>OZ243109.1:0-3137500 GCA_965212385.1 Parvibaculaceae bacterium | reverse complement strand
AGGGTTAGTCGGCCCCTAAGGCGAGGGCGAAAGCCGTAGTCGATGGGAAGCAGGTTAATATTCCTGCACCTGGAGGTAGTGACGAATCCCGTGTGTTGTCCGTCCTTATTGGATTGGGCGGGCCGCGAAGGGGTTCCAGGAAATAGCTCCTCCATTATAGACCGTACCCCAAACCGACACAGGTGGTCTGGTAGAGTATACCAAGGCGCTTGAGAGAACGATGTTGAAGGAACTCGGCAAAATGCTCCCGTAAGTTCGCGAGAAGGGAGACCTCCATTTAGGCAACTAGATGGGGGTGGCACAGACCAGGGGGTGGCGACTGTTTACTAAAAACACAGGGCTCTGCGAAGCCGCAAGGCGACGTATAGGGTCTGACGCCTGCCCGGTGCTGGAAGGTTAAATGGAGGGGTGCAAGCTCCGAAATGAAGCCCCAGTAAACGGCGGCCGTAACTATAACGGTCCTAAGGTAGCGAAATTCCTTGTCGGGTAAGTTCCGACCTGCACGAATGGCGTAACGACTTCCCCGCTGTCTCCAACATCGACTCAGCGAAATTGAATTCCCCGTGAAGATGCGGGGTTCCTGCGGTCAGACGGAAAGACCCCGTGCACCTTTACTACAGCTTCACAGTGGTGTTAGTGACGGCATGTGTAGGATAGGTGGTAGGCTTTGAAGCTTGGGCGCCAGCTCAGGTGGAGCCATCCTTGAAATACCACCCTTATCTTCATTGGCATCTAACCGCGGCCCGTTATCCGGGTCCGGGACCCTGTGTGGTGGGTAGTTTGACTGGGGCGGTCGCCTCCCAAAGAGTAACGGAGGCGCGCGATGGTAGGCTCAAGCTGGTCGGAAATCAGCTGTTGAGTGCAATGGCATAAGCCTGCCTGACTGCGAGACTGACAGGTCGAGCAGAGTCGAAAGACGGTCATAGTGATCCGGTGGTCCCGCATGGAAGGGCCATCGCTCAACGGATAAAAGGTACGCCGGGGATAACAGGCTGATGATGCCCAAGAGTCCATATCGACGGCATTGTTTGGCACCTCGATGTCGGCTCATCGCATCCTGGGGCTGGAGCAGGTCCCAAGGGTTTGGCTGTTCGCCAATTAAAGCGGTACGTGAGCTGGGTTTAGAACGTCGTGAGACAGTTCGGTCCCTATCTGCCGTGGGTGTAGGAGAATTGAGAGGATCTGCCCCTAGTACGAGAGGACCGGGGTGGACGTACCTCTGGTGGACCAGTTGTCGTGCCAACGGCACAGCTGGGTAGCTATGTACGGACTGGATAACCGCTGAAAGCATCTAAGCGGGAAACCAACCTCGAAACCAGTTCTCCCTTGAGAGCCGTGGAAGACGACCACGTTGATAGGCCAGGTGTGTAAGTGCAGCAATGTATTGAGCTTACTGGTACTAATCGCTCGATTGGCTTGATTGCTCTCATTTACCAATGCTCATCCGATTGGATGACGGTAGTGAGTGTGGTTCAGATCAGAAACAGATTGTCGTTCCTCAGTTTTGACTGAGCGTTTTTGCCTTTTGCCGACCTGGTGGTTATTGCGAGGGGCCTGCACCCGATCCCATCTCGAACTCGGCCGTGAAAACCCTCAGCGCCGATGGTACTGCGTCTTAAGGCGTGGGAGAGTAGGTCGCTGCCAGGTCTGCTAAATGCAAGAACGAACGACAGAGATTGTCTTAGATCCCTTCTTTACCGACTTACACAAAACGCCGCTTGAGCCTCGCCGCTCAGGCGGCGTTTTTGTATGTGCGATGAGATGTGGGTCAGATTAAAAAAGGCCTTGTCGCACTCGGCCAGTGCCTATATATCTCCGCGCCCTGACTTAGCGAACATCAGATGACATTTTGGGAGGGACCCGTGACCTGGGCGTTGTCCGATCATATCGGACCACAAAACGCGCCAAGGTTACGCGTTTTTGGGTGCAACTCATGACAGACAAGATCGGAAACGGCCCTAACTGGCTCGGGGTGGATTTTGGCACCTCAAATTCGGCGGCTGCCTTCATGGCGGATGGCCAAGTGGTGCATGTGGAGCTTGAAGAGGGTCGAGAGACGATCCCGACGTCCCTGTTCTTCGATCTCTACGACAAGAAGGTTTTGTCCGGGCGCCCTGCAAACCAGGCGCTCCTGGATGGCGCGCAAGGGCGTTATATGCGCTCGCTCAAAAGTGTGCTCGGCACGCCCTTGATGAAAGAGCAGCGTGTCTTGCTCGGGCGGCGAACCGACTTCTCCGAAGTCATCTCCGAATTCCTGCGTCAGTTGAAAGACAGGGCAGAGAGTTATGCGGGCAAAACATTTGATCATGTGGTTGCCGGCCGTCCGGTGTTTTTTCACCGTGTCGACACAGAGCGCAATACCCAGGCGGAAAAGGACTTGCGCGCCTGCTATCTGAAGGCGGGGTTTAGCCAAGTCAGTTTCATGTATGAGCCGGAGGCGGCAGCCCTTGAGAGCGCGCGCGACTACAAGAAAGGCAGCGTCGGTCTCGTGGTCGACATTGGCGGTGGCACGTCGGACTTCACGCTGTTTGAAGCGGAGGCAGAGGGGATCCGCGTGATCGCATCCAATGGCGTGCGTGTCGGCGGGACCGATTTTGACCGACAGATATCCTATGATCACTTCATGCCGCTTTTGGGTCGAGGGGCTCTGCTGAAGCGCCAGTTCGCGGAAGGAACGATCCAGGCCCCTGCCCATATCTTCTCGGAGCTTGCGACCTGGGAGAAAATCCCCTTCCTCTATGACGAGAAGACGATGCAGCTGGCCAGAGGCATGGTGCGGGACGCCGTTGATCGATCTGTGCTCAGTCGCCTCGTAACAGTGCTAGAGAAGCGCCTTGGTCATGATCTCGCCTTTGAAGCTGAGAAGACCAAGATCGAACATAACCAAGGCAGTAATCACTCCTTCGTCGATCTCAGTCTTGTGGAGCCGGGCCTCACAACCGAGCTGACGGTCACCGCTTTTGCTGAGAGTCTATCGCGCTATGGCGTTCAAATCGCGGAAGCCATTCAGGAAACGCTCGACGCTGGCGCAATAGCACCGGAGCGCGTCGAAGCCGTCGTGAGTGTCGGTGGGTCGAGCTCCATGACCATCGTCACCGATGCAATTCAGGGGTGCCTCCCCAATGTGCGCGTGCAGCAAGGGGACATGTTCACCTCAATTGTCGACGGGTTGGCGCTCGCGACGCAGAATGCAGCGGCCTAAGGTGCCTAGCTGGACAAGCGCCTCAGTCCATACGATCTTTCTCCCATGACCGCGTCCTCTCATTCCCTTCAATCCGACTGCGCAAACTGTGCTGCTCTTTGCTGTGTCACCTTTGAATTTGACGTGTCGGATGATTTCGCCATTGCCAAGTCCGCGAATACTGCCTGTCCCAATCTTGATGACTGCGGTCAGTGCAAGGTGCATGACAAGCTGGAGGATATGGGTTTCCGTGGCTGCGCGGTCTTTGAGTGTTATGGCGCCGGGCAACGGGTAACACAGGAGATGTTCGGCGGGCGGTCCTGGCAGGATGATCCCTCCCTTATTCGGCCCATGGCGTCGTGCTTTCGGCAGGTGCGACGCCTCCATGAGTTGTTGATGCTGCTTGAGGCTGCCTCCACACTCTCCCTTCCTAAGGAGGACGAAGCGCAAAGACGTTCGTGGGCCGAGCAGGTCGATGAGATGGTCGTGAACCAGTCACCAGATCAGGCAATTGAAGAGGCGGGAGCTGGGGTGCATGAGTTCCTTCGGTCGCTGCAACGCCATGTTGGGGGCCGTCCCTGACGTGTGTCCAAAACGCCGCCGCTAATGAACCCTCACACCGTGGCGGTTCAACTCCTGTTGCACCGCGCTCACATTTACATCGACCAAGGCCACATCCTGCTTAACCGAAATGGCGGCAGCGATGCCTGCACCCTGTCCGGTGACCGCGCAACAGGACATATTTCGGGTGGCGGCGTGTGAAATCTTGTCTCCTCCTATTGCGCGGCCTGCGACAAGAAGATTCTCAATTTTCTGAGGCAGCAAGGATCGGTAGGGGATATGCATATAGCGACCTGTGGTCGGCAGGATCAGGACGCCATAGCCATCAATGAATTCGGGATAGATGCCGATAGAGTCCTCAAAGCGGCCTTCATAGCGAACGTCTTCCTCGGTCATGTTGTAGACAGCGTCGATTTTGCGGGTGTCGCGAATGCCGATGCTCATGCCGAAATTACGCAGCCGCGCCTGCTCGCAGCCCGGCGTGTATTGCCGCAAAACGTCTATTGCCGTTTGCGTTTGTCTGCGACCTTCCATTTCAAATTTCGTCAGACTATCGGGGTCGGTGCCGTCACACTCATTCAGGTGGATCAGGTTCATATAGGTGAGCTCGCCGCTGTCGTGGACGGCGCCCCAGGTGCCGCCGATGGTTTTGAGTTCTGCCGGAATGACCCCATCCTTGATGGCCTGATCGAACGGTTTTCCCAGGAAGGGTGAGAACATCTCGTCTTCCTTGCCGTCTGTCTCCATATGCCAGGTGCTGTTTTCCCAATCCTTATAGGTTTGCGGGTCGTCGCGTACGCCTTTCAGGAAAGCTTGCTTGTCGACACCTGCCAGGTGAAACATGACCGACGCTGCCTGCATCTCCTCAAGTGGTGTTTTGATTGTCGGTGCCCCAGCGCGGTGAGCGACGTCGGCGTCTCCGGTTGCATCAATCACCCGTTTGGCGAGGATGGCTTCGCGACCGGCTTTGGACTCGACGATCACGCCTTCAATGGCGTTTCCGTTCATGACGGGCGCCACAAATTGCCGGTGCAGCATGGGGTGAATGCCTGCTTCTTCCACGAGCCGATCAGCGACAAGTTTGAAGCCTTCCGAATCCAATTCGTAGCTTAATGATTGGCTCTCCGGGACGGCGGCGCCCATCTCCTTGGCCCGTTCTTCAAACTCGCGGCCGATCCCGCCCGCTTCGACGGTTTCTTCATGGCGGTACCAGGCAAAGCCTTCGACGCCCACCACGGTAATGTTACCGCCGAAACACCCAAACCGCTCTAGGAGAGCAACGCGGACACCGCTTCTTGCCGCGGCAATGGCGGCAGCAAGACCACCGGGACCGGATCCCACAACGAGAACGTCCGTTTCGTGCGCCACGGGCGTCTCGCGTGCTGGCTCGGTGATCAGTTTTGTCATAAGTCCCCCCTGGCTTTGACTGCCAGTCTGCGCTGAACCATGATCGTTGTGAAGCGGGAGTTGAAGCTGAGAGGGTGGGACGTGCAATGAAGCCTGCAATTCAAGCGATGGAAGCTGAAGCGGTAAAGGGCGGCGCACCGCTGCCACCTGTGGAGGAGCACGATACACTTGGCCCCCATGAACTGGGCGGCCCGTATGAAAGCAGGAACCTCGGCGATCTGTTTGGTCTCACCCAATTTGGTGTGGGTATGGAGACGCTGCCGCCCGGGTCCCGATCATCAATTCGGCACTGGCACACAAAATCAGATGAGTTTGTCATGGTGCTTGAGGGCGAGCTGACCTTGATCACAGATGAAGGTGAGATGGCAATGACAGCGGGCATGGTGGCTGGTTTTGCAGCCGGGTCTGAGAATGCGCATCATCTCATCAACAATTCGGATGCCGAGGCACGCTTTCTGGTGGTCGGCTCACGTGTGCCTGGCGATGAGGTTCACTATCCTCACGATGACTTTAAATGGGCGGTTGCCGAAGACGGGTCCTGGTATGCCGCCCATAAGGACGGCACACCCTATTGAGGCCGGAACTACAATATTCGCCGTGCATTCATGGTTTGGCTGAGCCCCCAGGACCCGCCCTCATCTAAGCTGGTCTCCATTTTCCATTGGAAGCTGTTCTGCTCAATATCTGTAAAGAGCACTTTCGCGACAGCCGTTTTGCCCGGTGCGATCTCGGCGATGGCTTTGAAGTGGCCTTCTCCGTCGATGAACGCGCCATCGAAGGATTGAACAGTCTGTCTTTGTTGCGAAAAGAGGAAGGCCATCTCCCACTGATTTGTCTCAGGGCAGTACGTGCGCAACGTGGCTGAATAAGAAACTTCTTGTTTGTCTTCTGAAAGCCTTGTGAATTCGTCCAGAAGCATTCGGCCGTCGTTCTTATATTCTGCCCGCCAGACGCCATCGCATTCAAAGTCTATCCCGCCATCCGGTTTGTAGCTGATGAGATGCACATCCCATATGCCGACCATGAAGGCGAATTGCCTCATTTCAGATGGTGCAGGCGCAAGCAGCGGTGCGGTTTTGGTTGTTGTTGTTTTGGGTTCGGTCATGCTGGTTTCTCCCGTTTTTCGCAAGCTACGTTCCTGAGCGGGGGTGCCTCAATTCCCGAACCGGGAGTTGAAATTGTGCGCGGGGCCTTCGATAGTCTGGGGATGGATAGCGGTCACATAAGGGGCGGCCCGCCTTTTGGGCGTCTCCTGAAAAGATGGCGTACCGAAAAAGGCTTGAGCCAGTTGGCGCTTGCGACGGCGGCGGGGACGACCGCGCGCCATGTGTCTTTTGTGGAAACAGGCAGGTCCCGCCCAGGAGGAGACCTCGTCGCGCGGCTGGCGGCAGCCCTTGATTTGCCGCTCCGGTCCCAGAATGACTTGTTCCTGGCGGCTGGGTTGGAGCCCCCATTTCCGGAAACGTCAATCGACGAGACAGAGATGCAGGACTTTCTCGCACCTTTGGATCGGCTGCTTGAAGCGCATAATCCGTTTCCGGGGTGCCTCGTTGATGCCTGTGGCAAAATTCACCTTGCGAACCAGGCGCATGAGTTGCTCATGCCTGGAGCCAAAGACCGAGATCCTCTTGAAGCAACGGAGCTTTTTTATGGTGAGATTGGACCAAAGAGGATTGAAAACTGGAACGACGTCGGTCCCGTTATGGCGCGCCGATGGACGGTCGCTGCGGCCAGGTTTCCCAACCCGAAGATCCAGGAAATCGCAGATCGAGTTATGGCGTTGGCGCCTGTGTCGGTTGAAGGAGCCCCACACGTAGAAACCCCTGCGCTCTGCATCAGGTTCAAGGCACGACAGCAAATTGTCAGCGTCTATTCTGCCATTACGCTGTTGGTGGATGCGCGGGATGTGTCGGTCGAAGAATTGCGGTTGGAGATGTTGTTCCCTGCTGACAATGCGTCGCGGCGTTTTTTTGAAGACCTTAACTCAGCTTAAGATCCTTGCTCTGCCGCTTCCTCGAGCAGGGTATCGAGCGCTTGCCGGTTTAGGACCGTTCCGCGAGTGATGACGGTATCGATGGTTCGTGTGTTTGCTATGTCCACTAGGGGGCTTGCGCCGAGCAACACCAACTCGCTGCTTTTGCCGACTTCGACTGTCCCCATTTGATCTTCCAGGCCAAAAAACTCAGCCGGTCGGACGGTCGCGCTCGCGAGTGCTTCTTGCGGCGACATTCCTGCTTTGACGAGCATTTCCATCTCCAGATGCAGGCTAAAGCCGGGGGTAAGCAGACCAATAGGTGTGTCTGTGCCGGCCATGATGGGGACGCCGGCGTCATGGAGTTGTGCCACCATCGAGAGAGACCAGTCGGCAAAAGCGGTATATGCCGGATCTATGGCAGCCTCTACGGCGCCATCCGCAAATGCATTCCATCTGTTCTGCACCCCTTCAGGCAAGTGGCGAAACGACTCGCGTTGCCGCGGTTCGAGAAATTGTCGCAAGGCGCCCCGCGTGTTCAAGGCGAGGGTTGGTGTCTGAAAGACCTGAGCTTCTGCGAGCGCGCCGATCACAATACTGCACCGGTCAGGGTCCTGTGATGTAAAGGCGATTGGTCGCTGGGCCGCGTGGATGGAGGAACGAAGGGAGCTGCCTTCTGCGTTGCGGCCTGCGCGCAACATGGACTGCCTTTCTGCGAGCAATATTTCCGACTTGTTCGAGCAGGCAAGACCGATATTGCGCAGGTGTTCCATGCCCTTTACCCTGGCCGAGATCACCGCTTCTGCGTCCATGCTGAGGGGAATGTGGGAGGTCACCGGTAGTCCCCTTTCGCTCGCCCGCGCCACGAGAGCGCGAAACACCTCGGGGCTCAGCATCTCATAGGATTTGATAAGGCTCGCGCCTGCGGCGGCGAGTTCGTCCACAATTCGCTCTGCATCGCCGGGCGTCGCTGCGCCGTCGGATATATTCGGGAAGCGGGCGGGGGTGCCGTCATAGACACGAGGGATGCCATCGATCAATGGGCCGGCGAAGTAGATTGCCGGTGCTGCAGGACCCCTCTCCTGTGCAATTTCACTGACCAAAAGCACCTCGGAAAGTAACCCACCTGTGTCGCGCACACGTGTGACGCCGTTGGCAATGAACAGGGGCAGGGCCGCGTTGCCGATTTCCTTGTCGAACGTCAGATGCACATGAGCATCCCACAGAGCGGGGATCAGGAATTTCCCAGTACCGTCAATTGTTTCAACTTCGACCAAAGTTGCAATGCTGCCTGGGTCACCAATAGCTGCGATGGTCTCATCGCCAATCAGAATGTCCTGGTTGGGGATCTCCCCCGCAATCGGATCGATGATAGTCACATTCCGGATCATCAATTCTGCCGATGCGGGCGATATGAGGAAAAAAAGCCCAGCTATTGCCAGCGTTGCGCCTTTGAGTTGCTGGCTGATCCGTCTGCTCATGCTGCCCTCCCAATGTGTTTCCCTCATAGTGAAAGGGAACGGCAGCGGGTGCAATGGGCCTGAGCCATCAGCTCCAAGGGCAGGTGGGGACATCGTGCTATGAATTCCCTCCACACCTAGAGAGCTGCAGGAGGGCGCTACGAACCCAGCTGTTTCATGGAGAGCGTTGCGTTGACACCGCCGAACCCGAACCCATTACACAGTGCGTGTTGAATATCCCTTTTTGCGCTCGTCAGCGGCGTGAGGTTCAGGTCTTCCATGCCTTGGTCAGGGTTATGAAGGTTGAGGGTCGGCGGAACAACGCCCGAGCGCACCGACATGGCTGTGAAGACAGCTTCGACACCGCCCGCTGCTCCAAGGAGGTGACCAATGGCGGACTTAGTCGAGGAAATCGCCACGTCATGGATGCGGTTGCCAAACATCTGTCTCAATGCGGCAACTTCGGCTCTGTCGCCGACAGGAGTGGAGGTCGCGTGGGCGTTCACATAGTCAACATCAGACCCGTCGCTCCCTGCCATCGCAAGGCAGGAGCGCATAGAGCGGGCGGCACCTGCGCCATCTTCTGGGCCGGCGGTGAGATGATAGGCATCGGCACTGGTTCCGTAGCCGCTCAGTTCAACAAGCGGGCGTGCGCCGCGAGCTTCCGCATGTTCCAGAGTTTCCAATACGACAAGGCCGGCTCCTTCGCCCATCACGAAGCCGTCGCGATCTTTGTCAAACGGGCGGGAGGCTTCTGACGGTGCATCGTTGCGGGTTGAAAGCGCGCGGGCGGCGGCAAATCCCCCAAGTCCCAAAGGATCGACGCAGGCTTCTGTCCCACCGGCGAGCGCCACATCTGCTTCGCCGGTCAAGATCAGCCGCATTGCGTCGCCGATCGCTTGAAGCCCCGCAGCGCAGGCAGTAACGGGTGTTCCCAATGGTCCCTTAAATCCATAGCGGATGGAGAGATTGCCCGCAGCGAGGTTTGCAAGGAAAGCGGGGACAACAAAGGGAGAGAGCCGACGGTAGCCCCGTGCATCCATGGTTTCCTTTGCGCTTGTGATGATTGGAAGGCCGCCAATCCCCGTTCCGACAATTGTAGCCGTACGCTCTCGTTCGGCTTCGCTCTCGGGCCTCCAATTTGCCTGCGTCAATGCTTCTTCTGCAGCAGCGAGCGCATAGATTGTAAAGAGGTCGACTTTGCGCCGCTCCTTTGCAGAAATCACTGCGTCGACATCAAGACCTGCGGCGTCATCGGCACAATCCGGCACCAAGCCAGCCATATGAGCGGGTAGGGAGCCTACATCGAAGCGGGTATTCGTACGTATGCCGGACTGACCGGTGATCAAGCGTTGCCACACTTGGTCCACGCCAACACCAAGGGGTGTTACGAGGCCCATGCCGGTAATGACGATCTGTTTACTCATAGCTCACTCCAATTATGTATATACACTACTTGTTGAAAATTCAGGCGACGTCGGCGAGGGTCGAAAGAGCTGTTTGGATTTTTTTCCATTCAAGTTCCCCCAATTCAGCACGCAACTCATCCTGAGCTTTGATCCAGAGAGGCGCGACTTTCTCGACCGACTTTTGTCCGGCTCGTGTGAGCTTCACTTTTTGCGCCCGACCACGTCCTTCGGCGTCAGAGGTGATGTAGCCCTGGTCGCGCAAGACCTTGAGGTTGCGGGTGAGGGCGCTCCGTTCGATGGCCATTTTCTCCGCAAGGTCGGAAATCGAGTCGAAGCCACCGCCGTAAATGATTGAGAGCAAGGAGGCTTGTGTTGACTGGATCCCGAGTGGCTTCAGCAGTTCGTTATAGCGACGCGTAACCGCCCGTGCGGCGCGGCGCGTTTTCAGCACCATGCACTGGTCCGTCATGCCAGGTGGAATTACAAGAGCCATAAGTTCTTTTACGCCATATAGTGCATATACACAAGTATGGGTGAGGTGAGATCATCTCGCGTGATTTTTGTTCACTTGTCGATGCGCATTCTGCTGTGCCTTATTCCGCGCTCACGATGAGATAGAGAAATATGCCGGAAATCCCCCACGGCTTTGAGCCGCACTTTCGCAAGAGTCCCCTGACGGATCCGTGGGAGCCTCTCTATTCCAAAGCAACCGACGAGGCGGTCGTGTTGGGATTTGTCGCGAGCGAGCAACATACAAATTCGAGGGGCTTTGTGCATGGCGGGTTGCTGAGTGCGCTGGCAGACAACGCTATGGGTTTGTCTTGTGCCAAGCAGCATGACGCGGTCGGCGGCTTAGTGACGGTCAATCTCAATGTCGACTTTCTGGGAACGGCGCAATTGGGTCAGTGGATTGAGATCAATTCACCCTTCACTAAAACCGGGCGCACGCTCGACTTTGCGCAGGCGTTCGTGACTGCAGATGGCAAGGTTTGCGCTCGCGCGAATGCGACGTTCCGCGTGTTGCCATCAGGCGACGATAGGAAGCGTTAGGTCGCACTTTTGCGCTTCGCTTTAGCGGGTGCTTTGGCGGCCTTTTTCTTAGCCGTCGCTGGTTTCTTGCGGGTTGTCGTCGCTGCTCTTTTTGATGGCTTTTTCTTTTTACGTGCTTTCACCTTGGCGCTCACGCGCGCAACTTCTGCTTCCAAAAGCGCGGTGGAAGCGTCGTCAAGCTCTGCAAAGGCTTCCTGCATATAGGTGGAGATTTTGGACAGATCCTCGATGGATTCATGCGCAGCTATCAGTCCAAAGTCGAGACTGTCTTCACGCGACAGAACTGTGATGTTGAAGGCCTGATAATCGATCAATACGGAAACGGGGAAGATGGCTGAAAGTTTCGCGTCGCCCAAGTAGAGCGGGTGCCGCCAGCCTGGAACATTTGAGATCACGACATTGGTTGGCGGCATTGAAAAGTCGCCGGCGCCGACCAGTTGGGGGATGAGCGCTGAAAGGCCAAATATCGTCGCGTAGTTCTGTGCGGCGGTTGAGGTCAGGCCGCTGATTTTTTTCTTTTGCGTGGCCGCCCAGGCCGACACAGCTCTCAGACGCTCGACCGGGTCTGCGATATCGGTGCCTGTGGTTGCGGCGAAGATGGAGACATTATTTCCCTCCTGCTCAGCGCCTGCCGGTCGCACAGATACCGGAACCCCAGCCAGCACGGGCTTTTCTGGAAGCTGTTCGGTTTCTTGAAGATATCGTCGGATTGCGGCGCCGCTTATCGCGATAACTACATCGTTGACGGTCGCATCGAAGTCTTTTGCGATTTCTTTTGTTCGCGAGAGTGGGAGAGAGAATACGTCCAGATGGCGGTGGCGGGTGATCGCCACATTAAAGGGCGTCTTTGGCGCCTGCGACCTTCCGAGTGACGGCATGTTTCCGTGAGAGAGTTTATCGAGCTCACCACGCAGGAAGTTCCCTGTGATCTGCCTGAGTGAGCTCACCTGTTCGAATGCATCTTCCATCGTGTGGCGCAGGGCCGCGACGAAGGACTCCTTATCCGGAGCCGGTCGTTTCTTCTTTGGAATCTGCCAGACCGGGTGCAGCGGACCAGATGCCTTTTTCTCAGGCGACAGAGCGCTTTGAACGAGGGCCATCCCTGCGACGCCGTCGATCAGTGCATGGTGAGTCTTGAAATAAACGGCAATGCGATTGCCTTCCAACCCATCGATGAAATAGATCTCCCAGAGCGGACGGTTCCGATCAAGTACTGGCTCGTGGAGTCGTTCGACCAGCCGCATCAACTGATCCTTATTGCCAGGTGCCGGCAGTGCGACAAAGCGGATGTGATAGTCTAGGTCGATTTTTTCGTCTTCTACCCAGCTGGGCCAGACGTCGAGCTTGCTCCAATCTGAGTGTAGTTTCTGATTGAAGGGTGCGGAGGCGCTGAGATCGCCGAAGCGTTTCATGAGTTTCGGTACGAAGTCGCGCCGCTCGGCATATCTCTTCGGAAGATCGAAGATCTGCACACTGGCAATGTGCATCGGACACTCAATGCTCTCGGCTTGCAAAAAGGCCGCGTCCTGGACACTCAATCGTTTCATTCGATTCCTCCCCGTGCTCAGCCAGGACGACCTGCGATCCTGCCTGTCATAAGAAGTATGGGTGAGGAATTTCACCCCGTCAGCCTCAAATCGCCGTTTTCCCCCGCCTTGCGCGGTTCGCTCTCGTCGCTTGTTGACGACAGCGTCAGATTCGTCCTAAAATCATTTATGCGTATTACTACTACGCAAAAATGATCGATGGTGGTGCGATGTGCCGCCATGCGCGCCGATGGTTTTGGGAGGGACAGTTGGTCCAGGTAACTTATATCGAGCACGATGGAACGAGCCACGAAGTCGAGGCGACTGAAGGGCATTCCCTCATGGAAATTGCGATAGAGAAAATGATCCCCGGCATAGACGGGGACTGTGGCGGTGCGTGTGCCTGCGCGACTTGCCATGTATTTGTCGATGAGGCCTGGCTCGCAAAGACAGGCGAGAAAGACGACATGGAAACAAGCATGCTGGAGTTTGCTGAAGGCATTGAAGCAAACAGCCGCCTTGCATGTCAGATCAAAGCTTCAGCCGACTTGGACGGAATTGTGGTCCGTCTACCTGAATCTCAGCACTAACGTTTGCTCTGGAGGAGACCGTTATGAGCCAAGCTGCCGTAAAACCAGAAGAGAGTCACATTCCTGATCCCTATTCCATCCCCCTTGATGAGATTGATATGGGGAAGGCGGCGTTGTATCCGGCGCAGGCCCATTGGGCCTACTTTGAGCGGTTACGCAAGGAAGACCCGGTCCATTTCTGTGAGTCAGAAGAGTTCGGTCCCTATTGGTCCATTACGAAGTTCAACGACATCGTGCATGTGGATACGCATCATCATCAATTCTCCTCCGAACCACAGATCGTGATCGGGGATGCTGAAGACTTTCAGCCGCCCATGTTTATCGCGATGGATCAGCCGAAGCATGATGTGCAGCGGAAGGTCGTCACCCCTGCGGTATCACCGGTTCAGCTCTCAGAAGTGGAGCCGCTCATCCGCAAACGCGTCGGTGCTGTATTGGACAGTCTGCCGATCGGCGAAACGTTCAATTGGGTTGACCTTGTGTCGATTGAGCTGACGACGCAGATGTTGGCGACCTTGTTTGATTTCCCGTTCGAAGAGCGCCGGAAGCTTACTTATTGGTCTGATATTTCTGCATCCGGACCTCAGGTGGGGGACGACTCCATTACAGAAGAGTTTCGTCTACAGGAACTCACCAAGTGTCTGGAGGAATTCAATGCCCTCTGGCAGGAGCGCAAAGCTCAGCCGCGGAAGAATGATTTCATCTCTCTGATGGCGCATCATCCGGACATGCAGGATATGGATCCGATGGAGTATCTCGGAAACCTGATGCTGCTGATTGTCGGAGGCAATGACACGACACGGAATTCCATGTCAGGTGGGGTCGTGGCGCTGAACCAGAACCCGGCGGAGTATGACAAGCTGCGTGCTGACCCCTCTTTGATCCCGAATATGGTATCAGAGATCATTCGCTGGCAGACGCCTCTCGCTCACATGCGCCGCAATGCGACCGAAGATGTGGAGCTTGGTGGCAAGACCATCAAGAAGGGCGACAAGGTCGTGATGTGGTACATCTCAGGCAACCGGGATGATGAAGTGATCGACCGCCCAGATGAGTTCATCATTGATCGCCCGAAAGCGCGTCATCACGTTTCCTTCGGTTTTGGCATTCACCGATGCATGGGGAACCGTCTGGCTGAAATGCAGATCCGGATCCTCTGGGAAGAGATCTTGAAACGCTTCAGCAATGTCGAGCTGGTTGGTGAACCGGTCCGTGTGACGTCGAACTTCGTCATGGGCTACTCAGACCTGCCGGTTAGATTGCACGCAAAATAGCGCCCCAGAATCCCCAGCCGGACAGTGTAAAGGTCCGGTCCTGCGCCTTTCTAATGAGGCGCCAACCGCCGCTCATCCCCCATGAGCGGCGGTTTTTCTCTGTTTCAGCGATTGACCTTGCGGAAAGAGTTCCAATATGGAAAGTTGACGCTACCGTCATTTTGGCCCCACCTTCTGTGGGGTCTGGTCATTGGAGGAAACATGTCGCAATCGGCCGTGCTTGATCAGGAAGCCACAGATTTTGATCCCTACGCCATTCCGCTCGACAAGCTGGATATGGCGAACGGTACCTATTTCCAGAATCAACAACACTGGGCTTTGTTTGATCGCCTGCGCAAAGAGGATCCGGTCCACTTCTGCGACAGTGACGTCATTGGCCGGTTCTGGTCGATCACCCGTTACGAAGATATTGTGGCCGTCGATACGAACCACAAGCAGTTTTCGTCGGAACCCTCGATCTTTCTGACCACGCTGGAGAATGAACTTCGCTCAGAGGAAACAAATTTCCAGCCCGAAACATTCATCGCGATGGACCAGCCAAAGCATGATGTTCAGCGTAAAGCTGTGACACCTGCGGTTGCACCACCTGCTCTTGCGGAGCTAGAGCCGCTTATTCGCGAGCGTGTGGGCAAAGTGCTCGACAGTCTCCCTGTCGGTGAAACGTTCAACTGGGTAGAAAAGGTCTCCATTGAGATCACCACACAGATGCTGGCGACGCTCTTTGACTTTCCTTTTGAGGATCGCAAGAAGCTCACATTCTGGTCCGATATTACGACGGCAGACCCCGTAACCCTTGAGGAATATGGGCTCACGGACGATGAGCGCCGTGAACATCTTCTGGAATGTCTGGAAACATTTGGTCGGCTCTACGCGGAGCGGGCCGAACTGCCGCCGACCAATGATTTCATTTCATTAATGGCTCACAGTCCTGAGATGAAAGATATGGACCCGATGAACCTTCTCGGGAACCTGATCCTTCTGATCGTTGGCGGGAATGACACGACCCGGAACTCCATGTCCGGTGGCGTGCTTGCACTGCATGAACACCCTGAGCAGTTTGCAAAACTGAAAGCGGATCCGTCCATCATCCCGAACATGGTGTCCGAAATCATTCGCTGGCAAACGCCGCTCGCCTACATGCGCCGTACCGCGCTGGAGGATATTGAGTTCCAGGGTAAGACCATCAAAAAAGGCGACAAGGTCGCCATGTGGTATGTCTCCGGCAACCGCGATGACAGCGTGATCGACCGTCCAAACGAATTCCTGATCGACCGTCCTAAAGCCCGCCAGCATCTGTCTTTCGGATTTGGCATTCACCGCTGCATGGGCAACCGTGTGGGTGAGATGCAGGTGCGGATCCTTTGGGAAGAGATTCTGAAGCGCTTTGACCGGGTAGAAGTGGTCGGTGAGCCAACCCGTCTCCATTCAAGCTTCGTGATGGGCATCACCGATCTTCCAGTGGTTGTTCATCCGCTCTGAGAATTTGACCGTTGAGTATTGATCTAGCGAAAAGGCCCGGATTTCCGGGCCTTTTTGGTGTCAGCAGCTGTTAAGGTCCGTCTGCTAGTTTACCTTTCCTTGACCCTGCGGAAATAAGGCCCATATGTAAAGTTGACGCATGCGTCACCATTGACTTAGTGTGTTGGAAAACAAGCGATTTCTATTTGGAGGAAACATGTCCCAGGCTGCCGTGAAAGAAGATCAACAGGCGTTTGATCCCTACTCGATTCCGATTGAGCAACTGGATATCGCGCAGCCGGAATATTTCTCTAACCAGCAGCACTGGGCGCTGTTCGAGCGGCTTCGGAAAGAAGACCCGGTGCACAAGGCACACTCCGAAGAGTTCGGCGATTATTGGTCGGTCACGCGGTACCAGGACATCATGCATGTCGACACCCATCACCAGATCTTTTCTTCAGAGCCGACCATCGTTCTGCCGGAACTGGAAGAAGATTTTGCACCAGAGATGTTCATTGCGATGGATCAGCCGAAGCATGACGTCCAGCGTAAGGTGGTTTCACCTGCAGTGGCGCCGCCGGCCCTGGCAGAACTGGAAGACCTCATTCGCGAACGAGTCGGCAAGGTTCTAGATAGTTTGCCAGTCGGCGAGACCTTCAACTGGGTCGATAAGGTTTCTATCGAAATCACCACGCAGATGCTTGCAACGCTTTTCGACTTTCCGTTTGAAGAGCGTCGTAAGCTGACATTCTGGTCCGACGTGACGACGGCAGGCCCCGATGGCGGCGATACAGGCCTCGACGAAGACGAACGGCGCGCAGAGCTTCTTGTCTGTCTGGAAACATTTTCAAAGCTGCTCGCAGAACGTGCAGCGCAGCCGCCAAAACCTGACTTTATTTCTCTAATGGCGCACGACCCTCAGATGTCGAAGCAGCAGCCGTTCGAACTGTTGGGCAATCTGATGCTGTTGATCGTTGGCGGCAATGACACGACCCGGAACTCCATGTCAGGCGGTGTCTTGGCGCTCAACCAGTTCCCCGAAGAATACGCTAAGTTGAAAGCGGACCCATCGTTGATCCCGAATATGGTGTCCGAAATCATTCGCTGGCAGACACCGCTTGCCTATATGCGTCGTACCGCACTGGAAGATACGGAGCTTGGTGGCAAGCAGATCAAGAAGGGCGACAAGCTTGCCATGTGGTACATCTCGGGCAACCGTGATGAAACAGAGATTGATCGGGCGAATGAGTTCCTGATCGACCGTCCAAATGCACGTAAGCACCTGTCCTTCGGGTTCGGTATTCACCGCTGCATGGGCAACCGTCTGGCAGAGATGCAGATCCGGATTCTCTGGGAAGAAATCCTCAAACGCTTCGACAAGGTAGAAGTTGTGGGCAAAGAGTCCCGTGCGAAATCCGTTTTCGTGCATGGCATCACGGACCTCCCGGTTCGAGTGCACCCGCTCTAAGCAAAGCTCAAATTGATAAAGAAAGCCCGGCAATCAAGCCGGGCTTTTTTGTGCTCGGGTGTCGGATATCAGTCTTTACTTGAATGCGGCGGCGACATGCCGCGCAAGAGTCAGCGGACTTCGGGCAATCGGGCCAAACAAGGGGGAAGGATCAAAGTAGGCGATCCTCTCTTTCACGAGACCATCTTCCAGAGTCACTTTGTCGATCACGGGCAGATGATGTTTTTTCCGGCCGATGGGTACGACCATGGTCCAATCGATGAACACAGTGTCGCCCGATCCCTCGCCGCCATGAATTTCCCCCTTCAGTCCCGGGAACCGGGTCAGGATCTGGCGAAACGCTTTGCGTGCTGCCTGTTTCCCATAGAGTGGCTTCGATAGGGGCTGGATCAGAGTCACGTCATCGCGTAAAGGTGCCATCAAGCTGTCCAGTGTTGGCCGTGCCCAGACGTCCGTAAAGGTCTGGACAAACGGGTGTTGCTGCCGGTCCGTGCTCGTCATCATTCACTCCTAACCAGATCCGGAGAGCGTGATCGATATCGCTCACGAATGGAGGAGCCAGCCCGGCGTGTCATGGCCGAACCACTTTTTTTCAATTTGGGGCTTTACCGATTCAGGCAAATCAGTTCATGCTTGCCATGTTTTCAACCATTGAAAGGAGGTGATCCGATGTCCAGTGAGATTTCGTCGCTAGCTCGGAAGAGAAAGCGTGTCCAGGGGATGATGGAGCAGCCTTCACCTACCTCCTAATACGCTAGGCCACCCTTGCGGTGGCCGCTCGAGCGAGTTAGCGCGCTCACGTTTTGGGATCGTTCTTCCGGGAACGATCCCTTTTGCGTTTCGTGACTGTTGGATGTGTTTTGCTAGGCTGTTAGCGCATCGATATGTGCACGGAGCAGGCGTCGTGCTCTGGACAGGTTGGGCTCTGTCGGATTGACAGCCGCGTGCAGGCCAACGCCGTTGATCAAGCCGATCAACAAATCCGCCTCGCCTTTGGCATCACGGTCTGGGGCTGCTTCCTTGATGAGATCGGCCAGTTCTTCCGCCCAGGTTTCGTGCCGCGCGTCATTCTCAAGCGCCAAGGATTCGTCGACGGTTGCCGCACTCCAGAACGCGATCCAGACCTTCCATTCAAGTAGCCGCTTTTCATCCGACGGCAACATCTCGTCCACCAGCCTGAAAAGTTTCTCCCGGGGTGGGATATCTTCAGCGATCGCCACACGGGTGCGGTCTCCCGTGACATCGTAAGAAGCCCTAAGCGAGGCAAGAATAAGCGCCTCTCGGTCCGCGAAATAATGGGTGAGTCTGCCGGTGGTGCAGCCGGCCTCGGCCGCAATTTTGCGCATGGTCACGCCTTCCAGGCCTTCGGTGGCGATGACCTGCCAACTGGCTTCTATGAGCTCCTGCCTGCGTTTTTCATGATCAACTATTTTCGGCATTGGCAGAATTTAGCCGATTTTTCCTCTTTACACAACATATGTTTTGTAATAGATTTTTTGCGCAACAAACGTTTTGCAAAGGGAAATCGGACATGTTGGACTTTCTGCAAGGACTATTGGCGATCAGGGATGTAGACCAGATTGGAATTCTTCTGGTCCTGCTGCTGGGCGAAGTGGCGCTGACATGGGTGTTGCGGCGCAAGTTTTACGAGATGACGGATACGCTCTGCTCCGTCGCGATGGGACTGTTTTACGCGGCGAGCATCGCGTTGGCCGCCGGGACGGTGCTCTTAAGCTTCTATTGGGTTCACCAGTTCGCGTTTTTTGACATTGATTGGACGAGCAGTGTCCTGCTGATCGTGGCGGCCTATGTCTTTGTCGATTTCCTGTTCTATTGGTATCACCGCGCGATCCATGAAGTGCGTCTCGGGTGGGCGGCGCATGTGAACCATCATTCGAGCCAGCAATATAATGTTGGAACGGCGTTGCGCGCGTCCTTTGCAGAGGCCTGGATAGAGCCGGTCTTCATGATTCCGGCGCTCCTCATCGGCATAAACCCGATCATGGTGGTCGCTCTTCTCTCCCTCAATCACCTCTACCAGTACTGGCTCCACACGCGCCACATCGGGAAGCTCGGCATTCTGGAATATGTGATGAACACACCGTCCAATCACCGCGTGCATCACGGGTCGAACCTTCAATATTGCGACCGTAATTATGGTGGCACTTTCATTGTGTGGGACCGACTGTTCGGGACCTATGAAGTGGAAGACGAAGAGGTTGTGTACGGCATCCGCCACCAGCTGGATACGCACAACCCGATCAAAGCAACCTTTCATGAGTGGGTCGCGTTGGGTCGTGACATCAAAGCGTCAGGCTCATTTGTGAATGCTCTGGGTCATCTCTTCCAACCCCCAGGTTGGGCGCCGGACGGCAAGGGTGAGCTCACCCGTGATCTGCAGGCACAGATGCGTGCCGCAGCAGACAAGTAGGACGTAATTGGTTCTTTTGTTTTCTTCTCAATGGCCATCTGGATGGCGCCAGTTTTGTGCATGCTTGGCGCCGGCATGATGAGCGGGGAAGATCTAATGGAGTCACACCTAGGTGCGGTTTACAGCGGCAACCAGGAGGTCAATGGGTTGGGGCAGCCCATTGGCGAAGCGGTGCCGGGCTGGAACTCTGCCGCTTTCCCGCTACACACACCTATGGAAGGGGACTTCTGCCGGCTTGAACCGCTAAGTGTTGAGACCCACACCACGGATCTGTTTCAGGCATTCGCGCTGGATGTTGACGGGCGTAACTGGACCTATCTTCCTCACGGACCTTTTCCGGATTTGCCGATCTTTGAGAAGTTCATGTCGGCGATCTGTCAACAGGAAGACATGCAGTTTTATGCGATTGTTGATCGGCAAACCGATCAGGCGGTCGGCATGGCCAGCTATCTGAGGATCAAGCCAAAAGCGGGGTCGATTGAGGTTGGCCACTTGGTCTTTTCGCCGCTTCTCCAAAGACGCCCGTCCGCCACTGAGGCGATGTATCTGATGATGCGTCGCGCCTTTACGGAACTCGGTTATCGTCGCTACGAGTGGAAATGCGATGTGCTAAATGAGGCGTCGCGAAAGGCTGCCATGCGTTTGGGCTTTCGCTTCGAAGGCGTGTTTCGACAGGCGCTTGTCTATCGGGGCCGCGACCGGGATACGGCCTGGTTCTCAATCCTGGATCGTGAATGGCAGGTCCTTGAACCAGCCTTCAAGGAATGGTTGGACGGAGTGCAACGCTCGCCGGATGGTCAGCAAAAGGAGGCCTTGAGCCAGACAATCGCACGGCATGCAGCGAATTCATAACGCCTGCGAAATGCCTATTGATGCTTGCCTGAGCAAGAGTGGATGGGCAGAGTAAGTCTTTGTGTAGCTTGCGGAACGTTAACCGGTGCGGCGGTTTTTCCTTTTTGCATTTGTCGGGATAGTCGGCGCGATCTTCCTCATTGGGCTCGCCTTCCTGCGAGGCCTGTCTGACTTTGACCTGTCAGGGTATGCGCAGCGGGAAATTCGGTTCCCAACAGATCAGGGTGCGATGGTTGGGACCTTGATCCTGCCGGAGGGGGCGATGGTGCCGCCGATTGCACTATTCGTTCATGGTGATGGTCCGCAAGACCGCTTTGGCGGAGATGGTTACCTTGTGCCGATGAAGCTTCTGCTCGAAGCAGGCATCGGGGTCTTTTCCTGGGACAAGCCGGGCGTCGGTGCCAGCGAGGGGGACTGGCTGCATCAGTCGATGGCCGATAGAACGCTGGAAGCGGTCGCTGCCTTGGAAGCACTCCAACAAGAGCCGCAGGTCGATGCGTCGAAGGTTGGCTTCGTGGGTTTCTCGCAAGCGGGGTGGGTGGTACCCAAGGCAGTTGGGCCGGGCACCAGCGCTGCTTTTGCGATTCTGGTTGGCGGTGCCGTAAACTGGGAGCAGCAGGGTGCTTACTATTCCCGCCGCCGCCAAGGTCTCGATCTGCCGCCGTCAGGCACCCGATCGGAAATGAGTGACGATCGCCGTGCTTTCGTGATGCGAAACCAGGGTGCTGATGCCCTAGCGGCACTTGCGCAGGTCCAGGCGCCCTTTCTTGCCATCTATGGGGCCGACGATCTGAACGTAGACGCTCGCCGCAATGCAGAGACCTATGAGCGCGCACTAGGCACGCTTCGCCCGGAGAACAGCGTCGTAACTGTTCCCGACGCCACCCATGGATTGCTCAGGTCAGACATGTTCAACTTTCAGTTGTCCTCTGACTGGCCCGGTTGGGCGATCCCTGCATTCGTTCTAGCCGGACGCTATGCCTTCGCGCCTGGTGTCTGGACAGACACGGCCGATTGGATTCACTCCGTGGTCCCTGCTGGAGCCTAGCGATATTTCAACCTAGATTTGTATCGGCAGTCGGGTCACCGGTTTGCCGATAAATGCCGCGATCGCGTTTGCGATGGCTGCACCGGACGCCACGATCGCTGTTTCCCCCGCGCCGACCGGCTGCGCGTTCGGGTCGTCAATCAGGTCTATGGAGATGCTCGGCGTGTCGGCCATTGTAGGGATCTGATAGGTGCCGAGATAGTCGGCGTTGAGGCGTCCGTTGGCGACGGCCAGCTCTTCGCTCTGAACCATGCCGAGACCCCAAATGAGGTTGCCCTCGATCTGCGCGCGCACCTGGTCCTGGTTGATCACCCTCCCGCAATCATGCGCGCACGCGAGGTGGGTCACGCGAAAGCTGCGGCGTTGCTCATCAAACTCAACATCAGCAACGACTGCTGCATAGCTCACCTCTTTGTAGATGCCGCAGGCGATGCCACGTGCTGAACGGGCTGTGAGAGACCGGCCTTGCCATGCCGCTGTTTGCGCCGCCTTCTCAAGACAGGCAGAGAGGCGTTGATGCTCCGGTGGCAAGTTGGCGAGGCGGAAGGCCAGCGGGTCTTTACCCTTAGCCGATGCCAGTTGATCAATGGCCGTCTCGATGGCGAAATTGTTAGGCGCCGCGCCGAGGCCGCGCCATGGGCCTGTCTTCACCGGCATGCGCACGTCAGAGAAGGCGACTTCCGTCCGTTCGGCTGCGTAGGGCAGGTGCGCGCCCCGCGCGGTGCCCGGGTCGCCCGCAAAGCTTGTCAGCGCCTGCATCCAGGTGGGCATGGCCGCCGAGGTAAAGATCACATGGCCTGATTTAAAGCCGTGGCGCCAGTCGGTCAGCTTGCCCTCGTCGCTGGCGCTCGCTGTGATCTGATGGTTCGAGGGAGGTCGATGAAACCCTTCCTGGAACTCATCTGGCCGCGTCCAGTGCACCTTGACCGGTCGTCCGGCGTCCTTGGCAAGGAGTGCGGCTTCCAGCTCGACGGTACAAATTGTGCGTCCGCCAAAACCGCCACCGACGCGTTGGCTGTAGACCACGACACTCTCTTCGGCCAGGCCGAAATGTTTGGCGAGGTAGGCGCGGACATAGAAGGCGTCTTGTGTGCCCGTCCATATTTCGAGGGCGGGCCCTTGGCCATCGTTCCAGCGAGCGACGGCGGCTCTCGGCTCAATCGCGGCATGGGCCGCGAACGGGATGGAAACGGACACGTCTATGTCGCCGCTGTCGCCTGGCTTGTCGGGTGTTTCAAGCACCGTGTGTTCGAGCGCGCCCACAGGTTCGCTGAGAATGAGGGAGGTCTCGATCGCATCCTGGTTAGCGAGATTGCCGGGGTCCCAGACCGTCTCGACGCTGTCCAGTGCTCTCAATAGGGTCGATTGTTTGTCGGCCACCAATCCAGCGCGTTCACCGTCGACATATGTCGCAAGGACACCATCCGCGGGCACATCGGCGAAGTTCGCTGCTTGCAAGGAAGCGCCGAGGCTTGGCGGGCGTATGAATGCGCCGTAGGCCATATCTCGCAGCTGCACATCTCCCGCGAACAGCGGTGCACCCATCACAATGTCGGTGATGCGGTCTAGTGAGATGCTCTTCCGCGCCGTGGTCGTTGGCGGTGGCGTGGCGCCATAGGCCGTCTCCGCAGGATCCACTATCACTGTTGCTCCCGCGGCAAGGTCCTTAAGGGAGAGCCTCTCGTCCTCTCCTGTCAAAAAGGACGTGCCGTCAAATTCTAGGGTTGACGGCTCCTTACCGAGCTTCCTGGCCGCGTGAACGAATAGGGTCGCGCGCATCGCTTTGCCGATGTCGGTGACCGGCTCGAGAAAGTCCTTGATGGATTCACTGCCCACGGTGGACTTCGCTGGCGCGATGATCGACGTATCGGGCGCAATCACCTCAATCTGGTTCGGCTCGACACCGAGTTCGTTGCCAACCACCATCTTGAGCGTGGAGGAAATGCCCTGGCCGATCTCCTGTCGGGGAGAGCAAAAAAGAAACCGTCCATCGGGTTTTAGCTGGAGCCAGGTAAGGGGGTCGGTCTCGCCTGGTGCGCTACGCGATGGCAGAGCCGGGATGAGACTACAGCCGGAAATTGTCGCGGCGACGGTGATACCAGCTGCCGTCCAGCCGCTTCGTGCAAGGAAGGTACGGCGTGATACTTGGTGTGCCATAGATCAACTGGCCTCCCCTGTCTGAGCGGCGGGCGTGTTTTGCGCGGCATGCTTGATCGCTGCTCGGATGCGGGCATAGGTGCCGCACCGGCACAGATTGCCGGACATGCTGAGATCGATTTCTCGATCAGTAGGAGACGGGTTCTCTGCGAGCAGCGCGGCGGCGGACATGATCTGACCGGCCTGGCAGTAGCCACACTGAGGGACAGAATGTTCAACCCAGGCCTGCTGCACCGGGTGGAGCTCATGGTCTGTGGTAGTTTCGGCGAGACCTTCAATGGTTGTGACGCTTTGGGCGCTCACGTCGTTCACTGTGGTCTGACAACTGCGCACGGGCTTACCGTCCACATGGATGGTGCAAGCACCGCAGGTTCCAATGCCGCAGCCGAACTTTGTGCCCACCAGTCCGAGTTCCTCCCGCAGCACCCAGAGCAGCGGTGTGTCGGCAAGCTCGTCGTCTATTTCGCGCAGACGCCCATTCACAGTGATATCCATCCGGTCTCTCCCTTCGGTTGCCTGGGAAATATTTAGGATGTTTGCCTGGCAAGACTTGAATAATCGCGCCACGCCCTCAAAATTTCTGCTGCTGGGCAAGCTCTGGCTGATGTGGGATGAAAATCCCAGAATTCTGCGGATTCTTTTCTGAGAAAAGGACCTTTTGGTGGTTCACAAATCTGACAAAGCTGATATAAAGCGCGCTCTCCACAGCGATGTGGCGGCTCTGACGCGGGGTGGAGCAGTCTGGTAGCTCGTCAGGCTCATAACCTGAAGGTCGTAGGTTCAAATCCTACCCCCGCAACCAAATAAAGCCCGTTAGATCAACGATCTAGCGGGCTTTCTGATTCTCGGGCCAGGGATAAAAATCGACGCTGGGTACCATATAGGTACCACTCGGGATCAAATTTCGGCCAACACACAGCGTCCATAGTCGAGTTTGAAGACCACCAAACTGCTCAAGCCGTAAGGCACCAGATTCTTACAGGGATGGGAGAGCCGGGCTTTCAATCGAATCCCGATCCCATCACTACTTGGCCGCCAAACAGGCCTTCTCGGGGAGTTACGGTACGGCAAGCCGATCAGTATGCGGATCTATTCTCGAAGCGCCGATCCATCTGACGAGATGTGGTCAGTCCTTCTATCGCCAGTTCGCGACTACCGATTCTGAAGTCACGGTCTGACGTCCCAGAATTGCTCTTTTGCGTGTCCCGGGTCCCTGCCGTCTTGGTTTGACGCTATGAAATACTAGTTGCGTAGCGAAGGAGACGTCGATGGTTCAGCTCACGATCAATGGACGGAGGGTGACGGCCAATGTGGACCCTGAAACACCACTTCTATGGGTCATCCGCGAGGAAGTAGGCCTTACAGGGACAAAGTTTGGCTGCGGTATCGCACAATGCGGCGCTTGCACCGTTCATGTTGACGGCGTCGCCGTGCGCTCATGTTCTTACTCTGCGGAGGCAGCGGAGGGTGCCCAGATTACGACGATTGAGGGCCTCGGTACCCCCGATTCACTTCATGCCGTTCAGCAAGCTTGGCTCGAAATCGACGTACCGCAATGCGGCTACTGCCAGTCGGGTCAGATCATGGCGGCGGCAGCGCTTTTGGCGGAAACGTCGGATCCAAATGATCAAGAGATCGAGGCTGCGATGACGAACATCTGTCGTTGCGGAACCTACCCGCGCATCAAGGCCGCGATCCGCCGCGCAGCCGAACTGAAGTGAGGAGCCGGCTATGAACTTCGGACTAACGCCCACGCGCCGTGGCTTCCTAATCCAATCCGTAGCTGCAACCGCGGGTCTAGCGCTCTCGCTCACCCCGGCGGATCTGTTTGCGCAGCAAGCCGATGCTCCGTTCCGCCCGGACGCGTTGAGCTTCCTGACCATAAATCCTGACGGGTCGGCAACTTTTCGCTGTGCCTATTGCGAGATGGGCCAGGGCGTCTACACATCGTTAACGAGTCTGATCGCCGAAGAACTCGATCTCGATATCAGCGCAATCGAGGTAATTCAGGCAGACATTGGTGATCAGTATAAACTAGCCTTTGACGGCACTTGGCGGATGACGGCAGGTTCTTCAGCCATCCGCTGGACCGGACAATATCACCGTCAGTTCGGCGCAACCGCGCGTGCCATGCTGATAGCGGCCGGTGCTGAGGCCCTTGGCGTATCTATGGCAGAACTGACGACTGAGAACGGGCGTGTCATCCATGCCGCGAGCGGCCGCTCACTCGGTTATGGCGAACTGGCTGAGGCAGCTAGTGCGATGGCCGTTCCGGCGGACGTTCCGCTCAAGACCAACAATTTCAGGTACATCGGCAAACCGACCCGCCGAACAGATACGATTGAGAAGATTACTGGCCAAGCGATCTATGGAATAGATGTTGCCATACCCAACATGGTGCATGCCGCGATTATCCATGCGCCCGTTTACGGAGCAGAACCCGAAGACTTCGATTCCGCACCTGTGCTCGGGCGTCGCGGCGTGATCGCCGTCGAGCGCCTTCCAGGCGCGGTGGCGGTTGTGGCGGAGAAGTGGTGGCAGGCCAAGGCAGCCATCGACCTACTCGAAATCAGCTGGACAGACCATCCGAACGAAGCTTTCAATTCCAACGACTTTGTGCAGCGGGCAGCCAACCGGTTCGAAGATGCTGGTGTCCCAACCATCGACGAAGACAGCCCAGACGCGGTCAGCAACGCACTCTCAGCATCGGCCAAGCGCCTGGAACGGGTCTTCACCACACCATTCTTAAGCCATGCGCAGATTGAGCCCGGCGCAGCTGTCGCCCAGTGGAACGGGCAAACGCTGGAACTCTGGGCCGAAAACCAAGGTCCCGACCATTTTATGAAAGACTTGACGCCAGCCGTCGGAGTCACCGCGGAACAAGTGACGTTTCACACCCCATATGTCGGCGGTGCATTTGGTCGGCGGCTCCATGCAGATCTTGCGATCGAGGCTGCACTTCTCGCGCGATCAGTCGGTCGACCAGTCAAGGTCATCTGGTCGCGGGAAGAGGACTTCAAGCGGGATTGGTTTCGCCCGGCACAAACCAGCAAGCTCCGCGCGGGCCTCGACTCCGCGGGTCGTATCACCGCATGGCATTGCAGTGCTCCCGGTGATGGACCGGGCCGGTGGTATTTTGGTTTCCGGGATCCCAGCGCGCCTCTCGACCGCTCTGTCACAGAAGGACTTCAAGCTCAGGGCTATCAAGTTCCGGCCAAACGAGTGGAATACGTTCACGAAGAGATCCCCGTGCAATGTGGCTTTTGGCGCTCAGTGGGCGGATCGATGAATGCATTCTATCGTGAATGCTTCGCAGACGAGTTGGCGGCGGAAGCCGGACTCGATCCGATCGCTTTCAGGCGCCTCAATTACGAGGCCCGCTGGACGACCGCGCTTGACCAGTTGATTACCTTGGCGGGCTACCGAGAAGGCACTTATCAGGCTGCAGATGGGTCTAAGCGCGCAATGGGGCTCGCGCTGCAAAAGACATTTGAATCGATTGTTGGCCAAGTCGCCGAAGTCTCGATCGAAGACGGCGCCGCCAAGGTCCATAAGGTTTGGTGCGTTTTCGACATTGGTTCACAGGTGGTGAACCCGAATATCACACGCCAACAGATTGAAGGAGCAATCGTCATGGGTGCCAGCGCGGCCCTGTTCGAGGAGCTTGCCTTCGAAAACGGATTGGTTTCGGCCGAGAATTTCGACCTTTATCGGGTGGCCCGCCTGGCAGACACGCCGGAGATCGAAATTGCGTTCATTGAAACACCGGCAGAGCAGCCCGGGGGCGTGGGCGAACCAGGTGTTCCGCCGATCGCCCCTGCTATCGTCAACGCCGTAGCAAAACTGACCGGTGAGCGCATTCATGAGCTGCCGTTGAGCCGGCACAATCTCGCTGCCATCTAATTCTCGCCGCGCGGCCGGGGCTACTGGTGTCCCTGCCCTCAGTCATCAATGATCAAAGCGTGATGAGGTCGGGGTTCGCCAATCCGTAGACGTTGTGCGAGTTACCACTCACGAATGAGAGGAACTCCAAAATGAGTCCGCGCGTTTTTCGGCTTATACTCACGCGGATTGCCGCCAGTCTCGTCATATCGCTATCTCTATTCGGGCAACAAACCGTCGCTGCCGGCCCCGCTCTTATTGAGATGGTGCGTGTTGAAGGCGGAACCTTTCAGCGCGGTTCAGACAACGGCGAGCCCGACGAGGCTCCTGTCCATCAGGTCACATTGAGTGGTTTTTGGATCGGTACGCACGAGGTCACGCAAGCGCAGTACCAAGCGATCACGGGCGAGAACCCGTCGAACCAGAGTCACGGTATCGGCCCAAACCATCCTGTGACGGAGGTCAGCTGGGTTGATGCGATCAAGTTCTGCAATGCTTTGAGTGTTCGAGAAGGTCTTACGCCCGTCTATACGCTTAGCGGATCGGCCGTTACCGCGGATTGGTCCGCGAATGGTTATCGGCTACCAACCGAAGCCGAATGGGAGTTCGCCGCTCGCGGCGGATTACAGTCTCGCGATCACCTCTACGCTGGTGGCGACAAAATCAACGACGTTGGCTGGTACCGTCAGAATTCTAACGAAAGTGCGCAGCCTGTTGGTGCTAAAGTCCCGAATGAACTCGGGCTCCATGACATGTCAGGCAATGTCTGGGAATGGGTCTGGGACTACTATGGTCCCTATACAAACGCGCCAAAGACGGATCCCAGAGGCCCCAACACCGGATCACGGCGCGTTTCGCGTGGGGGGAGCTGGGTTTACGATCCCAATCGCGGCCGCTCGACCAACCGTAGTGCAGAAGGACGCCACGCGCCTGCACCGGCAGCGCGAGACTTGGGGTTCCGAGTTGCTAGAAACGCATTGTGAATCGCCTTCAGCACATTGCGTTGCAATTGGACTGACCAACATACGAATTGAATCCTTGGCTATTCCGCTCCATTGGTGCTCGCCAGTGATGTATCCAATCCAGTCGAGGCGCTAAAACCAACGCGACGAAGTAACGACTTCACGAAAAAAATCACTACTTGTTTTGTTTGGCAAACTCGCTTGGCCTACACCCAAAGTATGACGCAAAGGCCCGCCTGAAATAATGCCCATTTGTGTAGCCAACACGCGCCGCAAGTTTCGAAAGCGTCATATCTCCGCGGAGCAATAACTCCTTTGCAGCATCCATTCGTTTGCCGAGCACATACTTGTGCGGAGTGAGGCCCGTTGTCGCCTTGAATGCGCGAATGAAATGATAGCGGCTAACCGCTGCCACGTCCGCTAATTCGTCGATTGAAAGTTCGCTCGCCAGATTGGCCTGAACATAGTCCGTAACTCGTTGTAACCGTCGATTGTCTAGCTGGCGCATGGTTGCGCGGCGCGGCTTGCCGCCGAGACAACGTACGATCATCTGCCTCATCAAGCAGTGGATCAGAAAGTCCGCTTCCAGATTCTCCAGCGGCCAGCCACCCAAGGCATGCGCTCGATATCGGACCGCGGCGGCCCACAGCACGGGATCAGAAAAATTGCCGATATCTGCCAATTCAGCAGCGTGCGGAACGCCAAGCTCGTCGCCAATACTCGTCCTCAGTTCCGCTCCCGGGCGGAACTCAACGCATTGAGATGGTTCCAAGACCTCAATCCACGCCGGGGGGTCGCCGGATGTCATGCCGCCCGTGTTGGCAAGAACAACACGGGCGTTGGTTCGGCCCGATGAATACTCTAGAAGGGCTTTGTCGTGAGAAGTAAAAGACAACCCTAGTGCAAATTTTTCTGAGACACTTGGCTCATCCGTTCGTGCGGTTGGTGACATCTCACAATAGACAGCAGAAAAAGACGTGAAATCAGACTGAAATCTTTTCATTTTAACATTCGCCGACGCATTCTATGTCCCAAAATTGCTCATTTTCCGCGCCTGCACCCTATATCGATCCCGCTCCGCGCGAAGTATTACTATATCTGCCTGGTACTCTGTCGCGGAGCAACGTTTCCGTGATCGCTACCGCGCGTCTCGTTTACGAAGGAGCGAGAGGTCATGAGTGCACTTTTGTCGAGGCCAGGAACGTCGAGTCAACGTGAACTTTATGCCACGCCGCTACCAGGATATTTACCCGTCACAGCCGATCCTCGACAGCGCGAATCTCAGCCGCCCATCTGCCGCCGAACTTCTGACTCTCGAGTATTTCGAAGCTGAACCGGCGGAGATGCCGGTTGATGTCTATGCGCAGCACCACATACTTTTGAACCTTCGCGACGAGCCCCATCGTGTAGAGAACTGGCGCGACGGCGAGCATCGGGATTTCACGTTTCGCAGACATGAGATTGTCGTAACTCCAGCCGGCGTCCAGTCGGGCTGGCGCTGGCACGACAAATCTAGAGTCATAGTCATTACCCTCGATCCCGATAAGCTCGAACGCTTCGCACAGAGCGAGCTCGGCGTCCTTTTGACTGGCGCACAGCTCAAAGACCTCCCGCAGTTCACCGACGCCGATATCTGTCAGGCCGGCTTGCAGCTAAAAGACCCGCTCGCAAATCCGGACATCGGGTCTGACGTGATGTTCGAATCGCTCGCCCGTGTGTTTCTCATCAAGCTGATCCAAAAATACGGGCAGAGAATCGAGGATGAGCCAGACTATGCGAAAGGCTTCACCGCGCGACACTACAAACGCGTCCTCGATCTGGTAGCGGCGCGCTATGGCAGTTCAATTCCGCTGGAGGACATGGCCCGCGAGGCGGGATTAAGCCCCTCCCATTTTTCCCGCCTGTTCAAGGAGACAATTGGAAAGAGTCCGATGCAATTCGTCATGGCGTACCGCGTCGAACGCGCGAAGGAGGCGCTTGCTCGCTTCGATACGCCGCTCATCGAGATTGCGCTTTCCTGCGGTTTCGCCGACCAGGCTCATTTCAGCCGCATCTTTAAACAGTCAGAAGGAACGACGCCGAGAGCATATCGCCAATCGCTGAGCGGCTGACGCAAAAATCTTCAAAACAATCAGATGGGCGTTCAAGCGCCGGACCTCAGCCTGACGCACGCTTGCTTCATCGAATCGGCGTGGTGGAGCAAACGCATGGACTATTACACGCTCGGAAACAGCGGGCTGAGAGTGAGCCGTCTAGCACTCGGGACAATGACTTTTGGCGATGATTGGGGTTGGGGCGCAGACGACGAAACGTCTCGTCGAATCTTCGACACCTATGTCAACGTCGGCGGCAATTTCTTTGACTCGGCCGATATGTATACAAACGGCCGCTCCGAAGAGATGCTCGGAAAGTTCGTTAGGGAGGCTGGTCTCCGGGACAAGGCCGTTATCGCCACAAAGTTCAGCTACAATGCCGATCCTGGCAATCCCAATGCCGGCGGCAACGGCCGCAAGAACATTCTGCGCGCGGTCGAAGGATCGCTGAAGCGTCTCGGCACGGACTATATCGACCTTTACATTCTGCACACTTGGGATCGTCTGACCCCGGCCGAAGAGGTGATGCGGACGATGGACGATCTCGTCCGGTCCGGCAAAGTCCGCCACCTAGGTCTCTCCGATGTACCTGCTTGGTATGCGGCGGAAGCGCAGTCTGTCGCTCGGTTCCGTGGTTATGAGCCGGTCTCGGCGCTGCAGTTGGAATATTCGCTAACCGAACGAAACATCGAGGACGAGTTTATCGACCTTGGCACAAACCGTGGCATGGGCGTCATGGTCTGGAGCCCGCTTTCCTCTGGCCTCCTGTCCGGAAAATACAAGCCGAGCCGAGACGACACGCCGGAGGGCGAAGGTCGTCTTATCACCACAGCGGGGTCCGGTAACCCGGCGTTCGAAAAGTTCACCGATCGCAATTGGGCCATCGTCGCGGAACTTGAGCGCGTAGCCGACGAACTCGGCCACTCCATGGCGCAGGTCGCCGTGAACTGGGTCGCCAACCGGCCCGGCGTCGCAAGCGTCTTGATCGGCGCAACCAAACTCCATCAGCTTCAGGATAATCTTGGCGCACTTGAATTCGACATTCCGGACGAACTCATCGCCCGTCTCGAGGCCGTTAGCGCCGAGCCGAAGCGCTTTCCGTACACATTCTTTAGTCCAGAGCTGCAGGGCATGCTGAATGGCGGCGCGTCAGTTGGCGACAAGCCGACTGGGTACTATCCGGACCGTGCCGTTTCAGGCGCCGGCGCTGGCGTCGGATCGGAAGACCCGGAGGCGGCCCAATGATTGGCGAACGCAGGACGGCTTTTGTCACAGGCGCCAATCGCGGTATTGGCCGCGCCATAGCGGAAGGTCTTGCGCACGAAGACGGCATTCGGGTGATCGCGGCGGTCCGCCAGGAATGCGATGCGCGCGAAGCGGAAGATGCGCTGGGCGGCGATGTGCGTGCCATCCCGCTAGACCTCTCCGATCCGATCGCTGTCGAAGTGCGTGCGAAGGAAATCGAAGCGGAGCACGGACCGATCGACATACTGGTCAACAACGCGGGAGTCCTGCTTCCGGGCGAGCCGCTGGATGTGAGCGTGGAAGCGCTGGAAGATTCTCTCCATGTCAACGCCGTTGCGCCTTTCGCCCTGATGCATGCGTATGGGCCGGGTATGAGGGCGCGCAACTGGGGCCGGATTGTCAATATTTCCTCCGGCTGGGGATCATTTGACGAGGGCCTGACGGGACCAGCGGCGTATTCCATCTCCAAGGCTACGCTCAACGCCGTGACCGTTACTTTTGCTCAATCGCTTGGACGCAACGTCAAAGTGAATGCCGCCTGTCCGGGATGGGTGCGTACGCGCATGGGCGGTCAGGGCGCGGGCAAGTCGCCCGAGCAAGGCGCCGACACTGCCTTATGGCTAGCAATGTTACCGGACGACGGACCAACGGGTGGCTTCTTTCGCGACCGCCGATTGATCGAGTGGTGAACCTGAGAAGCCGCGCCAGTCGGCTATTTCGATCTCCCTGACGAAATAGACCACGCGATGGGCGTGGTCAGGCCTTGGTTTCAAGAACGCCTAGTAGACCGACATAGCCGCCTAACCAGGGCGAAGAGCGCAATCCTTCAAAGATTACAGAAGCAGGTTCAAGGAATCCGGCTGCGGCTGGGCCAGTTTTGAGCAAGACGTTTGATCAGGGAGATTAATATGCCCGACCAACATGACGATAGGCCAACCGATCCGTCCCGACGCGCACTGCTGAGCGGTGCGGCGATCGGCGTGGCGGCGACTACAGCTGGATTGGCTGCGGGTTCGGCTCACGCTCAGACATCCTCATTCGACGGACGGTTTGTCGGCAAGTTCGTGCTCATCACAGGTGCGACGTCCGGCATTGGCGAGGCTACCGCTTACGCTTTTGCCCGTGAAGGCGCAGGAGTCGCATTCAACGGTCGCCGACAGGAGTTGGGCGAGCAGGTCGCTGCAGGGATCAATGCCGACACGCAGGTGCGCGAAGCCGGCGGAAGCGCCTTCTACCATCACTCGGACGTGCGCGAGCACAACCAGGTTAAGGCGTTCGTCGCCGCGACGGTCGAGCGCTTCGGAACCATTCACATCGCGTTCAACAACGCCGGCGTCGTGTTCGGCCGGGGGTCGCTGACCGGCGCCGGTCCAATCGCCGATATCGAAGCAGCGGATTTCGACGACGTCTGGGCCACCAACACCCGCGGGATCTTCCTCTCCACAAAGGAAGAGATCCCCATCATGCTCTCCAATGAAGCCTGGGGCCGTTATGGCCTGAAGGGCGTCATCATCAATAACGCCAGCATTTCGGCGCATGGTGGATTTCCCGGCATAGGCCCTTACTCCGTGTCCAAGCATGGCGTGCTCGGACTAACCCGCGGGGCGGCCCTCGATTACGGCAAGGACGGAATACGCGTCGTCTCGATCTCGCCCGGCGGCGTCGACACGCCTATGCGCCGCGCTTCGATAGAGGCCCAAGGCCGGGACCCGGATGAAAGTCCTGCGCCGAACATTCATTACCGGACCAATACGTCCGACGAGATGGCGGACATGGTCCTGTTCCTCGCATCCCCCGACGCGCCGTCGTCGATCCACGGCACCGATATCGACGTGACCATGGGCATGCTGACGGGCCCTTTCGCGCCGCCGCGCGCGTGACATTCAACCAAGGAGTTAATCGGAACGATGACGAACAAAGATCAAAAGACGGCACCTGAACAACCGCTTGACCCGTCGCGGAGATCCGCAATCACGGCCGGCGCCGCTGGGCTCGCCGGAGCGGCCCTGATCAGCACGGGCGCGGCCGCCCAATCCACGCCGCCGCCGGTCGCTGGCGTGCTTGACGGCAAAACAGCATTCATCACAGGCGCGGCGCGCGGCATCGGTCAAGCCGTCGCCATCGCCATGGCGGAGGCCGGGGCCGATATCGCCGTCTTCGACATCTTAGAGAACATCGAAGGCTTCCCCAATCCGATGGCGACGCGCGACGACCTGTCGCGGACCCGAGCTGGCGTCGAAGCGGCCGGCCGCCGTTTCAAGGCGATCAAAGGCGACATCCGCGATCTCGGCGCGCAGCAGCGAGCGATGGCTGACACCGAACGGGAGATCGGCCCTATCGATATTCTGGTCGCCAATGCCGGCGTGAACACCATGGCTAACTTCACTACCGATGATCAGGAGGCGTGGGATCTGCACTGGGATGTGTTGACACAGATTAACACGCTCGGCACGGCTCGCACCCTCCGGGCAGGTCTGCCGGCCATGGTCGCGCGCAGCGGAGGTCGCGTCATCGTTACAGCTTCAACTTTCTCGCGCCAGGGAAATGCGGCCAATCCGGGCTATGTCGCCACCAAATGGGCGACCGTGGGGCTCATCAAATCGGTGGCTCTCGACGTCGGTAAGTCGGGCGTCACAGTGAACGGCGTTGCACCCACCGCGGTGCGCACCGGGCTTGGCGGGCCGCAGACCGACGAACAGCGCGCCGCCGGCGACACGTGGCTCAAGGCAAATTACCACGCCCTTGATGTCGGTTTGACCGAGCCCGCCGACATAGCCGGAGCCTATGTCTATCTGGCCTCCGACGCCGCCGGAATGGTGACCGGCTCGATTGTCGATGTGTCCGCCGGCGCCGCCGCCCGCTACACGGCCTAGAGAGCCGCCTTCGCCAAGTGCGCTTGCGTCAAGGCTTCGACCAATTTGGCTTTACCGCCGGACATCCGGTGACCGGGTTGCCGTTCAAACGCATCAACACGCCCGACGAAATGACGTTAGCCGCGATGTTTCTGGCGTCAGATGACCTCAGTTCGACCGGCGGCGTTGATCTCGACGCCACCCGCTGTCACCTCGCGCGCTGACGTAAGGAACTAAACAAGGAAAGGACCAACATGACTAAAGACGATAGATCTCCCAGCACGCTCTCAGACCCGTCGCGCCGCGCTGCGATCACCGGCGGTGCAGCCCTCGCTGCAGGCGCCGCCGCAGCGAGCCTTGGCACAACCTCTGCCGCCGCACAAACGCAATCCGGGCCAACGGCTGCGAAACAGCTCGCCGGTCAGACGGCGCTCGTCACCGGCGCCGCGCGTGCTATCGGCCGCGCGATCGCGATTGAACTCGGGAAGGAAGGCGCAGATGTAGCGCTGCTCGACATTGCTGACCCGGACGCCATCCCGGGAATCGGCTACCCCCTCGCTTCGCGCGAAGACCTAGACGAAGCCGTTTCGCTTGTCGAGGCGACAGGGAGCCGTGCCATTCCGATCGTCGGCGACGTTCGTGACAGCGCGGCGATGACCAACGCCGTCGCCGAGACGGAACGCGCGTTCGGCCGGCCCCTCGACATCGCATGCGTTAATGCCGGCATTGTGCCGCGAGCGGCCCTTTCGGAAATGACCGACCAGCAATGGCGCGACGCCATCGACGTGAATCTTACAGGTGCCGCGAACACCATCCGCGCCGCGATGCCGGGGATGGCGGCGCGTGGATCCGGCCGAATCATTGCAACGGCGTCCTCTGTCGGGCGGCATGGCCAAGCGGGAATTTCCCACTATGTCGCCTCGAAATGGGGATTGATCGGGCTCGTAAAGTCGGCAGCGCTCGAAGCGGGGCCTAGCAACGTGACCGTTAACGCCGTCGCACCGACGGCAGTCGACAGCGTACGCAAACCAACCGGCGAAGCGCTTGAGCGGGCCAACGCCTATCTCACGTCCTACTACAACGCCTTGCCGATTGCGTTTCTTGAGCCGGACGCCGTCGCCCATGCGGTGGTCTTTCTGGCTTCACCAAAAGCCGCCTTCGTCACCGGAGAAATCATGGATATCGCCGCCGGAGCCAATGCTCGGTACACGGCCTAACAGCAGAACAACAGGACATAGAGATGACTGATTCACGCAGCAAGAAACGTCGACCCGCTGATCCGTTCCGCCGCGTTACTCTCAAGATCGTAGCCGCCGTTCTCGTTCTCGGCGCCGCGAGCCCCGTTCTTGCCGATCCATTGGCCCCGGCTATATCTCCCCGTCCGTCATCAGCGGCACATGCCGACATTGAAACCGCCCTCGATCTGTTGGCCTCCCTGGTGGATCGCAGCGACTATGACGCGCTTGCGCGTATCCTCGCCGACGAGGTTCGTTTGGACTATACGAGCCTCTGGGGCGGCGAGCCGAGCACTCAGACTCGCGAACAGGTCTTGGCGGCATGGTCTGGCCTGCTGCCGGGCTTCGACGCCACCCGTCATGTCTTCGGGGATTACGACGTGACGATCAATGGCAATGCGGCCGCGGTTGAAGGTCATGGAGTAGCGACCCACTGGCTCGGCGACGAGCAATGGATGGTGGGGGGACGCTATCGTTGGACGCTGATCAGGGACACGCACGGCTGGAAAATCAATGGCGTTCTCTTCGACGTCAGCGAAGAAGAGGGTGATCGAGGATTGACCTCCCGGGCCGCAGCAAGAGTGAGCCGATGACCCGCGCAAAGCCGACCACCTTTCGGTTTGCCGCCAGGCCCGACGACAGCGCCATTATTGCGGTCGATGTCGATCTCGCCGACATTGAATTCGCCAAGGGCGCAGCTCTCATGGCGCGATATCCCGACCTGCCGGTCCTGCAGACAGCGCTTGGTTCGGAAAACAAGCTCCCCAACGTTGCCGTAAGGAAGACCCCCAATCCGTTCACGGACTCTGGAATCGCGCAGGCCGTCAGCGCATTCGAGACGAGCCGCCTGATCATAATTGGAGACGACATGCACGGCGGCGTATCAAGCGCCGCGCTTGCCGCCTTGGAATTGGGTTATGACGTCTACCTGGTCGATGACGCGACGGTGTTTCATGGCAAAGAGGTTCGAAGCCTTTTCAAGCATCGCTTCCGCGCCAATGGCGGTATCGTGGTCTCCGCCAAGCATCTGACCAACGAATTGGACGAGATCCAGCCCCCATCCCGCTGACATTGACGATCTGAAGCCGGGCGCCCGCCCGGCCCTTAAGGCCGGTCACCGGGCTGTCGTGAACCAAGCCCCGCGTACCGCGGGTCTCGGCCCTCCGGGCTTCCATCCCTGGCGCAGACCCGAAGCTGACGCTTCGGAATAAGGACGCCGCCCTGACGGGCGGCGACTTCTTTTATGGCCTTTCCCGGAGGCGGGGGGCGGCCAGACACGCCCTTGTAGCCCCGCCGGGGCGGCCCGCAACCGCCTTGGCTTTGAGTCCGTCTAAGTCTGTCTTTTTCGTCCTACCAAGACAGTTGCGTCCCGCCTGACCCGGCGGGGCTCCCGGTCGCTTACTGCCCGCCCCCCTTTCCGGGGAAAGGCGCGCGCAGGGGACCAGAGGGAGCCGCAACCAATGCCGCTTGAAACCGCCAACCACGGAGCCAGCCGAAAGCCCGGGAAGTTCCGCGCCAGGGGCGCGGGGAAGCCCGATCTCTATGACGAGGTTACCTCTCGCATCATCGCGGAGCTTGAGGAAGGCCGCGCGCCTTGGGCGCAGCCTTGGGGAACGCCCGACGCCAAGGCCGGGCTTGGCCTGCCCAAGAACGCCGACACAGGCCGGACCTATTCAGGCGTCAATATCCTGATCCTGTGGCATCACGTCGTGCGTGCGGGCTTCTCCACCCAAACCTGGCTGACCTACCGCCAAGCCCAAGAGATGGGCGGGCACGTCATGAAGGGCGAGCGCGGCGTTACGGCCTGTCACGCCGACACCTTCATTCCCAGGGCCGAGCGCGAGCGCGCGGCGAAGGACGGCGACGAGCCGGGCCGCGTCCCGTTCTTGAAGCGGTTCACCCTCTTTAACGTCGAGCAGTGCGAGGGCCTGCCGGAAGACGCCTATGCGGGTGAGGCGCTCTTGCCGCAAGCCGAGATCATTCCGCACGCTGAACGCCTGATCGAGGCAACCGGTGCGGACTTTCGCGTCGGCGGGACCAAGGCGCTTTACGTGCCGTCCGAAGACTTCATTCGGGTCCCGCCGCAACCGGCCTTTTTTGAGCAGATCAACTACTACCGCACTTGCTTTCACGAGCTTGGCCACTGGACCGGCCACAAGGACCGGCTCGCCCGCGACCTGTCCCACTCTTTCGGGTCGAAGCCCTACGCCCGCGAGGAATTGGTGGCGGAGATGGCGAGCGCCTTCGTCTGCGCCAGCCTCAGTATCACGCCGACCGTGCGGCATACGGACTATATCGGGTCTTGGCTTGAAGTCCTGAAAGAAGACAACCGCGCGATCTTCCGCGCGGCGAGCCACGCCTCCAAGGCCGCCGACTTCATCCTCGCCTTTCGGGACACCGAGACGGCGGCGGAGGCGGCGGCATGACGGACCGGCGCGACCTCCCCACCGAGACCACGCCGCAAGGCGAGCAAATCGTCGCGCCGGGCGTGAAGCCGATCTCGCTCAACGACCGGCTCACGGTTCGCGCGGCCCAGCCCATGGCCCCGAAGCGCAACCCGAACGCCGAACAGAAGCCCTGCGACCTCGGCCTGTTCGACATGGACGCCCGCCGCCAGATCGACTGGCTCGATGAGGCACGGAAGGGCAAGCCATGACCGGCGACCCCTACCGAATCGCTGGCCCCGCCGTGATCTCGTTTTCAGGCGGGCGTACGTCCGCCTACATGCTCAGGCACATCCTTGACACCCATGGCGGAACGTTGCCCGACGACGTGGCCGTCGTCTTCGCCAACACCGGCAAGGAGCGGCCCGAGACCCTCGATTTCGTCGCCGAGTGCGGCGCGCGGTGGAATGTCCATATTGCGTGGGTCGAGTACGATTGGGGCGAACCCCACCGCACCCGGATCGTCTCCCACAACAGCGCGGCCCGGAACGGCGAGCCCTTCGAGGCGCTGATCGACCGCAAGGGCTTCGTGCCCAACCCGCGCATGCGGTTTTGCACGAGTTTTCTCAAACGCGACCGCATCGACTCCTACGCTCGCTATTGGCTCGACTGGAAGCGCTGGTCGAGCGTCTTGGGCCTGCGCGCCGACGAGCCGAAGCGCGTCCACCGCCAGCGCAGTTGCAGCGGGCGCAGACGCACCGGCGCGACCGTCCAGCTTCCCTTAGCCGATGCCCGCGTGACCGAAAGAGACGTGCTCGATTGGTGGGCGGATCAGCCTTTCGACCTCGCGCTCAAGTCTCATGAGGGCAATTGCGACCTCTGCTTCCTGAAAGCGCGCTGGAAGATCGAGGCGATCATGCGTGACCGCCCCGAGCTTGCGGAATGGTGGATCGCGCAAGAGGCAAAGCCCGGCAAATCGAGCGCCAAGGGCCACTGCCCGGACATGCGTCTCTTTCGCATCGACCGCGAGCCCTACGCCGCGCTCGCCGATCAGGTCGCCCGCCAGGGCGTGCTGGCGCTCTCCGATCCCGCATCAGAGATCGATTGGGAGCGGGAGGACTGTGTGTGCACGGACTGAATTTCGCGCCCGGTTCCGGGCGTATCACCGCTCCGCCCTTCACGAGCTCAGAAGGCCCGGAGCCCCACCCAAGGAGCAATCCCATGCAACTGCAACATATTGAACTGGGCAAGCTGAAAGACGCCGCCATCAACATGCGCCACGCCAAGGCCGCGCCGGATGTCTCCGACATCCTGCCCAGCGTGAAGGCACGCGGCGTCCTCGTGCCGCTCTTGGTGCGGCCAAATGGCGACGGCGAGAGCTTCGAGATCGTGGCCGGGCGGCGGCGCTACTTTGCGGCCAAGTCTATCCTTGACGATGGCGGCGCGGTCGAGCCGCTGCCCTGCGCCGTCATGGAACCGGGCGACGACGCGGCTGCGCTCGAAGCCTCCATGCTCGAAAATCTCGCGCGGCTCGACCCCGACGAGATGACGCAATACGAGACCTTCGTCCGCCTGACCAAGGCCGGAAAGTCCGTCCCCGACATCGCGGCGACTTTCGGCATCACCGAGTTGATGGTGAAGCGCCGCCTCGCTTTGGGTGAGCTTCTGCCCAAGATCAGGGAGGCCTACAGCAACGACGATATCGACGCCGAGACCGTCCGCCATCTGACCATGGCCACCAAGCGCCAGCAGCGCGATTGGCTCAAGCTGTTCAACGACGAGGACGAGTACGCGCCGCGCGGCTACCAATTGAAGCAATGGTTGTTCGGCGGACAGCAGATCGCGACCGATGTCGCGGTCTTCCCGCTCGACACCTACAAGGGCCAGATCGTCACGGACCTGTTCGGGGAGAAGGGCTATTTCGCGGATGCGGACCAGTTCTGGACCTTGCAGAACGCGGCCATCGCTGCGAAGCGCGATGCACTTCTTAAGGACGGATGGCAGGATGTCGACATCCTCGAACCCGGCCAGCGCTTCCATTCATGGGAGCATGAGAAGACACCGAAGAAGGATGGTGGGCGCGTCTACATCACGGTATCCAATGGTGGTGAGGTCGAAATTCATGAGGGCTGGCTGACGACGAAGGAGGCCAAGGCCAAGCGCCGCGCTAAGGCGTCGAAGGACGATGCGGGCACGGACGGGAAACCCGACCGGCCCGAGCTGACTAATCCGGCGCAGAACTACATCGAACTGCACCGCCACGCCGCCGTGCGCCGTGCGCTCTTGAGCCATCCGGGTGTTGCCTTCCGGCTGATGGTGGCGCACGCCATCGGCGGCTCAGCGCTCTGGCGGACGGAAGTCGATCCGCAGGCCACGCGCAAGGAGGAAACCGCCGCGAGCGTCGCCACATCGAAGGCCGAGACGGCGCTGGCCGAGGAACGTAAGAAAGTCTTGAAGCTGCTCGGGCTGCCCGCCCACGGCCATTCCGTCGTGCGCTCGAACGGTGACGACTACCGCGTGGTTGAACTATTCGCGGCGCTGTTGAAGCTCTCCGACGATGACGTGATGCGGGTGCTCGCCATCGTCATGGCCGAGACCTTGGAGGCCGGGACCGCCGTGGTCGAGGCGCTCGGAACCCATCTCAAGGTCGATATGTGCGACTATTGGGAGGCGGACGACGCCTTCTTCGACCTGCTTCGCGATAAGGCGGCGGTCAACGCCATGGTCCGCCATATCGGCGGCAAGGCGGTCGCCGACGCCAATGTCAGCGCCACGACCAAGGTGCAGAAGAAGATCGTGCGCGACTTCATCACCGGCGACGGCCGGAAGAAGGCCGACGGCTGGCTGCCGCGCTACATGGAGTTTCCGTTCACGGCCTACACGAAGAAGGGCGGCGGACGGCTCACCGACAACACGGCTCGTATCAAGTCGCTCATATCCTGAAACCGGCGGCGGGCGGGAGCGGCCCTCTCACAAACCCAAGAGGGCCGCGAGCGGTCGCCTTGGATCATATGGGCTATAGAAGAAGCCCCCGCGCCGGATGGCGCGGGGGTTTTACCGTCCAGCGACGTGCGGGATTGCAGATCGCCATGCAAGAGTAGAAGCCGTCCTAGCGTTGCCCGTGAGGCAGTCTGGCGGTCTGCGAATGACCGATCAGGACGACGGAAGAACGCGAAGACGCAATGCCGCTTTGTCTGTGCCAACCCGGTTCCAGCCGCCGCCGGTCTGCGGCCGATTTGCGGCTAACCTCTGATGACGGGACTGTGCGACGCCCCTTCTCATACCCTGGGCAGGAGCTTGGCAACTGCGCTTCACCGCCTCATCCAACACGACTGCAATGTATCGCGCGATACCTCGGTTCGTCACAAGACCACTGCGATGCCTGTGCCATCCCGTCTCCCGACCTATGGCTGACATGGTGCCCATTCGCCTGCTTCTGCTCGATGGACCTATGGCGAACGGCAGCCGCATGAAACCGGCGTTCCGCACTTTTTTCCCCGCCGCTACGCGGCTTCCTCGCGCTTGACACTGCGTGTCCAAAAAAGTGCGCCCCGCCGGTCCTCCGCTACGCTTCGGCCCTTCGGGTTCATGCGGCCCCCGCTCGCCATGGCCGGTCCCGCGTCAGCAGGGCGATGGGCGCCCTTGCGACAGCCAAACAGGAGACTGAGAGATGGCACAGGCACTTGGATATGTGACGAAGACCGAGACCGGCGGATACGAAGGCACGCTCGCGACAATGAGCCTCAAGAAGCGCATCCGCATCCTGCCAAACGCGCGGAAGGAGAGCGACGCACAGCCCGACTTCCGGGTCTACACCGAAGACCGCGTGGAGATCGGCGGCGGCTGGAACCGGGTCGGCAAGGTGAGCGGCAACCCCTACGTCTCGCTGACCTTCTCCGCCCCCGAGTTCGGCACCTCGAAGATTTACGCCAACCTCGGCCGGGCCGCCGGACAGGATGATCCCGACGTCATGGCGATCCTCTGGAACCCAAGCGACTAACAGCAAACTTCGCCCCCGCGCCATCCGGCGCGGGGGCCTCTTCAATCGGATACGTCGCTCCGATATTGCTCGCATTTTAACAAAATCGTCATAGTTCTTAACTGATTGTTGACGGCTTCGCGTTAAAGTAGCGGACCGTGAGAACGACCTCTATCGAGGTCGATGGCGCGGCGGTCAAAGCGCCGGTTCACAACGATGCATGACAAGAGAGGGGCTTGTGAGAGACGTCGACGTTGATGGCGTCGATGACCGCCGCTTTGCCAGATAGGAGAAGGCGATGGTGGCGCATGCACCCCTCTCAACGCCCATCGGGTCGTTGCTGAGCGACTACGATCATGTCCGTCTTTTGACACGCTCCCGGGTCGCCTGGGAGTATCTTCGGCGCAATCCCGGCTATATGAGCGACTGGCGTCTCTCAGCGCCCGGACGGCCCCAACCGATCCGTTTGACCGACGATACGGTCTTGCTCCGGGCGCGGCGGCGCTTCTTGCGCGCCGAGGTCTGGGGCCTCTGTACCTTTCGCCGATCCCGATCATAACGGCCTTGAAGCCGAGGTTTTCTGGCGGCCGGAGGAGTACCGGCGCGTTGTCGCCGCCTACGTTCGAAATGGCGATGAAGACGGGCTCGGCAGTGTCATTTCGCTTAGCGAAGTCCGATGCCGGAAGACCCTGCTGAAGACCTTTGATGGCGAACAGCACCTCCTTCTGCGCGACCTCAGGCGGGTCACACAGGTTCGATGCATCGGCGCGGATATTCGTGTCGATCCCTTTGAGCTGGAGCTTGTCGTCGATCATTTCCCCGATGTCGAAAGCCGGATACGGCTCATCCAGCGGCTCGCCGACCTCTATCGTGGGCGCCGTGTTGGTGGCCCGAGGGAGCAATGGACGGTCGAGGCTACGCGCCATCGCGATGCGCTGGTCGCGGCCGATTTGCGCCGAGAAGGCCTGACGTTTCAGGAGATCGCGCGGTTCATCCACGGCGATGAATTTGTCGATGAGGAATGGACCAACCCAAATGCCACGCTTAAGAACCGGACCATCCGTAGCTATAAGCGCGGTATCCGATTCATCGGCGGAGACTACCGAAAACTGCTGATGTAGCGGCAACGGTCCTACCGCTGCGCAGTATCGTCTGCGCTCCTGCGCACCAACGATACTCCCGCAGATCGTCCCCTTCGCCGATCCTTCCCCGGCATGGAGCACTTTCGCTTACGCCGGAGGACCTATGATCGAACTTGACAGAGAACTGGTCGAGGATGGCCCGTTCCTGACCACGCGGGAAGCGGCTCGCTTTCTCAAGCTCAAGCCCAACACCTTGGAGAAGATGCGCGTCTATGGCGGCGGGCCGATCTACCGCAAGCACGGCCGCCACGTGCGTTACCACATCGACGATCTGACCGCCTGGTCGGACCTGCGGAAGAAAGACTCGACCTCCGATGTCTGAGCCCTTCACCCGGGTCGAGATCGCGTTCTACCCCGAGCATCTGAACTACTGGCTGCGCTTTGGAGAGTCCGACGAGCAGCAGGATTTGGACCGGCGTCGGTCGCTCGCTTTGTTCAAACCCGGACGCGTGTTCGGCTATGTTCGCTGGCGGGCCAACGAGTACGGCACGCTGGACTGGCGGTTTACTATCGTTCGAACGGCCGCGCCGTCCCGGTTCCTGAGCCGCGTCGAAGGCGTCCATCCGGGCGGTGAAGTGCTCCTGCTGGTGACCGGCAACACCAAGGTCAAGCGAGCGCTGCTGCAGATCGATGCGCTCGAAGCGGCCGGGTTTGCGCCTGCCGATGTGTCGCCTGCCTACTATCGCCATGTCCACAATCGGGTCACGGCGGGCCGGCCGGCTCGCAACTATTCCGAAGCACAGCATCAGGCGCATTTGGCGGCGCGACAGGTGTCGTCATGAGGCGTGCGGTGTTGCTGGGGACGGCTATTCCAGTGCTCGCTCTGGGGTTGGCGTCATCCGTCAGCCTGCCCAAAAAGCTGATCTACAACGCCTCTGAAAGCGCGCCCGTTGGGTTCTATTGGATTGCTCAGGAGCCGATTTCTCGGGGCGACTATGTCTATGTTCCTGTCCCCGGACGGGTCCGAAAGCTCGTCATCGAGCGCGGATATTTGCCGCCGGACGTGCCGCTTTTGAAGCGCGTTGTCGGGCTAAATGGCGATCGAATCTGCCGTGATGGAACCGAGATTTCCGTGAATGGAACGGTCGCCGCGACAGCCAAATTGCAGGACGTTTTGGGCCAGAAAATGCCCGACTGGCATGGCTGTCACATCATCACTGAACGGACGGTCTTCCTGCTGCAAGAGCATCCGCAATCATTCGATGGCCGCTACTTCGGACCCGTGGACCGACGGCTTATCTTCGGCAGGGCGACGCGCGTGCGCCTGCCCTGGCGGAAGGACGAGCAAAGGTGATCCAGCGAAAGAAAGGAGTTGGAGCGTGGGAGGGGTCAAAGGCGGCGGAGGGCAAGATAAAAGGTGATGGTGCAAAGCGGCGCTTTTTCCAGTCTGCACATCGGGTTGGCCTGCACATGGGGCCGCGCCCCATGTGCAGGCATTCAACGCTAAAGCGCTGATGGGATTGCGGAATTGTTGGTGCAAGGATGAAGGCGGCGTTTTCGGTGGGCGGTGGCGCGCCTAAGTCAGTGAGCGGTTATGGCGGATGACACAGAAGACATCTTTAAGCCCAAGCTCGGACGCATCCGCAGCCTCGGCGGCAAGCGGACCAAGAGCTATTTGAACCGGGTGCTGCATCAGGTCTCCGCCGCCGGCAAGACCGGCTTCGGAACGCGGCGCGCGCCGGGGCAGTTTTCAGGCAATCGGATCGGGCGCGGCGGGTCGGCGATGCGCCGGCGCCGGGCGGGCCATCGCTTCGGCCCGGCCTCGCGCCGCGTCGTCATCAAGACGCGCATCGTCAAGTTCAAGGGTGGCGGCGTTGCGGCGGCGCGCGCGAATCTCAATTACATCCAGCGCGACGGCGTCTCCAAAGAGAACGAGCCGGGCCGGCTCTACGACGCGGCGGGCGACGAGGCCGACGGCAAGTCGTTCCTGGAGCGCAGCGAAGGCGACCGTCACCAGTTCCGGTTCATCGTGTCTCCGGAAGACGCAACCGAGCTTGAAGATTTGAGGCCCTTCGTGCGCGATCTGATGAACCGCATGGAGGAGGATCTCGGAACCAAGCTCGATTGGGTCGCCGCCGATCATTTCAATACGGAGCATCCCCACACCCATATCGTTCTCCGCGGCAAGGACGAGTTCGGCAAGGACCTCGTCATCGCGCGCGACTACATCGCCCACGGCATGCGCGAGCGGGCCCGCGAACTCGTCACCATGGAGTTGGGACCGCAGACCGAGCAGGAGGTGCGGCAGAAACTCTCCGTCCAGGTCGAACAGGACCGCTTCACCGATCTCGACCGCCAATTGGTTCGAGACGCGACCGACAATCTGATCGATCTGCAAAATGCGCCGCAGGGCGAGCGCGCGCGGTTCCGACGCGCCATGCAGCTCGGCCGTCTCCGCACGCTCGCCAAGCGCGGTCTCGCCGAAGAAACAGCGCCCGGTCAATGGCGGTTGTCGGACGGTCTGGAACAGACGTTGCGGCGGGCCGGCGAGCGCGGCGACATCATCAAGACGATGCACCGGGGGCTCGGCCGGGCCGGCCTCGACGCCGGCGCTAGCGAATACGCCGTCTACGATCCGTCTGATCCGCGTGCGCCGACCATCATTGGGCGGATCATCGACCGGGGCCTCCATGATGAACTGAATGACGGCCACTACGTCATGATCGACGGTGCCGATGGCCGAGTTCACTATGTGGTGCTCAATCCCAAACAGGACATGGAGGACTTGCCGATGGGCGGCGTCGTCGAGGTGCGACCGGCGGCTGCGGGCTTGAAACCGGCCGACCGGACCATCGCCGAGGTGGCGCGAGGCAATGGCGGGCTCTATGAGACGGACGCCCACCGCGCCGCCGATCCCCGTGCGTCTGCGGACTATGTTCAAGCGCATGTGCGGCGCCTTGAGGCGCTGCGTCGGGCGAATATCGTGCGCCGCTTTCCGGATGGGTCCTGGGAGATGCCGACCGACTTCGAGGACCGCGTCGCCGAGTTCGCCAAGAAGGGGTCGAGCTATCCAGGGGGTGTCATTGCGCTATCCTTCTTGAGGCTTGAGGATCAGTTGCAGGCGGACGGCGCGACCTGGCTCGATGCGCAGCTTGTCGCCAAGGATCGGGTGGCGCTGCGCGGCGACCGCTTCGGCGCCGAGGTCGCCGAGGCGCTCAGCCAGCGTGAAGAACACCTGATTGCGCAGGGCCTCGCTGAGCGCGACGGCCAGACGATGCGCTATCAGCGAAATCTCCTGAAACTTCTCCGGCAGCGCGAGGTGGCGCACGCGGGAGAGAAGCTTTCCAAGGAGATGGGGCTGAGTTTCTCGCCGACGCAGGACGGCGACCGGATCGACGGCGTTTATCGAAAGCCCGTCCGGCTCGCCAGCGGCAAGTTCGCCATCATCGAGAAGTCGAAGGAATTCACTCTGGTTCCATGGCGACCGGTTCTGGAGCGCCGGCGCGGGCAGACGGTCGGCGGCATCATGCGCGGAGCGACGGCGTCCTTCGAGTTCGGGAAGAAGCGCGGGATCGGGATTGGCTAAACTAGTCGGCAGATACCTCATTCGCTTGTGGCCGACCGCTCTCACCATCGATGTGCAGATAGTAGTAATAAAAGAGCGCCTTTATGAGATGGTGCAAGCGATGCATCTCTCGGTATGCAATCAGAACACGTCTCATGAATTCGAGGAAGGATAAGGTTCTTGGGGCGCTTGCTTCCAAGCCATCCTTTCGTGGGTGGTAGGTAATGACCTGGCTGACTTCGTCATAGTCGGTCTTGAAGTGGGCTATGGCATTGCGCAATTGATTGTCGGCGGCACCGTCTTGCATTTCATACCAGGGGTCATCGATTAAACCCATCTTTCGACCGAAATCGACCTTCGCGAACTTATCAAGGTTTGCTGGAGTGAAATCTCTTCCATTTGTTGTGAGTCCGATTCTCGGCAGAAAAGCGTCATGATCAGCGCGCTTGTGAAGATTGTTCAGCGCTGCAACTAGAACAAACTGCCGTGACACAAGCTCGGCAATATCTTTGTATAGGTCCTTGTAGCTCTGAAACTCGTCTGTCGAAACACGCATTGCCAGCGGTGCGGATTTGTACTCTTCGTCGAAGTCGAGAAATAGCGCTGGTCGCAAGGCCAACTCGGCATCCAAGATCTTTGGATAGATGCTCAAGCAGTCGTGCTGCAGCTTCGTCAAGAATTTAGTCGTAAGTACTTCCTCCACAAATCTTCGTAGAGCTGGTCTCGAGTTCTTATGTATCGGGCCAAGCGTGGTAAGAAACAGGTCAACAGCATCTTCGTTCGCTCCTGGCAGTGCAAATGGCCACATCATCACGGCGAGAAGGTTGTAGAGCGCGGCGTTATAGTCTTCCGGTTTTTCTGAAATCACTTCGATATCAAAGCGTTTCTTAGCTACTAACTTAAACGGCGTTTTCTTATCGCGTACGTAGTGCTTTAGGACTGTCTGAAAAACTCGCTGATCGTCATAACGTTCGTCTAGGTATCGCAACCGCTGCGCATGATGCTGCATCTCGTCGTGGCCTATCCGCTGAGCTGCTCGCATGAACGGTGTTTCGCCTATGACGTACTTCTCAAACGTGACTGGAAAATCGAGATGGAGATCGATGAAATTTGTTTCCGTATCAAATGGCTGCATTGTCTCGATCTGATCAGCTCCTTCGATATCGGCCGACGTGGGCCGGATGACCAGATCGATTGTTTGGGCACAAGTTTGGCAAGCGAACCTCAGAGGTTGGACAGGACGATTAGACATGCCAATCCTACAATTGGTTGGCTCTCCGCAACTATGGCACTTCAAGGTGATGTTTATGTTCAAGTAACTTCCCCCGGTCACGCAATGCAGGCATAGGCTTTGTGCTGTGATTGGATACGTCCCGAACGAACGCTTTAGGTGGCCTTAGATATGCGTCAGTCTCTGCACCGGACGAACAGTTTCTCCGCACCGCCTAGGAACAGCGCCTCCGGTGAAAACCCGCCGCCTGTCGCTGCGAGGCGAAGCTCCGAACGGTCGATCTTCTTGATGTCAAACTGAACGGTCTCGTCAATCGGACCGTCGCGGAGACGGCCGAGGAAGTCGTCATACTCGACGCGCTGGTCGAAAGTCATGATCAGAGTGCTGTCTCGGAGCTCCCAGGCGCCGCTGCGCCACGGGAGCAACCCGACATCATCGCTGGTGGCGCGCCACCATTGGACGGTTCCAGTCCCGCTGCGCTCGAATAGGATGAGACGCTCGGTAGCGCACTCTGAACCACTCCCCGACCACGCGCCTGCGAGGGACGCGCGGTCGCCGCCCGTAACGCGGCCGAGAGCACCGACCGGCTCGGCATAGCCCATGCTTTCGGCCAGCGCCGCGCGATAGGTCGCGTGGATCTCCGCGATCTCAGCGTTGAGGCCGCTATCCGCCAATCCCGCATTGGCTGCCGCGCCCGCGGACGGCTTATCTGCGACGCCTTCGGAGATCGCTGCGATGCGCCGGATACGGAAATCCGGCGATCCGGTGAGAGACGTTACCATGCCGTCCAGGACTTTCACGTCGCCCATGACGCGGCCACGCGCATCGACCTCGCCCGCGCCAATGATCATTCCGGAGACGCGGCGCTGTTTGGACGGCGTGCCGCCAAACGCGCGGCATAGCTCGCCGTAGCGTTCCATGCCGGTAAGCGCTGCGGTTTCGATCAGGTCGGTATCGCCAAGCTGGTCGGGCGTCTCGAACAAGAGGATAATCTCGCCAAGTTCATGGCATTGGGGATTGTCGGGCTTGAGGATCTGCAAGGCGATGTCGATGTCGTCGTCGAACACCAACCAGCCGGGACCGTCGTCGAAGCGACGGACCTCATAGTCGCTCGTCTGGGCGCTTGCAACGCCTCCTGCCGAGCAGACGGCGATGGCGAACGCGGCAAGGCGTTTGGATAGGCCGTCAAAACGCACGATTGGCTCCTTTCTCGCCCCCCGATTCCGGCAAAATGTCAGGTTCCGCGTCGGCGCGATGCGCTGTTCAGACGCCCGTCCAATACCATCCAAGATCATAGGCGATCCGACCTGAAAAAAGTAGGTCTGACGGTCTGCGATAAATTTGGACCGTCTTGGATTTACTTTATCTCTGCTTCCCTTGTTGGATGGTGTTGTAAGCAAATGCATTGAATAAACTCTAATTTCACAGCGATCTTTTGCCGGAATTTACACGGGCCGATGGCTCCAGTACCGGCGAAAGATCGATGACACCGACCAAACTTCTCATAGGGCAAATCCTTCTCGTCTTCGGGATCGTCATCGGCGCCGTCTGGTTCTCGACGCAATGGGTTGCCGGCCAGCTCGGGCATCAGCCGCGTCTCGGTCCGGCCTGGTTCGAACTCAGTTCCTATCCCGTCTATCTACCTTGGCGGCTGTTCGAGTGGTGGTACGCCTTCGAACCGTACGCGCCGGGCCTCTTCAACCGCGCTGGCGTCATGGCGGCGGCGGGCGGCATCCTTGGGGTTGTTGTCGCCATCGCGGGCTCGCTGTGGCGCGCGCGACAGAACCGGTTGGTGACGACTTACGGTTCGTCACGCTGGGCGGCGCGGCGCGAAATAGAGAAAGCGGGCCTGTTCGATCCGGCCGGCATTTTTCTTGGCAGACTGAAGGGCCGCTATCTGCGTCATGACGGGCCGGAGCATGTCATGTGTTTCGCCCCGACGCGCTCGGGCAAAGGCGTGGGGCTCGTCATCCCAACCTTGCTGTCCTGGCCGCACTCGGCGGTGATCCACGACATCAAGGGCGAGAACTGGCAGCTCACGTCGGGTTGGCGCGGCAAGTTCTCCCACTGCCTCTTGTTCAATCCGACCGATCCGGCGAGCGCCAAATACAACCCGCTTCTCGAAGTGCGCAAGGGCCGCTTCGAGGTCCGCGACGTCCAGAACATTGCCGATATCCTGGTCGACCCCGAAGGCAGTCTTGAGCGGCGCACCCATTGGGAAAAGACCGGCCATTCGCTCCTGGTCGGCGTCATCCTTCACGTTCTCTACGCCGAGGAAGAAAAGACGCTCGCCCGCGTCGCGACTTTCCTGTCGGACCCGTCGCGGAGCTTCGAGCGGACGCTTCGCGTAATGATGAGCACCAATCATCTCGGAACGGACGATAAACCGCAGGTTCACCCGGTCGTGGCGCAGTCCGCGCGCGAACTTCTGAACAAGAGCGACAACGAACGCTCCGGCGTCCTGTCGACGGCCATGTCCTTTCTCGGCCTCTATCGCGACCCGACCGTGGCGACGACGACGAGTGCTTGCGACTGGCGCATCGCCGATCTGGTCGATGCGGATCGTCCGGTGTCGCTCTATCTCGTTGTTCCCCCTTCGGACTTGTCGCGCACCAAACCGCTTGTCCGGCTCGTGCTCAATCAGATCGGACGCCGGCTGACCGAGCGCCTGCAGGGCGCCGACGACGGGAAGCGCCGCCACCAGCTCTTGATGATGCTCGATGAGTTCCCGGCCTTGGGGCGACTCGATTTCTTCGAGAGTGCGCTCGCCTACAAGGCCGGCTACGGCATCCGCAGCTTCCTGATCGCGCAGTCGCTCAACCAGATTTCCAAGGCGTATGGCGAGAACAACGCGATTCTCGACAACTGCCACGTCCGGATCGCCTTCGCGTCCAATGACGAGCGCACCGCCAAGCGCATTTCCGACTCGCTGGGTACGGCGACGGAGCTTCGTGCGCAACGGAACTATGCCGGTCACCGGCTCGCGCCGTGGCTGGCGCACGTCATGGTCTCGCGCCAGGAGACCGCACGGCAATTGCTGACGCCCGGCGAGGTGATGCAGCTCCCGCCTGATGAAGAAATCGTCATGGTCTCCGGCCAGCCGCCGATCCGCGCTCGCAAGCTGCGCTACTACGAGGACGCCAACTTCACGTGTCGGGTGTTCCCCCCGCCCGCGCTCGTGGCGGACGGTCCCTATGCGGATCGTCCGCAGCCACGCGCTGATGATTGGTCGGGTCAGGTGCGCACGCCCCACGCTGATCTGATCAAGCCGTGGTCGGAACTCGTCTCGGGCGGAGAAGACGACGACAGCGGTCTCAAACGGCATCCCGCATTGACCGATGAAGCACCGACGAAACCCGGCCAGGAACGCGCACCCGACGCCGGCCTACTCGACGATGACTTCGATCCCAACGACGCAAAGCGAATGGACCAGCTCGCGCGCAACACCGCGACCGTTCAACGCGCCCACGCCATGGACCAGGCCGATGACGACCTGATCCCGAGCTCTTGAGGAGCGCGCCGATGAAACCCCGCCTCAACATCCATGTCGCCCGCGAACTTTTCGAGAAGGTCGAGATCGCCGCCAAACGGCCCGGCGTCACCAAGGCGGCCGTGGTCGAGGCGGCCTTGCTCGGGTTCTTTTCCAAGGAGTTCGACGATCAGCGCGACGGCGCGCTGATCCGACGGCTCGATCGGTTGACCCGGCAATATGACCGGCTGGAGCGCCATCTCTCCATTACGGCCGAGACACTGGCCCTCTACATCCGCTTCTTTCTGACGGTTACGCCGCCGCTGCCGAACACGGATCAGGACGCCGCCCGGGCGCTCGGCAAGGAGCGGTTTGAGTATTTCATGACCCAGCTCGCCCGGCGGCTCGCCGGCGGCAAGAACATGATCCGCGATGTACTCGAAGAGGTGAGCGCGGACGAATTCGAGTTCTTCACCGAAAAGGAGCTGGAAGCCCTTCGAGCAGTGAGGACGGCCGCTTCCCCAAACGGAGACGACGGACAGAACAAACCGAACGGGGAAGCGGCCGGGACACACGGCAGCGCGGAGGCGGACAATGGCTGACCGCTTCCACCCGCAGACTCGCGACCGTCAACGCACCATGCTCCGCACGGCCATGGGGCCGGTGATCGCGTCCGCGCTTACCGATCCGGCCGTCGTCGAGGTCATGGTCAATCCGGACGGCCGTCTTTGGCTCGATCGCCATGGCGACGGGCGCATCGACACGGGCAAAGCTCTCGGGGCCGCCGAGGCCGAGCGCATCATCCGCCTGGTCGCGAGCCATATCGGTCAGGAATGCCATAGCGAGCGCCCCGTGGTGTCGGCCGAACTCCCAGAAAGCGGCGAACGGTTCGAGGGGCTCCTGCCGCCGGTGGCGCCGGCCCCGTGCTTTGCGATCCGCAAGCCCGCCAGGGTGCTTTATCGGCTCGCCGATTACGTCGATGCCCAGATCATGACGGTTCCGATTGCCGAGGCGCTGCGCGACGCGGTCCGCTCGGCGAAAAACATCGTAGTGGTGGGCGGCACCAGTTCCGGCAAGACGACCCTGGTCAACGCACTGCTCGCCGAGGTCGCGGAAAGCGGCGACCGTATCATCCTGATTGAGGACACGCGCGAGCTTCACTGCGCGGCGGAAGACAGCGTCAGCCTACGGACCAAACCGGGTGTCGCGTCATTGGCCGATCTCGTGCGGTCGACGCTCCGCCTTCGGCCTGACCGGATTGTTGTCGGCGAAGTACGCGGACCTGAAGCCCTCGACATGCTGAAGGCTTGGAACACCGGCCATCCCGGTGGGATCACGACGCTGCACGCCAACTCCGCGCAGTCCGGTCTCTATCGCCTTGAACAGCTTATCCAGGAGGCCGTCGTCACGGTGCCGCGGCGGTTGATCGCGGACGCCATCGACATCGTCGTCTTTCTGAAAGGCCGCGGCTCAGCCCGCCGTGTCGAAACGGTCGCTCGCCTCGAAGGTCTCGGCGCCGATGGTGACTATCAGCTTCGGCCGCTCGTCCCCGTCCGCCTCGTTCCAACCGCCTAAACAGGAGACTTGTATGAACATTCTCGGTCCGGATTTTTCGACCCGCTTTCCACACCGCCAGGCCATCCTGGGCGGCTTGCTGGTCGGCGTTGCGCTTTTCTGGCCAGACGCCGCGCAGGCCGCTGGATCGGGGATGCCGTGGGAGGCGCCGCTCACGGCGATCCTCGAATCCATTGAAGGCCCGGTGGCGCGCATTATTGCGGTCATCATCATCGTCATCACCGGCTTGTCGCTCGCTTTCGGTGAGTCTAGCGGCGGTTTCCGTCGGCTCATCCAAATCGTCTTTGGCCTCTCTATCGCGTTCGCCGCGACGAGCTTCTTCCTCAGCTTCTTCTCCTTCGGCGGCGGAGCGCTCATAGCATGAGCATCGAGGGGTTCGAAATTCCGCTGCATCGCGCGCTGACGGAGCCGATCCTCATGGGCGGCGCGCCGCGGACGGTCGCCATTGTCAACGGCACGCTGGCGGCCGCACTGGGCTTGGGTCTTCAGCTCTGGGTCGCAGGGATGGTGGTCTGGATCGTTGGCCATTCGGCCGCCGTTTATGCGGCGCGCAAGGACCCCGCCTTCATGGAAGTGCTGGTCCGTCACGTTCGGCACAAGGGGCATCTTTCATGCTGAAGCTTTTCCCATGTTGAATTTGGCGGAATACCGCAAGCGGCCGGCGTTGCTCGCCGACTATCTGCCCTGGGGCTGTCTCGTCGCACCCGGTGTTGTCCTCAACAAGGACGGCAGCTTTCAGCGGTCGGCGCGGTTCAGGGGGCCGGATCTCGAAAGTGCCACTGAGGCCGAGCTCGTCGCGACCTGTGCGCGGATCAATAACGTGCTGCGGCGCTTCGGCTCCGGCTGGGCGCTGTTCTTCGAGGCCGAGCGACACCTTGCGCGTGACTATCCGCCAGCGGACTTTCCCGATCCGGTCTCCCGGTTGATCGACGAAGAGCGCCGCGCTGCCTTCGAAAATTCGGAAACGCTGTTTGAGAGCAGCTATGTCCTGACATTCGCTTATATGCCGCCGCCGGAGCGCGTCGGGCGTGCCGAAAAGCTCTTGGTCGAAACCGAGGGCGCGCGACCGGACCTCGACTATCGCGATCACCTTCACGACTTTGTCCTACGGTCGGATCGCGCCCTCGACCTACTGGACCAACTCATGCCGGAGGTGACGGCGCTCTCCGACGCGGAAACGCTCACCTACCTGCATAACTGCATCTCCAATCGACGGCACCCAATCGCCGTGCCGGAGACGCCAGTCTATCTGGACGCCGTTCTGGTGGACACGTCGCTCACCGGTGGGTTGGCGCCGATGCTTGGCGACGCGCATCTGCGTGTGCTGACGGTTCTCGGCTATCCCGGTGCAACCACGCCCGGCTTGCTCGACGCCCTCAACCATCTCGGTTTCGAGTATCGTTGGACGACGCGCTTCGTCCCCCTCGATAAGGCGGCCGCCGAGAAAGAGGTTCGTCGTTATCGTCGGCAATGGTTCGCCAAGCGAAAGTCCATAGCCGCGATTATCAAAGAGGTACTGACGAACGAACAGTCCGTGCTGGTCGATACGGACGCCGACAACAAGACCGCAGACGCTGACGCGGCGTTGCAGGAGCTTGGGGCCGATCTCGTCGCCTACGGCTATGTCACCACGACCGTTGTGGTTTGGGACGTTGATGACGCCGTCGTGCGCGAAAAGGTCCGAGCCGCGCAGCGCGTCCTTGACGGGCGCGGCTTTGCGACAATCGACGAGAGCGCCAACGCCGTCGAAGCATGGCTGTCCTCCTTGCCTGGCCATGTCTATGCCAACGTCCGGACGGCGCCGGTCAACACGCTAAATCTCGCGCACATGATGCCGCTGTCGGCGGCTTGGGCTGGGCCCGCGCGCAACGCTCATCTCGACGGCCCGCCGCTTCTCACGGTGCGGACGAATGAGACGACGCCGTTCCGCCTCGTCACCCATATGGGCGATGTCGGGCACACGTTGATCGTCGGGCCCACCGGCGCCGGCAAATCCGTTCTTTTGTCGTTGATCGCCATGCAGTTCCGGCGCTACGCAGCCGCCCGCATCACAATCTTTGACAAAGGCGGCTCGGCGCGCGCGGCCGTCCTTGGCATGGGCGGTGACTGGTTCGATCTGGGGGCCGATGGCGATCTCGCCTTTCAGCCGCTCGCCAACATCGATCTGACGGCGGAACGCAGCTTTGCGCAGGAATGGGTCCAGGGCTTGCTCGCCCATGAAAGTGTCGCCGTAACGCCGGATGTCAAAGACGCCGTCTGGTCCGCACTCACAAATCTCAGCGCAGCGCCGTTGCCAGAGCGCACGCTGACGGGCCTCGCAACGCTCTTGCAGGTCACGGCACTGCGGCAGGCGCTCCAGCCTTACACGCTCGAAGGTCCATATGGCCGGCTGCTCGACTCCGACGAGGACCGCCTGTCGCTTGGGGCCGTCCAGTGCTTCGAGATGGAAGAGCTTATGCATGAAGCAGGCGCGGTGCTGCCGGTGCTGACCTATCTCTTCCACCGGCTCGAAGCCAGTTTTGATGGCCGGCCGGCGCTGCTGGTCCTCGACGAGGCCTGGCTCTTCCTCGACAACCCGGCTTTCGCCGCGCGAATCCGCGAATGGCTAAAGACGCTCCGCAAGCAGAACGTCTCGGTGCTCTTCGCCACCCAGGGGCTGTCGGACATTGCCGGGAGCTCCATCGCGCCCGCCATCATCGAGAGCTGTCCGAGCCGCATTTTTTTGCCGAACGACCGGGCCATCGAACCTCAATCCAAAACCGTTTACGAAGCGTTCGGTCTCAACGACCGGCAGATAGAAATCATCGCCCGCGCAGTTCCGAAGCGCGACTACTACTTCCAGTCTCGCGCCGGCAACCGCCTCTTCGATCTCAGCCTCGGACCCGTCGCACTAGCCTTCACGGCCGCATCCACCAAACAGGATCACGCGCTGATGGACGAACTTATCGCCGCTCATGGCGTCGAGGAGTTCGCCGATAGCTGGCTGCGGGCCCGAGGGCTTGATTGGGCGGCCGAGCTAGTCGCGCCCAACGCTTCGGAAGACATCGTTGAGCAGACAAAGGAGGACCTTCGTGAAACCACCATTTAGTTCAGCGGCTGTTATTGCGCTCATAGTGCTTTTGGCTACGCCGGCAGCCACTGCCGATGACGGCTGGCCTCATTGCTGGCGCGACGACGACTGTCCGAATTTTTATCTCAACGTGACCACCGTGCGCGGTGACGCGCGATTGTCCGTATCGCGATCCTGCGCTGGGGCCTGGCGCCATGTCTGGCACAAGCGCGATGCCCGAGAAACGATCCGTCAATGGCTTGACGCGGACGCCGCGACGGCGCGCGGATCACTTTGCATTCCGCTCCATCCGCAAGTCGATAAAATCCGCGTTTCCTCCATCGGCGGGCATTGCGGCGAGACCGACTTTCCAGAGATCGCATCCGCGAGCTTGCCCAGCGACGGCGCCTTGCTTGCGCGAGGATATGGGAGCGTCGCCTCGGCGACCTTCGAAGGCTGTCATGCACGTATAGGGCCGGATGCTGGCGAGGGCGGCGTCGCGTATGGCGGCATCGCGCTCGATTTCGCCGACGGCTATGTCTTCGGCGACAGCTACGCTGACGGTCATTTCTATGGCGTCTATGACGGATTCGGCCGGGGCCGCGTCCGTCCCTTCGGCGCCTCCGTCGCCTCCATCAGCCAATTCAACACCTACCACTATCGCGTCGAGATCCTGGCGAACGGCCAGGAAAGTTGGACGTGGGGAGACAATGAGGACAACGACAAATGACTCAATTCAGAAAACGCCTATTGTCCGCATGCGCCGCTCTGGCGCTCGGGCTTTCGACAGTGACCGTCATCGCGCCGCCGGCCCACGCCATCACGGTATTTGACCCGTCGAACTACAGCCAGAACCTGCTTACGGCCGTCCGTTCGCTTCAGCAGATTAACAATCAAGTTCGGCAGATCGCCAACGAGGCGCAGATGCTGGCCAACCAGGCGCAAAACCTCGCCAACTTGCCGACCTCGGTCGCCGCCGACCTTCAATCCTCCCTGCGCGCCATGGATCAACTGATCCTCGACGCCCAGGGCATCGCTTATCAGGTCTCGCAGATCGACAGCACGTATCGGCGGCTCTTTCCGGAAGAATACGCATCGGCGGTCTCGACCTCGCAGATCGTGCAAGACGCGCACGAGGCTTGGCGGCTCGCGCGTGGAGGCTTTCAACACAGCCTTGAGGTTCAAGCCGGGGTCGTCAACCAAGTGCGTAGCGACGCTCTAGTCCTAGACCGACTCGTGGCGGACAGCCAAGGCGCTGTCGGGAATCTGCAAGCGACGCAGGCGGGCAATCAGCTCACGGCGCTGGCTGCGAAGCAATCGATGCAACTTCAAACCTTGATGGCGGCCTCGGCGCGCGCCGAAGCCTTGGAAAGCGCTCGCCACGTCGCCGCGCGGGAACAGGCCCGCGCGCGGTTCGACCGCTTCATGGGCGACGGCGCCGCCTATACGCGGCGCTAACCATAGAGAAGGCGGCGCTCGATGGACGACCTCAACGTCATCGATCAGTTTACGGAGACCTTTGTCACCTACATTGACTCAGGTTTCGGACTGCTCGGTCCAGACGTCGCCTTCTTGACCACCATCTTGATCGGCATCGACATCACCTTGGCCGGGCTCTTTTGGGCTCTGGCCGACGACAAGGCGGTGATCCCGGCACTGATCAAGAAGGTGCTCTATGTCGGTGCGTTCGCCTTCATCCTGAACAACTTCGCCGCGCTCTCGGTCATCATCTTCGATAGCTTCGCCGGACTCGGCCTGCGGGCGACGGGTTCGCCGATTAGTGCGGCCGACCTTGTGAGGCCCGGTTTCGTCGCCGAAACGGGTTTCGTCGCGGCGCAGCCGTTGCTGGCGGAAGTCGGCGATCTGCTTGGACCCATCGCCTTCTTTGAGAACTTCGTTCAGATCGCGGTGCTGATGGTCGCCTGGATCATCGTGCTGCTCGCCTTCTTCATTCTGGCGATCCAACTGTTCATCACCATCCTGGAGTTCAAGCTCACGACGCTGGCTGGCTTCGTGCTCGTGCCTTTCGCTCTGTGGGGCAAAACGGCGTTTCTCGCTGAGCGCGTATTGGGCAACGTCATTGCCGCCGGCATCAAGCTCATGGTGCTCGCAGTGATTGTCGGCATCGGTTCGACGCTCTTCGGATCATTTGCGGCGTCGTTTGCGGGCGGCGACATTACCATCGAACAGGCGCTCTCCACCGTCCTCGGCGCGCTCTCGATTTTCATGCTCGGGATCTTCGGCCCCGGCATCGCTGCGGGGCTCGTCTCCGGCGCGCCGCAGCTCGGCGCGGGAGCGGCCGTCGGATCGGCCGCCGGTCTCGCCATCGGCGGCGCTGCCGCCGCCGGGGTCGCGATGACCGGCGCACGCGCTCTCGGCGGTGGTGCGAGCGGCGCCACCAAAGCCGCTGCATCTGTCGCTGGCGGGGCTCAAGGCGCCTACGGCCTCGCGCGCGCCACCTATGGCGCCTCGGGCGCAGCAGGCGTCGGCGCCGGAATGGGCGGCGTTGCGAGAGCCGGCGTCGGCGCGGTCGGTCAAGGCATGCGACGCGTCGCCGATCACGCGACCTCAGGTGTTCGCACCGCGTTTTCCGACGGCCAGCGGAGCGCGTTCACCGCAACGGGCGGAAACCTGCCGGACAGCGGAGGGTCGACTGCCGCGGTCTCGGCGGCCGCGGCGAGCGGCGCGCCGGACTGGGCCCAGCGTCTGCGCCGCGAGCAGCGCTTGCGCGAAGGGGCAACGGTGACCGCGCACACGATCCGCGAAGGCGACCGGCCCGCCGCTGGCGAGAACCCACGCATCAAGGATGACGACGAATGATCTTCAAACGATCGACCACGACCTATGGCGAGACCCCTGTACCGGAGACGCCTTATCAACGGGCGGCGCAGGTTTGGGATGAGCGGATCGGCTCTGCGCGTGTCCAAGCGCGCAACTGGCGGTTCATGGCCTTCGGCTGTCTGGCGTTGGCGGTCGGCCTTTCCGGTGGTGTCGTTTGGCAGGCGGGACGGAGCACGATCACGCCGTATGTCGTCGAAGTCGATACTCTGGGAGACGTCCGTACCGTCGGCCCGGCCGTCGCGGCCTATGAACCGACAGACGCTCAGATCGCTTACCACCTGGCCCGGTTCATTGAGAATGTCCGCTCTCTTTCTATCGATCCGATCGTCGTACGCCAGAACTGGCTACGCGCCTACGACTATGCGACCGACCGCGGGGCCACAACGCTCAATGACTACGCGCGTGAAAACGATCCGTTCAGCCAAGTCGGCCGCCGTACCGTCACCGTCGAAGTGACCAGCATCGTCCGGGCGTCAGACGACAGCTTCGAGCTTCGCTGGCGGGAACAGGTCTTCGAGAACGGCGCGCTATCGGGCACCACCCGTTACACGGCCGTTCTCTCCATCGTGTTGCAACCCCCGCGAACGGAAGAAGCCCTCCGCCAGAACCCACTCGGCATCTATGTCCATGCGCTCAACTGGAGCCGCGATCTCATCTCGGGAGACGACCAATGAAGAAAACGATTATCGCTCTGACTGTACCGGTCGCGCTCGCCGCCTGCGCTCACCGGGAGCCGCCCCCGCAAATCAGTTACGACACGGATGACTTTAACGCGGCGACACTGGCCGCCGAGCCGCCGCTGCCCGTCGAGATCGTAACGCTTTCCGAGCCGTTGCCGCTGCCCGGTCAGTTAATGCCAATGCCGGGCGAACGGGAGCCGCCGCCGGAAGACAAACGCGATCCGGAGACCCGCGTCACAGACGCGAACAGCGCCGCGGCAGTCGAGCCGTCCGGCGAAGGATATGTCAACGCTATTCAAGTCTATCCCTACAGCGACGGCGCGCTCTACCAGCTCTACACATCGCCTGAGATGGTGAGTAATGTCGTGCTGCAACCCGGCGAGGAGATCGTCGCCGTCTCCGCCGGCGACACGGTCCGCTGGGTGATAGGCGATACGGTAAGCGGCGAAGGCGAGACCGCCCGCGCGCACGTGCTCGTCAAACCGATCGCGGATGGTTTGCGTACCAATCTCGTTATCATTACCGACCGGCGCTCATACCATCTGGAGCTTAGAAGCACGCCGGAGACCTATATGGCGTCGGTCTCCTGGCGTTATCCCCACGAGTCCCTTCTGGCGCTTCAGCGCCGCAACCAGGTCGCAGTAGACGCGGCAGACCGCGTTATCGATGAAGGGCTGCGACTGGAGCAACTCCGCTTCCGCTACGAAATCAGCGGCGACACGCCGCCGTGGCGCCCAGTTCGCGTCTTCGACGACACCCATAAGGTCTACATTCAGTTCCCACGCCGCCTCGATCAGGGCGAGGCGCCGCCGCTCTTCGTGGTCGGTCCTGACGGCGACAACCAGCTCGTCAATTATCGTGTGCGGCGCAACTATTACATCGTCGATCGGCTCTTCGCCGCCGCCGAACTCCGCCTGGGCGAGGACCCGCAGCAGGTCGTGCGCATCTCGCGCACCGACGGCAGACCCGCGCGACAACGAAGCGGCGTCCGCAACGTGATCGCTGATCCGACCGAAGTTTGGGACGGCGGAAAATGACGGCATCCCAAAATCCATCAGGCGCAGGGCCGGCCAATCCACCAACGAACGAGCCGCCAAAAATCGACCCGGAGGACATCGCCCTGCGCGCGCAGCCTCGACCGGTTACGCGGATCAACCGGCGTGTACTCATTCTGCTTTCGGGCACGGGACTTCTCTTGATTTTTGGAGCGACGATATTCGCACTTGATCCGCCGCGGCTTTTCGATCGGGATGAGACAGGCCGCGAACTCGTTCGAACCGAAAACAATCCGACGCCAGAGGGGCTGGAAGCTCTGCCGCGCCGCTACAGCGAGTTGCCCAGACCGCCGGTGGTGTTGGGGCCGCCGCTGCCGGGTGATATCGGCCCCGCCGTCGTGGGCGCCGAGCGCGACCTTGGCATAGGGTCGCCGGAAGCGCTGCCGTTTCGTCCGAGCCCTGAGGATGACGCGGCAAGAGCCGAACGCATTCGGCAGGCGCGGCTTGCTCAGCAAGGTCGCGAATCGGACGTCTTTTTCCAGCTCACTTCACGCGCCGCGGGGCTTGGCGCGAACACGGTCGGTCCGCAGTCGATCGCCGGTGTTGCCCGAGCAGCAAGCGCCGATGAGCGCAGCCCCTTTGAGATTGCGCGCGGCGAGACGCCGTCCGGGCCACTGGAGCTCGACCTTCAAAACGATCAGAACTTGCAGGGCCGCAAGCTCGACTTTCTCGACCAGGGGGTCGACGCAGACATCTACAATCCGCACGCGTTGCAAGACCCGGCCTCACCCTATCAGGTGATGGCCGGAACTATAGTCGCCGCGAGCCTCATCACCGGCATCAACTCCGATCTACCGGGCCGCGTCATCGCACAGGTGACCGAGAACGTCTACGATACGGTCACGGGCCATTACCTCCTGATCCCACAAGGCTCTCGCGTTATCGGGACCTATGACAGCGTCGTCGCTTTCGGTCAGGAGCGCGCGCTGGTCGTCTGGCAACGGATCATCATGCCAAACGGCTCGTCGGTTGTGATCGAGAACCTGCCGGCCACGGACACGGCCGGGTACGCGGGGCTAGAGGACGAGGTCAACTTCCACACCTGGCGGCTCCTCAAGGGCATCGTACTCTCGACCCTGCTCGGCATCTCCACCGAACTCACCTTTGGCGACGAAGAGGACGACCTTGTCGAGGCGATCCGCGAGTCGACCCAGGACAGCGTGAACCAGGTCGGCCAGCGCATCACCGAGCGCAATCTCAGTATCCAGCCGACCATCACGGTGCGGCCCGGCTGGCCGCTCAGAATCATCGTCAACAAGGACATGGTCCTGAGACCCTACCGCGACCTCGGAGTCATTCGATGACCTTGAAGCTCGACAAGTTACCCGACAGGGAAACCGCCAAGATCACCTTCACGGCCGACGCCGACCTCAAGGCGGCACTCAATGACTATGCAGAAATCTACCGCCAGACCTACGGCAAGAACGAAAGCGTCGCCGAGCTGATCCCCTACATGCTCGACGCCTTTATGAACGCCGATCCCGGCTTCAAGCGGGCGCGCAAAGAGCTCGAAAACGCCCGCCCATCCTCAACCGCAACCCAACCGAAGGAGACCTGAAAAGATGGCTACGATTGGAAGCTTCACTGCCGGAAAAGACGGCTACACGGGAACGATCCGCACCCTGACGGTCAACGTCAAGGCCAAGATCGTCGCCAACGATCAGAAGAAGAGCGAGGGCGCGCCGGACTTCCGGGTCTATGCCGGTCGCGCCGAACTAGGCGCCGCCTGGAAGGCGCAATCAGGCGGCGAGGAACCGCGCGACTATCTCAGTGTCCAGCTCGACGACCCCAGCTTCCCCGAGCCGATCCGGGCGGCGCTGTTCGAGGACGACGGCGCGGCCTTCCTGGTGTGGAATCGGCGGGAACCGTAACCTCTATCCCTTCCGGCCGGTTACCCGTGATTCGGTCTTTGGACGTCCGCCTTTGCACCAGCGGATCCGACCTTTCTTGATCCAGAAATGACACCCGCAGCCGTTTTGTTGGTGCACCGAAGGGTGAACAGACGGCCTCGTCCAAAAGTCTTCGCATACCGTCCAACGAGGCCGCCTATCCGGGTTCAAAGAAAGATTGATGACCTCTCCGCATCCGCCAGGGCAATTCAGGCAGGCCCATTTCTTGATACTGCCGTTCTCGACGAGCGTGAGCGTCCCATCGGCAATAGAAGATCTGTCAGGGAACGAAGGGCTGCGATCGGTCAGAACGTCGAAATCTAACAGCCGCAGTCGGCGCAAGAGCCGTGGAACCAAATGTCTCATATCAGCTCACCATGTCCATAAACGGCTGTATGTCCGCCCGCCCAAGGGTTTCGGGTTGCGCACAGCAGGGGCAGCCCGTCCGCGACTCCATCAATGGCCTGCGTTCGTCTCGCGCATGGAAACGCCGTATCCGCGTTGGCAGCATTCCAATTTGTCCTGCAAATCCGGTAATGCCCGCCAACCACTCATTGACGGCCATAGCCGCTGCCTCGGTCGTGAACGTCACCACGGCCGGCGACGGGTCGCCTTCGCCCAAAACGTATGCCTCATCCTTCAGCTTATGATATGCGTCGGGATCATCCCGTCGCAGCGCTTCTTCCCGTGCTCGGCGCGGGTCGATATAGCCGCCGCAAAGTAGGCAGGGATGGCCTGGCACAAGCGTCGAAACACGCGCGAAGAGGTCGCAGACTGTGTCGGAACGACGCTGCATGGCCAATCCGACATCGATGATGGGAATTCCGTAAAAACGGGCGAGCCGGTTGAGAAACAGGCGGCCGACATGATCGTCGGTGCAGCAGAAAACGACGTCGCAGGCTTTTAGCGCATCCCATGTTGCCGGATCGCCAGCCCAAGCCTCAACCGTAACCAGCGTCATGCCGAGGCCGGATTCCTCGACCGTCCGGGTGTGAACGCCGGTTTTCGGCATCTTCTCGTTGACGTCCGTGCGGCGTGCACCATGCAGACGGTTGAGATTGGTCTCTTCGACGATGTCCTTGTCGAACTGTACCGCCTCCTTGACCCCTAGCCGTAGCAGCAGGGGAAGGAGAGCACTTCCGGTCGCGCCGCCGCCCGCGATCCCGCAGCGAAATCCGGATACCTGCAGCGACGCCTGATCGCCGAAGAGGCGGACCTGCCGATCCAGAAACGCCTCGGCGGAGCCCTCGAGTCCTGTGATGCGCAAACGGGGGCCGGAGTGCAGAATCCGGCCGATATCGACGGCCTTGTCCTTCTGCATCCAGATGCGAGCGGCAATATCGCCAGTTCCGGCAATGACAATACTGAGAAGCCCAGGTGCGCCCTTCAGAAGCGCAGTTCGGGCGAGCTCAGCTTCATTGCGATCATCCTGGTCGGAAAACCTGGCCTTTCCCTCCGGATGGGTATGAACGAGGGCCGGAATCAGGCCGGCCGTCTTGGCCTTGTTGAGCAGGCGCATAAACCGGTCGGTTTGCCAGGTGACATGCCGTACCGATGCGGAGACAAGATCGTCATCTTCCACGGCTTCAAACCGATGCGACACCAGCCGCCGTCGCTGAGCTTCGGTCCAGGGGTCCGTTTCGATGTCGGCGATGCCGAAAAGCATGTAGGCCGAGCGCTCCGATCCGGCCCCTTGCGTAAGAAGGGACCGGATTTGCTGTTCATGCGGGCCCAGCAGGATAAGATCAGGCGTCTCCATCAGGCCCGCGCCTCCGCCAGAGCCGTCTGAACACGGGCCACCATGGTCCGAAGACCATCGACACCCGGGCGCCAGGCATTGTTGTGCCGCGACCAGCGTTGCCAGACGCGTCCCCCAAAATGGTGTTCCGCCGTGCAGGCCTTTGGAACCTGTCCGGTGCCCGCAAGCGTGAGCTTCGGCGAGACGTAGAACATGTCGGGCGAACAATCCGGATAGCCCTTGGGAAGCAGGATTAGGACATCGGCCGTCTTGCAGCCGAACTTCCCGGCAGGCAGTTTCACCGACTTCAAGACGATGCCGGTGTTGCCGCCCTCCACAACCACGTCGAAGTCGTAACCGTGACCCGAGAGAAAGACCTGGTCTTTCGACGGAAGGGCGTCCCCTTCCGTCGTCTGATCAATCAGCGATACGAAGCGTTCAACACCGGCTTCCGCCAGATTGATCACGTCCGTATCGGAGATCTTCCGGTCATGCTGCCCCGGAATCTCTTGCCAGAGATTGTAGTTCACCGGCAGCTTCGCCAGCTTGCGCAGCACAAAACCGGTAATACAGGCCCGAGGCCATTCGAGATCACTGTCGTCGATCTTGAACTTGAAGCTGCGATCCGAGCGGGCAACAAGTACCTTCTCGGCTCCGCGCCCGCGCAGGTCATAGCTTTCGTCGAGTCGAATGTCTTCGAGGTCGCCATTAGGCAGAATGGCAATGGCCACGTGCTCGTCGACGGGATGTCCGCCTGCGACTTCAATCAACTGACGCCCCAGCACCTTGGGGTCATCGAGAACGTGCTTTTTGAAGTCAAGGTTCTCATCAGCGATGAGGACAGCGAAGCGGGGATTTTTTTCTTGCGATTTCATATTGGTAGTCCTTGTGTTGTTTGCGGTCACAGGCCCCATGCCTGCGCCTTCACAAGGACAATCGCCGCGTCAGGAAGAATCCGGTAAGCCGGATCCAATCTTTTTTCTGAGCGTGCCGGATGGCGGTTCGTTACAGATGAAAAAGTAGGGGCAACGGGCGCAGCGGTCGCTTCGATTTGGCGGGAATCGACCCTCTAATATGGCATTTGCGGCTTCGCCAATCTTCGCTTTCTTGTTTCCTAGCTGCGTGCTCCTCATTGACAGCCGATCTTGCGACCCACCCGTCAGATAAACAAACTCGGCCTCTCCGCGCCCTTGAGCGGCAATCTGAAATGCCGCGGCGTCGAGAGCAGTCACCGCTGTACTCGTCTTGCGGCCTGTGCGAATGCGCCGGAAGATTGTTGACTGCCCGATTTCGATCTCTTCATGGGCCGTCACGACGATTTCTGCGTCGTCGAACCGGAGAGAGAGCGACTGAGGGGCGCGCCGCGTTTCACCCCGCCTCAGTTGATGAAAGAACTGGAGCAGTTCGTCTGATATCTGCCTATACTCTGCCGCGTAGCCGTGCTCGGTTGGTCCATGCGCGTTCCAGGCGGCGTCCACGATCGTCTGAAGTTCAGATGCGCTCGGCACGTCGTTGATGCGTGAAGTCAGTTCGTCGACAACGGCCTGGACCGCGTTGTGCATGCGCATGGGCGCCGACTCCATGCGCCGGCCACCGACTTGCAGAACATGGGCGAAGAAAAATCGCCGGGGGCACTTGTCGAATGTCGCAAGCTGCGACGGCGACATCCGAGCAGTACCGTCTACTTTCAGTGTGAAGCGCTCGGCAGCCATCTTAGTATTGGTCGGTGCCGAGATCGGCGGCGTGTTCTCCAACTTGGACGCGATATCGTCGACGAAACTCGAACGGCTTTGTTTGTGCCCGTTAGATTTCTTGTTCGGCGCGTAAAGGATTAGCCGTTCTTCAGCCCGAGAGAGGGCCACGAAGAATAGGCACTGCTGTTCTTCGTCGTGTCCGGCTTTGACCGCTTCGCTGCCAAGGAAGGGAGCACCCTCGATCATGCCATCCGGCGGAGGAAGCCCTCGGCTCTGGTTGGCCGATCGCGGTATCGATCCGCTGGTCAAGGCGGGAAGATGGAGAACCCTGAATTCCAGCCCTTTGCTTCCGTGGATGGTCATAAGCCGAACCGCGTCCAGACTTTGAGCTGCAGCTGGCAAATCGCGCAGATCCCGCTCGTCTGACAGGATCACGAGGCGACGGATATGCTCCAGAAGGTCTCGGATCGGATATCCAGATCGTTCCGGGAGTGCGGACCGCAGAAAGTTCTGAAACTGCCAAAGGGCAAGCGCAGGATTCGCATTGCCGGTGCGTGCTGCCGTTCCGATCTCTGCAGCTAAACGTGTGCGATCGAGGTAGAGTTTCGTGATTACTTGCCATGCGGTCGCCGTCGGTTCGATCCCCTCGAATGCAGTTGCAAGAGCATTTGCCGAAGCCCGGCCTTCATCTGACAGACTAGGCGCCTCGATCAGTATGGTCCGCCAATCGAGCGGCAGACGCTTGTCGGCCTTGCGAATCGCCTCAATGGCAGCATCGACATCCTGGATCGACATTTCGAACGGCGGGAGCGAGGCGACGCAGGTCAATCCCATCGCCCGCGGATCGATCACCAGCGAAAGCAGCGACAGGGCTTCCTTAATCTCCGGGCGATCAAACAGAGGCCCCAGAAACAGGATCGGTATGCCACGCGCCTCTAGGCCCGCGGCAATCTCAGCCAATCGTGCATTTCCCTTGCAGATGACGGCCTGGTTGCGGAACGAGGTCGTATCGTCGCAGGCTGCGGAGATGCGTGCGGCGATCTCGTCGACCTCGTGCTCCTTCGATTCAACGGCAATGAAGCTAGGCTCTACGCCATTCGCGCCTTTAAAGGCCTTTGCCTCGAAGTCGGGCTCGGCCGCATCCATGCGCGTCTTCGCAAACACTCTGAAGGCGTCGCAAATTTCTTGGGACGACCGGTAATTCGTGCTGAGCTTCAGCGACATCCCACCGGGAAAGTCTTCGGTCTCGAACCGGCCGATATTGTAGGAGGAAGCGCCACGGAACCGGTAGATCGATTGCTTGGCGTCACCGACCACCCACAGATTTGTTCCGTCCGGTTTGAGTGCGCGCAGCAACCTGACACTCGCACGGTTCACGTCCTGATACTCGTCCACCAGAATGTGATCGTAGCGGCTTTGGAGTTGCGCTCTTACAGCCTCATCGGATTCGACCATGGCAGTCGGCCGCGCGACCAGATCGCCAAAATCGACCGCGCCGCGCTCAGACTTTAGTTGCTCGTAAAGGTCGTAAACCGATGCGATCTCGAGGCATTTGGCGGCGGCAAGCTGATCCTCTTCTGTCGCGGCGGATCTGGCCATTTGTTCGGCGAGTTCCCGGTAGCGATGTTGATCGACCACTTCGTCTTTCGCGCGCGAAATGGCCGCAAGGATGGATCGCAGATTGTCAGTTGGGTCCCAAAGATCGTTGAAATGCGTTAGCCTTAAACGCGGAAACTCGTCCTCCAGGAGTGCAATAGCTTCGGTTGCATCGATCAGACGCGGGTCTTGCGGCAAACCCGCCCTGTCGTGAAACCTGCGGAGCAGATCGAGACCGAACGAATGAAAGGTCCCGATCCAAGAGGACCCGGCTGCGTCGGGCCACGCGCCCATGGCGCGATCCGTCATCTCGCCGGCGGCCTTGTTCGAGAACGTCAGAAGTAGCATCCTTTCCGGGTCTACGCTGCGATCCTTCAGGACCGACAATCGTCCGACGAGCGTTTGCGTTTTGCCTGTGCCGGGTCCGGCTTTCAGGAGCAGCGCCTTGCCGTCATGCTCTGCCGCCCGCTTCTGTTCGTTGTTGAGAGGCTTTGGGGCTGATGTTGTCTCATCATCCGGTTCAATCTGCGGCAGCAAGAGAGCATCGAACAGTTGAACCGCAACCATGTCGTAAGGCGCACCAAGCCGCTCGGCGATAGCGGCCGCGTTCAAGCCCTCCTCGACATGCCAGGACCAAGCTAGTGTTCGCGGGAACAGAAACTCACGCGCAAAGAGGTCCATCTGAACTTCCTGCCGGCCGCGGTTGCTGTAATCGACCACGCGATCTGCGCCCACCGAAGACGGGTCCGCCGAGCGGGCCGGATCGATTTCCGTCGTCGGCGCAATGTCCACCATGCCGCCAAATTCGTCATGTCCGATTTCATGGGCGACCAGAAACGCATCGAGGAAGGCGCTTCCAGCATCCTCGTGCAGAATGACGCCAGCATTCTTCTGGAGCAGGGCCCGCCCACCATTTAATTGCGGATGACCAACGGCGAGTTTCCTTACTTCGAGGTCACGATCTTTGGCCTCACGAAGCGCAAAATCATACGGATCGGTCGGATCACCCCGATTGTTTTTGCGCTCGGCGTGAAGGTCGGCTGCACGCGCCCGTATGACTTCAATCCGATCCATCGCTTGCAAGCAACTTCTGCAGAGCGCGTTGCTCTTCCTCAGCAAGACCAGCTTTGTCGACATAATCTTGGAATTCGACAGGTGGTTCAGCACCCGGCTTGGTATCGGATTTCATTGCGACAGCTTGGCCGTTACCCTGCTGCAGTGCACTAATCACATCCTGTGTTCGGACATTCAGTTTTGCTGCGAGGCTTTTCAGAAACTCAACCGGAACCGAGCCAAGATGAACAATATTGGTGTTCAACCCCATTAAGAAAGCGCGGGGGAGGCCAAGCTCCCGCGCAAACTCTTTAACACCGGCACCGAACAGCGATTGCCGGACTTGCTGAACCCTCATGGCCCCAGCGTCCATGGCCTTTGTTTCAATCGGTAGGCTCGCTTCGGTCAACTCCAGTTCGCTCATCGTAAGTTCGTTGAAGAGCGCCAGCAGGTCTTTGGTGTATTCGGGATAGCGCTGCAGGTAAGTCTTGAGGACTGCGGGCGAGATCTCTTCTTCCACAGTGAAATCGCTGAGGACGTCGTCTCTATTCGGCATCGTCAACCTCCACATCCAGCTCTTGCCTGATCTTCGCAAAGGCACGATCTCGCCGGTTGCGCACCGTCTTTTCAACGCAGCCCAGAAGCTCCGTCATCGACGGTTCGCCGTCCTTGTTCGTTTCAATTGGAATGTCCGCGAGCATCAAATCAATCACTTCTCGTTCGTCTGCTGGTAAGGCGTCAATCGCGCGGCGCAGGTGAATCCGGTAATCAAAATCTTCTTCAGCCGTGAGTCCGGCTTTCTTGTAGCGGTCCAGCGCCGCTTCCACGACGGCACGCACCTCCCCAGTGACGGCATCTTGCACTTCTTCATTTGCGTTCTCTCGGCGGTTCACCTTGCGAAGTTTCGTGATGTGTGCTGATCGCACCGCCTTGTCGAAGACGACTTCGTAGATATCGAGTTGCTCGTCATATCCTTGCCGGTCGGTGAACATCAGCTCGGTGATATGGTCGACCGTCGCATCGCGGATTTCTGCTGTGCGAGCGTCTTCGTAGACCTTTTCAGCAACTTGGCGGTTCGGCCTTGGGCATGCCGTCTCGATGCGATCACGAAGAATGTTGTAGAGAGTTACAAAACGACCATCTGAGTTATCGGACTTGGTCTGGCGCAGGTGATAGACAAGCACCTCGGATGGCACATAATCGCTATGGTGCCGATGCCGTATCGCCGCTCGGTCCAAAAGATCCTCGAAGGGCCATTGGAGACTTTTCTTGATCAATTCCGTCACGGGCGGCCGCCGCGTGTAGATCTCGCCGCTACCGCTACGTTTTCGGAGTGGGTCGATGTCCATGTCCCGCCGATAATCGCTTTTAAATCAAATCGTTATCTTAGGTGTTCTCGCTTGGCACCACGAGTTCCCAGTCATACTTTTAGCTTGCAAACTGTCAGAAAACAAGCTATATATCTGACATCAGGAGACAAGTATGACCACCACATCTCAAGCCATCAAGGCCTATGCGGAAGCTTTGCCGGAAGGGGCGACCCTGTCCGCGAAGGAAATGTTGCACCTTGGCGAGCGGGCCGCCGTGGACCAGGCGTTGTCGCGGCTGGTCAAGCGCGGAGAGCTCATGCGCGTCAGGCGCGGTCTGTTCGCCGTGCCGGTCAAAACGCGTTTCGGAGCGCGCGCGCCCTCGGTTGGCGCAGTAGTCGAAAACATTGCAAAGACGACAGGGGAGCGCGTTTCAATCAGCGGCGCCTCGGCGGCCAATATCCTTGGCTTGTCAACGCAAAACCCGGCACGTCAGGTTTTCTGGACATCCGGCCCCAGTCGACATCTGAAGCTGGGTGCACAAGAGGTCGAGTTGAAACATGTCCCGAGCTGGCAGCTTCGGGCACCAAACAGCCGAGCAGGACACGCCTTTCGAGCCCTTGCTTACTTCGGGAAGTTCGAAGCCCGTGAGGCTCTAAGGCGGATAAAGCCACAGTTGAGCGAAGAGGAGCAGCGTGAGCTGTTTGGTCTGCGCGTGAGCGCGCCAACCTGGATGGCAAAGGAGCTGAGTGCCTTGGCCGTCCCCGCAGGGTCACCATGACCTCACAGCCGAGCTATTTCGCGCTCTCAAGAAAAGACAGAGTAGATGCACTGGAAGCGGCCGCCTCGACCCTGGGGCGGCCTGCCGATCTGTTGGAGAAAGATATCTGGGTGGTCTGGGCCCTGGACGCGCTTTTTAGCAGCCGCATCGGAGAGCATCTCGTCTTCAAGGGCGGGACGTCTCTGTCAAAAGCCTACAAGGCAATCGACAGATTTTCTGAAGACGTCGACCTGACCTATGACATCAGGCAGATCATTCCTGATCTGATTGAGGATCCCGACAATCCGTACCCGCCCAACCGCTCACAGGCAAAAAAATGGACGGAGACCGTCCGCGCTCGCCTCTCGGATTGGGTTAAGGCAGAGCCTTTCGATATACTATCCGAGAAAATCAAAGCGGCCGGTGTTGCTGCAACGCTCAGCAACAAAGACGGCGAGCTATACCTAGAGTACGAAGCGGTTCGCAGTGGCGACGGCTACGTTCGCCCGGCAGTCCTCCTTGAGTTCGGGGCCCGCTCTACAGGCGAACCGGCCGAACGTCACTCGATCTCGTGCGATATCAACGATGCCCTCCCAGAGCTTGGAGCACCGACCGCCTATCCGCGCGTCATGCGTGCCGAACGAACCTTTTGGGAGAAGGCCACGGCCATCCACGCCTACTGCTTAAGAGGCACATTCCGGGGTGGTGATCGCTATGCGCGTCACTGGTACGATCTTGATTGCCTCGATCGAGCTGGCATAGCGACGAAAGCGATCGATGATCGAAACTTGGCTGAAGATGTCGCCAGACACAAACAGCATTTCTTTCGAGAGAATGATCAAGCCGGAAAGTTGGTTAACTATAGAGATGCAGTCAAAGGTTCCCTCTGTCTGATACCGACCGGAGAAGCCCTTGAAGCCCTCAGGCAAGATTACCAGCAGATGCTCGACGCCGGATTGCTCCAGTCGGACGCAACCAAATTCGATGAGCTGATCGACCGGCTTACGGACCTTGAGAATCGGGCCAATGCGCATCATAGCGCATGATGCGCCCACCGAACGACAATCCATAACATCTTCTGGGCCTGGCCGCTCAAAGCGTGCTCTCTCAATGTGTCGAGCGTGGGGCAGGTTCGGCGCGGGAATTCGAGTTTACTGCCAAGAATGTCGTCGACTGAATCGGAAACCAGTCGCCCAAGCGCATCAATCGGTTAGACGGTTGATAGCCAAAAACCAACATCCATAGATGCGGATCGATGACTGCTCACTCGCGTTGCACCTCCAGCGGGGCAAGTCTGTGTGTAGAATGCAAGTCATGGTAGCGTTACGCGCAATGAACCTAGCTACGTTGCCTAAAGCTAACTGTGCGATGGTAGGTTTGACATGACTTCGTTCCGCTTTCTGCATGCGGCCGACATCCATCTCGACAGTCCGCTGATCGGACTGGCGAGCGTCGAAGGCAGGGTGGCCGAGCGCATACGCACGGCGGCACGTGGTGCCTTTGAGGCACTGGTTGAGGGAGCAGTCGAGGACGAGGTGGACTTTCTTGTAATCGCTGGCGACCTCTATGACGGAACCTGGCGTGACTACAAGACCGGACTGTTCTTTGCCGAGCAGATGGGGCGACTCAATCACGCCGGTATCCCCGTCTTCGTTCTGCACGGTAACCATGATGCGGAAAGCCAGATCACCAGACCGCTAGCGCTTCCCGACAATGTCCGAGTCTTCGGTACGCGAAAGGCGCAGACGTTTCAGCTCGACAAGCCGAATGTCGCTCTGCACGGCCAGAGTTTTCGCGAGAAAGCCGTGACCGACAATCTGGTACCCAACTATCCGGCACCGGTGAAGGGCGCCTTCAACATTGGGGTACTCCACACCGCTTTGGGTGGCATGGGCGATCACGCCAACTATGCGCCTTGCAGTCTGCCGGAGCTTGTGGCGAAGGGGTACGACTATTGGGCGTTGGGCCACGTGCACCAGGGACAGATGCTGAACGAGCGGCCGCATGTTGTGTTCCCGGGCAACCTCCAGGGACGTCATGTCCGTGAGGCCGGTCCCAAGGGAGCCTGTTTGGTCACGGTAGAGGCGGGTGAAGTTGTCGAGGTCGCCACCCTTGCATTCGACGTGGTGCGCTGGGCGGTGCTCGACGTGGACGTCGCGGCGGCGGGCAGCACAGTCGATATCGTCGATCTGATGCGGAAAGCCCTGGAGCAGGGTGTGGCGGGTGCTGACGGGCGGCTGCTGTCGGCGCGGATTGTGCTTCAGGGACGCACCGAGCTTCACAGTCAGGTGGTGACGGATGTCGACAACCTGACGGCTGAGGCGCGGGCTGCGGCGCTTGGTCTGGGTGACGAAGTCGCGTGGGTGGAGCGCGTAGTAGTGCGGACCACGCCCGTGGCCGACACCGCGGCGCTAGCCGCGCGGGAGGATACCCTTGGTGATCTCCAGCGCATGCTCAAGGAAGCCGTTGCCGACGAAGAGTTGCTCGGGCAACTGAAGGCGGATATCGGCGAATTGATCGGCAAGCTGCCACATAAGTTGCGCGATGAGTGCGAGGACGAAGTGCTTGGCGCTGCCGTGGCCGGCGACTATGCCGCTTTGATCGGACAGGTGACGCCCTACCTCAACGCTCGTCTGACAGCGGAGGATGGGTGAGCAATGCGTCTCGCTAGGCTTGATCTGCTGCGTTACGGGCGGTTCACGGACGCGTCCTTCGAGCTACCGCAGGCCGAACGAGACATTCACATTGTGTTCGGCCCCAACGAAGCCGGGAAGACGACCTCCCTGACCGCCATCGAGGATATGCTGTTCGGCATCCCGGAACGCTCGCCCTACAACTTCCTGCACAGCTATGACGTCATGCGCGTTGGCGCGGTGCTGGAGAACGGCGACGACCGTTTTGAGTTTCAGCGGCGCAAGGCCCGCAGGGACATGATTCTCGGCTCTGACGGAGAACCACTTCCGGGCGATGAACGATTGTTGGCGCCCTTTCTTGGCGGTGCGGACCGAGTTTACTTCGATCGCATGTTCAATCTCAGTCACGGCCGCCTGGCTGAAGGCGGCAGGGCGATCGTAGAGGCCAAGGACGATGTGGGTCAGATGCTGTTCGCTGCCGGCACCGGTCTGGCCGATCTGCGGGAACGGCTGAAGCAGTTGGAGGATGAGGCCGACCGGCTTTGGGCACGACGAAAGTCCGACCGGCGGCTCTATTACCAGGCCCAGGATCGATTGGATGAAGCGCAGGCAAGGCAACGCCAACACTCCCTGACCGTCAGTGCCTGGCGGACGGCGCGCAAGACGCTGAGCGATGCAGAGAAGACTCTCCAAGAGCGGCGGAACGAACACGAGACGACCTCAAGGGAGTTGAAGAAGCTGGCCCGCATTCGCCACGTTCATGGCGCCGTGCGGCAGCGGCGTGAGCTGACAGAGGGGATCGCGGCGCTGGGGGACGTCATCGTGCTGGACGAGAATGCGGCCGAGCAGCTCGCCCAAGCTGAGCAGCAAGACGCCAAGATCAGGGCACAGGTCGATGTTCTCACGCCACAGCTTGAGGAAGCTCAACAGGCGCTGGAGGTCATCAAGTTTGACGAGGCACTGGTGCAGCGGGCGGACGACATTGTGCAGCTCTATGAGCAGCGCATCGCGGTTCGCGGTGAGCGGGAAGACCTACCCAAACGGCGGGATGAATACCGCCTTGAGTTGGAGTCGCTGGCCAGGCTGGCCGCTGAGATCGGTTGGGAATTTGAAGACCCAAGCGAGCTGGTCGAACGGATTCCGTCCAGGAGCAACGTTGAGCCGGTACGGGGGCTGCTCGCACGGCATGGGGAACTGGCAGCAGAGCTACGCAGCGTGCGGAAGGCACTGGAGGAGTCGCATGCTGCGTTGCAGGACAAGGCGGAGCGTCTGGAGGAGATTGGAGAGGCGACGGACATGTCCGGGCTGGCCGCTGTCCTGAACGCCGTTCGGGACAGCGGCGACGTGGCTGGCCGTATTCGTACGGCACAGGGGCAGGTAACCGAAATTTCCGGAGGTATTGAGAAGAAGCTCCGGTCGATGAAGCCGGCTCTGCCTGCTGGCACCGAAATTGAGGCGCTGGCGGTACCGCCGAGGGATACGGTCATCGCGCATCGGGACGATGTGCGGGATTGGGCGCAGCGCCAAGGCGAGACGAAGCAGCGGCTCACCGAGGCGCGCAACGACCTCGAGCGGGATCAAAAGGCGCTGGAGCGACGCGTGCGGGATGAAGGCGTCGTGGCGCCGGGCGCGGTGGAGGAAGCCCGCGGCTACCGGGATACGCTGTGGGAGTTGGTCAAGGCCCGATACATTGCGCGATCGGAGATCCCGGCCGAAGAGGCACAAGCCTATGCCGAGGCCTTGGAAGATCTACCAGCATCTCTCGAAGGAGCCGTTGAACAGGCGGACAGTATTGCCGACCGGCGCTTCGACAAGGCCCAGGCGGCGGGGGAGTTGGCAGTGCTGGCACACAACATCGCCGGACACGAAACGCGCATCGGGCAGCTGGAGGCGGATGAAGAGGCGCTAAAGGCTGAAGGGGAGCAACTAGATCAGGCGTGGCAGGCGCTGTGGGCTGAAGTGCCGATTGAGGTGCTTGCACCGGATGCCATGCTGGCATGGCTGGAGGCGCGTGAAAACATCGTGACGCTGATCGGGCGTCAGCGCGAGGCGCAGCGTCAGCTCGACGAAAACAGGCGAGAGGAACAGGAGGCTATTGCTCAGGTTCACGCGGCGCTGACGAAGCTCGGATGGGATGCCGAGGAGATTAAGGCAGATACGCTGCGGGTGATGGTCGAACGGGCCGACACGTATCGGCGGGAGCAGGTGGCGAAGGCCGAGAAGATCGATGAGACGCGCGAAGCGGTGCGGACAGCCAAGTCTGAGGTGGCACGGCGGCAGGGTGAGCTGCAAAAAGCGGAGGCTGAGCGGAAAAGCTGGCAGGCAGATTGGGCCAAGGCGGTTGCAGCGATTGACCTTCAGGGTGACAACAAGCTGGAACTGTTGGCCGCACAAATCAACATCATCGACGAGATGCGAGAGCATGCGGCGACTGCCAGGGACCTGCGGGATAAACGCATTGCCACCATTGAGCGGGACATTGGGATATTTGAACGAGCTGTGGCAGAGGTTGCCGTCGAGTTGGCGCCGGACCTGATGGACAGCGGTGCCGATGCTTCCGTGGTGGAGCTGGATCGTCGGCGGGAAGAGGCGTTGAAGCTACATCAACAGCATCGGGAACTGACGGACGCGGTGGCCGAACGGCGGAGAAAGATCGAGGAGCTGGATCAAGGCCGAAAGGCCGATTGGACCTCGGTGCAGCCCCTCTTGGAGGCTGCCGGTGTCGAGGATGTCGAGGAGCTTCGCGAGGCGATTGGGCGGTCGGACCAGTTAAGGACGTTAAAAGAAAAGCTGGCCGGCGTCATGGGAACGCTCGATCAGCAGGGTGATGGACTGGCGATCGAGGATATTGAGGAGGAGTGCCGGGACGTTGATATTGACGAGGCGCGGGTCAGGGAAGAAGCGGCCGAGGCTGAACTGCGGGTGCTCGGCGAACAGCTCGAGGAAGCTATTGTAGCGCGGACCGAGGCACGGAAAACCTTTGAGGTGATCGGGGGAGACGACGCGGCGGCCAGGGCGGCGGCTGATTGTGAGGAGGCGCTGGCTGCCATGCAGGAGGCGGCCGAGCGCTATGTGCGGGTACGGGCGTCGGGGATGCTGTTGCGCTGGGCGATCGACCGCTATCGCAAGGAAAAGCAGGGCCCGTTGCTGAAGCGGGCCGGTGAGCTGTTCCGAGTGCTGACTCGGAATTCCTTTGAAAGGCTAGAGGTAAGGATTGACGAACGAGACATCATGCATCTGACGGGAGTGCGGCCAGATGGAGAAGTGGTGGCGGTACCTGGTCTGAGTACAGGGACGGAGGATCAGCTGTTTCTAGCGTTGCGGATTGCGGCGGTAGAGGACTACCTGGCGCGGGCCGTGGCGCTGCCCTTTGTGGCGGACGACCTGTTTATCAACTTTGATCCGGAGCGGTCGGCGGCCGGGTTTGAGGTGCTGGGGCAGCTGGCCGAGCGGACACAGGTCTTATTCTACACCCATCATCCCCATCTGATAGAAGTTGCGGTCGATGTGCTGGGATCCGGCACACATCTAGTATCGCTCGTAGATGCGCAATAACCGATGTTCCCGGTATGCTTTCGCTTCGACTAAGGTGCCGAGCGACCTATGCACTTACACGAACATCGCATGTGCCGAGCCAATTCTTGGCTGTTCTTGGCTCGCTATGCCGCGGCTTGGAAAAGGCCCTGCTGCTGTCGACGGTTGCGGGCCCCCGCAACCAACGATACTTGCGATGCAAGCAGCCCGGTTCCAGAAATGGAGCCGGGTTTTTTGTTGGCTGCAAAGGAAAGCATGGCGGCGAGGTCGCCTCTGAGGATGATCACCAGTTCGCCGTTCTCGGGCACAAGCGTCACCCGGTCGACGAGGGCGCGAATGGCATCACGTGCTTCGCCTTTGGTCGTCTCATCCCGCAAGGCATCGTGAAGCGCGGCTACGCGTTTGCGGTACAGCTGCGCCATGTTGGGGTGAAGGAGAGCGGGAGGCTCCTTGGCCTCGGCGAGGATTGCCGTCAACTCCGCCTTGCGCGTCTCGAGCGCGCCTATCTTGTCCTTGAGCTGTGCACCCGGCACACCGTCGAAGATCGCTTGGATGGCGCGATCGATATCCCGTTCGATGCGCTCGACTTCTTTGCGTTGAGCGACCAGTGTCGTCCGGCGCTCGATGAGCTGCCGATTGACCTCCCGCGTAAACTCCTCGCAGAACGTCTCGAACAGCTTCGGTTCCATCAGGTGCGTGCGCAGGCCACTTAGGACCGATGCCTCCAACGTCTCGACACGAATGTTCAGCCGGTTGTCGCAAGTCCCCTTGGTCCGTGCCGCGGCGCAGCCGAGCAGGTTCTTCGAGATCAGTGAGTAGCCACCGCCGCAGCGGCCACACCTGACAAGCCCGGAGAGAAGATACTTGGGCCGGCGTCGGTCGACGAGCGGGTTGGTGCTCGGCTCTTGTGGCCCGAGCGCCATCATTTTCTGACGCACTTTGGCTTGATCCCAGAGAGCTTGCTCGACGATCCGGAGGTCTGGCACGTCCTGGACAACCCAGTCGGAACCAAGGTTGGCGCGTGAGACGCGTCTGCCGGTGTCCGGGTCCTTGATGTAGCGCTGGCGGTTCCACACCAGCCGACCGACATAGAGTTCGTTATTGAGAATACCGGTGCCGCGTTTTGGATTGCCGTGGATGGTGCTCGGCCCCCACGCCTTGCCGAAGGGACCGGGCACGCCCTCTCGGTTCAGCACCTGGGCGATCGTTCGTGATGAGCTGCCGGCGACATAGTCGCGGAAGATACGCCGGACGATAGCGGCCTCGGACTCGTTGATTGTTCGGTCGCCGCGGACCGGCTCTCCGCTTTCGGACAAGCGCTGGACGACGTCATAGCCGTAGCAGAGGCCGCCGCCTGATTTTCCGTTTTCGACGCGACCGCGCAGACCTCGACGTGTTTTGTCGGCAAGGTCCTTGAGATAGAGCGCACCCATCGTTCCCTTGAGTCCAATATGCAACTCGCTGACCTCGCCCTCCGAAAGAGTGACGATCCGCACGTCGGCGAAGCGCATGCGCTTGTAGAGGCCAGCGATATCCTCCTGGTCGCGAGAAAGCCGGTCGAGGGATTCCGTCAGCACGGTATCGAAATGCTGACGTTGCGCGTCGGAGATCAACTCCTGAATTCCCGGACGAAGAAGTGAAGCGCCGGAGATCGCGCGATCGGAGTAGCTATCGACGACCTTCCAGCCTTGGCGCTCGGCATGAAGCCGGCAGAGCCGCAACTGATCTTCAATCGACGCATCGCGCTGATTGTCGCTGCTGTAGCGGGCGTAGAGGGCGACACGGGACATCATGCTCACTCCTGTCCTGATTGCTCCTTCTCTTCCTTGGGCGTAATTCCGCTCGCCGCTGATCGCAACCACTCCCGTGCTGCTTGCCGAGCAAGCAATTTCACCAGAGGGACGAGCGCAAGACGGATTCTCTCAAGATCAGGGTCGACGTCCGAGTTTGCCGCATTGCCGTCGGCGGGCCGACGCCCGTCTCGATTACGCTTTGCCATCTTGCCATCCATCTGACATGGCATCCAGTGTCGGATGCAACCATCAAGATCTGGCGATTGCCAGCAGGGGATCAACAAGAAGCAAAGCCACATCAAAGACTTAGAAGTAGTTGGGCCTGCTTCGTCGTAGTTGTGGCTTTGTCGGCGCGGAAAAAGATGAAATGGGCGTGGAGAAAATTCGATGGGCGATTTCGCATGCCCGGTCCGCGATGGAATGCGATCGCATGTGCATTCCATGTGCACCGATAGAGCGCACTAAAGGATGTTGTGGGCGCAATAGTGCTAACTCCGCAATACGCGTCAACATCGGTGAGCGTCTTGTTCGTCCAGCGATGGATTTGGGAGATTTACCTTCGTCGGCTGTCGTTTAGAGGATTGCGTGTTCTCTGCGTGTGCGGTGAAGCGTCAGCAGAAGTTGCTGGTTTCTTGAGCAGGTCCGAGAGCGCGGAGATAATCAGGAATCCAGTGCCCCGACACGGGTGAATGACGGCAGATATGCCGCACGGGCATCTGCGGGACCACTTCAGTTGGCCAAACCGAATTTGGGGTGGGTTTAGCCTTTGATTGGTGGCATTTCGGGGGGGCAGGCCACTTCTCGACGCGTGCAAGCGTGATGGTCCTGACGCCGCCCACGTTTTCAATCCTCACCGTCCCCAATCCGTTCCCCCCTCGCTCGATCTGTTCTTCCGATCGGCCATAACCGGCGCTTCTGCCTTTCGTGGACGGGGTGGACGTATCCCCCTTGAATGCGCTAAGCAATATGAAAATCATGATAAGGGATAGGGATGGGTATCAACGGAAAATCCTACATAGTCGGCATCTACGAGCATCCGTGCCGCGCGGCGCTGGACAAGACGCTGCCGCAACTTCACGCCGAGATCGCGAAGGGCGCGCTGGCGGACGCTGGTCTTTCAAAGGACGATGTTGACGCATATTTCTGCGCCGGCGACGCACCGGGGTTGGGCCCGATCAACATGGTCGAATATATGGGCCTCAACAATGTGCGTCATATGGACAGCACGGAGACCGGCGGGTCTTCCTACATCGTCCATGTCAATCACGCAGCGCAGGCCATCGCTGCGGGGCATTGCAATGTGGCGCTGATCACGCTGGCAGGCAGGCCGGTTGCCGACGCGAAAGAAGGTAAGCCCGTCCGTTACTACAACCAGCAGGCGCCGGACTTTCCGTTCGAAATGCCTTATGGCCCCAACGTCACGAATATGTACGCCATGTGTGCGATGCGGCATATGTATGAATACGGCACCACCAGCGAGCAACTCGCATGGATCAAAGTCGCCGCATCCCATCACGCCCAGCACAATGAACATGCCAGGCTCCGCGATGTTGTGACCGTGGAGGATGTGATCAATTCGCCGATGATTGCCGATCCGTTACACAGGCTCGATTGTTGCGTTATCACCGACGGTGGTGGCGGCATTGTAATGGTGAGCCCGGCAGTGGCGAAGTCGCTGAAGCGTAGCCGCGTCAAGGTTCTCGGCGCCGGTGAGGCGCCCAAGCATCTCGCGGCGGGCCAGGTCGATCTGACCTATTCCGGCGCGCGTTGGAGCGGGCCCAAAGCGTTCGCCGAAGCCGGTGTCACGCCCGCCGACATCAAATACGCCTCCATCTATGATTCCTTCACTATTACAGTGCTGGAAACGCTCGAAGATCTGGGTTTTTGCAAAAAAGGCGACGGCGGAAAGTTTGTTTCGGACGGCAATCTGATTTCCGGCGTCGGCAAACTGCCCTTCAACACGGATGGCGGAGGATTGTGCAACAATCACCCGGGCAATCGCGGCGGCATGACCAAGGTTCTTGAAGCGGTTCGTCAGGTTCGCGGTGAGGCTCATCCGAAGGTTCAGGTTCGCAATTGCGATATTGCGCTGGCGCATGGAACCGGCGGGCTTCTGGGATCGCGGATGGGCAGCGCAACCGTTATTCTGGGAAATGAAGACGCATGAACACCGACCAAAAAAAGATCAATCTTGTGGTCAATTCCGAGAGCAAGCCCTATTGGGAAGGTGCCGCCAAGGGACAACTCCTGATCCGGGTTTGCAACGCCTGCGGCAAGACGCACCACTATCCGCGGACTATTTGCCCGCATTGCTTCTCGGAGGACACAGCGTTCGTCGAGGCTTCGGGCAATGGCATTATCTACAGCTATTCGGTCACGCGGCAAGCCAAGCCTCCTTATGTCATTGCCTATGTTGAGCTTGATGAAGGGGTTTCGATGCTCACGAATATCGTCGATTGCGAAATCGACAAGATTCGTATCGGACAGAAAGTCAGGGTCAAATTTACCGAGGCCGGCGAGGGATACGCGCTGCCGGTGTTCACACCCGTATGATGCGGGATTTTCGATGAACGGCATTCCGGCGTGCTTGACGGCTTGCCGGAACGTCCGGCGACGGGTCGGTTGAGGCAACGGACGGTTAAGGACGGAACGGCGTGATCGCAAAAAAAAGCCGACCCCCGAAGACCGGATTTTTCAGGGAGGATCATATGGCTTGGAATTTCGGTGACATTCTCGACAGTATCTCGGCGGTTTTACCGCAGGAAGCGCCCGCTCTCATTCATGGCGATCGGGTGATCACATGGGCGGAAACGACACGGAGGTCCAACAATCTCGGGCGGGCGCTGATCGCACGCGGTGCCAGGCCCGGCGACAAGGTCGCGTTCTATATGCGAAACCGGCCCGAATATGTCGAGACCATGGCGGCCTGCTTCAAGAGCAGTCTTGTCCATGTCAACATCAACTACCGCTACAAGGCGGACGAAGTTTTCTACATCTTCAATGACTCCGACGCGCAAACGGTCGTTTACGGTTCCGAGTTCCGGGACATCATCGTCGAACTGAAAGACCGGCTGACAAAAGTCGCCACTTTCATTGAAGTGAACGAAGACGGATCCGCCGCGCCCTTCGCGGAAAATTACGAAAAGATCGTCACTGGCGGAGATGGCGCGCCGCTCGGCATCGAGCGGTCTCCGGACGATTTGCTGTTCATCTATACGGGCGGCACGACGGGCATGCCCAAGGGCGTGATGTGGCGGCACAACGATATGCGCGAAGCTCAGCTGACGACGCTTCGGGCGCTGGGGCCGATCCCCGAGACACTTCCCGAGTTGGTTGAGTTTATCGCGGCTTCCGGTCCAGGACCCGTATCGATGCCTGCCTGCCCGCTGATGCACGGCACCGGCTTCATTACGGCTATAGGCAATATGATGAGCGGCGGCTGCATCGTCACGCTGGAGAGCCCGACCCTCGACGCGCATGAACTTTGGACGGCGGTTTCGCGCCGTGGTGTCAATTCGCTGGCGATTGTCGGCGACGCTTTCGCCCGGCCGATGCTGGCGGCGCTCGACGAGGCGCCTGGCAAATACAACCTGGCCAGCGTCGTCTCGATCATTTCTTCCGGCGTTATGTGGAGCGCGGAAGTGAAGCGTGGTCTGCTCAGGCATTTGCCGAATGTCATTCTGATGGATTCTTTCGGTGCCTCGGAGGGACTCGGTTTCGGCAGTTCGATCATGACGGGCGCCGGCGAGGTCAAGACCGCCAAGTTCCAGATCGGCGGCCGGTGCCGCGTGTTCGATGAAAACGATCAGCCGGTCGAACCAGGCAGCGGCAAGCCGGGCATCATCGCCCTAGGGGGACCGATTCCCGTTGGCTACTACAAGGATCCGCAAAAGACGGCCAAGACATTCAAGACCATTGGCGGCGAACGCTATTCCATTCCCGGCGATTGGTGCGTTGTGGAAAAGGACGGCAGCCTGACATTGCTGGGACGCGGCAGCGTTTGCATTAACACCGCGGGCGAGAAGGTCTACCCGGAGGAGGTCGAGGAAGTTCTGAAGACTCACCCATCCGTGGAGGACGCACTTGTTGTCGGCGTGCCCGATCAGAAATGGGGTCAGGCGGTCACCGGCATCGTCACGCTGGCGAACGGCGCGAAGTTTGACGAAGAGGATTTGCGCAAGCACGTCCGCTCGCACCTCGCCGGCTACAAAACGCCCAAGCGCATCCTGGTGGGCGCCGTGCCTCTTCGCGCGCCGAACGGCAAGGCCGACTACAAGAGCGTTACCGATTTCGCGAAACGCGAGCTCGGAGTTGCGTAGACGGCGGTTTGAGTGACGGCGCCGGATGCGGCCGCCGCACTCGCAACGGGAGGACTGGATGGGACGGGTAGACGGAAAAATCGCCCTTGTGACGGGCGGCGCCAATGGCATGGGGCGTTCCCACGCCTTGCTGCTTGCGCGCGAAGGCGCAACGCTGATCGTTACCGACATGGACGAGAAGGGCGGCAAAGCCGTGGTCGAGGAGATTAACGATAACGGTGGGCAGGCGCGATTTTTCAGGCACGATGTGTCGAGCGTCCCGGATTGGGAGCGGATTTCACAGCAGGCGAAGTCCACTTTCGGACGCGTCGACATCCTCGTGAACAATGCCGGTATTCTCGTTTTTTCTGCTGTGCAAGACACCTCGAATGAAGACTTCGCACGTGTTCTCGACGTCAATGTAAAAAGCGTATTCTATGGCACGAAATATATATTACCCGCGATGAAGGCGGCTGGCGGCGGTTCGATCGTCAATATTTCCTCGATCTACGGACTGATCGGTGCGCCCGCCACGGCGGCGTATCAGGCATCGAAGGGCGCCGTTCGCTTGCTGACGAAATCGACGGCTGTGGATTATGCGCCTTTCAAGATTCGCGTGAATTCCGTGCACCCCGGAATCATTCGCACGAATATGACAAAGGATCTCCTCGGAGATGCGGATGCCGCCAAACAGGTCCTGAGCGCCACGCTCATCGGCCGGCCGGCCGAACCCGTCGAGGTTTCCTATGCGGTCCTGTTTCTGGCATCCGACGAGTCGTCCTACATGACCGGCTCCGAGGTTGTCGTCGACGGAGGCTACACGACCATGTGACACCTTGCGATGCGATGGACTCCGGATTTGTTGAGGGTCGAAGCCGGTTTGTCGCCGGGCAGGAAAATAATCGTGTGTCAGTCTCGTGGCTGGCCAAACGGCGAGGAAGGAAGCGCAATGCGTGCATCCGGTGTGAGCAACCCACTCGATCGCATTCGCCACAGGCTCGATTCTTGGCTTTTCGAGGACACATCGAGCGGGCGCTTCATGCTCAATCGCGCCATATTCACCGATCCCGAGTTGTTCGATCTCGAGATGAAGCACATCTTCGAGCACAACTGGGTGTTTCTCGCCCGGCGAAAGCTATCTTGTTCTGCTGACCGGGCCGCTCCGCGTCGCGCATCTGACCGACCATATTCCGCTCCGGCGCGTTTGCGAAATCATCAGCCCTGATTTCGTGGCGGCCGATACGACATCGTCCTCGCCATGTATCACGATCAGGGACACATCGCGGTCAAGACATGGGGCTTTTCCGGCAATTGCGCCATCATCATCGAGCTGTCCTACCTGCATGCGACGGTCGCGCATGGAACGGCCTATGACATTGCGGGCAAGGGCAGCGCCGATCCGGCGATGATGCTGAGCGCCATGCGCACGGTTGCCTCTCTTGCCGCGGGCCGAGGATTTCCCGAGGAACGCTGACGGCCGTATGCCGTATTTTATGTTCGGGAGGCGTCGAACCGGCCGGCCATCATTCGCAACGGCGTATATTCGATCACCGTTTCGTTCCGTTGGGTCACGATCCGGTTGCGGGTGCGCACCAGACCGCGCCCCCTGGATGTCGGTCGCGCCTGAAGCACTTTGCATTCCACATGAATTGTGTCGCCGACAAAGGTAGGTCCCTTGACGTTGAACTCCATGTGCAGGAAGGCGAGGCCCGTCTCCTGCATCATCGACTGGACGAGCAAACCTTCGGCCATGCAATAGACCAGCGCGCCGGGCACCACACGGCCGTTCATGGGGCCATGGGCCTTGAGATATTCGATATCGGTGAAGAGCACTTCCACCATGCCTGTCGTGTTGATGAAATTGACCAGGTCGGTTTCGGTGATCGTCCGGCCGATGGTGCGGAACTCCTCGCCGGCGGTGAGGTCGTTCCAGCACATGCCGGGTCCTATTTTTCGCATGCCCTCTCCTTGCAGGTAGCGGCGGCGACACGGCCCCGCCCGCGACATCCTGTGACTGATGCCCGGAAATGCGTTCCGGTGTTTTGCATCAGCCTGGAATTCTGACCGGCATGCTCGAGTAACCCTTGATCAGATTTGAAAAAACCCGCGTCGGTTCGCCGACCACTTCGATCGGCTTGTCGGGCCAGCGTTTCAGGATTTCCTCCCAGACGACGCGGAGCTGCATTTCCGCCAGCCGGTTGCCGACGCAGCGATGGATGCCGAAGCCGAAGGATAGATGCTGTCGTGGATGCTTGCGGTCAATGATGAAGCTGTTGGCGTTTTCGATTGCCTCCTCGTCCCGGTTGCCCGAGACGTACCACATGACGACTTTGTCTCCCTTCTTGATCTGCTTGCCGCCAAGCTCCGTGTCCTGAAGCGCGGTGCGGCGCATATGCGACAAGGGTGTCTGCCAACGGATGATTTCGGGGACCATGGATTCGACGAGCGACGGGTTGTCCCGCAGCTTCTTGTATTGAACCGGGTTCTCGTTCAGGGCCAGAAGGCCACCGGTGATCGAGTTGCGGGTCGTGTCGTTGCCGCCGACGATCAGGAGAAGAATATTTCCCAGATACTCCATTGGCCCCATGTTTTTCGTCGCTTCGCCCTGAGCCAGCATGGTGATGAGATCGTTTCCCGGCTCGGTCGCGTTGACACGCTGATTCCACAACTCGGTGAAGTAGGCGGCGCAATCGCGCAATTCATTCCTGCGAGCCTTCTCTGTCTCCTCATCGCCGAAGGCGGTGCCCGCGGTGGCGACATCCGACCAGCGGGTGAGCTTCCGGCGTTCTTCCCAGGGGAAATCGAAAAGAGTGGCGAGCATCTGCGTTGTCAGTTCGATCGACACGCGATCCACCCAGTCAAAGGTTTCATTGATGGGCAGGGAATCGAGAATTTTGCCGGCGCGCTCGCGGATCGTGCTTTCGAGTTTCGCCAGATTGCCGGGTGCGACGATCGGGCTCACAACCTTGCGCTGCGCGTCGTGCTTCGGCGGGTCCATCATGATGAACATGGGCAGGAAGAAACCTTCTTCCTGATTGCGGAGGGCGACGCCGCCCAGGGTCGCTTCAGACGAATAGATGCCGTGGTTGGTGTCGACATGCATGATGTCTTTGTATTTTGTCACCGACCAGAACGAGCCGTATTCGCTTTCCTTGCAGTAATGGACCGGATCTTCGCGGCGCAACCGCTCGAAATACGGCCAGATCGCATTCGCCCTAAAGAGCTCCGGATTGCTGACATCGATCTCCTCAAGCGGGATCGCGTAGGCGTCCGCAATCGGCTTGTCTCGATCAGCACCCAGGGATTCACTCATGACGGCGTCTCCTTTGCGTTTCCAGAAGCCTGCGAATGCGTGACATAGGGGGTGCCGGTTAGCCGACTCTCTCCCTGTTAAATTATTATAAGCATATTCCGGTGGGTTGCCAGATTGCATTTCCGCATCGTCTGGGAAGAAATTCTGAAGCGCCGACCCGATAATCCGATCGAAGTGGTCGGCTAACCAAAGCGGGTCATTTCCAACTTCATCAAGGGCTATGAGGCCTTGCCGGCAAGAATCCCGGGCTGAACCTGGAGGAGGCGGGTGGAAAACTTCCACCCGCCACATAAGGTCGAAGGCAGCGCGGCGCGTGGCCCGCCGTCATTTTTTTCCGAATGAGGCGACCCGTTCGCGCGCGTCGTAGCAGGCACCGGGGCTATGCGCGAGTTCGTAGGCCAGCCCCGCCTGGGCGGTCATGCCGTCGGTCGCGCCCAGCAGACTTTTGTTGGCCTGATTGCTGTAGGTTGAATTGGCGGCGATACGCTGAGCAAGGTCGTTTGTCGCCTGTTCCAGTTCGACATCGTCGACACAAATGTCGACCAGCCCCATACGCTCCGCCGCCTCCGCCGCGAAAATATCGGAGGTAAACATCATCTGCTTGGCCTTCGACAGCCCGACGCGACGCGGCAGTCTTTGCGTCATGCCCCAGAGCGGGCTCAGTCCCCACTTGCTATGCGTGTCGCCGAACTTGGCGGAGCGCGCGGCGATGATGATGTCTGCCGCGAGCGCAAGCTCCAGTCCGCCAGTATAGCAATGCCCGCGGATGCAGGCGACGACCGGTTGCGGCAGTTCGGCCAGCGCCTGAATGGTCTTCGCCTGGAAATGCGGCTCCGGCGGGCGTTCGCCCTTCTGGATGTCCTTCAGATCGTGGCCAGCTGAAAAAGCCTTGCCTGCGCCCGTGATGATGACGCATGCCACCTCGTGAACCTGTCCACGAAGCGCATCCACATGCTCGCGCAGTTCCTCGAACAGCGAGACATTGAGCGCGTTCAAGGTTTCCGGACGGTTGAGCGTCAGCGTACAAATACGCCCGCTGTCCTTGCGAAGAACCAGATTCGACATCGGCTTTCTCCCTTCTTCTTCTCGATTTTTATTTGTTTGGGTTGTCTTCATCTGTCGAAGACGTACACGCGTGAATGAATCCACCCGTGGGGCTACGATGTGCTCGCGGCAGGCGCCATTCGCGTCAGAAAATCCAGAACGGCGCTTGTAAATATGTCGTTCTTGTCGCCCGCTACCATATGGCCCGCATTTGCGACATCGATAAACTCGGAATGAGGAACAATTTCGGCGAATTGCCGCGCCGCTTCGACCGTCACGAGGTCGCTGTCGCGGCCCCGGACAAGGAGCGTCGGTATTTTCAGGGAACGTGCCGCCATTTGGAGGCGCTCGGGTTCGCGGCTGCCTTGCGGCTTTTGCGTGCCGGTGACGAAACGCGGATCCCAATGCCAGTAGTAGCGGCCGTTTTCCCTGAGGCGAAGGTTCTTCGCCAGTCCGCTCAGATTTTTGGGACGAGTCCGGCCGGGCATGTAGCGCGAGATCGTATCGGCTGCTTCCTCAAGCGAGGCGAAGCCCTCTTCCACATTCGACGACATGAATCCGAGGATTTTTTGAACACCCTCCATGTTCATCTGAGGGGTGATGTCGACGAGGACCAGCGCCGCAAATCCGCGCCGTCCGGCCTTTGCGTATTCTCCCTGCGCGATCATGCCCGCGATGCCGCCCAGAGATGCGCCAACCAGGACCGGAGGCACGGAGAAGCCGTCCGCGATGTCGAGGAGATCCTCCGCGAAACGCTCCATTCTGTAGTCTCCGTCCGGAGACCAGTCGCTTTCGCCGTGCCCGCGCAAATCGACGGCGAGGGTGTAGTATCCGTTTTGTCCCAACCTTTTACCGCAGGCTTGCCAAGCATGGCGTGTCTGTCCGCCGCCATGGGCGAGCATGACCGGACGCCCATGGTCGGGGCCGAATGCGTCCGCCGCAATTTTGAGATTTTGGACAAGGGTGAACAAGGTCCGGTTTTCTGACATCAAACGCTTTTTCCAATGTTCTTCGTATGTGTATTAAGAGCCGGAATTCATTATGATAAATTGATGGGATGTTGCAAACACGGACGATGGTGTTGTAGTCGGGTTCGCCCAACCGTTCCCTGATGGGGGGCGATTGGTCTTGAAAACGAAGAATGCAGGTATCCGAATGAAAGCGAGCGTGTCCGTTTCGCGAGTTGGCCGATTTCCGAAAGGGTCCGGCAAGCGTGCCCTCACAGTTGCGAGGCAGATTGTCGAGGACATTGAGCAGCAAGGTGCCGAGGTCGGAGATCGCTTGCCACCGGAACAGGAGATGCTCTTACGGTATGGCGTGGCCCGCGCGACTTTGCGGGAGGCGCTCAGGTTTCTGGAACTGCAGGGCATCATTTTTCTGCGGCCCGGCCCCGGCGGCGGGCCGGTTGTTCAGGAGCCTCGACCGAAAGATTTTGCCAGTACAATGGCGTTGCTGCTGCAGTTTCTCGGCACCACATTCCGTTCGCTGATTGAAGTGAGGCAAGCGGTCGGCCCGACCATGGCGGCGCTTGCGGCGGAGCGTGCGTCCGATGAGGATATCGACAAGCTGAATACCTCATTAGCCACTTTGAAGACGCTGTCCGTATCTTGCGACTCCTATGCGGAGGAGAACAGGCGTTTCCACGACGTGCTTGCATGGGCGTCTGGCAATCCCTTGATCGGATTTCTGATCAGTTCGCTTCACAACATTACGAATGCGTCGGAAGTCGGCATAACTTACACGGAAGGTGAGCGTGATTATCAGATCAAGGCGTACGGACGGCTTCTCAAGGCGATTGAAGATCGCAATCCGGACCTCGCCTTCACCGAAATGTCCCGGTTCATAAGCCGATCCGACAAGTATCTGGAATCTCGTGATCCCGACATCATGTCCAAGATCGTGCGTTGGCAGGATGTGGACGACCTGAGCGTGCCGCGGGTTCCCCGACGGAAACGCTAGGCGAGTGCTAGCGATTTCGATGTCGTTTTTTGCGGCACTTGCGTCGGTCCTTGGGCGTCGCTAATTTATGATCATAAATAACGCGGCCGATGAAGTCGCCCATGGGAGGTTAGCTATGACTCTGCATAGCCGAGTATGTGATATTCTGGAAATTAAATACCCGATTTTGCTGGCCGGTATGGGCGGCGCGAGCGTTCCACGGCTTGCGGCGGCGGTATCGAATGCGGGTGGCCTCGGTGTGCTTGGCGCGGCTGCTTGTTCTCCCGATCAGCTGCGCGAATGGATTCGGGAAACGCGATCGTTGACGGACAAACCATTTGGTGTAGACACCCTGCTGCCAGCCTCAGTGCGCAGGGAAGCCTACAAAGGCAAGGCGGGTCCGTCTCCGATGGATCTGCTGCCTGAGTACCAAAAATTCGCGCAAGATTTTCTGAAGAAGGAAAACATACCGCCGCTGAAATCCAGGGCGCGGGAATCCGAGGAAGCTCACCGGTCGTCCAAATCGAGCGCGCCGTTGTTTTCGAAAGAATTCTTCGAAGCGCAAATGGAAGTCGTTGTTGAGGAACGGGTTCCTGTCTATGCGGCGGGTCTCGGCAATCCGGGACCCTGGCTTGATCGGCTCCACGCCAACGGCACCAAGGTGATGGCAGTCGTCGGCGCCGTAAAGCATGCCCTGCAGGTGGTCAATTCCGGCATCGATCTGATCGTTGCGCAAGGTCATGACGGGGGCGGGCATAACTCGCCCGTCGGAACGATGGGGCTCATCCCGCAGGTTGTCGATGCGGTTGCGGGTCGCATTCCCGTGCTCGGCGCGGGCGGCATTTCCGACGGGCGCGGGATCGCGGCTGCAATGATGCTCGGCGCCGAAGGTGCCTGGATCGGTACGGCGTTTCTCGCGACCGACGAGGCGGGCATCGAGGACTTCCAGAAGGAAGCGATTGTCGAGTCGGGTGACGGTGACACACTTGTTTCTCGAACGGTCACCGGAAAGCCGGCCCGGATCATTCGCAACAAGTGGTCCGAGGCTTTTGTCGAGGCGGGTCTGGAGCCGTTGCCCATGCCGTTCCAGCCTATGGTAGCGATGCCGGTTCTGGCGGCGGCGGCGGCGGTAAAGCGGAAAGACATCGCTCCCGGTTTCGCAGGGCAGGGCATGGGCCTCATTCACAAGGTAAAGCCGGCTGCAGAAGTCATGGCCGATCTCGTGAAAAGCGCCGAGAGCTCGTTGAGCAGCGCAAACGCCTATCTGTAAGCCTCGGCTGCGCGCCCTGGGGATCATTTATTGAAGGTTCGGAGAAAACGAAATGACAATTGTTGCAAAACTGCCGGAGTTCAACCAGGAGATCGCAGAGGGCTTCATAAACGCCAGCAATTCAATGAAAGGGTTGCCCGAATTTCTGGGGGTCCGCATCACGCATATCGAGCCGGGCAAGCTCACTGCCGAGATGGAAGTTTCCGACCGGCTGTTGACGCCGATCGGAAACATGCATGGTGGGGTGCTGGCTGCGATGTGCGACCATGTTCTCGGCTGCGTTTGCTATCCGCATATGCGGAAAGGACAGTGGGCGGCCACGACGGAATTCAAGCTCAATCTGCTGGCGCCGGTATCGTCGGGCAAGGTGGTAGCAGTGGCCGAATTGATCGCGATGACAAAATCGACTGCGGTGGTTCGTATAGATGTGACGAACGAGGGCCGCGCCTGTTGTGCGGCCCAAGGCACCGTTCTCATTCGCGATCCAAAGCCCGCTTAGGCAACGCAGCCCCCCTCCCGGCGCTGCGAGGAAGATTGCTCGGCGACCGAATATGGTTTCGATGAGGTAAATTCCGGAACGACACCCACCGTTTCGTGGCTGGGATATGAAGGGAAGCTGTTTCCATGAGTTCGCTACAATCCGGCCAGACGCAAAAAAATGACGATGCCGAGATATTCGATGCCCTCATTGTCGGAGCGGGATTCAATGGTATTTATCAGCTTCACCGCTTGCGGCAAGAAGGTTTCAAAGTGCGCCTGTTTGAGGCCGGTGCCGACATGGGGGGCATCTGGTACTGGAACTGCTATCCTGGCGCGCGGGTCGATTCTCATGTCCCGATTTATGAATTTTCGATCGAGGAATTATGGCGCGACTGGAACTGGACCGAGAGGTTTCCGGCTTGGGACGAGCTGCGCCGCTACTTCCACTACGTCGACAAAAAACTCGATCTCAGCCGTGACATAAGATTTGGCACGTGCGTCAGCGCGGCAGAATTCGACGAAGCGCGCGATCAATGGGTCATCCGCACGACCCATGGCGCCGTCGTGCGCGCCCGGTTCTTTATCCTTTGCACAGGTTTTGCGTCGAAACCCTTTATTCCGAACTACAAGGGTCTTGAAAGCTTCGCGGGAGAATCATTTCACACGGGATTGTGGCCCCAGGAAGGCGCCAGTTTCACGGGCAAGCGGGTTGGCGTCGTGGGAACCGGAGCGAGCGGCGTTCAGGTGGTACAGGAAGCCAGCAAGGATGCGGCACATCTGACGGTGTTCCAGCGCACGCCGATCCTCGCTCTGCCGATGCAGCAGCGCAAGCTCGATGTCGAGACGCAGCAGCGGATGAAGGCCGATTATCCGGAGATATTCCGTGTACGGCGGGAGACGTTTGGCGGATTCGACATCCTGAGGGACGAAAGGTCCGCGCTGGAAGTGCCGCCGGAAGAGCGCTGCGCGCTTTATGAAAGGCTTTGGCAGAAAGGCGGCTTCCACTACTGGATTGGTGGATTTTCCGACATCCTGACGAATGAGGAAGCAAATCGTACCATGTACGATTTCTGGCGCGACAAGACCCGCGCCCGGATCAAGGATCCGGCATTGGCCGACAAACTCGCGCCGATGGAGCCGCCACATCCCTTCGGCGTCAAGCGGCCTTCGCTGGAGCAGTGGTATTACGAAGTGTTCAATCAGGACAACGTCAGCCTGATCGATGTGCGCGAGACGCCCATCGCGGAAATAGTTCCCGAAGGTGTGCGCACGGCGGATGGTCTGGTTGAACTCGATATGCTTGTTCTGGCGACGGGATTCGACGCCGTGACCGGCGGGTTGACACAGATCGATATACGCGGGACGGGCGGTGTGACGCTCAAGGAAAGATGGACCGAAGGCGCGCGTACTTATCTCGGTTTCGCGACGTCGGGATTCCCGAACATGCTTTTTCTTTACGGTCCGCAGAGTCCTTCCGGATTCTGCAACGGCCCGACATGTGCCGAATTGCAGGGTGAGTGGGTCGTCGGTTGCCTCAAACATATGCGCGAGAATAACAAGCGGCGGATCGAGGCGACCGCTCAGGCGGAGGAAGAATGGACGCAGTTCCTGAACGCCATCGCCGACATGACGCTCTTTCCCCGGGCCGATTCCTGGTACATGGGTGCCAACGTTCCCGGGAAACCGCGGCAGCTTCTGAATTTCCCCGGCGTGCCCATGTATATGGACCGGTGCAATACCGCTGCGGCCAAGGATTATGAGGGATTCGTCCTGGATTGATGTATCTGCGGCAGCCTCGCTGCCGGTTTTTGGGGGCGCCTGCGGGACAAAAGCGTTTGACGCTGAATCGTCCATATGATTTATTATAATGAATTGTACGAAAGATTGCATGCGCCATGACGGGGGGATGCCGCGTAGCTGTCGATCGGGAGGACGGAGAGATGACGACCGACACATTGACTAGAGATCCGGCTTCGACGGTCCCGCTTTCTCAGATGGATGTCAGCGATCCAAAGCTCTTTCAAAGCGACACGATCGGGAGCTACTTCACACGGCTGCGGCGGGAAGACCCCGTCCATTATTGCCCCGAGAGCGCCTATGGCCCTTACTGGTCGGTAACGAAATTCAACGACATCATGCAGGTCGAAGTGAACCACCAGACGTTCTCCTCGGAGGCTAAACTTGGTGGTATCACCCTGCAGGACATGCAAAGCGGCGAAGCGTCGCTTGAACTTGAGATGTTCATTGCGATGGATCCGCCCAAGCATGACGCTCAGCGCAAGGCAGTCAGTCCGGCTGTCGCCCCGTCCAACCTTGTTCTGCTGGAGCCCATCATCCGCGAGCGTGCGGGGCTTATTCTCGATTCGCTTCCCGTCGGCGAGGAGATCGACTGGGTTGATCGGGTTTCCATCGAGCTTACGACGATGACGCTGGCGACACTGTTCGACTTCCCCTGGGAGGAGCGGCGCAAGCTCACTCGCTGGTCGGATGTTGCGACCGCAACGCCGGAGACGGGCGTGGTTTCTTCGTTTGAGCAGCGCCGCGAGGAACTTCTCGAATGTGCGCAATACTTCAAGGGCCTTTGGGACAAGCGGGCCAACGAGCCGCCGAAGCCCGATCTGATCTCGATGATGGTGCATTCGCCCGCGACGCGGGACATGCCGTATCTCGAATTTCTGGGCAACCTGATTCTCCTGATCGTCGGCGGTAACGACACCACGCGCAATTCCATCAGCGGCGGGGTGCTCGCCCTTAATCAGAACCCGGCCGAATACCGCAAGCTCATGGCCGATCCAGGCCTCATCCCGAAAATGATCCCCGAGATCATCCGCTGGCAGACGCCGCTGACGCATATGCGTCGGACGGCACTCATGGACGCCGAAATCGGTGGCAAGAAGATCAGAAAGGGCGACAAAGTCGTTATGTGGTACCTCTCGGGAAACCGGGACGACGAGGTAATTGACCGCCCGAACGAGTTCATTATCGACCGCCCGAATTCCCGTCACCATCTTTCCTTCGGTTTCGGCGTCCATCGCTGCATGGGGAACCGCGTGGCGGAGTTGCAGTTGCGCATCATCTGGGAAGAAATCCTGAAGCGTTTCAGCAAGGTGGAGGTCGTCGGCGCGCCCGAGAGAACGCTGTCCAACTTCATCCGCGGGTTCACCCGTCTGCCGGTGAAGCTGCGCGGGCATTAGTTCGCGACGGAGCGGCGCCCCCGATTCATCGCGAAAACGAACGCTCCACTCGCCGTTTCATCCAGCATGATCGAAAAGAGAAAAATATGCCCACAGTCATTTTCATCGAGCCGGACGGCGCTGAATATCCTATCGCGGTCAAGAGTGGCACCACTGCGAGGGACGCCGCGGTCAACAACGGTGTGCCGGGCATCGACGGCGATTGCGGGGGCGAATGCGCCTGCGCGACCTGCCATGTGCATGTCGATGCCGCGTGGATGTCCCGGGCCGGCATGGCCGAGCCGGGCGGCATGGAAGCCAACTTGCTACAATTTGCCGAAGGTTCGACGGAAAACAGCCGCCTTGCTTGCCAGATCACAATGACCGACGATCTCGACGGTCTCATGTTGAGAATACCCGACGGTCAGCACTAGTCGCAGTCTGCGTGCGGATTTCGAGGTTCCTCCCCCGATCCTCCCCTTGAAAGACGGGCGTCGACTGCCCCTTGGGTCGAGATGGATCTCCTCCGACCCAAACCTCGTCTTCGTGCTGATCCCGAAAGTCGGCAGCGTTGGGACGCTGAATCAACCGAAATCATTTGCCTTCGACGGCGCCGCTCTTCCCGGGTGTCAGCATAACAGCGCTGTCGTCATCTTTTCCGGCCTGCGAAGTTCGTTTATTTCGTGAGGGTTCGATCTTGCGGGCCATGCGTTCGATCTTGAGCGAGGAGAGGCGCTCGCCATCGCTGCACTGTCCCGGCAATTTCCAGACCGGCTCATCGAGCATGCATCCCTGTGATCGGAGAGATGCATCGGCACATCCGGCTTTCCACGCCGCCAGATCGCCGTTACCAAGGGATCGACGACAAGCCGGGTCGTCGCCGAATTCATGGACCAGACCGGAACGAGGCTTCCAGAAGCGGACGCGTCAAGCCACCTTGCGTTTGCTGGTCTTTCTCAGGGCCGGTATGACGTGTCTGGCAAACGAACGCATGCTTTCGGCTGCCTCGTCGTAGCTCATGCCACCGAAAAGGAAGCAGGGATTGATGTCGAATTCGCCAAGAAGCGATTTGCGATATTCGAACTTCTCGAGGATTTCCTTGGGCGTCCCCCAGGCCGTGACATCGAGGTAGGTCTTGGCCATTCCATCCTTGCCGAGCGCGCGAATGGCGTCGACGGCCTGGGCGTAGGACTCGTAGCCCTTGGCGTTCTTAAAATGCTCGCCGGCCAGTTCATAGTGATCGAGTACCGAAAGCAGATAGTTGGTCACATATTTTTGTCCCAACTCCTTAGCGCGCGCAGGATCGGTGTCGCAATAGGTGAAGTCGCATATCATGATCGGCGGCGCGTCTTCGCCATGCTGCGCCTTGTACGCAGCCTTGTATTCCTTGACGGCCTCGGCCTGAGCTTCCCACGGCTTTTGAGCAAAGATCACCATCCGCGCGCCAGCCTTCGCGCACTGAAGAACGGATTCCGGCGACATGGCGACCTGATAGATGCGCCCCTTGAAGGAGCCGCGCGGATTGGGACGGATTTCTATCCGCTTCTGCGGATAGAAGGGGCCGCTTCCTTCGATGAAGCCGGTCTCGAGAGCGTCTATAATCATCGGGCTTGCTTCATCGAAGCGTTGGCGGGCTTCGTCCATGTTCACGCCCATGCCGTCATATTCCTTGCGCGCCAGACCGCGCCCCATCCCGAAGAGCGTTCGGCCTTGGCAAAGGTGATCCAGCAGGACGACCTTTTCCGCGATCCGAACGGGCACATTCCAGGGAAGGATGACAGCGCCGGTGCCCAACTTGATGCGTTTGGTGCGCGCCGCCATGTAACTCAGGAACTGGGTGTTGTCGGGACAAAACGAATAGTCCTCGAAATGATGCTCGACGGGCCACAATGCGTCAAAGCCGAGTTCTTCCGCCAAAAGCCCGAGACGGATCTCCTCGTCATAGACCTGGCCGTCGGTTACGCCAGAGTTGGCTCTGTCGAAATTCTGAAAAACCATCTGAATGCCGAACTGCATCGGAACGTCTCCCCGTGGTAATGATTTCGGTTTCTTGCTTCAACGGCCCTTATAGTTTGGCTTGCGCTTCTCCATGAATGCCTTGGGTCCCTCGCGGGCATCTTCGGTCTTGAACACGGGGGCTGCGAAGCGCGACTCCATACCCATCGCCTCGCTCTCGGGGCGTCCCAGACATTCGCGGGCGGATTTGCGAATCGCCTGAACGGCGATCGGCCCATTCGCGGCGATCTTCTCCGCGAGTTCGAATGCTGCGTCGAGCACCTGCTTCTGGGGGACGACACGATTCAGGAATCCCAGATCGTAGGCCTCCTGCGCGCTGATCAGGTCGCCGGTGAGCAGCAGTTCCATCGCCCTTGCATAAGGTATCTGGCGCGGAAGACGCACCGTTGAGCCGCCGCCCGGAAAAATCGCCCATTTGACCTCCTGCACGCCGAGCTTTGCCGTATCCGCGGCGATACGCATGTCGGTTCCTTGTGCCAGCTCCATCCCGCCTGCGACGGCAAAGCCGTTGATCGCGGCGATGACCGGCTTTGTCACATCGAATGTGCGCAACAAGCCGTTGGCCAGGATATTCGGATCATCCAGAATTTTCTGGTCCCATTCGTTTTGCGGTTTGCGTGCGCCATTTATGAGCGGGATGAGTTGCCCGAGATCCGCGCCTGAACAAAACGCCTTGTCTCCGGCGCCGGTGACGATGGCGACGCGGATATTCGCGTCGTCGCGCACTTCTTCCCAATGACCGGCAAGCCGGACCAACATTTCCGGACTGAACGAGTTACGTGCTTCCGGGCGGTTGAGCGTGATCAGCGCGATATGGCCCCTTTTTTCGAGCAGGGCCGGTTCCATCGTCATATTCGCGTCTCCCCTGAATAACAGATATGTGTTTTTGATTGCATGAATATAATTTATCTCGACTCGGGTTGTGCCGCCAGCGAAGATTTATGATCAGAAATTGTCAAATTAAAAGAGTCGCGACCTTGAAACCAAATGCGATGCTGGGAGAGCGCCAATGATCAAGAAGCCCATATCCGCGGATTCGCACATCACCGAACCTCCGCATTGCTATGTTGATTACATTGATCCCAAATTCCGCGATCGCGCGCCGCGCATTCAGCGGATCGACAAGGTTGGCGACGCTATCATCGTCGAGGGTATGGGGTCTCCAGTTCCGATGGGGCTGGTGGCCGCCGCCGGCAAGGATCCGGCGGAGATCACGACAGACGGCGTCGCCTTCGAAGACCTGTGGAAGAGCGGCTGGGACGCCAGATTCCGCGTCGCGGACCAGGAGAAGGACGGCGTTGCGGCCGAATTCATCTATCCGACGGTCGGAATGGTGATCTGCAACCATCCCGACTTCGACTACAAGAAAGCCTGCTTCGAGGCTTATAATCGTTGGCTGCAGGAATACTGCGCTGAGGCACCCGACCGTCTCTACGGTCTTGCGCAGGTTTCCATGCGATCACCGGAAGATGGCGTTGCGGAAATCAGGCATGCGAAGGAGATGGGCTTCAAGGGTGTGATGATGCCCGGAAACCCTGCCGTCGAGGATTATGATTCAACTGTATACGACAAGGTCTGGGCGACCGCTGTCGAGTGCGACATGCCACTCTCGTTCCACATCCTGACCGGCAAATCGGACAGTCTTTCGGGGCAGGTCCGGGGTCCGCGTATCAACGGCTTCCTGTCGATCATTCGTGGCTGCCAGGACGTGATGGGCACTTTCATATTCGGCGGTGTCTTCGATCGCTTCCCCGACCTAAAGGTTGTCTGCGTCGAGGCCGATGCGGGCTGGGTTCCGCACTACATGTATCGCATGGACCATGCCTACAAGCGTCATCGCTACTGGATGAAGGCGCCGCCGCTCAAGCGGATGCCGAGCGACTATTTCAACGACAACATCTATGTGACGTTCCAGGACGACTGGGTTGCCTTCAGGATGAAGGATATGTGCAATGTCCGCCGCCTGATGTGGGCGAACGATTTCCCGCATTCGGATTCGACCTGGCCCTGGTCGCAGGCAATGCTTGAAGAGCACACGAAAAATCTGAGCGAGCAGGAACGCAACTGGATATGCCACGACAACGTCGCTGAACTCTACAAGCTCGCCGTTTGACGATCCGTATACTGATGTCAAGGCGCGGGTTTTTTCGATTCACGGGGAGGACGTTTTCATGGACTACGATCTGAAGATCGTGGGTGGATTCATTGTCGACGGCACCGGCTCTCCGGGCTATGCCGGAGACATCGGTATTCGCGATGGCAAAGTTGTGGCGATGGGGCAGGCCCCCGCCGGGGCGAGGACGACTATCGAGGCCCGGGGGCAGGTCGTTGCCCCCGGCGTCGTCGATATACATACGCATTACGATGCCCAGCTTCTGTGGGACAGGAATCTGTCGATCTCGCCGTGGCACGGCGTGACGACGGTCGTGGTGGGCAATTGCGGGTTCGGCATCGCACCGACGCGCAAGGAGCACCGCGGCCTTATTCTGCGGACGCTCGAAAATGTCGAGGGCATGAGCGTCAGGGCGCTGGAGGCCGGTCTCGGCGACGAATGGGGGTTCGAGACGTTTCCCGAATATCTCGACGTCGTGGAAAAGAAGGGTACGTTGATTAACGTAGCCGTTCTTCTGGGGCATACGCCGCTTCGTCTCTATGCCCTCGGGCCTGAATCCACCGAACGGGCGGCGCGGCCGGAGGAGGTCAGGCATATGAAAAGTCTGATGCGCGAGGGCCTCGAAGCGGGCGCGCTCGGTTACGCGACATCGAAATCGCCGACGCATGTGGGCTACGAGGGCAGGCCGGTTCCAAGCCGGCTGGCGGCGTTCAGCGAGATACGGGAGATCGCGTCGGCGCTGGGCGAGGCGGGCGAGGGCGTGATACAGGCAACTGTCGGCAAGGAACTGTCATTTGATGAATTCGCGGAATTGAACCGCGTTTCCGGTCGCCATGTCAGTTGGACGGCGTTGCTGGGCGGTGGCGGGGTGCTGAATGTCGGCTCCGCAGCCGAGCAGTTGGCGCGCTCAAACGAACTTCAGTCGGCTGGTTACGCGGTATTTCCGCAGGTCACCTGCAGGCCACTCAATTTTGAATTTCGATTCGATCAGCCGTTTCTGTTTCAGAGCATGCCGGTCTTCGCGCCGGTGAACAAAGCCGACCGCGCGGAAAAACTGAGGCTTTACGCCGACAACTCTTTCCGGGCGGGATTCCGGGACGCGATGCGTGGTCCGATTCTCAATGCGTGGGACAAGGCGGTCATCGCTTATTGTCCGGATCGGCCGGAGTTCGCGGAACGGCTGGTGCGCGACGTCGCAGCGGAACTCGGATGCAACTCGATCGATCTTGCGTTGGATCTCTCGATTCAAAGCGATCTGCAGACACGGTTCCGCCTGCCTGTCGCAAACGCCGACGAAGACGAGGTGGCAACGTTGCTGCGCGACTCCTGCACGGTGCTTGGCCTCTCGGACGCAGGCGCGCATGCGAGCCAACTCTGCGATGCATGTTTTTCCACGCATCTTCTCGGAAGGTGGGTCCGTGAAAAGCGCGTTTTGACGCTGGAGGAGGCGGTCCGGATGCTGACATCGCGGCCCGCCGAGGTGTTCGGCATCAAGGATCGTGGTCGCCTCGCTGTGGGAATGCCCGCCGATGTCCTGATCTTCGACGCCGAAACGGTTGGCGCAAGTTCCCTTCGCAGGGTCTATGACCTGCCTGCTGGCGAAGACCGGCTGATTTCCGATGCCTCGGGCATTTCAGCCGTCGTCGTCAACGGGACATTGATCCGGCGCAATGGCGTCGATGTGTTGGGCGCCGAAGGTCGTTTGCCGGGCCGTCTGTTGCGCCATGGCGCAGCAGCCTGAGGAGGACGTGAAAAATGAGTCTTGAGGAACTTGCTGTCGTTCGTCAGCTGCTTGCTGGCCTTGTGACCGGGGAGGCTCGTTCTCTTGAGGATTTTCGTACCTCGTATGACGAGGCTGGCAAGGCGTTCGGTCTTCCCGAAGGTGTGACGGTCACGCCGGTTTCCGCCGGCAGGGTTCCTGGCGAATGGCTGGCGCCGGCTGCCGGTGCCGGCAAGCGGGTTTTGCTCTATCTGCATGGAGGAGGCTATGCGCTTGGTTCTCTCGACTCGCATCGCCATCTTGCGGCGCGCGCAGCTCTTGCCCTGAAAGGCCGGGTTCTGCTGATCGACTACAGGCGGTCTCCAGAGCATCCATTTCCGGCGGCGGTCGATGATGCGCTTGCTGCTTATCGCTGGTTGACCGAGACGGGCGTCGACCCGGCGAAGCTCGCTGTGGCGGGAGATTCAGCCGGCGGCGGCCTGACGGTTGCCGTGCTTCTGGCGGCGCGCGATGCCGGTCTCAGACTTCCGGCTGCGGCCGTTTGTATTTCGCCGTGGGCCAATCTTGAAAATAAAGGTGCCTCTTATGGCGCGAAAGCGAATGTGGACCCGATGGTGCGCCATGCCGATCTTGAGCTGTGGACGGCGGCCTATCTGGGAACTTCAACCCCGCGCAGGGCGCCTCTGGCATCGCCCGTATACGCCGATCTCAATGGATTGCCGCCATTCCTGATTCAGGTAGGCAGTTCGGAGGTTTTGCTCTCGGATAGCCACTTATTGGCCGATAGATTGAAAGAGGCCGGCGTATCCGTCGATCTCCATGTCTGGCCGGAGATGATTCATGTCTGGCACTGGTTTGCGCCGGTCTTGAGCGAAGGCCGCGCGGCGATCGACGAGATGGCCAGCTTCCTGGATACAAAGCTCGGATGATTATGGCGCTGTATCGTCGTCGATTTCAAGTTGGTCCTCGTCGTCTACAGTCTCCTTAAAGCCTTGCCCGTTTTGTGAGATGTGCTCGGCGATAGCGTTTTTCAGTAACGCCGTGAACGGTAGTTTACGATTGCGAAAATACTCGTTGGGAGCGGCTATCCCGATCGCGACCGAGCGTCCGGACGGACCCATCGGAATGGGCATTGCCAGCATGGTCGCTCCCGGCGTCACGAGATCGCTGTAAAGCGCAAGGCCGCGTTTTCTGATTCTTTGCAGTTCGTCTTCGATCTCCTGCATCGATTCCCGCCGCTCCGGCATGGCGGCAAGGGCATCATGAATCAGACGTCTCGCTTCGGGCAACGGAAGTTCGCTCAGCAGAACGCGGCCAATCGTCGAAAAAGCGAGCATTCGCTTGGTGCTTGGCTTGACATGGAAGCGGATGGGCGACGTACCTTGAATCACCTTCACATATTGAGCATAAGCACCTAGACGCGCAGCGAGGATGATCGTGCATCCCGTATCGGCCGAAAGCCGTCTCATAAGGCGCTGGACATTCCGGATCGGTAACGCATCGGCTTCCACCCAGTTTCCCAGCAGAGATATCCGGATGCTTGGAAAAAAAGTCTTGCCCCGGTCGTCGTGCTCCAGATAACCGAGGCTCACGAGGCTTTTCAGAAGGGCAGCGGTGCTGGAATGAGGATAACTCAGCGCCTGCGCTACGTCTTGAATCGTCACTGGGCGTCTTACTTCGTCGAAATACTCGAAAATCTCCAGAACACGGGTCGCGGATTTTACCGTTGCAGCCGAGGGCTGTTCGGATTTGAGGACATTAGCGTTCATGCGACAACTCTAATTTATATGGTCTCTTCCGCGTCTCGTTTTTCGTTTGCTTCCTCAAAGAGAGAGCGCGAGGCGCGTGCCATCTTCGATCGCCCTCACAGCATCGAGTTGTTGAGGCTTGTCGACGCCGCCGATCATGTGAACGGGTTTGCCCAGGGACCGCGCCAACGACATCCCATCGGCCGCCGATTCCTGTCCGGCGCAGACGACAATCGTGTCGACTTTCAAAGTCTGCGGTCTGCCGCCTGTCTCGATGTGGAGCCCGGCATCATCGATCTTCCGATAGGTTACATCGCCTGTCATCGTAACGCCGCGGAACATCACCTCCAGAAAATTCGCCCATCCCCTGGTCTTGCTCAGGCTGGCACCGAAGCTGGCACGCGGCTTGCGCTGGAGAAGATGAATCTTGCGCGATGAAGACCATTGATGATTGGCCGGCAGCAAAGCGCCTGGCTGCGTATAGCTCAAGTCGATTCCCCACTCGGAGGAAAATCCCTCGACATCGGGATGCGACGAATCGTGCGGGCCGTGCGGATGAGACAGGAGCGTCGCCACGTCGAAGCCTATGCCGCCGGCACCGACAATGGCAACCTCGGCACCGACGCGTGCGGTGTCCGTGATTGCCTCTACATAGGTCATAACCGATGGGTGATCCGCACCTGGAACGTCGAGATGGCGCGGGCGAACGCCGGTTGCGACGACGATTTCGTCAAATCCCCCGCTCTCCAGGTCGGCGAGTGAAGCCGGTCGGCCGCAACGGACCTCGACGCCCAGTTCGTCGAGTCGGTTCCTGAAATAGCGGATAGTCTCGGCATAATCCTCCTTGCCGGGAATCCGCCGTGCCAGATTGAATTGACCGCCGATATCGATGTCGGCTTCGAATAGCGCAACCTTGTGGCCACGTTCGGCCGCCGTCACCGCGCAGGCAAGACCCGCCGGGCCGCCGCCAAGGACCGCAATGCATTTTCCTCGGGTCGCTGGTACAATCTTGAATTCGACTTCCCGGCATGCCGCAGGGTTGACCATGCAGGTCGTCAGCCGTCCGGTGAAGGCGTTGTCGAGGCAGGCCTGATTGCAACCGATGCAAGTATTGATTTTCGACGATGCGCCCGATGCCGCTTTCGCAACAAAATCGGGATCGGCCAATAGTGGACGCGCGAGCGAAACCATGTCGGCTTGTCCGTCTGCAATCAGTTGCTCCGCTTGCTCCGGCGTATTGATCCGGTTGGACGCGACCACGGGTATCGCGACTTCCGCCTTGAGCCGCTTGATCGCCCAGGTGAAAGCTCCGCGCGGCACCATATGAGCGATCGTCGGCACACGCGATTCATGCCAGCCTATGCCGGTATTGAGGATGTTTGCTCCGCTTGCCTCGACATCTTTTGCGAGGGCGGCGACGTCCGGCCAGGAATTGCCCCCCTCGACAAGATCGAGAACGGATATCCGGTAAGCGATAATGAAGTCCGGTCCGCAACGCTTGCGGACACGCCCGACGACCTCAACCGGTAAGCGACGCCGGTTCTCCGCCGAACCGCCCCAGCCATCTGTACGCTGATTTGTACGCGCCGCGGTGAACTGATTGAGAAAATAGCCCTCCGAACCCATGACTTCAACGCCGTCATATCCGGCTTCGCGTGCGAGTGCCGCGGCGGTGCCAAAATCCTCGATGGTCTGGAGGATTTCATCTTCGCCCAGGGCGCGGGGCGTAAGCGGATTGATGCGGGACCTGACTGCGGAGGGAGCCACCAGTTCGGCATGCCGACCGTAGCGCCCCGCATGCAGGAGCTGGAGAACGATCTTTCCGCCCTCATCGTGGACAGCGCGTGTGATCACACGATGACTCTCAACGAGGTCCTCGGTCATGACCGACGCGCGCTCCGCAAGCTTTCCCGCCCTGTTCGGCGAGATACCGCCGGTGACAAGAATTCCGACGCCACCCTTAGCGCGTCTTGCGAAGAATTTGGCCTGTCTCTCGAAACCGTCAGGCATTTCCTCGAGGCCAGTGTGCATCGATCCCATCAACACGCGGTTTCTGAGCGCAGTAAACCCGAGATCGAGGGGGGCAAGCAGATGAACAAATGTATCTGGCGTTTTTTTCACTTCGACCAATTTCCGTCCGTCAGGGCTTGAATTCTGCTTTGGCCTGAGACAGTACGACATTGCCGTTTTGCGTCTCGGCCTGCACGATCGCGACTCCGTCGCCCGTTTTCCACATCTTCGTTATAATGGTGTCGCCGAAATAGACCTGAGCGGCAAAGCGTCCGCTGAGAGATTTGAAACGGGCGGGATCGTTGCCGCAAAGCTCGCGCAGGACCGCGCGACCGACAAAGCCATATGTGCAAAGCCCGTGAACGAAGGGCTTTTCAAAGCCGCCCAGTTTGGCGAAGTCCGGATCAATGTGGATCGGATTGCGGTCGCCCGAGAGGCGGTAGATTGCCCCTTGCTCGGGACGCGTCGTATCCTCGACCACTGCGTCAGGCGTCCGCTCTGGCGGCGTCGAGTCGACGCTCGCAGGGCCGCGCTCTCCGCCGAATCCACCGGCGCCGCGTACAAATAGCGTCGCGTGAGTTTTGAAGAGGGGGCCCTTCTCGTCGGAACCTGTACTCTCAACTCCGATAACGGCCGCCTTGCCTTTGTCCCAAACCTCGGAAACGCGCGCCGTTATCTTGACCTTGGCCGATGAGGGCAGGGGACGCAGCAACTCGACGGATTGCTCGCCATGCAGCAGCATTTCCAACTTCATCTCGACGCCGCTCATCAGCCCTGCGAGCCCTCGCCCGCCGGGGATGACGGCGTAGGTCGGCAGAACTTTCGGTCCTCTGCCTTCATAAATGAAATCAAGCCCATCGGCGGGTCGAGCGCCGACGCCGAGTGCATAGAGCATCGTGTCCTTGTCGGACCATTCCACATCGACGGCCGGAAACGTCATGCCGACCAGATCCTTCGAAATCGCCTTTTTCCCGCTCATTATCGTAATCCTGTTCCGCAATTGTCATTTCTCGTCCGCTCAAGGTTTCTTGCCGTCCGGTGGCCAGGCGACGACGCCATCCTCAAGCGGAATCTTCAGGCTTTTGAGTAGTTGCGAGAAAAGCGTCCAGTTGCCAATGGCAACAACCAGTTCGATCCGTTCTTCTACCGTTTTCAGGTGTGCCGCACAGGCAGTCCAGGTGGCGTCCGAAATCATGCCGCCGTCGAGCGTCTCGTCGGTCGCGGCGAGAATGGCACGGTCGGCGTCGGACAGGCAGGAAGCGTTTTTCCAGTCCCGCGTGGCGACCAGATCCGCCTCCGGAATGTCCAGCATGCGGGCGACCCGCCAATGCTGTGTCCATTCATAGAGCGATTTCGTCTTCCAGCCGATACGCATGATGATGAGTTCGCGCAGTCTTGCATCGAGCTTGTTGCCCTGGAAAAGCAGGGTGTTCAGCGTCGAGGCAAGCTCGCGCGCTACATCGGGATGGCGGAGCAAGACCCTGAATACGCTGAGTGGCGCCATTTGTTCGGATATGCCGGCTTTCGCGGCTGCGGCCGCCGCTTCCGCTATCGACAGCAGGGGAACCCTGGGCGTTTCATCGGTCATTATTATTTTGTCCTCCCCGAAATTTTGCGAAGCGGAAGTTTAGGGCTTCGCATTCTACGTTTGAATCTTTATAACACATACAAGGATAAAAAAATATATATGTGTTATCGACGCGTCGTCGGTGCCGACACCAAGCAGGGAGTTGAAAATGTTGCCGAAAAAATCGATGGCGATGGTGCAGACGGCTCCGCGCAAACTCGAAGCCCGAGATTTGCCGATCCCCCAGATCGCCGACGACAGCGCCATCCTTCGCATCGAAGCCTGCGGCATTTGCGGCAGCGACTACGAACAATACGAAGGGGTCTTGCAGACTCCGATGCCGGTGATTCCGGGCCACGAACCTCTCGGGATTATCGAGGCAATTGGCGACAAGGCCGCCAGGCGCTGGGGCGTCGATGTTGGTGATCGGGTCGCTATCGAGACGATGTTGTCGTGCCATTGCTGCGACACCTGTGTCGGCGGGCATTATCACCTCTGCGACCGCCGCCAGATCTACTCATATATTCCGCTCACGGAGTCACCGGGCCTCTGGGGTGCCTATTCACAATATATGTATCTCGCGCCCAACACGATCCTTCACAAGATGGACAAGAACCTTCCGGCGGAACTGGCGGTCATGTTCAATCCGCTGGGCGCCGGTTTCCGCTGGGCGGTAGAGATTCCGCAGACGCAGGTTGGCGATACCGTTTTGATTTTTGGGCCCGGACAGCGCGGGCTTGCGAGCGTCGTTGCCGCACGTGAAGCCGGCGCGGGAAAGATCATAGTCACGGGCCTTGCGGCCGATTCAAACAAGCTCCAGATGGCGCTTGCTCTGGGCGCCGATCACATCATCGACGTGCAGAACGAAAATGTTGTCGATCGCGTGCGGGCGTTGACAAACGGAAAGGGCGCGGACGTCATCGTTGAGGTTACATCCTACGCGACTCAGCCGGTCCGTGAAGCCCTGGATTGTGTCCGTATGGGCGGAACGGTCGTCCTTGCCGGCGTCAAGGGATTTAAGCCCGTCTCCGATTTTGTGTCCGACCTTATCGTCATGAAGGAAATCACCATCAAGGGCGCGATCGGCGTTACGTCGTCGGGATACAAGAAGGCGATCGAGATGATCGAGCGCCGCAAATATCCTCTTGAGCTCATGCACACTCATAATTTCGAGCTTGAGGAAGCTGAACTGGCGATCAAGACGCTGGCGCGCCAGATCGAGGGGCGGGAATCCGTCCATTCCTGTCTCATTCCGGCGACTTGATCTGTCTACAGAATATTTTCTACGGAAGGTGTGCGGCGGATCAACGAAAAGGCTGCGTGCCTGGGCAATGATGATGAGGGCAGTTTCGTGAAGAATTTCAGCGACAAGGCTGCGATCGTCGGGATCGGCGAGACCGGCTATGTAAAAGGGTCGGACCAGACGGCCGTGGCCATGATGCTAGACGCCGCCAGGCGGGCCATCGCGGATGCGGGGCTGAAGCCTGGGGACATCGACGGCATGGTGCCGCCGCCCGTCTATACAACCTCGGAGGAACTGGCCGCCAACCTTGGCGTCGATGTGCTGCGATATGCATCGACGGTCAACATGGGAGGCGCGAGCCCGACTACGGCGTTGCAGAATGCCGCCATGGCCGTGGCCTCCGGTATCTGCGACAACGTGCTGGTCACGCTCGGCTGGAATGGCTACTCGGCGCTGCGTCCAAAAGCGGGGGTGCCGCCAAGCCGGCCAATGAACATGAACACGCTGACCTCGACCATCCGGGGTTACTATCTCCCCTATGGCGTTCTGTTGCCGGTGCAGATGTATGCTTGGCTCGCGACGCGGCACTCGAAACTTTACAATGTTGGCCCCGAGGCGACGGGTTGGATTGCGATGGCGTGCCGCAAGCATGCCCAACTCAACGACCGCGCCCTGACCTGCGGTCAACCGATGACGATGGACGATTACATGCGGTCGCGCATGGTATCCTCGCCGTTCCGTTTATTCGATTGCTGCCTCGAGACGGATGGGGCCTGCGCCGTCGTGGTGACGAGCGCCGAGCGGGCGAAGGACTTGCCTCACAGGCCAGTCTATATCTCCGGCGCGGCCGAGGGCCATCCTTATCCTGCCGACGATATTCCGTCACGGCCGGATCCTTTCAAGATCGGTTTGAGCTACGCCGCGCCACGCGCTTTCGCCATGGCCGGCGTGACACCGAAGGACATGGACTTTCTGCAGGTCTACGACTGTTTTACCTATGTCGTGCTGCTCCAGCTCGAAGCCTTGGGTTATTTCGAGCCGGGTGGCGCACTCGATTTCGTCAAGGATGGACAGATCGAGCTCGGCGGAAAGTTCCCGCTCAATACGCATGGCGGGCTTTTGAGCGAGGCGCATGTGTGGGGCCTCAATCATGTGCTTGAGGCGACCCGCCAATTGCGCGGCGATGCGGGCAAGCGGCAAATTCCGGATGCCGAAATCGGACTCGTGACCGGATGGGGCGATCTCGGCGATGGCAGCCTCGCGATTTTGAGGAGGTAAAAATGGAAATTGAGCAACCGAAATATCCTCAGCCCGCGACCGTCGATCCGGTCGACGCGGAGTTCTGGAAGCTTTGCCAGGACAGCGTCCTGCGGTTTCAGCAGTGCAGCCATTGTGATACCTGGCGGTTCCTTCCGCGCTACATGTGCGCAAAATGCGGTTCGCCGGATTACGAGTGGATGCCGAGCAGCGGGCGCGGGCGCATTTTTTCCTGGACGGTGACCTACCAGCCCTTTCATCCGGCTTTCGCACGCGACGTGCCCTACATAGCGGCGGTCGTGGAATTGGAAGAAGGCGTCCGCATGGCGACGCGCTTGCTCGACTGCGACCCGGAGGCAGTTGAACTGGACATGCCTGTGGTCCTTGTCTTCAGGGATATCGGCGACGGATTCATGCTTCCGTGTTTCAAACCTGCGCCGAAATAAAAGCAAAGCCAATCGCATCTACGCATCGGAGATCGAAAATGGATCTGGCATACAGCCCCAAATACGAGGCCTTCCGGGAAGAGGTCAGGGCGTTCCTGACGAAATACAAGAGTCAGGCGCCTAAGGGTCTCGGTGCTGCCGGGCGCCCGTCTCCCGAAGCCTGTTCCTGGCAGCAACTGCTGATCCAGCACGGCTATGCCGCGCGGACGATTCCGAAAGACTACGGAGGCTATGGTGCAAAGCCGGATATTCTCGAATCGCGCATCATCGCGGAGGAATTTTCCGCTGCTCGTGTTCCTTCGGCGTTGCAGAACCAGGGTATCTCCATGCTGGTGCCGACGCTTCTCGAGCTTGGCACCGAGGAGCAGAAGAAAAAATGGGTGAAGCCGACGCTTCGCGGCGAGGTGGTCTGGTGCCAGGGATATTCCGAGCCTGGTTCCGGTTCGGACCTCGCCAGCCTTCAGACAAGGGCGACTGTCGATGGCGACGATTTCGTCATCAACGGCCAGAAGATCTGGACCAGCACCGCGCATGAGGCAGACATGATCTTCTGCCTGGTGCGCACCGAGCCCGACAAGCCGAAGCATGAAGGCATTTCCTATCTGATTTTCTCGATGAAGACGCCCGGCATCGAAGTCCGTCCGCTCACCACCATGACGGGCCATGCCGAATTCAACGAAGTCTTCTTCACCGATGTGCGCGTGCCGAAGACGCAGATCGTCGGCCAGCGCGGGCAGGGGTGGTTCGTCGCCAACGCAACGCTGAAACACGAACGCGGAATGCTGGGCGATCCGGCCGCTATGGAAACCAGGTTCCAGGCCCTTGTCGATCTGATGCACGAGGAGACTGTCGACGGGCAGCGGGCCATCGACAATCCAATTTTCCGGGACCGCCTTGTAAGGCTTCAGGCAGAACTTGCTGCCATGAAGTTCAATGGGCTCCGGCTGCTGACCAGCGCCAGCAAGGGTGAGGATCCCGGCTTGGCGCGTCTGATCGTGAAGCTTCAGTCCTGCGAACTTACCCATCAAATATCGGCGCTCGCGATCGACGTCATGGGAGAGCTTGGCGTTCTCTACGACGACAGCCCCTATCTGCGCAGCCACGGCTCGTGGCAGTGGGGATACATGTTTCAGCTCGGGCTCATCATCGGCGGCGGCACGGCGCAGATTCAGAAAAACATTATTTCGGAACGTGGGCTTGGAATGCCGCGCGAACCGAAGCTGGCAAAATAGGAATTTATCCGATGGAATTTGCATTGTCGGAAGAGCAGCGCCTGTTGCAGGACAGCGTCCGCCGTTTTCTTGAACAGAATTCGCCGCTTGACAAGGTGCGCCTTGCCGCCGGGAACACGCATACTGTTCAGCGGTCCCTGTGGGCGGGCGCCAGCGAACTGGGTATCCCTGGAATGCTGATTCCGGAAGATTTTGGCGGCATGGGTCTTGGGTTTCTCGACGCGGCGATCGTTTACGAGATGTTCGGTCGGTATGTGGCGCCGCTGCCTTTCCTTGGGACCGCCGTCATGGCGCCGCTCGCGCTGATGCTTGCAGGCAGCGAGGCCCAGCAGGAAAAGTGGCTGCCGAAGATCGCCGCAGGCGAGATTATCGCAGGCGTGGCCGTCACGGAAAGCATCGGCGTCCGCGAAGGTGCCGGCGTGAAGGCCGGGAAGGGAACGCTCACGGGCAAGGCCCTCTTCGTAGTCGACTGGGCTGAGGCCGATCTCTACATCGTGGCCGACAGCGACCATGGATTTCATCTCGTTTTGCCCGACGCGAAGGGTTTGTCGCGGCGGGCGCTCGACACCATCGACAAGACCCGATCGGTTGGCGAACTTGTTTTCGACCAGGTCTCGGCTGAGCCCTTGCCTCGATCCAGCGCCGACGCGGTTGCGCGGGTGATAGATGCAGGTAGGGTCATGCTTGCTGCCGACACCCTCGGCGCGGGTCAGATGATGATCGAGAAGGCAGTTGCTTATGCGGGAGAGCGCAAGCAGTTCGGTCGTGTGATCGGGTCGTTTCAGGCCGTGAAACACCTCTGCGCCGAGATGGCGGCCGCTCTCGAACCATCGCGTTCGCTGGTGTGGTATGCGGCCCATGCGCTGGACGAGGTGCCGGGCGACGCGCGCCTCATGGCATGTCATGCCATGAGCCATTTGTCGGAAGTGGGCCGCTTCGTCGCGCGCACCGCGACCGAGGTTCATGGCGGCATGGGCTTCACCGATCTGCTTGGCCTGCATTACTGGTTCAAGCGTATTGGTTTCGATCGGCAGCTGTTGGGCGGGCCGGAGCTGGTTCGTCTCGAAGCGGCGCACTTGCAGGGCTGGGCTGCCTAGACCCCGACCCGGGTATCGGGAAGCATGGATACGGTTGTCGATGTGTGTTGCCGCGACTCACGGCGCGGTAATATTCGCATCGGCCCGGCAATGGGGAGAGAGGCGGATTTATCGCGGCCAACCTTTCGACGGAATTTTTTGAAAGAGGCGGACAATTCGGTCTTTTGCCCGCCCGGAGAAATTCTTTATAATAAAAATACAATCACCCGGATCGTCGCCGCGAAAGGTCAGCAGATGGATATCGAGCTTACGAAAGAGGACGATGCCTTTCGCGCGGAAGTCCGCCGGTTCATTTCGGAAAAACTCCCCAGGGAGCTCGCGGAGAGAGAGACAGTGGGCGCGTCTGGCGAGCGCGGGGCGCTCAGGCGCTGGCAGAAGGACCTCCACGAGAAAGGCTGGGTAGCGGTCAATTGGCCCAGGCAGTATGGCGGCACTGGATGGACGCCGATGCAGAAGCATATTTTCAACGAGGAGATGGCCGCCGCTAACGCGCCGCGTCTGTCGCCTTTCGGTCTGTCGATGGTCGGGCCGGTGATTTACACTTTCGGCAACGAAGAACAAAAGAAGCAGCATTTGCCGGGTATATTGTCGGGAGATGTTTGGTGGTGCCAAGGCTATTCGGAGCCAGGATCCGGATCGGACCTCGCCTCGCTGAGGACCAGGGCCGTGCGTCAGGGCGACCATTACATCGTCAACGGCCAGAAAATCTGGACGTCGTACGCCCACGAAGCCGATTGGATATTCTGTCTCGTGCGAACGGATGAGACCGCTAAACCGCAGGAAGGTATCTCGTTCCTTCTGATCGACATGAAGACGCCCGGCATCGAGGTGAAGCCCATCATTTCCATCGATGGCCTGCATCACTTGAACGAAGTTTTTTTCACTGACGTCAAGGTGCCGGTGACGAACCGCATCGGCGATGAACACAAGGGCTGGACCTACGCCAAGTTCCTGCTCGTCAATGAGCGCACCGGCATTGCGGGTGTTCCCGAGTCCAAGCGCAAGATCGCGCACCTCAGAAAAATCGCCAGACAGGAAAGGCTTGGCGATGGCACGGCGCTGGCGGACGATCTGGCATTCATGACGAAGCTCTCCGAAATCGAGGTAAAGCTTACGGGGCTCGAATATACCAATCTGCGGATCGTCGCGGATGAGGTGGCGGGCCGCCCTGCGGGCCCCTCTTCTTCGACCTTGAAGATTGTCGGGACCGAAGTTCAGCAGGCGTTGTCGGAGCTTGCCGTCGAAGCAGCCGCCTTCTACGCCATGCCGTTCCAGAGGGAACATTTGATGGGAATCGCCAATGAAGCGCCCGTCGGGCCCGCCTATGCGGTGAGCGTGACAAGTGCCTATAATTTCGGTCGCGCCGCTTCGATTTATGGCGGTTCGAACGAAATCCAGCGCAATGTCATCGCAAAGGCCGTTCTGGGACTTTGACGGACCATCTAGGATGCGTCCCTTTTTTTATGTCAGTCCACCAACCCTTCAGGCTCAAGCCGCCCGCGAATAGCGCTTGAGCTGTTGATCGATATTGCCGAACTGGGTTTCGATCATGGTGAGGTGCTTGTCGTCCCCCAGGCGTGGCCGGAGAACATCGTGCGGCGGTCGACGGCGAAGGCGCCGTCTTCTGGAACAAAGAGAAGATGGCGGACAATCGCGAACTTTTGGACCGGATCAAGGAAGTGGCGGTGCTGGAGCCGCAACCGGAAGTCCATGTCCGGGGCGACCGGAATACGGGCTTCGAGTTCATCGGCCGGGTGACTGTCACCTGTCAGCGCGACGGCATCCAGAAGGTCGCCTTCATCACCGAGCCCGTCTCCGGCGCGGCGCAGCAGGAGTGAACCGGAGTCACTTCGACTTTGACCTGTACGTTGTCACCTCGGGCAAGAAGCTTGGTTACGACGCCCTCGGCATTCGGTGAGGATGGGACAACATCGTCGGCGGGGGACGTCGACGCTGCGGTCTCGGCGATACGCTTCAACGCCGCATCTATGGCCTTGAGAGACTCGCCCCGCGAGTGCACAGGAACGTAGGTCAGGTCGATATCGACCGACAGACGCGGCATTTCTCTGATGAACAAATTGATGGCCGTTCCGCCCTTCAGTGCGAAGCAGTCCTCTTGCGCAATAAGGGGAAGGACTCGCACAAGAAGTGAAACCTGCCGCTGATATTGATCGCTAAACGGCATCCAGATCCTCCGGCACCGTGATCCGATAGGTGGAATCGAATTTTCCACCCCGCACCAGCATCCTGTCCCCGCTTCCAAGATCGATCTGCGTTCTATCGAGATGTTTCAACCAGTCGGGCTTGTGCCGGTCGGCAAAGAAGAAGAAGAGACGCTTCACTTTGATCCTGTGGCAATCTTCCAGAAGCTTGCGCAGGCGGTTGGGACGCAGGCTCACCATGCCCTCCATCAGCTTGTCGACGAGAGAAAAGCTTTCCTTTTGGGGTAGTTCGTCGAGCAGTTCGAGAAGGGCGCGCTCCGGTGTCGAAAGCGTCAGCGGCCAGTCCCATTGTCCCCAGGGGATATGAGTAAGGCTTTCCGCCTTGTTCCGGGCATCGTCATTTGTCTGGCTGTTCCAGCTCAGACTGGTCAGCCCCCGGGTGATGTGATCGTTCCGAAAGAGTTTCGTGCTCTTGTGGAAGACGAAGTGCGTCGGAATCGAGAGCTTGCTCATCCAGCCGGGCAGCGGTGTTTTGCCGTAGAGATGAACTTCGCGCTGGTCCTGAGAGAGGAAATGTCCGTAGCCATGCAGCTCCAGAGCTGTGCGCCCGCCGATGACGACCGGAAACTCCAGCAGGGTCTGAAGCGAGATGACCACCTGCTCCCAGCGCAACTGGCCTCTTGAACGGCGAAACACACCTCTTGCCGGCTGCTCCAGCCAGCCCCCGCTGACATACTGCGAGCGCAGGGAGCTCGAAAAGCCGTGCTCCTCTAGCCATCCGGCCGTGACGAGCAGCCCTTCCGGGAGCGTTTGTTCCAGCCACTTTAGTTTTGAGGTAGTATGCTCAGCCATGCTTAGTAAAATAGCATAAATTCAAAGAGTCGCCAAGAATTCTTTATGTTTTGTAGAAAAAAGGAAGTCTCACTAAGCGAAATCAAAAAACTGTAAAGTTTTGTCTGACGGCCACAATATCTTGTGGACAACTGAGGCGTTCGCCCATCGATTTTGCAAACGTGCGCTAGCCCAACAAATTTGTTGTGGTATGATGGAGTATGTTAGTCGGATCAGTCATTCTCAACGAACAAGAAGTGCGCGAAGCCAAATCTCTGGTTTCGCGTCTTGATGATGCGCTTTCGAGCGAAGCCATCTTTACCCAAATTGTTGAGGGCTTGCCTGTTCAGGTCGGCGAGAAATTTCGGCGCGCTCTGGAGACGGAGAAGGCTGAACTCGAGCATCTGGTGCAGGCATACGAGAAGGCGAAAGAAGGAGACTATACCGAATTAAAGCGTCGGGCCGGAAATGATCCCGGCCTCGCCTTGATCGTCGCGCGTATCGCAAGAGGGCTGACCCAGAAAGATCTCGCACGGAAACTCGGGTTAAGAGAGCAGCAGGTCCAACGATACGAAGCAGATCGCTATCGTGCCATCAGTCTTTCCAGCTACCGAAAAGTTGCGAGTGTTCTCGGCGTACACTGGGACATGAAGCTTTCCGACTGGGGAAGCGGTGCTGGATGGGCGGTTGCCGAGAATGTCTCGGCGGCGGCGGTGAAGAAGATTATCAAGCACGGGAAAGAGAACGCTTGGTTCAGAGACGATGCAAATGAACCCTTGAGGGATGAGGAAAGCTTCAACTATCTCCAGCGCTACGTTTCCGATCACATTATTCGATACGGCACGCCGTCACTGCTAAGGACGGGCCTGAACGTCGAGAACTATACGGACGATCTGTCTCTTCTGGCTTGGAAGGCTCGGGTAACGCGACAAGCGGAGAAGATCATCGAAGAACAAAAGGTCGAATACCGGCCGCTTGCAATCGGCTGGCTGATCGATCTTGTCCGACTCAGCAAGGAGAATGACGGACCGCTTCAAGCGCGGGAGCTGTTGGCCAGCCATGGCATCGTCCTGATAGCCGAACCTCAAATTCCGGGCATGAAAGTTGATGGAGCAGCTTTCCTTGTGAACGACGTTCCGGTTATCGGGATGACGTTGCGCCGGGATACCATCGACGGCTTTTGGTTCACGCTGCTGCATGAGGTGGGGCATATAATTCTTCACTATCGCACCGGGTTATCCAGTGGATTTTTCGACGACAGTGATCTGTCTGCTGTTGATGAAATCGAAGAGGAGGCAAACGAGTTTGCTTCAAACATGCTTATTCCAGAGGAAAAATGGAGGCGCTCTCCAGCGCGGATAGCAAAAGCGGCCGAGGTTATTGAGCGGTTCGCCGAACAGATCGGGGTTCACCCGGCGATAGTCTTTGGGCGGATTCAAAAAGAGCGGGGGGACTATGCAATTTTCTCAAACAAGGTCGGACGGGGGCGCGTCCGGAATCTCCTGATACCAGAAGGAGTAGACGTTCGATGAGTGCACCGAAGTTCACAAAAACGATTTACGTGCCTTGCCTGCGTTTGAAAGCAGGCGAATATCGCGGACTCCACCATCTGTCGCATGACGTGAAGGACAAGATCACGCCGCGGCTCGTCGTGCCGCCGCCCAAAGACAAAGACCCCGAGCTTTGGGCGTCCACTCACTCTTGAGGAAATAGTTTACCTGACAGGAAGACGGATCGGTGAATATTGGCCGCTTCGTGAAGCCTACCTCGACACTAGATTTCTGTTCAAAGAGTTTGGCGAAGCCGGTAGCGGTGTCTGGTTGCCTCAGCTATTCACAACAGCGCGCAACCACAACGGGAAGGTTATTCCGGTCGTGTCGCTCCACGATATTCTCGGTTCGTCAGGAGCTGCTTTCCCGCTGGTCGCGGCGGAAGGATGTTCAAGAAAATATGCTCTCAGAGTTGAATCGGGCGATATCATCGACCCTCAGTTTTCTCTGCATATTAGGAATGCACTCTCCAGACTTGGCGTGAAAGCGGAAGAGTGCACGCTCCTGTTGGATTTCTGTGACGCGGATTTCACAGATGCTGAAATCGTCGCCGAGATCGTCCGCGCCGCCTTCGAAGACGTGCAGGAAGTGGCGAACTGGGGAAGCATCGTCTTTCAGGGCACAAACTACCCGGCGGCTAATCCTGCTGCCGCCGGTGGATACACTATCGTGCCGCGCAACGAGTGGCGTGCATGGCGGGCCGCGATCAAATTCGACAAGGACACGTCCGATCACCTCATTTTTGGCGACTATGCTGCCGATTGTGCCAAATTTGAGTTTAAATCCGGTGGCGCGCGCGCAATTAGGCACTACCGAATTACCACCGAGGATGGATGGTTGGTTGTGCGAGGAGCTAAATCAGGCCGCGACCAGATCGTCATGAGAGACGTGTGCCAGCGAATTGTCGATAGTGGATATTTCGCGGGCAGGACGTTTTCCTCGGCGGATGAATATATCTACCAAACCGCCCAAGGCTCGAACGGGCCTGGCAACGAGATGGTTTGGCGCGGAATCAATACGACGCACCATATCACGCGGGTCGTTCAGGATATTGGTAAGGTCAAAGGCATGCAGTTTGCCAGCCTTCCGGTGAGCGACCCTCCGAAGCAATTGTCGATCTTTGCCGATGGGGACGCGGATAAGTAGGCGTTGAACAACAAAGACGAAGCAGTTCTGATCGAGGCATCGCTCCCCCAAACTTATGGGGCGGTGTTACCAAGCGTCAATTGACGGTAGCAAACTTGTGCAAATTCCGTCGCACTTTCGGAACTTCGCATTCCGTCAGCCGCAAGTATCGTTGGTTGCGGGCCCACGAACCCGTCGATATCAGCACGGCATTGCCATGTGAGGTGACTTGGCCGAGCACTCCATGCTCCGGCAGCGAAATCGCGGAGGCTCTGACCAGTTTGATCGACTGTCACGAGGCGGCGGCCGACATCGAAATTCCATCAGCAATTCGGTCGGCGGCCGACTTGATCGGATCGTTGGCCAGATGAGCATAGCGGGCCGTGGTCTGGATTTGTGAGTGCCCGAGCAGCTTTCCGATCATCGGCAGACCCTCACCGACAATCAGGCCACGGCTGGCGAACGAGTGTCGAAGGTCGTGGAGCCGTACGTCATCAAGGCCGGCCGTTTTTCGAATGCGCCTCCAGGGGTGCTGAAGATCTGTGAGGCGGCCTCCGGACTTCTTTCCTGTGATGACGAACTCGTTGTCCTCAAGCTTCGTGATCGTCTTGAGCAGGTCGATCGCCGCCGTGCCGAGATGGACGGTCTTGGCACCCGTTTTCGAGTCGGGCAGACGTAGCTCTTTGGCGTCGAGATCAACAAACGCCCACTTCAACGTCATGACCTCGTTCAGCCGACAACCCGTCAGCATGAGCAGCCAGATCGCATTGATCGCTGATTGGGTTTCTGTCTTCTCGGACTCGGCTTTGCGCAGCGCTTTGCCAAGCTGCTTATACTCTTCGTCGGAAAGGAAGCGCTCACGTTTTTCCTCTTTGTATTTCTTCACGTGCCGGCAGGGGTTCGACCCGTCCGGGCGAAGACCCCAGATTTCGGCAAGATTGAACATCTTCGACAGGACGCCGAGTGTCCGATTGGCTTGGTACGGCTTGTCCCGCAAGCCGTGGTGCAGCTTGGCGATGTCGGTGCGCTCGATATCGATGATCTTCCGTGTGCCGATTTCCGGGTTGATGAAGAGTTCGACCGAACGCCGATATTCGCGCTCGGTCGTAGGGCGACAGTGGGTCGGTACGTATTCGTCGAGGAAACGTTGCCCGAGTTCCTTCATCGTCGGAGATTTCCGCATCCGAGAGTGCTCAGCGGCCGGGTCTTGCCCGGCCTTCGCCTCGGCAATGATGCCCCGCGCCTTGGTCCGAGCCTGCTCGACGGTCATGGGACCGTGAGTGCCGATCGTCATCTTGATCTGACGGCCGCGGCAGCGGCATTTGACGATGTACGATTTTCGACCTGTCGGACGCACTCGTACGCCGAAGCCCGAAAGACCATCGTCCCAGTGGACGATATCGGATGCTCCCGGCTTCAAGGCGTCGACTACACGCTTGGTAAGTTTCGGCATCTAGCGGCTCCTCGCTGCGCCCTGCGCCGGCTTATTCTGGGTACCATATGGGTACCACTTGGACGCAAGTTCGCGCTATCTGCCGCCTAGTTTATCAAACGGAGTGAGTCAAAATAACCCTTCTCTTACAGCACTTTATCCAGCATCCGCCACTTTCGTCCACCGTCGGGAAAACGGCCTTAAACGATCTCATAACCTGAAGGTCATAGGTTCAAATCCTATCCCCGCAACCAAAGAAAAGCCCTTGGTGCTTCACGCATCAAGGGCTTTTTGCTTGTTGGGGTACCTGTAACCCCGCGTGCCGAAGATTGGAGTGCAACACGGGGTCTGTCAGCGCTGCAGACCCCGCTTCCCTATAATGCTTTTCGTTTAGGCCGCCGTCGCGGTGTCCGCTTCCCATTCGCGTACGACTGGCAGCACCTTTTCGGCGAAGAGGCGCATGCTCGACTGAACATCCTTCTTCTCCAGGTTTGAGAAGCGGAAACAGCAGTTGAGCGAGAACGGGCCGAGGACTTTTCTCCGATGCTCGAGCTTCGCGATGATCTGATCCGGCGTGCCGTAAGCCTGTTGATCGACGTAAGAGCGAACCTGATCTTCAAGGCCGATATCTTTCAGCATTTCGGCCGCCTGACCATAGGACTCATACCCTTTCATCTTGGCGAAATGCTCTCCCATAAGGTCATAGTGCTGCATCACCTGTGAGTAATAGGCTGCGATGTTTTCGAAGCCTTTTTCTTCTGCTTCGTCCGCGTCTTCTGCGCAGAAAACAAAGTCAGCGAACCGGGGGGGTGGGGCGGCATGTCCATGATGCTCCTTGAACGCGTCACGATAGCGATCAAGATCTGGAAGGACGGCTTCGACCGGCTTCTGGGTGAACATCATGACACCCACACCCAATTTGGCTGCTTGCAAGGCGGAGTCTGGGGACATCGCAACGGAGAGTGCCCGGCCTTTGAAGGATTTTGTTGGCGCTGGCCGTACGTCAGTCGCAGCGCGTTGCCAAAATTTACCGTCTGCGGAGAGTTTTCCGGTTTCCAGTCCACGAAGAATAATCTCGGCAGCTTCATCAAAGCGTTCTCTCGCTTCATCCATTGGAATGCCCATCGGGCCGTACTCGTCTTTGGAAAGTCCTCGGCCCATGCCGAAAAGTGCGCGACCGTTGCACATGATGTCGAGCATGATCATCTTTTCGACGACACGGTACGGGTCGTTCCAAGGCAGAATGACCGCGCCGGTGCCCAGCTGGATCTGTTTGGTTTGTGGCGCCACGTAGCTCAGGAACTGCATATTGTCCGGACAAAATGCATAATCGGCAAAGTGGTGCTCGACCGGCCAGAGCTCGTCGAAACCCAGCTCGTCGGCCAATACGGCGTTCTCGGCTTCTTCCTGGAAAACCTGAGAATCCGGCACCCGTTTCATGTAGTTCTGGAAAACCATCTGAAGTCCCACACGCATTTTCTTCTCCCATTTGTGCAAATGCGGTGCCTGATCGCCCGCGTGGCGCCTAGTTTTCACGGGCGGTCGCAAAGAATTGCCACCAATTTGGGTGGGTCCTGGTGGTTCCTTGCCGCTAAACTGGTATTGACCCCACCCATTGGTGGGCACGCGAAGGTTTGGGAGGCATTGATTGGGGATGGAGCATGTTCTGGATTCCGCCAGACTTCGGCCTCCCCATGCACGCGGGTATGTCGTGCAGCGCCCGGCTTTGCAGTCGGCTCTTGAAGGCCGGAGCCGCTCACTTTTGACATTGGCCCATGCGCCCGCAGGTTATGGAAAAACGGTTCTCCTCGCTGAACGCCACAAAGAGCTGATTACTCGTGGCGAGATCTGTGCCTGGGTGTCTCTGGACGAGATGGACAGTGACCCGCAAAAGCTTCTTACCTCCATTGTTGCAGCCTTTGCGCTAGCAGATGATCGATTCCAGCCATTCGTGGAGGAGTTCCTGAGAGGGGGAGGTGGTGCGGCGCCTGACATGGTTTTGAGTGCGCTGATGAAAATCATCGATGTGGCTGATGTTCATGTCACCTTGTTCCTTGAAGATTTTCACGGTGTTGAAAACAGCGAAACGATTGCTGTTGTCGAAGCTGTCTTGAAATATGCGCCCGCTAGGTTTTGTCTGGTGGTTTCAAGCCGTAGCGTTCCTGATCTCAACATCTCTGCGCTCAAGGTGCGGGGCCAGGTCATCGAGATGGGTGCGCGGGATTTACGTTTTAGTGAGGCAGAAGCTGGCGAGTTTCTCGGTGACGGCTACGGCTTACCCGTCGATCGCCGTCAGCTCGGTGCGATTCACCGTTACACAGACGGTTGGGCCATTGGGCTTCAGGTTGCGGCCATTGCATCGTCCAATTCGGGCGAGCTCGATCAATTCATTGAAAATTTCACAGCGGGCAATGCCGATGTCATGGAATTTCTCGCCCGAGATGTGATCGCCAACTTGGCCGAAAGTACAAAGAAGTTTCTGGGTGATACGGCGGATCTTGATCTTCTGGTTCCCGAACTTTGCGACGTGGTCACTGAATCCAGTGGGAGCGATGCAAAGCTCGAGGAGCTCGTCAGACTCAATCTCTTCCTTCAACCCATCGGTGGTGAAGCAGGGTGGTATCGTTATCATCACCTTTTCAGAGATTTTCTGAAACAGCATTTCCAGGCAGATGAAGCGACCCAAAAGCGGCGTCACGCTCTGGCGTACGGTTGGTATTGCTCCAAAGAGCTAGATGAGCACGCGATCGATCATGCTTTACGTGCGGAACTGTGGGAAGAAGCGGCCGACGCCATTGAAAGAGTGTGGCGTTCTTTCCTAAGTCTTTATCGCATTGGGCAATTGGAAGGTTGGATCCGGCGACTGCCTGAAAAGGTTTTGGCCAACCGTGCGGAGCTCCGTATCGCTCTTGCCTGGACATTGCTTCTGGGCCGTCGCGTGGGCGACGCGCGGAAAGTATTGCAAACGCTCGATGTACCGAAGGTGCGGACCGAAGAGAGTGACCAGCCACTCGTGCTGCCGTCCGATCCGCTGGAGCTTGAATCCTTTTTGCTTGATGCTGCGATAGACTATGTCGCAGACGATATTGATGCGATTGCCTATCTGAGCGAACTGGATTTGACCGGGTTGGACCGTCTGTCGCCGTTTCACCAAGGCATTCTGCTCGACGTGGTTGTTTATGCGCATATTTTTTCAGGGAGAATGGATAAGGCATCGCGTCTCGCGGAGTTTGCTTCCGATCTTCAATTGGAGTCTCAGAACTATCTCGGCGCGATCTATGCGAGTGTCTTGAAAGGTGTTGGCTACAATATCTCAGGTGACCTGGATGCTGCCCGCGCCACTTTCCTTTCTATCTCAGAGCTGGCGGAGGAGAATTTTCAATCAGACTTTCCGATGCCACACGCATTCCTTGCTGAGATTGACTATGAGCGCAACGAGTTGGATGCCGCAGAGGCGCAAATCAGACTCGCAGAAGACACGCATAACCGGTCGTCCGCAATTGACGCTGTCATTGCTTTCTTCCTGACCCATGCACGTCTGGTACGTGCAAAATATGGGGCAACGGAAGCGCTGGAGGTTCTGGCTAAGGCTGAAATTGTCGGCAAGCAGGAAGGTCATCAGCGTTTGCTGGTTCATGCCCTTGCGGAGCGAACTGTTTGTCTGTCATCCTTGGGTAAGCGCGATGATGCGGCAGCAATTGTCGATGAACTTGACCAGATCACCCAAACAGATAAGGAAATATCCCATCGGACCTGGCCGCGTCTTCGAAGCCAATTTGTGCGAGCGAAAGCGCTGCTGCTGAGCCTCGAAGGGGATATTGAAGAGGCGCGTCGCCTGCTCGCTCCGTTTCTTGTGGAAGCTGAGGCGGCTGGCCGCGTGGGCGCGCTGATCAAGTTTTTGCTCTCGGATGCCCGTGCATTGGCGATGGCGCAGAAGGAAGACCGCGCTGTTCGGCAACTGGCAAAGGCCATTTCGAGGGCAGCGCCGGGCAGATATCTCCGCGTGTTTCTTGATCAGCTTTGGGGCAAAGAAGACCTTGTGCGTGAAACCATACGGCGCATCGATCAGGGGCGGGTCAGAGGGATTTCACCTATACCCCAAAGTTACCTTTCGGAGCTTGCGTCGCTTTTTGATCTGCATCTCGATGGTGGCGGAGAGGCGGCGGTTTCCGCCCCTATGGAACCGTTGACCGCGCGCGAAAAGACCCTTCTGTTTGCCCTCAAAGCCGGGAAAACGAACAAACAGATTGCCCATGAGACCGGTATTTCCCAGAACACGGTCGCCTGGCACCTGAAGAATCTCTACGCCAAACTGGACGTCAATAATCGCACGGCTGCGGCCCATGCAGCGCAGTTTCTCGACCTTTCCGACTGATGCCCACCAGTATTGGTGGGTTGGAACCTCCCAAAAGCGGTCAGCTTCTTCATAGAAGAAGTTGGTCAACGGGAGGACATTTCCATGGATGCAGCCACAATATCCGAACCGGGTGTGGTTCCGGCGCCGAATCTGACATACGCATTCACTTGGGACGCTGTCGCAGCGCCGGTCCACAATGTCGGCACTCAGATGGTGTGGAATGTCACCAAGATAGACATGAAAGGCCCGGGGATTGAGGGCAAGATCGTCGCTCCAGCCGGTGACTGGATCACCATCATGCCGAACGGTGTCTGGTATCTCGATGTGCGGTTTTCCGTGGAGCTGGACGACGGTGAGCATGCCTATTGCCATTATAACGGCATCGGCGACATGACCCCTGAACAGATCGCGACGATCGAAGCCGGAGGAACCATTCCCGGCAGCGAGATGTACTTCTATTCCACGCCCTACTTTCAGACGGATTCGAAAAAACACGCCTGGCTTGGGCGCCATGTCTTTTTGGGCTGTATGCGCGAGTTTGGCAGCGGAAAAGTTCTCTATGACGTTTTCAAGGTCGGCTGAAGACCAGACCGGGAGGAAGAGATATGAGTGATGTGAGCGCTGAGAATGTGATGGTTGGCGACTGGGGTGGTGCCGATCCCTTTGAGCCCAGTTTCCGGGATGATCCCTATCCGGCGATGAACCAGTTGAGAGAAAATGATCCCGTTAATCTGACGCCGGTCGGCACGTGGCGCATTTCAAGATATGCCGATGTCGCTGACGTGTTTCGGAATGCGCCCACCAGCATGACGTTGCCTGATGGCTCTTCGCCCAACATGGATGATCAGGATAATCGGGGCAGCTTCCGTGAATTCATGCTCAACAAGGATGGACCTGACCATATTCGGCTGCGCCGCTTGGTGCTGGGTGCGTTTACACCGCGGGCTTTGAAGAACATTGAAAATCAGATCGAGCTGATTGTTAGCGAAGCGCTGGACAAAGCTTTGAAAGAAGGCGGCATGGAGGTCGTTGAAGACCTGGCCTTGCGGGTTCCCTCACGCATGATCTGCCGTATCATGGGATTGCCGGAAGAAGATATTGATCTCTTCACCGAGTGGACGGCGATGCGAACGAATGCCTTCTTCGCAAGATTCCTGCCTGAAGAAGTTGTCGTGGGCGCCCGAAAAGCCGGCGAAGACATGGCCGACTATTTCGAGGATATGATCAAGAAGCGCAGGGCCCAACCAACCGACGATCTCTTGAGCAACCTGATCCAATCAGAAGAGGACGGTGACCGGCTGGGCGACGTGGAGCTTGCCGTTCAGGCGATTGGCCTTCTTACGGCCGGCTTTGAAACGACGATCGGCTTGATCGGAAATGGAACGCGCGCCTTTATCGAAAACCCCGATCAGAGCCGTCTCCTCAAAGAACAACCGGATCTTGCTGCGAATGCGGTAGAGGAGTGCCTGCGTTTTGACACCCCGGTCCTCTTCAACTGGCGGGTTTTAACCCAGGAGTATCAGGTCGGCGACACGCTTTTGCCGAACAATTCGGTCCTTTGGATGATGTTGGGTTCGGCAAACCACGATCCGTTGCAGTTCGACAATCCGGATGTTTTTGACATTCAGCGGAAGGAGGTGGGGCACATTTCCTTTGGCGGTGGTGCGCATACATGCCTTGGCAATCAGCTGGCACGGATGGAAGCCCGAAATGCCTTCCGCTCTTTCTGTGGGCGAATGCCGCAGGCGAAGATCTGCTATGACGAATTTCAGTGGTCGGATTCATTCTTCCGGGTGATGGGGAAGATGCCCATTGAATTCAATTGACGAAAAGTGGGGTTGGGAATGGACTTGACTGGCAAAACAGTTCTGATCACGGGTGTTGGGTCTGGCATCGGCGAGGCGGCAGCCCGCGTTTTCTCTGACTATGGCGCCAATGTTGTGGGCGTCGACAGGGATCAGAAGGCGGGCGAAAATGTCCTGCGTGACCTGGCTGAACAGCAACGCCCAACGGCTTTCTTCACAGGAGATGTTCGAAATGAGGCGGATGTTGCTGCCGCAACGGAGGGCGCTGTTTCCTCATTCGGGCGCCTCGACTTTGCGGTCAACAATGCGGGCGTTGAAGGCGCGCTCTGTTCTTTTGCTGAAACACGTGTAGAGGATTTTGACGACGTCATCTCAATCAATCTTCGTGGTGTCTTTCTGTGTATGAAACATCAATTGAAGCACATGGTCAGTTCAGGCGGTGGTGCGATTGTGAATATGTCCTCTGTGATGGGCCTCATCGGGAGCGCGCAGATCGTGCAGTATGCCGCCTCCAAGCACGGCGTGTTGGGCATAACCAAAAGTGCGGCCGCTGAATATGCCAATCAAAACATCCGGGTGAACGCGATCTGCCCGGGGCCGGTTGAAACGCGTATGGTGCGTGAGGTCATGGAAACGACTCCGGAGATCTTGGAGCCGCTCATTGAAAATGTTCCTGCGAAACGCATGGCGGCGCCGCGCGAGATCGGTGAGCTAGCGGCATGGCTTTGCGGGCCCCACTCGGCTTACATCAACGGGGCCGCTGTTCCGATCGATGGCGGGTATGTGGCGATCTAATTTAGGACCGACACTGAAGCCCGCGGCGCAGGCGGCAATGCCAGCGCCGCAAGACGCGATATGATAGTCCAAGATCGATACAATTCAGATTTCGACGAACCACGGCGGTGTGCCGCGCATGGTCGTTTTGCCCATTTCGCGTGGGTCATCGGGTGCGAGCTGGAAGAGTGAGGTGCCTATCGTCTGACTGGGAGAAATGCCGAAGCGCTCTTTGAATTCTCTGGAAAAGTGCTGGACGGATGCAAATTGCCATCGCTCCGCTGCTTCTGCGACTGCGCCACGCTTGCCGGTGCCAAAAGCGAGTTCTTTACAGGCTTCCTCCAGCCGCCTGCGCAATAGGTAGCGTTGCAAGCCACCGAATGACTGGAGTTCTCGATAAACCGTCGCCCGAGAGACGCTGAACGCTTCAGCAATCATGTCCGCGGAAAGATTGGGGTCAGACAAGCTCTTCTCCACAAAAGCGCGCATTTGAAGCCGCCGCAAATGACCGGGTGCTGGTTCTGAAGGTTGTTGGGATATCGTTTCAAGATGAGCACGCATAAGTGAGATGAGGTCGCCCGTTACCTTTTCGGCTTCAGGTAAGCTATCTTGAACGGCGAGCTTCCTAAGGGACCTCAAGCATTCGCCAATCGCACAGTCGTACGGAGCAGGTGGGACGACTGGCACATGTGCGGGATGACGCACAGGGTCATACCCGATCGTCTCGTGAGAAAACACAGCGGCGACGAAGTGTGTGGCTGTGGCGACTCCGCTATAGAGTTCGGTCATGTCGGTAATGTGAATGTTTCCCTTCGCCGCCCGATAGGCATCGATGCCAATTTCGTTGAAGGTTTCACCGTCAATGTGGTGGCGCACCATCACAGTGTCGCGCGGATATTTGCGGAGGTGGATTGGACGCCGCATCATCAGATGCGCGTTAAGTTTCATCTCCGTGAGAATGATCCGATCAAGCAGCCACATGCGGGCTATTTCAATGCCTTCAGATCCGGACCAGCCAAGCCCTGCGAAGTCGGCCATCGGCCGCACCATATCGGAAAACACCTGCACGCGCGTATCGGGATCACTTGTGACTTCGTCAATATCAAAACAAGGGACCTTGTCTCTGTTCTCGTTTTTTTCCTGATCCGGCATGTCTCTTTATCGCAAGACGTGTCTGCAAAAGCGGTTCGTTAGCTATCACAGAGTAACTGTCTCGCTATGTCAAATGATGGCCACTCTCGCTGCTTAGACAGGCAAGGCTAGCTTCGTGTCTTCTGCAATGCCAACTCTCGCTGGCGCGCGATGAAGCTCCGCAGATCTGGTGACAGCGGTTCGTCTTCTTCCATAGCGTCCATGAGAAGCAGAGGATCGGCGACTTCTATCAATCGGCCATGGCGACGAAGGATGCCTTCCTTCTCCATGTCGCGCATCAGCATGTTTATTTTTTGGCGCGAACACCCAATCATGGCCGCGAATTCATCCTGGGTCACATCCATCGGTTGAACATCCGGTCTCATCTGGTCGACCTGCACTGTGTGCATAGACGTCTGAGCGTGATAGAAGATCATGATCGCCAGCTGACACCTTAGCGAACAAACAGTCTTCATCTGGACGGCGATCATTTCATGGCGAAGCTGTCTACAGATGAAGTCCAACACATTCTCGACGAGAGTAATGTCGTTCTTTACTACACTCAGAAAGGCATTTCTGGGCGTCAGCAGCGCCTGCGTTTCTTCTCTCGCTGTAAGCCCGTAGGGCGCTTCAATGCCGTCCCAAACTGCATGAACCTTGAGCGGCCAATTTGGTCTGAGCACCGCGGTCATCATATGTTTGCCGTTTTCCCAGATCCGTTCGTTTACTACAGACCCACGAACGAGCACCACCAGTGCGTCAACATGATCGCCTGCGACACTGATTGCGTCGCCTTTCTCAAAGCTCCACAGATCGGTCGCATCGCTCAATGCGTTGAGTACCGATGGCCGCCAGTCGGAAAACAGATCCACTGATTGTAGCGTCGCTAAAATAAGGTCTTTGTTGCGGGGAAGCTTTTTTCTCATGACTCTCTCCCACGTAGGTCGGTATGCGGGTTTTTATGGTTTTTCGCATGGGCTTTAGTTTGCCGATGTTCTGTTGACGGAGCAAATACCGTTTTGCAGGTACGCATAGGCCTTTGGCTTTAGGGATTAACTATCAAATGACATTCTTACTCACTAAAACGAAGAGTGTCACCTAGATGACAGCGCGGTGCATGGCGACCCGGTATGTTACGCCTAAAGACAATCGTCAAGCTTTGGCTATGTCGGATGAACGGTTTCGAAGACTGATCATCCGAACGGTGCCCTGTGTTGTGCGCCGGGCGATGAGGTGTGCGAGGGGGGGTGCGTATGCACGACTCTGATCAGCAGAAAGAAAACGGTTCCTCGCGTCTTCGCGCGTATGAGCCCATTCTCCATCTGATTGGTTTGCCTATCGCAGCCTATCTGCTTTTTGGTGTTGTCATCTATGGCCTATTGTCCCTATTGGGTGTTCTCGCTGACCCGCTCGAAATGTCGGTCGCTTCCAACGCGGAATAGCAAAATAGCGCTTATCTCAGTGATGGGTGCGCATCCGGGACGTCCAGAACGATTTTGCGGGGCTCTTTTGCAAAACTGAAAGAGCTTCAGGCCTCGGATCGGTGTAGGTTAGCCTCAAATTTGGTGCTGCAGGAACGCTAGTCGTGGTGTTTTTCTGCGTGCCATTTTTCGTGCTGAGAAACCTCAAGGGGGCATAGATGATTGAGCTGGAACGGGACAAGGATGTATTCGTCCTGACCATGGATGCGGGTGAGAATCGATGGAACACAACATTCGTTCGGGAAATTGCCCACGCTCTTGATGAGGTTGAAGCGTCTTCGGGTCCCGCTGCGCTCGTGACGCGATCCTCAAACGAAAAGTTCTTTTCCAACGGTTTGGACCTCGATTGGGTACAAGCGCCGGATCAGCATCCGGGAGGCGGAGACCGCGAGGTGTTCGGCGCTGAATTCATGGCGCTGATGGGGCGTATCATCACACTGCCGGTCCCAACTGTTTGCGCCATTAATGGTCACGCGTTCGGCGCTGGTTTCATGATGTCGCTTTGTCATGATGTTCGGGTCATGAGGGTCGATCGCGGTTTTGTCTGCGCCAATGAAGTGCAGTTGGGTATGAAAATCCCAGAGCCGGAGCTCGCGCTGTTCCGGCATAAAGTTCCGGCAAATGCCTTTTTTGAGACCGTTCAATTGGCTCGGCGCTGGGGTGGGCCACAGGCGCTGGAGGCGGGCATTGTTCAGCAGACGGTGGCTCTGGACGAGCTGTTGCCCTCTGCGATGCAAAAGGCCCAGGAGCTTGCGCCTTTGGGTGCCAACCGCGACATCTATGGCGGGCAGAAGGAACGTCTGTTTGGCGAAAATGCGGCGCTTAATCAGTCACACGGTGCGGCCTATATGCTCAAAAATTCAGGGCAGTTTTCGCATTAAAGCCGGTAAACGCGTTTTGCGGTGCCGGAGAACATCTGGTCCTGTTCCGCGTCACTGAAGCCGCTCGCGATTTTCTTGAGCCCGTTCCAGAGAATGGGATAGCTGAGAGACAAGCGGTCCACGGGGAAATTGCTCTCGAACATGCATCTGTCGGGGCTGAAACAGTCGATCATGTGCAAATAATAGCGGGACTGCGCTTCCACAAACTCGTCTGAGGACGGGGGTGTGGCGCGCGTGTTCCAGCCGAAGCCATTGTCAGGCATCGCCAGACCGCCCAGTTTCGCCACGACATTCGGGCATTCAGCGATGGCCGCGACATCATCCTTCCAACCCTCAAAAATCTCTTCCCGCTGGTCTTCGTAGGGGCCGACACCAAGAGGGGTGCCAAAGTGATCAAGGATCATGGTGGTCCCTGGAACTGCTTTCGCGAGGTCCAGAAATGCTCTGTTCTGATAATGATAATGCCAGGTATCGTAGGTGAGGCCACGCTCACCCAACCGTTTGACACCTTCGCGGAAGGCGGGGCGTTCATAAAGATCGGCTGGTGCGCCGCCGGGTATGGAAAGCACTTCAGGGTGATGCGCGTGGGCGCCTGCGTGACGAATGCCTTTGAAAAGGTCACCGCCTGCTTCCGCATGGGCGTCGAGAATGCTGTCCAGCTCATCATGCTCCAGATCAGCACGGGCGACGATGCCTGAGATGGTGGCCTTTCCCTCTGACTTGGTGGATCGGCCGGCGCGCTCTGCGACATATTCGGTTTCGCCGACAGGCTTTAGATGACCAGGGCCTGCGTCTCTGTAGCTTGACCCGCATTCGACAAAAACGGTCTGCGTAACGTTGTGGCCGGAACCGGTGTCGCCCCACAGCTCGCCTAGGTCATAGAGCGTGGCTTCCTGATGCCAGAGGTGGTGGTGGGGATCGACGATTTCGCGTGCCGGGTCCACAATCTCTTCCGTTCGCTGCGCGAGCCAATCGTTGTTGTTCCACATGGACATGGTGTCTCTCCCCGGTCTTGGTCTTCGTCATGATTGGGCGAAGCCGTTTTGGGAAAGACTACTCGGTGACAGTGGGTACCGCCAATAGATCGTTTTAGGAAGCGGTCATCGCCATTCTGAACCGCGCGTCCTGCTGCTTCAGGTCGATGATATCCTGCGTGCCCTGCGTCACCATCGGGTGCATGTGATTGGCTACCGCGGTCTGATAGCTGGGTCGCGCTTGAAGCGCTAGCCAGTAGGCGCAGACATGCGGACGTGTCTCAATCAAGAATTCATCCAGCCAGTCTCCCTCGCGCAGGCGGTCGAAGATCACCATGATTCCGACGTCTGCGAGGGTGAACTGATCGCCTACAATCCATGGGCCACCGGACTTGGCAAGAGCCGTCTCCAGCTCATCAAAGTGGGCCTGCATGGCCTGTTTGGAACTCTGCAGCAAGGTGATCACCGGCTTCATTTTCGGCAGATTTTTCAGGCCGAAGAGTTTGAGAGCCAGAAAGAATACGGCGCGTACCTTCAGCCGGTGAAAGAGCAGTCCCGTCAGGATGTTCCGGGTCGGAATGTGTTCGACCATCGCCGCAAAGATGGGGGTGGTGAGGCCTGGGATGGCGTTACCCGCCGTCTCGTGAATGGCCTCAATCGGGTTGTCCCCGATCAGGGATGATTTATGCACCCAATGTTCCATCACCTCTCGTTTGGCGGGATCCTCTGGCACCAGAAGTTTAGGATTAGTTGAATGGCTTGCCGCATATTCAAGCTGGTCATGAGATTCATAGATGGGATGTCCGTTGTGGACCAGGACGGGTACGATCGCCCCGGGGTTCACTTTCAGATAGTCCCTGGAGAGCGTTTGGTAGGAGCCGGTTTCGATGAGATCGATGTGGTGTGGTTTGTAGTCGATCCCTAGTTCTGCGAGGCAGACGCGGCTCTTCTTCGAACATAGAGAAAAATCATTGTGATAAAGCTCCCATTCCTGCTCGTGGGGCAGGTTGATATCCGCATGAAGTCCGCCGGACATGGCGCGCGTTTGTCTATGTCTCAGCTCCCAAAGATACCAGACCAATAATGCGCCCAGAATCAGAAGTCCGATTGTTCCCATGCGCCTGTCCTCCGTGCTCTCTTGCTCGGTGTCCGACTATCGAACCGTCAGATCAAAAATCAAGGCGCGAGTATTGGGACTCCGCAATCATTTTTGACTGTTGTGCAGACGGCGCACCTGCGGTGAGGTCTTTCAAGAGGCGGCGTCCAAGGCAGGCGGATAGCGCAGGTTTTCTGCCAATCCTTCGCCCATGAGATCGACAAAATTCTCCGAGTAGAAGCGGGTTCGGGCGTCGTCTGAAACGCCGTCCAACGATTGGTCAAAACGTTTCAGAGGATTGCGGCCCCCTTCAACATGGGGGAAGTCGGACGAAAAGAGACACATCTCTTCAGCCGAATTTTCGATGATCCAACCGGCGTCTTCATGTGGGTAGGGGGCCACGCGGAGCTGGCGCCGCGCAATGTTTGATGGCTTGTCGGAGAGCTTTTGCAGGCGTTCTTCATTGCGCACGAACGCGTGGGCAGCGGAGTCTATTGCGCGCATCCAACCTGGCAGCCAGGACGCGCCTAATTCTATGGCGCCCCATTTGAGGTGAGGAAACCGATCGAACACCCCATCGAAAATCAAGGTCGCCAGTGTTTGCATGGCAGAGTTTGGAATGGGCAAATAGCTCACGGAGGTGAAGTTGTCGTCGCCGCCATGGAAATCCGGCACGGGCGGAAGACCGTTTTCCTTGTAAGTCAGATTGAGTTTTTCTTCGCCGCCCACGTGAAAGAGAACGGGAATGCCTGCTTCTTCCGCCATCGCCCACAGAGGATCAAGGGCAATGTGGCTGGGCCCGTGGTTTTGAGGGCAGAGTGAGGGCACCATGAGTGCCTTTGCGCCCATCTTGAGGGCTTTATCGGCGCAGGCTTTCGCGCGATCAAAGTCTTCCAAGGGGATATAAGCGGTCGCGAGCAGACGCGGGTCAACGGAGCAGAAATCGGTCATCATATGATTATGTGCGTCGGCTGCGCCGTAGCAGAGCTCCATATCACTGCCTTGATCCAGTCCGAAATTCCCGAGACAGAAGGTTGTGAAGACCAGCTGGCTCGCAAATCCCATGGCGTCGAGCGCAGCGGGGCGATCGGCAGCGAGGAAGGCGCCATGTGCGTCGAAGTTCTTGCGCAGCATGATTTGATCTTCCATGTCTGCGCGGAACTTAGGGTCGCTTTGTCTCTCACGGGCGGCGTCGGCCCAGGTTTCTCGTTTTACGCGGGCTTGGTAGCTCGGAAGATCATGAAACCGGTCGAGCAGCTTTTTATCGAAATAGGGATCAAGGCAGTCACTCATTTCCATCAAGTGGCTGTCAGCATCGTGGATAAAGCGGCCTTGTGCATATGTCATGTTTCTTCCCCCGTTTGGGAAAAGGTTAGCGCTGAAGTGGTCCTCTGAAAAGTCCGTGGGAAGAGCGCCAAAAACTGCGGGCTACTTGGCTGACAAGCGCATCCTGAGATAGCGTTTGAGCAAGATGGATTATGCGCGCCTCTATAAACTGATTGCTGAAATCCCCTCCGGCCAGGTTGCGACTTACGGGCAGCTGGCAAAGATTATCGGGTGCGGCCCGCGGCAGGTGGGCCAGGCACTGGGGGCCCTGGATGGAAAAATGGCCAAAAAAGTGCCTTGGCACCGCGTGGTGAATTCGCAGGGAAAAATTAGCGTGCGCGCAGAAGGGGGCGGTGAAACTTTGCAGGGCGACCTCCTTCGACAGGAAGGGATTATCTGGCGCAAGAGCGGGCGTATCGATCTCACGGTCTATGGGTGGGCCGGTCCTTTTGATCCCGAAGCCTGGCGATAGATGTTCTGATCTGTCGGATAAGCGCCTTTTGCCACGTCCTAGGCACATGGTTCCTCGGTTCTAAAAGGAAGATCTATGCCTTATGACCCTCATCTCGCGGATCTGATGCGTGACGCTCTGAAGCGCCGCAAGGGTATCTCGGAAAAAAGGATGTTTGGCGGCTATTGCTGGATGCTGAACGGCAACATGTTGTGCGGTGTGGAGGTGGGCCGGTTCATGTTCCGCGTCGGCAAGGAACTCGAAGCGGAAGCGCTGACGCGTCCCGGCGCGGAAATCATCGACTTTAATGGGCGGCGGATGGGCGGCATGGTGTGGGTCGATGCTGACGCCTGTCTTGAGACAGGTCTCAAGGACTGGATTTCTATTGCTGCGAAATTCGCGGGCAGCCGGCCGCCGAAGTAGAATTTCGGCCTATGGGTCTCATAAATGTGATCTGTGGCGCCCGTTGCATCATCGCTTGCGAACAGCAACATTGCGCCTATGGATATTCTTGATGACATCCTGGATACGCTTAACCTCAAGGGCGTGCTCTATTTCCGGACGGATTTCTCAGGTCCTTGGGCGGTGACGGTGCCGGACTTTGAGCAGGCGGCGCGGTTTCATCTCGTGGTGCAGGGGACCACTCACATGCAGTTTTCTGACGGTGAGGCGGTCACTCTTGGTCCAGGTGATCTGGTGCTTATCCCACGTGGGCGGTCGCATATTATCTCCGACCAGGCGTGTAACTCTGCACCCGATCTAGAAACAGTTCTGAGCGATGTCGGCTATGACGGCAAGGGTGTCCTGGCCGTCGGCGCTGGTGACACAGATGCGTCAACGCAAATGGTTTGCGGACATTTTGTCTTTCGCCCAGGTGCCGACCATCCCTTGCTCAGGGCACTGCCAGGTCATCTTGTGACGACGGCGGCCGTCCGCGCGCGGCAGCCTTGGCTTGATGAGATGCTGCGCGTGCTGGTGCGTCGCGCTTTCTCCGGTGAGATGGGATCGGCGGCGTCGGTCACGCGACTCTCAGAAATCGTCTTTATCGAACTGCTGCGGGTGGGTGTCGAGCAAAGCCCAGAGCTCGCGTCGGTCCTTGAAGCCTTTCGGGACAAACAAATCGGGCGGGCGTTGGAGGTCATTCATAGCGCGCCGGCTGAAACCTGGACCGTTGAGCGTTTAGCATCTGAGGTTGGCATGTCCCGCAGCCGTTTTGCGGAACGGTTCAGTCAGCTGATGGGCACGGGCCCCATGGCCTACCTGTCTGACTGGCGTCTCCAGAAGGCGCTCTCGCTGCTGGAAGGGTCCCAGTGCAGCATGCAGGAAGTTGCGAGCCGGTCCGGGTATCAATCATCGGCGGCCTTCAGCCGAGCCTTTTCGGGCAAGTTTGGTGTGGCGCCCAGCGCTTATCGGCGGGCCCGGGCCTAAACCTCAAGGTTCCTCTTCTACCTATCATTTTGATAATTCGTCCCAAGTGGTTTGCGTCCAGTCCCAAATACCCCTTGGTTGATTGATAATTCGTCCGGTCGCGCGCACCTAGAGCCTCGTTGATGTCGAACCCATTCAAGGAGATTCTGGGATGTCTAAATCACTCACACTTGCGGCCATTGCTTTGGCCGCTATGGCCACGACGGCCCCTGTCCTCGCTGCAGACGAAAACAATGTCGCCGCTGGCCTCACAGCTGCCGGTGCGCCACTGGGCCTGCATGGCGTGGACCCTGTTGCCTTCATCGAACTGGGCAACCGGTTGGAGGGTGCTGCGCCTTACACCGCCGTTCATGACGGTGTTGCCTATTACTTCTCGTCCGAAGCCAACATGAAAACCTTTGCCGCCAATCCGGAAAAGTATGTGCCTCAGAATGGTGGCTTCTGCACCTATGGCGTGTCGGTTGGCAAAAAGTTTGACGGTGACCCGCAGTTTGCGGCTGTCGTCGAGGACAAGCTCTATGTCTTTTTGAACGAGGAAATCTTCCAGGCGTTCAACAAAGACCGCGCGGGCACGATCGCAAAAGCGGCGAACAACTGGACAAAGATCGAGCACACCGCTGCTGCCGATCTTTAACCGATTGAGGAGGGGCGCCGCCTCTCCTCACCTCCCCCTTAAATTCAGGAAAAAAACAATGAACGTTATCGACCACCTTAGCGTTGGCGTGCCCAGCATTGACCAGGGCAAAAAATTCTACGACGCCGTCATGGCAACCATTGACTGCACGTGTCTCGCTGCGACGGACGGGTTTGCTGCTTATGGCAATGGCGCCGTCCAGTTTCTCATCATGCTGCCCAACGACGGCGGCACCGCAACGGCCGGAAACGGAGTGCATATCTGTTTCAAAGCCGCGTCGAAGGAAGCCGTTGATGCTTTCCACGCCGCGGCTTTGACCTCCGGAGGCTCGTGCGCTGGCGAACCTGGCCCTCGCCCCGACTACCCCATGCCCGATGTCTATACAGGCTTTGTCCGCGATCCTTTCGGCAACAAGCTTGAAGTCATCCATGGCGGATTCGCCTCCTAACTTCAACCGCGTGACTGGGAAAAGCACATGCAAGACGTATTCATTTATCTCGCGCTCAGCGGCGTTCTGACGGTCCTGCTCTGGACGCCTTACATTCTCGCGCGGTTGTTTGTTTGGGGACTCCCCACCTTCCTGAACAACTACCCCGAAGGCTTTCCGGCAAATCAGCCGGAAGCACCCCTCTGGGCGCAGCGGGCGCACCGGGCCCACCTCAATATGGTGGAAACCATGCCAGCGTTCATTGCAGTCGTCGTGGCGGCAGCGATGCTGGAGACCGGCTCAGCGGCGACGGTTGCGACATGGGCTGGCGTGTTCTTCTACGCCCGCGTGGTGCACGCCGTGGTCTACATTGCGGCGGTGCCGTATCTCCGGACACCCGTCTACCTCGTGTCTTGGGCCGCGATACTGATGATCGCAGCCGAGATCCTGCTCTAGGCCGACTGGTGTGGGAGGCGCCCGGTGGACATTGTTCCACCGGGCTTTTTTGCATTTTGCTGGTATCTTCGGGTTTGTCGGATTTCTGGCGCCCAATCCGTCTTTAGATGAAAGATGGGGATGGTACGAGCAGGAGGCGCAGATGAGCGATGAATTTGACGGTTTCCCGAAAGCCGGGGTGAAATTCCTGAAAGAGCTGGAAAAGAACAATTCGCGCGACTGGTTCAATGACAATAAGAAGATCTATGAGCAATTGGTCAAAGCGCCAGCGGATGCTTTTTTGGCCGACCTGCAAGCCGGACTTGAGAGGAAGCTGAAAAGCGAATTCGTATCAAAGCTCTTTCGGATTCATCGCGATGTTCGCTTCTCCAAAGATAAGACGCCCTACAATACGCATGTGCGTATGGCCTTTTTTGGGAAGCCGGGAAAAATAGGGCAGGGCACCCATTCCGGTTTCTATTTTTCCCTTGATACGACAGGCGTCACCTATGGTGCAGGGACGTTGAACCTGGATAAGGCAGCCTTGGAGCGCTACCGCACAGCGGTGTGTGATGCAAAACGCGGCGCCGACCTGGACAAGATGATGAAGGCGCTCGTCAGAAAGGGGTGTCGGTTGGGTGAGCCTGACCTGAAGCGGGTGCCGTCAGGATATGACATCGATCCTGCACACGCCCATTTGCTGCAATATAAGAACCTGACTGCGTGGATCGATGAAAAGGGCCATGCCAAGGTAACCAGCGGCGATGCCGTCAAGCAGGCCGTTACTGCCCTCACAACGCTCCGACCGATGCATGATTTTCTGATGGGCCTTTAGGTATCTGTATTAGAGATACCTCTCGATCCACCGAAAACGCTCAGCTTTTTCAGGATTAGGCCCTATGTTTAGGCTGTTTCCCGGCAAAATCAGCCGCGATGTCGGATCACACGGCCCTCATCCGTCCTAGGAACTGATCAAATCTGGAGGGATTATGCTCTATTCAATTTTGATATTTGGAGATGACGGTGCGTTTGATCGCCTCTCCGAGGAGGAGCAGGCAGCGGTCATGACCAAGCATTATGCCCTTCAGGACCGCTTGGCGGACGGCGCACAGAATGGTCCGGCGGCGAAGCTCCATGCGACGGCGACGGCCGTAACGCTCAGCGAACAAGGGGGTGCGACGGTGGTCACCGATGGCCCTTTCGTCGAAACCAAAGAGCATCTCCTCGGTTTCTATACGATTGAGTGTGACACGATTGAGGAAGCGATTGAGGCCGCTAAGCTGTTGCCGTTGGACATTGCCTCGGTCGAAGTGCGGCCGATCAGCTGGTTTGGTCCGGGCCAGGTGACCAACTCGCTAGATGACTGATGTGTCCTTATTTTCCAGGCACATTGCGACGGCCCGACCTCGTGCCATGGCGGCTCTGACACGTTATTTCAAAAACGTGGACCTCGCGGAAGACGCTTATCAGGATGCCTGCATGCGCGCCCTCAATTCCTGGCGGCAAAAAGGGGTTCCGAAGGACCCGACTGCCTGGCTCATTCTGGTGGGGCGCAATGCCGGCATTGACGCGTTGCGTCGGCGGGAAACCGAGCGGACCGTTGCTGACGGGCTTGGGGTTGAGACCGACCTTGGGGATATCGAGGCAGACTATGCGGAAGCCATTGATACATCTGACTATCGTGACGATGTACTCCGCCTTTTATTCATGTGCTGCCACGACGAGCTGCCGGTTCGGGACCAGTTGGCGCTGGCACTGAAAATAGTCGTTGGCTTTTCGGTTGATGAAATCGCGCGCGCCTTCCTCGTGAAACCGAAGTCCATGGAGCAGCGGATCACGCGCGCAAAGAAGAAGGCCGCATCGGTGGCCACCTCACTCGAGACGCCGTCGCCTCAAGAGCGGGCGAACCGTTTGAATGCGGTTTTGGTGATGCTCTACCTGTTGTTCAACGAAGGATATGCATCGCACGGGGGCCCAGATCATATCCGCAAGAGCTTGTGCCAGGAGGCGATCCGCCTGACACGGCTGCTGTTGCAGCTCTTCCCTGCACAGCCGGAAGTCATGGGGCTCCTTGCCTTGTGTCTTTTGCATGATGCCCGCCGTTCAGCACGCCAAGACGTCACCGAGACACTGGTGCCACTGGATGATCAAGACCGCAGCCTTTGGGATCGGTCTCAAATTGCTGAGGGCCAAGTCCTGGTCGAAAAAGCTCTTCGGCGGGGCCGACCCGGCGCTTTTCAGATTCAAGCGGCAATTGCGGCCGTCCATTGCGCTGCACCGAACGCTGAAGCAACGGACTGGGCAGAGATTGAGCGCCTTTATCTGGCATTGGAACGGGCGCAACCCTCTCCGGTGGTGACTCTCAACAGATTGGTGGCGGTTTCGAAGGTTCGTGGGCCTGAAGAGGCCCTCAAAAGCATGGACGCGATTGAGGGAGATCTCGAGGGCTATCTCTACTTCCACTCGACGCGCGGGGCATTTTGCGCGGACCTGGGAGATATTGATGGTGCTTGCGCGGCATATGAGAAGGCACTCACTCTGGGGCCTTCAGATGCTGAACGCTCCTATATTGAAGACAAGCTTTCCACCCTCAAAAAATAGCTCGACCCTGTCGGGTTGGCTGAGGCGGGTGCGTCCTTGAGGTGATCGGGTAAAAGCCCAACACCAATCAGGGAGAGAGTTATGTCTACAAACCCCACAACAACTCACGGCATGCCCAGCTGGATTGCGCACAACAGCACAGATCCGGCGGCTGCACGGAAATTCTACGAAAGCGTTCTTGGATGGAATGTCGTCGACATGCCGATGCAGGACGGTTCCAGCTACCCCGGCATCATGGTGGGCGAAGGGCCGATCGGTGGCATTCCCAATACGCCGTCCAACGACCCGGTCTGGGTCGTCTACATCACCGTCGACGATGTGGATCAGCGATTCAATGCAGCGATCAAAGCGGGCGCAGAGGAAGTGAGTGCGCCGGTTGACGCGCCAGGTGTCGGGCGCATGGCGACCATCCGCGATCCGTTTGGCGCCAGCATTGCTTTCATCGCCTATGAGGTGCCGCAAGGGTGAGCGTCGAGGTGCATTTCCATCACGCGCGGGCGCTTCTCTGCGCCCGCGTCTATCTGCTTTTTAGGAGGTACTCATGACCCTTCACCTGACAGCCCTGTTCGCGGGCGTGCTCATTGTTATCCAAATCATTTTGACGGTATTGGTCGGCGTCTATCGCGGCAAAGTCGGCGTCAATTTTTTGCATGGAGATGATGAAGTCTTGTTGCGGCGGATGCGGGCCCACGGCAATTTCACCGAAACGGTGCCGATTGTCTTGATTGCAATGGCATTGGCGGAGCTGGCTGGAGCACCCTCCTGGCTGGTTCTCGCTGGCGGGACAAGCCTTGTATTTGGGCGCCTGGTGCATGCCTTTAACTTTATGGGGTCTGGCGGTGGCGTGGGTGCCGGGCGTGCGATCGGTATGGCATTCACGGTCATCGCGATGGCCTTGTTTGCGATCTACGGGCTGATGGTTTTCGTTCGCGCTGTTTGAGACGTTGTCTCTACGGGTATCGGCTTAGGCAGGCGGCGTCGCGCTTTTCGGTGCCGCCTGTTCTGGCTTAAAAAACATGCCGAGCTTCAGGCTTTCCGCAACCCGTTCCGCCTTGTCGATAAAGATCGCTGCGGCAGGCGGGGGGCAAACCTCATTTGCGGTTTCACGGAACAGCGCCAGCCATCTGTCAAAATGGCGGGGCTCCACCATTTTCAGTTTCAGGTGTGCGCCCATGGGCTGTCCCTTGTAGCGGCCGGTCAGCATGGTCAGTGTTGACCAGAAGGCGAACATTTTTTGCAGATGGGGCTCCCAGTCGCCAGAGATGGCCGATGCGAAAATCGGTCCCAGCTCGTCATCCTCGCGGACTTTTGCATAGAAGCTGCGCACGAGACCTTCAATCAACGCATCGCTGATTGACGGATGCAGCGGTTCTCGAAAGGGAATCCGACGATTGGGCATGGTGCTGGTTTCCTGACCACGAAACGATCATTAGCATATGGGGAGCAATCCGCGTTTGTGGATGTGGCGGGACGTCTCAGGGGGCACTATGAAATTTGCGAGTGATAATGGGAGCGGCGTCGCGCCAGAGATCATGTCTGCGCTTGCGGCAGCAAATGTTGGGGCCGTGCCGGGATATGGGGCGGATGCATATACCCGGGACGCATGTGATCGACTGTCAGAGGTTTTTGAGCGCGACGTTGATGCCTTTTTGGTGGCGACGGGGACGGCGGCCAATGCCCTCAGTCTTGCATCGATCACGCGGCCGCATGGCGCGGTGTTCGTCCATGAGCGGTCACATGTTCATACGGATGAATGCGGTGCCCCGGAGTTCTTCATGCATGGCGCGAAACTGCTGCCGTTACCAGGTGAGCATGGAAAACTGACCTCAGAGGTGGTTGAGCAAGGTCTGGAAGGCTTTGCTCAAGGGGTTGTGCATCATCCGCAAGCTCAGGCGATCAGCCTCTCGCAGCTTACAGAGTGCGGCACGGTCTATTCAGTTGCTGAAATTGAGGCGTTGGCCACCTTTGCCAAGTCGCACTCCCTTAGCGTTCATATGGATGGTGCGCGATTTGCCAATGCGCTGGTGTCGCTTGGATGTAGTCCCGCCGAGATGACCTGGAAAGCGGGTGTAGATGTCCTGTCGTTTGGCGCGACGAAGAACGGCGCGATGGGTGTGGAGGCGGTGATCGTGTTTGATACTGAACTGGCAGCAGACCTGCCTTTTATGCGGAAGCGCGGTGGTCATCTCCTCTCCAAAGGCCGGTTTCTGGGTGCGCAGATGTCTGCCTACCTCAAAGATGACCTCTGGTTGGATATGGCCGCACATGCAAACAAGATGGCTGGTCTTCTCGCCTCCGGTATAGAAAAGCTGCCGTCAGCGCGCCTCAGGCATCCCGTGCAGGGCAATGAGGTGTTCGCGGTGCTCCCCAAACCTGCGTATAAGGCGCTTCTTGCCGCGGGTGCCGCTTTCTACCCTTGGGAACGCGAACCAGACGGCGTTGCCGTCCGTCTGGTCACATCCTTTGCTACATCTGACGAAGAGGTAGACGCGTTTTTCGCAATAGCAGCGGGAGCAGTGTGAGTTTGGCGGCTACCATTCTTCCCTGAATGGCCGCAGATCGATTTCGTGGGTCCAGGCACTGGGGTGCTGCACGTGGAGCTGCCAGAACGCTTCCGCGATCGCCGTTGGTTCCAGAGCACCATTGTTCCCTTTGCTCTCCAGAAACCCCTCATATTTGCTGCGGACCATCTCGCCGTTTACGACGCCGTCTATCACAACGTGGCCGACATGAACGCCTTTGGGTCCGTAGTCACGGGCGAGGGATTGGGTGAGGTTTCGAAGTGCGCCCTTGGCAGAGGAGAAATGCGCGAAGTTTGGCTTGCCGCGCATGGACGCCGACGCACCTGTGACCAGAAATGAGCCAGAGCCCTGTTCTGCCATGATCTTCAATGCTTGTTGAGCAACGAGGAATGCCCCATAGGCACCTGTGCGCCAGAATTGTTCAAACTGTTCCGGTGTTACTTCTTCAAACGGGATGATGGCATTGTTACCCGCATTGTAGAGGACGGAACCCAGGGGCCCATGTTTCTTTGCGGTTTCAAACAAAGCAGCCACTTGATCGGCGTCTGTGACATCACAGACCTGTGCATAGGCGGTGCCGCCCGCGGCTCTTACTTCTTCGGCGACCGCTTCGATCTTTGCAGCGGTTCGGCCTGCGATCAGCACAGGGGCGCCACCTTTGGCAAAGCGATGGACGAGCGCGCCGCCGACACCATTTGACGCGCCGACGCCGATGACGATGCTGAGGCCTTGAGCTGCGTTGTCTGAGGTCATGTGAGATCTCCCTATTTGAGTTCAGGCCAATGTAGGGTCGGCGGGTGTGCTTACAAGGCCTAGGCCGAATTAGTTGGAATGAGGGCCGAAATCGGAACCCCTTGCAACGCAATTCCGGCTATGCCAGCGTCCCTCAAACAGGAGACAAAACCCCATGTCACGACCCATTGTTCTGATTATCGCTGCATTTACTTTTCTTGCTGGTCTGACGTGGCTTGCTTTTGATCTAGCCGATGAGGCGGCTGATAACAAAGGCTTCACCCGGGTCCATGGTCCGGTTCTGACACTAGACACCCATGTTGATATCCCTCCCACCTACACGACCTTGCCAGAGGTGGATCCGGGTCTTGAAACGCGATTGCAAGTAGACCTGCCGAAGATGGAACGGGGTGGTCTCGATGCGGCCTTCTTCATTGTCTATGTCGGCCAGACCGCTCGCACAGAAGAAAATTATGCGGCTGCTAAGCAAGCCGCTCTCGTTAAACTCAATGCCATTCATGCGATGACAGATGCTCTTTATCCCAGTCGCATTGGTTTAGCCACGACCCCGGCCGACGTGTTGGACATTTACGGCTCCGGTCGCAAGGTGGCCATGATCGGCATCGAGAACGGCTATGTGATCGGCAAAGACCTGTCGCTGATCGCCGACTATTATGAGCGTGGCGCCCGCTATATGTCGCTCGGTCACGTCGGCCACAATGATATTGCCGACAGTTCGATGCCGCGCATCGATTTGGGCGATGTGCCTGCAGAGCATGGAGGTCTTAGCGATTTCGGGCGTGAGGTTGTGAAGGAGATGAACCGCCTTGGCATGATGGTCGATATCTCCCATGCTTCGCACGACGCCATGATGCAGGCGGTTGAACTGTCAGAGGCGCCTGTTATTGCTTCTCATTCGTCTACGACTGCGCTGGCAAATCATCCTCGAAACCTCACCGATGAGCAGATGCGGGCACTGGCGGCCAAAGGTGGCATCGCACAGATCGTTGCCTTTTCAACCTACGTAAAAGCAGACCCCGGACGGACCGCTGCCGGCATGGCGCTCCGCAATCGTATTGCGCAGGAGCAGGGCGCGGCGCGCTTCAGCTTTTTGGCTCATGGCAAGCTTCCCGAGTTTCGCGAAGGGATGGCCGAGATTAATAGATTGTTCCCGCGGGCGACGCTCGCTCAGTTTGTCGATCACATCGACCATGCCGTGAAAGTGATGGGCATCGATAATGTGGGGATCTCCTCCGATTTTGATGGCGGTGGCGGCGTGATTGGTTGGGATGATGCCTCGGAGACGGCGAACGTCACCGCGGAACTCATCAAGCGGGGCTATAGCTATGAAGAGATCGAGAAACTCTGGAGCGCCAATTTCCTGCGCGTTTGGCGAGACGTTGAAGCTGTTGCCGAGCGGCTCCAGCAGGAAGCCGGCAACTAGGTCCTCTCTATCTCAGGTTCGGTTCCTGGGTTCGTCGATCAGGAACGCCACCATCAAAAGGGCGACGCACATAAAGGCCATGGCGCACCAGAAAACCGCCACATAGGAGAACCAGAGGGCGACAAACCCGCCCATGAGGGGGCCGAGCCCCATCATGAAGGAGTTGCCCATGTTGGAGATTGCGATCCGCATGGGCAGGTCCTGGCGGTCGCCAAATTCCAGCACCATGTTTTGCGAGGAGATCTGGAAGCCGCCGAGGCCCGCGCCAAGTCCGGCGAAGACCAGGCCCAGCATGATGATGTCGGTGGCGAAGAAGAGCAGCACCGTTGATAGGATCCAGGTGATCAATGTCGCCATGAAGACAAAGCGGTTGCCTGTTTTATCGGCGAGCGCGCCCCAGCCCAGATTTGTTGCGGTTTGGCTGAGCAGAAACGCAAGGGACAGAATGCCGATGTTGGTGCCACTTAAGCCCGCGACTTCGCCGGCATAGAGCACATAGAAGGGCACGGCGATGGTGCCAAGCGCACCGAGAGAGCGGGCAATGAAGAAGCGCGTAAAGCCCGGATCTGCACGGAGCAGCGCTGGCACCTCTTTCATGCGGCCCAAGAAGCTTGCTTGCGCGCGGATCACCGGTGGAACGGGTTCGCGGATAAAGGCCAGAAGCCCAAGGCCGATGCTGGTCAGGATGAACGCAGTGATGAAGGTTGCGGAATAGCCGTTCCCGAGCGCGTTGGTCTCAATGAAATATTGCCCGCCCAGATAGGCGACGCCGGATGCTGTCAGACCCGCCATAAAATTGCGCAAGCCGGTCAGGCGTCCGCGGAGGTAGACCGGTATCACCTTCGACATCATGTAATTGAAGACGACGGCCTGCATGCCGTTGAAGAAGCCGAACAGGGCCAGGAAGATGCACGAGGCGATGAAGGCCACCTGTCCATCGAGGAACAGGCCGGCGAGCGCGAGGCCCAGCACCTGAACCCGCATCAGACCGCCGATGACGAAGCCAATCGGGATCACCTTCTTGCGGTGCTCGATCAGGGTTGCGCCGAGAAGAGAGGAACTGGCGGCGCCAAAATGCTGCACAGCCAGGGCCAGTCCCACTGCCAGCTCCGATCCGGACAGGATGTAGATGAAGGCGGGCACAAATGTTGGTGCATGGACGAGGCGGAACCCCGTCTGGCCCAGCATGCCGTGAACCAGATTGACGGCATAGTTTCGCGGCAGGTCGCGGCGGACCTGCTCATCAAAGGCTTTTTCGGCCTCCGCGAGAGACATTTCAGGGGCTGGCTGGGTCAAAACTACTCCGTTGGCCGCCCACTGAGGCAGTCAAATGCAAATAGGGTTGGATGTTTGAGGACCCATTATAGACGGACTTCGTCCAGTTAAGAAATTCGTCCCTAAACTTTATCCCCTACCTGACTGAGCACTTGTACCTTTAGGGGTCCCGAGTCACAGTCCTTTTGGTCTGAACTTGGCGAATCTGCCGGGAGCAACATGAGGGTATGAGATGCGAAGCTGGTCACTTCTGGTTGCTTTTGTTTTTTCGCTGGCGCTTGCGGCTTGCGACGGGGATGTTGCCGAGGCACCGTCAGCGCCACCGCCGGTGGTGAAGCTCGAAACGGTCAGTGAACGCGCAACAGGCCAAGTTCGGAGCATTTCAGGCGTTGTCGAACCATCTGATCGTTCCGCCCTCAGCTTTCAGGTCAGCGGGCAGGTGACCGAAGTCAATGTCTCGGTGGGCGAGACCGTTGTTGCCGGGCAGGTGTTGGCGCTTCTCGATAGAACCAATTATCAGATCGCGCTCGATAGCGCGCGCTCTCAGCTCACCAGTGCCCGTGCGAAACGATCAGAAGCGAAAGAGGATCTCGATCGAAAGCTTGCGCTGATTGACAAAGGGTTTGTGACACAAGCTGCCGTCGACAGTTCCCGTGCTGCCTTTGATGCTGCGGCAGCCAGCGTGAGTGTGTCGACAAGTGACGTGGAACGAGCTCAGAAAGACCTTGACCGGACCGTGCTCTCAGCGCCTTTCGCCGGGACGATCTCCAGCCGAAACATTGACCCTTTCGTTGAGGTGAATGCCGGTACCACGCTGTTTGAGATTCAGTCTGCCGGCGACCTTGAGGTGAGAGTACTGGTGCCGGAGACCATCATTCGCGAAGTAGACTATGGGCAGCCGGTGTCTGTCTCCTTTCCCACCCTTAAAGGTGAGCTCTTTGGGGGCACCGTTTCTGAGATTGCGTCGCGGGCTGAGGCGGGGAATGCATTTGCGGTGAAAGTCGCGCTTGTTGAGCTGGGTGATGCGGATGTGCGCACCGGCATGAGCGCCAAAGTCACCTTCAATTTCCAATCCTATCTGGACGGACGAGAAGCGTTCCTCATTCCGCTTACCGCCATCTCCATCAAGGACGCCGACTTGAGCGCACAAAACGGTCCGCGCAATGGCAGCAATGAGGCCCCCGTGTTTGTGTATGACCCGGAAAAGGAAGCTGTCGTCAAACGGCTGGTCAGTCTTGGGGACATTCGAGGAAATGATATTGAGATCTTCTCCGGTCTGAACGAGGGCGAGCAGATTGTGACCGCAGGCGTCGCTTTCTTGCATGATGGTATGGCGGCGCGCCCCTGGCAGCCGAACCAATAGGGGGACGGCATGGGAAATGTAGCTGCCTACGCCATCCAGAACGGTCGCTTCACGCTCTTCGCGCTTATTGCGTTGGTGATGGGCGGGACGGCGATTTATTTCAGCCATCCCAGTCAGGAAGATCCGGAGATTACGATCCGCACCGCCGTGGTCACAGCCTTCTTCCCGGGAATGTCGGCGGAGCGCGTTGAACAGCTTATTGTTAAGCCCATAGAGGAAACAGCTAAGCAGATCTCCGAGGTGACGGACATCACGTCAACAGCGTCGACGGGCTACGCGACGGTGAAAGTCGAGGTCGGCGACAAATACTTTGATCTTGATCCGATCTGGACGGACCTTCGTAACAAGATGCGGGATCTGACGCCGGATCTTCCCTCAGGCACCTCTGGACCGTTTGTGAATGATGATTATGGGCGTGTGTCCGTTGCGACATTGGCATTGACGGGGCCAGACTATTCCATGGCTGAGCTGCGCGAAGTCGCGCGGGATCTTCGTGACGTGATTGGTGCGCTGCCGCTGGTGAGCCGTGTTGATCTTTATGGCATTCAGGATGAGCAGGTCTGGTTGACGGCGGATCAGACCTATATGGACCAGCTGGGCTTGTCACAGCAGGCCGTCATTGCAGCATTGACCGGCCAGAATGTGATCCTGCCGGGCGGGTCAATTGCCGCTAATGGGCAACGCATTACAATTGAGCCGTCAGGCAGCTTTCGATCCGTCGAGGAAATCAGCAATGTCCCCGTTGAGCTTCCAGAAGGCGGGCTGGTCTATCTCCGAGATATTTTTCTGATCGAGCGGGGCTATGTCGATCCTCCCAGCCGGCCGGCCTATTTCAACGGCGATCCCGCTGTAACGTTGGGCGTTGCCATGGTGACCGGTTCCAATATTGCGGAATTCGGCAGGCAACTGGAGGCTCTACTCGCGACGGAACGTTATTCGCTCCCATTGGGCATGAGCCTGGAGTTTGCCACTTATCAGCCACCCTTGGTCGAAGCGTCCGTGGCGGATGCAAGCAGCAATCTGCTGCAAACGGTCGCGACGGTGCTGGTTGTTGTGATTTTGTTTCTTGGCGTGCGGACCGGGCTGATTGTTGGGTCGATTGTGCCGCTTGCAATCCTCGCGGCGCTGGTCGGCATGAGCTTGTGGGAAATCCCGCTTCACCGGATATCGATAGCCGCAATCATCATCGCGCTGGGCCTTCTTGTCGATAATGGTATCGTGATCGCTGAAGATATTAAGCGACGCATGGAAGAGGGTGATGAAAGGCTCGAGGCCTGTGTCAGCGCGCCTCGTGAGCTCGGCATGCCCTTGCTGTCATCTTCTCTCACGACAATTCTCGCCTTCATGCCGCTCTATCTTGCTGAAGATGTGACCGGGGAATATGTGGGCGCGCTGGCGCAGGTTCTCTTCCTGGCGCTTATTGCCTCCTGGTTTCTGTCGATCGCTGTCACCCCGACACTTTGTTACTGGCTGCTGGATGGTGAGCTGGCCCGTCCGGAGGGCACTGAGGTTTATGATAGCGCGCCTTATCGGTTCTACCGGCAGGTGCTGGATCTGATCCTCGCTCAGCGGCTTGTATTCCTGGCGGCTATGGTCGGGCTTTTGTCACTGGCGATTTTTGGCATGGGGTTTGTCACCTCCCGGCTGATGCCACCCTCAGATCGCGCGCAGTTCGTTGTACACATAACATTACCGACAGGCTCAGACGTGAATGAGACCATTCGCATCACGAACGAGTTCCTGGACTGGCTGTCTGACGAGCAAATCAATCCAGATGTGGTTCAGCACACTGCCTATATCGCAGATGGTGGCCCGCGCTTCTTCCTGGCAATGTCGCCAACAGACCCGGTGCCGCACAAAGCGTTTGTGCTTGTTGATGTTACAGATCTAGATGTGGTGGGCCCGATGATTGACAAGTCGGCGGCCTATTTCCGTAACGAAGTGCCAGAGGCGCGGGGACGGCCGGAGACGCTGTTCTTTGGCGCGACACCGCCGGGGACTGTTGACATTCAGGTGACGGGCCCGGAAATCGGGACCCTTTACAATTTGGGTAACGAGGTCGAAACGGCTTTTCGCAGCGTGCCTGGCATCGCGCATATCAGAACAAACTGGGGCTCGCCGGTGGTGAAAGTTCTGGTTGAGATTGACCAGGAACGGGCGCGTCGTGCTGGCGTCTCAAGCGAGGATGTTGCCAATTCTCTGGCGAGCTATTTTGACGGACTGTACGTCACGGATTTTCGAGAGGGTGACACTGTTATTCCGATCAAAATGAGGGCGGCTGAAGATCAGCGTGACGAGTTGGACAAACTCCGGTCGATCACCGTCTATTCCTCCGCAAGCAATCTCGCCGTACCCCTCATTCAGATTGCCGATATTGATGGTGTTCTGGAGCCGTTTGAAATTCACCGTTTCAATCAAGAGCGCGGCATGAAGATTTCTGCCATCCTGCCCGGTAGACAGGCGTCAGAGCTTTATGCTGACTTGCAACCGGCGCTTGACGCGATTGATTTGCCTCTGGGCTATTCCATTGAGGTGCAGGGAGAGCTCAAGGAATCCGGAGAGGCGACCGGGGCGCTCTTTGCCTACCTGCCGCATTGTGGCGTTGCCATCCTGGTGTTGTTGGTTTGGCAGTTTAATTCTTTCCGTCGACCGGCGGTCATTCTGCTCACCATTCCGCTCATCATGATCGGTGCGACATCGGGTTTGCTGCTCACTGGCGCGTTCCTTGATTTTAACGCCATGCTGGGGCTCCTCAGTCTTGGCGGCATCATAATCAACAATGGGATTGTGATGATTGAGCGAATAGACCTCGATCGGGCACAGGGGAAATCCGTCCAAGATGCGGTGGTTGCGTCGGCGCTTGTGCGCGCGAGACCGATCATTATGACGACCTTGACTACGATCCTTGGGCTGATGCCGTTGATGCTGTTTGGCGGTGCGCTTTGGTACGCGATGACCATCGTCATCATGTTTGGCCTGGCGGCCGGGACCGTTCTTACGCTTGGCGTAGTGCCGGTTCTCTATTCTCTGTTCTTCGACTTCTCCAGGTCGGAGGAAGCCGCTGCGCCAACGCCAGCTTCAGCCTGAGCGAAATTTTGGCGGGAAAGGTTGCTTCCTTGGCCGAAACAGTGCGCCCCACGTGCCGGTTCATGGATTGAATGGTCTGGCCTCCATTTGCTCTTTGAGCCTTGTCCGTCGTGGCGTTCAATTTTGCGGAATATTCGGTCGATCCCCTGTTCACAAAACGGCTCAGCCCCTTATGATGACGCCCAAATGCGGGCCTCTAACCCCGCTTCAAAAATGTGAAATGGGCTCCGCACTTCCGGGGCCTGCCTCATCTCAGGAAGGCCTCAACGGAGGAAGCCATGAAAGACACAACAAAATTCTACATTAACGGCGAATGGGTCGACCCAACGACGCCAAAGACCATGGACGTCATCAACCCTGCAACGGAAGAAGCGTTCGCTACCATTTCGATGGGCAGCGCAGCTGATGTTGATAAAGCGGTTGCCGCCGCCAAAGCTGCTTTCCCTGCCTTCTCTCGTACGTCGCGTGAAGAGCGGATTGCTCTCATGGAGAAGATCATTGAGGTCTACAAAGCCCGTTATGCGGAAGTGGCTGACACGATCTCCAAGGAAATGGGTGCTCCAGCATGGCTCGCTCAAGTGGCGCAGGCTGCGATGGGGCCTGCACATTTCGCAACGGCAATGGAAATTCTGAAGAAGTATGACTTCGAAGAAGACCGCGGTGCTACTCGGATCGTCAAAGAGCCGATCGGGGTGTGTGGTTTCATTACGCCATGGAATTGGCCGGTCAACCAGATCGCTTGTAAAGTTGCGCCAGCCCTCGCAGTCGGCTGCACAATGGTTCTGAAGCCGTCGGAAGTTGCGCCGCTCAATGCACACCTTCTTGCTGAAATTTTTGACGAGGCCGGCGTCCCTGCAGGTGTTTTCAATCTTGTCGATGGTGATGGTCTTGAAGTGGGTGCACCGCTTTCCTCGCACCCGGATGTCGACATGATGTCCTTTACCGGTTCAACCCGTGCCGGGATCGAAGTTGCGAAAGCCGCTGCGCCAACAGTTAAGCGTGTTGCCCAGGAGCTTGGTGGCAAATCCGCAAATATCATTTTGGAAGATGCAGATCTGAATGCCGCGGTTGCTGGCGGCGTTCAAGGCGTGATGAACAATTCGGGTCAGTCTTGCAACGCGCCGACACGTATGCTGGTTCCCGCGTCTAAGCATGATGAAGCTCTGAAGATTGCTGCGGCAGCCGCTGCAGAGGTCAAAGTGGGTGATCCCTCTGCAGAAGACACAAAGATTGGCCCTGTTGTGAGCGAAGTGCAGTTCAACAAGATCCAGGATCTTATCCAAAAGGGTATTGATGAAGGCGCTCAACTCGTTGCTGGTGGGACCGGACGCCCCGAGGGCCTGAACAAGGGTTATTATGTGCGCCCAACCGTCTTTGGTGGTGTGACCAACGAAATGACCATTGCGCGGGAAGAGATTTTTGGTCCTGTGCTTGCGATCCTTCCCTACGAGAGCGAAGAAGAAGCAATCGATATTGCCAATGACACTGTTTATGGCCTGTCCGGCTATGTGTCCTCGGGATCTATTGATCACGCGCGTGACGTTGCATCACAGCTGCGGACGGGCAATGTCCATCTCAATGGTGCCGGCCCAGACTTCAATGCGCCATTTGGCGGCTACAAGCAGTCTGGCAATGGGCGCGAATGGGGTGAGTTCGGCTTTGAGGACTTCCTCGAAATTAAAGCGGTCATGGGTTACACCGCCGCCTAACGTTGCCATCATTCGAATTGAAAGGGCGTCCTTCGGGGTGCCCTTTTTTTGTTTCAGAATGCGGCACTGTTGCAGTTGGATTAATGCAGCTTTAACCGTTTCGACAAGTCATCCAGGCCGCAACACATGGTGTAACGAAGTTTTAGATTAGGTCCCTCAAAACTGATGCAAATCAGAACCAAATGCCCAGAAGCTGGCATGGAAGGGACAAGAAATGTCCAGATTGCGTACCTATTTGGCCCTTTTTGTCGGGGTGACCGCTCTATTCAGCCTTAGCGCTTGCTCGGAGGCTCCGACGAAGCCGCTGCGGGTGGGCATTAATCCGTGGCCTGGTTATGCGCCTCTCTTTATTGCTGCAGAGAGGGGCTTCTTTGCCGAGGAGGGGGTCGATGTCGAACTCGTAGAACTCCCCTCTCTTTCGGATGTCCGCCGCGCATTTGAGCGCGGACAGGTTGATGGCATGGCATCAAGCCTGGTGGAAGTCATCGAAGTCGTTCGCCAGGGTGAACATTGGCCGATCATATCGTTGATGGCAGATTACTCGAATGGTGCCGATGTTGTGTTGGCGACCAAAGAGGTCAACGACATCATGTCGCTCAAAGACCGCCGGATAGGTGTCGAAGCTGGCTCTCTCAATCAGTTTATTCTGGCAAGGGCGCTCGCGAAGGGTGGCCTTTCACTGAGCGACGTAGAGGTCATCAATCTTCCACAACTTGCGATGCCGGAGGCTGTTGCTCGTGGAGAGGTCGATGCGGTTATCACTTACCCCCCGATCTCAACGGATGTTGTTGCCACTGGATTGGTTGAGGAGGTTTTCTCAACACAGGATATTCCAGGTGAAGTGGCTGACGTGGTCTCGTTTGACCGCGAGATCGCGGCACGGCGGGCATCTGATATTGATGCGTTTGCGCGGGCGTGGGGCCTTGCAGTCGCTTTCACCAACGAAAACCCTGAGGAGGCTTATCAGATCATTGGGCGCTTTATCGGTATGGAGCCCGATGAACTGGCGGAATCCTACCAGGGGATTGAGGTCATTGGTCTTGATCGTCAGGCTGAGTTTCTGGGTGCACAGGGACCGCTCAGCGTCAGCCTTCAAACAATAGATCTGATCCTCAGGCCCTCTGAAAATGGTGATGAGCAGGGTCTGGCGATCCATAGATTCTTCCAGGAGTCGGTCGACATCTCCTGGGCTGTGGTGGAGTAGACCCATGTTTCGGCACGATGCCTCCTGGCTCGACAACCTGTCGGTGAAATGGAAGATACTGGCCCCGTTCAGTTTTCTGGCTGGCATTGTTGGTCTGTCACTGATTGTGCTGTTTTTCATAGCTTTCGGTCGATATCAGGATGCCGTCGTAGAGAACAGAGCGAAGCATCTGTCAGACAGTATCGTTTATGCGCTGGAGACGATGCACCATCGCAGCGAATTGCAGCGTTATGTCGCTATCGTTGGCGCTGATGCCGACGTGTCGCTTCTCTTGGTCGTGGACCCTGTGTCACAGGAAGTCCTTATCAGCAGCCGTGGCATGTATCGTGGTGTCTCAATCCATCAAATGACAGACACAGTTTTGGCCCTTGAGATACAGCGGAGCCTTGCGTCTTCTTCGTCGCGCGAGACTTTGATGTGGGGCGACATGACGGCAAGTTATGCAGTCACGGCGCCGAGACTTATCGAGACGGCAGGTGCACCGAGTGAAGCGCTTGTCTATGTGCGCCTTAAAACAAAGAGCGTGACCGCGCAATCAAGTGGCATGGCGCAACAATTGATCATTGGTCTTTTTGCAGCCTTGGCGCTGGCGATGCTTGTTGCCTCCAAGCTTCTCTATGACCTTGTGATTTCTCCGTTGTCAAAGCTATCGGCGATCGCACACGCCCGCACCGTTGACTCGCAGACGATGGCTCCGTTCACCCGTCGATTGGATGAATTTGGAGAGCTTGCCCGCAGCGTGTTGCAGTCCTTTTCAGAAGCCCGCGAAAACGCTGATCGATTTGAGCTTTTGGCACAGAGCGACAGTCTGACGGGGCTTGGCAATCGCGTCATGTTTAAAGAGCGGCTCAATATGGCGCTCGCCCATGCGGAGCGGTCTGGAAAAATTGTCGCTCTCATGATTCTTGATCTGGACAATTTTAAAGACGTGAATGACACGCTGGGCCATGATGTGGGCGACCAGCTTCTCAAGCGCATCGCGCAGATACTCAAAGAGAGCTCCCGCCAGGTGGATACGATCGTTCGGCTTGGCGGCGATGAGTTCGCCATCATTGCCGATGATCTTGACGGGCTAGACGGTGTTCTGGTGCATGCAAATCGGATTTTGTCGGCGCTATCAGAACCGCAGACCATTAATGGCCATGAAGTCCACCCTGGCGTTAGCATCGGTATCACAAGCTATCCACAAGATGCCCGTGACCCTGAGGTGCTTCTCAAAAATGCAGATTTGGCTCTCTACCGAGCGAAGGCCGAAGGTCGCGGCAACATTCAGCTCTATCGCCATGAGCTGCATCTAAAAGTGATTGAGCGCAATGCTATTGAGCGAGATTTGCGTACCGCCATAACGGAAGGTCAGTTCGTCCTTTACTACCAGCTCAAGGTAAACATTGACACCGGTGCCATCGTTGGGGCCGAGGCGCTTGTTCGTTGGCGCCATCCCGAACGCGGGATGGTCCCGCCCGATGTGTTCATTCCCGTTGCGGAGAAAAACGGTAGCATTTGTCAGCTCACCGATTGGGTCCTTTCGGAGGCGTGTGCTGAGATTCGCCGTATGATGGACAATGGTTTGGAGCCGGTGAGCGTTGCAGTGAATGTATCAGCGCTTGATCTTCGGCGGCCCGATTTTACAGACCAAGTCGCAGCTACTCTGGTGCGGGCTGGTGTCTCTCCGAAATATCTTGAGATTGAGGTAACCGAGAGCACTGTGATGCATGACGTCGATCAGGTGATCGGCACCCTGCGGCGTCTACGTGCGCTTGGCGTCAGCATCAGCATCGATGATTTTGGAACCGGCTACTCTTCGCTTGCCTATCTCAAACAATTCCCAGTTCAGACATTGAAAATCGACCGTAGCTTTGTGTCGGATATGTCGGACGATCCAAACAGTCATGCCATTCCACAATTGATTGTTGATCTGGCTGGCAACCTGGGTGTGAGCGTGATCGCCGAAGGCGTGGAGACAGAAGAACAAAGAGAACTGCTCCTCTCCATGGGGTGCAAGCAGGCGCAGGGATATCTGTTCAGCGCACCTGTCCCCTCTGGTGCTTTTGCTGAGATGGTGAAGGAGCAGGTTTGTTTTCCGCGGGAAACGAAAGCTCAAGAACACACCTCATCAGCGGTTCCCGTTTCCGTCGCGTAATCTGCCGTCCATCCGGCCTGAGATGACGGCGCGAGCCGTTGCTGCTAGTACATCCTCCAAAATACCTGAATGAGGGCAGGTTGTTGCTGCCCCGGTGAGCGGAGGGTGATGCATGGATCTCGCATATGGTGCGGAATATGAAGCGTTTCGAGCGGATGTGAAGCGGTTCATTGAAGACAACAAGGATAATGTGCCGCGCCAGCTAGGTGCAGGTCGCCCGTCTGAAGATCAGCGCAGGTGGCAGGCCTTGTTGATTGAGAACGGATATGCCGCCCGAACGATTCCTTCTGAATATGGTGGCTATGGTGGTGAGCCGGATATTTTGAAAAGCCGCATCATCGCTGAAGAATTCACGAAAGCATCTATGCCGTTGGGGATAGCTAACCAGGGCGTCTCCATGCTGGTTCCGACACTGCTCGAACTCGGAACCGAGGAACAGAAGAAGCAGTGGATCGAACCCACACTCAAAGGTGATGTCGTCTGGTGCCAGGGGTACTCTGAGCCTGGATCCGGATCTGACTTGGCCAGCCTGCAGACAAAGGCCACAGAAGATGGGGATGACTTCATCATCAATGGGCAGAAGATCTGGACCAGCACGGCCCAATATTCCGACATGATCTTTTGCCTTGTGCGCACGGAACCCGATGCGCGCAAACATGAAGGCATTAGCTACCTGATATTCTCGATGGATACACCGGGTATTGAAGTGCGCCCCTTGATGACCATGACAGGCTACGCGGAGTTCAACGAGGTCTTTTTCACCGATGTGCGGGTTCCCAAGAGCCAGATCGTCGCTGAGCGCGGGCAGGGCTGGTTTGTCGCCAATGCCACGCTGAAGCATGAACGGGGTATGCTGGGGGATCCGAACCAGGCTGGTACGCGCCTTGCGGCGATTGTCGATCTCATGCACGAAGAAACCGTATCTGGCGAGCGGTTGATCGACAATCCTCTGTTTCGCGATCGCCTGGTGCAGTTACAGTCCCGCGTTGCCGCCATGCAATTCCATGGCATGCGCTTGCTCACGGCGAGTGCCAAGAAAGAAGACCCGGGTATTGCCCGTCTTATCGTCAAGCTGATGGGGTGTGAGCTCAATCATCAGTTGGCTGCACTTGCGATTGATGCGCTCGGCGAGCTGGGCGTGCTTTATGAGCGAAGCCCGCACTTGCGTGCAGGCGGCCGCTGGCAACGCTCCTATATGTTCGATCTGGGTCTGATCATCGGTGGGGGGACAGCCCAGATCCAAAAGAACATCATCTCCGAACGGGGCCTTGGGATGCCGCGCGAACCGAAACCGGCCAAAAAAGAAGGAGCGGCATAATGGAATTTGCTCTCTCAGAAGAACAACGCATGCTCCAGGACACTGTTGGACGGTTTCTCGCGGACGCCTCTGAGCTTGAGGTGGTGCGGAAGTCTGCGGAAGCCCATGAGGCCTATTCCAAGGCTATCTGGACGGGTTTTGCAGAGCTGGGCGTTGCGGGCATTCTTATTCCGGAAGAACATGGCGGATTGGGGCTTGGCATGCTCGAAGCTGCACTCATGTCCGAGATGACCGGGCGTCACGTCGCCCCTATCCCTTTCATCGGGACTGCCGTCATGGCGCCTCTGGCGTTGGCTTTGGCGGGCAGCGATGACCAGAAAGCATCGTGGCTACCTCGGCTTGCCAGTGGCGAAATCGTTGCTGGCGTCGCTGTCACGGAGGCCATTGGGGCCCGCGACGGGGCTGGCGTCGACTCCAGCGGCGATGTTCTGTCTGGTTCGTCCCTGTTCGTTATAGATGGGCCCGGCGCCGATCTGTTTGTGGTTGCTGATCGCGACAGCAACCTGTTTCTGGTCGAGGCATCGGCCCAGGGCTTGGAGCGGATTGATCTCACAACAATCGATCTGACACGTCCAGTATCAGAGCTTCGGTTTGACAATGTGAAAGCGGAGCGATTGCCCAATGGAAACTTAGAAGTCGTGCGGAAGATGATTGACGCCGGTCGTACGATGGTTGCCGCTGACACGCTGGGCGCGGGACAGATGATGATCGAGAAGGCAGTCGAGTACGCCAAGGACCGGAAGCAGTTTGGCCGCGTCATTGGCTCGTTTCAGGCAGTGAAGCACATGTGTGCCGAAATGGCGTCAGAGCTTGAACCCTGCAGGTCACTCGTCTGGTATGCGGCCTATGCGCAAGATGTGATCCCTGAAGAAGGGACACTCATGTCCTGTCACGCTAAATCGCATGTGTCGGAGGTTGGGCGTTTTGTCGCGAGAACCGCCACAGAGGTGCACGGCGGCATGGGCTTTACCGACCTTGTGGGGCTGCACTATTGGTTCAAACGGATCGGGCTTGACCGGCAGTTGCTCGGGGGCCCGGAACGGGTGAGGGAAGAAGCCGCACGATTGCAGGGCTGGGCTGCCTAAACTGCGCATAGTCCTGACTTGGTTCTTTTCTCTCGGCGCGCATGCGGCTAAGGTCTCTTAAAAAATAGACTGCGGTCTAGTTTTAGGAGGAAGAGAGATGCGTGCTGCGATTTTCAGAGATGGCGACATGGTCGTCGATACCATGCCGGAGCCGACACCGGGTGAAGGGCAGGCGGTTGTTAAGACGCTTGCCTGCGGCATTTGCGGATCCGACCTCCATGCCTTTCATCACGCACCAAAGATGGTTGAGGTTGCCGAGCGTTCTGGCGGTGGCGTCGGCGGCATGGATCTCAAAAAGGACATTGTCTTTGGACATGAGTTTTGTGCTGAGATCCTCGACTATGGTCCCGGTTCCCAAAAGACTTTGAAACCCGGAACTCGGGTCTGCTCCATGCCGATTGCGTTTGATGCAAACGGCATCACCACAGTTGGATATTCAAACGACTTGCCTGGTGGCTATGCCGAGCAGATGGTTCTGAATGAAATGATGCTGCTTGAGGTGCCAAATGGGTTGCCGACGGAGCAAGCGGCACTCACGGAACCCATGGCCGTCGGGTGGCACGCGGTCAAGAAGGCAAACATCACAGATGAGGATGTTGCGCTTGTGATCGGCTGTGGTCCGGTTGGGCTCGCCGTCATTGCGGGTCTCAAGATCGCCGGGGTAAGCCCGATTATCGCCTCAGATTTCTCGCCCGCGCGCCGCAAGTTTGCGGAGATGATGGGCGCTGACATTGTGCTCGATCCCGCGGAGACGTCGCCCTACAAACGCTGGCAGGAGGAAGCGGCACCTGAAGGCTATGATCCGAAAAACTGGATGACCTTGATGGGCATGGGGCCACAATTGCGTCCGGGCGTTATCTTTGAATGTGTTGGCGTGCCAGGAATCATCCAACAAATATTGGAAGGCGCGCCCAAAGCCGCGCGTATCGTTGTGGTGGGTGTTTGCATGGAGCCCGATCAGTTCGAGCCTTTCTTCGGCATCAACAAAGAACTGAATGTGCAATTTGTGCTCGGCTATACGCCTGAGGAATTTGCCGAGACACTTGGCTTTCTCGCAGAAGGAAAGATCAAAGCCGAAGCGTTGGTCACCGATAAGGTGGGCGTTGATGGCGTCAAAAACGCTTTTGAAGAGCTGGAAAACCCTGAGAAACACGCAAAAATTCTCGTCGAACCCTGGCGGTAAAAATTTACAATCAAATTCAAAAGGTTAGAGTGTTTCGGCGTTGTCCATTTCTGGGCAGCGCCGTTTTTCTGCCATGATCTCGGCACGCGTGCGCCTTTCACACTCCCTATATTCAATGGGAAGAAATAACAATCAAAAGGAGCTTCTGACCCATGTCCGGTGGAACAATTTTCGTCCTTGTGCTGTTTGCCCTCGCTCTTGTCATTCTGATCAAGGCAGTTGTGATGGTGCCTCAGGGTTTTGTCTACACGGTGGAACGGTTTGGCCGGTATACGAAGAGCCTTCAACCTGGGCTCTCCATCATCACTCCCTTTATCAATCGGATTGGGAACAAGGTAAATGTGATGGAGCGGGTCCTCGATGTGCCCAGCCAGGAAGTGATCACCCGTGACAATGCGATGGTCACCGCCGACGGGGTTGTCTTTTTCCAGGTGATGGATGCGGCGCAGGCCTCCTATGAAGTGAATGACCTTGAATATGCCATCCTCAATCTCACCATGACGAATACACGTACGGTGATGGGGAGTATGGATCTGGACGAACTCTTGAGCCAGCGTGACAAGATAAACGCACAGCTCCTCTCCGTTGTCGACGAAGCGACCAATCCTTGGGGTGTGAAAGTTACACGTATCGAAATCAAAGACATCAATCCTCCCCGCGACTTGGTGGATGCCATGGCGCGCCAGATGAAGGCGGAGCGTGACAAGCGTGCCACCATTCTCGAGGCCGAAGGCGACCGGCAAGCGGTCGTTCTCAAGGCTGAAGGTGAGAAGCGCGGCGCCATTCTGGAGGCGGAAGGTCGGCGCGAAGCCGCTTTCCGGGATGCGGAAGCGCGCGAACGGGAAGCGCAAGCTGAAGCACGGGCCACTGCCGACGTGAGTAAAGCCATCTCGGAGGGTGATGTACAGGCGATCAACTATTTTGTCGCCACCAAGTATGTGGAGGCTCTGCAAGCAGTAGCCGCGGCACCTAATCAGAAGCTGGTTATGATGCCACTGGAGGCTTCCAGTCTGATCGGCGCCATCGGGGGCATCTCCGAAATCGCCAAAGATGCGTTTGGCAAGGATGATGGTGGGCCGACGGGCGGTGGATCCGGTTCCGGCGGAGGCACGGGGTCGGTTCCGCGCGTGACCCCCGGGAGCTAAGCCATGCAGGACTTTTTCACAACATGGGGCAGCTGGACATGGCTCATCGTTGCTGTGGCTCTGGCTGCTCTTGAGATGGTTGTCCCTGGTATTCTGCTCATTTGGCTCGCAGGAGCCGCACTGCTGGTCGCTGTGATCGATTTCCTTCTGCCTCTCAGTTGGCAGGCCGAGGTTGCGCTGTTCGCAGTCCTGTCGGTCCTGTTTGCCTATGTTGGCTATCGTTGGTCCAACCAGCCGAGCCAACAGACGTCAGACAAACCCAACCTCAACATGCGCGGTCAATCCTATGTCGGACGTACCTTTGTTGTGGCAGAAGCTATTCAGAATGGACGGGGCAAGGTGAAGGTGGGCGACACACTCTGGGCGGTGTCTGGAACCGACGCCGAGATTGGCGCGTCTGTCCGCGTGACCGGCGTGGAAGGCACAATGCTGGTCGTAGAACCTGCCTGAAAAGCCTAATGTAAAAGAAAAAGCCCGGGGAGAACGCCGGGCTTTTTTTACTGGCTACTGTTGAGCTTTACGCAGCGCGGATGCTCTCCAGGAAGCGGCGTACCTCGCCATCCAGATCATTGGTGTATCCACTCAGTGACTGGAAGTTTTTCGCCAAATTTTCTGCTGCTTCGCTGGTTTCGGTGATGCCGGACTGGATGCTGCCCGCATGTCTGGTCATTTCTTCCGCACCTTCTGCAGCCAGCTGGGTTGCGCGCGTGATTTCGGCCGTCGCAGCGGACTGCTCCTCAATCGCTGCGGCAATTGCGCCGCTTACAGTCCGCATCTCGTCGATACGCTGGCGGATCGCTGAGATTGAACTCACGGTTCCGTTTGTCGCAGCCTGAATCGAGTTGATCTGAGACGTGATCTCCTCTGTCGCTTTCGCCGTCTGACTGGCGAGGCTCTTTACCTCAGAGGCCACAACCGCAAAGCCCTTGCCGGCGTCGCCAGCGCGAGCGGCTTCAATAGTCGCATTCAGTGCCAGCAGGTTTGTCTGCTCAGCAATGTCTGTGATGAGGCTGATAATCTCACCGATCTTGTTTGCTGTTGTTGCAAGCTCTTGAACCCGGCTGTCTGCTTCTTCTGCGTCGCCTACCGCAGATTCCGCCACTTCGGTCGATTGCCCAACCTGCGTTGCGATCTCCCGAATGGACGCTGACATCTGTTCGGCAGCGGAGGCGACAACTGTGACGTTCTCCGTCGCGTTTGCAGATGATCTCGCCGCGTCGCTGCTTTTCTCAGCGGCGCCTGATGCCGTGTCTCTCATGATGTCTGCGACGTTGGACATTGCAGATGTTTCGTTTGTGACGGACTTTACGAGGTTACCGACTGTTTCTTCAAAACGCGTTGCGACCTGGCTCATCGCTTCGGCTCGCTCAAGATCATTCCTGTCTTGGGATTTCTCTGCCTCTTTGGACAAGAGTTCGGTCTGCGCCAAAGCTTCTTCGGCCTTTACCAGCGCCATATCCGCGCTTTCAAATGAATCTCGCATTTGTTTTACGGCAAGCACGAGAACCGTTGTTTCAATAATGATAACCGCCGCGTGGACCGCTACCCGCGTGAAGTCTGCGCCACCGACCCAGAGAAATTCTGGTACAAGAAAATTCAAGCCGACATGATGCAACGCAACGACGCCTGCAGCGGCAAGCAAGGCTCTGAAATCGACAAACACGATCAGCGTTGCCAGCGAAGCCATGAAATAGAGATGCGCGTCAATCTGCAATGCCGTGCCTTGCAGTTGGTACACGCAGAGCATTGCCATCACCATCAGAGATACCGCGAATGCGTTTCTGACCATGGGTGCATTTCCGACGGTTTTCCAGAGCGCCGTCGTAACGCCTGCGAAGACCATAGCTGCTGCTGGTGCGATCAACCATCCGTTGCCGCTGAACAACCCGAGCGCTGCGATTACCGGTACATGCGCCCAAAGGTAGGGCAGCATGTAGGGATATGATTTTTCCCGAATTTTGTCAGTCGTTTTCATTTTTTGTCCCGCCTATAAGTCTGTTGTGTTCCCCTGGCCTCTGGTCCACCCACCAGCCGTACAGAGACCCGAGGGTGTGGCTGACAAGACCAGCCATGCTCCTGCATCTCTGAGCGTTTCCGTATTTGCGTTTTCCCCGAGGCGCGCCATTACCACGTTGCCGCTGGGGTTTGCGTTCAGAACCGTTGCCCCTGCATCATTGATGCGGGCTACGGCTTCATCGAACGAAATATGAGAAGCGAAAATCGCTGTGACATCGCGATCGGTGCGAGCAGGCAACACGTGAAGCAGGCCGACCAGCACAAGTCCACACAGCGCCATTGTTCCGGGGATCACAATACTCCCGCGCGCATGGCTGTCTGCTTTCCTATGTCCCGCGTGTCCCGCCACCCAGCTGTTCCCCCGCTCTGGTTGGCGTTACTTGTAGTCAGGAATTGCTAATAAATTGTTCGTTCTCGGGCGAAAACAAGAGTTCACAATGCGGCGACAGCCTCATCTCCCAACCAAAGGATTAGGAGCGTAGAACCTTACATCGTTCCTTTTGCGCTCGAAGTTGATTGGCAAGCCAGCTTTGCGCTACGTCAACCTGTGTGCCGGCACGGTGTAGGATCGACTTCGCCTGCATGACGTCGGATTACTTATGTGGGCCAAAGAGTTAGAGATAAGGAGACAATAGCCGGGCGGCGTTGTCCCGTAGTCTTACAGAGAGGGGACGGTCGCGCAGTGTCCTGACGGTCTCCTGGCGCGCGCTTTCAATCTTCTGATCGATGATTTCTTCCAGGCTGCCTACAAACTGGGGACTGAAACACTCAAGATTGAACTCGAAGTTCAGACGCAGGCTGCGCGGGTCCCAGTTTGCCGATCCGATAGACGCCCACATGCCGTCGACGGTCATCATTTTTGCATGATCGAATGGTCCGTCCGTCATCCAAATCCTGCAGCCACTTCCTGCGAGTTCATCAAGCACTGCCCGGCTTGCCCAGGTCATGTAAAAAAGATTGTTCTTCTGCGGCAGCACGATGTCGACAATGACGCCCCGCATTGCCGCGAGCGACAGCGCTGTGATGAGATCGCTGTCGGGCAGAAAATACGGGGTCACGATCCGGATGTGATTGCGTGCTTCGGATAAGCCTGCCAGAAACATCCATCGGATCGTATTACGCCTCATGTCCGGACCAGCGGGCAGGCCGCGAGCGATGACATCGCCCTGGCTTTTCAGCTCCGGCCTCCAGAACTCGCCGACCAACAGTTCCCCCGTACTGAACCGCCATTCATGGGCGAACGCAGCCATCAAGTGCGCGACGACCGGTCCTTCGACGGCGTAGTGAAGGTCCCGAATGGGATGTTTAGAGTTTGGACGCAGCAAATTGCCGGCCGCGATATTCATAGAGCCGGTAAAGCCTACACTTCCGTCTACCACCAGTATTTTTTGGTGATTGCGCAGATTGAGATAGGGCATCTGCCAGGGCAGGAGTGAGTGAAGAAACCTCTCATGGGGAATGTCTGCGTCGCGCAGCTTCTTGATCATGGACGGAAAGGAATACCAGGAACCAACCCCGTCGATGAGGACCCGGATTTTTATGCCACGTGCGCGCGCCCTTTTCAGGGCTTCCAGGAACTGCCGTCCCGCTTCATCATTGTTGAATATGTATGTCGATAGCGCGACGCTGTTTTCCGCGCTGTCTATCGCGGCAATCATGGCCGGATAGGCCTGCTCGCCGTTGCGCAGGACGTCGATCTTGTTGCCGTCAGTATAGGGTACTTTGGCAATGCGTTTCCCGAGGCGTGCCATCTCAACGATCCGCTCAGTGGTTCCGCCGTCATCGCCATGGTTTGCCAGACCACGATGATCCGATATCTCAAGGTCGCCGGTGATGTGCCCGCTTCCACGGAGTTCTTCAGCGCGTCGGGCGATACGATTGATGCCAAAGATGAGGTAGATCGCCCATCCGAAAATGGGTAGGAGGATGATGACGCCAATCCATGCAACAGCGGCGCGCACATCACTCTTCGTGATGAGGGCGTGGCCCGCCGCCGCAATTGTGGCCCCCAGATTTATGAGCCCGAGAAACACGGGCCATAGCTCAAAACTTGCTTGTGGCTCCATGCTTCTAACTTAAGCGCGAGAGGCGGGCGCTGTCATGCTTTGAGTCAAAAGCGGACAGATGCGCCTACTTGCACGGCCCGGTCTTCGCCAGGGAAGAAGCGTTTAATCGCATTTCCGCCCCGGACAATGATGTCCGCGCGGTCTGCAAAACGTGTGTCCGCCAGATTGGTAATGCGCCCATAGAGGCCAAATGCGTCAGTTACGTCATATTGCCCGCGGAGGTTTAGAAGGTCGTGCCCCTCGTATGTTGCGGTATGACCGGAGTCCATAGCGTATTCGCCGACGTGCACCCACTCGAGTTCAGCTCGCGCACGGCCTCCCAGGAAATTGTAGCCGAGGCGGACATTGGCGAGGGTGCGCGGTGCGGTGTCGATATCGTCGCCAGATGTGATGGCGTTCGCCGGGTTGGTGGCCGCTCTATCAAAAGTGTATTTGTGGACGGCATAGGTGGCCGAACCAGAGATGTCGAAGCCGACGCCTAGGGGTGCGAATGCTTCAAGTTCAATGCCGTAATGCTTTGTCTCGCCATCAGGCACATTCAATCTGGCTGAATCTCTGAAAAAGAAGTTGCTCTTCTCCATATAGTAGCTTGCGAGTTCGTATGAAACGCCGTGTAGATTGCCGCGGGCGCCAAGTTCGATGCTGTCGGTGCGTTCGCTTTCCACCTGGCCAGGAATTTGATTGTCCTGCAGCCGGTAAAGGTCGGTTGTTTGGGGTGCTCTGGCGCCCCGCGCCAGATTTGCAAAACCGGTGATGTTTTCGTTGAACGCATGGGTGATTCCGAGTTTGGGCGTGACGTCAAAGAACTCGTCGATGCGATCCGGTGTGCGCTGAAAGCGGCCCACGGTATTATCCGGCGCATTGTTCGTATAATCGTATCGCGTGTATTCCGCTCGGGCGCCTGCGGTGACTTTCGTCGCTTCAGATAGGGACCAAACCGAATGGACGTAAGGCGCCGTAATGATGGCTTCGACATCATAGTCGTAGTGGAGCCCTTGGACGAAAGCCCCGAACACCGTCGGGCCGGATTGGAATTCTCTGAGGGAGCCTTGGGTGTATTCAAGGTCGGTTCCGAGGATGACCTGATGCCCACCAGCGAGGTTCATGAAATAGGCTGACTGAACGCCGGTGCTCCAGTGTTTGTTTTCTTCAAGCGCATCTCCCGGCAGGAAGTGCAAAAGGAAGTCCATGTCGTTTATGCGCGCATAGGGCGTGATGGCGACAGAGTTGCCATTGTCCAGGCCCCGTTCCCACCGTACCGCTAAACGTGTGGACCAGGTATCGCGGAAAGCTTCCGGATTGGGATTGGTTTTGCGCAGTGCATCGTCGCGGTACGCATCGTCGCCTTCGACAAAGCCAGCGGTTTCCTGGTTGAGGTTTTGTCCTGACAATGTGGCGCGGATGTAGTCTTTTGCGCCGCTATAATCGTACCTCATCTGGAACTTCTGCTGACCGTAGCTTGAGTTCGCGCGAAACCCGTCGCTGTCCTCTGCCAGTTCGAAACTTGCGCGGGCTGCATGGTTACCCTCTCCGCCGGTGGCGGTGCCGAACATATCAAAGATACCGTGTGGCCCGACACGGAACCGAAGCTCACTTTCTGGGTCAACTGAAGGTGCAGCGGAAAGAACATTGATCAGCCCGTGCACAGCATTGGAGCCGAAACGTGCGCTCGCCGGCCCGCGCACTATTTCCACGCTGTCTGCAGCTTCAATGAAGCTATCAAAGAGACCGTTGACGTTTGCAAATCCGGGTGCGCGAAAGGGGATGCCGTCTTCAAGGTATAGAAAAGACCCAGCGCCGGCCCCGCCGGTTAGCACCGGTGAGCGGATCGCAGTCAGATGTTCCTGGCCAGAGCCGTGCTGTACGAACACGCCGGGTGCGCGGTTAACGACGGTACTTGGGTGATCGGGCGCGAGCAGCTCAATATCATCGCGATAAACCTTGCTGATATTGCTGGGATGGGTTGCCCGCGGAGTGCCTTCGCCGGTTGAGGTGATCACTATCTCGTCCATTAAGGCCGGGTCTTCAGCCAATGCAACACCAGCGGGCATAAGCGAGCAGATCAGAAAACTTACTGCGGTGGCACGTCCACCGAAACGCAACTTTGATGGCATTTACACTCCCCCAAGCTGTCAAAAAGCGTGATTTTCCCGCCGATGCAGCTTTCTCCTTGCCTTTTGTTAGAGGATCAGCGGACTCTTTTCAAATCGGACACTTGGTGGATCCTGTTCATGTTCCCTATTGCTGACGACAATCCTTCCCACACGTCGCCTATCGTGACCTGGTTCCTGATCGCGGGGTGTGTCGCTATTTTTGCCTGGCAATCCTCTTTGCCTAACAGTGCGGTCGAAGCCGTTTTCATCACCTATGGTCTAATTCCGGCGAACCTGTTTGGCACGCCGACTGGGGCCATGCCGCCGTTCCCGCCGGAAATAACACTTGTGAGCAGCCAGTTTTTGCACGGCGGATTGATGCATCTGGGCGGAAATATGCTCTATCTCTATATTTTTGGAGACAATGTCGAAGCGGCCCTGGGGCACATTCGGTTCTTGATCTTCTACATCGTCGCAGGCATTGCCGCTGCGCTGACGCATGGCTTCCTTGCGCAGGCATCGGGCATTCCGCTGATCGGTGCGAGCGGCGCAATCTCTGGTGTCCTGGGAGCTTATCTGCTGCTCTATCCGCATGCTCGTGTGCGCATTCTTTTTCTCCCTTTACCTATTCCTTTCTTCAAGATTTTCGCTGTGCCGGCCATCATTGTGCTGGGGATCTGGTTTGCCATTCAATTCGTCAGCGCCGCCTACAGTTCGCCAGGCGCTGGTGGCGTGGCGTTCTGGGCGCATGTGGGCGGTTTTGTCGCCGGCATTGTGCTGCTGCCGTTCTTCAAGAGACGCGATGTGCCCTATTGGCAGTCGCCTTCCGCAGAGGTGATCGACACGCGGGCCTCACCGGGGCCATGGACACGCATTGGTGCTCGGCCGGAACATCAAGAAGGTACGGATGCGCAAAGCCCGCGACGTCGTCCGCGCGGGCCTTGGGACAGAGGAGGGTAAGACGAAGGCGCCTTAGTCTCCTGTCTCCATCTGGGATTGCTGATAGTTCTCAAGCCCAACGCGATTGATCAGATCAAGCTGTGTTTCGAGGAAGTCGATATGTTCTTCTTCGTCTTCCAGAATGCGCTCGAAAATTTCGCGGGATACGTAGTCCGATACGCTTTCACAATAGGCGATCGCTTCTTTGTAAAACTTGTGACCGTCATGTTCGGCCGCGAGGTCAGACTCCAAACACTCTTTGACATCTTCGCCAATGCGCAAGCGGTGCAGGTCCTGCAGGTTGGGCAAGCCTTCGAGGAAAAGGATGCGCTCAATCAACCTGTCAGCATGCTTCATTTCATCGATGGATTCGTCATATTCGACCTTGCCGAGCTTTTTCAGGCCCCAATTGTCGAACATGCGTGCGTGAAGGAAGTACTGGTTGATGGCGGTCAGCTCCAGTTTTAGCGCCCCGTTTAGAAACTCAATGACTTTCTTGTCGCCCTGCATGATGACCTCCTAGTGAACTGAAACAACGCAGAACCGCCGCTGCTAATGCGAACGGCCGTCGCCGAACCATCTCTAGTTATCTGGGAGAAAACAAGGCTTCTCGCGGCTTGTTAATCAGCCGCGATTGCAAGGCCGGGAGATTTTGTGGCGATCGCCTGCAATTGCGACGCGCCGCCAACTTTCGCCCGCATGTGGTTGATGCATGAGCCGCAGCGCGGCGAACATCCGTGGTGCTTGAAGACGTCAGAAACCGTTGTCGCGCCCTGGCTCAGAGCGTCATCAACTTTTTCGTCGTTCAAAGCGTTACAGATACATGCGTACATGCGAATGCCTGTCATTTTCGTCTGACGGGAGTCTTAAGGCGTTTAAGAATGATTGTCAATTACAGGGAGAGGTCGCCGAAAATTTCAGCGCCTGCGCCGCTTAGCGCCCGAATCATGCATTTCCCTAGAAAATATAGGGACTTAATGCGCCGCTATGATGGTCAGATGACGCCGGCTCTGAGAAAGTCGTGAATGTGCACCAGACCCACCGGTTTGCCGTCTTCAACGATAAAGATGCTGGTGATCTGGCTGTCATTCATAAAGCTCAACGCTTCTGACGCTAGCGTGGCGGGCGCCAATGTCTTTGGATCAGGCGTCATGATGTCGGATACAGGCCTGGCTAGAAGATCCGTGCCCATATGGCGTCTGAGGTCACCGTCGGTAACCAAACCGATCAGGTTGCCCTTAGCGTCGATTGCGCCAATGCAGCCTAGGCCTTTGCGCGTCATGATGACCAGGGCATCGCTCATGGGAGTGTCAGGAGCCGTTAGAGGCAGCTCGTCGCCACGATGCATGATATCGCTCGCATGGGTCAGCATGGCGCCCAGTTTTCCGCCCGGGTGAAAGTCTTTGAAATCGCTGGCGTCAAAGCCATTCCGTTCCAGCAAAGCGGTTGCAAGTGCATCCCCAAGGGCCAACTGCATGGTGGTGGAGGTGGTCGGTGCCTGGAGACCGTTGGGGCAGGCCTCCTCGACTTTGGGCAAGAGAAGCGCAATATCTGCGGCTTCCGCCAAGGCGCTCTCGGAGCCAGATGTCATGGAGATCAGGGGAATGGCGAACCGTTTTGTGTAGCTGATGAGATCGCGCAGTTCGGCCGTTTCGCCAGACCATGAAAGGGCCAGCACCACGTCGTCTCTGGTGATCATGCCGAGGTCACCATGGCTTGCTTCACTTGCATGCACAAAGCTGGCTGGCGTGCCCGTGGATGCCAACGTTGCAGCGATCTTCCGGCCGATATGGCCGCTTTTGCCGATTCCCGAAACGATAACCCGTCCGCTGGCCGTGCCCATGGTTTCAACGGCGTTAATAAATGGCTCGCCCAATGAGACGACCAGCGCCTCAATTCCCTCAATTTCCAGCTGCAGCGTGCGGCGTGCCGTTTCGAGGTAGGAATGTTGATCTTTGCTCGCCATTTTCTGGTGTCCGGGGCCGAAACACGGCCGGTTCTGCGGTTTGAGTTATGGGCGCGATCTTAGGCGCATGTGCGTGTGGCGCTTATAGCAGAGACGTGGGCGGGCTGTACAAGCGCTACATTTCCTTTCCGGTAACCATTTGGGCGCATGATTAATCAATGCGCCAGCCGAGAGAAAATCCGCGGTTCATCCGTTTGTTGAGCAGGCCTCTTTGGTTGGCTGCGTTCGGGACATTTGCTGGCCTATTGACCCTCAATAATGCTGGGCATGCGGAAGATCTCCGCGGCCAGGGCGTCGCGGAACGCCAATATGATGCCTATACCGCGCGCGGCGTCCGTCTTGGGACTTTCGTTCTCCGACCTTCTCTGACGGTGACTGAGACCTATGACAGCAATGTCTTTGCCTCCGACACTGGCGAAGTCAGTGACTTCGTTACAGAGATCAATCCGAATGTGGTGCTGGAGTCGGATTGGGCGAACCATGCGGTGCGTCTGGAGGCGGATTTGAACCAGAGCCTGCATGCGTCTGAAGACAGCGAAGATGCGACAGACTGGAGTGTCGGCGCATCGGGTCGTTTGGATGTTCTTGATCAAACTCAGCTCAGAGCAGGAGTCCTTTACGGGTCGCTCACAGAGGATCGAGGCGAACCGGAGGATATTGGCGCCGCGGCCGAGCCGACCGACTACAGCCTGTTCGAACTATCTGCTGGTATTACGCAGCGCTTCAATCGCCTGATTTTTGATGTGGGCGCAGATTACACAGAGCTTGATTTCGATGACACACCGCTGATTGGCGGCGGTTTCGACGAGAATGATGACCGTGACCGGACCATCCTCGAGATCGCTGTCGAAGTGGGCTACGAACTCGTCGCAGACACCATCGTCTTTCTGCGCGGTACCTATAATGAACGGGACTATGACCTGGATACACCGGCAGTGGCGGTGAACCGCGACTCTGATGGCTACGAGGTGGTTGCTGGTGCTTCGTTTGAATTGGGCAGTCTGGCGACCGGTGAAGTTTTTGCCGGATATCAGGAACAATTCTTCGACGATCCTAGTTTCTCACCCGTTTCCGGTATCGCTTATGGAGCAGCAGTAGACTGGTATGTCACGCCCCTCACTACCGTTCGCGTCAGCGCTGACACGGCCATCGAAGACACCACGTCCGGCGGTGCGTCGGCATTCGAGAGCCAGACGGTTGCGGTGGGTGTGGACCATGAATTCCTGCGTAATCTGGTTGCCAGCTTGGATGTTGAATATACGCAAGAGGACTTCGCAAGTTCAGCGCGCAAGGATGAGATCTATGAAGTGGAACTCGGGATCGATTACCTGATCGATCAGGTTTTCTCAATCGGCGCTTTTGTTGGATATGAAGAGCGGGATTCAAGCACGGCCGGTGACAGCTTCTCCCGCGAGATTGTCGGCGTGCGCCTGCGATCAGCTCTTTAGTGCACCTGTGATCTGCGGCATCAACTCGATCAGCCGTGGGCCAATATCGTCTCTTGCCAGGCCATAGGCGAGGTTAGCGGCCAGGTACCCTGCCTTGTCACCGCAATCGAACCGTTCTCCCTCGAAACGCACCGCGTGGAAAGGGACATCACCGATGGTTTCCGCCATTGCGTCCGTCAGTTGAATCTCACCGCCGGCACCGGTGTTGCCCTTTTTGAGTTTGGCAAACACCTCCGGTGAAAGAATGTATCGTCCCGTCATCGCAAGGTTCGAGGGGGCTGTGCCGGCTGCAGGCTTCTCGATCAGACCTTTGACTTCCGCCACATGACCATCGTCCGACCCGGGAGCCACAATGCCATATTGGAAGGTCTGGTCATCAGGCACTTCCGCAACTGCAACAATGTTCCCGCCTTTGTCGTTCCAGGCATCGACCATTTGCGCGAGACAGCCTTTTTCATGACGCACCATCTCATCCGGCAGGATGACCGCAAACGGTTCCTCGCCGATGATGTCGCGGGCGCACCAGATCGCGTGACCGAGCCCCAGCGGTTGCTGTTGGCGGACGAAGCTCGCCGCGCCGTGGCGAAGCTGGGTGGTTGAGAGCACCTGCAACGCATCTTCCTTGCTTCGCTCGCTGAGCGTCGTTTCGAGCTCAAATGCGTGATCGAAATAGTCCTCGATCGCCCCTTTGCCGCGGCCGGTTACGAAGATGAAGTGCTCAATGCCCGCCTGCCGGGCTTCCTCTACCGCATAGTCGATCAGCGGGCGGTCAACGATGGGCAGCATCTCTTTGGGGATGGATTTGGTCGCCGGGAGAAAACGGCTTCCCAAACCAGCCACGGGAAACACAACTTTTCTTACCTTGTTCGTCACCGCTCGGGGCCTCGTATCACTTCAGCGCCAACCGGCACTTTTATTGGTCCTGCCGCCCAGGGCGGTCCGGAAAGACTATAGACAAGCAGCTACCAAAATATGACGGATTTCAGAGAAGAGACCGATTTGGATGAAAAAAACGGGCATCAAATCGGCCGGTTTCCGGGGTAGGCACCGAAATTAACGTCATTTGTCATCTCTTGGACCGATGGTGCGATCGGCCGCACCTTATGCTTCCCGTGCGCGTGGGCGATGGGGTAGGGTGTGCGCCGGGGCTGCAAGCCCCTTTTCTGTCCGATTTGGAGTGTTCTGACGATGAAGGTATTCCCGGTCATTCTGTCTGGGGGCGTGGGGTCTCGCTTGTGGCCGACGTCGCGTGCGCTTTATCCAAAGCAGCTGCTGCCTTTGGTGTCCGAGCGGGCCATGCTTCAAGAGACTGCGGATCGGGTGACGGACAGTTCAGTCTTTGCACCGCCGATGATCATCTCAAACGAAGAGCACCGGTTCATCATCGCCGCCCAGATGCAGGAATTGGGGATGGAGTCTCTGGTGCATGTTTTGGAACCTATGGGCCGCAACACGGCGCCGGCGGCCGCTGTTGCCGCCGAAATTGCGCTCAACCATGACAAGGATGCGGTGCTGCTGATCCTGCCCGCCGATCATCATATCGGTGACCAGGCGGCTTTCAGGTCGGCGATTGACGAAGGAACTAAGCTCGCTTCTGACGGGCGGTTGGTGACCTTTGGCGTCATCCCCACGGGTCCTGAAACCGGCTATGGATACATCAAGGAAGGGGCCGTGCTCGAAGGTGGGCGCGGACGCGATGTCGCCCGGTTCGTGGAGAAACCCACCGCAGCGACGGCGCAGGAATATCTTGATGAGGGCGGATATTATTGGAATGCGGGGATCTTCATGTTCCGGGCAGACCAGATCCTGAGCGAAATGACCGAACATTGCGCGGACATTCGAAAACATGCGTCCGCTGCCGTTCAAGCTGGCGCCAAGGATTATGACTTTTTCCGTCTGGATGAGACGGCTTTCGCCCAGTGCCCGTCGGACTCGATTGACTATGCGGTGATGGAACACACCAAATCTGCTGCCGTGATCCCTGTCGACATGGATTGGAGCGACATTGGCAGTTGGTCCGCGCTTTGGGAGATCGGACAGAAGGACCGGTCGGGCAACGTGCTTGCAGGCGACGTGCTGCAGCTCGACGCGGAGAACAGCTATATCCGCGCAGAAAACAATCTGATTGCCGCGGTTGGTGTCAAAGATCTGGTGATTGTCGAGACGGGCGACGTTGTGATGATCTCGCCCCGTGACCGGGTGCAAGATGTGAAGCTGTTGGTAAAGGACATAGCGTCGGCCGGGCGGAGTGAGCATCATGCGCACACCAAGGTCTATCGTCCCTGGGGTTATTATGAAGGGCTGGATCAGGGCGCGACCCACCAGGTGAAACATCTGATGGTGAAGCCCGGAGCGTCTCTGTCCCTCCAATTGCATCATAAACGCTCTGAGCATTGGGTCGTTGTCAGCGGGGAAGCGGAGGTGACCGTCGGCGACAAGGTGCAGACCTTGCGGGCGAACGAGTCCATTTACATTCCCGTTGAGACCAAGCACCGCTTGCGAAATCTCGGCAGCGAACCGCTCAGCATTATTGAAGTGCAGACCGGGTCCTATTTTGGCGAGGATGATATTGTCCGTTTTGACGATGTGTACGGACGCATAGTTGAAGAGAGCTGAAGCTGCTGTATTCTTGTCCTTGGGCTTGGGTCGTCGTTTGAATGCCATGAGGATATGCGCATGTTTCGGGTGGTAAACGCTCTTCTGATTGTGGTCTCTGTCTCTTTTGCCTCTCCCGCCGTTGCGACGGCACCTATCCCCAATCCCCCGCCTGGCCTGGTCGATGAGGCTTTTGCGAGCTGGCTGACGAGCTTCCGACAGGAGGCGCTGGCAGCCGGGATTTCCGGTGCGATCTTTGACCGGGCGATGCGGGGCGTGCGGCCGGACCCGAAGGTCGTCGAAGCCAACAATAATCAGCCGGAATTTGTCCGGCCCGTTTGGGATTATCTGGCGTCGGCGATTTCTGATACCCGCGTTGCGAACGGTCAGGAGAAACTCCGAACCTATCCAACCCTGCTTCGCCGCCTTGAAGAGCGCTACGGGGTGGACAAGGAAATCCTGGTGGCGATCTGGGGTTTGGAAACTGGTTACGGCACTTTCATGGGGACGCACCGGGTCACCCAGGCTTTGTCGACACTCGCCTATGATGGGCGGCGGACCAAGTTCGGTCGGGAGCAATTGCTGGCGGCCCTTAAAATCCTGCAGCGTGGCGATATCACGCCGGAGGCCATGACAGGCTCCTGGGCGGGTGCTATGGGACATACGCAATTTATTCCGACGACCTACAATGCGCATGCCGTCGACTTTAATGGGGACGGCAAGCGCGACATCTGGAACACGATCGGGGATGCGCTCGGGTCCGCAGGGAATTACCTCGCGGCTTCCGGCTTTCGGACCGGAGACACCTGGGGCGGTGAGGTGAAACTCCCGGTCAATTTTGACTATGCGCTGGCGGATGCGCGCGTCGAAAAAACCATGGGCGAGTGGGCTGCCCTCGGCATTACCGGCGCCAAGGGTGGGGCATTGCGCCGGGACGATCTGAAAGCGCGTCTGATCCTTCCTGCCGGATATAAAGGGCCCGCCTTTCTGGTGCGGAACAATTTCCGCACCATCCTGCGCTACAACAACTCGACCTCCTACGCGCTGGCGGTCAACCTGCTGGCGGATCGGTTCCGCGGTAAGGGAGAGATTGTCGCCAGCTGGCCGACGGATGACCGTCCGCTGGGCCGCAGCGAGCGCCAGGAGCTGCAACGGCTCCTCACCGCCAAAGGGTATGACACGGGCGGGGTTGATGGGATTATTGGCGGCAACAGCCGCAAAGCTCTCAGGAATTGGCAATTGGCGCAGGGGCTTCCTGCGGACGGCTATCCCACGGCCGCTCTTCTGGCCCGGCTGCGCCGATAGGCGCGCTCAAGTCCGTCCAATTTTGATCAGATTCATCGACATTAACGGTCAGGGAAAGACTGGCGCCTCCCCCGGACTTTGATCATAATCCCGGCCAAACAGATCATAAGTTTGGGCAGGGAGAGCCACTATGAAAACCAGAATTACCGAAATGTTCGGGATCGAGCACCCCATTATTCAGGGCGGCATGCACTATGTCGGCTTTGCGGAGATGGCGGCGGCTGTGTCCAATGCCGGCGGTCTCGGCATCATCACCGGTCTCACGCAGCGCACACCGGAAGATCTCGCCAACGAGATTGAGAAATGTAAGGGCATGACCGACAAGCCGTTCGGCGTGAACCTCACCTTCCTGCCGGGCTTCGCCGCACCAGATTACCCAGGTTACATCAAGGCCATCATTGATGGCGGTGTGAAAATTGTGGAAACTGCCGGCCGCTCGCCGGAAGCCTACCTGCCGCCGATGAAAGAAGCGGGCATCAAGGTCATTCACAAATGCACGTCCGTACGTCACTCATTGAAAGCCGAGCGCATTGGCTGTGACGCGGTAAGCGTGGATGGTTTCGAATGTGGCGGTCACCCGGGCGAAGATGACATCCCGAACATGATCCTGCTGCCACGTGCAGCGGAAGAGCTGAAAATTCCATTCGTCGCGTCTGGTGGCATGGGTAATGCTCAGCAGCTGGTGGCGTCGCTCGCGCTTGGTGCCGATGGCATCAATATGGGTACGCGCTTCATCGCAACCAAAGAAGCCCCTGTGCACCAGAATGTGAAACAGGCGCTGATCGATGCGTCTGAACTGGACACGCGCCTTGTGATGCGCCCGCTCCGGAACACGGAACGCGTGCTTAACAATGCCGCTGTTGAGAAGATCGTGGAAATTGAAACTGCCAAGGGCGCGGACACCACGATTGAAGACATCGCGGAATATGTGGGCGGTGTTTATCCGAAGATCATGCAGGAAGGCACGATGGATGCTGGCGCCTGGTCCTGCGGCATGGTCGCCGGCCTCATCCACGACATCCCAAGCTGCGAAGAGCTTGTGGGCGGTATCGTGCGTGAAGCCGAAGAGATCATCAAAGGCCGGATGCAGCAGTTCGCGTCTTAATAGTCACAGGACTTCGGAACGCATCCAGGAAAAGTGCCTCTGGTTGGTCAGGGTGGCGGTTTTCCGTCCGGATGCGTGATGGTAAAAGTGAGCCCGGGTGTGAGAGCGCCCGGGCTTTTTCTTTTGTACCCCCCTCCCGGAAGGATGATGTCCTTCCGACCTCCCCCTAAAGGGGACGTTGGATCACCATTCTGATGTTCCCTCCCCCTGAGGGGGAGGGTTAGGGTGGGGGTGAGAGGTGAGAACAGATGTCGGACAAATGGTTGGAGCTCAATAAGGCGAGTTGGAATGAGCGGGCGCCGATCCATGTGAATTCGTCGATGCACGGATATGATCTGGATGCGTTCAAGGCGGGGCGCTCGACACTGGTGAATGGCGAGCTTGAAGCGATCGGCGATGTGACGGGCAAAGAGCTTGTCCATCTGCAGTGCCATTTCGGTCTCGACACACTCTCCTGGGCGCGGGCGGGCGCTAAGGTCACGGGGCTCGACTTTTCGGATACCGCGATTGCGGCGGCGCGGGACATCGCGGCGGAGATTGGTGTGGAGGCGGAGTTCGTTGTCTCAAACGTCTATGACGCGGCTCAGGCTCTCGGCCGCCAGTATGACATTGTCTATACGGGTATCGGGGCCATCTGCTGGCTGCCTGATATAGAGGCATGGGCCCAAGTCATGGCCGATCTCGTGAAGCCCGGTGGGGAGTTTTACTTTGTGGAGTTTCATCCCCTTGAGTGGATCTGGGATGAGTATCAAAAGCCCGACACCCAACGCCTGACGCCGGGCTATGACTATTTCACGCCCAAGCAAGGTCTGTCACTTCATGAGGAGGGCTCTTACGCGAACCGGGACGCCGTGACGGAACATAATGACACGGTGCAGTGGAACCATGGGTTAGGCGAGGTGGTGACGGCGCTTGTCAAAGCGGGGCTTCGCATCACCGAGCTCAAAGAGCATGATACGACCATGGTCAAAGTCTGGGACTTTCTGGAGGAGGCCGGCAACGGCCTCTACAAAATGCCGGCGGACCGCCCCAACCTGCCGTTCATGTACACGCTGCGGGCGGTCAAGGATTGAAAAAGGGCGCTTGGTTTCCCAAGCGCCCTGATGTCGTCAGCAATGTGGTTCGGCGTATCGCGTTCATCGGAGCCAAAAATCGCGCTAAAACTACGCGTTTTTTGGCGCTCTTATGAAGCTCATGAAACGCGAAGCGCCTTCTTAAAAGCCCATCTCTCCGTAGCTTTTGCCTTCGGCGACCATGCGTTCCAGAAGCGCGGAAGGTTTGAACTCGGGCCCGTGGGCTTTTTCAAACTCCTGCATTTTGGCGAGCACTTTGTCGAGGCCGATCTGTGATCCGTAGAACATGGGGCCGCCACGGTAGACAGGCCAGCCATAGCCGTTGATCCAGACAATATCGATGTCGCTGGCGCGGATCGCTTTGCCTTCTTCGAGGATTTTGAAGCCCTCATTGATCATCGGATAGACGCAGCGCTCCAGGATCTCATCGTCTGAAATGTCCCGGCGGGTGTGCTGGGTCTTCTCGGAAAACTCGATGATGATGTCTTCCACTTCCTTGGACGGTGTGGCCTGACGGTTCTCGTCATAGTCATAGAAGCCCTTGCCGGTCTTCTGGCCACGGCGCTCGAGTTCCACCAGACGATCGCGGAGCACGCCGTCCGGGTTCGACGTTTCTTTCCGCCAGCCCAGGTCAAGACCTGCAAGGTCGGACATGGCGAACGGGCCCATGGGCAGACCGAAGTCGAAGAGGACGCGGTCCACATCCCACGGCATGGCGCCTTCCATGATGAGCTTGTTCGCTTCGCGCTGGCGCTGGGCCAGGATGCGGTTCCCCACAAAGCCCGGACAGACGCCGACGAGTGCCGCGATTTTGCCGATCTTTTTCGCAATCGCCATGGAGGTGGCGATGACTTCGTCAGATGTCTTGTCGGCGCGCACAACTTCCAGCAGGCGCATGACGTTGGCCGGTGAGAAGAAGTGAAGGCCGATCACAGCTTCCGGACGCTTGGTCACGCTTGCGATCTCATCAATGTTGAGCGCCGACGTGTTGGTCGCGAGGATCGCGCCGGGCTTACAGATCTCATCCAGCTGTTTGAAGATGTCCTGCTTCACGTCCATGTTTTCAAACACGGCTTCGATGATGAGGTCACAGTCGGCGAGCGCCTGCATGTCCGTGGAGCCGGAGAGAAGGCCCATGCGGTTTTCCACATCGTCCGTTGAGATGCGGCCCTTGCTTGCGGTGCGCTCATAGTTTTTGCGAATAACGCCGAGGCCCTTGTCCAGCGGCGCCTGGTCGCGTTCCACGATCACGACTTCCATGCCCGCGTTGGCGAAGTTCATGGAGATGCCGCCACCCATGGTGCCTGCACCGATGATGCCGACTTTCTTCACGGGGATCTGTTCGACTTCTTTGCCGATGCCCGGAATCTTCCAGACCTGACGCTCTGCGAAGAAGACATGGCGCTGCGCCGCAGATTGCGGGCCTGTCATCAGTTCCATGAAGAGATTCTGTTCAACCTTGATGCCTTCATCGAAAGGCAGGTTCACAGCGGCTTCAATACACTGGATGTTATATTCCGGCGCGAGGAAGCCGCGGGTCTTCCGGGCAATGGCTTTACGGATGTTGTCGAAGATTTCCGGCTTGCCGCGGGCGGCTTCAACTTTTTCGTTCGAGTCGCGGACCTTCTTCAGCGGACGGCCTTCGGCGACGATCTTGCCGGCAAAGGCGATCGCGTCGGCACGGAGGCTGTCTTCGCCTGCGAGTTCATCGACCAGGCCGACTTCCAGGCATTGTGGTGCCGGCATGGGCACACCGGAGGTTACCATCTGAGCGGCTTTCTCAGGGCCCACAATACGCGGCAGACGCTGGGTGCCACCGGCGCCCGGCAGGAGACCGAGGTTCACTTCCGGCAGGCCGCAGCGAGCGGAGGGTACTGCCACGCGGTAGTGACAGGTGAGGGCCACTTCGAGGCCGCCGCCGAGAGCCGTGCCGTGAATGGCTGCAACAACCGGCTTTGGCGCGTCTTCGATCATCTTCTGAGCATCAAAGAGGCTCGGGCCTTTAGGCGCCTTGCCGAATTCGGTGATGTCCGCGCCGGCAATGAAGGTGCGGCCGTCGCAGATCAGCACGATGGCTTTCACGCTATCGTCGGCAATCGCTTTTTCGATGCCTGTGTGGATGCCTTCCCGGACCCCTGCGGAGAGTGCGTTCACCGGCGGTGAATTGAGGGTGAGAACAGCAATGTCGCCTTCATTTGAAAGATCGGCGACGTCATTAATCGCGGCCATAAAAGCCTCCCGGTTGTTATCGCGTTTATTGTCTCGATTGTTGGGCGCGATTTTACCTAGAATCCGCCGGAGCGCCAGTTCAGGTTTGAACAGGGTGTGAAGATTTGTGGCTCTTTTGCAGGGCGGTCTTCCCCGCGAGAAACCACGTGTTTTGGGGCATATCAACCTTGCATTCCCCAGGGGCAGCGGGCGATTGTGTCTGAAATTAGAGCCACAGCAGATCAGGGTCCCATTTCATGCCGTCAAACGCCTCTCCCGTCTGGTTGGAAGTCGCCCTTAACGGGGCGGCCGGCCGGCAATTTCAGCCCAAGATCCCGATCACGCCTGAGGAGATTATTGCCGAGGGCGTGGCCTGCGCAGAGCTTGGCGCTGCGATCCTGCATATGCATGCCTATGACGCGGATGGCGCGCCCACGGAGGACGCGGAGATCTATGAGCGCATCATTGAAGGCATTCGGGAGAAGTGTGACGCAATCGTTTATCCGACCCTGGCCCTGCACGGTGAATTGGCAGAGCGAATGGCGCCGTTGGAGGCCCTGGCAGCAAAAGGTCTGCTGGAAATGGGTGTGGTCGACCCGGGAAGCGTCAACCTCACTCACCGCTTGCAGGTGACAGGTGACGTTGGCGGCTTTGTCTATCAAAACCCGGACGCCCACATAAAGCGTGGATTGGAGCATGCGCAGGCGGAGGGATGGCGACCTGCTTACGCGATTTATGAACCCGGTTTTGCGCGGCTCGGGGCTGCCTGGGCGGAGAAGTACCCGCAGCTCAAAACACCGGTCTACCGGTTCATGGTCTCCGACCATCTTCTCTTTGGGTTGTCACCCAGTGTGGAAGCCATCGATTTTTATCACTGGCACATCAGCGCGACAGCGCCCGGCGCGCCGTGGATGCTTTCGGCACTTGATGCCGACATTACCGGCGTGATGGACCGCGCGCTTGAGCTTGGCGCGCACCTGCGAGTGGGACTGGAAGACGCGCCTTTCGGCTCCGAGCTGGGCAATGTGGATCTCGTTGAGCACGCCCTTCAGCGCATCTCTGCGTCAGGTCGGGGGCTTGCGACCCCCGCCGACATCCGGGCTGCTGGCTAGTTCAGCGGTATCGAGACTGTGCCCCCGACGGACCAGCCGTCGAGGTCAGCGCCGATCCCGAAATAGGAGCCGAAGACATCAAGGCTCGCGCCATTGTCAAACTCCAGGGAGAGTTGGGGAGAGACGGAGAGCGAGAGATAATCATCTTCACTCGTCGTCACACTTCCCGACTGGGTGTCCTGGTCTGAGAAGGTATAGGTCGCCTGCAGACCAATGGCGGGTTCCAGACGTCTCAGACCCTCAGGTGGGGTGAGGCTGGTGCCGATGGTCGGCCCTGCGGTCACATTGCCCGACCAGGTGGTGTTGCCCCCAATAGGGGTCCCGGCGGAGTTCACATAATCTTCCCGGTTCACCCAGGTGCCCGTGACCGAGATGGCAGGCCGCATCCAGACATCGTCTGCGAGCTGTTCCTGGCCTGAGATGCCGAGGGTGGCAGAGGCCAGGCGGGTGTCATAGGAGCCTGTGGTGCCGGAAACAGAGATGTCATTGTCGGTGAGGCCAATCCGCGTGGAGGCGTTCACATCGATCTCACCCCACTTGTAGCGGCCATAGGCGCCCAGGGAATAGCCGTTTGTATCAATGTCGAGATTGTTCACTGGTGAGGTCACATCCCCCCAGGTGGTGGTGGCAAAGAGGCCGACACGGAGCTCGTCATTAATGTCTTTGTGGATCCCCAATGCCAGGAGGATGTTGTCACCTTCCTGCTGGGAGGCATCGTCCTGCTCATAGTCCGTATAGACGGCGCGCACCCAGCCGACCATGGTGGAGGAGAGGGTCTTGGTGAAGGAGAGAGGCTTCACGCTGTCGCTAAAGCCTTCGCCTGTGTCAGCCACATCGAGACGGAACCCGCGATAGCGCATCAGTGCCCGGGCAAAAGGATCACGGCCTGCAAAAAGGATACTCTCGCCGTCGCCGCCGCCCAAATCATCCAATTCGAGATCGGGGTTGTAATTATCGTCAATGGTCCCGGCGTCTATCGTCGGCTTGTCTCCGAGGAGGGCATTGATTGAGTCGATCCGTGCCCGGTTTTCCGATTGTTGTTGGTCAATCTCAGCCAGACGTTCAGTGGCCGCCTTGATGCCTTCCTTCAGGCGTTCAATGATGCGCTCGTCGTTGTAGATGTTTGCTTCGTTGATGTTGATGGGGACCAATTTCTCAATAAACAAAGTGAGAGCACCCCAGTCAGATAATGCGTCTCTTGTGTCTGGGTCTTCCTCCTTGTCAATCCGCTCTTCAGCTGCCGCTATGGCTCTTTCCATTTCGGGAATTTCACTGCTCAACTCATTGCCTTCTTTCGTCAGTTCATCTTGCTGGTCGATGAGTCTGCCGCGTTCGGCATCAAGAGCGATGCGTTCAGGAACGGTAAGGAGTGGAGGGGAAGGAGGTGACGGATTGGTTGTGATCACATCATCCAGAATGCCGTCGACGACCCTATCCTCAACAATCACAGCTGTCGTTGTGGCGTTGGTCGCCGTGTCTGCCTGACCGTCTGCCCCCGTGCTGCTGCCGCCACTGACCATCGGGCCGGGCACACAGGTAAAGGTCAAAGTGCCGCCGTTTAACACATTGGCCGAAAGGGTACGGGTCAGCGTGAATGTCCCGGCAGTTGGCACGGTTCCCGAGCCAGTCACGTCGGCGAAGGAGGCGTTCACGATGGATACGAAGGTGCCACCTTGACTGAGAAAAGCCTGCGTCCCGGTTGGGGTCCCGGTTGTCGTCGCGGTGATCACGTCCCCCGCCGCGAAGGTCTGGGAAACAGATCCACCAAACTGGGCCGGATTGCCAATAGGGATGCTCAGATCGAAGGTCCCGGCGTTCGCGGCGGCACACCCGGGGGAGGTTGCCGCTACGGCAGGTTGTATGCCAACCACTGCAGACCCACCTAATGCGATCGCAAAACCGAGCGCTGCTTTTAAACCTGATTGCCCCTTACCCATCACTCAACCCCGCTGGATGACTCGATACGACTCGTTGGCGCGGATTATTTCTGGGGATAAAAGCTCTCACCTCATCAAAAGTGATGAGTTGCAGAGGTTTCAACTTTCCTAGATATATCGACCAGGAGTGGGGGTCGTGTGATGCGTAATGTCGATATTGAGGATCTCGGAACTGTAAAAGTAAGGGCCGAGGGTTTGCCGGTTTCCGGTCTTTGGGTGATGCAACCGGACGCCAAGTCCGACTCCCGCATGATCCTCTATGTCTACGGCGGGACGTTTGCGCTCAACCGCGGGCCCATGCACGAGGTGATCTCCGCGCGGCTTGCAACACATGCGCGGGCTCGGGTGCTTTTGCTTGATTACAGGCTGGCTCCGGAGCATCCCTTTCCCCTCGCCGTTGAGGATATTGTTGCGACTTACGATGCGCTCATTGAACAGGGCCAGGATCCATCCAAGATTGTCGTTATGGGGGATACGGCCGGGGCTGGCATTGCCCTGGCCGCCATGTTGTCGCTTAGAGATCAGGGCAAACCCCTTCCTGCCGGAATTGTGGCGCTTTGTCCGCTCGTGGACCTGACCTTTTCCGGTGGCTCTTACGTCGCCAATATTCGACCGCGGGAAAACACGTCGGACGTTGAGCTCATCATGACGCTCGCGTTTGAATATCTTCAAGGTGCCGACCCGCGTCATCCCCTGGCGTCTCCCGCCCTCGCCGACCTCAGCGGATTGCCACCGGTCGAGATCCATGGCGATGTGAATGACGTCCTTTACGACGATGCGATACTGCTTTCGGAAAAACTCCGTGGCGTTGGCGGCAGGTTGAATTTCCATCAGTGGGACGGATTACCAGAGACCTGGCAAGAGCTAGCACCCCTTTCGCAACAGAGTTCAGCCTGCCTTGCCAAGATCGGTCAGTTCGTAAGGCGCTGCACCAGTAACCCCAGAGGTATGACCAAGGAGGAGTCTGATCAACTCGTCAATGCCTATCAGGAACATATCAAGAGCTACATCCAGCCCCATACAGCCGACCGCATCGACCAGGTTTTTGAATGGGCGCGGGTACAGGGCCCTGATTGGGTCTGGTCCTTCATTCAACGACGTCTGAAGCATGGGGCGCTCGTTACACAGGATCAGGTGGAGCGAGACTGGCTCTCACTTCTTTTTACTCAAGCATCTGATGCGATGGTTCTGCTCAGCGCCAGTCGGCACATTCTTTTGTCGAACGAACAGGCACGGGTGGTGCTTGATCAGAAATCTCCTTTGGAACTCAAGAATGGCCGCCTTGTAGGCACCAACGAGGGTACTGAAGAACTGTTGCAGCAGGCACTCGACACGCTTTTTTCTCCGGCGGATACGGATGACGGCAGGGCGCTCCGACTTTCGACCAAGGAGGGTGAGACAATGCTGGTGCGGTGCAAGCGCCTTGCTTCTTTGCCTGAAGACAGGGGGGCTCCGCCGGTTGTTTTGCTGCGTATTATTGCGGATGCGGACAAGATGCCGATCGATATCGAGTCCTTGCAAGCCTGGTACGACCTCTCGCCCCGTGAGGCAGCTGTTGCTGCTGCTTTTGCCGAGGGCCTTTCTTTAACCGAGTATGCAGAAGCGACCGACGTGGCGATCACGACGGTGCGCACACACTTCGCCAATGTCAAAGCGAAGCTCGGCGCGTCTGACCAGGCGGCGGTTGTGCGGAAAGTGCTTGTTGCGGCAGCCTCAAACCGTCTGTTCTAAGATCACCGCGATTAGGTCAGTTCAACGGTATCGAGACTGTGCCCCCGACGGACCAGCCGTCGAGGTCAGCGCCGATCCCGAAATAGGAGCCGAAGACATCAAGGCTCGCGCCATTGTCAAACTCCAGGGAGAGCTGGGGAGAGACGGAGAGCGAGAGATAATCATCTTCACTCGTCGTCACACTTCCCGACTGGGTGTCCTGGTCTGAGAAGGTATAGGTCGCCTGCAGACCAATGGCGGGTTCCAGACGTCTCAGGCCCTCAGGTGGGGTGAGGCTGGTCCCTATGGTCGGCCCTGCGGTCACATTGCCCGACCAGGTGGTGTTGCCTCCAATAGGGGTCCCGGCGGAGTTCACATAATCCTCCCGGTTCACCCAGGTGCCTGTGACCGAGATGGCAGGCCGCATCCAGACATTGTCTGCGAGCTGTTCCTGGCCTGAGATGCCGAGGGTGGCAGAGGCCAGGCGGGTGTCATAGGAGCCTGTGGTGCCAGAGACTGAGATGTCATTGTCGGTGAGGCCAATCCGCGTGGAGGCATTCACATCGATCTCGCCCCACTTGTAGCGGCCATAGGCGCCCAGTGAGTAGCCGTTTGTATCAATGTCGAGATTGTTCACTGGTGAGGTCACATCCCCCCAGGTGGTGGTGGCAAAGAGGCCGATACGCAGTTCGTCATTAATGTCCTTGTGGATCCCCAATGCCAGGAGGATGTTATCGCCTTCCTGCTGGGAGGCATCGTCCTGCTCATAGTCCGTATAGACGGCGCGCACCCAGCCGACCATGGTGGAGGAGAGGGTCCTGGTGAAGGAGAGGGGCTTCACGCTGTCGCTAAAGCCTTCGCCTGTGTCAGCCACATCGAGACGGAACCCACGATAGCGCATCAGTGCCCGGGCAAACGGATCACGGCCCGCAAAAAGGATCGGATCCCCATCACCCAGATCTTCGGGATCCTCAGGTAAGAAGTCTTCAGGATCATCTCCTGTCAGGTCATCTGGCGATGCTGGGAGTTCTTTCAAACGAGCTTTGATTTCTGATTGCCGATCCTGGTTTCTCGTAAGGTCCTGTTGCGCTTGTCTTATGTCCAATTGGAGCTGAAAATCGCGATCAAATCTGTCGCTCCTCTCTTGCGCCTCGGCCTGTTCATCAGGTTTCCTCAAGTCGTCAAATACATCGACTGGAACAAACAGACGCGCGAACGCAGCTGCATACCCGTCACTGTTTCCCTCATCCTTCATGGGGTCACCACTCGTCCCTGAGCTTTCATTGTAGGCTTGGCTTCGGATGAGGCTTGCGAGTTTGGCCTTTAGATCCTTTTCTTCGGCTTCCAGATCGAAAAGCTCGCCGGTTATCTCATTCCGCTCATCAATCTCTGCCTGGGTGGGTCCGGTAGGTGTGGGGTCTGCTGGTTTTGGATCTTCCTGCGCGGCACCATCGATGATGCCGTTCACCACTCCATTCTCGACGATCACGGATGTTGTTGTGCTGTTGGTCGCCGTGTCTGCCTGTTCTGCTGAGCCTGATGCTGCACCCGGGCCACCCGCACCAACCGGTGTGCAGGTGAAGGTGAGGAATGCAGGGCCACCGGGGCCGCCGGCCAGTGTAATGTCAATCGTCCGTGGGCCGCCCACCGTCAACGTATGGGATCCCATGCCGTTGGCGCCGTTGACGACCAAGAGCGTGTCAAAACCCGGCAGAAGGTCCACGCCAACGCCGAGCGGTGTGCCCGTCGCGGTGACAAACAGGGTATCGCCGACATCGAATGTGCCGCCCGTTTGCAGCAGCAGGTTTGTATTGGCTGGCGTGGACTGGTTGAAAGTCCCCATATTGGCCGCATCGCAGCCGGGTGATGCTATCGCCTCTGTATTCGTGATAGAGAGCAACCCGATCGTTGCTGCCGCGCCAATGCCCCACAAGCGCAGGCTCTGCCCCACATCTTTTCTCATTACTGCCCCTCAACCCTGGAATCATACAGAATCAAAGGGTTTCACTTTTGCGGTCGCCTGCGCATCATCACTTGTGATGATGAGTGCATAAATTAGAGCTAGAGGGTCCCATGAGACACAGGTGGAGAGGCTGCCTCTTTTAGTTCAATGGTATCGAGACTGTGCCCCCGACGGACCAGCCGTCGAGGTCAGCGCCGATCCCGAAATAGGAGCCGAAGACATCAAGGCTCGCGCCATTGTCAAACTCCAGGGAGAGCTGGGGAGAGACAGAGAGCGAGAGATAATCATCTTCACTCGTCGTCACACTTCCCGACTGGGTGTCCTGGTCTGAGAAGGTATAGGTCGCCTGCAGACCAATGGCGGGTTCCAGACGTCTCAGGCCCTCAGGTGGGGTGAGGCTGGTCCCTATGGTCGGCCCTGCGGTCACATTGCCCGACCAGGTGGTGTTGCCTCCAATAGGGGTCCCGGCGGAGTTCACATAATCCTCCCGGTTCACCCAGGTGCCTGTGACCGAGATGGCAGGCCGCATCCAGACATTGTCTGCGAGCTGTTCCTGGCCTGAGATGCCGAGGGTGGCAGAGGCCAGGCGGGTGTCATAGGAGCCTGTGGTGCCAGAGACTGAGATGTCATTGTCGGTGAGGCCAATCCGCGTGGAGGCATTCACATCGATCTCGCCCCACTTGTAGCGGCCATAGGCGCCCAGTGAGTAGCCGTTTGTATCAATGTCGAGATTGTTCACAGGGGAGCTCACATCCCCCCAGGTGGTGGTGGCAAAGAGGCCGACACGGAGCTCGTCATTGAAGTCCTTATGGACACCCAATGCCAGGAGGATGTTGTCACCTTCCTGCTGGGAGGCATCGTCCTGCTCATAGTCCGTATAGACGGCACGCACCCAGCCGACCATGGTGGAGGAGAGGGTCCTGGTGAAGGAGAGGGGCTTCACGCTGTCGCTAAAGCCTTCGCCTGTGTCAGCGACATCGAGACGGAACCCACGATAGCGCATCAGCGCTCGTGCAAAAGGATCACGGCCTGCAAAAAGTATCTCTTCTCCGTCGTCAATGTCTTCGATGTCAGGCGTAAAGTCGTTCGGGTCGTCGGGTATTTCTTTCAGGCGATCTTCAATTGCAGTCTGACGTGCTCTGTTTTCTTTAAGTTCTTCTTTGAGTTTTTCAGCCTGTTCTCGCTGCTCTTTCGCACGGGCGAGGAGTGCTCTGCCGCGGGCCATGTCTCTATCTTCTTCCAGGTCTTCCATGGCGCCAGGTACGTCGATGGGAACAAAGAGCATCGCCTCGGCTTCGCCCCACTCCTCTTCATAGTCGTCGCCGGCCGTCTGAATGGCGGTATTACCCCGCCTTTCATCGCTTCGGGCACCGGCTTCTGCCTGATTGATCTCCAGTTCCAACTCTTTCTCTCGATCTCGCAGTTCAAAGAGTTCGCGCGTTATCCTGTAACTTTCGTCAATTTCCGCCTGGGTGGGCCCTGCCGGTGTTGGGTCTTCCTGCGCAGCACCATCGATGATGCCGTTCACCACACCGTTCTCGACGACCACGGATGTTGTTGTGCTGTTGGTCGCCGTGTCTGCCTGTTCTGTTGATCCTGGTGCTGCACCCGGGCCGCCCGCACCAACCGGTGTGCAGGTGAAGGTGAGGAATGCGGCGCCACCGGGGCCGCCGGCCAGTGTAATGTCAATCGTCCGTGGGCCGCCCACCGTCAACGTATGAGATCCCATACCGTTGGCGCCGTTGAGGACGAGCAGCGTGTCAAAACCCGGCAGAAGATCGACGCCAACGCCGAGAGGGGTGCCCGTAGCTGTCACAAACAGAGTATCGCCGACATCGAATGTGCCACCCGTTTGCAGCAACAGGTTTGTATTGGCTGGCGTGGACTGGTTGAAAGTCCCCATATTGGCAGCATCGCAGCCGGGCGAGGCGTGCACCTCTGTGCCTGTTGCGGTGAGCATCCCTATCGCTGTCGCCGCCCCAATCCCCCAAAAGTGCAGGTTCTTCGCCGTTTTTTGTCTCATTGCTGCCCCTCAACCCTGGAATCTCACAGAATCTAAGAGTTTCACTTTTGAGGTTGCCTGCGCATCATCACTTGTGATGATGGGCGCTCAAATGTGAGGATGTCTGCTGATTGTTGAGTAAGCACACGGGGCGCCATCTATGCAGCGGCTATCGGAAGAAAACCTGCCTTTTCGGGCGTCCTGGTTCCAGTCTGAGGGGGTGAATGGCACGTCTCCCGTATTGCTTTATGTCTATGGCGGCACCTTCGTCATGAACCCCGGTCCATCTCACGAGAAGATTGCGGCTCGTATTGCCCATGAGGCGAAGGGATCGGTCCTGATGCCGGAATATGCGCTGGCGCCTGAGCACCCGTTTCCGCTTGCGATCGAAGATATTGTGGAGACCTTCACCTACTTGCTTGAGAGCGGCGTCGAGGCAAACCGGCTCTTCCTGATGGGTGATACTGCTGGTTGCGCGATTGCCTTCTCGGCGCTGATATCTCTGCGCGATCAGGGGCAATCTTTGCCGGCAGGCACCATCGCGCTCTTCCCCTGGGTCGATCTCACGATGATGGGCGGGTCTTATGTCAGCAATATCAAGAATGACGGGCGCATGTCAGACTTGGAGCTCCTGGCGACGCTCTTAAGCGATTACCTGCAAGGTGCCGATCCGAGCGACCCCTTAGCGTCGCCGGTTTTTGCAGATCTGGGTCGCCTGCCGCCCATGAGCGTCCACGCAAATGTCACTGATGTGCTTGCGGACGATGCGCGCTTGTTGGCGGAGCGGGCGAAGGCCGCGCAGGTGCCGGTGCAGCTCAACTATTGGGATGATGTTCCCGAGACACTCCAGAAAGATCAGCCCTTCTCACCTCAATTGGAGGCAATCTTCTCGAGTATCGGGCATTTTGTTCGAGGTCATTCGGGGCGTCGTACCGCAGAGCACCGGGCAAGTGCTGATGGTCTCCAGGAAGACTATCTGGAGATTGTTCAAGACAATATTCAGCCACATATGCGCGAGCGGGTTGAGGAAATGTTTTCCTGGGCCAAAGAACATGGACCTGACTGGGTTTGGTCCTTCATCGAAAAACGCCTGGCGCACGGCGCTGTCGTAACGCAGCACCAGCTTGATCAGGATTGGTTCTCACGCATTTTTTCCGACTATGACGAACCGATGATCCTGCTCACGGCAAGTCGGTACATCCTTCATGCGAATGACCGGGCAGAGAGACACTTGCAAGACGGCACGTATCTGCGCCGCCGCAATGGTCGGCTGTCAGGCGCGTCGCCTGATGCCGATGACATTCTGGAAGACGTCCTGCAAAAACAGTTTCTGAGAAGAAATGCAGATGAAGGGTCGGATGATGTCGCGTTTGGTCGTTTGAACTCAGAGCCGCACGACCCTCTATTCCTCAGGTGTTACAGATTAGAAGCTGTGAGTGCCGACGAAATAGCCCCTCCGGTCGCGGTTCTGCGCCTTTTGTCTGATGATGATTCCGATCTCATGATTGATGAAGCGGCCCTTTGTGCCTGGTACAAATTGTCGCCAAGAGAAGCAGAGCTTGCCGCCCGGTTTGCCAGCGGTACGCCACTCGCCGATTATGCATCTGAAATGGGTGTCTCCATGGCCACGGTCAGAACCCAATTCGCTCATGTTAAGTCGAAGCTTGGCGCGACAGATCAGGCGGCGGTTGTGCGAAAAATCCTTAGAACCGCTGCGTTAAATCGCTGACATGATCTTTGGACAATCAAGGCGTGCGTGTCCGACCTCCTGTGATATTGTCCGGCCCAATCGACATTGACTGAAGACAGAGAGATCACACGTGACAGCGCCCAAAGCAGAAATTACCGATATCCAGGATGGGTTCGCGAAAGGGGGCTACATCTGCAACGCCCATATCGCGACCGCCATTTTCCTTGCGCGGCATTTGGATAAACCGATCCTAGTAGAGGGACCTCCCGGCGTTGGGAAAACCGAACTTGCCAAAGCGACGTCTGAATACCTGAACCTCGAGCTCATTCGTCTCCAATGCTATGAGGGCCTCGATGAAGCCAAAGCACTATATGAGTGGAAGTACGGGAAACAGCTTCTTTATACCCAAGTGCTGAAAGAGAAACTGGGAGACCTGATGGAAGGGGCGCAAGGGCTTGCCGCTTCTATGGACCGTTTGCACGAGTTTGATGACACGTTTTTCTCAGAAGAGTTTCTCGAGCCGCGGGCGCTACTGAAGTCCCTCTGGTCCGAAAATGGATCGGTCCTTTTGATCGACGAGATCGATAAATCAGACGATGAATTTGAAGCGTTCCTGCTGGAACTGCTGTCTGAATATCAGATCACGGTGCCCGAGCTTGGGACGATCAAAGCGAAGAGTTCGCCCATCGTGTTCCTCACCTCGAACAATACACGTGAGATTGGGGACGCTTTGAAGCGCCGGTGCATTCATCTCTACATTCCCTTCCCGGATGCTGATCTTGAAACCAAGATCATCACGGCCCGGGTCCCTGAAGTAGAAGAGGGACTGCGCAATCAACTGGTATCCTTCGTTCAGAACCTGCGTGAACTTGAGCTTAAGAAAGTGCCCGCTGTCAGCGAGACCATTGATTGGGCGCGGACGCTGGTGCTCCTCCATGCCAAAGAGCTGGATCAGGACCTTGTGCGCAATACGCTGAACATCCTGCTGAAGTTCCAGGACGATATCGACAACATTGATAGCGACATTAACGCACTGACCACGAAAGCCCGGTCGGCGGCGGAATAAGGCCATGAGCCAGGTTCTTTCCAACTTTGTCCGTGCTTTGCGCGCGCAGGATGTTCGCGTTTCGATTTCCGAAAGCGTCGATGCAGGGCGTGTGGCGGAGCTGGTTGGGTTTGAGGACCGTCAGGTGTTGAAGGACGCGCTGTCCCAAGTTCTTGCGAAAACGGATGACGAGAAATTTGCTTTCGACGAGTGCTTCGACCAGTTTTTCGCTTTCGATCAATTCAAACCGCCGAAGCCTGCGAGCAATGAGAATGAGAGCCAGGAAGAGCAGTCGGCCGATGCCGACGGTCAAAGCGGTGAGGAAGGCGAAGAACAAGATGGCGAGGGGGGCGAGAGCGAAGGGTCTGGCCCGCCAAGCGATAGTGGGTCGGCGCCAGGCTCCGGCGGCTCTGGATCAGACGATCGCGAAAGCGCTGCTGACAATGGTGAGCTCACACCAGACCGTGATCTTACTGCGCTGCTTGAGAGTGGCGACGATGTCGCCTTGCAGGCGCAACTTGCAGCCGCCGGACGCGAAGTGGGGGCTGACCGTATCCGTCTCTTCACGCAACGCGGTCTCTTCACCCGGCGCATCATGGAAGCGATGGGCCTTGATGGGTTGAACGAGACCATCTCACAGGAACAGCGGGCTGGCACTCCGGAGGGTGAAGCGCGGGCTGACAATCTCCGTGAGTTGCGCGAAGCGTTTCGTCTGGAAGTGCGCGATTATGTTGAGCGGCAATTGGAGCTCTACACCGCGAATGCGGGCCGGCAGCTCAGAGAAGAAGTTCTCTCCAAGATCAACATCGCCAATGTCGACCGGCGTGACTTTAAGCTCATGCAAGCGCTGGTACGCAAGATGGCTAAGCGTCTTCTTGCCCTCAATTCCCGTCGCAAGAAGAAAGCGCGACGCGGTCAGTTGGACGTCCGGCGCACCATTCGCCAGAACATCGAATATGACGGACTCATGTTCGATATTGCTTGGAAACAGACCAAAGTCGATCGCCCCAAGGTCGTGGCGATCTGCGATGTGTCGGGATCCGTGGCGCAATACGCGACCTTCTTGCTCATGTTCCTTTATTCGCTGACGGAAGTGCTGCCAAAGGTGCGCGCCTTCGCTTTCTCTAATCAGTTGGGGGAGGTGACGGACCTTTTTGCAGATAAAAAGATTGAGGAGGCGATTGCGGAAGCCCTCGCGGTCCATGGTGGTGGTTCCACGGATTATGGTCAGGCGTTTGAGGATTTTGAGGCGATTGCGCTTGATGATATCGACCACCGCACCACGGTCCTGGTGCTCGGCGATGCACGCTCGAATTTTGGTGATCCGCGCGCCGATATTTTGGACAAGATTCATGACCGTGCAAAACGGGTCCTGTGGCTCAATCCTGAGGGCAAGACTCTATGGAATACCGGCGATTCAGAGATGAAACGCCTCAGCCCTCATTGTGACCGCGCTGTGGTTTGTTCGTCTCTGAATGACCTGGAGCGTGTTGTGAGCGAAATTCTCCGCACCGGTGTGTGAAATTTTTGCAGGTCGTCGATAGCTGATTGGCAGCGGCGCGGAACCCTCCTACTATTGATCTAGCGGCCGTTCGGCATGGCCGCTGCACCGGTCCCTCTCAGAAGGGCAAAATGCTGTCTCAAAATGGGACAGGCCGGATATGAGTATTTGTGAGGGATGGGGCGTTGCGCGCGCAAGGTATTGAATTTAAGTGGTTTTTCAGGTTTGCACTGGCGCTGTTTTTGGTTCTAGCTGCCGTGCTTTGGGCCTGGCCGTCGCGTGCCGAACCCGGCGGTTTTGGCACAGTTTCCGCGCCGATCCCGTTGCCCCGGCCAGCGATTACTCAGCGCGCGGCTTTGACACCCTCGGCACCGGCCGGGCCGGTGTCGATCATGCCTCCGATCTCGGAGCCCGGTGATCGAGGTAAACCGCCACTTCTCGACCGCATCATGAATGTCGTGATTTTGGGCGACTCGCTTGGTGATGGCCTTTGGGCAGGGCTCTACCGGGAGCTCAAGTCCGACCCTCGTTTCAACATCATCAAACGGTCAAAGGTTTCGACTGGTTTTGTCCGTAAAGATTATTTCGACTGGAATGCCGAGGTCGAAAGAGTGCTGGCCGAGGAACAGGTTGATATTGCGGTGGTGATGATCGGGACCAATGACCGACAGGTGCTGGTTGATGATCAAGGGCGCCGCCATAGGCTCCGGGCGCCCGGCTGGGAAGCAGCTTACAAAGCGCGGGTGGATCGTTTTACCCAGTCACTGACGGACGAAGGTGTGTTGGTGTATTGGGTGGGCCTCCCTGTCATGCGCAGCCCACGGTTTGGTGGTGACATGCGCTATTTCAACACCATCTATGAGGAGCGGGCGGCTGCGAATGGGGTCCCCTTCATTCCGACCTGGAATGATCTGGCAGATGCTTCTGGTGCCTATCAGGCATACGGACCGGACACGAACGGTCGGCGTCGGTTGCTGCGCGCTGATGACGGCATTCACTTTACGCTTGCCGGATACAGAGTGCTGGCATCCGTCGTTGCTGATGATCTCGTCCGAGACAGGGATGCCGGCATCCTGCCCGGGCAGCCAGTTTCCACGCAAAGATCTGCGATAGGGGTACCTGCGCCGTTAAACGAAGGCGCCTCGGCACAGCAGAGATCGTCGGCTGATCTACGCTCGACCTCATCCGAAGAAGTCTCGCCGGTGGTGGCATCGTCGATTGAAACGGAGGCAGCCAAACCGCCCGAGCTGCGGCCGGGGCGGGCGGACGATTGGCGTTGGCCCAGACTCTGAAAGCTGGGATCCTGAAATCAAAGCTGATTGCATCAGTGCTTGCAGCAGCGTTGGCTGGCTGCACGTCGGAGCCCTGCGATCCGTCCCTGCCAGCTGACCCTGCACTGAGCGCATTCTATGACAGACTTTACGCACTGGAGAGCAGCGGCGGGTCTGACAAGCTGCGTATCTTACACTTGGGCGATAGCCATATCGCTGGCGACCGGTTTTCCGGTTCTCTGCAAACAAGGTTTGCTGCGCGTTTTGGGGAGGCGGGTCGCGGTCAATTGCCGGCAGGGTCCCCCTTTCCGTATTACCGCCGTCAGGGGATCAGCGTTGAAGCCAGTGAAGGCTGGACCGTCTTCTCCAGTCTGTCAGGCGTTGGCGTCGGTCCTTTCGGGATATCAGGATTTCGAACAGAAGCCGCGTCAGACCAGGAATGGATGAGATTGACCATTGATCAGGGCGTTCCGTTCAACACCGTCACGCTCAACTTATTGCAGCAGCCTGGCGGGGGAAGCGTGTCTCTGGTGGTGGACGACGTCGCACGCGGCAGCTTTCAAACGAATGGGGCGACACCCCGTTTGATGCAGGTCTCCGCGGAAGTTAGAGCTAGCAGCAGTGTGTTTCTCCGTGCACAAGGCGACGGTCCTGTGGCCCTTCTTGGTTGGGGTGGGGAAGGGCGCGGCCCGGGAATTGTCTATGAGTCCCATGGCATTCCAGGCGCGACAGTGCGTGTGATGGATGTCTGGGATGAGCGCATCGTAGCGGCTGAGCTCGATGGGATGCAGCCCGATCTGATCATACTGGGATACGGCACGAATGAAGGTTTTGACGATGCGCTTGATCTCGATCTCTACAGAACACATTTCGAAAACCGGGTTCAACGACTGAAGGCGAACTTGCCTCGGGCAACGATCTTGGTTTTAGGGGCCTTTGACGGCGCGCGATTGCCAGCTTGGGCGGAATTGCGTCAGTCGTCGCAAGCGGCCACACGGGCAGCGCTTCCTTGTGAGCCGCTTGCCCTCCATGAGCGTGCAACCTATCGCAGTCTCAGCGCCGATCGCGATCCTGTTCTGGGGCGGTGGCATGCTCCCCCTAATTTGAGTGCGGTCCGGGATGTTCAAAGAGCTGTCGCGCGGTCTGAAGGACTGGTATTCTGGGACGGGGCTGCCGCCATGGGCAGCGCGTGCGCCATTCATGATTTTGTGTTTCGAGACCCACCCCTTGCCTATGGCGATCATGTTCACCTCACGCCGGCTGGTGCCGATCTTATGGCTCAAAAACTATGGGACCGTTTGATCCGACCTTATGAGTCTCTTGTGTGCCGCAGGCGGCTGGCGTCATAGGCCAGCTGGCGCCGCTTGTTAAGGTAAATATCACCCTAACGTTGTGATTCCGGGGCGTTCGCGGGACACTTCACTGTCATGCTGGAGCGATAATTAACCTTCAGCAGTGTGGGGCAATAGGTGTGGGGGCCGAGGCGGCGGAATGCTTTTTCCGACTTTCGAATTCGGTGTGTTTTTTCTGATTGTGTTTGTCGTCAGCTGGGAGCTGCGACGGACCGTCGACCTGCGCAAACTGTTTCTGCTCGCCGCTTCCTATACTTTTTATGGCTGGTGGGACTGGCGTTTTGTGGGCCTTCTTATTGCGTCTTCGCTTGCCAATTACCTGTTCGGACGCGCGCTGGGCAGCATTGAACGGGATGGCCTCAGGCGCGTTATTGTCGGCTTGGCAGTCATTGCCAATCTGAGTGTTCTCGGCTTCTTCAAATATTACGGCTTCTTCCTGGAAAGCCTGGATGACATTCTCATTACATTGGGACTTGAACGGGATCTTCCCTTCCTGCAGGTCATTTTGCCCGTTGGTGTGTCCTTCTTCACATTCCAAGGTATCTCTTACATTGTCGATGTTTATCGGCGTGATGTCGCCGCGCAGCGCTCCGTCGTCGATGTTTGCCTCTACATCTCCTTCTTCCCCCAATTGGTTGCGGGACCGATTGTTCGGGCAGCGCACTTTTTGCCGCAACTAGAAGAAAAGCCGACACTGACACCCGCCATGGTGGGCCTTGGGATCACGCTCATCCTCTCCGGTCTGATCAAGAAGATGGTGATCGCCAACTATTTGGCGACGGAACTTGTTGACCCGGTGTTTTTCGATCCAAGCGTGTTAGGGGCCGTTGACCTCCTGATTGGCGTCTATGGCTATGCGGTGCAAATCTATTGCGACTTTTCTGGCTATAGCGATATCGCGATCGGCGTGGCTGCCCTGCTCGGCTATAAGTTCAATGCAAACTTCAACCAGCCTTATCGCTCTGCGTCATTGCAGGAGTTCTGGCGCCGCTGGCATATTTCGCTCTCAAGCTGGCTTCGCGACTACCTCTATATCCCTTTGGGTGGCAGCAGGCATGGCGAGTGGGGCACCTACCGGAACCTGTTCCTCACCATGTTCCTGGGCGGCTTGTGGCACGGGGCTGCCTGGACCTTCGTTTTCTGGGGCACGTTTCACGGGGCGATGTTAGGCGTCGAGCGGTATGTCCGTAGACGTTTCGCGGCTCTGGCGCCTCCGGTGGAAGGGGAGCCTGCGGCGGTTTCCAAGATTTCAGACGCGGCTAGCTGGGTCGTGGGTGTAATTTTCACGTTCCATCTTGTCTGTTTCGCCTGGATATTCTTCCGTGCTGAGAGCTTTGGGCTTGCCTTTGACTATCTTGTCGGCTTTGGCGATTGGAGCACGCCTGTCCAACATGCAACGCCGTTCCTTGCGATGTTGATTGCGGGGGCGTTGGCGTTCCATTTCACACCGCCATCGCTCGGCCGTTGGATCGGAGAAGGCATGAAATGGTTGCCGTCCCCTGCTTTAGGTCCGGCGCTTGGGGCGGCGATATTTTTCATTTGGGCAGTAGCGCCCGAGGGCGTTGCGCCCTTCATCTATTTCCAGTTCTAGGGGTGAGGTATGAACGCAATCACGCCCGTTGAAATGGAAGGCGTCGTAGAACGATTTGATGATCTTGGCGAGCTCGAAGAAGGGTGGACCACGGTCTCCAAATCAGAGCTTCGCGACGAAGAGATTACGAGGAAGAGCGCTACCCGCGTGCGCCGCGCCTTCTTGATGACTGTCTTTATCCTGCTTCTTCTCAACAGCGCAGGGCTTGTGCAGCTGGTGCAGGGCCTGTCAATCGGACCTGTTCAGGACACAATTATCGTGATGTCTGAAACCTGGCACGAGGAAATGGAACGGCACGGTGTTGCGGACATCCTCTCGAATATCCGCTCACGTGTGACCGAGTTTGTTCAGCGTCCCTGGGATGATGTTCTTGTCGCCGATCCCGGCTTGCGCCTCGGCGAAATTGAAGCTGCAACGGAGATCCATGAAAAAGACCGCCCCGGCTTGTTGCGCGGCGCGGTCTTGGAAACGTCGGGTTCCTGAAGGTCTGGTCTATCTCGGAAGGTCGCTTGACCCGGTGAGGAAGACGTCCACCTCTCGTGCACATTGGCGCCCCTCACGGATTGCCCAGACAACCAGCGATTGGCCGCGACGCATGTCGCCACAGGCGAAAACCTTTTCGTCACTCGACTGATAGGTGCTGGTGTCGGCTGCGACATTACCCCGTCCGTCCAGCTCTACCGCAAGCTCTGCGAGCAGACCTTCGTGAACAGGGTGAACAAACCCCATGGCCAGCAGCACGAGGTCTGCTTTCAGTTCAAACTCGGTCCCTGCGATGGGCTGCATCTTTTCATCGACACGCACGCAGTGAAGCTTCTCAACATTGCCATCTGGTCCGGTGAATTTCTGGGTCATCACAGCGAATTCACGCTCGGCACCTTCTTCATGACTTGTTGAGGTGCGGAGCTTCAGGGGCCAATCCGGCCAGGTCATCAGCTTGTCCTCTTTTTCCGGGGGCATAGGCATGATTTCCAGCTGCGTTACTGACAGAGCGCCGTGGCGAACGGATGTGCCGATGCAGTCAGAGCCCGTGTCCCCGCCGCCAATGACAATCACATGCTTGCCGCTTGCCATAATTGGCTCTACGGCGCCGAGCGCTTCACCGCCGACGCGGCGGTTCTGCTGCGGGAGAAAGTCCATGGCGTAGTGAACACCTGCGAGATCGCGGCCTTCGATGGGAAGGTCTCGAGGATGCTCGGCACCGCCAGAGACGACAACGGCGTCGTACTCATTCATGAGATCTTTGGCTGCGACATCCACGCCGACATTGGTGTTGTAGTGGAAGGTCACACCTTCGGCTTCCATCTGATCGACGCGCTTGTCGATATGGTGCTTTTCCATTTTGAAGTCGGGAATGCCATATCGAAGGAGACCACCTGCTTTGGCGTGTTTCTCGTAAAGATGGACGTCGTAGCCCGTGCGTGCCAGTTGTTGGGCGCAGGCCATGCCTGCCGGGCCGGCGCCGATGATGGCGACTTTCTTGCCGAGTTTGTGCTCTGCAGGCTGTGGTGTGATCCAGCCTTCTTCCCACCCACGGTCAACAATTGCGCATTCAATGGTTTTGATCGTGACGGGTTCGTCGATCAGATTGAGTGTGCAGGAAGCTTCGCACGGAGCAGGGCAGATCCGGCCTGTAAACTCCGGGAAGTTGTTGGTGGAGTGCAGGTTTTTGAGCGCGGTCTGCCATTCGTTCCGGTAGACCAGGTCATTCCAATCGGGGATCTGATTGTTGACCGGGCAACCATTGTGACAGAAGGGAATGCCGCAATCCATGCAGCGGGCGGCCTGTTCCTTCGTGCCTTCCTGGCCCAGCGGAATGACAAACTCTTTAAACTCGCGCACGCGGTCGGCAGCAGGACGCGTTGTCCGGTCGCGGCGGTCGATTTCCAAGAAGCCTGTAACTTTACCCATTTTTATTCTCCTGCCACTGCGAGCTGAGGCTGTTCAGCTTGCTGTGCTGCCAGTTCCCGAAGGGCGCGGCGATATTCAACCGGCATGACCTTCCTGAATTTCGGCAGATAGTCTTCCCAATTTTCCAGGATCGTCTGCGCGCGCGCCGAATTGGTGTAGTGCGCATGGTTTTCGATCAGCTGGCGCAGCCGTTCCGCGTCAAAGCGCGTCATGTCGGACATGACGTCGACACGGCCGTGTGTTTCAAGGTCGCCGCCTTGGTGGTGACGGTCCTGATTGACTTCTTCTTCTGCCAGGACTGGTTCCAGATCGACCATCGACATGTTGCAGCGGCGTTCAAACTGGCCATCTTCGTCCAGAACGTAAGCGATGCCACCGGACATGCCCGCAGCGAAGTTACGGCCGGTCTCGCCGAGTACAACGACAACACCGCCGGTCATGTATTCGCAGCAGTGGTCGCCGGCACCTTCAACAACAGCAATCGCGCCGGAGTTCCTCACAGCGAACCGTTCGCCTGCCACGCCGCGGAAATAGCATTCGCCCTCGATGGCGCCGTAAAGCACCGTGTTGCCAACGATGATGCTTTCTTCCGGCACAATTTTCTGTGCCTCTTTCGGTGGGTAGACAATCAACCGACCGCCGGAAAGACCCTTGCCGACATAGTCATTGCCGTCGCCTTCCAGCTCCATGGTGACGCCGCGGGTGACCCAGGCGCCGAAGCTCTGGCCAGCGGTCCCTTTAAGCTTGATGTGGACCAGGTCGTCCACCAGGCCCTTATGGCCGTGTTGCTTGGCGATCTCGCCGCCGAGCATGGCGCCAGCTGTGCGGTCCGTATTTTTGATCGGGAGATCGATTGAGACCGCCTTGCCGTCATTGATCGCCGGCTGCGCCAGCTCAATCAGTTTCCGGTCAAGGATCTCATCGATGTTGTGATCCTGCGTTTCTGTTTGATAGATGCCAACGCCTTCCGGTGCATCCGGCTTCTCAAAGAGACGCGAGAAATCGAGGCCTTTGGCTTTCCAGTGATCCACGACGCGGCGCTTATCGAGCATTTGCATCTGACCGATCATTTCGTTGAACGTGCGGTAGCCAAGTTCCGCCATCATTTCGCGCACTTCTTCAGCGACGAAGAAGAAATAGTTGATGACATGCTCCGGGGTGCCCACAAAACGTTTCCGAAGAACAGGGTCCTGGGTTGCGATGCCGACGGGGCAGGTGTTCAGGTGACATTTGCGCATCATCAGACAGCCAGCCGCGATGAGTGGCGCGGTTGAGAAGCCGAACTCGTCGGCTCCAAGCAGTGCACCTACGACAACGTCGCGACCTGTGCGCAATCCGCCATCTGCCTGAACGGTGATTCGGTCCCGCAGTTGGTTCAACACCAGCGTCTGGTGGGTTTCGGCGAGGCCGATTTCCCAAGGGCTACCAGCATGCTTGATAGAGGTAAGCGGGCTCGCGCCTGTCCCACCTTCATAACCGGAGATGGTGACGTGGTCGGCCCGTGCTTTGGAGACGCCAGCAGCAACAGTGCCCACGCCCACTTCGGATACCAGCTTGACGCTGATGTCCGCCGCCGGGTTTACATTCTTCAAGTCAAAGATCAGCTGTGCCAGGTCTTCGATGGAGTAAATGTCGTGGTGCGGCGGAGGGGAGATCAAGCCCACACCTTGCGTTGAGTGACGCACCTTGGCGATCACGGCATCGACCTTGTGCCCAGGCAGCTGTCCGCCCTCACCAGGCTTCGCGCCCTGAGCCATCTTAATCTGGATCATGTCGGAGTTGGCGAGATATTCCGCTGTTACCCCGAAACGACCGGACGCAACCTGCTTGATGGCGGAGCGCATGCTGTCGCCATTGGCCATGGGGGTAAAGCGATCTGGTTCCTCGCCCCCTTCGCCCGTGTTTGACTTGCCACCAATGCGGTTCATCGCAAGTGCCAGGGTCGTATGGGCTTCACGGCTGATCGATCCGAACGACATGGCACCGGTTGCGAACCGCTTCACGATTTCCTTGGCATCTTCTACTTCATCAAGGGGCACCGCCGTGCGGCCGTCATCTTCCGCCTTCTTGATGTCGAAGAGGCCGCGGATGGTGAAGAGTTGTTCGTTCTGAACATTCACAGCTTCAGCAAAGGTTTTGTAGTCTTCCTTGGAGTCGCCGCGAACCGCATGTTGCAGGTCACGGATTGTGTCCGGCGTCCAGACATGCTCCTCGCCGCGCACGCGGTACGCATAATCACCGCCGACGGCCAGCGCGTCTTCGAGAACGGGCACGTTTCCAAAAGCGTCCCGGTGACGTCTGACCGTCTCTTCGGCGACTTCGGCCAGGCCAACGCCCTCAATGGTTGTCGAGGTGCCGGTGAAATATTTCTGAACGAACTCTGAGCTCAGGCCCACCGCGTCAAAAATCTGCGCGCCACAATAGGACTGATAGGTGGAGATGCCCATTTTGGACATCACCTTCAGGAGGCCCTTGTTCACCGCTTTTATGTAACGGCTGGTGATTTCTTCCGCATCAAGCTCCGCTGGCAGGCGATCCTTCGCGTCGATCAGCGTTTCAAACGCGAGATAGGGGTTCACTGCTTCAGCCCCAAAGCCGGCCAGACAGGCAAAGTGGTGGACTTCGCGGGCTTCGCCTGTTTCGACGACGAGACCTACGGCTGTCCGCAATTCCTTGCGGATCAGATGATGGTGCACGGCCGCGGTCGCGAGGAGCGCAGGAATTGCGATGCGTTCGGCTGAAATTGCACGGTCAGAGAGAATGATGATGTTGTCGCCGGCGCGAACTTCTTTCTCCGCTTCTGCGCAGAGCGCTTTCAGTGCGGCTTCCATGCCTTCGGCACCCTCAGACGCGTCATAGGTCATGTCGAGTGTGAAGGCGCGGAAGTTATTGTCCGGAATGTCTCCAATGGTGCGGATCTTTTCCAGGTCGCCATTTGTGAGAATAGGCTGGCGGACTTCCAACCGCTTTTGATCGCCTGCGGAATGCAGTTCGAGCAGGTTCGGGCGCGGGCCGATGAGAGATACCAGCGACATCACCGTCTCTTCCCGAATGGGGTCAATCGGCGGGTTGGTCACCTGCGCAAATAGCTGCTGGAAATAGTTGTAGAGAGGCTTGGAGTGTCCGGAGAGCGCTGCGATAGGGGTGTCCGTCCCCATTGAGCCAATGGCCTCCTGGCCGGTTTCGGCCATCGGTGCCATGAGGAGGCTCAGGTCTTCCTGCGTGTAGCCAAATGCTTGCTGGCAATCCAGCAGCTCGGCATGAATGCGAGGTGTGACGGTGCTCTTTGGATCTGGAAGATCTTCCAGGACCAACTGACCGCGATCCAACCATTCCTGATAGGGGTGAGAGGCCGCCAGTTCTGTCTTCAACTCGTCATCACCGATGATCCGACCTTCTTCCAGATCGATCAGCAGCATCTTGCCGGGCTGCAGGCGCCACTTCTGGGTGACGGTGCTTTCTTCCGGCGGCAGTACGCCCATTTCAGACGCCATCATCACATCGCCATCGTCGGTGACGTAGTAGCGTGCAGGGCGAAGGCCGTTCCGATCAAGGGTCGCCCCAATTTGACGGCCGTCTGTGAAGGCGACCGCTGCCGGACCGTCCCACGGCTCCATCAGGGCAGCGTGGTATTCGTAGAACGCGCGGCGATCTTTGCCCATGAGAGGGTTGCCGGCCCAGGCTTCCGGGATCAGCATCATCATCGCATGCGAGAGGGAATAGCCCCCGGCAACCAACAGCTCCAGCGCATTGTCAAAGGCAGCCGTGTCCGATTGGCCTTCTGGGATGACGGGATAAAGCTTCTTTAGATCGTCGCCTAGGATGTCGGACGCCATCGAGCCTTGGCGCGCGAACATCCAGTTTTCGTTGCCGCGCTTGGTGTTGATCTCTCCATTGTGGCAGATCAGGCGGAATGGATGGGCCAGGCTCCAGGTTGGAAACGTGTTGGTTGAAAAGCGTTGATGGACCAGCGCGAGTGCTGAGACCATCTCTTCGTCCTGAAGGTCTTTGTAGTATTCGCCCACCTGGGCTGCGAGAAGCATGCCCTTATAGTTGACAGTGCGCGATGAAAAGGACGGCACGTAGAAAAAGCTTGCTGCGTCTTCGTCGCCTAATGCGTCCACACCCAATTCGACGCGCTTACGAATGACATAGAGCTTGCGCTCGAACGCATCCTGGTCCGCAGTCTCGGCGCCGCGAGCGACAAAGACCTGGCGGTGGAATGGCTCGGTCGGCAGAACAGAGTAACCGAGATCGGAATTGTCGACAGGAACATCGCGCCAGCCCAGCAGTGTTTGGCCTTCTGCTGCAATCATGTCTTCGACAAGGGCTTCAATCTTGGCGCGGGCAGGAGCGTCCTTAGGCAGGAAGAAAAATCCAACGCCATAGGCGCCTTCCTCTGGCAGCTCAATTTGTTCTGCTTTAGCGACTTTTCGCATGAAGGCGTCTGGCATTTGAATCAGAATGCCAGCCCCGTCGCCCGCCTTGGGGTCGGCGCCGACAGCGCCGCGGTGCTCGAGATTCTCCAGAATCTTGAGGCCGTTCGCAATCATGTCGTGGCTTTTCCGGTTGTGGATGTTCGCCACGAAGCCAATGCCGCAGGCGTCATGCTCGTTTGCTGGGTCATAAAGACCTTGCGCAGCCGGAAGACCTGCTGGGCGCACGGTTTTGACCCGTGTGTCGTCTGCCGGTGCTTCTGGAGCTGAACCTGTGCTTGTCTGGTTCTTAGTCATACGCTTTGCCATCCCAACCTAAATTCGTCGTCTGATCCTGCCGGCCAGTTCAGTGCATTGCCTGGCGAGCATTCTCAAAATCCGTGGCTGAGCACTTTCGCGCGGACCGCGCGCTCATGCTTAACCGTTTGCCGTCTCACGGCGTACATCCCGCGAAAAACGCGCGACAGGGGGTTGGATCACAACGCTCTGCCACGTGTCCGGTGCAGTGCCGCCATCTGGCGGGCTTTTCTGCTGGACGCCCTGTACTTAATTGCGCCTGGGCCAGGCGCTTACCCTTCGCGCGCCGCCGCTTGACTGAGCGCTAGGAAGCTCCGTCCGCAGGTCCGGAGCGGAGGGGATATTGCCAGATAAGGGGGGGATGGATCAAGAGAGTAAGTCAGTCTTGTTGACCTATAAAAACTATATGTTTTTCAACAACTTATGCTGATCAAGCAGGTCCAAATGCAATTTGTCACACATAAGGTTGGCGTTCTGGGGCTCAAAATGGCGCCAGATGGGTTTTTTCTCAGCCCTGGGGCGAATCCTTCTCCGGCGAGCGAAGATCCGGGTGGGGAGGCTCAGTTCACGTGTCCGGTGCTCGATCAGGTTGTTCTGCCTTGCCGATGGGCGGTCACTGCGGCTCACGTGCAGCCTGACTCCGACGTCGTTCTGGATAGGTTTTCTGCCGCTTTTGGGATCACAGGGCGGTGAACAAGATCGTGACTGGAGGCGCGTATTCGTGATTTCCAGTTGAGAGGGTTCGTCCCCATTCTCTTAGCCACAAGACCGACGCGACGCATGTTCGTCGAGCCGGGGTCCATTCGAACAAAAACCGAAAAACTCAATTGGAGACCATCTATGAACAAGTCTGCTACTTCAGCCCTCGTTCTTGCAGGCGCTATGAGCGCTGCTTTGACGCTCGCAACTGCACCTGTATCTGCCGCCACACCTTCCGGCATGGAAAAGTGCTACGGCATCTCCCTCGCCGGCGCCAATGATTGTGCGGCTGGTCCAGGCACCTCTTGCGCTGGCACGTCGACCATCGACTATCAGGGCAATGCCTGGAAGCTGGTTCCTGCCGGAACCTGCACATCGATCGACACGCCCCACGGCAAGGGCAGCCTCGACGAAATCGAACGCCCCTAAGTGCTGGCTGGATGAAAGGTGCCGGGTGCCCCTCCCGGTAACGTCCCCAATGACCAATCATCCGGCATATCAGCCCGACCCGATCCTGGCCCGTGCCGGGGTCGGGTTGAAGGCTGACCACTACACAACGATCCTCGAGTCGCAGCCGGACATTGGCTGGTTTGAGGTTCATCCCGAGAATTATATGGGAGAGGGCGGCAGTCCTCATGCCTATCTTGGCGCAATCCGTCAGAACTATCCCCTGTCGCTCCATGGTGTGGGTATGTCGCTCGGCGGCGTCGAACCATTGGACCCGGAGCACCTTGCACGCTTTGCGTCGCTGGTCGAGCGATATGAGCCGGCTCTTGTCTCAGAGCATCTTGCCTGGGCAACGCACCAAGGTGACTTCCTGAATGACCTGCTGCCCTTGCCGTTGACCGAAGAAGCGCTCCAAGTGATGAGCGAGCATGTTGATCAGATGCAGACGGCCCTGAACCGGCAGGTGCTTGTCGAGAACCCGTCCACCTACCTGAGCTTCGAGGGTGACGTGATGGAAGAGCCCGAATTTCTCATCGCGCTTGCGGCTAGGACCGGGTGCGGTCTCCTGCTCGATGTGAACAATGTTTTTGTGTCTGCCTGCAATCATGGGTTCGATCCGGTTTCCTATATCGATGTGATCCCTGCGGATCTCATTGGCGAGATCCATGTCGCAGGACACGCGATTGAAGAGATCAATGGCGCAAAGCTCCGCATTGATGATCATGGTTCAGCGGTGGCTGGGGATGTCTGGAACTTGTTTGGGCGGTTGATCGACCGTGTTGGGCCTAAGCCTACTCTCGTTGAGTGGGACACCAATGTGCCGTCATGGACGGTATTGAAAGCGGAAGCCGACAAGGCCGATGCTCGGTTGCGACAAAGCGATCTATTTCTCGGCAGGAGGCATGACGATGTCGTCCCTGCGTGAATTCCAGGATACCTTCGGTGCCGCTTTGCGTGGTGGGCCCGTTGTTGCTGACTCCATCGTTGCCGCCGATCCAATTCCCTTGGAACGCCGAGTGGATGTTTACCGCAACAATATCTACGCAAGCCTGATCGACGGGCTTGAGCTAGCATTTCCCGTTGTCCTTCAACTGGTGGGACAGGAATTCTTCCGTGCGATGGCGCGTGAATTTCTTCGGGATCATATGCCGGAGCGGGGAACGTTGATCGGCTTTGGCGATGGTTTGCCGGACTTCCTTGATCGGTTTCCGCCTGTCGCATCGTTGCCCTATCTAAGCGATGTGGCCCGTTTCGAGTTGATGCGGCTCCGCTGCTACCACGCTGCAGACGATCGCCCGGTGACGCCCGAGGAGCTCGCAGCCATTCGGGCGGAAGAAATGCCCGAAGTGAGATTTGAACTCCACTCGTCCCTCGAAGCGCTTCAGTCGCGCTTTCCAGTTTTATCGCTTTGGCAGGCACACCAGCCTGGGCAGGATCCTGCCTCAGTTGGAGTCAGCCAAGACGCAGAATCGGTGCTCGTTCTCAGAACCAACTTTACCGTTGCTGCACACAGAATTGATGAAGGTGCTATCGCTTTCATCGGTGCGTTAAAGGACGGGCAAACATTCGGCACCGCAGCGACGGTTGCAGCAGGCATTCAGAGCGACTTTGAGCTTGGTCAAATTCTCCACTTACTTGTCAGCGGTGGCGGGATTGCCCGTCTGATCCGCCCCTAACGCATGGAATCAACACATGAGCGAAATACAGAGCAACGCAAATCCTGTCGGACAAATCTCCTCATTGGTCGAGTGGGCCATCGGTCTGTTTGATCGCATCCCGTCGGTCGTCTTTGAACTCGCGATGCGGGTGAGTATCGCCATGGTGTTCTGGACGTCGGCGCGAACGAAGGTCGACGGACTTCTTACGTTGAAGCCCAGCACCTTTTTTCTCTTTGAGTATGAATACGCGTTGCCGCTTATTCCTCACAATGTGGCTGCCTATATGGCAACCTATGCAGAACATTTTTTCCCGATCCTGCTCGTGCTGGGATTGGCGAGCCGGTTTAGCGCGGCTGCATTGCTTGTGATGACACTCGTCATTCAGGTCTTCGTTTATCCCGGTGCCTGGTCGCTTCATCTTCTTTGGGCAGGCGTTTTGCTCTACATCATGGCGCGCGGTCCGGGCGTTGTGTCCGTCGATCATCTGATCAAACAGCGTTTTTCCTAATCGATTGAGGTGCCCGGCCCATCAAAGCCGGGCTCCTTTTCTCCTGTTTTTAGCCAAATATTGGTGTTCAGAGCTTTTTAAGAGCGTTCTTCTAAGCTTAGCGTTCAAACGAGTTTGTTTTGAAGCGGGACGCACATGGCAGACGCCACCAGCAGAGATTCACGCGCCGCCCGACTAGCGCAGGCGGAAGCAGCCATAAACGCCCTCAAAGGCGAATATGCGGACCAGCTGCGTGCAGATGCTGATCAGCTTGCTGGGATATTTGGTGCTGTCGACTCAACCAACCCTGACAAATCGACGTTAGAAGACCTCTTCGCTCTTTCGCACAACCTCAAAGGTCAAGCTGGATCATTTGGGTATGATCTGGTGACATCAATAGCGGCGTCGCTCTGTGACCTGCTTCGAGAACAGGGCGATGAAATCTGTGTGCGCGACCTGAAGATTATTGGACAACATGTGCAGGTTTTGGGACGCGTGGTTGACAAGGGCATTGTGGGCGACGGTGGGGAGACAGGCCACAAAATCGTCGAGTCCTTGCGTGGTCTTCACGGTGGTGCCTAGGCGACAAGCCAGAACCCTGGCAATCAAGCTGCAGACTGTCCGTCACTTTCACTGAGCTCACTCAACATGTCCGAGAGGAAGGCCTCTTCGTCAGCGGTCGGCATCGGTGCATCTTCTGCCTGCGTCGGATTGTTGGTGATTGCTTCGCTGTCATGCTGTTCCTGAACATCCGGGTGCGCGCCACCGTCGGTCATGACGGTATTGATCTCGTGAACCAATGCATCAATGCTGATCGGCTTAGAGACAAACCCATTCATGCCTGCTTGCAAATAGGTGTCCCTGGTGCCGGCCATAGCATGTGCTGTTAGCGCGATGATGGGAATGTCATGCCAAGGCTCATCCGAGCTTCTGATCACCTTGGTTGCGAGGATGCCATCCATTTCCGGCATCTGGATATCCATGAGGATCAGATCGAATTCGGCCTGTCGAAGCTCCTTGATCACTTCCACACCATTTGGCGCGATGGTCAGCGTATGATTCAAACGTCCCATGATTGCCGTGATGAGTTTGGCGTTGATCGGTTGATCTTCGGCCACCAGGATTCGCCAGCTCTTTGATGATGTGTCGGAATAAACTTGTTGTTTGCGCAGGTCGTCTGTTGCAAGGCCGGCTCTGCCTTTCTCTGGTAGTGCCAGAGGGACAGAGATCGTGAATTTGCTTCCCTTACCAGGCGTGCTCTCGACCGATATCTCTCCACCCATGAGCCGCGACAGTTCGCGACAGATCGCTAGTCCTAAGCCGGTGCCCCCGTGAGTCCGCGAAATCGAACTGTCGGCTTGCGAAAATCGCTCGAAGAGGCGTGCTTGCGCTTCTTTCGAGATGCCGATCCCGGTGTCCGTGACGTCAATCCTTATGAATTCATCACCCTTTTGGGTGTCGGGGCTCACAAAGACACCAACGCTTCCGCGTTCGGTAAACTTGATTGCGTTGCTTGTGAGATTGAACAGGATCTGGCGAAGCCTTGTCGGATCGCCCACGACACTCTCGGGTGCTTCTGGAGAAATCTCAGTGGTGAGCTCCAGCCCGCGGTCATTCGCATTGGCCCTCATAACATCAGTTACGGCCGCCACCGTGTCTGAAAGCCGGAAGGGAACGTTCTCGAGTTCCAGGCCCTGGGCCTCCAGACGGGAGAGGTCGAGAATATCGTTGAGCAGGACCAGCAGACTTTCGCCGGAATCTTTGATTGCTGATGCGTGATCACGCTGTTCTGCATTGAGATCACTATCAATCAAAAGCTCCGCCATGCCCAAAACACCGTTCATTGGCGTGCGAAGTTCGTGACTCACCGTCGCTAGGAACTCGGACTTGGCGCGGTTAGCCTGTTCGGCGGCGTCTTTGGCCGCGGAAAGTTCGTCTGCGGACATCGCGAGCTTCACCCGCTCAGCTTCTAGTTCACCCTTGGCGCTCTGTAGGTCATTGATGCGTTGTTGCAGTTCGACACGGTTCGCTTCGAGGGCTGCTTCGGTCCGTTTGTCCTCAGTGATGTCGCGTTCAATGCCGATAAAATTTATGGCTTTGCCGTCGGCGTCCAGCACGGGCCTGATCTCTAACTGCGCCCAGAACCGCTTTCCGTCTTTTGTCATATTGAGGACTTCAGTATCCAAGCCTTTGTGATACCGAATGTGACGGTCGATGGCTGCAATGGTTGAAGGTTCGCTCTCTGGTGCGCGAAGGAAGTGACCTGGTTTCCGGCCGATAACCTCTTCCAAAGTATAACCCGTCATCGCAGTAAAACTGGGGTTGGTCCAAACGAGGTATCCTTCGATGTCAGTCATAAGGACAGAATGATCGATTGCCTCAGCGACCAGACGAAACCGTTCTGCTTCATGTTTTGCAGATTTTGATTGGGTGAATGCGTCGGCCAATATTCGTGCAGTGGCCGTAAAGTCGCCGCTGAGCAATGATGCCTGTTCGTCTTCATCAAGACCCCCGTTTTGGATGAGCAACTCGGTTACTTCCCGCAGCGGCGCTAGGAAGCTCTTTTTCCAGAAGTAAACGAGGGTTGCCACAACCGTGAGCGCCAAAGTGAAGCTCGCAGCCGCGACAAGCAGCAAGGATTGGGCGTGGGTCCAAGCGCCGCCTGGACCAATGAGTGCCAGATCGTGTGCCAGAATGTGTATGGTGGCGATCGGGACGATGGTCAGCAGCAGGACAGCAGAGAAAGCGATTCCCACGAACGCTAGCAATAGAGTGCGCGGCGCGAACTGCGCTTTTCTTGTTTCACCCATTGATAACAGCCACCGTCGCCTTTGACTTAAACTGCTCAAAGATTAGGTATGGGCTGTGAACTATGTCTTAAAACCGCGCTTGTGATTGCGGAAAAAATGGCTGGAACGCTGTTGGCTCGCGGCATGTTAGACCTCTGTTAACCAAATTGATCATCTGACCGGCCTAGGGTGTGAAAACAAAAAAGGCGCCCCGATCTGGGGCGCCTTCCTGCAATGGCCAAAACAAATGGGCAGCTCTATGCCGCTTCGGAATCAACCTTGCCTTCAATAGATGGTTGGGTTGAGTTGGTCTGGTTGATCGCAATCGTCCGCGGCTTCATTGCCTCGGGAATTTCTCTCGCAAGATCGACATGAAGCAGACCATTCTCCAGAGCGGCTCCTTTGACTTCAACATAGTCGGCGAGTTCAAACTGCCGCTGGAAGCTGCGGGTTGCGATGCCGCGATGCAGGTATTTTACCTGATCGTCCTCGGCGGCTTCTTTCTTGCCCGTGATTGTGAGTTTGTTCTGTTGAGCTTCGACTGAGATGTCGCTCTCTCCAAAGCCTGCAACGGCCATGGTTATTCGATAGGAGGCGTCACCGGTTCGCTCAATGTTGTAAGGCGGATAGCCATTGCCGGTATCAGTGGCGGCCGCATCGAGCAGCGATGCCATTCGGTCAAATCCGACTGTTGAGCGATAAAGGGGGGAAAAATCAAACGTACGCATATCTTCACATCCTTTCATAAGCGATGTCGTGGTCGGGCATCTCGTGCCCTAGCGGCTCCATTTTCAGTGGCAGCACGCCGGTTAACATTGGTCCGGAGCCCGATATTCGGCACCCCGGTTCAATTGACATAAGTGGTGGTTTTCCGGCTTTCAACCCTTTGAGTGCTTGAAAAACCAGCCCATTGATGCTCTGAGGGGGGTGGTTAATATGTCGCTTTGCCCGCGTGTTTTTGGAGATCCACACAATGAAATTGGGGAATGTGTTGAAGCAGTTCGGTGTGGCTCTGATCGGCGCCTGGCTGATGGGTGCGATGGCCGTTGCCGCGCACGCAAAAGTTGAGGGGGATACGGTCTATTTGGGAGCCGCGATCTCGCTGACTGGCAAATATTCGACCAACGGTGCCTATACGCGGAAGGGTTATGATCTGGCTGTAGAGCAGATCAACGCGGCCGGCGGGGTGACAGTGGGCGACAGAGCCTACAAGCTCGCGATCATTTATTATGACGACGAGTCGACACCCGCCCGCGGTGCTCAGCTTGCTGAGCGCTTGATTCAGCAGGATGGCGTGACATTTATCTTGGGACCCTATTCTTCGGGGCTTACCAGGGCCATGGCGCCGATCACCGAGAAATATGGGATTCCCATGGTCGAAGCCAATGGCGCTTCGATCTCTCTCTTTCGGGAGGGGTACAAATATCTATTCGCTGTCCTGTCGACCACAGAACAATACCTGCAGGGAGCCATCGCACTCGCGGCCGAGACGGCTGATGAGGGCCAGACATTGCGGGTCGGCATGGCAATGGAGAATGATCCCTTCTCGCAGGATGTTCGAACGGGTGTCATCGCAGATGCGGAACGCCTGGGAATGCGTGTCGTGATTGACGACAAACTGCCGCCTGAACTGAACGACATGTCCGCGACGCTTGCCAAGGTGCGCGCGCTGCGCCCCGACTTGCTGGTTGTGTCAGGCCATGCAAAAGGCGCTGCACTTGCCATTCGGCAGATTGCAGACAGTCGTATTGATGTCCCGATGCTGGCTCTGACCCATTGTGATGCGGCGCAGGTCATCGAGAAATTCGGCGACAAAGCTGAATTTGCACTTTGTGCGTCCCAATGGGCGCCCGGCCTTTCTTACTCAGACGATTTGTTTGGGTCAGCACGGGATTTCGCGGACCTGTTTGAAGAAACCTATGATTACGCACCGCCTTATCAGTCGGCGGAGTCTGCTGCCGCTGTCATGGTGTTTGCTGATGCTTTTGAGCGCGCCGGTTCTTTTGATCCGCTCGAGGTAAGAAACGCCCTCGCCGAGACGGACATGATGACCTTCTATGGGGGCATCAATTTTGATGAAACAGGGCGGAATATTGCCAAGCCTATGGTTCTTTTTCAGGTTCAGGATGGGGAGTACCGCGTTGTGTATCCTTCCGACGCCTCGGAGGCCGAATTTCGGCACCCGACTCCTCGTTGGTCGGAGCGTTGATCAGCGTCCATGTTTGAAAACTTTGTCCTTCTTTTTGATTACCCCGCGCTTGGTGCGGACCTTGTCGCCAATGGCTTGATGATTGGGGCGGTGTTTGCGCTCGCAGCCTTCGGGATGGCTTTGGTTTGGGGCGTTCTTGGCATCATCAATATCGCTCAAGGGGAATTTGTGATGCTTGGCGGGTTCGTTGCCCTCACAGCGGCTGGGCTTGGGGTGCCGCCGCTTCTCACCATACCCCTCGCAGCGCTGGCACTGTTTGTGTTGGGGTGGGGCCTCTACCGTCTTGTTATCTTTCGCGTGGTTGATCGCGATTTGTTTGTTTCATTGCTCGCGACATTTGGCCTGTCGATTATCCTGCAGCAATTGTCGAACGAGATATTCGGCGCCGATATTCGCACTTTGGAAACGGGCCTGGGCACGCTCGTCCTCTTTGACGGCCAGATTGTCCTGGCGGAAATCAAGCTGGTGGCGTTTTTTGTGGCGCTGCTTGTCGGCTTGGTCCTTTGGGCGTTCTTGAAAAGAGCCCGGTTGGGGCAAGCCATTCGCGCTACAGCCCAAAATGCGCGCGCGGCCCGCATCCTCGGGATTGATACGGACAGGGTCTATGCAGCGACCTACGCGCTCAATGCTGCGCTGTGTGGTGCGGCGGGCAGTCTGGTTGTTATGGCCTGGACCATTCACCCCTATATTGGGCTTCCCTATACGGTTCGTTCGTTCCTGGTGGTCATCGTCGCCGGGCTTGGCAACATTGTTGCCGTGATCACAGCGGGCCTTGGGCTCGGCGCGCTTGAAAATATTGCCGGCTTTGTGCTGGGTGCCGAATACCAAATTGCATTCGTCTTTGCGCTTATGGTGATCATCCTGGTCGCGCGGAATTTCTGGCTTCGGCGCAAGCGGGAGTATCTGGAATGACCTCAGTGCAAAAAGCTTCGCTGATTGGCGGCGGCCTTTTTCTGTCGCTGGTTGCTCCGTTCTTGCTGCCGCAGTTTGCGACACAGCTCACAATGCTCTGGCTCATGGTTGTGTTTGCCCTCACCTGGGACACGCTGGGTGGCCAGATGGGATACAATTCCTTTGGCAATATTCTCTTTTTTGGGATTGGCGCCTATGCCTGCGCTGTTCTTCAGCGCGACCTGGGGTTCGACTATTTTACCGGTCTCGCCATCGGCCTCGCCTTCTCCGCATTCCTGGCGTCATTGGTCGCTATCTTTCTCGGGTTCGGGATGCTGGGCCTGCGCGGTCACTATTTTGCGATCGGTACGCTGGGACTTGGCATCACAGCCGGTGAGATTGCGGGCGGTTGGGATTATGTCGGGGCCGGGTCCGGCATGGTGCCGCCGCTTTATCCGACGGACCTTGGGGGACGGGAACTGTTCTTTTATTTCCTGATGTTTGCGCTCGCGGTCGTTACCTTCTTTGTACTTCGGGCGCTGTATGCAACCAAGTTCGGGCTCGCCCTCAACGCCATTCGGGACGATGAAGACAAAGCGGAAGCGATGGGTCTCCAGACAACCCAGATCAAGTCTTTCGCCTGGGCTGTCTCTGCATTCTTTCTTGGTATCGGCGGCGGCATTGCCGGCAATCTTTTGGGCTTTATCGATCCCCGTGATGTTGCGTTTGCCGGCGCGACGTTTGGGGTCTGGATGGTCCTGATGGCGATCCTAGGGGGCAAGGGTACCCTCTGGGGTCCGGTCATTGGCGCCGTTGTATTCCACATTACCCAGGAGCTTTTCTGGACCTACCTTCTCGGCTGGCAACGGGTGGCACTCGGGCTCTTGATTGTGGGGATTGTCGTGTTCTTTCCCAACGGCATCCTGGGGACGCTGCGCGAACGTCGTCCGGAGTGGTTTGGCGAGAAGGTGGAGGAGCGAGCATGAGCGCGCTTCTTGAGGTAGAGAATGTTACGAAAACCTTTGGTGGCGTCGTAGCGAACCAAAATGTTTCGCTCACGGTCAATGAAGGCGATATTGCGGGCCTGATTGGACCAAACGGATCCGGCAAGACGACGCTCTTTAGCTCCATCGTGGGTGCGCATCCCATCGACTCCGGTTCAATTCGATTTGACGGGCAGGAAATTTCTCAGATGACAGTTCCGCCGATTGCGCGGCTCGGGCTTGTCCGGACGTTCCAGCAGACGCGTATCTACGCCGACATGAACTGCGTCGAGAACATGCGCATCAGCGCACCTGATGCGAGACAATCCGTTTGGTCGATGCTCTCCGGCTTTTCGGAACATGTCGATGTTCGCGCGCAGGAACTTCTTGATTTTGTTGGGCTCGGGTCAAAACGTTTCCTGCGGGCCGGGTCGCTCAGTTTCGGTCAGCAAAAGCTGTTGGAGTTCGCCATGGCCCTCATGAGTGAGCCCAAGCTTCTCCTGCTTGATGAACCTACGGCCGGGGTAAACCCAACCCTCATTAACGGGCTGATTGATCGTCTGATCCGGGCCAACAAAGAGCTGGGTGTGACCCTCCTTGTGATTGAGCACAATATGCGGGTGATCATGAATCTCGCCGAGCATATTACCTGTCTGGCACATGGTGACGTCTTGGCGCAGGGCACCCCAGACGAGTTGCGCAATGACCCGCGTGTCGTCGAAGCCTATCTGGGGGCGAGCGCATGAGTGACAAAGATACCCAATCCATCAGCGGGTATGGTGACGGCTCCACCGACACGGTGCTCTCCGTTGATGCGGTCGCTGACGAAGCGGCGGCACTGGGATTGTCAGTCTCAGGCGACAAGATTCTAGAGCTCGCAGGAGACGACCCTCTCGTGGAGATCAAGGGGCTGACGGCGGGCTATGGACGCATGGAGATCCTCCATGAGATAGACTTGGCCGTCGGCGCAGGGCAGAGCCTTTGTCTTGTGGGCCCGAATGGCGCCGGAAAATCGACGATCCTTCATTCGATCTTCGGCTTCACCAATATTTTCAGCGGCAGTATCGCTGTTGATGGGGTCAATGTCGTCGAACGCAGTCCAAGTGAACGGCTTAGGGACGCGGGTATCGCTTATATTCTTCAGGACAATTCTGTCTTTCCCGATATGAGTGTGGAGGAAAACCTCCTGATGGGCGGGTATCTCCTTCCCAATCCTTCTTTGGCCAAAGAAGCGGCTGAACGTGTCTTTGAGCGCTACGACCGTCTAGCGCAGCGGCGCAGTGATAGGGCGGGCGTCCTATCCGGGGGGGAGCGTCGGTTGCTTGAGATCAGCCGCGCTTTGATCATGGACCCCAAGGTTCTGCTTGTGGACGAACCGTCGATTGGTTTGGAGCCGCGCTATATCGACATGGTCTTTGAGATCCTGGGTGACCTCAAGGAGCGCGACGGTAAAACCATCATCATGGTTGAGCAGAATGCCAAAAAGGGCTTGGCGTTTGCTGACATAGGCTACGTGCTGGTGTCAGGGCGCGTTGCCATCGCTGACCATGGGCCTGCGCTCTTGGAAAACCCGGATGTTGGCCGTCTTTTCCTCGGCGGATAGCTGGTCCGAGCCATCCGCATGAACGGCGGATGAACAGGCCAGTCAGGTTCAATTTAGACCACTCTCGCTAATGTCGGTGCCATAGGGGTGATTGATATCTAAGGATTGAGATCATGAAAAAGCTTATGGCCCTGGGGGCTGTCGTACTTCCACTTTTGAGCATCGTACCTGCTGAAGCGCATGTTGTTTCGTCGGTTAACGCGGTGCGTGACGCCAAACCGCCGATTGTGCATGTTCATCGTCGCGCGCATGTGCGGCACTACCATGCCCCGGTTCGGGCATTCGCCCATTGGCGCGGTGCACTGGTTCGGGCGCGCTATTCGCATTTCGGCAACCCGGTCCTGCGGAACGGCTATTATGTCGTCAGGGCGCGGCACAGCGCGGGTTCCTTTGTGTGGCTTCGGGTCAACGCAACGACCGGAAAATTTGTCCGGTACCACCACCACCCGCACTGACGTTTCAAAAACTCTCGCCGAACTTCACCTAAGGCCCCGACTTATCGGGGCCTTTCTTTATGAGCAGTAGGTGAACGGGACCTAAACCTTAGATGAATCTTGGTCCCAGACTTGGTTCAGCGCCGATCTGCAGAATGGGCTTCACCGTTTGGTTCTGTTCTATCTGTTCTGGAGAAGTCACATGAAAAAGTTCCTTGTTGTTGCCGGTCTCACCGCCCCCTTGCTGCTTGCAGCTCCCGCTCAGGCCGGGCACGAGACCGCCCGCCACCTTTCTTTTGAGGATGTTCTGCGTCAGCTGGTCATCACGCACACGGATGCGTCTTATCGCTCCCGCGACCGCCATCATCGTCAAGACCATGGCTGGCAGAATCAGCGTCGAATTATTCCGATTGCCCGTCTTGTTCGCCAAATACAGCGCGACACAGGCGGCCGGGTGACGTCCGTTCGTCTGAAGCGTAATGGCCGTGTCTATGCAATCGAAGGTGTAGGTCGCGGCGGCCGCTATGTCACCGCGAAAGCGAATGCACATACGGGCGAGATCTTTGATGTTCGTCGTGATCGCGCGGGCAGCCACTATGCAACGAATGGCAAGCCTATTCCCCGCATTCTGCGCGGATTGCGGAATAGAGGGTATAGCGGATTTGACCGTGTCGTCCGAGATGGTCGCACCTATATCGTGCGCGGCTTGAATCGACATGGTGACCCTGTGCGGATCGTCACAAACGCACGCAATGGCCGTGTTCTCTCAGTCAACCAGGCGCGCCGCTATAATGGCCCAAACTATCTGCGTCATCAGGTTCGCGGATTTGACCACTGGCGGTCTGGTTTGCGTGAGCAGCACTACACCAACTTTGGGCATGTAACGCGTCATGATGATTACTACCAAGTGGGTGCCCGTGACCGTCGCGGCAGAGATGTCACGCTCAATGTTTGTGCGCGTACCGGACGGGTTCTGCATACTGCCTATCGTTGAGCAAATCGGCTCAGAAGAAACCCCCGCTCATTGAGCGGGGGTTTTTTGCTTGAGTGGTCTTTGGCTTTAAAATTTGAAGACCGACCCGATAATCAGTTCATGGGATTCAAGACCGTCCAAACTGATCTGGTCACCGGTTGAAACAGCGTCCGGTGTGATGTCTCCGAGAGAAACATAGCGATACCCAAGTTCAAGCGCGAAGCTGTCAATCACGTCAAACATAACCCCGGTCTGGAGCGACCAGGCAAACTCATCTGCAGTTCCATCGAAGTTTTCCTCGCTCGCAATCAGTGTGTTGCGACGGGAGCCCTCTGCTTCAAGGTGTGACCACCCCACGCCAGCTCCTACATAGGGCTGCCACCAGGAACCTGTCTCGAAGTCGTAGAGGACATTGATCATGACATCGAGCGAGTCAATGTTTAGGTCATAGTCAAAAGATTGCGCTGGGTTCACGAAGAGCCGGCTGTCGGCGTCGTGGCGCACCCTATAGTCAACTTGAAGCTCTGTACGTATGGGCAGGTCATAGTCCTTGGCCCAGTTGTAGCCGATCATGAAACCTGGTCCGCCATTCACTTCGGCGCCATCGTTCTTTTGGCCGAAGGTCCCAACAGCAGGAGGATTGGCCAGTGTCGGATCGTCGCTATCTGTGAAGGCGAGTATCGCGCGGAACCCGCCATACCATTCCTCAAGAGCTCTAATTGAGCCGGAGTCGTTGGCTGATGCACCGGCAGGAACCAGCGTCATGGCCATCAGAACTGCGCCAAACACTACATTGCTATGTTTCATTAAATACCCCATTCCCCGGAATTCATCCCTGCCAAGAATGCAGCGATCTGCGTCTGGCCGCAAGACGGACGACCACGATCAGTGCAGGTGCAAGACTGATATTTTGGGTCTAAACGGTGTTTTTTTTACTTATGTTGCTTTTAGGATGACGTGGCCGCTTGAGTTGACATTTATTGAGCACATGTCAGCGAGGCGCAATTGCTCTTTCCCGAGGGATTTGCCCGTCCGAATATCAAATCGGTACCCGTGCCACGGGCAGGTCACACATCCGTCGTCATCCATTGCGACGTCAGAAAGCGGGGCCAGCATATGTGGACATTCGGCGCTGTAGGCATGCAGCTTGCCATCGATTTGGACGATGTTTACGGCCTTTCCCTCGAGCTCAATCGTAAGCGGAAGCTTGCCTGATAGGGCTTCGACGTCGCCAAGATCGATCTCAGGTTTCGCGTCGTACCGGGCGGCCGCCGCTTTCGCGTCTAAAGCAGCCTGGCGATCCACCATCATACGTTCATCTTCGTCCCACAAGGTCTCATAGAGACCGACCATGAGACCGCCGAGTTTGGCGGCCCCATCTTCGTCAACATGGGGAATATGAAACTCGACCTTTATCTGCGTCTTGTGCTCTTCAACTTTCGAGAAGTGTGTCCAGATTTCCATGCCCGGCAGCCCGCCCTCGAGTGTGCGCGACACGTAGCGACTGTTGGGGTGGTCTACAACGAGTTCGATCCGAGTCTCGGGGCTCGTCTCCTCTGGCACACCTTTGGTGCGGGCGCGCCAGCCCCAAGAGCCCGCATCTTCAAGCTCAAGCGATGAAAAGCTGGATTCGTGAAGATGAGGGAGATGCTCCCAATCAAGAACATTTTCCCAGGCCCGGGCGAGGCTTGCACCGATCACGCGGTCATAAGTGGCGGCAACCCGCATTGGCAAATTGTTGGGGTTGTGTGCCTGGGCGTTTGCCTGGATTGGTCCGTGTTGGGTCATGCTAGGGCCTCATGGTGGTGAGGTAGGGGCCAAGGCTGAGCTCTCTGCCATTTTGGGCCCATTCCAGCCATTCGATGAGCCGTGGCCGTGTTTCCCTTGGGTCGATGAGCTCGTGGACCGAAAACCCTTCTGCCCGCGGGAAGGGCGATTGGGAGGCGGCGAGTTTTTCCTCGATCTCGGCCCGAAGCGCCTCGGGATCGTCGGCTTCAGCAATCTGGCGTGCAAAAGCAACGGCGACGCCACCTTCGACAGGTAGTGCGCCCGTCGCGGCTGACGGCCATGAGAGGACAAAGCCGTCCGGCGCAAAATGGGCGGCGCCCGCAACACCAAAAACCTTGTGCACAATGACAGATGCCCAGGGGACCCGGCTCTGCATCACTGCTGCAATCGCTTCTGTGCCGTAGCGGATGGTGCCCGCTTTTTCTGACGCAGATCCGATCATGAAGCCTGGTTCGTCAACAAAAGAAAGCACGGGCAGATTGAATGTGTTGCACATGTCGACAAAGCGACGGAGCTTTTGTGCCGCCTCCGCTGTCATGGCGCCGGCATAGTACATGCAGTCATTCCCGATTACGCCAACCGCATGTCCGTTCAGGCGCGCGAGACCCGTAATGAGCGACGGTCCATATTTCTTTGTCATTTCAAAGAAACTGCCATTGTCGACGACAGCTTTAAGGATTTTCCGCATCTGAAAGGGTTTGCGCCTGTCACGGGGAACGATATCGATCAGACTCTCCTCCATGCGATCTGTGTCGTCATCAGATGCGACAAATGGAGGAAGTTGCCAGACATTGTCTGGTAGGTAGGACAAGAACCTGGCGATCTCGTCCAGAGCCGCTTCTTCGTCTTTGGCGACGTTGTCGACCACACCGCTTTTGGTGTGCACGTCCGGCCCGCCAAGTTCTTCCTTGGTGAGATCTTCGTTTAGGGCCCGTTTGACCACCTGCGGCCCAGCTATCAGGACCTGCGCGTTTCGAGCCATGACGGTGAAATGCGCGCCAACCAGTCGCGCCGCGGGCATGCCCGCCACGGGCCCAAGGGCTGCTGTGGCGACAGGAACCGTCCCAATGACTTTCGCAATTGAGAGGAAGCGCGAGCGGCCGTAGACAGGGTCGCCGGTGGGCCGTGAGGGTTTGTTGCCGCTGGAGCCTGCCACCGAGCCGCCGCCTCCTTCGTGCAAGCGGATGAGCGGCACTTTATAGTCAATGGCGACATCTTCAGCGTAGACGCTCTTGCGCAGGCCGGCAGGGTTGGGCGACCCGCCTTTCAACGTAAAGTCCTCACCGCCAATGATGACGCGGCGCCCATTCACCTTGGCGAAGCCCAGCACATAGTTGGCGGGCTGAAGGTTTCTCAGGCTGCCATCTTCGTTGAACTCAGGAACACCTGCGCCTTCGCCCAATTCCTTGAAGCTGTCGTCGTCTGCCAAATGGGCGATGCGTTCTCTGATGGTGAGACGGCCCTTGTCATGTTGACGTTGAACGCCTGCTGGACCTCCCTGTTGCTTCGCAAAGGTTCGACGGGCTTTGATCTCCCGAGCTTCATTTTCCCAACTCATGGGCAGGTTCTTCCTTCCTGAGATGTCTTCGGCATTCTGGTCGGGCAAACCCTAACTGAAAAGGGGCAAAAATCCATGGGTGAGTGTATGGGGACTGGCCTTTCGGGCACCAATAAGAAATGATTGCGTATGACATTTGAAGACCTGACCCCTGAACAGCTGCTTTCCGCACTTGCAACCTATTTAGAACAGGAACTTTCTGGTTCAGCGCCCATCGGTGCTGTGCTGAAGTTTGACTATCCCGATTGCGGGTGCCTGGTGATCGATGGGGCCGGTGCTGCGAATCGTGTCTCCTTGGAAGATGAAGATGCTGATTGTGTTGTTTCGCTAACTGTTGAAACACATGTCCAGATGCTCCGGTTCGAACTTGATCAGACCACCGCTTTTCGTGAGGGACACATGCGCATACAAGGAAATATTGCCGTAGCCTTGAGACTGGCGCCGCTCGTTTCGAACGCCTTTCGTCTTCCCGGGGAGGAAATCTGATGGGTGTATTTGTGGAGACGCCGGACCTTCCCTGTCCGCCAGGCGGCTCAGCAGGCTGGTTTGTCTGTCCAGACGGCGCCCGGATGCGGACGATGGTATGGTCGCCAGACCATGCGTCGGCGCCCAACCGGGGGACGATTGTGCTGGCGGGCGGTCGGACCGAGTTCATCGAGAAATATTTCGAGGTGATCGCAGCCTTCCTCCAGAGAGGCTTTGCCGTCGCGACCTTTGACTGGCGCGGGCAGGGACTGTCGCAACGCATGCTCGATGACCCGCGCAAAGGACACGTGGATGAGTTTGCAACCTTCGATGCGGACTTTGTTGCGTTCATGAAAGAGGTGGTCGAGCCACAAATGCCTGAACCGTATATCGGCATTGGCCACTCAATGGGCGGCAATCTTATGCTCAGAGCAGGCCACAATCTGCCTGAAAGGTTTGCCGGTATTGTCCTCAGCGCGCCCATGTTGGGGATCAATGTTGGCAGTCCATTGATGGAGAAGCTGACGCGCTGGCTGGTGACGCTTCTGTCGCTGTTCGGCAAATACGCCAGTTTCGCTCCGGGGAGTGGACCAAAGGCTGTGGACGAGGAAAGCTTTGAAGAGAATGTTGTGACGTCAGATCCGCATCGGCACGCCCGCCAAAAAGAGCTGGTGGCCAAAGCACCCAGTTTGGGACTGGGTGGACCTACGGTCGGATGGGTTCGGCAAGCTTTTAAGTCGATTGATGAGATCGCGGAACCGGCTTATCTCGCGCGGATTACAGTGCCTGTCCTCCTGTTTGAAGCGGGAGCCGACAAGCTGGTGCGCGGCGGTTCCATTCGGCAGATCGCAGACGCATTGCCCAACGGCGAATATGTGCTGGTGGAAAACGCCGAGCATGAAATCCTGATGGAACAAGATCAATATCAGGAAGTCTTCTGGACGGCTTTCGACGGTTTTACCGACAAGATTCTTGGTGCTGGTGCTGAAAGAACATCAGTCCACGCGTGAGAGGATCTCCAGCGCTTCCGCATGAACCCGCTTATCGCCTGCTGCTATGATGCGCCCGCCATTCTGAGCGTCGTCGCCTTTCCAATTAGTGACAATGCCGCCGGCACCTTCCACGATTGGGATGAGAGCCTGGATGTCGTAAGGCTGCATAGAGGCTTCGATGACCAGGTCTGCGTGGCCTGCTGCTATCAGACAGTAGAAGTAGCAATCCGTCCCATATCGTGTGAGGCGCGCTTTTGAGCGCACGTCGGAAAATGCGTCCATCTCAGCGGCGTCTGTGAACATCGCCGGATCGGTACATCCCAGAATGGCTTCGGCCAAACTTGGGCAGGCTTTCGTGGACAGTTTTGTGGGCGTGCCCCCACGATGAAACTCAGCATGCCCTGGTCGTCCGACAAATCGCTCGCCGGTATAAGGCTGATCCATGACGCCGACAACGGGCCTTTCCCCGTCATTCAGGGCAATGAGCGTGCCCCACAAGGGGACGCCTGCAATAAAGCTTCGTGTGCCATCGACAGGGTCCAGGACCCATTTGAACGGTGATGTACCTTCTTTGGTCCCGTGTTCTTCTCCCAGAATGCCGTGCTGAGGATAATGTTTTTCTATGAGCGTGCGTATCGCCGTTTCCGCATCTCGGTCAGCGATGGTGACCGGATCGAATTCATTTCCATCAAGCTTATTGTCGACGCCCAGGTCAGATCGGAAATGCTTTAGCGTGACCTCTGCTGCCGCATCAGCGAGGGTGCAGGCAAAATCGGCAAGCGATATCGCCTCTTCGGTGCTTAGAGAACTGGGTGCGGCGTTCATGGGTGATCCTCTGTCAACAGGTGATCATGACTTACGCCAGGCTTCGGTGTAGGGCAAGCGCGGACCTTAACTTGCGGCGCGCTCCGCCTTTTTCCGCTCATGCGGGTCGAGATGACGCTTTCGAATGCGGATCGATTCCGGTGTTACTTCGACAAGCTCGTCATTATCAATATAGGCGATTGCCTGCTCGAGAGAGAGACGCCGGGGCGGTGTCAGCTTAACCGCGTCGTCCTTGCCGGACGCCCGCATATTCGTGAGCTGTTTGGCTTTCAGAGGATTTACGATCAGATCGTCAGGTCGGGCGTTTTCGCCGATCACCATGCCTTCGTAGACTTTTTCGCCCGAAGTTATGAACAAAAAGCCCCGTTCTTCGAGGTTCCATAGGGCGAAGGGAACGGCATCTCCATCGCCGTTGGAGACCAGAACGCCGTTGCGCCGTCCTTCCACTGGACCCCGGTAGTCCCCGTACTCCTTGAAAACGCGGTACATGATGCCGGTACCACGGGTGTCGGTCAGAAATTCCCCGTGATAGCCAATCAGGCCACGCGAGGGCGCGTCAAAGAGAATGCGAGTCTTCCCGCCGCCAGTGGGGCGCATGTCGGTCATTTCGCCTTTGCGCTCGGCCAGTTTCTCAATCACAACACCGGCGAAATCGTCGTCCACGTCGACGGTCACTTCTTCAATGGGTTCTTGCCGCTCACCGTTCGGTCCGTCGCGGAAGATCACCTGGGGTCGGCTTATCGAGAGTTCATAGCCTTCGCGGCGCATTGTCTCGATCAGGACGCCGAGCTGAAGTTCACCGCGCCCAGCAACGTCGAAAGCGTCTTTGGATTCGGTGTCTCGCACCTGAATCGCAACATTGCCCTCTGCCTCTGCCATCAGTCGCTCCCGGATGACGCGGGACTGAACCTTGGTGCCTTCCCGTCCAGCAAGAGGGCTGTCATTGATGCCGAAAAGCACAGAGAGGGTCGGCGGGTCAATGGGGAGGGCGCTGATAGGCTGGTCGACAGATGGGTCCGCGATAGTGTCAGCGACGGTTGCAAGCTCCAGGCCGGCTATGGCGACAATGTCACCCGCCCGCGCCTCGTCCACGGGCTCTCTGCTGAGGCCCCGCACAGCCAGCACACGGGTAACACGGCCTTTCTCGACAATGCCGGAGCCACTTCTCAGAGCGAAAACCGACATGTTCGGTTTCGCAATGCCCTTTTCAATCCGACCCGTCAGGATACGGCCGAGATAAGGATCACGCTCAATGGTGGTCACCAGCATGGCGAACGGCTCGTCGCTCGATCCATTATTGAGGGCTTCCGGCGGCGCCACATGGTCAAGGATTTTGCGGAAGAGCGGCAAGAGGCCCTGGTCCCGGGCGTCGCCTGCATCCAGATCCTCGGTGGCCCAGCCCTGCTTGGCCGACGCATAGATGATCGGGAAGTCCAGTTGTTCATCTGAGGCGTCGAGGGCGGCGAAAAGATCAAACACCTGGTCGTGTACCCAATCAGGGCGCGCATCGGGCTTGTCGGCTTTGTTGATCACAACAAGAGGTTTGAGGCCGAGCGCCAGTGCTTTAGAGAGCACAAATTTGGTTTGGGGCATGGGCCCCTCAGCGGCATCAACCAAGAGAACGACACCGTCGACCATGGAGAGGATGCGCTCAACTTCGCCGCCGAAATCGGCGTGGCCGGGTGTGTCGACGATGTTAATCCGGGTTTCTTCGCCGCCTTCCGGGGGTGTCCAGGTGACGCTGGTCGTCTTGGCGAGGATCGTAATGCCGCGCTCACGCTCCAGGTCGTTGGAATCCATGACCCGCTCGGCGACGTCTTGATTGGCCCGGAAAGCCCCGGATTGTTTAAGGAGCTCGTCGACGAGGGTGGTTTTGCCGTGGTCAACGTGGGCAATGATGGCGATGTTACGAAGCGGCATGGCGGTCCTACGGGGCGCATAATCGCCCAAAAGAAGCAGCCCGCGGGCCTTATGAGGCTCACGGGCTGTCGATCAAATTTGCCGCCTTATACGCGTCTGGCCGTCTGGGCTCAAGTCAAATGGCGCCTAGTCCTTAACGGCTTCAACCTCGATCATCAATTCAACGGTTTCGCCGATCGCCGGTGCTGCGTAGGCCATGCCAAAGTCTGTCCGATTGATTTCACCTGTGGCAGAAAACCCGGCCACAATCTTGGAAGGATCAAAAGGGTGAGGGCCTTCTTGGTTAAACGTGACATCGAGGGTCACCGGCTTGGTGACGCCCAAAAGTGTGAGATCACCGGTCAGTTTTCCCGTCTTTTCGCCGGTGATTTCGACGGCGGTTGAGGTAAAGGTCATTGTCGGGAACTCTTCAACATTGAAGAAATCCGCTTTGCGCAGGTGTTCATCGCGCGCTTCGTGGGCTGAATCGACACTTGCTGTGTTGATGGTTACAGAAACAGCGCTTGCTGTCGGGTTGGCTTCATCGAACTCAAGGGTTCCTGAAATCTCCTTGAATTGTCCCAGCGTGTGGGAAAACCCCAGATGGGAAACCCGGAAGGCCGCATGGGCGTGGGTTTCGTCAATCGTGTAGCTCGCGGCCAGCGCTGCTGGCGTGGCAAAAAAAGTTGCGCTTAGTGCGGCTGCTATCAATGTTGATTTCATGATCCTGCTCTCCCTATGTGAACTCACAAGCACTGTAACATTGTGGTTCAAGAATGCGATCACAAGGCTGCGATATGTGCCTTAGTGAGCTGCCAGGGCGGGTGCGGGCTCTTTGAGGTCTTTTGTGTCAATACCCCCACTCTTTATGGAGAGATTTGAGAGAAATTGTTGGCTGCAAGCTTCCCATGAAAAGTTCATCGCATAGGCGCGGCAGGTATCGGGGTCGGCTTCGAGCGCTGCTAGGCAGGCTGTTCTCAGATCGTCGTCCAGACGCCCGACCGGGGCATCCGCAATGACATCCAGGGGACCCTGTACTGGGTAGGCAGCAACCGGTGTTCCAGAGGCAAGTGCTTCTATCAATACGAGCCCAAACGTGTCTGTTTTGCTGGGAAAGACAAAGCAATCTGCGTCCGCGTAAGTGCGGGCAAGCTCTTCACCAAAGAGGGCACCGGGGAACTCGGCCTTTTGATATTTTTTCTTCAAGAATTCGAGGCGCGGCCCGTCGCCGACCACCTTTTTGGTGCCGGGCAAATCGAGCTCGAGGAAAGCGTCAATGTTCTTTTCGACTGCAACGCGTCCTACATAGAGCCAGACAGGGTTTTTGTGCCCGGTCTCAGCTTCCTCTGTGTCTCTTGGCCTAAACAGATTTGTGTCGACGCCTCTCGACCAAATCCGCAGGTTTTTGAAGCCCCGCCCCTCCAGTTCACGTATCAGCAACGGTGTTGCCGCCATGACAGCGCTCGCTGGCGCATGGAACCGTCGCACCAGGGCGTAGGTCCAGCGCAGCGGCACGTGGAGCCGGGCATGAAGATATTCGGGGAAACGAGTGTGGAACGATGTCGTAAATGAGCGCCCGTTCCTTAGACAATACCGGCGCGCGGCCAGACCAAGCGGTCCTTCTGTGGCGATGTGGATCGCATCCGGCTTGAAGTCATCCAGCAGCTTTGCGACACGGCGCTTCGCGCCCATCGCGATACGTATCTCTTTGTAGGTGGGAAGGGGAATGGTTCGGAACATATCCGGCGTGATGTACATGACTGTGTGGTCAAGGCGCTCAAGCTCTTTCCCCAATTGCTTGAGGGTCCTAACAACACCATTGACCTGCGGAGGTGCGGCGTCGGTAACGATTGCAATGCGAAGCTGTGCAGGAGAGCTTGCTGCTTCCTGAGCGGGAGTCTGTATCATTTAAATTCCATTCGGTGGGCTTTGTCGCGGAGCGTTTCTGAGCGGCTCACGCAGCTTCTTCAGACGGGTTGTTGGTGACCGCAGCCGGTTGAGAGAGATCGGGCAGCGCCTGCTGCTCTTCCTCCCAAGAGAAATGGTGCCAGCTTACAATGGTGAGTTGCCCGGCCATGTCTTCAGCGAGTGCCGTGCAGCTCTCAACCCAGTCGCCATCATTGCAGTAGAGAATGCCGTCAATATCACGCATCTCTGCATGATGAATGTGACCGCACACCACGCCGTCGACACCACGTTCGCGGGCTGCTCTCGCGACAGCGGTTTCAAAACTGGAAATATACTCGACCGCATTCTTCACTTTCTGTTTCAGGTAGGAAGACAGCGACCAATAAGACAGGCCAAATAGACGTCGCGCATTGTGCAGCCAGTTGTTCAGCGCGAGGGCCGTTCCGTAGGCCCGGTCGCCTAAGTGCGCGAGCCAGTTGGCATAACGGACAACGCTATCGAACTGGTCACCGTGAAGAACAAGCAGGTCGCGCCCGTCAGCTGTGCGATGAATGACTTCATCACAGATATCGATGCCCGCGAAATCGAGACCGGTATAGTCCCTTAGCGCTTCGTCATGGTTCCCGGGGACGTAAATGACATTCGTTCCATGTCGCACCTTGTGCAGGATTTCCTGAACCACGGCGTTGTGGCTGTCGTGCCAGAACCAAGACCGTTTGATCCGCCATCCATCGATGATGTCGCCTACCAAATAGATGGTCTGGGCTTCATTGTTACGGAGAAAATCCAAAAGGAGATCCGCCTTACATCCAGGCGTTCCAAGGTGGATGTCGGATATGAAAAGGGTTCGGTGTCGGGTGGGGCAGGCCGGGCGGGGGGTTTTTATGATCCGATCGAAGGGTGTCTGCCGCCGACGGGACGAGGATTGCTTTGTCGTCGTCGACTTTTTTTCCGAGTTTGTTTTTTTGTCTCGAAAGAGTCCGGACAAGTTTGGCGTGGACCAGTGTCGCTTTTGTCTTGCTTCTTTTTGAAGGCCGGTTTCGAGATATGTCATGCCGCCGTCATACTTTCCGAACTATTAGAAACATGCACCCGTCTCTGCCGACCTTGAACGAATCACCAGGGGGCTCTGTTCGACGGGCGGAGAATCCGTCTGCCCCATGACTGTTTGATGTCGGAACGGTTAGACATTTGTGTAGGGTTAACTCAGAGGACGGACGATGACTGGCAGGAAACGTATCGATATCATCGTGAATCCAGCTGCAGGGTCGCGAAATGGCGGTCTCTTCGACGCCGTTGTGCGACGGCTTCATGACAACGGCGCCTTTGTGCGGTGTTTTGACACGGAAGGGCCCGGTCATGCGACAGAGCTTGCGGCCAGGTGCGCCAGGGAGGCTCATGCCGATGTGATCGTTGCGGCAGGTGGCGACGGCACCATTAACGAAGTCGCGCGAGGTTTGCTCGGGTATCCAACGCCGCTGGGCGTACTGCCTTTGGGGACGGCGAATGTTCTGGCGATTGAGTTGCGCCAGAAGCTTCGAGCGCGCTCAGTGGCGGAAACACTTCTCTATGGTGACGCCAAACTCATCGGTACTGGCCTGGTGAACGACGAGATGTTTCTGCTCATGGTGGGGGCCGGTTTTGATGGTGAAGTCGTTGGCGCCATTCGGCCACCAGTGAAGAGGCGGTTTGGGAAGCTCGCCTTTGTTTGGGAAGGTCTCAAAGCCTGGATCAAAGGCCAAAGACAACTGATATCCGCAACCATTGACGGTGTTTCGCATGATGCCGCTTGGGTGGTTGTCACCAATGCCCGGCACTATGCGGGTCCATTTGTTCTTGCTCCTCAGGCGAACATCGCGGAACCGCGTTTGTACGCTTTTGTGTTTAGCAAGAGTTCCCGCCTGGCTTTCGCCGGCTATTTTCTCGGCCTCGCTCTCGGGCAGATTGCTCGCATGCCCGGTGTCTCGGTCTTTGAGTTTGCAAAGCTCGAACTATCCAGCAGCAATGAGGTGCCGGTTGAAGTGGATGGCGACGCTTATGAGCCTCTACCGCTGAAGATCAGTCAGGGCACCCGATTTTTGCGGTTGGTTGTCCCTCAGTCCTGAGTGCTATCCGACAAAAGTTCCGGAATACCGTGGATGATCCAATCGGGGCGGATATCCGAGTGCTCCGGCAGCCCATGGTGATAGGCATCGTGCCAAATGGAAAAGATCCCAAGTCGCTGAGGCGCAGCGATTTCCCATTCCAAATTGTCGCCGACCATCCAGGTTTCCTGCGGTGATACATCCAGAACCGCGAGGGCGTGGCGGTAGGCTTCTTCTTCCGGCTTGCCGAACCCGTGCTCCCCTTCGATCTGAATATGATCAAAACGGTGCTCTAGCGCAAAACGCGTGACTTTAGGACGTTGGGTCTCCGCTCCACCATTCGTGATCAGGGCAAGTTTGACGCCCAGATCTTTCAAGCGGTCGATGGTTTCCAATGCGCCGGGGAAGGGTTTCAGCTCTTCCTCCCGGTAGTCAGAAAAACGGTCAGCCAGTTTGTGAATGAAATCGGTATCCGGACCATCGGCTCCAAACCGTCCAGTCCGGGTCAGACCCTCGCGGACGATCTCCCTGCGGGCGTCTTTCAGGCGTAGCCGCCATTTTTTGTGGTGCGCCTGAGTGCCGGTCCAGAATTCCAGCGCGAAGGCGCTGATGGCGTCTACCGCCTCGTCCAGCGTCAAAGGGCTTAGGTCTTCGGCAAAGTCTTTGACCACCGTTTCCCACGCCGTGCGTGGCTGTCCATAGGCAGAGATCAGCGTGTCATCCAAATCAAACAGGATCGCGGTTGGCAGCGGCGGAAGTGATTTGGACACAGGGCGTTCCTTGTAATGGTTCGCCCGCTTCCCCTCACTTATCCGACAGCGGCAACACTGGGGCGGGCGTCGACTGCTTCGAGTTCGCCATTCATGACACGTCGGTAGTATTCGTCAAGGTCCACGGAGAAGCCGGTCGATGTGTTGATCCGCGCATGCTTGCGTTGAAGGAGGCGCGGCTCGCTCACGCCACAGGATCTGGCGATCATGCACACCTCGCTTGTGATGCGCTCCTGATAGCGACGGACGCGCTCGCCTTTGTCTTTCGGGTCGAGGCCACGTTGCAGCTTCTTCTGGTGTGTCGCGATACCGGTGGGGCAGGAGTTCTGGTTGCATTGGAGCGCCTGAATGCAGCCAAGCGAGAACATAAAGCCGCGGCCGCTTGTTACAAAATCAGCTCCCACGGAGAGCGCCCATGCCACGTCACCTGGGTTGATGAGTTTTCCCCCAGCGTTCACCCTGATGCGTGGACGCAGACCGTATTCGTCCAGTTTGTCGATCAAAATGGGCAGGCTCTCCCAAATCGGCATGCCGACAAAGTCAATCAGCGGCTGCGGGGACGCGCCTGTTCCCCCATCTGCACTGTCGAGGGTGATGAAGTCGGGCGCCATCTCTGGATTGTGTTCAAGCAGCGCGAAGAGCTCGTCCAGAAAGCCCTGGGCGCCTAAGACAAACTTGATGCCCACGGGTTTGCCGGTGACAGAACGAATGTGTTCAATGTACTGGATGAGTTGTTCGGGGCTGTTGATCTCTGGGTGGCGGTTCGGGCTGATCGAGTCTTTGCCCTGGTCTATCCCCCTGATTTGCGCGATTTCTTTGCTGACCTTCGCGCCAGGGAGGATGCCGCCTTTGCCGGGCTTCGCGCCCTGGCTCAGCTTGATCTCAAACATTTTGACCTGATCGTGTGCGGCGACCTCGCGGAGCTTTTTCTCAGAGAGGTTGCCTGCACGATCACGGACGCCATACTTTGCGGTTCCAATTTGAAAAACAATGTCTGCGCCGCCTTCCAGGTGATAGGGCGATAGGGCGCCTTCGCCGGTGTTGAGCCAACATCCAGATTTCGCGGCCCCTCTCGACAGCGCGCGGACGGCTGGCTTTGAAATCGCGCCGTAGCTCATGCCCGATATGTTGAAGATGGATGCAGTTTTGTAGGGCTTCTCGCAATAGGGCCCAATCTCGACCTGACTGGGAGCGGTGGCGTCTTCTTCCAATGTCGGGAACGGACAATTCACAAAGAAGATGGTGCCGTTCGGTTTCAGGTCCCGTGTGGAGCCAAAAGCAACGGTGGTGTCGACGCCTTTTGCCGCTCTGTAAACCCAGGCCCGTTGAGCGCGGTTGAAGGGCATTTCTTCGCGGTCCATCGCAAAGAAATACTGGCGGAAATACTCGCCGAGATTCTCAAAGAAATAGCGAAAGCGCCCAATGATCGGGTAGTTGCGCCGGATCGCATGGGTGGTCTGGGTGCGGTCGATGATGTAAGCGAGGATGAGCCCGAGGACGATGAGACCAATGCCGAAGAGGAAAAGGGCGGACATAATGTCGATGAATGTCAGGATCATCGAGGGTGTTTCACCTTGCGCAGCAATCGTTTCCATGGCGGTCTTTCGCGATCAAAGGGTTCAACGCGTAGGAACAAGTTTATTGATTATGCACGTAAACAGTTAAGCCTTGATGGAACTTTAGGCCTATCAATTCATGTCACGAGAATGTGGGGATTTTTGGTCGACCCCTGCGCTTAACGCCTAGGTCAGACCTCAGCGCGCAAGGCTGGCAGTTTCCGCCAAAGTGATGGGTCCAGGCATAACGCTTGCCTCGGTGAAGTCCTCTGAGTAGCGGAGCAGCTCATCGCCGTAGGACGATAGGCGCAGGCCAGCGGTCTGGGCGGTCGTCGCGGCTGGGACAGACGCAGGTTCGCTCGCAGCTGCTCTTGCTGTTTCACGCTCTTTGCCCCACACAGCTTGCACGCGGGCGGAATACCGCGCGTTCAATGCCGGCGAAAAGGAATGGTATCGGCCGATGGCCTGGTCCCAGCTTTCGCTCCGGGTCTCAAGGTCTCTCAGGAAATACGCGGCATAGGCCACGTTTGACATAGGGTCAAATGCCTCTTCAACGCTTGTGAAGGCCCTTGGGTGAAATCTCAAATTGACCTGCATGCAGCCAATATCAATCGTGCGCATGCCTTCGGCCATCAACCGGCGCACGGCGTCGACCGCGTCGTTGCGGGACGCGAAATAGTAAGCGCGGCCCTCAGCATTGATTGTCCATGGCCAGGGTTTGACTTCCCCTGATGGCGATCGCCGCCCTGACTCGACAAGGGCAATGGAGGTCATCATGCCCTTCGGCATGTTGTGCTGTTGTTCCATACGGGCCGTGGCGCTACGGCACACATCCCAATCATCAGCACTCGCCGGCGAGGCTGTTAATGCGAAGCCAGCCAAGGAGCCAAAGAAGGCCACTGTCCAAATCAGCAACTGTGATGGTTTCCCAGCCTGCATGTGCCTATGCCCGCCTGCCAGGCGCTCTTGTTTGCGCGGGCAGGTCCTCCGCTCTTTGTGTCAGCTTCATGGTGCGCTGAAAGAGTTAATGAACGCTTACATTCAGGTTTTCTGCAGCCACAGCGCAGTTTGTGGATTTGTTGCAACGCAATTTGAGAAAAAGCGGTGTTATGTGAAAAAAATCCCGGATTTTAGGGATTTTTTTCAATCTGGCTCAAGTGTCGCAGCCGTTTCTTCTTGATTTTTGTGCACTGCACGCGCATATCTTGTAGGCGATCAGGCGCGAGTTTTTACTCCCTGATTGCAGCCCTTCTTGGGCGTTTCCTCCCTAGACTTGGGCCATACTGGCGACAGTATGGCCCCTTTTTTTGGAAGATCTGTCGGGTGTAGACGGCAGGTCACTCAAGACCGCCTGTCACGCAGTCGGTCTGCTGGTTCTAGGAGGCTTTTCTTTGCAGGGTCGTCCAGGAGGCTCTGCGCATTTCACGGCCTAATTTGCGGACGAGCCGGGTCATGTCTTTTGACAGACGTGTAATCCCTGCGCGGCGTTGAACCTTCTGTTCGTCCATATAAAGCGTTCTATTGATCTCGACCTGCAAAGCGTGGAGGCCTTGGGAAGGCGCGCCATAATGCTCGGTGTTGAAGCCACCCGCATAGGGATTGTTGCGGGTGACGCGGTACCCCATGGACTTGAGAATACGTTCAGCAGACTCAACGAGTTCCTGCGCGCAGGATGTGCCGTATCGGTCGCCAAGGACGATGTCTGGGCGATTGGCATCAATTTCATCGTCGAACACGCCGCCCGTTGACGGCATTGAATGACAATCGATCAACACAGCTTGACCAAATTGCCTGTGGGTTTTCTCCAATAGACCTCTCAATGTCTCATGGAAAGGCATGTAGATGTCTCGGATACGAGTCTCCGCTTCAGAATAGGGAAGCGGTGTGTGATAGATCTCCGTCGCTTCGGCGACGATCCGCGCGATGGTGCCAAGACCGCCGGCCACTCTGATCGACCGAGTGTTGACATGCGGCGGAAGCGGGTCTGCAAACATTCCCGGGTCCAGCTCATACGGCTCGCGATTCACATCGAGATAGGCACGCGGGAAATGCGCGCGCAGAAGCGGTGCTCCCAACTCGACCGCACCGGAGAATATCTCATCGACAAAACTGTCTTCGGAGCGTCGCAAGGTCAGGGCATCCAGGTTTGAGGAGGCCAGAAACCGATCTGGATACTCGCGGCCCGAATGGGGCGAATTCAAAACAAAGGGAAGCGTTTGTTTGCGTGGTTCCAGCACCTCGAAAGGTTTCTGGAAATCCAACTTCGCCGCTGAGCGCTCTTGGAGTGCCTCGCCCTCGTTGAAGCTCTCGAACTCTTGGTCTGAATGCGGGTTGGTTTCGTTGAGATCCATGGACAAGACCGAACAGCTAAAATTGGGGCATTCCCGGCTTCTGCGACCGGTTTCAAGAGCGCTTCGTATAGCTTAGGCGATTCTGGACGCCGATGCCGCTTTTCCGGGGTGGATCACGCTTTTTTAACCATGGAGTGTGGCATTTTCTCTGATTTTGGGGGCCCACGACCCGGTCAGAATAGGCCAGCGGCGGTTTAGGGCTTTACATCTCGTTTACTCTTTGCCGCGTATAAATGAGGCACGGACAGAAGCCCAGACAGACGGGAATTGGCATATGGCACGGATAATCCTCGCGGAAGACGATGAATCGATGCGGCGTTTCCTCGCAAAAGCACTGGATTCAGCCGGTCACGAGGTGTTGTCCTTCGGCCAGGGCGATTTGGCGTATGCGACGCTCCAGCATGATGTGTTCGATATTCTGCTGACCGATATCGTGATGCCAGAGATGGACGGCATCGAGCTTGCGCGGCGCGCTGCGGAGCTAGATCCGACGCTTAAGATCATGTTTATCACCGGTTTTGCGGCGGTTGCTCTCAATCCGGAGTCAGAGACGCCGAAAGATGCGAAAGTGCTCTCCAAGCCGTTCCATCTGCGCGATTTGGTCGATGAAGTCGATCGTTTGATGGCCGCCTAGAGCGCTTCAGATTTATTCGTAGAAACCCTCTCCAAACCTTGCGTCCGACCGCCAGACCCGATATTAGGTGCCGTCCGGTTGCCTTCACGCAAGGCAGGCAAACAGCCATTTTCTGAACCGGTCAAAGGGCAATTAGCTCAGCGGGAGAGCGCCTCGTTGACATCGAGGAGGTCACTGGTTCAATCCCAGTATTGCCCACCATTTCTTCGTCAAATGTGAGTGGCTCGGCCAGTGCGACCATCCGCCGTTAGGCGTATCTTTGCTTCCGAGTTAACCTGATATTCTCATCAAATATGATTCTGGCCCCAAATCATTGCGGCGGTCAGAGTTCGCGAAGGACAGGGTCAATGGCTGTAGAGAGCGTGTCTGAGAAACCCAATCGAAGTTCCCGGCGTCGGGCAAAGAGCCGAGCGGCGCTGATAGAGGCTGCCCGCGAAACGATGAGTGTCAAAGGCGTGGATGCGACGACGATTGCGGACATTACCGAGGCCGCCGATCTTGGCTTTGGCACGTTCTACAATCACTTCAAATCCAAAGACGAAATTGTCGACGCGGCCATGGCAGACATGGTGGAACGGTTGGGCGACCAGATTGATGAGCTCATCGCCCCGATTGATGACCCGTTCTTTGCTCAGATCGTGGCCTGGCATCAGGTTGTGCGTTTGGCGGTGTCTGAACCCATCTGGGGGTGGTTTGTGCTCCGATCCTCCAAGACTCTCAACATGCTGAACGAAGGTCTGACGGTGCGTTTTCGGCGCGACGTAAAGAAGGCTGTAGCTGCCGGAGACTTTGATGTCCGAGACATTGATGTAGTTGCAAACCTGGTAGGCGGCGGCGTGCTGTCGCTCGTAAATGCCCGTCTGTCAGAGGTGATCAATGATGAGCAGGTGTCCGAGGGGCTGGCGCTTCTGGTGACACATCTCGGCATAACACCTGAAAAAGCGCGGAAGCTTATCGCTCAGCCCATCCCGTCGCTTTAGCTCTCAAGCGGCGTAGAGGCCCTTGAAATTCTTTAAAGATGATGCCGCGTCCTCGGCATTGAACATGGCGGCGGTAAATCTGTCGGGCCGCAGGAGCACAAATGGCGGGCAGGTGCCGCGCCAGGTGGTGAGCGCTGTCGTGTAGTCCTTGAGTGGTGCAGCACCCTCCGTGCCTCTTGGCGCTATTGAGACAAGCTCCGCATTGAGGTCTGCACATAATGCCAGAGCTTCATCATCCAGCTCTTTTGCCGGGTCTCCGCCAATGCCTAATACCACGAAACCCTCGGGTAGAAACTCATCCAGGTACTCTCGTTTGCCTGAGGCATCTTCGACCTTTGGTTGAATGATCATCTCTCCGCTGTGGATCGAGGCGCCCGGTCCTTCCCAAACGAAAAGGCCGTCATCCAGCTTTGGAATCACAAAGAAGGATCTTCTCAGCAGGTTCCGCGTGAACTCGAAAGTGTTTACCGCGGAAAGGACCACATCGCGCACCCACGCTTTGACCTTTGATGTGGGCATGATGATGGCGCCCAGTCGGTTGGCTACCTTGGTGAGTTTGACCACATGATCGCGGCGCTCTTCTTGATAGGTATCCAGAATCTTTTCGCTAGCTGCGCCTTTGATGACTGCTGCCAGTTTCCAGCTCAGGTTCAGCGCGTCACGAATGCCTGAATTCATGCCCTGTCCTGCAAAGGGCGGCATCATGTGAGCGGCATCGCCCGCCAGGAAGAGCCGGCCAATTCTGTACTGTTCCGCCACAATGGAATTGAAGTTATAGACGCATTTTCTAAGCATCGTGACCTGGGACGGGTCGGTGTGCGGAGCGAGTAGCTCATTGATGCGGTTCTGATCGAGAAAATCTTCAGCTGCTTCGCCATCGTGAAGCATCCATTCCCACCGCCGGTGTTTGTGGCACTTTTTCATGGTCATGGCTGGGCGCTCAGGATCACAGAAAAAGCGACACCCCACGCCGTCATCGAGACCGGGGTCAATTGTGTCGATTACCAGCCAGGCTTCCGGATTAGAAAATCCTTCCATCGATACATTGTTTGACCGGCGCACAAGTGACTTCCCGCCGCCGCATCCCACAAGAAATTGGGCGCGTGCTTCAAAAGCTTCCCCGTCTGTAGTCGTGCCGCGCGCGACGGCCTGGTCCTCGGTCTGACTGACCTCTTCCACCTGATGGTTAAAGAGCACCGTTACATGATCGAAGCGCTCTGTGCCGGCCAGAAGCTGTTGTTCGAAGATGGGTTGAATGAAGCTCGACATCTGGGCGGGGCCGTATGGCGACGCGGCGACTTCCGCGTTCATGATGACGCGCCCCTTCGCATTCAGGTAGTCAATCGAGAAGCCTTGGATCATCTCAGCGGATGTCTGCTTTTCGAGCCCCATGGACTGCAAGGCGCGTCCGCTCTCAACGTCCAGGCCAATGGCACGCGGTTCTTCCACTGTTGTTGCATTCTGTTCAAGCACCAGTGTACGCACGCCATACACGCCGAGCAGGTTTGCCATGGAAAGCCCGACCGGTCCTGCGCCTTTGATGATGACGTCTGCTTCGAGTTCACGCACCATGACAGCCTCCCGCGTTATCCCTGCACGATTTTGTTGGTCTGAGTGCCAAGATCCAAAGCGCCATCTTCCGTAGCGATTTTGGACTGAATGACATCGCCTGGTTTCAGGTAGTTCGGATTTTTTGCGCCATTCTTTTTCATGAGCTGGAGCTTCTTGTCGGCGGAAATCACGTTGAAGATAAACATGGCTAGCTTGCCCGGAGATTGGGCGGCGACACCGCCGGGGGTCCCGGTCGCGAGCAGATCGCCCTCTTCAAAATCTTGAACTTCCGAGAGTTCGGTCAGTGTTTCAGGTGGCTGGAAAAAGAGATCGTCAGCCAGTGCATCCTGGCGGCCTTTGCCATTCACAAAGAGCTGCAGGCGGAGTTGCGGGATGTGTTTGACATCGTCCTGGTCGATCAGGGTGAGCCAGGGTCCGGTGGGCCCAAACGTCCGGTAGGATTTTCCCTTGTAAAACTGCCATTGGGGCAATTGGACGTCTCTGGCAGAAATATCATTGTTGACCACGAGGGCGCCGACATAGTCGGCGAGATTGTCCCAGGTGACTTTGACCGGTCCGTCGATCTTTTTTCCAAAAACAAGGCCGAGCTCAAGTTCGTAATCCAGAAGGGTGACATGTGCCGGGCGGATCACATCTGTGTTCGGCGGGGCGATGCAGGAAGATGCCTTCCTAAAAATCATGTTGAAGGTTTGTTTTTCTGGATCGATGCCGCTTTCCACCAGGTGGGACACATAGTTTGTGCCCTGGCAAACATATTGCTGATTCTGGGTGACCGGCGACAGCAGCGTGACATGATCAAGGGGGATGTTGTTTTCCGTTCCGCCTGCAGCCACGGCGCGGGCTTCGTTGCGCCCGTCGCGCATGAAGTCGCCGGTTGTTTCGTAGGATCCCACCAGAGGCGTGAGGCCGCCGTCAGCGACAACGCCCCATCCGATGTTTCCATTTAATTCGTAGCGCGCAACATTGATTGCCATGGTGCTTTTCTTTCGCTGATTGTTAGAGCCAGGGGCGAGCTTTGCTGCTGGTGCCAGACAGCATCAATTGAAGCTTCTTGAGGGTAAGGTCGGGCACGGTCCGCAGATTTCGGAGAAATTCGAGAATGAAACCGATGCTGATTTTTGGCTTTGTAAATGCCTCGGGGAAATCTGCACCCCATTGATAGAGGCCTTGAGAACTCAGCGGGTGGTATCCGGTTTCATAGTCTGAGGTGAACACATCACCATCTGCAAAATGTTCAAATTTGAATTCGTCCTGATCCGACCAGTAATCGAAGAGCTGGCTTCCTAGTATGTGGCGACCAATTCCCCATTCGTGCTTGTGGCCCTTCTGTTTCATTACCTGTTGGCCCAGGCCAACAGCGTCCAGGTCGTGCACTTCGTAAGCCGAGTGGTCATACCCTTTGACGGGGTAGGTGGTGAGCACGATCGAATGATGGTCGGCTGGGTGGTCGCCGCGGTCAAAACGGTTGAACGCAAGTGCGGGTGTGCCGTCTTTGAGGCAGAGAACGTCCGTAGGGATCAGTCCGAACCTGCTTTGGTACCACTCCATGGAGCCGGCAAAGTCTGGTGTCAGCAACACGACGTGGCCCAGCCGAACCACATCAGGAGGTGCGATCGGTCCACGCTGGCCTTGATTGATACGTACCTTGTTTTCCGGTGTGTTGTGAGTTGCTGCTTTCCTCACGGCGCGCTCTGGTGCTTCCGCGCGGCCAAGAACAGCGTCGATGGTGAACCCGTTGGGGTCGGTTAGCCTTGCTCTCTCGCCGCCTCCTGGACCTTCGATCTGATCAATTGAGACCCCATCATTGGCGGCAAGCGCTTCCAACTCATTCCGGTTTCGGATTTCCACGCCAAGGCCCAGAAACTCCGCCTTAGGGGCTTGCTCGACCACGATGAAATAGGGGCTTGATCCTGCGCCGCGCACATAGAGGCGGTCCGACGTCTGCTCGGCGATGATGAACCCGAAATCGCGGAAAAACTCTGCTTGTTTAGCCAAATCGGGTTTGCCGAAACGGAGATAAGCCAGTTCCCATCCCTTTGCGATCGGGGATGTCGCTCGTTCCACCTTGCGGGGATCAACCGGTAGCGTCTCTTCCAACGAAAAGTCCATTTGGCACCTTCCTTATTCCTTAGGCCCCATGTTTCCGTGTAACTTAGTCAATATGAGGTTTAAGTCAATAGTGATAACTTCATCAGAAAAGAAATATTGTCTTGTTGAGAATTATTCGCATAACTGGTGCGTCTGCTGACGCAAGGATGTCAGGAGAGCGGCGGTAGTGTTCCGCCAAAAGAGGCAACCCCCTGGGAGTAATGAGATGAGTCATGTCCTAAAAAGCGAGAGCGATCTGCGTGAGCACTACCTGATGCCGGGCGCCGGTCCGCTCGATAAACAGCTGGACCATATTGATAAGCACTGCGCGTCCTTCATTGAGCTGTCTCCTTTTGTTTGCATCGGTACAGCGCGTGACGGTGCTTTGCCGGATGTCTCGCCGCGAGGTGGGGAACCTGGATTTATCACCGTCAAGGACTCAAAGACGCTGCTCCTGCCCGATTGGCCGGGTAACAACCGGCTCGACACACTCACGAACATTGTGTCCTCAGGAAGTGTGGGGCTGCTCTTTTTCATCCCCGGCATCAATGACATGTTGCGGGTCAATGGTCGGGCAGACGTCTCTGTTGACCCAGAGCTCACCAGCCAGTTCGAAATGCGCGGACGCAACCCGCGCAGCGTCCTCGTGGTCCAGGTAGAAGAAGCCTATCTGCATTGCACCAAAGCACTTGTTCGCTCAGCACTTTGGGATGCGGACAAACAGGTGGAGCGGTCCGTCCTGCCGAGCACCGGCACAATCTACCGGGATCAATTGGCCTTGGACGAAGTACCGCCGGAGGTCATCGATGGCGCTTTAAAGGAAAATGAAGAGCAGGAGCTCTACTGACAAAAAAGGCGGCCTTCTGGCCGCCTTTGTGTTGAGAGCGTTGATGCCTCAAAAGTAGCGCGCGACCCTCAGCTGAATGAAATCATCATCAGCAAAAGAGAATGACGGGTCCGTTCTTTCGATATTTTCGAAGAACCGTGCTTCAAGCGTCACGAAGTAATCGTCACCGAAACGACGCTCAGCCTCCATGGTGAGGCTTGTCGCCTGTGTATCCATATCGATGACCGAGGCGAGCAGGACAGCTGTTGATGCTTCGTCATTTGCTGTCCAGCGCAAGCCAGCCACCGCGTCATTGGCGAATGTGTTCGCTGGGTTGGCGCCTCTGTCGTCCCAGATATATTCAGCAATGACGCCAAGATCGTTGGCCGTTTCGAAGATCTGGTAGAACGTATATTCAATTCCGCCGGTCGCCTGAATGCGTTCTTCGCCGAGTTCACGGCGCCAGAATCCTTCAAACTTGTAGAGCCACGCCTCTTTCGTCGCTTGAATGTCGACTGAGGCTTGTTTGATCTGTGGGTAAAGAGGGATGAGGACGGGATTACCACCGCCGTCAAAGCCCGGTATGAGCACGGGGTCGCGTCCCGTCCCCTGGAAATAGGCAACACCGACGTCCCAGTCCTCAAACGTGTTTGAGTAGCGAGCGGCGAAATCCAAATGCTGGCGCTTGTCGTCGCTGCCATACATGGTCTGCGTCTCGTCGATTGGAATATCGAAAGCAGGCCGTCCGCTCAGGCTTGGAAACGTGCGTTCCCGAAAGTAGGGCAGGAGGTAGAAATCAAAGATGCCGAAATCCTGTACGGTTGAAACAGACACCATTGGCTGTCCGAGCTTCTCTTCCCCATCCAGACTTTCCACCTGATCGGTCTGATTGATGATATCGATCAGATGAGCGACTTCGGTCACGCCCCAGAAGACTTTGTCGATGCCGACGCGGAACTCCCAATCGCCGGTGACATAGGTGTATTTCAGTTCGCGTATGTCCGCGTGGGTCCGGTTTCCATCATTCTGATCCAAGCGGGCGAAGGGCTTGAAGACAACAAATTGGTCGCCATTGTCCCAAAAGGCTTCGGCTGTGACCTCCAGCGCGACAGAACTGTTGAAGCGCTTTTGCCCAACGACATTGCCGCGACTTGGGAAGACCTGGACCTCGGGTTCGACAAAACCTGTCACCTCAAAGTCCGCGGCGAAGGACGGCGCCGACGTGGCGATGCCGCACGAAAGAACACCGGCCATACATGTTGCGTGAAACTTTTTCATTTACCCCTCCCAGCAGGGCGACCCTACAAAACAGGCGGGCGTTAGGTGGCGCCCGCCTGCAAATTTACTTCGACTGTTTACCGGGCGCGTTTCAGCGCATTGGTGCTGAAATCGGACTCCGTCAGACCTGCCTGGAAGATAAAGTCACTCCAGACCAAACGCGTGTTTTTCCCAGTCTGATGGTTTTCCATGAACAGATCATGGGCTCGCCAGTATTGGTCCTGATAAAGCCTGTAGTCGGTCATGGAGAGCGTTTTCAGGAGCTGGTCCTTGCGATCATAGAACTCGATTTTGCGCGGCTGATAGTCTGTTGTGTCTGTCCAGGCAATCTGTCGCGTATACCCGGAGTGCTCATAGAGCGGTGTACGCTCTGATACGTGGCACATGCGGTCGCCGCAGGGTTCGTCCCGAAGCCAGTTGTATGAATACTTGCCGACCTCCTGGGACGAGAAATCCTCGAAAGCGAACTCGGAGCCCATGAATGGGCCGGACTTATTGACTGATGAGATCCGCTTTACGCGCTTAACGGCGGGCAAGTACATCCATTGGTCGTCGGGATCCAGAATGCGGGCGTGGGACAGAAGTGCTGTTCCGTCAACATCGCGAGGCTTGTCGAAGACAATCAAGCTCCAGTCCCCCAGATCCTCCTCGGTGATTTCAAGCACCATGTTGCGGAGTTCCCGCTCGCTGGTCTCACCATAAGCATTGGTAAGGATCATTTGCATGTTCGCAGATGTGTTGCCGAAGCCGAGGTCACGGCGCTCGGTTTCCTGTGCAATTGCAAGGCCCCTGGCAGCCGGATCATCAGCGCCCGGCAGGGTATCCAGTCCCGCCACTTCTGCGGCAAATGCTGATGAGATCCCGACGGGAACGATGACCAGCATGGCGGCGATCATCCATGCCAATACCAAATAGTGCAGGTTCAGCGCGTTCATACGCATGGGCTGATTTTCCTCTTTCATGTTTACCGTGAGACGCACGATAGGGTTAGCATCCAGAATTGAAAAGCGAGTCATGATCTGGTCTCCCTCTAAGCAGGCGCTGGCGCATCAGCGGATCCCGGATCCTCTGCGTCGGCTTTGGTGGCTTTGTCCGACTTCCTCTTCCCGTCCAATGCTATGAGCAGTGCTGGTAGCAGGAGGAAGTCAATGATGAGGGCACAGGCAACTGTGACAGCGACCATTGTCCCCAGCATGGCGTTCACGCGGAACGGTGAGTAAGCAAGGAGCGCGAAGCCAATGATCAAAACGAAAGTTGATACCCAAAGCGCTGTCCCCACCGTGGAGAAAGCGTAGCGCACGGCATCCTCCGCCGATTTGCCCTGTTCATCGCGGGCGCGCTGGTACTTGGACAGGAAGTGGACGGTGGCATCAACGATCAGTCCGAGCGCAGTAGCAATCACGAATGTCGACCAGAAACCCACCTCTGTGCTGAACAGCGCTAGCACACCAAAGGCAGCAATTGGCGGCGTGAGGTTGGGCACCAATGAGATGACCCCAAGTTTCAGGTCACGGAGCGCCAACATCAGACAGGCGGAGATGAGCAGCAGCGCGATCGTGGTTCCCACGGTCATCGACTCGAAATTGTTGATGCCGATGAACGAGAACATCACAGCCTGGCCGGCCGGGTAGGCATACATGCTGTCTGGCGCATTGGTTCTCAGCCAGTTTTCCGCCCGGTCAATAATCCCCTTCATCTCTTCGGTGGATACGTCCGTCAGCGTGATTGTGAGTTTCGTCGCTGACTTGTCGACATTGATCTGGTCGTTCAAATCAAGACCGTAAGGAAGAGACATCTCATAGAGAAGCAGGAACTGTGCAGCGCTCTGTCTGTCCTCAGGCACGCGGTAGTAGCTTTCGTCATCGCCGTGCATACTTTTGTTCACGCGTTTGATGACATCTGAGAATGTTGCCACATGCACCACTTCGGGCTGTTCGCGGAACCAGTTCGCGAATGCTTCCAACCGTGCGAGGTACTCCGGATCAGAAATTCCACCTGTGTCACCAGAATAGAGTGAATAGCTGATCTGGTAGATGCCGGTCAGGTTGTCCGAGGCCCAATCACTAGCGACCCGGAATTCCATGCGGTCATCGAAATATTCAACAAACCGGTCGTTGAAGGTGAATTGCGGCAGAAGCGATGCGAAGCCGATCAAAATCGCTGTCATGCTGACCAGGATCTTGCGGCGGTTGTTGATCACCATTTCGCCGAACCTCTCCATGAATGCAGACTGACGGCTCAATGAACCTTTCGCTGAGATCGGAAGGATCATCATGAGCGCTGGCAGGAAGGAGATAGAGAGCACCCAGGCAACCAGCGCGCCGACGGCCGACGTGTTCCCGAGGTCGCGGAAGGGCGGCGCATCGGAAAAATTCAAGCTGGCAAAACCAATGGCCGTGGTGACGGAGGTCAGGAACACCGGCTGGAAGTTCACCCGCAGGCTTTCGACGATCGCATCGCGCTTGGCCATGCCTTTTTGCATGGCTACAAGTGCGGTCACCAATATGTGGATGGAGTCGGCAACAGCGACGGTCAGGATCACCGTTGGCGCGCCGGAAGAGGGGGGCGTCAGCTTGGTGCCCATCCATCCCATGACCAGCCCCATTGCTGCCGCTGCCGAGAGACCAACGACGATAAGGGTTGCGATGGTGCCGCTGATTGAGCGGATCAGGAACCAGACGGTGAGCGCGAGCACGACATACATGCCTGGTGTCAATGTTTGAAGGTCGCGGGTCGCCGCCTCCGAAAAGGAGGTTGAGAGCATGACCGAGCCGGTTAGCTCAATCCGTAGATCCGGGTGACGTTCGCGAATGTCGGCGAGGATTGCACGCGCATGGGCCACAGGTGCGGCGGTCGCGGTTACATCATCCCGCGGAAGTTTGAGAGTCGCAAAGACGGCTGTTGTCGTGCCGTCATCCGAGATCAACCGCTTGGCAATGGCGGGTTCCGTGGTGCCGATGCGTAGGACTTCAGCCGGGTCGGCGGTTGCTGGATCGACCACAAGATCGCGCACCAACAGATCGTCTTCGAAGGCACGTGTGTGTTGGTAGTTGGTCAGGCTGTCGACGCGAATGGAGTAGGGGGTCTGCCAAGCGCGCTCAGTGATTTCTTTTACGACTTCCAGAATTTCCGGTTCTGTCGCCAGGCCCTCATTTGGCCTGATCACCCACAGCAGAGTGTCCGGGCTCGTATAGGTCCGCTCCAATTGCTCGAAGGCTTTTAGGTTAGGGTTTTCATCCGTAAAGAAATAGCGGTAGTCGTTGGAAAACTTGATGTGCTGCGCACCTGCCGCCATCGCTAAAGAGCCAGCAACAGTGACCAGTACTACGAGCCAGCGTAGCTTGATGATCCAATTGGCGTAGGAAGTGACCCATCCATTATTCATGATGCGAGTCCTCTTTTGGGACCGGTATCGGCTGAGCCGGTGGTCCGCAGACTGTTGAGATACTGAAAAAAGGCGTCGAGGCTGTGGGCGCCGACGTCGGTGCTTTGGGCTGTTTTGATAAGCCCGACTGTTCCCTGATGGGTCGCCACAATCATGGTAGCGGCGGCTTTTGCCGACACGTCTTTGCGGACCTGACCTTTTTCCTGACCTTTGATCAAGGCGTCCATAATCGCGTCACGCCATCTGTTGTGCACAGCGTTGAGGTAGGTTCGGAAGTCTTCGTCCAGTCCCGACATTTCCTGGCTGAGATTCTGCAGCGGGCATCCAAGCTTCACATCCGTCAAAATCTCGCCGTCGGCATGACGCTGCAGAATTTCCAGCAGAACGTCGATCGGATCGTCGGCCTCAGCCAAAGGGGTGAGCCAGTTCGTTTCGATAAAGCGGTCAATATTGTCGACGATGGCGGCTAAGCCCAAAGCGTGCTTGTCGGGGAAGTGGTGGTAAAGAGACCCTTTGGTGCACCCGGCAGCCTTGAGGATCTCGTTGAGGCTCGCTGCGCGGTATCCATGATGGTGAATTTCATCAAACGCCGCTTCCAGCAGAGCCTGACGGGTCCGTTCGCCTCTTATTTGGCGCGCATCCTCGCTTTTTTTGGCTTGGATTGGTGGTGTCGCCTCTGGCATCCCCTGAAATCTCCACAAACCGACCGGTTGGTCTAGTATCTAGGTAGCGTTCACGGACGCGTCAAGTGGCCGTGATCAAAAATGACTGAGGCAGGAAGTCGCGTTACTTCGCCAAACGCCTGTTTCAGCGGATTTTCTCTTCATTTGAGCGGGTGAGAGTCCGGAATTGCCCCCACAACCACGCAAAACACCATTTTCAGCGTGGTCATTCATAGATACGTGGGAAACTGTTTAGCGGATCAATTGTTTTCTGGTCGCTCGGCGTTTTTCCGTGAGTTCGCGGATAACCGGTTCCATGACCTCTTCGTGGAACTTGTCACACCCGATACAGAGGTTCGCGAAAGGAGTCCCATTCGGCATCTGGGTGTGCGAGGCCTGATGGAATTTATCCTCTGACCAGCCGTGTTTGAGTCCCATCCTGTCCGGTGCGCCTTCATTCAAGGCTTCGAAGACCGGATGTCCCTTCAAGCTCTCCAGAATGTCGATCAGTGGTTCGTCGGCGACATTGCCGATCGGGACTTTTGTTTTGAGGCAACAGGGAAACACGGACCCGTCGGGCTCAATAGCGACTTCGGAACCGGCCATCCCATGATTGAGGAAGTTGCGCCCACCGGAATGACGTGCGCAAAAGTTGGTGCCCATATCGGCTTTGCTCAACGAGTTTTCCCAGGCGCGGCCGCGCGGCCAAAGCTCACCAATCCATTGATCCGGTTGAGCGCCAAAGAAGAAATAGAACGGTCCTTCTTCGGTAAGGTAGTCCCGTCCGGAAGCGGCGTCGGGAACAGGTTGCATGCCAGCAGCTTCAAACATGTCCGTCAGTTCGTCGATGAGCGGCAGGCGTTTCTCGCCCTCCATGCCGACATGAAAATCGTCCATGCCCGCGATGGCGACCATCCAGACATTGCGCTCCAGCATCTCATCGAGAATTTTGGGGGTCACAAGATCGCCGGTGGTCTGGATTGATATGTTGACACCGCCTTTGCCGTATTTTGCGTTTAGAGCGTCGAGAGCGGGATAGAAGATCCGCTCTCTCACCGGGTCGATGAGCACCTCTCCACCTGCGAGGATGATGCGGCCGATACGCTGCTCCGGTTTGCCTTCCGGCGTAAGATTGTCCGGGTCCTCATAAATCATTGTGCTGGGCAGATTTGCTATCACGCGCTCGAAGTGGGTGTCGCTCTCGACAAGGACGTCCTCAAGGGCGTCACGTACGTAGGGGCGAAAGCGGGTGTCGTAGCAATGCTTGCACCTGCGATGACAGGCCCAGGTCAGGACGTAATAGATCGATTCCATGGCTGCATATCCTCCGGGGCGGTCTGAGTTTCAGACTAGCCCCGCAGCAGGAATTGTCTCTTCACAAGTGTGAGAGAGCGACGTGTTTCTAGTGCGGGCGATCACTATTGATGGTGACCCGCCGCATGTGGCGCCTGTGTCCGTGATAGTCGTTGAGGGCGAAATGCTGCACGCAGCGATTGTCCCAAAAGGCCACGGCTCCTGGCGTCCAACGGAAGCGGCAGGTGAACTGCTCCTGCGTGCAATGATCAAAGAGGAAATTCAAAAGCGGACGGCTTTCCCTCCGGGTCATGTTTTTGAAATACATGGTGAAGGCCATGTTCACGTAGAGCGCTTCGCGGCCTGTCTCGGGGTGCGTGCGGACGACCGGATGCTCGAACTTGGGAACATCCTCATCGGCATTGTCGATATCCATCGAAGAGCGCTTCATCGCTGAGTTGCCGCCCTGACCATATTCCCGTTCGGCGGTGTGAATGGCGACCATGCCATCCAGCATTTCTTTCATGCCGTCTGAGAGAGCGTCATAAGCTTTGTATTGGCTGGCAAACAGGGTGTCGCCGCCGAACGGTGGGACTTCAATGGAGTGCAGAACTGATCCGAGCGCCGGCTCTTCCAAAAAAGACATATCGGAATGCCAGCCGCCACCGAAGTTCACCTTGTCTTCAGGCTCCTTGATGATCTCCATGATTTCCGGATGATCAGACATGCCTTTGACATAGGGGTGGATGTTCAAAGACCCGAACCGACGGCCAAATTCGATGTGTTTCTCCGGTGACAGTGTTTGGTCGCGAAAGAAGATCACCTGATGGTCGAGAAAGGCCTGATGGATGTCATCAAAGGTTTCATTGTCCAGATCGGCGTTGAGATCTGCGCCGAAAATTTCTGCGCCAAGGGCGCCGGACACAGGTTGCACGTCAATGTTTTTATAGGTCATCAATTGTTCTCCATTGGTGGGTTTGGTGTGGCCCGCTCAATGAGTCGGTCGCCAAAATTGCGCTCCCACATTTGGTCTGATGTTGGGTCGAGCCCGGCGGCATCTGCCAATACGATAATGAATGTGCTGGCTTCAGTGAAAAAGACTACCACCAAATATAGGAGTACAAGGTTGAACAGCACTGCTCGGATTTGGTTGATGCGGTAGTTTGGAAGGGATGTGAACGCGCGGAGACACATGCCTAAATAGCCCGCCACTGGCGTCAGCAGCATGGAAAAGATAAAGGCAAGACCAACTGAGCCCAGCGCAGGGAATAGATACTCATAAGGCACATTGGGTTGGCCCCAGCTTTCCCCTAAGAAGTGCATGCCTGTTACCAGGGAAAAGCCCAGAATGATCTGGATGCCGCGTTCCATTTGGGTCCAGATTGGATGGGACGGGCTGATGTCGAAGGCTCGAAGGGTTTCGTCCTCTACCTTGCTTTCATCAATCATCGCGCTTCCTTCCTCTCGTGCTGATCTCGGGGTGCAGCATACCCTAAACTGGCTGCGATGCGACACGGACACGGGGCACCAGACGGTCAAGCGTGACCGCAAAGGCTGGCAACGCGATGATTGCTGAAACCATGTTGGCCATGAACATGAAGGCTAGCAGGATCCCCATATCGGCTTGAAGCTTGAGGCTGGACGAGGCCCAAGTAGCGACGCCGCCGGCCAGCGTCAGGGCTGTGAACACTACGGCGACGCCAATCTGCTCCAGTGCCAGCGTGTAAGCTTCCTGCAGCGATTTCCCCTGATCCAGGAAGATGTTCAAGCGAGAGTAGATATAGAACGCATAGTCGACGCCGATCCCGGTGGCGAGAACCAGCACCGGCAGCGTGGAGACCTTGAGGCCGATGCCGAGCCAGGTCATGAACCAATATCCAAGAAACGTCGCGAGCAGAAGCGGCATGCAGCAGCAAATGACCGCACGCCAGTCGCGGTAGGCGACCAGCACGAGGAGGATGATGGCGATATAGACCCACAAAAGCATGGGGAGCTCTGACGTCTCAATCACCTCATTCGTTGCCGCCATAACGCCGACACCTCCCATGCCTAAGCGAAGGACAATGTCATCGCGCTGGCTGAGTTGTTGGTCGTTTACCGAGAAGGTCTCGACGGCTGAAACCACTTCGTCGATTGTCGTGGCAATGTGATCGTCCATATAGACGATCACTGGAAGGATGGTGCAGGTCTCGTTCAACAAGCCTGAGCTCGGCTCGATGTGGGATGTGGTCCGAATGAGGTCCGACTGGGTGCGCGGCAGGTCCTGCCATTTCAGGTTGCCTTCGCGCCAGATGGCTGAGACGGACCTTGCAGCACTTGGCAGCGATTGTACCGAGGTGACGCCTGGCACGTTCTCCATGTGCGATGCGAACCGATCCACCAGTCGCATGGTTGGGTAGTCGACGCAGCCATCGACGGGTGTTTCAACCACGACAATGAGCGCATCTACAGAGATTGAAAAATCGCCGACTACGGATGCCGTGTCCACATTGTATCGTGAGCTCGGCCAGAGCTCGGAGAAACCGGGTACGAGATCGCCAATATGGCGTTCACGGGTTTGGTAAATCGCTGTGACCAGGAGAATAGCAAAGCCTGCCAAAACGATTGTCGCATTGCGGGGTTTCGCGACGCGGGCAACAAGCCTCATGGCAGCCTCCCTGCGCACGCGCACGCGCCGGTAGGTAAAGGCATAGGTCGGGTCTGCTGGCAGATAGCTGGCAAGCAGCGGCAACATGATGAGATTGGTAACAATCTTTAGCGCAACACCCAATGAAGCCATGATTGCCAGTTCGCGAATGACGTCGATGGGAATGAGATAGAGTGTTGAAAAACCGACCAGGTCGGTCACGAGGGCCATGCTGCCGGGCACGAGCAGTCTTGAGAAGGTGAGTTTGGCCGCGTCCATCGAAGAGCTGCCGTCGCTGACTTCAGAGGCGAACAGGTTGATTTGCTGAACACCGTGACTGACGCCGATGGCATAGACCAAAAAGGGGACGAGCACCGCAAGCGGGTCCAGTCCATAGCCCATAATGTTGAGGAGGCCGAATTGCCAGACCACGGAGACAAGCGAACAGAAGATTGCGAGGACCGCGAGCCAGGTTGATCGTACATAGGCATAGACGGCAAGTCCCGTGAGCAGGAAAGCGTATCCAAAATAGAGGAAGACATCACCGGCACCTTCGGCCAGGTCGCCAACGAATTTCGCGAAGCCGATAATCTCAATCCGAACATCCTCTGACTGAAAGCGTGTCCGGACCTGTGCTTCCAGTTTTGACGCGAGATCGAGATAGTCGAGGCGCTGGCGCGTAAGGGGATCGATCTCCTGAAGCTCCGCAATGACAAGAGCCCCTGAATTGTCGTTGGCGAAGAGGGTGCCCTGGTGGCCGCCATTCATGGCCCGGTCGCGGATGCCCTCGATGTCACTTTCGGTCAGGCCGTCAGGCGTGATCCTGCTTGGAATGACCTGTTGAGACTCGATGCCAAATTCCGTGTTCTCTGTAACACGCGTTGTCGCCGCCCAGAGTGAACGGACTTTGGTTCGGCGGACACCTGGGAGGAATGTAATCTCCTCGGTCACTGCGTGGAGCGTCTTCAGGAAATCTGGCTGCCAGATATCCCCGTCCTCGGCGCGGACGGCGACAAGGACAAGATTGGCTCCGGGCACTTCGTCCTGGTACTCGAAGAAGGTCTGTATATAGGGATGTTCCGTAGGGACTTGCTTGAAGAATCCGGCATCCATGCGCAGCTGGACGGCATAGATACCCATCGCGATTGTGAACGCCGCCAGGGCCAACAATATCACCGCGCGCAGCTTGAACACTGCCGACTCAACAAATCTCACTCGATCCCCTCCCCAGTGCCCCCAACGCGGAAGCTAGGGGGCACAGCACCGTCAAGTGCGCGTCCGGTAGAGCAGCCAATTTGTGGCTGGTCAAGGTCAGCGCGCTGAGGCACACTTAGTAAAACACATTTATTTGTTGGGGGAGAGTGTAGTGAGGGCATTGAGTATTTCGTTGGCAGCAGGCCTTTGTTGGTCTGGTGCCGCCATAGCGGGTGTGTCTGAGTCAGATGCCGGGAGGCTCGGTCAGGATTTGACGCCGATTGGTGCTGAAAGATCCGGCAACGAGGATGGAACGATCCCAGCGTGGGACGGCGGTTTGGTCGGTGTGCCTGACGGGGTCGCGTTTACAGGCGGGCACTATCCGGATCCGTTCTCGTCTGATCGGCCAATCGCAACGATAACGAGTGCGAATGCGGAAGAGCACGCAGCTCTGTTAACAGATGGCCAGCGCGCCATGCTCAATCTCTATCCTTCCTACAAAATGGATGTGTATGACACGCGCCGCACCTGCGCGTTCCCGGAAGACGTCTACACTGCTACGCGGGCGAATGCGGTGAACGGGACGATTTCGGATGATGGTCGCAGGCTTTCCGGCGTGGCGCTTGGCGTTCCGTTTCCTATTCCGCAAAGCGGTGTGGAACTTGTCTGGAATCATAACTTAAGGTTCCGTGGACATAAGGTGCGCCGCACCTTTGCGTCGGCGGCACCCTCGCGCGGGGGGGCTTTCACGCCGATCCGGGTTCAGGATGAGTTGGTTTTCTCCTACGCCGATCCGGCACTGGGCTCGATTGAGGAACTGGACAACATTTCTTTGAAATACATTCAGGAGACGTTGAGCCCGCCGCGCCGTGCAGGGCAAATGTTGTTGGTTCATGAAACAATTGATCCCGGCCTCGCGGAGAGAATTTCCTGGCAATACACTGTCGGTCGAACTGAATCGGCACCGAATGTGCAGCGCACGACGGCCGTCTCTTACGACAATCCGCAGATCTATTCCGACGCCATGTCCACGGCAGATAATTTCGACATGTTCTCCGGACCGCCGGATCGCTATGACTGGACGCTGCTCGGCAAGGAAGAAAAGTATATCGCCTACAACTCCTACCGTTTGAGCTCGCCCACGCTCAGCTATGAGGACATTGTCTTGGCTGGGCATCTCAACCAGGATCATGTGCGTTATGAGCGCCACAGAGTTTGGAAGGTTGAAGCGACCTTGAAGCCGACGACCCGGCACGTTTACTCGCGGCGCACGAATTATTTTGATGAGGACAGCTGGAACCTCGCTGCCAGCAATCTTTATGATGCGCGCGGCGGGCTCTGGCGGGTGCAGGAAGCCCACCTTATGCAATATTATGATGTGCCGACTTGCTTCAATGCCTCAGACGTTGTCTACGACTTGATTGAAGGCCGCTATGTTGTCCAAAATTTGAAGAACGAAGAGGACGGCATCGACTTTGCTGCGAATGATCTGATCGAGTCTTCGTTCGTGCCGCAGGAACTGCGCCGCCGGATTACACGTCGATAAACCATTATGAAAAAGAGAGGCCGCGTCAGATCATCTGCGCGGCCTCTTTTTTAGCGGAGGTGTTTGCTCGTGCCAGCGCAGTTAAGGCGCCTCGTTTGAGAAGATGATGGTCCCGGAGGCGCCGAACATGCCGCCGACGCCGTGCGACACGGAAATCTTTGCACCCTCAACCTGCGCCGGTGCCTGACCGCGCATCTGACGCACGCTTTCCTGTAGCGCGTACATGCCGTACATGCCGGAATGCATATAGGACAGGCCGCCGCCGTTGGTGTTGAGAGGCAGTTTGCCGCCGGGCGCCGTGTTGCGTTCCCAGATGAAGTCTGCGGCTTCGCCGGGTTTGCAGAATCCCAGATCCTCAAGCCCATAAAGAGGAAGGTGTGCGAAGGCGTCATAAATCATGAGATGGTCGACGTCATTGTGGGTGATGCCGGCTTCGCCAAAGGCTTGTGCGCCGGCCACCCTGAACGCTTTGGAGGAGGTGAAGTCCTCCATCTGGCTGATCATGGGTGTTTCAACGCTCTCGCCGGTACCGAGGATATAGACCGGCTTTTGTGGCATGTCTTTCGCGCGGTCGGCACTGGTCAGGATGAGGGCGCCGCCGCCGTCGGTGACGAGGCAGCACATAAGCAACCGGAAGGGATAGGCGATCATGCGGCTCGACAGCACATCGTCGACGGTGATCGGGTCCTTGAAACTTGCGCGGGGGTTCATGGCTGCCCATTCGCGCTGAACGACAGCTACGTTTGCGAGTTGCTCCTCAGTTACGCCACGCTCCTTCATGTAACGCAGGACTGGAATGGTGAACATGGTGGGCGGGTTTGTGACACCGTAGGGAAGTTCAAACTGCCCCTGGAGACTTTGAGGTGAGCGGGCGAAGCGCCGCGCGCCCACGCGGCTTCGACCCGACTCCGCATGGGTGATCAGAACCGTTGAGCACAGACCTTCATTGATGGCTGCTGCTGCATGGCGCACATGGAGCATGAACGAACAGCCACCCACGCTTGTGCCGTCCACCCATTTGGGGGTGATGCCCAGATAGTGCGCGGTTTCAGTCGGGCTTTCTCCCGCGGTGGCGACACCGTCAATGTCTGAAGGCTTCAGGCCGGCATCGGCCATTGCATTGAGTGCTGCATCTGCATGGAGCGCGATCTGCGACATGTCCGGGATCTTGCCGAGCTCGGTGGTTTCGGCAGCTCCCACAATGGCAATTGATTTCTGTTTCATGTGTCACGCTCCCGCCGGCTTGAACTTCGGCAAGCTGATCGTGTCGCTCGCTTTCTCGAACGTGACTTCGAGCGGCATGTCCAACTGAAGCGCTTCCGGCGTCTGCGGGCAGTCGACAATATTGGTCATCATTCGTGGCCCCTCGGCCAGCTCGACAACGGCGATGGAGTGTGGCTCGTCGCCAAAGTCCGGGCGGGGTCTGTGGTTGATGACGTAGGAATAGAGCTTCGCTTTGCCGCTCGCTTTGGTCACAGCCACATTGCGCGAGCCGCAGACTGGACAGAAGGGGCGGGGCGGGAAGTAGGTTGTTGAACAATCGTTGCAGGACTGCAGGCGCAATTCGCCCGAACGGCACCCTTCCCAAAAGTGTTCTGTTTCCGGTGTTGGCTCCGGCAATGGGCGTTTGAACTCAGCCATCTGATTGCTCCCTGTCATTTGTTTTGTTGGCGGGAGCATAGCGGGCAGGGGCTATTTGGCAAATTTGGAAACGACACGATGTGTCATTCCGCGCTGACCTTCAAGCGTGTCGCGGCGTTATCTAAAGAATGCGAACGATGATAGGGGTTCACGCTCCGCGACCAAACTGTTCACGGCGGCTGTTTCATCCGCATAGCCAAGGGACATGCCGCAGACGACATATTCATCTTCAGGAATGTCGAGGACGTCTTTTGTGACTTTCCAAAACTGATTCCATGCGCCTTGCGCGCAGGTATCAAGACCGCGCGCCGTAGCGGAGAGCATGAGGGATTGCATGAACATACCGATGTCGAGCCAGCTTGTGCGATCGAGGTCTTTATCGATGGTGAAGATGAGGCCGACCGGAGCATCAAAGAATTTGTAGTTGCGGCCCCATTGATTCCAGTTGGCCTGTTTATCTCCCTTGGGAATTTCCAACAGGGTGTACATGTCTTTGCCGAGTTTCCGCATACGCGAGATGTAGGGCTCTGTGCGTTTGCTGTTGGAGGGCCATTCTTTGCCGTCGTCTTCCGGGTTTTTCTCCCGATAGGCCAGCAGCTCGTTGGACAGGCGGTCGCGGGTCTCACCTATGGCGACATACACCTTCCACGGCTGCACATTCGTACCGGACGGCGACCTCGCGGCGCGGGTCAATAGCTCTTCGACCAGTTCTTTTGATACTGGTGTGTCTTTGAAGGCGCGGGCCGAGCGCCGTGTGTCGAGTGCACTGTCGAGATCCATGGAACCACCCCAAATTTGTTTGGGGTGGAAATAGCATGTGCGACAGAGATGCGCGAGCGCTCAGTCTTTTGGCTCACGCCGGTGTCCAGTGCCCATGGAAGCTGATGGGTTGGTGGTGGTTGAGATGTGCCTTCGCCGATGGGCCGCCCGCCACATTCTCAGAATCGAAGATGGCGAAGAAGGTGGTGCCGGTATCGCCATCCAGCACCTGCGTGAGCAGCCAGCCGGCGGTCGCGGAGTCTGGGTTCGGGGCAAAGATGGGTTCGCCAACATAGGCTGCAGGGCCGAAGTCATAGGAGGTAACGTCGCCGCTTTCCATGTCGATGGCTGCAAGGCCGGTATGGAGGAAATTGTTCCTCGGGCCATAGGTTGTATACACCATTTGATGGGCGTGACAGGCGGTGCGCGGGTCAACAGAGGGAAACTCAAACGCGCCGGCGGCGACGACCTCTTCTCGCAACGTGCCTACGTTGAGATCGATAACGTAGCGCCGCATCGTGCCGGGCCCACCTTCTTGGCCTAGCCGACCCGACATGAGGGCTGTGAGCGTCGGGTCTTCGCCGATGAAGTGTCCTGGATCATCATAGCCCGCAAAGTCGGCAATGATGGTGTTTCCGCGCTCATAGGCGTTGGCGGCGTGCCACATCCAGACACCTGGGGCGTCGAAGAAACGGGCGGCGGATCCGTCTTTGGGAATGACCGCGAGAATGTTTCCGTCTTCCGGTTTCCACGTGAAGCTGTCCGTAAAGCTTGTCAGACCTCCGAGAAATGACACGAGGCCGATTTCTGCAGGTTGAAGATTGACGATCAGGTAGTTCTCGGTTGCAAAGAAGTCGTGGGTATAGACCTGTCGCGGCGCGTCGACCGGTGGGAGGGTCGTGACGCTGCCGTCGGTATGGTGGATCGCGGCGTGCATTTTCATGGTGGGACCAAACTCGCTCCCCATCACGATCCAATCACCGGTTGCGCTGTCGATCTTCGTGTGTGCCTTGGTTGCCGCCGTTGCGGCCAATCCAGAGGTGGTGGGCCCAAGTGTCGAAAGATCCGACGATTGCATTTCGTAAATGGGACTCACTTCGTCGAGCGCAAAGAGTCTGCCGTTCACCTCATAAACGGTGACGCCGGCCTGTGACTTGAAGTCGGCGCCCAGATTGTTGAAGAAGGACCCAGGTGCCCGTGTCGTCCAGGTTTCGTAGCGGTATGCGTCGGCGGCCTCTTCTTCCAGGAATTTTTCTGTACGGACGAACCGGCTTTGGTGGGTCGCTTTCCCATCTGCGAGGGTCAGGCGTTGGATCAAGCCGTCGCCGTCCAAGGCATTGCTTTTTCGATAGCCGCCGCGTTCAAACAGGCCGGGACCGTTGCGGTAGAGGGCGCCGCGTAGGGCGTCTGGAATTTTGCCGTCGACCTTAAGGCTCACAGGTTCCGACTCCCCGATGGATGTTCCCAGCAAGGATCTCCAACCAGCGTCCTTTGATGCGTCAGCAGCGGCACTGACTGCTTCTCCATACGACAGGGACAATGCGGCAGCCGTGAGGGTGGCGCTGCTGGTGGCAAGAAACGTTCGGCGGGTCTGCATGGGCTTTCTCCTATCTTTACGGTGTTAAGATGGGAGATAACTTGACAATGTCAAGATAAAGCCTGAAAACAAATTGTAATGACGGAGAAAAAGACCAAAAAAACGCGTGTTTCTGCGGGCTATCACCATGGTGATCTGCGGACAGCTCTGGTCGAAGCGGCAACGGAGATCGTTGAATCTGAAGGTGTGATGGCCCTGTCGCTCAGAGGTGTCGCGCGGCAGGCAGGCGTGTCGCAGACCGCCCCCTATCATCATTTTGCCGACAAGGAAGCACTGCTGGCCGCGGTCGCCGCGACAGGCTTTCGGGGCTTATCGCAGGCGATGGATGCTCACAATCAGGGTGTCGAGGGCGCGGGACATCAACTCGTGGCGCTGGGACATGCCTATGTGTCGTTTGCGACAGAAAACCCCGGCCGCTTCAGGTTGATGTTTGGGCCCCACATACCTGACAAAGCAAGCTACCCCGATCTCGTCACAAGCGGCGCCAAGAGCTACGACATGATCAAGGCAGCGGTCGAGGCGCGGCGGATTGAACTCGACACGCTCAGGGGCACACTCGAGGCTGACACAATGGCCGCTTGGTCGATCGTCCATGGTCTGGCAACCTTGCTCATCGACTCTGGCTTTAATGAAGAGAGTATGGGCGCGCCGACACAAAGGGCATTGGTTGAGCATGTGACACAGGCGCTTGTGGGCGGGCTTGCTCTTGGGGGGGACGGGACGTGACATCACCGACGATGGCAGAGCTGCCGGACAAGTTTCTGATGTATGGCGATCAGAAACTCGTGCGCCTGCTCGGCGGACGGCCCTGGTCCGCAGGTTTTGCAATTTCCGTCGTGTCGTTATTGCTGTTTTTGGGCCTGGCTCAGGCGTTTGGTGTCTACGACTATGTCTATAGTGGCGCCAATCCGAACATTACCTGGACGTTCGGATTTGATCCCTATACCTGGGCGGCAATTGTCACCTCGATGCTCACCGGATTTGGGGTCAGTGCTTCATCGTTCGCCCTTGCGCAAGATGTGAGAGACATCAGAGCGATTGCGACGGTTGTTGGCAGAGACGAAGATGAGCTGGCAAACGAATGGATTGACTATGTCCGTGCGCGCATTGGGCGCGGCAGGGTGATCGCCTGCACCTTCTTCATTGTCGGTGTGTTTGTTGTGGTGCGCAACATACCTGGTGCTTCCGACCTGGTCGGCCTCAATGATCCCGAAATCTATCCCTGGTATCAGCAGGTCCCGTCGATCTGGTTCCTGGTTTTCGTCCCAATCAACTTCGCCCTTATCGGCAAGGGCGTCTACTTCACTGTCGTGGATGACCGGTTTCATCGCTTAACGCGGAACGCTTATCTGACAATTGACCTGCTACATCCAGACAAGCTGTCGCCTTTCACCCGCATGGCGATGAGGCGGTCGTTTTTGTGGATCGTGGGCTCGTCGATCTGCCTGCTCTTGTTTCTGAACGAGGCGGTAAACCCAACGGCACTGCTGCCATTCGTGTTCGCGATTATGGTGGTGGCCTCGCTCGCGCTTATTGCGCCACTCACGGGCATTCATCGGAAAATTTCAGCGGCGAAGAAAGAAGAGCTCCGGGCCGTCAGGACGTCCATCGCCTCGTTTCGAGACGAGGTGTTGCACGGGACCAACCCAACGACGACGAACAATGCCGCACACCGCCTCACAGGCCTTGTCGCTTATGAAGCGCGTTTGGAGAAAACATCCGAGTGGCCGATAGATCTGCCAACCATCGGCACCTTCTCCTTTTACCTCGCCATCCCGGTGTTTTCATGGGTGGGCGGTGCGCTAATGGAACGGGTGATCGACGTCCTGATCTAACTGTCGATCGGATCACTCAAAGTCCCAAGACAGCTTTTGCCATGATGTTGCGCTGGATCTCGTTTGAACCCGCGTAGATCGGCCCAGCGCGGTCGTTCAGGTATTTGGGCATGACTGTCGTGCCATAGTCCGGGCCGATGGCGGTTTCATTGGCGCTCACTGCTGGTGCATTGAGGACCGGGCCTCCTGGGCTGGTCATGTGGGGCTGGAACGGTGCGATATAGTGGTGGAGTGCTTCGACCGCGAGTTCCGTTATGCGGTTGCTCATCTCAGTCCCCCGCGTTTTGAGCATAGAACTCGCAGCTCCGGGTGCGCCGCCTTGCGATAGTTCAGACAGGACCCGATGTTCCGTGAATTCGATGGCGGTGATGTCGATCTCCGCCTGATCAAGTTTGGCGCGGAACTCGGGGTCGGAGATCAGCGCCGTGCCACCCCGGCCATTTTCGGTTTCTGCGATGGCTCGAACTTTGTCGAGATGTCCATGAAGTTTTGGCGCATAGGCATTGCCCCGCTCAAACTGCAGGAGGTACTTCGCCACTGTCCAACCATCACCTATGTCACCAACGGCGTTCTTCTTCGGCACCCGCACGTCTTCAAAGAAAATCTGGTTCTGAATGTGTTCGCCGGTCAGCATCACGATAGGGTCGACGGTGATGCCAGGACTGGTCATGTCGATGAGCAGGAAGGTGATCCCGCGTTGTGGGATGTCGGAGTTATCAGTGCGCACAAGGCAGAAGATCCAGTTGGCGTGCTGGGCATGGGTCGTCCAGATTTTGGTCCCATTGCAGATGAAATCATCGCCGTCGTCCACGGCGGTCATTTGAAGGCTGGCCAGGTCCGATCCTGAACCCGGTTCGGAATAGCCCTGACACCACCAATCATCGCCAGAGAGGATGCGGGGCAGAAAATAATCTTTCTGTTCCTGATTACCGTGCCCAATCAGGACCGGGCCACACATGCCGACGCCCATCGGCGAGAGGCTGGGTGTTTCCGCCGCCGCGCATTCGCTTTGCCAGATATACCTCTCGACAATGTCCCAGCCGGTGCCGCCATGCTCGACTGGCCAGCCTGGTGCCACCCACCCTTGGGCGTGGAGTTTCTTGTGCCATTTCAGCGTCGTTTCATAATCTGAATAGACGCTGGTCATGCCGGCGCCGGCCTGCTTCAGATCGTCGGTCATGGCGTCGGCGAGGAAGCTTCTCACTTCTTGTCTGAACGCTTCGTGCTTGGCACCTAATCCCAGTTCCATGTTGCTTTCCCCGAATTATTGATTGGGAGCGAGAGTAGGGGAGGGGCGTCCCAAGTCAATCGCGGGAGGGCGCGATCAATGGTTTGTTTAGCGGATCAGATCCAAAGCCTTGTCGCGCGCTGCGTCAAGCAGGGCCTTGGACAGGGCGTCATTGTTAATGGCGCGCGCAATGGCGAACCCGCCAACGCTCAAGACCACAGCCGCGAGGGCTTCTTGGCTTGGGAGCGCGCCTGATTCCGGTGTCTTGCTGGTTCGTGTGCGATCATATTCGTGCGCTAGCTCCAGGATCTTCTCCGTGTAGGCGTCTTTCGCTGGTTTCACCCCTGACCTGGCCACGTCGCTCGGCAGTGCCGCCATGGTGCATTGTTTTGAAATGACGTTGGCGTTTTTGGGATCAAGATAACCGGTCAGCGTTTCAGTCGCCTCAGCGTGCAGCTCTTTTGCGGTTGTGCCTTCACGGCGGCGCATCATCCTGCCGAGGCCTGCTTCGTCCCGCACGATTTCTGTGAGGAGGTGGGCTTTGGACTTGAAGTATCCGTAAAAGCCGCCGCGGGTTAGTTTTGCGGCCCCCATGATTTCGTCAATGCCGACATTGTTGAAACCTTTGCGGCGGAAGAGCAGGCCGGCTTGCTCCAGAATTCGGGAACGGGTCTTCGCTTTGTGATCGGAACTGTATCGCATGTCTCCTTATGTATTGCATGTCGATCAACATGCAAGTAATATGTTGAGTAACATGCAATGGGAGGAGTGGCCGATGACCGACGAAGCGCGTCGTCTCCACCAGTTTCGGTTTTCCAATTTCAATGAAAAGGCCCGCTGGGCGCTGGCTTTCAAAGGTCTGGACCTGCCCCGCAAGGACTATCTGCCGGGTCCGCATGGCTCACAGATCAAAAAACTCTGCCCTGAGAGTTTTACACCGGTGCTGGAATGGGACGGCCTGCATGTCCAGGGGTCTGCGGAGATAATCGATTATCTTGAGAAGTCGCATCCGGCGCCGCCGCTCTATCCTGCAGACGATGACATGAGACAAGAGGCATTGGCGATCCAAGGCCATTTTGACGACCACGTGGGAGGCGAGGTTCGTCGGGCCCTGTTCCTTGATACCATGCATGACTCAAAGTACATGGCGAACCTCTTTGCTGGTGGAAGGTCATGGCCTGTCCGAAAGTCTTATGGCGCGATGCTCCCCCTGGTCCGCCCGATCATGCGGTCTGCAATGGACCTTACCCCTGACAAACAGGCTGGCGCGCTCAAAGCCACAGAAGAAGCGCTCGATTTTGTCGCGGATAAATCACGCGCCACGGGCTATCTCGTCGGCGACCGGTTTTCAGTTGCAGATCTTACGGCGGCTGCCTTGCTCTCCATCACGGCGAACCCGGATCATCCGGACATGAAACGCCCGGAACCGATGTCTCAGTCGACAAAGGCCTGGATGGACCGCTGGAAAAATCACCCTGGAACCAGTTGGATTAGAAGCATGTACGCGAAGCATCGCCCAGCCTAGGCAACACAGTTTTTTAGCGTCCCCCATTGGCGTTTCGCTAAAACTGTCTTACATGAAGGGCGCGCCCCGGTATTTCTGCTCGGTGGGCGCGTTTTCTTTTTGGGCTGGGGCATGGCCGGGCACTCTCATAGCGATACACAGGAAGAGGAAGACCTCCCTGCGTTAAAGGCGACAACACCTGAAGAGCGTAAGCGCGCCTTCGGCATCCTGTTTGTCTGTCTTTTGTCGCTCGGCATGGGTCAGTCGCTCTTTTTTGCCGTGCTGCCGCCCATCGCCCGCGAACTGGGGATGAGCGAGTTCGAGACGACGATGATCTTCTCGCTCTCAGCGCTCCTTTGGACGCTGACCAGCGCCTTCTGGGGGACGCGCTCCGATCTGGTTGGGCGAAAACCGATCATCCTGGTAGGTCTGCTGGGTTTTGGGGTGTCGACGCTCGGCTTTGCGCTGGTGGTGATGGTGGGCCTGTGGGGCTGGGTATCGCTTGCGCTGATGTTCCCGCTGCTCATTTCCGTTCGGGCGATTTTTGGCACCTTCGGTTCGGGAACCATGCCCGCCGCGCAGGCCTATGTCGCGGATCGGACGAGTCGTGCTGAGCGCGCCTCCGGTGTTGCGTCTATTGGTGCTGCCTTTGGGATGGGCACCGTCGTTGGCCCCGGCTTCGCGGCTGCCCTCGCGACTCTCCATATTCTCGCACCTTTTTTCGCCGTCTCCGCACTGGCTTTTGGGGGCGCCTTTTTCATCTGGCTTTTGCTGCCAGAGCGGACCACGCCCCGTAAAAAGCTGGCGGAAAAACAAAAACAGCGCCGTCGCTTAAAGCTGACCGACCCTCGCGTGCTGCCCTGGCTTGTGCTTGGGGTGGTGCTGTCTCTCGGACAGTCGATCACCATGCAATTGGTGGCATTCTTCTATATGGACACTTTCAACGTTGAAGGTGATGAGGCCACGCAGCTTGTCAGCGTGGGTTTGATGGCTATGGCCATGGCGACCATCTTCGCGCAGATGGTGCTGATCCAGCGGTTTGACCTGTCGGTGCAGTTCCTGCTGCGGGTCGGGGCCGCTGTTATGATCGGCTCGTTCGGTCTTCTGATCGTCGCCAATTCCTACGGCATGTTTGTGTCGTCGCTGGCCCTTGCCGGGCTTGGCTTCGGGTTGTTGCGTCCTGGCTTGATGGCGGGCGCTTCGCTCTCTGTGTCGCCGCGTGATCAGGGGGCGATTGCCGGTCTTATCGGCTCAACGGCCGCCACGGGCCACATTCTCAATCCCTTTATTGGTGTGCCCCTCCTAGAAGTGATGCCGCAGGCACCCTTCATGCTTGCCATGGGTCTCATGGTCGTCATCCTGCTGATGGCAATGTTCCATCCGGTGGTGCGCCGCATTCAGGCGAATGTCGAAGAGGATGAAGACGCAGATCTTCATCCTCACTGACGTGGTGCAGGCTTAAGCGGCTGAGCTTTGTTGGCCGGGTGCAGAAAGAGCGCCTTTTGCTTCCCAGTCTGCCATGAGGGTTCCGACAGCAGATGCGAACGCCACGGGCTGGTCCAGCATGATGTGATGCTGCGCAAAAGGGATTGTAAAGATTGGTGCCTCGGGGCGAAGCGCGCGCATAAAGGCCATGGTCTCGGGATCATGATCCTTTGAGATGTCGCCATACATGACCCCGACATTGCACGCGAGATTTTTGAACATGTCTTCATGCTCATCGCCGCCCATATGTAGACCTTCAAAGGCGAAGGGGTCGAACTTCCAGCTCCATCCCGCTTCGTCGGAAGGACGGCGCCCTTCGTTTTCGCCGATCGCAACCTCCCGGAGCGAGTGCTTGCCGATGTAATCCGTGATGAACGCGTTGGCACATTCCTGAAGCGGCGATAGGCGGAACCGCCCGAGAGCGGTTTCCAGGTCGGGGTAGATGCGTGTTGGACGGCGCGGGGGGTCGCCCAGGAACCACTCCACTGCATCGTGTTTTGGGCGCACCTTAAAGTCGGCAAGGACCACGCCGCCAAGCTCAGCTCCATAAAGGGCGCCTGTGATCAAGGTGACGAAGCCGCCAAAGCTGTGACCAACAATGACCGGCCGAGGTCCGAGACCTGCATCAAACGCCACGGTCTTGATGGCGTGGGCATAGGTCTCACGGGTGTAGTCGTCGCGCCAATGGCTGTCGCCCATGCCTGGTAGGTCGATGGACGCAACCTCGTATCGGTCTGTCAGCAGGGGTGCCACAAAGTCGAACCAGCGCGCGTGGGCGCCATTGCCGTGCACCAAGAGGAGTCCTGGTCGGTTCTCAGACTTTGACGCCCATTTCCGATAGTGAATGGGCGTGCCTTCAGAATTGACCCAGCGTGTTTCCGGTTCCTCAGCCAGGGCATCTCGAAACCAGCGGGGTTCGTGGGTGATGAAGTCCTCTTTTGGCAGAGGCGGAATGTCGGGGCCCTGATTCTCGTATTCTTCTTCGCTCATAGCTGATCTCTCAAGATTTGCTGGCGAAAAGCTCTGCTTTTCGGGGGTAAAAGTGGCGCCAGCGTCATTTTCAATTGGGCTCAGTCCTATGGCCTGAAAGGGTCCTTGTAAAGTGATCCAAAGGTGCAGGGCCTGTTGGGGTGGGGTTCAACGAATGTGCGGTTGACAGGGACGCCCGTGCGGCTTAGTTTCCCGCCAAATTTCAGACATTTACCGGCGATATGTCCGGGGCCGCAAGGCACCCGCTTATCCCGTCCGAGCCCAAGGTAGAGCCTCATGAAAGTCCGTAACTCTTTGAAATCGCTTCGGGATCGCCATCGGGATAACCGTTTGGTCCGTCGCAAAGGCCGTCTATACGTTATCAACAAGACGAACCGCCGTTTTAAGGCGCGCCAGGGCTGAGTATTTCGCCCTAGGAAACGCTTTGCGCCTTAATTTGTTCTAAGACGGAAAGTATTCTTGGAAGGCCGCTCCCTCGGGAGACGGCCTTTTCTTTTGTCTTTTTCCTGATTTCGAGGGGGCCTCACCATGGCGATGATTGATGCCATTCTGTTTGATATCGGCAATGTGCTGGTTCAATGGGATCCCCGGCATCTCTATCGCAAGATTCTGTCGGATGAGGAGGCTGTAGAGAGGTTTTTGCGAGACGTTTGTACGTTGGAGTGGCATTTCGCCCACGACCAGGGAACGTCGTTTGAAGACAATGCGGCACCGCTCAAGGACGCCCATCCCGATCATGCCGACCTGATTGATCTCTGGGGTGCCCGCTATCTCGAGATGTCGCCTGGGGAGGTGGACGGCGTCAGTGCGCTCATGGACCGGGCTGAGCAGGCTGGTTTGGAGTTTCACGGCCTCACCAATATGCCTTCCTCGATATTCCCGCAGCTGAACGAGGCTTTTCCCCCGGTCGCCCGGCTTAGGACCGTGGTGGTGTCGGGAGACGAAAGAATTTGCAAGCCTGATCCAGGGATCTACCGGCTTGCGCTAGAGCGCATGGGGACAGACCCCGCTCGAACGCTTTATGTGGATGACTCGTTGGTCAACGCCAATGCCGCGTCTGAACTTGGTATGATCTCACACCATTTCCGTGGTGCCGCCGGATTGGAAACCCACCTGGACGATCTTGGTGTCTTTGGAGAGTGATGATGCCTGATGCCGTAATTTTTGACATGGGCAATGTGCTGATCGATTGGAACCCGCAGGAGGTCTATCGACATCACTTCACTGATAGCCAGGAGCAGACTTTGTTCTTCGCGGGCCTCTTTCCCCGCATGCACCATGCCGCTCATGACTCGCTGGACACTTTCACCACGGCGCTGGCACCCCTAAAAGGTCAGGAACCGGAAATGGTTCATCTGATCGAAATCTTTGAGCATCGCTGGCATGAATTTGTGCGCGGCCCCCTGACAGAGACGGTCGAGGTGCTGCATGACCTTGTGGAGGCAAAGGTGCCGCTTTACGGACTCACCAATTGGCCTCACCAGACCTGGCCTCCCCGTCCGCCGGCAGATGCCCCGTGTGCCTATGATTTCCTCGAGCATTTCGTCGACATCGTTGTGTCTGGCCAGGTGCAGATGCATAAGCCGAACGACGACATATACGACCATGCGCTTCAGCAGTTTGGGTTGCGGCCGGAGCAGGCCGTGTTTGTTGACGATTTGATTGAAAATATCGCCACTGCGGATCGTTTGGGGCTTCATGGCATTCGGTTTACCAACGCGAAAGCACTTAGAGATGAGTTGGAGGGCCTTGGCTTGCTTCAAAGCCGTTGATGGTCAAAAGTGTCAGTCCAGTCCACGATAGAAGCGGGAACAGGTGCCATGAGTGACCGGTTCATGATCTACGGTGCAACGGGGTACACAGGCAGGCTTTTGGCCCGGCTCGCCCGTGACAAGGGACTGTCCCCAATCATTGCTGGTCGCAGCGAGGCAAAACTCAAAAGTCTGGCGAACCAGTATGGCGCCGAGTTTCGAGCCATCGATCTGTCAGACCGCAACGCGTTGGATGAGGCGCTTGGTGAAGTGGATGTGGTTCTGCATGCCGCTGGCCCCTTTTCAGCCACGTCAAAGCCGATGCTCGACGCCTGCATGAGGACCAAGACCCACTATCTGGACATTACCGGTGAAATAAGCGTGTTCGAAGCCTGTGCGCGTCGGGATGAGGCAGCCAAAGAAGCTGGGATCATGGTGATGCCGGGCGTTGGGTTTGACGTTGTACCCAGTGATTGTCTGGCCGCCCACATGAAGCGGCGGATGCCGGACGCGACAGAATTGGTTCTGGGTATTTCAGGTATTGGCGCCGCGTCGCGGGGAACCTCCAAAACGATGATAGAGAGTATCGGCGCCGGCACGCGCGTCCGCCAGGAAGGCCGAATTGTTTCGCTTGGGACCGCCCCCCAACGTGACATGAATTTTGGCGACGGCAACAAACCCTGTGTCGGTGTTGGCTGGGGTGATGTCTCCACCGCCTACCACTCCACCGGTATTCCTAATATCACTGTTTATTTTGAAGCAAGCCCTCAGCTTCAGCAGATGGCCAATATCGGTGGCTTTATGCGCTTTATCCTGAGCCGCGGGTTCATGCAGCGGCGTCTCAAAGCCCGTATCGATGCGGAGCCAGACGGGCCAACGGAACAGGAACGGGCGGCAGGTTCTGCTGTGCTGATAGGCGAGGCAACCAACGAGGCTGGCGAGAAAGTCGTGACGCGCCTTCGGACGCCTGAGGGGTACTCGCTGACCATTCAGACCGGTCTTGATATTGTCGAGCGGGTCCTGGGGGGTGGAGCAAAGCCTGGTTTTCAAACGCCTTCGTCGCTGTTGGGTCCCGACTACATCACGACCTTTGAGGGGTGCGTGCGAGAGGACCTCAACGCTTAGGCCTCGCGAAAGTGTGACTGTCGGCGCTTGCGGAATTAGCTCTGAACTCTATCTTCAGAGTTATGACCCTAAGACGCGCCCCTCTTTTCGTGCTCATTGGACTAGCCTCGTTGGCGATGATAGCGCTGGCCCAAGCGCGCGATCTTGAGCCGGCAGCCGAAGCCGATGTAACGCCAGAAACTGCTGCATCTGTCCGGCTGGACCGGCTTTTCACGCAGTTGGCACAGTCTCAGACCCCAGAGGACGCGAAGGTCGTTGAGAATCTGATCTGGGACGTCTGGAACCGGTCTGGCAGCATCAGTGTGGATCTGCTGATGGACAGGGCTCTTGAGGCAATGGCCGCCGGAAACTATGAGAACGCGCTCACCTTCCTCGATGAAATTGTTGACCTTGCGCCTGGTTATTCGGAAGGCTGGAACAAGCGGGCCACGGTCCACTTTCTCCAGGACGACTATGCGAGCGCTTTGCTGGACTTAGAAGCGACCCTGGCACTTGAACCCCGTCATTTTGGGGCAATTGCCGGCCTGGCATTGGTCCTGGAGGATCTAGGGGACAAGGAAGGTGCGCTGGACGCTTATCGCCGGGTTCTGGCGGTCTACCCGTATCTTGAAGGCGCTGGCGAAGCTGAGAGTCGCCTTACTGTGGAAATAGAAGGTCGAGGAATCTGACGCGTGACTTGGATTCTAATCGCGTTGCTGGCCATTGTCGCGTTTGCGGGCTTCAATGTTTTGAGGGCTGAGCGTCGTTTTGCTCGACATGGCCACCTTGTCAACGTCGACGGTGTGGATCTGCATTATGTCGATGTCGGTCCACGGTCCGATGGAGATGAGGCGGTGGCACCGATTGTTCTCATTCATGGCGCGAGCGGCAATCTTCGAGATTTTGAAGCCAGCATTTTGCCGGAGCTTTCCAAGACCCATCGTGTGTTGGCGTTTGATCGTCCGGGACACGGCTGGAGTGCCCGACCGGACAGGGACGACGCGCACGACCCTTCAATGCAAGCCGCCCTGATTCACGGCGCTCTGGAAAAACTTGAGATCGAGCGGCCTGTCGTGCTCGGCCACTCCTGGGGTGGTGCCGTGGCGACCGCTTATGCGTTGCAGTTTGCGGCCGACATGTCAGGGCTCCTTGTGCTCGCAGGCGCAACGCATCCTTGGAAAGGGCCGGTCGCCTGGTATCACCGCCTGCTCGCGAAGCCTATAGTCGGGTCAATTTTTCTCTGGCTGATTGTGTTGCCTTTTGGACGCCTGCTCGCTTCTGCTGGTGTGCAGTCGACCTTTACTCCTGACAGTCCGCCCGATGGGTATGAGGAAGCGCTGGGTCTATCGCTTCTGTTCCGGCCCGGTCATTTCAGAAACAACAGTGTCGATACCTCTAACTTGCGGACCCATCTCGCGCGGCAGTCGATGCAATATGATGAGATTACAGTTCCAACGATCATTGTGACGGGTAATCGCGATCAGACGGTGATGGCAAAACTCCACTCCTATGCGCTTCATGAACAGATTTCAGGATCTGAGCTCATCAAGCTTCAGGGTGTCGGACATATGCCTCACCATGTGCGTCCTGATATTGTCATCGATGCATTGGAGCGCCTCGCCAGCGGACAGGCGCCTGCAGCGGGCACGCATGTGCACGCGCCTCAGACTGAGGCGCAGAAAGCGGCTGTTGCCTGATTTCAGCTCAGTCGGTGGTCGCGGCAGAGGGCGCCCCGACATAAGCGACGCGCAGCATATTGGTTGCTCCCGGTGTGCCGAGAGGAACGCCCGCCATCACAACGATCCGCTGGCCTGGCTGTGCAAACCCTTCTTTGAAGGCGATGTTGCAGGCCCGATCAACCATGTCATCCAGGTCCTGAGCATCTTCAGTCAGGACACAATAGACCCCCCAAACCAATGCCAGCCGACGTGCTGTTTCTACGATCGGCGTCAGGACCACGATTGGAAGCTGCGGGCGTTCTCGTGCGGCACGAAGCCCGGTCGATCCCGAATTGGTCCAGCAGACGATGGCCGCTGCGTTCAGTGTATCGGCCACGGAATGGGCCGCCGCGCTGATGGCGTCTGCACCGGTGGCCTCCGGCTGGGTTTCGCGTGCATACATAATGCTCGGATAAGTGGGATCTGACTCCACCTGAGCGCCAATCCTATTCATCATTTCAACGGCTTCTGATGGAAACTCCCCCGCGGCAGATTCTGCTGACAGCATGACTGCGTCAGCGCCTTCGAACACAGCGGTCGCTACATCAGACACCTCCGCCCGTGTCGGCATTGGCGAGGAGATCATGGATTCCAGCATCTGCGTCGCCACAACCACGGGCTTACCGTTCCTACGGCAGAGACGTGTGATCTGTTTCTGCCAGCCTGGAACTTGTTCGATGGGAAGTTCAACACCAAGGTCGCCGCGGGCGACCATCATGCCGTCTGCAATATCAGCAATTTCCTGCAGGTGCGTGAGCGCCAGAGGTTTCTCGATCTTGGCCATGATGGCCGCGCGCCCACGCGCAATCTTGCGCGCCTCGGCGACATCTTCTGGTCGTTGGATGAAAGAAAGGGCCAGCCAGTCGACGCCCAGTTCCAGCGCGAGTTCTGCGTCGCGACGGTCTTTGTCTGTCAGGGCCGAAAGCGGTAGCAGGGTATCTGGCAGGTTGACGCCTTTGCGGTTAGACAATGTTCCGCCCGTGGTCACCTCTGTGATGGCGTGGTCTCTTTGAACTTCTTTGACCCGCAAACGGATTTTTCCGTCATCGAGAAGAAGTTGGCTGCCTTCTTCGATGGCAGCAAAGATTTCCGTGTGGGGCACGCAGACACGGGTTTCGTCACCGAGTATGTCGTCCAGGTCGATCCGAAAGGTCTTGCCGGATTTCAGATCCACACTGTCATTCGCAAATTCTCCCACTCGGAGTTTTGGGCCCTGAAGGTCTGCCAAAATCCCGATGGGGCGCTCCAACTCTTTTTCTACTGCTCGGATGGTGCTGTGAACCTCGCGAAGGCCGTCGGCGTCCAGATGGCTCATATTGAGGCGGAAGACATCGGCGCCAGTGGCAAAAAGCGTGCGGATCATTTCCGCCGAGCTAGAGGCGGGTCCAAGTGTTGCGATGATCTTGACGTTGCGGCGCCGCATAATTCGTTTTCGCTCCTTTGTCGACCGCCCGGATTGGCCTCCCAGGTGGTCTTTTTGGGGACTGATCCCTTCTTCTTGCGCCTCTTGAACCTGAAGGTCAAATGTCACGGGTTCAAGACAGGTTAGTGGATACAAACCTACCCGCGGATCGGTCAACGTCCTGTTAATACAAGCGTTTCTGGTGCCCGTGATTAGGCAGAGACGAGAATGGCTCTGAAATCGTTCACGTTTGTGAGTGTGGGACCTGTGGTTACCAGATCTCCCAAGGTCTGGAAGAAGGTGCCGGCGTCATGGGCGGCCAGGGCCATTTCGGCGTCCAGGCCTAATCTCTGTGCCCGAGAGAGGGTTCTGGATGAGATGACTGCCCCAGCCGGGTCGCTGACGGCGCCTGTGCCCCCATCAATCCCGTCCGTGTCGCAGGCAAGGGCGTGCACATTGCGCTCACCCTGAAGTTCCAGCGCCAGGGCCAGCGCAAACTCCTGATTGGGTCCGCCGGCACCGTGATCTTGACCGAGTGCCACTGTTGCTTCACCGCCGGACAAGATGATCCTGGGAACCCCCGGGTTTGTGTGAGAGCGCGCCATGCGGGCGTGTGAGGCCGCTAGCTCAAGGGCGCTGGCCTCCAGTTCGTCGCCGACAATTGAGACTTCGCATCCGGCTTCGCGGGCAAGCGCGGCTGCGGCACTCAATGCATGGGACCCGGTTGCGATAATTCGATAATCGGCGTTTTCAAAACAGGGCGCGTCTGAAGGGGGCAGAGCCTGATTTTGCTTGAAACATTCGATAATCGGTTCGGCGATTGGGACGCGGAAGCGTTCAATGATGTTGAGTGCGTCGAGGGCCGTGGTGCTGGCCGGCATTGTGGGTCCCGATGCAATCACACTTGGGTCGTTTCCGGCCACGTCTGAAATAGCGAGGGTGATGGAGCGGGCCGGGTAGATGGCTTCTGCGAGACGCCCCCCCTTGATGCAGGAAAGGTGTCTGCGCACACAGTTGATATCTGCAATTGGCGCACCGGTCGCGAGGAGTGACCGTGTGAGTTTTTGCTTTTCCTCGATTTTGATGCCTTCAGGCGGCAGCGACAGTAGCGCGGACGCTCCACCGGACAGAAGCACGACTGCCAGGTCTTCCTCTCTCAACGAATTGGCGAGAGAGAGCATGCCTCTGCTTGCGTTTTCGCCAGCCCCGTCCGGATAGGGGTGGCCTGCCTCATGCACAACGACGTGCTTTGTGGGCACTGTGTGGCCGTATCTTGTGATGGCGATGCCTTCTATTTCCGTTCCCGGCCATCTTTCATCGTAAAATGCTTCTGCTTCCGCCGCCATGGCGGCGGCGGCTTTCCCGGCCGCCATGATGACCAGCCGTCCGTTTGGTGGTGCGGGAAGGTGCTTCTGGACGCAGGCGGCAGGCTGCACCGCCCGTACGGCTGCTTCGAACAGGTTCAGCAGAAATCTTCTTGGGTCTTCATGGAGCGTCATGCTCGTCAGTGCCCTTTCTGGTCAGTGTTTCTGCGCGGCGGCGCGACATGCTGCCCGGTATCGCATTCCCGACCGGGTCCGATTATAGTCCGGCCATGCCCGATATGAGTTCCCCCAAGTCTACCAGCAAACCGTCTCATGAATCAGCCGAAGATGGACCGGCTTTTGAACTGGTTAACGCGGATGGCAATCCAGACATATTGATCCTTTGCGATCACGCATCCCCATCGGTGCCGTTGGCGTATGGAACGCTGGGACTGCCCGCCACTGAGTTTCATCGCCATATTGCCTATGACATTGGATGTGCTGAGGTGGTTCGAGCGCTGGCTTCCCACTTGAATTGTCCGGCCATCCTGGGGCGGTTTTCGCGGCTTCTGGTGGATCTGAACCGGGGACCGGACGATCCGACGATCGTCATGAAACTGTCCGACGGGTCGGTTGTTCCTGCGAACGCGAAAGTGGACAGCTTTCAGGGTGCAGCAGAGTTTCAGTTCCGCATCGCGCATTATCATGAGCCTTATCACAGTGCGGTTGACGCTCAGATCAAGGCGGCACTCGCCCAAAACCATGTGCCTGTAATCATCTCGATCCACAGCTTCACGCCCTTCTGGCGCGGAAAGGCCCGGAAGTGGCACGCAGGGGTTTTGTGGGACCAGGATCCCCGCCTGGCTCTTCCCTTATTGCAGGCGTTGACCGACCAAGAGGGTCTGGTCGTTGGCAATAATGAGCCTTACGCCGGCTATCTAAAAGGTGACACGCTCTATCGGCATTGCACCAAGCGGGGCTTACCCCACGCGCTCCTGGAAATCAGACAGGATCTGATCGACACCGAAGCGGGGCAGGTTGAATGGGCCGATAGATTGGCGCGCCTCTTACCTGACCTCATCGCCGCAGACGGCGTGCAAAAAATTACGCATTATGGTTCCCGCACAGACCCGGTCTGACGGATCAGCTTAGGATAAGACTCGATGGATGCACCGTCCCTCACCCTTGGAATAGAAGAAGAATATCTGCTCGTTGATCGCGAGACACGGGATCTGGTGCGTAATCCGCCGGATGCGCTGATGGACCAGCTCCACAAAGCGATTGGCGAACAGGTCACGTCTGAGTTTCTGCGCTGTCAGATTGAGGTCGGAACCAAAGTCTGCACTGAAATTGGCGAAGCGCGCGCTGAGCTTGCCCGCCTGCGTGGATTGGTGATCGAGGTGGCGGATGGTTTTGGCTATGCGCCCATTGCCGCCAGCACGCATCCCTTCAGCCATTGGGATGAGCAGGAACATACAAACAAGGAACGCTATGACACGCTCGCTCGCGATCTCGCTGGCGCGGCGCGGCGGATGGTGATTTCCGGCATGCATGTTCATGTCGGCATTGAGGATGACGATCTGCGGATCGATCTGATGAACCAGGTGCGCTATTTCCTGCCGCACCTTCTAGCACTCTCCACGTCGTCGCCTTTCTGGCAGGGTGAGGATATGGGCCTTCAGTCCTATCGCTTGACGATCTGGGATGCGTTGCCGCGCACCGGCTTGCCGGACACGTTTGACGGCTATTCTGAATATCAGAGGCTGGTGCAGCAATTGGTGGCGACGGGGATCATCCCCGATGCCACGATGCTCTGGTGGGACATTCGTCCCTCCGGGCGGTTCCCGACGCTGGAGAGCCGGATTACCGACATATGCACCCATTTGGACGATGGGATTGCCATTGCGGCGACCTATCAAGCCCTGCTCTCGATGCTTTATCGTTTGCGACAGCAGAACCAACGCTGGCGGCTATATCCTGCCACACTGATGGGCGAAAACAGGTGGCGAGCGCAGCGGTATGGCGTGACCGGCGAACTAATCGATTTCGGCAAGGGGACGCTGACCTCCTTTGGTGCATTGTGCGACGAGATCATCGAAATGACGGCAGAGGATGCGGCCCGGCTTGGATCTCGGGATGAAATATCCCATATCAAACGTATCGCCCGGCGTGGCACGAGCGCTGATCAACAGAGGCGCGCTTTTGCTGATGCGACTAAGAATGGTGCCGAGCCGCGCGAAGCGCTTGCCGCGGTTGTTGACCATCTTATAGAGGAAACTGCGGCGGGACTTTGATCCGCTGGTTTTGGAAGGATGACCTGACATGGATAAATCGACACAGACGGAGCTGGAAGCAGCCGCCTTCCGTCGACTGGTTTCGCACCTGATGGATCGTACGGACGTTCAGAATATTGATCTGATGATCCAATCGGGGTTTTGCCGGAACTGTCTTGCCGACTGGTACAAAGAAGCTGCCGAGGCCCAAGGCATTGAGATGAGTAAGGATGCCGCGCGGGAGCACATTTACGGCGAGCCATTTTCAGACTGGAAGAAAAAACATCAGGCAGAAGCGACGCCGGAACAAATGGCCGCCTTCAAAGCCGCTCAAGAAAAACACTCCTGACGGGAAAGCCTAGTCACCGAGGTAGGCTTCACATTCGACCTCCAGAGCACCGCCAAGGGCCAGACCGTTTGCCCCGAAGGCTGAGCGGGCCGGGAACTCGCCCGGTTCAAAATAGGTGACGTAGACTTTGTTGAAGTCGGCCCATTGGCTCATATCGGCCAGCATAACCAGGCATTTGGTGACGTTGGCAAAGGATGCCCCGTTTGCTTTGAGCACCGCTTCAATATTGTCCATGGTCTGCCGGGCCTGCCCCTCCATGCCGCCCGGCGCAAGGTCCAATGTGCCGGGCACGTTCCCAATCTGGCCCGACAGGTAGAGCATGTCGCCGACGCGCACGGCTTGTGAAAAGGGAAGATTGGCGTCCGCCATCGCTGGGTCTGTGTAACGCTTAATCGTTTCTGCGAAAGCGGCGTTCGACAATAAACAGGCGATCAGGGTGACAAAAATCGTGCGCATTTGGGCCCTCCCAGAGGCATAAGAGCAATTCCTCCTGTCTACCATGATCTGCTGTCAAAATAATCCACAGCTTTGTTCTTGGCGTCTCTTGGCACCGCATTGGGACGCCGATATGGTGCGCGGCTCGGAGCATTTGTTTGCTCCCGTTTTTACTCCAGCTCAGGGAAGTTAGACAGATGGCGGATGGCACAGCGCCCGAAGGGTCAACAACGATTGCACAGGGTCAGTTGCGCTCCTTTGTCGAGCGGATCGAACGGCTGGAAGAAGAAAAGGCCGCTCTCGCCGCTGATATCAAAGAGGTCTACGCCGAAGCTAAGGGGAATGGTTTCGATACCAAAACCCTCCGCAAAGTGATTTCGCTTCGGAAGAAAGACACGGCTGAGCGCCAGGAAGAAGAAGCGATGCTGGAGCTTTATCTGCATGCGCTCGGCATGTTGGGCTAACACCCTATCTATAGGCAAAGAAAAGCCCGGCGAGGACTTACGAGGAACGGTCCTGCCGGGCTTTCCCCTTCTGGGGGGTAACCTCAGAGTCTTGCGCGGATAAAGAACCGTGCATTTGCGCCTGGTAGCAGGACGTCATCTTTCTTGAACGACACGTGGTTTCTGATGTCATCGTCGAGAAGATTTGTTCCCACCACACCTAACTCAATCTGGCGATTTGTATCGGGAAGGGTGAACAGATAGCTGGCTTCCGCCTTCAGGTCTGTGTACCCGTTCGTGGCGGTTTCATTTGTCGCCACGTCGTCCTGTTCTTCCGCTCGCAAGAAGCCGACACGTCCGAAGAAGGCATCGTCCTTGAAGTAAGCGCCCAGGCCAAACCGCATAGGCGGGATACGGGGAACGTTACCGCCGCTGCTGAACTCGGCTCTGACATAGTCAAACTGAGTGTCAAAACCGACTGTTCCGCCATGGACAGAAAACGCGTCCAAATAGCCTGAAACCTCAAATCCGTGGAAGTCCGCGTTCGCCTGATCGTAGAAGATTTGCGTCAGCTCATCTTCAACGCCAGGGTTTCCTTCAATACCGCATGTGTCGAATTCTTCACCACAGACAAAGCCGGTATTGCTCTTGAAAATGAAGTCATCGAACGAGGTGTAGAAGCCAGCGATATCGAACCCGAACGAATCCTGCTGTTGTGACAGGGTGAGCTCAAACGAGGTTGCGCTTTCCTTGCCGAGGTTCGGGTTGCCGATCTCAAACGTTTCTGTCGCTTCGTGCGCTCCTTTTGCAAAAAGCTCAAGAAGGTCAGGTGCACGCTCAACATATTGCAGGTTGGCGCCAAGCTTCGTCTCTTCGGTCAGGTCGAAGATAGCCCCAACTGAACCGCTGATCGGTGTGAAATCATGGTCGCGCCGCGTACCGAAATCGGCAGTCTCGGTACCTGCCCCAAGGGTCACGCCCTGGAATGTCGGCAGGATTACGCCTAAACCGTTCAAGGTGACATGCTCAATGCGCGCGCCGAACTGAAGGGTCAGGTTTTCACTCGCCTTCCATTCTTCGAACAAGAAGCCGGCGATGAGATCGCGGTCAGAAGGGGCAATCAGCTCACCGCCTTCCCCGGTAGCGCTCAGCTCTTGACCGGACACTTGGATGCCCAAGGCTCCTTCCAATGCTCCGAGCGGTGCGTGGGTGATCTCACCCCGCGCTTCCCATTCATCATTGTCGAAGCGGGACCCGACGGCGCTCCGGTTCACTTCATCATGGGTATAGTCCGTGATGGCGCCGTCCAATTTGACACTGGAGACCAATCCCTCAAGGCCTTCAAACACGGCCGATCCAGAATATTTCGTTTGTTCCAGGTCGATGAACAGCTGATTGACGGCAGCTTCGCCGCCCGGGATGTCGTATTCACTATCGAATTGGCTAATCGCAAAACCGACGTGACCCAGGTCATGCATGAAGCTCGCACCAACGGACCCGCCAGTGCTTTCGCGTGCGCTGTTTGCCTGCGTGCCCTGAGGCGTATCGTAGTCTGTGGCTGTGCGTCCGAACAGGTCGACATTCGCAACAATCGGCCCTGCTCCAATGCTGACCGCGCCTGCGCCCTGGAAACCGTCGTCGACGGTCGTGTGGTCTAGAAGAATGCTTCCTTCTAAGCCGCCTTCCGGCTGGCGCGTTGGGATGCGTTCGTTCAGGACACTGACGAGGCCACCAATGGCTGTTGAGCCATAGCGCAAAACGGCCGGTCCGCGAATAACTTCCACTTTGTCAACGGAGAGCGGATTGATCGGAACAGCATGGTCTTCACTCAGCGCTGACACATCATGGGTGCCAATGCCGTTCTCCTGAATACGCACGCGGGTGTTGTCGAGGCCTCTGATGACCGGCCGGCTTGCACCTGGTGCAAAGGAAGACTGAGAAATCCCAGGCTTGTCACCGACCAGGCCGCCAATGGTAACAGATCCATTTCTGCCGATTTCATCGGCGTCGATAATCGTGACCGGGACCGCCAAGTCGTCGGTTGTCCGTTCCAGTGGCGAGGCACTCACAACGATGCCTCTGCTTTCTTGGCCGTCAGCAATGGCACTTGTTGTCGCCAGTGCTGAAATGAAAAATGTTGTCGTGAGTAGTCTTGTCTTTAGAGCATGCGTCATCGGTACCCCCACAGTTACTCAATGGTTTTCGCTTCCTGTTAGTGAAGCAGTTGGTTCGTTTGTCTTTTTCTGTGTCTTGTTGTTTGGCCTTCAGCCAATTGCTGATTGGCAGTCGGCGCAGTGGCCGAGAATTTCAAATGTTCTTTGTTCCGACTTAAATCCGGTTTTGCTTTGCCAATTGGACAAGAGGCCGCACAGGCCGTGATCTTCGACCTCCTCGACCTTTTGGCAGTCAACGCAAATGGCAAAGATGGTTTCGTGCGCGTGCGTGTGACCGTCGCAGGCGATGAACGCCTTCAGGTTTTCAAGTCTGTGCACCCGACCTTCTGCGCGTAACCGCTCCAATGCCCGGTAAATTACCGGAGGCTTGGGTTTGGTCTCGCCAGGCAAAATGTCGATCAGGTCATAGGCAGAAAGCGGTTGGTTCGCCTTCTTCATCACCTTGATCATGACATCGTCATCTATCGCTCTGGCACGCGCCATTGTTCGCCGTCCTTTAATCGTAACGTATAACATACGTTACGGGAGCGAAGAGTGCCGGTCAAGGGTGATGGGTTTTAGCTCTGTTCTTGGGGGTCGTGGGTTACCGCGTCACATCAAGGCCGAGATCGCGCACTTTGCGATAGAGGGTTGAACGCCCAATGCCAAGCCGCCGAGCCACTTCAGACATATGGCCCTTATACTTGTCTATGGCCATACGGATGAGATCAGCCTCGATGTCTTCCAGTTTGCGCAATTCGCCGCCATCGTCTGTCACAGTAATGCCTTCGCCGAAGGTTGAGCGGGCGAACGCGGCAATGCCGTTGGAAGAAGGCGTCGCGTCACCGGTAATCATTGCGGGCTGAGGTTCAGCCTGCTTGACGGGTTGTGCTGGCACGCTGGCGACCACTGGGTCGTATCCGTCTACCTGAGCTGCGATTTGTGGGAAATCTGCGATGGTCAACATATCGCTGTCGCACAAAACGATGGCGCGGAAGACGGTGTTTTCCAGCTGGCGCACATTCCCTGGCCAATCGTAGGCGGCCAACATGCCCATCGCGTCAGGCGCGACACCAGCCACTTTCTTACCTTCTTCAGCTGCGATCCGCTGAACGAAGTGGGTCACCAGGTCAGGTACATCTTCTTTTCGGTCGCGGACAGGCGGCAGGAAGATCGGGAAAACGTTCAATCGATAATAGAGGTCTTCGCGGAAGCGCCCGTCGGTGACCATCTGGATCAAGTCGCGGTTGGTTGCGGAAATGAGGCGGATGTCGACTTTTACGGGACGTTTGGCGCCGATGGGGTCCACTTCGCCTTCCTGAATGGCACGGAGCAGTTTCACCTGCATGTCGAGGGGAAGTTCGCCAATCTCGTCCAGGAAGAGCGTGCCGCCATTGGCTTCTACGAACTTGCCGGCATGCTTCTCTGAAGCGCCGGTGAATGCCCCTTTTTCATGACCGAAGAGAATGCTTTCGATGAGGTTTTCTGGGATGGCACCGCAGTTGACCGTAATGAGCGGCCCGCCGGCGCGGTCGCTTTCACCCTGAATGGCACTGGCGATCAGTTCCTTACCGACGCCGCTTTCGCCTTCGATGAGGACTGGAATATTTGATTGCGCAGCGCGGCGTCCCAGTTTGAGCACAGAACTCATGGAGGGGGCGCCTGCGATTATGTCGTCAAAGGTCAGCTGACCTTTCGCCTTCTTTTGAAGGCGGTTCACCTCGCCTGCGAGGGCGGTCACCTTCAAGGCATTGCGAATGGAGACATAGAGCCGCTCGGGACTCACCGGCTTCATGACGAAGTCATCGGCGCCAGCCCGCATGGCCTTCACCACGGTTTCAACGCCCGCCTGGGCCGTCAGAACGATGACCGGCAGTTCGCTGTGGGTCGGGGCGATGGCGTCGAGCACCTCCATGCCGTCCATGCCGGGCATGACCAGGTCCAGGATCATGCAGGAGATGTCTTTGCCGTTGGGTCCATTGAGGATATCGAGGGCAGGATCGCCGCCGTCAGCGCTCACAACACGGTAGCCATCGCGGCTGACGACTTCTTCGAGAATGCGTCGCTGTGCCGGATCATCGTCGACGACTAAAACCGTTTGAGCCATGCTTACCTCTAGTTCCCCTGCCGGTCCGCAGTTGCGCGGTCGACGAATCACAAAACGAGGCCACTGAGGAAGGTTTCGCGTTGTCGCGTCCGTCAGCGGCTGTGACCCAATATGGGGCAGACAGGTAAAGGCGGGTTTAAGGTGCAGGAGATTCGATTGTTTCGTGCCCGATTTTTTCGCTGAAGCCCGCCAAAAATGGTTAATGGTTGGGCGTAGCGCTCAAAACTGTCACATTTCGGTCCATAGGTGTTGCGGAGGGGTGACTCTGCGCTCGCAATTAAGGCTAAAACCTGAAACCACCTTGAAGGAACCTGCCGATACGTGCGACGAATTGGGTTCATGAATGGCAGTCCGGTGGGGTCCGGGTCCTCCGTAGGTACGGGGGGTGTGCTTAAAACGACGACGGAGAGTGGGATGAAAATTCTATCCCGGATGATTGCGGTAGGGGCAATGTTAGGTTTGGCCGCTTGCGGTACTTGGCATGCTGAGTCCTACCTCAGCGAGGAAATTTCAGGTAGTGACTTCAACGCCTGTCTCGCGCGGGAATATCAAGACCGTGCTACTTCAGAAGCATATGTTGATTGCGACTGGATCGACACAGCACGCATCGTAGAAAAAGGCCGCGCTGCAGCTGCCGGTCAGACGGTGATGCCGTATGACCCAGCAAATTTTGCAGTTCTGCCTGAAGCTCTTGGCGAACTGCAGGAAGGCCGTGCACGTCTTCTTGCTGCACTCGACAATGGTGGTCGCGAAGGCGACAACGCATGTCAGTGTGCGAAAGCTCAGCGCTACTATGATGGTTGGGTTGAACAGTCTAGCGACAATGACATGGGCGTTGACGGCTCCTACTTCGGTGGCGTCGGTGGTCCAGTTCAGCCAAGCCGCGTTGAAGCAGAAAAAGCTGCTTTTTACGAAGCGCTTGCTGAATGTGAGCAGGCTCCAGCTGGTCCTTGGACCATCTACTTCGGCTTCGACAAGTCGAACCTGACAGCTGCTGCTCAGTCTGTTGTTGACGAAATTGCCAACACTGTTGGAAGCCGCTCAGTGAGCGTTGTCGGTCACACCGACACCTCCGGTAGCTCCGCTTACAACACGGCACTTGGTCAGCGTCGCGCAAACGCTGTGTCCAGCGCTCTGCAGGCACGTGGTGCCGGCGTATCCAGCGCAACGACATCTGGTGAGAGCAATCTTGCTGTCTCCACCGGTGATGGCGTGCGTGAGCCTCTCAACCGCCGTGCGGTTGTGACGGTCGACTAAGCCGACACACACAGAGTTAGGGAAGGCCCTGGTTGAAAAACCGGGGCCTTTTCTTTTGTGCGAAGTTTTATTCGCGCAGTTGCCCCTTTGAGTCTTCCCCTCGCGGGGCCATATTCTGTGTTCCTTCTTCACCGAACATAGCTGGACGGTCCCATGGATATGAGTGCATCTCCCACTTCTGAGTTAGGCGATCTGCCGGAATGGGATCTCCGGGTCTTTTATGCGGGGCTTGATGACCCACGGATCGAAGGGGATCTCGCGTCTCTCAAGCAGGGTGTGGCCGATTTTGCAGCGCGCTATCAGGGAAAGATTGCGTCGTTTGCGGGCGCTCCGGAGACAGGCGGGGAGGCATTGGCGACAGCCATCGGGACCCTGGAAGAGCTGGAAGATGGGATGGGCCGGATTGCTTCTTACGCAGGATTGCTGTTCGCCACATCCTCGACCGCTCCGGAACATGCCCGCTTCTATGGTGATATGCAGGCAGCCCTCACGGGGCTCAATTCAGAGCTTCTGTTTTTCGGGCTCGAATTGAATGGTTTGGCGGATGAAGACATTGAGCGTCTGGCGCGGAGCTCCGCTGCATTTGCCCACTATCTGCCTTGGGTGAATGATCTGAGGCTCCACCGGGAGCATGATCTTTCAACCGAGTCGGAACAGCTGCTTCAGGATAAGTCCCTCACGGGTCGCTCAGCCTGGACGCGGCTCTTTGATGAGACGATGGCTCGGATGCGCTTCGACTTTGAGGGGAGCGCCGCCTCGCTTGAACAGGTCCTGGACAAGCTCTCTGATCCGGACCGTGCGTTGCGGCAGCGGGCGGTTGAGGCATTGACTGCGCGGTTTCAAGCCGACCAACCTCTGTTTACCCATATCACGAACACGCTCTCCAAAGACCTGGAACTGGAGGGCAAGTGGCGCGGGTACGAAGACGTGGCTGCGGCCCGTCACATTGCCAACCGCGTCGAGGCACCAGTGGTGGATGCTCTAACGCAATCGGTTCAAGACGCCTATCCACGTCTGTCCCATCGCTATTATGCGCTGAAGGCCAAATGGCTTGGGCTGGACAGGCTCGAAACCTGGGACCGCAACGCGCCTTTGCCAGAAGAACAGACCGATCTCATACCCTGGGACAGGGCAAAGGATATCGTTTTGTCGGCCTATGGAGATTTTGCGCCCGACCTGGCGGCGCACGCAGCGCCTTTCTTTGACAAGGGCTGGATCAATGCCGCGCCCCGTGAAGGGAAGGCCGGGGGGGCTTTCTCCCATCCGACGGTGCCGTCCGCCAATCCGTTTATCCTGATCAACTATATGGGTCGGACGCGCGATGTTATGACGCTGGCCCACGAGCTGGGGCATGGCGTTCATCAAGTGCTCGCGGCGGAGCAAGGACCGCTCATGGCAGAAACACCTCTGACATTGGCGGAGACAGCCTCTGTCTTTGGGGAGATGCTCACCTTTAAACGGCTGCTTTCCGAGACCACGGATGCGGCTTCGCGCAAAGCCATGCTTGCCTCCAAAGTGGAGGATATGATCAACACCTGTGTTCGCCAGATTGCGTTCTACACCTTTGAACGTCGGCTGCATGTTGCGCGCCGTGACGGCGAACTCACGTCTGAGGATATTGGCAAAATCTGGATGGACGTGCAGACGACAAGTCTTGGTCCGTCTGTGCGTTTGTCGGATGGTTATGAAACATTCTGGTGCTACATTCCGCACTTCATTCATTCGCCTTTCTATGTCTATGCCTATGCCTTCGGTGATTGCCTGGTGAACTCGCTCTATGCGGTCTATGAATCGTCGGAAGATGGGTTCCAGGAGCGCTATTTCGATATGCTGCGTGCCGGCGGATCGCGGCGCCACAAAGAGCTTCTGGCGCCCTTTGGTCTCGATGCGTCGGACCCGGCCTTCTGGAAAAAGGGCCTTGGTGTGATCGAAGGCTTTATTGATGAGTTGGAGACGCTCTCTTGAGCAAACGTGATGCTGAAGAAAACAGACTGAGCGCAAGAGTCGCCCGCTACGCCAAAGTTGGTGTCAATGTGGGGGGTGTCGCAGCGAAAGTGGCTGGCCAGCGTCTCCTCGGCGGCGACGGCGCGTCTGACAAAAATGCGCAGGATCTGAAGGCAGCGCTCGGTGGTCTCAAGGGCCCGATCATGAAGGTTGCCCAGATGATGGCGACCATTCCAGAAGCCCTGCCGAAAGAATATGCTGCTGAACTTGCGCAGCTTCAGTCGATGGCGCCCGCCATGGGCTGGCCGTTTGTGAAGCGGCGGATGGCGGCGGAGCTCGGACCAGGCTGGAAGAAGAAATTTGGTACATTTGAGCGTGACGCGGCCGCGGCTGCCTCACTCGGTCAGGTTCATAAAGCAGAGACGTTTGATGGCGCCGCTGTCGCCTGCAAACTTCAATATCCGGATATGCAGTCGGCGGTGGAAGCAGATCTCAGCCAATTGTCGCTCATTTTCTCCATTCACCGGCGGATGGATAGCTCCATCGACACGAGTGAGATGGCGGATGAGATCGGCCTCCGACTTCGCGAAGAACTGGACTATGCGCGCGAAGCGGCGCATATGCGGCTTTATGCGGATATCTTCAAAGACGAAGCGCGTATCACGGTGCCTGGGGTTCACGACAGCCTCTCTACTGAGAGATTGCTCACGATGGACTGGCTACACGGGCGACCGCTCCTTGATTTTACAGATCATCCACTCGAAGAGCGCAATGCCATCGCCGAAGCCATGTTTACGGCGTGGTGGTACCCCTTCAGCCATTACGGGGTGATCCACGGTGACCCGCATCTTGGTAACTACACTGTCAAAGACGATATGGGCATCAATCTTCTCGACTATGGCTGCATTCGGATTTTCCCGCCGACCTTCGTGCAGGGGGTGATAGAGCTCTATCGGTCGCTGGAAGCAGATGATCGGGATCGATCCGTTGCGGCTTATGAGACCTGGGGCTTCCGCAATCTCTCCAATGAGCTGATCGATATTCTGAACCTCTGGGCGGGTTTCATATATGGCCCGCTGCTTGATGATCGGGTTCGTTCGATCGCCGACGGTATCTCGCCCGGTGATTATGGCCGTAAGCAGGCAAGTTCCGTTCATGCGGCACTCAAAGAACATGGTCCTGTGACACCGCCGCGGGAGTTTGTGTTTATGGACCGCGCGGCCATCGGCCTTGGGGGTGTGTTCCTACACCTTGGCGCGGAGCTCAACTTCTACAAACTCTTCAATGACACGATTGCAGACTTTGAGTTTGCCGCTCTTGAAAAACGGCAGGCAGACGCGCTTAGCCGCGCGAGTGTTCCCACGCCCGAATTTGCCGCTTCCTAACTTAAGCGAACTCCCATGACTGATGATCTTCTTGAAGAAAACCTGCCGCCCGTGCCTGACGGGTATGAACAGATGAACTGGTCTCGCGGCTTTGGTCGCCAGATCGGCCCTCTATATGAACGCCGTGGTGAGGGACGCGCTTACTCCCGCGCTTTCCGCGTCGAAGAACATCACACCAATGGCATGGGAAATTGTCATGGGGGCATGTTGATGGCGTTTGCCGACACAGCTTTTGGTCATGCCATTACGATCGCTCATCACCGCTATTGGGTTACCGTCCGTTTGCTGACGGACTTTGTCTCGGCCGCTCATTTGGGAGACTGGGTTGAAGGCTCTGCCGAGATTACCGGGGAAGAAGACGGCTTTATCACTGTTTCCGGCAAAATCTGGGTAGGGGACCGCACGGTGATGACCGGAAGCGGTGTCTTTAAAGCACTCGGAGAACGTCCATGAGCGACGAGACGAAAAACAAGCCCAAGGACGGTCTGGTTGTCGATCAGCCGGTGGACAAAAAAGCGTTTGATCTGGCGCCCGGCGACAGTGTCGGCGCGGATGTCATTCAGGCGCCGTCCTGGTTCACCCGTGCGCTGGATACAGAACCTGAAAGTCATACCGTCGACGTCGGAGGCTGCCCCATCCACTATCTTCAATGGGGCGATCGATCCAAGCCAGGCCTCTTGCTTGTGCATGGCAATGGGGCGCATGCTCGTTGGTGGTCTTTCATCGCCCCTTTTCTGGCGCGGGAATACTCCGTCGTGGCCATGGATATGTCGGGTATGGGCGATAGCGGCTTCCGGGACGTCTACACTGTGGAGATGTTTGCGGAAGAACAAATGGCGGTCTGCGAGGCGGCTGGCTTTTTCGATCACTCCGAACCGCCGATTATCGTCGCCCACTCTTTTGGCGGTTTCATCACTATTCTCACAGGCGCTTTATATGGCGATCGACTGGCCGGCACGGTCATTGTTGACAGTCCTGTCAATCCGCCAGACCGCCCAGGTGGGCCGCCAGACCGCAAGGTGCGTCCCCACAGGGTCTATAAGACGCTGGAGGAGGCGGTGTCGCGGTTCCGGCTGGCGCCGCCACAGCCATGCGAAAACCTCTACGCCACCGATTATATCGCCCGAACCTCGCTTAAACGGGTGGAAGGGGGCTGGACCTGGAAATTTGACCCCAAAATCTGGCAGCGGTTCGAGATTGGCGACACCGCAGGGCGTCTTCGGGCTACGAAATGTCGAATCGCGCTGATGCGGGGCGAATATTCAGTTCTGATGCCAGTCGAAATTGGGGAATATATGTTCGATTTGCTGGGGCGTGCGGCCCCTGTGATCGAGATTCCCCAGGCAAGGCATCACGTTATGCTGGATCAGCCGCTGGCCTTTGTGGCGGCGATCCGGGCGCTTTTGGCCGATTGGGAGCATTCCGACCCACGTCATAGAGTGGGCTGATCAATAGTGACTTCCCGCCTGATCAATATCGATATGAATAAGTGCGTGCGACGGTTGCCGCGGGGTCCGCTTTTGCTATAGTCCGCTCAAATACAAGGTTTTTTGAAAGGCAGAGGGCAATGAGCGAAGGCAAATCAGATAGCGCTTGGAGCGACACAATGGACGCAGCGGAACATGAACGCACGTTTGAAGGTTTTGTCGCTTTCACAAAGTACGGCATCTACGGATGTACCGCGCTCTTGATCCTGATGGCGATCTTTCTCCTCTAGTCAGTTTAAGTCTCTTTTTCGTGAGGTTGGTTGCGGATCTCCGTGACGGGTCTCATGTGGTTCAAGCTTTAGCATTGTTTAATCGATGTGGAGTGCGTGTCTCATCACCGCTCCACAAAAAGGCAACGACGTCATCAAGAACGTCTGTGGTGAAAGGGTGGCGATAATCCATGAAGCTCGCAATTCCCAAGGAAAGAATGGACGGAGAACCGCGCGTCGCTGCTTCTCCTGAAACGGTGAAGAAGTACACCGCGCTTGGTTTCGACGTGGTCGTTGAAACAGGTGCAGGCGCTGGGTCTCACATCTCTGATGAAGAGTTCAAAGACGCGGGGGCCAGCATTGCGGGCTCTTCCGCAGATGCGATCAAAGATGCTGACGCCGTGTTCGCGGTGCGGGCTCTGGATGATGAGCAATTGGGTGCCATGAAGAAGGGCGCTCTGCTTGCAGCGATCCTGAACCCTTATGGGGACAAGGAGCGTATCCAGAAATATGCGGATGCGGGCATTGTGGCGATCGCAATGGAATTCATGCCGCGCATCACGCGCGCTCAGTCCATGGATGTGCTTTCCTCACAGTCCAACCTTGCTGGCTATAAGGCTGTGCTCGAAGGCGCGAATGCCTTCTCTCGGGCCATGCCAATGATGATGACGGCTGCGGGGACCGTGGCGCCAGCTCGTGTCTTTGTCTTCGGGGCCGGTGTGGCCGGCCTCCAGGCAATCGCAACCGCAAAGCGTCTTGGCGCCATCGTGAGCGCGACGGATGTGCGCCGCGCCGCAGGTGAACAGATTGAAAGCCTGGGCGGCACCTTCATCATGGTCGAAAGCGATGAAGAAGACGGCGAAACCGCTGCGGGCTACGCCAAAGAGATGAGCGAAGACTATCAGCGCCGTCAGGCAGAGCTTGTGGCTGAGCACATCAAGAAGCAGGACATTGTCATTACGACAGCTCTAATCCCTGGCCGCGCGGCGCCCGTTCTTGTCTCAGAGGACATGGTGAAGAGCATGAAGCCTGGCTCGATTATTATCGACCTCGCGGTCGAGCAGGGCGGCAACTGTCCGCTTTCCAAGCCGGGTGAGACGGTTGAGGCGCACGGTGTGTCGATTATTGGCATGACCAATATGGCCGGTCGTTTGCCGGTTGATGCATCGTCGCTTTATGCCAAGAACCTGCTCAATTTCATTACACCCCAGATCGACCAGGAAGCGAAAAGCCTGAAGCTTGATTGGGAAGACGAAACTGTTACCGGCACGGCCCTGACGCGCGACGGTGCGATCATCCATCCGGCGCTAACTGGGGAGACTGCATAATGGGTGAGATTGCTCCATTCATCTTTCTGTTTTCAATCTTCGTGCTGGCCATCTTCGTTGGCTATTACGTGGTCTGGTCGGTGACGCCGGCGCTTCATACGCCGCTTATGGCTGTGACCAATGCTGTGTCCTCCGTGATCATTGTCGGAGCGGTTACCGCTGTTGGCGTTGAAGCGCTCAGCGACGGTGCCACGGTGGCCAAATGGCTCGGCTTTGGCGGGGTGGTTCTGGCCTCGGTCAACATATTTGGCGGGTTTCTCGTCACGCAGCGCATGCTTGCCATGTACAAGAAAAAAGACAAATAAGGAGGCGATGTTATGTCTGCGAATGTAGTCGCACTGCTCTATCTCGCCTCTGGCGTGCTTTTCATTATGGCCTTGCGGGGTCTGTCCTCGCCTGAGACGTCCCGTCAGGGGAACGTCTATGGCATGGTCGGTATGGCCATTGCGATCCTCACAACGCTTACCCTGCTTCAATCATCGACGGGCCTCACCTGGGGTATGATCGCAGGTGGTGTTCTTGTGGGTGGTGGCATCGGGGCCATCATCGCAAACCGCATTGCCATGACCGCTATGCCGCAGCTTGTGGCGGCGTTTCACTCGCTGGTAGGTCTGGCGGCCGTGCTCGTTGCCTGGGCGGCCTTTATGGCGCCCGAAGCCTTCGACATTGGCGTGGTTGGCAACATCAAAACCGCAAGCCTGATTGAAATGTCGATCGGGGTGGCTATTGGTGCCATCACCTTCTCTGGCTCAGTCATCGCGTTCGCGAAGCTCAACGGCAATATGTCGGGTGCCCCGATCATGCTGCCTGCGCGTCACCTCATCAACGGCGCGTTGGCTGCCGCAATCGTTGGCGGTATTGCTTATATCTGTATCGATCCCGCCAATCAGACGGTTGAGATGTTCCTGATCGTAACGCTTCTGTCGTTCGTGATCGGCTTCCTGATCATCATCCCGATCGGTGGCGCGGACATGCCTGTGGTTGTGTCTATGCTGAACTCCTATTCAGGGTGGGCAGCGGCCGGCATTGGCTTTACCCTCGGCAATATGGCGCTCATCATTACCGGTGCGCTTGTGGGATCATCCGGTGCCATTCTCTCTTACATCATGTGTAAGGGCATGAACCGTTCCTTCTTCAGCGTGATCCTGGGCGGCTTTGGTGGCGAAGATGCTGCTGCTGGCGGTGGCGGTCAGGCTGAAACGCGTCCTGTGAAGCAGGGTTCTGCTGACGATGCCGCGTTCATCATGAAGAACGCGTCGTCGGTCATCATCGTACCGGGCTATGGTATGGCTGTGGCGCAGGCGCAGCACGCACTTCGTGAGATGGCGGATGAGCTCAAGAAAGAAGGCGTTAAAGTCTCCTATGCGATCCACCCGGTGGCGGGCCGTATGCCAGGGCACATGAACGTGCTGCTGGCGGAAGCCAACGTGCCATATGACGAAGTGTTTGAGCTGGAAGATATCAACAGCCAGTTCACGCAGGCGGATGTCGCGTTCGTCATCGGTGCGAATGACGTGACGAACCCGTCGGCGAAGACAGACCCGTCCAGCCCGATCTTCGGGATGCCGGTTCTCGATGTAGAGAATGCGGCGACGGTTCTCTTCATCAAGCGCGGTATGGCTGCAGGCTATGCGGGTGTGGAAAATGAGCTCTTCTTCCGCGACAACACCATGATGTTGTTCTCTGATGCGAAGAAGATGGTCGAGGATATTGTCAAAGCTCTTTGACCTGTCTCTGATACTCTGCGATTTGTTGAAGGGCGGTGGCGGCACCGCCCTTTTTCTTTAGATGACTGGGTCTCGCACTGCTTTCTGCCTCACCGGTCCAATCCAGATGTTCTCTTTAGGGTCAATGTTGCAATCTGTCTGGCTGTTGCCCATGTTTCAGTCTTCGCAAGTGGCGGAGGATGAGGGGCATGGATATTTATCACGGCTGGTGTGATCTCAAGGATGGGGTCAGTGACATCGAGTTTGCTGACGCCTTCACCACTTACATGGAGAAGCTTAAGTCCGATGGCTTCATCGAAGGGTACCGGCTGACACGACGCAAGCTTGGTCTTGGCGGTGAAGGGCTTGGCGAGTTTCACTTCATGATTGAGGTTGAGGGACTGGCGCAATTGGACGAAGCGTTTGGTCTGGTTGCCTCACGCGCAGCACCCATTGAAGGTCCTCATTTCGCCGTCAATTCCCTGATCAAGAATGTCCGCTTTGCGCTCTATCGGGACTTTCCCGATCCCATGCGGGTCCAGGGTGAAGAACTCTTCTGATGCCCGGCATTACAGTTCGCCTGGCACAGACTAGCGATCGAGAGACGTTGGTCGGGTTCATGGCCGGTATGCTCACCGCCGCGCGTGCCATTGAAGCGAACAGAGCCTCGCTTGACGTGGCGGCAGCACCCCATACAGACGATCTTCTAAGGGATGTGCGCAATAATGATGGTGCGGTCTTTATCGCAGAGTTGGGGGGCTCGCCTGTGGGCTTTGTCGCCTGCACGATGGGCGAGGAGCCTGGTGTCTACGTCCGGCAGGAAGAACGACGGTTTGGCCAAGTGAACAATCTGTTTGTTGAGGAAGGTGTTCGAGGGCAGGGCGTTGCGGAGGCTTTGATGACGGCTGCGAAAGACCATTTGTCTGCCCGCGATGTCTCCCATCTGCGCCTTTCCGTGCTTGACCAGAATGCTCGCGCCAGGAATTTCTACGAAAAGTGTGGCTGGGTACCCTACGAGGTCAGCTACCGCATGCGTCTCTGAGACCCGCCGCAGGAAAGCTGTTTAAAGTGTAAGACCGTTTGATCATGAAGATGCCAATGACTGATATTGTTGTGAGAGCCGCTCTGCCGGAAGACCACGGATTTCTCGCGGCGTGTATGGGTGGATTGCAGGAAGCGGAAATTGAGATCGAGGCCAATCGCGCCGCGGTCGACGCCGCCGCCGAACCCCATTTGAACTGGGTGTTGGAGCAAGTTGCTGCGAAAGAGGGTGCTGTCTTCATTGCAGAGCTGGACGGACGATCCGTTGGCTGTCTTCTCTGCACGGTGGATGAGGACAGCGGGGAATATGTCAAACCAACTGATCGACGCTATGGCTATGTGAACGACCTTTACGTGGCGACCAATGCCAGGGGTCAAGGCGTTGCGGATGGGCTTATGGGAGCTGCGGAAGACTTCTTTCGCGAGAAAGGCCTGACCAATATGCGGCTGGGTGTCTTGACCGAAAACCGGCGCGCCAGGTCCTTTTATGAACGGCTTGGCTGGCACTCCTACGAACAGGTCTATCGTAAGAAGCTTTAACCTTGTTCGGATCACAAGTGGATAAGCATGCCGCGCGAGGGCAATTGTTTTTCTAAAGGAAACTGTTTATCTATTTTGTATGTCGAAAGCGTCTTCTCAAAGCGGATCGCGCGGTGCCGGCCGTAGTCGCGCAGCAATCCGGACGATCCTGAAGAATTCCGGTCCCGCCGACGCGTCGTCTATGGCGGAGGAACTCGGGGTTGCCCCCATGGCGGTGCGCCAGCACCTTTACACCATGCAGGAAGAGGGTCTCGTCTCTTTCGAAGAAAAGGCTGAAGGGCGTGGCCGTCCGACCAAATATTGGTCGCTGACCGACGCGGCGAATGCCTATTTCCCTGATGCGCATGGCGACCTGGCGGTGAGCCTTCTCACAGAAATGCGGGAGGTGTTTGGCGAGGAAGGTTTAGAGCGTCTCCTTGCAGCGCGCACTGAGGAGCAGAAAAAGAGCTACAAGAAGCGTCTTAAAGGCGCGGATAGTCTTGAGACGAAGCTCGCCATTCTTGCTGAAATTCGCTCTGAGGAAGGATATATGGCCTCTTCCATGGCCGCTCCGGACGAAGAGGGGACGTTCCTCCTCGTCGAAAACCATTGCCCGGTCTGCAGTGCGGCCGCGACCTGCCAGGGGCTCTGCAAATATGAACTTGAGCTGTTTCAGTCTGTTGTTGGCCGGGGCGCTGAAGTGACCCGTGAGGAACATATTCTGAGTGGTGCGCGTCGATGTGCCTACCGAATAGGCCCCAAACGCAAAAAAGCCGCCCGGTAAGGCGGCTCTTCTGAAATTCATCAGCTAATGCTTGGCTTAGCGTTTCTTGCCAGGGACCAGGCCTTCGCGCTGGGCACGCTTGCGGGCCAGTTTCCGGGTCCGGCGAACGGCTTCAGCTTTTTCCCGCGCGCGCTTCTCAGATGGCTTCTCGTAGAAATTCCGCAGCTTCATTTCGCGGAAAATGCCTTCACGCTGCATTTTCTTTTTCAGCGCTTTGAGAGCCTGATCGACGTTATTGTCGCGAACGAGTACCTGCACGAGCTATCCCTGCCTTTTCCCAGTTGGGTCAGAAATGGCCAAATTGGCCGAAAATAACGGCTTTTGACCGAAAAACACCGCGATCAGAAGGTTTTCTGCGCAGCGAGGCCGGATAGGTAGCAAAAGAATCGGGGCCTGTCCACCTTCCGCCCCCGAAAAACGCCGGAATCCGGCTGTATTGGAGGGCCTCTTTTAGGCGGAGGTTTCTAAAACTCAGCTCTGCGGCGGATTGGTCGCTTTACGGGCGATATGCCCGCACCCATATTCTCCCCATGACGATCCGAAAAATAGCCCACATGGGGCATCCTGTTCTGCAGGGTGTCGCCGACACGGTCTCTGACCCAACAGCGCCGGAGATCCTTGATCTCGTGCGCGACATGATCGAGACGATGGAAGATGCGAACGGAGCCGGTCTTGCCGCACCGCAAGTATACGTCCCTCAACGGGTGGTGATATTCCAGGCACCGGGCGCGCGGGCGACCGCAGAGATTGATGCGGAAGAGGAATTCGATCCAACCGCACCACTCACCGTCCTTATCAACCCGGAAATTGAGCCGGTGGGCGATGAATTGGAACTCGGGTGGGAGGGATGTCTCTCTGTTCCGGGATTACGCGGCCTTGTGCCGCGTCACCGCCGCATCATCTATCGCGGCGTGGATTTGGATGGTCAGCCGATTGAACGCCGGGCGCAGGGTTTCCATGCGCGGGTGGTGCAGCACGAATGCGACCACCTAGATGGCATTTTGTATCCTCAGCGCATGCCGGATATGCGGGCGCTGATCTTCGAGAGTGAAATCAAACACTGGCTCGAAGAGACAAGCGAAAAGGTGTCAGACGATGACTAAAGCGAAAAAGGATCAGCTGGAGAGCGTCCGGGCTAAAGTGTTGAAGGCGGCGCTTCCTGATGTGCCCTTCGATGGATGGACTGGTTCAGTCCTGTTGCGCGCCGCGAAAGCCGCAGATGTCGATCATGGTCTGGCAAGGCTTGCCTTCCCAAATGGAGCACGTGACCTCGCTGAGTATTTTCTTTCCGACGGTGACCGCCGGATGATTGATGTGCTGGCGAAGACCGACCTCGGGTCCATGAAGATCCGGGAAAAAATCACGTTTGCCGTTCGGACCCGCCTTGAGGTGGACGAGAACAACCGAGAAGCCCTTCGCCGGGCAAGTACGTCGCTTTTGATCCCACCCGCATCGGGAAGTGCCGCAAAGTCTCTCTACAACACGGTCGATGCGATCTGGGTCGCGATCGGCGATACGTCGACGGATTACAATTTCTATACGAAGCGCGCAACGCTCGCGGGTGTCTTCACGACAACGCTGGCCTGTTGGTTTGCTGACGAGAGTGAAGGCCATGCCGACACGTGGGCGTTTCTTGACCGACGTATTGCTGACGTGATGCAGATTGAAAAAATCAAAGCTCAGGCGACAAAGGTCATGGACGCTCTGCCTGATCCGCTGGGCCTGCTTGCGCGGCTTCGCTATCCATCCGCCAACTAGGCGGTTCTGGTGATCAGGCGTCTGGCTCTTCTGGCATACCTGCGCCAATGTCGATCCATTTGAGGTCGAGAATCTTCGCCGCGACGGTCGAATTCGGCTGTTCGTCCTCATAGGTTACGGTTTTTTCCCTGGAATGAACGCTTACGATGCGGTCCGACTGACCCTCTGACTTTTGAAGGGGCAGATAGAGGCTCTCGACAATGGCTCTTTTACCGGTGCTGTATATGTTCTCATATGTGGCAAGCGCCCCGACGGGCTGCGATACGATCAGGTGCAGGATCCTAGAGACCATGGCGCGCGTCTCAGGCGCCGTCATTTCGATAAGGTTGTTGCCTGTCGGGTCTTCACCCATGCGCTCGGCGATGGCCGTACCCGCCAACCGGTATTGAATGGTCATTTCATCGATGACATCGAGAATGGCGACGTCTTTTAGGATGTACGCAATCTGCGCTGGATCAATTTCATTGGCATTTGGCAGCAGCCGGTCACCTCGTGCCTCCTCCCAAAACTCACTCAAAGGCCGGAGGGCAGGATTGGTCACCTGGTCCGATATTTTGCCGCCTGCTGACTTTGGGTCGCCCTGTTTCTTGTTACTACTGTTTTCTTCTTCTTTCATGGTCCCCCGACCCGTACGCAACTCAACTACTTGCACAGGCTCAACATGTGCCTGTGCCGACTCAACTTGAGAGATAGTTTCTCAGTTTCTTTCCTGATTGGGAATGACACTAATTCTCAGAGGGATAGGTCGAGCGGTCTAAAGACGCTAGTCAATCTGTCCTACTGCGCTAAGACGTCAGGTCAGTGACATGGCCCATCTTTCGTCCAGGGCGTGCGTCACGCTTGCCATAAAGATGTATTGCCCGATGGGAGATAGCAGCGTGATCGATCCAATCATCAGCTTCCTCGCCGATCAGATTGGTCATGACCGCATCTGAGTGCCGCGTTGTGTCGCCCAGCGGCCAACCGGCAATGGCTCTGATATGTTGTTCGAATTGGCTCACCGCGCAGGCATCGGATGTCCAGTGACCGGAGTTATGAACACGGGGTGCAAACTCATTTACGCAGAGTGTGCGCGCGTCTCCTTCCGTTAGGACAAAAAACTCGACCCCTATGACGCCGACATAGTCGAGGCCATGGGCAATCCGCTCAGCAATCTTGCGCGCTTCGTCTGTGATCGCTGGGTCCAGGGCCGCTGGGACAGTCGTCGTGTGCAATATGTGGTCGCGGTGGACGTTTTCGCCGACATCATAGGCCGCTGAGGCGCCGTCTAGCGCTCGGGCGGCAATGACAGAGACTTCCTTCTCGAACGGCATGAAGCCTTCGAGGATGGCCGGTGCGCCCGAAATCGCCTCGAACGCAGCTGCGGCTTCCGAAACGTCGTTGATTTTGACCTGGCCTTTTCCGTCATATCCAAATCGGCGCGTCTTAAGAACCGCCGGCGTGCCAAGTTTGTCCAGTGCGCCCACAAGGTCGTCGAGCGTATCAACCTGCGCGAACGGCGCCGTCGCAATGCCGAGGCCATTCAGAAAGTTTTTTTCATCCAAACGGTCCTGAGATGTCGCAAGCGCCTTGGCTCCTGGGCGGACAGGGGCGTGTTCGCTCAGAATGCGGGCTGTTTCACCGGGCACGTTCTCAAACTCATAGGTGACTACATCTACGGCGTCAGCGAAGGCGATGAGCGCGCCTTCGTCATCATAGGCTGCACGGGTTGCCGCGCTTGACACTTCGGCGGCGGGACTCGTTTCTTCAGGTGCATAGATATGGGCACGTAAGCCGAGTTCGGCGGCCGCAAGTGCCAGCATGCGACCCAGTTGGCCGCCGCCTAAGATACCGATGGTGCTGCCTGGGGGCAGCGCTGTCGTGGGCCCCCTATCAGCCATTGCGATCCGGCGTTTCCGCGACTGCGTCGGTCTGTGCCTGGCGCCAGGCGTCCAAACGGGCTGCGAGCGCCTCATCTTGCAGAGCCATGATACTGGCCGCGAGTAGGGCAGCGTTCTTCGCGCCCGCGTCCCCGATGGCAAGTGTGCCGACCGGGATGCCGCCAGGCATTTGAGCGATGGAGAGCAGGCTGTCTTGGCCGCTTAAGGCTCTTGACTGGATCGGCACACCCAGAACCGGTAGCGGTGTCATGGATGCTGTCATGCCCGGCAGATGGGCCGCCCCCCCGGCGCCTGCGATGATCACGTTGACGCCCCGCGACTTGGCCGTCTTTGCGTAGTCAGCCATGCGGTCTGGTGTGCGGTGGGCGGAGATGATTTTGACGTCGTTGGGAACCTGCAGGGCGTCCAAAATGTCGGCCGCATGCTTCATGGTGGGCCAGTCTGACTGGCTGCCCATGATGATGCCGACGTGCGGTGTTGGTTCGGCCATAATCCGGTTCCATTTGCGAAACGCGCGGGCCGCAAAAAGGGGCCATGGCGCGCGGAAAGCGGCGGATTATAGGCATGGGGCCTGGCTTGGCAAGCTGTCAGGGGCCCCTCATGCTATGTCCCCATCCCAGGGGTGGCGAAGCGCGAGTCTTGGCCCTATTCTGGGCGGGAAGTCACGCCGAATCACTTAGTTTTCTGCGGGTTTTGTGCAGATCTGGTGGCGCTCAAAGGGGGCAGGCGATGAAGATAGGTGAAAAGAGACCTGTCGGGAAAACGACGCTGCGGGGCGCCGCTGCGCCAACGGTCAGTACCGCGCCCTCGGATGTGGCCGGGGTCGACGGGCGTGTCATTAAAGACAGCACGTCGATTATGGGTATTCCTGAGGCGGAGCTCACGCCCAGTGTCCGCACGGCCATCATGACCCTGATGGGTGAAGTGGATAAGATGCGCAAAGAAATGCGGTCGATCCGCGAGCGGTTGCGGAGTGCCGAGGCACTGGCTGATCATGATGCGCTTCTGCCGCTTCTCAATCGTCGGGCTTTTGTGCGGGAATTATCGACGGCCATCTCCTACGCTAAGCGCTACCAGACACCACTCAGTCTCCTCTATATTGACATTGATGGCTTCAAAGCGATCAATGACACCTATGGCCATGCTGCGGGAGACGCGGTGCTCAACGATGTGGCGCGCAAAATCATTGCGCATATTCGAGAGTCAGATATCGCTGGGCGGCTCGGTGGTGACGAGTTTGGGATCATCCTGCCGCACGCGGCTGACAAGTCGGCGCGGGCGAAAGCCGGTTCCATTTCAGATGTTGTCGCCCGCGACCCGGTTCTGATGGAGGGCGAGAGTGTCGCCGTGACGATTTCCATCGGCGCGGTGATGATCGGCCCCGACGATGAAGCAGAAAGTGCGCTCGCCCGAGCGGACAAAGCGATGTACACCGCCAAGCGGTTCTCCCGTCCGGCGCACTAAGTGATGTCATCAGGTCTTGTATGCTCGTGGTATCGCTTTACGCGATGATGTCGGGCGTCAGGCGATCTTCAATTTCCAGAACGCGATCCCGCAGCGCCAGTTTTTTGATCTTTAAGCGCCGCAATTGCAGGTGATTGGGATAAGGCATTGCCTCGAGTGCCTGGACCGCGCCATCAAGATCCCGATGTTCCTGCTTAAGCTGGATGAGCTCTTTTCTAAGCTCTGCTTCGTCGTCCATGCCTCTTGCCCGGCTTTTTGTTGGCGCGGATTTTACTTTCGCCGCTCAAAGCGTTCTAGCGATCTCAGGCCCCGCAAACAAGTCTGTTAGTGACCCGCGAGGCGGGTTTTTCCCGATTCGTGTCAATGGCAAATTCGCCTAAAATCCACCGCAGAATTCAGCCAAACTCGACAGAGTGCCACGAAAGAGTCACACTTCTCTGTGTGAACGTCAGATCAGATAAGGAGATATGTATGGCTGTTGAGTCGCGCATCGCCGAGTTGGAAAAGCGGCACGAACTCCTGGAACGAGCGATTGAGGACGAACTGCAAAGTCCCGGAAGTGACGATTTGCAGGTCACCCAATTGAAGCGACAAAAACTCCGAATAAAGGAAGAGATTGAGCGATTATCGGCAGAGGTCAAAGCCGCCTGATAATCGCATCCTAACAGTTTCTGAGTGCGTTTTGACGCTGGGCCAGGATGGCCCGGCGTTTTGTGTTTTTAGAACCCGTTGCCGATCCGCTCAATCCGGCATGAAGGATTTTCCACCGGCCAGATCCTCCGCCATGCCGCGCAGTTTAAACTTCTGCACCTTGCCGGTTGAGGTTTTGGGCAGGTCGCAAAACACCACCTTTGTGGGGCATTTGAAGTGCGCCAGGTTTTCCCGGCAGTAGGCAATGAGGTCCGCTTCGCTCATCTCCGCTGCGGAGGCCTTGAGGGTCACAAAAGCGCAGGGCGTTTCGCCCCAGCGCTCGTGGGCCATCGCGACGACGGCGGCTTCGAGAATGTCCGGATGCTTGTAGAGCGTATCCTCCACCTCGATCGACGAGATGTTTTCGCCACCAGATATGATGATGTCCTTTGAGCGGTCTTTCAGCTGCACATAGGAGTCTGCGTGCCAGACGCCGAGATCACCTGAATGGAACCACCCGCCAGCAAAGGCATCGTTGGTAGCTGTTGGGTTCTTGAGATAGCCCTTCATCACCACATTACCGCGGAACATGACTTCGCCCATAGTTTCGCCGTCTTGGGGTACGGGCTCCATGGTTTCCGGGTCCATGACCGCCAGGTCTTCCAGCACGGGGTAGTTCACACCCTGGCGCGCCTTCACCTGGGCCCGTTCGCCATCGGGAAGATCATCCCACTCCTCGTGCCAGGCATTCACGACGGCGGGGCCGTAGGTCTCGGTCAGTCCATACACATGGATGACGTTGAAGCCTTCTTCTTCCAGTGCGCGGATGGTCGCGGCAGGCGGCGGGGCGGCGGCGGCAAAGAAGTTCACGACATTCGGGAGCTTTTGTTTTTCGTCCGCGGTTGCGTTGATGAGGAAGCTCATGACCGTGGGGGCGCCGCCCATATGGGTCACCTTATGCTCGGCAATGGCGGCATAGATGTTGGGGGCGGCCACTTTACGCAGACAGACATGGGTGCCCGCCACGACACTCATGGACCACGTGAAGATCCAGCCATTGCAGTGGAACATGGGCACGGTCCAGAGATAGACGCTGTCGCGGGTCATCTCCGCCGTCACGATATTGCCGGCGGCCAGCAAGTAGGCGCCGCGATGGTGGTAGACGACCCCTTTGGGATTGCCGGTCGTGCCCGACGTGTAGTTCAGCGCGATGGCGTCCCATTCGTCGTCGGGCAGAGACCAGTCAAACTTCGGATCGCCTTCTGCGATGAAAGTTTCGTAGTCGGATTCGCCGATCAGTTCGCCAGGACCGTCATATTCCGGGTCGTTGATGTCGATGATCAGAGGATCGCATTTGGCGAGTGACACCGCTTCGTGGGCGAGAGCGGAAAACTCCCGATCCACAAACAGCGCTTTGGCTTCGCCGTGGTCCAGGATGAACGCAATGGCGGCCGCGTCCAGGCGGATGTTGATGGTGTTGATCACCGCTTTCAGCATCGGCACGCCGTAATGCAGTTCCAGCATGGCGGGCACGTTGGGTGAGATCACTGCGACCGTGTCACCTTTGCCGATGCCTTTGGCGGCGAGCGCGCTTGCGAGTTTTCGGCAGCGGCCATAATAGTCCGCGTAGGAGCGGCGCAGGTCGCCGTGAATAACGGCCGTCTTATCAGGATAGATGCGTGCGGCGCGCCGCAAAAAGGAAATGGGTGAGAGCGATTGGTGGTTCGCTGCGTTCTTATCCAGGTCCTGATCGTAGATGCCGGTCATGGCGCACCCCCCCTATTTGATGTCTTCTTTTGGTGCTTTTTACCATGAAGTTCGCACAATCGGGGCGAATATTGGCGGCTGGGACGCCAAACGGTAACCGTGTTTTTTCAGGCCATTTTAAGCCTGGTGTCCGAAGATAAGAGGATCTCAGACCTCAGAAAGGAGGCATGCAATGACGCGTTTTCTCGTCTCCGACGACAATGAGTCCGGTTATCGCCTGGAAGACATTCTGACCGCCGTGCGCGCCGATGTGGTGAAGCGCTGTGAGAAGATCGTGGATGATCACCGTGATGAGGCGCACCATGTGCTGGATAACAATATCCGTGTGCTGTCGCTGTTGAGCGAGGCTATCAAATTGGCCGAAGACTCAACGTATATATTGGACCGATCGTTCGGTCCGAGCGCAGCCGATAAGGGCGGTGAGCCGCGCATCGGTCGGGCTTGAGCCGATTTCATCTGTCGCGTTTCCGGACGTTGAAGTGCGTCAACTTCAACTGGAAACGCTTTTAAAAGAAAGCACCCGTGGCACCGTCCCACAGGAGTTTGCACCCCACCAGAAACAGCGCCATGTAGGCGAACTGATAGAATGGTTTCTCCGGGATGAGATCCAGTGCTTTGATGCCGAGCCACATGCCGATGGGTGCCAGCGGCATCAGCATGAGTGACGTAGACAGGTTCGTGATTTCGAACTGTCCGAGGAGCGCGTAGGGCGGCACTTTGATCAGGTTCACCGCCCAGAAGAACATGACGCTGGTGCCGACATAGAGTTTCTTGTCGAGCTTTTGCGGCAGCATGTAGATCTGGAATGGTGGTCCGCCCGCGTGGGCGACGAAACTCGTAAAGCCACCCACCGCGCCCCAGGCTGCTCCCTTTGTTTGGTTGATGTCCTTAGGTGCTGCCGTCGCGCGGCGTCCAATCCAATGGTCGAGGGCAAAGGCGACGGCAATGCCGCCGACCAGGAGGCGTACAAAATTGTCGGTCACATAGCTTGCGGTGAGAGCGGCGATCAGAATGCCGATGGCAGCGCCCGGAACCATGATAGCCAAGTTTTTCAGATGGAAGCTCTTGCGGTACGCCCAGACGCCAATGAGGTCCATGACAATCAGGATGGGCAACAAGATACCGGCGGCCTGTAGGGGTGAGATGACGAGCGCCATCATGGGCACGCCCAAGATGCCGAGCCCGCCCGCGAAGCCGCCCTTGGACAGACCGACCAGCAGTACCGCCGGAATGGCGGCGGCGTAGAACCACGGGTCAACAATCATATCCATAGAGTATGTTCTCCATCAGGCCTGCTCTGCATAAGTGAGGCTTGCAAAGCTCTATCAGGCTTGAAACAGTCTTCAGCAAAAGAGGAAGACACGGGGGCAAAAGAGAAAGACACGGCGCCCCCATGACACCGTGTGAAAAGATCAAGGCCGGGAGGAGAGTATCATGAGTCGCTACCCTGAAACCTATGAGGCATGGAAAAGCGATCCGGAAGGGTTTTGGGCCGATGTGGCGCAGGAGATCGATTGGTCGCGGCCCTGGGACCAAGTTCTCGAAACTGATGGCGGCGGTGCACGCTGGTTCAAAGGAGCGACCTGCAACACCTGCTATAACTGTCTCGACCGTCATGTGGAGAATGGCCGCGGGGATCAGGCCGCGCTCATTTATGACTCACCGATCACCGGCAAACAGAAGAGCTTCACCTATGCAGAGCTGCTCGACAAGGTCGCGACCTTTGCCGGGGTGCTGCAGGCCAATGGGGTGGGCGTTGGCGACCGGGTCATCCTCTACATGCCGATGGTCCCTCAGGCGGCGGTGGCGATGCTTGCTTGCGCACGGTTAGGTGCAGTCCACTCGGTCGTTTTCGGTGGCTTCGCGGCCAATGAATTGGCGACCCGCATTGATGACGCGAAACCGAAACTGATTGTCACGGCCTCCTGCGGTATCGAGCCCGGCCGAGTGATTGCCTACAAGCCGTTGCTCGACGGTGCGATTGAGATGTCAGCTCACAAACCCGAAAAGTGCATCATCCTGCAACGGGAGCAGGAACCGGCTGAGCTCACTCCAGGGCGCGATCTCGACTGGAAGGAAGAGATGGAGAAGGCAGCTGCAACTGGCAACAAACCTGCCTGCGTTGACGTTGCCGCGACCGATCCGCTTTACGTGCTTTACACGTCCGGCACGACGGGCCAGCCCAAGGGGGTGGTGCGGGATAATGGCGGCCACATGGTGGCCCTCAAATGGTCCATGAAAAACATCTATGGGATGGACCCTGGCGATGTCTGGTGGGCGGCGTCGGACGTCGGCTGGGTCGTTGGGCATTCCTACATTGTGTACGGGCCGCTGCTTCATGGCTGCACCACCATCCTGTTTGAGGGCAAGCCTGTCGGCACGCCGGATGCAGGCACCTTCTGGCGGGTGATATCGGAGCACAAAGTGCGCGCCTTCTTCACAGCGCCGACAGCGTTTCGCGCCATCAAGAAGGAAGACCCGCAGGCGTCGCTTGTTGCTAATTATGATCTGAGCGGGTTTGAGACGCTCTTCCTTGCTGGTGAACGCGCCGACCCGGACACTATCCAATGGGCGGAAAATGCGCTCAAGGTGCCCGTGATCGATCACTGGTGGCAGACGGAGACCGGCTGGTCGATTGCTGCGAACCCGGTGGGGCTTGGCATGTTGCCGGTCAAACATGGGAGCCCGACCGTTGCCATGCCGGGCTATGACGTGCAGGTGGTGGATGAGGCTGCGAAGCCAGTCGCGACCGGTGAGACAGGCGCCATTGTGGTGAAGCTTCCGCTGCCGCCCGGCTGTCTGCCTACGCTCTGGGAGAATGAGGAGGGCTTTCGCTCCTCTTACCTTGAGGACTATCCGGGCTTCTATAAAACCGCTGATGCGGGCTTTATGGATGAGGACGGCTATCTCTACATCATGAGCCGCACGGATGACATCATCAACGTGGCAGGGCACCGTCTCTCCACAGGGGGCATGGAAGAAGTGCTCGCGGGCCATCCGGATGTGGCGGAATGTGCCGTCATGGGAATTGCCGACAAACTCAAAGGTCAGGTGCCCATTGGGTTGCTGGTGCTTAACGCAGGTGTGGATCGGAGTGACGGCGATATTGCCAGGGAAGCTGTGCAGCTTGTGCGTGAAAAAATCGGGCCCGTGGCGGCGTTCAAAACAGCGCTCATTGTTCAGCGGTTGCCCAAAACGCGGTCCGGCAAAATTCTGCGTGGCACGATCCGCAAAATCGCGGATGGGGAGGCCTGGAAAATGCCGGCAACCATCGACGATCCAGCGATCCTCGATGAGATCACCCGCGTATTGGCCGATGCGGGGTTGGTGTCAGCCGGGGCGTAGGTTCACGAAAAAGGGCCGCCTCATGGGCAGCCCTTTCAACACAGCCAAACGGGTTGACCTTACTCTTTGGTGTCGTCGCCACCGACGTTCAGGTCTTTCAGCTTTGCAAAGACAGAGTCGGGATCGATTTCCGGCTCTTCTTCCTTTGGCGCAGGTGCGGATGTGAAAGCATCCGACACGTCGCCCACCGCAAATGGTTCGGGCTCGGATGGGTCTGTGTCGTCCACGGACGGGACATTGACCTGATCGGCTGGCACCTCGTGCGCCGATGGGCGGGCAAGGCCCAGCGGGTCGGCGGTGGCTTCACCAGTTGTCTCTTCTGCAGGTAGAAGGGTGCCTGCCTTGCGCGCTTCTTTTTCCGCCTTCTTGCGCGCGCGCTCCAGCTTGTCGGCAGCCTTCTGCACCGCCGCGTCCAGGTCCATCTGGCTGCAGAGCCCAAGTGTCACGGGATCGACTGGTTTGATGTTGGCAGAGTTCCAGTGGGTCCGATCGCGGATCGACTGGATGGTGGGCTTCGTCGTGCCCACCAGACGGCCAATCTGAGCGTCAGCCAGCTCAGGATGATTTCGGAGCAGCCAGGCAATGGCGTCCGGGCGATCCTGGCGGCGGGATACGGGCGTGTAGCGCGGACCCTTTTGCGGTTTGGGCGCCGGAATCTCATGCTTGCGTTCAGCTGACTTCAGGCGCTCGTTGGGGTCTTCCTGGCAGCGTTCAATTTCTGCGCGGGTGAGTTCACCAGAAGCCACAGGGTCCATGCCCTTGATGCCCTGGGCGACGTCGCCATCAGCGATGCCCTTCACTTCGAGCGGATGCAGACCGCAATAGTCGGCCACCTGATCGAAGGTGAGTGAGGTATTATCTACGAGCCAGACGGCGGCAGCCTTTGGCATGAGCGGCTTAGACATATCTTCTCCTTTGCCTCGGAAGCCTTCCCCCGAGATTGGCGCCTGTAATCGGCGTATGCCACTGAAAATGAACGGATTACCGGTCTTATAGGCCTTTCAGCCCAATCTGGGAAGGGCCGAGAGTGTCTTTCCGGCGGTCCTTCAGACCGTCAGGATGATTTTTCCAATATGTCCGCCATTTTCCATGCGTTCGTGGGACGCTTTTGCGTCTCGGAGCGGGAACGTGCTGTCCACAATGGGTTTCAGGCGCCCGGCGGCAATCCAGGGCCAGACCTCCCTCAGAACGGTCTCGGTGAGGGCGGTTTTCTCCTCCAAAGGACGCGCCCTCAATGTAGAGCCGGTGAGGGTCACCTGCTTCAGCATCAGCGGCAAGAAATTGACTTCAGCGACCGAGCCTTGCTGATAGGCGATGTTGACGATCCGTCCGCCCCGCGCGGCGCAGGTGATGTTGCGCTGGATATAGTCACCGCCGACCATGTCGAAGATCACATCCGCGCCCTGGCCGCTGGTAGCTTCATCCATCACCATGACGAAGTCTTCGGTCCGGTAGTTGATGCCGCGGCGGGCCCCCAACTCTTCGCAGGTGCGTGCTTTTTCGTCTGACCCGGCGGTTGCAAAGACCTTGGCGCCCCAGGCGACGGCCATCTGGATCGCGGTCGTGCCAATGCCGCTTGTGCCGCCATGGATGAGCAGTGTCTCACCCGGCTGCAAGCGGCCGCGGTCGAAGACATTGGTCCAGACAGTCATGATGGTTTCTGGAAGGGCTGCCGCTTCCACCATTGAATATCCTTCTGGTACAGGCAGCGCATGGGTTTCGTGAACGATGGCATATTCGGCATAACCACCGCCGGCGACGAGGGCGCAGACTTTATCTCCAACCGCCCAGCGTGAGGCGCCGGATCCCAGCGCAACGACTTCGCCGGCGAATTCGAGACCTGGTGTGTCGGTGACGCCTTTGGGTGGCGGATAAAGACCGATGCGTTGCACCAGGTCGCCGCGGTTCACGCCAGCTGCCTCAATACGCACCAAAACCTCGCCGTGGCCGGGCTGTGGCACCGGCACTTCGGTTGGCGTGAGCACTTCGGGTCCGCCCGGCTCCGGGATTTTGATGGCAGTCATGTTCGTTGGGAGACTGGGCATAAGGCGTATGTCCTTGGCTATAGAATACGGTTGTGAGCAACATACCCATGTGTCGCGCCTCAGCCAGTAAACTTTTTTCGTGATCTCCTATCATTTGCTCGTTTCGAGGACGGTGGGGGCAAGGTATTCGGTGTCTCGCCCCACAAAACCCAGAAACCCGGAACCCTTGGTCCGAAGCCATGAGAACCCTATCCAATAAAGGCCGTTCGTAGGGGAGCAACCGTCGGTCTGAATCGGCAAGCCGTTTTCGTGTGTGCCGGGAATATCGATCCAGGCATAGTTGTTGCGGAATCCTGTTGCCCAGATGATTGTGCGCGGCGAACAGTTGGTCCCGTCGGTCATGATGATTTGGTTTCCTGCTGCCTTGATCGCTCGTGGGTGCTCGACGAGTTTTTTCTTCTTTACCAACCGTTGCAGGTTGCTGCCAATGATCGGCATTGGCTCCTCGGTGTCGGTGCGTTTCGAGACGGGGACGTCCATGTATCCGAATTTGAGCAGGTACCAGAAGATGTCTTTGCCCATAAAACGCTGCGGAAACTGTTTGGGCCGGCGATCGATGGAGATATGGACCGGATGTGTTGCAAGAAGTTCTTCGGCAATTTGGACACCGGAATTGCCGGCGCCGACTATAAGCACATCGCCGTCAGAGATTTGATGAGGGCCCCTGTAGTCAGCACTGTGAATCTGAATGATGTTGTCAGCAACGTCTGTTGCAAATGACGGTGTCCAAGGGGTGTGCTGTGATCCAGTTGCGATGATGACTTTGCTTGCCCGCAGCTCGCCAGATGGTGTTTCTGCCACAAACGAACCCGGCTCTTGTCCCAACCGGACTACCTTTGTGTTCATCTGTACCGGAAGTGAGAACTTAACAGCGTAGCTCATCAGATATTCAGCCACGTCGTCTTTCGTCGGATAGCTGTTGCGGCGTCCTGGAAACTTCATGCCCGGAAGATTGCAGTATTGCCGAGGTGTAAACAGTTTCAATGAATCGTATCGGCTTGCCCACGAGTGACCGATATGGCTTGTCGCATCTACGATCAGGAAGTTTTTTAAACCCCTGGTTTTGAGCTCTGCACCCATGGCAAGGCCGGCCTGACCGGCGCCGATAATTAAAACGTCAAGCATGTTGCTCATAACTCTCCTACTAGACTTCTGTTAGTTCTTTGGAACCTGTCTCCGGCACTAGTGTCAGTGCGATGAAAGCTGCAATGAGGAATGAGGGGAGGAGATAGGTGATGGCGGCGGCGTGGGAGCCCAGCAAAACGTAAAGCTGAGACTCAAGAAAGAGACCTCCAACCAATGCAATTGCGGCGAAGGCCTGGGAAATTGAGGACATCGTTACCCGGCCGATAGTCGGGAAAAGTTCCCCTGTAATCGTGAGGAAAATTGCATGTGTTGCGAAAACGCCTGTAAGAGCGGCGACCCAGGCATAAGGAGCAATCTGACAACCGGCCCCGTAGAATCCATAGAAGCCGACGCACAGAATGGTTGAGAAAAATGCAAAACCGATCCGGCGCCCTATCTTATCGGTTAGAAACCCACCGAGTAGGTTTCCGCTGAGGGCTACTGATCCGCCAATCAGGAAAAGCACAGCGACATTGCCAGAGGAATAGTTGCAGCTTTCCTGCAAGTGTTTGGACATGAAGGCCAAGCCTGCCGAGATAGGAAGGTGATAGGCGACCGCCAACGCAATCACGGCTATCATCCTTTTTTTGTCCTGCAACATCTGACGTGCAGCGGCGATTAGATCCAGACCCGATGTTTGTGCCGCTGTAAACTTGATGGATTCTTTTAGGAACCTGCGTGCGTAGATCAGCGGCAGGATGGGAATTGCTGCGAGAAGATAAAGTGTTCTCCAGCCATCTTCGAAGTAAGTCGAAAGAGGGTAGGCGGCGGACGCAAGACCATCGCCGATCCCCCCAAACGCCGCTAAAACACCAATGGCTATGCCACGGCGCCCTGTCGCCACCATCTCAAGAATCATAATGGCGGATAGAATTTCATCAGCTGATGTGAAGGCGCGGGCGGTGGTCTGCAGGATGATGAATTGCTCTGGGGTCTGAGCGAAAGCAGTGCCAATGGTGCAGGCGGTAAAGCCTGCGATTGTCACTATCAATAATCTGCGTCTTCCCGCGAAATCTGCGAGAAGGGCCAATGGCAGTGCGGCGAGCGCGCCGAGGCGTGTGTAGCCTACAAACTGCCCAAGGTCCTGTTCCGCAATACCTAAGTCTTTTTGAATGTCGGGCAGGGCGAGGCTCATCAAGGCGAAGTCATATCGGCTGATTAGAAACGCTGTCCCCAACAAGACGATGAGTCCCCATTCTGATCTCGTCATGATGTTTCTTTCCTTCAATATATACGCAACATGTTGACAAAATAGGAATGACTTTCTAAATGTCAACATGTTGCGTATATATTGAATGTGAAAGGATTGTTATGAGTGCTCAAGAACGGTCACTGCATCAGGCAATGCACCCGCATGGTGTCGCGGGGCGAATGTTTGCTGCCATCATGGAAAAAATGAACAGCCGGACCTATCGGTGGGCATGTGACCGATTGTCAGGGGAGATCACTGACGTTGTACTGGAAATTGGATTTGGAACCGGCCGTTTGGCTGAAATGATTGTTAGCGACTTGGGGTGTTATCGCTATTGCGGCGTTGATCCATCTGAGTTGATGGTGGAAGTGGCGCAGAACCGTCTTAGGTTGTTGGAAGAGTCTTGTTCTTTCGACATGCAGCAAGGCAACGATGGGAGTTTGGACTGGGCAATGAACAGCTTTGACGCTGTCCTGGCCGTCCACTCATTTCAGTTCTGGGCAAAGCCAGAGGAGACACTTAAGCAGATTGGTATGCTATTGAAGGAAACCGGCAGTTTTGTGCTCATCCTTCGATTGCATGGTGGGGGAACAAATGCCCTTAGCTGGCTTCCCAATCCAATTGCAAAATCCGGCAATGAAATTCGAGAGACGCTGGCAGTCTTGGAGCGCACAGGATTTCGTGTCATAGAAAGTCGCCGAATTGGTTCAGGCTCATTCGGCATCCACGCCGTAAAATGATCGGCGCCGGGGAATTAGGGGAGTGAAAGAGGTTGGCGTCGAAAGGTAAACATGCGACGGGGGTAGAGCTCAGTCAGGTTTTCCTCAAGGTGACGAGTGTCTACTTCAAACTTTCCTCCCAGATGGATTTGGCTCTTAAGCCCTTTGGGCTCACAGGCAGTCGTATGGGCGTGCTCCGGAGCCTTCATGAGGATGGGCCTGCGACGGTGTCTGATATTGCTCGTATGCGCCCGGTTTCTCGTCAGGGCGTACAAAGGTTGGCAAAAGAGCTGACGTCCAATGGTCTCACACGCTTGAAAGCCAGTCCTGATGACGGGCGGAGCAAAATTTTGGAGCTCACTCCGAAAGGACGGAAACTGTATGAGCGTGCCGCGCAAATGCGTTTGGACATGCTGGATGAGCTGGCCAAAGACCATTCATCGGACGCTTTGAAAGACATGTTCAGCGGTCTAGATCGACTCGAGGACACTGTCTTGCAAATCAAAGGGAAATAGGCGCCGATCTGGTTGTGCCTGTCAGGTTGTTGATTTCAGCTAACGCCTTAGCAGCGTGGTCGGATAGACTGGGTATCACCGAGAACATACCGGAGCGAGCGCATGGATACGGATGACCTGGAACCCAAACGCGTACCGGACAGTCTCAAGGCACTCGCAAAAGAGGATATTTCGCTGCTGGGTGTGGATGAGCTGAAAGAACGAATCACTTTGCTGAACGCTGAAATCACACGTTCTGAGGCAATGATCGCCTTAAAGGAGGGCAGTTTGAGTGCGGCAGAGGCAGTTTTTCGAAAATGAAGATTCCGCCAAGGGATTCGTTAAGTGCTTGTAACGAATGAGTTCTTTGGATTCTGATCAAGTATAGACTGGCTATTTCAGGTCTATTGGCGGCCCTGACGGGCAATTTTAACTATTTGTTAGCCATTCCTTATGTATTCTTTAGCTGCGTAATCCAGTCATCTGGATTTGAGTGGCTCCTATCCACTCTGTTTGACGCCTCCCTGTTAGAACTTGAGCCGCAGGCAACTGTGGCTCATTTTTTGTGTAGGTCGTCAACTAGCTCTGCCGTCTCGCGGCTGCACTCCCACTACATGTAGTTCAAATCCCGCTGAATCAAGTCCTCACCATGCCGTCGGACTGCTTTTGCCTGTCTCAGATCGAGACAAAAACAGATGGCACGCTTGTTGATAGTTGAAGCACAACGCGTCCTTGGTTGGTACGGTCTCCGCTCATGTGCGGGTGCCTGTCCGCTCAAGGGCCCCGGTAATATGATTAACAGTGAGTGGTCTTATGAGTTTCGGCGACAAAACAAGCGGTGGTGGAGAAAGCGGCGAGGGACGGACCTCATTTGGTGGGTCTCAGCTCTTCCAGCGGACCTATCGTGAGGGCATGGCGCTTGTTGAGGAAGCGGCGACCTATTTGGATGGTCCTGGGCGGGATCAGGCCAAGGACCTGCCAAGGGTCACGGCGCTGGCCTATGCGACCGAGAGTATGCGGCTCACGACACGGCTCATGCAGGTCGCAGCCTGGCTCCTGGTCCAGAAGGCGGTCAATGAGGGCGATATGACCGAGAGCGATGCAATGTCCGACAAATACGCGTTGGGCGGCCGGGAGCTTGGCCGGGCCAAAAAGATGGACGGCACAGATTTGCTGCCAGATGCCCTAAAGGACCTGATTGTGCGCTCGGAGAATATCTATCGCCGGATCGATCGTTTGGATGCCCAGATGCGGGCGGGAGAAACGATCGAGACCTCCAGTTTGGCGGAGCAGCGGGAGCGGGCCGAAGCCTTTTTCCAGGAAGCTCTGGGGCCGCGGCCAACACGGCACTAGGCGCTCAAATGTGGTTCCAAAAGCAAAAAGCCCCGGCATGCCGGGGCTTTTTTGGTGGTTTCCTGCTGCGTTTTTAAACGCCGAGACCGTCGTATTTCTTCTTGAACCGGCTCACGCGCCCGCCACGGTCCAGCAATGTGCCGGTGCCACCTGTCCAGGCAGGATGGGTGGTCGGGTCGATGTCGAGCGTCAGCGTGTCACCTTCAGATCCATAGGTGGACCGGGTCTGGTAGGTGGTGCCGTCCGTCATCGCCACGGTGATCATGTGGTAGTCAGGATGGATGTCCTTTTTCATAACGCTTGCTCGCTCAAAAGAAATATCAGACGGCCAAATCCGCCTTTTCAGGCGTGTTGGGCGCCTGCGAAAGCGGGTGTATAGCGGAGCTTTCAGCCTATTGCAAGGCTCTGATGGGGTCTCCTGCGGGCCGCGAAGGAGCTCGAGGGCCTGAGGACTTGTGCGGCCTTTCGCCCGGGAAATGAGCCCCTCTGGACCTAGTTTCCGGCCAGTCCTGTTGCTATATCTCCTGCTACCCCTTTGGGACGACCACCTGCCAGCAAAAGCCGGAATTTTATGAGCGAAAGTGCCAATCCTGTCGCCGAGGCGATTGAAGAGGAATCCCAGCGGCGTAAGAAAGCGCGCAGCGTCCGGCCAATCATGGGCCTGGTCCCTTTTGTGCTGGCGTACAAGGGCATGTTGGCGGTGGCCTTTGTGATGCTGGTCATTGCGACGACAGCGACGCTGGCCTTTCCAATCGCGGGCCGCCGCCTGATGGACGGGATCGCCACTGAGCAGATTCAGTTCATTAATGAGTACTTCCTCATGCTCATACTGGTCGCGGCGGTTCTGGGCGTATCCAGCGCCGCACGCTTCTATTTTGTGAGCTGGATTGGAGAGCGGGTTGTCGCGGATCTGCGCTCGGCGGTTTATGACCATGTGACACGTCTCTCGCCGGTCTTCTTTGAGACAATGCGCACGGGCGAGGTGCTCTCCCGCCTGACGGCCGATACGACGCTGATCAAAACTGTTGTCGGGTCCAGTGCGTCGATTGCGCTCCGCAATCTGTTTCTCTTTATCGGATCGGCGACCATGATGACCTACACAAGCCCCGGTCTGTCCGGTCTTGTGCTGCTGACGATCCCGATCATCATGCTGCCGCTCATTGTCTTTGGCCGCTGGGTCCGACGCCTGTCGCGGTTGAGCCAGGACAGGATCGCCGACACAAGTGCCTTTGGCGGTGAAACGCTCAACGCCATGCAAACTGTGCAGGCGTTCAATCATGAAGAGATTGATCGCCAATCGTTCGGTAAAACCGTGGAAGGATCCTTTGAAGCCGCACGGAGCCGGATCAGCGCCCGGTCCGTGCTGACGGCGCTCGTCATGTTTCTCGGATTTTCCAGCGTGTTCGGCGTGCTTTGGGTCGGCGCCCAGTCGGTCATTGCCGGCACGATGACGGGTGGTGAACTGCTGCAATTCACCCTGTACGCGCTCTTTGCTGCGGCATCGGTTGGCGCTCTCTCCGAAGTCTGGGGCGATGTGCAGATGGCTGCCGGTGCCACCGAACGGTTGATTGAGCTCCTCAATGTCGAGCCGCAAATCAAGGCGCCGGCCAATCCGGTGGCGCTGCCCGAACCATCGACCGGCACGCTGCGGTTTGACAATGTGAGCTTCTCCTATCCCACGCGACCGGATGTATCGGCGCTGGACGGGTTGACCCTTGCTGTTAATCCAGGTGAGACGGTCGCCATTGTCGGACCGTCTGGGGCGGGCAAGAGCACGCTCTTCCAGTTGCTGCTGCGGTTCTTTGATCCGCAAGCGGGGCGCATCCTGCTGGACGGTGTTGCGCTCCCCGACGGGGACCCGAGCGAGGTGCGCCGCCGCTTTGCGCTGGTGCCTCAGGAGACGGTGGTGTTCGGCATGAGCGCGCGTGAAAACATCCGCTATGGCCGTCCGGAGGCCAGCGATGAAGAAGTCCGTGCCGCCGCCAAGGCGGCCCGGATCGACGAGTTTTTGAGTGAGCTGCCGCAGGGCTATGACACGGTGTTCGGCGAACGGGGCGTCACGCTTTCCGGTGGGCAGCGTCAGCGCATTGCCATTGCGCGCGCCATTCTGCGAAACGCGCCGGTGCTGTTGCTCGATGAGGCGACAAGTGCGCTTGATGCAGAGAGCGAAAAGTTCGTGCAACAGGCGCTTGAGGGGCTGATGGCGGGCCGTACCACCATCGTGATCGCGCACCGCCTGGCCACGGTGCGGAAAGCAGATCGGATTGTCGTCATGGATCAGGGGCGCATTGTTGCCGAAGGCAAGCATGATGAGCTCGTCGCGGAGGGTGGACTCTATGCGCGCCTCGCTGAGCTCCAGTTCAGCGCTGACGCGCTTGCCATGGCGGTGGATGAGCCAGTTGCACCCGCTCTCGCCGCGAACGATTAGCCGACACAGGTTGCTTCAGCTTTAGGGGAAGATATGTCACCGCTTACTCGCAACATTGTTGTTGCCGTCATCATTGTTATCGCCACACTGAGCTTTATCGGTGTGCGGTTTTTCACCAATGCAGGCCAGCTCACGACGCTGACGGCGGCGATGGAAGTGTCACCTCAATGTACCGTGCTGCCATCACCGCCCGGGCCTGAGGATCTTGTTGTTGATCATGAGCGCGGGATGGCCTTTGTGTCTGCGACCGACAGACGTGCGATTACGGCGGGTGCTGAGAATGTCCGCGGCGGTATTTATGTTATTGATTTGGACGGCGATCCGTCGACCTGGGCCCTGCGCCCGGTCACCGCTCATGTGCCCGCGGCGTTTCAGCCGCATGGGCTTGGGCTTTATATCGATGATGCTGGCGTGCGCACCCTTGCCGTCGTGAATCACACGGGCGATGTGGACAGCGTGGAGCTGTTCGATGTGGCGGACGACGGCATTCTCTCCCACCGGGCGACGGTGCGAGATCCGGCCATGTTTGCTCTCAATGATGTGCAGCCGGTGGGTCACAGCTCCTTTTATGCGACCAACGATCACGGAAGTGCCTCCGCGTTCTGGAATGCGTTGAGCGACGTGCTGATCCTCTCCCAAGCAAACCTGGTCTATTTTGACGGGACGGCGGTGCGGGAAGTTGCGGGCGAATTCGGCTTTGCCAACGGTGTGAATGTGTCACCCGACGGCAAAACAGTCTATGTGGCTGAGACCACTGGCATGTCCCTCAATATCTTTGACCGAAACATCGAGACAGGCGACCTCACCGCCGTTGACTTTGTGTCGCTCGGGTCCGGCCTCGACAATGTTGATGTGTCACCAGACGGCACGGTGCTTATTGGGGCGCATCCGAAGCTGGTTGATTTCATCAATCACGCAGGTGATGCAAGACAGATCTCACCAAGTCAGGTCGTGCGGCTTATTCCGCGCGAAGGCGGTGGCGGGATTGCCGACACGGTTTACCTCAATCTGGGTGACCAGCTGTCAGGCTCCAGTGTTGCGGCCTCTTATGGTGACAAAATGCTGATCAGCGGCGTCTTTGATCCGAAGGTGCTGGTTTGCGACATGCCCCCGGTCCGGACGGAATAATCAATCCAAGTCTTTTGTGTGTTCCAACTGAAAAACGAGCCAGTTGACGATCCAGTCTGCGGCAAGCTGTAGGTTGCCTACCTGACAATGGCTGCTGGCATGTTCTTTGTCGGTGAAAAGGCGCGTCGTTAGAGAGCGGACGTTGGGCAGGTTGCCTGTTTGACTGAAAAACTGAGGTACCGGAACCAGATGGTCCTCAGACCCGCCTAACAGGAGGAAGTCTTGGTCGACGAGATGGGCGATGGGCTTGGTGGTCAGGCTCTCGACCCATTTCAGATAGTCATAGGGTTTCGACGTGCCGCTTACATGCATGCCATGGCCGAAGGCCCATCTGGCAAACTCATCTTTTCTGATGACGCCTCCCATCAAAGTGTTAATCGTTCTGTAAGCCCGAGCGCGCATCAGAAACGACAGCAGTTTCTGCGCGCCAGGCTCAAGCTTTGCTGAGAGGCAGCCCAGAAAATCTTCCAGGACATCATAGGCGACGACGCGCCGGATGCGTTTGTCAAAAGCTGCTGCACGAGGTGCCAGATAACCTCCGAGTGAGATGCCAACCAGACTGCAGGATGAAATCTCTAGATGATCGAGGATGGCACTGACCGGCCGTTCCCAGTCGGCCGGCATTGCGACGTGGTTCAGCATTAGCGGTTCACCCTGACCGGGTCCTTCAAACAAAATGAATTCAAGACCCTGTTTGGTGAAGGTCTCGGCCATTTCGATGAACTCTTCTTTGAAAGAGTCGAAGCCTCCATGGATCAGTACCGTCTCGCGCTTAGGGCCCTGGGCCGGAAACAGAAGAGCAGGGAGCGTGGTGTTCTGATACGGAATGTCGATCCGTGTCATCTGCGGGTTGTTCACTTCGGCGTAAAACAACTCCCTAAAGCGATTATAGGCGATGAGCTTGTCGGGATCGTCTGGCGCAATAAAGAACTCAGCCGCGCGATAGAAAAATGCAGCATTGAGGGCACGTCGCTCCTCCTCAGCCGCTTTTGCGGTTTGCAGCATGACCGACTTCCACGTCGCCAAGTTGGAGACATCGGCTGCGATGCGGCGGACCTCCTCCTCATCCCAATAGGTGAGCCACCTATTTAGCTGGAAATTGTAGTTGGCGTCGTCGTGAAGATGCCGATAGCCGACCGGGAACTGGAACTGTCTGGACATGGCTGGTTACTCGCTTGGAGCCGGCGCGTTGAGACCCGCAATGAGAAAGTTTCTGAGGCTTATGTTTATCTGCGCAGGGGTTGGGTCCTCTCCCAGTGCTGCCAATCGTGTCCGGTCGCTCAGAGCATGGGCGATGGCGCCGATAGCAAAGTCGAGCCGAAGAACAAGTTCTCCTCGATCTAGATGAGGGAGGGCCTTGGCGAAAGCAGCAAGAAAGGCCTCAGAGTAGGGCGAGAGCTCGCCGCCAAATATCTCTCGTATGGCATCGGTCGGCTCAACGATTGTGCGGGCGAAGAGTTTGGCAAAAGCTTGGGCGCCCGGGTCGGGTTTTGATACGAGCTCAAGCAGCGGGGTCATGAAGGCATCCAACAGATCGCCTGCGTCCGGCGTTTTCCCGTCCTGTTGCAACTCGCTCAGAAGCGCCAGCCGCTTCTCGGCGAGAGCTATCAGTCGCCGCGCGAACATTTCGCGGACAAGCCCGGCCTTCCCGTCGAAATGGAAGTTTACCGCCGCCACATTTGCCCCTGCCGCATCGGTGATGGCGCGAATGGAGGTCCCGTCAATGCCCTGACCCGCGCAGAGTCGCTCGGCTGCATCGAGCAATCGTTCTTTGGTTGGTTTTGTCATGGTGCCTGAATAATTCAAACAAATGTTTGAGTCAAACGTTTGTTTGAATTTGAGCGATTGATGTATGACGTTGGGAAAGCCCAGAAACCTGGGACTTAGCGTTCTGTGAGTTTGAACTCGATGCGGCGATTGCGGCGGTTGGCGCTTTCGCCGGTGCCTTCTGCGAGGGGATGGAACTCAGCAAAGCCCGCAGACGACAGCCGGCGTTCACTGACGCCGCCGTCTATCAGATACTGCACGACCGACAAGGCACGCGCGTTGGCCAGGTGCCAGTTCGATGGGAATTCGGACGTATGGATGGGTGTGGCGTCCGTGTGTCCATCAACGCGCAGGATCCAATTGATGTCGCCGGGAATCTCCGCGGTGATCTCGCGGATCGCGATGGCGATCTTCCTTAATTCACGCTGACCGGCAGGGCTTAAGTCGGCAGACCCGGAGGCAAAAAAGATCTCCGACTGAAGCACGAAGCGGTCGCCGACAACTTCAATATCGTCGCGATCACCGAGTGCTTCTTTAAGGCGGGCGAAGAAGTCTGAGCGGTACCGGGCAAGCTCCTGCACTTTCTGCGCAAGGGCTGAATTGAGCCGCCGTCCCAGATCAGCAATTTGGGCTTCGGACTCCCGGTCTTTCGCCTCGGCGGCTTCCAGAGCTTGCTCAAGTGCCGCCAATTGGCGGCGCAGGGCGGCGAGCTGTTGGTTTACCAGTTCCACTTGAGCTAGGGCCTGGGCGCTGATCCGGCGCTCCTCATCCAACTCAGAAAGCAGTACTGCCTCGCGTTCACCGGCACCTGCGCCTTCCGCTAGCAGGCCCGCCAGACGTGATTGTTCATCTTCTGCGGCCGCAAGAGCGCTCGACAGAGAGGCGACGGTCGATTGCAGATCGGCGTTCTCCAGCTGGGCGAGGGCCAGCAAATCGGCGAGCTCCGAGACCTGGGAGCGCAGCCTGTCCAGCGCGCTGTCCTTGCCGGTGATGGATTGCGCGAGGAAGAACTGCGTCAGCATGAAGATGGAGAGCAGAAAGACCAAGACGAGCAACAGCGTCGCCATAGCATCGACAAAGCCCGGCCAATAGTCGGCGCTCGGGGTACGGCTTCGAATGCGGTGGGAAATGGCCATGAGTTCTACCGGGGATCAGCGGCCCTCTTGCTCCAATACGCGGGTCAGACGCTCCAGCACCGGTTGCATCGCCTCCTGATTGCGCGCGAGGCCATTGACCAGGTGCTGCTCGGCGCGCATCTGCTCGGTGAGCGCTGCGATCTGGTTGGCGAGCGCCATTAAAGTCTGATTCTGATCAGCTGCGGGGGCTGTGTCGCCGTTGGTGCCGACAATGTCCGTCACCGTGGAGAGCCACTCTTCCAACTCATTGTAGAAACGGTTTTGCGCCTGACCTGCCTGGAGATCGAGGAAACCCAGAATGAGCGAGCCTGCCAACCCGAAGAGGGAGGAGGAAAAGGCGGTGCCCATGCCGCGCAGTGGTTCCTGCAATCCTTCGCGGAGCGTGCTGAAGACTGTGAGGCTATCGGTCGTGTCGACATCAAGGGAGTCGAGTGTCCCGGCAATGGACGAGACGGTGGTCAGCAGGCCCCAGAATGTCCCGAGAAGGCCCAAGAAGATCAACAATCCGATCATATAGCGCGAAATTTCTCGCTGTTCCTCAAGGCGCGAGGCCAGACTGTCGAGCAGAGAACGCATGGAAAGCGCGCTCAGGACCACATGGGTTGTGCGGTTGCCAAACATGGTGGCCATGGGCGCCAAAAGCTTCGGTGGCTTCGGCAACGCCAGGCCGGGATCAGACCGACGGAAAGAATTTACCCAGCGAATTTCCGGTCCCAGCACCAGGATCTGGCGGAAGGCATAGAGGGTTCCGATGATGAGCACCCCGACGATCAGGCCGTTCAGGCCGGGGTTCGCCATGAAGGCTTCGGAGAATTGCGGTAGCAGAATGAGCGCCAAAAAGCCCACAAGCGTTAGGAACAGCAACATCCGGGTGAGATATGGGCGGGGCCGCGAAAGGGTTACGCCGTCCTGACTATCCATGCTGGGGTCCCCCTACTGGGTTTCGGTTATCGCCGGGTCAAAAGGATGTCGACGCGTTGCGCCGGACCATTATCGCGCGCACCGCCAAGCGCTCGCACATCAATCCGGCTTTGCAGGACGCCACGTTCGACGAGGAACTCGCGGACATTCAGCGCCCGTTTCAGGGAAAGCCTTCGGGCAGCAGAACTCACGTCGCCCGCCTCTCCAGCGAAGGCCTGGATTTCGATCCGATCATCGTGGCGCATGAGTTCGAGCGCCACCATCTCCAGTTCGTCGCGGGTCGCACCGAGAATTTCTGCCGTCGATCCCTCGAAGCGCAATCGGTGATTGGCCCGTTGGGGGGCTGGAAGGCTCGCTACCTGGACAGGCGGTTCGGCAACAGTTTCTGTTTCCGTCGGCACTGAGGCGGGCCGCGTGGGTGCTGCTTGTAGCGGCGTTGGCGCTGTCGAGACCGCTGGCGCCGGCGTTGCTTTTGGCGCTTCTGGCAGGTTGGGGCTCAGTCTGAGGTCGCGGGTTGCTTGCTCAAGCCGGGTCGGATCGGCAGGTTGCGGCGTCGGGATTGCTGCCGGTGCCAATTCCGCAGCGACTGGCGCGACTGGTGCGGGCGCGGCGGGCTGGATCTCTACAACTGTCGCGTCCGCTGGCCCCAGGACTTTTGGGGCTTCTTCCGATTGGCGGATTGATGCGGGAGGTGTGAGCAGGATGCGTGTTGGGGGCGTTTCGCCGGGATAGCGCAGCTGTACGGGCGCTTTTCCGGGTGCGATGCGGGCGTCTGCATCTGTGCGCGTGCCGATGGCAGACAGGTCTACTTCCACGTCGGCCAGTACCGGCAGACTGGTCAGCGCAACGCATAGGGCTGGAACAACAAAGGTGACGTGGCCTGGTAGGCGCATTCTTAACGGTCCTCACTCTTCGGGATCGCAGAGGACGCTGGTGCGTCTCAATCCCGACTCACTCGCTCACCATATCTTAGAGCGGTATCGGCCATAAGGTCGGCTGGAAAATCACCGAGACAAATCTGCTGCTCTCTTGATCCTCTCGTCGCCTCTCTCGACCAAGCCGCTCAGGCCTATTATCGCTGCGTCTGGGAGATGCGGCCAGAGGCAGGTGGATAAATTCGAGGCCAAGGTTAAGCCGGAAGGCGGCAGAATTGCGGCAAACACTGAACCGGCGGGCAGTGGATCAGGCCAGGGCTGCTTTCTTAACGATATTCATAAGCGGCCGGTGAAGGGTGTCGTTTGTGGCCAGCACGCTGCCTTTGCCCAGAATATCGGACCCATTGGTGAGATCGGTGACCATGCCACCGGCTTCGCGCACTAAAACTATGCCTGCAGCGAGGTCCCATGCGTTCAGGCCACTTTCCCAATAGGCGTCAAACCGGCCGGCGGCGACGAATGCCATATCAATTGCGCAGGAACCGGTACGACGGACGCCCGCAACCTGTGGCATGACGGCTGCTAGCTGCTGCGAAAACTCGGCGTGATTTTTCCAACCGATATGAGGGATCCCTGTGCAGACAACCGCTTGCGACAGGTCTCTGCGTGCGGCTACCCGCAAGCGTCGGTCATTGACGAAAGCGCCTTTGCCTTTTTCTGCCCAGAAGAGTTCGTCAGAAATCGGATTATAGGTGAGCCCGGCAATGATCTCTCCCTCGCGCTCAAGGGCGATGTTGATGGCGAAGAGGGGGATGCCGTGCAGGAAATTTGTTGTGCCGTCCAGCGGATCGATGATCCAGCGATGACTTTTGTCGGTCCCCTCAATGGTGCCGCCTTCTTCCAGGAGAAATCCATATCCAGGGCGGGCGCGGGAAAGTTCCTCGCGCAGGGTTTCCTCGGCGCGCATGTCGGCTGCGGAGACAAAGTCTCCTGGGCCTTTGACGGAAACCTGAAGCTGTTCCACTTCTCCGAAGTCGCGGATCAGAGTGCGAGCGGCCTTGCGGGCAGCCTGCACCATCACAGTGAGTGTAGGGGAGTGGCGGCTCATGATACTGGATGCTTTCAGGTCAGAGAATTATTGGGTCGCAGCGTTGCGGCCGGCTATTCAGCCCGTTTCACATAGGTGACTTCGTTGGTGTCGACAACGATTTTGTCGCCGGTGTTGACGAAGGGCGGCACCATGACGCGCACACCGTTCTCCATCACCGCTGGTTTGTTGGATGACGCTGCGGTTTGGCCCTTCACCACCGGTTCCGTTTCTGTAACTTCGAGAGTCACATGGTCAGGCAGGCTGATCCCCAAGGGCCTGCCTTCATGACTTTCCACGGTGACTTCCATGCCGTCCTGAAGAAAGGCCGCGCGCTCGCCGACGAATTCTGTCGGCAGTTCAATCTGGTCGTAGGTCGTCGTGTCCATGAAGGTCAGCATCCCGTCAGATTCATAGAGATACTGATAGTCCTTCTGTTCCAGCCGGATCTTCTCAACGGTTTCTGCCGAGCGAAAACGCTCGTTCAGCTTCGAATTGTCGATCAGGTTCTTGAGCTCGACCTGTGCAAATGCGCCGCCCTTTCCGGGCTTCACGTGTTGGAGCTTCACGGCGACCCATAGGCCTCCTTTGTGCTCGATAACATTACCAGGACGAATTTCGTTGCCGTTGATCTTCATGCGCTCATATCCGGAAGGGCCAGCGGCGTGTTTAGCGCGATGCTGACTTAATACAAAAGGAAGGCGCCGATGCGCCTTATCCGGGGTTTGGATAGCACTAGAGCGTTTCCAGGTGAAGCGGAAACAGGTTGCCGGTCAGAAACCAGCCGTTGGCCCCCGGTGGCCCTATTGAGGGCCGGTGGCGGCTTCCCACTCTTTCAGGGCTTCTTCTGCCTGGGCAAGAAGCTCAGGCGTCATTTCCGGTTCCAGGAGGGCTGCCAGCTCGGGATCATCCTGTCCGCCAGCCCGCGCAATGCTGAGCCAGGTGTAAGCAGCCATGAGGTCTTTTTCGACGCCTTTACCGAGATAGTACATGCGGGCCAGTCGGGTCTGGGCCAAGGTATCGCCGCGAAGGGCGGCTTCATTGAACCAGGTGGCCGCTTTTGTCTCATCCTGTTCCACGCCGGTACCGTTTGCATAAAGGAAGGCGAGAGCGGTCTGCGCTTCGGCGAGGCCCTCGGTCGCGGCAAACTGGAAGTATTCGACGGCACCCGCGGGATTTTGTTCAACGCCTGTGCCTTCGACCATCATCAGGCCGAGATTATAGGCAGCATCTGCTTGGCCTTTGTCTGCCGCCAGGCGAAAGAAGCTTGCGGCTTTTGTGATGTCCTGGGGCTTGAATTCGCCGGCAGCATAGATGGCACCCATGGAGTAAAGCGCACCGGGATGTCCGGCATCCGCGGCTTCCTGAAAGAGTTGCACAGCCCGATCTGAATTCGCGGTTCCGCCCAGTCCTGCGGCTAGCATGGTGGCCAGCTCAAATTTCGCAGGGACCATGCCGGCGGCGCTTGCCCGCTCGAAATAGCGGCGAGCTTGCGCGTTGTCCTGGGGGGTTCCAGCACCGGTGCGATATGCAGAGGCGAGCGCGAATGCAGCGGTTGCATTGCCGCCATCGGCGGCAGCCTTGAACCATCGGAGACCTTCCACATAGTTCGCTTCTACGCCCTCACCGTTGAACAGCATGGTTCCTAGCAGCAGTTGAGCGTCCGTGTTGCCGCCGAGGGCGATCTCACCCAGCCCTGCAAGCGCAGTCGCGTAGTCACCTGCTTGATAGGCCTTGGCAGCTTCCTCAAATGTCTGGGCTTGGGCCGTCGCGGGGAGGAGCGCCAAGCCTAGGCTTACGAGAAGGGCGGGAAGGGTCAGGCGAGACATAGGCACTCTTTCTTTCACTCTAGGCCGGCGGTGGCGTGAGTGAGGCAATGCCCGTCACGGGCGACGTGCTTCACTCATGATCCGATTAAACTCAGCCACAGCCGCCGCAGGACCCTGGCTGTGGCCCCAAACGCCAGCGGAGGCGGCCAGAAAATCAGCGCCTGCCGCGACCAAAGGGGCCGCATTCTCAACCGTAATCCCGCCAATGGCGACGCAGGGAACTTCAAAGAGCGTCGACCACCAGGTCAGGATGTCTGGTTCGGCCTTACTTATAGCAGCCTTTGTGTCCGTTTTATGAAAGGCCCCAAATGCCACGTAATCTGCCCCGGCTTCGCCCGCCACCATCGCCAGATGACGGGTGGCGTGGCAGGTGACCCCTACGATGTGGTCCGGTCCGACAAGTTTGCGGGCTTCCTCATACGGCGTGTCATTCTGGCCCACATGGACGCCGTCTGCACCGAGTTCGGCTGCGAGGTCTGCCCGGTCGTTTATGAGAAAGGCGGCGCCGGCTGCCTGGGTTATGGGCATGAGCAGTTCTGTAGCGCGACGAATGGTGTCTGCGTCGGCGGTGGTCTCGCCGTCCTCCTGCTTCAGACGGAGCTGAACGCAGGCCACATCGCCCGCGCCAAGGGCTGCTTTCAAGGTTTCAGCAAACCCTACCGGTTCAAGACGGGAGGGAGTGATGAGATAGAGGCGGCAGTCGGATGGCGTTGGCTCAGTCATGGGCCCGGTTTATCGCGTCCTGAGGCCTGCTGTCATGCGTTTTCAAGGGCGGCAACGCCAGGCAGTGTTTTTCCCTCGAGCCATTCGAGGAACGCCCCGCCCGCAGTGGAGACATAGGAGAAGTCGTCCCCGGCGCCCGCGCTATTGAGCGCTGCGACTGTGTCGCCACCACCAGCGACGGAAACCATGGTTCCCATTTTGGTCAGCATCGCCACGTGGCGGGCAGCGGTATCCGTGCCGATATTGAAGGGCTCCACTTCGAATGCGCCCAGCGGGCCATTCCAGACCACAGTTTTGGCCGTTTCAAAGTGGCCTGCCAAGGTCGCCAGCGTGTCCGTGCCGACATCGAGGATCATCTGATCGTCCGGTACTGCATCAATGGCGACGGTCTGTGAGGGCGCGTGGGCTTTGAATTCTCCGGCGACGACCGCGTCCGTCGGCAGGATGATGGTGCAGCCGGCTGCGTCTGCCTTGCCCATAATGTCGCGCGCGGTGTCTGCAAGATCATGCTCGCAAAGCGACTTGCCGACGTTCACGCCCTTTGCTGCAAGAAACGTGTTCGCCATGCCGCCGCCGATGACCAGAGCGTCGACCTTGGCGACCAGATTGCCGAGAAGATCCAGCTTTGTTGAGATCTTGGCGCCCCCAACGATGGCGACAACCGGGCGTTCCGGGTCGCCAAGCGCCTTTCCGAGCGCGTCCAGTTCCTGCTCCATAGAGCGTCCTGCATAGGCAGGCAGCAGATGGGCGATGCCTTCTGTAGAGCCGTGGGCGCGGTGGGCTGCAGAGAAGGCATCATTGACATAGATTTCTGCGTTGGCAGCCAGTCCCTCGGCAAATGCCTTATCGTTTTTTTCTTCCCCGGCATGGAAGCGGGTGTTTTCAAGCACCACGACACCGCCGTCTTTCAACGCGGACAATGCGTCGCCTGCGGCGAGACCGATGCAGTCTTCGGCAAAAGCGACCGGCGCGCCCAACAGGCCACTCAATGCTTCCGCAATGGGTTTCAAGCTCATCTCTGGTTTGCGCTCACCCTTAGGACGGCCGAAGTGTGACAGGATGCCAATTTTGGCCCCTTTTGCACTCAGGTCGTTCAGCGTTGGCAGAAGACGTTCGAGGCGGGTGGCATCGGTCACTTCCCCGGCGTCATTGACGGGAACGTTCAGGTCTGCGCGGACCAGCACATGTTTGCCTGTCAGGGAGCCTTGTCCGAATAGGTCATCAAGCGTCTTATGGTTTGCCATCGGTCTTCTTTCCGAGAGTGGTGCCGTCTCTTTTCAGCGAGCTTAAACGACAACGCCCCCGAACTCACATTCGGGGGCGTTGCATCAGGTTGGGGTGTTTAAAGGAGCTTGCCCATGGCAACGGCTGTGTCGCCCATACGGTTCGCGAAGCCCCATTCATTGTCATACCAGGACAGGACGCGCACGAAGCGGCTGCCCATCACCTGGGTCTGAGTCAGGTCGAATGTGGATGAGTTCTTATTGTGGTTGAAGTCGATGGAGACCAAAGGTTCGTCGACATAGCCCAACACGCCCTTGAGCGGACCGTCGGCTGCTTTGACGATCGCTTTGTTGACTTCTTCCGCAGTGACCGCACGGCCCGCATCAAAGCAAAGGTCGATCATGGAAACATTCGGCGTTGGTACGCGGATCGCGGTGCCGTCAAGCTTGCCCGCGAGTTGCGGCAGGACCAGCCCGACTGCTTTCGCAGCACCCGTTGATGTCGGGATCATGGACATGGAGGCGGCACGTGCCCGGCGCAGATCAGAGTGCAGCGTGTCGACTGTCCGCTGGTCGCCTGTGAAGGCATGGATTGTCGTCATGTAGCCCTGCTTGATGCCACAGAGCTTGTCGAGGACCTGTGCGACCGGTGCCAGGCAGTTGGTGGTGCAGGAAGCGTTCGAAACCACTTTGTGGCTTTTGCGAAGCTTCTTCTCATTGACGCCATACACGACTGTCAGGTCTGCATTGCTTGCTGGCGCGGATACGAGAACTTTCTTTGCGCCTGCTTCGAGATGTGCAGATGCCTTTTCTTTCGATGCGAAGAGGCCTGTGCATTCCAGGGCGATATCAACATCGAGCTTGTCCCAAGGAAGCTTCGACGGATCGCGCTCAGCGGTGATTTTGATGGAGCCCTGGCCCACATTCATAGTGGATTTGGTGGTGCGAACCTTGCCGGGGAAGGGTCCGTGCACGCTGTCATATTTCAGCAGGTGGGCATTGTCTTCGACGCTGCCAAGATCGTTGATTGCCACGACCTGAAGGTCCTTGCGTCCTGATTCTGCGATGGCGCGCAGGACCAGACGTCCAATCCGGCCAAATCCATTAATTGCTACACGTGTTGCCATGTCTAAATTCTCCTAAGCCTCTTCGCTCTTTGCCGTCGGTGCGGTTAGAGCCGTTCTTTCGCGGCCGCCACTGCCGCCTCTGCTGTGATTTCGAAATGATTGTAAAGGTCGGCGATGGGGGCACTGCCGCCAAAGCCCGTCATGCCGATGAAGGCGCCATCCATGCCTATATACCGTTCCCAGCCATACTGCACCGCAGCCTCAATGGCGATCCGGACAGTGCCTTCGCCGAGCATCTGTTTTTTGTATTCTGTGGATTGCTGCTCGAAGAGTTCCAGACAGGGCGCCGATACGACGCGGGCGCCGATGCCTTCCGTCTGCAGCTGCTTCTGGGCTTCCAAGGCGATGCCCACTTCTGAGCCTGTGGCGATCAGGGTGACCTTTGCTTCGCCATTGGCGGGGCTCAGTTCGTAGGCTCCGCGGGCACAAAGATTTTCGTCCGTATGCTCTGTCCGGACGAGTGGCACGCCCTGACGCGTCAATGCCAGGATGCTGGGTGTTTCTTTTGCTTCGAGCGAGAGCTGCCAGCACTCTGCGGTTTCCACCGCGTCGGCCGGGCGGAACACATTCAGGTTCGGCATGGCCCGCAGCGACGCGAGATGCTCGATCGGCTGGTGTGTTGGTCCGTCTTCGCCCAAGCCGATGCTGTCATGGGTCATCACGTAGACAACACGCTGTTTCATCAGCGCAGACAGACGAATGGACGGCCGGCAATAGTCGGTGAAGACCAGGAACGTGCCGGAATAGGGGATGAGTCCTCCATGTAGCGCCATTCCGTTCATCGCCGCCGCCATGCCGTGTTCGCGAATGCCATAGTGGATAAAGCTGCCGCTAAAGTCGTCTGCGGTCACCGCGACCTGCTCTTTCGAGCGGGTGTTGTTGGAGCCTGTCAGGTCGGCCGATCCGCCAATGGTCTCAGGGACAACGGCGTTGATGACGTTCAGGGTTTCTTCCGACGCCTTGCGGGTCGCCCATCCAGGTTTGTCTTCGCTCAGCTGCTTTTTGTAATCATTGATCGCTTGGCCAAAGCCGGCCGGCAGATCGCCGGCGAGGCGACGGTCGAATTCAGCCCGGGTTTCTGCGTCGAGCGCTTCATACCGTTCTTCCCAGGACTTGCGGGGCTTGCAGCTCTTCAGGCCCGCGACGCGCCATGCGTCCAGCACATCAGACGGGATTTCGAACGGCTCGTGCGGCCAGCCGAGCTCTTTTCTGGTGAGCTCAATTTCGTCCGCTCCGAGCGCCGCACCGTGGGACGACGATGTACCGCCCTTGTTGGGTGATCCATAGCCGATGGTTGTCTTGCAGGCGATCAGACTTGGCTTGTCTGTTTTCTGCGCCTCGGCAATAGCTTTCTCAATCGCGTCGGGGTCGTGACCGTCGATGCGGGTGGCATCCCAGCCAGCGGCTTCGAAGCGCTTCACAGCGTCGCCGGACTCAGACAGGCTGAGAGGCCCATCGATGGAGATGTCATTGTCGTCATAGAGCACGATTAGCCTGGAAAGGCTGAGGTGCCCCGCCAGGGAGATGGCCTCGTGGCTGATGCCCTCCATGAGGTCGCCGTCTGACGCAATAACATAGGTGTAGTGATCAACCAGGTCGGATCCGAAGCGCGCCTGCTGTAGGCGTTCCGCAAGCGCCATACCGACGGCTGTGGAGATGCCCTGACCCAATGGTCCTGTCGTGGTTTCAACGCCGGCTGTGTGTCCGAACTCAGGATGGCCTGGGGTCTTTGAACCCAGCTGGCGGAAATTCTTGATCTCCTCCAGGGTCATGTCTTCATAACCCAGCAGGTAATGCAGGGAGTAGACCAACATGGAGCCATGGCCGGCTGAGAGCACGAAGCGATCGCGATCCGGCCAATCGGGTTGGCGGGGATCAAACTTCATGAATTTCGTAAAGAGGACTGTTGCCATATCCGCGGCACCCATTGGCATGCCAGGGTGGCCAGATTTGGCCTTTTCAACCGCGTCCATTGAGAGGGCTCGGATGGCGTTCGCCATCATGTGATGGGTCGCTGGTACACCGGCGGATTCGCTCTCTGGGGAAACAGAGGCCGCTGCCGATTGCTCTGATGGCGTCATTTTAAAACTCTTGTTGCCGTGGGCGCTGCTATAGAACGCAAAATGTCCGGCGGGACTGTTCGGATAAGTGATGCTCGTGGCTAGCCCCCTGCGCACAAGAAATCTGAGCTCGTTCCTATCGAGCTAAAGACTTCCGATCACTCTCCGCCCTGTCCGGGGCATATGTGCAGGGCCTTGTGTCGAAATCAAAGCCAGCGCCAAAAAACCCTGTTCAGAGCGGCGCCACAATGACTATCTGCCTATAGAGAGTCAATGGGATTCGGGGGGGATTCGGGTGTATTCGCGGGAGGGCGACCCTTGGCGGAGAGGCCGCCTCTTTGGCTCCCACGCGGCACTGTAGCGCGCGGCGCGAATGGCCCCGAACCCTTCGGTTGACCGGGTTTGGGGCGGCCCCCTATCCTAAGGCTCTTCATTTGCGGTTTTCGCGCCGTATGAGCAGGCAAAAGGCATGAACAAATGAGCGATCTTGATACGGCCATGGCGGCATTTTCGGCTGCTCTGGACAAGCTAGAGGGCGCTGTGGGCGGTTATGAGGTCCGGACGGAAGCGCGTGCTGAGCTGGAAAACCAGATTGCGGGCCTGAAAGAAGATCGCGCCCGATTGGCGGAAGAGCTGGACATTGCCCATGCGGATGTCCGGCGGCTGGATGGGCTGAACGCCCGCGCCTCCGCTGAAATTGATGCCACGCTCAAAGATATCGACCGTCTGCTTGCTTGATCTCTCACTGAAAGGACCGGGCTGATGGGCCAAGTCAATGTCTCCATTAATGACCGTTCTTATTCCGTGGCCTGCGGTGACGGGGAAGAAGAGCATCTGCGGGAACTTGCCCGATATCTGGATGGGCACGTGGCAGAACTTGCCAAATCGGTCGGTCAGGTCGGCGATGCACGTCTATTGCTCCTGGCGGGTTTGCTGGTGGCAGATGAATACGCCGATGCGCTGAAGCGTGTGGAGACTCTCACGGCTGAGGTGACGGCTTTGCGCACGGCGCAGGAGAGCGAGGTCGGCCGCGAAGAGGCTGCCGAAGCGAAGCTCGCGGGGTTTATGAGCGATGCCGCGACCCGCATTGAGAAGATAGCCGAAACGCTAGATGCCTCCTGACGGTGGCCAGCGAAAAATCTGCGACATATAGGATCGGTATTTGTCTGCGACGTTCCCTGCAGAAGCATGTTATAATCTCGGAGGGTGCTGCCGGATGCGTCAGGAACGCAATTGCTCGGGGCCTTACGTTTCTCTAGGGAACTGTCCCTGGGGCGGGTCGTGGCCTGCTTCACACGGTGCCCACCTACTTTTGTAGGTCTCCGAGAATCACTGTTCCAACGATCCGGTGGGCCCACTTTGCTCTGCCCAGTCTCTTGTGGCTCGGCCTTTTGCTTCGTTGAGGCCTGATGCCTGACCCGACACATTCCGCCACAGGGACTCCGTCCAAATCCGTGCTTCGTCAACAAGCTCTCGCGTTGAGGAGCGATGCGGCGAAAGCTTTGAGCACCTCGGCAGCGGAAGCAATTCTTGATCATTTTCTGGCGGATGTGCCCCGTACGTCGGGTGCTGCTGTCGCAGGCTATTTTCCCATCCGCTCAGAAGCTGATCCCATTCCGCTTATGGCTGAACTCGGTGCCCTTGGTCATACCTGTGCGCTGCCGCGCGTCATGGGCGCAGACCAACCGCTGCGGTTTTTCCAGTGGGTGCCTGGCAAACCGACGGAGGAGGGCGCTTTTGGGACGCGGGTGCCGGTCAAAAAGGCGGCCGAGGTGATCCCTGATATTCTTCTGGTGCCCCTCGTTGCCTTTGACCTGAACGGTTATCGACTGGGCTATGGGGGCGGTTTCTACGACAGAACGCTTCAGGGTCTGCGGGCAAGGCGTACTTGTCTGGCTGTAGGGATTGCGTACTCGGCGCAGGAATATGACACGCTGCCTCATGACGTGTATGACCAACCACTGGATTGGGTGGTAAGCGAAAAAGGCTGTCGCCGGTTCGAAAGGACGAATTTGTGAGACTATTGTTTTTGGGTGACCTTGTAGGGCGAACGGGCCGGGATGCGGCGATTGCCGCCTTGCCACGCCTGCGCGCCGATCTCAAAGCAGATTTTGTTGTCGTCAACGGCGAGAACGCAGCGGGTGGTTTTGGCATTACAGGATCCATTTGTGATCAGGTTTTTGATGCGGGCGCCGACGTCATAACTCTGGGCAATCATGCCTGGGACCAAAAAGAAGCACTCGTCCATATTGAAAGAGAGTCCCGGCTGATCCGTCCGCGCAACTATCCTGAGGGCACTCCGGGCAAGGGAAGCGATCTTTTCGAGACGTCAGATGGTCGGCGCGTGATGGTGGTGAACGTTCTTGGCAGCGTTTTTATGAATGCGCTGGACGATCCCTTCGCGAGCGTCGATGAAGCGCTTGAAGAGTGTCCGCTGGGCATGGTTGCCGATGCTGTCATTGTCGACATGCATGCGGAAGCAACGTCTGAGAAAATGGCGATGGGCCACTTCTGCGACGGTCGGGCAAGTCTTGTGGTGGGCACGCATAGTCACGTGCCGACGGCTGATGCGCAGATCCTTGATGGTGGCACGGCATACCAAACTGATGCCGGCATGTGCGGTGACTATAATTCCGTCATAGGCATGGAAAAAGAAGAGCCGATCAATCGGTTTACCCGCAAGATTCCAAGTGGCCGTTTCACACCAGCTTCAGGTGCTGCAACGGTTTGCGGCGTGTTTGTAGAAACTGACGACAAGACAGGTCTTGCACTGACCGTCGACCCCGTCCGCATTGGCGGACGGCTCAAGGAAAACCTGCGGACCTGATCGCGCGGGCCATCACATAGCAATGAGTTGAGGACAATGTTTCTTTCCAGGCTTTTACCAACTGGTATCTGGCGAGATGATTTGGTGGCGGTCGCCAAGACTCCGGAGGTGTGGATTTATGCTGCGCTTCTTGTGGTGGCTCCTCTCATAAGCTTTATGTCGCTGCGTGCGCTCGGATCCATAGTCCCTGGCGCTTGTGTTTTTTTGGTTGCGCTGTTTCTCTGGCAGTATCGCCGCTTCCCAATTCCCTCCAAAGGTCTTGTTGCTGTCTGGTTTGCCTTTATGGGTCTCGTTGCGCTCGCAGCGCTGAATGCACCAGATCCCGACTACGCGTGGGGGAGGGTCTCTAAGCTTGCCATGTTCAGCTTCAGTGCGCTGATGCTCTGGACCTGTTCGAAACAAACCGAAGGGCTTCATCCACTTAAAAGCATCATGGTCGGCGCGATGGTCGTTACCGTTGTGTTTGGTCTTGTCGAGGGCGTAACAGACGGATGGTTCTTCAAGTTTACGCGTCACGTTGAGCCGGTCTACGCCAATATCGCCGCTAACCGGCCGATGGTTGTTCTGACGCTTCTGATTTGGCCGGCAGTGCTGATTGTGGCGCAGCGTGCAGGCGGCGTGCCGGTTGTCATTTTGCTTGTGGTGTTAGGGCTGGCGTCGTTCTCTGCGGAAAGCCAATCAAGCCAGCTTGGTGTGGTCACTGGATCCCTCGTATTGGCGTTGGCGCTCTTGTGGCCCCGGGCCGCGGCATGGACGTGCCTCTTTGGCGGTGTTGTCGCAATTCTTGGAATGCCTTTCTTCTTTGCCTTTTTCGACTTAGAGGCGGTGGTTGGGCTGTCTGCTATGGCGAAGGCTACAATATTGCCGCGCCTCGAACTCTGGACGTTTGTGGGTGAAAAGGTCATAGCGCAGTTTCCATTTGGATATGGGTTGGAAGCCGGGCGAACCCTCTCTCTTGCCGATATGGACAAAGAATATTTTGGGGGCACGCTAATGCATCATCCCCACAATGGTGTTCTGCAGATTTGGCTGGAGTTTGGTTTGATCGGCGCGCTCGCGGCGGCGACTGCCTGGGCTCTGTTGCTCAAACAGTGTTTGCAAATGGACCGTTGGCAGGCGGCGGCATTTCTTGCCTGCGCGAGCTGTTTTTTGCTGATCGCATCCGTGTCTCATGGATTGTGGCAAAGCTGGTGGATAAGCGCCCTTGCCCTCGTCCCGCTCATGTTCGCAATTGCTGAGGCGCAAGACCATTCCTGAATCTCTAGGGCTGGAGTTGTGCAGAATTCAGGCCCGGGATTGATCTAAGTCTAAATCCGCGGCGACATTTTTGCGTAGACTTGCACCTTAAACTCTGGGCTGTGGGGCTTCAGAGCATGACGCCGTCTGAATGTCAGATGTCTGCTCTGCGAAGGAGTTGAAGAGATGACCATGATGAAGCTTGGTTTTGTCGGCCTGCTCGCACTCGGCCTTACAGCATGTGAGCCGGGGGCTGGCCCCAAACAACAAATAGGGACAGTGGGAGGTGCAGTCGCTGGCGGTCTGGCAGGATCGGCATTTGGATCAGGTTCGGGTCGGCTGGTTGCTGTCGGTATTGGTACTTTGTTGGGCGCGATGGCGGGCGGCGAAGTTGGACGGTCGCTTGATCGCGCAGACCGCCTTTACCTTGAGCGCACGACCGGACAAGCCCTTGAATATGGCCCGTCGGGCGTTGCCCGGGCTTGGCGGAACCCTGATAGCGGTCACTATGGTGCGGTAACGCCCAGACCTGCTTATCAAAACCCCCAAGGCCAATATTGTCGCGAGTATCAGCAGACCATCACGGTTGCTGGCAGGACAGAGCAAGGCTACGGCACCGCATGCCGTGAGGCTGATGGCAGTTGGCGGATCGTCAGCTAGCTGATTTTTCGCACTCTCGCGGCCTGGCAAAAAAATCCCCGCCCCAACGCAGGGTGGTGCGGTAGGGCGGGGTGTCGTGCACCGTCGGGGATCAGACGGTACTCAAGCTCTGACCCCATACGGGTGGCGGGTCAGGATCAGAGCTGTCTCATGTGCTGTCTAAGACATTCCTAGATTTTCTTTACTTCACTCAGGAATTTTTCAACTTCTGCGCCCAGTACATCTGCCTGGCTGTTGAGTTCAGATGAGCTCTGAAGGACCTTTCCTGCTGCCTCGCCCGTTTCGGCAGCGGCTTGGGTGACCGTTCCGATGTTTGACGAGACGTCCTGCGTACCAGTCGCTGCCTCCTGAACGTTTCGGCTGATTTCGCTTGTCGCAGCACTTTGTTGTTCGACCGAGGCGGCAATTGAAGAGGCGATCTCATTGATCTTCTGGATCGTCGTGCCGATTGACTCGATCGCTCCAACTGCGCCCTCAGTTTCCTGTTGGATTGTTCCAATCTGAGTGGCGATTTCTTCGGTCGCCTTTGCTGTTTGGCTGGAAAGCTCTTTGACTTCTGCGGCGACTACCGCAAACCCCTTACCAGCTTCACCTGCTCGTGCTGCTTCGATCGTTGCATTGAGCGCCAGAAGATTTGTCTGACTTGCGATGTCCTGGATCAGGTTCACCACTTCGCCGATTTTTTCCGAGGCGGCGGCAAGACCTTGAACCGTGCTGTTCGTACGTTCAGCCTCTGCGACGGCTTCCTGTGCGATGCTGGAGCTGTCAGCGACCTGCCGGGTGATTTCACTGATAGAGTTCGACATTTGCTCTGCGGCACTGGCGACGGTCTGCACATTGGCGGTCGTTTCCTCTGCAGCCGCGGCGACTGTGCTGGCCTGTTTGGTGCTTTGTTCGGCCGTCTCTGCCAAGGACTCCGCCATGCCTTTCATCTCTGTGGACTTGTCTCCCACGTCGGACACAATGGCCTTCACATTGGTCTCAAAGTCAGTGATGGCATTTTGAAGTTGCGTGACAACGCTCCAGGTCACCATCGCACCGACATAAGCGCCCGAATTGTCATGGACTGCGGATACATTGAGATCGAGGGTTTCCGGCCCCAGCTTAATCTTCGCACAGTGCGGGAGATTTCTTGGATCAGCCAACACGCCGCGCTGGTGGGATGGTTGTTTGTGAAAAACGTCGATGCAGACGCCGATCATGTTTTCAGGGTCGACCTCTTGCGGCAACAAATCGCGAACTGTTTTCAGTGTCTCAACGCTGGTTTTGTTGATGTAGTTGATTTTCAGATCGACCGGATCAGCCATCATGACGTTGATGGGCATGTTGTCCAGCATGGTCAGAAGGGTCTCGCCGTCCACACTGCCCGTCTCCTTAGCGGACGCGATGCTGATCACATCAGCAGATCCAGCGGCGGCACTTTTTCTCTTAAACATTGGTCATTCCCCTCCAGGTCTCGAATCCCCAAGTCTTTGGTATTGACTGTGGGCGCCCCCAATGGCGGTCTTGATGTGTCCATTTTTTCCAAGATGACGTTGCGTCACTTGGCCCCTCACGAAGATACCCTTCAAAGTTGTATCTACCCTCATATACAACCTCAGATAGGTTAATAGAAAATGAATATTTTATTTTATAATTTAGATTTTAGTTTTGTGGATTATGGGGACTAAGACCAGACTTAGAGAAGTGATCGCGTAGCCATCGGCTAACCGGCAGCGCCTATGGATTTTGAGGCGCGCGCTGCCTATAAAGGGCTCAAAATGGCGTTTCGACAGGTAACGCCTGCACCATCCCTACGTTGAAAGAGCGAACGCTATGGCGGGACATTCCAAATTTAAGAACATCATGCACCGCAAGGGCGCGCAGGATAAGAAGCGCGCCAAGCTTTTCTCCAAGCTGGCGAAGGAAGTCACCGTTGCTGCCAAAATGGGGATGCCGGATCCGGAACATAATCCGCGGCTCCGCGCGGCGATTAACGCAGCGCGCGCGCAATCCATGCCCAAAGACAATATCGAGCGGGCGATCAAGAAGAGTACGGAGCAGGGCGGCGAGAACTACGAAGAGGTCCGCTACGAAGGTTTTGGGCCCGCTGGCGTTGGGGTGATTGTCGAAGCGCTCACCGACAATCGCAACCGGACCGCAAGCGAGGTGCGGACGATATTCGCAAAGAATGGCGGTAATCTGGGTGAGACGGGGTCCGTGTCCTTCGGCTTTGAGCATGTCGGATCCATCGAATATGCCGCCGATGCGGCAGACGCCGATGCCATGTTTGAGGCGGCGATCGAGGCGGGTGCCGATGATTGTACCTCTGACGAGGAAGGCCACACGCTGATCTGCAGCGCTGAAAGCCTTCATGAGGTTGCAAGCGCGCTGGAAGCTTCATTCGGGCCCGCCAATAGTGCAGCCCTAATCTGGAAACCGACCAACACAATCCCTGTGGAAGCCGATCAGGGCGAGACACTGCTGCGCCTGTTGGATTTGCTGGACGATAGCGATGATGTGCAGCAGGTTTATGCGAACTTTGAAATGTCCGATTCGGTGATGGAGCAGCTCTCCGCCTGATCGGATGTATGAGCGTCAGTTGAGAGCGCTCTAACCAGGCTGGATCATGAGCGAAACCGTCAGATTGCTGGGATTGGATCCTGGATTGCGCGCCATGGGCTGGGGCGTGATTGATGTCACCGGCAATCGCTTATCTCATGTGGCCAACGGCACCGTGAGGTCGAACAGCAAACTCTCCCTCGCAGAACGTTTGGTTGAACTGGAAGAAGGCTTGGCCTCTGTTATTGCGGAGCACACGCCGGCGTCTGCCGCAGTTGAAACAGCCTTTGTATCGAAGGATGCGGCGGCGGCGCTGAAGCTGGGCCAAGCACGTGCGGTGGCCCTCCTCGTTCCAGCGCGCTCGGGGCTTGATGTGGCTGAATATGCGCCGAACAAAATCAAGAAGACGGTCACGGGCTCGGGGCATGCGGACAAGCAGCAGATCAAGATGATGGTGGAGACGTTGCTCGCCCGATGTCAGACAGCAAGCGAGCACGCGGCGGATGCTCTCGCGGTCGCCATTTGTCACGCGCATTATCGCTCCGCGATCTCCTATGTTGAGACGGCGGAAGCGCGGGTGACGCGCGCATGATTGGCAAACTTACTGGCATTGTGGATGAGGTGGGTGAGGACTGGCTTATCCTGGATGTGGGTGGCGTGGGCTACCTTGTTTCCTGCTCTGGCTTCACGCTTCGGCAGGTGCCCGCGAAAGGTGAGCCCCTCTCGCTTCTGATCGATACTTATGTGCGTGAGGACCAATTACGCCTGTTCGGATTTGCGACCGGTGACGAACGTGAATGGTTCCGGTTGCTGCAGTCTGTACAGGGCGTGGGTGCGCGGCATGCCATGGCGATGCTTGGGTCCATCGGCCCGAGCGGATTGGCGGATGCGATTGCGCTTGAGGACAAAAAGGCTGTGACCCAGGCGCCCGGTGTGGGCCCTAAACTTGCGGCCCGTATTGTCACTGAGCTGAGGGACAAAGCCCCCGTCCCTGACAAGCTTGCGCCGGTTCTGGCGAGTTCCGACGGGGAGGTTGTTTCGGGCGCGGGAAGTGCCGTGCGCGACGCTGTGTCGGCCCTGGTGAACCTTGGATATGCGCATGCGCAGGCCGCGTCTGCGGTGTCCGCCGCCACAAAGCAACTTGATGAGACCGCTGGTGCCGAAGCGCTTATTCGTGTTGGCTTGAAGGAGCTGGCCAAATGAGTGAGCGGTTGGTAGGCGGTGCACCGCATGAGGAGGATATGAGCGAAGCCCAGCTTCGTCCTCAGCGCCTGTCTGACTTTACCGGGCAACGACAAGCGCGCGAAAACCTCTCGGTATTCATCGAAGCAGCCGCGAAACGCAAAGAAGCGCTGGACCATGTGTTGTTTGCCGGGCCGCCGGGACTGGGTAAGACGACACTTGCACAGATCGTGGCGCGCGAGCTTGGCGTGAATTTCAGATCTACCTCAGGACCCGTGATCGCAAAAGCGGGGGACCTGGCGGCGCTCCTCACGAACCTTGAGGAACGGGATGTCCTCTTCATCGATGAAATCCATCGGCTTAATCCAGCAGTTGAAGAAATCCTCTATCCCGCCATGGAGGACTTTGAGCTTGATCTCATTATCGGTGAAGGACCCGCAGCGCGGTCGGTGAAGATTGAGTTGGCACCTTTCACGCTTGTCGGTGCCACGACGCGGACGGGCTTGCTGACGACCCCGCTCCGAGACCGGTTTGGCATTCCGGTGCGTCTCAACTTCTATGAGGTGGATGAGCTGGAACTCATCGTGCGTCGCGGCGCCGGCGTGATGGGCATGGCAATCACAGATGATGGCGCGCTGGAAATCGCGCGGCGTGCTCGTGGAACACCGCGGATTGCCGGTCGCCTGCTCAGAAGGGTGCGCGACTTTGCGGCGGTGGCTGAGGCTGCGGAGATCGATGCGGAACTGGCGGACAAAGCACTGACCCGGCTTGAGGTGGATCGCCTGGGGCTGGATGGCCTTGATCATCGCTACCTTTCAACAATTGCGCACAAATTTTCCGGCGGCCCCGTGGGCATTGAGACGATTGCTGCGGCGCTCTCTGAGCCGCGCGATGCGATTGAAGAGATCGTCGAGCCCTATCTCATTCAGAATGGGCTCGTTCAGCGCACGCCGCGTGGGCGCGTGCTGACGCCATCTGCCTTTAGCCATCTCGGGTTGCCGACACCCAGCGGTGTGCCAGGGCAGGGCGGGTTGTTCGATGGAGACGGCAAGTGAGCGCAGAAGAGTGGCCGGACATATCGGGCAAGATCGTCGATGGGGTCCATCACCTGCCCATCCGCGTCTATTATGAAGACACAGATTTTAGTGGCATCGTCTATCACGCTAACTATCTGAAATTCGCCGAGCGCAGCCGCAGTGATTTTTTGCGTCTTGTGGGCATTCACCACTCGGAAATCCTGGAGCTTGATCCGCCGCTCGCCTTCGCCATCCAGAAAATGGAGATCGAATTTTTGGCGCCGGCGCGGATCGACGACCTGCTGCAGGTGGAAAGCCGCTACATTACTGCTCGGGGGGCACGTTTGGAAATCGAGCAAGTGATTACGCGGGACGGCGAACCGATCTGGCGCGCAATTGTAAAGGCGGCCTGCATCGATACAGACGGTCGTCCGCGGCGCCTCACGCCTGAAATGCTTGCGGCGCTTGGGCCACATGTGGCGGCCGCATCACAATTGGGTTAAGCCTTTGACATTTAGGGCAAAAAGCGCCCCATGCCCCAGTTTTGACACATTCTCTCGTCTAATTTTGCCCCATTCTGGGGGTATTCGCTTCTCTTCGCGGAGCAGGCGCCCACTCATGCTTTGCGAGCCTTGTCCTTCGACAGGGGTGAGCACCTGACGGAGAGCAGTTTCCATGGATCCCATACAAGTCGTCGACTTTATCGCGCAGGTTGGCAATTCGTTCACGGCGATAAGTCAATTTGACGTCGTGTCCTCTCTTCGCGCTGACACCGGCATCACGCCGGCCCCGGTTGGCGACATAGTTCAAGACGCCACACTGGTCACCGAAGCGACGGATTTCACGCTTTGGTCGCTGTTCCTGCGGGCGGACTGGGTAGTGAAATCTGTGATGGTCGGCCTTATCGCGGCCTCCATCTGGAGCTGGGCTATCATGTTCGACAAATGGTGGCGGCTCGGCAGTGTCCGGCGGAAGGCAGACAATTTTGAGACGACTTTCTGGTCAGGCCGGTCGTTGGACGATCTCTATCAAGACCTCGGGAGCCGACCCAATCATCCCATGTCGTCCCTCTTCGCCGCTGCCATGCGGGAATGGAAACGCTCCTCTGAAGCGGGCCCCAATCATTTTGCGGGGGTGAAAGAGCGGGTAGACCGGGTCATGTCTGTGACGCTCAACAAAGAGATGGTATCGCTTGAAACCAACCTCTTGTTCCTGGCAACGGTCGGCTCCATCGCGCCCTTCGTCGGCCTCTTTGGAACCGTGTGGGGGATCATGAACTCCTTCCAGTCCATTGCGATCAGCCGCGACACCAATCTTGCTGTGGTGGCGCCTGGTATCGCCGAGGCTCTGTTCGCGACCGCACTTGGTCTGCTTGCGGCCATTCCCGCTGTCATCGCCTACAATAAATTCTCCAGTGAGATCGGCCGGTTTGGGTCCCGGCTCGAAGGTTTTGCCGACGAGTTTTCAGCCATCGTCTCGCGTCAAGTCGACGAGCGGAGATAGAGATGGGCGCCTCTCTCGGAACCAGCGGTGGTTCGGGTCGCCGCGGGCGGCGCGGATCGCGCCTCACCCCCATGAGTGAAATTAATGTGACGCCGCTTGTTGACGTGATGTTGGTGCTGCTCATTGTTTTCATGGTTGCGGCGCCCCTGCTGACAGTTGGCGTGCCGGTTGATCTGCCCCAGACCCGCTCTGAACCGCTGCAAGGCGATGACGAACCGCTCACGATTACCGTGCAGGGGGATGGGACGGTTTATCTGCAGGAGACCATTGTCGAGCCGGAAGAGCTTGTGGCGCGTCTCTTGGCGATTGGTGAGAACGGGTATGAAGAACGCATTTATGTGCGGGCTGACCAGCAGGTTGAATATGGCGAGGTCATGAAGGTCATGGGCCGGATTTCATCCGCCGGTTTTTCCCGTGTCGGCCTTGTCACGGAAACGCCTCCCCAATCAGCGTCTGAACGGTAGGCTTTATGCGCGCAGGGATCCTTTTTTCGACAGCGCTCCATGGAGGGCTTCTGGCCGCCATGTATATCGCGCTGCCGGAAACGGCTCCCCTGGAGGTTGCGCCAAGCCGGGCGCTGCCGGTTGAACTCGTCTCCATCGATGAGTTCACAAACTTGCGCGAGATTCCGCAGCCTGAGCCGACGCCAGAACCGCCCGCTGAAGAAATTGCCGAGCCCGAGCCGGAACCGGTTGTGGAACTGCCGCCCGAGCCGCTTCCCGAACCGGAGCCCGCGCCTGTTTTAGAGCCCGAGCCAGCGCCTGCGCCGGAACCGGAACCCGCTCCGGAGCCGGAACCTGAGCCTGAGCCAAAACCGCAGGCGAAGCCGACGCCACCTCGCGAGGAGCCGAAACCAGCCTTCGACCCCACCCAGATCGCTGCTCTGTTGGACAAGCTGCCTGAAGAAGAACCTCAGCCTGTGCTTTCCGAGAGGCAGACGCCTCAGACGGCTAGTCGATCAAGCCAGCCAATTTCAATTTCTGTGATTGACGCTTTTCGCAGGCAGATGGCGAGGTGCTGGAACAAACGCGCGTTGGTGGGGCTTGCCAATGCGGATCGAATTATCGTTCGCGCCCGGGTCCCGATGTTGCGAAACGGGCGTCTAGCGGGGCCGCCGCAAATCATCAACAGTGCACCTGCAGGAGTTGGCGCTTTAGAGTTTCGCGCCGCTGCTCGCTCGGTTCTAACGGCGATTAACAGTTGCCAACCTTATGAGTTACCGCCTGAGAGCTTCGATGTTTGGAGAGAGCTGCTTCTTAACTTCAAGTTGTAGGAAACACAGCGCTGGTGATTGCCATATTCGCGCCATGCAAAGGTTAGATTGTTATGAAACTTGGTCAGATTCTGCCTATTGGCAGATCAAAAAAGGTTAAAGAAATGGGTTTTTGGCGGCGACTGGGTGCTTTCTGTGTGGTTGTTGGTGTTTTTGCGACGCCGCAGGCGGCATATGCCGTGTTGGAAATCGACATAACGGAAGGCAATATCGATCCGCTTCCGATTGCTGTCGTCGACTTTCTCGGGCCTGGCTCGCAGGAACGTCAAATCGGGATAGATGTCGCCAAGGTCATTGGCGCCAATCTGGAGCGTTCCGGGCTGTTTCGTCCCCTCCCGTCCGCCTCTTATATCGAACGCATTCAGGACGTGAATGTGCAGCCGCGCTTTGGCGACTGGCGGGTGATTAGTGCCCAGGCCTTGGTGACCGGACAGACCGTCGTTGAACCGGATGGCCGGCTGAAGGTCGAGTTCCGACTGTGGGACATTTATGCAGAACAGCAGATCACCGGTCTTCAGTTTTATACCACACCGGAAAACTGGCGGCGGGTGGCGCATATCATTGCAGACGCCATCTATGAGCGTCTCACGGGTGAGAAGGGATATTTCGATACCCGCATCGTGCATGTGTCGGAGAGCGGGCCTAAAGGTCAGCGCGTCAAACGGTTGGCGATCATGGATCAGGATGGCTACAACCCGCGCATGCTGACGAATGGCAGAGACCTTGTGCTTACCCCACGGTTCAGCCCGTCTAATCAGGAGATCACCTATCTCTCTTATTTCGGTAATCGCCCTCGGGTTTACCTTCTTGATATTGAGACAGGACAGCAAGAAGTTGTGGGTGATTTCCCGGGCATGACCTTCGCGCCGCGGTTTTCGCCAGACGGCCAGAAAATCATCATGAGCCTGCAGCGTGGCGGCAATTCCGACATCTATGAGATGGATTTAAGGTCACGGCAGACCCGCCGGGTTACAAACACGGCCGCGATTGACACGGCACCGTCTTATTCACCGGACGGGCGGTTTATCACCTTTGAAAGCGACCGGGGTGGGTCGCAGCAGATTTATGTCATGAATGCTGACGGCTCTGGTGCGCAGCGGATCAGCTTCGGGACCGGGCGCTACGCAACGCCGGTCTGGAGCCCACGCGGCGATCTCATCGCCTTTACCAAGATGATCAAGGGGCGTTTTGTGATCGGCATTATGAAGCCGGATGGAACCGGCGAACGGGTCCTGACAGAGGGCTACCATAATGAGGGACCGACCTGGTCGCCCAATGGGCGGGTGCTCATGTTCTTCCGCGAGACGCGCGGGGAGAATGGCGGCCCGAGCCTCTGGTCGGTCGATCTGACGGGGTACAACGAACGGCCGGTTTACACGCCAGCTTTCGCATCTGACCCGGCTTGGTCGCCCCGGCTCAACTGACAAGACCAGTTAGCAAGACTTAGTTAAGATCGGCGGTTTGATTAAGAGGCGCCGCTTCTGACCAAAAGATGATTGGAACTTGATTGGGCTGCTGCAGGAAATCCCTTTAATCCGTAAGGGATGGCTTGCGGGAAGGTCGAGGGGCAGATAGGTTTCTTGCTTCGTAAGGCTTCTGGGGGGCTTTGTGCGATGGTGCCGGGGATGTCGAAAGCAGACAATTTCGCCCGCTGCTGTCATGTAATGTTAAAGAACGCAGTGTTAAGTCAGCTCGCTTAATTTGCTTTTGGGCTGTATCAGCAGGAAATCGGCGGCAAAACCCAATAAACGCTGGCTTCGGACGTGCTGCGAACAAGATGTAAGGAGACATCATCCATGAAGATCCTGAATGCTGGCCTGCGGGTCGCGACAATGGCCGGCCTGATGGTGGTTGTAGCAGCGTGTAGTTCGACTCCGGACGAAAATGCGTCGGCGACATCAACGCCCACAGCTCCAGTAACGCAGTCTCAGCCGAGTGGGCCCACACCCGGGTCTCAGCAGGATCTTGTGGTCAATGTCGGCGACCGGGTTTTCTTCGAAACGGACCGCTCCGATCTGACATCTGCTGCGCGCGCAACCCTGCAGCGCCAGGCCGCTTGGCTCAAACTTTATCCAGCTCTTTCCGTGACGATGGAAGGTCATGCGGATGAGCGCGGTACACGCGATTACAACCTGGCTTTGGGGGCTCGCCGTGCGAATGCGGCCAAGAGCTACCTGGTGAGCCTCGGTGTCGATCCGGCCCGGATCCGGACAATCTCCTACGGCAAAGAGCGCCCTGTCGCGCTGTGCTCCAATGAAAGCTGCTGGAGCCAGAACCGCCGGGCGGTGTCCGTGGTGAGCGGCGCCGGTTCTTAAAAAGCCGGATCTTAAGACTTTCTAACGCCTCCGAGGTCACCTTCGGGGGCGTTTTCATATTCAGGCGGGGCTCTGAGGCGCTGGTGGCCTCAATTTGGCCGAACTCTTTGGTATTGTAGAAAGCCTGAAATTCGGGTGCTGGAATAAGAAGGTTGGCGGCAATGAACTTGGCTCATTTTGAGAACAGTGCAGGCAGGTCTCGCGTGTGGCACGCCGGGCTGCTCGGCCTTTGTGCGATGGCGCTTCTAGGGGGCAGCATTGCTGTTGCCCAGGCAGAGCCGACTAGTGTTGAGACCCGCGCCCTCTACAACCGCTTGGAGAAGATTGAGCGCGATCTGATTGATGTTCAACGGCAGACCTATCAGGCGGCGGGCCAAGCAGGACAACTATCCGGTGCTTCCGGGTTCGGGCCCGATCCTCAAAGTGCGGCAGATCTCTCGCTACGCCTTCAATCGGTCGAAACCACGCTTCGCGATCTGACCGGGCGGATTGAGAAGCTCACCTATGACCTGACCCAGACCCAATCCCAATTCCGGCAGTTTGCGGAGGATGTCGAATTTCGCTTTCAGGAGATGGGTGCGTCTGGCGGCGTGTCAAACGCGCTTGCGGGGTCATCCGGTGCGCCAGTCCTTACACCGCCGTCCGGCAGTGGCATCAGCGACGCAGCAGCCTCGACAGTGGGGACGCTGGGTCAGGTGCCGGTGGCTGCTTTACCACCTAGCAGTCCTGATGAAAATTCCCGCGTCGCGGTGAATGATGCCTCGCGGCTGCCGACGGAAAGCTATTCCTCGTCTGGGGCAGCTCCGGTTCCAAGTGCTCCGGAAGATGCCTATGAAGCAGCGATCAACCAGCTGAAGCGCGGGCAGTTTGACGTCGCTGAAGCGGAGTTTGCGAATTTCCTCCAGCGCTACCCGACACACAATCTCGCGGGTAATGCGCAATATTGGCTCGGAGAAACCTTTTATGTGCGCGGGGCCTACCGTCAGGCGGCGGAAGCTTTTCTGACCGGTTACTCGACCTATTCCGGGTCGACCAAAGCGCCAGATAGTCTGCTGAAGCTCGGCATGACCTTGGCGGCGCTGGGTCAACAAGAGCAGGCCTGTGCGACCCTGGGCGAGTTGAACCGCCGGTTTCCGTCCGCCACGCAAGCAGTGAAGCAGCGGGCGCAGCTTGAGCGCACCCGCGCTGGCTGCTGACACTCTCGGATGGCTCCGGCCCGGCCTCCCCGCGCGCTGAGTGGCCCAGAGCTTGGTCGCCTGATGCGGCCTTTGAAACCTGCATCCCGACTTGCGGTGGCTGTTTCCGGCGGCGCGGATTCCGTTGCGCTGATGGTATTGCTTAGCCAGTGGTGTTCCTGGATGGAAGCCCGCGGTAAAGCAGTGCCGAAGATCGTTGCACTGACGGTCGATCACGGGTTGCGCGCCGAAGCGGCTGAGGAGGCCGTACAAGTGGCCGACTGGGCGAAGGTGCTTGGCCTCACGCACAAGACGCTGAAATGGGAGGGGGCGAAACCCTCGTCCAATCTGCAGGCGGAGGCGCGGGCCGCGCGCTATCGGCTGCTCACGGATTGGTGCCGGAGCGGCCGTGTTCGTGCGGATCTTCTCACAGCCCATCATCTTGATGATCAGGCGGAGACGTTCCTCATGCGGCTTCAACGGGGCAGCGGTGTAGATGGGCTCTCCGCCATGGCGCCGGTGCGGGAGCATCAGGGCGTCAGAATTCTGCGCCCGCTCTTGGACGTTTCGAGGGACCGGCTCAAATCCACGCTGCTCAAAGCCGGTCACGGCTGGATCGAGGACCCGAGCAATGAGGATGACCGTTATCTCAGGGTGCAGGTGAGAAAGGCCCTGCCTGCTCTGGATGATTTGGGCATAAGTCGGGATCGGTTGGTCTCGACAGCCAAGGCGATGGGCCGGGCCCGGGCGGCCCTTGAGTTTGCCACCGACAAGTTGGAGCAGGAGGCCGTTCGCTGGCACGGGTTTGGCTTTGCGGACGTTGAGACGGTCCGGCTGGCGGATGTGCCGGATGAGATTGCGCTGCGTTTGTTGGCACGGCTTGTCCAGCGCGTCGGCGGGTCCGACTATCCACCGCGCCTCGGATCGTTGGAGGCCCTGCTAGAGGCGGTGCGAGAGGAGGCCCTTGGCCGCGGTCGCACACTGGGCGGGGTGAAGTTTACGGGCAGGCTCGCGCAGTTCCGCGTGTTGCGGGAAGCCGCGGCCGTTGGGCCTGGCGTTGACCTTGTCGCGGGGGCGCCGCTCGTCTGGGATGGGCGCTTCGACGTTCGCCTCACCGGGCGCAAGTCAAGCGGCAGGGTGGAAGCGCTCGGCCGCACCGGTTTGCGTCAGATGAAGGAAGAAGGGATCGCTCTTCCCACAGATGTCCCCAAACAGGCTCTGGAGACACTGCCCGCGCTTTGGTCAGGCGACAGACTTCTGGTGCAACCGCAGCTCGCGTTTTTCGCGCATGGGGCACCCACTTTCAGAAGCCGATTTTTGGGGGACATCTGATCTCGATTGGGTCGTGGCTGACGGTGTTGGCCTAGCCAAAGGAACTGCAAGGGGTAACTGGGTTTTTACCCAAGCCGGATAGGGTCTTTCCGAAACATCAGCGCAGGTGCGCCAAAGTGGGACGAACGATCAATTTTCGTCGAAAAAGTATGAAAAAGGGGGCTCCGGGGACCTATGGCCGACTAGTAAAACTTTGTCGCGACCCTATCTTTCTAATAGACTTAGAACAAATCCAAATTAGCCGGTAGAAACTTGGTCCCGCTCAAGGGGCCGGACTTCCAGACAGGAAAACGCCTTGTCCAATTTTAAAAATTTCGCTCTGTGGGCTGTCGTTGCGCTCTTGCTTGTAGCGCTCTTCAATCTGTTTCAGAGCCCGGTCGAGCGGACCACTTCCAGTGAGATCAGTTTCTCTCAACTTCTGAATGAAGTTGATAAGGGAAATGTCGTCGACGTGACCATGTCCGGTGACACGATTTCCGGTCACTATTCGGATGGACAGAGTTTCTACACCTACAATCCCGGCGACCCGAACCTTGTTGAGCGCCTGAATGCGCGGAATGTGGAGATCACCGCGAAGCCTGCTGACGATGGGTCTCCGTCGTTGCTTGGCATTCTGGTGTCCTGGTTCCCAATGCTGCTCCTGATCGGTGTGTGGATTTTCTTCATGCGCCAGATGCAAGGCGGCGGCGGCAAGGCCATGGGCTTCGGCAAGTCCAAGGCGAAGCTGCTGACCGAGCGTCATGGCCGCGTGACCTTTGACGATGTCGCGGGTATCGATGAAGCGAAGGACGATCTGGAAGAGATTGTCGACTTCCTGCGCGATCCCTCCAAGTTCCAGCGCCTCGGCGGGCATATCCCCAAGGGTGTGCTGCTGGTGGGGCCTCCAGGCACCGGTAAGACGCTGCTCGCGCGCGCCATTGCGGGCGAAGCGAATGTGCCGTTCTTCACCATTTCCGGTTCTGACTTCGTAGAAATGTTTGTCGGCGTCGGTGCAAGCCGTGTTCGCGACATGTTTGAACAGGCGAAGAAGAACTCTCCCTGCATCATCTTCATTGACGAAATTGATGCGGTTGGTCGGCATCGTGGTGCCGGTCTCGGCGGCGGCAATGATGAGCGGGAACAGACTCTCAACCAGTTGCTGGTGGAGATGGATGGCTTTGAACCCAATGAAAGCATCATCCTGATTGCAGCCACCAACCGTCCGGACGTTCTGGACCCGGCACTGCTGCGTCCCGGCCGTTTCGACCGCCAGGTTGTGGTGCCGAACCCGGACATTGTTGGCCGCGAGAAAATTCTCAAAGTGCATATGAAGAAAGTGCCGGTTGGCCCGAACGTGGAAGTTAAGACACTTGCGCGCGGGACCCCTGGTTTCTCCGGGGCGGACCTCGCAAACCTCGTGAACGAAGCCGCCCTCCTGGCAGCCCGTCGTGGACGGCGTCTGGTCACCATGTCCGAATTCGAAGATGCCAAAGACAAGGTGATGATGGGCGCGGAACGTCGCTCCATGGTCCAGTCGGAAGAAGAGCGCAGCCTCACCGCCTACCATGAAGGTGGGCACGCGCTGGTCGCGCTTCACATGCCGGCCTCAGACCCGATCCACAAGGCGACGATTATTCCCCGTGGCCGTGCGCTCGGTATGGTGATGCGTCTGCCGGAAGCGGATCAGTTCTCTGTGACGCGTGAAAAAATGTATGCCGACCTTGCGGTCGCCATGGGCGGCCGTGTGGCCGAAGAGATCATTCTCGGGCATGACAAGGTCACGTCCGGCGCGTCGTCGGATATTTCGCAGGCGACCAAGATGGCAAAAGCCATGGTCACCCAGTGGGGCATGAGCGATAAGCTCGGGCCGCTCGCCTATCAAGACAATGAGGAAGAAGTCTTCCTCGGCCATTCCGTGGCACGCTCGCAGAACATGTCGGAAGAAACACAGCGCATGATCGACCAGGAAGTGAAGCGGATCGTGGACGATGGCTACAAAAAAGCCCATGAAGTTCTGACCACGCATCTTGACGATCTTCACAAGATCGCCAAAGGCTTGCTTGAGTATGAAACCCTGTCAGGCGATGAGATCAAAGGCCTGCTGGTTGGCGAGAAACCGCATCGTGATAGCGGTGAGCCGCCGGAACCCACAGGCGGCCCGACGGCGTCCGTGCCCACCAGCGGCGGCGTTGGTCGGATCGATCCGGAACCTCAGGGTACGTAACACGGCTACCTGATTGGTCTCACGATCAATTACAAAGAACACAAAGCCCTGCCTTTCGAGGCGGGGCTTTTTGCCGACAAAGACCCGTGCTATGAGCGGCACATGAATTCATCACCCCAGATTTTCGGCATTCTCAACATCACGTCGGACTCGTTTTCCGATGGCGGGAAGTATCTCGACCCCGCGGCGGCGCTTGCGCATGGACGGGAGTTAGTCGCCGATGGGGCGCATGTGCTGGACATTGGACCGGCCTCGTCGCATCCGGACAGTGCGCCGGTGAGTGCGGAGGAAGAGATTAGCCGTCTGAAAGCGGTCGTGCCGGTTCTGCAGGACGAGGGAGCGGTGATTTCTGTCGATACGTTCCAGACGGAGACGCAGCGCTGGGCGCTCGCGAGACACGTGGCCTATCTCAACGACATTCAGGGTTTTGCCGACGAGAGCTTCTATCCGGAACTTGCCAGTGCGTCGGCCAAGCTCATTGTCATGCATTCCATTCAGGGGCGTGGCCCCGCGACCCGTGCCGCCCCGCCGCCAGGCTCCATGGTGGATCATGTCGCCCGTTTCTTTGAGGCGCGCTTCGGCGCGCTTGAGCGAGCCGGTGTGGCACGCGACCGTCTGATCCTCGACCCGGGCATGGGCTTTTTTCTGGGCAATCAGCCAGAACCGTCACTTGAGGTATTGCAGGGGCTCTGCACGCTGAAAGAGCGCTTTGATGTCCCGCTTCTGGTCTCGGTGTCCCGGAAGAGCTTTTTGCGGAAGTTGGCGGGCGCTGAAGTCGGCGGCGCTGCCGCGGCGAGCCTGGCGGCGGAGCTTTTTGCCGCAAATGCTGGTGCCGACATGATCCGCACCCATGAGCCTCGGCAATTGGCGGATTCACTGGTTGTCTGGGGTCACCTGAGCGCCGATTAACCGCGTAAAATAAAGAAACAATTCGTTAACCGAATATCCAAAGGTTCGGCTGTATAGTGCCGCCGCTGGGGACAAGAAAACTACTAGGATTAGCACCTTCAATGTCACGTAAATATTTTGGCACGGATGGTATTCGGGGCACGGCAAACCAGCCGAATATGACCGCGGAGATGGCGTTGCGCGTCGGCATGGCGGCGGGCCGCGTGTTTACCCGTGGGGATCATCGTCACCGGGTGGTGATTGGTAAGGATACCCGTCTCTCTGGCTACATGATCGAGAATGCGCTCGTGGCGGGCTTCACCTCCGTCGGCATGGATGTCTTCCAGTTCGGGCCGCTGCCGACGCCGGCGGTTGCCATGCTTACGCGGTCCTTGCGGGCCGATCTCGGGGTGATGATTTCCGCGTCCCATAATTCCTTTGAAGATAATGGCATCAAGCTCTTCGGGCCCGACGGATACAAACTGTCCGATGACGTGGAGCATGAAATCGAACGGCGGATGGACAATGGCATTATGGACCATCTGGCCGCGCCGGATGCCATCGGCCGCGCGAAGCGGATTGAAGATGCTCAGGCGCGCTATATCGAGTTTGTGAAACAGACCTTCCCCAAACATTTGAGTCTTGAAGGCCTGCGTGTCGTTGTCGATTGCGCGAACGGGGCCGCCTACAAGGTAGCGCCCGCAGCACTGTGGGAATTGGGCGCAGAAGTTGTGACCGTTGGTGTGAGCCCGGATGGGATGAACATCAATTCCGGGTGTGGATCGACGGCGCCGGAACGCATGTGTGAGCTCGTCCGCGAACGCCGCGCCGACATTGGCATTGCCCTTGATGGAGATGCGGACCGCGTCATCGTCTGTGATGAGAACGGTGAAATTGTCGACGGCGATCAGATCATGGGTCTCGTTGCCCAATCCTGGAAAGAGTCGGAGATGCTCTCCGCGCCGGGCATTGTCTCAACAGTGATGTCAAACCTTGGGCTCGAGCGGTATCTGCAAGGTATCGGTCTGGAACTGGCCCGCACGCAGGTGGGCGACCGCTATGTCGTGGAGCATATGCGCAACCATGGCTTCAACGTCGGCGGCGAGCAGTCGGGCCATATTGTGCTCTCTGATTTTGCGACCACGGGCGATGGATTGATTGCCGGCCTGCAAGTGTTGGCCGTGCTGCAGTCGACCAACAAGCCGGTGAGTGATGCCTGCAGCCTCTTTGAACCCGTCCCTCAGCTTCTGAAAAATGTGCGCTTCAAGTCCGGCGCGCCGCTGGAATGCGCGAAGGTGCAAGACGCCATCAAAGAGGGCGAAGGACGGCTTGGCTCGAGTGGGCGCATTGTGGTGCGCAAGTCGGGTACGGAGCCGCTTATCCGCGTGATGGCGGAAGGCGACGATCAAGGCCTGGTCGAAAATGTCGTGGGCGACATCACTTCTGCTATTGCAGACGCGGCTGCCTGATCTCTCATGAACGATAATGACAGCCCCGCCGCCTCGCCTATGGGCCGGGTGTTGATTGTTGCTGGCTCCGACAGTGGCGGTGGCGCCGGTATCCAGGCTGACACCAAGGCCGTGACCATGTTCGGCGCCTATGCGGCGACAGCGGTTACCGCCATCACGGTACAAAACACGCAAGGCGTTTCGGATGTCCTGCCGCTGGAGCCCGATATCATTCAGCGACAGATGCAAGCGGTGCTTGATGATATTGGCGCCGATGTTGTGAAGACCGGCATGTTGCACTCAGCCGGGGTTATTGAGGCTGTCGCGAATGAGCTTGATGCGCGATCAGGGCTCAAACTCGTGGTTGATCCGGTGATGGTCGCGACCAGCGGTGATCCCCTGTTGCAAGACGATGCGATGCTCGCCCTTCGCAACCTGTTGGTGCCGGCTGCGACCATCCTCACACCCAACATGCCGGAAGCGGCCCGGCTCACCGGCAATCCTGTTGAAACGCTGAACGACCAAAAGCGGGCGGCAGATGCCTTGATGGGGCTCGGCCCAGGTGCCGTGCTGGTTAAAGGCGGGCATGGGCAGGGCTCGGATGTCCATGATGTGCTTGTGACCGAAGAGAGTATTGAGGTGATGTCGAGCCCCCGGATCGACACGGTGCATACCCACGGCACGGGATGCACACTGGCGTCGGCCATTGCGGCGTTGCTGTCCCAAGGGGCGCCGATGCGCGATGCCGTCTCGATCGCGAGGGATTACGTGCACGAAGCCATCGCGACGGCGCCAGGGTTTGGCAAGGGGCACGGGCCCCTTAATCACATGCATCCTTTTCTGCAGTCAGAGTGATTTTACAATCGTCAAACTGAGCGGTTGACCCGCGCGGGCTCCTGACGCATCAGGTCTGCCAGGATGGTAAGGCATTCGTCGAACTGGGGCCGGCTGGGTGCGGCCCCCAATGCCAATCTCACATGGCGCGTGGCCGTCTCGACTGCAAAATGGGAAGACGGAGAGACGAGGACTTGCCGTGCCTCCGCCGCTGCCACAAAGGTCTCTGGAGACCAGTGGTCGGGCAGGGGAAGCCAGTAGTGCGGAGCCGCGACCTGTCTGTTCCCTAAATCAGCCGAGGCAGGTCTCAAACCGCCGGTGTTCAGCATGTCGTCGGCGCGGGTGTTTCTCCAGGTCATCTCCGCGCGCTGAGCCGAGACCAGCCGCTTCGTTGCACCGGTTTCCGCCAGTTCCGTCGCGATATTGGCCATTACCAGAGGCGGCCCCATGCCAAGAATGTGCTGCAGATCGTTGGCAGTTGCACCCACGGTCTGCGGACAGACGAGGTAGCCGACACGGAGACCTGGGACCAGTACCTTGGACAGAGAGCCAATGTAGTAGGTGTGATCCGGTGCGAGTGTCACCAGGGGTGTGAGCGGCGACGGATTGAAGGGATCGTAGACGCCATCCTCAATCAGCGTAACGCCATGTTTGATCGCGGCGGCTGCCACAGCTTCACGTCTTTCTTGCGAGAGGGTCGTGCCCGTTGGGTTTTGTGCTGTAGGCATAAGAAACGCGGCGGCTGGTTTCAGGTTCGCGCACATCTCATCAAATGCGGCTGCATCAATCCCGCTGTCGTCTGTCGGGATTGCTGCGATCCGTCTGTCGGTTGTGCGCGCCAGATCCAGAAACCCGCCGAAGGTAAGGGGCTCACATAGAATAAGGTCGCCGGGTTTGGTCGCAGTGAGAAAAGCCGTGGTGAGCGCATGCTGGCCTCCGGCCGTGACGATCAGACTGCCTTCAAAATCCTCGACGCCACTCAGTTTCAGATATTCACGCCCTGCAGCTTTGTGCTCCTCTGATCCGCCAAAGGGGATGTAGTACAGAAACTCTGCTGCAGCTCTGCGGGCCATGGCGTCAGCGAGGTCCACACCCTGGCCGATATCTGCGGGCAGATTGATGCGCAGATTGGTCGGCCCGAAGGACTTATCGACGCTGCTGCCCTTCACGAACGATCCTTTGCCGACCGTTGCGTCGACATCGCCCCGGCGCGCCGCCAGCTCGTAAGCCCGTGTGATCGTGCCAATGCTGACGCCGAGCTCGTGGCTCAAAGTGCGATGAGGGGGCAGTCGCGATCCCGGCGACAGGCTGCCGTCCAGGACCGCATCGTGAATGGCGTCCGCGAGACGTTGATAGGCCGGGCCGGATCCGGATGTCAGGGCATTTTTCCAAAATGTCATGGTGTCAATTTATCAATTGTACATCCTAAATGTCCAGCCTATATGTCTGGAACGCTGTATTGTGGATTTGTTCAAGGCAGTCCTGCAGTGCATGTTCTGAATTTTGCGAAATTGTCATAGTACAATTTGGTGATTTATGAGGTTGACCAAGATGAGCTGGGATACGCTGCTGGCACTGACCGGATTTGTTGCAGTGATGATTGGCACTCCTGGGCCCGCCAATGCCAGCGCGATGGCGAGCGGCGCGACGGTTGGGTTCGTCCGATCTTTGCCCTTTCTCGCCGGCGTGTGGCTTGGGTTCATCGGTGTCATTTTTGCGGTTGCGGGCGGCATCGGAAGCTTGTTGCTGGCGAGCTCGACGGCGCATGCGATGCTGAAAGCTCTGGGCTTCGGCTATATCTGCTATCTCGCATGGCGCCTGTGGCAGATGCCTGTCGGGGCGCCCACAGAACCAACTGCACACCATTTCGGGTTCAAAGAGGGACTTTTCCTCCATCCGCTCAATCCGAAAGCCTATGTGATGCTGTTGGTTGTGATCTCAAGCTTTGTCACACCAGGTCAGGACCTTTTCTGGCAGATCATGATTATCGTTCTGGTGACGCTCTTCACAGGCGTTCCTCTCAATTCACTTTGGTGCGCTACCGGTGGTGTGTTGCACCGGTTCATGAACGATCCGGTCACGCGTCCCTATATTGCCGGCGCTCTTTCTTTCTCTATGGTCGCAAGTGTTGCCTGGGCGATGCTTGTCTGAACAAAACAGGATGCAGAAAATGAGTTTCACACTGTTTCAGGTCGATGCCTTTGCTGACGACATCTTCGAGGGCAACCCGGCTGCGGTGGTGCCGCTTGAAAGCTGGTTGTCGGACGATCTGATGTTGTCCATTGCCGCAGAAAACAATCTTGCGGAAACCGCCTATTTTGTGCCGGCGGGAGACGGGTACGAACTTCGCTGGTTTACGCCGACCGCCGAGGTTCCGCTTTGCGGGCATGCGACGCTTGCGTCGGCTCATGTGCTCTTTTCCCACCTTGGATTTGACGGGGAAGAGATTGTTTTTCAAACCAAGAGCGGGCCGCTGACCGTCGTGCGGGAGGATGATCTCTACGCGATGGACTTCCCAGCAGATATGCCGAAACCGACCATGGTACCCGAACAGATATCAGAGGTTCTGGGTGCGCACCCGTCCATGGTGCTAAGCGGGCATCACATGCTCGCGGTGTTTGAAGACATGCGCCAGGTCGCCGCTCTGCGGCCCGATCTCGCAAAACTCACGCGCTTCTGCAATGAAATGGGCAAAGGGTTGATTGCCACAGCCCCAGGTGATGAAGCGTCTGGTTGGGACTGCGCGTCGCGTTTCTTTGCGCCGCATGTGGGCATTCCCGAAGACCCAGTGACGGGATCCGCCCACACGGTCATCGTGCCCTTCTGGGCCAAGCGCCTGGACAAGCAGGAGATTGTGGCACGGCAAATCTCAAAGCGGGGCGGTACGCTCTTTTGCACGTTGAATGGAGATCGAGTCGTGATGCGGGGACGTGCGGTGGATTATCTCAAGGGGACGATCGACGTCTGAGCTCTGCGAGGCCGATGCCGCTGAGGATGACGATTAGGCCGATCACCGCGTGGAGGGTGATGGTCTCGCCCAAAAAGAGGGCGCCAATGCCGAGGGCGAGGACCGGCACCAGATAGTTGGTCATGGCCATGAAGGAGGGTCCTGCGCTCTCAATGACTCTGAAATAAACGACCGTGGCGTAGCCGACGGGCAATGCTCCCAGCACGATGACGGCGATCCATGATTCCAGTGTGATCACGTCAAGGGCGAGCGGTGCTTCTGCCCAGGCGATAGGGGTCATGATGATTCCGGCAAGTCCAGTCGTGAGGCAGGCTTTGGAGTAGAGCGGTGCAGGCGGTGCGCGCCGTGCGATGATGGCATTCATGGCGAAGAAAAGAGCGGCGCCGAGGACCAACATCTCACCGAGGAGCGGTGTGCCGTCCATGGACGCACCCGCCAGTGCGTCAGGCCCCACGACAATAACGAGTCCCACGAGGCCTGTAACAAAGCCCGCAATCCGCGTGGCGGTCAGTGTTTCGCCGGGCACAAAGATGCGGGCCAGGACCAGGGTGATGAGGGGCATCACGCCAATGAGGATGGCCGACAGTCCCGATGCAATCAGCGTGATGCCCCAGGATAAAAGGAAGAACGGGATCAGGTCTCCGCAAAGGGCGAGCGCCGTCAACCATCCCCACATTTTGCGGGTCTTAGGGATGGGTTCCCGATTGATCACCATGAAGGGTGCCAGCACGGCAGCCGATACAAGCATGCGGATCGCGACAGACCAGGCGGGCGTCATGGTCTCTACGGCAATATCCGTCAGTGCGAACGCACCGCCCCAAAGGAGGGCGAGGAGGGCCAGGTCCCGATAATCCGCGGCGGTGTGATCGCGTAGGCTCACAAGACGGCCTCTAGGGCTGCGAACAAGCGGTCCACATCTTCGTCATTATTGTAAAGGTGCGGCGTCACGCGCATGGAGGTCCCGCGCAGGCTCACATAGACATGTTCCTTGGCGAGTTGTTCCAGAAGCCCGTCCGGCACGCCGTCCGGAAAACGCACACCAAGAAAGTGCGGTGCCCGCAGACTGGACTCTGAGACGGTGAGCCCAAGAGCGGCTGCGCGGCGGGCGATGGTGTCGGTCTTTGTTTGAAGGGTCGCGGCAATGTTCTCAATCCCCCAGGCCGCAAGCTGTTCCAGTGCGGCCTTGGTCATGGGCATCAACTGAAAATTTGCGCGTTCCCCCATATCGAAGCGCCGGGCACCCGGTTGGTAGTCGTGCTCGTAATCGACCAGGCCCGCAAAATCCTCTGACCCTTTTCGGTTCAACCAGTTCTCTTCGATCGGACGTCCGTCTCGCCACCTGGGCGCGACGTACAGAAAGCCCATGGCGTAGGGGCCGAGCAGCCATTTGTAGGTAGGTGCAACAACGAAGTCCGGGTCAATAGCGCTCATGTCGAGTGGCATGGCGCCAAGGGACTGGGAGACATCCAGGACGAGCGCGGCACCTGCGGCTTTTGCTTTTTTTGATATGGCAACGAGATCGATCAACGCGCCGTCTGTCCAATGACAATGGGGCAGGGCAATGATGTCGGTGCGCTCGGAAATCGCTTCGAGGATTGCAGGTGTCCAGTCCGGACCGCCGTGCGTGTTTGTGGGTGCGGCGACGGTTTTGATACGCGCCCCTTGTTCGTCCGCGGCGCGCTCCCAGGCATAAATGTTGGAGGGAAATTGTTCGGCCAGGACCAGTATTTCCTGGCCCTCCCCAACGGGCATGTTGGCGGCGGCGACCGCAATGCCGTAGGAGGCGGAGGGAACAAAGGACACGCCGTCGGCCTCGACGCCGATGACATCTGCAAAAAGGGCGCGGGTTGCTTCTGATTCAGTGAAGAAGTCTTCCGAGGTTGTGCCCCATGGCTGCTTTTTTGTCGCGATGGCGTCTTCCCCCGCCTGCGCGGCGGTCTTGAGCAGGGGCGACATGTAGGCACAGTTCAGATAGGCGACGTGGTCTGGGATGTCGAAGAGGGAGCGCTGATTGGGAATCAACGTGGGTTGAGTGGCGTGCATGTTCGGGCCCGGTTTGGATCGCCGCCATGGATGGCGGGCGGTCGCAGGGTCGCCCGAACAATTGATCCGTTCAACTTTTTTCGGCCCGAACCGTCAAAGTCAGGCGAGTGCCACCATGTCGATGTTGGCGCGTTCCAGTTCGCTGCCGCTGAGTGCGATGGAGAGTGTGATGCCCGCCTCGCGACTGCTCCATTTCTTCGCGCCGGCGCGGGGTACCGGGACATTATTTTCCATGCAAAAGCGCACGAGGATGTCGATGACCTGTTGTGATTCAATGGTGAAGACCATCTGATTCACCGTTGAGCCTCCTTTGATGCTCATCGTCACGTCGACAGTCTGGTTGTCGCCCGCTGTCCAGTCGACAATCTCGCCGTTTGGCAGGAAGTCGTTATGGGTACGCCTGAAAGAGTGCAGGCTCGATGTGAACTCCGCATCAGACAGGGTGATATGTCGTAGTTCGCTCGCCATCATCGGCTCCTTCATCCTGAAGGGTTTAGAACTTTCTGTTGGGTGAATTCTGAGTTGTAATTCTTTTCAACTTGTTAAGTCGTTGTTTTGTCTAAAATTTTAGTGATGTTGGGTTGATTTGACCCTCTGCGGCGGAAAGTCGTTTGACAGCGCGGAGCCACGCGCCTATATCGGCGGTGGGCCACCTCTCCCCACCGAGAGGCGACTATCTGTGAGGGTAGATACAGATAATGACAAAGACTGCTGCGCCGGACATGCGTCCGGCCAATCCTAATTTTTCATCCGGGCCATGCGCGAAGCGGCCGGGATGGTCTCTCCAAAATCTTGAAGATGCCTGTCTTGGCCGGAGCCACCGCTCCAAGCCAGGGAAAGCCAAGCTCGCCGAAGCTATTGATCTGACGCGGTCGGTGCTGGGCGTGCCCGATGATTACAAGATCGGCATTGTTGCTGCCTCGGACACGGGCGCTGTGGAAATGGCTATGTGGTCGCTCCTGGGCGAACGCGGTGTCGACATGATGGCCTGGGAGAGCTTCGGCTCTGGCTGGGTGACCGATGTTGTGAAACAGCTGAAGCTTGACGATGTACGGAAGCTTGAAGCGGGCTATGGCGACTTGCCGGACCTTGCTGAAGTCGACTTCAATCGCGATGTGGTGTTCACCTGGAACGGTACGACCTCCGGCGTCCGGGTTCCGCACGGGGACTGGATCGACGCGGACCGCACGGGCCTCACAATTTGTGACGCGACCTCAGCGGCGTTCGCCATGGACCTGCCCTGGACCAAGCTCGATGTGACGACCTTCTCCTGGCAGAAGGTGATGGGCGGCGAAGCGGCCCACGGCATTCTGATTCTGAGCCCGCGCGCCGTTGAGCGCCTCGAGAGCTACACGCCGGCCTGGCCGCTGCCGAAGATTTTCCGCCTCACCAAAGGCGGCAAGCTCATCGAAGGTATCTTCAAAGGCGAAACCATCAACACGCCGTCCATGCTTTGCGTTGAGGACTATCTCGACACGCTGAAATGGGCTGAGTCGATTGGTGGCTTGAGCAGTCTCATCGGACGGGCAGAAGCCAATCTCGCGGTGCTCGCCGACTGGGTGTCCAAGACTGAATGGGTCGACTTTTTGAACACGGACGTGGCGACACGGTCCTGCACGTCGGTCTGCCTGAAAGTCGTGGACCCGAAAGTGCTGGCACTGCCGGACGATGTTCAGGCGGCGATCGCCAAGAAGATCGGGACGATCCTCGATGCGGAAGGTGTCGCCTATGACATTGGCGCTTACAGGGATGCACCTGCAGGTCTTCGTATCTGGGCTGGTGCCACGATCGAAGTTTCCGACATGCAGGCGTTGACGCCGTGGCTCGACTGGGCGTTCGCCGAAGCGGTCGCGGAACTCTCACCAGCCTGAGACTGATTTGGGGAGCAACCGTGTTGCTCCCCCGCACACCTTTTCTTTCTTTCTATTTTCTATTTCGCATTCAGGAGACAATCTGATGCCGAAGGTCCTTATTTCCGACAAGATGAGCCCCGCTGCTGCGCAGATCTTTAAAGATCGTGGCGTTGACGTGGACGTGATCACCGGTCTCGACCGGGACGAACTGATCAAGATTATTGGCGACTATGACGGCGTCGCAATCCGTTCCGCCACCAAGCTGACCCCGCCGGTGATTGAAGCCGCGAAAAACCTGAAAGTGGTGGGTCGTGCCGGTATCGGCGTGGACAATGTCGACCTTCCGGCGGCGACCGCGGCGGGCGTGATTGTCATGAACACGCCGTTCGGTAATTCCATCACAACTGCTGAACATGCCATTTCCATGATGGCGGCGCTGGCACGGCAAATCCCCGAAGCGAATGAGTCGACTCACGCCGGCAAATGGGAAAAGTCCAAATTCATGGGTGTGGAACTCACGGCCAAGACCCTTGGTGTGATTGGCTGCGGGAACATTGGCTCCATTGCAGCAGACCGAGCCATTGGTCTGCGGATGAAGGTCATTGCCTTTGATCCCTTCCTGACACCTGAACGGGCTGCCGATATCGGTGTCGAGAAGGTCGAGCTTGATGAGCTTCTGAAGCGTGCTGACTTCATTACGCTGCACACGCCGCTCACTGACAAAACGCGGAACATTCTGGACGCAGATGCGTTTGCGAAGATGAAAGACGGTGTGCGCATCGTAAACTGCGCGCGCGGTGGCTTGATCGTCGAAGCCGACCTCAAAGCAGCGCTCGAAAGCGGCAAGGTCGCGGGTGCGGCCCTCGACGTGTTTGAAGAAGAGCCTGCGAAAGAAAACCCACTCTTCGGTATGGCGAATGTGATCTGCACGCCGCATCTTGGTGCGTCGACTTCTGAAGCCCAGGAGAATGTGGCGCTTCAGGTGGCGGACCAGATGGCGGACTATCTGCTCACCGGGGCGGTCACCAACTCCATCAACGTGCCGTCGATTACGGCGGAAGAAGCGCCGAAGCTGGAGCCTTACGTCACGCTTGCGGATCAGCTTGGCTCTTTTGCGGGTCAGCTCACCGAGACGGGCATTGAAGAAGTGGTCATCGAGTATGAAGGCGAAGTGGCTGAGCTCAACACCAAGGCGCTCACCAATGCGGCGCTTTGCGGCCTTCTGAAACCTTTGCTGTCGGACGTGAACATGGTGTCGGCACCGGTGATTGCGAAGCAACGGGACATTGAGATCACGGAAGTGAAGCGGGAAGAGCCCCGCGGCGCGTTCGAGACCTATATCCGTCTCACTGTGAAGACGGAGCGTCAGGATCGTTCTGTGGCGGGCACCATCTTCTCAGATGGCAAGCCGCGTCTCATCCAGGTGAAGGGTATTAATATGGAGGCGGAACTTTCCCCTCACATGCTCTATGTGACCAATGAGGACAAGCCTGGCTTTATCGGGGCACTTGGAACCGTGCTCGGCAATTCCGGCGCGAATATCGCGAACTTCCGTCTTGGCCGTGAACAGGAAGGGGGCGATGCCATCGCCCTCATCGACCTGGACCAGGACCTCTCAGAGGATTGCCTGAAGGCGGTTGCGGCGATCCCTCATGTGAAACAGGCGAAGACGCTGACATTCTAAGAGCTCGCGGCAGACGCGCTTGGCGCGTCGCCTGCGCCCCGTCCGAATTGGGGGGCGGCCTGACCGGCCGAGCCACGGTCGTGTCCTTGAAGAACGTCGGTGGATAGCCGTTTCTGCTTCCCATGAGACGTCCAAACCGGTAAAAGCTATGAAAGTCCCCAGCTGGAAACGGCGCGGGGGCTTTCTTTGTGTTTAAGGTGCTGAAACTTTCCTGTTTTGGGCCAAAATTCGGTGATTCTCATGGCGAATGTAGCGGTCGTCGGCTCCCAATGGGGCGACGAAGGCAAGGGCAAGATTGTGGATTGGCTCTCGGAGCGCGCAGACGTGGTTGTGCGCTTTCAAGGTGGGCACAATGCCGGCCATACGCTCGTCATTGATGGCGTGACCTATAAGCTCTCGTTGCTGCCATCGGGCATTGTCCGCGGGGGCAAAATGTCTGTTCTCGGCAATGGGGTGGTGATTGATCCCTGGGCGCTGGTCGCTGAGATCGAGAAGCTCGCAGACCAGGGTGTTGTGGTGACGCCGGACAATCTGAAGATCGCGGAGAACGCCGTTCTGATCCTGCCTGTGCACCAGGAACTGGATGTCATCCGCGAAACGTCGAACAAAGGCACCAAGATCGGCACCACCAAGCGGGGTATCGGTCCTGCTTACGAAGACAAGGTGGGGCGCCGCGCGATCCGGGTGATGGATCTGGCGGACCCGTCCACGCTGCCGGACAAGGTTGAGAAATTGCTGCATCACCACAATGCGCTCCGTCGCGGTCTCGGTAAGGAAGATCTCGACGCCGCGCCTATTCTGGACGCGCTGGCGGAGGTGACACCTAAAATCCTGCCGCACATGGATACGGTCTGGCGCTATCTCGCCCAGGCGCGGAAAGATGGAAAGCGCATTCTCTTTGAAGGGGCGCAGGGCACGCTGTTGGACATTGACCATGGCACCTATCCGTTTGTGACCTCGTCCAACGTGGTGTCCGGTCAGGCGGCGACGGGCTCTGGCATGGGACCCAGCGCCGTGGAATATGTGCTTGGCATCACCAAGGCCTACACAACTCGCGTGGGTGAGGGACCGTTCCCGACGGAGCTTGAAGATGAAGACGGTCAGCGCTTGGGCGAGCGCGGCCATGAGTTTGGTGTGGTGACGGGACGGAAACGCCGCTGCGGCTGGTTTGATGCGGTACTGGTCAACCAGTCGCTCAAGACCAATGGCATGCAGGGCATCGCACTCACCAAGCTTGATGTGCTGGACGGGTTTGAAAAAATCAAAATCTGTGTGGCCTATGAGCTGGACGGTAAGCGGATCGACTATCTTCCCGCCACACCTGCTCTTCAGGCACGCATCAAGCCCATCTATGAAGAGATGGACGGCTGGTCAGAAACCACATTCGGTGCGCGCAGCTGGGCGGACCTGCCTGCGGCGGCCGTCAAATATGTGCGTTATGTGGAAGAGTTGATTGAGTGCCCGGTGGCGCTCTTGTCGACCTCTCCCGAGCGGGACGACACGATCCTCATGCACGACCCGTTTGCGGATTAGGGTGGACGCTTGATTGTAGCGATCATGCTTTCAGTCAAAAGCAATCGCCGATGATCACTCAGTGATGGCCAGATAAGCGGCAGACATTTCGGTGAGTTCAGTGATCAGCTTTTTCATTTCCGGATTGTGCGTTTTCATGTAGTCGATTTGGTATTCGGCCGCTGCTTGTCCGGACAAGAGCGTGTCTCGAAAGGTCGCCGTCGCAACTCTCAAAACAAATCTGCAGCGCTTCTTCAGCTCTTTGTCGTCATATGCTGACGTTTGAAGTAAACCGGCGAACCAGTCGGCGGTGAAGGTTCTTGCGGCGAGCATGAGGTCGAACGACTGCGGATCGTTCACGGCGTTTGCCGCCCTCATGAGATGAATGTGGTCAAACGTAAACAGCAATGTTTGTTTGTGCAGATTGCTGAGCAATTGCCGGTCTGACAGAGATGCTTTGAACTGGTTCGCGTCCTGGACAGGTTTGTCCCTGGTTTGATCGTAAAAGCGCACAAAAGCCGATCTCAGCAAGTCCTGTTTGTCTTTAAATCGACGGTATATGGCGCCCGTCGTGACGCCCGCTTCAGTCGCGATTTCGGATACAGACAGATCAAAGAAAGACTTTTCCTTAAGGAGCTTTTCGAAGGCATCCAGAAGCATTTGTTCGGTCTTGATTGAACGTGCCTGCTTTGGCCGTTGATCAAGTTTGGACGTTTCCAAGAGTCTCTCCACAAAAAATTTGCCGATAAGGCTTGATATCACATTTTTAAATGATAATGTTATTACCGTAATCAAAATATGGAGAGAGACATGGAAAATGGGCCAACGCCATCCGGGAAGCTGATCTTTGAAAAGAACGGTCCGATTACGCGGATCACGCTAAACCGGCCGGACATACACAATGCGCTGGATAGAGAATTGTCTCAGGACTTGCAGGATGCGATCCGCGCTGTCGATCTGGACCGTGAATGTCGGATCACGATCCTCACCGGCGCCGGAAATACATTCTGTACCGGCGATGACATCAAAGAATTCAACGATTGGGAGCAGGAAGACACGGAGTGGCAAATTCGTCGCTACCAACAGACTGTCAAATATCTCGAAAATCTGCGCCCTGTAACGATCGCGCTGGTTGATGGTGTTTGCACCGGCGGAGGGCTGGAGCTCACACTCGCGTCGGACTTCGTGATCGCGACAACGCGCTCGCGTTGGGGGATGCCGGAAATCAACTGGGACATCACGCCTGGATGGGGCGGTACGGGCAAAATTGCAAAGTTCGCCGGACGTCGTAAAGCGCTGGAATGGAACCTTCTCGGCACCTTATTTAGCGCGGAGAAGGCCGAGCGGTGTGATCTTGTGAATAGGTTGGTTGAGCCGGAGCATCTTGAAGACGAAGCAGAGAAGCTAGTCGAGATTTTGATGTCGAAAAATCCGCGGACTGTCACCCTCACCAAGTATTGTGTGAAAAATGCTGCCGACCTCGACTTTAACAAGGTGATGGCATTTGAGGGCACGCCTCAAAGACTCTCGCTACAAGAAGCTGTGGGCATTGCCGACTTCGTCGAAACGGATTCACGCAATAAGCGCCGTGAACTCCTCAAAGATTATTGGTTCGACTGATCGGAACACCGCCGCCGCGCTCGGCGTGCGCCTTTTAGGGTGCGGCGGCTATACTTGACCCCTAAGAGTCTGCAACTTTTGTTGGACATGTCTTAGAAGCCAAACTGTCCGTTGGTGCCAGGCTCCAGGTCCGGCCAGCGCCGATCCCCTGACTCAATGTTGGCGCTTTTGCTTAGGTTCCATCGGAATTGCACGGTTCGGGAGTAATTCAGGAAAAGTCGTCCGTCCACAATGGACCAGGCTTGGGGAATGGTTGAGGCGAGATAGCCATTTGCCACGGCCCAGGCGCAGTAGCCGTTGTACGCGGGGGCATATTTATCCGGGTTAGCAACGAAGAGGTCGCGGTGCTCTGCGTTGACGAATTGCCAGGTCAGGCCTTTCCACTCGTAGACAAAATCGGAAGAGCCCTCTGTGGCGCTGTCCAACTCGAAATAGGCAACGACATCATACCCGTCGTTTGCTAATGGTAGCGTTTCTTCTGCATAGGCGAGCTGGTTGATGGCCATCATGATGAAGCCTGCCAGGATGAATACAAAACCTATGCCGATTGTCTTTGCCATGGTGGTAATTTGGGGGCAAAGGCGCCGCTGCACAATTCACAGCCCTTAACGAGTGCGTGAGGCAGTGAAGCCGGTTCGTGTAGGATGACCGGATCGCTTGGAGGGGAAACAGGTGGATCAGGTATACACAGTGCTGCTTCTGGCCATGTTCGCGAGTGCCGTCGGCGTCGCGGTGCAGGGGCTGATCTTTCCGAATCCGCTCGGCCGGTACTACACGCCGGGCTGGTGGGCGATCAAGGCGCGAACTGGGTGGCTCGCGATGGAGATACCCGCAGCAATTGCTTGCTGCGGCTTTTATCTCTGGTTAGCTCCCTCCTATGCATTGATGCCGCTGATCTGTGTGTTGCTGTGGCAAGTGCACTATGTCCATCGCGGCTTTATCTTTCCGTTCCGCCTCAAGAGCGGGGACAAGCCGTTTCCCGTTATTGCCGTGCCGCTGGCGATCCTCTTCAACACGATGAACGGGTTTGTGAATGGTTGGGCGCTGGGGCACGCCGCGCATTTGCAGTCCTCGACCTGGCTAAGTGACGGGCGTTTCTGGATCGGGCTGGTGGTGATGATCGGCGGGCTCTATGTGAATCTGCGCGCCGACACGATGCTTATTCATCTCAGGGATGATGGTGGTCAGGGGTACAAGATCCCCCGCGGCTTTTTGTTTGAGAAGGTGACCGCGCCCAACTATCTGGGCGAAATGTTGATCTGGGCAGGATTTGCATGCATGAGCTGGACCTGGGCAGGGCTCGCCTTTGCGCTGTTTACGGCGGGCTACATGATCCCGCGGGCGCTGACCCATCACCGCTGGTACAAAGAGAAATTTCCTGACTATCCAGAAGAGCGCAAAGCGATCATTCCGGGTTTGCTTTGAACCTCCGACAGACGGAGGCGCTATAGAAAAAGCTCTGCGCCGACACCCAGCAACCCGATCATGGAGACCTGCCAGATCAGTGTTCGGACCCAGGGCAGACCCATTGCGTACGCCGGCAGGTAGCCGACGCGCGCCCAGAAATAGACCTGGGCGCCCCAGGCGCTCCACATGCCGTATTCATTCAGGACATGCACCATCAGGATGAGGGCTGCAAAAATTGCAAAGGTTTCGTTGAAGTTCTGTTGTGCGCGGACGAAACGTCCGGCGAGACCGATGGCGGGACGGGGGTCATCGCGCGCACCGACCGTATAGGCGTTTCCTTCCTGTCCCTTATAGGCAAAGCTTGAGGCACTCAAGTGAGCGATGCCCAGTACGCAGGTCCAGAAGAGCATCCAGAGTTCGAGGGTCATGGCGTTGCTCCTTCGGCGGATCAAGACGGCGACCCTTAGTCTGGCGGGGATCGCCGCCTCTGCTCGTTAGAAAGCCTGGATGAGGATCAGAATGGTTCCGATCACACCTGCGAAATAGGCCACGGTGCGTAGGCCTAGCAGGGTGATGCCGCTCACATAGATGATCGCATGCGCTAGGCGGGCTGCGAGGAATATCTGAGCGCCAAGTACAGTCATCTCGTTGCTGATCCCTGACAGGTTCACGGGCAGCAGAATGGCTGCGAAGATGACCGTGTTTTCCAGATGGTTCATGTAACAGCGTTTCGCCCGCGCGCCCCAGCCCTCCAGGTTCGCCGCTTCATCGCGGTTGCTGAAGCCCCAGGGCATGCCCATGGCCATAATCCCCGCATTGGCAGCCACCATGACCAACACAAGCAAAAGCACACCACTCCACATCAACATGGATAGTTCTACAGACATTGGGTTCCCTCCCTTTTTGCGTCTGAAACGTGCGAATCATGCCCGCCTTTGCCTGATTTGGCGAGGGCGCAGCGTGAATGGATGCCGGGCGGATTGGGAATTGGAGGTAGGTCGGAGGGTCTAGCCAGCTTGTAGAAATAGACGTTTCAGATAGTCTTTGTCTTCTAATCGCGGAACTGGGGGAGACAATGGCCACAGCGATGAATCTTGTTGATGCCCAGAGTAAAGCTCTGCTCGCCGAGATTGTGTACAGCAATGATCTCAAAATCGGGCCCTTCGCAGCGCCACGAACCGGCACGCCGGCAAATTGGATCGCGAAGGCGTTGCTGGATGGCGTACCACGGGGGCTAAAGCGTGGATCTGCTTATGCGAAACATTCAGCCGCCGCCTTGCAGGCGCGCTACGGCAAAATTCTGAAGGTGCGCCGTAGTAAGGTGGATGACAACCGCACAGGGGCGGACATGTGCGCGGTCAGAGACAGCGTCACGGGGCGATATGTTCTCTGTGTCGATGGTACGGCGATGACCGGCGGCAATCCCGGTGAGGGTTGGCATGACCTGGTCGCCAACCTCAATAATTTCATCGATCCCGATATGACGCCTAAGGGTGCCTTGCTTGCGCAAATCAATGTGGTGGAGGGTTTCCTGGAGGACTTCTGTCAGGAAACATCGGCGGAGCTTGCAAAAAAGGGTCGGCGGGTCAGCGCCGGCAAAATAGCCGCCATGACAGATCTCAATGGCCATTCGCTGGGCGCGTTGGTTTCCATACACCTGATGCGGCGGCGCAAGCGTGCGGGCAAGCCCATTGGGGAAGTGGTTGGGTGGTCACCCCCGGCAGAAGGCGGACTGGTCACACTTATTCCGATTGTGGGTGCTCTCTACGCTCATCTGCTGGATGGAGATGACATCAGCATTCTGACGACGAGCTACGATATTGCGCGCCTTGCGGGCGCCCGACCGGCGGAGAGTGTCTTTCAGCTCGGCGGTGACGTGAAAGGTGCCGTTAAGGCGCACATGATCTACCGCCATACGGCGCATTTGGACCGCGCTTTGGCGAAGCTCGATGCCTTTCTCAATAAGATTCAAGTAAGCGCCTCGCGGGCAAAAGCGCTCCGCCAGCAGGCCGTCCTCTTCCGCTCTTCTCGCCCGGCGGAAGCTGTATTGCGCTTGCCGTTTGGGAAGACACCCGCGGGCCGGGACCGCCATGTCTATGTATCCGAGCTTGGTGGGTCGCTCATCACCCGGGGGCCGGTTACGCTGTCTCAGCAGCAATATCGTGACTATCTCCAGACGGGCACTGATGATCATGTGCACCCTGTGCATCTCTCTCTGGCCCTTAACGCGGGGCGCAAAAAAGACCCGGCCAAGATTCCTGAGATGGCCCACACTGTCGGGCGGACCGGCGCGGATAAGTTTGCTCTCGTCTATGAGCAGAAGGGTGATTATCAGTTTGCCTATCTGCGGTCTCATGGACGCAGACCCAGCCGCCAACAGGTCCAAAAGCGCCAGTTGCCACTCACCTCCCGTGTCGGTATCGACGTGCTCGACGACTAGTTGTGTGTGAGGAGACTCTTTGACGCCCTCGGCCGAAAGGTGCACACTCGGCGCTATCCGAGGGGTGTCTGTTTTGCACTAAAAAACAGGCTGAGACGGCCAAACGGCTAAACCCTTAGAACCTGATCCGGGTCATGCCGGCGAAGGGACGGAGTAGCTGCTTAGGTCTGGCTGCGGGTCTTTCGCCCCGTGACCTCTTTGTTAAGAGAGGCACATCGAAATGAACATCCACGCGAAACCAACTGTAACGACAGGCCCCTTGCCGGCATCGAGCAAGGTTTTCACGACGCCTGAGAGTGCGCCTGACATTAAGGTGGCGCACCGGGAAATAGAGCTGCATCCTTCGGCCATGGAACCGCCGGTGCGGGTCTATGACACGTCAGGTCCCTATTCAGATCCCAATGCGACGATTGACCTTGAGAAAGGTCTGCCACGACACCGCACGGCATGGATCGAAGAGCGGGGGCATGTCGTGTCCTACGATGGCCGCGATGTGCGTCCGGAAGACAATGGCAATGTCGGTGAGAAACATCTCGCCCGGGCCTTTCCCATCACCAACCGTCCCTACAAAGGCGATGGAACCGGACCTGTCACCCAGTTTGAGTTTGCCCGCGCGGGTATCATCACCAAAGAGATGATTTATATCGCGGAGCGGGAGAACCTGGGCCGCAAGCGCGCCCTCGACAATGCTGCCCACAAGATTGCCGAAGGCGAAAGCTTTGGCGCGGACGTGCCGGAGTTCATTACCCCAGAATTTGTGCGTCAGCAGGTGGCGGACGGTCTGGCGATCATTCCGGCCAACATCAACCACCCGGAACTGGAGCCGATGATTATCGGCCGTAATTTCCTGGTGAAGATCAATGCGAATATCGGGAACTCCGCCGTGGCGTCGTCCGTTGCGGAAGAAGTGGACAAGATGGTCTGGGCGACCCGCTGGGGCGCCGACAATGTGATGGACCTGTCCACAGGCCGGAACATTCACAACACGCGGGAATGGATCATTCGCAATTCGCCGGTGCCGATCGGAACAGTGCCGATCTATCAGGCGCTTGAGAAAGTGGATGGCATTGCCGAAGACCTCACATGGGAAGTCTATCGCGATACGCTGATCGAACAGGCTGAGCAGGGCGTGGACTATTTCACGATCCATGCAGGTGTGCGTCTGGCCTATGTGCCCATGTCTGCGAAACGCGTGACGGGGATCGTCTCGCGGGGCGGGTCCATCATGGCGAAGTGGTGCCTCAGTCATCACAAGGAGAGCTTCCTCTACGAACATTTCGAAGAGATTTGCGACATCATGCGCGCTTATGACGTGTCCTTCTCGCTGGGCGACGGCTTGCGTCCGGGCTCCATTGCGGATGCGAACGACGAAGCGCAGTTTGCCGAGCTCGAAACGCTGGGTGAACTCACCAAGATTGCCTGGGACAAAGGCTGTCAGGTCATGATCGAAGGGCCGGGCCACGTGCCCATGCACAAGATCAAAGTGAACATGGACAAACAGCTGAAAGAGTGCGGCGGCGCGCCCTTCTATACGCTTGGGCCGCTCACCACGGACATTGCGCCAGGCTACGACCACATCACAAGTGGCATTGGTGCGGCGATGATCGGCTGGTTCGGCTGCGCCATGCTTTGTTATGTAACGCCAAAGGAACATCTGGGTCTGCCGGACCGGAACGATGTGAAAGAAGGGGTGATCACCTACAAGATCGCAGCCCACGCGGCAGATCTTGCCAAGGGACACCCGGCGGCACAGCTCCGCGATGATGCGCTGTCGCGGGCGCGGTTTGAATTCCGCTGGGAGGATCAGTTCAATCTGGCGCTGGACCCGGAGCGAGCCAAAGACTTTCATGATCAGACCTTGCCCAAGGATGCGCATAAGGTGGCGCATTTCTGCTCCATGTGCGGGCCGAAATTCTGCTCCATGAAGATCACGCAGGAAGTGCGCGACTATGCGGAAAGCGGGATGGCGGAGATGTCCGACCAGTTCAACAATTCCGGCGGCAAGCTCTACATGGAAGAGGGCGATGTGGAAGCGCTGAAACGATCCAACAAGGCGCTGGGGAGTGCGGCGGACTAAGTACTTGCGTCAGTCGTTGAAGAACAAGAAGGCGGGGCGTATCCCCGCCTTTTTTGGTTCAAAAACACACCAATTCATACAAAAAGCTTGATTTTCTGCGCGCTCCGAGTCTCTCTTGTGCGCAACGGGGATGTGTGAGGGTGTTTCAGTGTTCAGTCGTGTTCTTTTGAGTGCCGTTCTTGTGGTGAGCGGCCCGTTTTCGGCTGTTGCAGCGGAGGGGGACAAGTGGACCCCTTATGTGGATGTCGAAGGGAAGCTCGGTACCGACCGGAACCTCGGCGAAGTGAGTCTGTTCGCGCCCCTCGGCCAGTCGCAAGACAGTCTTGTGTTCGGCAACCTCATCACTCGTTTCGACGATCAGGACAGTTTTGAAGGCAATGTGGGCCTCGGCTATCGCGAGATTGTCGACAGCTCTTATATCCTGGGCGGCTACGCCTTTTTCGACCGGCGCAAAAGTGCCACAGACAATTATTTCAATCAGGTCACCGCCGGTGCGGAGTTCATGACCGATGTCTGGACGGCGCGCGGCAATGTCTATTTCGCCGACAATGATCTGGCGCCCACCGGTGGTGGCGTTGTCACCCAGACCGGCACGCAGATTTTCGTGCAGTCCAACCTCGAAGGCGCTTTGTCCGGTTTTGATGCGGAAGTGGGGCGTGTGATTCCACTGGGGCTAGAGGGTGTCACCCTCAGCGGCTTTGCGGGCGGGTTTCATTTTGGCCGTTCGGGGTTTGACGATGTCTCGGGTCCGCGTGCCCGTGCAGAACTCACGGTCAGCAATCTGTGGGACAGCGTGCTGCCATCTGGCACGCAGCTCCGCTTCGGCGCGGAAGTGCAGCATGATGATGTGCGCGACACGCAAGGGTTCCTGTCTGCCCGTCTTCGTGTACCGCTTTTCGGCAGCAGTTCATCTTCGAACCTGAGCGTTCTTGAGCAACGGATGGTGGACCCTGTTGTGCGCGACATTGATGTGGTGGCAGGCGGTACACTAAGTGCGCCTGTGGCGCCGGTGCTAGAGAGCAATGGCACGACGCTCAACAATACCAACTTTATCGATGCGGACGACGATCTTGGTGTGGCGCTCACCGCCGCTGGCGAGAACGCGCTTGTCGTGATTGATGGGTCGAAAGGAGCGATCACGAGCGCCGCCGATGCCGATGCATTGACGGGTCAGACCATTGTCGGGGCCCAGGGGGCTGGACTGAGCTTGATGGATCCAACCACCGGACAGACCATTGTGTGGCGTCCCAATGGCGTGCGTCCAACGCTTTCAGACGTTCGGCTAACGTTACCAGGATCGAACACAGTGCAAGGTTTGGATGTCGATAATGGCTATGTATCTGCGGGAGACTTTTTCTTTCTCGGGGCTCCGGTTCCCTCGGACATTGTGGTGTCTGATATTGCATTCTCTGGAAGTTATTCCTCATCTGTCCTCGGAACAGTTGGTATATTGAGTGTCTCTGGTGCACAAAACGTAACGCTGAGCAATTTGTCGTTTGCCGATATTGACTTTGCGTGGAACCGAACCGGATTAGCCTTGAACGATATTCGTGGTATCAGCCTGTTTGCTGCTACTGACGTAACGATATCGAACGTTTCCGCGAGCAATTTTGCAGTAAACAGCAATACAAAATTGATAACATTCTCCCTCCTAGGTATGGACCTATCAAACAACGTCATTGTTTCAAACATGCATGCAGATGGCCTTAGTGCCGCAACAACGGGAGCGGGCGCAGGCGCGACACTATCGGGGATCTTGGCTAGGTCCTCGACCGCGACAATTCAAAACTCTTCAATCCAAAACCTGACTTCGTCTGCCGCCACCGGTGAGGCAAATACTCGGGGTGTTTCGTTGGGCGGTGCATCATTGACGTTGGACACGGTTGCGATTAGCGGACTGGCAGAATCGGGCACCAATGCAGCAAGCACTACCGGCGTCGCTGATGTTTCGACGGGGTTCCTGATTGGTGGTGTATCTGCGCCATCGATAACGATGAACAGTGTTAGTATTTCGGGTGCCAGCCGTTCATTGGAGTTTGGTCCGTTGTTGCCGCCGATATTCATGCCATTTGCAGCAACTCTTGCACTTGATGGATCGGGAAACACACTTGGAACCGGTGTAGGAGCTTGCCTCAACAATACGCCGGCGACTCTGACCATCACTGGCACCATCAGCTTCACGAATGGCTCGACCTGCCCCTAAGGTTGCCCTGAGACCGCCTGAACGAGCATCACCAGGGCGATGAGGGTGAGGAGTGTGAGGGCGATGGGCTTGTAGTGATGGTCGCCCATGGCGTGGAAGGCCCAGCTGCCGATGATGTTCGAGAGGAAGAGCGCCGGGCTCAGCAGAAACGCGACGATGAGCGTCTCGTATGGCACAACGCCGGAGAAGAGCCCGATGGTGAGCGTCGTGAGGCTTGTGAGCGAGAAATACATGAACATGGAGGCGCGGGCGGCCTCCGGCGTGTCGGCGCGGCCCAGAAAGTAAACCAGCACAGGAGGGCCCGCCATGGCGGTGCTGCCCGCGAGCAGGCCCGATGTGCTCCCAATGCCCAAGGTGACCGGCAGAGGCAGTTTCGCAGGGAGAACGAAGCCACTCGCCATGAGTGCCACGGCGCCGAGCAAGGCCACGGAAATCAAAACGCGAAGGCTGTTGGCGTCCAGGATGTCCAGGAGATAGACCCCGAAGGGTGCCGTGAGCATCGCCATGGGCAGGATGAGGCGGATGGAATGCCAGTCCGCTTTCTTGCGGACCTTCGGCAGCATCTGCAGGCCGCTCAGCATTTCGAGCAGCAGCGCCATCGGGACCGCCGCGGCCGGTCCCACAATAAGCGCCAGAAGGGGCACCAGCGCCATGGCAAAGCCGAAGCCCACGAACGCCCGCAGCAGCCCTGAAAAGAAAACGGCTGCTGCCGCCAGCGCCATATCCGGCGCGGCGAGGCTCGCATCCGCGAAAAAGGAGAGAAATTCGGACATCAGTGTGGGAGCGGCCCCTGTTTGGTCTTTCCATCAATTGGCTGTGACAGGGCTAGCACATGTCGTACGCTGTCCTACATTATTATGCATGACAGTTCTTTATCAGGAGGGCCCCCATGTTCGGTTTGTCTAAGAAAATGCAGATGCCTGACCCCGCAGAAGCGCTGCCGGGCCGTGATTTCGCGATCCCGACCGCGGAAGTGCATTTTGTGAATGGCAAGCCACTGAAGGGGCCTGTGGCGCCAGGGCTGGAACAGGCCATGTTCGGGCTGGGCTGTTTTTGGGGTGCTGAACGGAAGTTCTGGGAGCTGCCGGGCGTCGACGTCACCGCCGTCGGCTATGCCGCGGGCTACACGCCGAACCCGACTTACGAAGAAGTCTGTTCCGGCGGCACCGGGCACAATGAAGTGGTGCTGGTGACGTTTGATCCGACACAGGTGTCCTATGAGACCCTGCTCAAGACTTTCTGGGAGGCGCACAATCCGACCCAGGGCATGCAGCAGGGCAATGATAAGGGCACGCAATATCGCTCCGGCATCTATACCTACTCGGCGGAACAGAAAGCGGCGGCCGAGGCCTCAAAGACGGCCTATGGCCAGAAACTGTTGGCGGAAGGCTATGGTGCGATCACAACTGAGATTCTCGACGCGCCTGACTTCTTCTATGCCGAGGATTACCACCAGCAATATCTCGCCAAAGTGCCCAACGGCTATTGTGGGCTTGGTGGCACCGGTGTGACCTGTCCCATCGGCGTCGGTGTTGACGCTGCGGAGTGAAGGCCGCGTCAGCTCTGCTGGAAGCTGTTAAACAAGCGCCCCAAGATTCATGACAATGCGTTCGGACACCAGCTTGTCGTTGTCGTCAAAGCGATAGAAGCCGACAAAAGGCATCTCTATATCGCGGCCGGTTGCCGGGATACCCTGAAACTCGCCCACATGTTTGCCGCACATGCGGCCCTCAATCACGATCTCAGTGTCGGTGAAGTGTTCAGCATCAATGTGATTCTCGACATTGTCGATGGCGCCGCCCGCCATGCCAAAGCCAATCAGTCCATGGGCCAGGCGGATTGTCTCCAGATCGCTGAAGGACTGACGGTTATAAAACATCTCGCCATCCGGGGCGAAGGTCGCCATGACGCCGTCCATGTCGTGATTGTTCTCAACGAGGTAGTGCTGCTCAATCAAGGCGCGACGTCGCTTTTGTTCGGCTGTGCTGATAGGCATCTTTATTCTCCCTGTTTGTTGTTTTTGGTCAGTCGTTCTTTCTTGAAAGCTGCGTGAAGCGCTTCCACTGCGCCATCGGCGGCGTCTTGCAGCAATTTGCGGTCCTGGCGTGCGCGCCCCAGCACGCGGATCGAGACGGAGGCGGCGAAGACAAGCGCGGTCAACTGGTCGAGATCGGGTAACGCCTTCTTGCTGTCCGGTTCTTCTTCCAGCTTGAGTCGGACATAGAGCTTCATCTCTTCCAGACCTTTGTCGATGATTGCGCGATTGGCATCATCCAGATCGGGGGCTTCCGGGATCGCATTGATCAGTAGGCAGCCTCTTCTTTCCGGGTCCGCGACCGTGATGTCGACAACGGCGTTCAGCATTTCGCGGACACCTTCTATGCCGGGCGCATCAGAGACAATGTCTGCGCGCAATTGGTCAAGGTAGCGCTCCAATGCACGTGCAAACATTTCTTCTTTGTCTTTGTACAGGGCGTAGAGACTTCCTCGCAGCAGTCCGGTCGCATTGGACAGGTCCGGAATGGACGTACGCGCAAAGCCTCCATGCCAGAACACGTTCATCACCTGTGCGAGGGTCGCATCCGGATCTGTTTTGCGCGGTCTGGGCATAGGCAGGAGCCTAATTTATTTTTGAACGATCAGTCAACAATAAATTAGGCCGGGTCCCGCCGAGGCAGGAATTAGGCCGTGCCTGCCTCTTCGATGAGCCTGGTAAGCGCGCCTGGCTTGGAGAAGTAAGCCGAGTGGCTTGCTTCCAGTTCGACCACATCGCACTGGGTCTCCGCCAACATCAAGCGTTGGAGCTTCGGCGACACGGCGCAATCCTCCGTCAACAGTATGTAGCTCCGCGGCACGCGGCCATAGTTCGCGTCGCTTAACGCAAGCGGGGTGAAAGTGGGCGCGACCGGTTCAGGCGACAGCAAGAGATGGCAGAGCGCCACGTCATCGTCATCGCAATCGGCATAGAGCGCATCGCGAAACGCATGTGTCTGCAGCATGTCCCATCCTGCGTCCGGATTCTGATCCAGATTCGGCATAACAAGGGACTGATCGTCCTGCAGCGCATAGTCGACCACCATCTTGCCATTTGGTACGAGGTAGGCAGCGACATAGATGGTGCGCGTGACCTTGTCCGGCCTCGCTTCGGCCACGCTTGAGCCAACAATGCCGCCTCGGCTGTGGGCGACGAGCGTGACGGGTCCTGGCGCCGCGTCGATCAGATCTGTCACCGTACACACATAGTCGTCGAGGGTGACGTCTTTGTGGGTGCCCCAGTTTTTTCCGTGGCAGAGAAGATCTGGTACATCGACCGTGTGGCCATTGGCTTTGAGCCGGTCGGCAACTTTGTGCCAACACCAGGCGCCGTGCCAGGAACCGTGAATGAGAATATAGTGGGTCATTGGTTTCTCCGTCTGTGAACGGAGTGCAACCTGTCAAGGTTCTGCGTTATCTGCTCGCCGGATACGGACTTGGCATCAGGCAGGTGATTGTCAGCCAACCACCCCGACGCCACCGGTCGCGGCGATGACCTGTCCCTGAATGAACTCCGCCTCCGGGCTCATGAGATATTCAACGAGCGACGCATAGTCGCTGTCCTTCGACATACGACCAGACGGATTGGCTTTTGCGGCTTTCTCAAAAAGACGGTCGGCAGCATCCTGGCTGCCCACCATGTCCGCGACGGATGTTGTTGCGACAAGACCGGGGGCGACACCATTGATGCGGATGCCTTTTGGGGCTAGTTCCATGACCAGATAACGCACAATGCTTTCAGCCAGTGCTTTGCCCACACCCAGAGCGCCATAGCGGGGTTGGGGAATGCGGGCGCCGCCGCTGGTGATGAAGACGATGCTGGTGCCGCGCTCCATGACGGGCAGGAGCTTTTGCACGAGATACAGGAGAGAGAGGCCGTTGGTCTCTACCGCGCGGGTGAATTTCTCCAGGTCTGCGTCGAGCAGCGTGGTTGGATAGATGAGTGCGGCACTGTGCACGATGCCGCTCAAACTTGCGCCGGTCTTGGCAACGGCCTCCTGAATTGTCGCTGCGCCGTCGATGGTGCCGATATCCGCCCTGATGAGGTGAACACGGGCGCCGTCGGACTGCAAAGCGGACTTGGCGTCAGACGCCGCAGCTTCGTCGCTGTGATAGACAAGGAACATATCCTCACCTGATCTCGACAAACGTTTCGCGATGGCCAGTCCAATGCCTTTTGTCCCGCCGGTCACCAAAATTGCCATGATGTTCCCCCACTAAAATCGCGCTCATGAAAAAGCCCGCAGCTCAGTTTAGAGCTCCGGGCTGAATATTGTTAGATGGGACGGCCGCGTCCTAGTTCAGGAGTTCGTCCCGGGCGGCGCGGCGCTCGGCGGCCTGTTCGCTCACGGCGTCGCGCATGGCTTTTTGAAGTTTTTCAAAAGCACGTACTTCGATCTGACGCACGCGCTCTCGGCTGATGCCATATTCCTGGCTCAGTTCTTCGAGCGTCGCCGGATTATCTTTCAAGCGGCGTTCTGTCAGGATGTGCATCTCGCGCTCGTTCAGCGACTGCATGGCGGTATGCAGCATGTCGCGGCGAACGTCGAGCTCTTCCTTTTCGCCGAGCTCTACTTCCTGATCGGTGCTTTCGTCCACCAGCCAGTCCTGCCATTCGCCGCCGTCGGCTTCGGCATTCCTGATAGGTGCATTCAGCGAATTGTCCGGACCCGACATGCGCCGGTTCATGTCCGTCACTTCCTTCTCGGTCACACCGAGACGTGTGGCGATCTCTGTCAGGTTTTCGGGCTTCAGGTCGCCCTCTTCAAAGGCTTGCAGCTGACCCTTCACCTTGCGGAGGTTGAAGAAGAGTTTTTTCTGCGCGGCGGTTGTGCCCATTTTCACGAGGGACCAGGAGCGCAGGATGTATTCCTGAATGGCGGCACGGATCCACCACATGGCATAGGTCGCGAGGCGGAAGCCTTTTTCAGGCTCGAAGCGTTTCACCGCCTGCATGAGGCCTACATTGCCTTCGGAGATCACTTCACCGGTGGGCAGGCCGTAGCCGCGATAACCCATGGCAATTTTCGCCACAAGCCGCAGATGGCTGGTCACCATTTTCTCCGCGGCATCGGGATCTTCATGCTCCTTCCAGCGCTTGGCCAGCATGTATTCTTCCTGCGGCTCCAGCATCGGGAATTTGCGAATTTCCTGGAGGTAGCGCGACAGGGATTGCTCCGGCGTGACCGCCGGCATGCGGGATGAGCTGTTGGTCGGTGTGTTTGCCATGATGACCCCCTTCCGTGATGCGTACTCAGCATCTTAAGTCGCTTTCATATAGGCGAGGATTAGGGCCAAAAAAAGGGCAATCACTTATTGTTTATAGGGATTCTAAAGCACTAAGCAGATTTGCCAGGTTTGGCGGCAGAGGGCTCTCAAATCGCAGTTTTTCTCCGGTTTCCGGGTGTTCGAAGCCCAGCAGGTGGGCGTGAAGGGCTTGACGGTCCAGGGTTGTGAGCGCGCTTCTGGCAGCGTCTGAGAGCTTCACCGCGCGGTTCTTATGCGCGGTCCCATAGGTCTGGTCGCCCAGGATCGGGTGACCCAGGTGGGTCAAATGGACCCGGATCTGGTGGGTCCGGCCGGTTTCCAGGTGGCAGATGACCCGGCTCACGAGCGGTTCCGGCTCGCCAAAACTCTGGGCCACCTTGTAGTGGGTGATGGCTTCCCGCGCTCCTTGAGCCTCTATGGAGCGAGTCACGGTGATCTTCAGGCGGTTGTGGCGGCTGCGGGCAAGAGGCGCGTTCACCGTGCCTTTGCTAGGATGGGGCTTTCCCCATACAAAGGCGGTGTAGGCACGTTCCAGGCGGCCATCCCGTCCATGGATGGCGAATTGCTCCTGCAGATGTTTGAGCGCTGCCTCCGTTTTGGCGACCACCATCAGGCCGCTTGTCTCCTTATCTAGGCGATGAACAATGCCGGGGCGGAGTTCTCCGCCAATGCCGGTGAAGTCTGGCCCGCAATGGGCAAGAAGGGCATTTACCAAAGTCCCATCCGGTGACCCGGGTGCTGGGTGGACAACGAGACCCGCTGGTTTGTCGACGACGATGAGGTCAGCGTCCTCATGTACAATGTTCAGAGGGATGTTCTCAGGTTGTGGTGAGGCAGGCGCTGGCGTTGGCAGAGTGACGTTGTAGGTCTCACCGGGTTTGACCCGGTAGGAGACGTCACTTATCGTCCGCTCCTCATTGGCGGCCCCCGTGGTCACCTGACCTTCTTCGATCAGCGTGCGGATGCGCGATCGGCTGGGGGCAAGCTCCAGGGACGCCAATGCGGTTGCGAGGTAGCGGTCTAACCGCGGTCCCGCATCCTCTTCACTCACGCTCACGGTGTGGCAGGTGCCGCCCGCGACATTCAAGGTTGATAAGCTCATGCCGGACAATAGCGAACCTGAGGGCAGCATGGAAACGACACCGGTCTCCGAAATGGAGGCTGTCAAAGAACGCCCGGTCCTGCTTGCCTCGGTCATTGTGATGGGGGTTTTGATTGTTATTGGCCTCATCGTCGTGTTCGGGACCATTATTTACCGGTTGAGTTCAAGCCCGGATCCCGCACCCAGCGCCGTTCGCGGTCAGTTTGGCACGGTCGAGGTGCCCGTTGCCGAAGGGACCGGCGTTATGCGCACGACCTTTATTGAAGACCGCCTCTCTATCGTCACCACGAACGAAGGGGTGCTTGAGGTCATCATTATCGATACCAAGCGGGGCGTTGAGCTAGGCCGTGTGCGCCTGGTGGCTGATGAGGCTTCCGGAGCAGCCGAGGTGCCAGCGGCGGAATAGGCCGTTTCGCTTCCATTGTGAGATTGGTTTCGTACGCGCTCCTTTGGGCCGCGCATGAAAAAGGCCGCTCGCACGGGGGGAGGAGGAGTGTGCAAGCGGCCTATCAAGCCTGTGGCCTTGGGAGGAGGTAAGGCCGGGCTCTTGAGAAGCTTTATCGGCTGAATATGACAAGTTGTCAACACTAAAATGGTGCGATGCAAAAAAATCTGCATACAACTAAGTAAGTAGTGGGTCTCTACAAGTTATTGATTTCATTGTGTTTTGAAAGTCTAATGTAAGAGAGACTCACGAATTTTTCTCGATCATGCGTTGGTTTGACGCAGCGCGATTAACTGAAATTCCTCTCTGAAACGCCTATCGCCCAGGAAACAGATGATTTTGCCAGAATCGGCTCCGCATGGGCGGTTGCCCGGCGCACTGCCGCGTTTTACCTTGTCCTCGGTGGTCGATTTGGAGGAGCGATATGGCGGTAACGACTGGGAATCCGGCCACTCAGACAGAAAATAGAACCCCCGGGCCTCTGACCCTGGACGACCCCTGGCGGTGGGTGTCGGCCGGCTGGCGGGATATGTGGGCCATGCCGGGAATCAGCTTGTTTTATGGCCTGTTGTTCGCTGGTGTCTCCGTTTTGCTTGCTCTGTCGCTTTTTCTCATCCAACTCAGTTCCATCGTTCTGCCATTGGCGGCCGGATTTATGCTGGTTGGGCCGCTTTTTGCCGTCGGGCTCTACGAAGCGAGCCGCCGGTTGGAGGTGGGTGAAGCACTCGCTTTGCGGGATGTCCTATTGGTGAAAACAGCATCTCCAGCGCAACTGGCCTTCCTCGGGGCGCTGCTCATGCTTGCCCTGCTTGCTTGGATGCGGATCGCGAGCCTTTTGTTCGCGTTGTTTTTTGGGCTCGAAGGGTTTCCGCCGCTGCCTGACTTTCTGCCGACCCTTGTTTTCACACCATACGGTCTTGGCTTGATGGTTGTCGGGACCGCAGTCGGTGCTCTCATCGCCTTCGCCGTGTTTGCTGTTTCGGCTCTGTCGGTGCCCATGTTGATGCACCGAGATATGGATGCGGTAAGCGCCGTTCTCGCGAGTGTTCGTGTGGTGCGGGAGAACCCAGGACCGATGCTTTTATGGGCCTGGATCATTGCCGTCATCATGGTGGTCGGCATGGTGACGTTCTTCGTTGGTATGATTGTCGCTTTTCCGCTGGTGGGCCACGCGACATGGCACGCTTATCGAGCGGCGATTTCAGACGAAAATTGACCCAATCTATTTGCTGGGCGGCGTCTCGTCGTCGAACAGGATGCGCTCTGCGGCGCCCTCCATATCGTCATACTGCCCCGACTTGAGGGACCAGAGAAAGGCGCCGAGGCCGAGCAGCCCGAGACCCAGGGCGATGGGGATCAGAAATATCAGCGCGTCCACGATTTCGTTCCCGTCTTGAGTCCCAACCTCAGCGCGTTCAGTGTCACGATCAGAGACGATGATGACATGGCGACGGCTGCTACCAGCGGCGTGACAAAGCCCATCACAGCGAGAGGGACAGCGACAAAGTTGTACCCGATGGCCAATCCGAAATTCTGGAACACCAGGCGCCGCGAACGCATCGCTGTATCGAGCGTGTCTGCCACAGCTTGAAGCCCCGTGCCTTGAAACACAAAGTCTGCAGCTGTCTGCGAAATGTCGGCGGCGCTCGACGGCGAGATGGAGACATGGGCCGCTTTCAATGCTGGTGCGTCGTTCAGCCCGTCACCCACCATCAGAACAGTTTTACCCGCGCCCGTCATGGCGTCGATTTTAGCGATCTTGTCTGCCGGTGTTTGTTCCGCTGCCCAGTTTGCAATGCCGAGTTCCTTGGCGATGGATTTAGCAACCGGCGTCTGATCGCCGGACAAGAGAACCACGTCGTATGATTTGCGGAGTTCAGCAACCACTGCCTTCGCATCGTCTCGGAGCAGGTCCGCAAAGGTGAATTGGATGGGCTCTTCTGACCCGCTACGCAGCCAGAGCTCAGGCCCCGACGCAGCCGGAGCCTGCGCCCCTGTCCAGACCCGGCTTCCGAGGCGCAGAGCCTGTCCGGCAATTTCGCCCTCGACACCAAAGCCTGGTGTCTCTGTGATGTCCGTGACGGTCGGTAGGTCCATCCCATCAGCCGCTGCAGAAACGGCGCGGGCAAGCGGGTGGTTGCTTCGTGATGCAAGCGCTGCCGCCAGTGCGAGATCGTTCGGTGCGATGTCGTTCGCATTTGTAAGCGTGGGTTCGCCGAGCGTCAGTGTGCCGGTCTTGTCGAACACAATGGTGTCGATCTGTGCCAGCCGTTCCAGGGCGTCGGGCGCTTTGACAAGGACGCCGAGCTTTAGCAATCGGCCGCTTGCGACCACCTGAACCACCGGGACCGCAAGACCCAGCGCGCAGGGGCAGGTGATGATCAGGACAGCGATGGCGTTCATGAGGCCCACCTGCCAGCCAGCGCCCAGCGCGATCCAAAGCAGGAGCGTTGCCGCAGCCAGCGCGTGGACCGTCGGCGCATATTTGCTCGCAATCCGGTCGGCTAGGCGCACATAACCCGCGCGGCCCTGTTCGGCGGACTCCATGAGCCGCACAATTTCCGCGAGGAGCGAGGCCTCGTCTTTGGCTGTTACCTTCACCAGAAGAGGGGCGGAGAGGTTCAACGTGCCCGCATATACAGGGGTGCCTGTGTCCGCATTCCTAGGCAGGCTTTCGCCTGTCACGAGGCTCGTGTCGATATCGCTCTGGCCTTCTGTGATGATCCCGTCCGCCGGTAAGCGCTGACCCGCCGCGACAGAGACGATCATTCCCGGCTCCAGCGTGTCTACGGGCACAGCCCGTGTCTTGCCGTCTGGCTCCACCAGCGTCGCTGCAACAGCACGCAATGCCAGCAGGTTCTGCGCGACAGAGCAGGCCTTGGCGCGGGTCTGAACGTCCAGATAGCGTCCAATCAGAAGGAAAAAGAGGAGGGTAATGCTTGCGTCAAAATAGACGTGCTCAGCATTCTGTAGTGTCTGGACGAGGCTCATGGTACAGGCCAACAAGACGGCGAGGGAGATTGGCACATCCATGTTTGTCGTCCGCATTTTTAACGCCGTCCAGGCGGAGCCAAAAAAGGGCCGCCCAGCATAGGCGACGGCGGGCAGAGCAATAAGCGCTGAAAGCCAATGGAACAGGGCCCGGGTTTCAAGCTCCATGTCACTGACCAGGCCGGACCAGACCGAAACCGACAGAAGCATGACATTGGCGGCTGCGAAGCCTGCAATGCCCATGGCGCGGAGCAGGCGGCTCGCTTCCGTCTCGTCTATCGCGCCGACAAGTTTGGGATCGAAAGGAACCGCGCTGAAGCCGAGCGATCCGAGTTCGGCGACAACACCGTCGCCTGTTGTTTGACCGCGCTGCCACGTAACAGCGACCCTTTTGGTCGACAGATTGCATCTGGCATTGGTGACACCCGGCAGCGCGCCCAACCCTCTTTCGATTTTTTGCATGCACCCGGCGCAATGCATGCCTTCCACAACAAGATCAATGTGGGCGGTTTCATCATCTCCACGCACAAAGAGGTTTGGATCGAGGGTGGTGTCTGTCATGCGGTTTAACCGGCTTCTGGGTCTATGAATAAGCGTTGTTCATAGACATAGGGCCGACCTTCTGATGTCTCTGCATTGAGCCGTACGATCCAGTTCCCGGGACGCTGTAATTGCGCGACGCCCTGATATGTCCCATCGCCTGCATCCGTGACGACAGCATCAGCATCCATGCCCTGCACCGTCGGGCGCCAAAATGTCAGGGTTGGGTTGTGCAACGAAGCGGCCAGACCCTCGTCTGTTGTTACCCTTACCGTTGCGTAGACCGACACGCCGGTGTCCGACCCGGAGGTCATGGTCTCAATCGAGGTTGTCCAGCCAAGGGCGGCTTGGGCGGCTTCTGCTTCCAGCACATGGTTGTAGGCCCGGCCTTTCCTATAGGCGTCGTCGGTCTCAACGCCATCGAAGGTGGTCAGCGCATAGAAGACCATGATGGCGTTGGCCGCGAACACGGAGAGGAAAAAGGCGCTCAGTCCGATTAAAATGCGGCGGCCGGTCCAGACCTTGTCAGCGCTTGTGTCGATGCTCATCTTGGACCCCTGAAACTTGTGTCATTGGAGACGGTCTCGCCTGTTGCCGTGTTCTCGACAATAAATCGCAGGGTTGCTTCCCCATCATCCAGGGAGCCTAAGGCGTCGCGTGGGAGAATGACAAATGTCTTGATGTCTTTCAGGCTGTCCGGCGCAATCGCTGTTCGCACGCTGTCGCCCGCACTTACGCCTTGCTGAACCAGGCGTGCCGAAGGCAAGCCTTCAATGCGGATGGAGAAGGCCTGTTCCTCATGTATCTTGTTGATGATCTTGACCGTATAGCCATTTCTGATGCTGCCGTCGGAAAGCTGTACAAAGAGCGGGTTTCGATCGCGCAAGATGTTCAGGTCAATGGCGCTGCGGGTCGCGAGTGAGAAAAACATGATCGCGCTTACGAGCACCAGCACACCCATATAGATGACTGTTCTTGGCCGGAAGATATGGATGCGCTCTTTCTCTCCCGCAATGCGCCGATCCATGTTGGCGGGCGTATCATACTCGATCAGTCCGCGGGGGCGTCCGACCTTGGCCATGATGTCGTCACAGGCATCAATGCACAGCGCGCATTGAATGCATTCCAGTTGCATGCCGTCGCGAATATCAATGCCCATAGGGCAGGCGGCTACGCACTGTCCGCAGTCGATACAGTCTCCACGCCCGTCCCATGAGGTGTTTTTCTTGTGGGGCCCGCGCGGTTCGCCGCGATCATATTTGTAGGTGACGAGGAATGACTCGTCGTCGAACATGGCGCCTTGGATGCGTGGCCAGGGGCACATGTAGGTGCAGACCTGCTCGCGAGCGAGGCCGCCGAACACGTAGGTCGTGGCGGTAAAGATCGCGATGAAAAGATAGGCGACGGGATCTGCGCTGAAAGTCAAAAGGTTCGCGGCGAGGGTCGGTGCATCGTCAAAATAGAAGACCCAGGCTCCGCCGGTCGCGACAGCGACAATCAACCAAACGGCATGTTTGGAAACCTTCCGAACGAGCTTGTTCAAGGAGAAGGACGACTTGTCCAAGCGGATGCGCGCTGAGCGATCCCCTTCGATCAAGCGTTCTATGTAGATGAAGAGATCGGTCCACACGGTCTGCGGGCAGGTATAGCCGCACCAGACACGCCCCGCGAGGGAGGTCACCAGAAAGAGCAGCACCGAGGCGAGGATCAGGAGTCCTGTCAGGTAGTAAACTTCCTGCGGCCAGATTTCGATCCAGAAGAAATAAAACCGGCGATGGGGGAAATCGAGGAGGACCGCCTGATCCGGAGCAAAGGGACCGCGGTCCCAGCGGATCCAGGGTGTGACATAGTAGATGCCCAGCGTGATGGCCATCACGACCCATTTGATCAATCGGTAGCGCCCGTGCACCAGCTTTGGGTAGATCTTGATCCGGCTTGCATAGAGAGATCGGTTCTTTTCAGAGTTCACCGCGGTTGCGGTTTCTCCTTCAACCCCGTGCGGGTTTGCGAGCTTTTCAGCCTCACCGATTAGGGAGGTCAGTCCTGCTCCTGCAGTTTCAGGTCCGGCTGTTGACGCATTGCTGGTCATATCCGCCTCATATTTGCCGCTGACATTCAGCGGGTTGGTCACCTCTGGCGCGTGCCTTCGCTATGCGGGCCTCCCATCCAGGCGCCGAGGATTATGTACTGAATGACCGACTGTTTTTCGCCGTGGCGAAGGGCCGCTGCGGCAATCTGCCTACAGGGAAAAATGTCGACCACCTGTGCGGGAGAGGCTTTGTGAAAAGCCTCGCCCGATCTTGTGTTTCTTACTCGCCGCCGCCCAAAGAATGTACGTAGAGCGCGAGCTGTTTCACCGTCACCGGATCCAGCCGATCGCCCCATGCAGGCATTTGACCAGCGCGGGCATTGGCAATGCTTTCATAAACAGAGGCCCGGTCGCCGCCATAGAGCCAGATGGCGTCCGCAAGGTTGGGTGCGCCCAGTTCCTGGTTGCCGATGCCGCCATCCATGTGACAGGTGGTGCATTCTCTCGCGAAGATTTCTGAGCCGCGCGTCGCGGCTTCTGTGATCTCCGCCGTGCCCGACAGGGTGAGGACATAGTCGGTCACGTCGTTCACCTGGTCACGGGTCAAAATGCCGTCCGCCAGGTAGCGGGGCATGGCGTTGAACCGCGTATCGTCGTCCGCTTCCCAGCGAATGCCATGTTTGAGCGTGACGTGGATGTCTTCCAGCGTTCCGCCCCAGATCCAGTCATCGTCATTGAGGTTGGGGTATCCGACAAAGCCTTGCGCGCCAGACCCATGGCAGGGTGCGCAATTGTCGCCAAAGGCGGCGCGGCCACCGGCGAGAGCCACCTCCATGAGTTCCGCGTTCTGCTGAATGGCGGGAAGCTCCAGAGCACCGATCTGGTCCATATAGACCTGGCGGCCGGCTGCCACTTCAGCAATGTCGTTTTCGACGACCACGCGCTGGTCATAGCCTATGACGCCGCCCGTATAGGTCCAGGCGCCGTTCATGAAAATGGGCCAGGCGGGCATGACGATCCAATAGAGGACGGACCAGACGATGCTGGCGTAGAAGCTGTAGACCCACCATTTCGGCAGCGGGTTGTTCAGCTCATGAATGTCGTCCCATTGATGACCGGTTGTGTCGACGCCGGTCACGTCATCTGTGTGGGGTGAGTCTGTCATGACCGGGTATCTCCCTTATCGGAACTAGTGTCTGCCTCAAGCGGCAATTGAGCGGCGTGCTCAAATTTCTCCTTGTTGGAGGGCCAGAACGCATAAGCCATTGCGCTTATGAACATGACAACCAGAAGAACGAGGCCCCAGGTGCCGGCAAAGAGTGAGAAGGTTTCGTAATCCATCAATCCTCTCCTATTGCACCAGTGTGGCGCGTTCGACGGTGGAGAAATCCACCAGCGTGCCCAGCATCTGCATGTAGGCGATGATGGCATCGAGCTCGGTCACCACTTCTGGGTTGCCGTCAAAATTAGAGACGACGGCCCCGGGGTAGCGTTCGACCAACGGGTCATAGTCTTCGTCCGGATTTTGCTGGACGTAGATGTCGGCCAGTGTCTCGGCCACCATCTCTTCCGAGTAAGGCGTGCCCAACAGAGCCAGCACTTTCAGGCTGTTCTGCATATCGTGGGTTGCCAGTGGTGTTTCTGCCAGGAAGGGGTATCCCGGCATCACTGATTCCGGCACGACCGCGCGCGGATCGGCCATGTGGACCCGATGCCATTCGTCGGAATATTTGCCGCCGACCCGGGCGAGGTCCGGCCCAGTTCGCTTCGACCCCCATTGGAACGGATGGTCGTACTTGCTTTCCGCGGCAAGCGAGTAGTGTCCGTAGCGTTCCACTTCTGAACGAAGAGACCGGATCATCTGGCTGTGACACGCATAGCAGCCCTCACGCACGTAGATGTCCCGTCCTGCCAGTTCAAGCGGCGTGTAGGGCCGAACGCCTTCTACATCTTCGACGGTGGTCTTGATGAGGAAGGTGGGCACGATCTCGACCAGACCGCCGATCGACACGGCGATCAGAGTCAGGACCAGCAGGAGGATCGAGTTTTTCTCAATAGTGGCATGTGAAAATCTAGACATAGAACCTCTCCTCCTTATTTCGCGCCGACGGCGGCAAGTTGGCCGTCACCGGCTGGTGCAGGTTCCATGGCTTCGCCTTCACGTACACGACCCTGGATGGTCATGTAGATGTTGTAGGCCATGATGAGCGCGCCGATAACGAAGAGCCCACCGCCCATCGCCCGGATGACGTAGAACGGGTGCATGGCTTCCACGGTTTCCACGAAGGAATATTCGAGGAAACCCAGGCTGTCATACGCCCGCCACATCAAGCCCTGAAGGATGCCGGACACCCACATGGCCGTGATGTAGAGAACGATGCCGAGCGTGGCGATCCAGAAATGCCAGTTCACCAGGGCAAGGGAATAAAGCTGCTTCCGGTTCCACAACCATGGCACCAGACAGTAGATCGCCCCGAAAGAGACAAACCCGACCCAGCCCAAGGCTCCTGAGTGCACGTGGCCCACGGTCCAGTCTGTGTAGTGGCTGAGAGAGTTCACCGCTTTGATGGACATGACGGGTCCTTCAAAGGTGGACATGCCGTAGAAGGCGATAGAGACCACCAGCATACGGATGACCGGGTCGGTTCTGAGCTTGTCCCAGGCGCCTGAGAGGGTCATCAGACCGTTGATCATGCCACCCCAGGATGGCATCCACAGCATGATCGAAAAGGTCATGCCAAGCGTCTGCGCCCAATCGGGCAGGGCGGTGTAGTGCAGATGGTGCGGGCCTGCCCAGATGTAGAGGAAAATGAGTGCCCAGAAGTGAACGATGGAGAGACGATAGGAATAGACCGGCCGTTCCGCCCGTTTCGGCACGAAGTAATACATCATGCCAAGGAAGCCTGCGGTCAGGAAGAAGCCAACCGCGTTGTGTCCGTACCACCACTGGATCAGCGCGTCCTGCACGCCGGACCAGATGATGTAAGACTTTGGCGAGGTAAGAGAGACCGGGATGGCGGCATTGTTCACCAGATGCAACATGGCAATGGTGACGATGAAAGCGAGATAGAACCAGTTCGCCACATAGATGTGGGGTTCTTTCCGCTTCGCCAGTGTCGCCAGGAAAACCAGCAGGTAGACGACCCAGACGATGGTGAGCCACAGGTCCACATACCATTCAGGTTCCGCATATTCCTTGCCCTGGGTGACACCCAGCAAATAGCCGGTTGCGGCCAGAACGATGAAGAGCTGATAGCCCCAGACAACAAACCAGGGGGCCAGATCTCCGGCGATCCGAGTTTTGCAGGTCCGTTGGACCACATAGAAAGATGTTGCGATCAGAGCATTTCCGCCAAAAGCGAAAATCACCGCAGATGTGTGCAGGGGACGAAGGCGTCCGAAGTTCAGCCAGGGCAGATCGAAGTTGAGCACTGGAAATGCCAGCTGAAGCGCAATGACAAGACCGGCCAGAAAACCGGCAATTCCCCAGAAGAGCGCTGCGATGGTTGCGACCCGGATTGGGCCGTCATGATAGGCAATGCCGTCGCGCGCCGGGGGTTCCGGAGGCCTTTCCAGCGCATCGAAATGCCGTTTGCCGATGGCAAAAATACCCAGCACGAAGAAGAGAATGAAAATGGCTGCGTGAAACGCCATGACGCTGTCATGTGTCCCCGCCGCAATGAACATAGAAATGAGCGCACCGACCACAAAGAGACCGCCAACGCCGAAAGACGCCGCTGTCACTGTGCCTGGGGCCGCTTCTTGGGAAGCCGCCATAGTAGATCTCCTAAACCTTGTTGCCTGGGTCTTCTTTAGATCGACTCGGGGGCCACGTACTTGCCGTAGATCAATTGGACAGCCGATTTTCCGAAGAAAACCGCCATTTATCCCCACCGGGATTATGGCGAATTCAGCATGCGACGGCGCATGAGTCGCTGCAAGGCACTTTCACTCGATTTTGTTGTGGAATAATGACGCGCGACAGATTGTCAGCCGGTCTGTCAAAAGGATGCGAGTGTCGAGATGTTAAGCGCTCGACCCCTCGCCCTGTTTGAGGGCTTCAATGCGCTCCTCTAGAGAACGGTTGACCGCCAATGCAGGTTCGGGGGCTGGTTTTCGCGTCTCTTCTTGCTTTTCGTCCTCTGAGGTTGCCTCGCCGGAGGAAGCGTGATCCGGCTCCCCGGGCTGTTCATCCGCCACCTCCGGCTTTTCCGCAGTTTGGGGCTCGATGGGCTCGGCAGCCACAGTTTCCTCCTCGGAGGGGGCAGGCGCGCCAGCGGCGATTTGTCCGGCATCCGGTTCTTTGTCCAGAAGCGACGTTTCTTTCGCCAACGAGCGGATGGCGTTTTCGAGAAGGGTCACCCTGGCGCGAACATTCTCTATTTCGCTGTCTTTGGCACTGAGTGCTGCCTTCGTTTCGCTGTCTTTGTCCGAAAGCGCGGCCAGGGCAGCATCGCGTTCGTTTTGTGCTGTCTCCAGTGCTTTGCCTGCGTTTTCGAGCTCGCCCTTCAGCTGCTCCGTGGTTCCTTCGCTTGAAGACTGAGCCTCGGAGAGGGCTGCTTCTGCGTCGGCTATTCTCACCTGGGCTTCGCTGATTTCCCGATCCTTTGTCGCAAGGCCGTTTCGGGCGGAGCGAAGATCGGCTTTCAAGTCCGCTACCTCGTCCATCGCGGCGAAATTTTCATCTTCAGTGATTTTGCGGGTGGTGACCGTGACCGCTCTGCGCCAAAGGAAGCTCGCGAAGACGGTTCCGAGGAGACACGCGATAAGGAAGCCTAATATGGCGAAAAGCAGACTTTCGGACATCAGATCGCTCGCACTCTCACTTTATACAAACTCAATGGGAAACCTGCCCAAGCGGCACGCCATATACCTAACGATCATATGATACGCAAAAGGGCTGCCACTTTAAATGACCGCCCTTGAAAGATTGCATGAATGTTTGCCGAGCGTGTCCGCGCTAGAAAGGAAGCCAGTCGCGCTCTCGTGTGTAGTTCAAATATCCCACATTTGCGCCAAGACGGAGACCGACGCCAGCCCTCATGGGAACCAGAATGATATCGCCTCTTTGCTGATAATTTGCGCCAATGCCGCCTACGAAAAAGGCACTTCCAGTAACACCGGGAAAACGCTGATAGATCGCATCCTTGTTTGGCAGATTGTAGACCAATGTAAAGGTTTTCGCGGCGTCGCCGCCAAAATCCCACCCTGCCGACGGGCCCTGCCAAAAAACCTTGGCGGTTGGGCCAGCCTTCATAACCAGCGTGCCGTCTCCATACCGTGCGCCCACGACGATGGCGCCGCTGCCTTCTTCGCCCTGGATGTACGCATTAGGCTCGCCATTTTCGGCAAATATACGATGGACAACTTCCGCCAAACCCTCAGCGGTGCCCCCAAAGAATTCTGAAGCTGCTGCGTAGATTTCTTCTTCTGAGTATTTCGGATCAGACTCTGTCGGGGGTGCTTGTTCGCCATCTGCTTGTGCTGCCGGTGAGCCCAGTGTGAGTAGGCCGGCAAAGGCAAGAGTCATCGCCTTGGTTTTGTTTCGTCGAAGAAATAGTGCTGTCAACATGGCTGTCCCCATATCTGCCTTGGGTGCGCCGGGCGGTCCGATATCCTGCATCACCTCTATGCGGTAGAAGCAGGAGCGCTTAACCTGCCAATTCGTAGAGAATATCTGGCAGTCCCACAAGCAACCATGTCACCACGCTAGTGTGGCGAAAAATCGGCAAACAAAAGACACCTTTCTGCCCATTGCAGAACGCTGGTGTCGAGAAAGACCACCCGTGTGAGCACAAGTTCGGAGCAGAGCAATAAGAATGGACGTTGGCGCTGGCTGACCTGGTCGATGCTCGCCCTTCTGATCATCGGTGTGGGTGCCACTGGCTCCTATTGGTGGTCGGCACGTGTCGCGCTGATTGAGGAACAGATACGGAGCGCCCTTACCCAGGCGGGGTTCGCAGAGTTTGATGTTACGGTCAAAGAAGTTGGGTTCGGAGGTGCTCGCATCGGGACACTCCGTGTGGGTGATCTGTCGCGCCCCGCACTCCTGGTAGAAGACCTTAGCGTCCATTTCACGCTTGCTGGTTTGTTTGACCAACGCCTGGCGGGCATCGACATCGGAAGTGTATCCGTTGCTCTGCAAGCAGATGCTGACGGGCTGGACCCCGGTCCGTTGCTGCCTCTGTTCGGGGGCGCTGGTGGCGGTGGTGGCGCGTTTGACGTGGGCTCTATTTCCGTGACGTCCTTCCAAGGAACGCTGGATGTTCCTCAGGGCACGATTGCGGTAAGCGGCGGTGGTGTTGTTGAACAGGATGGACGGGGGTTCAAGTTCACGCCGGCCGACGGATGCTTGCTGGCTGCTGTCGGTGATCTCAATCTGAGTGGTGTAGTCCTGACGCCGTTTTCGACCCGTGTTTGCGTCACAACGGCCACCGGGGAGGTTTCATGGCCGCCGGAGCGAGGCATTTCCCTGCGTACAGAGGCGGTGCCGGTCGTATTGCGAAGCGATTTTGGTGAAACTTTGCTTGAAGCCCAGCTCCAGGAGGTTCTGGCAGACGTGGTCTTAGCAGACAAGCTCGGATTGCGGCTCCAGACGGCTGCAGCGGGCGTTGTTCTTCCAGGGCAGGCTGTGTCCCTTGATCGAGCGGACATTGAGCTTGTGTTCGACGATCTCTCTTCACTGCAGGGAACATGGCGTCTTAGCCGAGGAACCGTCGTCGATCTCGCAGAAGTTAAGCGGTTCGCTCGGTTGGGCGTGGTTGGCGACGGGGGGGTGTCTGGTGATGGCGCTGCCTTCGACCTGCTGATTTCAGACGCGGCAACACTCTCACTTATCGCTTCTGTTGAGGGGACACACAGCATCAATGACGCAGCTGGCCGCGCTGATGTCACCCTGGGACCTCTCATCTTTTCTGAGGCTGGCCTTCAGCCCCAGACGCTGCTTCCAGTGTTCAAGGGGGTAGTGACGAACGTTGTCGGTAGTACCAACGGCAAGGCGAAGTTGCGTTGGCAGCAAGGTGCTGTCCGCGGTTCGGCGGAAGTGCGCCTTGATGACCTTGGCTTGAGTACGGAGGCCGCGCGTATTGAGGGTGTGCGGGGAGATCTTGCATTTGACAGCCTGTTTCCGCCCCGCACCGCCAAAGGCCAGCGGCTGGATGTCGCGTCGGTTGACGCCGGATTGCTCCTAACAGACGGTGTTGTGACATTTAGTCTTGACGGAAAGGGAGGCGTAACCGTCGAAAACGCCGCATGGCCGTTTGCTGGGGGCACGATTGCACTCTCCTCTGGTGCGATTGAGCCCGGTGCCTCTGAGCAGGCATTTGAACTCTCCGTTGATCAGGTTGATCTCGCCGCTTTTATCAATCTGCTTGCGCTCGATGGGGCGAGCGGTACGGGTGTTATCAGTGGTCGCGTTCCTGTCACTATTCGCGATGGTGATCCAATCATTGCCGGAGGTCTTCTCACCGCCGGTGAGTCGGGCCAGCTGTCCTACAAAAGCAATGGTACAGATGCTGTCGGTGGCGGTCAGGGCGCTCTGGTTTTTCAGGCGCTAGAGAATTTTCAGTATACCGGACTCACATTGGCGCTTGATGGGAACGCACAAGACCGCCTCACCCTGCGCCTAAACCTTGAGGGCGCGAACCCGGACCTCTATGACGGGTATCCGTTCGCTATCAATATCAACACCGAAGCCTCGTTTGCGGAGTTGCTTCGGTCTGCTACGCTGGGATCGAATGCGATTGACCTTATTCGGGGCAAAGGAGATAGCGATCAATGACAAAGAGAGCGGGGAGGCTTCACGCTGGGTTTGGCCATTCAGGCTCGGTTCATGCTCTGTGTGATAGGGTTATTACCATGATGGAAAAACGCATTGGTCTGCCCGTTGTGGCAGGTGTTGTTGTCTGCTCATTAGCAGCCTGCCAGCCGACGGTGAAAATCGAAGCGCCGGATAAGCCTATTGAGATTAATCTGAATGTAAAAATCGAACAGGAGATCCGGGTCAAGGTTGATCGCGAATTAGATGATCTCCTTGCCGAAAATCCGGACCTGTTCTAGGGAGGGCGCAATGAGAAAACCTGTTTCAAAATTTCGCATGCTGGTGGCCCTTGTTGGAATGGCCTTTGCCGTAACGCTGTTTTCGCCTGTGGCCTATGCCGACGCTTTGGATGATGCCAAGGCAGCGGGTATTGTTGGTGAAAAAAGGGATGGCTATCTGGGCATTGTATCGCCGGGTGCTGACGCTGCCACACAGCGGCTCGTGCAGGACATCAACCTGAAAAGGCGTGACCGGTATCGTGAGATTGCCCAGTCGACGCCCGGATCAACCCTTGCAGATGTTGAGGCACTGGCCGGGGCGAAAATTATCGGACAGACGCCGCCCGGTCAGTATGTGCAAGATGCCTCGGGCGCCTGGGTCCAGAAGTAAAACCATCGAGTGGTTTGCCTAGTTTTTGGGGCGTTTAGGCGGTTGAATGCAGCCTGGCCTGCGTCAATTGCGCATGAGTCCTCCCTTGCGGGGGGGCACCAAACAGCCTAATTTTACAGATGCTGAATGTAGGAAACAGGTCTGCCAACAGACCTGTGCGGATCGGCGGGGTGGTCTGTCATGAAGATGATCTCTGATATGGGTGTGGAATGTCGTTCTGGCGGCGTCGCTATCGACTCCGCTGACGCGTGTTCGAATTGTGATGTGCGCGCTCGAGCGATCTGTGCTGCTTTAAACAATTCTGAGCTCGCGGAACTTGCGAGTGTCAACCGCGAGCGGGTGTTGGCAACGGGCGAGTGCTTGTTCTTCGAAGGCGACCCCAATGAGGCCTATTATGTGGTCTTGGAGGGTTCACTGAAGCTTTACAAGCTGCTTGCAGATGGCCGCCGGCAGGTGACCGGTTTCTTGTTTAAAGGTGATTTCCTGGGGCTGACCTTCGCGGATGAGCACTCTGTTACCGCCGAAGCTTTGGAAGACGTGAAGCTGTGTCAAATGCCGCGGAGCACCTTTGAGGTGCTGGCCGGCGAGTCACAACCACTGGGCCGCAAGCTGCTGCAAGTCGCAACGCGGGGCATTGCGTCTGCTCAGGAACAGATGCTGCTTTTGGGGCGGAAGACGGCGCAGGAACGGCTAGCGTCTTTTTTGCTCTGGCTGAGTGCGCGTGCCGAAGACAGAGGCGACAGTCCGACCAAGCTCGCGGTACCCATGAGCCGGACAGATATGGGAGACTATCTTGGGCTCACGGTAGAGACCGTCAGCCGGACCGTCACGAAGCTTAAAACTGCCGGTGTGATCCACTTGGCAGACAAAGGGGTCATTGAGCTCAAGGACCTCGATCGTCTCGAAGATATCGCTGCGGGCTAAAGGCTTCGCTCGGTCCTCAAGCAACGCCGCCTTTTGCGACAAAGTAGGGATTGTCCAAGCCTCGTTCGAGCTTGCCATATTTGAGCGGCGTCCCGTCCATCTCATCTACACGTCCGCCTGCGCCTGCAAGAACTGCATGTCCTGCGGCGGTATCCCATTCCATTGTGCGTCCATGCCGTGGGTAGATGTCGGCTTCCCCCGCTGCGATTAGGCAGAATTTGAGTGATGACCCAGCGCTGAGGAAATCTTTGATGTTGTACATCGACAGGTATTCCTCCGTTTTGTGGTCGCGATGAGATCTGCTGGCGACGGCGGTCATTCCTTTTGGGTCGGCCGGGCGCACGTTAAGCGGTGTCGGTTTTGCGTCAGCATCCAAAGAGCCTTCAGCATTCGGTGCGATGTCCAACTCGAACGCATTGCTTGGACCTGCCGAATAGAACATTCGGTTTTTGGCTGGCGCATAGACAACACCCATTGTTGGCCGGCCATCTTCGATGAGCGCAATGTTGACCGTGAATTCACCGTTCTTATTGATGAACTCTCGTGTCCCATCGAGAGGGTCCACCAGGAAAAAGGCGGGACCAACGTTGGGCTTCGCTCCCGCCGCCGTTGCTTCTTCGGAGACAATAGGAATGCCCGGTGCAGCCTCGGCAAGCGCTGGCAGGATGATGTCCTCGGCTTCCTGATCAGCGGCGGTCACTGGCGTTTTATCGTCCTTCTCACTGACAACAATCTCGGTCGCGTAGTGATCCATGATGGCGGCACCCGCCCTCACAGCGATTCGGCAGAGTGCCTCCATCAGCCGATCCCGGTCGCCTTGAAACTTTGTCACGCGCGCGTTCCTTACAAATTGATCGCTTAGAAAGGCGGGAGAACAGCATTTTCCGGGGTGATAGGTCAATTGGTCTTTTGTGAGCACCGTCGCGGCGGAACAGGGTTGGCCGAAACGCGCTAGAAATGGTATCAGCGGCCATGGCGGATGGTTAACCCTGGGGGGCTTGATGGAACAGGCAAACGAGATTGAGGCATTGGATTTGGCGGCCCTTTTATGCAGCCGCGTTTGCCATGATGTGATCAGCCCGGTCGGCGCAATCACCAACGGCCTGGAAGTCTTGGAAGATGAAGACGATGCTGAGATGCAGCGCTACGCCATGGAGCTCATTCAAAAGAGTGCGACCCAGGCATCGTCGAAGCTACAATTTGCCCGTTTGGCTTTTGGCGCAGCCGGGTCTGCAGGCGCATCTCTGGACCTGAACGATGCCAAGGATGTTGCGATGGGTTTTGTCGCCCATGAAAAGGCTGAGATGACGTGGGACGGCCCATCAGCAGTGATGCCCAAAGATCTCGTAAAACTGCTGCTCAACATGATCCTGATTGCCCTCGCCGCCATTCCTCGCGGTGGCAACATCTCTCTAGAGATATCCGGGGACCCTGAACGGCCAACTTTCTCACTGGTCTCAAAAGGGATCAACGCGCGCGTGCCCACTGAAACTGAGCGGTTTCTCAATGGACGGTCAGTGGACGATGTGCTCGATGCCCGGGCCATTCAGCCTTACTTCACCGGGCTTGTCGCTCGCGAATGCAAAATGGATATCTCAGCAGCCATGGATGGCGAAGATTTCAAGCTCATCGCGGCTGCGATCAACTAAACAGCCTCCAAACCTCTCCTTTTGACATGCACCGATGCCCTGAGCGCGCGCCTAATATCACCCCCGTGTGAGGGGCACATGGCGACCAAATTGCGTCTGAAACTTCTCTTCCGGCTCGTTTCGTAAACCAAAAGGACGGTATTTTCAGAGCTTTTTAACAGTTCACAGGCACGATCTCCCCAATGTCAATGGTCCGATCGACAAGGACCGAGGCTAAGTCACTGCTTTCAAGCAGGCTTAAATGAGGGGCTGAGATGGACGATCTGCTAAGTGAATTCTTGACCGAGACCAATGAAAGTCTTGATGTCGTTGACGTTGAACTCGTCAAGTTCGAACAAGAACCAAATAATGATGAGATTCTCAGCAATATTTTCCGCCTGGTTCACACGGTTAAAGGGACCTGCGGCTTTCTAGGCTTGCCACGTTTGGAGGCTCTCGCGCATGCCGCTGAGACCCTGATGGGCAAGTATCGAGATGGCATGGCGGTGACAGATGATGGCGTGACCATCATTCTTCACTCGATTGATCGCATTAAAGAGATTCTTGGCGAGTTGGAGGCGACGGAGGCGGAGCCGGAAGGCGCCGACTCTGACTTGATCGACAAGCTGGTGGTCCTGTCAGAGGGTGGCACGACGATCGAAGCGCCTGCAGAAGCGCTTGCCGCGGAACCCGAAGCTCCCGTCGAACCAGCGCAGCCTGAACGCGAGTTGCGCCCCGGTGAGGTTTCCGAGGAAGAGCTCGAACGCGCATTCCAGGAAGCGGAAGGTCCGGAAGACATGGTTCCATCTCCTGCGGAGCTGGAAGCGGCAGCACCTTCAGAGCCAGAGCCTACTCCGGTCGCTGAAGCTCCGAAGGCAGAAGCGCCAAAAGCGGATGCACCCAAAGCTGATGCGAGATCGAGTGAGGCCGCCCCAAAGAAAGAGGGGTCAGTCGCCGCTCAATCCATTCGGGTTAATGTGGATACGCTTGAGAACCTGATGACGATGGTCTCAGAGTTGGTGCTAACACGCAATCAGCTCATGGAGATGGTCCGCCGCTTGGACGACAGCGAATTCAAAGTACCGCTGCAGCGGCTTTCCAATGTGACCGGCGAGTTGCAGGGTGCTGTAATGGAAACGCGGATGCAGCCCATCGGGAATGCATGGCAGAAACTGCCGCGCATCATTCGTGATCTGTCCAAAGAACTCGATAAGAAAATTGACCTCGAAATGGTCGGGGCCGACACAGAGCTGGACCGTCAGGTGCTTGATCTCATCAAAGATCCGCTCACCCATATGGTCCGTAACTCTGCCGACCATGGTCTAGAGACGGCTGATGAACGGATTGCTGCCGGAAAACCTGAAAAAGGTCGGGTCACGCTTCGTGCCTATCATGAAGGCGGTCACATCATCATCGAGATCGAAGATGACGGGCGCGGGCTCAACGTCGAGCGTATCAAGCAAAAAGTTGCGTCCAATGGCCTTGCCACGGAAGCCGAGCTCGAAAAGCTGACGGAACAACAGATCTGTCGCTTCATTTTTCATCCGGGTCTTTCAACGGCGGCTGAGGTCACAAGCGTGTCTGGCCGTGGCGTAGGCATGGATGTTGTACGCACCAACATCGAACTGATTGGTGGCTCGATTGATCTGCGGACTGCGGCAGGCAAGGGATCCACATTCACTATCAAGATCCCTCTTACACTTGCGATTGTCTCAGCGTTGATCGTTGAGTCGGCGGGTGAACGGTTTGCTATTCCCCAGCTGGCTGTCGTTGAGCTGGTGCGTGCGAAGGCAGACAGCGAACATCGGATCGAACATATCAATAAGACGCCGGTCCTGCGGCTTCGCAATCATCTGTTGCCGCTTGTGTTCATGGATGACCTGCTGCAGCTTGACCGCGAAGCTCCGGTACCGCAAGAGATTGTCGAAGGGGAAACCGCCGAAGAGACGGATGTGGAGGCAATTGACGCTGCGAACTCAAATCCTGAGCCCGTGCGTCGTACAGCCGAGAACGAAGAAGCCTTTATCGTTGTGACCCATGTGGGTGATCAGCAGTTCGGCATCGTCGTCGACAGCGTTTTCGACACGGAAGAGATTGTCGTCAAGCCAGCGGCATCTATTCTTCGCGACATCACAATGTTCTCCGGTAATACGATCCTGGGTGACGGTAGTGTCATCATGATTGTTGACCCGAATGGCATTGCGCAGTCGATCACGAGTGAACTCTCCGAGGCGTCTGATAAAGCTGACGCCGAGGAAGAAGGATCCAGTGGTGTCGACGGAGAGATGTCACTTCTGGTCTTCCGCGCTGGTTCTGAAGAGCCAAAAGCCGTGCCGCTGTCGCTGGTAACGCGTCTCGAAGAGTTCGATGTTGCTGACCTTGAGCATTCGAACAATCAGAGCCTCATTCAGTATCGCGGCAAACTGATGCCCATCATCAATGTTGTTGATGACGCGCCGCTCAAATCCGAGGGTCGCCAGCCTGTGCTGGTCTTCACCGAAGATGAGAGATCAATCGGCCTTGCTGTCGATGAGATTGTCGACATCGTGACGGATCAGCTGAATGTCGAATTGACGTCAGAAATGCCGGGCATGATGGGTTCCGCCATCGTCAAAGGCAAAGCGACGGAAGTGCTCGATGTTGGGCATTATCTAACGCAGGTCTTTGAGGATTGGTTCCGCAAAGAAGGCCCTGCCGGCGTTCCCGCTGCGTATGGCAAGAAAGTTCTTCTTGTTGATGACAGTTCCTTCTTCCGCGCCATCGTGCGGCCGATGCTCAGCATGGCCGGGTATGACGTAACGGAAGTGACCAATGGTGCGGACGCTCTGGCTCTCCGTGAAAAGGGTGATGAGTTTGACGTCATCATCTCTGACATTGAAATGCCTGGCATGAGCGGTTTTGAGTTTGCCGAAGCCGTCAAGTCAGACGGCGCCTGGGCCGAAACACCGCTCGTCGCCCTCTCAGCTCATGGAACCGCCGCTGATCTCAATCGAGGTCGTGAAGCCGGGTTCGACGATTATGTTGCCAAGTTTGATCGCGACGGTCTGGTGCAAGTCGTGAACGAAATTGTTACGTGTGAAGGAGAAGCGGCATGAGTACGCCTAGTGAGCCAACTGGTTTGGACGAAACTGTGAAAACGACTGACGATGCCTTCGTTCTGGATGGCGCGACGTCGGAATACATAACCGTCATGATAGGCGACCAGCTATTCGGTATTTCTGTGCCGATGGTGCAAGACGTCTTCATGCCCGAATCTGTGACGCCGGTACCGATGTCTATGCCGGAGGTTGCCGGTGTGCTCAACATGCGCGGTCGCATTGTGACCGCCATTGACATGCGCCGACGTTTGGGTTTGCCGCCTCGCTCTGACGGCAAGAATGGTTTGGCGGTTGGTGTCGAGTATCGCGGCGAGTCCTACGGTCTTGTGATCGATAGTGTTGGCGAAGTGCTGCGGGTGAGCGATTCATCGCTTGAAAGAAATCCTTCGAACCTTGACCCACGCTGGAGATCAATATCGATGGGCGTTCAGCAACTCAAAGACAAGCTGATGGTTCTGATTGATGTCGAAAAAGTTCTCGACTTCCAGGGGCGTTCAATCGCGGCTTAGTGCTTAAATCTAGGGACAGTACTATGAAGACTTGCTTGGTAGTTGATGACAGCTCGGTGATCCGCAAGGTCGCTCGGCGGATTTTGGAGGAGATGGATTTTTCCATTGCCGAAGCTGCCGATGGTCAGCAGGCGTTGGATCAATGTGTTGGGTCGATGCCTGATGCAGTCCTGCTCGATTGGAACATGCCCGTGATGGACGGCATGGAGTTTCTGAAGGCTCTTCGGAAATCCGACGGAGGAACTGATCCGGTCGTCGTGTTCTGCACGACGGAAAACGACATGGCTCACATCAAAGAAGCCATCACCGCGGGGGCTAATGAATACATCATGAAACCCTTCGACAAAGAGATCATTGAATCAAAGTTCGCACAAGCCGGACTCATTTAAGTAGGTTGCATAAAAGTGTCAGCGTTAAAAGAGCAATCTCAGCCCGCGCGTCGCAGCGGTCCCAAAATCAAAGTCATGATTGTCGACGATTCAGTCGTCATTCGCGGCCTGATCGGCCGGTGGCTTGAAGCCCTTCCAGATATGGACGTGGTCGCCCGGTGTCGGAATGGGCAAGATGCGGTTGAGCAAGTCGGTCGTATCAAGCCGGATGTCGTCGTTCTTGATATTGAGATGCCCGTCATGGACGGTCTCACGGCTCTTCCGAAAATACTGGAAGCGTCACCGACGTCACGAGTCCTCATGGCTTCTACCTTGACCCGCCGGAATGCCAGTATCTCGATTAAAGCTCTGACGCTCGGCGCGACGGACTATGTGCCAAAGCCTGAATCCACAAGGGACGGTCACGCTTCTGAAGGGTTTCAAACAGAGCTCGTCGACAAAATCAGAGCGGTTGGCCAGGCCAAAAAGCCGCAAGCAAGACGCCGCGTCTTCGCTGCAGAAAAGACTGCGATCGCAAGCGGGAAAATGGATGCTACGGCCGCGCCGCCTCCACTCCAGTTCAAGCCTGCGTCGAAAATGCAGCCGAAAATATTGGCTGTAGGAAGCTCGACCGGCGGTCCCAAAGCCTTGTTCGATTTCTTCGAAGCCTTGTCGCCATCGCTTTCAAAGATCCCTGTTGTGATCACCCAGCATATGCCGGCGACCTTCACAACAATTCTCGCGGAGCACCTTAGCACCAGCGCGAAACGTACCTGCATTGAGGGTGAAGAAGGGATGGCTTTGGAGCCTGGGAAGATCTATGTCGCCCCAGGCGGCAAACATATGCTGATGCAAAAGGAAGGTACTTCCGTCCGCATTCATCTGGACGATGGGCCGCCGGTAAATTTCTGTAAGCCGGCTGTGGACCCTATGCTGGATAGCCTTCTGCCCATTTATGGCGCGTCGCTGCTAGTCTGCATTTTGACCGGCATGGGGCATGACGGACGAGATGGCTCAATTCGCGTTCAAGCTGAGGGCGGAACAATTATCGCCCAGGACGAGGCGTCCAGCGTTGTCTGGGGCATGCCTGGCGCTGTCGCGCAGGCGGGTATTTGCCACAAGGTCGTCCCACTAAAAGAAATGTCCACGGTGGCATCGAAGCTGATCGAAGGGAGGCGGGTATGACGCCTGAGGAATTTTCTTACCTAGCCGACTTTCTGAAAAAAGAGTCCGGACTGGTCGTCAGTGAAAACAAAGGCTACCTCATTGAAAGCCGTTTGTTGCCGATCGCGCGCGAGCAGGGGGTCGACGACGTTTCGGGCCTCGTGAAAAAAATGCGCTCTGGCGCACCGAAAGCTCTGCTGGATGAAGTCACGGAAGCGATGACGACAAATGAGTCCTTTTTCTTCCGGGACAAGACCCCTTTCACCATCTTTGAAGAGACCGTGCTCCCGAAATTCCATGAGACTCGCGGCTCAAATCGCAAACTCCGGATTTGGTGTGCAGCGGCTTCAACAGGGCAGGAGCCCTATTCAATTGCCATGATTTTGCGGGAATGGGCGGAGAAAAACCCTGCCTGGAACAGCGAGATAATCGGGACGGATCTGTCGACAGATGTATTGCGCCGGGCCAAGCTGGGTCAATACTCGCAGTTTGAGGTTCAACGCGGCCTACCGGTTCAAATGCTCATGAAATATTTCACGCAGCAAGGAAATGACTGGGAAGTGGCGCAGGAAATTCGGTCCATGGTGCAATACCGTAAGCTGAACCTACTGGACAGTTTCAGCAATCTGGGCAAGTTCGATGTCATCTTCTGCCGGAATGTTCTGATCTACTTTGATCAGGAGACAAAGGCTGAGATATTGGAACGCATGGCTCAGATGCTTGCGCCCGATGGATATCTCTTCCTTGGCGCCGCCGAAACCGTCATCGGGATCACCGATACCTTTAAGCCACAAGCTGGCCAGCGCGGGCTTTATGTGCCGGCTGCCGAATTGAAGGGTGCAGCGGTCGCCTGATCGCCCAATTTTTCTTTGGCCTGGATTTGGTTTGCCGATAGGCGCGTTGGCTCAAAATGAAAGGACGCGCTCCCCCCGAAGCAGCGTCCTTTCGTCTCCCCCAGATAGCGCAGAGAGAGAAGCTTGTTGTTCGATCAGGCTGTTGCCTTTTCGACCTCAGCCACTGGGTCACGTAGCACATAGCCGCGGCCCCAGACGGTTTCGATATAGTGTTCGCCGTTTGTGGCGGCTGCGAGCTTCTTACGGAGCTTACAGATGAACACGTCAATGATTTTGAGCTCAGGCTCGTCCATGCCGCCGTAGAGATGGTTCAAGAACATCTCTTTGGTCAGCGTCGTGCCCTTACGGAGCGAAAGCAGCTCCAGCATCTGGTATTCCTTGCCGGTGAGGTGCACGCGCTGGGCGTCAACTTCGACCGTTTTTGTGTCCAGATTGACTGTTAGCTTGCCAGTCGTGATGACAGATTGTGAGTGACCTTTGGACCGGCGGACCACTGCGTGGATCCGTGCGACCAGCTCATCCTTGTGGAATGGTTTGGTCATATAGTCGTCGGCGCCGAAGCCCAGTCCGCGAACCTTATTCTCGATACCGGCGAGGCCAGACAGAATGAGAATTGGGGTTCCGACCTTGCCTGTCCGCAATGTCTTAAGAACTTCATATCCGCTCATATCCGGCAGGTTCAGGTCCAGCAGGATAATGTCATAATCGTACAATTTGCCGAGATCGACGCCTTCTTCACCGAGATCGGTGGTGTAAACGTTGAAACCCTCGGATTTGAGCATCAAATCGATGCTCTGCGCTGTCGCGCTATCGTCTTCAATCAACAGAACTCGCATCGCAAGTCTGACCGGGCCCTACGTCACCGCAACCCGGCTCCCCTTGGTTAATCCATATTCAGAAACATAAGCTGATTTGGTTAACAAAGGTTAATCAGATCGAAAAAAATACACAAAATTTTCGAATACCGGATTCATACTCCAGTTAGCCTAATAAAGATCGCCCTAAGAAAGAGATCCGCTTATCCCCAATAGTTATGTCCAAGGTTTACCGCGTCTTAAAGGCTTCCGGCACATTATGCCTACCTAAGAAGGTGCAGCCGAGATTTCGGCTTGATTGGGGACAGATTCTTTGCGCGCGTTGCTGGCAGAAATCCAGGAAATTCAAGAGGTTACCTATTATGGTCGCGTCGTGAGCGTGCAAGGGCTCATGGTGGAGATCGCGGGGCCTCTGCATGCCATGAGTGTCGGCAGCCGCGTGGAGATTACGGGGCGCGGCGGGCGCGAGATCCTCGCGGAAGTTGTCGGTTTTCGATCAGACCGTGCGCTGTGCCTTCCGTTTGGGTCGCTTGAGGGCATCGGTGTCGGTGCCCACGCCGCCATTCAGGAAAATGTGCCGGCGATCCATCCCTCTGCCGCCTGGCTGGGGAGGGTCGTCAATGCGATGGGCGAGCCGATTGATGGCAAGGGGCCGCTGCCTCAAGGGCCGGTCCCTTACAATTTAAGGAATTCACCTCCGCCGGCGCATCTGCGCAGTCGGGTTGGCGGGCCGATTGATCTGGGCGTTCGGGCGCTCAATACTTTTGCCACCTGCTGTGCCGGTCAGCGTATGGGTATTTTTGCAGGATCAGGCGTCGGCAAATCTGTGCTCATGTCCATGATGGCGCGAAATACGGCTTGCGATGTCGCTGTTGTCGGCTTGATCGGCGAGCGGGGGCGCGAAGTTCAGGAATTCATAGAAGATGATTTGGGGCCCGAGGGCTTGGCGCGTTCTGTCGTGGTGGTCGCGACGTCCGATGAAACGGCGCTGATGCGGCGGCAGGCGGCCCTGCTTACGATGGCACTGGCCGAATATTTCCGGGACCAGGAGTCCCAAGTTCTCTGCATGATGGATAGCGTCACGCGCTTTGCGATGGCACAGCGTGAGATTGGACTTTCCAGTGGAGAGCCGCCAGCAAGTAAGGGTTACACGCCCACTGTTTTCTCAGAATTACCAAAGCTTCTGGAACGCGCCGGACCAGGTACCGGCGCCGGCTCGATCACCGGTCTTTTCACGGTGCTTGTGGATGGCGATGACCACGATGAACCCGTTGCTGATAGCGTACGGGGTATTCTCGACGGGCATATTGTCATGGAGCGCGCGATTGCTGAGCGTGGCCGCTATCCCGCGATAAACATTTTGAAATCTGTTTCACGGACAATGCCGTCCTGCAATGAACCTGAACAGCAGGAGCTGATCAGGCAAGCGCGCGAATTACTCGCGACGTATGACGACATGGAAGAGTTGATCCGTCTGGGTGCGTACCGGCCTGGCTCTGACGGAAAAGTAGACGAGGCCATTTATTATCAGCCTGCGTTGGAAGGATTCCTATCGCAGGCGAAATCTGAGCAGACAGATAGAGCTGCTGGATTTAGTTTGCTGGAAGAGATTTTGCGCGCTCAGCCAGCGGACCCAAGTGAGGCCCAGGAGGGTGAGTGATGAGAAACAAAGAGTCGCTAATTCGGTTGCATCGATTTCAAGTCGATGAACGCCGACGCCAGGTCGCGGACCTGGAATCCATGTTGGATGAGTTTCATCGTCGTGAAGGCGATCTGAACAAGCAAGTTCAGGCGGAACAGGACAAGGCAGGGATTTCGGATGTCGGGCATTTTGCCTATCCGATGTTTGCCAAATCAATGTTGGTTCGCCGCGAGAATATTCTTCAATCCATCAGTGAGATCACCAAGCAGCTTGATGACGCCAAAGAACAGTTGGCCGACAGCTACCGTGACCTCAAAAAATATGAGCTGATGGAAGAAAACCGGAAGCGTCGTGTCAAAAAAGAAGCGGTTCGTCTCGAACAAAAGGAGATGGACGAGGTTTCGCTCAACATTCACCGTCAAGGCAATATCGAAGCGAGCAATCAATAGACAGCGTCGGTACGCGCTAGTTTGCTGCTTTTCCTACGGCCATAGTTGGTTAGAATGCGCCCCTCGTCATCCTGGGCAGAGGGAGTGCATTTATGCCGTCATTTGATGTTGTTTCGAAAACGGATCTGGCCGAAGTCGGAAACGCCATTCAGAATGTGATGCGGGAAATCGGCCAGCGCTATGACTTCAAAGGGTCAAAAAGCGCGGTTGTGCTGGACGAAGATGTGATCACGATTGACGCCGATGATGATCTTAAGCTGAAGCAGGTCCAGGAACTCTTGCAGGGGCATCTGTCGCGCCGGGGTGTTGAGCCCGGCATGCTCGATTACAAATCGGTTGAGCCTGCTGCCGGCCAGAGTGTCCGTCAGAAAGTAGAAATCAAACAAGGCATTGCGAAGGATCTCGCCAAGAAGCTTGTGAAGGATATCAAGGGGACCAAGATGAAGGTCCAGGTTGCCATTCAAGGCGACGAGCTGCGGGTCACCGGGAAAAAACGCGACGACCTACAAGAAGTCATCGCGTTCCTGAAAGAAAAGGGTGGGGATCAGCCGCTTCAATTTGAAAACTTCCGCGACTGACACCTGATTGCCGGTTAGCGATTCATTACAAGCCGACGAACGATGTAGAGCACTGTGATTGCGACCAGGTAGCCAAGGAACCTAATTCCTATCAGTTTCAGGTCGCCGTCCACGTCTGTCAGATTTGGCAATGGGCTCGCATCACCCGCAAGATACCTGCGTACGCCGGACACCACCTCATGGATGATTGTTGCGGCTAGAGTCCAGGCAATAATCTGCCCAAATCGGCGCATCAGAAATGCTGCGATGAGAGCGATGATCAACCCCTGAATCGAATTGACCGTGTCAAAGCCTTGCTGAAACAGGGCGATGGCCTGATTAAGAATATCGTTCACTATACTTCCCCCGAATTGTCATTCCGTCGCGCCCGGTGCCACTCCCGGGTGACTGATTTCTAGGGTACATGAGGTGCGTGTCGTAATCCCACATCTAATTTGGATGAGGTTAACTGCTCAGGGAATCCGCCAAAATTTGGCAATTAGTCAGCCGATATGGGACTGATATGTTCCGTAAGCGGTGCTTTTTCTGTGCGACCCAAAAGAATCTGTGCCAGCCGAATAGGTGTGGCTGCTGGCACGCCACGGGCAAGATAGGGTGTTTCTGACATTTGTGCGAAAGAGAGTCCCGCTATCTCAGCTGCGGCTAGAATGCTGCCAACCCGCCGGGCCACATCCAATTGTGTGACAATCATGCGACGTACTCCGAAGCCAGCGAAGTCCTGTGCGATTTCGGCCATGCTGCGCGCATCGCCGCCAGCCGCCAGCACCAGGATGGGTTCTGCGCCGGCGATTTGCTGACCCGCTGCGATTTGCCTCTGGATGTGAGTGCGCCCATCCGCCGTGTTGGGGTTCGCAGCCGCCGTGTCGATGAAGCACGCTTCGCGCCGGTCGGCCGCCTCGACCCCCATACGGTCGGTTCGCTGGTCAAGCACCAATCCCATCGCGTCGACTGTCTCGGCATGGTCGACCGGAATTTTGAGCAAGTCGGCGTAAGCTTCCGCCTGCGCTTGAGCGCCTGTGCGTTCAGCATCTGTTGAAATGATCTGCGCATAGACATTCTCAACGGCTGCGCGTGCGGCGAGCTTAGCAACGGTCACCGTCTTGCCGTGGCCCGGTAATCCGACGGCCATAATTGGGTGGGGTGGGGCAATCGGCAGGGGGTCAAAGGAGAAGCGATTGGCCAAAGCGTTGGCGAGGGCGGTGATCGGGTCATCGGTTGCCGCGTTCAGTGCTTCTTCGGTAAGTGCATGAGCCAGGATAGACGGTACACCCTGATCTTCCAGTGTCTTGAGAAAAACCGACTCGGACAGGACAATTGCGCTCGACCCGGCGGTGGTCTGATCTTCACACCGTTCAGCAGGGTGGGCGGCGGGACTGTCTGTCGGTTTGGGTGTGGCGTTCAGATGTTCTCTCAGGATTTCTTCTAGGCTCGAGTCTTCTGAAATCTGGGATGGGATGCCATCTTCAGTTCGATGGTCAAGCGTCGCGGTCACTTCAAAGCCACCGTTCTCACCTTCGATGCTTGAGACAATAATGGCATCTGATCCCATCGCCTCGCGAACTTGATCGACTGCGTCAGCCATGGAGTCAGCGATGAATGTTCGCAAACGCATCTATCTTCGGTCCCCAGCTTTATACCGTAGCGACCGTTTTCAGGCGCGCTTTGGGATGCACTTCGTTCTGTGACATCACGATCGTCTGAGGACGGAAGCGTTCGATGATGGACCTGACATAGGGGCGTATGCCGGGGCTTGTGAGAAGGACCGGCATTTCGCCTTCTTCGGCCGCGCGCTCAAACTTCTCTCGGACCGCCGCAATAAACGTCTGCAACTCGCTCGGTGCCATGGCGAGTTGTTTTTCGTCACCCTGACCGACCAGAGACTCAGCGAACGCCTGTTCCCACTGCGGCGAGAGCGTGATGAGCCCCAGCGTGCCATCTGGCGCGGCATAGGATGCGCAGAGCTGGCGGGCGAGACGCATGCGGACATGTTCGCCGATATGGGTCAGCTGTTTCGTGTGGACAACGGCTTCCGCAATTCCTTCCATGATGGTGCCAAGATCGCGGATGGAGATACGTTCTGCCAACAGTGTTTGAAGAACCCGCTGAATGCCCGAGATCGTGATCTGGCTTGGCGCAATGTCCTCAAGCAGTTTCTTGTGTTCGTCGCCCATTTCGTCGAGCAGTTTCTGCACTTCTGCGTAGGAGAGCAGTTCCTGCATATTGTCGCGAATGACTTCCGTGAGGTGTGTTGTGATCACGGTTGGTGGGTCAACGACTGTATAACCGCGGAAGGCAGCTTCTTCGCGAATGCCGGCGTCGATCCAGGTTGCAGGCAGGCCAAAGGTGGGCTCTTTGGTGTGAAGGCCCGGAAGATCGATCTGACCGCCGTGGGGATCCATCACCAGCAACTGACCTACATAGACTTCACCGCCACCAGCTTCGACTTCTTTGACACGAACCATGTAGTGGCTCGCTTCCAGCTGCATGTTATCGAGGATGCGCACCGGTGGCATCACGAAGCCCATGTCCGCAGCAAACTGGCGACGCAGGGCTTTGATCTGATCGGTGAGCTTCTGACCTTCGGAATCGTTGATCAGGGGTAGGAGGCCATAACCGATTTCAAGCCGCAGCTCGTCGATTTTGAGTGTCTGCGAGATCGGCTCTTCCTTGGGTTCGGCTTCTGCCGCTTCCGTGGTGGCGATGGCGGCAGCCGCCTCGCTTTCTTCCGCACTCTTTCTGTTCGAGATTATCCGGTAAGCGAGATAGCCCGTTCCTCCTGAGAGAGCGAAGAAAGGCAACATTGGAATGCCGGGGAGGAGCGCCATCACACCCAGAACAAAGGATGACATGCCAAGCGCCTGCGGGTAGCCCGACAGTTGATCAAACAAGGCTTTGTCAGCTGCGCCTTCGACGCCTGCTTTGGAGACGAGAAGGCCCGCAGCGGTGGACACGATCAGTGCTGGGATCTGACTGACCAGACCGTCACCGATGGTCAGCAGCGTGTAACCGGCACTTGCGTCGGCAAAGGACATTTCCATCTGGCCGACGCCGACGATGATGCCGCCGATAATGTTAATGAACGTGATCAGCAGACCTGCGATGGCGTCGCCGCGAACGAATTTCGATGCGCCGTCCATGGATCCAAAGAAAGCAGCTTCATTTTCGAGATTTTTCCGGCGCTCGCGCGCCTGGTCTTCGTCGATGAGGCCTGACGATAGGTCGGCATCAATGGCCATTTGCTTGCCGGGCATCGCATCCAAGGTAAAGCGCGCGGCCACTTCCGCGATGCGGCCGGAACCTTTGGTGATGACCACAAAGTTCACAATCACGAGGATGGCAAAAACGATGATGCCGATGACGAAGTTGCCCTGCATCACGAAATTGCCGAAGGCTTCGATGACCTTGCCGGCCGCGCCGGTACCTTCATGCCCATGCGACAGGATCAGGCGCGTCGAGGCGAGGTTCAGCGCCAGCCTGATCATTGTCGCTATCAGAAGCACCGTCGGGAAAGCGCTGAATTCGAGCGGTTTCTGAATGAAGAGCGCCGTCATCAAGACAAGGACGGAGAAGGTGATGGAAATCGCGAGGGCGAAGTCCAACATCCAAGCCGGCATCGGCAAAATGAGAACGACAACGATTGTGAGAACGCCGAGCGCAAGCGCCAGATCGCTACGCTTACCAATTTCCGCGAAGAGGCGTTGTGGCGTGAGGCCGCCCAAGCCCCCGCCGAGGCCCCCGGTCTTACTCGTTCCTACTTCACTCATACGGTCGTTCCCCAGATACTCTCAATGACCAAATGGCGTCTTTGTTTAGCCAGCCATCCGCGCTTCGCCGGGCTGCGGTACATGCACACCTTCGTCTGAATATTGCTTCAGCTTGTTGCGCAGCGTGCGGATCGAGATGCCCAGAATGTTCGCGGCGTGGGTCCGGTTGCCGATGCAGTGGTCGAGTGTGTTCAAAATCAGTTCTTGCTCGACGGCTGCGACTGTCTGCCCGACATAATTTCTTGATACAGCGTCAGCAGTTGCGGCGGCTTGCGCTGCAAGACCGTCGACGGGTGCTGGGCTTGCGTCCAACCGCGTTCCGTCCGGCAGGCGGATCGCATCCACGTCAATTTCTGGTCCCATCGCGAGCAATACTGCGCGGTGAATGGTGTTTTCCAGCTCACGCACGTTGCCAGCCCAGCGATGTTTAGCGAGGTGACGTCTAGCATCGAGCGAGATCGATTTCCCTTCCAGCCCGTTTACCGCGGCGTATTTCTTCGCGAAATGCTCTGCGAGTGCCACGATGTCCGCTGGCCGGTCCCGAAGGGCGGGCAGGGCAAGGTTGACCACATTCAGGCGGTAGAACAGGTCTTCCCGGAAGCTGCCTTCCCGAATTGACTCCTGGAGATCGCGGTTCGATGTGGCAATGATCCGGATGTCGACTTTGATCGGCGCCTTGCCACCCACACGGTCGATTTCTTTCTCCTGGATGGCCCGAAGCAGTTTCGACTGTAGGCGAATGTCCATTTCGCTGATTTCGTCGAGGAGGAGTGTGCCGCCATTGGCCTCTTCGAACTTGCCGATCCGGCGTGCGACAGCACCCGTGAAGGACCCTTTTTCGTGGCCGAACAGTTCGGACTCAAGAAGGTTCTCGGGGATGGCGGCGCAGTTCACGGAAATAAACGGCTTGTCCGACCGGTTCGATTTGCGATGGACGTGACGGGCCATGACTTCTTTGCCCGTGCCGGATTCTCCGGTGATGAAGATGCTGGCTTCCGATTTCGCAACCTGATCAGCAAAGGCGATAGCCTCTGCCATCTTCTCGTCCTGGAAAATCAACTGGTGGCTGTCGTCGGCGACGGCGGAGAGAACCGCGGCGATCAGTTCCGCGTCGGGCGGGAGAGGGATGTACTCTTTCGCGCCCGCCTGGATGGCTGTGACCGCTGCTTTGGCATCTGTCCCAGTGCCGCAGGCAACGACGGGCAGACAAATATGCTCGCTCTCAAGCTGGGCGATCAAGCGGGCAATGTCGATGCCGACATCCACCATCAGCAGATCGGCGCCGCGGCCGCTTCGGAGAATTTCAACTGCCTGGTCTCCGCGCTCGGCATGCGTCACCTTCGCGCCTTTTTCCATGGCCATTTTCGTGGCGGTGGAGAGCTGGCCATTCAGGGTTCCGACGATCAGAAGTCTCATGGGAGCAGTTCCTTCTCTTCAACTAAATACGTTCACCTGCTCCGACGGCGGGAGCATGGCGTTAACAAGGGATTGCAGGCGGCGCGGGTTTTCTTTGCGGCTGATGGCGGCGGCGCTTGCGGAGTAAACAGCGAGGTGCACATTGCGTTCCTGGGTGAGGCGGTCGAGCTTCGCGGCCAGTGGTGCGAGAACCATGTTGCCGAGAATGGCGCCATAAAAAGTGGTTATCAGCGCGACGGCCATTGCCGGACCAATCTGAGCCGGGTCGTCGAGCACAGAAAGCATCTGAACGAGACCTACAAGTGTTCCGATAAGACCCATTGCGGGAGCGATTTCGGCAGCCCGCCGCAGTACGGCGGAAGATTTGGCCGCGCGATCTTGTGCTGCCGCTCTTTCGGCGTCCAGCAGGCGCTCAATATCTTCTGGTGCGGCACCGTCAATCACTAGCGAAAGCGCGCGCGTCAGGAAAGGGTTTGAGCGGAACTCCTTCATACGCCGTTCCAGCGTATGAACACCTTCTTTGCGGGATGTCTCTGCCAGGTGGATGAGCTTTTCGATGGCCCCGCGCGGGTCAGCGGAGTTACCCGTCAGGGTTTGTCCTGCAGCGCGAAGTGCTTCCACGACTTCGCTTGCGCGGAAGGAGATCAGTGTGACCGCCACCGTGCCGCCGAAGACAATGAGGAAGGCACGTGCATTGAGGAATGCACCGGCGTCCCCCCCCAGGCCAATGGCAAGGGCGACGAGGCCTAGTCCGGCAAAGAGTCCAATGAGTGTGGCGTTATTCATGAGTTGCTCCGGTCGGCCTAGTTGGCGCCGCCCTTAATGATCTCTGTCATGGTCACGCCCAGCTGTTCTTCCACGATCACAACTTCACCGCGGGCAACCAGTCGGTCGTTCACGTAGATATCGATGGCTTCGCCAACCTTCCGGTCGAGCTCCACGGTTGTCCCGGAGTCGAGTTTCAACAGGTCGCTGATTTCGATGTCGGTTTTGCCAAGCACCGCCGATACGTTGACCGGCACGTCGAAGACGGCTTCAAGGTCAGCAGCTGTCCTGGCTTCGCCGTCATCCGCTTCGGGCATAGCCTCTTCGCCGCCTTCGGTACTGTCGGTGGCGGGCAAGTTGGCTTCATCTGTCAGGTCCGGCAGGTCCATGCCTTCGTCTTGGTCAGCCATCATGTGTCTCCATGTTTGCGGGTGTCTCTGATCCGCGCGTCAAGGTTTCGATGTATCGGTTGATGATCTCCGCGGCGCTGTCTTCGAGGTCCTGGCGGCTGCGGGTGACGCCGCCGTCAGACCACTCGATTTCGCAGTCGCCAAGCGCGATCGCGGGATCGCCAACGACCATCATTTTTTCCGCCATACCGCGCTCTGCGGCCGCTTGCTGCATTGATGTCTGGATCGCGTCCACCAGCGTCTCGTTGATCCGTACCACCAGGCGCGGCTCGCGGTTCAGGTGTTTTAGACACTCGTGTATGACCGCTTCGATTTCTTTTGCCGGCTGAGCGTCGAGAAGGGCATCAGCCAGCTTGCGGGCCACAGAGAAGGCGAGTTCCGCGGCATCTGCCTGGATTTCGCTCTTGGCACTGGTCAGTTCGTTGAGAGCGGTAGAAGCTGCGGTTGCGATTTGCGCCAACGCGGCGGAATTCGCGTCCAGTGTCCGTGCTTCTACAGATGCCATCGCATCTGCTGAGCCTTCGGCGCGGGCTTCTGTCTTCAACTCTTCAATTTCTTCGTCGGTCCACCGCGTCTTTCGCACAAGTTTCTGCGGTGAGCCTGCCTCGCCGGCGGCGTTGCTATCTTCGAACATCTCGTTGAAGGTGAATTTGATTGCTTCAGCCATGGGGTGTGTGAACCGTCTAGTAGACGAGCTCGTCATCTCCCTTGCTATCTGCCAGCATGATTTCGCCTCTCGCTGCGAGATCCTTGGCAATGTTGACCATCAGCATTTGGGCTTCGTCGACGTCGCGTAGGCGGACGGGGCCCATCACTTCCATATCTTCTTTCAGGATCTTCCCGGCGCGCTCGGACATGTTCGAGAAGAAGAGGTCGCGCAGACTGTCGGAAGCGCCTTTGAGCGCCAAGCCCAGCTTGTCTTTATCGAACGCGCGCAGCAGCGTCTGAATGCTGCCGGGATCAAGCTGGCTCAGATCTTCGAACGTGAACATCAACGCCTTAATTTTCTCGGCTGCCTCGCGGTTCCGCTCTTCAAGAGACGCCATGAAGCGGCCTTCGGTCTGGCGATCGAAATTGTTGAAGATATCGGCCATCATTTCATGGCTGTCGCGGCGGTTTGTCCGCGACAGGTTGGACATGAATTCTGCGCGTAGCGTTTGTTCGACCTTTTCAAGGATCTCCTTTTGGACAGCTTCCATGCGGAGCATGCGGTTGATGACCTCCAGGGCGAAGTCTTCAGGAAGGCATCCCAGCACGCGCGCAGCGTGATCGGATTTGATTTTGGAGAGAACCACCGCGACGGTCTGCGGGTATTCGTTCTTAAGATAGTTGGCCAGAACCTGCTCGTTCACATTGCCGAGCTTTTCCCACATCGTGCGACCTGCCGGGCCACGAATTTCGTCCATGACCTGGTTGACGCGGTCATCGGGCAGGAACCGGTTGAGCAGGCGCTGGGTGGCTTCGTAGGAACCAACAATGGTTCCCGACCCTGAGAGCTTGCCGGCAAACTCTACCAGCAGTTTTTCGACAAGATTGGAACTCACCTGGCCAAGGTTCGACATGGTGACTGAGATTTCACGGATCTCGTCCTCGTCGAATAGGTCCCAAATGCCAGCCGCATGGTCGTCGGTCAGCGACAGCATGAAGATAGCCGCTTTCTCCGGTCCGGAAACCGCTTTGATGTCGTCTTTAACTTTTTCGCCTGGCGCAGCCATATTAGACGACCTCTCTTATCCTTCGTGCAACCATGACCGAAGAATGGACATGGTTTCATCGGGGTGGTTTGCGACGAGTTCACCGACTTTGTTCACGGAGGACTCTTTAACTTTGCCTTCGACTTGAGCGATGTCGATCATCTGCTCGACAGCTGATTTTGGTTCGCCTGTTTCTTCATTGATGGATCCGTCGGGGGCTGGAAGCTGTGCCTGACCTTCCGCGCCGGGGAGGGCGTCTGACCCTGCTTCGCCACCAGCAATGGCAACACCGGCTGTGGCCCCAGCGAGCGCCAGCTGATCGCCTGATGGTGTTGGATAGATGATGCCGCGGATGAGCGGACGAACCACAAACATCAACACCAGTAAGGAAATCAGCGCAAGTACGCCTGTTTCGCCCATGCGGAAATAGTCGGCTTTGGTCAAGCCGAGAAATGGCGCTTCAACCTCTTCGAGAGGTTCCGGTGCTGCCTTCGCTGCAAACTGAATGTTGATCACTTCGACGATGTCGCCACGCGCCTGGTCAAATCCGATTGCGGAGCGAACAAGAGCTGAGATTTTGCTCACTTCTTCCTCTGACCGAGGCGTGTAGGTGGTCGATCCGTTTGCATCGACTGAATAGATACCGTCCACGGCGACCGCGACGGACAGGCGTTTCACAGAGCCTGCTTCAATCACTTCTGTCTGCGTTGTACGGGAAATCTCATAGTTGACTGTCTCTTCCAGACGGTTTGACTGGTCCAGCGATCCGTTGGCGCCTGCTTCAGCCTCTCCGGCACCCGGTACTGCATTACCTACTGTTACCGCATCGTTCGGCAGGCCGTCGGAGCTTGAGTTGGACTCCTCAACGGTTTGGGTCGACCGGACGACCTGGCCCTCAGGATCATAGGTGTCAGACGTCCGGGTGATACGATTGAAATCAAGCTCGGCCGATACCTGGATGCGCGCATTGTCACGACCAACAATGCTTTCCACGATTGTCTGGATCTGCGATTGCAGGCGTCGCTCATAGGCAATGTTGCGTTCGTCAATTGACGAAGAGAGGAGACCGTCTTCTTCTCCGTCAGCACCGCTTGCGAGCAAGGTGCCCTTTTCGTCGACGATGGACACATTGCCTGGCGTCAGACCTTCGATTGCCGACGCTGCAAGATGTTGGATAGAGCGGATCTGTGCGCGTGACAGCGGTTCGCCCGCAACACGGACGACGATTGAGGCGCTGGGATCCCGACGCTCGCGCGAAAAGACTTCGCGCTCAGGAAGAACCAGATGTACACGGGCGGCTTTGACGCGATCGATCGCTTTGATGGTGCGGGCGAGCTCTCCTTCGAGCGCGCGCAAGTAGTTCAAATTCTGAACAAAGCTCGTCGTGCCTAGAGCGTCTGCATTGTCGAAAATTTCGTAGCCAACAGATCCGCCGGAGGGAAGGCCCTGTTCTGCCATGGCCATGCGCAGGCGCAGGGCCCGATCCTGCGGTACGAAGATGCGGGTGCCGTCGCCCTTCAATTCATAGGGAATGGCTTGCGCATCAAGCTCGGCCACAATCTGCGCGGCATCGTCTTGCGTAAGATCGGAATAGAGCAAGGACATCGGAGCTTCAGTGACACGCAATCCGACATAGGCAAAGAATGCGAAAAGCCCCGCAGCGACCAGCCCCAGCGATATGATCCGGCCTGGACCCAGTGTCTTCAGAAATTCAGTGAAGCTATCCACGCGCTCACCATCCATTGTCGCCCTTGCATGCCGGCGCCTGTTCTTGGACCGGTATCGCGTTTGGTCGACGGGGAGTGGCTACATCCTGTGGCTATCTCAACGGCATTTTGGTCCTGATATGGACCTTGCCCCCGTGTCAGTAGGCAAAATTTACCCTGTTAGCCTAAACAGAGTTTTAACGGCGGTGGATTCGATGGAAAAAAGTGCCGCGTATGTGGATAAGTCGATGCGGGCGCAAAAAAAAGAGGCGCTAGCGTCGTTTAGACACAAGCGCCTCTCGGCAGATAAGTACGCAGCTACTTTTCTATCTCACTGCCGGTATTGCTGAACCCGCGTCGCGCGGAGGCCGGCAAGACCGTGTTTCTCGATTGAGCGCTGCCAGCTGAGGAATTCTTCCACAGTCAGCGTGTAGCGACTGCAGGCTTCCTCAAGGCTGAGAAGGCCACCGCGCACAGCGGCGACGACTTCAGCCTTACGCCGAATAACCCACCGCTTTGTGTTGGGTGGTGGTAGGTCTGCTATGGTTAGGGGACTTCCGTCTGGTCCTATCACATAGTTGACCCGAGATGACTGGTGCTCGCTCATTGCCGTCCCGATCCTTGTACTCACGACTGGGGTTAGACTATCGGAGCGACTTTAAAAAAGGGCTAAATGCCAGGGTAAATTTTCAGTGTAATCAATGGGTTAAGTGTGTCAGAGCGGGACACTTTGTGACATCAGGAGCCCTCATTTTTCGGTTCGGAGACGGATGTCACGCTGGTGAGGCTGACAGGCAGGCCGTCAATGAGCAAGATTGGCGGATCTGAGGTGAAATCGACGGTGTCTACGGTGCCGAACGTGCGGACATCCGTGTTAACCGGTTCACCAGCAGCATCATTCGCGGTGACAGACAGGAAGTATGTTCCTTCAGAAGCCGTACCCCCCTCATCCAGAGAGCCATCCCAACTGAAGTTGTGTGTGCCAGCATTTTGAGAGAGCGTTTCCGAGTACACAGACGCCCCGGATGAGTCGATGATGGTGAGTGTGACTTCCGGTGAGTCTTCTGCAACAGAATACCGCCATTCCGAGGCTCCACCTTCTTTGAAGTCTCTGGCGGTCGAGAGTGCTTCCACTTCTTTGCCGATATACTGCACAGCATTGTCGGATGACTGAGAGCTGGTAAGAGTAATCAGTTCTTCGAGGTTTGAGTTGGTCGCGATGGCCTGTTCAACCGATGAGAACTGCACCAGCTGGTTCGTCATTTCGCTTGTATCAACAGGATCGAGCGGGTCCTGGTTCTGCAGCTGAGTCGTGAGCAATGAGATGAAAAGGTCAAAATTCTCATTGGCTGCCTGTTGCGCTGACTCCGACGCAGATTGCTCTGTCGTCTGAGTCTGCGTTTGGGGCGGTGTATTTGATACAGCTTCCAACATTCGATCGATCCTAACTCTAGATACTGACGTCAACACCGCCGCGGGCGGCGGCTTCGATCTGACGGGCGGCCACGGCATCTGCCAACAGATCTTCGCTGTCTTCGGCGCCGGCGAGCTCGTCGTCAGCGTTCTGCGTGTCCGAGTTCGGGGCACTGGCCTGGTCGCCACCGCCGTTCTTCAGGCTGAAATTCAATGTGTCGCTGTCGGCATCAAGACCAGCATCTTTCAGCGCTTGCTCAAGTGCCTTTGCGTCCTTCTGAAGCAGATCAAGTGTCTCTGATTTCTCTACGGCCAGGTGCGCTGTGACACGACCATCCTGTGCGAGCTCCAATTTGACGTCGATGCGGCCCATTTCAGCTGGATCAAGGCGGATTTCGAACGTTGAGACGCCTCGCGCAATATGTTTAGAGATCTGAAGCGCGATGGCTGTGTTGGGGACCTGCGTGGCCTGTGCTTGCCCTGGCAGGGCGCCAAAGCGCACCATAACTGGGTTGCTGTTCTGAGGCGTCGGCGCCGGCGTGGACTGGTTGGAAGAATTGAGGTTCAAAAGATCAAGGTTCAGGTCAGCGGGAAGTGAGCTCAGGTTTAAGCCGGCTGCTGCCATTGCCTGCAACGGCGTCACCGCGGCAGCAGCGATAGCTGGGGCTGATGCTGGGGCCGCCTGTGGCGTTGGCGCCTGAACGTTGGTCGCTGAAGATTTATTTTTGCCTGCCATGGCTTCGGCAGCCTGATGGCCCAGACCTCGTTCGCCATCGGCATCACCATCGACGTCACTCTGCAAACCACCTTCCAGCGGGTTGGGAAGTCCAGACGTTTGATCAGCGGCACCGGCCACCGCCTGTGTTCCCTGCGGACCGGTTTGGCTTGTCGCGTTCGCGCCAGGACGTGCCGCCTGTTGTGCCGCGACAGCCGATGTGGTGTCTGCATTCGTGGTGGCGCCAGCATTTGATGAGTGCGCTGCCTGTCGGGCGAGATCATCAGCGCTCAGTTCTTCGGCGCCGTCCTCAGTTGATTCAGCATTCGTGTTGTTTTCTGCACCAGTAGCCGAGGTTTGAAGTGTTACATCGTCTGTGCCGGTCGTTGCATCTGCTGCAATAAGCGCGTCATCGGTGTTTGAGGTTGGATCGTCGGCGACTCCGGTGTCATTTTCGTCACCGGCAGCCGTGATTTCTGGATCAAGAGTTGCGTCATCACCGTCCGAGATTGTTTCCTCATCCTCCAACAGACCTTCGCCATCTGTTTCAGCCAGACTAAGGTCAGGATCGGACTTTTGGGCTTCAGCATTGTTGTCGTCAGCGGTCTCTGCGTCATCTTCGCTACTTGTGTCAGAGTCGCGTTCGTCCGCTTTGCGCTCTTCGTCGGCCGCATCCGCTTTTTCAGCGTCTGCCTGGCGTTCCTCAGCACGTCGGTCTTCTGCCTCTGCTCTGCGATCATCAACCCGAGCCTCAGCCTGCTCTGACGCATAGGTATCTGTTTCTGCCAGATGGGTAGCGAAAGCGTCTGAGGAGAGCGTGTCCGGACCGGCCTGTCCAAGTTTTGGCGCAAGCTGAGAGGAGTTGGTGTTCGTGACTTCCATGCCTAATACCCTGATCGTCGTACATTGGTGCACCCTTCCTAAGCAATCCACGCGCCAGCGGTTCCTGGGGCAAAAAGACAATTCAAATCAATGCTTTAGGGGGTTGTTGGGTATGGTTTTGTCGGCGCTCCACGTGATTTTCCCGGCAAGATCTGCCGGGTTTGACGTGTTTTGCCCAGTCCTCCTCCGGCTTTGGATTGCGCTTGCGGACTGACACCCTATATTGCGGCTCATGTCAGCAGCCTTTGATCCAGAAACCGGCCTCAACAGCCTGGACCTACCCGGTCGCCCGGAAGATACCCGCGTGGTTGTCGCCATGTCTGGCGGGGTGGATTCGTCTGTAACGGCGGCGATCCTGAAAGAACAGGGCTATGATGTGGTCGGCATCACCTTACAGCTCTATGACCATGGTGAAGCTGTTCGGCGGGTCGGCGCTTGCTGCGCTGGTCAGGACATTCACGATGCCCGGCTGGTCGCCGACAAACTCGGCATTCCTCATTATGTCCTCGACTACGAACATACCTTCCGCGAAAGCGTGATGGATGATTTCGCCGACAGTTACCTCGCAGGGGAAACGCCGATCCCGTGTGTGCGGTGTAACGAACGGGTCAAGTTTCGAGATATGCTGGCAACCGCCAAAGACTTGGGCGCTGCTGCCTTGGCGACTGGACATTATGTGATTTCCAAGCCAGGCAAAGCCGGACGCGATCTCTATGGGGGCGCGGACCCGGACAAAGACCAGTCCTATTTCCTCTTTACGACGCGGCGCGATCAGCTTGATTTCCTGCGGTTTCCGCTCGGCAGTCTCTCAAAGGCGGAAACCCGCGCGATTGCGGAGCGGTTGGGTCTTGCCGTGGCCAGCAAGCCAGACAGTCAGGACATTTGTTTTGTTCCCAACGGCAAATATACCGACGTCATTGAGCGGCTACGGCCGGGAGCGTCGGCGCCGGGAGATATTGTCGATCTAGAGGGCAATGTGCTCGGACGTCACGAAGGCATAATCCGGTATACGATCGGCCAGCGCCGGGGGCTTGGCATTGCGACAGGCGATCCGCTGTTTGTGGTGAAGCTCGACGCAGAAAAGAAACAAGTGATTGTCGGCCCGAGACCCGCTTTGTTGACGGAACGTATCGAACTTTCAGAGGTCAATTGGCTGGGTGATGTACCTTTCGATCAGGTTCCGAGCGAAGGATTGCCCATTCTCGCGAAAGTGCGGTCTACCCGACCGCCTTTGCCGGCGCGCCTCATAGCGCTGCCTGGCGCCCGCGCCGAAATCCTTTTGGAAGAAGGCGAAGATGGAGTCGCCCCCGGGCAGGCTTGCGTCTTTTATGCGCATGATGCGACCGGCGCCCGTGTTTTGGGTGGCGGCTGGATACGGGCTGCCTACAACCTTTTAGGTAACGCTGTAAAAAGCACCTCTACGGCTGACGCGGCGCAATATGCCGGTTAGGCCAATCCCTCAGCCTAAATGCCTCAATACCGCCTTGTTTTGACGGTCTTTGAGAGGCCTGTTTTCTGGGTGAGATTTCTCGTTTAGAAAAGACATGTCCTCTTGAGCATGATCAATGTTGTCGGGTCATTGTTCTGGTGAGATGCGAGCGTGTCGGGTATGACGGCGCCCGATACTTCTCTTTGGTTCTCACGCGCCGTCTATGTGAGGGTCCGCCCGTGGCTGCATCTGCCCGTCTCGATCAAAGCGCTGTCCTGAAAGCCTATGCGCGCTGGGCGCCGATCTACGACTTCACCATCGGATTGATTGTTGCCTTCGGACGGAAGGCTGCGGTGAACGCGATCAATACGCGTAAAGGCGCCTTGCTTGAGGTCGGGGTAGGGACGGGCGTCACCCTCCCTACATATTCGCCTCACCTGCGGGTGACGGGCATCGACCTGTCGCCGGACATGTTGAAAAAAGCGCGCAACCAGGTGCGTAAGCACAGACTCAGCAATGTAGATGGCATCTATGAAATGGATGCGAGCGACATGGCTTTTGACGATGGCAAGTTCGACACTGTTGTCGCCATGTATGTCATGACCGTGGTGCCCGACCCGCAAAAGGTGATGCAGGAATTGGAACGCGTCTGTGCGCCGGGTGGTGAGGTGATGATCGTCAACCATTTTGCTCAAGATAACGGGCTGCGTGGCCGGATCGAAAAATGGCTGACACCCTTTGCCCGCCTTATCGGGTGGCACCCGGACTTCGTGATTGAGACGATCACGGGCATTACGGATCTGGAGCTCGTGGAGGCTCGGTCCATGCACCCGATGGGCCTCTTCACCCTGCTGCGGTTCAAGAAACCGGCCGAAGAAACGGCCTGATTTTGGGCGAAATGGGCTGTCCCGTGGCCGTCCATCGTCTTCCTTGACAGGTGGGGCTCTCAGCCCTTATATCCCCTGACTTTCCGGGCGGTTTTGGTCGCCTGTCCGCCTTTAAGGCGGGCTGCCAGGGTCCCTGGTTCGGAAGCCTCTTTTTGGGGCGGAGTAGCTCAGCTGGTTAGAGCAGCGGAATCATAATCCGCGTGTCGGGAGTTCAAGTCTCTCCTCCGCTACCAATTTTCTTTAGGTATGTAGTTGGAAGAGGCTGCCTTGTGGCCTATGCGCTCTGTGCGCCCGAATTAATCGTTCGGCCCGGCGGGAAGGTCAACGTCGCCGTGGTGCCGACGCCCTCTTGGCTCTCAAAACTCAACGTGCCGTCGTGGAGCGACATATGCTTCTGAACGAGGGTGAGACCGAGACCGCTGCCTTCGAACTCCCGCTCGAGGCGGGCGTCGACCTGATAGAACGCCTCGGTAAGTTTGTGGATGCTCTCCTCCGGGATACCGATGCCTTCGTCGGCTACATCGATTCTAATCGAACCATTCTCAGTGAAACTTGCTTTGAGCCGGATCGCAGCGCCGCTTTGCGAGAATTTCACCGCATTGGAGAGCAGGTTTAGGATCATTTGTTTTGTCAGGCGCGGGTCTGCCCAGAGGTCCGGTAGATCATCTGACGCCTCGATCATAATGTTTCGGTCTTTGGCCGCAGGCCATCCCTCGGTCAGCCGTTTGACGCTCTCCAGAAGGTCGGGCACATCCAGTTCTTCTTCATTGAGGCTGAAGTCCCCGGTTTCAATACGGGCTACGTCCAGAATGTCGTTCACGATGGAAAGCAGATGGCGGCCGCTGCCTTCAATATCGCCGGCATAATCGATGTATTGATCAGATCCCAAGGGTCCAAAGGCCTGGGTTTTCATGATCTCTGAGAAGCCGATGATGGCATTCAATGGCGTTCTGAGCTCATGACTCATATTCGCCAGGAATTGGGTTTTCGATCTGTTGGCGGCGATAGCTTCCTGAAGGGCCGCATCTCGATCAAGCTCAGCCCTGCGGCGCTCTGTAATGTCGCGGAACGTCGCTGTGAAGATCGGGCGGCTGGCTTCACTGTCGGTTTCTTCGAGAACCGAGCGTGTCACCACATACTCAATCGTGTGAACCTCGCCAGAAGGTGTGGTGAATTCGACCTCTTGTAGGTTGTTCATCTGGTTGTCTTCCCACGGTGCCCACCAGTCAGAGCTGTTCGGGAGAATGTCTGACAGGGGTAAGCCTTCGATCCGGTCATTCTGATCAAGCGCCAGTATTTTCCGCGCGGCCACATTGCAGTTCTTTACACGCCTGTCTTGATTGTAGACAATGACGCCGTCAAAGCTGTCTTCCACCACGCGGTCAAGCATCCGCCCATGGTTTTCTTTCTCGACTCTTTCTCGGGCAACTTGCGCGCGCCTGGCGTCCAACTCCGTTGTGGTGACGGATATGCCCATAAGGCCCGCGACCAGGAGAATGGCGCCGGTGTCAACGCTGATGGCGGCCACATGTTGCACACCAAAAGCGACCAGTTGTGTGGCGACGCAGAAAGCGGCGATCCCCAGCAGATAGAAGCCAAGGCTTGAGAGGCGTTGAGTGAGGGACAGGAGAAGCAGCGTGAGGGCCGCGAGCGCAAGAGAGAGGACGATGCTTGTTCTCCATATCTCTCTTTTCTGGTGAATTGTTTCAAAGGCAAGCGCCTGAAGAACCGGACCCGACACAACGCCGATCACCGGCAGGTTGAGTTGGTCACCGAGTTCGACCGCGGTGCCGCCAACAACGATCCGCTTGTCCTCGATCTGTTCCGGTTCGTAGTCTCCCGTCAATAGATCGATATAGGAGAGGCGTGGAATGGTGCTGATGTCGATACCGTAGTCGACATAGAACGCCTGTTCATCGCGCAGCGCGCGGCCTGCCAGCGTTGCCGCGAGCGAGTATTGAAACCCCTCATTGACAAAGCCGCCATAGGTCATGGTCCAGATACGCCCATCCGACGAGGGATAGACATTGACATTGGCCAACCAGGAATGCTCGCGGAAGATCGGGTCCGGCTCTGTGCGGAGTGTGTCGCCTGTCCTTTGTCCGGCGGACGCCAGTTGAATGAAGGAGGGGAGAATGACTTGGCCGCCGGCGCGCTTGAGCGCCGCGACGAGCTCGGCATTGTCGGCTTCGTCCTGGCCGCGTGCCAGCTCGACATCGAAGGCGATGACACTTGCGCCGCCTTCGTGCAACACGTCGATGACCTTTGCATGGTCGGCCCGATCAAACGGCCAGACCCCCAGCTCATTGATGGTTCGGGCATCAATCTGCACGACAACGAGGTCGCCGCTGGCCGGGCGGGTGTCGATATTGAAACGCAGAGACATCAGGCCGCGTTCAATCGGCTCCAGCACGCCAAGCGATGCAAAAAGCAAGGTCAGACAACCGATAATGACGGTCTGCCGATAGGTCTTCATTTGGCCCGCCGAAAAAACCCGCCATGTGGACATCACATAGCGGGCTGATCTTAGATAAAAGGGCTTACGGTCAGCTTAACTAAGCCTTTCCATTGCCGTTTCCGTTGCCACCGGCGTTGGAATTCGGGTTATTGGCGAGACCGGGTGGCGTTTCTCCGGTTTGGCCAACAGCCAGGCCGTTGCCATTGCCGCCCGCATTGGAGTTGGGGTTGTTGACGAGACCTGGAGGCGTCGCGCCGGTCTGCCCGACAGCCAGTCCATTCCCGCTATTGCCTGAGCTGGCGCTTGGGTTGTTTGCGAGTCCCGGCGGCGTAGAGTTTGTGAGGCCTACAGCGACACCGTTGCCATTGCCACCAGCATTGGATGAAGAGGTTTGCGACAGACCCGGTGGCGTTGCGCCGCTATTGCCAACCGACAGTCCGTTGCTTGCGGCGGCGGCGCTGTTGCCACCCGCATTGCTATTCGGATTGTCAGCAAGTCCCGGCGCAGAGCTGCTCGCCAATGCCGCCGTCGAGTTGCCGGAATTGCCGGACGTGCTTGCGCCACCATCTGACAGACCAGCTGCGACAGCGTTTGTGTTGCCGACAAGGCCAGCCGGAACATTGCCAGAGGCGCCGGCTGTTGCGACCGTTTCTTGGGCCGCTTCACCAGCCGCTGCAACACCGTCGGAAGCAGCTGTTGACTGATCTGCGTTTGATGCAGCGCTCGAAACGGCTCCGTTCGACACAGATGCAGCACGGGCAAGACCATTTGTTGCCACACCCACATCAAGGGCTGCTGTGCCTACGCTCGCAACAACAATCGGTGCGGGTGCTTTCACAGGGGCAGCGGCCTCCGTCTGACGTGGCGCAGGCACTACCTTATTGGTTCGCGCAGGAGCTGCTGCCCGCTCAGGCGCGACGGCGCCAGGGCCACCGACCGAGAGACCAACGCCTTGCGCGGCGGGGGTGTGTGCTGTCTGTCCAGGGCGGACCATCCCGACATCGCCGGTATCAAGATCAATCACCTCCACAGCACCTTCCACAACATGAACGGCGGCGCCACTTTGATCCACTGTCACGGTAAATTTGGTGCCCTTTACCACAGCGGCAAGGAAAGGCGTTTCAACTTCAAAGTGCTGTTTCGCACGTTTCTCAACCTGCAACAGGATGGTGCCGAAGCTCTGCAAAATGGTCGTCGCCATGCCATTGTCATTATGTTCTGGGAGTGCGAGGGACGTGCGCGGAGAGACGATAATAGACTCATCCCCGCGGACGAGCACCACCCGTCCGTCTTCGCCGGTCTCGACAGTGGAACCTGCGCGCAGACTTTCATTTGGGTTTAAGGCAACAGGCTGCAAGGCAGCATGTTTGACCCAAACCGTCCCCGCGTGGCTCTCCACATTCCAGGCGCGGTCTTCAAGGGCAAATGCCTGAGACGCGATGCTCATTGATGCCAGCATCAGCGTGATAAACCCGAAAAACCGAAACAGACTATCGGTACGCATGGCGTTTTCTCCAAACTCGACCACCTTTTGCACTAGGTAGAACTTTAGGAAAAACGGGCTCGAATGCGAGGAAAACACCGGTTCTAGGGAAACGAATTCCTCCGTTTTCTGAGCAATTTTAGTCTCATTTGATCTATTCATTTTTTGCTAAGGATAAAACTTCAGTATGTGTCCGGGTGGTGGCGTTTCGGCTTGCAAGAAGACACATGATGGGGCTCCAAAATTGTGCGCGCATGGGTGCGACCGGATTGATCGTTCTGGCCTGTCTGGCCGGACTGGAGGGCCCATTTGCCTTCGCCACGGAGGACCCCGGGCAAATCCAACAACGCATTCAAGACACGGATAAAGAGGATCTCACCAGGCAGCCCCTGGATCCAAACGTCCCCAGCGTTGCGCCCTATCGACAGGCTGACACCGCTCGGTTCACGCTCACCGGTGTAACCGTCACGGGATCGACCGTCTTTACTGGCGAAGACCTGGCACCACTCTATGAAGCCTATATGGCGACGGAAGTGGGGCGGGGTGATCTCATGGACATTGCCGACGCCGCAACCAAGTTCTATCAGGACCGGGGCTATACCCTGTCACGCGCATTCGTGCCGACCCAATCCATCATCGCTGGCGTGATCGAACTCAGGATTGTTGAAGGCTATGTAAAAGAGATACAGGCGCGCGGAGAAACCGGGGGCGTCGATCTTGCGCCGTACACTCAGCGCATTCTTGCCGAAAGGCCGCTCACTCAATCGACCTTTGAACGTAATCTCCTGCTCATGCATGACCTGGGTGGTTTGAAGGTGACCGACATTGCGCTGGCCGAAGAAGTGGATGGGAGTGGCGCATACACGCTTGGTCTGACCGTCACTTATGATGCCTGGGAGGGGTCCATCTATTCCGACAATCGCGGGACGGATGCAGTTGGTCCTGTTCAGGTGGGGTTGTCAGCGAGCGCTAACTCTGTTCTGGGATTAGGGGAAGTGGTGAGCGCTTCTGCCTACACCACGCCCACAGATCCTCACGAGCTTCAGTATGGACAGCTCCGCCTTCATCAGCCCATTGGATCTGACGGCTTTGCTGTGTCGCTCTCGGGAGCGTACAGTAAGACGAACCCTTCCGGTCCGCTCAGTGCTAGTGAACGCCAGGGTGTTTCAATTTTCGGAGCGATTGAAGCGCAGTATCCGCTTATTCGGATGCGGAACGAGACGCTGTGGCTTCGCGGAAGCTTCGACGTGCGGAACGTCACCGACGAGACGGAGTTCGGGATCATATTCGATGACCGCCTGAGGGTAGCGCGCCTTAAGATTGAGTACGTGCGGACCGACGAGTGGAACGGGTCGAACTTTGTGAGCGTCGGGGTCGCGCAGGGGCTCGACATTTTCGGCGCATCCGGGGCGGGACATCGCTTTGCGTCCCGCGCTGACGGCGAAGTCCAATTCACAAAACTGGTGGCGGAATATTACCGCTGGCAGCGGATCTGGGGCAATGAGCTGGCTTTGGCCTTTCGTGTCGCCGGCCAGAAATCGTCAGCACCCCTCCTGTCTGCGGAGGAGATGGGGCTGGGGGGCGCACGCTTTGGCCGGGCCTATGAATATAGTGAGCTGACAGGAGATGACGCTGTCGCAGGGTCTCTGGAACTTCAATACACACCGGAGCTGCGCACGCCCGTCGCAGACAACATCACCTTCTACGGCTTCTACGACATTGGCGCTGTATGGAACAGAAATGCGGCACCCGGCGCTGAGCGCTTGTCACTGGCGTCGGCCGGTGGCGGCATTCGATTCAGGGTGCTGGAACAGCTGAGCGCGGCCGTGGAGGTCGGAAAGCCGCTTACGCGTGACAGTAGCCGTGGGACCGACCGTGATCCACAGGTCTATTTTTCGCTCTACAATCCTCTTTAGGCATTTTGCATTTCGTGCTGTCTGATAGATGGCACCAAAACGTGGTATACTTTGGCACACGCTGAGTTTGATAAGATAAGCTAAATCAATCGCTTATGAGGCGGAGAAGCGGTTCTCTCATCCGCTACCATTTTTCGTTAATCAATTCAGTCGGTTGTGTTTGCAGATCTGGAGCCGTTTCCGGTGTTACAGGTTTCCGCCCAAAGTTTTACAAACTGGTGCCCATTTCGCTCTCATGCCGGCAGGTTGCGACTAAACCTCGCCACAGCCAAAGAGCTTGAGAAGGTGGTCTGAGAGGTCAACCTTTGCCTTGTTCTAGAGATTGCCTGCGTCAGATTCCTCGATGCCTTCAGCACGTTGACGGCCATGCCGACTGCGTTGATATGGGTCTGGGACTTGCTCCGAGTTAGCCCTTTTTTTCTTCCTTCGTGCCGGGCGAAGTACAAAGTGTTTTGAATGTTTCATTAAAAACCATATATTTCATCTAACGATGGAAGTGAGGCGAAGCACTTGGTAGGAATACTTGGATATCCGGTTTCGGTGATTATCGGAGTTCTGCTGGGAATTTCCGTGTCCGTTTTTGGTCCATGGGGGAACCTTCCCGTTGCGGTTGATGCCGTGCTTGTGCTGGTGGCGGTTGTTCTCGTGAATGTTGTATGGTGGGCGATACAGAGATTTTTTCTTTCAGACTCCGAACCAGAAGGGGCTGAAGAATGATCAGTCAACTGAATATCTTGGTTTTGACCGTTCTGATCGTGCTTCCCGTTTCGGGATGTGCTGTGATTGTGGTGGAGCAGCCGTCGGTAGAGCGGCCGTCGGTGAAGACAACCGCGGCGCCCGGCTGGGGCGTTCCTATTCCAGCAGAGGAAGATGCTGTCGATCATGGGGTGCCGAGCCTGTGGGGACTAATTCTCGGTGAGGAGGCGGTTGATGGAAGGGAAGAACCCCCGACACTTATGCCCGTGTCGTCCAAATTGGCAAGAAGCCAACTCATTGCAGACCGAATGGCACGCACCAATGATCCTGCAATCTCCACGCCGAAACATATTATTGCCCCACGCGGGTTCGACCCGGATGATGAAGTACGTCAATACGCGCTTGTTTTGTACAAACCAGACAGAGCAGGTGCAGGCAGCAACAACCGTATCTTTTGCGAGAGCATATTGGCTGCCGCTAAGTGGCGGACCTTGAATGAACGCCATATGCCCGAGGTTTTCTCCGCTGGAGAGGTCAGAAAAGTTGCTCCGCTCTATTGGTTCTGGGACATGCAGTTTGATAAAGATCTTGCGTCGACAATGCCGGCTAAACTGGGGTGTCAGGAGATTCTCGGCCAAAATGGGCCTTATGATTTCGAGCGTGCAGCGGATGCGATCCGTCAAGTCAACGCGAATTTTGGAGGTGGGTTGATAAGAGAACCAGGGCCCTTTGTCGTTGGATTTGGTGGGGGAGGTGTGCCACCGAGCCTTATTTTGGATATGTCTTGTGTAGACCCCAACAAATTTGACGCTGTTGCAAATGTTTTGGTGGCCGAGTTTGTTTTGGCACCTGAAAACTGGCGTCAGAGTGTGATAGATGATGTTGTGAACCCGAATACACTTATCGCACGAATGGATGAGATGGGTGTGCGTATCGTGCGTGTCTTGGAGTTTCTTCGGGGTAAGGAGATCAAAGAAAGAAAAATCGCATGCACCGACGTCTGATGCGCAAGGCTTATAAACAGGGTGTGTCGGCTTGGGAGTATTGGCAAACCTCGCGCATCTCTTGGCCGTTCTGCCATTGCACCAAGGTATCTTGAGGTCACTCTACCAAGGACTTCAGGCTTGTTTCTTGATAGTTCGATGGGCTCAGTTGCGGTTCAGAGCTTTGTGAGTGCGATGGCTGCCTTCTCAGCACCAGCAACCGGCCAGATGGATATTGATCTGCCTGTGCGGAACGATGCGAACGTGAGTGCGGCGCCGGCGGTTCGGCATAGGCTAGAGACACAGACCGATTGTCGGCAGAACCATTTCGGTGGAGAGCGGGTAATGTGCCTGTTTACGCATGCGTTTCGTCCCAAAACGTGGTACACGCTTGGGCGTTCAGAGTTCGATAAAGCACAATAAATCAATGACTTACGAGGGGGGATACGGTTCTCTCATCCGCTACCATTTCTTCATGATGGCTGGAGTCTTCGACGTCAGCGGCGCCGCGCTCTTTTTATGTCTAGGCCTTCGGTGAACCAGGGCAGGCCGTCTTCGGTGACCGCGACCCGGCTCGGCACTGTGTTGCGTATGGCGTCAAAACTGCGATTGCTTGCGTTCCATCTGAACAGTTGCGGATTGCCCGCATCATTGTTCGAGATCACAAAGACGGATCCATTGGTGGCAACCGCCAGGCCGGACACCATTGTCTCGCGGCGTGCCGGGTTTACAAACCGATCACCGTCTGAGCGCAGAACGACGTTCTGATCGTTGGTGATCCAGATGTTGTCATCCATCCCAATTGCGATTGTCCGCGCGACCTGTGTTGAAAACGACCGGAATTGTGAGGTGTTTCGTCCTTTGCGAAAGATCCGCTCCCCAACAATGGCATAGACGTTTCCATCATTGTCCAGCGTGATATCAGATCCGAAAGCAAATGCTGGCACGTTCGGTATGGTGAAGGTTCGTACCGAGGTACCGTTATTTGTTGATCGAAATATCTTTACCGGAGGCGACCTTGTGATGCCCCAGAATGTCTTCCCATCGGCTTCAACGTCAAAGGCGCCAACGGTCTCGGGAAACGGGAAGGGGATTTCAATGAACCTTCTTCGTCTTTCATCAAATCGATCCATTTCAGGCGCGAGGCTCAGGAGCTGCGTTCCCGTTATATAGACATTTTCGTCATTGCCGATGATCAAGTCTGACAGTGTCGCGAACCGATCATTTTCAGCCCTGAACGTCTCAAACCGCAACGTTCGGGTGAACGTTATTCGGCTTGACTGTTGGTTGCTGATGACCTCGCTCGTGCGCCCGGTACCCACAGTGTCTCCAAGGACGGAGACTCGGATGCGGTTGTCGGCGCTTTCGTCCCGGTCGAAAAAGCGTGACGCCAGCACGTCGCCGTCAACGGTCACAACCCAGGGGAAGCCGTTGGGCCCAACGGCCACACGGCTTACATCTCGTCCAAGTGTCGGTATCCGGGTAAAGCTCTCCCCACGATCGGTCGAGCGCAGGAGCCGACCGTTCCTGTCGATCAAAAATAGGCTGTCGTCCGGGCCGATGGCGAGCGTCGTTGCCCGTTGACCGATATTTGTGCAGGTGCCTCCTTCGCATATCTGGACCTGATTGCTTTCCCGAATTGCCACAACGGTGCCATCAGTAAATAGGGCTATCTGTACAGCCCGGATACCGGGATCAATCACAAAGCGATTGAGCGCAGGGTCCAGTCTTTTTACCAGCCCGTCTTCTCTTGTCAGGACGACATCCCCATTCCGATTGACCGCAATGTCGGATGCGACTTCGCCCCGAATTTGTGACCATCGCCGTCCATCAAAGAAGAAGATGCGTCCGAGGGCGTTGATACCCCAGAGTGTTCCGTCCGGCCCGCCCACAAGGCGGGTGACTTGTCCTTCGAATTCCAAGAAATCTCGTCGGGCGTTAGACCAAAGAAAAATATTCCCAGCCGTGTCGAGGGCATACACACGTCCCTCGGGGCCGATGGCGAGAGAAAAAGCATCCTCCTGCGTATCGGTAAAAGTGATTGTCTCACGTGTTGTTGTTGCAGAAGCCGGGCGCGTTAGACCCCCCTTGTCTGCGGTTCCATCTGACGCGTCGCTCCCGGATCCGATGCTGCGACGACCGGACGTGTAACCCTCAGTTAGATCAAACTGGCTTTCGAAAACGTCATCCGCAAATAGTGGCTTGGCCGTGGGTGTTGATGTTCGGGGGTCGCCGGCATCATTTGTGATGGTTTCAAGATCTGACGTTTCGGGCCCTACAGACGTCGGCGGCTGGGCCTCAATTGGTTTGGCTTCCAGGGCATGCGCCATTGAAACCGGCTGGATGAACGCAAGAAATAGGGTGAGACAAACACTCGTCTTGACCTTTGTCATAAGTGTTTTCCTTCAGACTGCTGTCACCAGTTCTGGCGGCGCATAAGTTGTTTGTCTTGCCACAGGACCGATCGTGTTTGGCCTTACAGACTATCCGCCAGCAGGTAGGCTTTGAGATGTTCTGTGTTGTTCGGCGAGTTTGTTGTGTCGACCGTTAATGCCTGTGGCGGCATGTCACTCATATGAAACTCTTCAGCAAAAGCCTTGGCGTCGATTTGTTGTAGCAGTTGTCGAAAATCGTTTCGCGGAACAAATAGGTCGCGGTGGCGCATTTCAAATCGCTCAATGTCGCGTGCTATAGCGCCAATGCCGTCAAACACTTGTTTGTTGGTTTCTGTCGGATCGTTTGTGAAATTCGGGCGGCGCGGCGTAATGAGGATTAGAATAGATCGTTCAAATACGCGGCTCGCTTCTTCGGAGAAGAGGAGATTAATCCCAGGAATATCTCGAATGATCGGAACGCCATCATTCGAATTTGCCGTTTCTTTTTCCGTAAGGCCCCCGATGACAAGTGTTTCGTCAAACCCCATTGTCACTGTGGAGTTGATGTTGGTCTTTGTCGTATCAAGGCGGAATTCGAATAATACGGATGTCGACGGGTCGGTCAGAAAGGTGCGCTCCGCCGCAACATGCAGGCGTATCTGGCCGTCGTTCAAGATTGTTGGTGTCACGGCGAGCTTCACGCCCACCTCTTTTTCCACCGATACAGAGTCGCCATCACCGCCGGAGACAGCCGCCGCCAGCACTTCCGTGCCGGAGAAGAACTCTGATGTCTCTCCGCTTAACGCAACCAAAGAGGGTTTTGCGAGTATTTCCCCATAGCTATCCAATGCATTCGCGATGTTCAGGGAATAGGTGATAGCTGGAATATTGATAAAATTGGTGATGGTCTGGGTGTTCTCAGCGAGCCCCGAGTTGAGTTGATCCTCAATGCGCGTCTCACCGAAACTAAAGCCCGGTATGTTCTCGAGCCCATCACCAAACTGCAATTGCAGGCCGTCCAGGAGATTGATGCCCCGAGACCGCCGTGCATCTTCCTGTGTGCCGATGATCACGACTTCGACCACGACCATATCTTCGTTCATTGGTGTGTCGTTGGTGCTGGCGACTTCTCTTGTGTGTCGCAATCGTGGCGAGAGGTTCAGTGCGTCATGCGCGTAAAAGTTCTCCCAGTTTCGGAGGCGGCGTTGGACGAACTCGATTGTGTTCGCACTCTGAAGCAAGTCCCCATGTTGGCTGACGACTGTGTTTGCTTCTTCTGCTTCCCCCACCGCCGCTTTCGCGATTGACAGGGCTTGCACGAACTCCGGCCGATCGAGCAATTCCGGCGCGACGACAAGGAGTTTCCTCAAGACGGTTTCAGCAGTGACAGGATCGCGCGCGTAGTATGCGGCCATCGCCAAATTGTAGAGGACAGCGGGATTGTCTTCGTCGTCCAGTGCAACGGCGGCGAAATATCCTTTTGCCAACGCATACTTACGTTGTGCCAAATAGAGCCTACCCAGCTGGTATTGCGCGCGCAGATTGCTGGGGTCGAATTTCAGAGACTGTAGATATCCCTGTTCTGCCAGTTCGTATTTGCTGGTGTCGCCGCTTAGGCCCATCTGGTGGTAGACGAAGGCGTTCAGAAACTGAAGACGCGGGTTGGTGATGTCGAATTTCAGCGCAGCATTCGCGCGGTGGGACGCGTCCTCGAGATTGCCCCCCTCCAAAGCGTCCAAAGCATCTTCGACCAGTTGATAGCTGATCCGGTCTTGCCTCGGCAGTGAGAGCGGATCACTGCCGACGTCCGTGGCATAGGCCGGCGCACCGGCGGTTGCAGGTGCAGAGGTGCTGATCAGGCTGAGTTGTTCAGCGGTGCCGCACCCATGCAGGACAAGACTTCCCACCATTAGGCTGAGTGCTGCTCTGACAGTCATGGGAATACTCATAACAATACCAAAACGCGAAGCGCCCTAAGTGATTAAGAATTGAGGATTTTGGCAAACGAGTGTGGGGTCAGAACAGACAAAATCTTGATTATGCTTAATGCGATGGGGGCGGAGCCGCGTGCGCACGATTAGGCGGGTTACCGTGCAATCTGTGGGCCGCATGTATCTTCGAGACCGCCCGATGAATCCGGATAATCTCCACAGGTCACAATAATTCTGATTCTGTCTCGAGACGTTGGGCTCCAGTTGGTGCAGGACTTTGTGATGTAATTGTTATCTCCAGCAGTCGCCCGGCATTTGGTGGTGCATGTCGTGTTTGAGGCGGTGTTTCGTATCCTCATGTTCAGCGGATAGGGCATGGCGCCGTACGTGCATACGCCCCGAAACTCTTTGGTCGATGATTTACCCAGGCGTTCTTTAAATTCACACCATGACGAATTGCACCGCAGGCGCTCTATGGCTTTGGCGTTTGCGGTATCAATGTAGAGGGGAGAGGAGACTGGGACGGCGATCGCCATCAATACCAGGAGAAATACGGACCGGCGCAGCATCTAGGAACCCCATTTTCTAGAACCAAAGATCTGAGACTCGCTTTTGCCAGCGACATTCGGCCAGCAAAAGGTCAATTTTGGCTAAAAGTCTAGTTTGAAACCGCCACCCTGTCGTTGTCTGAGCGTCTCATGGAGCGCTGATGGCAGAGTAGCTCAGCTCGAGAGCGATTGAGATCTGCTTGAGGTGGCGTTCGGCGTATCAGGAAAGCCAAGCACGGGGATGGATCGCGGATGCACGCTGAATATAGCGGGCAGTCGCCCGGTAACGTCGCCATCCGTCATGAGCGGATCTGATTCAGTTCCGTCGCCATCCCCCGTCACTTCACAGGATGTGCACTCGATGATTCTGAAGCCGGGACATTCATGCAATTTTCCGCGGACAAATTTCCAAAGCAGCTTGGCAAGAAACAGTCTTCCCGGGCGTTCTACAAGGCCTAAGCGCAGGCTGGGGTCAAGCAGGGACGTCCCAGGCATTAAGGGAATTGGTCCGGAAGACAAGCAGGCGTTGACCACCAGCACTGTATAAGCGTGGTAGTCTTTGCCCGCGACCGTGACCTTGTACCGTCTGCTCTTGTAGGTGAGCAGCGCCAAGACCCCTGCGATCACATAAGCTGCAACCCCCAAGCGCCTTTTTAGGTGGTCGGAGACTTTCTCCATCATTTGCGGGCCAAAGCCGACCACCGCAATCAATGTGAAGATCTCACCGGATGCCACTTTGCCTATGTGAACATTGTGAGGCTTCAGCGCATGTAGCTGATGAGGCAATTCAGACAGTCTTTTCCCTCGAAACCCGGCTTCTTGAGCAAACTGATTACCGGTTCCGATTGGGAGGACCCCCATGGGGGGTAGTTCTGACCCATTCCGCTGAAGCAGACCTGCGACCACATCATTGACAATGCCGTCTCCTCCTGCCGCGATGATTGCGTCATATCTGCTGTGATCAAATTCGCGGGCCAATTCGCGTGCGTGCTCGGAGGATTTGCAGAATCTCACTGTCGCTTCGACGCCCGTTTCGCCCAAAGTCTGAAGTGACTTGCTGAACTGTCGGTGCCTCGATCCGCCGCGGTGATAGCAAACGATAAAGTAGCGACGAACATCCAATGAAGCGTCTGAATCGGAGGGCAGGTGACGCCCATTTTGCATCGACAGACTCTCTACATTTTTCATCGGAGAATCTCGTTCAGCCGTCTTTCTCGAACGAGGACAGTTTTTCCTCGAGCGCCACGATCAAGCCAGGTTGTCCGCTACGTCTTATCGTCCCAGAGAATTCGGCCCGGCGCAGAGCGATTTCACTCACTGCGGACTCAGCAAATATGTCTGAAATCACCCAACGTCCATCAATCTTGTTTAACCGGTAGTCGAGTTCGATGGGGTCCTTAGCCTCTCTCTCCAATAGGGTTCTCGCGATCAGAGTGTTCCGGGGGCCCGGTTCAATTCCTATAAAGGAAAATTCGTACTCCGTGTCTTCCTTGACGCGCCGAACAAGTGTTCCAGTGAGGAAGCGCGCCAGTACTTCGCGATAGTCGGCCTGTTCGCTTTCGGACCACTGATCCCAGGTTCTTCTGCCAACGGTTGCCCGGGCAAGAATGTGAAGCGCAAAAGTTTCGCGAAAAACAGGCAGTAGAACATCGAACCGCTCTTTGTAGCTTGTTTTGGAAGCGGTGCGCGCTGAGCTGACCAGGGTCTGTGAGAATTTTTCAACCACCTGCTGCGCTGCGGTGATGTCGCCTTCCTCAGCGTTGGCTTGGTTGGGAAAGGCTTGTGAGATTATGAGTGAACCAGCCAAGACAAGGCTGATTGCCCACACGTTTCTCACTTTTCGCGGTACTTGCATCTCTCAAACCTTTGAATCAGCTGGACGACCTATAGTATGGACAGTCTGATCATAGTGTTCATCCATCCATTTTTAAAACCAGATAAAAAAAGGGTGAGCGCTGGAAGCGGAGTATTGGAGCTAGTACTGTTGTTGGGCCCTGAATAGAGGCACAGTAGCTCGTCTGTGTATTCCTCGTTAACACTGATGCCTTAATGTTGTTTCTCGCCGAACTGTCAATACGTAAGCCAGGCACCACTTTGCTGGTGGCGCTCCTCGTCACTGTTTTCTCGGGTTATCTGGCTGTCACCAGGCTGGGGTTTACGTCGGACACGACCGGGCTCATTAAGCAAGATGAACCATTTCGTGTTCACTATGATGCTTTCAAGCTCGCTTTTCCGCAGCTGGTGCAGACCATATTGCTGGTGGTCGATGCGGATGATCCCGCGACACTCGAAGAAACATCTGAGAATCTCATTGCGGTTCTCCAGCAAGAGCCAGAGCTTTTCCCATCAGTTTATCTTCCTGAGCAAGACCCGTTCTTCAAGAGAAACGGTCTCCTGTTTCTGGATGTTGACGAACTTGAGCAGGTTGTTGAGAAGCTTGCTGAGGCGCAGCCCGCGCTCACGACGATTTCGGAGAACCCAAGTCTCACAGGTCTTCTGCGATTGTTTGAGTTGGGCCTGGATGCTCTGGACGAGGGAAATGATATTCCGCCGGGCCTTGCGAAACTCGCCGATGAAATTGCCACTACGGCCCAGGCTACTCAAAAGGGAACTGTTCCCGCGCTGCAATGGACCAATACATTGCTGGCGGCGGATGATGCAAAGTTTCGTCATATTATTCTTGTTCAGCCGCGCCTGGATCTCAATTCATCCAGTGCTGGACGTGCGGCTGTAAGTCGAATTCGGACCATCGCCTCGAACCCGCCCTTTGGTACAGACCCTCGCGTAACCATACGGGCGACGGGTCGTGTGGCGCTTAGCTATGATGAGCTTAAAGCTGTGCAGGAGGGCGTGGAAATCGCGGGATTTGTCTCGCTGGTCTTTGTCGCGCTCGTTCTTGGTTTTTTTCTGAGGTCAATCAAACTCATTGCCGCAAACTTCCTAACACTCATTGTCGGGCTGGTTTGGACGCTTGGGTTTGCCGCGCTGGCCATTGGCCATCTGAATATGCTCTCAGCAGCGTTTGCGGTCCTCTTTATCGGTCTGGGTATTGACCATGCGATCCATTTCTCCATGCGATACGCTGAAGCCCTGGCCGACGGTGTTGATTGCACCGAAGCTGTTAATCGCTCAGTCAGTGGATTGGTTGAGCCCTTGGCGCTCTGTTCGATCTCTTCAGCGATCGGTTTTGCGTCCTTTCTTCCGACAGATTACATGGGACTTGCCGAACTCGGCATCATAGCAGCCGGCGGAATGGGGTTCGCGCTTTTGGCAACTATGACTGTGCTGCCCGCCGCTATCATCAAGATGAAAGTCTCTTCTCTCCCCACCGTTGCAGCGGGCCACGAAGCTAATTTGACTCAATTCGTTGACCGACATCACAGAGTTATTCTTGCTTGCACCGCCGTTGCACTGGTCTTCTCTATTTTCCCTGCAGCCCAGATGAAGTTCGACTTTTCGACTCTTGCGATCAAAGACCGATCATCTGAGTCAGTTAGTACGCTGATTGACCTTCAGGAAAATGGGGATGCAACCGACTATACCGCCAATATCATTGCACCGCGTGCGTCGGCAGAGGCGTTGGCAGCGGAGCTGAAGATGCTCGACATTGTGTCTGAGGTGGAAACTCCAAGCTCCTTGGTTCCAAAAGACCAGGACGTCAAACTCGACCTGATTGGGGAAGCCGCAGACTTTCTATGGACCTTGTTCAGGTTCCGACCTGAGAGCGATCGCGAGCAAGGAAACGGCGATGACGTTATCGCATTCCGACAAGCCGTCGCCGACTTTGACGCACATCTTTCTCAGTCTGGTGGCGGTGATAGCGCATTTGAAAATTCGCTTCGTCGTCTTTCTGTTTCTCTTTCTCAAATATTGGAAGGCCCCGATGCGCAGGCGGAAATTCTGCGGTTGGAAGACACGATTATTCCTGCATTGACCAACCAATTGGATCGTTTGACCCTGTCGCTGTCTGCTGAGGAGGTCGGTTCTCGCGATATTCCGGAACCGCTCAGGCAACAATTTATTGCGGTTGATGGTCGCGCGCGCATTGTTGCAAAGCCTGAAAATCCAATTGTCGGTGTGGAAAGTCTCAATTCATTCATCGACGGCGTCCACCAAATTGCACCGGATGCGACCGGGCGTCCGGCGGTCGAAGCTGGCGTGGGGCGCATTGTTACCCGGTCTCTCTTTGAGGCTGGCTTGTACGCGATTTGCGCAATATTTCTCCTTTTGGCTCTGACTTTCCGCTCGCCTCAAACCCCTCTTCTCATCATCCTGCCTTTGGTATGTGCGACGGCTTTTACCGTTGCCACAGCCAGCCTTATCGGTCTCACTTTCAACTTTGCCAACGTTGTCGTGCTGCCGCTTATTTTTGGTCTTGGTGTCGACAGCGGTATCCACCTTGTCACCCGACAGCGAGAGGAAACGTCAATTTCAACCACGCTGCAATCAAGCACGCCTAGAGCTGTCATGCTGAGTGCTATGACAACTATCGGCGCGTTTTCGAGCTTGGCGCTCTCACCCCATGCGGGCACGGCCAGCATGGGGGTTCTGCTCACCATCGCTCTCTTCTGGATCGTTGTCGGCACGGTGCTGATCTTGCCGGCGCTCCTTAAATGGCGGGAAGAACGGGTAATGCCTGAGGCGGCACCGTGACTCCGCTGAGACTGACGGCAACGGTGTGTATTGCTTTTCTGGCGAGCCAACTAAATTTCTCGAGCTTTGCAACACTGCTCCCGTTTTTTACTCAGGAATGGCAGTTAACGTCGACGGAAGCGGGCTGGATCGGTGGGATATTCTTCGCAGGTTATGTGGTCTCCGTGCCTATTTTTGGCCCGCTGTCGGACCGTGTATCTCCCAAGCTTCTATGGTTGTTAGGATCCGTTCTATCGGCGGCGACATCACTCGCATTTGCGCTTGTTGCCGAGGGTATCGTCACGGCGATACTCCTTCGGTTTTTGAGCGGCCTCGCTTTCGGCGCCATGTTCACGCCTGGACTGAAGATCTTGAGCGATGCTCTCTCAGGTAAAGCCCAAACAAGATCGGCGGCGTTTTATACGGCGACCTTTGGCCTCGCGACCGGTGTGAGCATTTTCGTAAGCGGCCTGATTGATGAGATGTCGGGGTGGCAAACTGTCTTCTACGTTGGCGCTGTCGGGAGCTTGGTGGCCACTGTCATTGTTGCTGTTTTTGTTCCCGGCTCGCGGCTGGCTGCAAGACAGGTCTCAGCCGGCCTGTTTAACTTCGGCCCTGTCTTCCGATCCAAAGGCGCCATGGCTTATGTCACCGCTTACGCTGCACACAATTGGGAAGGGTTCGGCGTCTTCGCATGGGGTGTCGCGTATCTGGCCTTCCTGTCAGCTCACAAGGGGGGCGTAGGGTTTGGAGCATTCACCACCGCTGACATAGCGGCGATTGGTGCGTTCCTGGCGATGCCAATAGCTGTTTTGGGGAACGAGCTCGCCAACCTTTTTGGTCGAAGGCGCACGCTTGTTCTTATCATGTCGCTGTCTGCGGTTTTTGCGGTGATTGTGGGAGGGGCGGGCGACCTGCCCGTATGGCTTATTCTGTCCCTTTTTGCGGTATATGCCGGTCTCATTGGTGCGGACGCCGGCGCTATCACAGCGGGAATGATCCAAAATGCTCCTAAGGGGTATGAAGGGGCGACGATGGCCGTTCATACGCTTGCAGGTTTTACAGCCGGTGCTCTTTCCCCCATCGCTTTTGGTGTGGCGCTAGATGTTTTTGGCGCGGGAGCTATTGCCGGGTGGCAGGCGGGTTTCGCGGTCCTTGCTCTGGGGCTGATCGTTGGGCCGCTGGCCCTCCTGCGTTTCCGCGGACAATGATAGGCCCGAATACCGCTTTCTAGTTTTTCTGAGTTTCTTCTCCGTGGACAAACACGGCTGGCACCTCTTTGGGGTGCCTTTCCGAGGGTGCGCTGTTCGGGCCGTCATGCTTTCTCGCTCAAAGTTGCCGTCTCAGCCACGCCCGTGGTGATGGGCAGCCGGGTTTTCGCGATAAGTGGAACTGCGCGAAATCTCTCACTAATGATGCAAATAAGATTGACTCTTAATAACAAGAGTGACAAAAATCCTCTGTAAGCGGGGAGATCATGTGCCGAGCCTGAGTCTTGGTGTTGCAAATAGGTCTAAATAGCTACAAGGGTGTAGGGGTTATGAGTAGATTTGATTATCGGAAAGTGCATCGTTCAGCGCTTCTTGGGGGTGTGAGTGCGCTTGCTATCAGCGGTGCCGCGGTGTTTGCGTCGTCCGGCGCGATGGCTGATGAAACAGAGGCCCGCACGGCGCCGATCAGTGTCACCGCCACACGGACCCCGATGGAGGCATTTGCCGTCCCGGGTATGGTGACTGTGAAGGGCGCTCAGGAGATTGAGGAAGAGATTCCCGCCAATCTTGGCGACCTGTTTGACGATGTGCCCGGTGTTACGGCGGTGGGGGGACCTCGCCGTACCGGTGAAGTGCCCACGATCCGCGGATTCTCTGGCGCTGATATTATTGTGACGCTTGATGGCGCGCGCCAGAGCTTTGTGTCCGGCCACGATGGCCGCGCCTTTATTGATCCGTCCTTATTGGGCGAGCTGGAAATCGTGCGTGGATCCAGCTCTGCGCTTTATGGATCAGGCGGTCTCGGCGGAGTGATTGCTCTTCGGACCCTCAATGCAGAAGATTTGCTGGGCGAGGGAGAGACGCATGGTGTGCGCGGTGGTCTTAGCTATCGTACCGGCAATGACGAGTTCGCTCAGCGTTTGCAGGCCTATTCAAAGCCAATGGAAGAGGCCGACATCTTTGCAGGTCTCGTACTTCGCCAGTCGGATGATGTTCGGTTGGCCAATGGCTTTGACCTGCAATCTGAAGATGACATCATTTCCGGCCTCGTTAAGGGCACATTCGACATTGGCGACAATACAAAGGTTCGTCTTTCCTGGCAGCGGTTCTCCAATGATGCAGTGGAGCCGGGCAACGGGCAGGTAGCAACCGGCACGATCAACGACAAGGATATTGATAGCGAGACCTTCACGCTCGGGTTTACATCGAAGCCTGCCGGTCAGAATCTCGTCGACTTCTCAGCGGTGGTTTACAGCAGCACCAACACGGTAGATGAAACGCCTCAAACCGGCACCAGCGCGGGCGTGTTGGCTGAGCGTGATCTGGATACAGTTGGCTTTGATGTTTCCAATACGAGCCGCTTCACCTTGGCAGACAATCTTGGGCTCGCGGTTACCGGTGGATTTGAGGTTGCACGAGACAGCGCTGTCGGTGCGTCGGGCGGTGGTGTTCGGGGCGGCGTTGTTACGGGTGATCAGGATCTGTTTGGTGCGTTTATCCAAACGTCCTTTACCTGGTTCAGCCCGTTTGGCCTGGAAGATGGTGAATTTACGCTGACGCCGGGCGTGCGATACGACTCCTATGACAGTCAGGACTCTACAGGTACGCAAACCAGCGATAGCCAGGTTTCGCCGAAAGTATCTGCGCGATTTGCGCCGACGCCTTGGGTGTTTGCCTACGGATCTTATGGAGATGCCTTCCGGGCGCCACGCCTCGATGAGATGTTCGCAATCGGCACGCATTTCCCGGTCTTTTCACCGACCTTCGCGTTGGTCGGTTTCAATACCTTTATTCCAAACACGACGCTGGAAGCCCAAAGCACAACGACCTGGGAAGCGGGTCTAGGTTTTGAGTTTGAAGATGTTTTCAGCGCAAACGATATTTTCCAGGCTAAGGGTGGCTACTACTCCACAGACGGTGAGAACTTCATTGAACTGAATGTTATTCAAACCGCTGATACCTCAATCCCTGGTGTCACCTGTATTCCATTCGTCTCAATTGCTGTGAACCCGCTGGGTTGTGCCGGGACGACACAGTCCGTGAATGTTCCAGACGCGGAACTGTCAGGTTTCGAGCTGGAAACAAGCTACGACTCTGATCGTTTCAGAGTTGCGCTTTCCGGTCAGACAATGGAGACGGAAAACACAGCAACAGGTGAGCCAATTGGCATTGGCCAACCTGATCAGGTGACGGCCGATGTCCGGCTCAAACTGCCAGAGTTTGACTCCTTCGTGGGTTGGCAGGCGACTTTTGCGGATGACTACACCGAGGGCACAGATACCAGTGAGCATCGCGACAGCTATCAGCTTCACGAGGTCTATGCGCGGTGGCGGCCTGTGTCTGGCCCGCTTGACGGCTTCAGCTTGGGCCTAACGGCGGAGAACCTGTTTGATGAGGAATATCAGCGTGTGTCGTCTGACACGCTTGAAGAGGGCGTCTCTGTTCTCGTTGACGTCACATACACAGTTAACTGGTGACTTGAAAGGAAGATAGATGACCACGACTTCCATTGAAGAATTACGTTCGAAGATCGAACAAGAGCGAGAGGCCACTCCCAATATCCGCGCCCGCGATTTGGCGGAGCGTCTCGGCATCAGTGAGGCTGAGCTGGTTTGCTCAGGTCTCGGTGTCACGGCGACCCGACTGACGGGCCCCTGGTCTGAGGTAATTACCGCCTTTGGTGATCTGGGCGAAGTCATGGCGCTGACGCGCAATCACGGCGTTGTGCATGAAAAGGTCGGCGAGTACGCGAACATGTCTTTCGGGGCGCATGGCGGCATTGTCCTCAACCATGACATTGACCTCCGTCTGTTCCTGAAAAACTGGGAATTCGGATTTGCCGTCAACGAAGACACACGTTCTGGGGCGCGGCGCAGCCTCCAGTTCTTTGGTCCTGATGGGACGGCGGTTCACAAGGTATATCTCCGTGCTGAGAGCAATGAGTCGGCTTTTGACGCGTTGATTTCTCGTTTTAAACATGAGGATCAGACGGGGTTGATTGACGTCGCGCCGTTGCCCGCTGAAACACCGGACCGCGCCGACGACGAAATTGATGCTGAAGGTCTCCTTTCTAAATGGAGCGCGCTCAAAGACACGCATGATTTCTTCCCGCTTCTACGGAAGTACAAAGTGGGGCGCCAGCAGGCGCTTCGGTTGGCGGAAGGACGCTTCGCTGAGCGGGCGCCTATTGATGCTGCTGACCGGCTGCTTCATGCGGCCGCTGAGAGCGACGCGCCCATCATGGCGTTTGTCGGGAACAAGGGCATCATCCAGATCCATACAGGCTCTGTGACACGCATCGAACCAAGAGGTCCGTGGATCAATGTTCTCGATGATGGGTTCAACCTTCATCTGAGATCTGATCTCGTCACCGATGCCTGGGTTGTGCGTAAGCCGACCGAAGATGGCGATGTGACCTCCGTTGAGCTCTATGACAAAGATGGCACCATGCTCGTCCAGTTCTTTGGTGAGCGTAAGCCTGGTCAGGTTGAGCGCGACGATTGGCGGACGATTGTCGCCGAGAGCGTATTGGGCAAAGGGGTCGCTGCATGATCACGCGCCGAAAAGCACTGGCGGCTCTCGGTGCCAGTGGTGCGTTGGTTGCATCGGGTGGCGCTGTCTTCGCTCAGCCCACGGCTTACGGCCGCATTGTGTCGGTTGGAGGCGCCATCACCGAGACACTCTATGCTTTGGGGTTGGGGGATAGCCTTCAGGCGGCTGACACAACCAGCACGTTCCCACCTGCTGCGCTCCAGCTTCCCAAGGTCGGGTATCTTCGTCAGCTGTCCGCTGAAGGGGTCCTGGCGATGCAACCTGACCTTATTGTCTTATCCGGTGAAGCGGGTCCGGTTGCTGCGGTTGAGCAGATGAAATCGTCGGGAATTCCGGTTGAGCAGATCGAGATTGGCCGGACACCGGACGCAGTCGCCGCCATGGTTCAATCCGTTGGCACGACCGCCGGTGAAGACGCGATGGCAGGGAAGCTGGCTCAGTCGATCAAAAGTCAATTCTCCGATCTTTCCGGCGCATTGCCAAGTGGACAGGGCAAGAGCGTGATGCTCATTCTTTCGGCAGGAAACGGTCCCTTGCTGGGTGCCGGCGCCGACACTGCGGCGTCTGCAATGATCGAATTGGCTGGCGGCGCTTTGGCGTTTCCGGACATGCAAGGCTACAAGCCGATATCTCTGGAACCGGTGCTGGCGGCAGACCCTGATTGGATCGTCCTTCCGAGCCATGTGGCGATGGCGCTGGGAGGGCCTAAAGGGATTGGCTCGCTTGATGTCATTTTGCGGACGCGGGCGGGCCAGGAAGGTCGTGTCGCAATCATCGATAGCCACTACCTCTTGGGCTTTGGTCCACGGGCGCCACAGGCAGCCGCCGATCTGGCGTCTTTGCTGCACGCCGACGTTGAAATTCCCTTTGTGGGCCGTGACGCATCTCCCTCATCGCTTGTGACGCTAGCGAGTGCCTAATGAGTGTCGCCGAGATCCGTGAGCGCCTTGGCTACGACCTGACTGAGGTCGTCCGTGCGCTTACGATACCAGCGCTTGGCGTGTTGCTGGTATTCGCTGCTCTTGTCGGGCTCACCAGCGGCGCAGCGCACCTAGGCGCCTCCGATGTGATCGCTGTCTTGTGGGAATATGTTTCTGATCAGGATGCGGCGGATCCGGTTGCTCACGCCATTGTCTTGGATATTCGCATGCCGAGGGTTTTCTTGGGCGCCATGGTAGGTGCGACCTTGGCGATCTCAGGTGCGGTTCTTCAGGCACTGTTCCGCAACCCGTTAGCCGAGCCCAGCATTATTGGTGTCTCAGCGGGTGCGGGCGCCGCCGCGGTCGCGACAATTGCGCTTGGTGGCTCAATCGGCCTTCTTGGTTCCCTGATGCTCTATGCGTTGCCGGTTGCGGCTTTTGTTGGCGGCTTCATCGCCACCATGCTTGTTGTCTTGATCGCTCGGGTGAACGGTCAAACACCCATGACCACCATTTTGCTGAGCGGCATCGCGGTCGCTGCGCTCGGAAGCGCCATCATGGGATTGATGATGTTTATCAGCAATGATGAACAGCTCCGGTCCATCACTTTTTGGCTGCTGGGAAGCTTGGGCGGCGCCACCTGGGCCACCATCCTGCCTGCCGTCGCCATTATGAGCGTTGTCCTTATCGCAATGCCAACGCTCATGTACAAACTCAACCTGATGCTGTTGGGGGAGCGGGAGGCAGCGTCGCTTGGACTGAACGTTGACCGTTTCAAATATTTATGTGTGTCGCTTGTGGCGGCTGGCGTCGGTGCGGCGGTGGCGGTGTCTGGAACAATCGGCTTTGTCGGAATTGTTGTCCCCCATTTGCTTCGCATGATCGTAGGTCCCGATCATCGTATTTTGTTACCGGCCTCTGCACTTGGCGGTGCCGCACTGTTGCTGTGGGCGGATGTGGTGACCCGAACACTCGCACCCCCTGCTGAATTGCCGATCGGTGTCTTGACGGCTTTGCTTGGAGCGCCTTTCTTCCTTTGGCTTCTACGCAAAGCCACGCGGGAGGGGACATCATGGTGACACTCTCAGCACACAGCGTGGATGTCGTTCTCCGATCTCGCCAGGTCTTGATTGGCGCGTCGATGGAGGTGGTGCCCGGTGAGCTGGTCACGGTCCTCGGGCCCAATGGGGCAGGTAAGTCGACCTTTCTCAACGTGTTGAGTGGCGAGCAGGATATTGAGGGCGGCCGTGTTCGCATTGGGGACGAAGATCTTTTTGGCTTTTCGGCCAGGGCGCTCGCCTGCAAACGGGCGTTGATGCCGCAAAAGGCGTCGCTCAGCTTTCCTTTCAAGGTAAACGACGTCGTGGCTATGGGACGCGATCCGTTTAGAACTGCCGTCGACGCTTCTTCGAACGACGCGGCTGTCGCCTGGGCGCTTGCCGAAACGGACACAAGGCACCTTGCGCGTCGGATCTACACTCAACTGTCTGGCGGCGAACAGCAGCGGGTCCAGCTTGCGCGGGTGTTGGCTCAGGTTTGGCGGGAGACTGATGATGACCCGCGCTTTCTTTTGCTGGATGAACCAACGTCCAGTCTCGACCTGTCGCATCAGCATTCGGTGATGCAGCTTGCCAGCAGACTTACCGAGAAGGGTGTGGGGGTCGTTGCAGTTGTTCATGATCTGAACCTCGCCGCGCTTTACGCGAACCGAGTTGTCATTCTTTCCGGCGGTCGCGTCGTCGCGACGGGCGCGCCAGCAGAAGTGCTTGACCCCACTTTGATCGCCGAGGTGTTTGATCTGTCGGTCCATATGGTTGCCGATCCTGACACAGGCAGAAAATTAATTGTTCCGACGGGCAACGCTGAGCGCACCGCGTCAGTGATTGATATCCGTCAGGCTTTGTAAGTTTGGAGGTTTGACAATGGACGAAACCGTTCCAGTTCCCCCTGAGCAGGATGTCGCAGTGGTGGCTCCCGAACAGTCAGCAGACATGGTGTCTTCCGCACTTGAATTTATCGGTGCCGGAGGCCCGGTGCTCTATCTCCTTGTGGGTGTGTCCGTTGTGACGCTCGCGTTGATCCTCGCCAAGACGCTTCAGTTTTCATCTGCGCGCTTAGGAGAACGTTCAAAGAAGGGAGCGCTCGCACGGGTCCGCGCGGCGACGCAGAGGGCCGTTGAGACGCTTCACGAAGAAAAGCAGATCGAAAGAGCGGGGATTCGTGCTGCGCGCCGCGAGCTCAGACCACTTGAAGGCGGTCTTGGGATGCTCGGTCTCATTGCCATGCTGAGCCCTCTCATCGGGCTCCTCGGGACTGTGGTTGGAATGATCGACGCGTTTCGTGCGCTTTCTGAGGCTGGCAGTTCTGTTGACCCAAGCCTTTTGTCGGCCGGCATTTGGGTGGCGCTCCTCACGACAGCGGCCGGTCTGATTGTCGCTATTCCAGCCACAGTGGCGCATGGCTGGTTTGAAAGTCGGCTGACACGTTTCGCTGATTTGGCAGAACAGGCGATTGGTGAAATCGCTGAGGCGCGTCAGGACACCCCCCCTCGTCTCGGCGTTGCTGCAGACTAAGGAGCGGATAATGCTTCTGCGCCAACAAAGGCCGAAAGTCACTCTTAGTCTCACTCCTTTGATTGACGTTGTCTTTATCCTGCTCATCTTTTTTATGCTCGCGTCCCAGTTTGTGGATTGGCGGAAGATTGATCTGACGCCGCAAGCACACATGTCTTCTGAAGCGACAATGGAAGAAACGGTGTCATTTCAGATTAACAATGACCGCACATTCCTGCTGGATGGCCAACCCATCGATGCGTTAGACAAGGTCGTCGATCGCCTCCGATCAAGCGGTGCGAATGACACTATTTTTCTCACGCCTGAAGACGCGGTCGAGATTCAATATGTCGTGGATGTCATTGAGGCCCTGCAGGACGCGGGATTGGACAAAGTGCACCTCTCGGATGCCCGGAGTGGTGGCACACAATGAGCGTCCTTCGTCCAAAACCTCATGGGCACAGGCCTGACGGCACCTTGCCTCTCATCAACATCGTTCTTCTATTGGTATTGGCTTTCATGATGGCCGGTACGTTTGCCGAGCCGCTTCCGGCCGATTTTGATCCGCTCCGCTCCGAGGCGGCGCAGCCTTTGGGAGAGGATGGTCATCCGGTCATCCTGACGATGGATATGGAAGGTACGATCACGGCAGAAGGTGGTTCCTTGGCGGCGGAAATGGTGGAGGTTTTTTTGGCCGACCTTCCAAGCAAAGACCAGGCCCTAGAGATGAGGACCGATGCTCGAACACCAGCGGTCTTGGTCATCAAGTTTTTGAGCAGTGCTGAGCGTGCCGGCCTGAAGAACGTCAAGATCGTGACGTTGGGCAGGGTATGACCGGAATTGTTACCGCCCCAGCGCAACCTGTAGCGCGTTTCGTCCCCGTCGCAACAGCACTGGCGGTGGCGGTGCATGTACTGGTGGTCCTGTATTTCCTCTATCAACCGCCTTCAGATGGCGGCGGCGGAGGCAAGGTCCTTGGCCAGCTTGGTGTAAGTCTCGGGGGGTCGGGTGCTGCAGGACCTGCAGTACCAGAGTCGGCAGAGCCCACAGTGCCCCCAGTGCCCGTTGTCGAGACGCCGGTGGTCCCACCCGCTCCAAGGGTGACGCCGCCCCCGCCCCCGGTCGAACGGGCGGCAGCGAAGCCAAGGGTCGCGCGAACGGAGCCTGTGCGTCCGCAACCAATGGTCACGCCGCCGCGTGTTCAGGACCCTGCGGAGCAGAAGCCTGTGGCGAGGCGTGTGCCTGGGGATCAAGGGGATGGCACTCCGATTGGTGCGAGGAGTTCTGGTGCCTCCAGTCTTGGTGAAGGTGTTCCTTTGGACACTGTAGGCTTAGGCGCAGCGGAGTCTGCGGCTGGGGATCAGACAGATGCTTATCTTGCTTTGATCCGCGCCAGTATAGAAAAGAACAGGATCTATCCGTCGGCGGCGCAGAGGAGCGGGGAAGAGGGAACGGCCTCAATCCGAGTTGTGATTGATGCACAGGGGCGTCTTGCCGAGGCGGATGTCATGCGGAGATCAGGTTCCTTCCACCTGGACCGCGCGGCAAGGCGAATGGTTGAAAAATCGTCGCCATTCCCGCCGCCCCCGAAAGCGCCGTTCACGACGACCATCCCGATCGTCTTTGCACTCCGCTGACCTGGGCGACGGGCCGGTCAGTTGGGACCAATTTGTGGTGCGGTCTGGGAAGCGGTGCTGTCCGCTGCTGCCAATTTCTCATCGGTGATGCATGTTCCAGAAGTGCGGTTTTGGTCGTCGGCTCTTCTTACAGGAATTCGTCCTCAGTTTTGACACCGCATAGATCGCATCGAATGCGGCGTCCATCGAACGCGTCCAAGCTCTCGCAGCTAGACGCATCAGGACTCGCTGAAAGTGTGTCAGCGTTGATGCACGCGCGCTGCGTGCAGAATCAAAACCATTCTAGGTTTCTTCGCAGAGCCTACGGACACTCGAGATTTGCCTGTTCGTCTCGGATACGGTTTTTGAGGTGGTGTGTTTTTACACCAAAACAATCTGAAAGTTTTATGCAGTCGAGACTTATCCCCAGCTAATTGGGCCCGTCTCAGACTTGTCGCTTGTGTGTGCGTTTAAGCGGAATGCAGAGTTCGGCTAGGTGGTGTGAGGAGTTTTTTCTGTGCAGATGCATGCGAGTGACCATTTCAAGTGGTGGTTGGGATTTCGCCCGGTCAACATCACTACGACTCAGGTGTGTCTACTCTTCAATCCGTTTTGGTCTACATCGCTGGATCGTTGCAGTCAGGCAGTTCAGTGATGCTTTGGTTGTTGAACCTAATCCTTAGCCTGTTGGCATTCGTTCTGCCGCTTTTTTTGGCCGCTCTACCCTTCATCATCGTGCAGTACCTGAAGTATCGCAGGTGGCAGCCAGATCCAAAACACGTCGGACTAAAAAAGAGCGCGTTGAGTTTTAGAGTGACGGGGGGCAAAGAGCGGTACCCCCAATCACCAATATTCTATGCAGTCCAAGTTGTGTGGGCTTGTTTCATTCTTCTGTTTCCGTTTCATCTTGTTTGGGGACAATAAATGTCTGGTTCGAATGTAGTTGATATCAGCAGCCTTGATTTTGATCTTCTCGACTCGTTGACAGCTGATCAGATCCTGGCAACCGCTATATCGTTGGGCGTGGACCCTGCGACATCAAACTCCAACATAGTTGGCGTTTATTTGGAAGCGGGAGTTGGGTCTCAAACAGGCGCATCGCTTGGTGTTGAAAAGATGCGTTTCGTGGGTGTTAACATTCACACGGGGCAGAAGATTACTGCCGACTATGGTGGGGGTACACTGTCCGGGGGCGGCACAATATTCCCCGGACCTGTTGCAGTAGTCGTTGGGGGAGGGGCGTTTGTATTTCCTGGGGATGCTAACGATCTTTATGGGCCTTCGATTAGCTTGCAATTGAGTGCACTGGCTATCAACACCAGTTTTGGTGTCGGGTTCAGCGGCGATCCTCTCGTTTTGGTAGGCGCAAATAATTCTGTCGGGGCAACACTTGGCGTTGGTTTCACATCAAACGTACAAGTTGACGGTGTACCGGCTTATAGACTTACCAGTGTGCGTGATGTCCACATGGTATCCACACCTGAACAATACTATGAAGCGATGCAGGCGCTTGCATCATCTCCCGACGGCCGCGTAGATGTGGCGTATTCTCACCCAGACGGCGTCACTATAGTTCACAAGTTGCAGCGCAGCAGCAACGGAACGACGGACGGTTTTAAAGTCACTGTTCATGAGAAAGTTTATGATTCAAATGGCGTGCTGCTTACTGGGGCGGACGCGCGTGAATATATCAATTCTCCGAGCCGGGGGTGGTCCTATAATCTCAGTGATGCCGACCTCGCTCAAAATGATCGATACAAACACCATATTGAGTCCGTTACCGCTTACGGAAACGACGAGAATGGAAATATTGGGACGGGTGTTCACGTAGACGCTACGTCAGTGGTTTCAGTTAGCGTTTTCGATTATCAGGTTCAAGCTGGCGACACGCTGAGTGACATTGCGACCGCGAACAGTACGACGGTTGCTGAATTGCTGGCAGCCAATCCAGACATAATAGACCCAAATCAGATTCAGGCAGGTAGCACTATTGGTATCCCTGGACTTCAAAAGGAGTTCCAAGTTGTTCGAGGCGTAGAGGGGCGCGGAGTTTCCGAGTGGCTTAAGCCGGTGACAACTGAGTCTCTTTTTGTTGATGGTGTTGATCTGCTTGGAAACGAGTATTTAGCCTACGATAAATCTAAGACCTTCACCGGACTGAATGGCTGGACTGGGACAATTGATGAGTACATTGCGTACGAGGAAGCTCAGACCAGTCCCCAAGACGTTCTTGATTCCTATCGCCGCGAAGCGGTACTCAATAAGTTCAACGAACAGACTGAAGAGGCGATCTTCAATGGGTCATTTGATGGCGGTCTGGAGGGATTAGCCTCTGACCTTGCGCCCGATTCAGGTCCTCAGTCGGCAGCGGCGCGGGAAGCGCGCGCGCGCGCAGACTACGAGGCTGCCGGCGGCATTTGGGATCCCAACACCCACGGTTCCTACGTCAATGCGGATGATGTCGATGCGGGATCTGAGGCTTATTGGGATGAAGCTTACGCCGCCATTTTCAATGACGCTCAGAGTGACTTCCAGGCAATTGATGACTTTGTTGCAGGCGGTATCGGGTCTTACACGTATTTCGGTCCTGAAACCGGATCGATTGAAACAGGCATTGTCGATTATGAGCCCACAGGGTTTGCCGAATGGGCAGAGGCCTGGAAAGACTCATATGCCTTGTTCAATCACGATCCTGCATTTGCAAGATTTCAAAACGGGCTCTCTTTTAGCGATGCATTCCATCTCGGATATGACAGCTTCGGCAATCCTTGGTTTAACGTTGACCTGAACACCCTATTTAGCGGTCGCGCGCCCTCTTGGGGTAATCTGCGGTACCCGAACCCTCATGGTCACTCGCTGTTTCAATCGCCCGCTCGGTCGTACCTGCCGACATTCGGATCATTCGGGCCCGTCGTTTTGGACCTAGATGGGGACGGCATTGAGCTGCAATCGATCGATGATTCCAGCGTTTCGAGCGATATCGACAATGATGGTTTTGTTGAGCGTCACGGCTGGGTAGCGCCGGATGATGGCATTTTGGGGATTGATCTTGACGGCAATGGTGTCATCGAGGGTGCCGCTGAATTTGCCTTCGCGTCTATCACAAGTGACGATGATACAGATCTGGAAGCTCTCCGCAGCCTATATGACTCAAACGGTGATGGCGTTTTTGATCAGGCCGATACGCATTTCGCCCAAGCGCTCGTATGGCAGGACCTGAACTCTGACGGTCTGTCGACGGCGGACGAATTGTCCACACTTGGGGAGCGGGGCATTCAGTCTATCTCGCTTACGTCAGATGGAAATGCTTATGCGGTTGCCAACAACGCGATCCATGGAAACGCTTCTGCATCGCTGGTCGGGGGCGGCAGCATTGTTGTCGGTGATGTTTCTCTACTCGCCGTAAACGATGGCTATCGTTTTGTTGAGAATATTGGTGTGTCCACCATCGAGTTTGAAGGTGGTGAGTCAACCGTCATGTTCAATGTCGATACAGACCAAGTTCTGAATGCCGCCAATTTCATTGAGAACCGCTTTGTTATGGGGGCGGGCGATGACGTCCTCACCAATTCGTCTGATGTTGCCGTTGCGTTCTCAGGTGGTGCGGGCAATGACCAGCTGAGTGGTGGCGGCGGCGACGACGTTTTGTCTGGCGATGCTGGGGCGGATAGCTTTTCGGGTGGGGCAGGCAACGACACCTTGTTTCTGGATGCCGCGGATATCGCCGGTCTCGGCACGACCACCAGTATTGATGGTGGCGCGGGAGAAGACAGCGCGACCATCCTGGGTGCAGGCGATGTAACGCTTGATCTGACAGCCACGTCAATTGAGCGCCTGACCGGCGGCTCCGGCAATGATCACTTCACTGTGGGTGCCGGTCCTGAAGGTCGATTCATTACCGGGGGAGCTGGCGATGACACAATCACCGGGGGCTCAGGCGATGATAGTCTGTCCGGCGGTGAGGGTGCAGACACAATTTCCGGTGGGGCTGGCGATGACAAGATCGTTGCCGACGCCCTGGACACAATCGACGGCGGTGCGGGCACAGACACACTGATCATCGAAGGTGATGCTGGTGTTGATTTGAACCTGTCAGATTTGGGTATTGAAGTTGCCTTCGGGAGCGAGGGGAACGACACATTTACCACCGACCCGAGCACCGGCCGCGTCATGTTTGGTCGCGGCGGCAACGACACTCTGACCGGCGGCAATGGCAATGACTTTCTATCGGGCGGCGCTGGGAACGACCGCCTTGAAGGGGGCTTTGGCGACGACACCTACACATTCGGGCGTGGCGGCGGCCAGGATGTGATTAGCGATCAGCATCTTGATACTGTGGATATTGAGATTGAATACCACAAATACTGGGGATACGGACCGGGCACAGTGCTGCAGTCTGGGGTGATTTTTTATGGAAGTGTCGCATCAGTTAATGAAGAGTTGGATCATCAGTTAACTGATAATTTTTCTGTTGACCTTGCGCTTTTGAATATTGGCGTAAAAGAAAATGTTGAACAACTTTTCACGCAAGCCGACATGCAAGAGCGACTGGATGTTCTTCTTGCGGGTGGATGGCGACCAACGTCTTACACCTACGTGCCAGCTCATGGGCAGTACCTCTATTTGCCTGCACTCGTTTATGGCTATGAACCTGAAGTTCAAGTGAGCACGCAACAGACCTACGAATTGAATGCAGGCAATGACAGACTTGTTTTCACTGATGGGATTGGCGTCGAAGACATCACAACTCAGATATTGGCTAGCCAAAACCCATTGGGGTTGACGGATGAACAGTTAGGGTACCCAGGCGTCGACAATATTCCGACAACCACTCCCATATATCCACTGCATTGGGCTGGGTCTCCAACAACATCGTTAGACCTTTACATTGGTTTGGTAGATGAAGCGACACCTGGTGCGTTGGCATCTGAACTCGAAAACCATGTTCGCATCGAGAGTGCGATAGACTTTTTCAGTCACTCAGATCCTGCAAACGGTGGCTTTTATGGTGCGGACGCGGAGCGAGGCATAGAGACATTCGTTTTTGAAGGCGGTTTGGAGATCGACGTCTCGCAGATGAATTTCTGGAATGTTGCTACGGACTCCCTCACCGTAGGTTCATTTGATTCTAACACACAAGCGCTCGTTTTTGGACTTGATGCCGAAACAACCAATGATTGGATCAATGGTGTCGATGAAGCGGACCTGATTTACGGCCGTGGGGGTGATGATGTGATCCTCGGCCGTTCTGGGGCTGACCAGGTATACGGAGATATCGGCGATGACCGGCTTTATGGCGGCACCGGCACCGATAGCCTGTTTGGCGAGGCAGGCGATGACTTCTTGTCTGGTGGGGACGATGTGGATGCGCTGTATGGCGGCGATGGTGCTGATGTTTTGGATGGTGGCGCCGGAGCCGATGGTCTGACCGGTGGCACCGGGAACGACGTCTACATTGTTGATGATGCCGGAGATACGATTATTGAGAACGCTGGTGGGGGTACTGACAACGTCAAATCCTCGGTCTCTCACGCTTTGGCTGCCAATGTTGAAAACCTCCTGCTGACCGGCATTGCCCACGTGGACGGTGCCGGTAACGCGCTCAACAATGAAATCATCGGTAACTCGGGCGACAATACGTTGTCAGGTGATGATGGTGATGACGTTTTAACCGCGAGTTATGGTGACGATACGCTTTATGGCGGCATGGGCACGGACAAAGCGGTGTTCTTTGGTGATCGGAGCGAGTTCCACATCAGCCGTGACGGCGCAGAGTGGGTGGTACGTGATCTAGATATCGTCGCCAATGGCTATGAGGGCGTGAACCGCCTTACCGATATTGAGACACTTGAGTTCAAGGATGGGGCGGTTGCGGTCGCCACGCTCAACAGTGCGCCGGTTGCCGCTGACGACACTGTTTCGGGGTATCAGGACTTTGATCTCTCTATTAATGTCCTGGCGCTTCTCTCCAATGATGTGGATGCGGATGTTGCCGACACGTTGACCCTCACCGAAGTGGGCAGTGCGACGAATGGATCTGTCCGCCTTGAAGGCGGCGTTGTGATCTTCACACCTCAAGCCGGTTTCTCAGGGGATGCGTCCTTCCGTTATGTCGTCTCAGACGGCCAGGGCGGAGAGCATAGTGCGCTGGTCGTTGTTGACCTTGCGGAATACAGTCCGATCGAAGGAGATGCGGGCGACAACGTTCTTGATGGAACATCAAGCAACGACCTGATCTTGGGCTTAGGCGGCAACGATATCATCAACGGACTGGGCGGCGATGACATATTGGAGGGCGGTGCTGGCGCTGACAATCTTCGTGGAGGTGCTGGAGCTGACACGCTTGACGGGGGCGATGGTGCAGACTGGGCGAACTATACGGGCTCATCCGGTGGCGTGACGATCGATCTGGTTGCGGGTACCGCGTCAGGTGGGGATGCAGACGGGGATGTTCTGACGTCGATCGAGTATCTGTGGGGATCGTCTGACGACGATACGTTCACTGGTACAGACGGCGTGAACTATCTGGCTGGGAATGATGGCCATGACTATCTGATCGGCAATGGGGGCAATGACACTCTGCTCGGCGGCGACGGCAATGACACGCTGCGCGGTGGGTCTGGCGCTGATGTACTAGATGGCGGTGCTGGTATTGACATTGTGCATTATGACTTCTCTACAGCAGGCGGGATCACGCTTGATCTTGGCCTCGGCACGGGTGTTGGTGGTGATGCACAGGGCGATACGTTCACAGGCATTGAGAATGTCTATGCGACGAACTTTGCAGACGACCTAACTGGTGATGGGAACGGCAATACGCTCTTCGGCAACGGCGGCAATGACACCATCCATGGTGCTGCGGGCAATGACAGCATTGTTGGCGGCAGCGGCAATGACACGATTACCGGTGGGGACGGCAGTGACGCGCTGAGAGGTGGCGATGGAGACGATAGTCTCGATGGCGGCAACGGTATTGATACGGCCTATTACGATTGGTCAGCGGGAGCTGTCACGGTTGATCTTCTTCTTGGAACGGCCACAGGAGAAGGCACGGACACCCTCACCAATATCGAGAATGTTGTTGGGTCTTCTCACAATGATCAGCTCTGGGGTGGCTCCGGATCCGGTACGCTTGCTGGCGGTGATGGGAACGACAATCTGATTAGTGGGGCTGGTGCGACTGTCCTTGACGGGGGCAGTGGAACGGATTGGGCCAACTACTATCGCTCTACAGCATCCGTGACAGTCAGTCTTGCGACGCTTACTGCAAGTGGGGGCTATGCGGAAGGGGATACGCTCATTGGCACGGAATGGGTCTTTGGCTCTTCCCATGATGATGTTTTGACCGGCGATGCGGGGGCAAACATCCTGGATGGCTACCTGGGCCACGACATTCTCGATGGTGGCGCGGGCGATGATCAGCTTTATGGCCAAGATGGCAATGATGTCCTTGAGGGCGGTGCTGGAGCAGACACGCTCGATGGGGGCGATGGGATTGATATCGCCAGTTACGAAGGTTCGGCTGCAGGCGTCACGGTTGATCTCCTGGCAAATACAGGAACCGGTGGTGATGCAGAGGGTGACACGTTCGCCAATGTTGAGTGGGTCTATGGGTCTGCCTCCAATGACACGCTAACGGGCGACACTTTCCACAATGGTCTCTATGGCCGTGGTGGCAATGATTACCTCATCGGTGGTGTGGGGGATGATGCGCTCTACGGTGAAGACGGCAATGACACGCTGCGCGGCGGTGCTGGTGCTGACACGCTTGATGGCGGTGCTGGTATTGACATTGTGCATTATGACTTCTCGACAGCAGGCGGGATCACGATTGATCTTGTTGCCGGAACCGGCACTGGTGGTGATGCGCAGGGCGATACGTTTACCGGTATTGAGAATATTGCGGCAACGAACTATGCCGACACGATCACCGGTGATGGGAATGGCAATACGTTTTTTGGGTATGCCGGTGATGACATTCTTGATGGGGCTGGTGGTAATGACAGCATCGTTGGCGGCAGCGGCAATGATACGATCTCCGGTGGGGATGGCAGTGATGCGCTGAGAGGTGGCGATGGAGACGATAGTCTCGATGGCGGCAACGGTATTGATACGGTCTATTACGATTGGTCAGCGGGAGCTGTCACGGTTGATCTGGATGCGGGTACTGGTACAGGCGAGGGCACGGATACCCTCACCAATATCGAAAATGTTGTTGGGTCTGCTCACAATGATGTTCTTTATGCGGCGACTGGTGGTTCGGTACTCACAGGCGGAGATGGTGATGACAATCTGATTGCCCGAGCTGGCGTTGATACCCTCAATGGTGGGACTGGGAATGACTGGGCCAACTACTACTTCTCCACTACCAGTGTTGTCATTGATCTGGAGGCTGGTACAGCCTCGGGTGGGTATGCTGAAGGCGACACTTTGAATGATATTGAGTGGGTCGCTGGGTCTAATACCGCTGACGATACGCTGACTGGTAACTCGCAAGCCAACACGCTTCGGGGCATGGCCGGCAATGACATATTGGATGGCGGCGCTGGATCTGACCTTCTTGAAGGTGGTGCTGGAGCTGACAATCTTCGTGGAGGTGCTGGAGCTGACACGCTTGACGGGGGCGATGGTGCAGACTGGGCGAACTATACGGGCTCATCCGGTGGCGTGACGATCGATCTGGTTGCGGGTACCGCGTCAGGTGGGGATGCAGACGGGGATGTTCTGACGTCGATCGAGTATCTGTGGGGATCGTCTGACGACGATACGTTCACTGGTACAGACGGCGTGAACTATCTGGCTGGGAATGATGGCCATGACTATCTGATCGGCAATGGGGGCAATGACACTCTGCTCGGCGGCGACGGCAATGACACGCTGCGCGGTGGGTCTGGCGCTGATGTACTAGATGGCGGTGCTGGTATTGACATTGTGCATTATGACTTCTCTACAGCAGGCGGGATCACGCTTGATCTTGGCCTCGGCACGGGTGTTGGTGGTGATGCACAGGGCGATACGTTCACAGGCATTGAGAATGTCTATGCGACGAACTTTGCAGACGACCTAACTGGTGATGGGAACGGCAATACGCTCTTCGGCAACGGCGGCAATGACACCATCCATGGTGCTGCGGGCAATGACAGCATTGTTGGCGGCAGCGGCAATGACACGATTACCGGTGGGGACGGCAGTGACGCGCTGAGAGGTGGCGATGGAGACGATAGTCTCGATGGCGGCAACGGTATTGATACGGCCTATTACGATTGGTCAGCGGGAGCTGTCACGGTTGATCTTCTTCTTGGAACGGCCACAGGAGAAGGCACGGACACCCTCACCAATATCGAGAATGTTGTTGGGTCTTCTCACAATGATCAGCTCTGGGGTGGCTCCGGATCCGGTACGCTTGCTGGCGGTGATGGGAACGACAATCTGATTAGTGGGGCTGGTGCGACTGTCCTTGACGGGGGCAGTGGAACGGATTGGGCCAACTACTATCGCTCTACAGCATCCGTGACAGTCAGTCTTGCGACGCTTACTGCAAGTGGGGGCTATGCGGAAGGGGATACGCTCATTGGCACGGAATGGGTCTTTGGCTCTTCCCATGATGATGTTTTGACCGGCGATGCGGGGGCAAACATCCTGGATGGCTACCTGGGCCACGACATTCTCGATGGCGGCGCGGGCAATGATCAGCTTTACGGCCAAGATGGCAATGATGTCCTTGAGGGCGGTGCTGGAGCAGACACGCTCGATGGGGGCGATGGGATTGATATCGCCAGTTACGAAGGTTCGGCTGCAGGCGTCACGGTTGATCTCCTGGCAAATACAGGAACCGGTGGTGATGCAGAGGGTGACACGTTCGCCAATGTTGAGTGGGTCTATGGGTCTGCCTCCAATGACACGCTAACGGGCGACACTTTCCACAATGGTCTCTATGGCCGTGGTGGCAATGATTACCTCATCGGTGGTGTGGGGGATGATGCGCTCTACGGTGAAGACGGCAATGACACGCTGCGCGGCGGTGCTGGTGCTGACACGCTTGATGGCGGTGCTGGTATTGACATTGTGCATTATGACTTCTCGACAGCGGGCGGGATCACGCTTGATCTTGGCCTCGGCACGGGTGTTGGTGGTGATGCGCAGGGCGATACGTTCACAGGCATTGAGAATGTCTATGCGACGAACTTTGCAGACGACCTAACTGGTGATGGGAACGGCAATACGCTCTTCGGCAACGGCGGCAATGACACCATCCATGGTGCTGCGGGCAATGACAGCATCGTTGGCGGCAGCGGCAATGACACGATTACCGGTGGGGATGGCAGTGATGCGCTGAGAGGTGGCGATGGAGACGATAGTCTCGATGGCGGCAACGGTATTGATACGGTCTATTACGATTGGTCAGCGGCGGGTGTAACGGTTGACCTTCTTCTTGGAACGGCCACAGGAGAAGGCACAGACACGCTCACCAATATCGAGAATGTTGTTGGGTCTTCTCACAATGATCAGCTCTGGGGTGGGGCGGGAGTTGGTACGCTTGCTGGCGGTGATGGGAACGACAATCTGATTAGTGGGGCTGGTGCGACCGTCCTTGACGGGGGCAGTGGAACGGACTGGGCCAACTACTATCGCTCTACAGCATCCGTGACAGTCAGTCTTGCAACGCTTACTGCAAGTGGGGGCTATGCGGAAGGGGATACGCTCATTGGCACGGAATGGGTCTTTGGCTCTTCCCATGATGATGTTTTGACAGGTGATGCGGGGGCAAACATCCTGGATGGCTACCTGGGCTACGACATTCTCGATGGCGGCGCGGGCAATGATCAGCTTTACGGCCAAGATGGGAATGATGTCCTTGAGGGCGGTGCTGGAGCTGACACGCTCGATGGGGGAGGTGATCACGATGTGCTCTATGGTCAGGACGGCGATGATCATCTTATTGGCGCCGGCGGCCACGACACGCTCGAAGGCGGTGCTGGGGCTGATACGATAGATGGTGGTGATGGCATTGATGTAGCCCGCTATGACAGTTCGCAAAGCGGTGTAACGGTCAATCTAGTGACAGGCACGGGTGTTGGGGGTGATGCTGAAGGCGATGTGCTGACAGGTATCGAGCAGATTGCAGGTTCAGCCTATGACGACGTATTAACAGGGGATGCAGGGACCAATCTGCTTGCCGGTTATGGAGGCAACGATACGCTGATCGGCGGAGCTGGTGCCGACCATTTTGATGGTGGGACAGGAGTGGATATTGTCTCTTACGCTGGCGCCGGAGTGGGCGTGTCGGTGAACCTGATGACTGGTGCCACTGTTGGTGGCGATTCTGTCGGTGATACGTTCGTCAGTATCGAGAGCATTGTCGGGACTGACCACAATGATGTTCTTTCCGGTGATGGCGTTGCAAATACGATCTGGGGCGGCATTGGCAATGATGGCCTCTATGGAGAGGCGGGCAATGACACTCTCTTTGGCGGAAATGGAGACGACACGGTCTTCGGCCAAGAGGGTGATGATGTTCTTCACGGTGGAGCCGGAGCGGACATACTTGATGGGGGCGTCGGGATTGATCACGCCTGGTATGTAGATTCATCCGTCGGTGTCTCCGTGAACCTCTCGACTGGCGCTACTGCTGGAGGCACTGCTGCTGGTGATACGTTTATCAGCATTGAGAACCTTCATGGTTCTGCGCATAACGATGTTCTGACCGGTGATGCGGTTGCCAACACAATCTGGGGTGCAGCTGGCGATGATACACTCAACGGAGGCGCGGGCGATGATAGCCTGTGGGGCGGAGACGGTGCGGATACGCTCAACGGCGATGCCGGAAGCGATAGTTTTCGTGGCGGGCTGGGTGCCGATGTTCTAAATGGCGGCGACGGTGGTGACATCGTTTGGTATGACGACTCAACAGCCAGCGTCATCGTGAACTTGAACATTGCCACCGGTCAATCAGGGGGCACAGCTGAAGGCGACCTTCTATCGAACATAGAAAATCTCGGCGGTTCAGCGCACGCAGATCTCCTTTATGGCCACTCGGAAGCCAATGTGATTGTAGGTGGCGACGGCAATGATCAGATTTGGGGATATGGCGGGACTGACACACTCTATGGCGACGCCGGCGACGACAGCGTCTTTGCCGGAGATGCCAATGACACGGTCTATGGGGGCGACGGCAGCGATAGCATTCGCGGTGGTGCCGGGGCGGATCATATTGATGGCGGCGACGGCGGTGATATCGTTTGGTATGACGACAGTTCAGTGGGTGTGACTGTCGATCTGTCTCTAACCACTCAAGTAGGGGGCATTGCCGACGGCGATACGTTGGTCAACATCGAAAACCTTGCGGGTTCTGCATACAATGACACTTTGCGCGGTGACGGCGCCAGCAATGCCATTGTCGGCCTGGCAGGTGACGATACGCTCGACGGCGGCGCGGGCGCTGACTCGCTTCATGGGCAGGGTGGATATGACACCTATCTGTTCGACCGCGGAGATGGTGCTGACACTATTTCCCAAGTTGGGGCAGATGCATCTGGCGGTCTGCTCGACTTTGGAAATGCAATCGCTTACGACCAATTGTGGTTTACGCAGAGCGGTGATGATCTCTCGGTCAGCGTTATCGGAACGTCGGACACCGTCACGATCGATGATTTCTTTGGCGCTGGCGAAAGGGAGGTGACGCAACTTACTGCTTCAGGCCTGTCTCTTGATAGTTCGGCGAGCTCAGTCGCGGTTCAGAACCTTGTAAGTGCGATGGCCGCCTTCTCACCACCCGCGCCTGGCCAGATGGATCTTGATCCGTCCGTCCGGAACGATGTTAATGTGAGTGCTGCGTTGGCCGCCTGGGCGTAGCTGATCCGGTAAGGCGAGGGACGGGCATTGTTGGCTCAATAGCCCGCTTTGGCTGCAGTCCATTCGCTTCGTCATTCTGGGTGATTGCGTTTTTTGGTTGCCTTCGGATACGGTCCAAAAGCTGAATCGAGATTGCACGATAGGCGACCACCTTTTTGTGTTGCCTGTTGTTGAGCGGTTGGCTGGCAAGACGCGTCATCAAGGAGTTGTGGGCATGAGCGAAACGGAAAAGAAGCTGGGACTGTTAGAAATCAGAGAAACCCAGGCGCCGGATATGGAGCCGATTGTCAGCCTGCTGGAGCACGCCCACGGAGAGAGTCGCTATGCTGAGTTTCCGTTTGCACAGGTGCGCTTGCGCAAGTTTCTCGAGGGTGCGTTCAAAGACACGGACGGCACGGCCATTCGAGGCTTTCTCGCGCGTGTCGACGGGGAGCCGGTCGGCATCATTTCCGCGTCCATGAACCAGATGCTGATGTCGCCTAGCCTCTTTGCTGCAACGCTGATCTTCTATGTGAAGAAAGAGTATCGCGGTTCCGAAGTGCCCGCGCTCTTGCTCGACAATATTGCCGCCTGGGCGCGCACGAAGGATGCCGTGGAACTCACGATCAATGTGACCCAAGGTGAGGAATATGGCGCGGAACGCAGCAATGCGTTCTTCCGCAAGAAGGGCTTTAAGTCAGCGGGCGAGAATTTCCATCTGCCGTTGAAAGAAGATTGAGCGCTCAGTTCACCGGCTGGGCGTCGCCATTGCTGGCTTTCTCTTGCGTCGCGGCGACGGCGGCCTGCGCATTGGCGAGCACCTGATCAAGTGTGGTGACGGTGCGCTTCCCGTCTTGCCCCGTCATATGCATGCTCACCTGCTTGCCGGCAAAGACCGTCTGCTGCAGGTCGGCCAGCATCTTGTCCTGATGGCCGAAGGGCGCGATGAGCTCGACGAGCCAGATGTTCTCGCCGGATTTCCAGTCAGCCGGCGCGAGACGCGTCTGACCGGAGCTTAACCGCGTGGCGACATCGTCGGAGACGGTGGCCCAAAGTGCCACACCCAAAGGCTGATCTTTGCCCGGAAAGATGCGGAACTGCCGATGGAGAAGCGGCGGCATGGCGAGCCATTCCAGGTCGGAGACAAAGAAGTTCCGATGGCCCTTCGACTGGGTCATGAGCCAGGTCACCTGCCCGAATACGTCAGACACGGTCGGCACGGGCTTCGCACCAGCCTGGGCACCTGCTTGGCCATTGTCTGGGGCGGTGTCTGTGGCTGCGGGCTTCTCGGTCTCACTCATTCTGATCTTTCCTCATTGGGCACTTGATGTTTATACAGAGAGGCATCCTAACCAGCTTCCACCTCTCTTTGTCGACTCTTTTGTGAGTTGATTTTATGCATGGACATCTCACCGATAAAGAATTGCCATTCCCTGATTTTGTTCCGGGTATCCAGGGCAAAGAAACATCGGCCATCCCGCAAGCATCAGTAATTGCCGGGCAGGCCCGTCCTCTGGCAGGTGATACCAAACCCTGGCGTGCGGGACTGACGTTTTCGAAAGACGGTGAGGGCAATCACCAAAATGAGGATGAGCTCCCCGCGAGGATGGATGATTCATTTCTGCCGACAAGAACTGATTTTTCCTTCTCAAGACGAGTGCCCGTGAAACGTGCGTGGTCGGACGAATACTCGTATGCCAAGAAGTGTGGTGTGTTTTTGGGGCATGTTAAATCCGAAGGTCTAGGCGCGAATTTGCACCGCCCAACTTATCCACACCTTTCTTGAACCTGCTTACAATTGTGTCTTGAGGCGTGTCTTGCGCGCAGTGCAGGTTTCACTTGGGCGTGTTGCGTCTGGGGGAACTTCTTAAGTGCCAAGCGGCGCATCTGCACGCTGCGCTGGGTTCTCTCCGCGATTGCAACACGACCTGCAAGGACGCTGCTTGCGACGGCGTACAAGTGAAGGGGTGAGGGCGATTTCGAGATGAGTCGGATAAATTCACTGCTGTTTGTGAGTTTGCTCGTTGTTGCAGTGTTCCTGATCGTGTCACTAGCAGCGCCGATAAATTTCAAGCTAATTCCAAGGGAATTCGAAGACGTTCCGGCAGTCTACATATCCGCCAATAGGGACGACATCGCATTTTTGCCTTTGGGGGTGCTGGTCCAATCTCTTCTTGGTGCATCCGTCGAGCAGTCTTTTGTGAAACTGCGAGTGCCCCTGCGCGCGCGGCACAGTGTGACGGGGTCATCTGTGACGGAGTTAGAAAACAATCTCCCGGAAACACAATCGGTCTGGATCAAGAGTTACCAACCCAATTCGATCGCCGGACGTCTGGAGAGATTTGCTCCGAACGACTCAGATAGGATGTCCCGTCAACTAGCTGCAGACGGTTTGGTTCGTTGGACTCCTAAACCGGAATTTGATTGTCCTGAATGTAGGCCGCCGATTGGAAAATTTTTCTTTGGCGTCATCGGATATCCGCAAGTCCCCGTTTTTTTTTCCTGCAAAGGTAGAATGGACGGGACGTGCGCAGGCGCCTGTTTGGTCCATCAGACAATTGTTGGCCAATACGAGATCGAATACTCCATCAATATTTGCCAGCTTCGTAACTGGGAAGTCCTATCGCGTAATATCCATGATTCCCTTGTGGAAATCGCGGAATTCACCGTTGTAGAGGAATAGGCATTATGTCACCTCAATCTCAAGCTCTTCTGGACAACGAAGCCTATCTTCGCGGACTGGTCGCGGATGGAGATCGAGTTCGGTACTACGTCGAACACGCAAGAATTACTGGACGAACAGAGGCGTTGCTGAACGCACAGGTTTCCAGTTTTAGCGGGACCATCGGTGGTGTAGCGGCGGCTGCCAATCTGAAGCTTCAGGCTGATTTTGGAGCTGACTACCCTGGCATTTATCTGTTGTCTCAAGCTGTTGCTGAGACCCATCTCAACGCAGTTTTTGATGATGTGAGGAACGGCGGCCAGGGTACGTTTGATTTAGGCCGGACTGTTGAATTGGGACAGCAGGCGTGGGCGGAAGTGGGAAGTGCGGCCGGCATTGCAAACCTAGATGACCAGTTCCCTGGCAACTTTATGCTGGGAGATCTGATTACTTCGGGAACTGTTGCATCAGGAGCTGCGCTGATACAGTCACAATACCTGCTCTACGGTAAATCAATTTCTGATTTCATTGGTGTGGACGGTTACTCTATCCAAACCTCACAGGTAGGTGGTCAGATTGTCACCAGCGTCGTCGATGATGTAGATGGTCACATGGTGGCCGTGGAAGGTGACATTCAGGTTATTGACCCAATCGCGGGGACTGGCGCTGATGTTTTTTTTGACCCTACGATTGATGAGGCGATCCAAGCTGAAGGTATTGCGGTGGTCGGCGGGTCAGCAGTTTTTGGTGGACTCCCCGTAGTTGGCCCAGCTGTCAGGTTGGGTGCCTTGGGGTTTCATCTACATTTTGCCAGTCAACTCTCTAGACGGGATGAGCTTGCTGCATTTCGACGTGCGCTAGACGAGAGACACGCATTCACGCATGACATTGACCCAACAGCTCCCGGCGCCGGGCCTGTTCATTTCACTGGCGACGATGGCACTGAATACATCTTCGATTTTCGATCTGTTGAGGTCGGTGGGGTAAGCCACGAAGCAGGAATTTTCCAGGCAATCGGTGTAAATGGCGCGCAAGCGTCTGAAATTTCGTTGACCCTGCCAGACAATGACGATGCATCTACTCTGAATGTTAAGACATCGGTTGATCAAGCTGGCGCAGCGGCAATCGAGTTCGCTGTAGGGGCAGGCGACTCAGCGATTTCAGTGTCTCTAACCCAAGATACGGCTGGGCAGTTCTTCTTCAACATTCCAACCTTTGCCGATCTCGGTCCGCTATTTGCTGCGGGTGCAGCGGATCGAGGAGGGCTTTATTCGCATGTTCTTTCGGAATTGGTCGGTGATCCAAGGGAAATGCTCGCTCCCTACGCTGACGCGCTAGCCGGTCTTGATATTCCCGGTGTCGATGGTCAGGCGCTGGGCGCCTTTTTGCATTCTGAGACCAGTTCCCGTGTATTTGGATACGATAGCTCGACAGGCGAATTTCTCATTGAGAAGAAGGACTCAGCCGGAAATGTTTCCTTTTTAAAGGTTGTCGATCCGTCAAATGGTAGTGGCGATGGGTTGAGTGATGAAGCCGTTGCGCTTCTGAAGGCTGCCGACGGAGAGTTGCTAAGCGTTCAGACGATCTCTCAATACGAACCAGATAAGCCCCCCGTAACCGGCACGGCAATTGGCGAGGCATTCGGCTCCGCACTCGGTCAATATATCGCCGGTGACAATGCGTTTGCGCAGGTTGCTATCGGTGCGGTCTCCTCGACATTCTTCGGCAGCATAGGCGGTACGATAGAAGAGCTGTTTGAAGGGGATAGTTTCGACGAAGCCGCAAGCCAGGGTTTTGCCAATTTTGGCGAACGGTTGGGCGCGAGAGCCGCCAACCTCGCCATCGGTCAGATCAGTTCTTTCATTGTTGGAGAGCTGATTGGTGGCGACAGCTTTGCGGCTGACTTTGGCCGTGCGACGGCTAACTATTTCGTGTCGTCCACAATTTCCCAGGCTGTTGGGTTTGAGGTTGCTGAGACGGTAACGAGCTTCTCCGTAGGCAATTTTAATTTTGATCCGATTACCACGATCGCTAGCTTCTTTGCTTCTCAGCTCGCCAGCTCAATTGTAACACCTGCAACGCAGGAGGCTGCGCTTGTCTCCAGTGCGCTTAGCGGTATCGCGGGTGCCTTTGGTGCGACGTTTGGCACCGTCGGCTCTATTGTGCCGGTTATCGGCACATTCGTTGGCGTGCTTGTTGGTCAAATTGTTGGAACGCTGTTGGGCAATCTTGTGTTCGGAAGTCCGGGCACGCCGCATGCCTTTGCCTCCGTGGTGCTACAACCGGACGGAACACTCGATGTGCCCGGGGTCGGGTGGTCCGAAAATGGCGGCAGCGTTCAAGACGCGATCAACATCGCCAATGGTATAGTGGACGGCCTCAACCCGATCATTGAGCTTATGGGCGGAGATGCGGGCTTCACGGGCAGCGTTGGCACCAACTGGTATCTGGAGGTGGGGTACAGAGCAGGCGAAGGGTTCCAATGGAACAAGCCAGGCACCGGGTATGTAAGCATTGCTGCCTTCGAGGATTTGTTTGCGGATATTGCCAATGAGGTTGTTACGAACCGCCTGAGTGGCGGGGATGCCTTTGGGCGTCGCGTCTATCATTACGGCAGCTGGACAAATGTCGAAGAGCTGATGATTGAGCTCACAGTTGCTGCCGACTATCGCGCCTATCTTGAAAACCGCGCCGTTATTGACGCGCTGATTGAAGAAGCGCCAGACACCGCTTTCTCTATCGGTTGGCTGACCACCATTGCCCAGGCCGTCAATATGGGTCTCACTAACCCTGATGCGCTTCAGAATAAGATGGAGGGCACTGCCGGTAACGATGTCATCACCGGCACGGCCTACAATGACGAGATCATCGGCGGTGCGGGCAACGATACGCTGGACGGTGGTGTCGGGAATGACCTTCTCCGTGGTGGGGCCGGCAACGACATATTGCGAGGTGGCGAGGGTCAGGACTCTGTCTCCTATGCCGACTTCACCTCCGGTGTGGTGATCGATCTTGTTGGGCTGGCGGTAACCGGTGCGGGCGGCACGGACACGCTTGAGTCCATTGAGCGGGCTTTCGGCTCTCAAGGCAATGACACGATTTATGGATCTACGGGCGCTGAAATTCTATCCGGCCTTGACGGTGTCGACACAATTTATGGTGGGGCAGGCGACGATACGATCGAAGGTGGCAAAGGTGCCGACATCCTTCGCGGGGATGACGGCTTCGATCTTGCCAGCTATGCGGGCTCAGAAGAAGGCGTGCAGGTGACGCTGCAGACGAATGGGAGCACGCCCGGCACTGGTATCGGAGGCGACGCGCAGAATGACTCTCTCTTAGGTTTCGAAGGCATTGTTGGATCTATCCACTCAGACATCCTAGTTGGCAATGCTGAGGACAATCTTCTCATCGGTAACGGCGGGAATGACTTCCTGGAAGGCGGCGCGGGCGCCGACGAACTGCTCGGCGGGGACGGAGCGGACTTCGCCGTCTATACGGGGTCCAATGCAGGCGTCACGGTCAACCTTGAGACAGGCGAAGCCACCGGTGGGCACGCAACGGGCGACACGTTCGACTCCATCGAATATGTCATCGGATCGGATCACGATGACATGATTACCGGCGACGTTCTCGGCAACGTGATCGAAGGTGGTCTCGGTGCCGATACCCTTGATGGCGGCGAGGGCATGGATGCCATCTCCTATGCCAATTCGTCGGCTGGTATTCACATCGATCTGGTGAACCAGACCGTGCGCTCGCTCAATGTGCTTCAACCCAGCGATGCCACCGGCGACACGATCGCCAATTTCGAACACGTTATCGGGACCAACTTCGCCGATGAGATCATCGTAGGCCATGACAATGCGGTGATCCTCGCCGGAGGTGGCGACGATATCATCACACCGTTCAGCGGCAATGTCTCGATTGACGGGGGCGCCGGCTATGACACAGCGGACTTCAGTCGCGTTGATGCCGGCGGCGACTTCCAACCGCTTTACGCGGCGGGTCTGTTCACCGGGTCTCAATGGCAGGACGTTCAGATCTTCCAGGGCAGCGATATTTACGCCGTCTGGGATCAAGCGTTGCAGGGTGCCGCAATCGATGAAAACAGTTTCAGCTCGAGCACATATCAATATGACATCAAGCTGCATTCCATCGAGATGCTGCGCGCGACGGAATTTGACGACCGGATTGCCTTTAACGATATCGGCCAGCATGTAGACGCCGCAGGCGGTAACGACCAGATGATTGGTCAGGCCGGGAACGACGTGTTTTATGGCGGGTCCGGCGACGACGCGATTGACGGCGGTGCCGGGAATGACACCTTGCGCGGCGACACCGGCAATGATGTGTTGCACGGGAATGAAGGCGCGGATGCCCTCTATGGCGGCGAGGGCAATGACACGCTGCAAGGGGACGGTCAGTTTTACGCCAACCCCTACGGTCTCTTCACCCCGATTGATACGATCGCCCAAGGAAGCGACTATCTGGATGGCGGGGCCGGCAATGACCAGCTGCATGGCGGCGGCGCCAACGATGTCTACTATTTCGGGCGCGGCTACGGCGCGGACACGATTGTCGACAGCATGTATGTTGCAGGCCCTCCCGGCGGCAAGCTAAATCTGCCCACCAGCGTCCTCGTGGATGCCGGAAATGACACTATCGTCTTTGCAGATGATATTCTGCCGACCGATATCGAGGCGACCTCTCTGGGCACCAGCCTTATTTTGAAGATCGAAGGAACGAGTGATCAGATCACCATCACCGGCATGGGGCACGCTTTCACGGCAATTGAGAGCCTGCGGTTTGATGCGCTGGGCCTCACCGTCGACCTGACAGGCCTTGGTGCGGCGGGGGCTGCCTCCGTTATTTCTACCATCGGGAATGATGCGGAGCTGTTTACCGATGCTGGTACTTTCACGCCGCATACGCCATCGGTCGCAAACGTTACGGAAATTGCGGGTCTGACCGACTTCAACAATGACGGCACATTGGATGTTGCGGGTGTCAACGGGATGCAAGCCTTTGTTGCGTATGGATCCGGCGATGCGTTTTCCTATGCTCAGGTGACCTCCAAAGGTGTTGGTGTCCCAGAAAGCGGCATCTTCCACGCTGTCGGCACCGGCGTTGGTGACGAGTCAGAAACTGCAGACATCGATGGCGATGGTGTTGCAGAGATCGTTAGTTGGAAGAACTATGGCGCAAACTCAAGTCTGCAGCACACTCAATTTAGCGTGACTGCAGACGTGGCGGCTGCCAATGCCTCTGCGACAATCTCATACTCACCACTGGACTGGGTTGAGGGTGAGACATTCCATGCCGGAGATGTAACGGGGGACAATAAGGAAGAGCTGCTTCGTGTTAGGTGGGGAGCCGCGGCTAGCTTGACAGCAGATGTCGTCGGATTTTCACACCAAGGTTATGCGCTCGCGGGGAACATCAGCGCCAGGAGTATCAGCACATCTCATTTGGGGCTCACTTCAGCTACCCCATTCACATGGCAACTGGGCGACATCAATGCGGACGGACGGGATGATCTGATCGTTATCGCAGCGAACGCGACCTATGTTGCACTCGCGCAGCCCACGGCTTTTGGCACGCTGACCCAGACATCTGCCGGTATCACTTATGATGCGTCGGGTGTCACGAAATATGCCACTGGCGATATTGACGGTGATGGCTTTGAAGACCTCGTTCAGGTCAATCAATCTACGATATCGGTCGCCTTCGGCAATGCGAGTGGCACGCTGTCCACCGATCCGGCGTTTAATGTCAGCACGCCCACGTCTGTGCAGGACATGTTCACCAGCGGCGCGTCCTTCGAGGTTCATTTGGCCGACAAGAATGGCGATGGACGCGACGACCTATACTTCGCCGGAACGACCGGTGTTGCCGTCTTCACCAACAATTTCGCGCAGACGGTTGGTTCCGTCGGCGATGACGTTTTTGTCGGAACCGCCGGAAGCGATGTATTTGCGGGCCTCGCTGGCAATGATCAACTGACCGGCGGGGCCGGCCGAGATGGTTTGCGCGGCGATGAGGGCGCCGACACGCTTGATGGCGGTGCGGGCAATGACTACCTAGAAGGCGGCGCCGGTAATGACACGCTTGTCGGTGGCGCAGACCACGACAGAGCGATCTATCACAGTGGTGCGCAGTACTACACAATCACGCAATCCGGCGGCAACTGGATCATCACTGACATTAATAGTGCCGACGGAAATGACGGCACGGACACGCTGACGGGTGTGGAAGAAGCCTATTTTGATGGTCGGATTGTTAAGCTTGATGGCACGAATAATGAGCCGTTTGCGACAGGTTCTGCCCAAAGCCATGTGATTGACCCAGGCACCGGCTTTTCCTACACGCTGCCGGCGGGCCTCTTCCACGATGTCGATGCGTCAGACACTCTCACTTACTCCCTCGTCATGGCGGATGGGCGTTCGCTCCCCGCCTGGCTGAGTTTCGATGCGGCCACGCGGACGCTCTCCGGGACACCGGGAGCTTCCGATCCAGATGTTCTCGATCTGCTGGCCGTTGCTTCTGACGGTGCCGCGCAGGCGACCGTGCCTTTCCGCGTCGCTGTGCGGGGTACGGTATCTGGTACGAGTGGTGACGATACTCTCGAAGGGCTCGGCATCTACGAGCGCATGTTGGCTGGTGATGGCAATGACACGCTCCTAGGCAGCGCGGGTGCTGATATTCTGGATGGCGGCGCTGGCGTCGACACGATTGACTATTCGGATTCCTTCTTTGCGATTAATGCAAGCTTGGCGGGCGCTGTTGGAACGGCGGGCGATGCTTGGGGAGATCAGCTCTCGAACATCGAAAACATCATCGGTACCAAGCATGCCGATGTAATCTATGGATCATCCGCTGATAACTACATAGAAACTGGCGCGGGCGAAGACTGGGTCGATGCCGGTGCGGGCAATGATACGATCAAAGTGGGCAGCAGATCTGCCTATGTGATCGGCGGTACTGGTTGGGATATCGTCGACTACAGCGATGTGCCCGCTGCGTCGAACGGCGCGGGCCTGTTCGTTAATCTCTCGCTGCCGCCTGGCTCGACTTTGAGCCCGAGCCTCGAAGGTGTCGAGGAACTCATCGGAACAGATTGGGCCGATGCTTTCACCGGCGATGGCAACGCAAACACCTTTCGCGGTGGAACCGGCAACGACATATTTGCGGGCTGGGCCGGCAACGATATTCTTGAAGGCGGAGCGGGGGCAGACACACTTGATGGCGGCGATGGGTCGGATACGGCGAGCTATGAGGGGTCGGCATCTCGTGTCATCGTAAACCTGACATCTGGGACTGGGACAGACGGTGACGCTGTCGGGGATACCTTTACTTCCATCGAGAATCTGACGGGCTCAGCTCATAATGATCTGCTGTACGGCGACGCGGGCGGCAATCAGCTGCGCGGTGGTGATGGACACGATCATCTGTGGGGCTATGCAGGAGCCGATTATCTTGATGGCGGCGAAGGCGGCGACTTCGCGCGCTACGACAACTCCGCCGCCGGCGTTAATGTGAACCTTACCGCCGATACAGCGACCGGTGGCGACGCGACCGGGGACGTCCTGGATAACATTGAGCACCTGATCGGATCGAACCACAATGATGTCCTGACAGGCGACGCGATCGGTAACACGCTGTATGGGCTAGGAGGTATCGACGGCCTTTATGGTGAAGCCGGCAATGATGTATTGCTTGGCGGGACAGGTGGAGACACCATTCATGGCGGCGATGGGATTGACCGCGCTCAATACACGCAATCTGCAGCAGGTGTGACAGTCAATCTGTTTCTGACAACAGCGCAGACAGGTGGTGACGCTCAAGGCGACATTCTGATCAGCATCGAAGATGTGTATGGCTCCAACTATGCCGACACGATCTATGGTGACAACGCCGTCAACACTCTCTGGGGTTATGGCGGCAATGACAGCATTCATGGGAATGACGGGAACGATATTCTTTATGGACAGGACGGCGATGATGCGCTCTCTGGCGGGCGCGGGGCGGACGCGATTGACGGGGGCAATGGCTTAGACACGGTCCGGTTTGCGGGTTCCGATGCGGCTGTCTCAGTGAACCTCACGACGGGTATTGGCGCGGGCGGCTTTGCTGAGGGTGACACCTATATCAGCATTGAGCGGGCAGATGGCACGTCTCATGGTGACACGCTGATTGGCACATCTGGAACCAACATCCTAAAAGGCCTTGTCGGTAACGACACGCTGGAAGGTGGTGCAGGCGCCGATGTCCTCGACGGTGGTGACGGTATTGATACCGTCACCTATGCTGGCGGAACGGTTGGCGTCTCGGTCAACCTGACGTCCGGTGTGGCGCTTTATGGCGACGCCGCTGGAGACAGCTTCACCTCCATCGAGAACCTGACGGGCACGTCCGAGAAGGACTGGCTCTATGGCTCGGGCAGTGCCAATACGCTGCGCGGTGAGGACGGAGACGACGATCTCTTTGGCTGGGGTGCGGACGACGCGCTTTATGGCGGTGCGGGCAATGACATTCTGTTTGGCGGTGTCGGTGCGGACGTTGTCGACGGGGGCTCGGGTGTGGATATTGCGTCCTACCAGCAGGCTTCTGCCGGGGTCACAGTCAGCCTTGCAACAGGCACGGGCACGGGCGGTGAGGCCGCTGGCGATACGCTGACGGCTATCGAGAACCTGACTGGGTCTGCGCATAACGATGTGCTCACCGGTGATGCCAATGCCAATACGATTTGGGGTGAGGCAGGTGATGACCATCTCTACGGGGGTGGTGGCGCCGACACGCTTAGCGGCGGCGATGGTAATGACTGGCTCTGGGGCGAAGCTGGCATTGACGTGCTTAATGGTGGCGCGGGATCCGACGCGGTCAATTACTCCACGTCGTCAGCAGGTGTGACGCTCAACCTGGCAACCAATGTGAACACCGGTGGGGATGCCGAAGGCGATACTTTCGTGAATATTGAACGGCTCGCTGGTTCAGAGCATGCAGACCATCTGACAGGCGATGCAAGCGCCAATATTCTTTGGGGTCAAGGCGGTCACGATGTTCTCGCAGCAGGTGACGGTGATGACCATCTACTTGGTCAGTCCGGTGACGACACGCTGGAAGGTGGCGCCGGTGCTGATATTCTGGATGGTGGAGACGGATTCGACACTGCGAGCTATGTGAACTCCGGTGCTGGGGTAGCCGTTGATCTTCAGTATACCGGTACGGATTATGGTGATGCTGAAGGTGATGTGCTGACCTCCATTGAGGGGCTTCATGGGTCTGCACATAACGATTGGCTCTATGGAGATGCGGGCGTCAATCATCTCCAGGGTGGGGCTGGCGACGACACGATCTACGGCCGTGGCGGCGATGATGCTCTACAAGGCGGTGATGGGAATGACTTCATCTTCGGGAACGAAGGTGCGGATGTAATTGATGGGGGCGCTGGCAATGACAGTGCTTCCTATCAGACGGCTGCGGCAGCCGTTACGGTCAATTTGGCGACGGGTCTTGGTACTGCTGGCGAGGCGGCGGGAGATATTCTCTCCAACATCCAACAACTTCACGGCTCAGCTTTTGGTGACACATTCACTGGCTCGATGAATGGCGATACGCTGTGGGGATATGGCGGCGATGATATTCTCAGCAGTGGTGCTGGCAATGACAGCCTGGTTGGTGGTGATGGCAATGACACTATCTCCGGTGGTGACGGTGCTGATGCGCTGAGAGGCAGTGCCGGTGACGATAGTCTCGATGGCGGCACAGGCAATGACTCGGTCTATTACGACTGGTCTGTTGCCGGCGTTACAGTTGATCTAGCCGCTGGTACGGGATCAGGCGAGGGCGCGGACACTCTCATCAGTATTGAAAATATATACGGATCCTCGCATGTCGATTGGCTTTATGGAGATGCTGGCGCTAACGGGATTGCCGGTCTGGCGAACAACGACACTATATATGGGCGCGAGGGGAACGACATTCTCTCAGGTGGCGACGGGAGCGATTTCATCTTCGGGAATGAAGGGTCGGATCATATTGATGGGGGGGCTGGTGAAGACTCGGCCTCCTATCAAACAGCTTCCGGCGGTGTTGCCGTCGATCTGACGGCCGGTGTTGGTACCTTGGGAGAGGCCCTGGGGGATACGCTCCTCAACATTGAGAATCTTCATGGGTCTGGCTTCGACGATGTTCTGGCGGGCGATGTCGGGACAAACAAGCTCTATGGACATGCCGGCAACGACACGCTGATCGGCGGTGCCGGAGCGGATACGCTTGACGGTGGTGATGGTGCTGACACAGTCACCTACGAGAGTTCTTCCGCCGCGGTGACCGTCGACCTGGCTGCAGGCACTGGTTCTGGTGGAGACGCAGAAGGGGACACGCTGACAGGCATCGAGTATCTGACGGGATCCAATATTGGTACCGACTGGCTCTACGGTGACTCAGCGGTCAATATCCTGTCTGGACTCGACGGGAATGATGTTCTCTATGGCCGCGATGGGGCAGATGAGATTTATGGTGGCGCTGGAGCAGACCTTCTGATTGGGGGTCTTGGCGCAGACTATATTGATGGTGGGGATGGCTATGACAGTGCATCCTACCAGAGTGCGACTTCGGCTGTTGCAGTGAACCTGGCGACGGGGACCGGCTCTCTTGGTGAAGCCAATGGCGAGATCCTGGTCAGCATCGAGAGCCTCTACGGGTCGGCTTACGATGACACGTTGATCGGAGATGCTGGGACGAACAGCCTTTGGGGTGGGGCTGGTGCCGATACGCTTGATGGCGGTGCAGGTGTTGATACGGTCTCTTATGTCTCTTCTACAGCGCGGGTGATCGTCAATCTGTTCCTTACGACGGCGCAGTCTGAAGGGGATGCGCAGGGGGACATTCTCACGAATATCGAGAACGCTGTTGGATCTTCTTACAATGACATTCTCTCCGGGGATCATAGCGCCAACGTATTGAGCGGTGGTGACGGCGGGGACCTTCTGTACGGTAACGGGGGAGACGATACGCTTGATGGCGGGGCTGGTGATGACACGCTGGTTGGCCAGGGGGGCGCGGATGCCCTCAATGGCGGTGCTGGTACGGATACGGCGAATTACTACTACTCGGCTTCTGGGGTCACAGCGAACCTTGCGACAGGTGTGAACACCGGTGGGTCAGCTGCGGGCGACACGTTTGTCTCAATTGAGAATCTGCATGGCTCCGCGCATGACGATACACTGACGGGTGATGCTGACGTGAACACGCTCTCCGGTTATGACGGCAACGATACGTTAGTAGGTGGTGCCGGCGCCGATACGCTGGATGGTGGCGACGGCGTTGATACGGCGAGCTATGCAGGCTCTGCCGCCTCTGTAACGGTTGACCTGGCTGCGGGTACAGGTTCTGGCGGAGATGCAGAAGGGGACACGCTGACCGGAATTGAGAATCTCAGCGGTTCGAATATTGGAACTGATTGGCTCTATGGAGACGTCGGGAACAACATCCTAAATGGGTTGGATGGAAACGATGTGCTTTACGGTCGTGCGGGCGCCGACTTCCTTTACGGAGGTGCTGGTCGAGATTTGTTGATCGGGGATGCAGGAGCCGATCATCTGGATGGAGGCGAGGGACTTGATTTAGTCGCCTATCAGGATGCCACCGGTGCGGTGACAATCAATCTTGCAGCCGGGACCGGTGCTGGAGCGGAAGCCGAAGGTGACACGCTGATCAGTATTGAAGACGCTCATGGCTCATACTTCAATGATCTGCTGATTGGCGATGGTGGTGCCAACAAGCTATATGGCGAATTGGGCGACGATACTCTGGATGGCGGTTTGGGGGCTGACCATCTTGATGGGGGTGACGGCGTCGACACTGTGACCTATGCGAACTCCACCGTCGGCGTGTCTGCGAGCATGCTAACCGGTATCGGTCTCGGCGGAGATGCTGAAGGGGACACTTACAGTTATATCGAAAACTTTGCCGGATCAGCCTTTGACGACACATTGGAGGGCAGCGGGGGCAACAACACGCTCACCGGTGGCGCCGGCGATGACCATCTGCTTGGGCAGCTCGGCAATGACACGCTTCTTGGTGGCGCCGGCAACGACCTTCTCTATGGTGGCGCAGGTGCGGATGCGCTTGATGGGGGTGATGGTGTCGACACGGCCTCTTATGATGCCTCTTCAGACAGTGTGTTTATCGACCTGACGGCGAATACCGCGACAGGGGGGTACGCTACCGGTGATGTTCTCACCAACATCGAGAATCTGTTTGGCTCATCCCACAAAGACAATTTCACGGGCGATATCAACGCGAACATTCTCACGGGCGGGGGCGGCAATGACTGGCTTCAGGGCCATGGCGGTGCCGACACGCTAGACGGAGGTGACGGTGTTGATTGGGGCTGGTATGCGTTGTCGACGGCTGGCATCGCGATCAATCTCACCACAGGCACGGCTTCTGGAGGTCATGCCGAAGGCGATACCTTTACGTCTCTCGAAAACCTATTCGGGTCTGAGCATGATGATGCTCTCACTGGTGACGCGGGCGCGAATGAGCTACGCGGCAATGGCGGCTCAGACACGCTGATTGGTGGCGCTGGTTCGGACACGCTTCGTGGTGGAGAAGGTTTAGATACTCTAGTCGGCGGAGCGGGTGCGGATGTCCTAGATGGCGGTAATGGTTGGGACACGGTGGACTACACAGCGTCAGGGTCGGCAATCAATATCAACCTAGATGCAGGTACCGGCCTTGGTGGAGATGCGGAAGGGGACAGTTTTGTCTCAATCGAGCGCGTTATCGGGACTGCCTATAACGACTCCTTCACCGGCGACAATGGAAGCAACGAGTTTGTCGGTGGCGATGGCCACGACGACTTCCGTGGATTGTTGGGCGGTGTTGATACGCTGATCGGCGGTGCCGGGATCGACACGGCCTACTACAACTTCTCGACCTCTGCGGTCACGATCGACCTTGTTGCCGGAACGGGTGTTGGTGGGAACGCGCAAGGGGATGTGCTCTCCAGCATCGAACGAATTGTTGCGACAGATTATAATGACATCGTGACAGGTGATGCCGCCGACAACACGTTCTGGGGGCTTGGCGGCAATGACACGCTTCTTGGTGGCGCCGGCAACGATCTTCTCTATGGTGGCGCTGGTGCGGATACGCTCGATGGGGGTGATGGTGTCGACACAGCTTCTTATGATGCCTCTTCAGACAGTGTGTTTATCGACCTGACGGCGAATACCGCGACAGGGGGGTACGCTACCGGTGATGTTCTTACCAATATTGAGAATCTTTTCGGCTCATCCCACAAAGACAATTTCACGGGCGATATCAACGCGAACATTCTCACGGGCGGGGGCGGCAATGACTGGCTTCAGGGCCATGGCGGTGCAGACACGCTGGACGGAGGTGACGGTGTTGATTGGGGTTGGTATGCATTGTCGACGGCTGGCGTCGCGATCAATCTCACCACAGGCACGGCTTCTGGAGGTCATGCCGAAGGCGATACCTTTACGTCTCTCGAAAACCTGTTCGGGTCTGAGTTTGACGATGCCCTCACCGGTGACGCTGGCGCGAATGAGCTACGCGGCAATGGCGGCTCCGACACGCTTGAAGGCGGTGCCGGTGCCGATACGCTGGACGGTGGCGACGGCGTTGATACCGCGAGCTATGCAGGGTCAGCCGCCGGGGTGACGATTGACCTTCAGCTGAACACAGCGTCCGGTGGCGATGCCGAGGGCGACACGCTCACAAATATCGAGAATGTCATCGGCTCAGCTTTTGACGACACGCTGATTGGGGATGGGGGTGTCAACGTTCTTGATGGTGGCGATGGCAACGATTCCCTTAATGGACGAGTGGGTGATGACACATTGCTCGGCGGAGCTGGCAATGACTCGCTCAACGGTCGCCAAGGCGCGGACACACTTGACGGCGGCGCAGGCATTGACACGGCGAACTATTCTGCTTCGGCTGCAGGCGTAACGATTGATCTAGATGCGGGCACAGGATCAGGCGGCGACGCAGAGGGCGATGCTCTCAGCAACATCGAGAATGTTCTGGGATCTGCGCATGCGGACACCATCACTGGCGATGGCGGCGTGAATGTGCTGAGCGGTTTCGACGGAAACGATACCCTATTGGGCGGTGGCGGCGACGACACGCTCAACGGTATGGATGGTAACGACGTGCTCGCTGGGAATGGTGGCGCAGACGTTCTTGACGGAGGTAGCGGCCTGGACACGGCAAGCTACGCTGGCTCCGGCACGGGCGTGACGGCTAACCTCACGACGAACGTCAACTCAGGTGGGGAAGCTACAGGCGATACGTTTGTGTCGATTGAGAATCTTCGGGGGTCCGACCATGGCGATACGCTGACGGGCGATGCGGGCAGCAATACGCTTGAAGGGCGGTCTGGCAATGATGTCCTTGAAGGCGGTGCTGGAGCTGACACGCTTGATGGGGGCGGTGATCACGATGTGCTCTACGGTCAGGACGGCGATGATCATCTTATTGGCGCCGGCGGCCACGACACGCTCGAAGGCGGTGCTGGGGCTGATGCGTTAGATGGTGGCGATGGCATTGATGTGGCCCGCTATGACAGTTCGCAAAGCGGTGTAACGGTCAATCTAGTGACAGGCACGGGTGTTGGGGGTGATGCTGAAGGCGATGTGCTGACAGGTATCGAGCAGATTGCAGGTTCAGCCTATGACGACGTATTAACAGGGGATGCAGGGACCAATCTGCTTGCCGGTTATGGAGGCAACGATACGCTGATCGGCGGAGCTGGTGCCGACCATTTTGATGGCGGGACAGGTGTGGATATTGTCTCTTACGCCGGTGCCGGAGTGGGCGTGTCGGTGAACCTGATGACTGGTGCCACTGTTGGTGGCGATTCTGTCGGTGATACGTTCGTTAGTATCGAGAGCATTGTCGGGACTGACCACAATGATGTTCTTACCGGTGATGGCGTTGCAAATACTATCTGGGGCGGCATTGGTAATGATGGCCTCTATGGCGAAGCAGGCGACGACATCCTTGTTGGTGGCGCAGGTGCGGATACGCTCGATGGAGGTGCTGGTGTTGACACGGTCAGTTACAGCAGTTCGACGGCAGGTGTTCAGGTCAACATTGCTGCCGGTGTTGGGAATGCCGGGGACGCGGCGGGCGACACGTACACCAGTATTGAAAGGGTCATCGGGTCTGCGCACAACGACACAGTCTGGCTAGGTTCAGGTGGGCAGTGGGCCTATGGCGGCGCCGGGGACGATGTTCTGGTGTCGAGCGTGGGCGCAGATCTCCTGGATGGCGAGACGGGCCAAGATGAGGCAAACTACAACACCTCCAATGCCGCGGTTTCTGTAAACCTGGCGACGGGCATCCACACAGGTGGTACGGCTGAAGGCGACACGCTTGTCTCGATCGAGGATGTATTTGGTTCCAACTTCAATGATATCCTGACGGGCGATGCCTCAGCCAATACGCTCTCCGGCTACGGCGGAGACGACACGCTGGAAGGTGGTGCCGGGGCTGACACGCTTGACGGGGGAGATGGGATTGATACCGCGAGCTATGCAGGCTCGGCCGGCGGTGTGGTTCTAAACCTGGCTGCGGGTGTTGCCTATGGTGGCGATGCTGAAGGCGATGTTCTGACGAACATTGAGCATCTGAGCGGCTCTGCTCATGACGATATTCTGATTGGATCCTCTGGTGACAATGACATTCAGGGCGGCGCCGGAAATGATCAGCTGACCGGACATGCCGGCGCGGACGTTCTTGATGGCGGCGATGGCATTGACTACGTGCGGTATGATGCCTCTACATCAGCTGTTAACGTGAGCCTTGCTACAGGGGCGGCGTCTGGTGGGGATGCGACGGGCGATATTCTCATCAATTTCGAGAACCTTGTTGGGTCTGCATATGATGATGTCCTGACAGGGGATGCTCAGCAAAATATCCTCGTAGGCCTAGCAGGGAATGACACGTTCAATGGCGGGGCAGGGGCCGATCATCTTGAAGGTGGAGATGGCATTGATACGGCCTCTTATGAGGGCTCCGCTATTGGCGTATCAGTCAATCTGACATCCGGCGTAACTCAGCTCGGCGATGCTGAAGGCGACGCGCTGGTAAGCATTGAGAATCTCATCGGTAGTTCTCACAAAGACTGGCTCTATGGAACAGAGGATGACAACACGATCCAGGGTGGTGCGGGAGATGACGACCTGTTCGCTTGGGGTGGCAGTGATGTGCTCCTTGGAGGAGTTGGCAACGACATCCTGTTCGGAGGCGGCGGTGCCGACACGCTTGATGGGGGTGATGGCGTTGACATTGCCTCCTATCAGCAGGCGTCAGCAGGCGTCGCCGTCAATCTCAGCACTGGCACCGGCACGGCGGGCGAAGCCACAGGAGATGTGCTTTCAAACATCGAAAATCTTGCGGGGTCCGCGCATGCAGATACCCTGGTTGGTGACGCGGGCGCCAACACAATCTGGGGTGAGGCCGGTGATGATGTTCTCCAGGGCGGTGCGGGTACCAACACCCTGAATGGCGGTCTTGGAACGGATACCGCGATATTCGGCGGCAATTTTGCTGACTACTCGGTTTCCATGTCGGGTATGACGGGCACTGTGTCCGGTCTCGGTGAGGCAAGCTCCCTTGTCGATATTGAGGTGCTGACCTTCGCTGACCGCACCATTACCCTGGATGCGCTCAACAACGCACCCATTCTCGTGACGGCTGTTGGCAATCAGACCGCACTCAGGGATGTTCCGTTCTCTCTCGATGTCAGCGGGAACTTCATCGACATTGATGCTGGCGACACGCTGAGTTATGCAGCGACACTCGCCGACGGCAGTGCCTTGCCAGCCTGGATCAGCATTGACGCGGCGACGGGCGTCCTGTCCGGCACTGCTGCCACATCCGATATGGGCTTGCTGGCCATTAAAGTGGTTGCGACCGATGGCTCAGGAGCCACGGCTGAAGGATTATTCGATCTTGATGTGACGCGGACGAACGTGGCGCCGGTTGCCACCTTGCTTGCGGACCAGGCGGGTACAGAAGGAACAGCACTCGCCTTCACAATCCCCGGAGCGACGTTCACGGACGCGGATGCGGGCGATGTACTGACCTTGAGCGCCACATTGTCCGACGGGTCTGCCCTGCCGGCTTGGCTGTCATTCGATGCGGCGGCGGGCACGTTCTCAGGCACACCGACAAATACGTCTGCAGGCGTGTTTGCACTTGCGGTTACCGCAACAGACAGTTTCGGCGCAACCGCCGCCGCCGGATTTGATCTCACGATTGCGAATGCTAATGATGCGCCTACGGCCGCCAATACCACCGGCTCGGTAGATGAGGGGCAGGTCTACACGTTGGATCTTGCAACGCTTACGGCGGACCTTGACGGTGATGCGCTGACCTACAGTCTGCCTACTGTTCCGGCTACCGGGACAACATCCCTTGTGGGCAGCGTGTTGACCTATACGTCCGTTGTGGGCGGCTTTGGTGCCGCCAGCATTGGCTATCAGGTTGATGACGGCAATGGTGGTCTCGCAAACGGCACAGTTGATCTCACTGTCAATAACATCAATTTCGCACCGACCGCGGGCAATTCTGGCGCTACGGTCAATGAGGGACAGGGCTTCACCCTTGATCTGTCAACACTAACAAACGATCTGGATGGCGATGCGCTCACCTATTCGATCAGTAGTGGTCCTGCGGTTGGGTCGGCATCGATCTCCGGTTCAACCCTGACCTTCAACTCCACAATTGGAACGTCAGGCAACCACAATATTGGATACACTGTGTCCGATGGGCATGGCGGCACGGCCAACGGAATCGTTACTGCAACGATCAATGACATCAACTTTGCGCCTACAGCCAACAATTCCAGCGGAACGGTGAATGAAGGGCAGAGCTTCTCGATCAATCTGGCGACGCTTACGTCAGACATTGATGGAAATGCGCTGACCTATTCGATCAATAGCAGCCCCGCTGCAGGATCTGCATCTATCTCAGGTTCGACTTTGACTTACACGTCAGCCATTGGGCAGCCGGGCAATTACACTATCGGCTACACGGTCTCTGACGGTCAGGGTGGTACCGCCAGCGCAAATATCTCTGCGAACATTCTTGATGTAAATTTTGCGCCAACGGCCAACAGCGACAGCGTATTCGCGATTTTCACACAAAGCGGTTCTGTTTCTGTTGCTACTCTTCTCAGCAACGATACAGACCCAGACGGTGACACATTAACTGTCACCAGCGTCTTTAATCCTGTTGGTGTTTCGATTACCGGGATCAATCCTGATGGTACTATCGGCTACTCTTTTGCCGCGCCTGGCATAGGAAGCTTCGACTATTCGATTAGTGACGGGAATGGACACACTGATACCGCAACCGTGGCTGTCAGCTACAGCAGGCCATCCAAACCAATCGTGTTTGATCTCGATGGCGATGGCATCGAACTCGTCAATGCGGATGAGAGCGATATTTTCTTCGATCTGAATGGCGACGGGGAGGCTGAAGACACGGGTTGGGTCGACAGCGACGATGCGCTGCTCGCCTTTGACAAAAATGATGATGGGGAGATCACAGATCATGATGAAGTCTCCTTCGTCGGCTACAAAGAAGGCGCACGCACAGACCTTGAAGGGCTCCAGGCCTTCGATACCAACGGCGATAGCGTGCTTGACGCCTCTGACGCTGAGTTTGGATCCTTCAATATCTGGCAGGACGTGAACCAGAACGGTGTTTCGGATGCAGGCGAACTGCGCTCGCTTTCGGCGGCAGGCATCGCATCGATTGCTCTCGTTTCCGATGAAGTCGTTCGGGTTACGGGCGACAACGTCTCCTTCGGCATCGGGCACTTCTCCCGTGCAGACGGAACCGTCGGGAATTTCTCCGATACCGGCTTTGGAACAGGCGATGGTCTTGGACAGGCGGCAGCAGGTCTGGCCCACGCGGCAGACGATAGCGGTCTGATCGCAGGCGCAGATGTCATCCGACTGAACGCCTCTCTCGACGAGATTCTCGATGGTCATTTCCAATCGTCCTTGGTGGTGTCGTCTGATGTTGGAGTAGACGCGCAGCTGACGGGAGACCAGAACGTTGCTGGGTTGGTGTCCGCCATGGCGGCCTTTGATCCGAAAGCAGGTGGGGAGGCTCAGATTGGTGCGTCCGATGACGATCAGCAGGTGCCGGCAATTGCTGCCTGGGTTGCCTGATACCGCATGGCCTCAATCGATCCATGCCGGTATGGGGTGCGCTCGTGAGCGGTGATGTAGAAGCCAAACGATCAGCCGCTCGTGGTCAGGTGCGTGTTCGCCTTGCAAAGGGCGAAAGAGATTTTGAAGAGATCTTCAAACTCTGCGCGATGGCGCACGGCGAGAGCCAATACGCGCATTTGCCGCTCGATGACGCCGGTCTGCGTCGACAGATTGACCATGATATCAATGCGACGAGAACAAACGGTATCATCCTGGCAGAGCGGGTGATGTCCGGAGGGTCAACGGAGGTCCTTGGCCTGCTAAGTGCGGTGGCCGGAAAGCTGACTTTTGTAGATGTTGTCTCTGCATCGGCGTTGATCTTTTACATTAAGCCCCAGGCTCGCGACATCCGAACAGCATCGCTGCTTCTCAAGGCATTTGAGAAATGGGCGCAAAATCGGAAGGCCTATGAACTCGCTATTCACGTGACGATGGGGCGAGAGGAGGACGCGCGTGTTAGCCGTCTATTGAACCGTTTTGGCTTCAAGTCCACCGGCGGCGGCAGCCACTTTAAGCCTCTTTGAGGGGCTCCGGTGGGCTTTGGGAGGGTTTCGCATCCCAGCATGTCAATTTTGCTAATAGGTCGAAATAGAACTTCTGATTTTTGTGTGAAATTGAGTCATTATAGCGTGACTGAAAGACTGCTGGGCAAACATAGCAGCGCAAGACGAGCCTGGGGTGAGGTGAGTGGATAGTGGGATAGGGAGTATTGCGCTGTTGACGCAATACTATCGGCTAGCTTTTGAGCCGACACAGACGATACATGAGCTCGGCCTCACGGATGGTGTGCAAAACAGCGATGATTTGCTGCGCGTGGCGAAACATATCGGTTTCCAGGCGCGCAAGTCTCAATCCACGTTTGAGCGTCTCGCGCGTGTGTCGCTGCCTGCAATTGCGGTAGCAAAAGACGGCGCGTTTCTGGTGTTGGCGCGCGCAGCGGAAGACAGGGTCCTCGTTCAGGACCCCGCTGCTCAGGCGCCTCAGGAACTCTCTCGCGAAGCATTTGAAGAGCTGTGGTCGGGTGACCTCATCTTGCTGACCACAAGGGCGGGGCTCGCAGGCGATCAGAGGAAGTTTGACGTCAGCTGGTTTGTCCCGGCGATCGTCAAATACCGCAAACTGTTTGGCGAAGTGCTGATCGCATCCTTCTTTCTGCAGATTTTTGCGTTGGTCACGCCGCTGTTTTTTCAACTGGTGATCGACCGGGTGCTTGTCCACCGCGGTTTGACAACACTTGACGTGCTGGTTTTCGGCCTGATCGCGATTTCTGTCTTCGAGGTGATCCTTGGCGCCTTGCGAACATATACCTTCAGCCACACGACCAGCCGCGTTGACGTTGTGTTGGGCGCGAGTTTGTTCAAACACCTGATGGCATTGCCTGTGAGCTACTTCGAAGCGAGGCAGACAGGCCAGACGGTTGCGCGTGTTCGGGAGTTGGAAACGATCCGCTCGTTTCTGACAGGCTCGGCGCTCACGCTCGTGATCGATATCTTCTTCACCATCGTCTTCTTCATTGTGATGTGGCTTTACAGCCCGACACTGACATTGATCGTACTTGGTTCCATTCCTTTTTATGTGATCCTTTCAATCCTTGTGACACCGATGCTTCGAGCCCGTGTTGAGGAGCGCTTTCAACGCGGTGCTGAAAATCAAACGTTTCTCGTCGAGTCCGTGGTTGGCGTCCAAACGTTGAAGGCCATGGCGGTTGAGCCGCAGATGCAGCGTCGCTGGGAAGACCAGCTGGCCGGCTATGTGACGGCCAGCTTCAAAGCGGCGAACCTTGGCAACATTGCTGGTCAGGTTGCGCAATTCATCAATAAGATCGTTATTGCGCTGACGCTCTGGATTGGCGCGCAGCTGGTGATTAATGGCGCCATCACTGTAGGGCAGCTTGTTGCATTCAATATGTTAGCGGGGCGGGTCAGCGGACCAATCCTGCGTTTGGCGCAATTGTGGCAGGACTTCCAACAGGCGCGTATTTCCGTAGACCGGCTTGGCGACATTCTCAATCAACCCACAGAAACGACGGGCGGCGCGGCACGGTCTAACCTTCCGGAGCTCAAAGGGCGGATTTCCTTTGACCACGTGACATTTCGTTATCGCCCTGGCGGACCGGAAGTGTTGAAGGATGTGTCGCTTGAGGTTCAGCCAGGGGAGGTTTTGGGGATCGTGGGGCCCTCAGGTTCGGGCAAAAGCACGCTAACGAAATTGGCGCAGCGGCTATACGTGCCTGAAGGAGGACGGGTGCTGATAGACGGTGTCGACATTGCGATGATCGATCCGAGTTGGCTGCGCCGTCAAATTGGTGTTGTCCTGCAAGAAAACATGCTTTTCAACAGGACGGTCAGAGAAAATATTGCGCTCGCTAACCCGTCCATGTCGATGGATCGTGTTGTCGCCGCCGCAAAATTGTCCGGCGCTCACGATTTCATTCTAGAGCTCTCGAACGGCTACGACACAATTTTGGAAGAACGCGGCGGAAACCTTTCTGGTGGCCAGCGGCAGCGCATTGCCATCGCCCGTGCTCTTGTCACAAACCCACGAATTTTGATCTTTGACGAAGCCACCAGCGCCCTAGACTATGAGTCTGAATACCTCATCCAAAAAAACATGGCGGCAATTTCGGAGGGACGAACGGTGCTGATTATCGCCCACCGCCTGGCCGCTGTTCGTAACTCAGATCGGATTATCACCGTAGAGGATGGCCGTATCACTGAAAGCGGCACGCATGACGAGTTGCTCCAGCGTGGCGGCCGGTATGCCAGCCTTTACCGTCACCAGACAGGCGCACTTGACCAGCCAGCGGAGTGAGCAATGAAACAGTTTTGGGAAGAGGTGAAACGCTACTGGGAAATCGCTCGGATTACCTGGGAAGATGAAGTTCGAAATCCTAAGCCCGCTGCACGTACCAAGACCGAGCGGGAATTCCTTCCTGCCGCGATTGAAATCACGGACACGCCAGCGTCCCCGGCGGGCCGTATATTGGCAGGCTTGCTGATCGGCCTGTTTGTCATCGGCGTCGCTTGGTCGATCATTGGTAAGATCGACATCAACGCGACCCTCGTCGGACGGGTTATCCCGACCGGCAAGGTGAAGGTGATTGAGCCGCTGGAGACAGGCACCATTCGCGCTATACATGTTCGAAATGGACAGCGTGTGGAAGCAGATCAGTTGATGATCGAACTGGATCCTACAGAAAGCACGGCTGACCGTGAGCGTCTTACACGGGACCTGATGGTTGCGGAGCTTGAAGCGGCGCGGCTCCGCGAAACGATACGGGCGGGTCGCGAGGGCCTCAGTCCTCGAGAAGTTGCCATCTCAATTGACGCCCCCGTCGATGCCGGTCTGCTCGCAATGCAGTCGGAAGTCTTGCTGCGGTCCGTTGCCGCGCATCGGGCTGCGCTAGACAGTCTCGCGGGTGAGCGCGAACAGCAGGTTGCGGCGCTCGCTCGTATTACAGCGAGTGTGGAGGAACGCGAGAAGCTCGTCGGCGTCATCGGTGAACGCGTCAATATGTATAAAACCCTGCTCGACCGCGAAACGGGGACACGAACCAACTATCTCCAAGTTGCGCAATTACTCTACGAAGAGCGTGCCAACCTGCGCACCGAACAGGGTCAGATGGCAGAGACGGAGGCCGCTATATCTGCGACTGCGTTGCGCGAACAGGAAACGATCACCGCTTTCCTCAGCCAGGCCGTGTCGGAATTAGCGGACAAAGAAGCGCGGGTCGCGGGGCTTACCCAGGAACTCATCAAGGCGACGCAACGGGAAGCCAGGAACCGATTGCACGCCCCAGTCTCCGGGATTGTGCGACAGCTCGCTGTCCACACGGTGGGAGAGGTTGTGACCACCGACCAGCAACTGATGATTGTTGTGCCTGATGAGTCAGGCCTTGAAGTTGAAGCGATGCTGCTGAACAAGGATAAGGGCTTCGTTCTTGTGGAGCAAAATGCGGAAATTAAGGTCGACGCTTTCCCTTTTACGAAATACGGAACCATCAATGGCGCGATACTGGACGTCTCCAATGATGCTGTGGAGGAAGAAGGGACCGGACTGGTTTTCCCAGTCAGAGTGTCGATGGACAGCGCGACCATGCGCGCGGCCGGTGAGGACAGGGCGTTGACCCCTGGCATGTCGGTGACTGTTGAAGTGAAAACCGGTCAGCGCCGCGTGATTGAATATCTTCTGACACCTTTGCTGCGTTACCGCGATGAGGCGATCAGAGAGAGGTGATCGTGATTTGTGGCACCAGGGGTCGGCGGCCTTCGGGTCAGTGTGAGCTTGATAAGGCCATTTAAATCAAGAGCTTATGAGGCAGGGAGGCGATTTTCAGGGCCGCTACCAACGGTCTTCAAGAGCTTGCCGATCCGAATGAGGCGATCACGGGCATGGTTGTGGGCGGTGGCAGCTTCGTCAGCCAGTCGGCGGAGCGGGACAAGTTCTCCTATGCGGTCGGCGGCGGCCTCACCTACGAGATGGATGACCAGTTCTCCGTCCGCTTCCTCTATGACGGTGAGTTCCAGACCGACTACCAGGAGCACTCAATTACAGCACCAATCAGGTATCAGTTCTGATCAGCCCGAATTGGGATACTCAGCTGGTCAGTCCCAGATGTTGGGCCATGATGTCAAAGAGTCCCGGCTGGGTCAGCATGGTCGGGAACGGGGCTTGGCTGTTGGTGAGTACGGGGACGCTTACACCTGTATGTTCTTCTGACAAAAAGCTATTGGTCGCATAGTTGACCGTCATCAATGCGCCTTCCGGCGTGCGAATGCGCATCACCTGTCCTGGGGTGTAGACTGGAAGACCGAAGGCATCAAACAGGCTTTCTGTCGGTACCAGCTGTGCGGCCTGACCATGATCTGCCGTGACGATGATAAGCGTCTCCGGGTTTGCTTCGGCGAAGCTGAGCGCGCTCTGGAGGGCTTCTTCCAATTGCGCAACTTCTCCGATACTGCCGCATGCATTGCGCAAATGAGACTGTTTGTCGATGGACGCGGACTCGATCATCAGGAAGAAACCCTGATCGTTGTCCCGACTCAGATGATCAAGCGCCCTGTCAGTCATCAGTTTCAGGCTGGGCATGCCCTCAAAGTCGGGATTGGCTTCGCAGGAGATTGGTTCGGGCAAAGTCACGTCACCCTGACTCCAATGCACTCTGTTCATGAACGAGGGCAGAGGTTTTTCTGCCGCGCGACCTCCCTCTCCTTGAAGCTGGGTTGGCAGCGTACTAGGCGCAAAAAGCCCGAGCCATCTGGTGTCCAATGGCGCAGATGTGAGTTCTTCTATGTTTTTGAGGACCTGAAACCCTGCGGCTTCGGCTGCGGCAGCGACCGTGAGTGTTGCGCCTTCCATCAATGGTTCAAAGTGTTTGGAGCCGCCCCCCAGAGCGAGGTCGAGGTCTGACCCTATCAATTGTTCGGATATGGAGCCGAGACCACCATTTTCCTTCATGTCCGGCGAGCAATCGATGGGGATACGGTCGAACAAAAGCGCGTCGCGCATCATGGTGGGATTCTCGCAGACGCGCAGGCTGATGTGCGCATAAAAAGCGGCGACGGTCGCATCAGTCACGCTGGCCGTGCTGACCAAGCCTGTTTTGAAGCCTGCTTCGCTCGCACGCTCAACAATGGTTGGCAAGTCCTCATCTGCACCAGCAGAGGTCGACACACGTCCACGGCTTGTCACCGTTCCCGTTGCAATGGATGTCGCGCTGTTGGCCGAGTCGGCGACATAGACAGGCAGGTCCGGCGCCATGTTCGAGACGGTGAGTACCTGAGCAATACTTCTGCGGGCCATTCTGTCGAGGGTCAGCTGGCCGGTGACGCCTTCCAGGTAATTGCGGGCGATCGTGATTTGTTGATCATCCATGCCATCACCAATGATCAAGATGACGTTCCTGGCGGGAGCGGCTGCCGCGGCGACAGGCTCTGTGTCTGCAAGTGGCGTTTCTGGAGTATCAGCCTCGGTGGCAAGAGCTACCAGGCTGGTGGTAATCAGGATGCCGACGCCCGATAAAATGCTGCGTGTGAATGATTGGATACGCATGTTGACTGTATGACCGATCTGTTTTGAGGCGGTCCCGTGACAACCTCTCCTCGCAGGGTAGAGGGGACAGTGCGCCTTTGCTACACCTATTGTGGCCGGTCTGAGATGGTGCCGCGGCGCGCCTTGTTAATCTGCCCGTTCTGGGAAGGAGATGACCACGCCGTTGCCCGCCTGTTTGACCGAAATGATCTGCCAGCGGCTATCGTCAAAGACATAGGTATTTCCCTCGGCGTCCTTTTCAATGTTGGGCGCGCGGGTCATCTGGTCTGAAGTCACACCTTCTTGATTGACCATGGCACGCGCGAGGAGAAAACCTTGAGCGGTCGTTATTCCAGATACCTCAAGGTGCTGTTCTTCGAAATCGCCGTAGGCCGTATGAAATGTGCGGGTCTGCAAGGCAATTCCGTAATTGAACTCTTGTGTAATCGTCGTGACTTCAGAGGTTTGGTCCATGACGGGGTCACCAATCTTTTCAAGCTTCTCTGTCAGCGATGCAAAACCACCTGTGGTCAGGTCGGGCGCTGGGATGGGCAAGAGGTCGGCTACCTGCACATATCCCATGATGCAGATCGTTCCTCCATCTGCCTTTCCCTTAATCCAATCGTCGGATGGCGAGGTCCCAGATGTTGCGGCAACCATGACTCGATCGCCGTAGTTCAGCGTGTGCACAACAGGTTCTTCCGAGCCCGGTTCTTGATGGAGTAATGCGGTTGGTTCATAGACGTAGAAATCTTTGGCGATGGCCTGTGCTGGGAGCAGCGCTATCGCGCACAGCAACGTCAGTAAAGCCCACATACGACCCTTTGCTATTCTTGGCACTCTCCGCGTTACGACATCCTCAAAGGTACAGGTTGGCGATTGACAGAATAAACCCGATCAGGCTGCCGATCAGGAGAATGCATGTCGAGATGAAACCGATCATGAAGCCTCGGCTCCGCTTGTCTGCTGCCTCGTAATATCCCAGTGCATAAATCACACGTCCCACTGGGTAGAAGAGGCCGACCAAGGCTGCCCAGAGGTCGCCAAATGTCAGCGCAAACATCCACAAGGCTGGTAGAAAAAGGATGAGGCCCTCAACGGTATTCTCGTGAACGCGCAATGCGCGGAGAAATGCGTCAGGGCCAGTGTTTTGAGGTGCTGGAACGTCGTGTTCTCCGCGCGCGCGGCCAACCTTGTACGCCATCCACATGTAAATGAGCAGGGTCGCGACGGTAACAATGCCTGAAAGTGGATAGAGGAAGTCCATAGGGAAAGCTCCTAGTAGTAGTGACTGGCTCGTCATACATCCTAGGCCGTGTGCCGTCGCTCGCAAACACCTTCCTTATTCAACGACTGATTTCAGATCGGGCCACTGTAAGTCCGGGGAGGCAGCTTCCACACCCATAATTTTCTCGGCCAACGGTGGCGGCGTGCCGAACCCTAGATCCAGATATTCGAAGGATTTGAAGGGTCTTGAGAGAAAGGATGAGGTGGTCGTCGTCTCGCCGCCGTCCGATAGAGTATTTGGCGGGACCACAGTTACCAAGTATGCGCCGTGGGTGTCGTCCGCGGCGTAGGGGACGACCGTGAGGTAGGTGATACCAAGTCTGCCACCCGCCATCTCTTCTTCAATTTCGATGCGTGCACCACACTTGTGCTGCAGCATTGCCTGAACGCGCATCATGGTCGCGTAGCGACGTTCCGGTGGAATGGTATCGAGGTAGGAATGTCCCATTGGGTTGACTTCCAAACGCCCGTCATGGCCGGGCCCGATGAGTCCCAGTTTGACGTCCCCGTCGACGATTTCCAGAATCAGGAGGTGAGGCAGGACCGATTTCAAACTTTCATCAGGTTTGAATTTTCCGGCGGCCGGAATGCATTCGCAGGTAAGAAGTGATTTCCAGTGCGCGACCAGTATGTCGCCCAACCCGATCTGCTGATGCTTGTCCATGAATGCTCCCAGACTGCGTATCTGCATCTATGGGGTAACTATATGAATTTCCAATTGCTGAAAGTTTAACGTGTTGGGTGCTGGCGCAATCCGGGCGATTGTGCAAAACAGGAGACAAAAGAGGTTGTTTCCGGTTAACTCTCAGTCCGACCGGCACCCGAGATTTTCGTTGTTTCACAAGGTGGGAAACGCTCGTTTGTCTAATCCTAGGAAAGCATTGACGCTAGGCACCGGCTTTTTTGCTTTTTCGTTGATTGGAATTGCCCAGGCGCTTTTCGGTCCGTCGCTCCCGGCGTTTGAACGTCTTTATGAGTTAGGGGCTGGCGCGTCGGGGCTCATCTTAAGTGCCCATTGGGTCGGTGCGTTTGTCAGCGTGTCGGTGTCCGCGGTCAGGCTGCCCGCTTATATCTTGCGATGGCGGCCGGCGTTCGGTGTCGCGAGTGTCATGCTGGGATCTGCTGCAATTTCTTCGACCACGTCCTGGGAAGTTGCGCTGCTGGGTGCTGCGTTGAATGGTTGCGGATATGGATTGCTCACTGTTGGATTTAATGGTTTTGCTGCCGCTTCTTTCGGCGACAGATCTCCCGTGGTCCTCAATCTGCTGAATTCGGTTTTTGGGGTTGGCGCCATCGGCGCACCTCTTCTGTTGGTATGGCTGAGTGGTCGCCCGGATGCGGCTTTTCTGGGTATCTCGCTTTTTGCGCTTGCGATCTTACCTTTTGCCCTCGGAAGCGATGACCGTGGCCCAGACGTTACAGATCGAGGTGAGGCCCTCTCAGACTTGTTTCGCCGCTATCGCTGGATTTTGGTTTTGATGGCGCTGGGCGTCGGCATTGAAATCTCTGCTGTGGGTTGGGGGGCAACGGTGCTCGTTGCCCAAGGGCTGGCCGAGGCAGATGCGGCCCTGTACACCTCGCTTTTCTATGTGGCGTTTACGTTGATGCGCCTTGCTGCAGTTGGGCTGAGCCTTGCTGTACGGCCCGGCGGACTTGTGTGTGCGGGATTGCTAGTGGGTGGGATCTGCCTATTGGCGACTTTCGACCCATACGTCGCTCCTTACGCGTTTGTTGCGTCCGGCGCCGCGATTTCGCTCATTTTCCCGAACATGTTTGCCTGGTTGGCGAAGCCCATGGTGGCGTCGCCGAGGCTTTCAAGCCTGTTGGTTGGCGTTGGCATGGTGGGTGGGATAGCGATCCCCGCGATTGCCGGCCTCGTCATTTCTGTCGGTGGAGAACAGGGGGCGTTCTTCTTCCTTGGTGCGCTCGCGCTCGTCGGGGCTGGTCTTGCCTTCGCCATGATCAAGGTATACGGACCAGAGGTGCGTGAATGACCGGCGGGGAAATCCAACCTTAGAAAGGGCAGGGATCGTTAAAGGTCATGCGGGCGCCGCCGTCCGGATGGTGTAGGGAGAGGGACGTGCTGTGCAATTGCAGTCGGTCCGCCGCTTTGAAGGCCGCGTCTGGCGCGTAGATATTGTCGCCGAGGATGGGGTGTCCGAGGCTCTCCATATGAAGGCGCAATTGATGTGACCGGCCTGTGAGCGGATGAAGCTCTACGCGGGTTGTGCCTGTTTCATGGCTCAGGACCTGCCACCTGGTTTCGGCGGGGCGCCCGTTGTCAAAATCGATCATCTGTTTCGGCCTGTTCGGCCAGTCGGTGATAATGGGCGCTTTGATGGTGCCAGCGTCTTCTGTCATTTCACCCCAGACGCGCGCGGTGTAGGTCTTTTCTGTTTGGCGTTTTTCGAACTGCAATCCGAGGTGACGGTGAGCATGCCGCGTCATGGCCATCACGATCACACCAGATGTGTCCATATCCAATCGGTGCACAATGGTTGCTGTCGGAAAACGTTCGTGGACCCTGGCTTCAAGACAGTCCGCATGGGCGGCGGGCTTGCCTGGGACCGTCAACAGTCCCGATGGTTTTGAGAGGACGAGGATATGGTCGTCCTGATGCATCACTTTCAGAGGGCTTTGCGGCGGTGCGTAGATGATGGGGCGCGGTCGGTCGGGGCTCATTGCTGAGATATACGCTGTCTTGCACTTTTCTCAAAGGGGTGACCCAGCGTCCTCGTGGCGATGAATTCTGCGCATGATCCGCTTCCTTCCTATCAGCGTACAACAACCATCTGGGTCATTTGAGGATACGCTTCATGCGCAAAATTCTTGCCGTCTCTGTAATGTCATTGTCGCTTTTCATCTTCGGCTGCGCGGGCGGTCAGGTGGAAGAGTTTGAGGGGACGGAGCCGCGTCTTGTACTGGAAGAGTATTTTGTCGGTGAAAGCCGTGGGTACGGCATTTTTGAAGACAGGTTCGGAAAGCTCCGACGCGAATTTGTCGTCGATGTGACGGGCACCGTTGATGGCGACGTCCTGACCCTCGATGAGGTCTTTGAGTATAAGGACGGCGAAACGGACCGGCGGATCTGGACCATCCGCAAACTGGACGAGCACACCTATGAAGGGACCTCTCCTGACATAGACGGTGTCGCCGAAGGCAAAGCATATGGGAACGCTCTGACTTGGGCGTATGATATTGATCTTGTGATCGATGAAGAAACGACTTGGCGGGTTCGCTTCACCGACTGGTTCTATCTGCAGCCGGACGGTGTGCTCATGAACCGCGCGAGCGTGACCCGGTTTGGTATCGAGATTGGGACGCTGACGCTGGTCTTCCTGAAGAAGCAGTAATCCTCAATAGTGCGGGGGCGGAGGTTCCTCGCTGGGCGTCCCTTTTTTGTTGGCTTCTTCGATGTTGAGCAGCCTGTCCGCCAAATGGGTTACTGATCTTGTCAGTTTGTCGATTTCGTCCCACTGCTTTCGGACAATCTCGTTGAGTTCATCAAGGAGTTTTGTCTGGTGCGCGACCTGAATCTCCAAATCCGCGATGGTTTGGTTTTGTTCCGATGAGGTCATGATGTCTCTTTTGCAGATGTTGCGTGGGCGCTTAGGAACTGGCGCTTCTCGGTGGCGGACAGTTTCTTGAAGTTGAATTCGGCACGGCTGGCAGCCGACCTGTCAGGGAACTCTGCCTGAAAGAGCACCCGTTCGGGTGGAAAGCCCTTTGTAAATTTGGCGCCTTTGCCACTTGCATGTGCCGCGAACCGTGTCTCAACATCGTTGGTGATGCCGGTATAAAGCCGATCACCAGCGCATTCCAGAACATAGAGGTACCAGGGCTTGTCTTTCATGAACCTGATAACGCCTTCATTTCAGTTTGTTGGGGTTGATGTATTGGCCCTAAATCATCATACACCGGTTTACCGGCAGACAGGAGGCACTCCTCCAGCTGCCGAACCCACAATAGATGCCTACCGTCTTTTGGTGCGATATGGTACAGCCGTCCTGCATAGGTTTTCGGGCAGCTAATGACAAAAAAAAGAAGTGATGCTATCCGCGGGTTGGCGGGCCTTGGTGCCCGAAACGGCCCAGAAGGCAGCACATTGGGAGACGTTCTGGACGGGCTTGGTGACCGCAGTTTCGGCTGGGCGCTTTTGCTGGTCGGGCTGCTCAATATGTTGCCTTTGCCTTATGGATCCAATCTGATCTTTGGCGTTCCGGCCCTCTTCATTTCAGTTCAGATGGTCATTGGCCGGTCCGAGCTCTGGTTGCCGAAATTTCTGCTCAATCGTCACCTGAAGAGAGAACGATGGCGGAATGCTGCTCTCAAGGCCTTGCCTGTGGCGCGGCCAGTGGCGCGCCTTACAAAAGTGCGCTTGTCCTTCCTGTTTGAAGGGCGGGCTGAGCGTTTGCTCGGCGGTTTGCTGCTGGCGTCGGGCATTAATCTCTGTCTGCCAATTCCGCTGAGTGCTTGGTTGCCTGCTATTTCTTTTGCAGTCCTGGGTATTGGCCTAATCGAACATGACGGTGCCATAGTGGCGCTGGCGGCGGTGCTCGCGACGATCTCAATCCTGATCTCAATCACGATTATCGTCGCGTTCTTTCTTGGCGTGGGGTATTTCGCCGCTTAAGCGTCTATGCGGTGACCAACTCGTCCCTGTAATCGATATTCTGGCAGTCGCTTGAATGCCATATCTCACTTTGGAGTGCATGAGTGATTGCGCGAAGATTGTCGGCAAGCTCCTGACCATTTTCGAAATGTGCAAGCTGCTCGAATGGTCTGACTTCGCCGACTGCCAGATTGATCTGTTGACCCATGCGTCGACGCACTTCGCGGAACAGCAATGAGAGCCTCAGGGCTTCGTGAATATGGCTGGCGAGCTGGAATAAGGCGCTGTTCTGACCTTCGAAGAAGACGGGGAGGACAGGCGACTTTGTGCGTGTGATCAGCTGTGCGGTGAAAGACCCCCAGCGTCGATCGGCGGCATTCAGGTGATTGCTGAGCAGTCTCTCCGATGTGGCCACCATGCCTGCTGGAAACACCAGCAAAACCCCTTCGTTCAAGAGATGGGTTCGCGCCTCCTGCCGAGACCGCAATGTTGTTCTAAGTGCTTCCCGTGTCTCAGCAAAATCGACGGGCAGGACATGCTCTCGAAGTTCCTCAGCACGCCAAAGAACAGCATTTGCCAGGATACGGAAGTCGGGGCGGACGCGGGAAATCAGGTCGCACAGAATAATTCCATCCAACACGCCGAAGGGATGATTAGCGACGACGACGAGTGGACCCGATCTCGGAACAGCGTCCAGCCGATCCTGTCTGTAATTTAGCTGCAGACCCAGACTGGCAACGGAAGATGAGAAAAACGGGGGGCGCGGCTCAGGAAGTGCGCGGTAGCCCTGGTACAGTTTTTCGAGATGACGCCGGCCAGTTAGAACTTCAATCAATTGGATTGTCCGACGCCTGATGAGGTTGTCGTCTGGGGCTGCATATGAAAACTCGCTCTCAAGCATGAGCGAGCTTTAGAACTCAAGTGAGACATTCTTGTGACGTTGTTATGTCCGTTTGGTTTCGATCGTTAGAGGTCGAACTTTTCACCCAGCATGTCTTCCGATACGGTCCAGAGTTGTTTTGCCGCGTCTGCGTCCTGGGCATAGGCATGAACCCCAGCAAACGGCACATCATCCCTCGCCGGCTCCGCAATGTGGCAGTCTTCGCAATACTCCCCGCCGCGATTGTTGAGGCTCGAGCTGGTTGCGGCCCAGACGGCGGTTGCGGCTCCACCCGCGGGTGTTTTGAAGCCCTCTCGCACATTTCCGTCATCGTCCACCCAGCCCATGCCTTTGATTTCGGCGTCAGACATATCCCTCTGCAGATTTGTCATAATGCCGCCAGGGTGCACGGAGAAGGCAGTTACGCCCTTCGGTGACAGACGCCTGTTCAGTTCAACGGCGAAGAGGGCGTTGGCGGTTTTCGCCTGGCCGTAGGCGACCCACTTGTCATAATCAGTGGTCTCAAAATTAATATCGTCGAAGCGGATCGGTGAGAGCCGATGGCCGATCGAGCTTAAGCAAACAACGCGGGCCGGTGCAGCGTTGATGAGGGCAGGGGCCAGCTTGCAGGTCAGCAGCATGTGCCCCAGATGGTTCGTGGCGAATTGACTTTCATACCCCTCGGCTGAGCGGGCCAACGGACAGGCCATGATGCCGGCATTGTTGATGAGGATGTCCAGCCGATCGTGTTCAGCCAAGAATGTTTCTGCGAATGACCGTACGCTTGCATAGTCAATGAGATCCATCTCAGCGACGGAAACATTAGGATTGCCGGTGTCAGCCGATAGGGTCTTTGCGACTTCGTTCCCTCGCTCCGGTGACCGGACTGGAAGTGTGACAGCAGCCCCTGCTTGCAAGAGGGCCCGTGCCGTTTCCACGCCTAGACCTGATGCGCCGCCAGTCACGATGGCCGTTTTGCCTGCGAGGCTTACGCCCTTCACAACTTCACCGGCTTCAGTGCCGTGTCCAAAGTTTTCCTGTGCGCCCATTGTTGCCTCCCCAGCGTCTTTTGTTTGTTTGATGATGCCTTGTGACAGAGGGATGGCCAACTAAAAAGCGGTGCGTTGGCGCTCAGCGTCGCTGTCGGACGCCGCTCAAAAACTCTTCTGTAGAGTTGGTATTGGGCATCGGCTGATCCGGAACCGCAACATCTAGAAACTCACACAAAGGCTCCCAGCCTTGCCGGACATCGAACTTCAACAGTTTTTCCGTAGGAACTTCGTTTGTTACTTCCTCGATATTCCGTCTATAGGCCGCCAAAACGGTGTCGCGATCCCGCTCTGTGCTGCCAATGGCCCGATCAATCAGGTCGTTGACCATCTGGGCGAGGGCAGCTTGCACCGGGTCTTTGATTTTGGCGGGATCAGCCCGCACGGCAAAGATTGTATTGGTGACGCTTTTGAACCAGGCGTCTTCGTCTCTGACGCTCAATAGTACCTTTGTGTCTGGTGACCACTCGAGAAGTTCACGCCAAAAGAAAGCGCCCGGCCAATCAACCTGCGACTTGTACCCGCTGAGAACCTTTCCCCAGTCTACGTCGTCGCCATCCAGTGCGCGCTGCCAATCTACTGCGCTCTCGGGGCGGTCTATGACTTCATACATGTGGTGGCAGGGGCCAAAGCCCAGCTGTTCCAATGCGAGCTTGAGCGTGTTGGTTCCGGTTCGCCCAAATCCTGGACCGATGATTGATAGGGTCATGCTGCGATCGGGCTCGTTGTTGGTGGAACTAGACTACTTCTTCGGGCTCAGACCCTTGTTGACAGCATCCAACGCGCGGTCGACGGCGTCCTTCGCATTCTGGGTGATGCCACCCTTTTCATATTGGCGGCGGGCGACTGTCTCCAGGCGATCTACAAGGGCGTCGACGCTCTCACTGTCCTCTTTATGAAAAGAGGACGGCTGTACATGGGAGGCCGCTCCAAAGAGGTTGATCCATTTTTCGGAGCGTTTGCCCAAATAGAGGAGGTCGTAGAACTGCCGCCCGGGCCGGTCGCCACCTCCAATGATGCCGATCAAGGCGGCAGCTATAGAGACGGGGCTTAGGATCAAGTCTCGAAGACCATCCAGTATCAGTTTGCCTTGAAACACCGTGACATCACGGAGCAAGGTCCAACGGTCAACGCCATCAGGCAGGGCCGTGCCCGCTAGTTCTGTATTGCTGTTTTCCTCAGGGAAATCGTGAGGAGGCTGCTGACCACCTGGATCGTTTTGTTCGACCATATGACCTCGCTGCCGTACTTATTCCTGTTCAGATTTCCTGACAAAAGTCACTGCATAGAAACGTTCACCCTCGAAGAGATCTGACGGCTCACCCATGCCTTCAATCATCTGAAATTTGCGGGGCACGATCTGGCCTTCCATGCGATACCCTTTCGCGCTCATATTGCGGCGATGGAATTCCATCGCTGCAGGCGTGAAATCCTTCGCCAAAACAGTGATGCGCTCCGGCTGGGTGTCGTCGTTTTCGTCGGCCATAGCTTTGCTGAAATCCTGTCGTTTGGGGTCCTGGGGCGGAACCTGATCAGTCGGCCCCTCTACAATATCTAGCGCTAGTATGATGTGCGCTGTTGCCTCTGTCGATAGATGGTTCGGTACCCAATTGCAAGAAAGGCTTCAGATGCAAAAGGGCCCCGGGGATAACCCGAGGCCCTCAAATTTTGGCGCGAATCAGAGGCTTCTAGAAGCCATCCAGACCGGCATAGCGATCCCGATGAAAGCCGGCATTGCCGAAGGTCGCAGCGGCAACCCGGGCGCGCTTCATAAACAGGCCGACATCATATTCGTCGGTCATGCCTACGCCGCCATGCATCTGCAGGCATTCATTCGTGATGTGTTTGGAGGCCTCGGACAGTCGGGCCTTGGCCAGGCTTGCGAGGCTCGGGACGTCATTGCGGCGTTCCTCGAGCGCGCTGAGTGCATCGAGAACTACGGACCGGCAGACCTCCAGCTCCGCGAACATTTCCGCCGCGCGGTGTTGCAATGCCTGGAATGAGCCAATCGGCTCCCCAAACTGGGTGCGCTCTTTCAGATAGACCAGCGTTTGGTCGAAGGCTTCCTGAATGAGCCCCATCAATTCTGCAGAGACCCCAATACGGCCGGCATCAAGCACAGGTTCGAGAACGTCCCAGCCGCCGTCGACACCGCCAAGGACAGCGGATGCAGGGACGGACACGTCTTTCAATGTGACATTCGCTGCATTACGGCTATCGGCCATGATGGTCCGGGTGACTTCCAGACCGTCCGTGCCTTCGGTGTTCACAAGGAACAGCGTCAGGCCGCTGGAGTCACCGACTTCACCCGATGTGCGGGCGACAACAATCAGTGTGTCCGCCACATGACCGTCGATCACGAAGGTTTTGGACCCGGAGAGCTTGAAGCCATCTCCATCCGCTGTTGCAGTGGTCGCAATGTGCGTCGGGTTGTGGTGAGGTCCCTCTTCCACTGCTAGCGCGATGATCGTCTCACCTGCCGCAATCGCGGGCAGGTAGTCCTGACGCTGGGTCTGTGATCCACCCAGCTGAATGGCGGTTGTGCCCAAGAGCACAGTTGAAAGCAGTGGTGTGGCCGCGATTGTTCTGCCAGCTTGTTCCAGGATCACGCCGAGGCCTACGGGGCCGAATTCCGTGCCGCCATAGCTTTCCGGCACCAGCACCCCTGCAAAGCCCAGGTCTGCCATTTCTTTCCATGTGCCGCGGTCAAAGCCGTCAGCATCCTTCTCATCCCGCAATTTCCGCAGGTTCGACACCGGCAATTTTTCTTGGAAAAACTGCGATGCTGTTTCTTTGAGGAGCGTTTGCTCCTCTGTCAGTACCAACCCCATGGGTATCCCTGTCTATTTTATCGTTTCTGTTTTTCTAGTGCGATCTTTGCGTGTCAGCTCGGCAGGCCGAGGACACGCTTAGAGATCACGTTGAGCTGCACTTCTGTTGTGCCGCCTTCGATGGAGTTGCCCTTCGAGCGGAGCCAACTGCGCGGGGCTGAAAGCTCCTGCTCGGAAAAGCCTTCGCCTTCCCAGCCGAGGCCCTGGGTCCCCATCAGCTCGATGATGAGCTCGTTCCGGCGCTTGTTCAGCTCTGTCCCGTAATATTTGAAGATGGATGAGGCAGCGCCTGTTCCCTGACCTGCTTTGGCTTCTTCCGTGGTCCGTTGAAGCGTCAGGCCAAATGCGTGCGCGTCCATCTTCTGACGTGCGACAGAGTCGCGGACTGTTGGGTCCGATACGCGGCCATTGCTCTCGCCAATATAGTCTTTTGCGAGATCAGCGAGGCCGGTCCCGCCGCCGCCGCTTCCCATGCCCATGCCGGAGATCATTTCGCGCTCATGCTGCAGCAGGCGCTTGGCAATGGTCCAGCCCTTGTTCATTTCGCCGACAAGATTGCCCTTTGGTGCCGTCGCATCTGTGAAGAAGGTCTCACAGAAGGGGGAGGCGCCGGAGATCATCGTAATGGGCCGCGCTTCGACACCGTCCTGGTCCATGTCGATCAGCAGGAAGCTGATGCCGTCATGTTTGACGCTGGTATCGGTGCGGACGAGAGCAAAAATCCAGTCCGCTTTGTCCGCGTAGGATGTCCAGATTTTCTGACCGTTGACCAGATAGTGGTCGCCTTTGTCCTCACACTTGGTTTGAAGACCGGCCAGGTCAGAACCAGCGCCCGGTTCAGAATATCCCTGGCACCAGCGAATCTCGCCGCGAATGATCTTCGGCAAGTGCTCTTTCTTCTGTTCTTCGTTGGCGAATTCCAGAAGGGCAGGGCCAAGCATCCAAATGCCGAAGCTCATCAGAGCCGGGCGGGCTTTGATGCGCCGCAGCTCCTGTTGAAGCACTTTGTTTTCTTCTTTGGTGAGACCGCCGCCGCCATACTCGGTTGGCCATTGCGGTGCAGTCCAGCCTTTGCTCGCCATGGCGTCGAGCCATTGCTTTGACTCAGGGTTTTTCCAGACAGCGCGTTTGCCCCCCCAGGGACTTTCGTCCTCCGGCATGGGTGTGCGCATTGAAGGGGGGCAGTTTTCTTCCAGCCAGGCGCGGGTATCGGCCCGGAATTGCTCTAGAGCGTCCATAAGCGTCTCTTCCTGATTTTTGGTCAGTTACGTTGGGAGAAGAATAGCGCTGATGGGCGGACAGGCAAGCAGACATTAGGCGTAGGCGATCGGAATCCAGGCGCTTTCCGCAGGGGCGCCGGTTGTCAAGCGATGGAAATTCACTCGCTGCAGCCGCGGTCGGACTACCAGCTCCCCGTCTTGGAGAGGAATGGCGAGTAATCGCCAAACTCAAAGTGCAAAGGAAGCGTGTTTTGGGTGACGATGATCTCGGTTGGGGCGATCTTCGTCAGACGTTTGGCGCCCTCGAATCGCGCAAGATCTGGACCCTCCCAGATCGTTTCCGCTTTCCCGGTCATGTAAACGAGGCCGTTCTTCTGAAAATCGATGAAGAGCAGGCCTGCTTGGGGGTTCATCTCAATATTGCCCAGTGTGTTGAAGTGGTTGTTGCCGACAAAGTCGGGAAAGAGGATCGAATGTTTGTCAGCAATTCTGACAAATCCGGGCTTGCCACCGCGGTGGGAAACGTCTGCGCCCATGGTAGCCGACTCACTGCCGTCTGCGTAGGCCGTGGCGATGAAGAACGTGTCGGCTGAGCTAATGACCCGTACCACGTCGACGTCGGACAGCTCGGCTTGCCGGACAAGCGGCTGCGGCGCGTCAGTGCGAGGTTCCAGATAGGTGACGTCGCGGGTCTGAATGAATTTCGGGCAATTGCCGAAAGATTGATCCACACGGATGGAAAACCCGTTCTGCTCTACCTGCATGGCCCGCCCATTGAAGCGGTTGCGGCGGCGTGTCGCCGGTTCAATGCCCAACACCCCCAGGTGCGTTTCCGCCTTCAGGGTCTCATTGAGCGGATCACCCGGCAGAACGTCCGTAGTTAGATGAATGTGATCTGCGCTCGGGCTTTGAATGAAGCCTGTGGGGCCGGCCACCAAAGAGGCCCAGGGTCGCCCCTCCGCGTCGACGGACCCGAGGAGGAGGAAGGGAAGATTTTCATAGAAGTCACGATGTTGGTCGGGCAGGTGATCGCGGATCACGCGCTGGCCCTGCATCTCGGTTCTTTCGCGCACGCCTGCGCGCTCCTGAATACGCTGCTCCCCTTCGTGAAAGGGAGACGTTTCCTGCGTCCACGCTCCGGTCATCTCGCTTCCTCCTCCCGGCTGACTTAGGCTGTTGGGGCAATGAACTCGACGCGCACACCGCCTGGGATGGTGCACATCAGATGATGAACATCGCCGCCGCCAAGTGACTCGGGGGCGAACTCAATGGCACAGCCAGGCGCTGCTTTGATCTTGTCGTGAAGTGTTGCGAGGGCAGCGCGGTCTGCCACCTTCAACGCCAGGTGATGCAGGCCGATGACGTTCTTCCGGTCAAAGGCGGTGGCCGTTTTGGGGTCGTTGGCCTGCCAGAGAGTGATCATGGTCGTGCCGTCAGACAGGAAGGCGGCTGGGTAGTCCGGGACTTCTCCGACCTGGTTGTAGCCGAGCGTCTCAATGAAGAAGGCTTTTGTGTCGGCGAGGTTCGGCACCGTGAGGCCGATATGGTGGGCGCCCTGTGTAAGGGGCTGAGTGCTGTTCTGAGTGTCGGTTGTCTGGGTCATGCATTCCTCCATTGAGCGCATTGCGGTGTGGGGTCGATGGCAGAAATCTGGGACTCTTCACAAAATGAATGAATATGATATTTTCAAACTATATTATTTTGGTAAGTGGAATAATTATGGACCAACTGCGCGCGATGCGGGCTTTTGTGGCCGTGGCAGAGACAGAAGGGTTCGCCGCCGGGGCCCGGGCCCTCAGGCTGTCAGCGCCGTCTGTCACGCGGCTTGTGTCGGACCTGGAAGACAGTCTTGGGGCCAGGCTATTTCATCGCACCACGCGGACTGTGCGGCTCACAGATGCGGGCACCAGGTATCTGGATGATTGCCGACGCATCCTGGCCGATCTCGAAGAGGCGGATGCCCATGCCAGCGGGCGTCACGGACAGCCAGAAGGGTGGGTGTCTGTGACTGGTTCTGCCCTGTTTGGACGGCTTGCGCTCACGCCCATCATCTTCCGCCTGATGGACCGCTATCCCCGGCTCTCCGTCTCCACGCTTTTTGTCGACCGGGTGGTTCACATGGTGGATGAAGGGATTGATGTGGCGGTTCGGATTGCGCACCTGCCTGACTCCACCCTGGTCGCGTCGCGCGTTGGATCTGTGCGGCGGGTCTTGTGTGCCGCACCGTCCTATCTGAAGGAGCATGGGACGCCTGCGAAAGTTGCGGAACTTGACGATCACCAGCTGATCGATTTTTCACAAAACCGGTCGGGCAGCGAATGGGGTTTCGTCGTTGACGAGCGAATGGTCACTTATCGACCGGAGACTCGGTTGTTGGTGAACACCGCCGATGCGGCGATCGCTGCAGCGGTCGAAGGCCGCGGGGTGACGTGTGTTCTATCTTACCAGGTGGCGGCGGAAGTTGCGGCGGGCACGCTCGAGATCATCTTGCCAGAGGCGGAAGGCGATCCGATCCCCGTGCATGTCGTTCATAAGGAGGCGGGCCAGACGTCTGCACGAGTGCGCGCGACCGTCGATCATCTGGTGCAGGACTTGCGAGCATCATCCTGGCTTGAGCATTGAGCAAAAGAGGCGGCCTCAGATGTTCATCCGTGACCGCCAATTGTGTTAGTTCGTTTAAAGCTAGGCAGGAATGCCGAGCTCGTTGAGGGCGAAAGTTGTGACGCCCTTATAGTCCGCTTTGCCGTTTGAAGCGCGGAAGGGCACTGCGTCGCCGACTAGGATGCGCTTCGGTGTCTTGTACCCCGCCAGCGCGCTGCGGACATGTTGCCGAAGGTCTTCTTCGTTGAAGTCGCCTTCGCCGCTCAGTTTTACAATACCGGTGACTGACTGACCCCACTTTTCATCTGGCACACCGACCACAAGAGCGTCATCGACAGAAGGGTGCGTTTTGAGCACCTCTTCGATCTCTTCCGGATAGACCTTTTCGCCGGCTGTGTTGATGCAAACCGACCCGCGACCCAACAGGGTGAGCGTGCCGTCTTCTTCTACCGTGCACCAGTCGCCCGGAATGGAATATCGAACGCCATCGATGGTTTTGAACGTCTTCGCTGTCTTTTCTTCGTCTTTGTAGTAGCCGACCGGAATGGGTCCTGTCAGAGCGATGAAACCCGGTTTGCCGGAACCTGGCTCGACGAGATTGTCCTCTTCATCAAACACTTTACACCGCTCGCCGATCTGGAATTTGGCGGTGCTGATGACGCCGTCCGCGGTGGTGAGGGATGAGCCAAAGCCCAATCCTTCCGACGAGCCGAAGCTGTCGGTCATGATGGCTGTCGGCATGTGTTTCAGGAGACCCTGCTTCACTTCCATGGACCACATCACGCCGGACGAAATGAGTGTCTCCATGCTGGAGAGGTCATATTTGCCGGGATTTTCATCGAGGGTTTTCAGGAGCGGTTTGGCAAACGCATCCCCGACAATGGCGGCGCTGGCGACTTTGTGTTTGTCGATGGCCGCCAGCATTTCTTCCGGATTGAAGGACGGATGGCTGAGGGTTACGACACAGCCGCCATTCATCTGGTTGCCTAAAGCCGTCAGCAAGCCTGTGCCATGCATAAGCGGGCAGGCGGGGATCATTTTTCCCGCCGGTCCGATTTCTTTGATGGCGGCTTGCAGCTCCTCGAGAGACTCAGGAACAGGGCCGAGACGCCGCAGCGCATTCAGTTGTGCTTCCCGCATGTCGTCGTGGCGCCACATGACACCCTTGGGCATGCCGGTTGTGCCGCCGGTGTAGATAAAGAGCTGGTCGTCGGGCGAGCGCTCAATGTCGAGCTGCGATCCGTCGCCGCTGGTCGCGAGCGTTTCGAAGTCCTCTGCGAAGGGGGCCGTTGTGCCGTCTTCGGTGACTTCGATAAATGTTGCGACCTTGGTCAGGCGATCTTTGAGCTCCTCCATAATGTGACGAAACTCGGACCCATAGACCACTGTCTGCGCGTCGGAATTGTCGAAGATGTAGAAGACTTCATCAGCGGTGTAGCGGTAATTGACGTTCACATGGGTCATGCGCGCCTTAAAGCTCGTCGCGAGGGTCTCCATGTATTCCGGGCGGTTGCGCATATAGAAGGCGAGTTTGTCGCCTGGCTTCGCACCGCGCTCAATAAGACCTCGCGCCAGATTATTGGTGCGTTTGGTGGTCTCGCCCCAGGTGATCATGCGATCCCCGTGGATCATCGCCGGCGCATCCGCCGGCAGCATGGGCGCAATCGTGTCCAGTATATCGCCGTAATTCCAGGCCATATGGTCCTCCCCGTTCAATGTCTGCGGGCTTTATTCGCCCTTTGGGGCAAATATACCGCGACAGGACGGGAGGTCACGCGAAACCGTTAGCTCATGCGGGGGACGCCTGGCGTCGGGTCTTCCAGAACGCGGTCAAACGGATCAACAGCGCGACCAGAACCAAGGATGACCCGACGACAGCGACGACAAACATGTTCTCATTTGCGTCGCCAGCTTCGCCACCTGAAAAGCGGCCCAGATAGGTGATAAGGAAGATGAACCATACGTAGTGCAGGCCGACGCTGTGGAGCCTGCGCCAGTTGGGGCCCAGCTTGTTGACGCTCCAATCGTTTGAGGTCGCCGCCATCGCGAATATCAAAGCGTAGGCGAGCCCACCGCCTGCCAGCGTCGTGGCGTCTGGCGCGATGCCCAAGTAAAGGAAGTAACTTGAGAGCGCTCCCAGATGGACTGTGTGGGCAATGGCGAAGTTCAAGCCGATGTAGCGTCGGTTGCGCATGAGCCACCGGGATGCGTTGGACCGCCATAGGACCATGAGCGGTCCTGCCAGATAAGCCATGAGGAAGAGCGGGAAGCTTACGCGCACGGTATAGCGTGCGGCCAGCTGCCAGCCCCGCTCGCTGATGCCGAAGAACATCAATGGTCCTGCCACCGTCGCCAATGAGGCGATCAGTGTCGTTGCAAAAAGCCAGGTCGGAATTTTTCTCGTGGTTGCCATCGTACCGTCTCTCAGCTCAAATTCATACAATCTGTATGAATTTGATCGTGTATAGTTGCTTTGAGATTTTCATACAAGCTGTATTTTTATGAACGCCCCCGCCAAGAAACCGTCACGCAATCACACAAAGCTCTTAAAGGCCGCCCGCGCTCTGTTTGTCGCCAAAGGATATGCGGACACGGGGACCGAAGAGATTGTTGCGCGTGCGGGTGTTACGCGTGGCGCGCTGTATCATCAGTTTTCGGACAAGAAGGACCTCTTCCGGGCGCTCTTCCTCGACATGTTGAATGAAGTGGCGCTGGAGCTGTTTCAGAAAACCATGGATGAGATTACGGAGGATCGGGAAGACCTCGTTGTCGGAACCCGGATCCTGCTCGATCTCTACAGTCGTGAAGACATCAAACAGGTAATCCTGCTGGACGGTCCCGCGGTGCTTGGGTGGGAAGAGTGGCGCGACCTGCAAGAGCCGCTCAACAAGGCGCTCGTGACGCATTCACTAGAGCATCTGGTTGATGAAGGGATTTTACCGAAGCAGCCCCTGGAGCCGTTGGCAGATCTCATTGGGGGGTCGTTGATGCAAGCCGGACTCGCGATCGCAAATGCGAAAGACCCCAATGCCGCGCGCAAAACATATGCGAAAAGTCTCGAAGCGCTGCTCGCGCCGATCGCGGCACAAAAGTAGGGCGCCTAGCAGTCGCTGCCGTCGCTTACGGTACAGAAGTGTGCATTGTCCGCCAGGCGGATCGGGGCTCCTTCAACGGTGAGCCGTTCAATGGTCGCTTGGAATTCTTTGTCCACACGAATAGCTGTGTTCGGGTTGAAGCGATCATCAAACGGGAAGCCTGTCTGGTGAACGACAGGGTTGAACCGCGTCGAATTGACTGCAATCGTAAATGTGCTTGTTGCCGTGCGGAGGAGAAGCGGTCCTCCGGACCATCCGGACATCATATCGCAGTCATGGTTGAACACCCGCGAGTCGCCGAAATTATGGCTGCCGCTCCGCTTGTGGCGCGGCCCGCAATTCTCAGAAACCAGCAGAGGAAGGCTCTCGCCATTATGTCCGGCGAGCTGAATGCGTGCTCCTGCGGAGCGGTGCGTTTCGATCTGCTGTAGATCGACTGATAGGGGCATTGGGAGAGCTACGTCAGAGGACACGCGCCCTTCGACAACGGCGACCGCCCAATCATCGTTCCATCCTTTGCCGGGTGTTGAGGTCCCGGTCATCACATAAGTGATGGGGAGCGCGCGGCTCGCATCGCCTTCGGGCAGGAAAGAGCAGTCCTGCCAGCGTTCGCCTTCCTTGGTGAAGAAGGCGTGCGCCACGGTGGTGATCACCTCATAACGGCGATTTGGATCTGCGCGGGGCGTTGTGATGAGACTGGCGGTTGGAATGCGCTTTGTATCGGCACACGCGATGACGCCGACAAAACTCATCTCGTCTTCCGGCACAATGAGGCGCCGGTCGTCAATTTCAAAAACATTGGCGTAGGAGGAGATCGAGGGAAGCAGCAGCATTGCGGCTGCGACCGACAGGCCAATGGCCAGCCGATGGCGCCATTGAAATGCCCGTTCAAAATTAGACCGTTCCACACTCATGGAATGACCTAGCCCCATGGTGACGTTAGGGAAGAGTCTAGCACGGTAATGGTAAATAAAAAGGGCGGTACCATCGGGTACCGCCCTAATTTACGAAATTGTGATCGCTTATTCAGCGGCCGTCATATTGTCCAGCGACATATATTTGTTCGTATTTCCATTCAGCTCGCGCAGGTATTTGATGCCTTCTTCGGCAATATCGTCGCCGATCATCCGGTCGCCTTCCTGATGCAGCTCTTTCATATCGATGAAGGCCGCATAGTTTGAAGAGGTCCGGTCGGTGATAACGCCCGCTTTCAGGAGTGTTTTGATGAGCACACGGAAGATATTCGTGGCTTCCATCATGTCTTCGCGAACGGCGGCGTCGGTCATGGCCTCCATGAAAGCACCCTGAACCCACTCCCAGTCCAGGCCCACTGCCGCATAGATATGCTTCTTCTGCTCCGGGCTGCCCAGATTGTAGAGAAGTACCTGGAACACTTCCCACGCCCAGTCTTCGATCTGATTGCGTTCATGTTCGGAGAGTTTGGGAATGGTCCGGTCCGCCCAGATTTTCCCGAACTTATGATGGAAGGCTTCATCGGTCATGGTGAGCTGCATGAGCTTGGTCATGACCGGGTCGTTGGATTGCTTGTAGAAGGTCGCGAACGCCCCCATGGCGAGGCCTTCAACCAGCATCTGCATACCGACGATCTTCTTCCAGACCAGCGGTGAGAGAACGAGCTCCGTCAGGAGGTCGCCGAGGGCAGGGCCAACGGCGACAGGTTTGCCCCACCGGGCTTTGATGTAGTTTGAAAAGCCAGCCACATGGCGAGCCTCTTCCCGCGTCTGGTTTGCTGCATATTCCTGAGCGCCCGGGTCCTTCAAAATGTGGCAAAGGCTTGCGGACAAGGCGAGTGCCCCTTGCTCTCCGTGTAAAATGGATGAGAGCGACCATTGCACATCCAGATTCACCAGCTTGATGCGCTGCTTTTCGTCAATCTTGTCATTGATGGCTGTCTGCAATTCGGCCAGGCCGATCGGGTCCACGAGATATTCGTTTTCCATGTCGAAGGGCTGGCTGAAGTCGACAAATTTCGGATCCTGCGGGTCCCAGAAATGGTCATGAGTTGCTGAGATGATTTTGTCGAAAGCCGTCGAACGATTGCCGTATCGCTCGACTTCCATCATGGCCGGGAAGTCATCCGGCGCGACTGCTTCATAGGCACTATCAACGGTGATGTTGGTCTGTTCAGTAGACATGGCTCTCCTCCAAGGCGATCTACAAGACTTGCTTAGCCGTTAGCCTAGCCGGATTTTGCAATGGATGGCAAAAAAATGACGCGATAGTCATCTTCTGTGGCGTTCGCTCACAGAGTATCTTTATTCGCTGCGAATGAGGCTGGGCTTGCGAATGGCGTCTAACGGCAGGATTTTGGCCGTTGTCGTGGGCTGAGGTGCGCTGGGCTGCTGCGCAGGCGCTTGATAGAGCTCTTCCGTCTCCCGGCGCCGGTCGGGGCCCAGATAGGTCGGTGTCCTCACAAAGAAACTCGGATTGCTGACGATAGCGACAAGCCGCTCATACAGGGTCTGCCACGAGACGGGCTTTGCCAGATATTCCGTTACGCCGCTTGCCCGGGCTTTTTCAACGCGTTCTTTTTCCAGATGGCCCGATAACATAATGATCGGCACATAAGGGTTCGGATTGTCCGGCGCCGTGCGAATTCGATTTGTCAGCACGTATCCGTCGGTAGGTTCCATGGCGCCGTCTGTGATGACGATATCGGGCGCCGTTTGCATATAAAGCTCAAACCCTTTGTCACCATCTTCGGCGACGAGGATATCCGTAATATTCATCGCTTCCAAAAGCGCCAGAAGCAACGACCGCATTTGTTCGCTGTCTTCCACGATCAGAATTCTAAGAGGCGCGAGGCTGGTTTCCGTCACAACTTCACCCTCCTGACTCTGGGACATCTGATGAGTTTGGGACATCTGACGTTGGTCGTGATGCCCGTAATGGGTCAGGGCAGGCATCGTCGAGTCTCTTCAGCACTAGCTGCGCAAAGGCACCGTCTGGCTCCGGCATGAGTTTCGAAACATGTTTGAGCGCATCGATGTGGTCATCAATTGCGGGAATGTCGACGGGAGATTGATCGAAACGGGTGCAGATCCGACTTGCTATCTGTCCGCTCAAGGGCCGCCCAAACGAGCCGGCGACGCCTCGGATGTCATGCGCGATCTCGTAGATCGCAGTGCGTGCGGCCGGGGCGCTGGAATTCCTATTGATATAGGCCTTTTCCAGATCTGCGACATGTGACAGGAGGACTTCTGTGTAGTCTTGCTCAAGCACAGATACGACATCGCTGATCCGTGTCAGGATGCGCGGGTCCATGCGGAGATGGGCGCCATCAGTGGAGAGGCCCTTGACCTCCGCAATTGAAGGGACCGGAACAATTTCAGGCGGTCCGCCCAAAAGCGGCCGTGCAGTCACATCAGTTTTATGTTGCATGCTCAACTTTCGAAAGGTCCCGGAATGCCTCATGCGCGCGACATGGCGAACATTGAAATCTAGGGTGAGCGTAGCGAACCAAGGTTAAGAATCTGTCGTGGCTTATGGTTGACCAGCGGTTAACGCGATTGGGTCAGTGACCCGCACCCGTGGGTTGTGTCGACTGGGTGGCATCGGGACCAAAGTCATGGTCAAGACGCGCGAGGCGCTCCGCCAATACCGCCGAACTGTCCGCGAAAAGATCCGCGATACGACTGGTGGTCCGTCGTGCTGCGTCGATTTCCGCGATGGTCCGTTCAATTTCAACCTGGCTGGCAAATTCTTCCCGAGGTGTAGCAAGGTCGAGACCTTCAGAGTCCGTTGTGAGGTTTGCCACATGGAGTGCGATTGACGCGCGCTCCTCTGAGTCGAGTCTGATCTCATAGGTGCTGCGGTCACCATCAAGCAGGTTCATGCCATTGTGTTCCGCGCGCACCACTGTGTCTGAGATTGTGTGGATCAGCGTCGTGTATCTGTTTGCGATAAGGGCTCTTCGGCCGGCGCTCTCGGTTTCCCGAGCGGTGGCGATGAGAAGCTCTGCTTCGACCAGAAGATCGGCAACGGTATCAATCGCAAGGATTGCTGTTTCAACGGTGTTGAGGGCGGTGGCGATTTCCGCGCCTGCCTTGGCAACTTTTGCTGGTGCGCCCGTCGCGAGACTTTTCATCACGCGCGTCACCGCCTCGTCGCTGGGAACAGCAGGGGCGACTGTCTCAACGGGTTTTCCCCGCTTTCCGACCAGTTTGCTGATAAGCCCCATATCCGTCATCCCTTTGCCGTCCAAGCCTATCTTCGGCGTGTGGCGGTTTGCATTGGATAGACGGTAATTCCCGCAGAGTTTACAGTTTATGAATAAAGCATCCCATTAGGGCTCAGATTGCATGCGCTTCCTTGTCCGTTTTTATCCCTTTGCACGCTTTTTTATGAGGGTTTACTGGCGTTTTTCACGTCCATTGACCGCGGGAGCCCGTGTTTTGGTGATAGACGAAAAGGATAGGGTTTTGCTTGTCCGCCACACTTATATGCCGGGCTGGTACCTGCCTGGCGGTGGCGTCGAGGGCGGCGAGACCATGCGCGCGGCGGCAGCCCGCGAGCTCTGGGAGGAAGTTGGCGTCACCCCGATAGGGGATCTCAGCTTCTTTGGTCTGTATGCCAATTTCGCGGAGCACCGGTCGGACCATGTGTCTTTGTTCGTTTTGCGCGATTTCGACATCCAGCCGCAACCGAATAGAGAGATCGCGGAGTTTGGCTTCTTTGACATGAGTGCCTTGCCTACAGAGACCAGCAAGGCCACACGGGTCCGGATCCGGGAAGTGTTGGAAGGTTTGCCGCCCAATGAATATTGGGCGGCTTAAGCGGTGACAGCGGCCGCCCCGTGCTCAGAGCGCTGGCGTGCGGTCTCGCCAGGGTTTTGCTTCTTCGAGTTGGGATGCCAATCTGATCAAGGTGGCGTCCTCGCCGAAACGGGCGGTAAACATGACGCCGACAGGCAAGCCATCTTGCGTCCAGTGGAGCGGGACTGACATGGAGGGTTGCCCGGTCATATTGAACAAACCTGCGTAGGGCATGATCTTGCCAAGGTTGGCGAGATAGGTGCCCACATCTTCCGTCATCATGTCCAGCACGCCGAGTTTTGGCGGCGGGGTGCCGAGCACGGGGCAGAGATAGATATCGTGCGACTGCATGAAGTTGCCCATCAGGCGGCCCATCTGGTGAATGAAGAGCGTCGCGGCTGCATAGTCGGTACTGCTGCGCTCCTTTGCGGCGGCGGCCATGAGCCAGGTCACATGCTCGACATCATTCTCTGTGAGGTCCCGGCCAAGCGCTTCGCCGCGTTGTGCGAGTGTGAGTGCGACGTTGGCGCCAATGATGGTCGCCTGAGCGTTACCCATGGCGACCGGGTCAATCGAGGGCGCTGCTTCAACGACTTCGTGCCCCAGGGACTCACAAAGCTTCGCTGCTTCATGGATAGATGCTTCGACTTCCGGTTCCGGCGCAGTGCCGTCGCTCCGTATGGTGTTGAAGGCAATGCGCAGTCTCCCTGCCGGTGCGCCGACTTCCTGAAGGAATGGGCGCTCAGGCTCCGGTGGCAGGTAGGGGTCCCCCGGAGCGATGCCCGTGGTTGCATCTAGCAGGGCGGCGCTGTCACGGACTGTTTTCGAGACGCAGTGGCTGATGGACATGCCCGCCCAGCCTTCACCACGGTCTGGCCCAGCGGGCGTGCGCCCCCGGGTTGGCTTCAGGCCAAACAGGCCGCAGGCTGACGCAGGAATGCGGATCGAGCCGCCGCCATCTGAAGCATTCGCCAGCGGGATGATGCCGGCAGCGACCGCGGCGGCTGCGCCGCCTGACGAACCGCCTGGGGAGTGTTCCAGGTTCCATGGATTGCGCGTGGGGCCATAGAGGCGGGGTTCAGTCGTGCCGGTGAGGCCCAGCTCCGGTGAATTGGTCTTGCCAAACAGAACAAGGCCTGCATCGAGGTAGCGGTCGGTGAGGGTTGTGTTGTGATCCGCCACATAGCCTTCCCAGGCGCCGGAGCCATAGGTCGTGACCGTACCTTCCCAAAGCAGGTGCAAGTCTTTCAGGAGAAAAGGAACGCCTTTAAAAAGTCCATCCGGCAAGCCGTTTGAGATGAGCTTTTTGGCTTCATCATAGTGCTTGAGCACAACAGCATTGATCTTGGGGTTGATTGCTTCGGTTCGCTCTATGGCTTCATCGAGCAACTCGCTGGCACTCACGTCACCTTTCGCGACGCGCTCTGCCAGGCCTAATGCATCATGCTCTTCATATTCTTTGAAACTGCCCACAATTCTTACCCCGTTTCCCGTCTTTGTTTTGACGGAGTTTAGGGTGGGTGGCGGCATAAGTCACATTCTCGCGAGGTTACGGTGACTTAATGATGGCCGCGGCTTTCTGGGAGTAAGCTGGAGATAGTTTCTTGAAGGAGAAAAATCATGAAACATACTCTTGCTGGTTTTGTTGCAGCCGCCGCGCTCATGTTGCCTCTCGGCACAGCACAAGCGGCATCTGAGTTCTCCGCCGAGCAGCTGAGAGACCTCAACAACGAGCACACACGGATTGTCCGACAGGCGCAGCGGGTCTGTTCCGTCGGGCCGTTTACAGGTGTTGTGAGACGCAACCAGAACAATGGATGCATTGTTGGCGATGTTGAGCGACATGTCAGGTCGGTGGAGGACGCAAACATGCTCGCCTTTCATCAGGCGCTTCCTCTGCGCTACCGATACAGCGCTGATCGCAGTTTTGGTCAGGTAGAACGCTACTTCCACTAAAAAACCGCCGACGTTCATCGCGTCGGCGGTTTTCTTTAGCGCGAAAAGCTGGCTACGGCGTTTGCCTTAGATCGGTTCCCATGTGAACACGGAAGCCGTGTTGCCGAGGTCGGTCATGTCGCCTTTCATTGCCGGGAACCCGTGTGACAAGAGCGTCTCCGGTGTCCAGCCTTCCAGGCGTGTGACTCCGCGAACAGGACGCGGCTGGCTGAAGAGGAAGACTTCGTTGCCCCGCACGGAGAAGATCTGACCGCTGACATCACACTCAGGTGCGGATAGGCCGACAGCGAAGTTGGCCACTTGGTCTGCGCGCATGGCATTTTTCATCCGGTCTACGCGCTGTGCCGACGCTTCGTCCTTAACGGGGATGGTTGCGATCATGCGGGTCCAGGCGAAGGGTGCGATCACGTTTGAGCGCACATTCTTCATGGCCCCTTCCATGGCGATAATGCGTGACAGGCCGACAATGCCCATCTTCGCGGCGGCATAGTTTGCCTGGCCGATATTGCCGATGAGACCCGACGTGGAGGTGAACAGAACGTAGTTGCCTTCTTCCTGCTTGCGGAAGTGCTCCACAGACGCGCGGGTCATGTTGTAGGAACCTTTGAGATGGACCTCCAGCACTGAATCCCAATCTTCGTCGGGCATTTTGTGAAACATGCCGTCGCGCAAAATCCCGGCGGGGCTGATAATGGTGTGGAGACCGCCAAACTCATCCATCGCCTGCTGGATCATATGTTCTGCGCCGCTCTTGATGGCCACGCTGTCCGAGTTAACAACGGCTTCGCCACCTGCAGCCTTGATCTCGTCTGCGACCTGTTGGGCAGGGCCGGCGCTTCCTTCATCGCCACCGGCGACACCGCCACCCAGATCATTCACCACAACCTTGGCGCCCTGCTGGGCCGCAATCAGCGCGCATTCTTTGCCGATGCCGTTGGCCGCGCCTGTGACGAGCACAACTTTTCCTTCGAGCAATCCCATCTGTCATCTCCCTGTCTTGTCTCTGTCCGTCCGTCCCGTGAGAGGCGCAGAAACGGCTCATTCGTTGGCCGTGAAGCTACCCGAAGGCACCCGCCTGGGGCCAGTCTTTTCCCCGATTACTGATGGTGGCGCCGGATGCCGTAGCGAAAACGGGCGCTGGCAAGTCGGTTTTTCTGGACGGGCCGGTTTATCCCTGCTACCTCAGCGGCCTCGTGGTCGCTCTCGACTGCGGATTTGAGGACAGCAAGATGTTGATGGCGAAAGCCCATTTGCGACGACGACGTACCGACCGAGGGAATTTGTCCCTCGTTCTTCGCGTGCGCGTGCCTGCCTTCCTCTAAACGGCTGGAGACAAGTTCAGACAAGCGCTGCTTCAAAGCTTGCTGTTCCCTTGCCGTTTCGAAAGACTTTTCCCATGCAGTTCGACATTCTCCCGGAAACTCCGGCGCATGAAGATGATATTGAACGTTTGCACGACCTGAGTTTCGGACCAGGACGTTTTGCCAAAACCGCCTACAGGATGCGGGAGGGTGTCGCGCCCCTTCCAACGCTGAGCTTCGTCGCTTTCGCTGAAAAGGACGGCGCGTCCCGCATGGTCGGCAGTATTCGATTTTCCCCTTTGAACATTGGAGGGGAGAAAGGACTGCTGCTCGGTCCTTTGGCAATGGACCCGTCTGTGCGCGGGCAGGGCGGCGGTCTCGACCTGATGCGCACGGCTCTTGCCGCTGCGCGAGCAGAAGGCCATCGGTTCGTCATTCTTGTGGGGGATGCGCCATACTACGCAAAGGTAGGTTTTCAACAGGTGCCGCCTGGCAAGATTGCTTTGCCGGGCCCGGTGGACAAAAGCCGACTGCTTTACTGCGAGCTCGTCCCTGGTGCTTTCGAGTCTGTTTCGGGGTTGGTTGAGAAGGGCGCTTAGGTTGCGTGTTACTTGCTTTCGCGCCGCCATCCGAGCAGCAGCAGTCCAATCATCAGTGGCAGCGCCAGCCAGGGCGAGAGCAGGGGCACTTGCGCGACGGCTTTAAGCACATAGCCACCATTGCGTCGTAAACCGGCCCAGGTGTCGCCCGCCGCATCGCGTCCGGGCCGCACACTGCGCAGGGTCGGCGCTGCACCAAGGTCCTCGATCCAGAATGCTCCGCCACCGCTTTCTTCGATCAATGGTGCGAGCGTCTCTTTTGTTGCGCGAATGTCCATGAATTCGCGCGGATTTGCCGGTCCGACTGCTGCGACAGCTTGTAATGTGGTGTCAGCGACTTTGTGCAGGCCGATCTCGTCAGTTGCCAGCAATCCGGTAAACCGCCCAGGTGCCGTCTCCGACAGAACAAGCGTCTCCGTCGATCCGGATGGTAGGGTCACCATCACGTCTTCCGCTTCCGGTGACATGGTCCGTCTCTCCACGGACAGGGCACCGTCCTTACCTGTCGCAAGAAGACGCTCTTCTTCCAGGTCCGGCTCCTTCATCAGCCAGTGGGCGAGGCGGCGCAGCAGCTCCGCCTGGGGGCCGCCGCCTTCAAAACCGCGCGCCCAGAGCCAGGCATGATCCGACAACAGCTGGGCGACCCGTCCTTCGCCCACCGTGTCGAGGACCATCAATGGACTTCCTTCTGGGCCTTCCATTAGCGCACGACCTGATGTCTGCGACGCTTCAATGAGGCGGAACCAGCGGCCCCAATCAGGCGGGCTTGTTTCGCTGCCTGGAAGGGCGGCGGTGACCGGGTGGCGGCTCCCTTCGTCGGTCAGAGCTGCTCGATACCCCTGCTCGACAATCTGTCCTGTGGGTTGTGCGGGAAGAATACCGGCGAGGGGTGTGCGATAGATCGAAAAGGGCGAGGCAAAGGCTGGACCTGCTGCTGCCAGCACTGCGCCGCCGTTCTCCACATAGCGGGCAACATTCCCCAAATAGACAATGGGCAGAACACCGCGGCGGCGATAGCGATCGAAAATAATCAGATCAAATTCATCCAGCTTTGCGGAGAACAGTTCACGCGTGGGAAACGCGATGAGCGACAGCTCCGAGATAGGCGTGCCGTCCTGCTTTTCGGGCGGGCGTAAGATGGTGAAGTGGACAAGGTCGACAGATGGATCTGCTTTGAGGAGATTGCGCCAGGTGCGCTCTCCGGCGTGTGGTTCACCCGATACCAACAACACACGCAGACGATCGCGGATGCCGGTCATCACGAGCGTCGCTCTGTTGTTCTGTTCAGTTAGCTCATTAGGCAAGGCGTCGGCAATAATCTCTACGACATTTTCACCACCGTGCGGCAGCGCCAGCGTGGTTGTGATTTCATCTCCCGGCATAACGGTGAGCTGGTTAACCTGATCGCCATTCAGGTTCACCTGAACTGTTACCGGTGCAATGTCGCTGTTGCCGTCTTCGTCTACGCGGAAGCGAATTGTGATCGGTTCCCCAACAATTCCGAATCTGGTCGCTTCCGCGACGACCAATTTGCGGTCGGCGGCATTGGGATCGCCCACTAGAATGCCATGCAGGGGCGCGTCGATGCCAAGTGCTGCGAGACTTGATGGCACGTCATGCACTTGCCCGTCACTCACCACCATAACGCCCGCAAGGCGATCGCGGGGAATATCGGCGATAGCGCCATCCAGCGCTCCAAATAGAGCTGTGCCGCCGTCTTTTGCTGCTTGGTCGCTTTCCACTACCCGCAGGTCCAGATCTGCAACCAGCGCAAGCTGACTCTTTAGCCTGTCGACAGCCTCGTCGCGGATCTTTGATCTGTTGCCGAGAGACATGCTCGCACTTTTGTCGATGAGCAGGACAGCGACATCGTCTATGGGCTCGCGATCTTCCTCTCGAAGTGTTGGGTTTGCGAGCAGGATTAGCAATACAGCTAACGCGGCTGCGCGATAGAGAGTTCCGGGTGCCCTTAGCCATGCAGAGCCCAGTATTGCCGCAACAACGAGAGCGCCTAATGCTGCCAACCATATCGGCGCAATGAGCGGATCTGTGACGAGACTCCAGGTCATGTCATTGGCCCAACCGTTCAAGGAGGGCGGGGAGGTGCACCTGGTCGGCCTTGTAATTGCCGGTCAGTGCGTACATGACGATGTTGACGCCTGTGCGCACAGCGATTTCCCGCTGGCGTTCACCACCCGGCACCGCTGCATAGAGGGGGCGTCCCGTTGAATCTCGCGCCCAGGCACCTGCGTAATCGTTGGACCCAATAAGAATGGCTGAGACACCATCGTTGCTGGTTGAGGTGGCGCCGTCATCGGTGCGTGCGCGTTCGATCCATAATTGGCCGCCATCCCAGCGGCCCGGAAAATCTGCGAGCAGGTAAAACGCTTTTGTCAGCACATGTGTGTCGGGCACCGGTTCCAACGGTGGAATGTCGAGCTGTTCCAACAGATCGCGCAATGCCTGACTTGATTTGGTGGTGAGCCCTTGGATTGCTTGTCCCTGATCGCGGGTGTCGAACAGGATTGTGCCGCCCTGACGCATATAGGTTTCGATGCGGGCGAGGCCCGCCGGAGATATGTCCGATTGAAACTCGCTGATCGGCCAATACAAGAGTGGGAAGAAGGCCAATTCGTCCCGCTCAATGTTCACGCCGATGGGGGCGCCGGGTTCCAGTGCGGTGCGTCGGCGCAATGTGTCGCTTAGTCCGGTGAGCCCGGCGCGGCTCAACTCATCCAGTTCACTGTCGCCAGTCAGGACATAGGCGAGATGGGTCTCAAGGACTGCGGCCAGAGCGGCTTCGTCGCTTTCGGCGGCTTCAAGCCCTCCTGGCGCACCGACCAGTAACAGGGCGGCGATGCTCAGGGCAGCAGGGCGAGCTTTTGCGAATGGGAGCTGGGATAGGCGCCCGCTTAAGAAAAGGGCGGCTATGCCGTCCACCAGCAGCAAAAGAAGCGCGATAACGAAAATCGGGGCTTTCAGATCCACCTCATCTCCATTTGCGAACGAGCGGCGGGTGGTAATTCCCTCAAGATTGGGCAAGGGCGAGAGGTTTGTGTCGGTATTGGTGAGATTAAGCGCCCGCGCCGAGCCTGCGTCCCCATAGAGACCTGGGGGATGGGTTGCCGTTGGCTGCAAAGTTGCGATATCGGCGCGCGCAATGGGCGTTGTCCAAGGTGGTGGCGCCGCGACGTTTCCGTAGGCGTCGATCATCAGGTGCGGCGCAAGTGTTGCGCCGGTAGCAGCATCTGCGGAAGTTGCCGTTCCCTGGGCGAGATCAACAAGCCGCCGCAACATGTCAACGTAGAGGCCCGACAGAGCCAAGTTAGACCATTCGGCGTTTGCCGTTACATGAAAGAGGACGATCCAACCCTCACCCTCGGGCCGCGCTGTGACGAGGGGTGTGCCATCCGCCAATTGAGCCCAGACGCGCCCTGCCAAATTGCCGCGCGGGTCTGCCAGGACCTGCCTTTTGACCGTGACATCATTCGGGACGGTGATCCCGGCGAACGGGCTGTCTTCCCCGAACGGCGCCAGTGTTTGTGGCTCGGTCCAGGACAGGGCACCGCCAAGCTCCCGTCCGCCGGAGCGCAAGGGGACCGGAACCAGCGGGTCTGCCTGCGCAGCCAGACGTGGTCCGGCAAAGCGGACAAGTACGCCGCCCTCTTTGACCCATTCAGATGTTATTTCGACATCCGGTGGCGACAGACGCCCCAGATCCGACAGAAGCAAAACAGAGAGCGGTTCCGCCAGCAATTGAGAGACGGGACTAAGGTCCTCTTCCTCGCTGGACGCGGTGCGCACATCAACAAACGGATCGAGGGCACGTTCCAAATAGTAAAGATCTGAGAGGAGCGGCTGATCCTCGGTTGTGCCGGATACCATGCCAAGGGTGCGGCGGCGCCAGCGCTCATCAAGCACCAGCGTGCTTCCTGCGCTTGCGTTCACGCGCAATGAGATGCGGGAGATCTCGTTACGGAGCTCGAGGGGCAGATTGAATATGGCCTCGGTGCGTAGATCGCCTTCTGCAAAAGAAAAAGCTGCTCGACCGACGGGACGGCCATCTACAGCAAAGGCTGTGATGTCTCCTTGATGAAGCGCTTCCGAGCTCGCGCGCACGACCGGCACGGAAACCGTTCCGGTGCCAGTAGCAGGTGGGAGGAGGGCAAGCGGTCGCTCGCTTGCCTGAGGTTCCACGAGTTGAACAGATATGCCTCTGGATGAAAGATAGCGCGCGAGCTCTGAAGCGCCGCCGTCATCCAGCCCGTCGGAAATCCAAATGGCTTGACTGGGATCTTCAGACAGTTGGTCTAGTTTGGAAATCAGTGCGGACCGGTCGACGTCCAGGGGATGGGGTTGAAGCGCGCCCAGCCTGCTTTCTGCGTCCGCTGATCCTAAGAATGCCACGGTTTCAGGAAGAGCTTCTGGTGCTGAGCCTATGATCGCCACCCGGCGATCGTCCCGCTCGGCTTGTGTGATCAGGCTTTGTGCAAGGGCCTGTCGTCTGGACCAATCTGCCGCCGAAGCCCAACCGTTATCGACGATAAGAAGGAGCGGGCCGGACCCGGCAATGCGGTCCGCTGGTCGCCAAAGCGGCGCGGCCAGCGCGATGATGATGAGTGTCGCCAAGAACAGCCGCAGCAAAAGCAGCCAGAGCGGTGTGTGCGCAGGACTTTCTGTCTCCGGGACGAGCCCCAGCAGGAGGCGTATTGCCGGAAAGCGCACACGCTGCGGGGCCGGCGGCGTCGCCCGCAATAGCCACCAAATGACGGGCAGACTGAGCAAGCCGATCAATGCCCAGGGGGCCGCAAATGCAAGGGGGCCGAGCGAGAGCATCAAGACCTCGCCATGTGTATTGCGTCGGGTGTGCCTGAAATGACGCCATAGAGCGACAAGAGGGCGCTTGTCGCTGCGTGGTCTGTTCTGTGCGTGGCGAAGGACCAGGAGATGGAGCGCGCCAGGTCTTGCAGGGCTGCTTGATGGTTCGCCAGTCTGTCTTGATAGGCTGTGCGAATGGTTTCAGCCCTGCTCACCAGAAGTTTGAGGTCTTCTTCAACTCCCTCAAATTCTGTGCGGCCATCAAAGGGAAGATCTGTTTCAGCAGGATCAAGGACTTGAACCAGGTGGCCGGTTACGCCAGATGCCGCAAGTTGACGAATACGTTTCGACAACGCGTCGGTCGGGTCAAGAAAGTCCCCGATGAGAATCACGGTCGCATATCTGGGCAGATCCTGAAGGGGTGGCAGACCTGACCGGTCATTGTCCTGTTCGGGCATGCCCAGCCAATAGTTGGACAACCGGTTGAGCCCGGCCCGCCCACTTGAGGGGATGCCATCCTGGCCAAGACTGGCAACGCGTTCCCCGCCGCGCGTTAGGAGGCTGGCGAGCGCCAGGCCCAATATCAGGGCGCGATCTCGTTTCAGACAGGGTGCTAAGTCAGAGCGGTAAGCCATGGAGGCGGATTGATCGCACCAAAGCCAAACGCTTTGAGATGCGTCCCACTCATTTTCGCGCACAAAGAGGTGCTGCGAGCGGGCCGACTGGCGCCAATCGACCGCATTGGCCGAGTCGCCCGTGTCATAGCGACGGTATTGCCAAAAACTCTCGCCAGGTCCGGTCCGCCTGCGCCCATGGATGCCTTGCTCCACCGTGTTGGCAACCCGCTCCGCCTCTGCCAGTAAAGGGGGCAGTGTCGCCGCGAGCGTCTGGGCCTCAGCAATTGATGCTGAGCTGGTGCGGGTGGGGGCAGTGTCGGCCATGGGGCAGGTTACCCGAGCCGTTTCGTGAGGCGATCAATCACTCCGGAAACCGTGACACTTTCTGCGCGCGCCGCGAATGTCAGCGCCATACGGTGGCGCAGCACGGGTTCCGCCAGCGCTACGACATCGTCAATCGAGGGCGCAAACCGCGCGTCCATTAAGGCGCGCACCCGAACGGCGAGCATCAGGGCCTGACTGGCGCGGGGGCCAGGGCCCCATGCGACATGCTCGGCGACCTCGGCCACATCACCTTCGTGGGGTCGGGCGCTGCGGACAAGCTCCAGGATCGCATCGACCACTTGATCGCCGACGGGAATGCGCCTTACCAGGCGCTGTATGGCCTGCAACTCGTCGGCGGTTAGAACTTGTTGCGCAGTTGCTTCGTCGGACCCAGTTGTCGCGAGGAGCATGCGCCGCTCCGCTTCGAGATCGGGATAGTGGACATCGATTTCCATCAGGAAGCGGTCGAGCTGGGCTTCAGGCAGCGGATAGGTGCCTTCTTGTTCCAGCGGGTTCTGGGTCGCGAGTACATGAAAAGGCCGCGGCAGTTCGTGGCGCTGACCCGCGACGGTCACATGATGTTCCTGCATTGCCTGCAAAAGGGCTGACTGGGTTCGAGGGCTCGCCCGGTTGATCTCGTCTGCCATGAGCAGTTGGCAAAAGACAGGGCCGGGGATGAAGCGAAAATTGCGTTTGCCGCTGTCGCCTTCTTCCAGCACCTCTGAACCGACAATGTCCGCCGGCATCAGGTCCGGCGTAAATTGGACGCGTTTATCGTCCAGCCCCAAAACCGTGCCCATGGTGTGAACCAGAAGGGTTTTGGCGAGGCCTGGTACACCGACGAGCAGTGCGTGACCGCCGGCCAGAACCGTGATCAGCGTCTGATCAACAACAGGCTCCTGGCCATAGATGATTTCGCCGATCGCGGATTTCGCTCGGGCGATCTTCTCACCAGCGGCCTCTATTTCCTTGACGACGTCGCCGCCTTCTTCACTGAGTGTCTGCATTGCCCTACATATATGGTTGCGTGAGACGGGAATAAGGCCCGACACGGGGGAATCGGTGGCTTTTTGCCTTCGTTTGGCCAGTGTAACGGGACTCATGTCCCCTTTGTGACCGCCAATTCGGTCATTTTTGGCCAACTTACTGGCATTATGGCCCCTCAAGGGCCTTAAGGGATACGTTCGCGGACATGAAAAGGTTGTGAGAAGGCGGTTTTTTGATGGCTGGGGACAATAAAACAGCAAATGGCGACGCTGCTAAGGGGCCAGCGCGGGCTCCCACTGAAGTTCTGAAAGGCCTAGGTGCGGCGCAGGCCGCCGGTGAGAAAGCGCGCGGTCTGCCGCCGGTCCATCTCTGGAACCCGCCTTTCTGCGGTGATCTCGATATGCGGATCAAGCGAGACGGCACATGGCACTATTTGGGCTCCCCCATCGGGCGCGAGCGTCTGGTCCGGCTTTTTTCAACCGTGCTTCGCAAAGATGAAGATGACTATTTCCTGGTGACGCCGGTGGAGAAGATCGGGATCACCGTCGACGATGCTCCTTTCCTCGCTGTGGCTATGTCTGTTGAGGGGGAGGGGCAGTCGCAAGTGCTGTCGTTTGAAACAAGTGTCGGGGACAGCGTGACCGTGGACCCTGATCATCCGATGAGGTTTGAGGTGGATGCGGCGACTGGGGAGCCGGCGCCTTATGTGCTGGTTCGTTCCCGTCTTGAAGCGCTGATCAATCGCGCTGTTTTTTATGACCTTGTGGAACTCGGTGTCGAAGAGGATGTAGCGGGTGAGCGCTGGTTCGGCGTCTGGAGTTCCGGCGACTTCTATAAATTCATGCCGGCCGGCGAACTGGTGGTCTGAGTTTTATGGAAGACTACAAAGCCCGCATTCTTGCCAGCATTGATCTGGAGCTGCCATCGCTGGACCGTATTCTTGAGCCCACGGGTGCCGGTGTCCGGGGTGACAAGGATTTAAATCCCGATGACTGGGTTGATCCCAAGGATCGGCCTGACCTGCGTCTTGCTGCCGTGCTTGTGCCGATCATCGAGCATGAGGCGGGACCTACGGTGCTGCTGACGCGCCGCGCGGATCATCTCAATTCCCATTCCGGTCAAGTGGCTTTTCCGGGCGGCAAGGTTGAACCAGGCGAAACGCCTGTTGAGGGTGCGCTTCGGGAAGCGGAAGAAGAGGTCGGGCTCCATCGTTCTTTTGTGGATGTTGTTGGTTTCCTCAACCCTTACGAAACGGGCACGGGGTTTCGCATCCTTCCCGTGATCTCCTTTGTCCGGCCCGGCTTCTCCCTCACGTCAGATCCCGGCGAGGTTGCGGAGATATTTGAAGTGCCGCTGGGCTTTCTCATGAATGTCGAAAACCATGAACGCCATAGTGTCTTCTGGCGCGGAAAGCGCCGCGCTTACTATGCAATGCCGTATCAGGGTCACTATATATGGGGCGCAACAGCCGGTATGATCCGGAACCTGCACGATAGACTGCAAAATGGGGCTCAGGCTTAATGGCGCGCTTCTTTATCAATTTTCTGTTTTTCCTTCTGCCTTTTGCGACCTATTGGGTGTTCATCCTGATTTCCCGCAAGGCTGAAGACCGCCCAGACTTGAAGTGGAGTGAAGCGCCGTTCGGCTGGCTCATCGTGGCAGGCTTGGCGCTAGGTGTTGGCAGCATGCTGGTTGCGGGTATCTATACGGCGAACACGGCGGGTACAGATTACGAGCCCGCGCGATTGATCGACGGCGAGATTCAATCGGGCACGGTTGAGTAAGACCGTAGGTTAGAATTTTGGAGCAGGTGATGAGTGAAGAAAAGCGAGGGGAACTCGCTGTCCATGACTGGCTGAAAAACGAAAGCACCCAGACGGTGATGAAAGCCCTTGGAGGCGATACCGGCCAAGCACGGTTTGTTGGGGGCTGTGTGCGCAATGCCCTGTTGATGGAACCTGTCAGCGATGTCGATATCGCAACCGTTCATGCGCCCGCTGACGCGACGAAGCTTCTTGAAGCGGCGGGCGTTAAGGTGGTGCCCACAGGCTTTGATCATGGCACCGTGACTGCTGTTTTGGATGGCAAACATTTTGAAGTAACAACGCTTCGTGTCGATGTGGCGACGGATGGTCGCCGGGCAGACGTCGCTTTTACGGAAGACTGGGTGGAGGACGCAAATCGTCGCGACTTCACGATGAACGCTCTCTATGCAGACATGGACGGGACCGTGCACGATCCGCTGGGTGGCCGAAGCGATCTTGATCAGCGCGTGGTGCGGTTTATCGGGGATCCTCATGACCGGATCCGGGAAGATTATCTGCGTATCCTGCGGTTCTTCCGCTTTCATGCACATTACGGATCGGGTGAGCCGGACGCGGCGGGCCTTAAGGCTTGCGCCGAAGAAGCTCAAGGATTGAACCAGCTGTCGGCGGAGCGGGTGCAGGCGGAACTGCTAAAACTGCTTGGCGCTGACGAAGCAGGCGATGCGCTCCGGCAAATGGCGGCGACCGGAATCCTGCCGCTGGTTCTGCCAGAAGCGACGCGGCTTGATCGGCTGGAGGCCGTCGTGAGCATTGAAGCGAACCAGCTTTTTACCTCTGATCCTGTATTGCGCCTTGCAAGCGCGGTGGATCTTGATGGCGATGGTGTCGAGGCAATGGCGGTACGGTTGAAGCTCTCGAACAAGGATCGCGATCGCATCAAAGACATGCAGACCGACGAGACCAAAATCGTTTGCTACCTGTCTGTGCGAGAAGTGCATCGCGCGCTCTACCTTATGGGGGTGCAGTGTTTTAAAGACCGGGTCATGCTCGGTTGGGCGATGGACAAGAAGGGGGCGAACGCCATGCAATGGCGGGCATTGCTCGCGATTGCCGACAGTTGGGAACGTCCAAAGCTCGCGCTCACAGGCTCAATGATGAAAGCCGCCGGTGTGCCCGAAGGCCCGGAGATGAGCCGCGTCTATAAAGAAGTGGAAGAATGGTGGGTCGATGCGGGCTTCATCGAAGATGAATTCTCCATCATTGAACGGCTGAAGGCGGTTGTTCAGGCGACGGTGTATTGATCCGTGGACGCGGGCACAGCTTTCACCCTAGCCGGTAAGACCGCACTCGTCACCGGTGCCACGCAAGGCCTGGGCTTTGAGATTGCGAAAGCGCTCGCTCAGGCTGGTGCGCAGGTGCTGCTCAACGGGCGCGACGTAGCACGGGCTGAGGCTGCAGCGGAGACACTCCAACCTTTCGGGGAGGTGCGTGCGCTTGCCTTTGACGTGGCTGATGAAGCAGCGGTTGCGTTGGCCTTCGACAAGCTTGGCGAGGGCGGGCTTGATATCCTTGTGAACAATGTCGGGCTTCGAGACCGACGTAGCCTCGACGAGCATTCACTTGATGACGTGCGCGCTATGCTCAATGTGAACCTGGTGGCGCCATTCGATCTTTCACGGCGTGCCGCGATGCTCATGGGTGCAGGCGGGCGCATCATCAACATCACCTCGATCGCCGGGCCGTTGTCGAACAAGGGCGACACGCCCTACACGATTGCGAAAGGCGGTCTTGAATCGCTCACCCGCGCATTGGCGGCGGAACTGGGTGAGCGGCAGATCACGGTGAATGCGATTGCGCCGGGCTTCTTTGCAACAGAGCGCAATGAAGCGCTGACCTCTGATCCGTCGATTGATAAGTGGCTTGAACAACGGACAAGCCTCGGGCGATGGGCGCGCCCGCACGAGATTGGTGGCGCGGCTGTGTTCCTGGCCTCAGAGGCGGCGTCTTATGTCACCGGCCATGTGCTTTTGGTGGACGGTGGCTACAGCGCGCATTTTTAGCGCGGGCCGGGTTGTTGATGTGGTGTCGACGCTTTTAAGGCGAAGAGTAGTTGTTTAAGTGAAACCTCCGTGGCACGTTTCACCTATGAAACGACTGTTTATGAATATTCTGATTGCCTTTGCGTTTTGGCAGATGCCGGCTTTGGCCTCTAGTGATCGTGAAGAGATTGCGCCCAGCGAAAGTGTGTTCGATCTGTCAGAGACACAGATTGAATTGGTCAGACTTGAACGGGTTGTTTACGGTCATTGTCGCTCACAGATCGCCTACATTGTGTCCGGTCATCTTGAGCATTGTGTCAGCAGTGGTGGCCAAATGCTGTTCAAGGTTCAGGACCGTGTGTCTTTTGAGCAGTGGTTGGATCGCACCGAATTTGTCGACAGAACCAACGCCTATGTAGGGCAGCGGTCTTTTCGTAAATACAATTTCCGACAGGGGCCGGGTCTCTACGATTATGTTGAGACCAGGGAGGAAACCTGCGTGGCCTTCTACATAAATACCGGTCGGCGTGCCCGCGCATTTTTAACACGGCCTGTGACGCATGAGCTCTTCGTCGGCATTCACTGTTTGCCGCACATTGTGGGCGTAGAAGAAACTCTTATTGATGATGTGAACTCGGTGCGGATCAGCCGTTAGATCAAATTCACGAAAGTCGCAGTTGTTGTATTTTCCAATTCTGTCGGCGTGATCTCCATCTCCAGGCCGTACGCACCGCCGCTTGTGAAGACTGTCTCGAAATTTTTTGCACTCATGTCGATGAATGTCGGCAGTTTTTTCTTTTGACCAAGCGGAGAACAGGCGCCCATTTGATACCCGGTCGTTTTGATGGCGATGGCCTTATCGGCCAGATCAATTCGCTTTGTTTTGAGATGCCGCGCGAGCGCTTTGCGATTGAGATCATGGGTTGCCGGCACGACGGCGCAATAGAGTTTTTTCGCTTCATCGGTAACGATCAGCGTTTTGAACAGGCGCGCTGCGTCAATGCCGCTGGCGGCGGCCATGTCCAAGGCGGACGTCTTCTCATCTGTCGCCACGTCGATCTTATGGAAGCTGGCGTCTATGCGGTTCAGACGGACATATCGTTCTGCTGCGGTTTCTTTTCCCGCCATTGCTCACGGCCATTTCACTTCCGGTGGCATGGAAGAAAGGATTGAGTCCACATTGCCGCCGGTCTTGAGGCCGAAGGTCGTGCCTCGGTCATAGAGAAGATTGAATTCCACATAGCGTCCGCGGCGGATGAGTTGTTCTTCGCGGTCCGCTTCTGTCCAGGGTTCGTCGAAGTGTCTCCGGACAAGCGTCGGATAGATATCGCGGAAGGCGCGACCGACATCCTGGGTGAATGCGAAGTCCTTGTCCCAATCGCCGGTGTTGTGGCGGTCATAGAAGATGCCGCCAATGCCGCGGGGCTCGTCCCGATGCGGCAGATAGAAATATTCGTCACACCATTTTTTAAAGCGCTCGTAGTAGTCGCTGCCGTGGGCATCGCACGGCGCTTGCATGGCGGCGTGGAAGTCGATTGTGTCTTTGTGTTCCTGCGTTCGATTGCGATCGAGCACCGGCGTGAGGTCCGCGCCGCCGCCAAACCACCATTTGGTTGTGACGATCATGCGAGTGTTCATATGCACCGCCGGCACATTCGGGTTTTGTGGGTGGGCAATGAGGGAAATACCGCTCGCCCAGAAGCGGGGGTCTTCGTCGGCGCCGGGAATCTGCGCGCGAAACTCTTCTGAGAATTCACCGAAGACCGTGGAGGTGTGGACGCCTACTTTTTCGAAGACGCGGCCCTTCATGACCGACATGACACCGCCGCCTTTGTCCTCATCTGCGTCGCCCCGGTTCCACGGGGTGCGTTCAAATCGGCCTGCTGGACGATCCGAGAAGGTGCCGCTCAGCTCGTCTTCGAGTTGTTCGTAGGACGCGCAGATCTCATCTCGGAGCGATTGAAACCAGGTTTCGGCTTTTGATTTTGCGGCGTCGATATCCATGTTCACTCAGTTTCTTGGCCCCCTGTTCTCAGGCTTTGGCCCCAATGATTTGGGTCAAGGCGCGCGGGGCGGTTGGGTCTTAAGCTGGCGCACAATATGACGGCGTGACCCAAAACTGAAGTATCCGATGACTCGTTCTTCGCTTTCTCTTGCTTTGAAATATGACCAGCCGGTGCCGCGCTACACGAGCTACCCCACCGCGCCGCATTTCTCCGAAGCGATTGGCGAAGATGCTTACCGGGGATGGCTCTCGGACCTCGACCCCGCTCAACCATTGTCCCTTTATATTCATGTGCCATTCTGCGCTGCCATGTGCTGGTTCTGCGGATGCAACACCAAGATTGTCGCCCGGTACGATCCCGTGGCGTCTTACGTCGATTATGTCTTGAAAGAAATCGCCCTGCTGGCGGACTCCTTGCCGGACCGGTTTCCCGTCGCGCATGTTCACTGGGGCGGCGGCAGCCCAACCATGCTGACTTCGGAGGATTGGGTGCGGATCGTCGAGACGCTCCACCGCCATTTCGACCTGACAAAGGATGTGGAACTCGCGGTCGAGCTCGACCCTCGCACCGCGACGGTCGACTATGTGCAAGCGCTGGCGCGCGCCGGTGTCAGTCGGGTCAGCATCGGTGTTCAGGACTTTGATGCGCGCGTCCAAAAGGCGATCAATCGCATCCAGCCCTACGATATGACGGCGGAGGTTGTGGGGTGGCTGCAGGAGGCCGGTATTACGGCGATTAACATGGATCTGATGTACGGGCTGCCGCACCAGACGGTTGAGACCGTGGTTGATCAGGTGGATCTTGCCGTGTCCTTGGATCCTCAGCGGGTGGCGCTTTTTGGCTATGCCCATGTGCCGTGGATGAAGACGCATCAAAAGATGATTGATGAGGCTGTTTTGCCTGACGTCGAAGCCCGGTTTGCACAGTTTGAAGCCGCAAGGACGCGTTTGCTCGAACTTGGGTTTGTGGCGGTTGGGTTTGATCATTTTGCGCTGCCAGATGATGCTTTGGCAGGCGAGGGCGTCTATCGAAACTTCCAGGGCTATACGAGCGATGATGCGGAAACGCTGATCGGGCTCGGGGCGTCGTCTATCGGGTCTCTGCCGCAAGGGTATGTGCAGAACCAGCCATCCCTCGCCTCCTACAAAGAGGCGGTGCAAGCCGGTCGTTTGCCGATCGTAAAAGGCCGCGCGTTGAGTGAGGACGACCGCGAGCGCCGTGACATAATCAATGATCTGATGTGTTCGCTCAGAGCAGACCTTGCGGGCGGGCGTGATCACTACCGACAGGAGCTCAAACGCCTGGAACCGCTCATGGATGATGGTCTGGTTGAACTGCAGGGAGACCGTCTCGTGGTGACCGAGGAGGGGCGTCCGCTGGTGCGGGTGGCCGCCGCTGCCTTTGATACCTACCTCGCGAACGGTGCTGGGCGGCACTCCAAAGCCGTCTGATGGTCTGGCGCCCTGGTTAGTGGCCGGTCACCGCAGGGAAGGCGTGCAGCTGCCGTAGAGCCTCGCCGGCCACCATCGCGCAGGCGGAGGAGACATTGAGTGACCTTGCCCCTTCAGCCATGGGAATGAAGAGGCGGGCGTCTGCGCGGTCGTGGACATGGTCTGGGACGCCGGCGCTTTCGCGGCCCATCAGCAAGATGTCGCCCTGTTGGTAGGTGAAATCCTGGTAAGGTTCTGCGGCGGCGGTGGTCATTAGGATGAGCCGCGCGCCGGGGCTGAGATTCTCCAGGTAAAGCTCCCACGAATCGAACCGGTGCATGGCGGCGATGGTCAGATAATCCAAACCCGCGCGTTTCAGGCCTCTATCCGACAGGGGAAAGCCACAGGGCTCAATGATATCCACAGGTAGTCCCAAACAGGCCCCCAAACGCAGAATATTCCCCGTATTCTGCGGGATATCGGGCTCAAACAGGGCAATTCGCATGGTTTAGGGTTTCCTTCGGTCGGGGCGGCGCTTGCCAGGTGCTCTCGCACATATCGCCACATGCGTCATCCTGCCACTTCAAAGCCGCAGGGACTGGACAATTTATGAAGGGAATGCCACAAACGCGGCAATGCGGGGACGAGGGGACAAGGCCCCGCTTATTCCGGTTTTGGGCGTCCGCCTCCGGCCTACTTAAGATGGTCAGTCGGGCTGGCGCTGCACATTAAGTAAAGGAGACCTCAACCGTGGCAACCACCGACACGGATGAGCCGACACGGCGCGATTTCCTCTATGTAGCCACCGGCGCTTTTGGAGCTGTTGGCGTCGCGGGCATTGCCTGGCCACTCATCGATCAAATGAATCCGGATGCCTCTGCGCTCGCACTGGCGTCCATCGAAGTGGACATTTCCAATGTGGAAGTGGGCCAATCGATCACGGTCAAGTGGCGCGGTAAGCCGGTCTTCATTCGGCACCGGACTGCTGAAGAGATCGCTGAGGCTGAGGCGGTTCCTCTTGATGTTCTGCGGGACCCGCAGACCGATGAGCAACGCGTTATCAAGCCTGAATGGCTGGTGATGGTTGGTGTTTGTACTCACCTGGGCTGTATTCCAGCGGGGCAGAAGGTTGCTGATGTGAAGGGTGACTATGATGGCTGGTTCTGTCCGTGCCATGGCTCGCATTATGACACGTCAGGTCGTATCCGCGTGGGGCCTGCGCCCCTCAACTTGGAAGTGCCTGATTATGCCTTCGTTTCCGACAGCGTCATTAAGATTGGTTGAGGGAAGAGATTATGAGCGGTGAAAGCACTTACCAGCCCTCAAACGGCTTTACGAAATGGATGGATGATCGGCTGCCGATCATGCGCCTCGGCTATGATTCCTTTATTGCCTACCCAACGCCTCGCAACCTGAACTACTGGTGGACGTTTGGCGCGATCCTGACCTTCATGCTGGTAATCCAGATCATTACTGGCATCGTTCTGGCGATGCATTACACGCCACATGTCGACATGGCGTTTAACAGCGTCGAGCACATTATGCGCGACGTGAACTATGGCTGGCTTATTCGTTATGTGCACGCGAACGGCGCATCCATGTTCTTCCTGGCCGTGTACATCCATATGTTCCGGAGCCTCTATTACGGTTCTTATAAGGCACCGCGCGAAGTGCTTTGGATCCTGGGCGTGCTGATCTACCTCCTCATGATGGCCGCGGCGTTCATGGGCTATGTGCTTCCCTGGGGTCAGATGAGCTTCTGGGGTGCCACGGTTATCACTAACCTCTTTGGGGCGATCCCTCTGATCGGCGATCCACTCAGAGAATGGCTGTGGGGCGGGTTCTCTGTTGATAATCCTACACTTAACCGTTTCTTCTCCCTTCACTATCTCATCCCGTTCCTGATCGCGGGCGTCGTGGCGCTCCATGTTTGGGCGTTGCATGTGACGGGACAGAACAATCCGACAGGTATCGATGTGAAAGATGAGCAGGACACAGTCCGGTTCACGCCTTACGCAACGATCAAAGATATCTTCGGTCTGTCGATCTTCCTGCTGCTTTTCGGCTATTTCGTGTTCTTCAACCCGAATGCTCTTGGCCATGCAGACAACTATATTGAAGCCAACCCGCTGGTGACGCCGCCGCATATTGTGCCGGAATGGTACCTATTGCCGTTCTACGCAATCCTGCGGGCCATCACTTTCGATATTGGTCCCATCGACTCCAAGCTGGGTGGTGTGATCGCGATGTTCGCATCGATCGCCATTCTCTTCGTGTTGCCCTGGTTGGATACGTCGAAAGTGCGCTCTGCACGCTTCCGTCCTCTGTTCCGTCAGTTCTTCTGGATCTTCGTCGCTTGTTGCTTGGGTCTTGGGTATCTTGGCGGTCAACCAGCTGAGGGTGGTTACGTGATCGCTGCTCAGATCCTGACGGCCTATTACTTCGCTCACTTCCTAATCGTGTTGCCGGTGCTGGGGCTTGTCGAGAAGACAAAACCTTTGCCGGAGAGCATTGCGCAATCGGTGCTTGGCGGTGGAGGCGGCGCCTCTGAGGCGGCCGCGTCACCAGAGAAACGCGGATAAGGGGCGGAACAATGACCACACAAATCAATAAAACTGAAAGCCGTCCTTGCATCTTCACCCGGGCGTGCAGCGTGGTTCCGTTCCTGGGAGCGGTTGCCATCATCGCACTGGGTGCAATGTTCCTGACCATGGGCGGTGCCAAAGCCGCTGGCCCAGCGGTGGAACTTAAGGACCGTGCCTGGTCCTTCGATGCGCCGTTCGGCACTTTTGACCGCTCAGCGCTTCGCCGCGGGTATAAGGTTTATTCAGAAGTTTGCGCCGCGTGCCACGCGATGGAACTCATGAAGTTCCGGAACCTCTCGCAGCCGGGCGGCCCTGAATTCACCGAAGATGAGGTAAAGGTCATTGCGGCGGACTATGTGATTGAGGATGGCCCGGATGATTTCGGCGACATGTTCGAACGCGCCCGCCTGCCGAAAGACCCATTTCCGTCACCTTTCGACAACGAGAATGCGGCTCGTGCCTCAAATGGTGGTGCCTATCCGGTTGACCTTTCCGTCGTCGTTAAGGCACGGGGCGGTGCAGAGGATTACCTCTATTCACTGCTGACCGGCTACGAAGATGCCCCCGAAGGCTTCGACGTGCCTGCCGGCATGCACTACAACGCCTATTATTCGGGGCATCTCATTGCGATGGCGAATCCGTTGGTTGACGAAATCGTTGACTATGAAGACGGCGCGCCGATGACGGTTGACCAGTATGCGAAGGACGTGACCACGTTCCTTACATGGGCGTCTGAACCGACACGCGAAGCGCGGCACCGCCTGGGCTTCCAGGTGATGATCTTCCTGGTTGTGTTCGCAGGTCTCATGTACTTCACCATGCGCAAAGTCTGGGCTGACGCTCACTAAGCTTTGCTTTCACGGACAATGATTAGGGCTCCCGTTTCGGGGGCCCTTTTTGTTAGTGTCTGGTGAGTAGGTCGGAGGCAAAATGACAAAAACAGTCTTAGGTGTGTTGGGCGGCAGCGGGGTCTATGACTTCCCCGGGCTTGAAAACGAGAGATGGGAGCGGATGGAAAGCCCCTGGGGAGAGGCGTCCGACGAGCTTCACTTTGGAGAGTTGGACGGTGTGCAGCTTGTCTTCCTGCCACGCCACGGACGCGGGCATGTCCACAGCCCGAGTTCCATCAACTACCGCGCGAACATCGATGTGCTGAAGCGCGCAGGCGTCACGGACATTGTGTCCGTCTCAGCGGTTGGTTCGCTCAAGGAAGAGTTGCCGCCCGGCCATTTCGTGATCGTGGATCAATTTATCGACCGGACCTTTGCACGCGAAAAGAGCTTTTTTGGTGAGGGATGCGTTGCGCACGTGTCCATGGCCGATCCCGTGAATGCGCGCCTGGGCGATCTCCTTGAAGCGGCGTGTCGGGCAGAAAACATCCCTCACACACGCGGGGGTACCTATCTGGCCATGGAAGGCCCTCAATTCTCGTCACGCGCTGAGTCGGAGCTCTACCGCTCCTGGGGCTGTTCGGTGATTGGGATGACCAATATGCCGGAGGCCAAACTCGCCCGGGAAGCCGAGATCTGTTACGCCACTGTCGCGATGGTGACGGATTATGATTGCTGGCATCCTCATGAAGAAGATGTGGATGTGGCGCAAGTCATCCAGATATTGACGGACAATGCAGAGCGCTCTCGGGCGATGCTCCGTCGAGTGATCGGGTCCATAGCTGGCAAGAAGAGGGAGCCTTGCCCACAGGGACATGATCAGGCGCTCGAAATGGCGATCATCACGGGACCTGACGGGAGAGATCCGGCGTTACTTGCCAAACTTGATGCGGTTGCAGGCCGCGTGCTTTGAGAAAAATCATGAAAAAGATTGAAGACTATATTCGCACCATTCCCGACTACCCGAAGCCTGGTATTCAGTTTCGTGACGTCACCACGCTTCTGTCGGACGCGCAGGGTTTTCGGCAATCTGTCGACGCTCTGGTGCAGCTTCATGTCGGAGCGGACATTGACATGGTCGCAGGCATTGAGGCGCGGGGCTTCATCCTCGGCGGCGCTGTTGCTCACCAGTTGGGCAAAGGCTTTGTCCCCGTTCGCAAGAAAGGCAAGTTGCCAGCGGAAACGATGGGTCAGGAATATGAACTGGAATATGGCACCGACATTGTCGAGATCCATACAGATGCGGTTCCGAAAGGCGCCAATATTCTGCTCGTCGATGATTTGATCGCGACGGGAGGCACCGCAGAGGCCGCGGTGAAGCTGATCGGTCGCGCGGGCGGCAATGTGCTCGGTGCGAGCTTCGTGATTGAGCTCCCGGCGCTCGGCGGTCGCGATCGGCTTGAGGGCTATGACATCGAAGTTCTGTCGCTTTGTACGTTTGAAGGGGACTGAAGACCCATGCGCATAGAGGGAAAACATATGCGCACGATCTGGCTCAACGATGATGGGTGGAGTGTTTCCATCATCGATCAACAAAAACTACCGCATGTCTTTGAGGTTGCGGTACTGCGGGGCCTCAATGACGCGGCCAGAGCCATCAAAGACATGTCCGTTCGTGGCGCACCATTGATTGGGGCCACGGCTGCCTGTGGCCTTTCACTGGCGTTGCGGGATGATCCTTCCGATGCGGGACTGAAGGAAGCCTATGCCCGCCTTCACGCTACGCGGCCGACGGCGATCAATCTCAAATGGGCACTGGATGAGGTCCACGCGGCCGTCCACAACTTGGTTCCGAGTGAGCGGGCGGAAGCAGCCTATCAGTGCGCGCGGGATATCGTAGAGGCTGATGTCGAGGTGAGCCGACAGATTGGAGAGCATGGCGCTGCGCTCCTCCGAGGCGTTGCAGAGGTGAATGGCGGTAAGCCCGTCAATGTGCTCACGCATTGCAATGCCGGGTGGCTTGCGACGATTGACTGGGGGACGGCGACGGCGCCTATCTATGTGGCGCGTGAAGACGGTGTGCCTGTGCATGTGTGGGTTGATGAGACCCGGCCGCGCAACCAGGGAGCGGCGCTCACCGCCTATGAGCTTGGCCAGGAGGGCATTCCTCACACCGTGATTGTCGACAATGCCGGGGGACATTTGATGCAAGCCGGGCAGGTGGACTTGTGCATTGTCGGGACCGATCGCACAGCCGCCAATGGGGATGTCTGCAATAAGATCGGCACCTATCTGAAGGCCCTTGCGGCGGACGACAATGACATTCCCTTTTATGTGGCGCTCCCCCACACGACCATTGACTGGACGTTGGAACGAGGGGGCGACATCCCGATTGAGGAGCGGAGCGCCCGGGAGGTCACGCATGTTTCGGGTCTGACCTCAGAAGGCCATGTGCAGCAGGTGCAGGTAAGTGCCGTGGGAAGTGAGGCGGCCAATCCGGCTTTTGATGTGACGCCGGCGCGCCTCGTCACGTCTCTCATTACCGATAGGGGGCTCTGCCCAGCATCCCGTGAGGGGTTGCTCTCCCTCTTTCCGGAGCGATCCCCATGAGCGCGCTTGCCCAGTCAGTCATCGATGCGGCGCTCACCATGTCCCGATCTGGGCTCTCTGCCGGGCGGTCTGGGAATCTGTCCGTGCGTGATGGCGACAGAGTTCTCATCACGCCCACGGGCATGGCCTATGACGCGCTTGTGCCCGACGACATCGCTGCCATGGCGCTGGACGGGTCTGTTTCACCAGGATCGCGCAAACCCTCTTCGGAGTGGCATTTCCATGCGGCCATCTATGCCGCACGCCCTGACATCCGGGCCATCGTGCACACCCATTCCAATGCGGCGACGGCTCTGGCCTGCCTTGAAGAGGGGATACCTGCATTCCATTACATGGTTGCTGCGGCGGGCGGTACGGATATCAGGTGCGCTCCTTACGCGACTTTTGGCACAGAGGAGCTGGCGCAAGCCGCGGTTGCTGCTCTGGAAGACCGGAAAGCCTGTCTGTTGGCACACCACGGGGTGATTGCCTGTGGTGCAACACTTGAGCAAGCCTACGACCTTGCGGTGGAGGTTGAGACCCTCGCGGACCAGTATGGCCGGGCCCGGGGCCTCGGAGATGTCCCTATTCTCAGCGACGAAGAAATGCAGCTTGTGATCAAAAAATTCAAAACCTACGGTCAGCAGAAATAGGTCGCCTGGGCAGGCTGGTTTCTTTTAGGCTTCTGGGCAGGAGGCCGATATATGACCGATGACTACGTAACCAGGCTCAATGCCTTTACTGCCAACAAACATCCTGGGCATGTGGGGGTGTCGCTCACCTATTGCGACGCGGACCGCGTGGAAGGTCAGCTCACAGTCACGGAGCCAGTAGTCGCCGGGACAGGTTTTCTCTGGGCGCCGGTGGTCATTACCTTGGCGGACTGGCTCTGTGCCGCGGGCATGTCGCCCAATCTGCCGGAGGGTGCGAGCTTTACCACGGTGGAATTGAAAACCAATTTTCTCGGCAGTGCGCGGGAAGGCGAGGTCGTCTCAGGTATTGCGCGACCGGCTCACAAGGGACGCACAACCCATGTCTGGGATGTTGAGGTGACGAACGAGACCTCCGGCAAGGTCATTGCGCTGTTTCGCTGCACGCAGATGATCCTGTATCCGAAATCCTGAGCGTCGATCCTCCCGCCCGCCGGTTGAGACCGACCAGACTTTAACCGCTGCTTAACCATAAAGCCGCGCTGCACCTCAGTGTTTCTGCGGTTCTTGGATTTTTCTGGCGATCTCTGCTTGATCCGCCGACCAAGCGATCTATTTTCTTTTTCTTGTTTTTATTTGAATAAATAATTCTATTTTTTATTCAGGGCGATTTCGCGAATATAAAATCTCCTTTTTGATCTTTTTATTATATTTTTATTAGTGTCAACGCAATATTGTGTGGGTTCACGCGATGTTTGCGCGGTTCTCGTGCTCCGTATGGCTGAGGTGGAGCCAAATGCGGGTGGCCCTCCATTGCGGGCTCTGGGGGGGACGCGGCCTAACACACAGACCTGTGGGAGCAGGTCCGGGATGTGTGTGCTTAGGTCGCGTCCGCAAACCATTTGAGCGTGCGCTCAAGAGCCAGATCCGCGGCCTCTTTGGAATAATGTTCGCGGCGGTCTGAGTTGAAGCCGTGGTCTGCTTCATAGACATGCACCGTTATGTCTGATCGACGTTCCTTGAACTTGCTCACCCAGTCGATGGGAATGGACGCGTCCTTATCTCCGAAATGGAGCATGGTCGGGACCTTGGGTGTTTCGTCCTCCATGTCCATGATGAGCCGCCCGTAATATCCCACTGCAGACGCGAGCCCGGTGCAGCGGCAGGCCGCGAGCCAGGCCATGGAGCCGCCATAGCAATAGCCTGTGATGTGCACCTTTTCGGTGCCTTGTGATTTCAGAAAGTCGATCGCGGCCTGAATGTCGCCCTGCGCATTGGGTCCGCCATATTTCTGCGCCAGTTCTATCGAGCGCTGAAATCCTTCGCCCGTATAGTCCGACTGCCAGCCTTTTTCACCGCGGTCATACATGGATGGCGCAATGACAGTGAAGCCCCGTTCGGCGTAGCTATCGCAGAGTTCCTGGATATGGTCGGTTACACCAAAGATTTCCTGGATGAGGACGAGACCTTGTCCGTTTGATTGCGTGTCTGCATCTCCTGGAGCGACGAGATAGGCGCTAAGTGCAAATCCCTCATCGCCGGTCAGTTCGATCATCTTGCCTTTGCGGGTCATGGGGACGTCTCCTCGGGCGAATAGGGGGTATGGCGTTCGATCAAGCCCTGACCGATGAAGGAGAATACCAACTCGCCCTTCTGATTGAAGCCTTCGTTGAGGTTGCGGACAATGCCCTGATTGGGACGGCTCTTCAGTTCCAATTTTTCGGTCGTTGTGCTTCGGTAGGAGATCGTATCGTCCGCACGTACCGGCTTGATCCATTTGAGGTCGAAAAAGCCTGGGGAGGGGCCGCCCTGTGGCGCGGTGCGGCCATCTGGGGCAGGCTTGTCGGCATCCTTTGGGGCCCTCTTGCGGGCGTCGATCATCAGCTTCATCCAAACCGCCGCAATGTGCCATCCGGCAGCGACAAGCCCTCCAAAATGCGAGTCCTTGGCGGCTTCCGGATCCGTGTGGAAGGGCTGCGGGTCATACTTCTCGGCGAAGCGAATAATGTCTTCGCTGGTGAAGGTATGGCTGCCCAGTTCAATTTCGGTGCCGATCTCGATATCCTCAAACCAAGCCATCAGTCGGCCTCCGCAGCTGGCGTATCGATGGGGCCGTCGGTTGGGCGGCGGCCCATCATCAGCCAGCTTTCAGTGGTCATGATGGTCTCACCAGCCTCATTGGTCATTTCCCAGGTCCAATTGGTGAGGCCCATGGTGGGGCGGCTTTTGGAGGGCCGGGCGTTGATGCAGTTCACGGTCACCTTCACCGTTTCGCCTGCATAGAGCGGGCGCCGCCAGCGGCACTCAGTGATGCCCGGGGACCCTTGTGTGTCCGCCTTCACATGAAAGCTGTCATAGACAAGGCGCATGGCGATGGCACAGCTGTGCCAGCCACTGGCGCAGAGACCGCCCAGGATGGACGCCTTCGCCGCCTCTTCATCCAGGTGAAACGGCTGAGCGTCATACTCGGACGCGAATTCGATGATTTCTTCTTTTGAGATGGTGCGTTCAGCGGTGGTGAACGAATGTCCGACCGGCACGTCCTCCCAATAGATCATCATCGACTTCCCTTAGTTGTTGAACCTGAAATGCATCACGTCGCCGTCTGCGACCAGGTATTCCTTGCCCTCTAGCCGCATCTTGCCAGCATCTTTCGCGGCGGCCTCACCCCCGAGCTCGACGAAATCATCATAGGCGATGGTCTCAGCGCGAATGAAGCCTGCTTCAAAATCGGTGTGGATCACACCGGCTGCTGCGGGTGCCAATGTGCCCTGGGTAATGGTCCATGCCCGGGTCTCTTTCGGTCCGCAGGTGAAATAGGTGATGAGATGAAGAAGGTCGTAGCCTGCCCGAATGAGACGGTCGAGGCCTGCTTCTGCGAGTCCGAGCTCCTCCAGATAGTCAGCGCGCTCCTCAGCGTCGAGTTGCGCGAGCTCTTCCTCAATCTTCGCGGAGATCACCACTGCGACGGCTTCTTCTTCTGCCGCACGGGCTTCCACGGTTTTGGAGAAATCGTTGCCGGTTCCGGCGGACTCTTCCTCCACATTACAGACATAAAGCACGGGCTTTGACGTCAGCAGGTTGAGGCCCCGGAAGGCTTTCTCTTCGTCTTCTGAGCGTTCCGTGAACCGGGCGGGCTTGCCGTCTCGAAGCTGCACCAATGCGCGTTCGATGAGGTCGATGGTTTCTTTGGCCTCTTTGTCCTGGCCCTTGGCTTTCTTTTCTAAGGCCGGCAGGCGTTTCTCAAGGCTCTCGAGATCCGCGAGCATGAGTTCGGTCTCAACGATCTCCGCGTCGGCGAGGGGATCGATGCGGCCCTCCACATGGGTGACGTCGCCGTCCTCAAAACAGCGCAGGACGTAGGCAATGGCGTCGACTTCGCGAATGTTGGCGAGGAATTGGTTGCCCAGCCCTTCGCCTTTGGAGGCACCTTTCACCAGCCCGGCAATGTCCACGAAGGTAAGCCGGGTGGGGATGATCTCTTTCGACTCTGCAATACCGGCGAGACTGTCGAGGCGCGCGTCCGGCACCGCGACCTCGCCCACATTGGGCTCGATCGTGCAGAAGGGATAGTTTGCCGCCTGCGCGGACGCCGTCTGTGTGAGGGCGTTGAACAGGGTCGATTTGCCCACATTTGGGAGGCCGACAATGCCGCATTTAAACCCCATCGGGTGTGTCCTTTTGATTGCTCTGGTCGTTGTTCTTTTCAGGCTTCGGCTTCTTCGGCGCCGGCGGGTTCAAGATGAGATGCACCCGGTTTGCAAAGCTCGAGTCCTTGCCCTCAGCAAGGAGAGGTGCCGCTTCCGCAATCGCGTCGAGAAGCGGCTCAAGCCAGGTCTTGTCTGCCTTGGCAAAGTCGCCCAGCACATGGCCGCTGACGCGGGCTCTGTCACCTGGATGGCCAATGCCGATGCGCAACCGGCGGAACTCGGCACCGATATGCGACGTGATCGATTTGATGCCATTGTTGCCGGCAGCTCCACCGCCGGTCTTGATGCGGACTTTCGCGGCGGGTAGGTCAAGCTCATCATGCATCACCACCACATCCGAGGGCTCAAGCTTGTAGAAGCGCATCGCCTCGCCGACGGATCGGCCGCTTTCGTTCATATAGGTCTGAGGCTTCAGAATGAGGGCCTTCTCGCCGTCCAGCGTGCCTTCGCAGACAAGTCCCTGAAAGCGTTTTCGTTCCGGCGAAAAGTTATGGCGGCGGATGATTTCATCCACCGCCATAAAGCCGATATTGTGGCGCTGACGGGCGTATTTCTCACCCGGATTGCCAAGGCCTACGATGAGGATCATGTGACATGCTCCTTAAAGGCCGGAAGAGGGCACTCAGCCTTCGCTGTTTTCGCCGCCTTCGGCTTCGCCCTCAGCTGCAGCTGCTTCGCCTTCTTCGCCTTCAGCTTCTTCGGCGGCCTGCTCGTCAGAGACAAGGGCAGCCGGTGCGGCGATGGTGGCAACTGTGAAGTCACGATCCGTGATGGACGGTGTCACGCCTTCAGGCAGCTTGACCGCTGAGATATGGATCGAGTCGCCAATGTCGGTCCCGGTCAGATCAACTTCGATTGATTCAGGGATCGATTCAGCCGGACAATTCAGTTCCACTTCGTAACGGACGACGTTCAAGATGCCGCCACGCTTGATGCCAGGCGACTCTTCTTCATTCACGAAGTTCACCGGTACTTCCACGGCGATCTTGGCGCCTTTGCCGAGGCGCAGGAAGTCAACGTGGGTCACGAAGTCCTTGACCGGGTCAAGCTGTACGTCACGCGGGATCACCCGCTGTGATTTACCGTCGATCTCCAGATCAAGCAGGGTGCTCATGAAAGAGCCCTTATTCCAGAGCTTGGTCACTTCGTTATGTGCGAGTGAAATGAGGTCCGGGGACTTCTTGTCACCATAAACGACTGCTGGAACGCGTCCCTCGCGACGAAGTGCCCGGGCGACCCCCTTGCCGGCCCGGTCTCGTGCTTGGGCCGCAAGTTGTGTATTTTCGGCCATTGCAAATTCTCCAATAAAAACAGGGCCCTAGGGCCCCAAACAGGTGTCGCAAGTCTCCTCCAGGGGTGTGGAAGTGCGATCGGATGGCGTGATAGCGCAGAACCCCTCCTAAAACAACACCTTAGTGCAGGCGCGAGGGTTCTCGGAGATCAGTCGAAAAGGCTGGAAACAGAGCGGCTTTCCGCCGTCCGGCGCATCGCTTCGCCCACGAGGGGGGCGATGGACATGGTCCGTATATTGTGGCTCACGCGTACCGCCTCAGTCGCCTGGATCGTATCGGTAATGACCAACTCTTTGAGCTGGGAGGCCGTCACTCGGGCAACAGCGCCGCCTGAGAGCACACCATGGGTCACATAAGCGGATACCTCTGTCGCGCCTTGGCCCAGCAGGGCTTCAGCGGCGTTGCAGAGGGTCCCGGCGGAATCGACGATATCGTCGACGAGAATGCAGGGACGGCCGTTTACGTCCCCGATAATGTTCATCACTTCCGATTCCCCGGCTCTCTCGCGGCGTTTGTCCACGATTGCGAGGTCCGCATTCAGGCGTTTGGCGAGAGCCCGTGCGCGCACCACGCCGCCGACGTCTGGTGAGATGATCATGAGATTTTCCGCACCCTCGTAGTGCTCCTGAATATCTCGTGTCATGACAGGGGCAGCGAAGAGATTGTCTGTTGGAATATCGAAAAAGCCCTGGATCTGGCCAGCGTGGAGATCGACGGTAAGGACGCGGTCGGCTCCGGCCGTGGCGACCATGTTGGCGACCAGTTTGGCAGAAATTGGTGTCCTGGGACCGGGCTTCCTGTCCTGGCGCGCATAGCCGAAATAGGGCATGACCGCCGTGATGCGGTTTGCCGAGGCCCGCTTCAGCGCGTCGATAATGATCAGGGTTTCCATCAGATGGTCGTTGGCGGGGAAGGACGTGGACTGGATGACAAAAACATCCTCGCCGCGCACGTTTTCCTGAATTTCAACGAACACTTCCATGTCGGCGAAGCGCCGCACCACCGACTTGGTCAGAGGCAGGTTGAGATAGGCGGCGATGGATTCTGCAAGCGCCCTGTTTGAATTGCCTGCGACCAGTTTCATTTGTTTTCCCCTGCGGCGAGCCCTCTTCTGGGCCCACGCCTCTTGTGTTCGCCGGTTCTAAAGGTCCGGCCAGCATCTGGCGGGTTTGTATCAAGGCGTGTCGGCGCCTGTAAACCGCTGAGCCGTGTCCTTGTGGCAACAATCCAATTCTGGCTCATGCTGGTGGCAGCGGTTCGTCGATAAGCTCCAGAATCCCTCGTGCGGCGGCCGTTCCGGCTTCTTCAGCGATCACGCCCCAGGCGCCCGCCAGAGCCCCTTGGTCGACCTTATTCGATTGGGTCACCAGTCCCAGCGGGATGCCGTCTTTTGTGGTCACGGTCCATTCAATGCTGACATTGATCGCGTCCGACCGGGTGCCCTGATCCGTCGGATCCAACGATACTTTCCCAATCACTCTAAAGGCTTGGGGCTGGTCTGTTTGGTGGTTTGCTTTCAACAGGGCATCCTGGACCGCCGCAGCCAGCGACAGGCGTCCATCCCCAGGAGATGTTCCCACGGCCACGTCGAAGAGGGTACGCGATGAGGCAGAGCTGGCAATTGCCGATGGGGCGTCTTGAACCGCGGTGTCCGGTGCTTCTACAAGGACGGCTGCAGCAATGGGCGTGTCTTCTGCTTCTCCGTGACTTAAGAGCGGGGTGGCTGCAGGCGTCATGTTCGAAACGGTTTGGGTGGGAGGTGGCGGCGTAGCTGCCGCAATCGGCGCTGCAATTCCCAAGGTTGCGTTGCGTGCGGCCATGCCGGTTAATTCAGATGAAGGCGATGGAGCATCGTTTGATTGAACGAGTGAAGGGGTTGTCAGATCCAAACCGGAAGAGCCTGCTGAGGCTGGGACGTCTTCGGACAAATCGGCGTCTGTATTGCCGACACTGGCGGTCGTCAAAAATGTATCGTCGGGGCTTGCCCCCAGCGTCTGATCCGAGACCCATGCTGCGAGCTCCAGGGCGGCTTCGTCGGCGATTTCTTCAAGGGCCGCCTCATCCACAGCTGCCCAAGGGTCATACATGGCGGGCGCGGCTGCGGTCGGTCGCTGGATCACGAGATCGTCGGTGATGCGCTTGACGCGTTTTCCGTTGGTATCAATCACTTCCCAGACAACAACGACGGCGGTGGTGCCATTTCGCGCGGCGCCCGCTCGCACCACGCCTTTGACCGTGTATTCCGGCACCGTTCCTGTGCGCGCCAGGGTGAGCTGGTTGGCGATGCTTGCTTCCTGAAAGCGCGCAAGGAGCTGGCTCGCCAATTCGTCAGGCAAACCCGCTGGCAATTGGATAAAGACGCCGCTTCGCTGCAAGCCTTGAACAGAACCCGTGATGAGGGAGGTGTCGGAGGGTGCATCAAAGCCCAGTGCGCTGCCGTCAGGTCGATCCTCACCGCAGGACGAGAGGATAAGCAGGCTCGTAAGGCAAATGCCGGCCGCCCATGCCTTGTGCGCCGAGCGCCAACTGGCTCTCGGTGGCCGCATGGATGTCGCGGTCTCCTGGTCGCTCACGGCGATCGCTTCCCCTCATATCGCCAATCTCATATCAGCGATTCGTTTCCTCCCAAGGGTAGCAAGCCCGAGGGCTCACACCAAAGGGCGTCATGCGGCCTTGAGAGCAATTGAAGAGATTTGTCGCCCATAGTCTGGTTCGCCCGCATGGGTGGTTCGACGGAAGGAGAAGAATCGCTTTGCATCGGCGTAAGTGCAGAGTTTGGTGTCGTCGATTTTATGAAGGTCCAATCTGCCAAGGCGATTGGATACGTAGCCTGGCAGGTTGAACTGGAAGTGACCCTCGCGGGCACTTGGCGCAAAGAAGCGACCATTATCTGCCGCATCGTCGACGAAGTTTTTTTGGAATTCAGGCCCTACCTCATAATTTGCCTGTGAGATTGTGGGTCCAATGCTGCAATCTATGCGCGCGCGCTCGGCGCCTAACGACGTCATGGCGTCGACGGTTGCCTCCAGCACACCGCCGATTGCCCCTTTCCATCCGGCATGCGCTGCCCCAATGATGCCAGCCTCTGGGTCTGCAAAGAGGACGGGCGTGCAATCTGCCGTCAGGATACCCAGCGCCAGACCAGGTGTGGCGGTCACTATGGCGTCTCCTTCCGGCGCATCGTCATGCGGCCAAGCCGTTGTTGCGACGATCACATTTGGCGAGTGCACCTGGTAAACCGTGAGTAGCTGATCGCGGGCCACGCCCAGTTCATCTGCTGTGCGACCGCGATTTTCAATGACGTTCGCGCGGAGATCTTCCGATCCCAATCCGCAATTGCGCCCGGCATAAATACCCGATGATGTGCCGCCTTCCCGGGTGAAAAAGCCATGAGCGATATTGGGCAACGCGGAGAGAGTTTTAGATTGGATCACCGCTTATCTCTTTTTCATGAGTGCCACCGCCGGTCTAAAATCCAGCCGGTGCAGCGAGGCCAGGTGATGTGACTGCCATCACCTTGAAGAGGCTGCCCATCGCGTCCGGGTCCGTCAAGCGTTTCAAGGCGGCATTGATATCCTGCGTCTGGCGGTCTGTTGCTTTGGTTTTGAGTGCCGCGGCTCGCGCCCTGATACCCAGCGCCTCAAGAAAGATCCCTTGGGTTGTCGGTCCGTAGACCGGGTTGGGCGAGGCTCTTTTACCCAAGGCTTGGAAATCGACATGGGCCGTGAGGTCGGCCTCGCCGGGGTCGGCGAGGGGGTTCGCAAATTCATGGTCTTTCAGAGCCTGGAACGTGTCGCCCGTGGCGCTTCGGGCATGCCCGTAGTCAATAATAAGGGCGGCGCCTGAGTGCGCGGCCATGTGGCTGGCGACCTGGCTCATGATTTCTTGCCCGAGCGGACAGGTTTCGGAGATGGATCCCTCTGAGACGTTCTGCACGTCAGCCGGTATCAACGAGAGATCAGCGGGTGTGTCCGACAGACTGTATTGAAAGGAGAGGGTGGCATGGGTGTCATTGGTGTCAGAGGGCGCAAGTGTTACGCAACGCTCCCGCCATCCGCTCTCGGTCTTCTCGAATTGCTTGATCGGCAGCGCGTCGAAAAATTCGTTCGCGAGGATGAGGCTTGGACCTGATGGCAAGGCTTCTACAGTGTTGATCCAGACCGCTTCCGGCGCGCGTTTCTTCTGTTCTGCGCGGAGCGCGGGGCTCGTTTCCAGAAACACAATTTTTGCTGCGTCACAGAAGGCGGGGACCAGTTTTGCCGCGCGAAGAGCATCGGCCATTAGGGTGCCGCGTCCGGGCCCGAATTCGATGAGGTTGAATGCTGCGGGTGACCCGAGCTTTTGCCACATGTCGACGGCCCAGAGGCCCAACAGTTCGCCGAACATTTGCGAGATTTCAGGCGCTGTCGTGAAATCGCCCTTGGCGCCCAGTGGGTCGCGGGTGCGGTAATAGCCATACTCAGGATGGGCGAGGGCGAGGTCCATAAACACATCTAGCGGCATTGGGCCATCCTGCCTTATGACGTCGGCAATGTGCTGGGTTAGCTGTGTCACGGGCAGATCGCGCTATTTGGTCCTGCGCGCGGGTTTGGCGGGCGGTGTCGCTGATCTTGTTTGCGCCCACCAGATGATGGCCGCGCCGATGATAATCATGGGCAGCGTGAGCACCATGCCCTGCGTCACCGGGCCAAACAGATACCCGATATGTGCGTCCGGTTCGCGGAAAAACTCCACAAAGATGCGGGAGAGGCCGTAGCCGATGAAAAAAGTCCCGGCGACGATGCCTGGACGCTCAAGCGCTTTGGTGTTGTGCGTCAGATAGCGCAGCACGATAAAAAGCAGAATGCCTTCAAGGGCTGCTTCGTAGAGTTGGCTTGGATGACGCGGAAGCGGGCCACCGGTGGGGAAGACCACGCCCCAGGCCACATCTGTCGTCCTGCCCCAGAGCTCGCTGTTGATGAAGTTCGCGAGGCGACCGAAGAGAATGCCAAGCGGCGCGACTGCAGCGACCCCGTCCGCGAGGGACCAAAGTGGGATGCTGTATCTGCGCGCGAAGAGATAGATGGCCAGCACGACGCCCAAGAACCCGCCATGAAAAGACATGCCGCCATTCCAGACAGCGATGATGTCGCCTGGGTTAGCGAGGTAGAAGGCCGGGTTGTAAAAGAGCACGTAGCCCAGCCGGCCGCCCAGGATCACGCCAAGGGCTGCCCAGAGGAGAAGGTCGTCTGCCTGGTCGCGCGTGAAGGGGGCTTTGCTTCCCCAGACAGCCGGTGTTTCTGCGAGCCGCATCAGATAGCGCCATCCCAAGAGAAGGCCTGCAATATAGGCCAGGGCGTACCACCGAATGGCAAAAGGGCCTATCTGGATCAGGACCGGATCGATTTCAGGGAAAGGCACAGGCACTCTTTCTGAGGTCAGGATTGGGATCGTAAGTGTCTCTCTGAGACCCATCATGTCAAGACACAGGCGCGTGCCTTGGAGAGGAGCGAGACATGTGGTCGCAAGTCCCGTTGAGGTGCCGTCTTAGCTGACAAAAAGCGTCCGAAGGCGTAAGGTTGGCTCAGAATTGGAGAGCGAAAATGACCCAGTATGACAATCGCCTGCTTGATGATGTTGCGAAGCTGTTCACTTCTGCAGCCGGCGCCGCCCAGGGGTTGCGCCAGGAAATCGAAGCGATCGTCAAAGGTCAGGCGGAGCGCTTGATCGCGGATCTTGACCTTGTTTCGCGTGATGAGTTTGACGCGGTGCAGGCGATGGCGGCCAAAGCGCGCGAAGAGAATGAGGCGCTCAAAGCCCGTATTGAGGCGCTCGAGACGGCAGCCTCCTCTCAAGGGTAAGGCACGCGAGGCGTCAGCGACGCTGCGCGGTTGGGCTAGTTCCCTCTTTTTCCACATGTTTTTTGTCGCCTGGTGTCTACCAGCGCTTGCGCCGACTCATTTGATCAGGCACGCTCTGTAGTGTTTGGGGGGTGAGTTATCCACAATATATGGATATATCTAGGCCCTAACGGTGTGAAGCGGCGGACGAGGACACGCGATGAAGGCGACCATGGTGCCTGCAGACTATGTCGACGCAAATCCACTCGATCTTTTGGAACAAGTAGCAGATATACGAAACTGGGCCTTTGACCGGTCTCACGAGCAAGAGCTGAACCTGGCGCTTGTTGGGGAATGGCGGGACTATCAGATTTCTCTGAATTGGCGGGATGATTTTTGCGGGCTGCATATGGCCAGCGCGCTGGATTTGCGCGTCCCCCCGGAGAAAAGGCTGGCGGTCCGCGATCTGTTAGGTCTGATCAATGAACAGCTCTGGTCCGGACATTTCGACATGTGGTCGGACGACGGGACCATCTTGTTTCGGGACACATTGCTCTTATGTGGTGGGGCGGCGGCAACGCCGGAACAGTGCGAAGCCTTGCTTCATCTGGCGATGGAAGCGTGTGATCGCTACTACCCTGCCTTTAACTTTGTGATCTGGGCCGGACGAAGTCCGGAAGAAGCGATCGCGGCAGCAATGTTTGAAACGGTCGGGTCTGCCTGACCACCTGTGACCAAGGCCTGCGCGTAGCCTGAATTGAGTGAGTGACGAGATGCTGCGTTTCGATGATCCGCTGGTGCTGGTTGGTGCCGGAAAAATGGGTGGAGCCCTTTTGACAGGGTGGCTGAACCAAGGCCTGGATCCTGCCCGTGTGTTTCTTCGTGACCCGGCCCCTCCGGCTGAAATCGCGCAATTGGTGGCTGAGAAAGGTCTTCGTCTCAACCTGCCCTTAGAGGAAATGGAGGCCGCGCCCAGGATCGTTCTGCTGGCCGTGAAACCGCAGATTATGGACGCGGTTCTGCCGGACCTACGGCCGCTGGTGCGGCCAGGAACCTTGTTTTTATCGATTGCTGCGGGTGTGGATCTCGAGCGCCTGGATGCTTTGCTGGGCGGCGGTGCCGCAATCATTCGCGCGATGCCCAACACGCCCTCGTCGGTCGGCAAGGGCATTACCGCTGTTATCGGCAACAGTTTGGTGACTGAGGCTGACCGAACCATCTGCGACAGTTTGCTGGGAACCGTGGGTGATGTTGTCTGGCTCACGGCTGAAAACCAGATGGATGCCGTGACCGCGCTGTCTGGCAGCGGCCCGGCCTATGTGTTTGCGCTAGCGGAAACAATGACAGCGGCTGGGGAAGCCCTCGGCCTGGAGCCGGAACTCGCAGCGCAATTGGCGCGCAAGACCGTTGCAGGCGCCGGCGCCATGCTGGAGTCCCTGCCGGAGGATGCGGCGACACTGCGCCAAAACGTTACGTCACCGGGCGGGACAACTGCCGCTGCTCTGGATGTTCTGCTCGGGCCAGATGGCATGGCCCAACTCATGCGGTCTGGCATGACGGCGGCCCGCGACAGATCCCGAGAGCTGTCAAAGGGGTAAACCCTTTACCCGTATTTCTGTACTATGCTGTCTGAACCCCAAGATAGCTGACGAGCAGAGCCGTGGCGCCGCGCAAAACAACCGAAGACAAGATTATCGATGCCGCCCTTCAACTGGCGGCTGAAGATGGCTGGAGCCGGTTTTCTCTCTCCGACGTTGCCCAACGGGCAAAAGTTCCGCTGGTTGAGTTGCATGGACAGTTTTCCGGCAAACGCGCGATCCTTGCCGCCTTTTCGAGGCGCACCGATGTGCGGGTTCTTCGCGCTGTCGATCCGGAAGATCAGGAAGGTGAACGCCCAAAGGATCGTCTGTTCGATGTCCTCATGCTGCGTTTTGATGAGCTTGGAGCTTACAAAGAAGGCGTGCGGGCGATTTCTCGGGACTTGTCGCGAGACCCGCTTAGCGTCCTCGCTGGCGCGCGACCAGCCCTTCGATCCATGCACTGGATGCTCGAGGCTGCTTCCATCGATTCTGGTGGCGTGTACGGAGCCGTCCGCGCACGCGCGCTTGCTGTCGTCTGGCTTGCGGCTTTCCGTATGTGGCTTGAGGATGAACCCGGTCTCGGCAAAACCATGTCGGAACTCGATAAACGGCTTCAGCAGTCGGTTGCTCTTTGGGGTGATAGTGAAGTCGCAGGAGATACGCCTCCGCGCGCTAGTGCGGCAGAGTGATCTGAGCTCGTAAGCCGCCGAGCGGGCTTTTTGCCAGAGTGATGTCACCACCGTGAGATCGAGCCACGTCTCGAGCAATTGCAAGTCCGAGACCGGTTCCTGCATTATCTAGATTGCGGGCGGTATCGAGGCGATGGAAGGGGCGGAACACTTCTTCCAATTGGTCCTCGGGAATTCCGTCGCCATTGTCGTCCACGTAAATAGCGACCGTTGTTTCATCAGAGGTGAGAGTCAGGCGTACCATCTCGGCGTGGCGCGTGGCGTTGTCTGTCAGGTTTGTCAGGCACCGTTTGAAGGTAGCGCGCCGCAGCGGCAGAGTGATCCCTGGTTCAGACTCCACCGCTATCTTCTGGCCGTGGCGCTGACCGTCCAGTCGGACTTCGTTGAGCAGTACTGCTAGATCAACAATCTGCGTCTCTTCACCTTCCTCGCCTCGCGCAAAGGCCAGATAGTCTTCAAGCATGTGCTCCATGTCGCGCACGTCGGTTTTGAGTTCCTCAACCTCCGGACCGTCACCCATCATGGCAATTTGAAGCTTAAAGCGGGTAAGGGGAGTGCGCAGGTCGTGGCTTACGCCCGCAAGCATCGTAGTGCGCTGATCGATCTGACGTTGAATGCGCTCTCGCATGTCGAGGAAAGCCGCCGCGGCCCGGCGGACTTCCAACGCGCCCGATGGTTTGAACGACCCTGAATTTCTGCCTTTCCCAAATCTCTCAGCCGCAACGGCCAATCGCTCAATGGGACGTATTTGGTTTCGCAAGAACAGGATTGCGATGGCGATCAGGAGCAGGGATGCACCGCCCATCCAAACCAAAAAAATGTGGGAGTTTGTTGCATAGACGCGGCTTCTAAGCGGCAAGACCCGCATCACGCCGTCCGCCATTTGAATGCGAATATCGACATAGTCAGAGTAAGAGACTGTATCCAGCCAGTAAGGCTTGCCTATCCGTCTTTCAAGTTCGCTGCGCAGGGATTGATCCAAAAGCGAGAAGCCGGCATCGGGCATCTCTTCAGGAAGACTTTCGCCGGGTCGAAAAGACACGCTCATCTCCAGCTGTTCCCAGGCAAGTGCCGTCAACTGGGGTGCGCTGGCTTCTGCTTCGGGGAAGGTCGCATTCGCCTCTAGCAGCAGGGCGATGTCGTTCACCACGGCACTAGAGAGTTTCTCGGTGACCATTTGCCAATGGCGTTCGAGGAACACGTATGTCACCACGATTTGCAGCAGGATCATTGGCGCAACAATGATGATGAGCGACCTGCCATACAGACCCCGCGGCATGAATTTTTTTATTAGGCGAAAAGGATGGATGCCGCCGTCCGCGCCCGTCTGTGCATGCGCCGTTGGCCCCGCTGCAGGGTCAGGCCGTGAAGCTGCGCGCTCTTCCTGATATTCGACGCCACTCATCCGGTTCTTGTCCGTACAAAAAGGGTCCGTCGCCAACGTGACGGCGGAGTCAATCTGGCTTTAAAACGTATCCCAGACCGCGGATGGTTTGGAGATAAATCGGGTTTTTGGGGTCTTTCTCGATTTTCCGCCGCAGCCGGTTGATTTGCACATCGATCGCGCGCTCGGTGCCTGCTTCATCGTTTCTCAATAGAGTTCTAGAGAGGGTTTCGTTCGGCCGGTTTGCGAACAGCTGCATCATTTGGACTTCGCGGTCTGTCAGCCGAACGAGATTGCCTTCCCGCCAAAGCTCGCCTCTTTCGCGGTCAAACCTGCAGGCGCCGAGCCGGACCTGACGGGCGTCGGTCTTCTCCGGCACCGTGCGTCTCAGAATGGTGCCAATGCGCAGCAGAAGTTCACGAGGTTCAAACGGCTTGGGCAGATAGTCATCTGCGCCGCCCTCCAGACCCTCAATCCTGTGTTCTGTCTCGGCACGGGCCGTAAGAAGTAGAATGGGGACAGACGAGTCCAATCGAAGCGACTTGGTGAGCTCCAGGCCATCTTCTCCCGGCATCATGACGTCCAAGACCAACAGGTCGAAAGCCATTCCTTCCATTTGGGCCCGCGCTTCCGCAGCGCTTTCGGCTGTGGTGATGCGAAATCCATTCTCGCTTAGATACTTCTTTAGCAACTCGCGGATGCGGCGGTCGTCATCGACAACCAGAATGTGGGGTGTCTCTTCATCCAGTGTCTTCGCAGGTGCCTCTGGGGCCGAGAGAGACATTACGGCACCTCACCGTTGGTAATGAGAGTCTCCACGGCGGCGCGTTCGTCCTCATTGACGAGGTTGAGAAGGATCTTCTTCCAAGCCTCAGCAGCATCGGGGCCGGCGTCAGCAATTGCCTTTGCCACACGGGCGTGCTGCGGCACTGCGAGCCGGCGTTCGAGATTGGTGCCCGCTTCCGTGAGATGCAGGTGGCGCTGTCTTCGGTCGCGTGTGCCCGTCTTCTGCTCGATCAGTTCGCGCTCGATCAGTTCTCTCAAGACCCTTGCGAGGCTCTGTTTCGTAATCCGGAGAATGCTGAGAAGTTCCGCGACAGTGATGCCGGGGTTCCGACCCACAAAATGGACGACGCGGTGATGAGCGCGGCCCAGCCCATCTGCCTCTAGGATGGCATCCGGGTCGCTCACAAAGTCCCTGTAGGCGAAAAAGAGGAGCTCAATTGCCTGTATCAGGGCTTCTTTTTCGGCCAGAATCTCCCCGGATTCTGCCGAACCAGGGTCCGTCGACGAGACGAGGGGCGATGTTTTTATGTCAGCCATGTTGACATATCTCGATCACATAGTTACTTTGAAACTCGAATTTACGACAGAAATGAACCCATCTGGCGTTTTCGCGACGTGAGTGCCAGTATTTTGACCCAAAGGCTGGGCGTGCTGCAATTTTTGTAGGCAGCGCGTTCAGGCGGGCAAACGCAGCTGGCGACGAAAAAGATCGCGTTTCGGGCAGATCGGTCGGGAAACAATCAGGATCCAGGCGCATGGCGGATATTCCATTTGATAAGCGTGAGGGCTTTATCTGGTTCAATGGCGAGCTCGTTCCATGGACGGATGCAAAGGTTCATGTGCTCACCCACGGCCTCCATTATGCCAGCTGCGTCTTTGAAGGCGAGCGGGTCTATGGCGGCGAAATTTTCAAACTGCGTGAACATACCGAGCGGCTTTTCAAGTCGGCTGACATTCTTGGGTTTGAGATTCCCTACAGCATAGAGGAAATCGACGACGCGTGCCGCAAAGCTGTGGCGGCGCAGGGCATCGTGGATGGATATGTGCGCCCGGTCGCCTGGCGCGGCAGCGAGATGATGGCGGTCTCGGCCCAGAAAAACAAAATTCATGTTGCTGTCGCTTCCTGGGAATGGCCTTCCTATTTCGATCCGGAACTTCGTTTCAAAGGGATTCGGGCGGATATTGCGCAATATCGTCGACCTTCTCCCGAGACCGCACCATGCGACTCCAAAGCTGCAGGTCTTTACATGATTTGCACGGTGTCCAAGCACGCGGCGGAGGCCAAAGGGTATGCAGATGCGTTGATGATGGACTATCGCGGCTATGTCGCGGAGATGACGGGCGCGAACATCTTCTTCGTCAAAGATGGTGTCTTACATACGCCGACGCCGGATTGTTTTCTGGATGGGATCACACGGCGCACAGTGATCGATCTGGCGCGCAAACGTGGATATGAAATCGTCGAGCGGCACATTAAGGAAGAAGAGCTTGGCGACTTCAGCGAGTGCTTCATCACGGGCACTGCGGTGGAAGTGACGGCGGTTGCGGAAATTGGGCCGTACACCTACACGCCGTCGTCGATCACCAAGACGCTGATGGATGATTATTCGGCGGAAGTGCAGCCAAAGGTCAGCGCTGCCTAGGTCCCGTTCCTTATTCAGACTTCTCTGACGCCGTCCATCTTTGGGCGGCGTCTTCGTCTGTGCTGCGCGAGGAGACCCAATTGTCGCCTTCCGGGCCGGACTCTTTTTTCCAGAACGGCGCTTTGGTCTTGAGCCAATCCATGAGGAATTCGGCGGCTTCAAATGCAGCCTGGCGATGGGCGGAGGCGGTGATCACCAGCACGATCCTGTCACCCGGCTTCAGGGGCCCCACGCGATGGATGACCGTGCTTGCCTGGAGGGGCCAGCGTTTGTGGGCCTCCGCCTCTATCTCGCCGAGTGCCTTTTCCGCCATGCCGGGATAATGCTCGAGGGTCATTGTCTCGACGTCGCGATCATCGTTGCGGGATCGCATATGTCCGACAAAGCTGACAGAGGCGCCGATATTGGTTTGCCCGGCGACCAGGCTGTCGAGCTCCGCCCCCGGATCAAAATCTTCTGTTTGCACCCGGACCATGGTCAGCCGCCTGTGAAGGGAGGGTAAAAGGCGACTTCTGATGCGCCGCCAATCAGGGTGTCATGATCCACTTCCTGCATATCAAGCGCTACGTGGACGACATTCATGTCGTCAAAGGCGGCGGCATATCCCTCACCGCGTTTCGCAAGCTCTCGAATAAAGTCGCGCACGGAAAGTGTTTCGGCGTCGGCAATGTCGATTTCTTCCTCAGCCAGGCCGATGCGATCTCGAAACCATGCGAAATAGAGAACTTTCATTGACGTGCGGCCTTACTGTGCGGACTTTTCGTCGTCTTCAATGACGTGACGGAGCCCACCTCGAAAATAGTCATAGCCGGTATATAGGGTGAGACCAGCGGCAATCCAAAGTAGCCAGATGCCCACCTGTTGTGTGCCAGGCACAATGGCCTCGCCGGCTTCCCCGGCCAACAAAAAGGCAATGGCGATCATCTGGATGGCTGTCTTCCATTTTGCCAATTGGCTCACCGGTACGCTGACGCGCACCTGTGCCAGAAATTCCCGCAGGCCAGACACCAGGATCTCACGGCTTAGAATAATAATTGCCGCCAGAACAGACCCCCAGCTGATGGTGTCATTGGCAATCAGCATGAACAGGGCGGCAGAGACCAACAGCTTGTCTGCGATTGGGTCGAGCATGCGTCCAAGGTTTGAGGTCTGCTCCCAGGCTCTGGCAAAATAGCCGTCAAAATAGTCCGTGACCGCGGCGAGGATGAAAATCCCAAGGGTCGTCCAATTCGCGGCGGTGCCTTCCAGATAAAACCCTGCAACCAAAGCGGGCACCATCAAGATGCGCGCGTAGGTCAGCATGTTGGGCAGGCTGGTGAGAACTGCCGTCCGTCTGTCCAGTTTGCTGTCGGCTGTCTGATTCATGTACGCACCTTAGCACCGCTTTCGTGTCAATCGGGTGTCCCGTGGAAGTGATCATAGACCGCTTTGGCGACTTTTTCAGAGATACCCTCGACAGAGTTGAGATCCGTGAGGCCCGCGCGTGAGACCGCTTTCGCCGATCCGAAGTGGTGGAGCAGGGCACGCTTTCGCGCAGCGCCCACACCTGGGACATTGTCCAGCGGGTTTGATTTGGCCTGTTTGGCGCGGCGGGCCCGGTGGGAGCCGATGGCAAAGCGGTGAGCTTCGTCCCGCAGGCGCTGCAGGAAATAGAGCGCTGGGCTTTTATCAGGCAGCGAGAAAGGTTCTCGTCCGGGCATGAAAAAACGTTCGCGTCCGGCATTGCGATCGGGTCCTTTGGCGATGGAGACCACGGCGACATCGTCGATGCCGAGGTCGGTCATCACCTCCATGGTCACTGAGAGCTGGCCTTGTCCACCATCAATGAGGATCACGTCAGGCCACCCATTGGCCCGTTTGTCGACTGGGGTCTCTTCGGAGTTTTCTTCTGACCTTTCCGCTTCAGCCGCCGCGGCACTTTCCTTCAGCAGCCGGGTGAACCGCCGGGTCAGGACCTGGCGCATCATGCCGTAATCATCACCCGGCTCGATATCGTCGCCCTTGATGTTGAACTTGCGGTACTGGTTCTTGAGGAACCCTTCGGGTCCAGCGACAATCATGCCGCCCACCTGATTGGTGCCCTGGATGTGGCTGTTGTCGTAGACCTCGATGCGCTCCGGCGGTGTGTCGAGGCTGAAAATCTCTGCCAACTCGTTCAGCAGTTTGCGCTGCGTCGCCGATTCAGCCAGGCGGCGGGCGAGAGCATCCTTGGCATTACGGAGCGCATGCTCCACCAGTTCCCGCTTTTCGCCACGTCGAGGCACGGAGACATTGATGCGGCGTTCCGCTCGAATGGTCAGCGCTTCGCCCAGAAGGGCGCGGCCAGGCACATCATCGCTCAGGAATATCTTCGGCGGCGCGGGCCGATCGTCATAAAACTGCGCCAGGAAGGCATCGAGGACTTCCGGTCGTGAGAACCCTTTCTCGTGCCTTGGGAAATAGGCGCGGTTGCCCCAGTTCTGACCGCCGCGAAAGAAGAAGACCTGGACACAGGTCTGTCCGCTGTCTTCGGCCACGGCAAAGACATCAGCATCGGTGACCGATTGCGGATTGATGCCCTGGTGAGACTGGATGTTGGTGAGCGCTCGGATACGGTCGCGATAGATCGCAGCTCCTTCAAAGTCGAGCTTGGCGCTGGCCTCTTCCATCAATTCGGCCAGGTGTTCCTGTGTCCGGCGGCTTTTGCCCTGCAGGAAGTCGCGCGACTCGGAGACCAGTTCCGCATAATCCGCTTTGCTGATTTCGCCGGTGCAGGGCGCTGAGCAGCGTTTGATTTGATAGAGCAGGCAAGGGCGGGTCCGCGAGTCGAACACTGAATCTGTGCAGGATCTGAGCAGGAAGGCTCGTTGCAAGGTGTTGAGGGTGCGGGTGACGGAACCTGCTGAGGCGAAGGGACCGAAATAATCTCCTTCTCTCGAGCGGCTGCCGCGATGTTTCACGACCTGAGGGAAATCATGATCCGAGGTGAGCAGGATATAGGGGAACGACTTGTCATCGCGCAGCAGGACGTTGTAGCGCGGCTTTAACTGCTTGATGAGGTTGGCTTCCAGCAGCAGTGCGTCGGTCTCTGTCGCCGTGGTGATGAACTCCATGGCCTCCGTCGACGCGATCATGCGGGCAATGCGATTGGAGTGGCCTGCGAGCTTGGTGTAGCTCGTCACCCGCTTTTTCAGGCTTCGAGCTTTGCCGACATAGAGCACATCGCCATTGCCCTTCAACATCCGATAAACGCCGGGGCTGTCAGGCAGGGTTTTCACCTTTTCCGCGATCAAAGTGGCGCCGTGAAGCGGCTCTGCCTCACTTTGGATCGCGTCTTTGCTCATCTCGGTTCCTAGCGGCCTCTGCGTGAAGATTTCGGTGTTCAAATGGATGTAGTAGTGACCTAGCACAGTTGAATAGAGGGACCGATGTTGCCCGACTTTTATTCCTCAAAAGCAGGCCCTTTATTGGACCGATCTGTTTCACCTATGGCCTGTGGATAAGTTTGTTGAGAATCTCAAGGGATTCGATGCAACTGATTGTGACACAAGGATAATTCGAATATTGGGTCCAAATCGACCATTTGTAACCCTCTGAAAATAAAGAGTTATTTTGATTCGCTGAAGCATTCCCGACATTCAGCGGCAAAAATCACCTCTAGACCTTATGGTTAATTCGCAGAACGTGTGCGTGTGCACAAATGTCCGCATGCTGTCTATTTGCTTGTGACAAAAATGTGAAAAAATTCAACGACGTAAAGGTAGTTTTTTCGTTTCACCTAGGGCGTTTTTGAAGCTCAGGAGATCGCCCGTCTGCGTTCGATTTCCACACCAACACTTGCCACTTCTGCAATGGCCGCAAGTTTTTCTACTCGAACTCTTGCACACTCGACGCGCGCGTCTTCGAGGCATCTTGAGGCGATGCGTTCGGCCAGGGTTTCCACCAAATTGACGTGGCCTTCGGTGAGCAAGTTTTTGACTTTGTTGACGATCTGGTCATAGCAGACGACGTTTTCCAGGGCGTCTCCGTGGGCTGCCTCACGCACAGTCAGGTCGATATTGAAGCGCATCGGTTGTCGGAACCCGTCCTTTTCATGGGCATAGGCGCCGATTTCCCCATCCAAGACCAGATCCCGGACAAAGACGTGGCGTACTGACTGGGCCCCGTCTGCGATCCGCAAGCGAGTGACATTATCCAAACTCGCGTTCTCCGCGTCGTCATTGTTTGAGGAGCGATGGCTCATGGAATTCGGGTCCTTTTCACTCTCTACCAGATCATTCGGGCCCGACAGCGTCTGGGGTCTCCCAGGCAAGATGCTGACCACTGTCGAGAGCGATCATTTGGCCCGTCACGGACGGACTGGCAAGGATAAATCGAACAGCGGCGCAAATTTCTTCCGGCGAAATCTGACGTTGGAGCAGAGTCGCGGCGGCTTGTGCCTCGAAGTCCTCGTTGGACTGCCGGTCGTTGGAGAGTGTCGGACCCGGTCCAATGCCGTTCACGCGGATCGCTGGCGCCAGTGCCTGGGCCAGGGTCTGCGTCAATGTCCATAGACCCGCTTTGGAGATCGTGTAGGACAGGAAGCGGGGCGTGAGGCGCCACACCCGCTGATCGATCATATTGATGATGTTGCCGGTTTCGCCATCAGGCACTTGTTTTGCGAAGGCCTGCGCCAGGAACGAGGGCGCTCGGAGATTTGTGTCCAGGTGCGTGCCCCAGCTGTCCTCCGTCAGGCTCTCAAGGTCGTCATTTGCAAACACAGAGGCATTGTTGATCAGCGCCGTCAGCGGGCCCATCTCGGTCCGTGCGGTATCCACCAGCGGAGAGAGGGCGCTTACGTCGGCCAGATCTGCCTGGAAGGCTGCCGCCCGACCACCTTGGCTCACAATGTCCTGGACTGTTTGGTTGGCGTCATCGGCTGAGTGGCCATAGTGGATCGCGACGCCCCAACCGTCTTCGGCGAGTCCAAGGGCGATCGCACGACCGATCCGCCGCGCTCCGCCGGTTATCAGGACGTTTTTGATGGCAGACGAGGTCATCGTGGCCGCTTAAACCGCGTGCATGGTGGCGGCACGGTCCGCAACAAACAGGAAGTAGAGATAGGCGACATAGCCAACCAGGAAGAAGGCGCCGGCAGAGCGGGTGATTGTCCCTTTTGCCATAGCGAAGGGGACGACCAACAGGGCGGCAATCAGCATGACCCAGAGGTCAAACCAAATGAATGCCGATGGGACCTCAATCGGCGCCACCATGGCGGTGATGCCCATGACACCCAGAATATTGAACAGGTTGGAGCCGAGAACATTGCCGACGGCAATGTCAGCTTGGCGGCGGAGGGCGGCAATCACTGTAGTGGCGAGTTCTGGCAGTGAAGTGCCGAACGCGATGAGCGACAAGCCGATCGCACTGTCTGAGACGCCGAAGGCGCGGGCAATGTCTGTGCCGCCATCAACGATGAAATGAGCGCCAAGTGGCAGCCCTAGAACGCCAGCTGCCAAGAAGAGCAAAATCATGAACGGGTTTTGGGGCAGCCCCGAACTTTCGTCCGGCAATTCGAACTCTTCTTCGATCGCGGCGGTGCCCGATCCGTTGGCGGTGTTGACGGCGTGGGTCGCGACATACCCGAGGAACAGCAGGACGAGGGTAAAGAGAATGAGACCCTGCCAGAAGACCAGTTCGCCAAACAGACACAGGAAAATGAAGATGATTGTGGCGGACACCATGAAGACGGTATTCCGGCGGACCGACACCTGATCGCATAGCGTGGGATAGATCAGGGCGGGTACGCCGAGAACCAGCAGGACGTTCGCGATGTTTGAGCCAACCACATTCCCGATAGAGATGCCGCTGGCGCCTGTCAGGGCTGCGCGAATCGAGACCACCAGCTCAGGCGCTGATGTGCCGAAGGCCACCACCGTCAAACCGATCAACATGGAGGGGATGCCTAATTTGAGGGCAAGGGAGACCGCACCTCGGACCAAGAGGTCGCCGCAAAACAGCAGAATGACAAAACCGCTGATCAGCGACAGGTACATCATGGGAAGCGGCTCCCAGCGATGCGGGCGAGGGTCATCAAACGTACGAGCCTTGATGGCGGTGTCGCGGTTACACTCCCGTCGGCGGTCATTTATTTTCTTTCTTAACGTCGATCCCCTATCCTCCATATATAGGGGCCTTCCGGCTGAAGTAAAACCGCTCAAATTGAGCAGGCGGGTTCGTGGCATGGCCGCAACACGTATTAGTGATGGAGATTGGGCTGGTGGAAGCGGGTGCAGGGCATACGGAGGTCATTCCCTATCTCCGCGAGATCGTAGTGTTTCTTGTCGCCTCGGTGCTGATTGTTCCCCTGTTTCAGTGGATGAGAGCCAGTCCCGTGCTCGGATATCTGGCTGCTGGGGCCCTCATCGGTCCCTTCGGACTGGAAGTGATTTCTGACACCGAAGGCGTTGCCCGACTTGCAGAACTAGGCGTCGTTTTCCTTCTGTTTACCATTGGTCTCGAATTGCCGTTTGAGCGCCTTCTTGCCATGCGCCGGCTGATTTTTGGCCTCGGCGGGCTGCAGGTTCTCGTCTGTGGCACCGTGCTCGCGCTCTTCGCCAATATGTGGGGCAATTCCATTGAAGCGTCAGTGGTCATTGGGTTTGCGCTTGCGCTCTCTTCCACAGCGATTGTTACGCAGGTGCTGATCGAGCGCAGTGAGTTTGCGACCCCGATGGGACGTCGAACATTTTCTATTCTGTTGTTTCAGGACCTGGCCGTGGTGCCCCTGATCATGCTGGTCGCGATTCTTTCCAATGGTGGGGCGGAGGGGCCGTTGGACCTGGCGAAACTGATCGGCTTAGCTGTTTTGCAGGCTGTGGCTGCGATCGCGCTTATTCTCATCGTTGGTCGCTATGCGCTGCGCTATCTGTTTCGGCTGGTAACCTGGGCGCGTTCGCCTGAGCTTTTCATGGCGCTGACTTTGCTCGCGGTCCTCAGTACCGCGTGGGCGACGGGTCAGTCCGGCCTCTCCATGGCATTGGGGGCCTTTTTGGCGGGCCTTGTTTTATCCGAAACTGAATTTCGACCTCAGATCGAGATTGATATTCAGCCGTTCAAAGGGCTTCTGCTGGGTCTCTTCTTCATCAGTGTCGGAATGGGGCTCGATTTCGCCATCATGCAGGCGATGCCCTATGACATATTCCTGGGCGTCATCGGCCTGATCGGCCTCAAAGCAATCATGATCTCTTCACTGACGGTCGCCTTCGGTGTTACAGCCAGTCAAGCTGTGCGGACAGGGTTACTGCTCAGTGCCGGTGGTGAGTTTGCCTTTGTGATCATTGGCGGAGCGATGGCAGGGGGCGTGCTGGATCGGGATGTCGCGCAATATATGCTCATCGTTGCTGGTGTTTCGATGGCGCTCACACCTTTGCTCATGATTGCCGGGAACGGCGTCTCCGCTTTGATTGCAAGACGCTACCGCGTAGAGAAAGAGGTTGAAGTGTCGGCAATTGATGATGATCTGAGTGGGCACGTCATCATTGCGGGCTATGGCCGTGTCGGCCGGACAGTAGCACGCCTGCTGTCCGAACAGATGGTTCCCTTTGTGGCGCTGGATATGAGTGTTGCGCGGGCGCAGGAAGCGCGAAAGAGCGGTGAGCCGGTGTTCTATGGAGATGCTGCGCGCCATGACGTGCTGGAACGGGTTGGCGCGGACCGGGCCGCAGCCATTGTCATCACGCTGAATGATTATGCCGCAAGCACCAAAGGTGTCGCGTCCGTGCGATCCAAATGGCCGAAGCTCCCTGTTTTTGTGAGGGCGCATGACCTCACGCACTCTCAGGAGCTGATGGAGCTTGGCGCCACCGGTATCGTGCCAGAGACGCTGGAGGCCTCGCTGCAGCTGGCGTCGGACGTGTTGCATGCTCTCGGCACGCCTCACGACGCTGTGGTGCCTCACATGGACCGGGTCCGCGAAGAGGGATATGCCCGGGTGAACCCGGACGTTGAGCAGGCGTAGGCTAAATCCCGTGACCTAAAACATGTCATCGGGTGCTTTTCGTTTTTTCGATTTGCGCGGGCGTTCGTACAGAACCGTTGGATAGTTTTTGAGCGGATTGACCTGTTCGCCTGTGTACGCCCAGTCAGGCATCTCGCCCATGCGAACGTGATAGCGTGGTTCGCGTCCGACACCCTCTTTAAACAATCCTCGTGGTGTGTTGATCATGTGCGGCGAGGCGTCACGCTCGTAGGCGATGGGCGTGCCACATTCGATGCAGAAGCGCCGCGTAATGCCTTTCTCCTCGTCTCTGAACTCAGTGAGCGCATCTTCGCCGTCTGTAAAGCGGAACCTTTTGCGCCAGGAACCAACATAGGTGATGGACGCTGACCCCATAACCTGCCGTGTCGCAATGGAATGATCGTGATAAGCCCAGCGAGCAGGATATTTGATCTCGAATTGCACAATGCCGCAGCCGCAAGAACCTTTCACCCATTCCGGGTGCGTGAGGAGGGCTTTCTCAGCGTGTCTTTTTTCTCCCCTGGCAGGCATGCGCTCTTTCTTCTTGTCTAACGTGATTGTGAGATGCAGGCTCGCATCAAAGGTTCGACAATAGTGATCAATAACAAGAACCAATCAAGGTGAGGGAGGGGGAACCCATGTTCGGCGATTTAATGACTATTCTTGCAGACCTGCAGGCATCACAGGACGCTTATGTATCAGCTCTACCGCTGTGGGTGCAGTGGTGGATGAATTGGATGGGAGTGGTTTTGTTTCTCGGCTCCCTCATCTTTGCCTTTTTCGGTGTGGAAGCGCGGTGGCTTCTTCTGGCGATGTTTCTCACCATCCCGGCGACCTTCTTGATCGGGTACGCTGCAGGCTGGAACAATTTGTGGGGTATCACGCACCTTGTGCTCTGGACGCCTGCTGCGATCTATATGACGCGCCGCTTTCCACGGATTGAAAAAAGGAGCGTTTATGGTGTCTGGTATGTGCTGGCGCTCGCGACCCTTTGGATTTCGCTTGTGTTTGACGTGAAAGATGTCGGTCAGTATCTGCTGAGCTGATGTCTCAGGTGGGCTGACCCTGTTTCAGCAATTGATCGATCAGTTCACGCTGCTGAATAGCGCCGCTGTCACCGCCGCCGAACAGCAACAGGCCGGATGAGTAACTCGCGCCATAGGTGCGGGCGAGATTGACCGTTTGCCCGATGGCCTCAATAAACTGACCGTCATGCAGTGTGCTCAGAGGATGGATGAAGGTGCTCCACAGAATGCCTTTGGCAATTGCATAGCGGGCATCAAGGGCGCTATCAAAGTTCGCCTGCATGATCCGGATGAGATCTTCTTCTGTCAGCGTGTCTGCCTTGCGGATGGCGACGAGGATCCGCATCCGATTGTTTGAGTCGTCGGTGACGATCACGACGGGTATGTCAGCGACGGTGAGCTGCCAGCTTCCGTTCTGGTTTTGCAGATCCTTGTCCAAACGTTCCAGAATTGTGTGCATGTTCGCAAGCGACATGGTGCCTTCGCGCGCGGCCGCTTCGTCTTCGGCGAAGCTGGGTGCCACAAAGAACATTAGTATGGCTGTGAGTAAGGCGAATAAGCGCATTGGTCGACCCCTCAGAAAACAATGTCTTCAGGATAGAGGTGCGATGCTAGACGTCCATGCACAGGTTCGTGAGGTCAGAAGCCGCCAAATTCCTGCATCCAGAGGAGCGAAGCCGTCAGGCCAGAGAGCGAGAAGCTGACGGTGACATCTTCGCCGGCTTCATTCGTATAGTCGAAGCGAACAGAGGATCCCGCCTTCATGGCCTCGATCAGACCGTCGGTGAGGTCCTGTGGACCGATGAAGTATTCATTGATGGAGTCCGGAGTCTCGATTTCGTCCGGTGCCAAAAGAATTTGGCGCACACCATCCACATGGACATCGACCGTGTCTTTCCTGCTCATCATATTGTCGACCGCGATTATCGAAATGCGGAGGGGGGCGCTGATGCGCTCCCGCGAGACGCGGAGTTGGTAGTCAAACCCAGCGGGCGCGTTGGCGTTGTGCACATAGGTATTCGCAGAGCAGAAACGCGAACCGTCGCGGCGCTGAGCGCGGCAGGCGACCAGGAAGTCCTTGAAATAGTCCCGGTCTTCGCAGAAGGGCGCGACGGAGCAATCTGCCCACTCTACCTCTTGGTCGGGATTGTCGATGACCGCGTCTGGCGTTCTTGCGGAGTCCGGCGCAGAGGTGCGTTGATAGATGATGGGCCACTCATCTGCGAGTCGGCCGTTGCATTCGCCCTCATAGGCATACTTTATCATCGCAAACCCGTATCCATTCCAGATCCAGGTGCCGACTGATCCGCAATCGCCAATGCCCCGCCCTTTGACAAACTCCGTCAGGCGGCCGGTCTCTGCGTCGATATCCGCATTGATCAACATGTCTGACGCGGACCAGCCCAGCTCATCGCTGTACCGCGCAAAGCTGAGTGTGTCCCAGGTGGAGGTGTCGCTTTCGTCGTCTTTGCGCTCCAGGATCACCTTTACAGCCATGTTATAGGCCGCCATTTGGCAGGGGATGAGATGGAGGCGGGCATTGGCGCTGAGGGTGGCGCCGGTCCACATGTCACTGGTGTCGAAATCATCAGGCATGAAACAGTCCGGGTCATCCTGGGCAAGATCAATCACTTCCTGTGGCGGTGGCGCCATGGGTGTCGCGGTGAAATCGGCGAGAGCGGGCGTGGCGAAAAATGCGATCAAGGCCGCCATTAGATGTTTCATGGCCGCTTCTCCCAGGGTTCCAGCGTTCCGGCAATGGTGCGGGTGTCAAAGCCGCGATAGGCGCGCAGCGTCGCGTCACAAATTTCGTCATGAGTGAGCCAGCGAGATGTATCGCCCTCGACAACAAAACCGAGAATGACCTGGCGGTAGGTCTTGCCGGCGTGTGCTTGCATGGCTTCAAGTCTCTGATCTGCAAACCCGTCCGGTTTGCCGGATGCGGACCCCATCACCTCAATGATCTTGCCGCCGGGGATGACGCAGTCGGCAATGGCGTTGCGAAGGTCATGCGCTTCCGGGTGGAGCCAGGTCAACGCCAGGTCAACGGGGCCGCGGACCCTCAGGGTGTCGAGGAAATGAGTCTCGTCCGTATAATCAAGCGGGAGCCGCATGACCTTGTCATCGAGAAAGCTTTCGCCGAACGAAAAACTGCCCGCGCTGCGCGCGCATAAGGTTGCATGCTGGCTCTCGCCAACAATCTGCCGGGCGACCGGGGCGAGCATGCCCGTGGTGCCTATAAGAAGTGCGTGGTCTGCCATCCCTTATTTGTAGGGGGTTCCGCGGGAGGGGGCCAGCGTTTAGGCGAGCTGGATTTCAGGCAACATTGGGTTCAATGATCAGGGCAGCGGCGTCGGGGTCCTGATAAAGCCAAGCGGGTCTCTCTGTCTCGGCATTGAACATGCGGGTTGCCGTGTCCGGAAAGCGCTCCACCATGCCCTCACCATAGTCGAGCGTGGTGAGGGTAATCGCATATGCAATATAGCGAATGCTGTCATCGTTCGCTTCGCGATAGGGAAGGGCCAGGTTTTCAAACTCAATGAGACGTCCGGTTGACGTGCGGGCCTTGGACATGGTCCAGCGGCCGAAGAGCGCGTCGCGACCATGTTCCGCATAGAAAGCGCCGATGACCTCCTCCAGGGCGATACGGGCCTCGTCGTTCATGGGGCTGTCTGCATATTGGCCGGTCAGGTCCTGCCCGAAGGCATTGGCCAGTCCGGTGCCGAAGAGCGTGTAACGCGCGCGGCCGTCCGGCTCGTGCTTCAACATGGCAATGTTGGGCATGTAACTCACGAGCGTAGAGAGAGGCAGATCTGTCTTAGATGGAATGGAGGTTTTTTCATGCGCCCGAGCGGCGTACCAGATATCGGCAAAGCCGACCGTTTTCGGCGCTTGCAGCGCCGGTGTGTTTTCTTTTTCCGCACCCATGCGAGAAGTCTAGGCAGATGGGCTTAACAGAATGCAAAACCAGCGACGAGGTGCGACAATTAGCCTGAGTCCTAAGATGGGCGTGGGGACTCACAGGTCGCCTTACCAGGTAAGTCTATAGCGGCCCGCGATGGTCATCTTATTGATCTTGCCCGAGAGGCGCATGTTGCTTGTCTCAAATCGCCAGCGCAGGCCGCGGAGACGGATCGATGCCGGCTCATTGATGAGCGGCAGTACGAACTGGCTCTTCACCAAAGACCATCTGGGTGCCTTGCGCGGTGCGCTTACGGGCATGCGCTGTCTTTGACGTTCTGCCTCCCGGGCAAGAGGCGTGCGCAGGCCGGTGCGAGAGGCAAGGAACCGTGAGGCGGGCAGGCGGGGCTCAATACCGATGGAGGTCATCTCAGAATCCGCGCCGCGCAATTCCACCTGAGGCAGCGCCCGTGCGGGCGAGGAGACCCCCAGAAAGACGGCAATCAGTGCCAATATGGAACAGAGTCGTGGCGTCATAGACCTGTCGGTGCAGGTTTCGCGCCTTTTTCGCGCTCGCGGCCAGCTCGCTTTACTCGCGGCCCCCCGTTTCCCTTTTTGGGGGAGGGGCCTGCTCGGCCGGGCCATGCTTGTGGCCTTGGTTGATTTCTATCCCTTTCTTCTTTGGTTAATCCGGGTCACACTCGACCTTCAGTTCTTTGGGGGTGTGTTGGGAGTTGGTGGTCATGAAGCGTGTTCTCGGGTTAGTGAGTGCGGCGGCCTTGATGGTGGCCCTGATGGTTTCGGGCATCACGGTTGCGATGGCGGCGATTGAGGGCCTGGACCTTTCGCCGGACGTGGGCGGTTCTCCGGACATTGAAAAAGGCACGGCGTTGCCGCCGCCCTCTAATCTTCTCACACCCGCTACGCCCCGGCCCCGTGGGTCTCAATTCGAGCCGGATCGCGATCCGGCTCTTGTGGACGCGACCCCGGTACGGCCCTTCACGGAAGCAGGCTACGGACCCTTCGTGATCGGCGAGACGGTGGACCTGACCGATCCTGAGATCGTGGCCGCCATTGCGCAGTCCGGCCCGATTAATCCCGAATGCCACTATGTGCGCTTCGAGCATCCGGCGGGCCCGCTCTATCTCATGATGGTTGAGGGGGATGCCGCGCGGTTTGACGTCAGCAAGTTCGGGCCGGAAGGCATCACCACGGGGCCGGCACTCCCCAATGGAGTCGGCCTCGGCAGCCCGGTCACCGACATTGTGGCGGCCTGGGGCGACAAGGTGGAGACCGCGCCCAATAAATATGAGGTCGGCACCGACTATATCGTGACCCTGTCGGACACGAAGGGCATCGTGTTTGAAACGGAAGACGACAAGGTGACCTCCTTCCGCGTCGGCCGCCCGCCGGAAGTGCATTGGGTGGAAGGCTGTTCTTGAGGCCGTGTTTCTTCCGCGCTTGCGATCCTTCATTTGACAATGGTCACCCCCTCACCCGCTCGCCGCTTACGCGGGCTCGCTTCCCTCTCCCCCCATTTCCTTTTTGGGAGGGGGAGAGGGTGTCCGAGTGATCACGAGGACGGGTGAGGGGGAGTTCTCGTTCATGCCCTACCAGGGAATTTTGACCCGCGCGGAGAGTTTCAAATCGGTGAGCCGCCCGTCCAGTTGCAGATTGTCTGTCTCCATGCGCCATCTGAGCCCACTTACTTTGAAGCGCGCCGGATCGCCGGTGACGGGCAGTGTCAGGCTGCTTCGAAAATAGCGCCGCTTGGGCGCGCGGGCGGGTGGCGCAACTATGGGGCGCGCCGGGGTTTCCTCTAGAGCGACATTGTAGGGCGCGTTGAGGCTTGCGAAAGCGGTGGTGAGCACCGTTGGTCCCATCGCGGGCATGAGCGTCTCCGCCTGAGCGGGGCTCAGGTACATCCACAGGAGGGGGCTGATCACGGCCAGCACCCGGACGTGTCGCGTCCCTTTGTGCTTTGTCGCCATGGGCAAATTCTAGCATGGGCGCGCCGTACGCTCGTGTCCTAAGTTGGGACTTTGCTGCCTTTGTTTCGCCCATTTCTTAGACTTGTTTGTTGTCGTTTAACCTTACCGATTGGTGTCAGAGTTTTATTGTCTGTATGCGGATTTAATTTCTTTTTTTGAGCAATCTGCGGCTTTGCTGTCAGGGTATTCTGAAGTGCGCCCCCTCCCGACAGGACATGTCCTGTCGACCTCCCCCACACAGTGGGGGAGGTTTTAAACGCGTTTGCGGTCTGCCTTCCCTCCCCCTCAGGAGGGGGGCAGGGTTCTCCCCGTCTCTTCTCCCTCCCCCTCAGGGGGAGGGTCAGGGTGGGGGTGTTCAAAGGGTGAGGGTTCAGTCACCCCATCATCTTCTCATAGACCTCAAGCCAATAGCGGGCGGCGGTGAAAAAACTCCCTCGTCGCACCTAGGGAACTGGTCACTTTATCTGCGGATGCTTCTCAATGCTGCGAATACACGCATGGGTTGCTTGCCGCGCCTCCATACTGAACTAGCTGTTTCTTTATAACAAAGGATGCCGACAATGAAGAAGCGTTCAGAAGAAGATGCGGTTTTGCTGTTTTTTGATGGCCAACATTTGCGCGTGGAGACCGGTGGCGTCGCCATGGTGGGCCGCCTTAAAGAAACGGGCGATGCCAGCGAAGTTATTCGTATACTGAATAAATGTATAAGTGAATTGGGATACGGGCTGTTCTTTGAGAAGCCGAAGGGGGATATGCACTAGCCGCCTGTCATCTTCTCGTAGGCCTCAAGCCAATAGCGCACCCCCTCCCGACAGGACGATGTCCTGTCGACCTCCCCCGCGATGCGGGGGAGGTTTTAAATGCGTTTGCGATTTGCTTTCCCTCCCGCTCAGGGGGGGAGGCCAGGGTTCTCTCTGTCTCTTTTCCCTCCCCCTCAGGGGGAGGGTCAGGGTGGGGGTGTTCAAAGGGTGAGGGTTCGCTCACCCCATCATCTTCTCATACACCTCGAGCCAATAGCGGGCGGCGGTGCGGTGGTGCTGCCGCTCCGCCATGAGGGCGCGCATGAGCGCCTCCTGGCCTGCCTGGGGTCCGTGAGTCTTGCGCAGGAAGGTGACCGCCGTCTCCGGGTTCACGTGCGCCAGCGCGCTTTGGATGCGCTCGTCCGCATTGGCGTAGTGGGCGCGGCTCCAAGCTTTCTCGCCCTGGGCCATTTCATGAGGGGAGAGGTAGGCGAGGTTGAGCGCGTCTTCTCCCCCGTCTTCTCTGGAGTCTTCGGGGGCCTCTTTGCCGTTTGCCTTTTCGGGATCGCCGTCACTTGGATCATCTGGGGAGGTCATGTCAGCCTCTCTTGTCCGTTATCGGGAGAGGCGTGTCCGGCGGCCTACATGGAGGCGTGTAGCCGGATGTCAGAAAACCCCTCCATGACAGAGGGCCCGATTACCTTTAGGCGTGAACCCTGGACATACGTAACCGTCGCCCGGCCACGTATGTCTCGTTAGGTAAAACCTAACGGTGCGTAACCGTATGTCATGGACAAAGGGGTTTCTGAAGCCCCACGGCGGGAATTTGCCCGCCGCGTGATCAGCATAGCAGAATCATTTGTTCAGGTGGAGGGACAACCGTGTAAGCTATGATAAAATTATGGATTCACATCGGAGGAGGCGCCGCCGTGGTCACCTACGCCACTCGTGGGAAACACAAGGTCTTCATAAGTTTCTATCATCAAGACGATGAGTACTACCGAGTGCTGTTCCAGCAGTCCTTCAGAGATGTGTTTATAAACAAATCGGTCCAGCCCGGTGCAATTAACACTGAGGTATCGACCGACTACATCAAGCGTTTGATCCGCGAAGGGTATCTTGATGATGCCTCTGTGGTCGTGGTCCTCGTTGGCCCAAATACAAAGTCTAGGAAACACGTCGATTGGGAAATTTCCGCTGGAATAAATCCCATGGTTGGCGGTCGCGCAGGCTTGGTAGGTCTGTTGCTGCCAACTTTTCCATTGGTGAATAATCGATATGATTATGCCGATCTGCCACCCCGTTTAGCTGACAACGTTAAGTCTGGTTTTGCCAAAATCTACACTTGGAATGATGCAGTTTCGTCAGTTCAGCGCATTACTCAAATCATTGATCAAGCTTTTGAAGCTCGCGTAAGCCTTTCCAACAAGTGCGATAATAGCAGAAATCAGAAAGTCTATAACGGCTGATGGAAAATGCACTCGTATCGCTGGTGGTTGGTTCGGATGGCAGCATTGTTATTGCACTGTCTTTGGTTGCGACGATTGCGATCGTCTCAGCAGTATTCCTCTTCGTAGTGCTCAAATTGGTACCGCGTGGAGCGTTGAAAGACTATCGGGTGGAGGAGGTGACTCTCAATGTTCGGGGTCAACAGATCAAATTCATACCAAACGCAGATGATCGATTGATTGCTTATAAGACTTGGGTGGAAATCAAAACACGAAAACTGGGTGTGCCATTTACCGATGATGACGTCGTTTCCGAGGTCTTTGACTCATGGTATGAATTTTTCGGCGTGTGCAGGCAGCTCCTCAAAACATTTCCCATTCAAAAAATCAATCATAACGGCGGGCAAGGTATAATAGATAATTTGCTCAGTCTTCTGAATGATGAGCTGAGGCCCCATCTCAATCGGTGGCAGGCTGAATATAGAAAGTGGTTTCGCGAGGAGCTTCAGAAGGAGGCTTCCAAAGGCAAGTCTCCGCAAATTATTCAGCAGTCTTTTCCTGACTATGATCAGATGATGTCGGATCTAAAGTCCGTAAATGCTGAAATGATTAGCTTCGCGAACGACTTGGAGAAGATTTTTCGGCGGGAAACCTAACTTGTCCAACAAGTTCTATTTGCAACAGTTTGAGATTGTTATCGACAAGATCGTCGCAATTCAATCTCTCGGACAAGAAAGACGATTCCAAGAGATAGTGGAAAATGAAGGACCTTTCTGGTTCAGGGATCACGTTAAGGAACGTGATTGGATTATAGGGCGTGACGGTGCGCGGGCATTCTCTCAAGTCGCTTCAAAGGCGATCACAGCAAATAAGAGCATTCGGGGCCGGGTTTCAGAAAAGACTTTGGAGGACGCGATAAAGTACCAGTTTTGTGAACTGGTGTTTCGGAGAGAGCAGGGGTTGACTGAGAGTACAGCTTCAAAAGTCGTAGCCAAGGCTGTGCGCCATGTAAAAAAAGAAAAGTTGCAGGATTGGCGGCATTTCTTTCCTGCAGTTTTGCCAACATTCGACAGTGTTAGAACCTCGTTCGCGATTGGCCCTGTAGAGTTTCAACGTACGGGGGAGTTTTTGAAGGCACTTGAGCCCGAGCTAAATTTATATAGGGAGAGGGTTCGGGAAAGATCGAAGGCTTCATTTCTCAATCCGTCGCCAATAGATAAAGCATTTGGCGTGAAGTGGGATCAAAGTTGGCCGGCTGTCTATATCGACAAAATCTCCAAAGAAAGAAAAGAGTTTCTCGAAGATTCATTGCGACGTGATAGTTGGGTCGCGACAGTGCCGTTGCAAAACTTCGAATACGACCGAGGTGCTGTGGTTGCCGAACGCTGCGTCCGTTTCGCACTTGATCTCCTTCGAGTAGTCGCGCCACCACCATTCGATCGTGGGCTTAGGCTATCGGATGTTCATACTAATAACCCCGACCTGCTAAGGATATCTGTCGGAGGTGCCGACCGGGCACTGGCTTACACGCATAAGCACGGCGGGGACATAAAGTGGGAGTCGGAACGTTTTGCGAAATCAGTGTTCGAGCCTCCGCGTACACACTGGTTGGATATGGGCGGGAGTTTGCTGGACCATTTCGTTAGAACTAATGAGCTCACCTCTGTTGGAAAACGGTTTTTTGATGCCATCAGTTGGTATGGTGAGGCTATCGGCACTCAACGTAACGAACTGTCTTTAGTTATTTACCTCAATGCGCTTGAGGCCCTGTTCACTACGTCGTCCGTTAATGTCACAGATCAGCTCTGCGAGCGTGTTTCGATGCTTCTGGATTCTACGGACTCAGATATTGACTGGCGAGAGCAAGTTGCTCGGCTTTACAATCAGAGATCTAGAATTTTGCATGGTGAAGCCAATTTTGCATTGGGCTCCGCAGATGCGCACTCAAAAACAGCTAAGGAATTGGTGAATCGGGTTTTACGGCGCGGGCTTTACTGGGCTTATTATTGCGCTCAAAGAGGAGATATGAGGAGCAACGCGGGGTTTCGTCGAAATGTAGACGAGTCACTTGAAAACTATGAGACAGCGTTGGACTTGAGGCCGTGCCGAAAGGCGGGTGTCTAAGGCCCCTTGCGCCGCCTTGGTTTGGTCTGGCCGCTTTTCTTAAACGTCCGTGTGCCGGCCTTGCCGGCGGCGGAGCGGGCGAGAGGGCGGGTCTTCTTTTCGCTCCCGGCGGAGGCTCCACCCTCACCCAACCCTCTCCCTGAGGGAGAGGGGTCTTTGTTTGATGCCGCGGCGACGGCGCTTTGGCGCGCAAACGGATCGTCGGCGATGGTGAGCTCCGTCTGTTCCAGGCGGTGGATCTCGTCGCGGAGGCGGGCGGCTTCCTCGAACTCCAGGTCCGCGGCGGCGTCCTTCATCTTCTTTTCGAGATCCTGAATGTGGGCGCGCAGATTGTGGCCCACCAGTTCCGTCGCGCCGCTTTCGCCCGTGTCCACGCGCACATGGTCCTGCTCGTAGACGCTCTCCAGAATGTCGCCAATGTCCTTGCGGATGCTTTCCGGCGTGATGCCGTTCGCCTCATTATAGGCCTGCTGCTTCTCCCGCCGCCGGTTGGTCTCGGCGAGCGCGCGCTCCATGGAGCCCGTCACCTGATCCGCATAGAGGATGACGCGGCCGTCCACGTTCCGCGCCGCGCGGCCAATGGTCTGTACGAGCGAGGTTTCTGAGCGCAGGAAGCCTTCCTTGTCCGCATCGAGGATCGCCACCAGGGCGCATTCGGGAATGTCGAGGCCCTCGCGTAAGAGGTTGATGCCGATCAGCACGTCAAAGGCGCCAAGGCGCAGGTCGCGAATGATCTCGATGCGCTCCAGGGTGTCGATGTCCGAATGCATGTAGCGCACGCGGATGCCCTGTTCGTGCATATATTCGGTGAGGTCTTCCGCCATGCGCTTGGTGAGCGTGGTGACAAGCACGCGGTTGCCTGCGGCTGCCACCTGTTTGCACTCGTCGATCAAATCATCCACTTGCGTGTCCACGGGGCGGATTTCCGTCGGCGGGTCGATGAGGCCCGTCGGGCGGATCACCTGTTCCACGAAGACGCCGCCGGTGCGCTCCATCTCCCAGGGGCCGGGGGTGGCCGAGACATAGACCGTCTGCGGCCGCATGGCGTTCCATTCCTCGAACTTCAATGGGCGGTTGTCCACGCAGCTCGGCAGGCGGAAGCCATATTCCGCCAGCGTCGATTTCCGCCGGTAGTCGCCGCGATACATGCCGCCGATCTGGGGCACGCTCACATGGCTTTCATCCGCAAAGATGAGAGCATTGTCGGGGATATATTCAAACAGGGTGGGGGGCGGCTCGCCGGGCTTGCGGCCTGTGAGGTAGCGGGAATAATTCTCGATGCCCGCGCAGCTGCCGGTGGCGAGCATCATCTCAATGTCAAAGTTGCAGCGCTGTTCCAACCGCTGGGCTTCCAGCAGTTTGTTCTGGGCGTTCAGCTCATCGAGGCGCTCGCCCAGCTCCTTTTTAATCTGGGTGGCGGCCTGCTGCAGCGTCGGTCCGGGCGTCACATAGTGAGAGTTGGCGTAGACCTTCACCAGCGGGCGGCGGTCGGTCTTGTGGCCGGTGAGGGGATCGAACTCGACAATCTCCTCCACCTCGTCGCCAAACATGTTGATGCGCCAGGCGCGGTCTTCCAGGTGGACGGGGAAGACTTCCACCGTGTCGCCGCGCACGCGGAAGGTGCCGCGCTGAAACGCATTGTCGTTGCGCTTATATTGCAGGGCCACGAGATCCGCGATCAGCTGGTTACGGTCGAGCTTGTCGCCCACCTTCACGGTGAAGGTCATCTCCGAATAGGTCTCGACGGAACCGATGCCGTAAATGCACGACACCGACGCCACGATGATGACATCGTCGCGCTCCAGCAGCGCACGGGTGGCGGCGTGGCGCATGCGGTCGATCTGCTCGTTGATGGAGCTTTCTTTTTCGATATAGGTGTCCGTGCGGGCGACATAGGCTTCCGGCTGGTAATAGTCGTAATAGGACACGAAATATTCGACGGCATTGTCCGGGAAGAAGTTCTTGAACTCGCCATAGAGCTGGGCGGCGAGAGTCTTGTTGGGCGCGAGGATGATGGCGGGGCGCTGGGTCTGCTCAATGACCTTCGCCATGGTGAAGGTCTTGCCGGAGCCCGTGACGCCCAAGAGCACCTGGTCCTGCTCGCCCGCGTTCACCTGGGCCACGAGTTCCTTGATGGCGTCGGGCTGGTCGCCCTTGGGCTCGAAGTCGGAGACCAGCTTGAAGGCAATGCCGCCTTCGGACTTTTCCGGCCGCGCGGGCTTGTGGGGCGTGAAAGGCTCCAGCACGTCGCCGTTTGGCGCACGCTCTACGATAGCGCCCCCTTCTGGAATAAAAGAGGCGCCCGGCGCTTCCGAGAAGCCTGGCTGGTCTGACTTAGGTGAGCTCATGACCCCAATATGGCCCGGAATCAGACGCATTCAAAGGGGCTGGGGGGCCGCACCTGTCAGTATTTGGCAGTTGTCTGCGCTCCCGGCCAGCTCGCTTTGCTCACGGCCTGCCTCCTTTGGATTTGGGGGCGCGGCCTGACCGGCCGGCGGACGGTCGTCCGCTTGGGCGTGTTGCTGTTAGGGTTTGTTATTCGCCCGTATTGTGGACGCCGCTGTCGGCATAACCGACATGGTTGAAGAAACGCGCGCCGGAACTTTCCATTGTCAGCACTTCATAGGACTCAACGTTCGTCACATAGAGCGCATCGAGATTAGCTTGGTTCTTTTCCACCACCATGCAGCGTCCGCCAAAGCCTGAATATTCGCAAATGTGCACAACGGCATTACCGGTCAGCTCAACAGAGCGAAAGCGCTTGCCGAACGGGTGATCCACCAGTCCTTTGCGCGTGCCCGCAGAGGTGCAATAGGCAGCGCCCTCGAAGTTCGTGCCGTTATAAAAGCAGGCTCTGTCGTCCGCGGCCCATGCTCCAGATGCGCCGACGCACATCAGAGCCCCCGCAATGACACTTCGATTGAAATTCCCCAGCATGACTCGCCCCGACCACCTTATCCCAAGGGTCTAGAATGACATGGTTAACTGCGGGGACCAAATTGGTTAACGGCGGTTTTAGGGAGACCGAGCTCCCGGGCGATCTTCCCTGTGTTGCCTGTTAGCATTTCTTAACCGGCGCCTCGTTTGTCTCACCCTTTGCCAATCAGGCTTTCAGCAATCGCGCGGGAAAGGCCTGAAAAAATAGTCCCCCTGAGTGGAATGGTTTTTTCACGATGTTAGTACTTTCGTATCATGTATTTGCAATTCTACCATTCAACGGTTCGTAGCAATGGAGAACGCCAATGAATGGGGCCCTTTCAGCCGGACATAAGTTACTCGGTCGGCTTTCAGTTTCTTCCAAGTTTTATGGAGTGATCGTCTTTTTGCTGTCGTGCTTTGTGGCTACCGCGAGCTACACGCTCTGGCAGATGAACAAGATCACGGCCGAGATTGAGGAAATCTCACAGGAGCACATGCCCCTCACCGAAATGGTGACCAAGGTGGCGCTCTCTCAACTTGAGCAGGCGGTCTATTTCGAACGAACCCTGCGCGCCGGATTTGCGGACTTTGGCTCGCCGGAGCGGCGCGACCTGGCGGCCTATATCGAAAAATTCGAGAAATACAGCCATCAGGTTGATGTCGACGTGATCAAGGCCGAGGAAATCGCTGAAGCAGCGATTGCGCTTACCCAGGATGACCATACGCGGGAGCGCTACCAGGAGATCCTCAAGTCACTCAAGCATTTCGATGCGGCTCATCTTGTTTATGAAGAGCATGCGAATGAGGTGAACCGCCTGTTGCAGACCGGCCGCATTGCGGCTGCCCGCGAAAAGGCGCCGGCCGTGGTCGCAGAGGAAGACGCGCTCGACCATGAAATCGAAGAGATCTTGTTCGACATTGAGGAAATGACCGCTCGCTCGTTGGAGACAGTGTTGGCGCATGAAAAAAGCGCCGTCATGACGATCATGATCATGGCTTTGTCCGCGATCAGTATCGGTGGCGTGGTTTCTTTCATCGTCGTCCGTGCGGTGGTCAAACCCCTAATCGCAGTGATTGATGCCCTCGCGGTTCTGGCCGACGGCGATACAAGCCGTGAGCTCGATGTCGATACGCAAGATGAGATCGGTCGGACGGCTGCGGCCTACGGCATCCTGCGGAAGCGAACGGAAGAGGCGCAGGACTTGGCCGCGAAGGAAAAAGCCTATCAGGAGGAAAAGGAACAACGGCGTCTTGAGGTTGAGGCTATCACGCGCAAATTCCACACTTCGTTAGAGGCCGTTATGACCGTTATCGGCGAAGCGATGACGACTCTGGATTCCGCTGCCTCGGACATGTCAAACGTGGCAAAGGACGGTCAAACACAAACGGCGTCAGTCGCGGCGGCCACTGAAGAAGCCAGCACCAATGTTCAGGTTGTGGCCTCGGCGGCAGAAGAAATGTCAAACTCGATTGCGGAAGTTGCTAAGAATGTCGAGACCACGACACGCATTACGCAAAAGGCCGTTCATGACGTGGATAGGACCACGCAATCGGTGAACGGATTGGAAGATGCTGCCACGCGCATTGGTGATGTCGTGAACCTCATCAATGACATTGCCGAACAGACCAATCTGCTTGCCCTCAACGCGACCATCGAAGCGGCGCGTGCAGGTGAGGCTGGTAAGGGGTTTGCGGTGGTCGCGTCAGAGGTAAAAGAACTGGCAATGCAGACGGCCAAAGCGACCGGTGAGATTGGTGAACAGATCTCCGCTATCCAGGCGGTGACGAAAGACTCCGTGACAGCGATCGGTGAAATTTCTCAGACGATCAAGGATATCGACGGATACACGGCAACTGTTGCAAACGCTATCGATGAACAGCGCAATGCGACTCAAGAAATCAGCGGCAGCGTGCAACAAGCCGCTCTCGGGACGCAGGAAATAGCGCACGCGATGACGGGCGTTCAGAAGTCTGCTGATCTCTCCGGCACCACGGCTGAACGCGTCAGTGAGTCTGTTACGCAAATGGGTGAACAGTCGGAAGCGCTGCGCGTCCATGTCGATACGTTCCTGAGTGACGTGAAAGCAGCCTCATAGCCCGCGCGCGCTGGTCTAGAGCTCAATCATGTCGAAGTCGGATTTTGGCGTGCCGCACATGGGGCAGATCCAGTCGTCCGGAATGTCCGCCCAGCAGGTGCCCGGCGGCAGGCCCTCGGCCTCGTCGCCTACGGCTTCGTCATAGATGTACCCGCAGGTGCGGCACTGCCAGGTCTTGAGGTCCGTGTCGGCCATAGGCTCGGCCCCTAATTCATCTTGAAGCGAACTGGCACCGATTTGGGGCCGCACACAAAAGACGACTTCATGCGTTCCGGGGCGCCATTGAGCTCAATGCTCTCCAAACGCGGCAGCAGCTCTTCCCAAAGAATGCGCATTTCCATGCGGGCCAGATGCTGGCCCAGGCACACATGGGCGCCGTATCCGAAGGCGACATGTTTGTTCGGATCACGGTCGATGCGATAGGCGAACGGATCATCAAAATGATCTTCATCCCGATTGCCGGACTGATAGCAGAGCATCAGCCAGTCGCCTTTCGCGATTTTCTGACCGGCGACTACCGTGTCCTCTGTTGCTGAGCGCATGAAATGTTTCACCGCGGTTGTCCACCGGATCGACTCCTCAATATGACCATTGATCAGCGAGTGATCGGCTTTCAGCTTGGCGAGCTGTTCCGGATTGTCACACAGGGCCCAGAGTCCTTCAGCGGTGGTGTGGGACGTGGTGTCATGTCCGGCGGTCGCCGCTATGATGTAGTAGGACATGGCCGCGAAATGATCGAGGGGCTCTCCATTGATCTGGCCATTGGCAATGACGCTCGATACATCATCGCGCGGGTTGGCCCGGCGGTCTTCGGTGATAGCATTGAAATATTCGATGAACTCGCCGACGGTTTCAGCCAGCGCATTGACGCCCGCTTCGGTTCCCTGATCTGTTGTGCCCGTGCGGTTCATCTCCGGGTCCGCGGCGCCGAACAGTTCCTGGGTGAGTTTCAGCATTTTGGGTTCGTCGCTTTCCGGCACACCCAAAATCTCCATGATGACATGAAGCGGGTAGAGGAAAGCCACGTCGCGTGCGAAGTCGCATTCGGTGCCGAAGGAGGCCATGCGGTCGATGAAGGTGCGCGCAATCTCGCGAATGCGGGGCTCGATCTTTGCGATGTTTTGCGGCAGGAACCAGGCTTGCGTCAGGCGCCGATAGGCCATGTGGTCGGGATTGTCCATCTGCACCAGCGATCGCACCAGGTGGGGCGATCCGCCCATCATCTCGCGAACCATCTTGTCAGCTTCAATCGTGGTAAGCACTGCGGCCCGGTCGCCATTGTGGAACAGGTCGTTTTGCCGTTCGATCAGCTGAATGTCATCGAACTTGGTAACCACCCAGAAAGGGTCAATGCCTTCCGGTTCGGCGATTGCGAGAGGCGCTTCCTTCCGCAGTGTTTTGAAGGCGTCGTCGATGGGGGTGCCGGCCGCATAGGCCTTGGGATCAACAATGGTCTCGGCGATATCCTGATCGATGCGCATGGGGTCCTCCGCGGCAAATGCTCTTTGTCGTTTGCGAGCTTGGCACAGAATCTCGTTCTCCTCTTGCGCCAAATCAAGGAGAAACAACGGCCAGTCTTTACGGTTTCAGGATGGGCTCGTGTGACGTAGCGTGTCCCTACGTCATGGTCACGTTGCAGTAATGCAGGCGTAAAAAAATTATCCCCCGAAACTTGCGCGATAAGCTTCCGGTGTTGTCGCCATGTGCCGTTTCATGGTGCGGCGGAGGGTTTCGGCAGTGCCAAACCCGGTTGAGGCGGCCACCGCTTCGATTTTGTCATCGTCTTCTTCGAGGCGCCGTCGCGCAGCATCGAGGCGTGCGCGTTCCACATATTTAGCGGGCGTCTCGCCCACCTGCTGTCTGAAGAGACGTGCAAAGTTGCGCGGGCTCATGGCAACTTGCTCAGCTAAGGCGGGCACACTCAGATCATCTTCCGGGTGTTCTGCAATATGGGTCAGCAGATCATCGAATTTTTCTGTTTTGGTGCTTTGGGCCGCGAGTTGCGCTGAGAATTGCGACTGTCCGCCGGGACGCCTGAGGTAAAGCACGAGATGCCGTGCAACCTGCATGGCAATGTCGCGGCCTAGGTCTTCCTCCACCATGGCGAGGGCTAAATCAATCCCGGCCGATACGCCCGCAGAGGTATAGGTGTCACCGCTCTTCACATAAATAGCGTCGTCAACCACTTCAATCTTCGGGTGATCTTTGGCCAGACGGTCACAGGCAATCCAGTGTGTTGTTGCGCGATGGCCGTCCAGCAGACCTGTCCGCGAGAGGAAGAAAGCACCCGAACAGACACTGCCCAATCGCTTCACAGTGTCAGCCTTCCGCTTGATCCAGCTGTTCAGGCCCGTGGCGGTCTCCGCTATTGCGATGCCTTCTTCCGAGCCACCGGCAAAAATCAGCGTGTCGATCGGTCCTTTGACATCCCGAAAGCTCTTTGCGGCGACAAGCTGCACGCCGTTCGCCATGGTCACGGGGCCTGCCTCATTTGCAATCACTTCCACCGTGTAGGGTGGGGCGGCGTTCTCCGTGTAGGCGACATATTGCGCGGCGGTCGCAAACACATCAGCGGGGCCCACAACGTCCAGCATCATGCCGTCTTCAAACGTGTAAATGACGATTTTTCGTGCGGTGGCGGATCGGCGCGCTTTATTGACGTGACTCATGGGGACCCTTCAAACAGACAATTGGCAGAATATGTCTCTATCGTGTCATTGCGGACAAAGACATGCAAGCGCATTTTGATCAGGTCCTAGACCTTGAAAGGAATGGTTCCATGTCCAGGTTTCTTCCCCCTTCCGCCCATGTTGGGATGGCTCTGACTCTCACCCTTTTTCTGATGGTGCTTGTGACGCTGGCGGCGGTCGGCGAGGCGAAGGGGTCTGAGCGTTCCATTGTTGTCGTGGCGCAAAATGGCGGCACGGAGGTCACAGACTTCCTGGTGCCTTATGGTGTTCTCTCTCGCGCGGATGTCGGCGAGGTGCGCGCTGTCTCCACCGAGGCCGGGCCGGTTTATCTTTGGCCCGGACTGACAATCGAAGCGGACGAAACGATCAATCAGTTCGATGCCAGGCTGCCGAAGGGGGCGGACATGGTGATCATTCCGGCGGTGCTTGACCCGGAAGATACGGTGCTTATCGATTGGTTGCAGGCACAGGCGCAGAAAGGCGCGATGCTGGTCTCCATCTGTGATGGGGCTCTGGTTCTTGCACGGACGGGTTTGCTGGACGGCAAGCGCGCGACGGGTCATTGGTATACGCGTGACACAAGGCGTGAAGACTTTCCGAACGTGCAATGGCTGGACAACACGCGCTATGTGCGGGACGGAAATGTTGCGACATCAGCTGGTGTGAGTGCGTCCCTTCCGATTTCCCTACACCTGGTGGAGATGCTGTCAGGTAATGCCCACGCCGAAGCCTTGATGCAAGAGCTCGCGCTGGACGGATTCGGCGCAGAGCACAATTCGGACGCGTTTGAGCTGGGCGCCGGGGACATTTGGACCGCGGCACGCAATTTCCTGTTCGGCTGGCCGCGCGATGACTATGCGCTGGTTCTGTCAGAGGGCATGGATGAAATCGCGCTGGCCTTTGCCGTCGATATGTTTGCGCGCACCTACCGGTCTCAAGCGGTGGCTGTGGGCGAGCAAGCGGCGACCACGCTCAACGGTCTTGCGGTCCTACCAGACCAATCCGAGCTGGTGGATGCGACGGCTTCCGTCGTGTTTGCCGGGCAGGGAGACCTGCAGCTCCAGCCTGGGGCGGTCGCGCCGGAACAGATCCTTGCTTTCCTGTCGGACCGATATGGCAGAGACAGCGCCGGTTTTGTGGCCCTGCAGCTTGAATATCCCTACTAGCGTCTGCGCGCCTGACTGGTTGGCCTCTGACGCCAAAGGGGCGCGAGTTGGACAGACAGGACGGCCAACAGGATGCAGCCGCATCCAACCCATCCAATGAGGGGTAGGCGTTCGCCGAGAAGGAGGGCGCCGAAGAGGGCGGCAAAGAGCGCTTCGGACGACATGATGATGGCGGCGTCAGAGGCGGGCGTGTAGCGCTGTCCGACTGCCTGCAAGGTGAAGCCCAGTCCACCTGAAATGATGCCGGTGAAGAGAAGTTCCCGCCACGCGGCGATGAGGTTCGCCCATGACAGGGGTTCGAACAGAGCGCCCAAGAACAGGCACAGTATGGCGGTTACACCGAACTGCAATGTGGCCAGGGTGATGGGACGACCGGAGCGGCTGGCAAGCGAGCTCACCAACAAGACCTGAAGGGCCCAGAAGACGGCGCTGAAAAGCATGATGCCGTCGCCCCAGTTCAATCCGGAGAGGCCGCCGCCTAGAAGCCAGGTGCCTGTGAGAGAGAGGCCGGCGGCGGGCCAGACGATCCAGGGCAGCCGGTGACGAAGGGCCATAAAGGCGATGATGGGAACGAGGACAACGTAGAGCGCGGTGAGGAAGCCGGCATTCGTTACCGTCGTTGCCAGTAGCCCAAATTGCTGGCTCATGCTGGCAATGAAGAACACGAGCCCAACTGTTCCCATGAGCATCATATGATCGCGTCTGAGCGGCGGACCCGATCTGCTTTCGGCGAGGGCGAAGGGAAGAACGACAAGAGTGGCGAGGAAAAATCGCGTGCCGGTAAACAGCAATGGTCCCAGATGGTCCATTGCCGTCGATTGGCCGACAAAGGCCGCGCCCCATACGAGCGCCGTAAAGAGCAGGAGCAGGTCAGCACGCAAACGGGTCATGGGCCCGGTGTATCTGATTGTCTGAGACGCAGCAATCGGTCAAATGGACAGAGGAGGCTTAACAAGTGGGGACGCATCTGGGACAATCGCGCAAGTGACAGAAATGATCGATGTTGAAAGGTGAGTCTTGGGGATGCGGTCTGAACGGCATTGGTCCATCTATCTGCCGGCACTGAGTATCGCCATATTGTGGGCCGGCATCTTATTCTGGGCCGACAGACGCGAACCGCCGTTGGAGACCTTAAGGCTCCTGGCTCTGGCTGTTGAAGCTGTGGCGGTGCCGGTCTTGTATCTCTGGGCGTTTCTGCGCGCCCGGGGCTCTGAGATTGTTGTGTCCTCCGATGCGATCAGCCTGTCCACCGGCGGACGGCGTCCGATAGACGTAAGTGCGGACATCACGTCGGTGAGCAGTGTGACGATCGCGCAATCCTATGTGCAGAAACTTGTCGATGCTGGTCAGGTGCAGATCAATCTCTCCGACGGGCGGCAGTTTGTATTTGATGATATGAGCGCGCCGGTTCGGCTCCGGGACATGATCCAAGGCATGCAGAAAGAAAGTGGCAAAGTGGGTGCGGCATGAGCGGCAAGATCGATTTTGATGCGGATGCCGCCAAGGCGGTTGAGGCCATGTACCAAACCCCTGACGTTGTCGGTCAGCGGATCACCACCCTCGATGCTCTTCGCCTCGCACCCTATGAGCAGGTGTTGGACATTGGATCGGGACCGGGTCTGCTGGCCGAAGAGATGGCCAAAATAGTCGGCGCCGAAGGTCGTGTTGTTGGTGTGGATGTGAGCGATGCCATGGTCATGATGGCCAGGACCCGTTGCGCGGCACTTCCTCAGGCAGAGTTTCTGACCTGCGATGCGACGAAGCTGGATACACCAGATCAAAGCTTCGACGCTGCTGTTTCCACGCAGGTTTATGAATATGTGGAGGATGTCGATAAGGCGTTGAAGGAGTTGCACCGGGTGCTCAAACCGGGCGGTCGCGCAGTTATTCTAGACACGGATTGGGATTCGATTGTCTGGCATGCGAGCGACGCGGATCTGATGAAACGTATTCTCACCTGTTGGGATGACCATCTGGCGGACCCGCATCTGCCGTCAACACTCGCGCGGCGCCTGACACGGGCGGGATTTCATCTGCAACGAGTCGAGATCGTTCCGATGATGAGCGTAGGGTTTCAGCCGCATTCCTATGCTGCAGGTATCATGCGCGGCATTCGGTCGTTTGTGCGCGGGAATGCGCAGAAACACGGTCTTAGCCAAGAAGACATTCAACGCTGGTATGACGACCAGCTCCGTCTGGCAGAGCTGGGCGCCTTCTTCTTCAGCGTCAATCGCTACATGTTTGTCGCGAACAAGTAGGGCGGGTTCAAGCGCCGTAATGGGCGAGGTAGGTGTCGATCGCCTCTTCAATGATGGCGTCCTTGTTGGACGGCAGCTTAAAGTTCGGGTCGAACATGGTCGGCCAGACAAAGTTCTCTTTGATCATGCCGACGATTTGCAGTGACGACATTTTTGTGTCGTGCGGCTTGAGAAGTTTTCGTTCAACCAGACCATCCAGGAAGGCGACAAAGTCTTTGTTGCGACCGTTCACGCCCTTTTTCAGGAAGTCCTTGCCCACTTCAGGGACACCGGATGTCTCTGAAATAATCGCACGCATCAACGCATTGATCCCCGACCCGAATTGCTGGTTCAGATAGTCGTTGGCCGCGATTGTTAGTGCTTCCTTGGCGGTCTTTGCTTCTGCCGCCGCACTCTTTGGCATGCCGAGCCCTTCGTAGGACGCTTCGACAATTGAACTGAACAGTTCTTCTTTGGATCCAAAATGTTTGTAAAGCGTTGCGGTTGAAACGTCGGCTTTACGAGCTATTTCTGCCATAGCCGCGTGGGTAAAACCGTTGTCCTGAAACTCTGCACCTGCCGCTTCCATGATCGATTTTCTTTTCGATTCACTGACCCGGCGCCGATATCCTTCCAGTCCCATTATTGGCAACTCCTCAACAAAAACTCATGTCCCCCTTGAGCAAAACTGATCTTCAGAAATGCCCCATTTTTACACCATATTTTTGTCACGGAAATTGGGAGCAATGCAAGCATGAACTGTTTCTGTCGTGAATAATACTGACGGCGTGAACCATAAGTCTTTGGTCTCACTTGTAATTTCAGCCTGAAACAGCTTGGCTACGCAGCAATATCGAGCCCTCAAGACCGGTCTATAAACAGGATTCAGTAGACACTTTTATTTAAGTCATGCCTTAAATTTGTGCATATCAGGCAGGCAGTCATCAGATTTAACGCAGGGGAACTCAGGGAAAAATTTGTAGTTCTAAGGATTTACTGAATTTTTTCGGAAAATTGGGTCGATTCGGTCTGAAGGGCGTCAAATCAGGTCTTCTTCGGCTGTCGCAAAAACGACATACCTAAGTGGACCCTGTTCGGTCGTATTGAAGGGGAAGCAGGTAACAAGGGCGAGACGTTTACCCGGTTCGGTTGGGTCGATACCGGATGCGTCAGCGCGGACGATCTTCAGGTCATCCACAATATAGGTGTGGTTGGCGCCGTCTTTTGCTTCCAGCGTGACCGCGTCGCCGATCTCCATCTCTTTCAAGAACTCAAAGTGGGTGTCACGGTGAGCTGCGATGACACTTGTACCCTCCGCTCCCGGCTCGGCGCTGTTTGAAAGATGGCCCGGCCCGAAAGCCAGAGCCTCACCGCTCGCGCCCGCAAGGACGATGGCGCTGCCTTGGACGCGCGGTGCTGTCACCCGAGCGACCGGCCATGTGTCGGCCCACTCCCACGCCTTTACCGGTTGCCCGGTGTGTTTGGTCTCTTCCCAGGCGTTCTCCAAGAGTGTTTGTGCAAGCTCGGCCTTGGCGTCCATGTACAGGCCGTGGCCCAGCTGCCAACCGCCAAGGGCGGTGACACCCAAGGCGGCGGCAAGCAGGAAGGTCGGTGCGATACGCATCACCGCCTCCGCTCGAACAGTGATCCCGCGAGGGTCTGTCGCGTCCACACAAACCATGCCGTAAGCAACGCGAGTGCGAAGAGAAGCATCATGATCCCCTGCGCAATGAGGGCCGGCGCATCGCTTGCGGTCTGTGGCAGCGCGATGCCTTGAGCGGCGCTCGCGTCCGCCATCACCACGGGTGCAGGGGCGGCTGCCAGCATTGCGCGCATGGCACCGGCACTCGCGCGCTGCATTGGGGGTGCCATCGCGTCAGGCTCGCCGAAGACTTTCTCAAACTCCCAGCCGGCGGGCAGGTTGAGGGGCACGTCTGTACGGGTCAGATCTTCCCCGGCGGGTCGTGCTGGTGTCTTGTCGACGGCGACCAGGCTGGTCAGGCGGCTCACCAAATGGTGGGCGAGGGCAACCTCGGTAATCTCTTTATCGAACGCGTCCCAATCACCACCCATGGTTCTTGCCGCTTCAAGCGAGGCGATTTTGCGCCGCGCCCAGAGCTGCGAGACACCGGCGCGGTTGGGTGCTTCTTTGGAAATTTCCATATCGATGGCCCAGACATCGTCTCCCGTCTTGCCGGTCAGGCGCAGTGTGCCTTCCGTGTCCTCGGCGACTTTCGCGGAGAGCACAATGGGCTCGCCGCGGTAGAGATCGGGCAGGGGTGTCGGCCAGGCTTCCGCCTCGACGCCATCCGGCCAGACAAGGCGCAGATCCATCATGGCGGGGTTTTCCAGTTTCAGGAAGAGTTCTTTCATGCGCTCAGCGATTTGTGCCTCAGAGCCGATATGTGTGAAGGCACCACGGCCCATTTCTGCGGCGCGTGTCATGAAATAACTGTTGGGCGCAGACCCGATGCCGACAGGGAAGAGACGCGAGCGACCCGCCTGATCCACAATTGCTTCAAACAATTGTTGCTCGTTACCGATTGCACCGTCGGTCAAAAAGATGACCTGACGGAGACGAGATGTGTCGTTTAGCGGATCGTGCAGGGCCGCTTGGAGCGCCGGTAGCATCTCAGTGCCGCCATCGGCTTCCAGGGATCGGACAAACCGCCGGGCGATGTTGAGGTTCTCCCGGTCGGCGCGGATTGATTTCTCGAACAGCACTTCATGGGTATCGTCGAAGCGCACAACATTAAATGTGTCTGTGGGCTTCAGGCGGTCCAGCGCTTTCAGCAAGCTCTCTTTTGCCTGCGGCATGCTTTCGCCCGCCATAGAGCCGGAATTGTCGATCACGAAGATGACTTCGCGGGCAGGGGCCGTGTCAGCCTCCTCGCCATAAGGCGGCGTCACCATCAACAGGAGATAGTCTTCGCCTTTCCAGGTCTCTCTAAAGAGCGCAGCGGTGGGTTCCGAACCTTCTTGCGGAGTCCAGGTGAGTTCGAAATCACGGTCAGCGGGAACCTCGCCCTCTTTCAGGGTCAGCGTAGCCGTGCGCTCGCCCCGTTCAAGCCGCACCTCATGATGGTGGCTCACAATTCGGTCGAGCGGGAAGCCTGCATCAAGTGAGAGGGTCAATGTGACCGGATTTGTCGGCCCGTCTTCTGGATGTTGCACCGGGGGTTCGATGCGGTCACGATCCGGCACGGGATCAATGACGCCCCATCCGTTGCGTTTGTCGATATCGACCGTGTGGACGATGGTCGGCTGCGGGTTGTAGCGCGGCGCGACCACCATCGGAAACCGGAGTGAGAACGTGTTGTTCGATTGGCGAATGGTCTCCTGATATTCGATCTGGATGATGATCGTTTCACCAGGGCCAATATTCGCGACGGAATTGGTGAAGAGGTTGGGGCGTTCCTGCTCGACAAGGCTTGCACGCTGGCCTGCATCCCGGGCTTCTTCGTAGATGCGGCGGGCTTCAACCTTCCGTTTGATCTCACCCTCAATGACACGATCGCCGATCACCATCTTTAGCGTGTCGACAGCGGCATCTTCGGGCAATGGGAAGACATAGACACCTTCAACCCATCCATCGCCGGGGTTCTCAAACCGTTGGGTGACGCGGGTGCGCCCCGTCGGGCCGGTGACCTGAATGTCGACATCAGTGGCCAGCGCCGGGGCTTCGACATATTTGCCGAGCTCCTTGCCTTTCAGCAGAAGGGCGCCGCGCTGCATGTCATTGGGGGTTACATACGCAAGGCCAGGTGATGGGTTGGCGGCAGCGCCGACAATACTCAGAACCAGGCAAACCAGGACGAGTGGGAGAAGGGAGAGGATCCGGACAAGGTGCCGGTCATTGGTGGTGTTGAGCATGGCCATGTGAGTCCCCTATATGGCAGCGTATTTGTTGACGCGTTTCCGGACAGAAAACCGCCAAGTCAGAGGCGGGCACTTTTCTTGGAAACGCTCTAGTCGGTAGGCTGACGTTTTAGGGATGCAATGGGGCGACATGTCAGTCGCTTTGTGCCGGGCCAGGGGTCATTTTGAGGCGAGAATGTGATCGCTCGGTGAGGGAGGCTGACTTAGTTGTTCTTCGCTGCCACGATCGCCGCGCCGATCTCGGCAATGGCCTGATTTCTCTCCGCGAAGCTTGCCTCATTCTCGGCCATATAGACTGCGGCAACGATAGGCGCACCCGACGGAGGCCACATGATCGCAATGATTGAGCGGGCGCCGTAGCCACCGGCGCCGGATTTATCCGCGATGCGCCAGTTCCCCGGTAAGGCGGCGCGCAGAAGTGCGTCTGCCACCTTGTCGTTTTCCATCCAGATGGTGAGCTGCTCGCGCGAACTCAACGAGAGAACGTGACCCAAGACGAGGCGATGAAGTGAACCTGCGGCCGCACGCGGCGTTGTGGTATCCCGCTTGTCGCCAGGCGTGCCTTCGTTGAGGTCCGGCTCCCAGCGATCCAGCCGCGTGGTCTCATCGCCAATAGCGCGCATGTAGTCGGTAAGGGCCTTTGGACCTCCTAGGCTTTCGAGGACGAGATTGCCTGCTGTATTGTCGCTCATGGTGAGGGTTGCTTCGCAGAGCTCGGCGATGCTCATGCCGACGCTGTTCACCCGTTCTTTTGTGATGGGCGAATAGGTCACGAGGTCGGCTTCATCAAACTCGACGACGCGATGCAGGCGCTCCCCGCCATTTTCTATGCGGGATAGGATCGCGGCACAGGCGAATGGCTTGAATGTGCTGGAGAGGGGGAAGTGTTCATCCGCCCGATAGGCCCACCGCTCGTTCGAGCCTGTATCGTGAACGAAGATGCCGACACGTCCGCCCAGCCGTGTCTCTACCGCGCGGACTGTTTCAAGGAGGGTGTCGCCCGCGGCCAGCGTTGAGGCTGTCATTCCTGTCAGCGCGAATAGAAGTGCGCTGAAAAGTTTCCATGTCGGATGCACTGCGATGTCCCCTTCGTCTTTGACGAAGAGTTACACCATCTGAATATGGCCTGATTGCGATGAAACTTTGTCAATCCAGGTGCGAACCTTTGGATAGTCATCAAGGGAAAAACCGCCTTCATGGGCCACATGAGTGTAGGCGTAGAGTGCGATGTCGGCGATGGAGTACGCGTTGCCTGCAAAAAAGTCATTCTCGGACAGGTGGCGCTCCATGACGGCAAGCGCCTGATGGCCGCGGTCATGCCATTCGGCAAACATATGTTTCTTTTCTTCTTCGCCGCCGGGTTGGATCGATTTCCAGAAGCGTGCAACGGCGATATAGGGTTCGTGGCTATATTGTTCGAAGAACATCCATTGCAGCGTTTGTGCTCGAACAAGCCGGTCGTCGGAGAGAAGGGGTGTGCCTTCCGCCAGGTAGAAAATGGCAGCGTTTGACTCGGGCAGAAAGGTGCCGTCGTCAAGCTCAAGGGTCGGCACGCGGCCGTTGGGGTTTTTCTTTAGGAACTCTTCTGTCCGGCTTTCGCCTTTCAAAATGTCGACTTCCACGAGGTCTAGGGGTTGGCCCACCTGCGCGGCGCAGAGCCTGATTTTGTAGCAATTGCCGCTGGCGGCCATGTTGTAGAGACGCATCTGTTTTTACTCATTTTGCGCGTTCGCGGACGGAAAACCGGGACCACTTTTCCTGCGAACGCTACCAGTTCTTCTTCTTTAAAAGCCTGCATCGATCATGGCGCGGCCGAGTTTCTTGGCGGCGCGATCAATGTCGCTCTCCGGTACGCCGGCATAGCCCAGATAGAGACCCCGCTTGGGTGCGCTTTCGAGGTAATAGCTTGAAAGCGGTGTCGTGAGCACGCGGGCCGCGTTCACCGCTTCCGCAGCTTTCACATCATCTGCATTGTCGCCCAGATAGGCCGCGAGCTGCATGCCACCTTCTAGCTTCGGCACGGTGAACATATCCCCCGTCTCGCGCTTGAGGGCATCAATCAGATGCTGTTGGCGTCCGGCATAAAGCGTGCGCATACGCCGGATGTGGGCAGTGAAGTGCCCATCATCCATAAAGTCGGCGAGGGCTGCCTGAATGGCAGGCGCAGGGCTTTGGCCGGTCATGCGGATGGCGTTGGTGAAGGCATCAATCAGACTGTCCGGCACTACGAGGTAGCCGACACGCAAGGCGGGGAAGAGGGTCTTGGCAAACGTCCCCATATAGATGACACCGCCGGTGCCATCGAGCCCTTGAAGGGCGGCGAGCGGTCGGCCCGTGTAGCGGTACTCACTGTCATAATCGTCTTCGAGGATCCAGGCGCCGGTTTCTTTAGCCCGTTCGAGAAGTGCTAACCGCCGGTTGAGACTCATGGTGACGCCGAGGGGGAACTGATAGGAGGGCGACACGTAGATGAGTTTCGGGTCTTCCGTTGCTTCGGGCAGCGCGTCCGGGTTCATGCCCTCCTTGTCGACGGGCACAGGGATCAGGTTGGCACCAGCGCTTTGCAGAGCGCCGCGAGCTCCCAGATAACCCGGATCCTCGATCCAGACAGGATCGCCGGGGTCCAGGGTCATGCGGGCGGCGAGATCAAGGGCGGCTTGTGCACCCGCGGTGACAATCACATTGTCCGGCCCACAGACAACACCGCGGGCAGCGCCGAGATACGCCGCGATCGCTTCGCGGAGAGCCGGGAAGCCCGGCCCAAACTGATAGTCATAAAGACGAGATTGCGGTTGGCGGGCGCGCCGCGCCAACAATCGTGCCCAGGTGTCGCGAGGAAAGGAGTCCATGGCGGGCAGACCATGCTGGAAGGGCAGTGCCGCCAGTTTCTCGTAGCGTGGGCTTGCGCGCTTGATGGCAATGGTCGCTTCGCCTCGGCTCGAGAGATGACGGCGCGGGTCCTGCTGCCGGTTCTGGGTTTCGCTGCGGCCGACTTCCAACACAGTCTCGGGCGGCAGGGCTGCCACTTCGGTCCCGGCGCCGGTGCGCGAGAGCACATATCCTTCCGCCGCCAACTGTTCATAAGCCGCGACGACGGTGTTCCGACCCAAAGCCAAATCGTTGGCGAGGGCGCGGCTTGAGGGCAGGCGTTGCCCCGCCGTCAGGCGGCCGTCCAGGATGGCCAGGCGCAGGCTCTCGTAGAGTTGCCATTGCAGAGGTCTCTCGCCATTGCGGTCGAGATTGATCGGTTCAACCAGCGCGATGGATTGCCCCATATGTCGTCTCCCAGGTTTACACGTCCTGCGGGTGCGGAATTATTGGCTCTCAATGTAATCAGGAATTGGGTCTGATTTAGGGGCCAATTGTACGGCAGGGTGGGGCCAATTCGATAGACCTGCGAGAGGACCATTATGCTGGATATGAAGGAAAACTGCGAAAAATGCGAAAGCCCGACACCAAAAGCCGGCGACGCGCTGATTTGCAGCTTTGAATGCACCTTCTGTGTGCCCTGTTCTGACGATATGGACCGGGTCTGCCCCAATTGCGGCGGCGAACTGCTCCCCAGACCGAAAAGGACGCTCGATGTCTGAGGTTTACGACACGAAGAAGCCCTATCGGGCGCGGCGGACACCGGACCGGGCGCATTATGAAAAGGCGACGGTGCACGCCATTCTGGACGAAGGTCTGGTGGCTCATGTCGGCTATGTGGGCAGTGCGTCCACGCCGGTGGTGATCCCGATTTTCTATGCGCGGCGCGGTGACGACCTGCTCTTCCATGCATCGTCTAAAAGCGGTTTGGCCCTTGCCGCAAAAGAAGGCGCGCCCATGTGCGCGACGGTGACGCTGGTCGACTCCATTGTCTATGCACGCTCGGGCTTTCATCACTCCATGAAGTTTCGCTCTGTCATGGCGCATGGGCCTACGGAGCTTGTGACCGGCGACGACAAGCTGGCCGCCCTCGACTTTATGATCGATCGGTTGGAGCCGGGACGCGCGGCTCATCTACGCCCCATGAATGATCAGGAAATCAAGGCGACCCATGTGGTGCGCCTTCCGCTGGATCAGGTGGCGGCAAAAGTGAGCGTCGGCGATGCACCCAATGAAGAGCCGGAAGACCTCGACTGGCCAGTCTGGGCGGGCATCGTGCCGGTCAACACGGTCTTTGGGGTGCCGCGCCAGCATGACCCGTCAGTGAGCGATGCGGGTCGGCCCGGGCTCAGCGGCGCCCTGTTCGCGAAATAGGAGAGACACATGCAGATCCTCATCATTGGCGGTTTTCTTGTGGCTGCGATCATCAATTTCCTGCCGGTCATGGGCGTGATCGGTGCGCCGCAGCTGGAACGCATGTATGGCGTTGCCGTGCAAGGCCCGGACCTCGCCGTGCTGATGCGCCACCGTGCCATTCTGTTCGGCATTGTGGGCGCGCTGCTGGCAGCCGCCGCGTTTGTCCCATCGCTCAGGTGGACCGCTTTCTTTGCCGGCATGCTGAGCATGGTGAGTTTCTTGGTGTTTCAGGCGCTTGAAGGCGGCACCAATGCGGAACTCGGCAGGGTGGCGCTGGTGGATTATGTTGGGATAGCCGCCCTCACCGCCGCAGGTGTCGCGGTCTGGATGCAGACAGATTAGGAGTGGCCCCATGTATGTGCCCGAGCATTTCCGTCCGCCGGATGAGGCGGCGCTCATTGACCTCGTACGCAGCCATCCGTTCGGTACGCTGGTCACAACCGATCTGCAGGTGAGTCACATTCCGTTCTTGCTCAAAGAAAAGGGAGAGACGTGCGTGCTCTGTGGCCATGTGGCGAAAGCGAACCCTCACTGGCAGGTGTTTGATGGGGCGGCATCGGCGCTCGCGATGTTTCAAGGACCCGACGGCTATATCTCGCCAAGCTGGGGCGACTGCGCCCAGTTGGTGCCAACCTGGAACTATATGGTCGTGCATGCGCGCGGTGCGCCGACACTCGTGGAAGGGCGGGCGGCGGCCTCCCGGCTGCTCCACCAGATGACTGAGGCTCACGAGGCGGCGCAGCCGACACCTTGGGCGATGGGTGATCTCGATGCGGGCAAGCTCGAGCAATTGCTGGATGCGCTGGTGGTGTTTGAGATGCCGGTCACGTCTCTTGAAGGCAAATGGAAACTCAGCCAGAACCGGGAGCCGCAGGACAAGGCGGCCTTTATCGAAGCTGTTGAGGCCCGGGGGGATATTGATCTGGCAGAGGCCATGAAACAGGCCTGAATAGGGTGATCGCCGGTTGCGTACGCGGCGTCAGAGGCTTAGAACTGCCTCGCAATTCCACGTTTGAGCCATCTCGGTTTTGATCCGGTCAAAACCGGGCTCAAGTTGATTTTTTGTCGCGTTTTCGGACGGATAACCGGACCCACTTATCCTGAAAACGCTTTGATGGAGATATCCATGGCCTTCATTTCAGACACGCTTTCCCGCATTCAGCCGTCGGCAACTATTGCCGCGACCCAGAAAGCGCGCGACCTGAAAGCGCAAGGGGTCGATGTGATTGGTCTCGGCGCGGGCGAGCCGGATTTTGACACGCCGGACAACATCAAAGAGGCAGCGATCGAGGCGATCCGCAAGGGCCAGACCAAATATACCGCGGTCGATGGCATCCCGGAGCTGAAGCAGGCGATCTGCGACAAGTTCAAGCGCGAGAACGGCTTGTCATATGAACCGGCGCAGGCCTTTGTGGCGCCCGGCGGCAAGCCCATCATTTTCAACGCCATGATTGCGACGCTGAACCCCGGCGACGAAGTGATCATCCCGGCGCCCTATTGGGTGAGCTATCCGGACATTGTGGCGCTTGCTGGCGGCACACCGGTGCCGGTCGATACGACGCTGGAAAACAATTTCAAGCTGACGGCAGCGGACCTGGAAGCGGCGATCACGCCGAAGACCAAGTGGCTCATCTTCAACTCGCCGTCCAACCCGTCGGGTGCCGCCTATACTCATGATGAGTTGAAGGCGCTGACGGACGTGCTGGTGAAACATGAACAGGTCTGGGTCCTCACCGACGACATGTATGAGCATCTCGTCTATGACGATTTCAAGTTCGCGACGCCTGCGCAGGTGGAGCCGAAGCTCTATGACCGCACGCTCACCATGAACGGCGTGTCGAAAGCCTATTCCATGACCGGCTGGCGGATCGGTTATTGCGCGGGGCCTGTCGAGCTCATCAAGGCGATGACCAAGGTGCAAAGCCAGTCGACGTCGAACCCCACCAGCATCAGCCAGTGGGCGGCGGTGGAAGCGCTCAACGGCACCCAGGACTTCATTCCGGAGCGGGCCGCGGTCTTTAAAGAGCGCCGTGACCTGGTGGTCTCCATGCTCAACCAGGCGACCGGTCTTAAATGTCCGACGCCGGAAGGGGCCTTCTATGTCTATCCGTCCTGCGAAGGGCTGATCGGCAAGAAGACACCGGACGGCAAGGTGATCGAAACGGACGAAGACTTTGCGATCGCGCTTATTGAAGCGGAAGGCGTGTCCGTGGTGCATGGGGCGGCCTTTGGGCTTTCGCCTTTCTTCCGGATCTCCTACGCGACCTCAACGGAAGCGCTGACGGAAGCCTGCGAGCGCATCCAGCGGTTCTGCGGAAGTCTCACTTAGGGCTCACGGGAGTCTGTTTTCGCTCACGGCAAGGCGGGCTTAGGCCCGCCGCCTCCGCCGGGGCGGCCTGACCGGCCGGACCACAGTCGTGGCCTTCTGGTGTTTGCGTCGATTTCTCGACTCAACACACAAGCGCTCGACCGACCTTCAGCTGTCATCGCCGGGCTTGTCCCGACAATCCAGGGTTCCAAATAGAAACCTGTGTGATCCGCCCCTGGACCCCCGGAACAAATCCGGGGGTGACTGCTTTTGTTTGGATTGTCTCTATGCGTGATGCGCCAATCTTTGTTGGTTACCCATAGCTCTGGGTGATGCTGGCCATGGGTGACTTGTCGATCCCGTGGTTCGGGATGGGGTAGCGCAGGCCATTCTTCGAGAGCGCGGCGAGGCCGTCGACGATCTGTGGCAGGTAAGACGGCGGCAGGGCGATCAGCATTTCGTCATCCTGCACGCCGCCGAACTTGCGCTCCGCATAGCAGGGGATGGACATGGAGGGCTCGCCGGTCTTGAGCGCGTTGCCCCAAGAGTCCGAACAGGAACTCTCGCCGACACAGGTGAAGGTGTACTTCTTATAGTTCTGATACTGCAGCCCGTTCATCAGCGTAATCATCTGACCCGGCGTGCCGTAGATGAGACATATGTCCGGATTGTCGATGCGCCCTGAAATCAGTGGCGAGGTCACGAGCGCCTCATAGTCGCCGTGGCTCGCACAGGACATTTCGCGCTGATGTTCGGCGCTCCCTTCAAGGTCGCCATACCAGACCCCGTGAAAGCGTTCGCCGGAAAGAAACTCTTCATCGCGCGGCGCGAGACCCACCACGGCACCGCATTGCTGACCCATGAGGTTTTTCATGGTGACGCCGATTGTGTAGCCGATCCAACGGCTCTGACCGACAATTTGGTCCGTCGCCATGAGCTCGCCGTCGCGCGGGCGGCGGCACTTCGGAATGGTGTCGAGGTCCGCTTCTGTGGCGAAGCGTTTCATGGCCACGGGATTGGTTCTCAACCGTAAGTATTGGTTGAGGCCGCTGGTCAGTTCCTTGAAATCATATTCCGTTTCATCGCCCCAACAGTTTGCCTTCGTTGCCATGGTCGTCTCCTCCGGTCGCGTTTGTTTCTTTGATGTAAGGGTCGCTTGTCCTTGGGGGCGATGCAAGTGCGCTGCACTGGGGAGGCGGCAGTTACTGGGTTCGATCACCCGCCTTGCCCGTGAGACGCTGAGACAACAATTGTCTGAAAAGCTTCGTTTAGGCTTTGCGTGGGCTGTCGAGGGGTGCCGGGGCCCGGTGATTTTCATTCATTCACAGGAGAAACTAATGGGGTTCATGAAAAACTGGACAGGTCGCAGCATCGCCGCCATATCCGCCGGCTTGATCGGTACCGTTTTGATGATCGAGGCAGGACACGCCAAGGACTGGCTGATCAACGAAATGACCTATCGGAACAACGGCGCCTATGTGGCGCATTTCAATGTCCGCTATAACCACCAAGGAAACAGGTGCTCGGTCTATCTGGATGGTCAGGCCTATACGTCCTCTACTGACCCAAATGTCACTGTCGACCTCACAAGCGACAAGTTTGAAGTGCATAGCGGCGGCAGTGGTTGCCGGGGCGCCATTCCTGACGGTGCAGAAGTCTGGGGCAAGGTCTTCATCACTGAGGGAGAAGATAAGAGTTGCCGGAAAGATGGCACCAGATTCATCTATATCGCTGACAGCAACAATACCGCGTCGTACCGAAGCGGCGGTACCACCAAACTTAACAATCGCTGCAAGATCAGCGACAAGGATTAGGGTTGCATTGAATTTGCCTGCGTTCGTTTTTGGACGCGGGCATTTTCTCTTTGCCGATAATGCCCGCAACTGATCTGTGACTCTTGCATCACACATGACGTCCAAGTTTGTCTTTAAGCGGATGAAACAAAAAAACTTAGGTGTGCGTTGTTGACGTTGTGAGTCAGCGGGTGTACTCAAACGGCCATGACAGTGACCACAACATATCGGCGCCCATTCATGGGCTGGCAATCGGAGCCCTGGGGCGGGCTCCTTTGCGACTAAGCGTATTTGCGCTTATCCGAAGTCACTTTCAAAGCCCCACCATATCCGGATGGGGCTTTTTGTATGTTAGGCCCCAGACGGTGTCCCGATAACAATCGAAGGAATAGTCAGATGGATTGTGTTCATTCCAAAACGCTGAAAAACCCTGCGATTGACGTGTTTGTCGGTTCGTACGCTTAACGTCCTGCCTCACGTTTTCCGCTTCGGCTTATCAGTGATGTAACGCGCGAGTTTTCGCGCATCGGCTCTGCGACGTCTCTTCGCAGTAAGGGCTCTCGTTCGCCTGCCTGGCGTCCTGCGTGCCTGCCGGATTGATCAAGAAGACTGCAAAGGAGTTTCCCGTGTGTCGGGAGCGAACGATGTCGCTCGCCTTAACGCACGGGGGTGAAGAAAATGAATATCGAACTAGAGAGAGAAAATGTGTTCAACCTAGCCCACGCGCGGACGGCGGCTGTAGGTGCGGCCTTGTTCCTCTATCTCGTCCATCGGTTGGGTCTTGATCCGGCAGAGGATGTTTTTGAGTGGTTGCTGGTGGTCGTACCGGCTTTGGAAATTTCCGGTGTTGCATGGTTGTTCGCGGCACTGTGGGATCATGATGAGCCGGTCGACACCTGGACGGGTCTGGTATCCGCGCTCAGGTGGTTCGGATGCGTCGTGGCGCTCAACTGGGCGCTGGGTCTCTTCCTTAGCGCCACCCTTGACGCCTATGTCGAACTGGGCGGACCGGCTGTCTATATGCCGGTGATGTAAGGAAGGTTTGTCCTGGCTCACGGCGATGCGGGCTTGCGCCCGCCGCCTCCGCCGGGGCGGGCTGACCGCCCGGCTCGCAGTCGCGAGCTTGGGTTTTCCTAAACAGCTGAAGCTACCCCGCCGGTGCATGTGTCCCCCACATCCCCCCTTGCACCGGACCTTCCTTCTCCTCCCATACCCCTTAATTTCGGAGGAGGAGGAAGGGTGGGGTGGGATTTTCTGGCGCACGCGCAAATGCTTTCAGCATTGCGCTCCGCTGAGGCGAGCTGACCGCCCGGCTCGCCGTCGCGAGCTTGGGTACATCTGTTGGACCTTTAGTGCTTCTAAGCGAGACCCAGGCGTTGCAGTTCCTGACGGATCGCCGCTTTGCGGGTTGCATCCGAAGGGTGGGTAGACATGAATTCCGGTGGCGAGCCGCCCGTGCGCTGCGCCGACATATTGTCCCAGAAGTCCAGCGACTGACGGGCGTCATACCCGGCGCGGTGCATGTAGTTGATGCCCAGCCGGTCCGCTTCCAGCTCATGGCGGCGGGAGTAGGGCAGTAAGATCCCGAACTGGACACCGAGCCCCAATATGCCCGCGATCTGGGCGCCGCCGCGGACGTCGCCCGCTTCCAGTGCGACAGCGGCCGCGGTTGTCACCACACCTGCGGCGACCTGTTGGCTATAGCGCTCGGCCGCATGTTTGCCTGTTACGTGTCCAACCTCATGGCCCATGACCGTCGCCAGGTGGTGGTCATTCTTCATGCGTTTGAAGATGCCTTTATAAAATCCTACCTTGCCACCGGGCAGGACGAAGGCGTTGGCCTGGTCATCGTCAAAGACGGTGAATTCCCAGGGTTGGCGCTGAAGACCCGCTGTCCGCACAATATTGTTCCCGACTGTGTTCAGGCGGCGGTTGAGATTGCGGTCGTTGGAGATTTTCGTTTGCCGCTTCAACTGTGTCCAAGAGGATGCAGCCATTTGGGCGATCTGTCCTTCGGAGACGAGTAGCAGTTGGTCGCGGCCAATGGCCTGATTTCGGGCGCAGCCAGCAACGGCCACTATGGAGCCAGCGGCCAGGCCCTGAACCAGCTTGCGTCGGCTGATGATGATCGGGTCTTGATCAAGAAACTTAATGGTCATTCGACATCCCCTATGTACCGCACCCCTGGAAGCTGGTGTTTACTCTACCCAAAGGACCCCGCGAGCCCAAGCATACTGTCATATTTTCTTCTTTAGAATATTTCTAAACTACCTTGTATGAGGATGAGAGATGGCCTATATTTCGGTCAAACAAGGAGGTGACCCATGCAGATTGATATTGGAATTCCCGAAGCCGACCGCGCCAAGATCGCGGAAGGTCTGACCCGTGTGTTGGCAGACACCTACACGCTCTACCTCAAGACCCACAACTACCACTGGAATGTGACGGGTCCGATGTTCAACACGCTGCACACCATGTTCGAGGTTCAATATAACGAGCTGTGGATGGCGGTTGATGAGATCGCGGAGAGGATCCGCTCGCTGGGCGAATATGCACCTGGCAGCTATGGCGCCTATGCGGACCTCACCAGCATTGAAGAGGATTCAGGTGTGCCCAAGGCGGAAGCCATGCTGGCCAATCTGGTGAAGGGTCACGAAGCGGTGGCGCGGACAGCGCGCGAAGTGTTCCCACTCGCCGAAGACGCGAGCGACGAGCCCACGGCAGACCTTCTGACCCAGCGCATGCAAGCCTCTGAAAAGACCGCCTGGATGCTGCGCTCAATGTTGGAGAGCTAGAGGCAAGGCGTAGGAAGGACACGCTCACGAAACCGAGAGCAAAAGTGGGGGCAGGTCGCTTTAAGGTGACTTGCCCCTTTTTGATTTTGGTCCAATTCTATTCTCAACCGATTAGGAGATTGAGATGCTCATCAAGAAGACCCGCCCCTGGGAATTGTCTGAAAATCAGGCCACGTCTGAGCATGTCTTTTTCAATCGCCGCAAGTTTCTGAAGACCAGTGGTCTCCTCGCCGCTGGTATCGGGTCCGGGCTCCTCGCTGGATGCGAGGAAGGGGCGGAAGCAGATACGGGAGGCAGCATCCCCCTCGATCCCAATGCCTCCAAGTATCCCGCCCCCCGGAATCCGAACTTTACGCTGACGCGGGACATCACCCGAGAAGAGGTGTCGTCGCGCTACAATAATTTCTACGAGTTTGGCAGCCACAAACGCATTTCCAGCGCCGCGCAGGCGCTTGAGATCCGCCCCTGGCAGGTGGTGATTGATGGCGATGTGGAAGAGCCGCTGACGCTTGACTGTGATGAGTTGATTGCGCGCATGCCGCTGGAAGAACGGCTTTACCGTCACAGATGCGTCGAAGCCTGGGCGATGGCGGTGCCGTGGACCGGCTTCCCGTTTGCTGAGCTTGTCAAAATGGCGAACCTTAAATCCGGTGTGCGTTATGTACGCATGGAGACCTTTATGAATCCGGATGTGGCGTCAGGCCAGAACCAGTTCTGGTATCCCTGGCCTTATGTGGAGGGCCTCACGCTTGCCGAAGCCACCAATGATCTCGCCTTTCTGGTGACCGGCGTCTACGGCAAGCCGTTGCCGAAACAGTTTGGTGCGCCTCTCCGTCTGGCGGTGCCGTGGAAATATGGCTTTAAGTCCATCAAGTCGATTGTGCGCTTTACGTTTACCGCAAAGCGGCCAGTCAGCTTTTGGGAAGAGATCAACCCGCGTGAATATGGCTTCTGGGCCAATGTAAACCCGGAGGTCGCACATCCCCGCTGGAGTCAGGCGACAGAAGAATTGCTCGGGACCGGCACACGGGTTCCGACTCAGCTCTTCAATGGCTATGCGGAGCAGGTCGCCCAGCTATATGCGGGCAATAACCAGCCGCTCTACAAATAAGCCACGCCTCTTACCAGGCTTTCACGACAAGCACGTCGCAAGGCGGATTGTTTAGGAAGCTCTCTGCAATACTTCCGAGCAAGGCATGGGTGAGTCCCACACGACCGTGGGTGCCAAGAACCAAAAGGTCCGGCTGGAGGTTTTCAACTTCTGAACGGATGACCGACTGGGTCTCTCCCTGTTTGACGACCTTCCGGAACGCGATTTCTGGCGGCGTTTCTGTCGTAGCCGAGCCGATGAGTGTTTCCAGTTCCTCTTCTATTAATTGGGTCAGCTCGCGTTCGTGCTGATCGCGATAAGCGTTCCGGGTGTCGCGGCCACGCTGAAAGCCGGAAAACGGCACATGGTAGGAATGGATGGCGTTGAAGGTGGCTCCTGGAGCCACGGACAGCGCCTGACGGATGGCAATGCGGGAGAAGGCGGAGAAGTCGACGCCAACAGCCACGTTCTGATAGGGACCGTCGGTTTTGTCGGGAACGACCAGCACGGGTTTCCGCCCTTTGCGGATCACCCGCTCCATCGTGGTGCCGGTGATGGGTTTGTTGCCTGCTTCGTTGCGGTGGATCCCCAGAACAATGAGGTCAGCGCCGACCCTGTCGGCATGGTCGAGAATGTCGCGATAGTCTTTTCCCGCGATCGCGTCGACCGTTGGATTGAGCGCGTTTGCGCCCTCGATCCTCTCTAAGCTGTCGTCAATTTCCTTCAGCGTCGCGTCTCGAACGCGATCCTGCACCGAGGAGGGCAGGTCCTCATCGATGATATTCAGAACGATGAGTTGTGCCTCATGCTGGCGCGCCAAGCTGACGGCGCGCGCCAGGGCGCGGTCGGACCGAGCCGACAGATCTGTCGCCATGAGAATCGTCTTTGGGCCACCGAGGGGCACGGGTGCGCTGTTGGCCGGTCGTTCATCTGTCTGGGCACTTGGGGGCATTTTCTACCTGTCTGTTCATGCTGAATCGGCGGTTTTCGCCTCGTCTACAGATAAGACGCTAAATATGTCATTTCAACGATTTTGAGAGAGGTTGACGTCTGTTCAAACGTGTTTACATACTTTGGCGTATTTGTCCGGATTGGGAGAGGGGTTAATGCTGAGCAAGCCATTCATGACAACGCAGGACGTGGCCGAGCTCCTCAAGGTTCGCGAGCCAACGGTGCGATCCTGGATCCGACAGGAAGAGCTGCGGGCCGTGAAGATCGGTCGCGAGTTTCGCGTGGCAGTGAAAGACCTTGAAGCCTTCGTCAATGAACATGCGACCCGCGAACCAAGCTGGCAGGCCTAAGCCGCCGGTAAATTTTGGTCATAGAAAGTGACTGGCCCGTTACGCGCGTATGCCTATGCTGCCGCGCATGGAAAAACCCACCCTTGTGATTTTTGATTGTGACGGCGTCCTGGTCGACACGGAGACCATTGCAGGCGCAATGTTTGCCGAGTTTGTAAGGGCTGAAGGATATTCCGGAACACACGAAGAGTGTCTTCGGACATTTCGTGGTCGGTCCGTTAAATCTGCCACCGAGATCGTTGAGGCTGATATTGGCCGACGGCTGCCACCTGATTGGGCGGACGCGATTGAGGAAGAAGTCCAGGCGATTTTTCGTCAGTCGATTGATCCGATCCCTCATGTTCATCGCGTCACCGGTGTTATTGAAGATCGAGGCCTCGCCCGTTGTGTCGCGTCGTCCTCCGTGATGGATCACATTGAAAACGCCGTTGAAAAAATTGGCCTGGCGGATCATTTCGGCGGCAATCTCTTCAGTGCCACCATGGTCGAGAAGGGCAAGCCGGCGCCTGACCTCTTCCTGCATGCAGCGCGCGTAATGGGACACGCACCCGATGCCAGCCTGGTCATCGAAGACAGTCTTCCCGGCGTTCAAGCAGGGGTCGCCGCAGGCATGCGGGTGTTTGGCTATGTGGGTGACAAAGCGACCGATGGCCGTGCCTTGGCTGAGGCGGGTGCCACTGTCTTTGACGACATGCGTAAACTTCCAACCTTAATGGGGCTGTGATTTGAGTGAGACCAATGTGTCGCCGTCATTGGTGATTTTTGATTGTGATGGCGTTCTGGTGGATACCGAACATGTCGCCAATCAGCTGCTTTCCCGTTTGGTGACAGAGGCAGGCGCGCCGCTCTCTTACGAAGAGTGCCGCAAGCGGTTTCTGGGCAAGAGCATGAAAACGGTGCAGGCGGAGGTCGAAGAACTTGCCGGACGCTCCTTGCCCGAGGATTGGCACATGATGGTGCGGGCCGAGTCGATCAAAGTATTGGGCGAGGGCACAGAAGCGGTTCCGCATGTGGAAGCGCAGATTCATTGGTTGCGTGAGCGCGGCTATGCCTATTGTGTGGCTTCATCGGGCCAGATCGCAAAAATGCACGCGACACTTGGATGTTCGGGGCTTCTGCCTCTGGTCGAAGATGTTCTTTTCAGTGCGGATATGGTGGCGCGCGGCAAACCGGCTCCCGACCTTTTCCTTCATGCGGCGGCCAGTATGGGACATGAACCAGAGAGGTGTGTTGTGATCGAAGACAGCCGACCCGGGGTGGAAGCGGGTATTGCCGCAGGCATGCGGGTGCTTGGCTATGGGGGTGATCCGCTGTCAGACCGGGCGGCCCTGGGTGCGGCTGGGGCCACCGTTTTCGATAGCATGCAACAGTTGCCCGACCTGCTTGGGCTTCCGTGATTTAGTTCTGCCAGCCCTGATACCAGGGAATGTCCGCCTCAAGCTCAACATTGCTGTTCACCTGATATCGGGTGGGGAAGAAGCCGGACCCCGACAAATCGCCGTCGCGAATTTTGATGAGGGATGCTTTCAGATCGACGAGGTCCTGATGGCCGAGAATGGGGGTGCCGATCATGCGCCACCGATGGGCTGTGTAGAGTTTTGTTTCCGGCGGGAGCAGGTCGACCAGTTCGGTCGCCGTATCGAGGTAGTCTTGCAGACTGGAGTTGGGCATAAACGCATAGAGCGCGCCTTCATAGATATAGTCGCCGGTGAAGAGGATCGCGTTTTCCCGGTCCCAGACAGAAATTGACTCAGATGTATGGCCGGGTGTCGCAAGGAGAGTGAGTTGACGGTCGCCCAGATCAATCACCGTGCCAACAGGCAGCAGATCCGTCACATGCCAGCTCAATAAGGGGTGTCCTTCCGCGCTTCCCAGGAACTGGTCTGGCTTCGGCGTGAAAACCCCGTCGACCATTTGCGCCCGCGTTTCGTCCGTATCGGGCATGGCTACCCGATCAAAGCGTGGATTGCTTCCAACGTGGTCATAGTGAAGGTGCGACGCGAGCACGGTGACCGGGAGTTCGGTCAGGCTCTCGACAACGGGTCGCATATCGCGAAGCGGCATACCGCTGTCAAAGAGAAGCGCTCGATCCTGGCCAACGATCAGGTAGGAAAAGACAGGACCACTGACACGCGGCTCACCGATGGCATAGGTGTCAGACCCTAAGTCAGCAATGGTGAAATAGTCATCGACCCAGCGCTCATTCTCCGCAAGCGGTCCTTGAGGGCGGAGTGGCGGTGGCGCGTCCGAAGAGATCACCGCAACAGCCAGCGGAAACCGGTAGTGGATGCCGATGCCGCTGAGTATCAAAAGCACAGCCGCGATTATTGCGATAAGACGTCCCATATTTCCCCCCTACAGATCGCCTTATGCGAGCTTAGCGCGAGATGGGAGGGTGCTCATAAAAAAATCACGAAGACGCGACGGATTTCTGTCACAGGCAGGGATTGGCGCTCGTCATAGAGGCAAATCCTGACTTCTATAGATGGAGAAACCTTATGTCTGGAGCGAATAGAGTAACGCTGGTCAGAACAGTGCCTAAAGCCTTGGGTGCTTTTGAGAGCATCGAGCAGATGTTTGCCGATTGTCCTGTTGATCCCTTGCTACGTCACTTGGTGAAGCTACGGGTCTCACAGATCAATGGCTGTGCCTTTTGTGTGAATATGCATACAGGCGAGGCCAGGGACGACAATGAAACCGAAACGCGTCTCGACCATTTGGTGGTCTGGCGGAATACGGACCTCTTTTCAGCAGCGGAGAAAGCCGCACTCGCCTGGTCGGAAGCGTTGACGGTACAGGGAAGCGGTGCCGACCTTGCACGGTTACACGCCGATCTCGTTGAGCATTTTTCTCAGGAACAGATCGACTATCTGACTCTCATCATTGTCATGATCAACACCTGGAACCGGTTGCAGGTGTCCAACCACAACGCCGCGTTCTAAGTGAGGAGGCAGGGGCAATGAGACGCGTATTACAATTCTGCGTTGCAGGCGGTGCTGTGTTGGTGGTGCTGATGAGTGCGTTCTATGTGTTTCGTATGCCCCTGCTTCTGAAAGCGATTGAGCTTGCGGGCGCGCCGCCGCTTATGTCGACAGATGCGGTGGAGCTGGGAGCACAGGAGCACTGGGTCGGCGACTTTTATTCGGTCGAACGTCTGGACCCCAACACATATGCCATCAGTGAGCCGCGCTATTTTCGCGATGTTTATTCCTACCTGGTCGTCGGCGCGCGAGAGGCGCTGCTCATTGATAGCGGATCACCTCTGCGAGACATCAGTCCGGTTGTCGCCCAACTTACGGCCAAACCGGTGAGCGTGATTGCGACCCACCTTCATTTCGATCATGTCGGCAATCACACGCGATTTACCAAGGTTCTGATGCCCGCCCTAGATCATCTGCAGGCCCGTACCGAGGGTGGATATTTCGTGCCTGCACCTTTGGAACATATGGGCCAGGTCGAGGGGTATCAGGTGCCGGGCTGGCAAGTTGGTGAGTGGTGGCCCATCGGTGAAGATCTCGACCTTGGTGGGCGGTCTCTTACCCTTCTTGCAACGCCTGGGCATACGCCTGACTCGATTTCCATCTGGGATAAAGCCAACAAGCGTCTCTTCATGGGCGACTATGCCGGTGATGGCGAGATCTATGCCTTTATGCCGAATTCCAGTCTGAAGACCTATCTCGAAACGACCGAGCGCCTGTTGGAGCGACTGCCGCGAGACACACTCCTGTTTGCCGCCCATGGCGGCGCGGAAACAGAGGCGGCGCCCGCCGTCGGGTTGCAAAACCTGGAAGACCTGGCTGAGGGCCTTCGCGGCATGCGGGACGGTCGTGTTGCCGGTACGGGGTTTTGGCCACGGGCCTATCCCATCAACCGCAACACCCACGTGCTGGCAGATTGGACAGGCCCTGGCGGATCAAGTTGGGATTTCGACTAGGGTAAACTTTTTAGCGATTAACCGCGTTGCGGCTCAATTTGTTCATTGTCGCCATTCCCCTTTGGCCCTACCTTCGGGGCAAAGGTAGCGTATATGGACATTTTCCTTCTGTTCCTCGGTCTGGGGTTGTTGTTTTTGGGTGGTGAGGCAATCCTTCGTGGGAGCATTGCCGTTGCGCGCCGATTCGATCTCTCAACTCTTTTTGTGAGCATGGTCATTGTCGGGTTTGGGACATCGCTTCCTGAGCTCATGGTCTCTTTGACCGCGGCTATGGGCGGCGTACCAGACATTGCGCTGGGCAATGTGGTTGGGTCCAACATTGCGAATGTGCTTCTAATTTTGGGAGTTGCAGCGATTCTCGCCCCGGTCTCCTGCGCGGGCCGGGAGGTTAAGCGGGATGCCCTGGCTGTATTGATTGCCAGCATCGTCTTGGTCGGCCTCTCCTTTGGCGGCATTGTTGATCGCGCGACGGGTGCCGTGATGGTGGCGGCGCTTATTGCCTATCTCACCTTTGCGTTTCTCGTTGAGCGGCGGAACCAGAAGGCCGGCAAGGAACTATTGCAGCGTGTCGAACGCGACATCAGCGCGCCCCGAATTGCACTCTCCACCGCGATCATCTTTTGCATTGCGGGTCTCGCGTTTTTGGCTGGCGGCGCTTATTCGCTTGTGGAAGGCGCAACGGCGATTGCCAAACAATTGGGCGTCTCCGACGCGATTATTGGCTTAACACTGGTCGCGATCGGCACCTCTTTGCCGGAGCTGGCAACCGTGATTGTCGCAGCTTATCGGCGGCACGCAGATGTCGTGATGGGCAATGTGATGGGGAGCAACCTCTTCAACGTGCTCGGCATTCTGGGCACCACGGCGATTGTCACGCCCATGCCAATCGCGGGCCGGATCGCCGAGATTGATGTCTGGATCGTGCTGGGTGTTGCCCTTGTGCTCGCACCGCTCATCTGGCGCCGCGCGGCCATCGGACGGGTCGAGGGGATCGTTTTCCTCTCGCTCTATGTGCTTTACACGGCTTGGGTCTATTCCGTCGACATCATCTGATCATTCTCAATTTTTGAGTGATCCAGCTTTGGCGCGGTTTGCCAGTTTGTTGGCGTCTTCTGCGAGTGCTGATGGGCCTGGTGCTTCCTATCTTCTTGAGATCTTGGACGGAAACAGGAAGACGGAAATGGCCAAACGGAAGAAAAAGGTCGCTTTGGTGACAGGTGCATCTTCAGGGATTGGGAAAGCGATCGCCAGGAAACTACTCAAAGACGGCTTGACTGTCATCGTAGCCGCTCGACGGGTTGAGATGATGAAAGACCTCGCCGATGCGGGGGCTGATGTTCTTTCAATGGACGTGTCCAAGGAAGAGAGCATTCAGGCCGCGGTAGACCATATAGCGACAACTTATGGCGGCGTCGATGTTTTGGTCAACAATGCCGGATTTGGACTTTATGGTGCGGTTGAAGATATTCCGTTGGACGATGCCAGATATCAGTTTGAAGTGAATGTATTTGGCGGTGTTCGTCTCACTCAGTTGTTGTTGCCGTATATGCGCGACAAGAAGGCCGGGAAAATTTTCTTTGTCACATCTATAGGCGGCAAGATTTTTACCCCACTAGGTGCCTGGTATCATGCAACCAAGCATGCGCTCGAGGGATTCGCTGATTGCCTGCGCATGGAGTTGCTGGCTCACAAGATTGACGTTGTGATCGTTGAGCCCGGTCTCATCCAAACAGAGTTTGGGGATGAGATGAGTGGACATCTGAAGAAGTATTCGATGGATGGTGCCTACGCTGCATTGGCTAAAAACATTGCTAGAGCGTCAGAAGACTCCTACCAGGATGGGGTGGGAACATCTCCTGATGTGATTGCTAAAGTCGTATCACAGGCCACCAAAAGTCGGCGTCCTAAAACGCGATATGCAGCTGGAAAATATTCAACACTTCTCCTGTTTATGCGGAAGTGGTTTAGTGACCGTCTGTTTCAACGTGTGGTCATGAGCATGGCTAGATGAGTGTAAGCTCCTCTAAGTTTATTGTGGACTTTGGCTGGCAAGCCTTGTTGGTCGATCTGGGGATTTCTGCCCAGGACGTGCTGCGCAAGGCCGGCCTGCCGCTGGACCTCTTCACACGGGAGACGCCAACCCTCTCAACGCCTGAATATTTCCGGCTCTGGAACGCCGTAGTCGATGCTTCAGGAGATCCCCTCTTTCCGTTGAAGGTGGGGCAGGCTTTTTCAGCGGAGACTTTTAGTCCGCCTCTGTTTGCGTGCTTCTGTAGTGCCAATCTCAATCAGGCACTTCAGCGGCTGGCGCAATACAAACCCATTGTGGGACCCTTGTTTCTGGACCTGTCCTGCACCAGCCGCAAAACATCTGTGGTGATCAAAGCTGACCCACCGACTCTGGAGATTCCTCAGAGTTACTTTCTGATGGAGCAGGTGTTCCTGCTTCATATGGCCCGGTCGGCGACCCGTGAACACATCAATCCCCTCAAAGTCACATTAGGCGGGACACTGTCAGATGTGCAGGCGTACGAAGATTTTTTCGGCTGCGCGGTGTCTGGTGGAAGGGAGTGCGGGATCACTTTCTCACACGCGGATGCGGAGCGTCCGTTTCTGACGGCCAATGAGTCCATGTGGGCCATCTTTGAGCCGGAGCTTCGGACCCGTATGCAGGACCTGGCGCCGGAAGCTGATTTTCGCGCACGCGTCCGTGCCTGCCTGACCGAAAGTCTCGCCGGCGGACAGTGCACCATGTCGGAAGTGGCGCGGCAATTGGCGGTCAGCGATCGCACACTGCAACGTCGCCTCGCGGAAGAGGGCACAAGTTTTCAGAAGGAGATCACGCGTTTGCGTGAAGAGCTTGCGGCGCATTACCTTACGCGGTCCGCCTATACCAATGCAGAGATCGCCTTCCTGCTGGGATATGACGATCCCAATTCGTTCATCCGCGCGTTCAATGGATGGACCGGCAGCACGCCTGATCGCATGCGCTCAGAAAACCGCGTGCATTAGGTTCAAGGCGTGCTTATTCCGCGGCTTCGGCGACGGTCTCTTTCGCCGCCAGGAACTTCTCCGCTTCGAGCGCTGCCATGCAGCCCATGCCAGCGGCAGTCACTGCCTGACGGTAAATGTCGTCGGTGACATCGCCTGCTGCGTAGACACCCGGAATAGACGTCGCCGTGCTGTCCGGGGCCGTCACCAGATAGCCACCCTGCTTGGTTTCTAGCTGATCGACAAAGAGCTCTGTTGACGGTGCGTGTCCAATGGCGATGAAAACACCGTCCGCCTTGATGACGCTTTCTTCGCCGGTCTTCACGTTGCGCACTTTCGCGCCGGTTACGCCAAGGGGATCTTCGTCGCCGATGATTTCGTCGACGACCGTGTCCCAGACAACTTCGATCTTCTCGTTTTTCGACAGGCGATCCGCCAGTATCTTTTCGCTGCGGAACTCGTTCCGCCGATGGACAACGGTGACCTTGCTGGCAAAGTTGGTAAGGAAGAGCGCTTCCTCCACAGCAGTATTACCGCCGCCGACAACGATCACTTCCTTCCCGCGATAGAAAAAGCCATCACAAGTGGCGCAGGCAGAGACGCCAAAGCCCTGGAATTTTTCTTCTGAGGGCAGGCCCAGCCATTTCGCTTGCGCGCCGGTTGAGATGATCAGCGCATCGGTTGTGTAGATGTCGCCACTGTCACCCACCATTCGGATCGGCGTCGCCTTCAGGTCAACTTCGGTGATGGTGTCGGACACGATGTTGGTCCCGACATTGCGTGCCTGACCTTCCATCTGTTCCATCAGCCAAGGGCCCTGAATTTCTTCCGCGAAACCGGGATAGTTTTCCACTTCCGTGGTGATGGTCAGCTGACCGCCGGGCTGAATACCCTGAATAATCGTCGGTTCCAGCATCGCACGGGCCGCATAGATGGCGGCGGTATAGCCCGCAGGGCCGGAGCCGATGATGGTCACTTTGGAATGATGCTGGTTCGACATGGGTATGTACTCGGTTGATTCTTTTTGGCCGGAGAATCGGCCTTTGCGTAAGTTTACTCCCTAGGCAGGGCCTCAATATAGGGACTCCCGCCCAGGGTCAAAAGGGGTGGTCGCGTCTGTGTGATCGACGCGCCAAATCGCCCGGATTAGAGCGCTTCTGCGTGCTCTCCCAGATACTTAGCCACGCCGTCCGCGTCTGCGGTCATGCCTTCGTCGCCTTTATTCCAGCCGGCGGGGCAGACATCGCCATGCTCTTCATGGAACTGCAGGGCATCGAGCGTGCGGATCGCTTCATCCACGTTCCGGCCGATGGGCAGGTCGTTCACAAGCTGATGGCGGACAATGCCGTCCTTGTCGATCAGGAAGGTGCCGCGGAGCGCCACGCCGTCTTCCTGGATCAGGACGTCATAGTCGCGGGCGATCTGCTTGGTGATGTCGGCGACCATGGGGAATTGGACAGGACCGAGGCCACCCTCATTTGGCGACGTATTCCGCCAAGCAAAGTGGCTGTATTGGCTGTCGACGGAGACCGCGATGACCTTAGTATTCCGCTCTTCAAAAGCCGGGACGCGGTTCGAAAAGGCGAGGATTTCAGACGGGCAGACGAAGGTGAAGTCGAGCGGATAGAAGAAGATCACCCCATAGTGGCCCTTCAGGTACTCGGTCAGGTTGAAGTCATCAACAATGTCGCCATCGGCGAGGACTGCTGCTGCGGTGAAATCGGGGGCGGGTTTACCGACCAATACGCTCATAAGGGGAACTCCCAGTTTGGAATTAATCTAACTTCTGGAGTGTGAGTTAGACTTATTCCAAACTGATTTCAAGATGAGTCGCGCAGAAATCGGGCGATTTTCTCTTGTTGGGTCACTTTGTCTCGGCAAGCACGCCGCTGGTGACCCGCACCATGTGTGCAATCGCCTCGAGGTCGTCACGGGCAAGGATCGGGCAGGGGCAATCAGGGATGTGCGTGTCGGGTGGCGCGACCACAGCGAGGATGTTGGGATCGGTGAGGGCCAGGAGTTCTGTCTCAGGGTTCCGCCAGACCTCAATTTTTGGATGGTGTCCGGCCTTGAACCCTTCCGCCAGGATGATGTCCGCTGGTCCCATGCGGGCGACCAGATCCCGCAGGGTCGGGGGCGCCTCCGACGTCACTTCCCGCATCAGGGCCCATCTTGAATCAGACGCAATCATGACCTCGCCGGCACCGGCTTCGCGGTGCTTGAAACTATCTTTGCCGGGTTTGTCGATGTCGAAGGCGTGGTGCGCGTGTTTGACGGTGGACACCTTCAGACCTTGCGCCGACAGATGTTTTACCAGCTCGACCACAAGCGTGGTCTTGCCGCTGTTCTGCCAGCCAATGATGCCGACGACATTCTTCATATCAGTCATGAGATTGGGACAGTTCTCGTTGGAGTTGGGCCAGGTCGTCTTGGGTGTTGATGTTGGCGAAGGAGCCCTCGAGGGTCTCGGCATTCACTTTGATGACCTGTGCCTCCTGTTGGCTCAAGGCATTGTGGAGCGACATATCCGCGCCTCCGACGAGGAGTTTCTCAATTGTTGCGCCAGCGCCGACAGGCCACAGAGCGCACCCGGTTTGCCAGCGACCGTCGACCTCTAACACAGACGGACGGTCCGACCGGTTTGGGAAAAGAAGGTCGATGAGGTTTCTTGGCAGCAGGGGGACGTCACAGGGAGCTGTGACCAGCCAGGCCACATCAGGGAGACTCTCGGCCCATGTGATGCCCGCCAGCAGCCCGGCCAATGGGCCTTTTCCTGCATGCGCGCCATCATCTAGGTTTGAAGCGCCGTCGATGCTTGCTGATCCCGCTATCGCGAGCGCACTTACCTGCGGTTCCAATCTCTGGGCAACGTGATCGATAAGTCGCTGTCCCGACAGCAATGCCTGGGCTTTATCGGTACCAAAGCGCGTGCTGCCACCACCGGCAAAGATCAGCCCTGCGGTGCTGTTCATTTTTTGTCGAACTCGCGTGCGTACGTCCTCAATTGGTCAATCACTATTTCCTCGTGATCAAGCGGCGCGCCGTCCGGATTGGTGGCACGGCCGAGGGCTAAGCCAAACATGGTTTCTACTGCTAGTCGGTAAAAGGCGCCTGCCTTTTTGTCCGAGCCGAACCGTTTGAAGAGCCGGTTGTTTTCTGACGGCGTGAATATTTCTTTGTATCGCTCAATGGCGGGTTGAATGTCCGCGGTTGAATCCGGGTCGTTTCGTGAGGCAAGCCAGATTTCAATGACCGCTTTGAATTCCCGCTGGCTTACCCGTGACCAGCCCCAGGTAACCCATTGTTCAACGGACGTATCGCCGGCGGTGGGGTGGGTGCTCAAAAGCAATTGGTCATAGGTGTCGCTCAACGCCACCGCAATCAAGGCCGGCAGGCTGTCGAAATGATGAAACAGGGCGCCGCGGGTAACGTTTGCCCGCGCACAGACCTCAACGGCGGTCGTGCGCGCATATCCTTTGTCGATGAGAGACTGAATCGTGGCATCGATCAGCTTTTGCCGCATTTCTTTGCTGCGATCGGCCTGAGTCCGTGTACGATTTGTTGCGGTCGCCATTTGGTCTTGATCTCGCTGTGTCAGTTCGTTACCTTATCTTACATACATTCACGTATGTATGTAAATGGTGTTTCCGATATGAGGAGGAAAAAATGCCAGCACCGGTTCCCTTCGACCCCGAGGACATTGTTAACGCCGAATATAAAGAGCGTCCGACCCGGGAGGGTGTGACCACCAAACGGATGATCTGTGCGGCATGTGATATTGCCTGCAGTGTTGTCGGTGAGGTGCAAAAGGGACGGGTGACGCGCATTCGCTCCTCAGACAATCCGATCTTCAAAGACAATATCTGTATGAAGGGCATCGTCGCACCGAAAGGCCTGGCCAATCCAACCCGTATTCTCCACCCTCTAAAGCGCGTTGGCGAGCGCGGCTCCGGTCAGTTCGAAGAGGTGACCTGGGCAGAGGCGATGGCGGACATTGGAACCCGCCTCAAAAAAATCATCGCGGACCATGGTCCAGAAGCCTGGGCAGTGTCGACCAGTCAGTGGAACACCTCGACCGACCACGGGCTCGGTCGGCGGATCATGAACCATGTGGGATCCCCGAACTGGATCAGCGGTGTCGCGCTTTGCGCCGGGAACACGGCCGCAGTTAATCGCTTTACCTATGGCTGGTTCCCGTTTGGCGACTTCAGCAGCACGAATTGCATTGTCCTCATGGGACACAATCCTCGGCGGCATAGCTGGACGCCGCTCTATAACAGCATCCGCTCAGCTCAAGCGCGCGGTGCCAAACTCATCGTGATGGACCCGCGCCGGAGTTCGAGCGCAGAGCGTGCGGACATTTGGCTGCCTCTTAAAGCGGGTAGTGATGCCGCCATGATGTTTGGCTGGCTGAAGGTCATTATCGACGAAGAGCTATATGACAAAGAGTTTGTTGCGAACTGGACCATTGGTTTTGAGGAACTAAAAGAGCGCGTCAACGAGTACCCGCTTGACCGAGTTGCTGAGCTTACGGGTTGCGATCCCGAATTGATTGCTGAAGCCGCGCGCGTCTACGCGACCAGTGGTCCGTCTATTATTCCATGGACGCCGATTACGGACATGCAGCGCAACAGCACGTCGGGTATTCGGCTGCAGACCATTCTGCGTTCGATTTGCGGGTATATTGATGTGCCGGGGGGCGAACTTCTCCAGGGCTTCAATCCGGACATTGTCAATGAATCGACCATTGAGATGCACCATGTGCTCTCCGATGAGCAGAAGCTGAAACAGCTCGGGTCCAAAGACCATCCAGCCTTCACCTATCGTGGGCAGTTGGCATTCCGAGAGCCCACGAAGCGTGTGTATGGTCAGGAATATGCGAACCTGGTCACCGGCTGCCACATGGCGACGCCATCCGAGACGTTCCGTGCCATGGCTGGCGAAGGGGAGTATCCGGTGAAGGCGTTTTTCTTCCTCGGCAATAACCCGCTGATGAGCTACGCCAATATGCCGCTCATTCACAAGGCGATGATGAATCAGGATCTCATCGTTTCTCATGAGCAGTTTATGACCCCATCCGCGCAGCTTGCAGACTATATTCTTCCAGCTGATAGCTGGCTCGAGCGTCCATGGATTCACGACATGTTTGGATGGATGTCCACGATCCGTTTCTCCGAAAAGGCGATGGATCCGCCGGGTGAATGCAAGAGCACGTTTGAGTTCTGGAAGCAAATTGCAGGCGCGTTGGACATGCCGGACGTTGTGCCGTGGGATACGATCGAAGATTTTTACGATTATCGTGTTGCCGCGACGGGTAAGAGCTTCAAGGAGCTGATTGCCGACACCGAGGTCCATTTCAAAAAGCCCGCCTTCAAGACTTATGAAAAGACGGGGTTCGCGACGCCCAGCGGCAAGGTTGAGCTCAAGTCTTCGCTGTTGGAGGAGCTTGGCTTTGATCCGTTGCCCTATTTCCGGGAGGACCCGCCGAAAGACGAAGACTATCCGCTGATGATGTTTACCGGCGTTCGGGAAGATCCCTTCTTCCAGACCGGACACCGCCACATTCCTGAAATGCGGGCCCGGTGTCCTGAGCCGCAGGTTTACCTCAATGAGAAAACCGCGAAAGCCGCGGGTGTTGAGGAAGGTGATTGGATTACAGTGGAAAATCATCTGGGTAAGGTCAAAGCGATCTTGGCTATCAAGGACGCCATGCCCGATGACCTGGTGCGTGTTCCTCACGGGTGGTGGAAGCCTGAAATGGAACAGGGCAATGGCTCACTGAGTGGAGCCTGGGACTATAGCGACGCGCAGCTCTGCCGTGATGACCCGGACTATCTGGATCTTGAACAGGGCATCCCACACCTAAAAGGTATTCCATGTCGGGTTGCGCCCGTGGCGGACACCAAACAAGAAGCACCGACCCAATCGGCAATTCAGATGGAGCCGGCGGAATGAGTGCTCAACAGCCCGATATTCGGAAGAAGGAAAGATCAGCGCGGCTGGCCATATGGATGGCCGCGCGGAGTTCGCGCAACAAAAGCTTCATCGACAGGATGTGCCGGAGAATGATCACTAAGGCGACCGCCGTCGATCCTGAGAAGGATTTTATGCGGGACGAGTTTGTCGATGGCGATCTCGGTTTCGACCCGGACGAGCTGGATCGGTATCAGCGCGGGGAGGCCGTCTAGGCCACTCGCCATCTCTAAAGCGACAGTCTGATGAGGTTAGCGCCCGGTCTAGGACTGGGCGCTAACCTCATCATGCGGCAACAGAGTTTCGAATCATGAAAAGAATGGTGAAGACGGACGGCGGCGAGATCGCAGTCCATGTAAAGGGCGAGGGACCCGTCATCCTGTGTGTGCATGGGTGGCCGGAACACTCCTGGTCCTGGCGGCATCAAGTGAACTTCTTTGCCGATCGTGGATACCAGGTCGCCGCCATGGATGTGCGTGGCTATGGCGACAGCCTTAAACCGACCGAGATTGCAGACTACACACTGCGCAACCTGGCAGGTGATGTTGCTAGCGTCGCGCGGGCCTTGAGCGACGATCCGGTGATCCTGTTCGGTCATGACTGGGGCGCTCCGATTGTCTACACGACAACGCTCTTACACCCGGACCGAGTCCGGGCTGTTGCGGGCTTGAGCGTTCCCTATTTGCCGGCAGGAGAAGTTTCCCTGCTGGACTTGGCTCGCCAGGTCTATGCCGATCGCTTCTTCTACATGACCTACTTCCAGGCACCGGACGTTGTCGAGGCGGAGCTCGGCGCAGATGTGGGATCAGCTTTGAGGAAAATCTATTTCTCGCTTTCGGGCAATGCGCCGTTAAACGATTGGCTCAAGCAAAAAGCACTGACTGCGGGGTTGCTGGATGGGATGGTCGATCCGAACCCATTCCCGGCGTGGTTGTCGGACGGGGATCTCGCAGTCTATGTGGACTCGTTTGAGAAGGGTGGGTTTCGCGGACCCATTAACCGCTATCGGGCGATGGACATTGATCATGAAGACCTCACCGAACTGCGTGATCGTCTTCTCGAGGTGCCCACCTGCTTTATTGGTGGTGAGCGGGATTCAATCCGCAACTATTTCGACGGTATGGATCTCTATGCCGATACTGGCGCCGGCTGCGCGGACTTCCGGGGATCAACGATCATTGCGGATGCCGGGCACTGGATACAACAGGAAGCGCCGGATGCCACCAACGAAGCTTTAGCGCGTTTCCTCGAGGGTCTCTGAACGGACGGACGCCGTCTGATGTTGCCCGAACTTCGGCATGCCCGTCGCGACCAGGGCGGCGAGGTCATGGGAAACCACGACGTCGATGTCGTCACGGCTATCGAGGCCCGTAAGCCAAAGTCGGAGATCCTCCGTGCGGCCCGTGTTTTCCGGCACAAAGATGCCTGAATAGAGAAAGCCTTTGCCGACATTGTTGATCAGATCGGAACGAGTGTTCGTGGTGTCCCCCGAGAAGAGCCACAGATGATCTTTAAGGCCCACAGCGAACAACGTTGATCCAGGCGTATGTCCTCCAAGAGCGACCATGCCGAGACCCGGGAATGCGTCGTTGGTGAGAATGTCCCTGCCGCCGAGAGTTCCACGTGACAGGCAGGAATTTGCCACGATCTCCGCCCCTTCAACCGTGTTGAAGTTGTGTTCAGTCCGCTGGTCGTTCGTCTGGAGAAGGTCTGTTCCCGCACCTCTGTCTTCACAAAAAGTGGTCACGCCCTGGGTGTGATCGATGTGGAGGTGGGTGAAGCCGATGCCCTTCACACGCTCAAGTTGGTCGCCGAGCTGATCACCAACAGTGCCGAAGAAACGCGCTTCGCCACCGCCGCTGATTCCTCTCATCAGATCAGCAAAGTCCGCTGCGCCAGCAGCGTCCATGCCGGCGTCGATGGCGAACAGATTGCCATTGGCCCATTCGACGAGAAAGGTGGTGTGGCCTAGGTCGCGGCCGCGCACTTTCTGGCTCGCGGTCAACACATAGTGGACCGCCACCGGGCCGTCTGTCTCCGCCATCAAGGAGCGCAGCGCCTCCTCGTTGGGGAGGGTCGGTTCGATGCCCTGGGTCTGGAGATGCGGTGGCACAAGGAATATGGCGAGGCCCAGCGCGGCGAGTGCAATAAGGCCCAGGATGATGTTTAAGAAAAGACGCATGAGAGACTTCCGACCAAATACCGAGAGCGGACAGCCTCGCCAGTTGGCGGCTTCAAGTCAATCGATCCGAAATATGAAGCCTAGAACCCAAACATATGGTCTAGGCAAAAACTCGTTTCACCATTGATGAGCCCGTGAAACCCGAAGAGACGGCAGGTCGTGTCGCGGACGATGATATAGCCGAGATCATTGCCCTTTACCGACACGCGGGACCGTTCTTCGGCGTCGAACAAATCATGGTAGCGCCAGAAGCGGGAGCCGCCACAATTGATCTGAATGCGCTTCTCCGCGACCGGCTCGCCCTCTGCATTGTGCAGGATGAGCCGGGTGTCCGACTTTTCATGCCAAGGCGTTGAAGCCGGATAAACCAGATGGCAGAGCGTGTCTTTCGGATCTGCACCAAGGCGCAGGAAGAGACGGGTGGTGAGGCCCGGCGGTTTGCCGATATATGACTGCGGCTCGTCTTTGTAGATAATCGCCGTGTTGTAGATATGGGCGCCGAAGATAGTTTCTGCGCGGTGGCCGGAAGATTTCTGCTCATAGCGGCCAAGCGCATGGAGCCAACCATTAGCTTCACCGCCATCACGGAAGTCATACAGAAACTCGGCATGGCCGTGTCCAGACGGAAGCTTGGCGCTTTCTTCCTTGAGCCATGCGTCGATGTCGATGGCGATGTGCTCGCGGCGTTGGATGCGCCCCAGATATTTTGACGCGACGGTTGAGCCGTCAGCATCCATCAGCTCAATCCTGAGGGGCATCTCCTGTTCCGAGCGTGCCATGGGTGTGGGCAGGACTGTTGAGTTGAACAGGTCTGTAGGCAGGACGGGCAGAGGCATGATGTAGCCTTTGCCCATAGTGGCTTCCAGTCCCGGGATCTCCGGATTGGGCTCGAGGTCCGTGCGTTCCACATTCGCGTGGGCAATGCGCCGCTGTCCGGTTTTGGTGCGGAGCACCTCGTAGCGGGGGCGCACAAAATAGCGTCCGGCGACCGTCTCAATCTGATCCGGGAATTTGGCCTGCGGGAGCATTTCGCTCACGTTCAGGATTTTGGTGCCGAAGGGAGGAATTTCCTCCTCGTGCCAAGCAATGTCCTGCGCGCCGACAATGTTGAAACCCACAGACTTTGGTGGGATCGGCATGGGGTGCGAGTTCTGGACAATGAGGGTGAGCTCTTCGTCCTCTTCGCCCGCGGGCATGCCAGCATAGAAATCTGCGGGCCAGGCGTTGGCGTCATGGCTGCAGGTCAGGCTTTTGCCATTGTCGCCATAGACGTCCATGGCGTATTTGACGACGTCATGGCCGGCGATGCGGATCGCATGGATGAAGAGGGAGCCCTGATAGTCATCGAGGCCGAACTTCTCGCGAATGACCTCGCTGTTCACCGCGTAAGGGCAGCCCGCTGCAGGCAGATCTTCTTCCCAGGCGGCGAGAACTTCCCCTGCTTCGTCAAACAGGCAGAGCCACAATTTGGGGTCTTTCGCACCATGGGTCGCCCAATAGTTGGCGCTGGCAACGGTTGTGTGCAGTCCGTCTGACCCGTTTGCTCCCTTGTGGTCCCGAAGGAAGGCAAAGTTGGTGGCAAAGTTCATCGGGTCGAGATAGTTGCGTGTGTTTGTGAGCATCTCCTCGGGGATGCGCATGTCGTCTAGGGTGACGATGGTCGCGCCGTCGGGGAAACAATGCTCGATGGGCCCCAGCACTTTTTGCGCATCAAACAGGAGCACAAGGACGGCGCCCGCGTTGCCGTTTCGGCAAGAAGAGACCGGCTGTGCGTCGTGGCCCAAGAAAGGCTGACCTAGATCCTCAACCCGCTGAACGTAATACCCTTCAATATCTACCTTGGAGAGGTCGTAATAGGAGTGGAAGTTGCCGACCGCGCCGGTCGGATCGTAGATCGCGACAGGACCTAGACCCTTAAGGCGTTCGATGATCGCATGGCCCCTGGGTGCTGCCAGCGGATGACCGAGTGCTTTAAAGAGAGACGCACCGCCTGCATTGTTGCCCGGACGCCAACCCTGGGACAGGTCTGCGTTGGTGAAGGTCTCGATATTGAGGGTCATGAAACTCTTTCGATCTCGTCTGCGTGTTGTTGGTTGGTGATGTAGCGCTTCGCAGGGGGCGCTGCTTTGATCTGGTTCAAGCTGAGGAGAAGGGATTCAGCTTCTTTACGGTGGATGACAGCTTGTGGCGACGCTGCTCGGCCATCACCACCCGTTGGTCGGTAACCCAATTCATCTGGACTGCCCGGCGGGGACCCTTGAAGGGTTCATGTCCGTGCCAGGAATGGTCCGCACGACGAAACACGAGCAGTGTGCCGCCATAGGGGGGAACTTCGTCGACATAATCTTCGAGGTCGGTCGGGCTGCGGAGGATGCGGAGTTTGCCACCCTCATGGCTCCACTCGTCCGGCTTGTTGAGATAAAGCAGGACAGTGATGATCTTGGTCTCGCTGTCAGGATGGATCTTCCCGTCCGTTTCACGACAGTGACCCCGAACGGTGAACATGGTCGGGCGGTCGGACAGATCCAGATCGAACTTTTCTTCAATGGCCGCTTCGAAGTCCGGACCATTCAGTTCTTTCATCAGGGCATCGAACTGACCGTGAATATCCAGCTCTGAGGGCGGAACCGAGCCAGGTGTCGTGACGTTTGGGTAATCGCGAATGACCTGGTCGAGATTCTCTCCCGTGACGAAATTCGGAACGACCAGAAAATCGTACGGATCCGTTTTGAGGGGCGTCGCGCGGAGCGCTTCTAGATCGATCAAGCTCATGGGCGTTAATCACTTACCTTTTTGGTTATATGCTTCTGCAATGGCGGTCGCGATTTCCTGCGTAGCATTTAAGGGTGCGTAGGACCATGATTCAAGCAAGCCGTCAAATTGTCGCGCGATATTGTTAACGTAGAGAGCATCCAGAAAACGGCGGAACTTGGGCGATCCGCCCTCGAGCTCGACAACATAGACAGGCTTGCCGGTGAACGTTGCTTCCCCAACCATATTGTGGCTGTCGCAGGTAACGATGACCGCGTCCGCCAAACCCAGTAGCCCGGGGTAGGGATTGTCGTCCGGTGCATCTGCGACGGCGTCATATATGTCGTGGGGGACGTCCCGGAGTTCCTCGCGAAGAGCCGCTGTGGCGTCCGGTGTGGTCCGTCTTGAAGTCGTCACCATGAGCCCCACCTCATGTTGCTTTGCCAGCTCTCGCAGTTGGGCGGCAAGGTGCCGCATATGGCTGGCGGTGAAGTCATAGACCTTGTTGGGCCCGCCCAGGACAATTGCGAGCTTCTTTTGCGGCAGCGCGGCGTAGCGCGCTTCTAGCGCTTTAGCGGATTTTGACAGCTTTTCTGGGGTGATGCGGTGGGGGGCGGTGACGGTGCTCAGGACGTTCGGCCCGCTCAGCTGGTCGTGCCGCGGGGCCCAGACCAGATCGAATTGGCGCGGGTTTACCTTGGGATTCTGCAGGATGGCAACGAAGGTGTTGCCGGAGGATGAGCGTTTGATCTTGCGGGCATAGGGGATGGACTGGCGGCCGCTTGCGATCACGAGATCGGGCCAGGGTGCCCTGATGGCCGTGTTTGGAGCCGCAGGACCCCAGGGCGCCAGCCATTTGTGCGGCGCGGGGGGCGTGACCCGCTTTAGCTCGGGGATCAGGCCAAGGGCTTCGGCAACGCCGATCGCCTGCATTTCAAAGCCCGCCATGCCGTTGGTCACAATCCAGCACGTGGTGCCTGCCGGCAATTGGGGCGGGGCTGCAATCTCCTGGGCGGTCATGATCGTGCGCGTTTGGGTAATTTTGTTACTGAAAAGCCTGTCTAAAAGGAGTAATAGAACATGTTCAGCCACCTGTCTTGCGGCATTTCGCATGCCGCAGCGTTCATGAGATGCAGACAGGGGGCGGCTGAGGTTTGACGACGGAGTGGTTATGAAGCGCGCAAAGCTTGACGATATCGATCTGCAGATCCTGAATGAACTTCAGGAAAACGGTCGGATCACCAATGTTGAGCTGGCCAAACGGGTGGGCATCTCACCGCCACCCTGTCTTCGGCGCGTGCGGGCGCTTGAGAAAGCCGGGTACATCACCGGCTACCACGCGGAGTTGGACGGCCATGGCCTAGGCTTCGACGTTACGGTTTTTGCGATGGTGGGCCTCCACTCACAGGCGGAGGCGGACCTGCAGGCGTTTGAGCATTTGGTCGGAAGCTGGCCGCAGGTGCGCGAGTGCCACATGCTCAACGGGGAAATCGACTTCATTTTGAAATGCGTTGCCCCGGACCTTGCCAGTTTTCAAACCTTCCTTACCGAAAAACTGACGCCCGCCCCCAACGTGGCGAGCGTCCGTACGTCGCTGACCATCCGCCGCTCAAAACATGCGCCAGGCGTGCCGCTCAATGAACTTGTCGACGAGCAGCAGGCTTAAGCGGTTGAGGCGTGGTCGCCGAGCAGTAGCGCTTTGACGTCCCCGTTTGCCTGGGAGATGGCATAGAGCAAGTACGGCGCCAGAAACAAAATTCCCCCGACTGATGCGATGAGCCCCAACACAATGCCGACGGGCGTGAATTTGTGGCGCCATGCCACCCAAAGGGCGGACAGGATCAGATAGGTAAAGAAATCCAAGGTGAATTGACCAGGCCAGGTGAGGCCGGTGATTTCTTCGATCCCAAAGGGTACGAGGTTCCAGCCGTGGATTGATCCAACCACCAGCGTGTAAATCGTGAACAATACAAAAACGGCAATCAGATAAATGCGTAGACCGATCATCGTGTTTTCTCCCGTGATGTTTGTTTGAGATTGAGGGTGCTTGGCCTTGCAGCTTATGCGTTTACTCTTCCTGGCCCCATGAGAAGTACTTTCATGTCGCCCTGAGCCTGGCTCGTTGCGTAGAGCAGGTATGTTGCAAGAAAGACGATGCCGCCAAAGAAGGCCACGACGGCGAGTGCCAAGCCAGCGGGTGTGTATTCATGACGCCAGGAGACCCATAGGGCCGACAGGCAGAGGAACCCCATAAAGTCAAAATTGAACTGGCCCGGCCAGTTCACGGCCAACATGTCATTCAGGAATACAGAAAAAAGGTTCCATCCGTGGTTCATGCCGACAACAAGTGTGTAGGCGACCAGGACAAACAGGTAAGCGCCGAGGAAGATGCGAAAGGCGGTCATTTCAGGAGTTCCTTGGTGTTTGGATGCCGGGGACGGGTTATGCCTGCGCACTTGTAGGGGTGGTGTCTTCCGGGTCTGTCAGGAACAGTCCGACAAATTGGAAGATGCCGACACCGCCTAAGATCATGGCTGCATAGATGCGGTCATCCGCGCCGCCGCCATTGGGGAACCAGCTTTCGAAAAAGGTGACGGTGAAGACATCGCAACAGAGTGCCGGTGCAGACAGGGCCACGGCTGCTGTAGCGCGCTGTGCCGGCGGCGTTTTGAACAGTCGGTAGCAAAGAAACAGAACAGCGACGAAGGCCGCGCCGCCGACAACAAACCAGACCCAGAACAGAGTGAGGTTGTCGCCCGGCGAAGACGCGCCTGGCCAAAAGACTCGATAGAAAAGGGCAAAGGCGAACCAGGCGACGACAGAGAGGATCATCATCTGTACGGTCTGGCGTTTGTGGGTTTCGCGACTGAAAGAAGACATGTGATTTCCTTTCATAGATGCACGGGGCTTGCGCCGTGCGTTTTGAGGACGCCGGAGCGAAGGATGGGGACGAGGAGAGCCGCAAAGAAAAGGCTGTTCACCATGGCGTTGCCGACAAAGCCGATCATCACTGAGAGGGAACTGTCGATGACAAACCAGGTGATGAGGCTCAGCGTGATAAGGCGCCAGACAGACGCAGCTGGGTCGCCCGTTAGGGCGTTGGCCGCTTTGATGGCAGCAAGGAGCGTGAGGCTCCATCCAACACAGACGGCGCCTAAGACTGCGAGGGAGATGCGAAGATAGGGGTCGAATTCTAGTGTGCCGGGGCTGGCTATGAGAGCGAAATAGAAGCGCGCCGGGCCGTCAGTCGCTTCGAGGCCTCCCGCGGCCAGAGCGACACCTAGGACGGCTAAGATGATACAGGTTGCGGTGATCCAGCTGTTCCAGAAGGGGGTCATGTCAGTCGCTCCTGCGGCTTTGTGTGCCTCAGCCTGGGCGGCGTCAGCGTTTGAGAAAATGTAGCATCTGCTACATAGCAAGTTTTTGTAGTAAGTGCTACAAAAAAGTTCGGAGGCCTCGGTTTTGAGTAAAAGAGACGCAAAACGCGCAGAAATCGTCGGAAAATTGGCAGCCCACTTCCTGGAAGCGGGGCTGGGCGATACCGGTGTGCGCCGATTGGCGGAGGTCGTCGGCACGAGCGACCGGATGCTGCTCTACTATTTCGACAATAAGGAAGAGATCCTCGGCGCAGTGCTGGGTGAGATCGGCGGCGGTTTCACGGATGTGCTCGATGCGGTCTTCGGCACTGAGCCTTTGAGACCCGCTGACGCCGTTGAAAAGATCTGGGCGATGGTGAGTGACGAAGCGGCTGCCGGTCAGCTGCGACTCTGGTTGGATATCTCGAGCAAAGCCAGCCGCGGCGATCCGTTTTTCGGGGCGATTGTCGAGCAGATGGCCGAAGGATGGATTGTCTGGCTGTCGGGCATGTTGGCTGTGCCCGAGGTGGAGAAACGTCCATTGGCGGTCCTGATCATGGGCGCGATCGACGGGCAGGTCATGTTGTTCCCGACGGAGCTGAAGAAAGGCAATGCGGCGGTGGCCAAGCTGCGGGAGTTGCTGAAAGCTCTCTAGAGAGCTACACGCTATTGAGAGTGAGCGGCGACAACGCTTTCAAGAATTTTGCGAAACGCATGCGGTTGTTCCAAAGGGACGTAATGACCGGTGTTCGGAACAACCTGCAGGTTGCCTCGCTTCGCAGAGGCGGCAACCTCTTTGCAGGCCTGAGCGCCCGGGGCAACATCATGCTCTCCGGTCACAATGGTGTTGGGAATGTCGCACCCGGCGACAAAACCGTCAGAGCTTTTGCGGCTGTGGAAAACGGAAACACCATTTGCAATGTCGTTGCCGGGGAGGCTCAGGGCGCTGACCCTGGCGTTCTGAACAATTGATGGTTCTGTTTGCGGAGAGAAGAGCGGGGACCAGTAGGTGTCCCATGCTGCACCCAGACCTTCATTGGCGATCAGTTTTAGCGCTTCATCTCGAACAGCGGGTTCGGGCCGATGTCTGGGCTTTGTCCCGATAAGGACAAGAGCGGCGATTCTCTCAGGCGCGAGCTGTGCGACTTCGAGGGCGCAGGAGCCGCCGACGGAGCAGCCGACCACAATCAGTCGTTCTTCCTTCACTAAAGACAGGGCTTCAACCGCCCAATCTTTGAGCGACGTGCCAAAGCCATAAAGAGTGGGGGCATAAGTCCGGCCCGGCAGCAGGTCCGTCTGCCCTGTCCACATAGACCCGTCGAGCGGCAGGGCGTGGAGGAAGAGCAGGCCTAGGTTGGGTGCGTTGGGCATGGACAAGCATGCCGCCAAGTCAGGAGGAATTTCAACTACACGTCTACAGCGGTGTCATCGGGACAAGGCGGACGGTTGAGGTGGCCCGCGCGACCATCACACCATTTTCATCGAAGAGTTCGCCTTCTACGAAAGAGATGGACTTGCCCTGGCGGATGATGCGGGCCTCACATGTGAATTTGCCGTGTTGGCCCGCCGCCAAATAGCTCACATTCAGATCGAGAGTGAGCGGTCTCTTGGTTCGGTTAGACGCCATAATGCACATGGGCCCAAACGCATCGTCGATCATCGCGGCGATGATGCCGCCCTGAATGATCCCGCCCGGATTGCGGAACTCTTTCCGCGTTTGATAGCCGACTTTGATTTTTTGTGCCGCAGGGTCCCAGCTCAACAGTTCCCACCCGAGCATGCGAAGCGAGTTTGGCTCATCCGGACCGCCTGGAATAGGGAAGGTTGGCGCCGGATTAGGTGTGCTTGTGTCGGACATTCAAAACTCCATAAGGCAAGAGCCGCGGGCAGTCCCACGGCTCCATATTTGTTAGTTGGTCGCATTTTCGAACCACAAAAGTCGAACAACTTTTGAAGAAAATGCTCCTGGCATTAGATAGGTTGGTTTGATCTATTTGTAGTCGATCGACAGAATTTCGTAGGACTTGCCGCCGCCTGGCGTGTTCACTTCCACGCTGTCGCCAACTTCCTTGCCAATCATTGCGCGGGCAATCGGTGACGAAATCGAGATCTTGCCCAATGCGACGTCGGCTTCATCGTCGCCGACGATCTGGTAGGCCTTCTCTTCGTCAGTGTCTTCGTCTGCCACGCCAACGGTTGCGCCGAATTTGACCGTATCTCCGGATAGGCTAGCGGGATCAATCACTTCGGCGCGGGCGAGCTTGTCTTCCAGCTCGTGGATGCGCGCTTCATTATGGCCCTGCGCCTCTTTCGCCGCGTGATATTCCGCGTTCTCTGAAAGGTCGCCATGGGCCCGCGCTTCCGCGATCGCCGCGATGATGCGCGGACGCTCCGTGTTTTTCAGTTTTTTCAACTCAGCTTCCAGCGCCTCATGGCTGCCGGAAGTCATCGGCACTTTTTCCATATTTCAGATAGTCTTTCTTGATCGAAGGCCAGCTACACCAGAACGGGAGCTGACCTAGCCATATCTTCGGACGGGCGAGCCGCTCACGTCAATTGGGAATTATGCACCTTATTCTGCGGCAACCGGCTTCTCCTGATAGGACTGGAGCGCCGCGACTTCCAACTGACCGCTGCGGATCGCTTCGATCCCCTCTGCCGCCGCCCGGGCGCCCGCCACGGTGGTGTAATAGGGCACCTTGCCCATGAGGGCAGTCTGGCGAATTGACTTACTGTCAGCCAGTGCCTGGGCCCCCTCGGTGGTGTTGAAGACGATGTCCACATCGCCGTTTTTTAGCGCGTCCACAATATGGGGACGGCCCTCGAGCACCTTGTTTACCATCTCAACTTCGAGACCAGCCGCTTTCAGCGCGCGGGCAGTTCCGCTGGTGGCGATGATCTTGAAACCCATGGATGCCATCTTGCGGGCGGCATCAATGACCTTCTCTTTGTCGGACTCTTTCACCGAGATGAAGACCGTGCCTTCGGTCGGCACGGACGTACCGCCGCCGATCTGGCTTTTGGCAAAGGCGACGCCGAAGCTTTTGTCCAACCCGATGACTTCGCCGGTGGAGCGCATTTCCGGCCCGAGCACCGTGTCCACGCCCGGGAAGCGGGCGAAGGGGAAGACGGCTTCTTTCACCGCGATATGGTCGAAGCTGTTGGCTTTGAGACCAAAGGTCGAGAGCTTTTCACCTGCCATGAGGCGCACAGCAATCTTCGCAATCGGTTCACCGACGACTTTCGCCACGAAGGGCACGGTGCGCGAGGCGCGCGGGTTTACTTCCAGCACGAAGATGGTGCCGTCCTGAACCGCATATTGCACGTTCATGAGCCCGCCGACATTTAAGGCCAGTGCCATGGCTTTGGTCTGCCGCTCAATTTCAGCGATGGTCTCTGCGGGGAGCGAATAGGGCGGCAGGGAACAGGCACTGTCGCCGGAATGGACGCCGGCTTCTTCGATATGTTCCATGATGCCGCAGACAAAGACGTCTTCGCCGTCGCAGAGCGCATCCACGTCGACCTCGATGGCGTCTTTCAGATACCAGTCGATGAGAACCGGGCTGTCGCCGGAGACCACAACGGCTTCGTTGATGTAGCGATGAAGGTGCGCCGTGTCGCGCACGATTTCCATGCCGCGGCCACCCAGCACATAAGAGGGGCGAATGACGACTGGATAGCCGATTTCTTCCGCAATCGCCTCGGCTTCTTCCGCTGTGCGGGCAATGCCATTCGGCGGTTGTTTGAGGCCCAGCTCGTCGAGCAGGGCTTTGAACCGGTCGCGGTCTTCCGCCAGGTCAATGGCGTCGGGGGAGGTGCCGAGAATGGGAATGCCTGCAGCTTCCAGATCGTTCGCAAGTTTGAGCGGTGTTTGTCCGCCGAACTGAACGATGACACCGAGCAGTTCGCCGTCTTCCTGTTCTTTTTCGATGATGGTGAGCACGTCTTCTTTGGTGAGCGGCTCAAAGTAAAGCCGGTCGGATGTGTCCGGGTCGGTGGAGACCGTTTCCGGGTTGCAGTTCACCATGATGCTTTCAATGCCCGCGTCGGCGAGCGCAAAAGCCGCGTGACAGCAGCAATAGTCAAACTCGATGCCCTGGCCGATCCGGTTCGGACCGCCGCCCAGAATGATGGCCTTCTTCCGCGAGGAGACTTCCGCTTCGCAGGCCGCATTGCCGGCAAAGTCGGTCTCATAGGTGGAATACATGTAAGGCGTTTGCGACTTAAACTCGGCGGCGCAGGTGTCGATGCGCTTGTAAACCGGCTTCACGCCGAGCCCCAAGCGGGCCTTGCGCACATCTGCTTCTGTTGTGTTCGCAAGTTCTGCAAGGCGTACATCTGAGAAGCCCAGCGCTTTCAGATCACGAAGGTCGTCGGGGTCTGTGGGCAGGCCGTTTGCCTCGACCTGTTTTTCTGCATCCACAATCGCCTGCACCTGTTCCAGGAACCAGGGATCGAAGGCGCAGGCCGCCTGGATCTGATCATGATCCATGCCGAGACGCATCGCCTGTGCGATATAGAGAATGCGGAAGGGCGTCGGTGTGCCGAGCGCCTTGCGGATGGCGTTCTTGTCGTCGCCTTCGCCCAGACCTTCAAACTCCACCGGGTCCAGGCCGTTCAGGCCCGTCTCCATGGAGCGGAGCGCCTTTTGCAGGCTTTCGGCAAAGGTCCGTCCAATAGACATGGCTTCCCCAACCGACTTCATGGCGGTGGTAAGCAGTGGTTCGGCGCCCGGGAATTTCTCAAACGCAAAGCGCGGGATCTTGGTCACCACATAGTCGATGGTGGGCTCGAACGCGGCGGGGGTGACGCCGGTAATGTCGTTCATGAGTTCATCGAGGGTGTAGCCCACGGCGAGGCGGGCGGCGACCTTGGCGATCGGGAAGCCGGTCGCCTTTGACGCGAGGGCGGACGAGCGGGACACGCGCGGGTTCATCTCAATGACGACGAGGCGCCCGTCTTTCGGGTTCACGGCGAACTGCACATTGGAGCCGCCGGTCTCGACGCCGATTTCACGAAGCACGGCTATGCTCGCATTCCGCATTACCTGATATTCTTTGTCGGTGAGCGTGAGGGCCGGCGCCACGGTCATCGAGTCGCCGGTATGGATGCCCATGGGGTCCACGTTTTCGATGGAACAGATGATGATGCAATTGTCCGCTTTGTCGCGAACCACTTCCATCTCATATTCTTTCCAGCCGAGCAGGCTTTCATCCACCAGCACCTGGCCAACGGGCGAGGCATCGAGGCCCGTGCGGATGATGTTTTCATATTCTTCGCGGTTATATGCGACACCGCCGCCGGTGCCGCCCAACGTAAAAGCAGGGCGGATGATGGCGGGCAGACCGATCTCGTCCAGCACCTTCATGGCCTGGGCCACGCCCATGGTGCGGTCATAGTCGACGATTTCGCCCTTGTCGTTTTTGATCTCCGGTGCGGCGACGATAGTGGCGCGGGGGTTTTCCAGCCCGATCCGGTCCATGGCTTCGCGGAAGAGCTTGCGGTCTTCGGCCTTGGCGATGGCTTCCCGGTTCGCGCCGATGAGTTCCACGCCGAACTTGTTGAGCGTGCCCCTGTCGGCAAGGGCCAGCGCCGTATTGAGGGCCGTCTGTCCGCCCATGGTGGGGAGGAGCGCGTCAGGACGTTCTTTCTCGATGATCTTGGCAACCACTTCCGGGGTGATGGGCTCGACATAAGTCGCGTCCGCCAGATCCGGATCCGTCATGATGGTCGCTGGGTTGGAGTTCACCAGAATGATCCGGTAGCCCTCGTCCTTCAGCGCCTTGCAGGCCTGGGTGCCGGAATAGTCGAACTCGCAGGCCTGACCGATCACGATGGGACCGGCGCCGATGATCAGGATGGACTCAATGTCAGTACGTTTGGGCATTAGCGTTTCGCCTCGGCGATGAGCTTTACAAAGCGGTCGAAGAGATAGTGGCTGTCCTGAGGACCAGGGCTTGCCTCCGGGTGATACTGGACAGAGAAGACGGGCTTGTCTTTCAGACGAATGCCGCAGTTTGTGCCGTCAAAGAGGGAGACGTGGGTCTCTTCCACGTTGTCCGGCAGGCTGTCGCGATCGACAGTGAAGCCATGGTTCATGCTTGTGATCTCCACCTTATTGGTGGTGTGATCCTTCACCGGGTGGTTCGCGCCATGATGGCCTTGCAGCATCTTTTTGGTTTTGGCACCGAGGGCGATGGCGAGCATTTGGTGGCCCAGGCAAATGCCGAAGACCGGCTTGCCGCTCTCCACCAGTTTCTGGATCTCCGGCACGGCATATTCACCGGTGGCCGCCGGATCGCCGGGACCGTTTGACAGAAAGATGCCGTCGGGGTTCAGCGCCAGCACGTCTTCCGCTTTAGCCGAGGCAGGCACCACAGTGACTTTGCAGTCGGTACTGGCCAGGCACCGTAGGATGTTGCGCTTCACGCCAAAGTCCATGGCGACCACGTGATGTTTCGGACTGTCATTGGTGCCGAAGCCTTCGTCCCATTCCCAACGGGTTTCATCCCAGGTGTAGGTCTGGCCGGTGGTGACGTCTTTCGCGAGGTCGGCACCTTCGAGACCCGGGAAGGCTTTCGCTTTCGCGAGCAATGCTTCGCGGTCGAACGTGCCGTCGGGCGCATGGGCGATGGTCGCGTCGATCATGCCTTCGTCACGGATACGCGCGGTGAGGGCGCGTGTGTCGATGCCGGCAATGGCGATGATACCGCGGGCTTTGAGCCATGCATCCAGATGCTGGGCCGCGCGATAGTTGGACGGGTTGGTGATGTTGGCCCGAAGCACCGCGCCTTGCACCCCCGATGCGCTTGCGAGGTTGGAGATTTCCATGTCCTCGTCATTCGTGCCCACATTCCCGATGTGGGGGAAGGTGAAGGTGATGATCTGGCCCGCATAGGACGGGTCGGTCAGGATTTCCTGATAGCCGGTGATCGCCGTGTTGAAGCAGACCTCGCCCTGGGCGTCGCCGGTGGCGCCAAGGCCCACCCCTTCCAGCACGGTGCCGTCTTTCAAGACGAGGAGGGCTGTGGGAGTGCGCGCGCTCATGAGGCTGTTCCTGATATCAGAAGTGTATTTGTTGGTTTGACGGACGCTTGGGCGCACCAAAACGGGGCCGACTCCCTCCCGGAACCAGACAAGCTTGGTTCCGTGGCGGACAGTGTCGACACACTCATTTCTTCACTCCTTGGGGAGGGCGCGCGGCCGCAGGGACCCGCTAAATTTCGCGGAAACTAAGGGAAGGGCTGCTTCACGTCAAGCGAGTCGCTCAGAAGTCACACATAAAAAAGTCCCCGCAAAAACAACGGGTTATGGCATGCGCGTTGGCGTTGCGTGGGGCGGGTCTTTGGAGTAGCGTTTCCGCTTTCCGCTGGCGGTGACCCTTAGTGCTGGCGGGAGCAGGGAACTCATGCTACCTCCCCGCGTCCCGTACCTAAGTCCATGAGGCAAAAGACACATGCGCGAAGAAATCAAGGACGCTTTAAAAGAGGCTCTGAAAGCCCAGGACAAGCGCCGGATGGCCACCATTCGTCTGATGCAGGCCGCGATCAAGGATCGCGATATCGCCGCGCGGACCGAAGGGGCGGACACGCTGGTCTCCGACGATGACATTCTCGCCATTCTCGCGAAGATGATTAAGCAGCGCGAAGAATCAGCTGTCACCTATGAGAATGCCGGACGGGCCGAGCTCGCCACGCAGGAGCGTGAAGAGATCGCTGTCATCAAAAGCTTCATGCCGACGCAGCTCACTGAAGAAGAGGTTGAAGCCGCGGCTGCCGAAGTGGTTGAAGAGCTTGGCGCGGAAAGCCTCAAAGATATGGGCCGTTGCATGGGCGAGCTTAAAAAGCGCTATGCGGGCCGCATGGACTTCGGCAAAGCAGGCGCGGTCGTTAAAGGCAAGCTGGGCGCCTGAACCGAGCCATAGACCCAGCACACCATCCTTCAGGCCAACGCCTTACGCTTCGTCGAACGCTTCCTGATAGATGCTGTAATGCCGTGTGACGACGGGATACCCAAAAGCATTAGCGATCTCCTCCAACGTTTCCGGGCAGGCGCAATAGTCCCAGATGTGCGCGATCTTGCCGTTCTCTTCGTGGAACCGCCAAACCTCTTCCATATTTTCCGGCCCGTCACCGAAGCGCCGCCAAAGGATGACAATGGGTGTGCCTTCGTAGATGGCAATTTCGGCCCGCTGCTGACGTGTCGGGTCGGGCTCATGACCGTAGAGGCAGGCGTGGATCCAACGGTCGGGCTTGTCGATATTGTCGAGTCCGCGCCCGGTTCCCAGGGCAAAGACTTCCGCCGTCACGGTTTCCAGCATGGTCGCCCGCATGGCGTCGACGTCGGCAGCGTTAAACGCATCGACAAATTGCTGAACCAGCGCTTCTGACGGCGCCGGCCGCTGGGTTGGGGCTGGGTCGCTCAGTTTTTCGCGGCCGCGATGAAGGGCTGCTTTCACCGCCCCTTCTGTTGTTTCGAGAAGGCCCGCGGTCTCTGAGAGTGTGTACTCAAAGACATCTTTCATGACGATGGCGCAGCGTTCCTGGGGCGATAGCAGGGTCATGAGTTTGCGTCCTCCTTCCCGAATGGCGGCGGCCGTCTCTGCAGCGGGCGGCGCGGAAGGTTCTTCCGCCTCTTCGAGGGATGTTTGGCGGGCGCGCCTTGTCTGATCGATAAAGAGATTGCTCGCGGTGCGCGCAAGATAGGCGCCCCAGTCAATATCGCGATTGTCCTCGATTGCGAGATTGGCGAAGCCGCGGAGCAGGGTCTCCTGCACCAGGTCTTCCGCATCCCAGACGTTTCCTGAGAGTTTGCGGCAATAGCGAAAGAGCCTGGGGCGTGTGGGCTCAATGTCGTTTAAGTATCGATGCCAGGCCCGCTTCATATAGGTCTGGCCTTCTGCCCGTTGCTCTTCAGCTTCGCTCAGTGTGTTTTCGTCTTCGCTCGACATGATGTCCTCCCATCCTTGTCCAGCTTAAACGGATGAGGGCCCTAAAAAGATACGGGGCGGAGGACCTTTTTTTCGTCAGACCAGAAATTCGCCTGATCCCAGGTCCAGTGCGTGCCTGGCGTGCCGGCGGGCCATGGTGAGGAACATCTCATCGCCGCGTTCGGTGCGCTCCACGATCATGGAGGCAATGACGGTGACGAAGAAGCCCGCAAAGACGCCTTTTCGATAGTCGGTCCAGCAGTCCTCCCACGCATAGTCTTTGATGCCTGCCGCCATCAGTGCCTGATGATAGGCGCGGACAATCTCTTCTTCCGCCTGCTTGCGCGTTTCAGATCTCAGTCCTGCGCCGAGGAAATAGGCGACGTCGGCCAGGGGGCTGCCCAGGGAGATGCTCTGCCAGTCAACGGCGGTGATTTTCGGTGGCGAGAGGCTCTCATCAATCAGCAGATTGTCGAGGCGGTAGTCGATGTGAACGAGCGAGAAGGGGGCGGGCAGCGTGTCGCCGCTATGGGGCTCAGCGGTCGCAACTCTTTTAATGATGTCCAGTTCATCCTCTTTCAGGTTGGGACCGTAGCGCTCGGCGAAGCCGTCAATATTGCCCTGGTAAAGCCCGCGGGTGAGCGCTGTGCTGTCTGCGTCCGGTTCGCCTAGCCAATCTTTCCCCCGAAGTGTTTCATCGTTCCAGCTCGGGGCGTGAAGCCCCACAAGTTCGAGGACCGCCGCGCGGGCGACCTCAACGGTGCAACCAGCGAGCTGATCGCCCTGAACGGCGGGGCTCAGATCTTCGAGCAGCAATGCGAAGTCCGGTCCCTCGCCCTCAATCGCCGCGAAGTAGCATTTGGGGGTGGCAATGGTGAGTCGGTCTTGGAGTTGTTGATAGAAAGAGACTTCCTTGATGAAGTTTTTCAGCATCACGCCGGTTGCGCGGCTCGTCTCATCATCGGATGGAAACTTGCCGACCAGGCTGGTGGGCGCACCGTCGGTCTCGCCGGTCAATTCCAGGTCGTAGCGAATGCACTTGCCGATCTGTCCGGTGCCGATGCGTTTCGCGGTAAAACTCGTCACCTCGACATTGTGTCCAGCTTCTTTGAGCCGTTCCGTCAGCCAGGCATTATCGATGAACGTTTCTGTTGGTGTGGATGTCATTTGTGTCTCCCCGTCATCCAGCCTAGCGAGACTTGCGTATAGGGAGCAACGGGTTTGACCTTGCCGTAGGGTCAGACAACAATTGAGGACGATGATAAAGGGGAGGCGGCTTTGGCATTGCAGGATCCATCGCTCAAACGCGATCAGCTTTACGCCTGGGACCAGTGGGTGGTCTGGTACCTGGGTGGCCGTCCCTGGCCCGCCTCTTTCCTGATCGCAGGTTTTTTGTATGCCAGTTATTGGGTCTTTGCGTTTGCGACCGGGATTTATTCCGAAGTTGGGATCAATGAGCTTGCCGCTCGCTCCGACTTCTCGGAAGACGAGGCTGACGCGACACAACTGCTGTTCGGCCTTGGGCCCTATGGGTGGGCAGCAACCGTCTTTAGCTTGCTGGGCGGGTTCGCTGGGACCGTAGCCTCCTACAATCTGGTGGCGCAGCGGAATGAAGCCGCAGACGCCGCCGACATGCTTGGGATGCCAGAGCAGGAGCTGCTGGGCTATTGGGATGCGCATTACCGGGAAACTCGGAGCGGTGCGCGGGTCGCTGCCGCGGTCGGCTACCTGCTGGGCATCGTGGGCCTCTTCCCGTCCTTACCCGGCATGATGGAGCTGATCGGACGGCAGGGAAGCTATGACATCATGCCGCCTGAATCTCTGCAGTTCGCAGCTGTGTGGTTCGTTGTCGTTGTTCCAATCACCTTTGCGCTGATTGCAAAAGCGATTTACATCGCGTTGCGGGAGGGTCAGCTATGGTCAGGTTTTCGGACAAAGGTCGCGGCACCCGACATATTCGATCCTTCTAAGCTTAGGCCCGTCACAAAGGCTGCTATGCGCGGTTCTTTTTCATGGGTTATGGGGACGACCATAGGGTCGCTGTTTTTCCTCAGCAGTGAAATAGAGCGCGGTTCCCTGGTTCCCTTTTTTATCGGGATTGGCGGAGTCGCGATCATGTATCTGATCGCACCCCTTGTCGGGTGGCACCGGGTTCTGCTGGCCGAGAAAGAACGGCAGCTTCGGGATGTGCGAAAAGTGATTGATCGTTGCTGGACGCGCCTCAAATCGGCGGAAGACGATGATGTGGCGCTTGCCAAGATTGGCGGCTTGCTTGCCCTGGAAGCACGAATTCAAGCGGCGCGGGAATGGCCGATTGACTTCTCGACCATTGGACGGCTCGCCTTCTACCTTGCCATCCCCTTGGTGTCCTGGATCGGTGGCGCGTTGATGGAGCGGGCGGTGGACGCCGCGATCGGCTAGTGCCGCAAACTGTCGATCAGTTTTACCAGATTGGCGATAAGCGTTGCTTCATTTGCATGGCTTGCTTTGGCGGAGCCATCTGCAATGGCGTCTGAAACGCGCTCCATGGTGAGCAAGAGGAATACCTGCTCAGACCAGTCGTCGTCTTCGGGTGCCAGATCCGGTGCCAACTCCGCCAAGCGCTTCACCTGTTCCCTGCGCAATTTGTTCTGATAGCGCTTTACTTCTGGTTCCGTCGCCGCAAGGGCGCGGAGGTCCGTTCGGAAGAGAAGGTGCTTTTTGTGATGCGCAAGGACGGTGCGGATGAGCGTTTCTGCGTCATCGTCCGCGGCCTCTAGCGCCCGCCATTCTTGGGCGACCCAGGTTTCGTAGGCCGCGAGGAAGATGCTCAGCTTGTTGTCGAAATGTTTGTAGAAGGTCGCGGGAGCATACCCCGCCCGTGTCGCGATTTTGTTTGTGTCGGTATTGAAATAGCCGGTGTCGCGAAATTCTTCTGCCGCAGCATCAATGAGTTTTTGCCTGGTTGCCTGTGATTTTGCGCGTTGTTTGGACGGTGGAGCAGGGGGCATGGGTTTTCTCATGTTGAATCGCTGACGCAAGTGTCCCATATTCAAAAAGTGATAAAAATATCTCTTTTTGGAGTTGGCATGAAAAGATATGAAATCGGCGCCGCTGCCGGTTCGCCGCGGATCAATGTGGATGGCGTTGAGATCGCGTATCAGCGATGGGGGACAGGGCCGACCGTGGTCTGCCTTCACGCGATCGGTCATGGAGCGCGGGACTTTGAGACACTGGCCAGTCTGGTTGGCAACAGGTACGAAATCGTTGCACTCGACTGGCCGGGGCAGGGCCGCTCGGGCGACGACGGTGAACCCGCATCTGCAGAGCGCTATTGCGATCTTCTTAAGGGCTTTGTTGAAGCGTTGGGCCTGGAGCGGTTTGTGCTCTTCGGCAATTCGATTGGAGGCGCGGCCGCTATTCTTTATGCGGACCGGCATCCGGAACGGGTGCGTGGCCTGGTTCTCTCGAATCCTGGTGGGCTCGCACCGGTAAACCGTTTTGTGCGCTTTGCCATCAGGCGCATGGTCGCCTTTTTTCAGGCAGGGGTAGACCGGACAAGATGGTTCTCGCCGGCTTTCCGGCTTTATTACGGTCGTGTATTGAATAGGCGCGCAGCGAAGGCGCAGCGTCGACGTATCATTGATGCGCGGTTTGAGATCGCGCAGCCGCTTGTTGAAGCCTGGACTAGTTTTGCGACGCCGGAGGCGGATATTCGTGCGCTCGCCGCAAGACTGCCCATGCCGGTGCTTTATGCCTGGGCACGAAAAGATCAAATCGTTCCGTTAAAACGAAGCCGTGCCGCCGTCAATGCAACGCCTAACCATGAGCTCATCCAGTTCAAGGCCGGCCATATGCCGGCTCTGGAGACACCCAAACCTTTTGCGAAAGCGTTTGCCGCGTTTTTGGAGAAGCTGCCCTAGCTCTGAATGGCAGCGATAGCCTGATTCTAAGTGCCGTCTATTTTGATAGGTCCTGAGCCAGCATGAGCGCATTGCCGTCTGGATCGTAGAAGGTGGCGGTGCTGACCATGCCTTCGATGGTTTCCGTGTCCCCGTCGAACCTTACGCCAACCTTTTCCAACTCGGCTCGTGCGGTTGCGATGTCGGCAACGCCAAACACGGGCACCGTATTACCGGGCGTGGGTTCCGATTGTTCACCGAAACCGAGGGTCACGCCGTCGGTGTTGGTTTGCATTTCGCTCCAGCCTGCCTCGTCTGCATGGTAGAGCGTTTGGAAGCCCAAATGCTTTTCGTACCATGCTGCGCTTGCATGCCGGTCGCTGACCGATAGGGCGAGGGTGATCGTATTGTCCAATGTGACGACGGGCATGGTGCTTTCCTATGTCTTAAAAATATAGTAACTATACTTCATGGAAATCTCCCTGCTTGTCAAGATCACCTCCAAAGCCTGGTCCTTGAAGATCCTTGCTCTGTTGCACGCGGGCACACCCGGTCGGCAAGCGCCTCTGATCGCGGCAACCGAGGCCAGCCGCAGCTCCTTTGCGTCGAGCCTTGGACACCTCGTGCAGCTTGGGTTGCTGGCGAAAAATCCCGGACATGGGCACCCCTTGCGGCCGGAGTTCCGCTTGACCCCGGCAGGGAAAATCGCCGCCGCCGTCGCTCACCGTATTCTAGAGGTCGTGCCGGATGACGACGCTTTTGCAGTCACAAGGCGGAGCTGGGCGGTGCCCATTCTGGCGGTCACACCGACGCCGCAGCGCTTTTCCAGGATCAAGTCCGGGCTAGGTCCCATCACAGATCGCGCTTTGTCGCAATCGTTGGGCGTTTTGGAAGAGCATGCGTGGCTGGCCCGTGACATCGATGTGTCTGAGCGTTCCCCGTTTCCAACATATGTTGCGGTGAACGAGGGTCAGAAGATCAATCAAGCGATCGGATTGACTTTTTAGGCGTGTGTGCCTGCCTCGGTCGCGGCATTACCGCGCGGACAGACGCGACTATCACCTTTGCTGGAGGCGATTGCGGATTGAGAGAAGAATGCTCAGAGGCACGGTGATCGGGAATGCTGCCAGCAGGAGAGCTGTGCCGACCCAGAAAGCCAGTCGTTCAGAGCTGGTCGCGATTTCAGGACGGGAGGAGTGGGGTGCAAAATAGACGCCTGAATAGAGGTGATCATAGTCCTTGAATCGCGTTTGCATCGTGGCGAGCCAGGCTCTCAGATGCTCGAGTCTTTCATCCGTCTGCAGCGCATGCACCGGCGGGACATAAGTTGTGCAATGAGATTGCACCATGCCGAAAAGAAGAAAATCGAGAGAGTTTGGCGTGTCGCCGCACAGATAGGGTTTGCCTGACTCTTTCAACGTGTCCTCAAAGGGCAGGAATTGGTCTCCGAAGTTTGTTGGATCGGGGAACCGTCTGGACAGGCGCAAGAAATTCAAGAGCAGAAAGAAAGTGAGGGGCGCGAACGGACGGAGCAAATTACTGATCTGCCGTCGCAGGTAGGACGGATTGCGGTCACCGGACAGGCTGAAATTGGTCCAGAACAATGCCGCGCTTTCGACCCGGTGGGTGAGGCCTCGCCAACTGCTCATGACAAGCTGGCGCTGATCTGCCGGCACTGCCTCAAACCCAAGGCTTTCCAATATGTCCGCAGATTCCAGCTGCCAGTCTCCTGCATCAATCCTGGCTGCGGGCATCATGATGCCTGCTTTGAGGAATGTGTGAAGGGGTGGGAGGGACCTTAGGCGGTAGTTGATCTTGGCTTCGTAGAGACCAAGCAGCACGGCCTGGACCCAGGGCGAGTGATCACTGCCATAGAGGTCGACATGTTTCATGCGGGCATCCGACTAGAGGTGAGCCCCAACGGTCGGGTTGGGGCTCGTATGGGGACGTCTATTCTGCTGCCGACCGAACGGGTTGTTCAATTGTTTCAAGCGGCGGCAGGCCGAGCGCTTCGCGGTAGGATCGGTGGTAATGATGAATGACCGGCTCGTTCCGGCCGATCAAGGCATCACCCGCGAGTCCGCTCGCCGCCGCGATCTGTTGATACTCGCCCATCACATAATCTTCCTGCTCGATGGTGCTGTTGAAGACCTCCATGATGCCTTCCAGAGTTGGGACGCTTTCCTCGTTTCGCTCATACACATTTTCAACGGACCTGGCTTTGACTTCTGCGTCCGCAGCTTCAGCAGCGTCGATGGCAGCTTGCGAGAAGTAGAAATCAACCTGCGTGATTGAGCGGCCAACATTTTCCGGATCCGGATAGATACGGATGAAGGACACGTTTTCTCCGCTCCAGATGCATTGAATGTTGGGGAAGAGGTGGTAGTCCACAAATGTCCCCTGATTGATTTGCCACTCGGACTCAGGGGTCTCGCGGAACTTGTCGATGCCGAGATTGGCCGTCGTAAACCTGTGATTGCGGCCGAACTCTTCGTAGTGCGTGTTGTTGCCATAGAAGATGTGACCAAGCGTGTTTTTGTGGAGTTTCTGGAAGTGGTAGGTCTCGCCAAAGGTGTCGTTGGCGAGCTTCCAATTGAGTTTCCGGTCGATGGTTTTGCTGCCGACATAGACAAGATCTTCAAATCCGTTGGTCGCGATTTCGTCGGCGAGGGGCCCTAACAGATCGTCAATATCAAGCTTGCCGTCAGGCTGCGGGTGGATCCAAAGCAGTCCGCCATGTTCAAGGGCGGGCAGTTCGATCAAGCCCCGACAGGACTTATCGACCTCGCCGAAGTGATCATTATCGGGGATGGCGACCAGGTCTCCCTCATTTGAGTATGACCAGGCATGGAAGGGGCAGGTGAAGAGTTTACGTTTGCCCCGCGGCTCCATCTCCACCCGGGTCGCGCGATGTCGGCAGGCATTCAGGAAGGCGCGGAAGTTTCCGTGTTTGTCGCGCGTGGCGAGGATCGGCGCCCCAAAATCTTCCATGGTGAGGAAACTGCCGGGCTCCGGCAAAGCGCCGGACAGGCCGATTGCCTGCGGATAATTTCGAAACATGGTGTCCCACTCCTTGGCAGCAAGGTCAGGACAGGCATAGGTTTCGGTCGGGATTTTGTACTGCACGCCAACGTCAATATTCTTCCCAACATCAAGCTGATGCATCAGGTCTTTCAGAATTTCCACTTGCAGCTGGTGGTCCATGATGTTTCCTCCGAATGATTTGTTGGTTTTTCGTTCAGCTCGCGACGCGGTTTAGAATATGCGCGGCTGTTTCAGCGCCGTGGGTGTTTTGCAGGAAGTGGCCAGCCTCCGGGATGGGATCGAAGCTGGCGTTCATCTCTTTCGCCCAGGCCCGCCCCTGTTCTTCCGTGAAAACATTGTCTGTGCAGCCCCAGATGAAGTGCACCGGCTTCTTCCAGTTCAGGAGCGTGTTGTAGTGATGGGTCTGGGCGGCGCCGTTTCCGTTGTCGTAGCTGCTCACCGGGATTGAGAGGGGGAAACGGCGGAAGCCGTTATAGGCTTCGTCAGGCAGGCCTGCGACGGGCGCTTCATAAGCCGCGCACATGTCGGCAGCCGCTTCCTCAAGCTCCGGCCTAGTCCCGGCGCCGATATGGCCCAGGGCTTCTGTGGGATCGATGAGCCCGGCGGAGAGAACCATAAGCAGGCCCATGTCTGGTTTCTCCCGACAGAAGAGTCCACCTTCCTGCCAGTTCTTGTTCCAGTTCCGAATGCCTTCTGAATATTCATAGTCGGGGCGATGGAGCCAGGTGTTCATGATCACTAGGCGTGAAAAGCGTTCCGGCATGGTCGCGGCCTGTGCCAGTCCGGTAGGGCCTCCCCAGTCCTGACAAACAAGGGTGATGTCATTGAGGTCCAACCCCGTGATCAGGGTAGTGAGGATCTCGGTGTGACGGGCGATGGTGTACCAGTGAATATCAGTGGGCTTATCTGAGCGTCCGAAGCCCATATGGTCGGGCGCGATGCAGCGATAGCCGGCGGCGACGAGCGGCGGGATCATGTGGCGGTAGAGATAGCTCCACGCCGGCATGCCGTGCATCAGCAACATGACCGGACCGTCTTCCGGGCCCTCATCCAGATAGTGCATTCGCAGGTCCTGCCACTGGTGGTAGTGGGGGGCGAAATCAAAGTCTTTCAGGTTGGCGAAGTTCTCATCCGGCGTGCGCAGGAAATCGGTCATGGCGCGTCTCTTTGACAGGCGGGAGGTGGCCGACATTTCAACACGCTGTCCGCCCTGTCAGCGCATCATTTTTAACAGTGTTAAAGTAGGCTGGTGTTTTGACTTTGTACAGTGTTAAAATTCAAAAAAATGCAGATACCTCGAATCGCAGGAGTGCGCGTGACCGTAATCCAGTTTGAAAGACCCCGAACCGCAACCAAATCGGATCGCCGGGCCCGGATCATTGACGAAGCCCGGCGCCTCATCGGTGCGCACGGGTTTGATGGCTTAAGCCTTCGAAAACTTGCCGCCGCTTCCGAGGTTACGGTGCCGACCATCTATAATCTCATCGGCGGCAAAGATCAGATCCTGACGGAACTGTTTGCCGATTGGGTCGGTATGATCGAGCAGGAACTCACCAAGATCGACGAGGACCATCCTCTCGATAGGGCAGAGGCTGTGGTTATCGTGGCAACGCGGATGATTGGTGAGAACAAGGAGTATTTTCGCTCCGCTCATATCGCCGCAGATCATATTGAGCGCACGGATCAGAGCGTGGATGAATGGAAGCAACTTGGGTCGCGCTCTGCTTCGATGCAGGAAAACGCGGCGCGGCTCGCGCAGGAACAGGGGCTATTGCGCGGCGATGTGCCGGCGCGGATATTGGGTGAGCAGATATTTGCCAACTACCGCGTGGCTTCCAGTTCCTGGACCTATGGCCGCATCAGTCTGGACCGCTTCCGCCATGATGGGCTTCTTGGCGTCTATCTCTATTTTCTGTCAGATGCGACCGAAGCGTTTCGACCGGTGCTCCTGAAGAAACTCGAAGAGCTAGAGGCTGAGGCCGTAGGCCGCGACGAGTAGACCAAAGACCAGCGCCACCAATCCCAGACCACGAAGGACGCCGGGGCTGAAGCTGCCCCAGGTCGACGTGGCCAAACTCCGCGCTTGGCCGGGCAGGATGATGAAAAAGGCGGCGATGGCCAGCATCAACAGTCCTAGCCAATAGACAATGGCGGCAACGGTGGTGGTTTCCGGCGCCGATGCCCAGATCATGATGCCTCCCAAAACAAGGATCATCACCGCGAGGGCGCGCATGCGCCCATCGGTTTCCATCAGTTTCAGGTAGAGCGATCGGGTGCCTTCCGGGGCAACGATCAGCGGCGCGCGGCTGACAGCGATCAATAGGCCGATAATGACCAGAACAAGGGCGAGAGGGCTCATGGGGCATCCTTCCTTGCGATATGTGCCACCCGTTTCTGAGCCGGGTGGTGCTGGCTCCAAGACTAGCCAATTTGGCGGTTTGCGCATTGCGCTTTGTCAAAAGGAGGGGGTTGCGGCACTTTCTGCTGGATGCGGGGCCGCTGGCGATGGGATAATCAAGGTCTTCTGACTTGCTGCGCCCCTTGGACACCTGATGAGCTTTCCGAAATCCTTCCTAGATGAGCTGAAAAATCGCATCCGCGTGTCGGATGTGGTCGGCCGGAAGGTGAAACTCACGCGCCGGGGACGCGAATTTGTGGGCCTGTCGCCCTTTAACAATGAGAAGACGCCCAGTTTCACGGTGAATGATGACAAGCAGTTCTATCACTGCTTCTCGACCGGTGAGCATGGAGATGTGATCAAATTCCTGGAGAAGACAGAGAACTTGTCCTTCCTGGAAGCCGTTGAACGTCTCGCGGCAGAGGCCGGTATGGAGATGCCGCGTCGCGACCGCCAAGAAGCTGAGAGGGAGCAAAAGCGGACCGGCCTCATCGATGTGATGGCGGCAGCGCAGGACTATTTCCGCGAAAGCCTGGCACGCGGCAAAGGCGCAGAGGCACGTGCCTATCTTGTGAGGCGCGGTCTGTCGGACGCGACGATTGAGAACTTTGGCATCGGCTTTGCGCCGGACGATCGCTCAGGCCTCAAGTCCTACATGATGGGATTGGGGTTCAAGATTCCGCAGATGGTTGAAGCCGGGCTCCTGATTTCCGGGGAGGACATACGCGAACCCTATGACCGGTTTCGCAACCGGGTGATGTTTCCCATTGAAGATGCCAGGGCCCGTGTGATCGCGTTTGGCGGCCGGGCGCTCGATCCCGATGCGAAGGCGAAATACATGAATTCGCCCGAGACGCCGCTCTTTCATAAAGGGCGTCTTCTGTACAATCTCGCGCGGGCCCGCAAACCCTCCTATGACAAGGGCTCGGTTATCGCTGTTGAAGGCTATATGGATGTGGTGGCCCTCGGGCAGGCAGGCGTTCACAATGCGGTAGCGCCCCTGGGTACCGCGCTCACCGAGGAGCAAATCGGCCTTCTCTGGCGCTTGGCGCCTGAACCGGTGCTCTGTTTTGACGGGGATAAGGCGGGGCTGCGCGCAGCCTACCGGGCGGTTGAACGGGTCTTGCCGCTCTTAAAACCGGGGCATTCCTTAAGATTTGCGCTGTTGCCCGAGGGCCAAGACCCCGATGATCTGGTGAAATCCGGCGGTGTTGAGGCTATGGAAGAGGTTCTCTCAGCTGCCCGGCCCCTCTCCGAAATTGTCTGGGACAAAGAAGTAGAGGCCGGGACTTGGGACACGCCGGAGCGGAAAGCCCAGCTCAAAGCGCGGATTAATGCGGTTATCCGGGAAATTGCGGACCCCACCGTGCAGGATTTTTACCGGGATGCGCTTGGCGAGCGGCTCAATAAGTTCCTGCGACCCCATCAGGCACAAGGGGGCCGTGCGGGGTGGCGGAATGAGCGCCAAAATGGCGGATATCAGCCAAAAAAACCTTGGAGCGCTGGCGGCAATGCGCGGGGCGGCGGGCTATTCCGACAACCACCGACGCCGCAACTCAAGCAGAGTGCTCTGGCTCGCGGCGGAGACCCGGGGGCCGGTCAACGGGAGCAATTGTTAATCCTCACATTGCTCAATCACCCGGGCCTTTTGGAGACCTATTGCGAGGACCTGGCGGCGGTCGAAATAAAAGACCGTATGCTTGACAAAATACGCAATGAAATCATAGATATAGCCGCCGTCCATGCGCCCCTTGACAGGGAAGCACTGAGGGGCCACTTGGACAAGAGGGGATTATCGGACATCGCTCGCCGACTCGAGAGCGGGACGGCGCTGAGGAGCGAAACATTTGCATGGGCCGACGCCGACGAACAGGAAGCAGAACAAGCTTGGCTTCACTTGCTCCAATGGCATCAACGGGCAGCGGATTTGCAGATGGAGCTCAAGGCAGCGGAACGAGCGTTGGCTGAAGAAATGACTGACGAAAATCTGACCCGGCTCAAAGCATTGCATGCTGAGTTGGGCGGGCTTTCGAAATTGTGATGGATTAGGAAACGAACCGACCGACGATTGAACCGAGGAAGACCAGGCACCGCAGCGGCGCGCAAGTCCGCTCGATGTTTGCATCAAGAGGCTGAAGGTTCCGCGCATGAGGGGATGTAGCGGATTTTTTAATCTTAAGCCTGATACTCGGCACAATCTGGCAGGTCAGGCGGAGAGTTTTTGAATGGCGACGAAGACGGCAGAAGCAGAACCTACAGAAGCATCGGGCGAGGAACGGGATGGACCGTTGCTCGATATGTCAGATGCAGGTGTAAAGAAACTCATCAAAGCAGCAAAAGCCCGGGGTTTCGTTACCTATGACGAATTGAACAAGGTTCTGCCGTCCGAAGAGTTCAGCTCCGAACAGATTGAAGACACGATGTCGATGCTCTCAGAGATGGGCATCACAGTCATCGAGAATGACGAGGCCGAAACCGACGATAAAGACGGCAATAAAGAAGAAGCGGCTGCAGAAGGTACCGCTGTTGCCGAAACGGGTCCGGCTCCCGGCGCCGTCACCAAAACGGCGTCTTCCACAAGCACCACACTTGAACGCACGGACGATCCCGTCCGCATGTATCTCCGTGAAATGGGATCTGTTGAGCTTCTGTCCCGCGAAGGCGAGATTGCCATCGCCAAGCGTATTGAGGCTGGCCGCGAGACCATGATTGCGGGTCTTTGCGAAAGCCCGCTCAGCTTCCAGGCCATCATCATCTGGCGCGACGAGCTGAATGAAGGAAACATTCTGCTCCGCGACATTATCGATCTGGACGCCACCTATGCGGGCCCGGACGCGAAGAAGGTCGACAAGAGCCAGGCGGCTCTCGACAAGGAGCGCGCCAAGGCTGAAGGCAAGGTGATCGAAGAAGAGCCGGAAGAAGAGGAAGAGGACGACGAGGCAGAGAACAATCTCTCGCTCGCCGCGATGGAGGCTGAGCTTAAGCCGAAAGTTCTCGAAATCTTTGATGCGGTTGCCAGCGACTATAAGAAGCTTCGCCGCCTGCAGGACCAAAAGCACGAACTGGCACTTCAGACCGAAGAGCTCTCTACGTCACAGGAGCGTCGTTACAAGAAGCTCAAAGAAGATGTGATCCAGGAAGTGAAGAGCCTGGCGCTCAACAACAACCGTATCGACAGCCTGGTCGACCAGCTCTATCAGATTAACAAGCGTCTGATGGGTCTTGAAGGTCGTCTCATGCGTGCTGCCGAAGCGCATGGTGTGGCGCGGGAAGACTTCCTGCAGCAATATTACCAAAACGAGCTGGACCCGAACTGGGTGCGCCGCGTTGGTCGCCTGAAAGGCAAAGGCTGGGCCGACTTCACGAAAAACGAAAAAGAGACGATCAAGACCATTCGGGACGAGATCCAGGAACTCGCCCAGGAAACCGGTCTCGATATCTCTGAATATCGCCGCATCGTGCACACGGTGCAGAAGGGTGAGCGGGAAGCGCGCATCGCCAAGAAGGAAATGGTTGAGGCGAACCTGCGTCTCGTGATTTCCATCGCGAAGAAATATACCAACCGCGGTCTGCAATTCCTTGATCTCATCCAGGAAGGCAATATCGGTCTCATGAAAGCGGTGGATAAGTTTGAATATCGCCGCGGTTACAAGTTCTCGACCTATGCAACCTGGTGGATTCGTCAGGCGATTACGCGGTCGATTGCGGATCAGGCGCGGACCATCCGTATTCCGGTCCACATGATCGAAACGATCAACAAGCTGGTGCGCACGTCCCGTCAGATGCTGCACGAGATTGGCCGTGAGCCGACACCGGAAGAACTGTCCGTGAAGCTCGGCATGCCGCTCGAAAAAGTGCGCAAGGTCTTGAAGATCGCAAAAGAGCCGATCTCTCTTGAGACGCCGATAGGTGACGAAGAGGACAGTCACCTCGGTGATTTCATCGAAGACAAGAATGCGATCCTGCCGATCGATGCGGCGATCCAGTCGAACCTTCGCGAAACCACGACCCGGGTTCTGGCATCCCTCACGCCGCGTGAAGAACGGGTTCTCCGCATGCGCTTTGGCATCGGCATGAACACCGACCACACGCTGGAAGAAGTCGGCCAGCAATTCTCGGTGACCCGCGAGCGTATCCGTCAGATCGAAGCGAAAGCACTTCGGAAGCTGAAGCATCCGAGCCGGTCACGGAAACTCAGGAGCTTCCTGGACAATTAATCCCCCCGTTGGGCGACGCCGACCCGGGCCTTCTTAAGTGGGGCCGATGGGAACGGCATCGTCTTGTCTTTATTGTCGCACTTCCGGACGGATAACCGGATCCACTTTTCCTGGAAGTGCTTGATCGTGGAGTGAAGAACATGAACCTCACCATGCTGAAGGCGAAGATCCACCGCGCGGCCGTCACGATGACCGACCTGCATTATGAAGGATCCATCTCCATTGACCGTGACTTGCTGGATCAGTCCGGCATCCTGCCTCATGAGCAGGTGGATGTGCTCAACATCAATAATGGCGAACGCTTCACCACTTACGCGATTGAAGCACCGCGCGGCTCACGCATGATCGGAATTAATGGGGCGGCGGCGCGGCGCGCCGAGCCGGGTGATCTGGTGATCATCTGTGCGTTTGGCCAGATGGATGCAGCGGAAGCTGAGAAGTTCGAGCCGACCGTGCTGCAGATGAACGAAGACAACAGCGTCGCGTCCACCACAAACAAAAGCGGCCATCCCCGGGCTGCGTAGGGGGCCGCTTAAGCTTATCTCTTCGTTGCTAGATCTTATTCCAGACCAATAACCAGCGTCACGCTGGTTGAGAGTGTCTGCTCGCCGGCTGCGATGGGAACGTCAGCCGTTTCCATGGCCATGGAGCGCGCGAACATTGGCTGTGGCCGCCCGCCACCGCCATGTTCATTGATGGTGAGGACGGGCCCGAGGGCGACGCCAGCGGCGGCCACGTAGATCTTGGCTTTGCGCAGCGCGTCTTTCACAGCTTCTTCCCGCGCACCGTCCAACAGCGGTCCCGGCTTTTCAACCTGGAAGCGAATGCCGCGGAGCTCATTCGATCCGTTTGAGACGACCCCGTCCAGTACTTCTCCGACCCGGTCCAAGTCCCGGATGGTGACGGACACAAGATTGGAGACCCGATATCCGGTGATCCGGCTGGCTTCACCGCGTTCCGGCCGGGTGTGAATGGCGTTAACCGAGAATTGCGACGTGCGCATGTCTTTGTCTTCAATGCCTAAGTTTTTGAGGGTCGCAAACACTGCCTGCATGGCTTGGGTGTTGGCGGTCAGGGCGTCGGCGGCCGTTTTCGCCTCGGTGACCACGCCCGACTCAACAATTGCGATGTCGGGTTTCACTGAAACCTGTCCCTGGCCGGTAATGGTGATGGTGCGCTGAATGTCTTCTGCCTTGGCAGATTGGCTGAACAGACCGAGGGCGAGCAGGACGCCCAGTCCGAGGGTGAGCCAGGTGTGCCGTTCTGTGGCAGGTGATGTCGCTAGTGCTTGAGGCATTGATCTCTCCTGAGCCTGTCCTTCATGCGCAGGATCAAGACTGGCCCCGGATTGGGTCCAAAATTGGGCGGCGTTGCGCTTATTTTGTTTCTCGTATCCGGGGTTTGGTGTGGGCGTGGCTTCTGATATACCCACTTTCGGAGGGCCTGTAGCTCAGTTGGTTAGAGCGAACCGCTCATAACGGTTTGGTCGCAGGTTCGAGTCCTGCCGGGCCCACCATTTTCTCGCTCACGGCAGTTCCGCATTGCTCAACGCTTCCGCGGGGGCGGGCAATAGCCCTGGCAGCAGTCGCTGCCTTATTCTGGTTCGATGCTTGGTCGGCTAGCTCCACCATTTTCTCTGTTTACGCACGTCGACCTACCAGGTCAGCCATTTCAGAACGAAGGGGTTGCGGCGCCGCACGAAGACACGGCGCAATTCGTCGCCGAACAGGATCGCGAGCGCAAAGGGAACCGACAGAGCCAAGTGCCAGGCTTCGAGTGGCGCCGTTCCAAAGAAGGTGTTGAAGGCGGGCACGTAGCTGATGCAAGCGAGGAAGGTGAGCTCGAAGGCGATCCCAAATAGGACGAGGCCGTTCGACCAAAGGCCGACCGTGAAGAGACTTTGTGTGCGTGTCCGGCAAATGATCACATCGGCCACTTGGCAAATGATAATCGACGCGAAGAAGCCTGTGATGGCCATGCGGTAGAGCGGGTCTGAGTTTGCCAGGTCCTGGCCCCATTCCCAGCCGCCGCTGTAGAGGATGACGAAATAGGTGAAGAAACCGGCGGCGGCCTGGATCATGCCGACAATGCCATAGCTCATGAGGAGCAGGTTTCGGCTGAGGAGGCGCTCGCCCCTTGGTCGCGGCTTGCGCTTCATGACATCGGTTTCAGGCGGCTCGGCACCAAGACCCAAGGCCGGTAGAATGTCCGTCACTAAGTCGATCGACAGGATCAGGATCACCGTCAGCGGCAGCGGGATGTCGAGCAGAACGAAGGCAATAAAGGGCAGTATCTCAGGGATGTTCGATGTGAGAATGTAGGCGATGAACTTCTTGATATTGTCGAAGATCGTGCGGCCTTCTTCCACGGCCGCCACGATGGTGGCGAAATTGTCGTCCATCAGCACCATATTGCTGGCTTCTTTGGCGACATCGGTCCCCATCACGCCCATCGCCACACCCATGTCGGCGTTTTTGAGCGCAGGTGCATCGTTCACGCCGTCGCCGGTGACCGTCACAATGTCGCCATTGGCTTGAAGTGCCTGGACGACCCTCAATTTCTGCGCTGGGGCAATCCGCGCGAACAGGATTTCCGGTGCGTCGCGGAGCAGCTGCTGGAGCGTCTCGTCGGTCATTGCCGAGAGCTCGTCTCCCTGCACAACGCGGCCCGAGGTGCTCATCAGACCGATTTGGTTGGCGATCGTCTTCGCGGTCAATCCATAGTCGCCGGTCAGCATGATCACGCGGATGCCGGCGGAATGGCAGCGCTCCAGGGCGTTTGGTACTTCCGGTCGTGGCGGGTCGATCATGCCCGTCAGTCCCAAAAAGACATATCCATCCTCTGGCACGTCATCCGGTCCGCAGTCCCGCGTGGCAAAGGCAAGGCCGCGTTCGCCGCGCTCAGCCAGGTCGCGATATTCCTGGATAACCGATGCGCGGCGCTCTTCGGTCAGCGGTCCTTCTTCGCCGTTCAGGACAATCCGGTCGCAGGCGTCTAGCACGACTTCGGGCGCACCCTTGAGGTAGGCTTTCGGCCCGTCGCCCGGGTCCGCCACCAGGATCATGCGTTTGGTCACAGAGCTAAAGGGCTGCTCTGCGAGTTCCTTCACATCCCGAATTGCGGTCACGTCCGCGAAGGATTGCGCGTAGAGCAGAAGCGCGCCTTCTGTCGGGTCGCCGACAAACCCTTCTTTGTCCAAGAGATAGGCATTGTTGCAATTGCACATGACAGAAAGCAGCCGGCCAAAGGCTGGTTCTGATTCAATCAAGTGATCGTCGGCTTGATATGTTTTCCCGCCTAGCACAACCGTATTCACCGCCAGGCGGTTCTGGGTCAGTGTCCCCGTCTTGTCGGTGCAGATCACTGTCGTGGAGCCTAAGGTCTCGACACTTTCCAGATTTTTGATCAGAGCGTTCTTTTGCGCCATGCGCCTGCTTGCCATTGTCAGACTTAGCGTCACGGTGGGCAGCAGGCCCTCAGGCACATTGGCCACAATGATACCGATCGCGAAAATGAGGCTCGCGATCACGCCATTGCCGATGGTGACAGAAACAGCGAAAAAGCTGATGCCTAAAAAGATGGCGATGAAGCTGATCACCTTGATGAAGTATTTCAGCTCTTTGTGGATCGGAGTCTCGGTTGCTTCGGTCGCTTTCGTCAGCTCGACAATGCTGCCGATCTGCGTCCTCATTCCGGTTTCGCAGATGACGACCCGGCCTTCACCGTTTTGGACCAGCGATCCGGAGAAGACCATGTTCGGACTTTCGAGTAGATTCTCGGCGGACTTTGCCTCATCAAGAACTTGAGGCTCGCTCTCTCCTGTCAGGGATGAATTGTCGACTTTCAGTTCCTTGGCCTGGATCAGGCGGCCGTCAGCCGGCACCCTGTCGCCTTCATTCAGGATCACCACATCTCCCGGTACCAGGTTCGAGACCAGGACCTCTTGTGTTCGCCCATCACGAACAGCGGTGATCATGGACGGGAGCATCTCTTTGAAGCTGTCCATGATGCGTTCGCTTTGGTGTTCCTGAAAGTAGGTGAAACCGGCATTGAGGAACACGACGGCGATCAGGGCGATGGCGATATAGAGATTGCCCTGACCAGGGTCCAGTTGATCGGCGGTCATGGCGAGCGCACCGCCCACGATCAACAGTAAGGCAAAGAAGTTCTTGAATTGCAGGAGAAACTTGAGGATCTCGGGTGTGTCTTTGCCGACCTTGAGTTCGTTCGGCCCGTTCGCAGCAAATCGCGCTTCTGCGTCGTCGGAGGACAGACCGTCGACGGATGTCGAAAGCTCCTCAAGCACGTGTTCCAACGGTTGTTTGTGATACGCCACCATTTGCCCCGCTTGTGTTTCTGTGGCGATCCTCTGCGAGGAATGTGTAGGTGGCATGTCGTTCAAGATCGCAGGCTCTTATTGTCGGCTTATTGTCACTAGGCGGGGCTAAACTTCATAGACTGCGGGCGTGAGAATGCCAGAGCGGGGAAGCTCAGGGCATGAGGGAAATCAATAGCCGATGTCGTGGTCGCCGGCTTTGGCAAGGCCGCTTTCGTAGGCGAAAACGACCGCCTGGGCGCGGTCTCGGAGGCCCAGCCGTAGACACACCAAGTTTGATTGCAGCAGTAAACGCGATGCTCGTCATTTGATGATCGGACTGTGTGTCGACAATTGAGCATTGCCTGCGTAGGCCACAAGCCACGTCTTCCTGTAGTCGAATCCCGCGCAATGACGTCTGCTGCGACGACGTTCGGGCACGCTGCCGTGCGACCTGTTTGAGGTAGCCGCCGAACCGTGCATGTATGACTCAACGCTGAGATGCTTCAGCACGACCCGGCGGGGTGCCCATGTTCACCGCAAATGGGTTTCGAACATCGCGACAGTGCGTTCGTTGGCAATGGCGGCCGCCTCGGCGTCATAGTGGGTTCCGTTGTGCCGGGCAAAGGCGTGTTCCTGTCCAGCATAGGAATGGATGGTGACCAGCGCATTGTCTTTTAGCCCATCCTTGATCTTTGTTTGTGCGTCTTTATTCACAAACCTGTCTTCCTCAGCGATATGCAATAGGGTCGGCTTGGTAATGTTCGATGCTTCGTCCAACTTCTCGTCGATCCCTACACCATAGTAGCCAATATTGCAGTCTGAGGATGAACGGGTCGCCATCAGGTAGGTGAGAAGCCCGCCGAGACAGAAACCCATGGTTCCGACTTTTCCGGAGCAACCATCCATGTCCCGAATGGCCGCGAGCGCGGTCTGCAGGTCTTCGACTGCCTTATCGACATCGACCGCGTAATAAAGTGATGCCGCTTTTTGCCACTCTTCGTCGGTTTGGTCGGTGAGTTCAATACCAGGTTCCTGGCGCCAATAGAGATCGGGGCAAAGAGCGAAGTACCCGCGGGCCGCCCAGGCATCACAATGATCGCGCATGTCCTGATTGACCCCAAAAATCTCCTGGATCGCAAGGATCCCCGGGCCTGATTGGCTTTCGGGAATGGCCAGGTAGGCCGCGAATTCTCCGTCTTCACCCTTCAGTGTGATGTAAGGCATGGATTTCCTTCCTGTTTTTATTATATACGAACGATCGTCCATATTTATTTCCGTTATAACCTCCTATCAGATCAACACGCAAGAAAGATTCGGAGACCGGGCATGAAAACAGAATCTGAGGGCCAGGGTCTGACTGATGGCCGGCGCGCCCGAGGTGCCAAAACCCGAGAGTGGATCATTGGCGCTGCCGTACAGCTCGCTTCGGTAGAGGGTTTGGATGGGTTGTCGATTGCCCGTCTCGCCTCCCGGCTTGAGACTGCGAAGAGCAGCGTCCATGCGGCGTTTGGATCGAAAGAAGCGCTGCAGGTTGCCGTCATTGCCCACACACGAGACATTTTGATTGGTCTCGTCATTACACCGGCGCTTGAGCACCGCGCAGGATTGTCTCGCTTAGAGGTGCTTGGCGTGGGATGGATGTCCTACCTTGAACGCAAGACATTTGAGGGCGGGTGTGTCCTGTCGTCCGCGTCACTTGAGATGGATGGACGACCGGGCCCCGCACGTGATGCCGTCGCAGCGGTGATGCAGGAGTGGCTCGATCTGTTAGAAGAGAACGTTGCTCGCGCCCGCGTTGCTGGTGAGGTGCATGAGGACACAGATCCGGGTCAGCTTGCATTTGAGCTGAATGCGGTCGGTATGGCTGCCAACTGGCAGGCGCAGCTCTTTGGGGAGGCATTTTCCTATGATACCGGAAGAGCCAGCTGGGCCGGTTTGCTCGCGCAGCACGCGGTAAAATCCTGACGCTGTAAGGTAAGCCCATGGGCGCCTGAATCTTCGTCTGATAGTCTGAAGACTGAAAGATTCGGAGGACTTAAGTGCCCAAACGCCAGGTCGAAATCACCGCGCCAAGCGGGTATGCGCCAACCCTTGCGGCCCTTGGGGAGCAGCATGGGAGCGAAGATATCTACGCCGAACTTGGCGAGGACGACCGATGTCTTGTGCGCATTGTGTGCGAGACCAGTGTTGTCCAGGCGATCGTTGATGCGACGCACCGTGCGATGGGGAAAGACGCCCATTGGCGTCTGACAATCCTGCCGGTTGAGGCTGTGGTTGCCCCTGACCAGGGAAAGCCTGAGAAAGACCCAGACGCCAAAACATTCAGCTTCCGTGGACGCTCCGCCCCTCGGGAGGAAATCCTGCAATCGGTTGAGAAGGGCACGGAACTCAATTCCGACTTTCTGGTTCTCGTGGTTCTGTCGGCAATAGTCGCGGCGGTCGGGCTGATCAGCGACAATGTTGCGGCCCTCATTGGTGCCATGGTCATCGCGCCGCTGCTGGGGCCAAACCTGGCGTTTGCTTTCGGAGTGGCGCTTGGAAATCCAGACTTGATGCGGCGGGCGATGCTCACCAATGTGACGGGCCTTGGCCTGGCGATCTTCTTTTCGATGGTCCTGGGCAATATTCTAGGTGGGCCGTTCGACTCTCTTGAGATCACAACGCGCACACTGGCCGGGTATGACGCCATCGTACTTGCGTTGGCCGCGGGTGCGGCAGCGGTGTTTTCCCTAACCACGGGTTTATCCAGCGCACTTGTCGGCGTGATGGTCGCTGTGGCGATTATGCCGCCAGCGGTCACGATGGGCCTGATGCTGGGCGGCGGCGACATGAAGGCGGCAGGGGGCGCTGCCATCCTGCTCGCGGTCAATATTGTTTGCATCAATCTGGCGGCGCAGATTGTGTTTGTGGCGAAGCGTATTTCGCCACGGACCTGGAGTGAGAAAAAAGCGTCGCAGAAAGCTTTGTGGACGAATTTTTGTGCTTGGGTGGTTTTACTCGGCGGCCTGGCGATCGGGATCTATTTCGCCGGTTGGTAGATCCCACAATGTGCTTTCTTCAGTTGCGCTCAGCAGGTTCCCAATATGGGATGCCGCTGACAAGGCAAACATCTTGTCGGCAGCGGTCCAGTTTCTCGCTTTATGTGTGTCAAGGCAGCTCAGCACGCCCATGATGCGTCCATTTCGACGAAACGGTGTGTCAAGGGATGCGTGGGCGTGTTCGTCCAGAGGTGCTCTATGGCCCTGGAACTTACCAAACGCATGCTTCTCCAAATCGTCGATAGCAATCAACTGAGAGGCCTCAAGGATCGCAAGATACCCCGCCAGATTTGGCAGTTGCATGGTCTCAGGCTCGATATGCGTTCCCTTCGCGGCTTGAAAACTGCTCGCCGAAACAGCCTGATTTATAATGCTGCTGCGAACCCAGATAACACACCAGTCAGTCTCCATGAGCGTTGCCACGGTCCGTGTGATCTCGTCGAGCTGGGACGCAAGCGCCCGTCTGGACAGGTTCTCAGCTTTCGAGGGAAACTTTAAAATCGCGTCGACATAGGCATCTGACCTTGCTGCATCCACTCGCAGGTCCTTCAATTTCATTTTGTCGCGCGTCGCATTTCGCATGAATGAGGCTGTGTTCCCATTCGGCATGCGCTCTGCTGAAATCGACAAAACAGTGTCGTCGGAGAGTCTGATGTAAGAAGTGATCTGCCCCGTATCAGAGAGAGAACTCTCGATAATTCGCATTATGTCATCCGGGTCGGTGTCTGGTGACAGAACGCCGCGGGATTTCAGATTGTGCATGATCGCGCGCAGGTTTGAGCCCGGCTTTAGGACGCTCGGTGAAATCTTGTGGAGATCGGCATACTGGCGATTGGCAGTAACAAGATTGAACTGAGGGTCCCATACGGCGACTCCGTAGATGCCGTATTCGACAGCGCTGACAATGGCAGCACTAGCCTGGTCTCCCGCTGATTTGGTCGATGGTGTCGGCGGTTGTTTCGCGCCGGCCCACAGCTTTCCCTTTATGATGTTAAGCACATCATCACCCAGTCTTATCCCCACCCGGACGTGGATAAGAGTAGGTAATGTCTGTTAATCAGCGCCTAACGCGCAGTGGCCAGACGCGCGTTGTCGTAATCTGGTTAATCGTTTATGAGTGTCCGCAAAACTAGATCTCATGAGGTGAAGCAATGGCGTCCTACCAATATGTCTATGTCATGGATGGCTTGTCCAAGACGTATCCGGGCGGCAAACAAGTGTTTAGCGATATCCGTCTCTCTTTCCTCCCAGGCGCCAAAATTGGGGTGGTTGGTGTGAACGGGGCCGGTAAGTCCACGCTGCTTCGAGTGATGGCTGGCGTGGACAAGGAGTTTACCGGGGAAGCCTGGGCCGCCGAAGGTGTGAAAGTCGGATACCTTGCACAGGAGCCGGAACTGGATCCAGATAAGGATGTTCTCGGCAATGTCATGAATGGCGTCGCAGAAAAGCGGGAGATGCTCGACAAGTACAATGAGCTCGCCATGAACTATTCCGACGAAACTGCGGAAGAAATGGCCCGTCTTCAGGACATTATCGACGCGCAAAACCTTTGGGACCTAGATAGCCAAATTGAGATGGCGATGGACGCTTTGCGCTGTCCGGAAGGGGACGCTGATGTCACCAAACTTTCCGGTGGTGAACGTCGCCGGGTCGCGTTGTGCCAATTGTTGCTGGCAGCGCCCGACATCCTCCTGCTTGACGAACCAACCAACCACCTCGACGCGGAGTCGGTGGCATGGCTGCAAAACTACCTGGCGAACTATGCGGGCACGATCGTTCTTGTCACCCACGACCGGTACTTTCTTGATCAGGTCACAGGCTGGATCCTTGAGATCGACCGTGGGCGTGGCATTCCCTATGAAGGAAACTATTCGTCCTGGCTTGAGCAGAAACAGAAACGTCTGGAGCAGGAGGGCAGGGACGAGGCATCCCGCGAACGGACACTGTCGCGGGAACTGGAGTGGATCCGCCAGTCACCTAAAGCGCGGCAGGCGAAGAGCAAGGCGCGTATTCGGGCCTATGACGAACTGCTGGAAGCTGCTGGAAAGGAGCAAAACGGCAAAGCTCAGATCATTATCCCCGTTGCGGAACGGCTGGGTGGTGTTGTGATTGAGGCCGATCATCTGAATAAGGGGTTCGGTGACCGGTTGCTCATTGATGACCTGAGTTTCCAATTGCCCCCTGGCGGGATTGTTGGGGTCATCGGCGCGAACGGCGCTGGCAAATCGACCTTGTTCAAAATGCTTACCGGCGAGGAGGCACCCGACGACGGCTCCATTCGGATCGGCGACACGGTCACACTTGGGTATGTGGATCAGAGCCGGGACGCACTTGATCCAGACAAAAACGTCTGGGAGGAGATCTCCGGCGGAACGGATGTGATTGAGCTTGGCAAGCAGACCATGCCCAGCCGTGCGTATGTTGGTGCCTTTAACTTCAAGGGGGGTGATCAGCAGAAGAAGGTCGGGCAACTCTCCGGCGGCGAGCGAAACCGTGTGCATCTGGCAAAAATGCTCAAGTCAGGTGCCAACCTGCTATTGCTCGATGAGCCCACAAATGATCTGGACGTCGACACGCTTCGGGCGCTGGAGGATGCTCTGATTGATTTTGCCGGATGTGCGGTAGTGATCAGTCACGACCGCTGGTTTCTGGACCGTATTGCCACCCATATGCTCGCCTTCGAGGGTGACAGTCATGTGGAATGGTTTGAGGGCAACTATGCTGACTATGAGGAAGACCGGAAACGCCGACTAGGCGCAGAAGCCGAGGTTCCCCATAGGATCAAGTACAAGCGTTTCTCCAGGAACAATTAGGAAAAAAAGAGGGCGGTCCCATGGGCCACCCTCCGATACAGCCATCGTGTTTGGTCAGTTACGTGCCGTTAGCGGTTACGGCTGTCTCGGCTTCGCTCGCTCTTACGTCTCTGTCTTGATTAGCCTGTGCAATCTGCGTTTCGATGTGTTTCAGCAGGGACGTGAAGTCGCCGCCATTGTTGCGGATGACAGAAATGAAGGTTGAGCGCTGTTCCTGGGCCATCCAAATACCCAGTACTTTGACGTCGAACACTTTGAACCCCTCATCGGTCTTGAGCAGCCACCATTCGACCGGTACGGGTGCGCGGCCAGTGGTAAACTCAATCTGGCTTGAGACAATCACCTCTTTGCCTTTGTTTCCCTTCGGCTGGGAAGAGAGCACGGCAAATTGCTGGTCGGTATAGTCCGACAGGCGGCTTGCGTAGACCTTCACAATGAATTCTTCGACGAGCGACAGGTATTCTGTCTTCTGCTCCGGCGTTGGTGTGCGGGCATATTGGCCGAGCGCAAAAACGCCAACCCGCGGGATGTCCATGTTACCGACAAATAGTTGGCGAAATTTGGCTTCAAGTTCTGCGGGTGTGTATCCCTCGCGGCCAAGGATATCAATTGCCTCAGAGGCTATGTTGCCGACAAAAGCTTCTGCCTGTTCGTCGCGAGCAGCTGATGCCGGTGCTGCGACAAACGCAAAGCTGATCAATGCAAAAAGGCCGATGGTGACCGCGCGGCCCGCTGGGGGAAGGGTGCGCCAAAGCTTCCAGCTCATATCGTCAATTCTCCTGCGGCCTGAAGTGATGTCAGAATGATCGTGCTGTTAATCGTCCGAGCTAAAGTTGATATTGGAGATGTCAGGCAGCGCATCAACATCGGTCACGCCGTTTTGAATTTCGTCCGCACGGCTCTGTCTGTAGAGCGAGCGGATTGCTGCGTAATAGTCGATGGACGTGCGCTCAATCTCATCAAGTGTTTCCAGGTTGCGCGCGCGCAGGTCTACGCCGTTCACAACAAAGCGTGTGACGGGAACTGTGTAGCCTTCATCCCAGAAGATGTAGGTGAGCGGATCGAAGAACTGATCTACGCCGAAGCCAACAAGATCGCGTGGCGGTGCAGGGCCTAGCAATGGCGCATAGAAATAGGGGCCCTCGCCAACACCATAAACGCCCAAGGTTTGTCCAAAATCTTCGCCGTGGCGCTCATACCCCCAGCCAGTAGCCGGATCGCCCAGTCCGAGGACACCTGCGGTTGTATTGATCCCGAAGCGGGCAGTTGTATCGCCGGCACGGTCCCATTCGCCCTGGAGCAGATCGTTAGCCAGGATCACAGGGCTGCGCAGATTATCCAGGAAGTTACGTACGCCGTCTTTTGCAACCGTAGGCAGGACGCCATCGTAAATTTCGGCAGCTGGTCGGAGCAGAATGATGTCGAGAAAGTTGTTGAGCTCAAAGAAATAGCGGTTCAATGGCTCAATTGGGTCATTGGCCTCTTCATAAGCAGCGATTGCTGCGGGATCTGACGCGTCCGGACGGGTTGCGCATCCTGCAAGAATGACAGCAAATCCGAGGACCGCGATTGTTGCGCGAAGGGAGTTTCGGCCAATTTCGATGTTCATACTGTTCCTACATCATCCATGTTCGCGCTTCGGAAACGGGTGTCTTCCTGACGCGATGTCACTCTCTATACAAGACCGCTGTTGCTAGCATCTAGCGGATTAATTCGCCGTGAATATCACCAGATAGTGCCGATTTGGCGGCGAACTTAAGGCTATATAGGGCGAGACTCACTACAGGAAACTCAATTCTTTGCTACCACGCTGCGCAGGTCCTTAACCAGTCTGCCGCCCAGGGCCTCTGTTGGAAATCGGCACCATGTTGCCAAAATACCGCTGAAATGAGTGTGGGTTCTTCGTTACCCACCGGTTATGTCAGATAGTTCACCTTTTCTTTTGAGTTTGGATATAAAGATATGTATATATCGTTCCAAACCGGAATCTTAGGGGTCTCGTGGCTTTGGACCCGAAATGAGGTGTTCAGTGGAAACGCTGTTGACAGGATTGCGCGCGGCAGGCGAGCCCACACGGCTTCGGCTGTTGATGCTGCTTGCCCGCAGCGAACTCACCGTCAGCGAGTTGACCCAGATTCTGCGTCAGAGCCAGCCGCGTGTGAGCCGACATCTGAAGCTTCTCTGCGAAGCGGGCCTTCTTGACCGCTTTAGAGAGGGCAGTTGGGTCTTCTATCGTCTTGCGCCGCAAAACAGCGAGGCGGACCTGGTGCAGTTTCTCGTGGCAGCGTTGCCAGGCGATGATCCGGTGGTCTCGCGGGATCTTGAACGGCTGAAGGCTGTGAAAGAAGCGCGGGCAGAGCGTGCGGCAGCTTTCTTTCGAGAAAATGCAGATGAGTGGGACCTCATTCGGGCGCTTTATGTGCCAGAGGTCAAAGTCGAAGAGGCACTGGTCGCGCTTGCGCCTGCGGAGAGGTTCGATGCGATTCTGGACCTCGGCACCGGGACTGGCCGGATGCTGGAAGTTTTCGCTGACCGTGCCGATCGCGCCGAGGGTGTCGACCTTAGTCCCGAAATGTTGGGGTTCGCGCGTACGCGGTTGGATGATGCGGGGCTCGGACATGCTCATGTGCGTCAGGGCGATATCTTTGACCTGACCTTTGCAGATGGCGAGTTCGATCTTGTGACCCTTCATCAGGTGCTTCACTACCTAGATGACCCAGCGGCGTCGATCCAAGAAGCGGCACGTGTGCTTGCGCCCGGCGGCCGTCTACTCATTGCTGACTTTGCGCCCCACGATCTCGACTTCCTGCGCGAAGAGCAGGCCCATCGACGATTGGGTTTCGCCCAGGATGAAATCAGCGATTGGTGTCGGAGTGCTGGGTTGAATGTTGTTACTGAAGTTGCGCTGCCGCCGGATGGCGACGAAGCAAAGATTACTGTCCTTATTTGGGCAGCGGAAAAGCCGGCGGAGACCGGCAAGGACACTGAAGGAGTGGCGGTATGAGTTCCTTAGGAGACAGATTTAGAGGCCGGGACGACGTTCGTGTGTCGTTCGAGTTCTCGCCGCCCAAAACGTCGGAAGCGGAAGCCAAGCTCTGGCAGGCTATTGAACGCCTGGCCCCGTTGCAGCCGGCCTTCGTTTCGGTGACCTACGGTGCGGGCGGCAGCACGCGCGAGCGTACGCATGCAACGGTAAAGCGTATGGTCAACGAAACGGATTTGAAACCAGCAGCGCATCTCACTTGCGTGGGCGCCTCCAAGGCTGAAGTCGACGGCGTCATCCAGGGATATTGGGATGCGGGAGTTCGGCACATTGTCGCCATTCGAGGTGATATGCCGGATATGGAGGGCCCCTATAAAGCGCATGATGAGGGTTATCTGACGACTGCGGATCTTGTGCGCGGCATCAAAGCGATTGGCGACTTTGAGGTGACCGTCAGTATCTATCCCGAACGCCACCCGGAAAGTGCCAGCTTCGACCATGACATTGATCTGTTGAAGGCAAAGATTGATCAGGGTGCGACCCGTGCGATTGCGCAGTTTGCGTTTGAGACGGAGCATTATGAGCGCTTGCTGGAACGGGTCCGGAAAGCGGGTATCGATATCCCGATTATCCCCGGCATCATGCCGACCACGAATTTCAAAGGTGTTGTGCGCATGGCTGAACGCTGTGGTGCCACGATCCCGAGATGGTTGGCTGCGTATTATGATGGCTTGGACGACGACCTGCCGACCCGACGTTTGATCGCGGCCACTGTGGCGGCAGAGCAAGTGCATGACCTTGAGCGGCTCGGTTTCAGAGACTTCCATCTCTACACATTGAATCAGGCGGATCTCACGTATGCGATCTGCCACATACTCGGCTACAAGCCTGTAGCGGTTTCCTGAAGGAGGATTGTTCTATGACTGTAGATGCCAAAGAACGCCAAGAGCGAATTGCGGAGCTCAAGCGCGCCGTGAAGGAACGTATTCTGGTGCTTGACGGTGCCATGGGCTCGCTCATTCAGGGATATGGGCTGGAAGAAGCCGACTATCGCGGTGATATTCTGAAAGACCATCATGTGGACGTGAAGGGCGACAATGAACTGCTGTCCTTAACGCGGCCGGATGTGATCCGCGAAATCCATCTGAACTATTATCGAGCTGGCGCTGACTTCGCAGAGACCAACACGTTTGGCTCGAACACGGTGGCTCAAGGCGATTATGAGCTGGAACACCTCGCCTATGACATGAATGTGGCCAGCGCAAAGATCGCGCGGGAGGCTGCGGATATTGCGGAAGAGGAAGATGGCCGGGTGCGTTACGTCGTAGGGACGCTTGGTCCGACCCCGCGTACAGCGTCTTTGTCGCCCGATGTGAATGACCCAGGCTTCCGGAACATCACATTTGATGCGCTGGAAGACGCCTATGCAGAGGCCACCCGCGGCCTGATCGAAGGCGGGTCCGACGTCATCATGGTCGAGACCATTTTTGATACGCTCAATGCCAAGGCGGCACTGGTCGCCATCCAGAACGTCTATGCGGAAACCGGCGTGGAGTTGCCGATCATGATTTCCGGCACCATCACGGATGCGTCTGGACGCCTATTGTCCGGACAGACGGTCGAGGCGTTCTGGTATTCGGTTCGGCATGTGAAACCGTTTTCAGTCGGCTTGAACTGTGCCTTGGGTGCAGAGCAGTTGCGTCAGTATATCGATACATTGTCGCGCATCGCGGATGTGGATGTGTCTGCGCACCCGAACGCCGGCCTGCCCAATGAGTTTGGCGAATATGATCAATCGGCGAGGGAAATGGCTGACCTTGTGGGTGAGTATGCAGAGAGTGGCCTCGTCAATATCGTTGGCGGGTGTTGCGGCTCAACGCCGGAGCATATCGCTGCCATCGTTGAGGCGGTATCAGAGGTTGCGCCCCGCGACGTCCCTCAGATAGAAACGGCCATGCGTTTGTCAGGGCTTGAGCCCTTCGTGCACGGATAGGAATTCACTACATGTCCGATCAGACCGCCACGTTCATCAATGTGGGCGAACGAACCAATGTGACCGGTTCGGCCAAGTTCAAAAAACTGATCCTCGAAGACAATTACGAGGAAGCGCTCGCCGTTGCTCTGCAGCAGGTGGAGAACGGGGCACAGGTTATCGATATCAACATGGACGAAGGCATGTTGGATTCAGAGGCTGCGATGGTGCGCTTTCTCAATCTGATTGCGTCAGAACCCGATATTGCACGGGTTCCCATCATGATCGACTCGTCCAAATGGAACGTGATTGAGGCAGGTCTCAAATGCGTGCAAGGCAAGGCGATCGTCAACTCGATTTCCTTGAAGGAGGGCGAAGAGCCTTTTCTTGAGCAGGCCCGGAAGATCAAGGCCTATGGCGCGGCGGTCGTTGTCATGGCGTTCGACACGGAAGGTCAGGCAGAGACCGCTGACCGGAAGTTCGAGATTTGCGAACGATCCTACAAGCTATTGACCGAGACGGTTGGGCTGCCACCGGAAGACATCATCTTTGACCCGAACATTTTCGCTGTGGCGACAGGGATCGAAGAACATAATGATTATGGCGTTGCCTTTATTGAAGGAACGCGCCGTATCAAAGAAAACCTGCCGCATGCCCATGTCTCCGGGGGCGTCTCGAACGTCTCGTTTTCCTTCCGTGGCAATAATGCGGTCCGCGAGGCGATGCACTCTGTGTTTCTGTATCACGCCATCAAGGCAGGTATGGATATGGGGATCGTGAATGCGGGACAGCTCGCCATTTACGAAGATATTCCGGAAGAGCTCAGAGACGCCGTCGAAGATGTCATTCTCAACCGTCGTGAGGATGCCACCGAACGTCTGCTCGATGTTGCCGAACAATATAAAGGCGAGGGCGGCAAGCAGAAGGTTGAGGACCTGTCGTGGCGGGAGGTGCCGGTAAAGGACCGTCTGCGCCACGCGCTGGTGAATGGGATCACGGCCTACATTGAAGAGGACACGGAAGAAGCGCGTCAGGAAGCGGAGCGTCCCCTTCATGTGATTGAAGGCCCATTGATGGACGGCATGAATGTGGTGGGCGACCTGTTTGGCGCGGGCAAAATGTTCCTGCCGCAGGTGGTGAAGTCCGCCCGTGTGATGAAGCAGGCCGTGGCTTACCTGATGCCTTTCATGGAAAAGGAGAAAGAAGAGCTCGGCATTACCGATGACTCATCCAACGGCACCATCTTGATGGCAACCGTGAAGGGGGACGTGCACGATATTGGTAAGAACATCGTGGGCGTCGTGTTGCAGTGTAACAATTACAAGGTCATCGACCTCGGCGTCATGGTGCCTGCGGCGCAGATCCTGGAAACCGCGAAAGAAGAAAAGGTCGACATTATCGGTCTGTCGGGTCTGATCACGCCAAGTTTGGACGAAATGTGCCATGTGGCGGCAGAGATGGAACGTCAGGATTTTAATGTGCCGCTCCTGATCGGTGGCGCGACAACCAGTCGTGTTCATACGGCGGTGAAGATCCATCCGAACTATGACAAAGGCCAGGCAGTCTATGTGCCTGATGCCAGCCGCGCGGTTGGGGTTGCCAATTCTCTTCTGTCAGACACCCAAGCTGACCATTACAAAGCCGGCATCGCGGACGAATACAGCCAGATGGCAGAGGCGCACGCGCGGGGTCAGGCCAAAGGTGAACGTTTGTCGCTGGCAGATGCGCGGGCCAATCGTTTCGCGATTGATTTTGCGGAGTATGAGCCGCCCAAGCCGACATTCCTCGGATTGAAGACGGTGGATGACGTCTCCCTGGAAGACCTGGTTCCTTATATCGATTGGACGCCCTTCTTTGCGACCTGGGAGATGAAGGGCACCTATCCTCGTATCCTGACGGACGACAAGTTGGGGGAGCCTGCCACCCAATTGTTCAATGATGCGCAGAAGCTGTTGGACCAGATGGTGACCGAGAAATGGTTGTCGCCCAAAGGGGTTGTGGGGTTCTGGCCGGCGAACCGGATCGCAGAGGATGACATCGAGCTTTACACAGACGATACGCGCGAGCACCGGTTGGCGATGTTCCACACGCTGCGGCAACAGATGGCGCGGAAGAATGATCGCGCTCATGTTGCCCTTGCCGACTTTGTGGCTGAACCGGGTATTCATGATTATGTCGGTGGCTTTGCTGTGACCGCGGGACATGGCGAGGATGAGCATGTGGCTCGCTTTGATGCAGCCAATGATGACTATTCCAAAATTCTTATGCAGGCCCTTGCGGACCGTTTTGCCGAAGCCTTCGCGGAATACCTTCATGCGCGGGTGCGCCGTGAGTATTGGGGATATGCGAACGAAGCGTCGCTGTCGGCGGAAGATCTGATTGCGGAAAAATATGACGGCATTCGCCCGGCGCCGGGCTATCCGGCCCAACCGGACCACACCGAAAAACGGACGCTCTTCCGCCTACTGGAAGCTGAACAGCGCACCGGGATCACGCTGACAGAAAGCTGCGCCATGTGGCCGGGTTCTTCCGTGTCTGGCCTCTATTTCTCTCACCCCGATAGCTATTATTTCGGGGTGGGCCGAGTCGAGAAAGACCAGGTAGAGGATTATGCAGCTCGAAAAGGCATGAGTGTGGACGAGACAGAGCGCTGGCTCGCGCCGGTCCTCAACTACGCTCCGGGCCGCTGATTGCATACTTTCTGATTTGTTTTTCTTGACGGTAGATCTGTTCGATCTACCTACTTTGGATTTGTTCAAAGAAATAAAATAGATAATTTAGTATCTATTTAACTATATGGGACCACCGTAAGTTCTATTCAGCGCGGGGCTGAACAGGAAATTGTGGGGGATTCCTATGAACACTGCCGAGACAGTTGCGAATTCTGATCTGACGGTCGAGTTAGAGCGTCGAGTTGTGTTTACCCGGATCACGGATGCGGACTCAGACGCTTTGCGTGCATTCAAGCCGATCCTGAGCGAGCATATGGAAGAGTTGCTGGATGCGTTTTACACGCATGTCACGGCACTGCCGAACCTGAAAGAGCTTTTCCGGGACGAAGACCATATTCGGAGCGCTCGCGCCGCGCAGAACCGGCACTGGATGGACCGGGTCTTTTCCGGGAGTTTTGATGAGGCCTATGTCCAAAGTGTGTCCGCAATCGGCCACGCCCACGCCCGCATTGGTCTCGACCCGCGCTGGTATATTGGCGCCTATTGTTTCGTCATCGGCAATCTGCATCGGATTATCCATAAAAGTTATGCGGACGACCCGGAGAAGATGATCGACACCATCGAGGCTGTAAACAAAGCGGTCTTCCTGGACATGGACTTTGCCATATCCATCTATATCGATCAGGCGAAAGAGTTGGCCTCCAGGCTTCTGCGGGAGCAGGCGGAGCGGTTCGAGGAAAATGTGAAAGAGGTTGTGACCTCTGTATCCAACGCTGCAACGGAACTCGAGGCGACAGCTGGCACTGTAGCTGCAGCGGCGGAAGAGTCTGCGTCGCAATCAGGAACTGTCTCTGCTGCAACGGAGGAATGTCAGGCCTCTATCGCGAGCATTAAGAGCCAGTTCGAAAACGCCCTCGACATCACCCGCTCCGCGGTGGAGCAAGCGGGGTCCGCCGAAACGACCATCGGCGGTCTCAACACCTCGGCCGACGCGATCGGCGAGTTCTCCAAAACCATCAATGACATTGCCGGCCAGACAAATCTGCTGGCTTTGAATGCGACCATTGAAGCAGCCCGCGCCGGAGAAGCCGGCAGAGGTTTTGCGGTGGTTGCCAGCGAAGTGAAGGCGCTTGCTCAGCAAACGGCAAACGCGACCGAAGAAATTGCGTCGCGCATTGAGGCCATTCAGAAAGAAGTACAGACGACTGGCACGGCGATCAGCGATGTCGCTACGACGATCAAAAAGATCGACGAAATGTCTTCTGAAATTTCAGGTGCCATGAGTGAGCAAGAAGTTGCCATGCAGGAAGTCGCGTCGAATGTGACGGGTATCAGCGAAGCCTCTGCTGAAACCAGTCAGGCGACGACAGAGACCATGGCTGCAACTGAAGAGCTAGCGAAACAATCGAACATCCTTGAGGAACGGGTAGACCAGTTCCTCGCTGATGTCCGCGCTGCGGGCTAACCCGGCCCGTTTTCCCCAGCGGCCTCGTCGCGTTTCCACCACCGGCGCGACACGACGGAGTGTTGACGAAAGTCAGCACTCCGTTTGTCGTTTTAGGCCGTCAATGCCTGGTGTTTGGAATCTTACATTCCATCGTTTGCCAGGGCTCGTGTTGCCATTTGCATCACTAGCTCACCGATCATTGCGTCGACCTCTGGTACAAGGTTTTCCACACCTTCCAGCGCTGCAGCCTGACGTAGGTCTTCGGTGCGTTTCTCTCTTGCGTATGTCGTGGACAAAGTGGACATGTCTGATACCGCGCTTGCGGTGCCGTAGGGATAACCGTTGCGTACATCCAGCAACAGGGCGGAGGCCACACCCTTCGCCTCAATGGAGCGTGTCGGAAGAAACGTGCCGCCAATGATTGTCAGATCGGCGAGATAAAATGGGGTGAAATTTCGGTCAGCGGTGACGCCTACCTCGTAGATCAGCACAGCATCAACATGTTGGCGCGCCGCTCCGAGGCGGATCTTCGTAACTGTATCAACGATGTGTCGGGGCGTGTCTGTGGGCTGTGGCTCCTGGACGCTGTTGCTGGTGAATTCCGCAATGAGTGGGCTGATGGCTACGAAGTCGCCCAATGATTTGTTCTTTTCAATGAGAGTGCTCCATAGAGCCATCTCGGTTGTCGGAATGCCAACAAGCTGTCCGCCTTCCAACCGTGCGAGACCGAAACGCGAAGGGAAGGTCAGGATCGGCTCAACAGACGCCGCAATGCGCACCATTTCGTCTGGTGTCAGTGTTGCTTCGACGTGGCCTCCCTCATCGCCAGGTAAGGCGCCAGCAGATACACGCGCCGAGGGTGTCGCCGCTAGAGCTGCGTCATATCGAGCCAGGTAGGCAGCGCCTGAACTTGTCTGTGTGTTGTGTGTGCAGGCACCAAGCGTTAGGGCAGCTGCGATTGCGAAGCCGGGAAGGAAGAGGCGCATGTCAAACTCCAAAATGGGTAAAAAGTCCATTTATATGTAAATGGCGACTTCCTTGACCGCAATGAAAAAATGGGAAATATATCCATATTTCGACTTCCGGAGCCTTTGTGGTGTCAGGAAACCCTATTCAAGGTGCATTGAGGCGCATATTGCGACCATTGGTTCGTGCCATGGTTGCTAAAGATGTGCCTTTTCCGATCCTGGCTGACAGGCTGAAAGAAATGTATGTGGAGGTCGCTACCAACGATTTCCGCCTGGGTTCGAAGCGGATGACCGATAGCCGCATCAGCCTGCTTACCGGATTGCAGCGCAAAGACATTCGGGCTGTGCGAGCAAGACTTGAGCGCGCAGACGCCGAGCCAAATCAACCGGGTGCCGGACCTCTCCCTCGGGTTGTCGCACGCTGGTTGGGTGTCGCTGCTTATTTGGGTCCTTCGGGCGGCCCCAAAAGGTTGCCGCGCGTTGCTCAAGATGGATCTTCATTTGAGTCTTTGGTCGCGGAAGTCAGCCGAGATATTCATGCCCGTACTGTGCTGGATGAAATGGTCCGTCTTGGTCTTGTTGAGCACGATGCGGACGATGATTGCGTACAGCTCGTTGCCCCCGGCTTTGTGCCCAGTCGCGGCGATGTTGAACTTCTTGGCTATTTCGGCGCCAATCTTGGTGAGCACGCGGAGGCGGCAGTGGCGAACTTGTTGGCAAGTCCTGAGCCTGGGCCGTTTTATGAGCGAGCTGTGCACTACAATCAGCTTTCACCAGCTGCCCTCGAAGAGCTTGATGGTTTGGCGCGTCGTATGCAGCAAGAAGTTTTGTCTAAGCTGAGCGCTCGCGCCTTGGTGTTGCAACAGCGGGATGCGGGCCGTGAGGGGGCCAGCGGCCGGTTTCGATGTGGTGCCTTTATCTACCTTCAGGAGAGTGCAGTTGAGAAGGAGGTCAAACGATGAGGCAACCGTTTTTGGTGTTGGCTGTTCTGTCGATTTTGTTGTCAGCCTGTTCGACGGTGGAACACGGGCCCGTCGTGCCTGATCCGGCCGCGGGCTGTGCAAAAACCAGCGGCGACGACGAAACTGATGGCGGTCTAGGTGGCACTGGCAATGCGCCGCCGGGATGTTATGACGCGACTGCACCATAGGCAGCCCCACATGTAGACTTATTTCACAGCTGAACGGTCTCCGCATTGATGGTCTCGAGTTTGTCTCGGCACACAGGCGAGTACTGGACCGAGAAGCGCGGAGGTTGTTAGGAACCTAATTGCAGTGAGTACATCGGCGGGATCGCTTGCCAGTAGAAACTGTGGGGGGACGAACGTGACAAGCGGCGCGACATTACGGAGTGTTGACGAAAGTCAGCACTCCGTTTGTCGTTTGGGCGGGCGCTATACGTTCAACGTCTAATTTTGAGGGTTGTCAGTAGTACTTTTGTGTCGACCCTGGATGTCGATTTTGCCAGATGTCAACAGCAGGATCAGCGTTGCAGAAAACACTGTCAGCGTTGCGTTCATCATCCCAATTGGCATGCCTGATAGTTCAAACATGCTTTCAACCAGGTCATCCGCCTTGTTGCCAATCAGCGCAGCTAGAAATGCTAACAGAAAATATTTGGCAGTATCGCTCTTTCCATGCTGGGACTCAGCATCAAAAGCGTGATCGCCAAGTTGGACAAGTGCTGTCACCATCAAAACACCCGAGATAAGTTCGATCGTAAACTGAAGTGTGAGCCAGATACTCGTCGCGGCAGCGGCCAACGCAAACATGTGCACTACGGCAAAAATGAGCAGCATCTTTGGCAGCACAGACGTTAGTTGGCCTAAACTTAGCAAACCTTTCTTTGCACGCTGACCAAGAAACAAATAAGCGACAACATTTGCAGTCACAGCAATGACCAACAAAATGCTTGTCAGAGTATGGGTGTCGGATGTTGTGGCATCCAAATTAAATCCGACGCAAAAGCTAATCAGGAAGATGGTTGCAAGCGGCACTAGAAGTTCCCTTTTTGACTTCACTTCATGAAAGAACATTGTGCCATCGGATGTTTGAGCGTTTTGTCCAGATTTGGGCTTTGTTTTGTTCCACGCTGCTGCAGCCGCAGCCACTAACAGCCCTGCCATTATAAAACTGGGGATGCCGACGCCATACTCGCTATATGCGAACGGACCGATTGTGACGGCCGAAACCAGGCCGCCAATCGTCACAAAGGCAGTTGCTGTTAAGAAGAGGTGAAGCCGGTGTGTCCGTGATGTTGCTGTTGCACTGACCAGGGGCTGCATTAGCTCTGCCAAGATGGGTTTCGAATATAGCAGAACGACCGCCAATATGGCTGGTGACAGATAAGGGGCTTGAGGATTGACGGCGAACAGTGCCAGTGCACATGCGGTTGCCATGAGACCCGCTGTAATCGCACAGCGATAGACGGGCCTTCCAGCGATGTTCTGATCGCCGAAGAACAGCAACAGAACCACCAAAGGGATCACCCCCCAGCTGGTTATCGATATGGCCTCTGCGATTGACGCAAGAGTGGCGAAGTTGTCGATGTCTTGAGGAAGAGCAAAAACTGTTGCCGGAATGTTCAGGACGCCTGCGCAGAAAGCGACGGTGTATAGCGCCCAAGCATGTCGAGGTGGGGTGATGGCCCCTGTTTGTTGTGTCATCGAAATCCATTCTTCTATTTTGAATGGATTGTATCACCATGATCGTGTTGTGCCATCCAGCGTTCACCCCAACACGCCGGTCGGGAGGCCGTCGATGCTGATCTGGTTCTTCTCGTCCCAATAGTCTTCGATGCCGTCGCGACCTTTCTTGTCCGCCCAATCGCGCAACACGTCGCGTTCGCCTTCATAGTCGAAGAGGGGGACGGCATAGCCGCAGCTGGTCTGCACCATCTCGATTTTCATCTTGTAGTACTGACGTGAACCGATTTCCGAGGGGATGAGCTTCTCGCATTCCGCCCAGGCCGGATCGCGGGGGTGAATGGTGTCCGCTTCGCCATAGACCCGCAGGATGCGCGGCGGCCCTTCAAAGGCGCACCACATGATGGTCATCCGGTTGATGTCGGCAAGGTGTGCGGCCGTCTCATTGCCGGAGCCTGTCAGGTTCATCCAGACCAGTTCGTTGGGACCGGTGATCTTGAGACTGTCATGACCTTTGGGGGAGAGGTTGACCCGGCCGTCTTTCGCAGCTGTCGCCACAAAAAAGATCTTCTGCTTTCCGATGAACTTGGTATGTGCCGTCGCCAGTTCCTGAAATTGCTGAGCCATCAACGCCTCCTGACCTTGCTCGTTGGATGCAGAACATAAGGTCTTGAGGCGTGCGATGCCATGCGGGAGCACATTGGTTCCCTCAGGAAATCCCGTTTTTTCTCTCTCGCAGTTTTGTGACTTTTATTTTGCAACTCATAGGTCTAGCCTTCCAAGGTGGCTTGGTGATTTACGGGAGGAAAGCTCATGAGCCTGATCATTCTGCGTATCGCATTTGGTGTTTTCGGCCTGATTGCCCTGGTGACCGGCGGGCTGTCGACCTTTGGCGGTCTGGACACTTTTTCATCTGTGAGCGGGCACGGAATGCCGCTGGACCGCCTGTCTGAGGCGGGTGCCTCCATTGAAAACGGCTTCCGGTTCTTCGCGGGTATCTGGCTTGGTGTCGGCCTGATGCTGCTCTACGGGACGTTGCGCTGGCAGACTAGTCGCGCGCTGCTGTTCTTCGGTGGCGTGGCGATCTTTATCGGCGGGCTCGGTCGTGTAGCCCCCGCTTTCACTGGAGGGATTGTGCCGGAAGGTGTCTATGCACCCATCTTTCTTGAGCTGGTCGTCTATCCTCTGTTGTTGATCTGGGACGCACGGGTGCGGTCGAGCCGGGCTGCTGCGTAACACCGTGAAGACCTAGAGCATGTCCTCGGTGAGGCGCTCCAGGATGCAGCGCCCCATCTCTGCGTGACGGCGATTGTCGACGCGGCCGGTATCGAGGAGCACGACGCCAAAGATCACAGCCCAGCCTTTTGCGCGTGCCCAGAGGGCCGGGTCGTCTGCGCCGTAGGCGTTGATCGCGGCCGTGCGGGCGCTTTGGTTTTCGAACAGCATCCAGATGGACGCGAGATCCGTGGCACGGTCGCCGTTGGTGATATCGCCCCAGTCAATGATCGCGGTGATCTTGCCGTCTTTCACGAGCACGTTTCGCGCATGGAGGTCGCCGTGTAACCAGGTCGGGTTGGTCTCTGCGGGCGCGGCCAACCCCTCCGCCCAGGCCTGATAGACCTGCGGGTTGATGGTATCAGTTTCTTCCAGCAGACGCGTCATACGCTCTTCATTATTTTCCGCGCGCGTCGACAGGGGGATGCCGCGTACCCGATTAATTGGGGCGTCGTTTGGGGCGGGCTGATGGAGTGCTTTCAGAAAGTCTGCGAGGACGACGGCTTGGTCATCGGCCGGGTAGCCAAGGTCGGCTGCTTTGCCTTCCATCCAGGGCACAATGCTCCAGGGCCAGGGAAATCCATCGTCTGCTCTGCCCACCCGAACCGGCGATGGGATCGGCAAGGGCAGGCGTTCGGCAAGCTGCGGCAGCCAGCGCTGTTCGTTTTCGATGCAGGGCACGCCCGCTGCCCGCCTCGGCAGGCGCACAATGTATTCGTCGCCTAGTCGGTACATCTCATTGTCGAAACCGACTTCAAACCTTTCGAGAGACAGATCCGCAAGGTCCGGGTGCTGGTTTTGCAGGAGACGTCGGACCAGTGGTTCATCGATCTCAACCTCTGCCGGTGGACTGCCGGGCGGCATTTCATAGGTGGGCGTGAAATCGGTCATGGCTGGCTTTCACTCGTCATGTTGCGTTGGAGTTCAGCCGCCCATTTTTCCGACCATTGGTAGAGACCGCCGAACTTTTCCTGAAGCTCTTTGCCCAGTGCCGTTAGCGCGTAGCCGTCTGGCGTCGCGTCGACAAACCGCGCTTCCTTCAGCGCCTTCAGTCGGCTGTTCAAAACACTCGGGCTCACGCCGTCGCAGGCGTCCTGCAGCGCACGAAAAGTCAGTGCCTTATCGCGGAGCTCCCAGAGGATGCGCAGCGCCCACCTTTGGCCCAATAGGTCCAGCAGCGCCATGATGGGTTTGCCGGTTGTTGAGCCCCGGACCGGTTGGCCGGGCGTGGGTGTTTTTGGTTTTTTCGCCAAGAATTTTCCTTTGGTCTCTTGCGCTACGAAAAAAGTAGCACTAGGGTGTTGCTATTAAATAAGTAGCACTAAATCTGGAGAAACCCAATGACGAACTCCCCCCGTATTGCGCCGGCGACTGCGCCCTATGACACGCATGTACAGGCACAGTTTGATCGGTTGATGCCGCCCGGTGTTGATCCGCTGATCTTGTTTCGCACACTCGCCAACGACCAACGATTGTTTTCTCGGTTCATGGGGGCAGGGCTTCTCGACAAGGGTCATTTGTCCCTTCGGGACCGTGAGCTCGCCATTGACCGGACCTGTGCACAGACCGGGTGCGCTTATGAGTGGGGCGTGCATGTGGCGTTCTTTAAAGACAGGGTCTCGCTTACTGATGCGGAGATTGACGCGCTGGCCAGCAAGACGCCGGAAGAGGGGCCGTGGAACAGGCACGACGCTTTGATCTTGGAGTTAATGGATGCGCTTCATCAAACATCGCGCGTGGAAGATCACCTGTGGGCGGAGCTCAGGGCGGAGTTTGAAGAAATGCAGCTGCTTGAGCTCATCATGCTGGCGGGCTTCTATCACACGGTGGCTTATCTTTGTAACGGACTCGACCTGCCGTTGGAGTCCTATGGCGCGCCTCTGTCTCAGACATAGATTTTTTCGACGACCGGCGGCATCATGGATCTCCCCCATGTGAGAGGTTGATGGTGTCGCCGTTATCCGAAGTCGAACGCGCCTTAAAGGCAGCTGCGAAAGGCGTGCCCAAAGCGAAGGCAAAGGAACGTGCTTTCTTCATGAAGGCGCAGATGCCTATGCTTGGTCTGACGGTACCGGAACAGCGCAAGCTTGCGACGCGGGGATACTCCTTTTCTGACCTTGCCCCCCAAGAGCTCGCTTCGGTATGGACGGAGATTTGGCACCGGGCCGAAACACACGAAGGGAAGATGCAGGCGGGTCTGACGCTGGAGCAATTTGGCCCTTCGCTCGCGTTTGACGCTCGATGGGCTCTTGTTCAGGATTGGTGCTCGAGCATCAATTGCTGGGATCAGTCAGACACGCTCTCGGCCCATGTCGCACGGGCATTGGAGCAAAAGCCCAAAACCGTTTGGCCTGTGTTGCAGGTATGGAACGGAGATGCAGATCCCTGGAAGCGTCGACAGTCTGTCGTAGGCCTATTCTTCTACACGCGCTTCCGAGAGAAATGTCCCCCAGTCACGCGGGCGCTCAAAATGATCACGGCGCTTCTTGAGGATGAAGATTATTACGTCCAGAAGGGCGTCGGGTGGGCGCTGCGCGAATGTTACAACGCTTACCCAGAGAAGACATTCGCCTATCTGACGAAACAGGCTGGCGTCATTCATCCGGATGCGTTTTCTGCGGCGCTGGAGAAAGTCTCGCACCAAGAAAAAGCAGAGATCAAAGAATTCCGAAAGCTGAGCCGACGACCGGCACGCCGTCGCCAGGCCTAATCCGGTTCGCCGGGGAACTGCCGACAGCTCTCAGGGATCATAACGCCTCGCAGTTTGGACGCAGTCCAGATGTGGATCGCATTGGTCAGATCCACCGGCGCGTCGAGTGTGCCGCCTTTAACACTCGGTTCCTGATCATCGTCCCCTGACAGATGCCAAAGGCGGGTTCCGCACGTGGAGCAGAACGCGCCTCTCTTCGCCGCGCCGCCGCCGCCCATCCAGCGATAAACCTTTGGGGTTCCTTGTGTGACCGTGAGGTCCGCTAACCGAACACCAACCGAAATGCCGAAGGCGGATGAGGATTGCGCCTGACAGTCGGTGCAATGGCAGACATAAATGTCGCCCAGTTCGCCTGACACTTCATACCTGATTGCGCCGCATTGGCAGCCGCCGGTGTGGGCCATGCCTCACCCCCTTGCTTGAGTGCGGCTCCACTATAGCCGGACGTTCCTGTCAATGAGTGTCAGGAGGTCTCGGTCGCCTTGCCAAATCCACCGCCGCCGGGGGTCTCGATGATGATGGTGTCGCCTGCCTGCACGTCGCACTCTGCGAGGCTGTCCAATATTTCCTGTTTCCCGTCACTTCGCACAACACTATTGCGACCAAGGGCTGCATCGTCGCCACCGGCAAGGCCGGTAGGCGCGATCCGGCGGTGGGTGGACAGGATGGAGACATGCATGGGTTCGCGGAACCTTATGGCCCGGTGCACACCGTCGCCGCCTGTATGTGTGCCTGAACCGCCTGAGCCTCCGCGAATGGAGAAGTCATCCAGGATCACAGGAAAACGCCACTCCAGAATTTCCGGGTCGGTCAGACGGGAGTTGGTCATGTGGGTGTGCACGGCGTCCGCGCCGTCAAAGGTGGGACCGGCGCCGGCGCCGCCGCAGATGGTTTCGTAATATTGATGGGTGCCATTGCCGAAGGTGAGATTGTTCATGGTGCCTTGAGCGGCGGCCATGGCCCCCATGGCGCCAAAGAGCACGTCGGTAATGGCCTGGCTGGTCTCTACATTGCCGCCCACCACCGCCGCCGGGTAGGTCGGGTTCAACATGGAGCCTTCTGGGATAATCAGCGTGATGGGTTTCAGGCATCCGTCGTTCAAGGGGATGTCATCGTCCACCATGCAGCGGAAGGCGTAGAGCACGGCGGCACGGCAGACAGATGAGGGGGCGTTCAAATTATTCGGACGGATCGGGCTAGTGCCGGTGAAGTTCACGACGGCTGAGCGCGCCTTTTTGTCGATCGAGATCGCGACTTTGATGATCGACCCATCATCCATCTCCTGTTCAAAGGTGCTGTCCGAAAGCTTTTCGATGATGCGCCGGACGCTTTCTTCCGCATTGTCCTGAACATGGCCCATATAGGCGTTCACCACATCAAGACCATATTGCGCGACCATCTTGCGCAACTCCTGGGCGCCTTTTTCGCAGGCCGCTGCTTTGGCGCGCAGGTCTGCGATGTTCTGCTCCGGATTACGCGCCGGGTAGGGTGCCTCTGTCAGGAGACGCCGCAGGTCGTCTTCGCAGAAGGTGCCCTGATCCATGAGTTTGAAATTGTCGATCAGGACGCCTTCTTCCTCGACGCTGCGGGATGATGCGGGCATGGATCCCGGCGCGATCCCCCCGATATCCGCATGATGCCCTCGTGCGGCGACATAAAAGAGGCGGGTCGTTTTCGTCTCATCATAGACAGGGGCAACGACGGTGATGTCCGGCAGGTGAGTGCCGCCATTGTAAGGTGCGTTAAGGACAAAGACGTCGCCTGGTTGCATGTCCGGGTTTTGCGCGATGACCGTTTTGACACTGGCGCCCATAGATCCAAGATGCACCGGCATGTGCGGCGCGTTGGACACCAGGCCACCGGCTTGGTCGAAAACCGCACAGGAGAAGTCTAGACGTTCCTTGATGTTCACCGAATGGGCTGTCTTCTGGAGGGTGAAACCCATCTGCTCGGCAATGGACATGAATAGGTTGTTGAAGATCTCGAGCATGACCGGATCAGCTTTGGTCCCGATAGCATGGTTTAGCCTGCGTTCGGCCGTGCGGGTAAGGACCATGTGGTTCAGGTCCGTGATATCGGCGCGCCATCCCTCTTCCACAACGATTGTCGCGGTCGGTTCAATGACAAGGCAAGGGCCGTCCAGCTGGTCACGCGGGCGCAGGTTTTCTCGCAGGTAGACCGGTGCGGGGTGCCATGCTCCTTGGGAGAAAAACCTTGTTTGCTCATCCGGACTCGCGTCGCCATTGCGCGCCGGGAAGTCAGGTGTGGTCTCGTCGGCCTTGGTGTCTCTGCCGACGGCTTCGACGGAGATCGCTTCGACGATGATGTTGCGTCCCCGATCGAAAAAGCCGAACTGAAGCTGATGGGCGTTCTCGAAAGATTGCCTCATGTCGGCTGCGTCGTGATCGAGGATGAGGGCCGTGTCCGTCCCCTCATATCGCAGGTGCAGTCGCGTCACCGTCTCGATCTGCTGTGATTGCAGGCCTTGCTCCAACAGTTCGGCGCGCGTCGCGTCTGCGAGTCGGGCCTGGATCGGGTCGAAGGTGGTCCAGAACGCGGAATCAAGGAGTGCTTCGACGGCTTCCTCGCGGGTTGCGCGGATGCTCGCCAGTCCCATGCCGTAGGCGGATAGAATGCCAGAGAACGGGTGGAAGTGGATGCTCTTCATGCCCAATGCGTCTGCGACCAGGCAGGCGTGCTGACCGCCGGCGCCACCGAAGCATGCCAGCGCATATTCAGTAACATCGTAGCCGCGCTGGACGGAGATCTTCTTGATGGCCTGCGCCATGTTTTCGACGGCAATTGCCAGATAGCCGTCGGCGATCTCTTCCGGCGATTGACCTTCGATGGTGGACGCCTGGGCTGTAAATCCTTTCAGGGCAGCCTCTCTATCGAGGGGCATTTTGGCGTCCGGGCCAAACACTCTCGGAAAAAAGTCTGGCATGAGCTTGCCCAGGGCGACATTCGCATCGGTCACGGTGAGGGGGCCGCCTCGGCGATAGCTGGCAGGGCCGGGGTCTGCGCCAGCGCTGTGGGGACCCGCTCTGAGGCGTGCGCCGTCGAAGGTAAGAATGGAGCCGCCGCCCGCCGCTACTGTGTGGATCTGCATCATAGGTGCGCGGAGACGCACGCCTGCGACTTCCGTTTCAAAGGTGCGTTCCAGGGTGCCGTCATAGTGGCAGACGTCTGTGGATGTCCCGCCCATATCGAAGCCGATGATCTTGTCGAAACCTGCGAGCGCCGCTGTTTCTACAGCACCGATCACGCCGCCTGCGGGGCCAGAGAGAATGGCGTCTTTCCCTTGAAACAGAGCGGCATCGGTGAGACCGCCGGAGCTCTGCATGAAAAGCAGTTTGGTGGGGTCGGCGTCATCGGCCGGGCTCAGTTCACCGGCAACCTGATCCACATATCGACGTAGGATGGGCGAGAGATAGGCGTCCACGACGGTGGTATCGCCGCGTCCGACAAATTTCATCAGGGGGCTCACGTCATGGCTGACTGAGACCTGTGTGAAACCTATTTCCCGGGCAATGTCTGCAGCTTGGGTTTCATGCTCGTGATACCGGTACCCATGCATGAAGCAAATTGCGACAGACCGGATGCCGTCCTCATAAGCGCGTAACAACGCCTCGCGCGCCTCGGTCAAATCGAGCGGACACAAGGTCTTGCCCTCGGCCGACATGCGCTCTTGGACTTCTGCCACCTGTTCGAAAAGCATGGACGGTTTGTCGATCTTCAGTTTGAACAGATGAGGCCGGTTCTGGTAGCCGATCTTCAATGCGTCGGCGAAGCCCTTTGTCGTGAGCAAGAGGACGCGGTCACCGTTTCGTTCTAATAGTGCGTTTGTGGCGACGGTCGTTCCCATCTTCACACTGTTGATGAGATCGGACGATAGCGCGATGCCTTCGGGAACGTTTAGCAGATCCCGAATGCCCTGAATGGCGGCGTCTTCATACCGCTCCGGGTTTTCAGACAGCAGCTTGTGAGCGACCAGATCACCCGACGGCGTTCTTGCGACGATGTCCGTGAAGGTGCCGCCCCGGTCGATCCAAAAGTCCCAACGTTTACTCTGTTTCATGGCGCGGACCCTGCCATATGTTGGCGCCACAGAAAACTGTCGCGGCCCAAAGAAAAGGTGTTCGCATCCTCAGTGGTTTCGCATTATGGTGCGCGCCATGTCGATTTGGGGAAAATTAGCCGGGGCCGCCGCAGGTCTAGCTGTTGGTGGGCCGATTGGGGCGCTCGCGGGAGCCGTAGCCGGACACTTTGCCGTCGATCGCAATCTGCGCGACGACGAGGTGGTGTTCACGGTTGCGCTCATCGGATTGTCCGCAAAGATGGCGAAGGCCGACGGTGTGGTTGATCCTTCAGAAGTCAAAGCCTTTGAAGACATTCTCCAGGTGCCCGACGCTGAGAAAAAGAATGTCTCGCGGATTTACGGCATAGCTCAGAAGGATGTCGCGGGGTTCGAAGCCTATGCGACGCAGGTTGCCGATATATACCGGGACAAGCCGGGCGTTCTGGAAGATGTGTTGGACGGTCTCTTTCATATCGCCAAAGCCGACAATGTGATCCACGACGGCGAACTTCAATTCCTTCAACAGGTGGCAGACATATTCGGCTTCTCAGAGCTTGAATATGCGCGCATCAAAGCCAGTCATTTGGGCCCGGATGGGGAAGATCCCTTCCTCATCCTTGGCATATCGGCGGATGTGTCTGACGATGAACTCAAGAGTGCCTATAAACGCCTCGTTCGAGAAAACCACCCGGACATGATGATTGCGCGTGGTGTGCCCGAAGAGTTCCATCATCTCGCTGAAGAGAAACTCAAATCAATTAACACCGCTTATGAGCGGATTGCCAAAGACCGAAACCTGTAGCGACTTAGAACGGATGATCGGGTGGACAGAAAAATGAAAAAAAACACAACCAGCCGATCCTCCCGCCAAACAGAGCTAGACCGGCCTTTGAGTTTTTCGTTGGGATTGAGACGGGTGATGCTGACATGACCCGTGAACACACAGCCTTTATGGTCCTTATCAATCTGATCTGGGGCTTTGCTCTTGTGGCAGGGAAGGTCAGCCTCGAGCATTTCCCTCCCTTTCTGTTTGCAGGCATCCGTTTCGCACTGATCGTATTGGTGCTGTTTCCCTTTCTGCGTATTCTTAAAGGTCGCATGCGGGACGTCATCATTATCTCGCTTTGCGCGGGGCCGCTCGGTTTTGGGTTGTTTTTTCTTGGTCTTGCCGCCGCAGATGCGTCCGTTGTCGCCATCGTCACCCAACTCGCTGTTCCCATCTCCGCCGTCATGTCCGTCTTGTTCTTGAAGGAACAGATTTACTGGCGGCGTTGGCTCGGCATCTCGATGGCTTTTGGCGGTGTGATGATCATGAGTTTCGACCCGGCGATGTTCGGCTTTCTGACGGGTATCGCCTTTGTCGCGGCCTCAGCTTTTGTGGGTTCGATCGGGACGATCTTCCAGCGCCAGATCAAGGATGTCGGTGTGTTTGAGCTGCAGGCCTGGGTGGCGGTCATCGCCGCTCCGTTTTTGCTTGGGGCTTCTTTTGCCGTCGAAAGCAATCACCTTGAGATTATCGAGAGTGCCAGTTTGCTTGCCTGGGCGGGCATCTTCTATGTCGCGTTCGCGTCGAGCCTGGTGGGCCATGCGGGGATCTACTATCTGCTGCAAAGATATGAAGTTTCCCAGACCGCACCGCTGACGCTTCTGGCGCCGATATTTACCGTCTTCTTTGGGGTGACATTGCTCGGGGAGGATTTGACCATCAGAATGGCCGTTGGCGGTCTGGTGTCATTGATTGGCGTGTTGATCGTCAATATTCGTCAGGCCCGCAAAGAAGAGCCCTTTGTTGATGTCGATCCTCGATAAGATTCAGTCTCAGCCGTCGCCCAATCACAATGAGCGGGTCGGCGGCCCGGCGGACATGCTGCTGTTGCACTATACCGGTATGGAGACAGGGGAAGGCGCTCTGGCTCGCCTCTGCGATCCAGCCGCGCATGTAAGTGCGCATTATCTCGTGTTTGAAGATGGGCACATTGTGTCCATGGTCGATGAGGACCGCCGTGCCTGGCATGCGGGGGTTTCAAGTTGGGCTGGCGACACAGACATTAACAGCCGGTCCATCGGTATCGAGATCGTCAATGCGGGCCATGATCTCGGCTATCCGGATTTTCCTTCCGTTCAAATAGAAGCGGTGACTGCGCTTGCAGTCGACATTGTTGGGCGGCACGGGATCGCTGCGGCTCGTGTGCTGGGCCATTCGGATGTTGCCCCTGGACGCAAAGCAGATCCCGGCGAAAAATTCCCTTGGGAGACGCTGGCGGACGCTGGCGTGGGGCATTGGATCGCGCCAGTCGATCCCATTGAAGGGCCGGTGCTCAGTCTTGGAGACAGGGGCGACCAGGTCTCGGAGTTGCAGTTTCAATTGGCGGATTATGGATACGGCATCGCTGTTGATGGCTGGTTTGGAGATGTAACCGCCGATGTGGTGACGGCGTTTCAGCGCCATTTTCGTCCTGCTCTTGTTGACGGTATGGCGGATCTCTCCACGATCGGCACGCTCCGGCTCTTGCGAGACGCGCGGTGAGGCCCTTGGAGGGGCTACGCATACAGACTGTTCAGATCATCCTGACTTATTTGTGGGGCTGAGAAGTTGAAGTCGCCACTTTCGCGAAGACCACGGGCGCACTGTCTGATGTAGCCGAGCGTCGATCGCGCGATGCTGCCACCGAGACTAATCCGCTGGGCGCCTGCGTCTATCATGTCATAGGCATTGCCTTGCGCGGTGTAGAGGCCCGCCACGATGTTGATGGGTCCTTTGACTTCATTTGCCAACCTCTTGATGGTCGTGAGGTCGTCAATGCCTGGTGCAAAGATGCAAGTTGCACCGGCATCTAAAAACCGGTTTGCACGACGGATGACTGTCTCCAGGGTGCCCGACAGGTGAGGGCGATAGGCATCGGTTCTGGCGGTCAGAACAAAGGGCGCATTGTCTGTTTTGAGTGCTTCCGCGGCAGCGGCGATGCGTTCCACCGCGAGGCCTTCGTCATAGAGCTCGTCGGCATAAGGTTTCTTGTCTTCAATATTGCCGCCTGCGAGACCCGCCTCAACAGCGAGCCTAATGGTATCTGCGACGGCTTCCGGCGCATCTCCATATCCTGCCTCCAAATCGCCATTGACCGGGATGGATACCGCGGCGGCAATCTTTGAAAGACAGGCAAACATCTCCTCTTTGTGCACGCCCCGCTCTGGGTTGGTCACGTTGTAGTCCTGCTTTCCTAAAGAGAACGCGACACCAGCACTGGTGCTGGCGATGGCTGAAAATCCTTCAGCTTCTAAGAGCCGCGCGGTGCCGGGGTCCCATGCGTTGGGCATGAGGAATCCTGTTTTCGCCTTATGGAGGTCCATAAACCGGTGCGCCATGTCGCTGCGTTTCTTCTTTTCCATCGGCAGGTGTCCTTCGTCTCACTAAGTCTGAGCGGACGATAGGGGTTGCAGATAAATGCGTAAAATTGATATTCTTTCTATTATGCATAAGAAAATTGAATGTCTGATTGATGGATTCTGAGGCGCTTCTGACCTTTCTGACTGTCCACCGTGCGGGGGGCATATCCCGAGCGGCAGATCAACTCGGACGAACGCAGCCTGCAATCAGCCGTCGGTTGGCGCTGCTTGAAGGAGAGCTTGGCGTGTCGCTATTTGAGCGAACGCGCGAGGGTGCCGTCCTCAGCCAGGCGGGCGAGGTTTTGGTCCCTTTCGCAGAGGAGGTCAACGCTGTGCTCCGCGATGCAGCGGATGCCGTGGATGATTTTTTGTCGGACGGAACTGGGCCTGTGTCGTTGGCTGTTGTCGGTACACTAGCGGGGCCTGTGCTTGGCTCCGTTTTGCGAGATTTCTCTGCTGCATGCCCTCGGGCAGCTCTGTCACTTCGGACGGTAACAAGTGATGAAGTGAGCGACCAGGTTCGACGGGGCGACGCCGTGTTGGGCCTGCGCTATTTCGATGATCCCGCATCCGACCTGGTCACCACCCATATCGGAACAGAGGTGCTTGTTGTGATCTGCGCGCCCACGCACGCATTGGCAGGCAGAAGAGCAAAAAGTCTTCGCGATCTCTCACGCGAGCATTGGCTGTCCTTCCCCAACCATTTTGAGCGTCGAGAGGCCTCTGCTGAGAACCTGTTTGCTCAATTCCATTTGCGCGGCGTGCCGTCAATAGACTGGAGTCCTGTCGATAGTTTGACGGCGCAAAAGAGGCTGGTCGAGGCTGGGTATGGTCTGGGGTTTCTTCCAAAGGGCAGCGTTCAGGAGGAGATCGGCGCCGGTTCGCTGTCGCTGATTGACGTTGGCGACCTGGATGCAGGAAACCCGGTATTTTCGGTGGTGCGCAAGAAAGGGTTTCTCAGCTCAGCAACCCGTCAGCTTCAAAGCTTGTTAGAAGAGAACCTGAGCCACCCCTTGGAGGGCTAGGGCGCTCGACAATCGTCCGACGCAGGCGTATCTCTAATCTTGGTCAGATGGCCGGATGGCCGCTGTGGCTTGGCTCACAGAGGAAAGTCCGGGCTCCACGGAAGCACGGTGCCGGGTAACTCCCGGCGAGGGCGACCTCAGGGAAAGTGCCACAGAAAGCAAACCGCCAGGATCTTAGGCGACTTTGGTCCAGGTAAGGGTGAAAGGGTGCGGTAAGAGCGCACCGCTGTCCTGGCAACAGGGCGGGCAGGGTAAACCCCACCGGGAGCAAAACCAAATAGGGACGGCAGGCGGCTTCGTGCCGCCGGATCTGTTTCCGGATCGCCGTCCGGGTTGGTTGCATGAGGCGGTCGGCAACGGGCGTCCCAGATGAATGGTCATCGGTCGGAGCCTTCGAGCTCCGGGATACAGAACCCGGCTTATAGGCCATCTGACTCCTGTCTTCAGACACTATGGGTAGTGGCGGCATCTCTCACATCCCAAGATGTCGTAGGGTCAATCCAAGTAGACTCAAATGTTCCTTTTTTGTTCTAAAATATTGATGACGAGTCCACTGCAGAACAGCGGTGAAAACACCAGTCAAACCCAGGGTTTGACTGGTCAATCCCGTTGACCCCCATAAAGTCCCATGGTATCCCATGATGTCCCGGGATAGAGGCGCACCGGCCCAGATGCGGCCCATGTTGGGAGGGTCGGACCTCTTTCGCGGGACCGAAGTCGATCAAGTGGTCGATTTCGAGGGTGTCGCGCGCAGGGGGCTTACGGGACATGTTGTCGTTCCGGGGAACATTCACAAACAAGATTGATGCGAAGGGACGTATCTCCGTACCGGCTAAATTCCGGGCGGTGACAGCCGCGCAGGAGTTTGCCGGCATCATCTGTTTCCCGTCCCTGATTGATCCTTGCATCGAAGGCGGTGGCCCCGATCTTGAGGCGGAGATCGACATTATGCTCGGCCGTCTTGATCCTTTTTCCCGTGAACGCAATGTGCTGGCGAACCTACTGAAAGCGCAATCGGCAGAGCTCATGTTTGATGCGGATGGCCGCGTGAGCTTGCCGGAGATGCTGACATCCAAGGCCGGCATCACCGACCAGGTGACCTTTGTTGGCCTTGGCAACAAATTCCAGCTCTGGGAGCCCAAGGCTTATGAAGCCTATCTAGCGGAAGCGATGGCAGAAGCGAGCGGTCACGGCGGGTTGCTCAAGAGCCCGCATGCCCCGCCTGGGCCACCGGCCACTTCTGGGGGTGGTTCGTGACGCAAGCACCAGCAGTTTCCCCCCATTTTCCGGTGATGCTGGCTGAAGTGCTGGATGTGCTCGCGCCCAAAGATGGCGCTCTTTATGTAGATGGAACATTTGGCGCAGGCGGATACACCCGTGCGCTTCTGACAGCGGCCGACTGTTCCGTTCTGGCGGTAGATCGCGATCCGACAGCCATCGACCGTGGGCGTGAGATGGAGCGGGAGTTTGATGGTCGCCTTACGCTGCTTCAGGGATGCTTTGGGGATATGGCGGCCCTGGTGGCTCCCGTCCTGCAGGACCGCGCCCGCACTGGCGTTGATGGTGTGACACTCGACGTGGGTGTGTCGTCCATGCAGCTTGATCAAGCAGAGCGCGGCTTTTCTTTCCAAAGTGATGGGCCTCTTGATATGCGCATGGCGCGCGAAGGTGTGTCAGCTGCCGACGTCGTGAATGAATTTGATGAGGCTGATATCGCCTCGATCATCTGGGTTTATGGTGAAGAAAAGCGCTCTCGGGCTATCGCCAAGGCGATTGTTCAGGGTCGGCTGGAGAAGAAATTTGAAACCACATCTGAGCTGGCTGAGCTGGTGGCGGATGTGATGGGTCCGCGTGCCCGGGCTGAAAAGGTACACCCGGCGACACGTACCTTTCAGGCGCTGCGCATTTTTATCAATGATGAGTTGGGCGAGCTTGCCCGTGGGCTTGCCGCGGCGGAGGAGCTGCTGGATGTCGGCGGGCGCCTGGCTGTCGTTGCTTTCCATTCCCTTGAAGACCGGTTGGTCAAACGATTTCTCACGGAGAGAACGGGCAAAGGCGGACGACCTTCGCGTCATCTCCCAGAGGCACAGGAGGGCCGGGCGGCCTCGTTTGAGCAAATTACTCGCGGTGCGCTCAAGGCAAACAAATCTGAGATTGAAATCAACCCTCGGTCCCGGTCGGCTCGGTTGCGGGGTGCCGAGCGTACCAACGCGCCAGCTTTTCCGTTTGATGTCGATGCGCTGGGTATGAAGCGTTTCACTGCTTTGCAGGGAGATCTCTCATGATCCGTCTTCTCAATGTTCTGTCTGTTGTGCTTGTCGTTGTCGTTTCGATCGGTCTCTACAATTTGAAATACAAAGTGGAAGAACAGGAGCGGCTTAAAGCGGCTCTTGCACAGGAGATCCTGAATGAGCAAGACGCCATGCGTATTCTGCGTGCGGAATTCAGCTACCTGACGCAACCTGAACGGTTGCAATCTTTGGCCGAACGTCATCTAGACTTGGCTCCGCTTACGGCATCTCAAATTGCGACATTTGAAGATCTGCCGATGCCGCCGCGCGAGGAAGATCTGTTTGGTCCCAATGGGCGCCGCGCGCTTGGCGGCTATGCAGGTGCGGTGCCGCAATCAGGCGCGGAGGTGCGTTGATGGTGGGGCTTTCCAAACAAAGTCAATCCGACAACCACGCGCCCCGGTTAGGGCATGATCTGATCGCGCGCCCAAGGTTTGCCGCACCCCGTGACAAGAAGACACCGGAAACGGTTCGCCTTGATAGTGGGCGCCGACGGATCTTGCTCACGGTCGTGCTGTTTGCTTTTGCTTTTGCTGTCGTCACGGGACGGTTGGTGATGCTTGGCATGGCGCCCAGTGCGGGCGGCGAGCGCCTGGTGGCGTCCGTCGAAGAGGCTGGGCCTCAGCAGCGGCGTGACATTGTTGATCGCAATGGCGAGGTGATGGCGACCGATATCATCACAGCGTCATTATACGCCGATGCGCGTAAGGTCATGGACGCGCGGGAGACGGCGCGTTTGTTGGCGCAGGTTCTGCCGGATCTTGATCAAAACTCCCTTGAGGAAAAGCTTTCAAGCAACCGGGCTTTTGTTTGGCTTCGGCGTGATATGACGCCGCGCGAACAAGTCGCTGTCCACAATCTTGGTCAACCGGGCCTCGCGTTCCAGCGGGAGCAGAAGCGGGTCTATCCGAATGGGCGTGTCGCCGCTCATGTGCTCGGCGGGGTTGATATCGACAATCAAGGCATCGCCGGTATCGAGCACTATATTGATCGTTCGGGTGACATTGTGGGTGAACCACTGGCGCTTTCGTTGGACCTCCGCGTGCAGCATGCACTGCAGACCGAACTGCAGACGGCGATGGAAGAATTCAGTGCTATCGGTGCAAGTGGCATTGTTCTGGATGTCGCAACTGGGGAGGTCATCGCGCTTGCCTCTCTGCCTGATTTTGACGCCAATAATCCGGCATCAGCTTCTGACCGCGCTCGTTTCAATGCGGCGACTCTCGGTGTCTATGAAATGGGGTCGACGTTTAAGGCGTTCAGTGTTGCAGCAGCGCTCAATTCTGGCCGGATTGAATTGTCGACACAGTATGATGCGCGCGAGCCTATTCGTGTGTCGCGGTTCACCATCAACGACTATCACGCGCAAAAGCGGTTTCTGAGTGTGCCGGAACTCTTTATGCATTCTTCCAATATCGGTACCGCGAAGATGGTGCTCGAGCTTGGGCGCGAACAACATCGCAGCTTCTTGGGCGAACTGGGTTTATTGACGCGACCAGAGATGGAGCTTCCAGAGTCGGGACGCCCATTGCTGCCGTCTACATGGACCGATGTGTCCGCGATGACCATCTCCTATGGCCATGGTCTGTCAGTCACGCCGCTGCAAGTTGTTGCTGCCAATGCCGCCCTAGTTAATGGCGGTTTTGGCGTAAAGCCCACCTTTCTCCGTCAGGATGGCCCGGTTACACGGTCGCAGGTGCTGACGGCCGAGACAAGCGATGCCATGCGGGCTCTTTACAGATTGGTCGTCGAACGGGGAACTGGACGCAGCGCTGACGTGCCGGGTTATCCTGTGATGGGCAAAACTGGAACAGCGGAGAAGGCACGCGCAGGCGGCTACGCCCGGAACGCTTTGCTGACCTCGTTTCTCAGCGCGTTTCCGGCGAATGATCCCAAATATGCGATGCTGATCATGTTTGATGAGCCCCAGGCAACTGAAAACACCTATGGATATGCGACCGCTGGTTGGAATGCAGCGCCGGTGACGGCGCGCGTCGTGCAGCGTATTGCGCCTATTTTGGGTCTGCGTCCGGTTCAGTCTTGGGCGTCGCCCGTTCAATCCGCCTCATTTGCGACGGTGGAGTAGTGCGATGGAGCTCCAGGCGCTTGTTGGTCCGAAAGAAGTGCTACCCGACGATGTTGGGGCGTCCAATATTGTCGGTCTGACGGCGGACAGTCGCGAGGTGGAGCCGGGATTTCTTTTTGCAGCGCTGCCCGGGGTTCAGACTGATGGCGCTCAGTTTATTCCCGCCGCTGTTGATGCTGGCGCTGCTGCAATCCTATGTGGTCCAGAAGTGGTATCAGACAGCACGGTGCCACTCATCGTTGACCGTAACCCTCGGCGCCGACTTGCCTCCCTGGCGGCGCAGTTCTATGGCGCGCAACCTGACACGGTTGCCGCGGTGACGGGGACGAACGGAAAGACCTCTGTGGCGACCTTCGTTCGGGAAATCTGGGCGTCTCTGGGGTTGAGGTCTGCAAGTCTTGGTACGGTCGGTATTGTTGGGCCAGAAGGGGTCCGACCCTTGGAGCATACGACGCCGGATCCTGTGCGGCTGCACTCTGAGCTCGCGCACTTGGTCAAAGACCGCGTGACCCATCTGGCTCTCGAAGCCTCGAGCCATGGATTGGCGCAATACCGGTTGGATGGTGTGCGGATTAGTGCCAGTGCCTTCACAAACCTCACGCGGGATCATCTCGACTACCACACAACATTTGACGAATACCTGTATGCCAAGCTGCGTTTGTTCGGTGAAGTTATGGGTCCCGGTGGGGTGGCCGTCATCAATGTTGATGCAGATTTCGCGCAGGAATTTGAAGCAATCTCCTGGGCACGGGGGCACACAATTGTGGCCGTCGGGCGCAAGGGCCGAGACATTTGTCTTGCCGGCGTAAAGCCTGGCCCCCGGGGGCAGGTGCTCCAGATTGTCCATGATGGCGCTCACTATGAAGTCATGCTCCCGCTTGTTGGACAGTTCCAGGCCTCCAATGCGCTCGTCGCCGCGGGCTTGGTGATTGGCTGCGGTGGCGACGCAGAACAGACCTTCCGCGCGCTGGAAAATCTGAAAGGCGCCAAGGGACGCCTTGAAGAGGTGGCGCACCTTTCCAACGGCGCAACCGTGTTCATTGACTATGCCCACACGCCCGACGCGCTGGAAACAGCGCTTGAAGCCGTGCGGCCGCACGTGGACGGTCGGCTCATTGTCGTCTTTGGCTGTGGTGGAGATCGGGATAAGGGAAAACGCCCTCAAATGGGCAAAATTGCGTCGCAATCGGCTGATATCACCATTGTGACGGATGACAATCCCAGGTCGGAAGATGCCGCCGCGATCCGCCGAGAGGTTCTTGCCGGAGCGTCAGGGTTGCGGGAAATCGGCGACCGGGCGCTGGCGATTTCCGAAGCAGTGTCGCTTCTTGAGGCGGGGGATTGTCTGGTTGTGGCCGGCAAGGGGCATGAGACCGGCCAGATTGTAGGTGACGCGGTGCTGCCTTTTTCCGATCATGAGGCGGTTGCAGCGGCGGTGAGTGCCGGGGACGTAAAAGTATGAGTAAAGCTCTTTGGACATCGTCGGACGCAGCCAACGCCACGGAAGGGCATGTCGCTGCCGATTGGTCGGCAGTAGGTGTCTCTATCGATACGCGGACGATTGATCTGGGCGACTTGTTTGTTGCGCTGGTCGGCGACAATTCCGATGGCCATGCGCATGTGAAAGATGCGTTGGCGAAAGGCGCGGCTGCCGCCATGGTGGCGCATCGCTGCGACGGCGTGTCGGACGAGGGCCTGCTTATTGTTGAGGATACGATGGCGGGCCTGCAGGCGCTGGGCCGCGCGGCGCGGGCGCGCACGGACGCCAGGATCGTTGCTGTCACCGGGAGTGTGGGCAAGACCAGTACGAAAGACGCCCTGCGCGCAATATTGGAAGCCCAGGGTCGGACGCATGGATCCGTTGCTTCTTACAATAATCACTGGGGTGTGCCGTTGACGCTTGCGCGCATGCCGGCTGATACCGAATGGGGTGTCTTTGAGATCGGCATGAACCATGCCGGTGAAATCACGCCTTTGACGCAAATGGTCCAGCCTGACGTAGCCATCATCACAACGGTCGAACCCGTGCATCTGGCGAACTTCGAAAACGTTGAAGGTATTGCTGATGCCAAAGCGGAAATCTTTGACGGGTTGAAGCCGGGTGGCACGGCAATTCTCAACGCGGACAACCCACACTTCGATCGGTTGCGATCGCGGGCTCAAGCCGCCGGCGCCGGTGAGATCATTTCCTTTGGCACCTCAGACAAAGCTGATGCGCGGCTCGAGAAAGTGGCGTTGCATCCCACTTGCTCCTGCATCTCTGCGTCTATCTGCGGACGCGCCATCACCTACAAGTTGGGCATTCCTGGCGAGCATCATGTGATGAACTCGCTCGCCATTCTTGCAGCCGTTCACGCGTTAGGGGCGGACCTTGCCCTTGCGGGCATGACGCTGGCTAATCTCAATGCGCTAAAGGGACGCGGTGTGCGTCACGTCGTTCGCTCAGAAGGCCGGCAGTTTGTCGTGGTGGATGAAAGCTACAACGCCAACCCGGCTTCAATGAGAGCTGCGATCACCACAATTGGTGCCGCGGAGATCAAAGGGTCCGGACGGCGCGTCGCCGTGCTGGGCGACATGCTGGAGCTTGGCGAAGACGAGGCGTCGATGCACAGAGGCTTGGCGGGACCGCTCGGCGAAGCCGGGATCGACCAGGTGTTTGCCTGCGGGCCATTAATGAAAAACCTCTATGAAGAACTGCCTGCCGCAAGCCAGGCGGGATATGCAGAAAGCTCGGATGCTTTGCTTGAGCAGATTACATCACAGTTGGGGGACGGTGATGTGGTGATGATCAAGGGCTCGCTCGGGTCGCGGATGGGGCTGATTGTGGATGGGCTGCTCGCGCTCCACAGTGAACAGGATTCGCCGGCAGGCGCAGGGGATTGAGACATGCTGTTTGATTTTTTGGTGCAATATGCGGATCAGGTCCCAGGCCTGAATGTGTTTCGCTATATCACTTTCAGAACTGGCGGCGCGACGGTAACGGCGCTGCTGGTTTCTTTCCTATTTGGACCGGCGGTTATTCGCGCGTTGCGGGCGCGCCAGTCGCAAGGGCAGCCTATTCGTGAAGACGGTCCAGAGGGTCACCTGCTCACTAAGAAGGGCACGCCCACCATGGGTGGGTTTCTCATCCTGTTAGGACTGGTGCCGGCGGTGCTGCTTTGGGCAGACCTTAGCAATCCTTATGTCTGGATCGTTCTGCTCGTCACGCTTGGATTTGGGGCGGTCGGCTTTGCTGACGATTATCTCAAAGTGTCCAAGGCGTCGAGCGATGGCGTGCCAGGCCGCCTGAAGCTACTGCTTGAAACCATTATTGCCGGGATTGCGGTCTATGCCTTGCTGAATGTTGCACCCGCCGAACTGGCAACGTCGGTCGCTGTCCCGTTTCTAAAGGATGTGCTCATCCCGCTTGGTGGATTCTTCTTTGTCTTCGGCGTGTTCGTAATCGTTGGTGCTTCGAACGCCGTCAATCTCACGGATGGACTTGATGGGCTGGCCATTGTGCCTGTGATGATAGCGGCCGCGAGTTTTGGCTTTATTTCATACCTCGTGGGGAACGCGGTCTTCTCTGACTATTTGCAGATTCATTTTGTCCCCGGGACGGGTGAGCTTGCTGTGTTCTGCGGGGCGCTGCTCGGCGCAGGGCTCGGCTTTCTTTGGTACAACGCGCCGCCAGCCTCAGTCTTTATGGGCGATACAGGTTCGCTGGCCCTTGGTGGGGCACTTGGCTCGATTGCTGTTGTGGCAAAGCACGAACTGGTCTTGGTCATTATCGGCGGCCTCTTCGTGCTGGAAGCGGTCTCTGTCATCGTGCAGGTGGCAAGCTTCAAGCTTACGGGGAAGCGCGTGTTTCGGATGGCGCCGCTGCATCACCATTTTGAAAAGAAGGGGTGGGCGGAACCTACCATTGTCATTCGGTTTTGGATTATTTCCGGTGTCCTGGCGATGATCGGTCTTTCCACCCTGAAGCTGAGGTAAACCACGAGTGATCGCCGCACGCGCATATAAAGACCGTAAGGTCGCCGTTTACGGGCTCGGAGCATCCGGGTTTGCGGTCGCGCGTGCGTTGGCGAAGGGTGGTGCACAGGTAAGCGTTTGGGATGACGGTGAGGGCCAGCGTGCGGATGCCCAGCAGGAAGGCCTTGCGGTTTCTGATCCATGCGCCGAGGGGCTGAGCAGTTATGCGGCCCTGATCCTCGCGCCGGGCATTCCGCTGACGCACCCTGAACCGCATCAAGTTGTGAAGCTTGCTGAGAAGGCCGGTGTGCCGGTGCTCGGCGATGTCGAGCTCTTTCAGCAGGAAGTGCGGGCACTCAATCCGGATGCGAAAATCGTTGCGATTACCGGCACGAATGGGAAATCGACGACGACTGCTTTGATCGGACATATGGTGACGGCCAATGGTCGGCGCGCGGAAGTCGGCGGCAATATTGGTAAGCCTGTGTTTGATCTGGAGCCGCCGCGGTCTGACACGGTTTATGTGATTGAAGTGTCGTCCTATCAAATTGATTTGGCGCCGACGCTTCATCCGGACATTGGTGTGCTTCTCAACATCACGCCGGATCACATCGACCGACATGGAACGCTGGAACACTACGCATCGGTGAAGGCCCGCATGTTCCAGTTTCAGGCGGAGGGCGATGTTGCGGTCATCGGCATTGATGACGACCTGACTTCTCAGATTTGCTCTGCCGTTTGCGGCAAGGGAAAAGCCAAACTAATCCCGGTCTCCACAAGTAAGTCCCTCAGCCGCGGCGTGTGTGTTCTCGATGGCGTGCTCTATGACAGCGGATCGGGGAAAACGGACCGGATCGGCGACTTCAAGGAGCTGAAGACTCTCGCAGGCCTGCACAATTGGCAAAATGCCGCCGCGGCTTATGCCGTCGGTCGATCACTTGGTTTTGCGCCTGATCGGTTGCTGCATTCCTTCCGATCATTCCCGGGGCTCGCCCATCGGATGGAGATCGTTGCGGAGTCTAATGGCGTTTTGTTCGTGAATGACAGCAAAGCGACCAATGCGGAAGCGGCTGGCAAAGCCTTGGGCGCTTATGACAACATTTTCTGGATTGCCGGCGGGGTCCCGAAAGAAGGTGGCATTGAGACACTCGCGCCGTTGTTTGTGAATGTTGAGAAGGCCTACCTGATCGGTGAAGCGGCGGACGCATTCGGTTCTCAATTGGATGGTGACGTCCCGCATGTGGCGGCGGGCACGCTCGATGCGGCGGTGGCAGCCTCCGTCCGAGATGCGATGAGTGCCGCACAGGCTGGCCGGCGCGCCGTTGTTTTGTTATCGCCTGCCTGCGCCTCGTTTGACCAGTTCAAGAATTTTGAGGTACGCGGAGATGCTTTCCGCGAAATGGTGCACGCGGCACTGAAAGCCGTCGGCAATGGGGGGGAAGCCGCATGATCCGTCTCTCCCGTGCCAATCGTTCTGCTCTCTCTGAGTGGTGGTGGACCATTGATCGCTGGACCGTCGTCGCTGTTTTGGCCCTTGTGGCGCTTGGTATCATCATGACGCTCGCGGCCAGTCCGGCTGTCGCAAACCGTTTGTCTCTTGATGCCTTTCATTTTGTCTATCGACAGGCGGTGTTTCTGGTTCCTGCGCTGATTATAATTTTTGGGGTTTCCTTTTTGTCGACGCGACAGGTGCGCCGATTGGCGGCCCTGGTCTTTTTTGGCGGTTTGCTGCTTATGGGGGCGACCTTGCTGATCGGGCCTGAGATCAAGGGGGCGACGCGTTGGCTGCCCCTCGGCCGGTTCACACTGCAGCCGTCAGAGTTTGTGAAACCTGCCTTTGTTGTGCTGGTTGCCTGGATGTTTGCAGAGGGTGCTCGCGCAAAAGGTATGCCGGGCATGACGCTCGCCTTTGTGCTTTATGCGCTGTTTGTGTCTCTTCTGGTTCTCCAACCGGATTTCGGACAAGCAACGCTTGTGACCCTCGTGTTCGGTGGTCTCCTGTTCATGGTCGGCATCTCCTGGTTCTGGATTATCGGTCTGGGGGCTGTTGGTCTCGGTGGTGCTGTTGCTGCCTATCAGTTGGTTCCGCACGTGGCGAGCCGGGTGGATCGTTTCATGGACCCCGCGTCGGGCGACACCTATCAGATCGACCGTGCGATGGAGGCGGTGCAGGCTGGTGGGTTCTTGGGCCGCGGTCCAGGTGAGGGGGCAGTGAAGCTCATCCTGCCGGATGCCCATACCGACTTTATCTTTGCAGTGGCCGCCGAAGAGTTTGGCGTGCTCGCTGGCGTGCTCATTATCGGGCTTTTCAGCTTTATCGTGATCCGCACGCTGCTCCGCGCGCTCGACGAAACGGATTTGTTTGTGCAGTTGGCTGTCTCCGGTCTAACGCTGCTGATTGGTGCGCAGGCACTGATTAATCTGGCCGTCAATCTGAACCTCATGCCGGCGAAAGGCATGACATTGCCCTTCATCTCCTATGGTGGATCGTCTCTGTTGGCGCTTGCGCTCGCGACCGGCATGTTGCTCTCGCTGACACGACGTCGGGTTCATGCCGGTGCACACCCGGCTGAATGGAGGGCTTACGCATGAGCGGCGGTTCTACAGTTCTATCAGGTCCAGTTATGATTGCCGCTGGCGGGACAGGGGGTCACCTTTTTCCGGGCCAGGCTTTGGCGCAGGAACTAAAGCGGCGCGGACATTCGATTGTGCTCATCACCGATGAGCGTGTGCAGCATTTCGACCGGCTGTTTCCTGGCGCGGATATCTTTTCCGTACCTGCTGCCACGATCACTGGTCCGGGTCTGGCGAGCGTCTTTGCCGCAGTGGCTAAGATTATCAATGGCACAAGCCAATCTTTGGCGGTCATGGCACGCGCTAAACCTTCTGTGGTTGTTGGATTTGGGGGGTATCCCACCATGCCGCCCATGCTGGCAGCGATACTGCGGCGGGTGCCCACGATCGTTCATGAGCAAAATGCTGTATTGGGCCGGGTGAATAAGGTGGTTGCTCCCTTTGTTCATGCAATTGCCTCGACCTTTCCAGCGCCAAAATACCTCAAGCCCCGCGCTCTCCCGAAGTTGCATGTGACGGGAAACCCCGTACGCGATGCAGTGCTCGACCAGGCGGATGTTCCGTTCGAGGATATTGGCGAGGGACCCATTCGCCTTTTGATTTTTGGCGGCAGTCAGGGTGCGCGCGTCATGAGCGACATTGTGCCTGACGCGTTGGCTCTTCTGCCAGAGGAGTTGCGGGCACGCCTTGAGGTCACGCAGCAGTGCCGCGAAGAAGACCTGGACCGGGTCGGGCGGAAATATGCGCAGGCGTCGATCTCTGCTGATCTATCCGCGTTCTTCGACAATATGCCAAGCATCATCGCCAAATCGCATCTGGTGATCGGGCGCGCGGGCGCCTCGACCGTCAGTGAACTTGCGGTGATTGGGCGCCCGTCCATTCTGGTTCCGCTGCCGCATTCCCTGGATCAGGATCAGAAAGCCAATGCGGAGATTCTGTCGAAGGCAGGTGCGTCCGTGATGATTGAGCAGGATGGGTTTACGCCGGACGTGGTCGCCCAGACCCTGTCGTCGCTCTTCGCCGACGAAGCGAAACTGCCGCGTATGGCGTCTGCCGCAAAGGCAGAAGGTAAGCCGCGCGCCGTTCAGTCGCTCGCCGATCTGGTTGAGCATGTTGCGCGAAAAGCGACCGGCAGTCTGCCACCGAGCGCTAGTCAAAAGAGTCTTTCGGCCCCTGATGGCGGGTCTGGGGGAACAGATGAACCCCAGGAGAAAAGTGAATGAGACCTGCACCGCTTGATATGGGGGTGATCCATTTTGTCGGCATTGGCGGCATTGGTATGAGTGGTATTGCCGAAGTGATGCACAATCTCGGTTATTCGGTGCAGGGGTCAGACGCTGCTGAGAGCGCCAATGTGAAGCGACTTCGCGACCTTGGTATCGAGGTGATGGTTGGGCAGGTCGCGGAAAATCTGGGCGATGCGCAAGTCCTGGTTGTCTCCTCAGCGATCAAGGCGGACAACCCGGAACTCGTTGAGGCGCGCGCGCGGATGCTGCCGGTGGTGCGCCGTGCTGAAATGCTCGCTGAGCTGATGCGGTTGAAATCCTGTGTTGCGATCGGCGGCACCCATGGCAAGACCACAACGACGTCCCTCGTTGCGGCACTACTTGATGCGGGCGATATCGACCCAACTGTGATTAATGGCGGCATCATCAATGCCTATGGCACCAATGCGCGTCTCGGCGCAGGCGAGTGGATGGTGGTCGAAGCGGATGAAAGCGACGGTACCTTCACCAAGCTGCCATCAACCATTGCGGTCGTGACCAATATTGATCCGGAGCATCTGGATCATTACGGCAGCTTCGATGGGGTGCGGGATGCCTTCGTGCGCTTCATTGAGAATGTGCCTTTTTATGGGCTTGCGGTTCTCTGCATCGACCATCCGGAAGTGCAGGCCTTGATGGGACGTGTCAGCGACCGGACTTTGGTCACCTATGGCACGAGTCCCCAGGCGGATGTGCGCGCGTCAAACATCAGAATGGATGGGGCGGTCACCGTCTTTGATGTAACGCTCACGGACCGGAAGTCAGGGGAAACCACCAGCATTGACGGGCTTCGTCTCGCGATGCCCGGACACCACAATATGCTTAATGCGCTCGCTGCTGTGGCGGTGGCTCATCGCATGGGGCTGTCAGCTGATGCAATTGCGAAAGGGCTTGCGGGCTTCGGCGGGGTGAAGCGCCGTTTCTCCCATGCGGGCACATGGAATGGCGTTGAGATCTACGACGATTATGGGCATCACCCGGTTGAGATTTCAGCGGTGCTGCAGGCCGCGCGGTCGGCAAGTGAGGGCCGGATCATCGCGGTGGTTCAGCCCCACCGCTATACGCGACTTCGCGACCTCTTCGATGAATTCTGCTCCTGCTTCAACGATGCTGACACGGTCATCGTGTCCCCGGTCTATGAGGCAGGCGAGGCGCCGATTGAGGGCATCAATCGGGACACGATGGTGCAGGGTCTGCAGGAGCGCGGGCATAAGCATGCGCTCGCTTTGGAGAATGCGGACGCTCTTCCAGCGACGATTGCAGAGCTCGCGAAACCTGGCGACATGGTTGTCTGCCTGGGAGCAGGCAACATTACCCAATGGGCGAATGCCTTGCCGCAGGATCTGGAAAAACTGGGTGGGAGCGCATGAGCATGGTCGCCCATCACCTCATTGATGATTTGCCAGACGTGCGGGGTGAGTTGATCCCCGATGCGCCCATGGCGCCGCTTACCTGGTTTCGCGTCGGCGGTCCTGCTGAGGTTTTGTTGCGCCCGGCGGATGCAGATGATCTTGCGGCCTTCCTTAAGACTTGTCCTTCCGAAGTGCCTGTTACGGTGGTGGGCGTGGGCTCCAATCTCCTTGTCCGCGATGGTGGTATTTCCGGTGTGGTGATCCGGATGGGCAAGCCCTTCATGAATATTGAGGTGCTAGATGATCATCGGGTGCACGCTGGTACGGCGGCTCTCGATATGGCGGTTGCCCGTGCAGCTATGGAGGCGGGAATTGCTGGTCTCGAGTTCTTTCGCGGTATTCCGGGGTCCATCGGCGGCGCGCTCCGAATGAATGGCGGCGCGTATGAAAAAGAAACGATGGATGTGCTGATTGAAGCAGAAGGGGTGACGCGGGCGGGCGAGCTGGTCACCTATTCAGTTGACGAAATGGGGTACAGCTACCGGCATTCCAGTGCACCGGCAGATGTCTATTTCACGAGCGCTCTTTTTCAGGGGCAGGCGGGCGATCGGGATGAGATCGAGCGGCGTATGAACGAGATTACGGAGCGTCGCGAGATAAGCCAGCCGATCCGAACGCGCACCGGAGGGTCGACGTTCAAAAACCCAGAGGGCCACAAGAGCTGGCAGTTGATCGATGCTGCTGGATGTCGCGGTCTGAAGCGCGGTGGCGCTCAAGTCAGTGAGAAGCATTGCAATTTTCTGATCAATACGGGTGATGCCACCGCCAGCGATATTGAAGGTCTTGGCGAGGAAGTGCGTGCGCGGGTCAAGGAGACCAGCGGCGTGACGCTTGATTGGGAAATCCGGCGCATCGGCGTGGCGCTTGAAGAGGCATCCGCATGAGCGACTATAAGCACATCGCTGTTATCAAAGGCGGCTGGTCGCCAGAGCGTGAGGTGAGCCTCGTGTCCGGTCGGGATTGTGCTGCCGCCCTTCGTGAAGAAGGGTTTGAGGTAACCGAGATTGATGCAGGCCGCGATCTGGGTGAACAGTTGCTCAAGATAAAACCAGATGCGGTCTTCAATGCGCTGCACGGCCGGTGGGGCGAGGACGGTTGTGTCCAGGGTCTGCTCGAGGTGCTCGGCATTCCCTATACACATTCCGGCGTACGTGCGTCGGCTGTCGCTATGGATAAGGAGCAGTCCAAGCTTGTGTTCCGGGCTGCGGGGCTGCCTGTCGCTGAGAGCAAACTTGTCACCCGAGAAGAAGCGGCTCGTGGCCATGTCATGGACACGCCCTACGTTATCAAGCCGCATAACCAGGGTTCGAGTGTGGGTGTTTTCATCGTGCGCGAAGGGGAAAACCGGCCTCCGGCTGAACTCTCGTCGCCCAAATGGGACCTCGGCGATGTGGTCATGGCGGAGCGCTACATTCCAGGCATGGAACTCACCTGTGCAGTGATCGGAAACCGAGTCTTAAATGTCACAGAGATCACCGCAAACACAGGTTTCTACGACTATGACGCAAAATATTCCGATGGTGGCTCGGTTCACGTAGTGCCTGCCCGAATCAGTTCGGATATAAATAAACGTGTTCAGGACGTGACACATGCGGCACATGATTCGCTTGGTTGCCGGGGGGTAACCAGGTCGGATTTCCGTTTCGATGACAAGAAAGGGGAGCTCGTTCTGTTGGAGGTCAATACGCAGCCCGGCATGACGCCGACGTCGCTTGTTCCCGAACTCGCGGCGTATGAAGGAATGTCATATGGCGCGCTTGTCCGTTGGATGGTGGAGGACGCGTCATGCGATCGGTGAAGGAACAGAAAAGGCCTGCGCGCAAAGCTGCGCCGCGTCGTTCTGCGTCCGCTTCCGCTCGCGGTGCGAAAACCACACGTCGTACCAGCACTGTCGCGCCTGGGCGGCGCCGGACCAAGTCTGGCAAATCGTTCGGTCGACGGGGGCAGCGTCCACCCGGTCGAAGTTCGCGGACGATTGAGGCGATCCGGGAAGGGCGGCTGCCCAAGTCTCTCGTGGGTGTTGCGAGTGCTGGCTTTGTTGGCGCGGCGGTTCTTTATGGCTTGGCGGTGGGTGGGCACATTGCTGCTGCGGGCACTTATATTGCAGATCAAGCCAGTTGGTCTGTTGCTTGGGTTGGATTTGGCGTCGATGAGGTCACTGTTGCCGGTCGTGAACGCACGACGCGGGCGGATGTTCTAGCGGCGCTAGAGGTCGAGCAGGGGCAAGTCATCTTCAGTGTTGATCTAGATCGGGCGCGAGAGAACTTGCTTCGTCTCGATTGGATTGCAGACGCAACCGTGACGCGGATCTTGCCTGATCGGGTGCATGTTGAGCTTATTGAGCGGCGTCCCTTTGCTGTTTGGCAACGCGGCGGACGGTTGGCCGTAATCGATGTGCAGGGACGTCCTATTACTGAAAACGGTGTTGAAGCCTATGGCCATCTGCCGCTGGTGGTTGGTCACGGTGCTGCCCGTGAGGCTGAGAGCTTCACTCAACTCGTGGCTGCCTGGCCCGAACTGCAGGCGCGCGTGCGTGCTTATGTGCGTGTCGGTGACCGTCGTTGGAATCTGCGCCTGGAAAACGGCGTGGATGTGTTGCTCCCAGAGGTTGGCGTGAGTGAAGCATTGGCAGAACTTGTCGCGATCGACGAAACGCAACGTGTTTTGGCGCGAGATATCGAAGCGATTGATGTGCGCTTGCCGGATCGGTTTACCGTCCGTCTGAGTCCTGATGCTGCAGCGCGCCGCGATGCAGTGACCCGAGGCTGGGGCCGTCCTTCACAGGAGGATGACACATGAACATGGGGCTCGGCGCAAAAGGATTGCAGGGTAAGCCGATCAGTGCAGGGCGGCCGGGGATTGTTGCGGCCCTTGACGTCGGCTCGAGCAAGATCGCCTGTTTCATCGCTAAGATTGAGCCTGGAAAACTCGCCAATGGACTGTCGCCTATGCGGATCATCGGGATCGGTCACCAGGTGTCGCGGGGCGTGCGGGGCGGTGCCATTGTCGATATGGATGCCGCTGAAGAAGCGATCCGTGTCGCCGTTGACGCTGCTGAGCGCATGGCAGGTGCGACTGTGCGCGATGTTCTTGTGACGGTCGCTTGCGGCGAACCGAAAAGCCAGACAATTGCCGTGCAGGCGCCGATCCCGTCGCGGGAAGTGCAAGATGAAGACCTAAGCCGCCTCGTGGCGTTCGGGCAAAGCAAATACATGCCGGAAGGTCGCGATGTCTTGCATGCCATTCCGATCAATTATTCGGTTGATGACAATCGCGGTATTCGAGATCCGCGCGGCATGTTCGGTGAAAAAGCCGGCGTGGAACTGCATATGGTCAGTGTTCAGCACGGCCCGGTTCGCAATCTCGAACTCTGTATCCAAAGGTGCCATCTGAACGTCGCGGGCATGGTGACCGCCCCTTATGCGAGCGGTCTGTCAGCTCTTGTTGAAGACGAGATGGATCTGGGCGTCACTGTTATTGATATGGGTGGCGGCACCACGTCGCTGGCCGTCTTCTTTGAAGGCCAGATGGTTTATTGTGACGCGATCCCTGTTGGCGGGCAGTATATTACCAACGACATCGCGCGCGGGCTCTCGACTCCGATTGCGCACGCAGAGCGGATGAAAACGCTTTATGGCTCAGCCCTTGCGAGCCCATCGGACGAACGGGAATTGATTGATGTGCCGCAGGTTGGCGAAAGCGACCACTCTTCGGCCAACCACATTCCGCGATCGATCCTCACCGGCATTATTCAACCGCGCCTGGAAGAGACGCTTGAACTCGTGCGCGACCGGCTTGCTAAGAGCGGGTTTGATCGGGTGGCAGGGCAGCGCGTGGTTCTCACCGGCGGCGGCGCACAGCTTAGCGGTGCCCGGGAACACACAGCGCGCATTCTCAACAAGCAAGTCCGTGTCGGACAACCTGTTCGATATATGGGCTTGGCAGAGGCGACAGGCGGACCGGCTTTCTCGGCCGCTGCGGGCCTCGCATCCTATTCTCAGTTGGCTCCTCTCACGATTAGTGCGGATCCAGCTTTGGACAATCCTGAAAACATCGGTCAATGGCGGCGCATTGGGCGATGGCTGAAGGAGAATTTTTGATGATCGGGCTTGGCAATACACAAACAGGTTTTGTGTTGTCTAAGCCGACTTTGACGGCGAGGTCGATCATCGGTGCCCTGGAAGATGCGGCAATTGACCAGGGCGCGAACCGGAGCATTCCGCTCCACCAGAGATGGGCCAGGAGTAAGCCCGTTTCTTCGACCTCGATTATGACCCACGATTTGCTCCTAGGAGGCTTACATGAGCATCAATCTGACGGTTCCACAGGCTACTGAACTGAAACCGCGCATTACTGTTTTTGGCGTCGGCGGCGCCGGCGGCAATGCAGTAAACAATATGATCGATTCCGGACTCGAAGGTGTTGAGTTCGTTGTGGCGAATACGGACGCCCAATCACTCACCATGTCTTCGGCAGAAAGACGCATCCAACTGGGTGCGGCGATCACCCAAGGACTTGGGGCCGGATCACGTCCGGAAGTGGGATGTGCGGCAGCTGAGGAAGCTCTTGGTGAGATTTCCGAGAGCCTTGAAGACAGCCACATGGTCTTCATCACCGCAGGCATGGGCGGCGGCACCGGGACGGGTGGTGCCCCTGTAATTGCTCGGACAGCGCGGGAAAAAGGCATTCTGACGGTTGGCGTTGTCACGAAGCCGTTCCAGTTTGAAGGCGCCCGCCGGGCGCGCCTTGCGGAAGAGGGAATTAAAGAACTCTCTCAGTTCGTTGATACGCTCATCATCATCCCAAACCAGAACCTGTTCCGCATTGCGAATGAGAGAACGACATTTGCGGAAGCCTTTTCCATGGCAGACGAGGTCCTGCATTCTGGCGTCGCTGGCATTACCGACCTCATGGTCAAGCCAGGCCTCATCAATCTGGACTTTGCTGACGTTCGCACGGTGATGAACGAAATGGGCAAAGCCATGATGGGCACAGGCGAGGCGGAAGGCGAGAAGCGGGCTGTGGAAGCTGCTGAAGCTGCCATCTCCAACCCGCTGCTGGACGAAGTGTCTATGAAAGGTGCGCGAGGCGTTCTCATCAACATCACTGGTGGTATGGACCTAACCCTCTATGAGGTTGACGAGGCGGCCAATCGTATCCGCTCTGAAGTTGATCCGGACGCGAACATCATCGTTGGCTCGACATTTGACTCATCTCTCGATGGCAGCATGCGTGTATCGGTGGTCGCAACCGGTATCGATGTGGAGCAGGCGGAACAGCCGGTTCCTGAAACAGAAAAGGTCACAATGCTGCGGCCTGGACGGCGTATGTCAGGCGAGGAAGCCCCGGCTGAGCCCGAGATGGCGGAAGTGGTCGCTGAAGCAGGGCCGGCCGAAGTGGCAGAACCAGCCGCAGCTCCGGTTGAGGCTGAGCTGGGCCTTGAGGCACCCTTGCCGGCGGATTTTGATCCGGCTGCCTATGAAGCTGAGGTCATTATTCCGAGCCAGGAGCCTGAACCTGAACCGCAAGCGGCTCAGGCTTCCTTAGCGGCAGAACCCGAAGCGAACCGGCCCTTTATTCCGGCCGGACTCAATCGGGTGGAAGCGCGATCGAGCGAATTGCCCTCATTCCTTGGTGCGCGGCCAGAACCGGTTGCGCGGCAGGCAGCGCCGGCGAGAGGACCTTCCTTGTTTGAACGTTTGACAGGACGGTCCAAGGCTGCGCCTGAACCACGTCAGGCACCTGTTGTTCCTCGCGAGGCTGTTCAGCCTGCGCCTGCTCCCAGGGCTGAGGCCGCTGCGCCGCAGACCACGAGAGCTGAGCCGCAACCTGCTCAGCCAGCTGCGCGAGAAGAGCCAACACCGCAGCCCAAAGCAGACGACGGCATGGTCGCTTCTTCCTTCGAGGAGGACCAGTTGGAGATCCCAACGTTCCTGCGTCGTCAGGCGAACTGACGCTCCTCTCTGGGGCTGTGATACGAAGAAGGGGCGGTGCCTGCGCACGGCCCCTTTTTCTGTAATCATTTCAAGGCCTTATGGTCTCATCGCATACGTAACAAACTGTAAGAAAGAGTTATTTGAGAAAGGTTCTCGACTTTTGTTAGAACCAATCTCAGACCAGTCTGTGCGGACCGGTCTCTGACGCGTCTCTGGGGGAGCGGCGCGCTGATATCAGCTAACTGCCCGACAGATTGGGGCGCGCCACCGAAACGTTTGTTGGTTTTGGAGGCACATGGGGAACGGACAGTGCGGAATACTGACCATGACACGCTTGCGGAGCCGGTGAATACCGGGGGCGGATCTACCATCAATAAATTGCATTTGGCTCATTCGAACGGCGAGACCGCCGTTGAAGGGAATATACAGCTGCAAACAACCATCGCCGAAGCCATCAGCCTGGACGGGATCGGTCTCCACAAGGGCACACTTGTGCGTCTTGTGTTGAAGCCGGCCGAGGAAAATACCGGTATTCTGTTCCGCCGGACGGACCTTGAGACGAACGACCGGACTGTTACGGACATACCGGCGCGTTATGACTCGGTCACCGACGCAACCATGTGCACGACGATCGGAAATGCGGCTGGCACAAAAGTGGCAACGATTGAGCATCTGATGGCTGCTGTGTCGGCGCTGCAGATCGACAATTTGTTGATCGAGATTGATGCAGAAGAAGTGCCCGTGATGGATGGGAGCTCTGATGCCTTTATTGAGCTGCTCGATCAGGCCGGTCAAAGGACTCTTTCCACTCCACGTCGTTTTATTCGCGTCTTAGAGCCCATTTCGGTAGAAGACGGGCTCCGCGTTGGCACGCTGCATCCCTGTGATGAAGGACTGCGGATTGAGCTCAGCATCGATTTCGACAATCAGGTGATTGGAAAACAAGATCTGGCGTTGACCATCTCGCCAGATAGCTTTCGGGAGGAATTGTCCCGGTCCCGCACTTTTGGTTTCCTAAAAGACGTGGAAATGCTTCGGTCCCTAGGACTTGCTCAAGGCGCGACTCTCGACAATGCAGTGGTCCTTGATGGCGAGGAAGTATTGAACGACGGCGGACTGCGGTCTCCAGACGAATTTGTTCGTCATAAGACCCTTGATGCGGTTGGTGATCTTGCGTTGGCCGGGGCGCCCATTCTTGCGCGCTACAATGCGAGCCGGGCAGGGCATGCCTTTAACAATCAGGTCCTGCATGCGCTTTTTGCTCACCCTGATTCTTGGGAATACGTGACCTGCGATGAAATGGTTGGTGCCGTCGAGGAAACGCCGAGGATGATGGTTTCCGCGGATTGACCCTGACGGTCCTATATCTCGCTAATTTCTGAAATTTGACCGGCTTGAGGGGCTCTCAAGCCGGCTTTTTGTCGCCTAATGCGGTTCTGGTCCTCTATGGTACCGAGCGAAGGGTTGATATAGTACCGCCGGCCCGGAGGTGTTCCGGGGAAGCGGGTTGTGCAGGAGCGATGGCTTGATGAGTAGAGGCGGTTTGGCGGATTTTGGGTCCAAATGCATGGGGAACCTAAGGCGGGCTCCGGCTGTCGTTGTGTTGGGCGCGGCTCTCGTGCTCGGCGCATGTTCCGGCGATGAAGACGCTGAGATTGTTTATGATGAACGACCCGTCGAACAGATTTACAACAAAGCCCTGAACTTGCTTGAGGAGAACAAGTTTAGGCAGGCGGCTTTGGAATTCGATGAGGTCGAACGCCAGCACCCGTACTCGCAGTGGGCCCGCCGGGCCATGCTTATGGCGTCCTACTGCTACTATCAGACGAATGACTACGACTCCGCGATTTTGTCTGCGCAGCGGTTCGTGGCGCTCCATCCCGGCAACAAGGATGCGGCCTATGCCTACTATCTGATGGGGGTCAGCTACTATGAACAGATTTCGGACGTAGGGCGCGATCAGGGGATGACGCAGAATGCACTTGCGACTCTGTCGGAAGTTGTTCGGCGTTTTCCCGATACCGAGTATGCCACTGATGCCAGGCTTAAGATCGATCTCACTTTTGATCACCTTGCCGGTAAGGAGATGGAGATTGGGCGTTATTACCTAAATCGTCATGCCTATGTGGCGGCTATCAATCGCTTCCGGGCTGTTATTGTTACCTATCAAACCACGACCCATGTGCCTGAGGCGCTTCACCGCCTGACTGAGTCCTATCTGTCTCTGGGAGTGGTCACCGAAGCTCAAACGGCTGCAGCGATTCTGGGGCATAATTTCCCAGGAAGCGATTGGTACGAAGACAGCTATGCGTTGCTGGCGGGCAATGATCTTGAGCCTAATGAAAATCAAGATTCCTGGATCAGCAGAGCCTGGAATTCTGTTTTCTAGGAGCGCTTATGCTTTCTGCGCTTTCAATTCGCGATATCGTTCTGATCGACAAGCTTGACCTTCCGCTGGACGATGGTCTGTGCACGCTTACCGGAGAGACCGGCGCGGGAAAATCGATCTTGTTGGATGCTCTGGGTTTGGCAACGGGCGGGCGCGCAGACGGTGGCCTCGTTGCTCACGGAGCAGACAAAGGCTCAGTCACCGCGGTGTTCGACCTGGAGCCGACGCATCCGGCATTGGCGCTCTTGTCGGAAAACGATATCGATGCCGATGACAGCGTTATCCTTCGGCGTGTTCAGACGAAGGATGGCCGGACCCGAGCTTTCGTGAATGATCAAGTTGTGAGTGTCGGGTTGCTTCGGGCGATTGGCGACACGCTGATCGAGATTCACGGGCAGCACGATGAGCGTGGGCTGCTTGACGAAGCCGGTCATCGGGCGCTCTTAGATGCCTATGGCGGTTTGGATCGGCCGCTGCGCATGGTCCGCGAAACATGGGCACAGCTGACAGAGGCACGGGCAGCGCTTGAGGCGCACAGGGCTGCTTTGGCCAAGGCTGCCGCTGACCAGGACTTCCTCACCCATGCGGTTGCTGAGCTGGACGAATTGAGTCCAGAAGAGGGGGAAGAGGAGCGTCTGGCGGCCGAGCGGACATTGATGATGCATTCCGAGAAGATTGCGGACGATGTTATAGAAGCGGAAGCAGCCCTCTCCGGTGACAAGGGACTTGAAGCGCGCATCAATCTGGCACTAAGGAGGCTGGAACGCGCGAAGGAACAAGCAGCAGGTCGACTCGATGGTGTGATTGCGGCACTGGACCGCACGTTGAACGAAGCTGCTGACGCACGAGATCAATTGGCAGAAGCGGCACGGACTCTTGAGTTTGACCCCAATCGTCTCGAAGAGGCTGAGACACGCCTTTTTGCGCTGCGGGCCGCGGCTCGGAAGTATGATGTAACTGTTGAGTCTCTGCCGGCGCTTGCGGATCGCATGCGCACTGAGCTGGAAGGCATTGAGGCCGGTGAAACCAGAACCGTGGAATTGGAGACGGCGCTCGCCGAAGCGGAAGCGGCTTATGCGGCCGCAGCCGGCGCGCTGTCCGATGGGCGCCTGAAGGCAGCTATGCGTCTCGACAAGTCTGTCGCCAAGGAGCTCGTCCCGCTAAAGCTGGACAAAGCAACCTTTCGCACGCAGGTGACCCAATTAGATCTCGCGCAGGCTGGACCGGACGGGATTGATAAGGTGGCGTTTCATATCTCCACCAACCCTGGTGCTCCCTTGGGCCCTCTCATCAAGATCGCTTCAGGTGGTGAGTTATCACGCTTTATTCTGGCGCTTAAGGTGTCGCTCGCATCAACCAGCTCCGCAACCACGCTCATATTTGATGAGGTGGATGCAGGTGTTGGCGGTGCCGTCGCCGAAGCCGTGGGTAAGCGCCTTGCTGAGCTGGCGAAGTCTCTGCAGGTGCTTGTCGTCACACACTCACCTCAGGTGGCAGCGCGGGCGGGCAAGCATTTTTTGATCAGCAAAGGTGGAAACGGTAAAGCGGCGAAGTCGGCGCCGGTTGTCACCCGTGTGGAGCCGCTCGATGACGGCTCTCGGCGCGAGGAGATTGCCCGGATGCTGTCTGGCGCGAAGGTCACCGAAGAAGCCCGGGCGGCAGCTGACCAGTTGATCGAAGGCACGCATTGATGGCTGCCAAAAAGGCCAAGGCCGCGACTTCGCTCAGTGAAGCTGAAGCTGCAAAAGAGCTTGAAAAGCTGGCACAAGCGATTGCTGAGCATGACCGGCGCTACCATCAGGAAGACAAACCAAGTATCAGCGATGCCGAGTATGACGCGCTTCGGGCACGGAATCTTGAGATCGAAACATCGTTCCCTGATCTCGTGCGTTCCGATAGTCCGTCGCTTCGGGTTGGGGCCGCGCCTTCGGAAAGATTCGAGAAGATTGAACACGAAGTGGCCATGCTGTCGCTTGGGAATGCGTTTTCGGATGAGGACGTCGTCGAGTTCTGTCAGCGTATCCGGCGGTTTCTCAATCTTGGTGATGAAGAACTGGCTGTGACCGCAGAGCCAAAAATCGATGGGCTCTCTGCTGCAATTCGCTATGAAAAGGGCCAGCTGGTTCAGGCGGCGACCCGCGGTGATGGCCGCGTCGGCGAGGATATCACCGCGAATGTCCGCACGATCAAAGACATTCCTCTTAAACTCAAAGGCAAGAATGTTCCTGACGTGATCGAGGTGCGTGGCGAGGTTTATATGAGCCATGCCGATTTTTCCCGCTTGAACGAACGTCAAGAGGAAGATGGCAAAGACCCTTTTGCAAACCCCCGCAACGCTGCGGCAGGGTCGTTGCGTCAGTTGGACTCTCGGATCACGGCTTCGCGGCCGCTGCGGTTTTTTGCCTACGCCTGGGGCGCGTCAAGTGCTCTTCCTGCGGAGACGCAATTGGACGTTGTTGGCCAGTTTGATCAGTGGGGCTTTGCGACGAACCCACTCATGGCGCGATGCACAACAGTCGAGGCATTACTGGAAACCTATCGGTCCATCGAGTCGCAGCGCTCGTCGCTCGGCTATGACATTGATGGTGTGGTCTACAAAGTGGACCGTCTGGACTGGCAGGAGCGATTGGGCTTTGTCTCGCGAAGTCCCAGGTGGGCGATAGCGCACAAGTTCCCAGCGGAGCAGGCATCTACGCTACTGGAAGGTATTGATATTCAGGTGGGGCGCACCGGATCGCTCACGCCGGTCGCCCGATTGCAGCCGGTAACGGTTGGCGGCGTCGTTGTATCCAACGCAACGCTGCACAACGAAGAAGAGCTGGAACGCAAGGATGTGCGCGTCGGTGACACGGTGATTGTTCAGCGTGCGGGAGACGTCATCCCACAAGTGGTGAGCGTCGTGTTGGAGAAACGCCCCAAAGGGGCGAAGGCCTTCAAATTTCCTACCGTTTGTCCCGAATGCGGCAGTCATGCTGTTCGTGAGGTCAACGAAAAGACCGGAAAAGAAGATGTGGTCCGTCGGTGTACCGGCGGTTTGATCTGCCCGGCGCAGAGTATCGAAAGGCTGAAGCACTTCGTGTCTCGTAATGCGCTTGATATTGAAGGTCTTGGCAACAAGCAGGTGGAAGCCTTTTACAAAGATGGTTTGATCAAAAGCCCGGCTGACATCTTCACACTGGCGGAACGGGATGCTTCGGCGCTGAAGAAACTCAAAGATCGGGAAGGGTGGGGAGCAACGTCAGTCAAAAACCTCTTCGCTGCTATTGATGAGCGGCGTGGGGTCGACTTTGACAGGCTCCTCTTTGGTCTTGGCATCCGACATATTGGTGAAACCACGGCGCGGGTGCTCGCGCGGACCTATCATGATCTGGATACGTTCCTTGGGGCGATGAAATCCATGACAGGTTCGGAGAGTGAGGCCTACCAGGATCTGATCTCGATTGATGGGATCGGCGAAACGGTCGCGGATGCGTTGATGGATTTCTTTCAGGAAGGCCACAATATTGAAGCGATTGAGGCCTTGCGCTCTGCGGGCCTCAATCCAACCCCGCTGGAAGCTCAGGATACGGGGTCGCCGGTCGCGGGTAAGGTGGTGGTCTTTACCGGAACACTTGAGAAGATGACCCGCTCGGAGGCGAAAGCCCGGGCAGAGGGCCTTGGCGCTAAAGTGTCGGGCTCCGTTTCAAAGAAGACGGATTTGCTGGTGGCGGGGCCGGGTGCCGGATCGAAGCTCAAAAAGGCAGAAGAGCTGGGTATCGAAACACTTACCGAAGATGAGTGGCTTGCCCTGGTCGGCGGTGATTGACCGTCACTTCATATTGCGCGGGTCGCCTGTATCAGCCAGGCGTTTTCGTCTTCGTTAAGAGCTGGGCTCACCTTCTCCCGGACTTCCGCGTGGTAGGCGTTGAGCCAGGTTTTTTCGTCTTCGGTCAGGAGGTCGGTGTCCACGAGTGAAAGATCAATGGGCGCCAGGGTCACAGTTTCGAAGCCCTGCATGTCTCGCTCACCGCCTTCAATGGGCGCTGGCGGTGTGACCACCAGTAGGTTTTCAATGCGAATACCAAAGGCGTCGGTTTTGTAATAGCCCGGTTCGTTCGACACAATCATACCAGGATCGAGAGCCACGTGGCCGGCCTTGGAGATGCGTTGGGGGCCCTCGTGGACGGAGAGATAGGAGCCGACGCCATGGCCCGTGCCATGGTCAAAGTCCAATCCCGCCTGCCACAGGGCCATGCGGGCCAACGCATCCAGTTGCGCGCCGGACGTGCCTTTCGGGAAACGTGCAGACGCAAGGCCGATATGGCCTTTTAGGACTCGTGTGAACCGGTCCTTCATTTCCTGTGTTGGCGTTCCGATCGCAACGGTCCGCGTGACGTCTGTGGTGCCATCCAGATATTGCGCGCCGGAGTCAACCAAATAGAGTTCGCCTTGACCCAAGGCGCGGTCGGTGTCTGTGGTCACCCGATAGTGCACAATGGCGCCGTTGGGACCTGCACCGGAGATGGTATCGAAGCTCACTTCTCTCAGAGCGCCGGTCTCTCGACGAAATTCTTCCAGCTGTTTGGCAGCCGAAATTTCGGTCACCTTGCCCCCCGGTGTTTCCTTTTCGAGCCAGGCGAGGAAGCGGCTCAGTGCCTGTCCATCGCGAATATGAGCTGCGCGAGTGCCAGCAACTTCTGTCTTATTCTTCCGCGCCTTTGGAAGCTCACAGAGATCGGTGCCATGTTTGAGGGCGGCGCCGGCACCGGTCAGGCGGGTCGCAATCCAATCGCTGCAGGTCGCAGGGTCGATCCGGACCTCGCGACCCCATGTCCCTAGCTTGTCGAGAGTTGGACCGAGGTCTTCAGGCGGCAGTAGGGTGACAACATTGCCCAGATGAGCGCGGGTTTCGTCTGAGATCTTGTCTTCATGAACAAAGAGCTCTGCGTGACCTTCCTCGTACACAATCGCAAAAGAAAGCGGCAGTGGCGAGTGGGCGACGTCGCCGCCGCGAATGTTGAACAGCCAGGCGATGCTGTCGGGCATGGTGACGATGGTGGCGTCTGCATCTGATGATTGCAGTTCACTGGTGATTGCCGCCAGTTTTTCCGCCGCTGGTGTTCCTGCAAAGGCCAAGTCATGGGGTTGAATGGGGGCGCGGGGTTTCAGCGGCTGGTCCTCCCAGATCGCGTCCACCAGATTGTCGTCTACTGCGACAAGTTCTCCCCCCACTGTTGTGGCGGCCTCGCGCAGGCGTTTGACCCCGTCTACCGTATGGAGCCAGGGGTCATAGGCGAGTTTTGCGCCTTCCAGAAGATTTTCCTCGACCCACTGCGCGGGCGGCATGCCCATCAGGGATTGAGGTTCGAAGACGTCAATATCGACCTGATAGCGGACCTGGAGGGTGTAGCGGCCATCAATGAAGATTGCAGCCTTGTCCTGGAGAACGATTGCGAGGCCCGCCGAACCAGAAAATCCGGTCAGCCAACGAAGGCGCTCTGCGTGGGGCGGAACGTATTCTCCCTGATGTTCATCCGCGCGGGGAATAATGAATCCGTCAAGACCGCGGGCTTTGAGCTCGGCGCGGAGTTTTTTGGCTCGGCCCGGACCCAGCGTTGGGTCGGCCACATCGTCATAGGTCTGAAACATGGCCGCATCTTAGCGGGCTCTCGGGACACTTGGTAGTCATCCCGCGTTCAAAGGTTTGTTGGATTTAAGGGAATGATCCAGTGGATCGACGGCAACGTATCAGTGAAGGAAGCCGGCGCTGTGATCGGTCGCAGGGCCTCATTGTCGTCCTTGGAGGAGTGTGCGATGCCAACCCCCTATGATCCTTCCCGCCGCACTGTGCCACCCAAAGGCAAATTGAGCCGCGTTATGAGCTCAATGCGCAGACAGAAGAAGCAAACCCAGATCTGTCCCGATGATCCTCGGCTGGACGGCAAATGGGCTTTGGTTACCGGTGGTAGTGGGGGCATCGGTGAGGAGATTGTGAAAGGTCTCGCGGCCCGCGGCGCGAATGTTATCGTCGCTGCGCGTGGAACTTCAGGCACCAAAGAAACATGCAGAAAATGGGGTGAAGAAGCGCAGCGGGATATTTCGTTCCTGCCTCTCGACCTTGGTGATGTTCAGGGTGTCCGCGAGGCGAGCGCTGCCCTTGAGGAGCGTTTGGGAGATCAGAAGCTCGATATTGTCTGTGCAAACGCCGGGATATCGCCCGACAAATACGGGCTCTCCGTTGATGGATATGAGCGCGCCTTCGCGGTGAACTGTCTTGGACATCACGTGCTCCTAAAACAGCTGATTGACCGCAACATTCTGGCGGACGGTGCGCGGATCGTCGGTACAACAGGCGACATCTATACCCTGACGCGCGATTGTACGTCCGACTATAAGTATCGCGGTCGCACGCCCATCGCCTATGCGCGGAGCAAATTAGGCAATCTCTGGCAATTCGCAGAGGTCGCCCGCCGCCATCCGGAATATACGGTCATAACCATCCATCCGGGCGTCGTCGCGTCCGGACTGGAGGGCTCGACGACAGGCCTGGTTGGCTTCATCAAGCGTCGGATGATGGCGTCGCCCTATCAGGGGGCACAAGCCAGCCTCATCGCCGCGACACAGGATCTCGCAAGTGGTTCCTACTTCCATAACGTGCATGGGCTTATGGAGCTTTCCGACGATGATCCGGCACGGGATGAGGCCAAGGCATCTGCCTTTTGGGAGCTCCTTGAGGATCTATCGGCGCGGCGACGCACGTCTCAATTTGCCTGAGCTAGCCGCGCAGCCTGAGCGTGACCCACTCGTCGATCCGCAGGCGATCCTGCAGGTAGAGACCCTGGGACCGATAGGCTGAGAGCACCATCTGCTCCTGTGCATGCAGGATGCCCGACAGGATCAGTGTGCCGCCCCGCGTTAATTGCTGCTCAACACCTGGCGCCATCTGCGCCAGCGGCCCGGCCAAAATGTTGGCGATCAGCAGATCATACGGGCCATGGGCTTTCAGCTCAGGACTGTTGGTTCCCTTTGCCGTGATCGTCTTGATGAGAGGGTGCACATTGTTCACCCGGGCATTCTCTCTCGTCACGCGCGTGGCGATGGGGTCAATATCGCTTGCGATGATGCGTTGGCCCGTCAGTTTGGCTGCGGCAATCGCCAGCAACCCGGTACCGCATCCTAGGTCGAGAACACGGTGAGGGCGTCGCCGCTCGCATTCCATTTCGATGAATTTCAGGCACCCTAAGGTTGTGCCGTGATGCCCTGTGCCGAAGGCTTCACCGGCATCGACCAGTAAGGGAATGCGCGACGCCGGGCACTTGTCTGCGTCATGGGCGCCGTGCACGAAAAAGCGATCGGTCTCGATGGGCGCGAGGCCCTCAAGTGACTTGGCGACCCAGTTGATGTCCGGCAAGGCTTCTATGATAACCTCCGGTACAGGCAGATCGAGCTCGTCCGCCAGAGGCCGGATGATGGTCTCTATCTGTTCAGCGTCGGGTTGGTCGTAGTAATAGGCCTCGACGGACCAGGTTACATGTTCCTCGACCTCGGCTGTCGCCACCGCTTGCGCATCTGGATAGAACGCGTCAGACAGAAGAGTCGCAAATGCATCAGCTTGCGCAACGGGTGCTGCAAAGCTGGCTTTCCAAACCTCGCTCATAGGCTTATCCAACGAGAGCAGGGATCAGCCATGACGCTCCACGAACGTATCAATCACTTTTTTGCGGCCGGAATGCTCAAAATCGACGGTGAGCTTATTGCCATCAATCTCTGCTACGTGACCGTAGCCGAATTTCTGGTGGAAGATGCGTTCGCCCACTTCGTAGGTTGATGCCGCCGGGTCGGACGTGGCGACAAGTTCCGCGTGTCCTTCCAGGTCGGGTGGCCGGGCCTTCATGGCGCCGGTGCGGGCATTGGCCTGCGCGCGCTGCCAGCCGGGGCCGCCATAATTGCTTTGGGAAAACTCATGGTCGAAGCGGCTCTGTGAAAAGGAGCCATAGCCGCCAAAGCTGGAATCTCCTTCGACAACATCCACATGGTCTTGGGGAAGCTCATCGACAAAGCGCGAGGGGAGGGATGATTGCCAAAGGTTGTGGACCCGGCGATTGGATGCGAAAGAGATGCGTGCACTCTTTTTGGCCCGGGTGATCCCGACATAGGCCAGGCGTCGCTCCTCTTCCAAACCGGCCAGTCCGCTTTCGTCCAGCGACCTCTGGTGAGGAAAGAGACCTTCTTCCCAGCCGGGCAGAAAGACAGTATCAAACTCCAAGCCCTTGGCTGAGTGAAGGGTCATGAGATTGACCTTGTCGGCAGTGTCCGCCTGCTCAATCTCCATCACCAGCGAGATATGTTCAAGGTAGCCCGCCAGGTTCTCGAAATGCTCCATGGAGCGGACAAGTTCTTTCAGGTTGTCCAGACGCCCGGGCGCATCGGCGGAGCGGTCATTCTGCCACATCTCTGTGTAGCCGCTTTCATCGAGAATGGTTTCCGCCAGCTCAATGTGACCCATGCCGGGCAGGAGTGCGCGCCAGCGATCCACCATATCGATGAAGTCTTTCAGATTCCGCCGTGCCGGTTGTCGGAGTTCTTCTGTTTCGGTGATGAGGCGCGCGGCGCGGCTCAGCGAGATGCCTTCCTGTCGCGCCAGTTGATGAAGAGTCTGCAAGGCTTTGTCGCCGAGGCCGCGTTTCGGCTTGTTCATGATGCGCTCAAAGGCCAGATCGTCGTCGGGCTGGGCCACAAGGCGGAGATAGGCGTTAGCATCCCGCACTTCCATGCGTTCATAGAAGCGCGGCCCGCCAACGACGCGGTAGGGAAGGCCCAGATTGATGAACCGGTCTTCAAACTCCCGCATCTGGAACGAGGCGCGTACGAGGATCGCCATTTCTCGGAGCAAGTGGCCATCGCGCTGCAATTGCTCAATGTCTTCGCCGATGACGCGGGCTTCTTCTTCGCCATCCCATAGGCCGCGGAGGGTGACCTTTTCTCCCTCATTCATATCCGTCCAGAGGGTCTTGCCGAGCCTGCTTTCATTGGCTGTGATCAGTCCTGATGCGGCTCCGAGGATGTGGGGCGTCGAGCGATAATTCTGTTCCAGGCGGACAACCTTGGCACCAGGGAAGTCCTGCTCAAAACGCAGGATGTTATCGACCTCTGCGCCGCGCCAACCGTAGATGGACTGATCGTCGTCTCCCACACAGCAGATGTTCTTGTGCTTCTGAGCAAGGAGGCGCAGCCATAGGTACTGCGCAACATTGGTGTCCTGATACTCGTCCACCAGCATGTATTTGAAGCGGTCCTGATATTCGCTCAGGACTTCCGGGTTCTCTTGAAAGAGCCGCAGGCATTCCAGCAGCAGGTCGCCGAAATCCGCAGCGTTGAGAATCTTGAGACGCTCTTGGTAGGCGGCATAGAGGCTGGCGCCTTTGCCATTGCCGAAATGTTCTGCGTCGCCAGCAGGTACTTTATCAGGGGTCAGACCTCGGTTTTTCCATCCGTCGATGTGGGCCGCCAGCTGACGCGCGGGCCAGCGCTTTTCATCGATGCCCTCTGCCCTAATCAGCTGTTTCAGCAGTCGGTGCTGATCATCCATATCGAGGATGGTGAAGTCGGATCGCAGGCCCACAAGCTCTGCGTGGCGACGAAGAATCTTAGCACCGATCGAATGAAAGGTTCCAAGCCAGGGCATGCCCTCGACCACGCCGCCGATGAGCGTGCCGATCCGGTGTTGCATCTCCTTCGCCGCTTTGTTGGTGAAGGTGACGGCAAGGATCTGTCCCGGCCAGGCTTTCCGGGTCGACAGCGCATGGGCGAGACGTGTTGTCAGTACCCGCGTCTTGCCGGTTCCGGCGCCTGCCAAAACCAATACCGGGCCATCTAAGGCTTCGATCGCCTCCTGCTGTGCTTCATTCAGACCGCGAAGATAGGGCGGACGCATGCCGCCCATGGCCTGGGCGCTCAATGAGCGGGCCGTCTCCTCTTCCGGGATGTCTCCCAGATCAAATGGGTCCGAATCTGACATGATGGGCTCAAGATAAGCATTTAGAGGCAGCGGCACTAGGTGTGGCTGCATTTCGCCTCAATGTGAAATTTCTATTTTAGTGATGTTCTTCCCGCGAGGCCGCGATGAGGCCGTCCGCCAGTGCTTTGAGGGCCGCGACGCGGGTAATGCGTCCGACGGCTGTATCTTTCTTCCCAGGCTCGCAAACCGGCAGATGTTCCAGATCATGGGCATCCATCAGGTCGAGCGCCTGGTTCAACCGGTCATACGGGTAAATCCGAATGGACTCGGCCGCAGGCGTCAGCAATCGCGGGGCGTCTTCGGAATAGGGGTGGGCCTGGTCAAAACGGGTCATGACGTCACGCACATGGATGTTCATCATCACCCGTCTGTGGGGGCCATCGTGGATGTTTACTTCGCGCTGTTCCAGCTGCCAATGGAAGAAGCTTTTACCAATGGTGGCCTGGGTCAGCGCTGTCGCGATGGCGTTGGCGAGCAAAAGAGCGATGGTGACCTCGTAGTCGCCGGTCAGTTCGAAGACAATGAGCGTGGTAGAGAGGGGGGCTCCAAGCACAGCAGCGGCAACCGCGCCCATGCCAACGATCGCGTAGAGACCATGAGCGGATGCCATGCCTGGGAAGATGTAGGCTGCGACAATCCCAAATGCACCCCCTGCCATGGCGCCCAGATAGAGTGAGGGCGAGAAGACCCCGCCGCCAAAGCGGCTCGCAAGCGTTACTGCCGTTGCGACAGTCTTGGCGATCAGAAGGGCGATCAGGAAGGCGAAGGTGTAACTCTGTTTCAGCGCATTGTCGGTCGCTTCGTAGCCGACGCCCAATACTTCCGGGACCATCAGGGCGATGAGACCCACGACGACGCCACCAATGACGGGGCGCAACCAGACGGGCATATCGATGGAGCGCGCAACCTTGTCTGCATAGATGACTGACGCCATGAAGCTGATCGCAACGATGGCCGAAATGATCCCCAAAATTGCGAACGCCGGGAACTCAAAATAGGAGGCGATTGAATAGTCCGGCAGGGTGAAGGCGGGAAAGTCACCAAGATGGAACCGGGCGACGGAGGTTGCCGCGACGGAGGCGATGGACACGGGAACAAAGGCTCGAAGCGCGTAGTGACCGAGGATGATCTCATGGGCAAACAAAACGCCGGCGATGGGTGCGTTGAACGATGCGGTTACGGCACCAGCGACGCCACACGCCAGCAGGATGCGCCCCCATTCCGGATTGAACTTGAAGCGCTCGGCAACATAGGCGGAGATTGTTGCGCCGAGATGCACAGCTGGCCCTTCGCGGCCGGCGCTGGCGCCCCCACCCAGAGAGATCGCAGTCAGGATTGATGAATAGATACCCGTCTTGAGGGGCATGCGCCCGGCTTTGAGGGCTGCAGCCTCGATCACATCGGACACGCTTTCGGTCCGGTTCAATGGCATCAGGTATTTGATGCCGATGCCGACGATCACACCTGCCCCAATAGGGCCCGCCATCAAGAGCCACCAGGGTGCCGCTGCTGCTGCGCTTGCGGTGCCTTCGTCGAACGTGCCGATCCAGATCCATTGAACCCCTGCAATCGCCATTCGAAACAGGATCGTCGCATAGGCGGCGGCGATACCCAGGGCGGCGGCCAGTACCCACCCGGTCAAACTCCGCGATTCCCAGAACTCCCGCCAGTTTTCCTCGATAGGGCGGTCGATCACCGCCTCAAAAATTTTGGCGAGAAGTTTGACCAGCCTGGAAAGGAACACGTTCATTTGCAGCGACCGATCGAGCCTTCTGCACAGACGCGCTCACCATCTGTCCAGGTGGCGCCTGACAGATCAGCGTTCAACAAGTCTGTCTGATCCAACAGCGCACCGGTGAAATTGGCGCCGCGTAGGTTGGCTCGGAACAGACGGGTACGCCGCAGATTGCTTTCGGACAGATTGGCGCCTTCCAGGTTTGCCTTGGTCATGTCCGCTTTGCGCAGGTTCGCGCCGATGAAGCTTGTGCCTGCAAGTTCCGCATCAACGAACTTGGCGTCTCTTGCGTCAGCACCGTCAAAAACGGTCCGTGACAGATCTGCCCTCTGCAACCTTGTATCGACAAGCTTGGCATCTGTCAGATCACTGTCCGTAAAATTGGACTCTTCCAGGAAACAGCGCGACCAATCGACACCCGGTGCTGGCACCGCGGAGCAATCCGCAAATGCAAAAGCGGATGTGGGGGCGCCGAAGAACCAGAGAACCATGATGGCAAACAAGTGTTTCATCAGGCGGTCTGCTCCTTTTTGCGGCGGATGCCGATCACGCGTCCGGCCTGATCCGGATGGTCGAGCGACTTGTGGCCCTCCATGATCGCCGCTGCCACCTTTTGTACGCTCTGGGGCATAGGGGCTGCCCGCCGTGATTTCATGTCCACATGGATGGCCATTTGTTCCGACGTTGCGGCGAGATATCCCTTCGTGCCGTGATACATGCGTCCGAAGAGGTGCAGCCGTTTTTCGTCCCAATCCAGCAATTGATAGGTCACACGCACCGGCTCGCCCTCGCTGAGCTCGTCCAGATAGGTGACGTGGATCTCTGCGGTGAAGCAAGAGCCTTCGCCTTGTTTGGTGTATTCCCAGCCAATACCCAATTCGTTGAAGAGCGCGTCCAGACTCTCATCGAACAGAAGGTTGTAGTAGGCCATGTTCATATGACCATTGAGGTCTATCCAGGCGCTCTCCACTTCGCGTAAGGGGGCTTCAAAAGGCTCTGAATAGGGACCGGGCATCAAAAACTCCTCACCATCACTGCCATACATATGGGCTTTTTTGATCATAGCCTGAGTACCGATCCTTGCCAAAGACAACGGAGGTTCTGAATGATGGCCCAAACCGTGTTAAAGTAACGCTATGACCGACGGGATGACGATAGAGGCTGACCAGGACCGTCTTGGACAGGTGATGTCTGATTTACGGAGCTTGTTGGGCGACCGCCTGCAGGTGAGCGCCGCCGTCCGTGATGCCCATGGTCATGACGAAAGCTGGCATGAGACGCATGCCCCTGATGCCGTTGCTTTCGCGACTTCGACTGAGGAAGTCGCTCAGATTGTGCGCATATGCGCCGCAGCGCGGATGCCCGTCATTGCATTTGGTACAGGCACATCTCTAGAGGGGCAGGTGAGTGCTGTCGATGGGGGGATCACCATCGATCTCTCGCAAATGAACGATATCCTGGAGGTTCACGCTGAGGACCTCGACTGTCGGGTTCAGGCTGGGGTCACACGGAAACAACTCAATTCCTATTTGCGGGACACGGGTCTCTTTTTCCCCATTGATCCAGGCGCTGACGCAAGCCTAGGCGGCATGGCTGCAACGCGCGCGTCCGGGACCAATGCTGTGCGCTACGGCACCATGCGCGACAGCGTCCTGAGTGTCACCGCTGTGCTTGCGACAGGCGAAATTGTCACCACCGGTGGGCGGGCACGGAAGTCTGCGGCTGGATACGATCTCACGCGATTGCTTGTTGGGTCTGAAGGCACGCTGGGGATCATTACCGAGCTCACACTCAAACTACAGGGCATTCCCGAGGCGATTGCAGGCGGCATCTGTCCGTTCGGAAGCGTCGATGGGGCGATCGATGCTGTAATCGAAACGATCCAAAGCGGCCTGCCGGTTGCGAGGATCGAAGTGCTGGACGAGGTTCAGGTTGCGGCCTGCAATGCCTATTCGAACTTGAGCCTGCCGGTAAGCCCCATGTTGTTTCTGGAGTTTCATGGCACAGACGCAAGCGTGAAGGAGCAGTCAGAACGATTTGCGGCAATCGCTGCTGACCATCACGGTGGCAGTTTCACATGGACAACAAACGCGGAAGAGCGAACCCAACTCTGGGAAGCGCGACACAATGCCTATTATGCGTCGCTCGCGCTGGAGCCCGGTAAGAAGGGCATGACGACAGATGTCTGTGTGCCGATTTCCAATCTTGCGCGGTGCCTCCGTGAGACCAAGGAAGATCTCGATGCGTCGTTTCTTACCGCGCCGATCGTTGGGCATGTGGGGGATGGCAATTTCCATACGATCATGCTGATCGACCCCGAAAACCGTCGGGACATGGCAGAGGCGCGCCGGCTGCATGACCGCATGGTGCGGCGTGCGTTGGCGCTGGAAGGCACCTGTACCGGCGAACATGGCATTGGCCTTGGAAAGATGGCGTTTCTGGAAGAGGAGATCGGGCAGGGTGTGGACATGATGCGGTCCATCAAACGGGCGCTTGATCCGCAAAACATCCTCAACCCTGGCAAGATCGTCTCTCTCTGACCTAACCCTGTACTTTAGGGATCCATTCTTCCAGTGCCGCACCGATTTCGTGCGGGCTGTCTTCCTGAATGAAGTGGATGCCGCGGACGGTGATTTCTTCCTGGTTTTTCCAGGTGCGTACAAACTCTCTGACGTCACCCTGGATGAGGGCGCCGGGCTCCGCATTGATGAAGAGTTTGGGGAGGTCGTTCGTTTGAAGCCATTCCGATACCTGCGCGACCATGGCATGCGTGTCTTCCGGTTCGCCGTCAAACGGAACCTCTCGCGGCCAAGTGAGCGTCGGGCGCCGGTCTTCTCCCGCATTGAGATAGGGCGCGCGGTAGTGTCCCATTTCTTCTTCAGTCAGTTCGCGCAGGACTGACATAGGCAGGATTTGTTCCACGAACATGTTCTGTTCCAGCACCATCCAATCGCCGAGCCCTGATTTAAAGGATTTGAACATCATCCAGGGCATCCAATCCATCTCAGCGTAAGAGAGCGGCCGGGTGAACCCTTCCATGAAACAGATGCCCTTGACCTTGTCCTCGTTTCTGCGCGCCCAATCAAATCCAAGCGCAGAGCCCCAATCGTGGATCACCAGGGTGACATTTTCGGTCACGCCAAGTTTCTCAAGCAACGCGTCCAGATATTTCTGGTGTTCGAAAAAGCCATACCGGGCATCGGGATCCTCCCCCTCAAGCAAGGGGCGTTTGTCTGATCCGCCCATACCAATCAAGTCAGGCGCGATGCAGCGGCCAAACGGCGCTGCATAGGGCATGATGTTTCTCCAGAGATATGAGGAGGTCGGATTGCCATGCAGGAAGAGAATGGGATCGCCTTCGCCGATCTCAACGTAAGACATCTCCAGATCGAGCACGCCCGTCCGCTGTGAGGGCAGTGGCTCAGCGCCGATCGGTTTTTCATCTGCCTGAGCCGGGAAAGCCGTTGCTGCCCCTGCTCCGGCTCCTGCCGTCAATATGCCGCGACGTGTGAGTTCGAAGTCTAAGCCCATGTTCCATCCTCCCGGTCCACCTTAGAACTGAATTGCAAATTGCAACTCTCTCTTCGATCAGAACAGGGATATACGACATGGTCAAGAAGTCAGGCGGTCACGCACGGGAATGTGAAGTTTTAGATGCTCAGGCCGCGAATGAAATTTTCACAATGGAAGTCAATCGCTGCATCTGGGTCGACAATCTCGTTAGGACCGACGGAGTTCATCCAAATGCCGTTCATCAGGAGAGGGAACATGAATGCAGCAGCCGCCGCTTCCGTGTCACAATCGCGAAATTCGCCCTCATCGATGCCTCTGCGGATGACCTTGGCGATGTTTTCTAAACCCCTCGCTGGAACTTCTTCACGATAGTACTCGGTGAGTTCCGGGAAGCGGCGGGCTTCCGATACGACGAGCTTCAAGATGGCGCCCTGATCCGAATGGGCAAGAAGGCGGCCGACGCTGCCGGCTTTCATCCGCAGAAAATCCGAGGCTGAGCCCTCGAATGCCATCGCCTGCGCGATGGTTTGCTCAATCATCGGCACGACTTTTTCTCGAATGAGCGCAAAGAAAAGGTCTTCTTTGCTCTCGAAATAGAGATAGATGGTCGCTTTTGAGACGCCTGCTTTGTCTGCCACATCCTCGAGCCGGGTGGCCTCAAAGCCCCGATCCCGAAAAAGTTCGACAGCTGCACTCAAGATCTGACTGGGGCGCTTATTGTCTCTTTTGACAGTCTTGGCGGCTGGTTCTGTTTCGACGAGCTTCAGATCCATGTCGTTCTCCAATCGCTGAAGAAATACTGACCGGTCAGTCATACCCTGTCAAATGGGATGGCAGGTCTAATGAATCAAGGTTTTGGGAGCTTTGCCTCGGCCAGAACCGCCTCTCTGTCTCCATCGAGAGCGGGCGCAGGCGCCCGTTCAGCCGGGTCGGGGAAAGAGGAAAACTTGATCGGGTTGCCGGGCATTTTGATGGGGCCGATATCCGGGTCCTTCGCCTCAATGACCATGTTTCGGGCAAGGACTTGCGGGTCTTGGAGCACCTGCTCAACATTGTTGATGGGGCCGCAGGGAATGCCGGCCTCCTCCAAAATGGTCAGCCAATGCTCTGCAGGCTGTGTCTTCAGCGTGGCTTCCATCGCTTCTGACAAAGCAGCGACATTGTGCCGTCGCAGATCATTGTCCGCGAACCGGTCATCATCTATGAGGTCCAGCGCACCAATGGCTTTTGCCATACGCGCGAACAGGATGTCGTTCCCGGCGGCGATGACGATATGGCGGTCGGCCGTGGCAAACGCCTGGAAGGGGGCAATTGAGGGGTGGCGCGACCCAAGCCGTCCGGGGACCTGTCCTGTGGCCAGATACCGGGCGATCCCGTTTTCGAGGATCGCGACCTGGCAATCCAGCATCGCGACATCAATCCGCGTTGCTTCGCCGGTCTTCTCTCTATGGTAAAGGGCGGAGGCCACGCCAATCGCGGTGAAGAGGCCGGCGCCGATGTCACCAATCGACGATCCGACGCGGGTTGGTGGATCGCCCTCGTGGCCCGTCAGGCTCATAATGCCGCCCATGGCCTGGACGACCATGTCATATGCGGGTCGCTTGCTGTAAGGGCCGGTCTGCCCGAAACCGCTGGCGGACGCCAGGATAAGGGAGGGGAACCTTTTATGGAGAGACTCCCAGTCATATCCCATTTTGTCGAACGTCCCCGGGCGGTAATTCTCAACCACCACGTCGGCGGTTTCCAAAAGAGCTTCAAAGGTGGACCGATCCGCGTCGTCTTTGAGGTCCAGGGCAATTGACCGTTTGCCGCGGTTTAAGGACATGAAATATGTGGATTTTTCTTCAATGAACGGACCGATATGCCGTGCGTCGTCGCCGCGGACCGGCATCTCGACCTTGATGACATCGGCGCCGAAATCGGCCAGCAGCATTGTGCAATAAGGACCTGCCAATACGCGTGTCAAATCGATGACTTTCAGGCCAGAAAAGGGGCCTGGTGTTGGGGACGTTGTCGAACTCATTTCTGGGGATCCTCTGATGGCGCTGGGAACAAGGTTTTTATCTTGTTTCCTTCGTGTTGGCGCTCGGCGTTTTGCTCGTTTTTCTTGTCGCGTTTTTTTTCGGCTTTTGTGCGTCCGAACTTTGCTCTGTTCTCCGCCGCTTGCTGCTCCTTGGCGGCACGCCGATCCGCTTTCTTTTTGATTTTCAAGTTTTTTCGTGCGGACCCGAAATCGACTATATTTTTTCCTTTAGAATCCATAGTTTGTCTACCAATCGGCCCTGCTGAAGATTTCGGTTGTGACAGTGTCGATGAGACCAAAAATAAAGCAAGTAGGACACCGATAAATGACGGTGTTTGCCGGGGGCGGAGCGGGCATTAGTGAATTCGGTTCTTTCTTACATCGCTGGCTTCGTTGTTCTGGTCTTGTTTGCCGCGCTGGTGGGACCAAGCATCGTCGATTGGAACACGTTCCGGGCTGAGATTGAGGCTCAGATTTCGGAAGCGGTCGGACGGGATGTCACGATCGGTGGGGACATCAATTTTGTCATTCTTCCTGCGCCCCGCTTCAGTCTTGGCGAATTGTCAATCGGTGGCGGCGATAACGCTCTTCCGCTCGCCGAGGTGGCCACCTTGGAAGGCGAAGTGGCGCTTGCCCCGCTGCTGCGGGCGGAGATTGATGTTGTGCGTGTCCGAGCTCTCGACTTCACGGTCAACATCACTCGAGACGATAATGGACGACTCAACTGGTCCAATGGTGATGCTTCGGTTCCCGCCGTACCCATCGATCCTGAAGCCATTAGTCTCGATTCCGCCGTGTTTTTGGATGGCGAGATTCTCTTCAGCGATGCAAACACACCCGACAATATTCGCCTGTCAAATGTCTCAGGTGAACTCACGGCAACGTCTCTTCTCGGGCCGTTGAAATTCGATGGGTCTTTTGAGTATGACAATGCGCCATACACACTGTCATTTGGCATGGGCGCTTTTGGTGGGGACCGAGCGTTCCCGGTGAACATTGACCTCGCAGCACCTAGCGATGGCTGGCGCAGTTCTTTCTCAGGACTTTCCACCGATGCTACTGCGGCGGCTCGGCTTGATGGCACTTTCGATTTTCAACTCGGAGAGCTGGAGGTTGACGGCGAACCGACTGCCGTTCTGCAGATGACGGCAGGCTTTGTTGGCAATAGCGAGACAATTTCTCTCAGAGATGTGGAACTCGCTTTGGCGAACGCAACATTTAAGGGAGAGATGCAGGTTGGTTTGCAAGGTGGGCCTAGGGTAACGACAGCTCTTTCGGGTGCTCGTCTGTCTATCGGTCAATTGCTTGATCGCCTGCACGCGGCTGAGATACCGGTTGAGTCGCTCCAGATTCCCCAATCACTCTCCGGGGAGCTGGACCTCAGCGTTGTTGACCTTAGCTTTGGTCGAGCGCATGCGTCTAACGTCGGCGCAGAGGTTCGCTTTGACAGTGGTGCTTTGATCATCGACTCTTTGTCTGCAGATCTGCCTGGTGAAACAAACGCATCCCTCGCGGGCACAATTGGTTTCCCCCAAGGTGTGCCCCGATTTGATGGATCATTTGATGCAACCGTCGGAGACTTAGAGACGGTCGCTCGGTGGGCCGGCGAGTTCCTCCGATCTGAGCCTTATCCAGACGCAGTTGACGGCGTTTATGGCCAGCGATCTGGCCCCACTCGCATCCAATCTGAGTTAGCTCTCCAACCCTCATTGCTTCAGGCCTACTCGCTTTCCATTACCTCAATTGGAGCAGACGAGCCTGCGCCACCGATCACGGGCGGCCTCTCCGTTGCCCTTCGTGCGCGGCCCGCAATTAGCGTTGAGTTGCAGGGGTCATCAATTGATGCGGATTGGGTAGGTTGGTTTCTAGACATGGACACCTACGACGCGGCATTGGACCTTACCGCATTCGATGCCAACGTCATCCTTGGGTTCGACAGGTTAGCCTGGTCGGATCAGTATCTTGCAGATGTTAACGCTACGGCGTCTTTGCTGGATGGTGTGTTGTCCATTGAGAGGTTGGGTGCGGTGCTCAATGGTGCAGATGAGGTGTCTGCGGTTGGGACGGTCTCAAATATCGGACCGTTTGCGACAGGCGGCCTGGAAGGAACCATAAATACAGGTCTCGCGATGTCGATCGCAGACTATTTGTTTGATGTTGAGTTGCCAGAGATTGGCGACGGCACGCTCGCCTACGTACTTCGAGCTGATGAAACCGATGCGAGTCATGTGGCATCGCTGGATATGTCTGGCGAGCTCGATGGCTCTTTGACATCACTGGTTGTCAATCAGAGGCGGAACCCGGAAACATCTTCTGTGGAAAGACTGGATATTGTGCTGTCCATGGAGAATCCAAATGGGCAGGTGTTGCTTGAGCAGTTGGGTGCTGACCCCTTATCTCCAGTTGAGGGTAGCGGCCGTATTCGCGCTCAGCTATCAGGCGCACCAGACCAGTCTCTCGACACCAGTCTGCGGTTAGGGTTGGGTGACTTCGTGGCTTCGGTCACAGGCAAAACCGAGTCTGTTTTGGAAACGCCAGCCTTTGAGGGACGTTTTGAAGCGTCAGCACCCACATTTGGTTTCGTAAGTCAGGTTTCCGGATGGGATGGTCCGCCGGTTGATCTCATTTTGGCGAATGCGCAAGAGGGCGCGTTCGTTGCAGGCGGTGGCCTGGAGTGGACGTCCGACCGCGTGGCGGTGAGCGAGGTTGAAGCGATTGCAGGCGCCTTCCGTGTGTCAGGATCCGGCGCAGTGAATCTCGAAGGGCAAAAGCCAGTGATAGATGCGAGCATCAACATAGGCACCCTGGCGCTCGATCAGATATTTGCGAATGATGAGAATGATCCCTGGTCCGCTGATCCGCTCGACTGGTCCATGCTGGCGGATGTTGAGGGATCTTTCACGCTGGGTGTCTCCAACATGACCGTTGCTGGTCTTGTCTTTGAGGATGTCGCGGCCAAAGGAACGCTCGCGGACGGGGTGCTTTCTTTTACGCCAGTTACGGCTGAATTCGGGAATGGACGCCTGACGATGGGCGCTCGGGTAGAGGGAGGCACAGGCGTTCCGGGACTTGGGTTGACGCTTGCTGCCGAGGACGTATCAGTGATTGACCTCTCCAAGATGTTGTTCAATGAAGAGCTTGGTAGTGGCGAAGCCACCGTTGGTCTGCAACTCGAAGGCCAAGGGCGCAGTCTGCTGGGTATGGTCTCTAGTCTGTCTGGCAAAGGCTCTTTGGCGCTGACGGAGGGCGAGCTATACGGATTTGACCTATTAGCCTTCCGCAGTGCTCTTGATGGGTTGTCGGAAGTTGACGATTTCGATGTGGTCGCAGCTGTCCACCTGGACGCGGGTCGCACGCCGTTTGATCACCTTGAAGGTTCGTTCTCGGTTGCAGAGGGCATATTGACATTTGTGCCCTCCGAAACTGTCGTCTCTGGCGCCGACCAGTTGGACGTCACGGCAATGGCCGATCTCGTAAGACTGGAAGCAGATCTGGAGACGAAGCTCACCCTTGCTGGATCCCCGCCTTTGCCGCCTATGGCGATGGTTCTGGCCGGTCCGATCCGACAGCTTGAACGCAGGAACGATACCCTGGCGATACAACAGGCCGTATCTCAGGCATTGCTGGTTCGAGACATTGAAGAGGCCGGCATCGAAGACCTGCCGGATGGCCTTCGTGACCTTATTGTTGGTCCAGACGAAGGACCTGAATTGGACGTGCCGCTCGAAGGGGTTGTTGAAGAGTCTGCACCATCTGCCCCGACGCCTGTAGAACGCCCCACCAACTAGGTCCGGCGTAAGCTGGCGCGTTCTTTCTTTATCTGTTCCAGAATGAAGACCCGAATGGCGCTGGTGAGTGACCCTGAGGCATCGCGCGTGGAGTCTATGCGTCTGACAAGCTCCGTTACCGAGAGTTTTTCGCGGCAGGCAATCTCTTTCAATTCATCCCAGAAAGCTTGTTCCAGGGTGATCGATGTCCGATGCCCTGAGATGGTGATGGACCGTTTGATCTGTCCAGTCATGATTTGTCCGTCTATTTCGGTCCGATCATGTCTTCCGGACGCACAACCGCGTCAAATTCTTCTTCTGTCACATAGCCGCCGCCGACGGCTTCGTCCCGCAGAGTGGTGCCGTTCTTATGGGCAGTCTTTGCAATCTTCGCCGCGTTGTCATACCCGATTTTGGGTGCGAGGGCGGTAACGAGCATAAGAGAGCGTTCGAGCGCGGCCTTGATATTGTCTTCCCGCGCTTCAATGCCGACCACACAATTGTCCGTGAAACTCACGGCAGCATCGCCAAGCAGTTGGACGGATTGCAGGAAGTTGTAAGCCATCATCGGGTTGTAGACGTTGAGTTCAAAGTGTCCCTGGCTACCGGCAAACGCCAGGGCTGCATTGTTTCCTGCAACGTGGGCACAGACCTGCGTTAGTGCTTCGCACTGGGTCGGGTTTACTTTGCCCGGCATGATGGAGGAGCCAGGTTCGTTCTCAGGCAGAGCCAGTTCACCCAAGCCCGAACGCGGTCCTGAACCGAGCAGGCGAATGTCGTTTGCGATCTTGAAGAGCGCCGCACCCGCTGCGTTGATGGCGCCATGGGAAAATACCATGGCGTCATGGGCCGCAAGGCTTTCAAATTTGTTTGGCGCCGTTACAAACGGCAACCCGGTGATAGCTGCAACGTTCTCGGCGACTTTTTCGGCAAACCCGACGGGGGCGTTAAGGCCGGTTCCAACTGCGGTGCCGCCTTGCGCCAGCTGCAAAAGACCGGGGAGGGTAAGTTCAATCCGCTCAATCGCCGAGGCGACTTGCGCAGCGTAGCCGGAGAACTCCTGGCCCAGCGTCAATGGTGTCGCGTCCTGGGTGTGGGTCCGGCCGATCTTAATGATGTGGTCGAACGCCTTCTGCTTTTCGACCAGCGCGCCGTGCAGGTGTTTCAATGAAGGGATCAGCCCATGAACAATGCGCTCCGCACAGGCAATGTGCATCGCCGTCGGATAGGTATCGTTCGACGACTGGCTCATGTTCACGTGATCGTTCGGATGAACCGGGTCCTTCGTGCCCATGGTCCCGCCGAGAATTTCAATCGCCCGATTTGAAATCACCTCATTGGAGTTCATGTTCGATTGGGTGCCGGATCCAGTCTGCCAAACAACAAGTGGGAAATGATCGTTGAGTTTGCCGTCGATGACTTCCTGTGCCGCTTGGACCATTGCTTTGCCAATGGTTTCGTCCAGATTACCGAGCGACATGTTGGCCTCGGCGCAGGCCCGTTTCACAATGCCCAGTCCGCGCACAACGGAAGCAGGTTGCTTCTCCCAACCGATCTTGAAGTTGCCCAGCGAGCGTTGTGCCTGCGCACCCCAATATTTGTCCGTAGGGACTTCGATTGGGCCAAATGTGTCTGTTTCTGTACGTGTCTGGCTCATGAAAGGCTCTCCGGCTATCAGGCAATAGATCAAGTGTGTGCAGGGAGGCTCCCTGCGCGGGGTCCTTTAGCACGCCTTGTGGGGCAGGCCAAATCCAGGAGATTTGAGTGCTTAGCGATCCTTGCGGAAGGCGTCCAGGCTGACCACTTCGCCGCTATGATCCTCGTCACCCGGCTCTGACTTTTTCTCGGCTTCTGCTACCGATGTCTCGAACACATCTTGAGGCTTCTCTGCCGCTTCTTCGCCGTCTGGGACAAATTGAAGACCGAATTGAACGCTTGGGTCGAAGAAACCAACAAGCGCTGAATAGGGAACGACCAATCGCTCGGGTGTTTTGTCAAATGACAAGCCGACGGAAAATCCGTCTTCGCTGACCTTCAAATCCCAGAACTGGTGCTGCAACACGATTGTCATTTCTTCCGGATACTGGCTTTTCAGCCGATCAGAGATGTCGACGCCGGGCGCCTCTGTGCGGAAAGAAATATAAAAGTGATGCTCTCCCGGAAGGCCTTCTGTCGCCGCAATATTGAGGGCGTCGCGAACAACGGCCAGCAGAGCTTTCTGCGTCAGCACATCATATCGCATCTGATCGTCGGCCATATGGGTCTCCTAGTTGGTTGCGACCCATTCAATCAGCGATTCGAGAGTGCGTCCAGTGTTGCAGTTGTTGGTGCTAACCCTGCGGCAGCAGGTCGCGCAGGAGGCGAATGATGTTGCCGCCCATGACCTTTTCGATTTCCTCTTCTGTAAACCCGCGCGCTTTCATCTCCTGCGTCAACACGGAAAGTTCCGACGTGTCGAACTGAACGCTTGTCGTTCCGTCATAGTCTGAGCCGAGCGCAACATGATCCACGCCGACAAGATCGACGGCGTATCTTAGTGACTTTACGACACCGGACGGCGAATGATCACAGACGGCGCCTTCCCAATAGCCGACGCCGATCAGGCCGCCTTGGGCGGCTATTTCCTTCATCAGATCATCTTCAAGGTTCCGTCGGGAGTGGCAGGTACCCTTAATGCCAGTGTGGGAAACGACGAGGGGTTTTGTCGCAAGTGATAAGACGTCGCGCACGACGGCTGGTGACGAGTGAGCGACATCGACAATGATCTCTAAACGCTCCATCTCCCGAATGGCGTCTTTCCCGAAGTCAGTCAGCCCCGCCTGGCTCACGCCATGGAGCGACCCGCCAAGCTTGTTGTCGAAGAAATGATGCAGACCCATCATGCGGTAGCCTAAGGCGTGCAACCTGCCGATATTTTCCAGATTGCCTTCAAGCGCATGACTTCCTTCGGTGGCAAGAAGCCCGCCGACTATGTTGCTGTCCTCGGCTCGGGCTGCAAGGACCTCATCAAGGTCGGCTCTCGTGCGCACGACTTTTAACGCTGTTGGGTCGCGGCCCTCGGCAGCGATGAGGCGCTCGCCTTGATAGTGGGCGCGTTCAAACAGACTGCCCCATGTGCGCGGTGGCCACAGCTGTGCCTGGGTAAGAAGAGTGACTTGGTCGCTGTCGCCCGTATTGCTTTCATAGTTTTGTCCAGAAGGGGCCTTCGTTACGACCGAGAAAACCTGCAACGCGACATTGCCTTCCTGTAGACGGGGCACGTCCACATGGCCGACGGTCGCACGGGCGAGCGGGTCGCGTTCCCAAAGAAGTGTATCGGAGTGGAGGTCGGCAACAATCAGGCGCTCATGGAGGGCGTGGGCTTCATCAGTGATTTCATAGGGCGCATGGTCTTCGACAATATTGACGCTGTCCTCGATCATGGCCGGTACGAGGAAATAAAGGACGGCGAATGCCGCGCCCAATAGAACCACCAAGCCCAATGCGATCCGCTTCATGCTCTCCCCCTCTCCGCCTTCAGGCAGATTTTTATTGAGGGGCCAGCCTAGGTGGTTGGGTTGAGTCCCTCAACCGGTTTGGACGTCTGTCGCGTACCAGGCGCGCCATTTGGCGACGAGCGCGTCCGTATCGCGGTCATTTGGGTGAAATGACGGCCGGTAATAGGAGAAGACGCCTTTGATGACGTGCCGCCACACACCGTTTCTTCCCCAGAGGTGTTTTAAGCTGCGGCCCCAGGACCGCCAATTGGTGAGCTCGCCAGATTTCTTCATGAGGTAGATCTGGTTTCCGAGTGCGGCAAGATTGAATTCGAGCGTGGTAATGGTCATGGCGATGGTGCGCCGCAAGTAACCGCGGAACCCAGGGTCAACGGTTTTGAACACATCAAACGCGACCGCCTTGTGCTCCGATTCCTCAAGCGCGTGCCAGCGCCACAGGTTTGCAAAATGCGGGTGGGCGCCTTCCATTGTGTGCGGATTTTCCAGGATCGCTTCGGCAAAGAGCGCAGTGTAGTGTTCTAGTGCGCAGGTGATGGCGAGCTGCGTTTTCTTGGGCAGTTTGCGCCCGATGCGCAACCCGAAGGTCACCAGGCGTTCGATCTTCTCCGGCTCCAGACCTTGGCTCGCAAGGTACTGGTTGTAGATGACATGCTCGCGGGAGTGGATGGCTTCCTGACCGGCAAACCCTCTTACATCTGATTTCAGTTTGAGGTCTGTGATCTGGTCGGCAAAATGCCGAACGCTGTCTACGAAGAAGCGTTCGCCTTCCGGGAAGGTGAGGGACAGGCCGTTGTAGAAATGAGAAATCGCTGGGTCGTTGGAATGCCAGTTTATCGGCAGGTCATCATCGAAAGAGAAGCCGGGGTCGCGGGGCGTGATCTTTGCGGTGTTGGTCATTTCGTCTCCGTCGGCCCTCCCTGGGAGAAAGTGGAGGCTTCTGTTGCCAGGTGCCTCCGAACCCCGCCTGCAAGTGCTAACCCACAGGGCTCAATTTGAAACAGTCGAACTGCTTACGCAGCTAGACGTGCCTCAGCGTAGTTGTCGTTTGCAACTATCAAACGGCCCGATAACGGCGGAACCATGCCGAGCGAAAGAAGATCCTTTACGCCCTCGTCGATCCTGTTTCGCCCCCATAAAAAGCCCAAGTTCTGGTCTTGAGTTTTTGGTGGAGGCGCCGGGTACTGCCCCCGGGTCCGATGGGTTTATTACGAAATCCGTTTATCGCCATAGTCGGTTGCCCGACAGGGCTAATATAGGCACTTAAACCCATGAATTAAAGGTGTATAGGCGAGTATGAGAGGGGCAGAATGCCGCGTATTGCGCGGCTTGAGCGCCTCAAAACCTTCGCTTTTCCTAGCCAGACACGCGGCGCGTGTGCCCCTCCCAATAGGGCTCGCGGAGATCCTTTTTCAACACCTTGCCGCTGGCATTGCGAGGCAGTTCGTCCATGAAAGACACTTTTCGAGGAATTTTGTAGCCGCCCAGCTTGGTGCGACAGAAGTCGATGACCTCCTGCTCGGTGAGGCTTTCTCCTTCCTTCAGGACCAGGGTTGCCATCACATCCTCGCCGAACTTTTCGCCGGGGATACCGAAGACGGCGGCATCCGCCACGGCGGGATGTTCAAAGAGGGCGTTTTCCACTTCACGCGGATAGACGTTCTCTCCTCCCGACACGATCATGTCTTTGATCCGGTCCTGGATATAGACGTAGCCTTCTTCGTCGATGCTCGCGGCATCGCCCGTGTGCATCCAGCCGCCCCGAAGCGCCTCCGTCGTGGCTTCCTCCATGTTCCAGTAGCCCTGCATGATCTGCGGTCCACGACAGATGATCTCGCCGACTTCACCAACTGGCACGTCCTCATCATTTTCATCCACGACGCGCACATGGGTGCCGGGAATGGCGCGTCCGGCTGCGAGCAGAAGCTCGGGCTTTTCCTTCAGGGCCCGGACATGATCTTCAGCATTCAGGTAGACGACGGACGACGTTGTCTCTGTCATGCCGAAGGCCTGGTAGAAGTCGCACTCAAATGTCTCCATCGCACCGCGAAGAGTTTCTTCGGCGATGGGGGAGGCGCCATAGACCATGGCTTTAAGGGAAGAATAATCTCGGTCCTTAACATCGGGCACCATGACCAGGCAGGCCTGAATCATGGCGGGCACGAGCACGGTCGTGGTGATGCCATCATTGGCGAGCGCGTCGACCACATCACCCGGCACGAAGTCTTCGTGGATCACGACGCCAGCGCCGGAATGCAGTCCGTGGAGGCTGACCATGGTCCCCGCCGCGTGGTACATGGGTGCCGCCACAAGGATCTTATCGCCATGTCCTAAGCGGACCGAGATCACGTTCCGCATTTGCTCGAGATTGGCCAGAATATTGCCGTGAGTGAGGATGGCGCCCTTGGGCCGGCCTGTCGTGCCGGACGTGTACATCTGATAGAGCGCGTGATCTGCGGTGACGCCGCGGTCCGGAATGTTGGCTGTGTCTTGGTTGGCGAGCGCCGTTGCATAGTCCTCCCAGCCAGCCGGAGGTGTGACGTCGATGGCGTAGCAGGTTTCCACAGACTTGAGGTCGGAACGGATGGTGTCGGCCGCAGGCGCCAGTTCTTTGTGGGCGAACAAGAGTTTCGCGCCAGCATCGTTGATGATGTAGGCCCATTCAGCGGGTGCCAGCCGGTAATTGAGCGGCACGGGCACGGCCCCGGCTTTTCCCGCCGCATGATACAGGATCGACATCTCGATGGAGTTTTTCGAGAGGTAGGCGAAGCGATCTCCGACCTGCAGCCCTTGCGAAATCAGGAGGTTGGCCAGCCGGTTGGCTTCTTCATTGGCCTCGGCATAGGTCATGGTCCGATTGCCGCAACGGGCAAAGAAAGTGTCCCCATGAATACGGGCGTAATATTCGAAATTGTCCTGCAGACGCATGAGCTTCCTCCCCAAGATGCTCTATTCTCCCAATAAGGGCATGGAGCCAATTAGAGCGAAGGAGAGGCCCTCTATCAAGCGATCAAAGGCATCTGGCACGAATCGGAGAGCTTGCTAAGATGAGCGAAGATTAAGAGAGAGCTTTCATGCAGCAATATCATGACCTGATGCGCCGGATCAGAGATACGGGCGCAGAAAAGACAGACCGGACGGGGACCGGCACACGCTCGGTGTTTGGACATCAGATGCGCTTTGATCTGGCGGACGGGTTTCCCATGGTCACAACCAAGAAGCTGCACCTGAAGTCTATCGTTCATGAACTGCTCTGGTTTATCGCGGGCGACACGAATATCGCTTACCTCAAGGCCAATGGGGTCAGCATCTGGGACGAGTGGGCCGACGAGAAGGGGGATCTCGGGCCTGTCTATGGGCACCAGTGGCGAAGTTGGCCGACCCCTGACGGCGGCACCATTGACCAGATCAAAAACCTGGTCGACCAGATCGAGAACAATCCGGACTCGCGTCGGCTTATCGTGTCAGCCTGGAACGTGGCGGATGTGGACAATATGGCGCTACCGCCGTGTCATTGCCTGTTCCAGTTTTATGTCGCCGACGGAAAACTCTCCTGCCAGCTTTATCAGCGGTCAGCGGATGTGTTTCTCGGTGTGCCCTTCAACATCGCCTCTTACGCCCTGTTATTGCAGATGATGGCGCAGGTGACGGGGCTTGAGGCGGGGGAGTTCATCCACACGTTTGGGGACGCGCATCTCTATCTCAATCATCTGGAACAGACGGACCTGCAACTCTCACGTGAGCCGCGTCCGTTGCCGCAGATGAAGATCAACCCGGATGTGAAAAGTCTGTTCGACTTCACCTATGATGACTTCGAACTGGTGGGCTACGATCCGCATCCGCACATCGCAGCTCCGGTTGCTGTTTGATCTACTGAAGACCGTGGAGAAGAACGACGGAGCCCTCCGTGGCAGCCATGCGATCTTTCGCGATTTCCTGATACTCATCCGATAGCGCCCAATCTTCGAAGGCGGCTTCATCCGGAAATGACAGAAGCACCGCTTTGGTGTTGTCCCAGGTGCCTTCCTTCACAGAGACATTTTCGTCGGACACCAAAGCTGTGCCTTTGTACTGGACAAAGTGGGGCAGAAAGGCCGCAGCGTATTTTTCATATTGTTCGCGATTGTGGATCTTGAATTGGGCCAGAACATAAACGGTCATGGATTTGTCCTTTAGGTGTGAAGGTTTGCCCATTTCAATTTGCTTTGGGGTCATGATCAATCGAGGTTCGGAGCAAGAGCTGTTGCGAATGTGACCGGGCGATTTCGCAACCGGTTTTGCCGATGACAACGGATGTAGGCGAAAAATTTTGAGCCCATTCAAACCGCGTGATAGGTAGCGGTTACAGGACTTCTCAAGTGGCGGGCGTTGGACGACATGCATATCTGTCTTTTTGTGGCGATTGCCGAGAATGGCGTCATTGGCAAAGACAATGCTATGCCTTGGCGCCTGTCGGGCGATCTGCAATATCTGAAGCGGATGACGATGGGGAAGCCGATCATTATGGGACGGAAGACCTGGGAGAGTTTTCCGCGGCGACCGCTGCCCGGGCGTCCCAATCTTGTCGTGACACGGGATCCAAACTATGAAGCGCCGGGCGGTGAGGTATTCACCAGCGTCGAGGCGGCACTCACACGTGGAAATGAGCTCTGTAGCGAGCTCGGTGTGGATGAGATCATGATCCTGGGCGGTGCGGAGATTTATGCCGCGACCCTGGCGAAGGCGACACGTATCTATCTGACAGAGGTGCACGCCTCGCCGGAGGGTGACACTAGGTTCCCGGATTTTGATCGCTCAGAGTGGCGCGAAGTCCGCAATGTCCGCCAGCCCCGCGACGAACGGGACAGCCACGATTATTCGCTTCTGGTGCTGGAACGGGTGTAGTCTTAAGTTCTGGAAGGAGATCATCCATGGATTTCAAGACATTCAAGCTGACGCCTAAGCCCAATCAGTTTTTGATCGCACCTGAAGGCTATTGCCAGAATGCGACGCCGCACGCGACGCCCAAGATTTTCACCGTTGACCCGCAGACCCTTGAGGACGCGTTTGCAGATGTCGCGCTGGCGCAGCCCCGCGTGACACGCGTGCAGACGGAGCCGGGGCAACGCGAGTTTGTGCAGCGCTCCGCCCTGATGCGTTTTCCCGATACCATTACTTTCGAAGCGATTGATCTCGGTGACGGGACCTCCACCTTTGCAATTTACAGCCGCTCCAAGATCGGCCACTCAGATCTCGGGGTGAACCGAAAGCGGATCGAGTCTTGGCTGCGTAAGCTCGACGCGGCTCTTTGAAAATTCGAGAAGACTAGGGAGTTACAGAATGGACGTGCGTGCGGCGGTGGCTTTTGAGGCGGGTAAACCCCTGGAAATAGAGACAGTACAGCTAGAAGGCCCTCGTGCCGGCGAAGTCCTGGTTGAGATGAAGGCGACCGGCATCTGCCACACCGACGCGTTTACATTGTCTGGCGATGACCCCGAGGGCCTCTTTCCGGCGATCCTCGGTCACGAAGGAGCGGGGGTTGTTGTCGAAGTGGGTGAAGGTGTGACCTCGCTCGCCGTCGGGGATCATGTGATTCCGCTCTACACGCCGGAATGCCGGGAATGCGATTATTGTCTCAATCCGAAAACCAATCTCTGCCAGTCCATCCGTGAAACACAAGGCCAGGGCCTGATGCCGGACGGGTCGAGCCGCTTTTCCTATAAGGGCAAGCAAGTCTTGCATTATATGGGCTGCTCGACCTTCGCGAACTATTCCGTCGTGCCGGAAATCGCGCTCGCCAAAATCCGAAAAGACGCGCCTTTCGACAAGGTCTGTTACATCGGCTGTGGTGTCACCACGGGCATCGGCGCCGTGGTCAATACGGCCAAGGTGGAGCCCGGCTCGACTGTTGTTGTGTTTGGTCTCGGAGGTATCGGCCTCAATGTCATTCAGGGCGCTCGCATGGTGGGCGCCAAACAGATCGTCGGCGTGGACATTAACAACGACCGCAAAGCGTTGGGCACCCAGTTCGGCATGACCGATTTCGTCAATCCGAAAGAGGTTGACGGAGACATTGTCGGCCATCTGGTGGAATTGACCGGCGGTGGCGCGGACTATTCCTTCGAGTGTATCGGCAATGTGACCACGATGCGTCAGGCGCTGGAATGCGCTCATAAAGGCTGGGGTGAGAGCATCATTATCGGCGTCGCGGGTGCGGGGCAGGAAATCTCAACCCGTCCGTTCCAACTGGTCACGGGGCGCAGTTGGCGCGGCACCGCCTTTGGTGGTGCGCGCGGCCGGACCGATGTCCCGGCCATTGTGGATTGGTACATGGATGGCAAGATCAATATCGATGATCTCATTACCCACACCATGCCGCTTGAAGAGATCAATAAGGGCTTTGACCTCATGCATGAAGGCACCTCCATCCGGTCCGTCGTGATCTATTGAGTTGACGTCTCCCATTCGCTGACAGACCCTCTCCCCAATCAAAACAAGAATGATCAGGGAGTTGGTGATATGCAGATGGAAGAGATTGCGAGCGGGCTGGAGTTTCCTGAAGGGCCGATCGCGATGGCAGACGGCAGTGTGCTGCTTGTTGAGATCAAAAGAGGTACGCTTACGCGTGTGCAGCCGGACGGGTCAACGGAAGTGGTGGCAGCCCTAGGCGGCGGGCCAAATGGAGCGGCCATCGGTCCGGATGGCGCGGTCTACATTTGCAACAATGGCGGCTTTGAATGGCACGATGTCGGCGGTCTGACGGTTCCCGGTGGAAAGCCCGATGACTATTCCGGCGGGCGGATCGAGCGTGTTGATCTTGCGACCGGCGAGGTGACGGAGCTCTACCGAGAGTGCGATGGCATTCCTCTCAACGGGCCAAACGACATCGTGTTCGATAAGCAGGGCGGATTCTGGTTCACCGATCTGGGCAAAACCTACGGACGGGTGAAGGATCTGGGCGCGCTCTATTATGCACTGCCGGACGGGTCGTCGATCAAACAGGTGGTGTTTCCGATTGAGACGCCAAACGGTGTCGGCCTGTCGCCAGATGAAAGCGTTGTTTATGTGGCAAGCACGGAGGCGGGCCGCCTTTGGGGCTTCGACATTGAAAAGCCCGGTGCCATCATCTCAGCTGGTCCCCCGAACCATGGCCGGATGATCGGCAACCCGACGGGCCTCAACTATTTTGACAGTCTGGCGGTGGACGCTGAAGGTAATGTCTGTGTTGCGACGATCTTCAATGGCGGGATAACCTCGATTTCACCTGATGGAGATATTGAACATTTTCCGACGGATGATTTCATCACCACGAATATCTGCTTCGGCGGCGGAGATCTTAGGACAGCCTATCTGACGCTTTCCTCGTCCGGTCGGTTGGTGAAATGTACCTGGCCGCGGGCAGGGCTGCCGCTCAACTATCTCAATACGTAAGCGGATCATTTTCGCTTTCCAAGCCAACGAATGATGTGTCAGCATTCCGGTCTCAAACGGGGTGCGAGCATCAATATTCTTGGGAGGACAAGATGCGATTAGTGATCAGTTTTTTGGTGGCGACGTTTGCGATGACAGGTGCGGCGTTGGCTGACCCGTTCGCGAATTTCTATGGCAACACAGTGAGTATCGAAAACCCGGAGGGCACCCGGTCCGTGCTCATTAACAATGACGGAACCTATTCAACGGTGCTGCCGGACGGGACCTCAATTGACAGCACGTGGTCATTGGACGGAGAGACGGCGTGTTTTGTGCCGCAGCCGGAAGGGCCGGACTATTGCGTGGAGGCTGTATCGCGCAATGTGGGCGACTCATGGGACTTGACGGCGCCTGATGGCACCGCCGAAAAAGCAACGCTGGTTGCCGGACGGTAATAAGACGGCATGCTGAACGAGGATCACGGCCGGGTTCTTTGAACCCGGCCTTTTTCATGTCTGATTGATTATTCAATGACAATCTTAGGCGCGGCGCGCTCGGATGCTCCCCCGGAAAGATGGGCAGCAACTTTCTCGGCTAGTGCGGCGAACGGTGCGGCTTCTTCGCTGTCGGGTGTGGTTGCCGTAATCGGCCGCCCTTCGTCCAGACCTTCGCGAATGGCAGGATAGATGGGAACTTCGCCTAAGAAGGGTACGCCAACTGCTTCTGCTGTGCGGCGTGCGCCGCCCTCGCCGAAAATGAAGGTCTTTTCGCCAGAGCCTGGGCTCACAAAATAGGCCATGTTCTCGACGATCCCGAACACCGGTACGTGGGTCTTTTCAAACATGGCAATGCCGCGGCGCACATCCGCGAGTGCAATTTCTTGCGGCGTCGAGACGATGACAGAGCCGGCCAGTGGAACTTTCTGCGCCATGGTGAGCTGGGCGTCGCCGGTTCCAGGCGGCATGTCGACCACAAGCACGTCGAGTTCGCCCCAGACGACATCGTTCATCATTTGCATCAGCGCGGACTGCACCATAGGGCCACGCCAGATCATGGCGGTGTCCTCGTCGACCAGGTAACCGATGGACATGGTTTTGATGCCGTACTTTTCGTGGGGCAGCAGTTTTTTGCCGTCGGTTGTTCCCGGCTTTTCAGCGATCCCCATCATACGGGGAACAGAGGGGCCATAAATGTCCGCATCCAGCAGGCCGACCCGCAAGCCGCGATTGCCCAGCGCGATAGCGAGATTGATGGCGACTGTGGACTTGCCAACTCCGCCCTTGCCACTCGCCACGGCGATGATTTTTTTCACGCCAGGAATGTTGAGTTCCTGCGCGCTCGCGGTTTTTGGTGCGGCTTTGGCGGCGGGTTTTTGCGCTGCGGGTGCTTCGCCGCTATGTGCTGTCAGCACGGCAGTTACCGAGAGCACGCCAGGGACTTTGTAAACCGCATCTTCGCAGGCCTTTCGGACTGGTTCCAGAGCGGGACCGCGCGATGGATCAACTTCCAGTGAGAAGAGGACGTGACCGTCCTTGATCACGAGGCCCTGAACCATGTCGGCAGAGACCACATCCTTACCCAGATCGGGGTCTTTGACCGTAGCGAGAGCGTCCAGAATGTTTGATTTGTCGAGCGAGGCCATTTTAAGGGCTTTCCTTGTATTTCTTTGGTCCGGAAGGGTGGCGAAGGGACCTTTTCAACCCAATTTAGGAGGAGTGGCGCGCGTTGCGTCGCATAGGTGAGTGTCATATAACGCCGAGGCGGTCGAATTACTATCTGATAGCGTGTGATGCGACATCACAGCCGCTATAATGAGAATAAGAATGACAGCGGAATCGCGCGAACAGAGCGCGTGGCGGCGGTAAAATTTACGGACAAAGGAAGTTCCATGCCCTGGAGCAATCAGAACAATGACGGCAACGGCGGGTGGCAAGGCGGCGGCAATGGCGGCGGCCGAGGCCCTTGGGGTCAGCCCCCCTCAGGCGGCGGGGGTGGCGGAGGTGGCCAACAGCCTCCTGATCTCGAAGAGCTGATCCGTAAGGGCCAGGAACGACTCCGTGATTTTATTCCGGGCGGCGGCGGTGGCGGCAGCGCCACTGGCACAGGCGGTGGCGGCAGCGCCGGTGTCTGGCTTGTTCTCGCCCTAGTGATTCTGGGTTTGCTCGGCTACAGCTCGGTTTACCGGGTGAACACTGACGAAGAAGGCGTCGTTCTGCGCTTTGGCAAATACGCTTACTCCCAGCCGCCGGGGCTTCACTTCAAACTTCCTTACCCGATTGAAACCGTTCTCACACCGCAGGTGACGGTCGTGAACACGGTTGATGTTGGCGGCAATGCGTCGTCGCAGTTCGCCAACCGTGGAAACCGGACGTCGGCTGCTCTCGATAGGGAAGGTCTGATGCTGACCGGCGATGAAAACATCGTCGACATCAATTTCTCTGTTTTGTGGCGGATCGGCGATGCGGCCAATTACCTTTTCAACGTGGAAGATCCACAGCGCACTGTTAAGGCTGTTGCTGAGAGCGTGATGCGTGAAGTTGTTGGTCAGTCGACGTTCCAGGTTCTTCAAACTTCTGGTCGTCTGCAGGCGCAGGTAACAGTGCAGGAGCGTATGCAGGAGATCTTGGATGCTTATGGCGCCGGGATCACGGTCACGGAAGTTAAGCTTCAGAAGGTCGACCCACCGTCGGCCGTTATTGACGCTTTCCGCGACGTGCAGGCAGCCCGCGCTGACCAGGAACGGTTGCGAAATGAGGCTGAAGCCTATGCGAACACCGTGGTGCCAAAGGCGCGTGGTGAAGCTGAGCAGCTGATCCAGGCCGCGAGCGCGTATCGCGAGCAGACTGTGGCGCAGGCTCAAGGTGAATCTCAGCGATTCCTCTCCATCTACAATGAATACAAAGATGCGAAAGATGTGACACGGGAACGCATGTTCCTGGAAACCATGGAACGTGTTCTTGGTGACATGAACAAGGTTCTGATGGACCAGGCCGCAGGCGGTGCGGTGCCTTATCTTCCGCTCAATCAATTGTCGCCGGGTGCTGGCGCTCGTAACGAGGAGAACCGCTAATGAACCGGGTTGTTGGTATTGGAGGTGCAATCCTCCTTCTCGTCGCAGTCATCCTCGCTTATTCCACGCTCTTTACGGTGCGGATGACGGAGCAGGCGCTGGTCTTGCAGTTTGGTGATCCTCGGGTCGCGATCACGGAGCCTGGTCTCAACTGGAAGCTCCCGTTTATTCAGAACGTGGTCTATTTCGACAAACGCATTTTGAACCTGGACTCGCCAGAAGAAGAGATCATCGCCGGTGACCAGAAGCGTCTCGTTGTGGACGCCTTCGCACGTTACAAGATCGTTGATCCGCTGAAGTTCTTCCAGTCGGTCCGTGATGTGGCTTTGGCCGAGCGCCGATTGAATCCAATCTTTGTGTCGTCACTCAGAAACGTGCTCGGTGAAGAGAGCCTCGAAACGCTCGTGCGGGACGACCGGAGTGGGTTGATGGTTCGGATCAAGAATGAGTTCAACACAGCTAGTGCAAATCTGGGCATTGAAGTGGTTGATGTTCGGATCAGACGGGCTGATCTGCCGGAAGCGAACAGCCAAGCCATTTATCGCCGCATGCAGACGGAGCGTGAGCGGGAAGCCGCAGAGCTTCGCGCGCAGGGGGCTGAGACAGCCCAGCGCGTGCGGTCTCGGGCTGACCGCGATGTGACAGTGCTTCTTGCTGAAGCACAGCGAGAATCCGACACGATCCGCGGTGAGGGCGATGCGAAGCGGAACGAAATCTTTGCGAATGCCTATGGGCAAGACCCGGAGTTCTTTGCCTTCTACCGCTCCATGCTGGCTTATGAGCAGGGGCTGAAGGGTGATACGACCACCATGGTTCTGTCGCCTGAGAGCGACTTCTTCCGCTATTTCGGTGACCCCAGTGGACGGGGTGGGCGCTAAGCGCCCCTCCGCTTGCGGGGGCGCGCGTTAGGTGTCTGACCTACTCACGGCCATCGGCCTGGTTTTGGTTCTTGAGGGCCTCGTTTATGCGGCTTTCCCAGGTGGATTGAAACTAATGATGGCCATGGCTCAGGAGATGCCCGACGAGACCCTGCGTCGTTTCGGATTAGGAGCGCTGGCTCTCGGGGTTGTGATCGTTTGGTTGGTGCGCGGATGAGTTTTGGGGGTGCGCACGCCTCAATTCGTCCACAATCTCTGCCAAAATGCCGTCATGCTTAAACTCAGGGCCGAATTGGGCCCTATTCTGGGAAAAACTGAATTTATTAACTCTGATTGAACGCGCTTCAGGCCATGTTCAGACAGATTGTGATTATTACCTCATGGGCCTCACGCGCGCCCACGTGGATCTGGAGTGTACGTGATATGCTGGCAAGGGCCGAAAACGCGATGATGGATCAGGCAAAAACACGCCAAAAATCCTGGGCTCGAACGGTTGTGGGGGCAATTTGCGCTCTTGCATTGGCCATCGCGCTTCAACCTCTCGGTACGGATCCCAGTTTTGCGCGCGCGGCACCGGATAGTTTTGCTGATCTGGCCGAACGGCTGTCTCCGGCTGTTGTGAACATTTCGACCTCACAAACGGTGAACAGCAGAAACACGCGGCGACAGGTTCCTGGGCTGCCGGAAGGCTCTCCATTTGAGGATTTCTTTGAGGACTTCCTTGAGCGGCAAGGTCGCCAGGGCGCGCCGCGCCGGGTTCAATCTCTCGGTTCCGGTTTTGTCGTGGACCCAACTGGATATGTGATTACGAACAACCACGTGATTGCCGAAGCGGACGAGATCAAAGTGATCTTTGCGGACGGTGAGTCCCTTGACGCGGAAATCATCGGTCGTGATCCGAAAACAGATCTCGCGGTGCTCAAGGTCGAGCCTGAAGATGATCTGCCGTATGTTTCTTTTGGCACGTCGAGCGAGGCACGGGTCGGCGACTGGGTGATGGCGATCGGCAACCCATTTGGCCTTGGCGGCACGGTTACCGCCGGCATCATCTCCGCCATCAATCGCGATATTAATGCCGGCCCATATGATGACTTCATTCAGACCGATGCATCAATCAACCGCGGCAATTCTGGCGGTCCGCTTTTCAATATGGACGGTGAGGTTGTGGGCGTGAATACAGCGATCATATCGCCGTCTGGCGGGTCCATCGGGATTGGTTTTGCTGTGCCATCTGACACAGCGGTCTCCGTCATTGAGCAATTGCGTGAATTTGGGGAAACCCGCCGCGGATGGCTGGGTGTTCGCATTCAGTCTGTAAATGAAGAGATCGCAGAAGGTCTCGGCATGACCGAGCCGAAAGGCGCGCTTGTCGCCGGTGTGAACCCTGACGGCCCTGCACAGGACGGTGGCGTGGAACCTGGTGATGTGATTGTTGAGTTCGACGGCAAGGACGTTCCTGAAATGCGCGACCTGCCCAAGCTTGTCGCAGAGACGTCTATTGGTCGCACGGTCGATGTTGTTGTGATCCGTGATGGCAAAGAGAAGACGCTCAACGTCAAGATTGAACGCCTTGATGAAACCGATACGGCGGATGCAAGTGGTGGACGTGATAGCAAGGATGATGACAAAGGAACTGCGGAAGTACTCGGGCTCGGTCTTTCAAGTCTGACAGCGACAACGCGCAGTCAGTACAATGTGCCCGACGATGTCGACGGTGTTGTTGTCACCTTTGTTGACCCCGCTAGCGCTGCTGCTGAAAAGGGCATTCGCCGCGGCGACGTGATCGTCGAGGTTGCTCAGAACGATGTGCACAGTCCATCTGATGTGAAGACGTTCGTCGAAGAGGAAAAGTCCTCGGGCCGTAAGTCCGTTCTTCTGCTGCTTGCGAGCAATGGCGACCTGCGCTTTGTCGCCGTTCGGATCAAAGAAGACGATTAAGTCACTCTGTATCAGACGAGGTCGGTGATCTCGTCTGATCGGTATCCCTGAATGTAGAGAAGTGCGGTGAGATCGCCGTGGTTGATCTCCGCGGGGGCTGCGGCAGCGACCACGGGTTTTGCGTGGAAAGCGACGCCAAGGCCTGCCTCTCCAATCATGCCAAGATCATTGGCGCCATCGCCGACGGCCATTGTTTCCGCTGCATCAATGCCAAGCTCGGCGGTTAGGGTTTTGAGGGCAGAAACTTTTGCTTCTCGTCCGAGGATCGGATCCGCGACCTGGCCCGTCAGGGCGCCGTCTTCCACCAGCAGGGTGTTTGCCTGATTGGATGTAAAACCGACAGACTTAGCGACCTGTTCTGTGAAGAAAGTGAAACCACCGGAGACGAGGGCGCAGGTGGCGCCATGTTTACGCATGGTGGCGCAGAGCGTGCGGCCGCCGGGTGTTTCCGTGATCTGGGTCTCATAGACCCGCTGGAGTTCGCTCTCGGCAAGGCCTTTCAGCAAGCTCACCCGCTCTCGCAGCGCCGGTTCAAACTCAAGCTCGCCGCGCATGGCGCGCTCGGTGATCTCTGAAATGGCATCCCGGATACCCAGCGCGTCAGCCAGCTCATCAATACATTCCTGTTCGATAATGGTGCTGTCCATGTCGGCCACCAGCAGCTTTTTGCGGCGATGGGCAGTTGGCTGCAAAACAACATCAATAGGGGCGTCGCCGAGCGCTGTGCGGGCGGTTTCGATAAGCGAGGTGTCGGACGATTCTATAATCAAGTCGCACGCCTGTCCGCTATGCAGCCAATCCGGCGCCTGGCTTATCCCCAATGCCTCTGTCACTGCCTTAACATGATCTTGCGTGAGCTGGGCGCTGCTATTGCCTATAAGGGTCAGAACATGGGACATGATGCGTTCTTCAGCACTTTCGTCTTTGGGAGCACGGGGTGAGCCAGGTCGGTGTAGACAGCGGTGACTCATTGGCGGTCCTTATCGCAGGGCCAACGGCCAGCGGCAAGTCCGCTCTCGGGCTCGCTTTGGCCGATCGGTTGGGCGGTGAGGTCATCAATGCCGATTCCATGCAGGTCTATGGGGATCTGCGCATTGTGACTGCGCGTCCCTCGCCCGATGAGGAGGCGCAGGCACCTCATCACCTCTACGGCCATGTCTCAGCTGCAAAATTGTATTCAACTGGCCAATGGCTGAGCGATGCCGTTGCCGCTATTGGTCAGGTCCGGGCGCGCGGGAAGGTACCGATTGTGCTCGGCGGAACCGGGCTCTATTTCAAAGCCCTCACAGAGGGTTTTGTCGATGTGCCGGACATTCCAGAGGATGTCCGCGCTTCGACTCGGGCAGAAGTTGATGAGATCGGCCCGCAGGCGGCGCATGCGCTGCTGGGTGAGGTAGATCCTGCCTGGGCGGACCAGATAAACCAGAACGATCCTCAGCGTATCGCCCGGGGTTTGGAGGTGTTTCGTGCAACAGGACGGCCTCTTTCATCCTGGCAGGAAGACCCCGTTCAGGCGCCGAGCATTGGTTCTGCTGCCAGATTTGTTCTGGAACCAGATCGCGCCTGGCTGATTGAGCGTATTCACAGGCGATTTCGGCAGATGGTCGACGAAGGGGCGGTCGATGAGGTTGAGGCTTTGCTGCGGCAGGGTCTGGATGCCTCCTTGCCGGCGATGAAGGCGCTTGGCGTGCCGGAACTTGGTGCTTATCTCTCAGGCGCAACGTCTCTGGAGGAGGCGATCGAGACGGCGTCCATCAAGAGCCGCCAGTATGCGAAGCGGCAGTCGACCTGGTTTCGTCAGCAGATGATTTCGTGGAATAGGCTTTCTGCGCAAGATTTGGAAAGCCAAGTCACCAAAATCTTTTCATTTATTGACGAATAGTCCTTGACCCTCTGGTCTCGAGTGGATAGATTGCCCTCGTTTTCCGCGGCTTTGCGCCAAAAACCCTGAAAATCTCTCGTTTTCACCGGTTTCGTGCAATTTGGGCCGCGGTTTGTCTGTTTCTCGGGGCGCTCGAGTTGGGTCGCCCAACATGAAGGAAGGAAGCCTCATGTCCGGCCAGGAGATGACAGGAGCTGAAATCGTTATCCGCGCTTTGGTGGATCACGGTGTGGATACCATTTTTGGATATCCCGGCGGTGCCGTCCTTCCAATCTATGACGAGATTTTCAAGCAGGAAGGCATCAAGCATATCCTGGTGCGCCACGAGCAAGGCGCCGTTCATGCGGCTGAGGGTTATGCGCGCTCGACCGGGAAGCCCGGCGTTGTTCTGGTCACATCCGGGCCTGGTGCCACGAATGCTGTGACGGGCCTCACCGACGCCTTGATGGACTCAATTCCGCTGATCTGCCTGACGGGGCAAGTGCCGACGCACCTGATCGGATCTGACGCGTTTCAAGAGTGCGACACGGTTGGGATCACGCGGCCCTGTACAAAGCACAATTGGCTGGTCAACTCCGTCGATGAACTGACACGGGTCATGCACGAGTCCTTCTATGTCGCGACCAGCGGCCGTCCAGGTCCTGTTGTCGTTGACATCCCGAAGGATGTTCAGTTCGACACCGGCACCTATGAGGGGCCAGCAAACGTCGTTCATAAGACCTATCGTCCGCAGATCAAGGGCGATGCGGCTGCGATCACACGCGCCGTTGAGCTGATGGCCGGTGCGAAGAAGCCGATCTTCTACACGGGTGGCGGCGTCATCAATTCAGGACCGAATGCGAGCCTGTTATTGCGGCAGTTGGCCGAAATGACGGGCTATCCCGTCACGTCGACGCTCATGGGTCTGGGGGCTTATCCGGCGCATGAAGAGCAGTGGCTCGGCATGCTGGGCATGCACGGGACATACGAAGCCAACAATGCGATGCATGACTGCGATGTCATGATCTGCGTTGGTGCGCGTTTCGATGATCGGGTGACTGGCCGTCTGGATGCGTTTTCGCCCAATTCCAAGAAGATCCATATCGATATCGATCCGTCTTCCATCAACAAGAACGTGCATGTTGAGGTGCCGATCATCGGTGACTGTGCGCATGTTCTCGAAGACATGATCCGGATCTGGAAGTCGAAGGTGGCGCAGCCGGACAAGGAAGCGCTTGCGGACTGGTGGCGCCAGATCGACACCTGGCGTGGCCGGAAGTCGCTGTCCTTCAAGCAGGAGGAAAACGGTCTTATCAAGCCGCAGCACGCCATCCAGCGTCTTTATGAGCTGACGAAGGACCGGACAACCTTCATCACGACGGAGGTCGGGCAGCACCAGATGTGGGCGGCTCAGCATTATCACTTTGATGAGCCGAACCGCTGGCTGACGTCTGGCGGGCTCGGCACCATGGGTTATGGCCTGCCGGCTGCTGTCGGTGCGCAGATTGCCCATCCGGATGCGCTCGTCATCGACATTGCTGGCGAAGCTTCCATCCAGATGTGCATGCAGGAAATGTCGACAGCGATCCAGTTCATGCTGCCGATCAAGATCTTCATCCTGAATAATGAATATATGGGCATGGTTCGCCAGTGGCAGGAGCTGCTTCATGGGGGACGCTACAGTCACTCCTACTCAGAAGCTTTGCCGGATTTTGTGAAACTGGCTGAAGCCTATGGCGGTAAGGGTATCCGGGCGAGCAAGCCGGACGAGCTGGATGCGAAAATCCAGGAAATGTTGGATGCACCAGGGCCTGTCATTTTTGATTGCGTGGTGGACCCAGCGGAGAACTGCTACCCGATGATCCCGTCGGGTGCGCCTCACAATGAGATGATCCTCGGCGAAGACCCCAACGCGCCAACGGTCACGGAAGAGGGCAAAATGCTCGTCTAAAAAGACATCGTTAGGATGGGGGGCGATAAAGGTTCGCCTTTGGCCCCTGATCCGCTATAAGCCCCCCGTTGATTGAACCGAAGGGGCGGGCGCTGGATACCCGCTCCACCTCATTTCCAGCCCTTCAGGGTGTTTTCAAGATTTGGCATGAACCGCAATGAGTGATCCGAGTAAATCCGAACGACATGTGCTTGCCGTCCTGGTGGACAATGAGGCAGGTGTGCTAGCGCGCGTCATCGGGCTCTTTTCCGGCCGTGGATACAATATTGAAAGCCTGACCGTGGCTGAGGTTGATGCGGCAGAGCATATGTCGCGGATCACGATTGTGACCAACGGGACGCCCGCCGTTATTGAACAGATCGTGGCTCAACTGGAGCGGCTTGTGCCGATCCACAAGGTGGTCGACCTCTCGGTCGACGATGTGCGTTCCGTCAACCGCGAAATGGCGCTGGTGAAGGTTGCCTCTACGGGCGAGAAGCGGGTGGAAGCCTTGCGGCTTTCAGAAGCGTTCCGGGCGCGGGTGATCGACACGACCCACAGTTCTTTCGTGTTCGAGGTGACGGGCACGCCAGACAAGATTGAAGCCTTTATCAATCTCATGCGGCCTTTGGGTCTCGTGGATGTGTCGCGCACCGGCGTTGTTGCCATCGCCCGCGGCGCTGAGGGCATGTGAATTAAGACGTAAGAATTTTTGCAGGGAATTTGAGCGGCAAGAAATCGCTCCATAAGACTAAAAGGATAGGACCCATGCGCGTTTATTATGATCGCGACGCAGATGTTAATCTGATCAAAGGCAAGAACATTGCCATCATCGGCTATGGCTCTCAGGGCCATGCTCACGCGCTGAACCTGCGTGACAGCGGTGCGGCCGAGGTGGCTGTTGCGCTTCGTGAAGGTTCTGCCAGCATCAAGAAAGCAGAAGGCGAGGGCCTGCCGGTTAAATCCGTTGCTGAAGCCGCTAAATGGGCGGATGTCATGATGATGGTGACACCGGATGAGCTGCAGGGCGAAATCTACCGCAATGAGCTTGAGCCCAACATGAAACCCGGTGCGGCACTTATGTTCGCTCATGGTCTGAATGTTCACTTCAATCTCATCTCTCCGCGTGCGGATATTGATGTGCTGATGGTGGCACCCAAGGGCCCAGGTCACACGGTGCGCGGCGAGTATCAGCGCGGTGCGGGTGTGCCGTGCCTGATCGCCATCCATCAGGACGCGACCGGCAATGCCCATGACCTCGGCCTCTCTTATGCCTCAGCCATCGGTGGTGGCCGCGCAGGTATCATCGAGACAACGTTTAAAGAAGAGTGTGAGACGGACCTGTTCGGTGAGCAGGCTGTTCTCTGCGGTGGTCTCTCTGAGCTCATCAAGGCTGGCTACGAAACGCTGACGGAAGCGGGTTATGCGCCCGAGATGGCCTATTTCGAGTGCCTGCACGAAGTAAAGCTCATCGTCGACATGATGTATGAAGGCGGCATTGCCACCATGAATTATTCCGTGTCGAACACCGCGGAGTATGGCGGCTACGTCTCTGGACCGCGTGTCATCACGGCTGACTCAAAAGCGGCGATGAAGGAAATCCTGACCGATATTCAGACCGGTAAGTTCACCCGCGACTGGATGCTGGAAAACAAAGTCGGCCAGACAAGCTTCAAGGCGACGCGCGCCATGAACGCCGATCACCCTATTGAAGAAGTGGGTGAAAAGCTGCGCGCCATGATGCCATGGATTGCAGAGACCAAGATGGTCGACAAAGAAAAGAACTAAAGCGACCTCGCTTAGCCACAAAATTAAAGGGGCTTTCGTGAGGTTCACGAAGGCCCCTTTTTTATGTTCAACTAACCAGAACGACAGTTCGCAAAAGACCACCTTGTGAGGAAAAAGTGATGATCCCCTATCGCTCTCGGACAACCACCCATGGTCGTAATATGGCTGGCGCACGCGGCCTTTGGCGCGCCACCGGCATGACAGATGAGGATTTCGGCAAGCCGATTATCGCAGTTGTGAATTCCTTCACGCAGTTCGTGCCTGGCCATGTGCATCTTAAGGATCTTGGCCAGATGGTCGCCCGCGAAATTGAAGCAGCGGGTGGTGTCGCGAAAGAATTCAATACGATCGCTGTTGATGACGGGATCGCGATGGGCCATGACGGCATGCTCTATTCGCTGCCGTCACGCGATCTGATTGCTGACTCAGTTGAATATATGGTCAACGCGCATTGCGCGGATGCGATGGTTTGCATCTCCAACTGTGACAAGATCACGCCCGGCATGATGATCGCAACCATGCGACTTAATGTTCCGACGATCTTTGTCACGGGTGGTCCGATGGAAGCGGGGCGCGCGAATATCGACGGCAAAGAGATTGCGGTCGACCTGGTTGATGCGATCGTGGAGGCGGCAAACCCGGACCGCACGGACGCAGAAGTGGAAGAGCTTGAAAAGAACGCGTGTCCTACCTGTGGATCCTGCTCCGGCATGTTCACGGCCAACTCCATGAACTGCTTGGCGGAGGCGCTCGGGCTTGCGCTGCCAGGGAATGGCACGATTGTCGCGACCCACGCAGATCGCAAGGAACTCTTTCTGGGCGCCGCGCGACAGATCGTTGAGCTTACGCGCCGCTATTACCAAGAGGGTGATGAGAGCGTCACGCCGCGGGGCATTGCGACTTTCGATGCGTTCCAAAACGCCATGGCGCTCGATATTGCCATGGGCGGGTCGACAAATACGATCCTGCACCTCTTGGCCATCGCGCGGGAAGCTGAAGTGGACTTCACGCTGTCGGATATGGATGAGTTGTCCCGGCGGGTGCCTTGTCTTTCCAAGGTAGCGCCAGCTGTGCCCGACGTTCACATTGAGGACGTGCATCGGGCTGGTGGGATCATGTCGATCCTTGGTCAGCTGGAACGCGGCGGCCTGATCAATCGAGACGCATCGACTGTGCATGCGCGCACGATGGGTGAAGCGCTGGATCAGTGGGACATCACGCGCACCGACTCAGATGATGTGCATACGCTTTATAAAGCGGCACCAGGTGGTGTTCGCACGACGGTTGCGTTCAGCCAGCAGAGCCGGTTCAAGGATCTCGACACCGATCGTGAAAAGGGTGTGATCCGTTCTGTCCCGACGGCGTTCACCAAAGAAGGTGGTCTCGCGGTGCTCTTCGGCAACCTGTCGGAAGAAGGCTGCATCGTGAAGACGGCGGGTGTTGATGAAAGCATCTGGAAGTTCTCAGGCCCTGCACGCGTGTGTGAGAGCCAGGACGAAGCGGTGAAACGTATCACCACCAAAGACATCAAAGCAGGCGACGTTGTTGTCATCCGGTACGAAGGACCGAAGGGTGGTCCGGGCATGCAGGAAATGCTCTACCCAACGTCTTATCTGAAGTCTATGGGTCTTGGGAAAGAATGCGCGCTGGTCACTGACGGTCGCTTCTCTGGCGGTACGTCTGGCCTTTCTATTGGCCATGTGTCACCGGAAGCTGCGGAAGGTGGCCTGATCGGGCTTGTCGAAGAAGGCGACATGATCGAGATCGACATTCCGAACCGTTCGATCAATGCGGTTTTGTCGGATGAGGAGATTGCCAAACGGCGTGCCGCTATGGACGCGAAGGGCTGGAAGCCTGCGGAGCCTCGGGAGCGGAAGATCTCTCCGGCACTGCGTGCTTATGCAGCCATGGTGACCAATGCGTCCAAGGGTGCCATCCGTGATGTCACACAAATTGAACGCAAATAATGAAAATGTGTCGTGACAAGTCGATAGAAGAGGCGTAAGACGGCGTTCATGAATAACGAGATCACATTCGATGGCAACACAATGCGCGGTGCAGGCACCGTAATCGTTGCGCTTGCGACCATGACCCCTGCTGCTGCAGTAGCGGACGTACTCGTGGTGGCCAAACTCGTCAAAATTGTGGGGTGCGACCCAACATAGTGTGATCTAGCGACAAGCCGAATTTCTCGAGGCCCTCCGCGAAGATCGCGGGGGGCCTTTTTCTTTAACTGTCGCATTTTCGAACAGGAAACCGCTGACACTTTCCTTGAAAATGCTCTGGTGCTGAACCAATGAGGAAAAGCCATGACCAGCACGTCACTGCTCAATACGTCCCGAACATCCAGGCCGAGCCTGGTGTTCCTGCATACATCTCCAGCGCATATTGCGACCTTCAATCGGTTGCGCGATGAACTGGCGCCAGGTCTTCCGATCGGACATATCGTCCGCGAAGACCTGCTGTGCGCCGTCCGTAAGGCAGGCGAGGTGAGCATTGCCGTCGAACTCAAGCTGGAAGAGGCGCTCAACGAGGCGGTGCGCGCTGGCGCCAGTCGTATTGTCTGCACATGCTCGACACTGGGCGGCGTCGCCGAGCGCGCCGATGTACCGGACGCAGACGTCATGCGGATCGATCGCCCGATGTGTGAGCAGGCCGCCTGGATCGGCGGACGCATTGCGGTTTGTGCGGCGCTACCGGAGACGATCGCGCCTACCTTGTCATTGGTGGAAGAAGAGATTGCCAAAACGGGCCGGTTTACGACTGTTCAGGCAAGGGTGTTCGATGGTGTCTGGGAGGATTTCCGTGAAGGGCGCCTCCGCGACTATCACGAGGGCATCGCCGCGCGTCTGCGCGATGTTGCGATGACGGCGGATGTGGTCATGCTCGCCCAGGCGTCGATGGCGCCGGCCGCAGAGATCTGCGGGGATCTTGGTGTCCCAATCCTGTCCAGCCCCGTAACCGGGTTTAAGGCGGCGATAGCCGACATGATAACTGAGGTGCTTTCGGCTTAGGAGGCAGAGCCAATCAAGTCAGTGCGAACACGCCGCCGTCTCAATCTGGACGGTAGCGTGGTCAATCCGGTGCTTCTGACGCAACCGATCATTGATCGCCGCAAGGACGTGGTCCGGATTTACCCCCTCAGCGACACGGGCATGAAGGGTCATGACATCTCGCGTTGCCGTGAGCGACCAGGCATGAAGATGGTGGACATCTTCCACTCCCGCCACGGAATGTAGAAGGTCCTGCTTGATTTCCTGCATGTTGAGACCCCTTGGCGTACCTTCCATCAGAATGTGTCCGGACTGGCGGGCGAGCGCAATGGCTGACCGTAGAATGAGCAGGGCCACGAGTATGGAGAGAAGGGGGTCGATAGGTGTCCAGGCGGTGTAGAGGATGACGATAGCTGCCGCGATGGCGGCGATGGACCCCAATAGATCGCCCAACACATGCACTGCAGCACCCTGCATATTCAAGTTCCCTTTTTCGCCGGTATGCAGAAGCCAGAATGCCAGCACATTGACCAATAGCCCTGCGGCTGCCACCCAAAGCATAAGGCCGCCCAGAATTTCAACAGGATTAAAAAAGCGCTGGACCGCCTCAAACAAAATCCAGCCCACGAGCGCAATCATGGTGAGGGCGTTTACAAATGCAGCGAGTGTTTCGGCCCGATGATATCCATAAGATCTGTCTGTGTCGGCTGGCCGGGTTGAAAGACGAAAAGCGATATAGGCGAGGAAGAGGGCGGCAGAGTCCGTTGCCATATGGCCTGCATCAGCGATGAGGGCGAGGGACCCGGATAGAATGCCGCCGATAACTTCGGCGACCATGAAGCCTGCCGTCAGGCACATTGCGGCAAGGACCCGTCGCTGGTTGCCCCGGCTTACGTCAGGTGCGTGAGAGTGGCCCTGATCGTGACCATGTGTATGTGAGTGGCTCATGATCTGTCGCTTTCGCGGATATGGTCGAGCATGTCCTTGACCACGTGTTCAATGTGATGATCGTGGATGGAATATCGGACCGTGCGGCCCTCTCGTTCGGGGCGCACAAGCCGGGCGGCGCGGAGTAGGCGTAGATGGTGGCTTACGAGCGAGGGGGACAGATCCAGTTGCTCTGCGATAGCACCCACGGCAACAGGCTCATCCATCACGGCGAGCGCAATGCGCAGACGGCTCGGGTCGCCAAGTAATTTGAACGTTTCGGCAACGAGAACGGTTTCCTCGTCGTTTGGTTGATCCCGCTTTTTCATCTTTTCCTCAATATATGAATATATATTCATATATTGATACGGATATCAGGTGTCAAGCCGGAGTCAGGCATGACTAAAAAAGATGCTAAAAGGGCGCAAAATCAAAACGTATCCTCTGGGGTGCATAGCAAGGAGAGCGCCATGCGCATCGGAACACCTCTTAGCCCGTCGGCGACAAAAGTCATGATGCTGGGATCAGGCGAGCTGGGCAAAGAAGTCGTCATTGAGCTGCAACGCTTTGGGGTTGAGGTGATTGCGGTGGACCGATACCCGAATGCGCCGGCGCATCAGGTCGCCCATCGGTCCCACGTGATCGATATGACCGATGGCGCCGCACTTAAAGCTCTGGTCGATCAGGAAAAGCCGCACCTGATCGTGCCGGAGATTGAAGCGATTGCGACCGACATGCTCGGCGAGATTGAGGCAGAGGGTCTCTCGGAAGTGATCCCCACAGCCCGCGCCACCCAGCTCACGATGAACCGGGAAGGTATCCGCAAGCTGGCGGCCGAAGATTTAGGTCTTCCCACCTCGCCATACGCCTTTGCATCCAGCGCTGACGAGATGCGGGCTGCGATCGACAAGATCGGGCTGCCCTGTTTCATCAAACCGGTCATGTCCTCTTCAGGGAAAGGCCAAAGCCTTGTGAAGACCAACGATGAAGTTGGTGCGGCTTGGGACACGGCGCTCTCAGGCGGACGGGTAGAGCAGGCACGCGTGATCGTCGAAGGCCTGGTTGAGTTTGACTATGAGATTACGCTCCTGACCGTCCGTGCGATTGGTAAAAGCGGTGACGTTGAGACGAGTTTTTGTGCGCCGGTTGGACATGTTCAGCAGAGCGGTGACTATGTGGAAAGCTGGCAACCTCAGCAAATGACAGACGCTGCGCTGGCGCGGGCGCAGGATATCGCCGCCAAAGTGACTGGCGACCTGGGTGGGCGTGGTCTGTTCGGCGTGGAGCTCTTTGTAAAAGGTGACGATGTCTGGTTCTCTGAAGTCAGTCCCCGACCTCATGACACCGGCCTGGTCACCCTGGTTAGTCAGCGACAGAGCGAGTTTGCCCTCCACGCGCGTGCCATCCTTGGTCTGCCTGTCGATACCCGAACCCGGGAGCCAGGCGCTTCTGCGGTCATTTATGGCGGCATGGATGCAGAAGGCATCGCTTTTGAGGGGCTCGATCAGGCCTTAGAGGTAGAGGGCGCGGAGGTGCGCCTTTTCGGCAAACCGGAATCGTATCAGCGCCGACGGATGGGCGTCGCCATTGCCCCTGGAGCAGACACGGATGCTGCTCGGGCCGCCGCTAAGAGCGCTGCTAGCAGAGTTGTCCCGACAAAGCCTTGAAATCTCTTGGTCTTTTTTTCTGATCGCGTTTTCGAACCACAAAAGTCGACAATTTTTGTTGAAAACGCTCCTATTGCAATTTCGCATAGGGATTTTTGCGAAAATAGGGTGATAGCTGCCTGAAAGCCCGCTAAGTTCCCAGGGCTAAGAAGGTGGTGGCGCATGAACTGGGATGATCTTCGATATTTTCTGGCTGTTTCAGCGGCAGGGTCTCTGTCCGGCGCGGCGGCACAGTTGGGGGTGAACACCACCACGGTTCTTCGCCGGGTTGCTTCATTGGAGGAAGACCTGGATGCGCGCCTCTTTGATCGGGAACGGACCGGCTACAAGGTGACGGCGGCCGGCGAACGGCTACTTCAGTCGCTGGAACCCGTCGACCAGCGGCTCTCATCGCTTGCGAGGGATTTTGCGGCTTCCGGGGCGGGCTCTGAAGGCCAAGTGCGTATGGCTGCGACGGAGATCATCGCCGCTTATGTCATAGCGCCTGCGGTCCCGTCGTTTCGGGAAGCCCATCCGGCGCTGGATATGGAATTGCTGACAGATCCAACCCTGATGGGGCCGACCAAGGCGCCCAGAATCATGAACCCCTTGAAGGATGTGGATGTTGCCATTCGGGCCGCGCGGCCGACCCAGGGGGATATGCTGATGCGGAAGGTGGGCGAGATGGCCTATGGCCTATACGCGACCCCGGAATATCTCTCGAACCACAAAAAACCCTCTGATATGGCCGGATTGAAGGGCCACCAGTTGATCGGTTTCCCACGTACGGAGAGCCCATTGGGTCCGATTTGGTGGCTGTCGCGGGCTGAAAAAGGATGCGATACGGCGCTTCGTTCGTCGAGTGCGATCGCTCGGGCCGAAGCTGCCCGCGGACACCTAGGTCTGGCGGCGCTCCCTTGTGTGTTGGGCGATCCTGATCCCAGTCTGGAAAGGGTGATTGGCCCCGATCAGTTGGGGTCTTTTGAGCTTTGGCTAATGGCACGGAACGATTTGGCGCAAATGGCGCATGTGCGTGCGGTGATGGATTTTGCCGTCGACGCCATCAAGGCTGCTAAAGGGGCTCTTTCGGGAAACCCCCGGACGATCACAGAGCACGTGGCAGGGGCATAAGCAGACCCGCTGATGCCGGTTGCGAAGCGGTGTCCATCGGCCTAAAACAGCCAAATTGTGCGCAATCTGTCATACTTAACAGATCGTTAAACACCCTATTTCTATCGTTGTCCGGATCTGATTCTTTCCGGCGCCTCCGGGTTTGATAAGGACGAAACTGATGAGCCAATCTCAGACCGACCAGACAGACAATCGCGTTCTGATCTTCGATACGACGCTGCGCGACGGTGAACAGTCGCCCGGTGCCTCCATGACACTGGAGGAGAAGCTACAGGTCGCCGAGTTGTTGGACGAGATGGGCGTGGACGTCATTGAGGCCGGGTTCCCGATTGCGTCAAATGGGGACTTTGAATCCGTTCAGGAAGTCGCGCGTGTTGTGAAAAATGCCGTCGTATGCGGTCTTGCACGGGCGGGTGAGAAGGACATTGATCGCGCAGGCGAGGCGTTGCGGGGAGCAGAGCAGGGGCGCATCCATACATTCATCTCAACGAGCCCGGTTCATATGAAGCACAAGCTGCAGATGGAACCGGAAGATGTGCTTGACGCCGTCATCTCGAGTGTGACGCGTGCGCGCAATTGGACGGACAATGTGGAATGGTCGCCGGAAGATGCAACGCGCACGGAGCATGATTATCTCTGTGCCTGTGTAGAGGCCGCAATCAAGGCCGGGGCGACCACCATCAATATTCCAGATACTGTTGGGTACTCGGTGCCGGAGGAGTATGGCGAGCTCATCGCGATGCTGAAGTCACGAGTACCCAATATCGACAAAGCCGTGATCTCGACTCATTGCCACAATGACCTGGGGCTAGCTGTGGCAAATTCTCTCGCCGGTGTTGCAAACGGTGCGAGGCAGATTGAATGCACGATCAACGGAATCGGTGAACGGGCGGGGAATGCTGCTCTTGAAGAAATCGTCATGGCGCTGAAGGTACGCGGTGATGCGATGCCGTTTGAGACGGGCATTGATAGTGAGATGATTGCTCGGGCGTCGAAGCTTGTGTCGTCGGTCACAGCCTTCCCGGTGCAATACAACAAAGCGATTGTCGGTCAGAATGCCTTTGCCCATGAGAGTGGCATTCACCAGGACGGCATGCTGAAGAACACCCAGACCTACGAGATCATGACGCCTGAGAGTGTCGGCATCTCGAAATCGTCTCTTGTCATGGGCAAGCATTCCGGGCGGCATGCTTTCCGGAAGAAACTTGAAGAGCTTGGCTACGACCTGGGACAAAACGCGGTTGAAGACGCGTTCCGCCGGTTCAAGGATCTGGCGGACAAGAAGAAACACGTCTTCGACGATGACATTGTCGCGCTGGTGGATGATGAAATGGCGGCGGGCGAAGGCGCGTTGAAGGTTGTTGCGCTCAAGATCATTTGTGGGACCGAAGGCCCTCAGGAGGCCACCCTGACACTCGATATCTCGGGTGAGGAGAAAACAGTTGTTGCGACGGGCGATGGTCCGGTCGATGCAACCTTCAATGCCATTGGCGAGCTGTTTCCCCACAAGGCCCATCTCCAGCTCTATCAGGTTCATGCGGTGACGGAAGGGACCGATGCGCAGGCGGAGGTCAGCGTGCGTCTGGAGGAAGATGGGAAGACAGTCACAGGGCGCGGCGCTGAAACCGACACGCTGGTCGCATCGGCGCGCGCTTATGTGAGTGCGCTCAACAAACTCATCGTGAAACGGCGGAAATCAGCCCCGGAAGCCCTTCAGGCTTCCTGATCTCCTTATTCGCAAAAAAAGCAGGGCCTTCAGGTCAGATATGCCCTGATCGCCCTTTTTATGCCGCCTTTTTGGCGCTATTAACCTTTTGGCCACCATGTTTGGTGACACTTCATTGGTAATTGAGGGGCTTTGCGGCCACCCCACGCTTGCGGGGGGCGCTGATGCAACCAGAACGGACGAGATAACACATGTTTCAAGGGCTTCTAGGGATGCTCTCCGCCGACATGGCGATCGACTTGGGGACCGCGAACACGCTGGTCTATGTCAAAGGGCGCGGCATTGTCCTGAACGAACCCTCAGTGGTGGCGATCATTGAGCGCGGCGGCAAAAAGCAGGTTTGTGCGGTGGGCGAAGAAGCGAAGATGATGCTGGGCCGGACGCCTGGAAACATCAGCGCCATTCGTCCTATGCGCGACGGCGTGATCGCCGACTTTGAAGTCGCTGAGGAAATGATCAAGCACTTCATCCGCAAAGTTCATAACCGCCGGTCGTTTGCGAATCCGATGATTGTGATCTGTGTGCCATCAGGCTCAACAGCTGTTGAGCGGAAAGCTATCCAAGAATCTGCGCTGTCAGCTGGTGGACGCCGTGTCTATCTCATTGAAGAGCCGATGGCTGCGGCAATTGGCGCCGGTCTTCCGGTGACGGAACCCACCGGTTCGATGATTGTGGATATTGGTGGTGGGACCACAGAGGTTGCCGTCTTGTCGCTCAGCGGCATTGTTTATGCGCGGTCTGTTCGCGTTGGCGGCGACAAGATGGACGAAGCGATCATCGGTTACATTCGCCGCCATCATAATCTGCTCGTGGGTGAATCCAGTGCAGAGCGGATCAAAAAGGAAGTTGGGTCTGCGGCAGTCCCACCGGACGGTGGCGACGGTCTTACCATTGAGATCAAAGGTCGCGATCTGATGAATGGTGTGCCGAAAGAGATCAAGATTTCTCAGAAGCAGATTGCCGAAAGTCTCTCCGAGCCTGTTGGCGCGATTGTGGAAGCTGTGAAAGTTGCGCTTGAAGCAACGCCGCCTGAGCTCGCTGCTGATATCGTGGATAAGGGAATTGTTCTGACCGGTGGGGGTGGGCTGCTGTCCAACCTCGATCAGGTCCTTCGCGATGAAACCGGGTTGCCGGTCAGCATTGCCGATGACGCACTTTCCTGTGTTGCGCTGGGAACTGGCAAGTCGCTGGAACATATGAAGACGATGCGGCACGTTTTTTCATCGGTGTACTAAACCGATCTGGATATGGGAGCCCCCTGCGGGGCGTTGATCTGTTATGGATCAGACAAACAGACCTGCGCTTCCTATCCGAGACGTCTCGGGACGAGTCTCTCTCATTTTTATGGTGACGCTGGCTGCGGCCCTTTTGCTGCTTGGCCGGGCGGAAACCTATGTCGTTGATCGTGCCAGGCAGGTTGTCACTGATTTGGCCGCGCCGCTTCTAGAGTTGGCCTCGCGGCCAGTGTCTGCGGCGAGACGTGTCGTCGAGAGCACTGATCAGTACGCTTATGTCTTTGACGAGAATGAGCGTCTTCGTGAAGAAAATGCACGCCTTCTTGCGTGGAAGGAAGCCGCTTTGAAGCTTGAAGCGAAGGTTGCGCGCTTCGAAGCGCTCCTCAACGTTCAGGTTGACCCCAGTATCAGTTATGTGACCGGACGGGTCGTTGGTGACAGCGGTGGACCTTTTGTCGAGACGATTATTGCCAATGTCGGGTCACGCCAAGGCGTCGAGAGCGGGCAGGCCGTCATCGACTCTGACGGATTGGTTGGACGCATTGTTGCGACAGGAACAGAGGCCAGTCGCATTTTGCTTCTGACCGACCTTAACAGTCGGGTGCCCGTTGTTGTCGAGCCCTCTCAAACGCGTGCCGTCCTCGCAGGAGACAATAGCGTCTGGCCGCGGCTTGAGTTTCTGCCGGCGTTGGCTCCGGTTTCCTCCGGCGATCGAGTTGTTACGTCAGGCGATGGCGGACTGCTGCCGCCCGGCCTTCCGATAGGCACGCTTGTTGAAACAGAAGATGGCTTCTTGCGGGTTCAGACATTCTCGGACCGAACCCGCCTCGATATGATCCGCGTTCTTCAATATGAGTTCCCGAGGGAAGTCGATAGCCAGGATGCACCCGCAGCCCTTCAACCGGTCGCGGAAGAGGAAGAAGAAGCGAGCCCGCCTGCGGCGGCGGCCCCAGAAAATGCACCGACTTCTGGGGACGGCACATGAGCTTCGAGCCCATCAGCCCTTCATCTGCAGGACGCGCAGGAAAAATTGCGCTCTTGCTCCTGCCGTTCCTTGCGGGCTTTCTTTGCATGCTCCTGAGCTTTGTGCCTTTTTCGCGGATTTTCGGGGCGGAAATTGCACCGGCGTTTGGTCTGATCGCTGTCTATTACTGGGCCGTCCAGCGGCCGGATGTTTTTCCACCTTATGGTGTATTTGCCATCGGTCTCTTCTATGACCTTCTGTCTGCGGGACCGCTGGGACTCTGGGCGCTCGTTTACCTTATTGTTTTCGGGCTTGTGGTCTCACAGCGACAATTGGTTATTGGGCGTACTTTCAGCTTGTTTTGGCTGGGATTCCTTGTTTCTTCAGTGATTGCGGGCTTCCTCGGCTGGATTCTGGCGTCGCTCTATTTCGGTCAGGTTTTGTCACCCGGTCCTGTCCTCGTACAGATGGCTGCCACGGTGGCGCTTTTTCCTCTATTTGCTAAACTTTTTGAGCAGCTGCTACAGCGGCTCTTGGTACAGGGTTAGGGGTCCATGCTGACAGACGGCACGGATAATGTGAGGTTCAAAACCTTCTCGCGGCGCGCGGCCATTCTGGGTGGCGCGCAGCTGCTGGTTTTTGGTGGGCTCGCCAGCCGTATGTACTATCTCCAGGTTCTCAAGAGTTCTGAGTATCAGATGCTGGCGGAAGAAAATCGCGTGAATATGCGATTGTTGGCGCCGCTTCGCGGTGAGATTGTCGACCGTTTCGGACAAGTGCTTGCCTCAAACCGTCAGAACTTTCGCGTGCTCCTTATTCCCGAACAGACACCTGACATCGAAGAAACGCTAACCAAGCTCAATCGTGTTGTTCGGCTTTCGGAGACACAATGGAAACGGGTCCTTCGTGATGCACGGCGGTCGCCCGCGTTCCTTCCGATTACGGTTTCCGAAAACCTGTCCTGGGAGCAGTTTGCGCAGGTCAATATTCACGAGCCCGATCTGCCCGGCATTGAGCCCGATGTTGGAGAGACACGCCACTACCCGCATGGGGAAGCCCTGGCGCATGTCGTCGGATATGTTGCAGCAGTGTCAGAAAGTGATCTGGAGGATGAGGATCCGCTTCTGAAGCTGCCGGGATTTCGCATCGGCAAGAGTGGTTTGGAGCGACGTCTCGATACAGAGCTTCGCGGCGCCGCCGGCGCGAGCCATGTTGAGGTCAATGCTTATGGCCGCGTCATTCGCGAATTATCGAAAGACCCAGGCACGCCTGGGTCGAAGGTCGTTCTAACCCTTGATATGGATCTGCAAAAATTTGCAACGGAACGGCTCGCAGGCGAGGCGGCTGCTGCCGTGGTTATGGATATTCATAACGGCGATGTGCTCGCGAGCGTGTCGACGCCAGCCTATGACCCAAATGATTTCAATGTCGGGCTCAGTCAAACGACTTGGAACGGCCTAATTGAGAACCCTTACAAACCGTTGGTCAACAAGACCATCGCGGGGCAATACCCACCCGGATCAACGTTCAAGATGATAGTGGCCGCGGCCGCCATTGATAGCGGCCTGGTGGATCCCAATCAGAAGGTTCAGTGCACTGGCAAGATGACGCTTGGTAATCATGATTTCCATTGCTGGAAGCGACGCGGGCACGGGTACGTGAACATGCTCGATTCGATCATGCATTCCTGCGACACCTATTTTTATGAGATTGCCAAGAAAATCGGCATCGACCGCATTGAAGAGATGGCGCACAGGTTCGGGCTTGGAGAGACTTATGGGTATGATGTGCCAGGCGAAAAGCCGGGTCTGGTGCCGAGCCGCGGCTGGAAACGCGCGACAACAGGCGCACCCTGGGCGCAGGGGGAAACACTGATTGCGGGCATTGGCCAAGGGTATCTGCTCACTACACCTCTCCAGCTTGCTGTAATGACCTCTCGGATTGCAAATGGGGGGATGGCGGTAAAACCCCGTCTCGTGCGCTCGGTCGGTGATGAAGGACGTTTGCCAGAGCCGGCGGAACCGATCGGCGTTTCGGAGCGCGCGCTTGCTCTCGTCAGAGAAGGCATGTACCGGGTTTCCAATTATCCGCGCGGCACCGCCTTTGGATCACGACTGGATGGACCAGGCATGTCCCTGGCGGGAAAAACAGGGACGGCACAGGTAAGACGTATCACACGCGCGGAGCGCGAATCCGGTGTCTTGTCGAACGAAGAGATCGAATGGCGCCGGCGGGACCATGCATTGTTTGTGGCCTATGCGCCAGTCGAAGATCCAAGATATGCCGTATCGGTTGTTGTCGAACATGGCAGCAGCGGCAGTCGAACGGCTGCGCCGGTGGCGCGCGACATTATGCGTTTGGTGTTGGAGCGAGATCCGTCTAATCGCCTGGCGCAGCGACCGCCAACGCCTGGCGCTCCACACACATCGTCTCTGCAAGAAGGATAGTCCGTGGTTGATGCTTTTCTAAATGCAAGCGGTCGTGAGATGAGCCTTAAAGACAAGTTCTTTGAGTTCAATTGGGGATTTCTTCTTCTCATCATTGCGATCGCGTCGATGGGCTTCGCGATGCTCTATTCCGTTGCAGACGGGAACTTTGACCCTTGGGCGTCGCGGCAAGCGGTACGTTTTGGCATTGGTGTCTGCGTTCTGTTTGTGGTCGCCTTTGTGGACATTCGTGTCTGGATGAATCTGGCTTATCCGGCCTATGGGGTCGCGCTTGCTTTGCTTGTGGGTGTTGAGTTTCTGGGATTTCGCGGCATGGGCGCGCAGCGCTGGATTGATCTCGGCTTCATTCAGCTGCAGCCATCTGAACTTATGAAGATCACGCTGATCTTGGCCCTTGCGCGGTACTTTCATGGTCTCACGCTGGATCAGGTTTCGCGACTGCGATACCTGGTAATGCCCGCCGTGATGATCGGTGTGCCGTTTTATCTCACTCTGCGCCAGCCAGACCTCGGCACCGCCATGTTGATTGCTGTAGTTGGTGTTGTCCTTTTGTTTATGGCCGGTTTGGCATGGCGCTACTTCATCATTGGCGGCCTTGCTGTGATGGGGGCGATCCCCATTGCTTGGGGTACACTTCGTGAGTATCAGAAACAACGCGTGCTCACTTTCCTTGACCCTGAAAGTGACCCCCTTGGGGCCGGCTACCATATTCTTCAATCAAAAATCGCCCTGGGGTCCGGCGGCGTCTTTGGCAAAGGCTTTATGGAAGGGACGCAGTCCCATTTGAACTTCCTGCCTGAGAAGCATACGGACTTTATCTTCACGATGTTGGCCGAAGAGTTAGGCCTTGTGGGCGGTCTTACGTTGCTGGGCCTCTATGTCATGGTGCTAATGTTTGGCCTGACTGTCGGCTTGCAGACCCGCAATCAATTTGGGCGCTTGCTTGCTATCGGCATTACCGTGAACTTCTTCCTCTATATCTTCATCAACACGGCCATGGTGATGGGTCTGGTGCCTGTTGTTGGGGTGCCCCTTCCGCTGGTGTCCTATGGCGGCACGGCCATGCTCACCTTGATGCTGGGCTTTGGATTTCTCATGAGTGTCTATATTCACCGGAACTATGAGATCACCCGCAATCCGGGCGCGTTCTGGTAGGCCGCGCCCAATGGAGCGTGAAGTACCTGATGATGCCATGATGAAGGTGCCGGAAGCTCTTGCCGGCTTCATCGCTACGGGTGACGAAGAACTTCTGACCGACATCTTTGCGGATCAGGCTGTGACGATTGTCGAGAATTTTGCACCTTATCTCTTCGATGGCCCGGATGCGGTTCGCCTCTGGAAGGAAGGCATGCGGGCACACGCGGAGCATTTGGAGGACCTGCGGCCGCAGTTTGGCGATCCCCAAGACTTCTCGGTCACAGGTGACCAGGCCTTTTTCACCCTGCCGACGAACTGGCGTGGGCTGGTACACGGCACGCCGTTTTATGAAGAGGGCGGGTGGGCTTTTTTGCTTGTGCGGGAAGAGGGAAACTGGCGCCTGAGATCATATGGATGGGCCGTCACCCATATGGCTGTTCTTGATGACGCCGAATAGGGCAGAAAAGACCCCGTTTCTGCTGAATTTCATTCGTTTTCTGAGACTTGCTAGGATGAGGCTACTCGCCTATAACACCGCCTCTGTTCGGTCCGGCATTGCCGCTGACGCGAGTGGGGCCGTTAGCTCAGTTGGTAGAGCGGGTGACTCTTAATCACTAGGTCGAAGGTTCGAGTCCTTCACGGCCCACCACAATAAAATCAATGACTTATATAGCTTTCTATAAGATCGTGATTTGGTAAAGCTACCAATAGCTACCAAGATGTTGATGGTTTCTGTCGGTGAATGGCGGCGAAATTAGGGGTCTTTTGCTTGGTTTTCGGCATCTGCGTCGTCCCTCACGCATTCATTCCTTATTGGTCAGCAGTTCGCAGCCATGCACTAACTTTATGGTTCCAAAGCAGCGGCATCATGGCCGCGTTAAGCACGCATCCGATGATCATTCCGTCAATCTCTAGCTTGCTGGTGTCCTCCTCAATGAACAGCGGTGTCAAAAGGATTGCAACTGTGAGGATCAGTAAAGTGAAGCCTCTAGCCCAATGCTGTCGTGTCCATAGACCATAAGCCGCAGCTAGATCGGCTATACCGAAGACGAGCAGCAGGTAGGCATCGGCCAGTTCCCTGGTTCCATCAGATGCAAGTGGGGCGAAGGCGAGTGTGATAAAGCCAACTGGAATGGAAATAAATCCAAATACAAAGAGGTAGATGGCGACGATCACGATGTTGATGGGTTTGGATTTCTGCATTCATTGTCACTCCCGACTGGCCCTGACCTGCGGTGCGCCCACCGCAAGCTGGCATCTTGATCCTGGCGATCGGGGAGTTCGTAAACCGATACAGATCGGTTCCTACGGCCTTTAGCTCCGGAGAGCCTGGACATACGCCGCAGGCTCCCCGACCGCAAAGGTCAAGGAGATCATTCCGGTTGATCCAACCGTCTGTATTAGGGTTACGACACCCCAGAACCGTGCGTAGCGGTTCTGCTGTTAGTGATAGCGGGAATTCAGCGACAAAGGAAGACTGAAGCCCGAGCGAAGGGTTCTAATAGTCCTCCACAAGGATGCGCAGGCTGAGCGAACGGCAATCGCTACACATTTCTAGTGCGCTTAAGCGCAATGGAGGAACTCTTTTCGAAACCGGATTTGGCTGCTGCGTTACCCTTATTGGGTGATTTATTGAGGCAGATTCTGATATCGAACACCAAGCAGCTTTTCCTAATCCAAAAGTCCACGATCAATTCGATTTGGCAGTGTGTATTCGCATCAGTTTTTTTGAGACGATAGAATGTGAGAGAGCTATCTCCTAGGTAGGTGGTTGCATAGAACTATTCAATCTCAACCGGTTCCTGCTTATTGCGTCTGCATCATTGCGTTTCTCCAAGTCTCCGGCGGGTGAGGAGTTTGCAACGCAATCCAGATCACGAACTTCGCGTCCCCGATCCTTAGTTTCCCAATCCTCAGGCAAATAAGCAACTCCTGGAAGAGTGCAGCTCTAAACTTGGGGTGGTAGTTACTCTTATTTCTGATCGATGGCGGCGTAAAACGCCAAAACATTTCGTGTCGGACCAGAAGACCTAGCGAGACACCATCCACGCAAAGAGAATGGGCGGATAAGGTGCCCGCGGAACTGCCGCCAGGGTCTCGCCGGGGCTGATGGTCAATGCATGCTGAATTCTGCAGATATCTGCCTAGTCTTCTCTAACCAGTCAAACACCTCTGAGGCAATAGAATCCGGATCTTTTCTGAGGCCACACTCCCATACGATTGCGACACGCCATCCTGTGCCGAGCAGGGCTTCCCTATTTCTTGCATCACGTTCCATATTGGCATCGAACTTCTGTTTCCAGAACTCTTCTCTTGTCGATGGGGTTGTGGTCAGTGAACAACCGGGATGACGATGCCAGAAACAGCCGTGCACGAAGATCGCCGCATTCCACTTTGGCAACACGATATCGGGTTTTCCCGGCAGATCTTTTCTGTGTAGACGATAACGGAAACCTGCGTTGTGAAGCAGTTTACGTAACTCTATTTCGGGTTTTGTGTTCTTTCCTTTGATCCCACGCATCATGCGTGACCGCACCTCAGGACGTACGATATCAGCCATTCGAACAGTTTACCCCTGGATCATATCGTGAACTAGAGTAGAATCAGCAATCCTGTATGGATAAGGAATTACTAATGGGCCGTTTTGGAATAGTTGATCTTTTTGCGGGTCCAGGTGGCCTTGCCGAAGGTTTTACCGGCTACCGGGATAGTTCTGGCGTTTCACCTTTCCATGTAGAGTTTTCTGTTGAGAAGGAAACATCGGCTCACAGTACGCTTCACCTAAGGTCGTTTTTGCGACAATTCGACAAGGATTTCCCCGAAGAATACTATCTCGTCTTCAAGAAAAGGCTGGAAATCAGTGCGCTCGCAGAGAGGTATCCGGATCAGTGGCGAGCAGCGGAAGCTGAGGCGCTGAATCTTGAGCTGGGTACAGACACGGCACGGGATATTCTCCGACCGCGTCTCGAAGGGCTCAAGGGGCGCCGTACGATTGTCATCGGTGGGCCACCGTGTCAGGCGTATTCGCTTGTCGGGCGTTCGAGGAATCTAGGTCGAGTAGATTATATTCCAGAGCAAGACGAGCGCCATTTCCTCTATGAAGAATATATCAGAACACTCGAAGGTCTGGCTCCGGCAGCGTTTGTTATGGAAAACGTCAAGGGTCTGCTGTCATCCACTGTAAACGGTAGTCTTATCGGCAACAGGATTATCGCGGACCTTCGAAAGACCTGTTCAGAATATGGAGGATACCGTCTTTTCCCTCTTGGGAACCTCGAGCCTCGCCTTCTGGAAGCACCTGAATTGTCAGATTTTGTGATCCAGGCCGAGGATCATGGTGTTCCTCAGGCAAGACACCGTCTGATAATTATCGGTGTCAGGGCTGATCTCTGCGATGGACTTGATCTCACCACGTTGCTCACGCTGGAAGGACAAGACCCTGTTTCTGCCTCATCTGTTCTCTCATCCCTACCAGCATTACGCAGTGGCCTGAGCCGAGGTGAAGACAGTTACGAGAGCTGGCGCACTGTACTGCGCAAGCAGATGCTTCTTGTTGAGAAAGCGATTACAAAAAAGGACAAGGCACTGAAGGAAGAATGCCGGCGTCTCATTTGTTTGGAGGGGGAACGCAAAAGGGCACTCAAACGAGCAAAAATGCCTCGCTCGAAGATGGCAAATCACACACCTGATCTTTTGAGAGAGTGGATAGTAGACCCTTTGCTTGAGGATACAGCGAACCATGAAACGCGCGGTCATATGGCCGAAGATCTCGGGAGGTACTTTTTTGCAAGCGCTTATGCGCGTGTCCACGGAACGTCGCCAAAGGCAGGAGATTACCCGGAGAAGCTTGCGCCAGATCACGCCAACTGGCAATCAGGAAAATTCGCAGACCGGTTTCGGGTGCAGCTGGAAGACCGTCCCTCAACGACCATCACCAGTCATATCTCAAAGGATGGACACTACTATATTCATCCGGATCCGCTGCAGTGCCGAAGTCTTACAGTAAGAGAGGCCGCACGATTGCAGACCTTCCCTGATAACTACCTTTTTCTCGGCAACAGAACGCAGCAATATGTTCAGGTCGGTAATGCTGTTCCGCCGTTTCTTGCACGGCAGATTGCGGAAGTCCTTTCCAGAGCTCTGAACCTTGTTGACACTGTTCACGGTGAGACGGCCGCCGATCGTTTGGCAAGCTGATGCTGAAACGACCTCAGGATATTTTTCGGCTGGTGATTGGCACCAGGGTTACGAAGAGAAACCTCTTTGACCTCGTTCAATATTCAAAGGTGGAGAATTCTGAATACTGGGGAAGTCGAGACTACATCATCGGAAATACGCCCCAACAGGGAATAAACTGGATTGGCTCCCCACCCAGTACAAAAGGCGTAATCATCAAGACCCGACCCGGATCCTATGAAACCGACGGGTGGTTGTCGGATAAACCCGACGCCTATCGCTATTCATTCAAGGCTAGAAAATCTGCGGTCTCATATACAGAGACAGCAAACAGCGTGCTCATTTCTCAGCCACACTTCCTCTACCCTGTATTCTTGTTCACCGAGCAGTCTGGCGAATGGGCGTTTGAGGGACGCTTCTCAGTAACGGAAATCGCCGATTTGTGGGTCGTTCTCGAACGGGAAAGCTCGGCAAAACATCTAGTTCTTCCGCTTGAAGAAGAAATCTTTCGCGAAGGCGGACGCAAATACGTCACGCATCTCATGGTGGAACGCAGCCGGTCTCTTGTAGACTTTCTCAAGGCAACATCTGTCTGGATATGCGATATCTGTTCGGATGATTATGCTGCCCGATATGGAATTGAGTACATCGAAGCTCACCACAAAACTCCAATTTCGACTCTGACTTCCGAGCACATCGTGAAATTGGAGGATCTGGTTCTTCTCTGCCCGAACTGCCACAAGGCAGTTCATATAATCATGAAACGGAGCGAATTGGACTATGATGAGATCAAGAGATGTCTGATTCACAGGAACCATCCGAATTGAAGTAGCTAGGTTCCCGACCTCACCTGTGCCATGCAAGTCCATCTACTGGTTAAGTCAATTCTCCCATGAAGCTGGGCCGAGGCCAAGTTCGTCGAGGCGGTCGAAGAGATGTGACAGAGCATTTCTTTCAGAACGCGTTAGAGTGAAGCTGCCGTTCTGAGACTTCTGCAAAGCCCTGGTCGACAGGGGGGACAGCAGACGATTGCGTTCAGCGACCTCGCGAATCCCTGGCAGACGATTGATGTTGTTTGCAAGCAGCGTTTCAAAGATGATTTCATCATCGATGGCCTTTGCTGCTTTCGCATCTCGCGTCTTCTCTTTCTGCTCTTCGAGGCTAATTGTGAACGAACTGAAATCGCAAGCAGGACGGATTTCAAGTGCGCTGACGCGGCTCCAGCATGCCTGAGATTTTGCATACTCGCTGATGTTGGAAACGCCTTGCGGCGGTGACTTGATGCATTGAGCGATTTGTGGAGCGAGGACGGAAAGGCAGGTTTGCAGTTCCTCCGGGACGGATTGAAATTTCCAGACTAGTTCGAAATCGAGAGCGGATGACTCTACGCGAGCAAGGTTCTCCACTAACCACCCCAGAGTGTAGGTTATGATGTTGGCTTTGTATCCTCGGTCATCCTTGTACCACTCTGCCGTCCCGACGTGCTTGTCGAGCCATCGAAAGATGATTGCCTTGGCAACAACCTGGCGAAAGAACTCATCACCGAACTGTTTTGTTGATTGTTCCCATTTTTTGCTGACTTCCTGGGCATATTGCAGGAAGCACTTTTGCGCCCCGAGACTCACGATATGCGGTTTGCCATCAAAAGTGAGATGGTATTTGGCCAGATCCGTCTTCTGGATGACTTGGGATCTCGGGAATTCTGCTTCGAATCTCTTGCGATCCGTCGGACTGTGGAGTGTGCCTTCATTTCTGTACTGACCACGAGCTCTCTCGTAAAACCATCGGGTGGCAGAAAGTGCTCCGGCCGCAACAGGCGCGGAAAGCCTTCGTGAAATCTGTTGCATTTCCACGTGAAAGGGATGGCTCGAGAAGAAGTCTGCCTCGCTCACGCGGTTCTGGGTGTTCGCATACCGGGATATCAGGGGAACAACATCTTCGACCTGCTCGGGCTTCACCACGGAAAGCTTCATCTGTACAAAAACTTTCGAAAGATCCGCCTGTCCTCGATCTCGCGCATAGAGAAGTGACGCAGTGGTCTGGCCGCCATTCACGATCTGAAGATCCCTGATCCGCGAAATGCCTGACGTGCCGCTGTTTCCGGTTTCAATCTCGACGCCGCTCGCGGTGGCCGTGATGCCGTTATTGTAAGCGAAGAACATTTCAGGCTCATCGTTTGCGGTTCGGATTATTCCCTTGTTCGCCTTGGTGCGAGCCTGCAGAAAGGTCCTGACATTCTGCTCCATCAACCGCGCGCCGTAGAGGCCGTAGATTCTTGCAAGTAACGAACCAGGCATCACAACCAGGTAGGACTCATAGTCGCTTTCTTCGAAGTGTGCCTCCAGACAGGGCAGCACATCGCCGTTGAGTTCCGTAACGTCCAGTTCGATTGGCTCTACACCGCCCATGGCATTCTGGATGTCAATAAATCGATTGAAGTCGATGATGTTGAAGGTCATCTCGGCGCCGATCACATTCCCGGCTTCAAGCGTTTTCTTACGCGTCGCGAGACGAGCGTTGGAAAACATCACGCAACGAATACGCTTTACGAAGTCTGCATTCTCCTGAATGAACCACGCAAGTTCGAACTCTGAGCTAACTTCCTCGAGTTCCTTGAGAAAGTCCTCCCTGATTGCGTATTCGCAGAATCTGCGAACCCTGTTGAATATCGAGTTTATTCCGTCTGCGTTCAGGTTCTGAAGTTCGCGCTCGGATCGAAAGTCGCAAACAGCAATGTGGAGCTCACCTCTCGCACGATCGAGTGCATATCCGTCGACCTGATACGGACGGCTGCCTTCACGGATTATCGGACAGTACACAAGGTCTGTGCAGTCGCCATTTTCGGCCGCCAGTTCGGCGTACATTCGGAAGAAGGATGCCCTCTGAGGTTCACCAGAAACCTCTGCGTCTCGTAAGAGTTCATCCCAGAACTCTTCGAATTGGGAGTCGGAATCAGTCTCGGCCACGGATAACCCCATCCAGCCACTTCTGGGACCTTTCAAAACGCTCGCATGTGCCAAGCGTGATACGGTAACTCACCTTGGATACCCCAGGGGGCAAAAGCGTCGGCACCAGCCGCGGAAAGTCGTCTATAACTTCGAAAAACCTTGACTGTGCGGGTTTCCACTTTTCCTCATCATATTCGGGTCTCGTCTGATAACCCGCTGCGAGAAGACCTGCGTCAAGAAGGTCACGAGTGACCAAAGAGTGCGCAAGACACCTTTCCCTTATGTCTTCGACAAGCTGATTGAGAGACTCAGAGTCATGCTCATCATCCGTGCAGGAAGAGAGAGTCTGATGGCATACAGCGATTTTGCCGGAAGTGATATCAAGCTGGGCTTCGGAGCTGATCAGAAGATACTGATCAGCTGTGTTCAGCTGAGTTTTCACTTCATAGATCTGATCTCCGTTTGCGAAATCCTGTTCGTCTCTGTGTGGCCCGCGCCATGCGCGTAGGGCCTGTTCCACGCCGAGGATCGGCAGGAGTCTATCTCTGAGAAACAGGAGCTCTCCGACCAGCCCGATTATCGCTTGGCGCGAAAGCAAGCTGTCAAGTTTCTTCCGGAGCATGGCTTGCCATCGTTCTAGGCGGATTATCAGCCGTTCGGCTGCTAGATCTGATCTCCCTTCTGCAAGGTCGTCGGTTGATGCAAGGAGGTCTTCGGATAGCGCCCGGAACAGGGAAACCTGCTCAGTATCGACAAGCTCCAGTATTAGTTCGTATGTGCCATCTGATAGTTGCTGCTGACTCAGATTGATTCCGCCGAGGGTCGGAAACCTTCGTTCTTCGAGGTCGGAAAGTCCCTTGAGGACAAACAGATATCGTCCGTCTGCAAGGCGAGCGCGATAAAAATCGATTGGATGCGTTGGATGTGCGCGTCGTTCCGTTCTGCTTGAGGTAGTCGAGCCGGGTTTGATGGTTTCCCATGGGTCCTGTTCATTGCTCATCGAACAAGGCCTCATCATCGTCTGTTTCTTCGACAAGTGTCTCGAGCTGTTTCTGGTAGACCTTGTTGACCTGGTATAATCGTGGGCTGGACTTGATGCTTGTTTCTGGCATGCAAAAACTGAGCGATACAATTGGAGTGTCCTTGAGCATGAACCCGGCCTTGTCCAGATCACTCCTGAAGAAGTGGACAAGCATGAGCGGACGCGACCGCATCGCGCAAAAGGGGCGATCACCCTTCAGTATTTTTCTTGCTCGCATATCGAGTGCCTTCTCGCGGCTTGCTCCGGTCAGAAGTAGAGGTGGATCTTCTCGAGGGTCTCTGACACTGTTCTTGTCTCCGGTTGGCTTGAACACGGATGTGCCGGACACTGTTTTTATATCTGCGCTATTGCGATTTCTGAGGGGCAGTGAAAAAATAGTAGGCAGGTCAATTGTAAGGAGATCCGGGTCTCGTCCGAGGTTTAACGGAACAACCACGTCCCACTCGGATAGTTCACTCTTGATCCGGTCAAGGCAGTAGTCGCTGAACAGCGAGCTGCGTCCGTCAATCAGCCCCAACGCTGGTTGGTCTGCGTGGAAACGGAATTTCCGGACAAGTTCGAGAACTGACAATCCAGTGGTTTTCTGCCAGACGAGATGCTTCTCGGCCTCTTTCTTTTGTTCTGTTTCTTCGAATGCGGTTGGTGCAGCTGGCGGACCGAGTTCGCCTAGAAACTCAAGGACCAGGTCGAGGTTGCGGGTATTGGTCTCACGATTATTTTCGAGGGCATAGCCTTCGACGTGACGAGTGTCGAAACTCTGCGCCAGCATCATCTCTTTCGCGGTTCGCATCTTGTTCGCAGCGGTGATACGGATACCGGTCTCACTACGACGAACCTTCAGGCCAAAGTCTTCCGGTGTATCGCCTCTGACTTCCATTCTCTTGATTTCGGATCGTAGTTCTTCAATGGCATCTGCAATATATTCGTAATGCTCGACTGCCGTCTTGCAGATGTATAGCCTGCAGATGTCTTCGTAATTCTGGCGATAACCGAACCACCGCGCCATCTGCATCAGCGTATCTGAAGCCCCCGCATTTCTGAGAATGTATGTAACGGCGAGACCCTCGAGTGTAAGGCCGCGGGCTAGCGCTAGGCCGCCAATCGCGATGACGTGCAGTCCGGTGCTCTTGTGTCGATCATAATCGAGTTCGCCGCCCTTCATGTTGATTGTGCGGGTGATGATCGTTCTCGAAGCTTCCGGAAGAACCGAGAGGGCTTCTTCAAAAGAAAACTCCACACCAGAGTATTCCGTTCTGAATGAGTCATTGAGCGCCTTGATGTCGGGGTCGTTCAGTGCGTCGGTCCCGAACCCTGCATTTACCCGTATCGCATCATCCAGTTGCTTCTGATACTCATAGACGAGTCCATGGACCTTCTCCTGGACGTCATTGAAGCGGCTGACGTTGATCATCATCGAGCAATGCTTGTGACCATCACCGCGCAGAATTCGAATGGCTCTGGCCAGAACGAATACCCTTATGGCTTCGAGCAGTGTTGAGGGCAGTCCCTTGAGCTCCAGAGTCCGCGGGTGCTTCAGCGGAAGAATGTCTTCATAGTCCTTGCTTGCGACGACGTTCACCATGTCAGCCCTCAGGCTTCCGTCTTCGGAAAACACTCTCGTTGCACCTACATAATTGGTCGGTGGGTCAAGGGCTTTGATGAAGTGCCTCGGAAAAAGATCCTCGCGCCCCATCTGTTCCTCTGTGTCAGGATCAATGAAAATGTTGGCGAATGGTGTTGCCGTGTATCCAACATAGGTTGAGCGTGAAAATTTGCCGAGAATATCCGTGATGAGTCCGTTTATGGCGGTGGTATTCGAGGCCGCTGCTCCGGAGCCAGAGTTTTTCTTGATCTGTTTCTTCGTATTCACTGACGCGTTGTCGGCTTCATCATCAACCAGAAGAAGAGGGTAGGAAATCTGCTGATCCGGTGCCTGTGATTCGATCCATTCGTAGAGGTTGGTCAGGATCGACTTATTCTTCTTGGTAACGAAGATTATCGGGTCTCGAAGGTTGTCAAGCGATACGCCGAAATTCGAAACTGCCTTGTGGAAGTCCTGATCGAATGTTGTGCCGAAAGCCGGGTGAAGGAGTTTCTCATCCCGTCGATAGTCACAGTAGGTCATGATTGGCATGAGTTCCGGGCGGACTTCATTGAAAAGCGACCGTTTTCCTATGAAATTCTGATCTATCCTGTCTTGGGTCTGCTTGCGCAGCGAATTGGTCATGCCGGCCAGCAAAATGATGATCTTGTATCCAGAGTCGGCAGCCTTACTGATGAGCGACGCGTAGTTTGTTGTTTTCCCTGATTGCACATGGCCCATAACCATGCCGCGTCTTTTCCACCGTCCTCCATCCTTTGGGTTGCCGCAGTAATCGAGGACGTCGTTTGTTATTTCGTCAAGCCGCGACACGACGTTTTCTGGCAGAACATCATCGCCGAGAAAATAATTGCGCAGTCTGTTCCAGTAGCGAAACTCTATTTCTCCCCTGCGCGCCGATAGCCAGGGCTTGTAATCGCTGAGAATGGTCGCGCCCTTGTCCTGCCTGACAGAAAACGAGTACTCAAGCTGTTTTCGAATGGTCTCAAGTGCTTCTGGTGACAGTGGGAAAGGATTGTCACTCAAGACCTCGCTGATCGCTTCTGGTGGAATCGAAACCATCCGTTTGAGATCGTCAGCATATGCCTTGCGTATCTTGCTTTTGAAGTATGCCGTTTCAGCGGTCAGATCCATGATCACCACCTCTTGCCTGAAATATACTCTTCGACCATTGGCCAGTTCTTGCTAAACGGCTCCATCGATTTGAGAGATTCCATCATTGTGCCCAGATCGCCATTATTGTTCGCAAGCAGGTGCGGTATGGTCCGGTGGAGCAGGCGCTTCATTTCTTCTCTGCTCGTGGATGATTGAGAGAGCGCGTCTGGTTTGAGTGAAACGTCATTGCTAAAAGCCGTTACAGGAAAATTCTGTTCGATCAGGTGCAGAAGTGCACGAATTTCGCCGTCCGAGTCTGCATCAAGTAGTCGTGAGACGACGGGATGCTCCCGGTTTATAGAGTAATTTATTTCGCTGTTACGGGCGTGCCTTGACCAGACCGAAACTGATCTTGGATCATCAAGACGTCCTCCACGTGACCGGTATACCCGGGCAGACTTGCCACGAAGCCCGTCAACTATCTGCTTGAGACGATTTCTCAATACGGTGGGGAGCTGGGCATCGCTCTTGTCGACGGTAATCTTCCACATGTCATCCATTGAATTGGGGATATCGACACTGATCCTCACCAGTTGTGAAAGTTCACCGTACTTGGCTAGTCGAAACCACGTCCCATGTATAATCAGCCTGTCGTTGCGGTAAACATAGAAACCCTGGTTTCGGAGAAACCCTTCCTCGCCGCCAAGCTTCTCGTACTCATTTTCCCCGAGCTTTGAGTAATGTGGAAGAATATACGGTTGTACGCGGACAACATGTCCTGCCACTGCGAGCGGTTCTGACTCGAGTCTTTGGGTCGCAGCATGTCCCGCATGGAACGGATCGAAGGGTATCAGAGGTGTTCCGTTGAGATGAATTGTCAGCTGCGAGCGATAGGACTTGCCTTCAATGAACCGGTGGAAGACGAGGGCCAATCTATCGGCAGCGTGCCTGACAATTCCGTTGAAACCAGCGCTGGTGACGGCTGTGCCTTCCGAAAGTCGATCGCAATTCCGCCAGATGACCTCGGTGCCATTGTCGCCCTCGAATGGTCGACTGGCAGCATTGTCTATTTCCGCCCCTCCAAGAACGCCCATGGACCAGTTGTCGATATCGTCGAGATTCCAGACAGCACCATTTCGCGATCCCTCTTACGACGAAAGAACGACAAGTTCGCGGCATTGCGAGAACGACGCTGATTTCAAACCCCAGCCAAAGCGCCCCAGATCATCCGGGGATCTTTCAGCCGTAGGATTGGTGGAAGCAGGCTTCATTGCCTGCTCGAGCTCCATGGCACTCATCCCATGCCCGTCGTCTCGGACTGAAACGATTGGGTCTCCATTGTTGAACTTACAGAGAATCCAGACATTCTTTGCATCAGCCTTGATGCTATTGTCGATAAGGTCGGCAAGCGCTCCCGCAAGATCGTAATTGCCGAAACTTCTCGCTGACATCATCAGCGCTGCAGCATCAGGCGGATTGTTTATCTTTTTCAGTGCTATCCCCGTTACTTCCAAAATTTGTGATCATCATCGCCAGAATACTAATGGCATCACGATACATCATAAAATTTGAATTGTATTGGATATATGGCTCGTCTTTTTGCTTTAGATTTGCCGCTCTATTGGCAGGTATCACGGCGAGACTTTGTGTGGGGAGGACACGGTGTTTAAGACTCTCTCGCACCTGGCATAATCGGGTGTAAGCTGGGTGAAACATGTCGAAGAGGGTGGGGCTCATGTCATTCAGAAATATTGCTCTAGGTGTGATTGTTCTGATCGTCGCTGTTGGTGTTGTTGCGGAGATGCGAACCAATGTGGTCAGCAACTTCTTCTATGCATTGACTTTTGAACGAACGCTCGATGCCTATTCCCAGGCAGACACGACAGAGACCGATGTGACCAACACCGTCGCTGCTGACGGAAGTGATGCGACGCTCTTGTCGGCATTTTTTGGCTTGGACGATGCGCTTCCGCCTCTCGCAGGCCTCGTCATTTGTGAGGGTGCGAACGGAAAAGATGGCATGCCTATCATCTTTTCTCAGGAAGTTGATCCTACCACGCTGGAGCCCGGCGATATAAAGGTGACGACCGCATCGGGAGCTATCGGCGAGGTTATGTGCCTGACCTTAGCGCCCGCCGATGACGTAGGAGAGCTTCGTACTGCCTTGCTGGTTGGTCAGTATGGGAGCCTTGAAGACCAGCCTGTCACCGTCGAGATTGTCGGGAACGTTCTGTCAGAGGACGGGTCAGTCAATTTCAGGGGAATGCAGGTGGATGTGACGCCCCTGGAAAACGGCCCGACCTTGGTTTTGGCGGAGATTATCCCGATGAACGATTGGTCTCTTGGTGCTCCGTCAACAGGCATTCCTTTCGGTGGTGGGTCCGGCTGTCCAGCTGGAACCAAACAGATTGTGCGGGCTGTTTGGGACGGTGGCGTGACGAAACCCAATGGCCGCAATGATGCAGATGATCTTGAACGCCAAGAATACCAGGTGACCGTCGAGCGTGCTGATGGGTCCAGAGAGGATATCACGCCCTTCGCACTGGCTGATCTCGGTGATGGGGACAATAATCACAAGCTCTGTCTGGATACGGAAGATCAAGCGGTCGCTGTCTCTTTCTCGGCAGGGTACCTCACTGACCCGCGCGAAGATCTGAACCCGGCGACTTCAGTGAACTTGGCACGATAGTACCGTTCTCGGCCACAGCGTAGATGACGCTCGTGCAGTCAAACAACATTGCTAGGGCTTATCGAGTTTCAATTCAGCCTTAGCACATCGCGGTCCAGTCATGTTGTGGCCGCCGCGCTGCAATCTGTGCAGGTTCCTTCGACTTCAATCACCTGACGTTTTGTTTGAAACCCCATGACGGCAGCATCCTCCGTGAGCAATTGTGCTACCCGAGGGTCTTCCATTTCGGCGGAGGAACCACAGGTGCCACAGATGAAGAAGAGACAATCATGCCGGCGTTCTGGGTGCGCGCACGGTATGTAGGCGTTCAGGCTTTCGATCTTGGAGACGAAACCTTGGGACATCAGAAACTCAAGTGTCCGGTAAACGGTGGGAGGGCCGACAGGGCGGGAGCCGCGGAGTTTGAGTTCTTCGATCAGTTCGTAGGCCCCGGTTGGGCGACCTTTCTCCCACAGCATCTCGAGGAGCTGGCGCCTCAGGTCAGTAAGTTTTACGCCACGTTCTCCGCAGAGGGAGGCAGCCAGCGCCACCCGTTCCGCCGGTGAATGCTTGCCGTGACAGTTGGCGTCGCTGCAAGGCCTGGGCTGGATCGACCGAGCTGCCATGGCTTTGATCCCTTCTTGCGTTCAAGTTATGCAATGTTATAACGTTGCGCGAATTCGAAGCAAGAACCGATTGTGCCCGTTCCATCCTGATGCCCCCCATCTTTTGCGATTGATGCCGCAAAGCCCATTGAAAGTCCGCCATGACCCAGCTGCTCGACCAACCGAACCTGCCTGTCACCGTCCTGTCTGGCTTTCTTGGTGCCGGTAAGACCACGCTGATGAACCACATTCTCAACAACCGGGAAGGCAAGCGCGTTGCGGTCATCGTCAACGATATGAGCGAGGTCAATATCGATGCCGATCTCATCCGGGACGGCGGGGCTGATTTAAGTCGCACGGAAGAAACGCTCGTCGAGATGACCAATGGGTGTATATGCTGCACCTTGCGCGATGACCTACTGACGGAGGTGCGGCGGCTCGCGGAGGATGGCCGCTTTGATTACCTTCTTATTGAGTCGACTGGCATTTCGGAACCACTGCCCGTGGCGGCCACCTTCAACTTTCGGACGGAGGAGGGCGAGAGCCTTGAGGACGTGTCGCGTCTCGACACGATGGTGACGGTGGTCGATGCTGCAAACCTGCTCCGCGACTATGCTTCCACCGATTTCCTCAAAGATCGTGGTGAGTCACTCGGCGACGAAGATACCCGCACTCTGGTCGACTTGCTCGTTGATCAGATGGAATTCGCTGATGTGATCATCCTGAACAAGATTGACGCTGCGACGCCAGAAGAGATTGATGCAGCCCGAAAGATCATCCGCTCGCTCAATCCAGATGCGGAACTCATTGAAACGAGCATGTCGCGTGTGCCCTTAGACAAGGTGTTGGATACCGGCAAATTCGATCATGAAAAGGCTGAGGAACATCCGCTCTGGTTTAAGGAGCTCTATGGCTTTGCTGACCACGCACCGGAGACGGAAGAGTATGGCGTGCGCAGCTTTGTCTATCGGGAACGCCGTCCTTTTCATCCCGAGAAGTTTCACGCCTTTATCAACTCCTCCTGGCCAGGGATTGTTCGAGCGAAGGGTCACTTCTGGCTGGCGAGCCGCCCGGATTGGGTTGGCGAGTTGAGCCAAGCTGGTGCTCTCGTGCGGCATGAGGCAATGGGTTTTTGGTGGGCGAGCGTGCCCAAGAACCGGTGGCCCGACCACCCAGAGTGGCGACAGCATATCGCCAAAACCTGGGACGAAGTATATGGAGACCGTCGCCAGGAAATTGTCTTCATCGGCACCGATTTTGACGAGGCGGCGCTCCGTCGGCGGCTCGATGCGTGCCTTGTCGGCGATGCAGACAAGAGAGCCATGCGGCCCGCGGTCTGGAAAAAACTCAACGATCCGTTCCCCGTGTGGCGACGCGCTTCGGAGGCGGCAGAGTGACTGAGGCGATCGCGGTCGTACATGCGGAAGACGTAGAAAAGGCGCGCCGACTTCTCCAAAGGGCCATTACGCAGGCCGGTGAGGCTTGGGTGCCTTCCGATGCCGTGCTTGACGCGTTGACATTTGAGCTCATTGAGATGGCAGGGCGCAGCGGAGATCCTGCGCGGGTTGCCGCGCACCTTATGCAGCTTGGCGCACAGTTAAAGCGCCCACCCACAAAATCACACTGAACAAAGGAACAATGGGACCACCATGGCAACACTGACATATCTTACCACCACGCATTTTGATTTTGGCGCGGTGCAGCAACTTCCGGCAGAGCTTCAAAAAGCAGGCATCTCGAAGCCGTTCATTGCTACTGATGCCGGGGTGAGGGCAGTCGGTCTTGTCGACGCAGTAACCAGCGCGCTGGACGCGAACGTTCCGATCTCAGTCTTCGATGAGACACCGGGAAACCCGACAGAAGCAGCGGTGATGAAGGCGTTCGATCAGTATAGCTCAGAGGGATGCGATGGTGTTATTGCCATCGGAGGTGGCTCCTCGATGGATCTCGGCAAGGCGGTCGCTCTGCTGGCAGGGAGTGGTGGTCCGCTCGCCCAATATGACCCTCTTGCCGGCGGTGGGCAGCTCGTCAAGGAAGTTGCTCCCTTGATTGCTGTGCCTACCACAGCTGGAACGGGCAGTGAGGTCTCTGTGGGTTTCGTCATCATCATGGACGATGGACGTAAACTGACCTTTGCGAGCCCGCTCTTTATTCCCAAAGCAGCTATCTGCGATCCCGAGCTGACGCTGGGACTGCCCAAAATGATGACGGCCGCCACTGGGATGGACGCCATTACTCATTGCATCGAAGCGTTCCTTACACCGACCATTAATCCACCTGCCGAGGGTGTGGCGTTGGATGGCCTCTGGCGCGGTTGGCGTTACTTGCCTGCGGCTGTTAAAGACGGTCAGGATCGTGATGCCCGCTGGCAGATGATGATGTGTTCAACAGAAGGGGCCCTGTCATTCATTAAGGGCCTTGGTGCGGTTCACGCTATGAGCCATGCCGCTGGCCGTATAGAGCGATTGAACCTTCATCATGGCACCCTCAATGCTGTGTTCCTGCCTGCAGTGCTGCGCTTCAATGCGCCAGAGTGCGGCGAGAAATATGAGCGGCTTCGTCAGGCCATCGGGTTGGCGCCAGGTGCTGACCTGGCCGATGCGGTGTCCGCTATGAATGCTGATATCGGTCTGCCATCTGGCTTAAGTACCATGGGCGTTGAAGAGGCGGATATTCCTGAGTTGATTTCATACGCTCAAAAAGACCTTTCTGCTCTTAGCAATCCGCGGAAGGCGAGCGCAGATGACTTTGAAGCGATGATCAGAGAGTCCCTCTAACGTGGCGGTTCTTGAGACTGTCAAAGAGTCAGCACGCAGCGAGGGCCCAATTGTGACCTGCGGTTCTGTTGCGCGCCTTGGGGATATAAGGAGGCCCAACGTAGAGCTGGTGATCTGGCAGCGCACGCTGCCGGATCGCCTTGGCACCTGGCTGGATAGTTTGACCCCTTCGCAACTTCCCCACCTGCGGGTGCTGGTCCGGCCGAACGATCTTCAATATGCATTAGAACCGCATCTGGATGGCTGTGATATGCCGGCGGGCGAAATGCGAGACCTGCTGGTCAGCGATGCCCAACAGTTGGTCGCAGCGTATGCGCGTATCACCCAAGGCGAACTCGTTGATGTTCGTCTTGAACGGATTAGTGATGATGCCTGTTGGAAGTTTCATCGTGATTGGGTGGAAGCGCGACTTTTGACAACCTATCGTGGCTCTTCAACGGAATGGGTTCATCCACTTTCCGCGGCGCGGGCGCTGCGTGAACAGACGGAATATAACGGGCCACTGGAACGACTCCGTGCACATGATGTGGCGATGTTTAAGGGGAGCGGCACTGGGGGTGTAGACAGCGGCATTGTGCACCGCTCACCGCCAGTCGCTGGGACTGGCCAAACGCGATTACTGCTCTGCCTTAATCAGCGATCCAGCGTTTCTCCTGAGCGCTGGTCCAAGGTTTGAGATTGGTGCGCCTCTCGACGTTTCGTGTGTCTTTACAAGCAGGTGCTGAGGCTCTGACGCTAGATACTCAGGTCATACAGATTTTAGTTGTGCATATCTCCCTTAGCAGTTGCGAAATTCCTCGGTCATAGGACCAATGCTCCATTGACCATCGGCTTGTGATGTCTAGGTTAGGCCCAGTTTTTACTGTCTTTCTCAGTCCGGGTCCTAACCGCCTCCATGAGCAAACCTATCGCAGAAGTTGATAAGCGGACGCAGTCGCGCCGGGTCCTCTATGTGACGCTCATCGGCATGTTGGCGACTGGCTTTCCCTTTACGATCCTCACAGTGGCATTGGGGCAGATTGCCGAAGAGTTTGAGGTGACAGAAGCGCTCGCCACCTGGTCGGTCTCCGCACCAATGCTGATCAGCGCCGTGTGCCTGCCGCTTCTGGGCAAACTCGGTGATATGTATGGGCATCGGCGTCTATTCATTTTCGGCATTGCTGGGTCGACCATCTTTGCGGGCCTTTGTTTTATCGCCTGGGATATCTGGTCCCTTATCGGGTTCCGCGTGATTTCGATGGTTATTGCGGGTGCCACGACCCCTTCGGCCATGGCGCTGCTCTTTCATGTTTTCACCGATGATGAGCGCACGCGGGTGATCGGTTGGTGGTCCATGGGCGGGCCGGGGTCAGCAGCGCTCGGGCTCATTCTGGGTGGACCGCTTGTCGATTTTTTCGGGTGGCGGTCGGTATTCATGTTCCAGATCATCTCAGGTTTGATCGCCTGGATTATTGCTGTGCGGGCTTTGCCGGAGACCGAAGCGCGCCCAGCGGCGTTCGATCATCTGGGAAATGTCATACTGATCGTATCCCTGCTGTTTCTGCTCTTTTCGATCGGAACGATCTCAGAAGAGGCGATCGCGCCGTGGATGACCTGGAGCACGCTTGTGGCGGGCAGTCTCGGACTTTTGCTGTTCTTTCGCTTCGAGCGGCAGGTGGCACACCCCATCGTGCCCCCTATGCTCCTGAAAGCGCGGAACTTCAATGCGCCCGTCGTGACGTCGTTTCTGCTTCAGGGATCGTATCTCGGTGGTCTTGTGGCGACCCCTTTGGTTCTGATCGGTCATTTTGGCTACAGCGTGTCCGTCGCTGCCGGCATCATGCTGTTGCGCACCGCCAGCCTGACCATCGCGACGCCAATGGGTGGCACCCTTGCTGCCCGGCATGGGGAACGCTTTGGCGCTGTCACCGGCATTGTGTTGCAGTCTGTGGGGCTCTTGTTGGTGGGGCTCGGCGTCTATCTGTTCAGCGTACCCGTTCTTGTTGGTGGCTTGGTGCTGCAGGGAGTTGGCCATGGGTTCGCTTACCCGCCGCTGACATCCATCATTGCGACCGCCGTGCCACCGTCACTCTTTGGAACCGCCTCTGGCGTCAGCCGCCTTGCCAGTCAGATCGGGTCGTCGCTGGGGCTCAGTCTGTTTGGGGCGCTTTTGTCCGTACCTGCAGAGGATCTGGGGCTGCCGATGATCTTTGTCATCGGCATGGCGATTTCCTTTTTGGGTCTGGTTCCTGCCTTCTTCATTCACTCAAGCAAAAGGAGGCATAGATGACTATGCCTCCTCGCAATAATTGATAGGCAGGTTGCTACCGCGTCAGGCGGCGACCGCGGCTGGATCGAGTTCGTACTCGGAGAAGACCTCCAGCGCACGCTTATAGAGAACTGGTTCTTTGATCCCCAGGCGGGCGCGGGCGTCTGCAATCGGCTCACGTAGAAGCGCGTCAATATCCTGGTCGACGATCCGTGCGGCGGTTTTACCGTTGCGGCGGCCTTCGGCGATTACTTCTTTGATGTTCGCGTTGCGCGGTGCTTCTTTGGCAATCGTACGTCCGCCCATGTAAGCGATGAAGCTGATGCCCAGTCCGCCATGCTGACTGTGGGTGTAGCCCAGCAGGGCTGCTTCGCCCAGCGCATCGCGGCCATAGCCGGTCAGCACGTGATAGAGGTCATGGGTATCGCGACCACGGTTCATGTACCAGGCCAAGTCGTCGTCGAACTGCTGACGGTTGGCGTTGTTCTTTTCGCTTTCGGCGACAAGACCGGCGGCGCTCAACCCTTCGCGTTCCATAAACTCTACATAAGCGCGGCCGACTGTACCTTGGGGCAGCTCTTTAAGAGGCGCATGATCGTCAAGCATCGGCGGAAGGTCGGCGCGTTTTGCCAGTAGGGCAGGACCCTGGTCAGAATTCATGAAGCGCTCGAAGTCGTTAACTTTCACATTGCCGTTCAGCGCTTCAATGATGTGGAAGACTTGTGCCGTGTCTTCTTTGTCCGCGATCAGCTTCTGCATGTGCTTCCAGGCTTTCAGCGGCTTGATACGCGAGCGCTGGCGAGCAGGGTCAATATAGGGAACAGGACTTGTCATAATGTGCTCCTCATCGCATTCTGTAATGACAAATTGTCATTCTTATATAGGCGCTACTTACACCGGTGTCAATACCGGGAATGTTGGCAGAAACGCTGAATTAGAGGATGGCTTGTAAACGCTCAAGAAAACGCCAAGAAAAGGCGTTAATTTTGCGTCACCAGGGAGGAGAACTCGGTGCAAAATCAGGAGATTGCGGCCCGCGACGTGGACGCCATTGTCGTCGGCGCTGGCTTTGGGGGCATGTATATGACCCATTTGCTGGTGGAAAAAGGGCTGTCGGTTCAGGGGTTCGAACGCGGAGATGATGTAGGGGGCACCTGGTACTGGAACCGCTACCCGGGATGCCGCTGTGACGTCGAGAGCATGGAGTATTCCTACAAGTTCTCAGAGGCGTTGCAGCAGGAATGGGAGTGGAGCGAACGCTACTCGCCGCAGCCGGAGATTCTCGCCTATGCCAATCATGTGGCTAACCGGTTTGATCTCAGGCGTCATTTCAAGTTTCAGTCTTCGGTGATCACGGCCAAATACAACGAGACAGAAAAGGTTTGGGTTGTTGAGACTGACTGCGGCGACCGCGTGAGCGCCCGCTATCTCATCATGGCGACCGGATGCCTGTCTGCCGCCAACACGCCTGATTTTGAGGGGCTGTCTGATTTCTCCGGTGCGACCTATCACACCGGCGCCTGGCCCAAAGAGGGTGTCGACTTTTCAGGCAAGCGAGTTGCGGTGATTGGCACCGGCTCGTCGGGCATTCAGTCCATTCCTTTTATTGCAGAGCAGGCCAAACATCTCACTGTGTTTCAACGCACGCCGAACTTTAGTGTGCCTGCCCGCAATATGCCGCTCGATCCGGAGGTCGCTGCCTCGATCAAGGCGGACTATGCGGCGTTTCGTGCGGCGTCCTATCAACAGCCAGCTGCCTTTGGCGCTCATTTTGTGCGAAGGGAAGACTCCGTCCTGGCGGTGACACCTGAGGAGCGGGATGCCCGGTTTGAAGAATATTGGGGCTATGGGGGCTTCCAGTTCTTGTCCGCCTTCGGAGACATCGGCGCGAGCCCTGAGACAAACAAATTTGCTGCCGACTTTGTGCGAAAGAAGATCCGCGAAATTGTAAAGGACCCGGAGGTGGCCGATATCCTCTGTCCTGACTCGATCATCGGATGCAAGCGGTTGGTTGCGGACAGCGGGTATTTTGAAACCTATAACCGTCCCAATGTTGAGTTGGTTGATGTAAGTGCCTCGCCCATAAAGCGCTTCACAACCACCGGGTTGGAGGCAAAGGGGCAGAGTTTTGAGTTCGACGCTGTGGTTTTCGCGACAGGCTTCGATGCGATGACGGGAGCTCTGCTGCAGATCGATATTCAAGGTAGAGACGGTTTATCGCTGAAGGAAAAATGGTCTGCGGGTCCGCGCACCTATTTGGGTCTCGCGTCCGCAGGCTTTCCGAACCTTTTCATGATGACGGGGCCGGGGAGTCCTTCTGTCCTTGCTAATATGGTGACGGGTATTGAGCAGCACGCTGAATATATCGCGCAGGTGATTGCTTGGGCGGACGAGAGGGGCATATCTAGCTTTGAAGCAGAGTCCGCCGCGGAGGATCGATGGGTGAAGATCGTCAATATGCGGTCGGAAGCGACGCTCTATCCGCAATGTAACTCCTGGTATCTGGGCGCAAATGTGCCCGGCAAACCACGGGTCTTCATGCCGTTTATCGGGTTTCCGGACTATGTGGCCATGGTGGATGAGGTAGCAGCGAAAGGCTATGAAGGCTTTAGCCAGGCTTAGCTAGATTAGCCGGCCTGGCGATCACCTCGTCTCACGGGTTTGTGCGCAACGGTTATTGGTCGCATGGGGGTGCCTTACCTAAGTATTCAAGCAACTACTTGGAGAGGCGACCCATGACCCGATTTATTACAGAAACAACACGACGCCTGAATATAGCCGTTGGCGCATTTGTCTTCGCTTTTGCCGCGATCCTTGTTGGTGCAAATTCCTTTGCGGCATCCGACGCCAGCGGCCACATTCCTGTCTACACAGAGGGCGGCGTCGCCATTCATGGCACTGATCCTGTTGCTTACTTCACCCAGGCAAAACCTGTTCAGGGCAGCGCGGCGTTCGCGGCTGAATATGAGGGTGCGACCTGGCACTTTTCTTCCGCCGAAAATCGCGAGACCTTTTTGAGTCATCCTGAGAAGTATGCGCCGGCTTATGGCGGTTATTGCGCGTACGCATTGTCGCTCGGGACGCACAAGGTCGAAACCGATCCCAACGCGTGGAGCATTGTCGACGGTCGGCTTTACCTCAATAAAACGCTTGCTGTCCGATCGATCTGGGAGACGGACATTCCCGGCAATATCGTGAAGTCTGAAGAAAACTGGGCGACGCTTATCGCGGAATAAACGGCTCAAACCTTCAATGTTCAGCGCCGCCGCGATCTGGAACACCAGGTCGCGGCTTTGCTTTTAGCAATAATAGAACGAACGATCTTGAATATGAATGTGACCCACCCATTTATGAGATTGAATGATCTTGAAAGGTGGATAAGCTATGAAACAGGAAGTCATGACGCGCCTCAGTCGGGCAAAATTGTGGATCGAGCAATTAGACAGCGCGATACATGAGCGGCCTGAGCAGGTCCTGGCAGCTGAGATTGTGCGGCTCCAGTCGGAGATTGATGCTCTGAAAGAGCAGGTTAGGAAACTCGAGTCGGCTATTGATCGATGATCAGCGATTCTTGACATGATGGTTGGGACGGGAAGCGAGGAGTCTTGGCGCGGAAGAGAGAGTTTGACCCCGAGGAACTGGTCGAGAAAGCCATGCGTCTTTTCTGGGAGAAAGGCTATTCAGAGACGTCGGTGCGAGACCTTGTTGAAGCCACGGGCGTCGCGCATGCAGGTCTCTATGCTGCGTTTGACGACAAAGAAGGTCTCTACGCTGCAACGCTCGTCAAGTATCAGAAGCTCGTTTCCGAGACTCTCTACGCTAAGCTCACAGCTCCCGACGCGGGGTTGGATGCTATCAGAGAGTTTTTCGAGTTTGTTTTGGCCGCGTCGAAGAATACGCCGTTTAAGAATGGGTGCATGATGGCGAACACGTCGGTTGAATTCGGCGACGGAAACGATCGCCTCAAAAGACTTGTGCATGAGAACCTGAAGAAGCTCACGGCTGCTTTTCGACACGCCTTGGCAAATGCTCAATCTTCCAAGGAGCTTGCGGCTGACCGGAATGTTGATGACCTAGCAGCCGGGCTCGCTGTCAGCTTCCAGGGGCTGTCTATTCTTGCCAGAGCCAAAGCGCCCCCCAAAATAATCACCGGGGCGGTGCATGCCGCGCTTGCTCAATTGACCTAGATGCCCTTGCACATTTAGTGCGTGCTGCCCAATTTAAGAACGAACGATCTTATAAAAGGAAAATCCAATGACGGATGTAGCGGTAGTGCAGGAAGATAGTCTGCAAGCGCGGATCAAAGACGCACTCCATTCAGAAGGCAAAACGACTGACGCCCTTAAATTGGAAGACTTGGCGGGCGTGGACGAGCTTCATGTTGGCGGCCTGGAAACCATTCGGCCGATTGTCCGGTCCTTAGGAGTAGGTTCAGGAGATGTGACGCTCGATCTTGGATCGGGCTTGGGAGGACCAGCACGGTTTATCGCGAGAGAGACAGGTAGTCGGGTTGTGGGTGTTGATCTTAGCGCCGACAACACACAAGCGGGCAATGAGCTGACGGGCTGGGTTGGGCTGGATGAAGAGGTTCAGCTTGAGGTGGCGGACGTCTGTTACGTTCCGCACCGGGCGGAAAGTTTCGATGCTGTGCTTTCCGTTCATGTGCATATGTTTTTGCAGTCGCCCGAGCTGATGTTTGCTGAGGCCTTCAGACTTCTCAAGCCAGGCGGACGCTTTGTCATTCTGGATCCCATCAGGCTCGTAGACGATGGGCGTCATTATCCGGTGCCTTGGGCATCGGATGCGGAGAACGACAATATTCTGAGTGAAGTGGAAGTCGAGACCCTGGCTGCCACTGCTGGCTTTCGACTTCATACGCGAAGTGATCTCAGCACACTTGCGATTGATTGGTTTAGTCAAACTTTCAACCGTATTTCTGAGATGGGTGGGCCGCCGGCGCTCGGTCTTCACCTGGTCATGGGGCCTGAATTTCCGACCTTCGCCCTCAATGCATTTCAAAATCTGCAAAACGACAAAATCGCGCTTCTACATCTCGTATTTGAGAAGCCCTGATGGCTGATACGCGCTGAAACCAGTGAAAGGATACTCCATGAAACCTACGATCTTAGTGACATCAGCGGCTGGCAAGACTGGTATGTCGGCCGCGCTTCAGCTCCTCGAAAAGGATTATCCCGTGCGGGCTCTGGTGCGTCGGAAAGACGCCCGATCACAGCTTCTTCATAAGGCTGGCGCTGAAGTGGTCATTGGTGACCTGCACGACATAGACAGTTTGCGTGAGGCGTTTCGAGGATGCCAGCGAGCTTATTGGTGTACCCCTGTCGAGGCCAATCCGCTTCACAAAGTGTCGCTGTTTGCCATTGTAGCGGCTGAGGCGAAGATCGAACATGTTGTGCATATGAGTCAGTGGCTGTCGGCGTCGTCGCATCCTTCTATCGCGACGCGGGAAGTATGGATGATGGACCAGATACTTGACTGGATCCCTGGCGCGACACTGACGATCAATAACACCGGCTGGTTTGCTGACAATTATGCGCTGGTCATGCTGCCAATGGCCCAGTTGGGAATGATGCCCATGCCTTTGGGTGAGGGGAAGAATGCACCGCCGTCCAACCGTGATATTGCTGCTGTAAGTGTTGGCGCACTGGTCAATCCAGAAGATCACGCCGGCAAGACCTACCGCGCGACAGGACCTGAGCTTCTATCGCCACAGGAAATCGCAGACGCCTTTGGCCGAGCTCTTGGCCGACCGGTTCGCTACGACAACGCGTCTATGAAGATGTTCTTGAAAGCGCTGGCCGCCCAAAACCGGCCAAAATTCGCCCAGTCACAGCTCGCGCATTATGTGATTGACTATCAGCAGAATGCGTTCGCTCATGGCGCTCCGACAGATGCAGTGGCGCGAGTAGGGGGCAAACGTCCCGATACGATAGACGATATTGCTCGCCACTATGTTGAAACGGATCCCTTGGCGCGCCAGACCCTTGCGAACAAGATCCGTGCCTTTTCTTTGCTTTCCAAGATCGTTGTGGCGTCTCCGCTCAATCGCGATGAGTTCGAGCGGTCACGGGAGTATCCATCATCGCGATCCCCGACCTATGCGATGGCTGATGAACAGTGGCTCGCCACACATCCCGAGTTCGTGGAATCGGCACCGGGGAATGTCAGGAAGATGAGTGCAGCGCAGTAACGCTTTTGAGGCTTCCGTGTCTGCCACCAGAGGGCAGAGGTGTCCGGTCTTCATGGGTATACGTCAGACCTACGGCCAGTGCGCTAATGTAGGAAATAAAAAGACCGCAAGGCGTGGGAGCACCTTGCGGTCTAGGTTGGTCGGTTTTAAGAAATCCGGGACTATTTCTTCGCGCCAACCTGTTTCAAGAACGTATCGACGTAACCAGTCATTTTCTCTGACTGCTCGCTGAGTTCGTTGGATGCCTGTCTTACCTGATCAGCAACGCTGCTGGTTTCTTGAGCTGCCTGCATGACGCCCTGGATGTTCTGATTGACTTCCTTGGTAGAGGCGCCCTGTTCTTCGACAGCTGCTGCGACCGACTCCGTGATCTCGCCCATTTTTTCAATGGTCGCCGTTACGGACTGAATTGAATCTACTGACTCACCCATACTGTTCTGAATTTCTCCAATCTGCAGAGAAATGTCTTCGGTAGCTTTAGCCGTTTGATTGGCCAACGCTTTCACTTCAGATGCAACAACCGCAAACCCTTTACCGGCCTCACCGGCACGAGCGGCCTCAATTGTTGCATTCAATGCAAGCAAATTGGTCTGGCTTGCAATGTCCTGGATGAGTGTGACGACCTGGCCGATTTTCTGAGCGCTTTCGGACAGTTCGTTGATGGATTCATTTGACCGTTTTGCCTCGGCCACCGCGTCGCGTGCTATGTCAGACGACTGGTGCACTTGACGAGAAATTTCAGTCACCGTTGCTTCTAGCTGCTCGGTTGCGGCTGCCACAGAAGAAGACTGCGCTGTCGTCTCTTCCGTTGCGCTCGACATTGTAGCCGCACTTGCATCCAGTTCGGTTGATGCAGATGCAACAAGATTTGTTGCCTCAGCCACATTGTTAGCCATTTCAATCTGGTCCGAGATCACGCTCCAAGTAAGAAGTGGTGAAATGTAATTGCCGTCGTCATCATCTAGGCGCGACACCCTCAGAGAAAGAGTTTCATCGCCCAGCTTGATGTTTGATTCCCAAGGCAGATTGGATGGGTCGGCCAGTAGTGCTCGTTGATGCGCTGGGTTCTTGTGGAATATGTCAATACACGCGCCTTTGAGCTCGCTGGCCTTGATTGGCAAAAGATGTTCCAGCGGCGTCAGAGTATCGATGCTGGTTTTGTTCACATAGGTGATTTCCAGCGAGTCTTTGTCGGCCATCATGACATTGACCGGCATTTCGTCGAGCATCCGCAACAGCCTGGCGGTTTCCTGCTCTTTCAGGACGCGGTCTGTTACCACACTCCAGGTGAGTGCAGGTCCGAGATATTCGCCGTTTGGCGCCATGATCGCTGTCACGTAGAGGTCGAGATACTCGTCACCCAGCCTGATCTGGGCTTTGTGCGGAAGTTGGGTGGGGTCTGACAGGATCGCCCGCTGATGGGCTGGATTCTTGTGAAAAATGTCGATCGACTGCCCCATCAATTCTGAAAGCGGGCAGGGGAGCAGGTGCTCAACTTTGCCGAGTTCCTCGCGGGTATTTTCATTGAAGTAGTCGATGCGAAATTCGTCATTCATGTCGCAGGTCATTACGGCGACTGGAAGCGAATCGACGATCGATTTAAACGTGTCAGTGCTTGTTTTTGTCTTGCCGAGTGAGCTCGGCACTATTGCCTGGATATTCATTATTTTCCCCAAACCGAACTTTTTTTGCCCTACAGCCTTGACCACCAACCCTAACGGTCTACCTCAAGGCGTTTTGCTATATTCGAAGGCACTAGTTAATTTGGGATGAATGTTTAAAATAAAAAATCGTCTCCATTTAATGAAATTTCGATTTTAAACATGTTTTATTTAGAAAACGTGATTGTTATATAGTTTACCATAAGTATTTACCCGATTTGCGTTGGGGCATGTTTTACTGATTTTGAGTGTTGAAACTCTTTCACTCCGTATAGTCACTAGATAGACCCTTCGTTAGGTGCGGGATATTTCGTTTTATTGGTCTGCCCAAGATTTGCGATATTATGTTTCATCGTTTAATCGCGTTGAAGCGAGGTTGGTCGGTGAGCGAAAAAGCATCTACAGCTGCGTTGGGCGTCAGGCTTCGCGAAGTGCGGAACGCCATGGGGCTCAATGCTTCCAAGATGGCCGGTCTTTGGAAGCTAGAGCGCAAAACCTGGGAACGCTATGAACATGGTGAGGGCGTGCCTAAGGCGACTGTCCTTATGGACTTGGTGAATCGTGGCGTTAGTGCCAGGTGGCTGCTCACCGGCGAAGGCAGCCTTGCGGGCGCCGGAACGGGCATGACCGCCGGAGATCCGGCGGCCACGCGCGTTACCATTTACAATGTTGCCTACCTGCTCGCGCAGGAAAGCCCGCATATCAATCTCGATCCTGAAGACTTTGCTCTGACCTTTCAGGACTTGTTTGATCAATTGCTGCAGCAGGAAGAAGAGCATCAGGACGAGCAGGTGGCGTCACTTGCTGTCCAGCGCCTTCTTCGCGAAGCCGGCGGTTGATGGCAGCATAGAATATATCTGGCGAATCCGGCGCCAGATATCCAACTTCTGGAATGGCCACGCCGGCAATCACTCGATCTCTGTGGACAGCCTCCTTAAAGCCTATTGCTTTGTAGGTGTGTCGGAACTGATTGTCCTTAAACGCCCAGAGACAGGTTGGCCACAAATCTCGCTTCATGAGAAAGCGTATCATCCTGTCAAACAGCAGGAAGCCAATTGCTTTGCCGCGATAGTCCTTGCGAAAGTAAATTGCGTGCATTTCTGCTTTTGCCTCCGGGAGATCAGGGTCTTCGCTTCGACGACAATTGGAGAATCCGACCAGTATATCGCCGTCCCAGGCGGTCAAGACCAGATGGTCTGGGTCGGGGTTGCTCAGAATTTCCATCCATTCTTCGTATCTGTAGGCGTAAGATCTATTTGTGTGGACCGAGTCTGGCATGAAGGTGTAGGTATCTCTCCAGCTGTCTACATGAAGTCGTGTGATAGCAGCGACGTCAGCGAGCGTCGCTGAACGAATGTCGAAAGTCATTTGTCATACTCCTTGGACATTGCGCGGGATGCGCAAATGGGGGAATATGGTAGAATGAAACGCTTGGTTCGGGAGGGACTATGCTGGACGCGGGCTTACAAGCGCGGGGCAGGGCGCATATGGAGCGCGTGCTTGGAAAGCGCCAAAAACCCGATATTCGGGTGATTGTTGTTGGGGCAGCAGTGCTGATTATGTCAGCGGCGTCGACCTATCTTCTGTGGCCTGAAGCGCCGGGAGAAGAACAACTCGGTAGGTTGACCATTCTCTCTTCCTGTGAGGACAGGACGCCGGGCCAGGCCTGGCTGGAAGCGCGCTCCGCAGCAGGTGCAGAGGGCTCGGAGCTCACGCCCGGTCAACGAAGAGTTGCTATGGACTATCTATTGGGTGGCGAGAGCGCCATCGGATGCGAGAGTCTGGGAAGCCCAGACGATGACGGGGAACCGTTCGCTTTTTCTGAAAGCAACTAACATTCGAAAGTTAGGCCGCTCGTACACGAATGTGCCTGTCCGCTCAGTTTTTTCTGCAAGAATGCGACTTACGTCCATGTGAATGGGGGCTTTGGCAGGTGATGCTGTGACGATTTTTCCAGAGGTCGTAGCAATCGCACCACCACAGGACGCACTTGTTCCGCGGCACCAATCCAAACTGTCACGCAGTTTACGTGGATCAACAATCGCTGTTAGAACACCATCAAGAGCAGGTTTGTGCGTAGAAATCGGAATGAAGGGCACGCCACTTGTTCGCCCAATCGCACCTTCACCAAAGATCAATCTTGGGCTGGCGATTGCGCTTTGAAAGTATTCTCTCTCGCCGACATTTATCTGCGGTGCCGGAAATGAAAATGCATCATGTTGAATAGCACCGTCTTCTCCAATAAGCAGGATTGAGCGAACGCCATCGATTCTATCCGTCGTCGCCTTCATTTCTGCATGTATGAGAAAATCTGGCGGATGAGCTTCGCTGACAAAGGTTGTGAGATAGTCAAAAGCAAAAGAGATTGCGGTTGCCAGTGATTCAGTTTCGTCTAAAGCGCTTTCGGCAGCTTCGATAGTCTTCTGCTCAATCTGTGCTTCATCTGGTATCGCATCATATTCGGTCTCTGAATATGATGGCGCGGGCGCCACCAACAGCATAAGGGCGGCTATCGCAGACAGACCAAGGTTGAAACGCGGCATCTCATCACCATCGACTCTTGGGCAAGCATAAAAGCTAGCCTTCTCTATAACATCGCCGTTTCATCTTATGGTTTTCCGCGGCGAACTCAATAGCAAGAAGTCCGGCCGACTCGGCCTTCTTCACCTAAAGTAAATTAGGTGGGCCCAGGCCGCCCGACAAGAATAAACCTTTGATTTTTATGGTTTATACCAAATGGGGGAGGAATAGGCTCTCTCCTGGATGGTTGCAGGTCCCTCAAAAGGGGTCCCGACACCAAGTGCGATTGCGTCCAATTGGGAGTGACGGACCGTCGGAATCTGCAGAACGCGGACATAGTAAAACGCTCTCTGCGAGGGATCAAAAGTCGGATCGGTCCAGAGCACCGACATTTCCGGGGCGCCGATGTCATTGGTGAAGCTGCCGGTTCCCAGATCAACGGTGTTTCCTACTGCCGGAATCTTGCCGTTGGGGTCAGGCACTCGATCACCCGACCAGGCGACATCAAAAACCTTCTCCTGCGCGGTGCCGTCCGTGCCCAACCATCCTTTGACAACCTGGACGCGGTCGAGGTTCGCTCCATCTGGGTCTCGCGTCGCCCGGATGAGCATCTGAACCGCGCCGCCGTCTGCTGAGGAACTGCTTAAGTCACCGCCCATGGGGACGCCGTTTGCGTATCCAATCTCAGCGAGATTGTCGGTCTCGTGGGCTCCGTCGGCGAAGCTCCATCCGCCAAACACCCTGAGCGCAATGCGAGGTCCGGTTGTGGCATAGACCTCTTTTCGGGTGAAAGCTTCGAAGATTGAATCGCGTGTGTTCTCTTCAGCCCAGACTGCTGCCAATCCGGAGGCGGACATGTTCCAGCCATTGATATCGACCGTGCCTGACCCTGGTTCTGGGTTGCGCTTGTTTTCGGGCGTTGAATCGAGGGCAACCTTTCCCCAAAAATTGGGTTCTTCTGCAGACGCCACACTTGTGTGGCTGTCTGTTGAGCCGATCAGGCCAAACTGGAACGGATTGACGCCGATCCGTTCTTCAATTTCCATTCCGCGCATGAGTGCAGTCCTCACATAGTCACCGGGTGCGGCGGCGTAGCTGCTGCCTTGTGGTGAGGCCTGGAGATAGAACTCGAACTGTTCGAAATCGGCGAACTCGTCATCCGGTGAAAGAGAGGGGTGGGTTTCGCTATCGCCCTTGATTTGGGTGACTTCTGCTACAGGTTCCCATTCCATACGGGTGCGCGCATAGTCAGCCGTGATGTCTTCGCCACGTACGGTGCGATCAGCAAACATGTACCCCTTCGACAGATTGGGGTTGTGCGGAATAGACAGGAAGCGGGCACTGGTTGTCTCGGTTAGCGCATCAAGGCCCGCCCACAGGTCCTCTGGATAGGGATTTTCGTCAGAACCTACCGGATCAATTGTGGCCGCTTCATTACCATCGAGCGTCGACATGACAACCCTGTGCAGGTTCACGCCATTCGCTGTTTGAGTCCACTCCCAGCCGATTAGTGGGGTGAAGACACCCGGTTCGTAATGCGCTTCGGCGGCGGTGACGGATTTTTCCCACATGCTGGCTGAAATGCTCTGAATGGTCTCCATAGGAAGAAGTTGAGTTAGTGCGTTGACGAGGCCGACCCGGGGTCCAACGGAAAGCGGGTCCACAGTGTCGCCAGGCGCCACCAGGGGCTGTGCCATTCTTGCCTGGAAATTCGCTGTGCCTTCTGCTGGGTCAGCGATGGCCCCTCGCAGACGCTCGAGGAAAAATGCTCTGGTCCAACGCTGCCAGAACCAGGAGCCAGAAATGTCAGGGTCTTCGGCATAAATCTGGCCCAACACGCCGAGGCCTTCGGCGTGGTCAGCGATAACCAGAAAATCCAGTGGTTTGCTGAGCTGAACGCGTGTCCGGTTGAACGGGTGTATTACGGGTTCGCCTTTAGCCAGACGGTAGGCGGTATCAGGGTCGGCGTCTCTGTTGCCGGCCATAAAGGCGTCGGTGGAATAGGACGTGTGGAGATGGGTGTCTCCCCAGAGGAGTTGCCTATCAGCAGCGAGCGTTGGAGTCGCCATTAAAGCGCTCAGGCTGATGCCAAGCACAAGTCCCTTATTGAGTGAGTGCACGACCATTCTCCCCCGTTTGTTCGTTCACAATGGGTACCATGTCGACCAGCGGACTTTGGTCAATTTCTGTCTATATTCCGCCAAGTGGAATTTTCAAAAAAATCCACGGATGATCGTCGGCACAGGTTTCTTTTTGAACAGACCTTTTTGCGACTCATTCTAAACGCCATATGCTCGTCACCGCCCTGCTGAAACGCCGGGGGTTAAAACTGGGAACAACAAAAAACAAAGCGAGTGTAGTTTTATGCTGGAAATCAATCAGGATCAGAAAGAGTTTTGGAATGGTCCGGGTGGCGAGGCTTGGGTAACCGGGCAGGAGACGCTTGACGCCGCCATGCGCCCGGTGACGGAGGTTCTGCTTAAGGCGGCGGCTGTCGGCAAGTCGGACGTGGTGACCGACATTGGTTGTGGCACTGGCGAAACAACACTGGAGATTGCCAAGCAGGCTGCTTCAGCTCTGGGCGTTGATGTTTCTGCGCCCATGCTCGCTCTTGCGAAGGACCGTGGAGATAAGCTTGGCCTCCCAAATGTTCAGTTTGAACAAAGGGACGTGCAAGCCGACGAGCTACAATCAGATGCAACGCTGGCGATGTCGCGGTTTGGCGTCATGTTCTTTGAAGATCCTGTAGCTGCCTTCGCAAACATTCGCCGCCAGATGTCGGATGAAGGGCGTCTCTGCTTCGCGTGTTGGAAAACGCCGCGCGAAAACACCTGGGTGAGTCTTCCCATGTCGATAGTTCGCCAACATATTGAAGTTGAAGCGCCCGCGGACCCGCGTGCGCCCGGTCCTTTCGCCTTTGCAGACGAGGAATATGTTCGGTCCGTCCTCGAAAATGCCGGGTGGAAGGATGTCGGTTTGGAGCCCGTCGAATTTGATATGGCGTGGGGCGACAGCCCGGAAGCGGCGGCTCATGGCCTTATCGAACGAGGACCGCTCCGCCGGATATTTGTCGGCGACGCCTCCATCTCAGAAGAAACAAAGCAGACAATCGTCAAAGGCATTGAGGATGCTTTGCCTGCGTCGGAGGATGGAATCTTCCTCAAAGGCGCTGTCTGGATAGTGACTGCGAAAGCGACCTAAGCGCGTTTCGGCAATAGCACCAAAGTGCTAGCATGGGGTCTTGATCAGACAGAGGGGGACCCCATGCCAGGGCCAGGAGCAAAATACGACGTTATCGTTTGGGGAGCCTCTGGCTTTGTCGGCAAGCTGATATGCGAATATCTCGTCTCCCACTACGGCAAGGACAGCGGCCTGCGATGGGCCATGGGCGGCCGGTCCCAATCGAAGCTTGAAGAGGTGCGTGCCGGCCTCGGGGCTGGCGGCGCAGATATCCCGATCATTACGGGTGACGCCTCGGACGCTGATGCTCTCGACGCTATCGTTCAGCAGACGAAAGTTGTGCTCACCACAGTTGGGCCTTACGCCAAATACGGCTCCGAGCTCGTCGCCGCTTGCGTGAAGCACGGGGTGGGTTATGTGGACCTTGCAGGCGAAGCGCAATGGATCCGCCGGATGATCGATGCGCACCAGGAAGAAGCGGAGAAAACAGGCGCCCGAATTGTTCCCTGTTGCGGATTTGACTCGGTGCCGTCGGACCTTGGGGTGTTCTACCTCAACAACCAAGTGAAGAAGAAAACGAATGCGCCATGTACCCGCGTCAAGATGCGCGTGAAGGCGATGAAGGGCGGCGCCAGTGGCGGTACGATCGCCAGCATGATCAATATGATGGAAGAGATGGGGCGCGATAGGCAGGTTCTCGAAGTCATGCGCGATCCGTACTCATTGAACCCGGACGGTCTACGAGACGGACCAAAGCAACCAAGCGGCACCCCAATTGAATATGACGAAGACGCGCATACCTGGATTGCTCCCTTTGTCATGGCGGGTATCAACACGCGGGTGGTCCAGCGCACCAATGCGTTGCTCGACTACGCCTATGGCGAAGAGTTTCTGTATGACGAAGCCATGATGATGGGCGAGGGGCTTACCGGGCGCCTCGCGACCTATGGCCTGGCAAGTGGCCTCGGCGGTTTTGTTGCCGCCGCTGCCTTTCCGCCCACCCGCAGTCTTATGAGCCGGTTCCTGCTGCCGAAGCCCGGTGAAGGGCCCTCTAAGGAACAGCGGGAGAATGGCTTTTACAATCTGGTCTTTATCGGCACGACAGCCGACGACCAGACTTTCGTCGCGCGGGTTACCGGTGACAAAGACCCGGGCTACGGCTCAACAGCCAAGATCATTAGCGAATGTGCAATCTGTCTCGCTCAGGACATCACCTCAGAACAGACGGGTGGCGGCATCTGGACGCCCGCCGCGGCGATGGGCGACCAATTGATTGACCGGCTTGAAAAGAATGCCGGGCTGACCTTCGACATGGAGGAAGTTGCCGACCAATATTGATCGGCTGGGATGCTTCGTTTGCAATGAGGATCCACTAGTAGATCGTCTTCTTCATGTGCTCCGAATAGCCTTCGTCATAGGCTTTGCCGTCGAAGGGTTCTTGGGACATGCCTTCAGTCATCTGTCCCGCCGTCGGCAGCGTCGATCGGTCAACAATCGAGTCCGGGTGCCAGAGCTTGGACCGCGCCAGTGCCTTTTGGCATTGGAAATAGACGCTGTCGATTTTCGTAACGATCACCGACTTCGGATTTTTTCCCTGGATGGCAAATGAGGCACATAGGTCTGGGTCAGCAATAATCTCTGCCTTGCCATTGATGCGCAGTGTTTCGCCCACGCCGGGGATCATGAAGAGGAGAGAAATGCGCGGATCACGGACGATGTTCTTCAATGAGTCGAGGCGATTGTTCCCGCGACGATCAGGCATCATCACGGTGTACTTATCGTGTACCCTGACAAAGCCCGCCGGATCTCCCCGGGGAGAACAATCAAGGCCTTCAGGACCGGCTGTCGCAATGACGACAAACGGGGCAGCGTCAACAAAGGCGCAATAATGATCGGTGAGGTGATCCTGCTCTTTGACCAGGGAGCGAGGGACTGCAGCGCCATAGAGCGCTTCCAGTTCATCGATGGAGGTGATCTTATGCGCGTCGATCATCGGCCACTCCTTTGATTGAATGCCTCGGATTTAGCACGGATGCTTCTCTCAGGCGATAGAGATCAGATGGTTATCCCACTTTGTTTGTGCAAACTGCCCGGTGGTTTTTGTGGTGTCGTGGGTGGCATGGAAGGCGATTGCGCCGGCCGTCAGGGCGAAGCTGCCTGGTTTGTCGCGCGGAGCGATGCCGCAAACGTCGTGGGCGGAATGGGAACCTAGATAGGTTCCCTGTTCTGAAGCCCAGAAGGAGACTAGGTTTCCGCGCGGACAGGTCAGCGCAATGATCTCTCCGCTCGTGTCGACTGCGACGCTTCCGGCATAGTTGCGCATGGCCCGGGCGACGGGTTCCGGGGTCTCGGCGAGTTTCAGATTGGTGCCATCGAATAGAGCCAATACAGGTACTCTATTTCGCTTTGGCCCCTCATACTGGAGAGCAGCGGCGAGTCCTCTTGGCCCTACCGCGAGATGCCGGATCGAGAGTTGATGATGTGTCGCGTCCAGACTGTGGCGGGATATCAATTGGCCGGTGATGCTGTCCAGGAGCGTCAATGAGGGTGCCATGGTCTCGAGATTGAGTTTCGAGCGCCCCGTATCCGGATGGGTGCGGATGCCGCCATTGGCAACTGCGAGTGTTCTGCCGTCGGCCATGAGCAAAACTTCGTGGGGGCCAATGCCGCCGCTCGGGAAATGTCCGACGAGTTCAAAACCGCTGCGCGCATTGCGAACGCCAATGACACCTTCGCCGGTCTCGTAGTGGTTTTCGCTTGTATAGAAGAGGGAGCCGTCGGCGGAGAAGCAGCCGTGGCCATAAAAGTGGTGGCCGGTACTGGCGCTCAGCTGTTGGATCACATTACCGGAGGCCAGATCAACCACCAAAGCAAACTGGTCTGGTCTGCGTGCCACCACCACAACCTGCTGCCCGTTGGGAGCTCGCACGACGTCGTGGCCGCGACCGGGCAGGGGAATGTCCAGGTGCACCCGCCCTACATCGTCGAACAGGGTTGCAAAATGGGTGTCACCCACCTGCCGACATCCCATCCATCTGGCGGACGGTACGTTTGCGACGGTTGGGAGCGGCACCATCGCGAAAGCGGCAGCAGCACCACTTTGCAAGATATCTCTGCGGGAACACTCCATCAGTCGCCATCTGTTGCGTTGAAGCCGGGAACAAGCCCCAGCTCTGGGGCTAGGCGTTCCCTGACGAGTGATTCAAGACTGCGAAGTTTGCTCAGGAGACTTTCAAGATCGCTGCGGGCTTCAGCATCTTCCACAAGGTCCGACAATGATTGATCAAAGGACTCGATGTCACTGATGATTTCAGCGACCAGAACTTCCGTCTCCTGTGCGGTCGCCTCTTTTCCGATTCTTGTGAGCAGATCGCCAAATCCATTTTCAACCGTTAGGAAGAGACGCACGCTTTCCATATTGAGCTGGATATTGCGGAGAGACCGGCGGCTCCGCCAGTTTTCTGTACGTTTTGGACGCGCGTCTGCGAGAGTGAGGCCCATGGGGCGGTCGAGTTTTTGCAGCCGTACAATGTCAATGGTCGCAGCGAGGCTGTTCAGGAACCTGCCGGCTGCTTCTGCTTCGTCGAAAAACGCATCCGTGCCACCGGCTGCATTGACGACCTGATCGCGATAGCCACCGTCTTGCCACAAGCTGACGAGCTCAGAAGCCTGCGTGGTTTGACGGCGTGCGATCGCCTGTGCGTAGCGGCACGCGAAGCTACCCGGGGTTGATAGGGCTTCTGGGTCGTTGAACAAGACATATTCGAGAGCCTGCAGATCACCCAAGGCCACGCTTTTTTGGGCCAGCGCGCCTGGTTCCAGAACACTCTCATCCTGATTGTTCAGTACAGCGCGCAGCTGGCGTTGCCCGGTTCCCCTTTTGTCAGGCCAGAATTGGAAGCGCGCGGTCCCCTTACTCTCATGAACCGGTCCGAATTGGATGATCTGAATGCTTTGCCAGGCATCCAATAAACGATGGAACTGGTTTTCGACATCTGCTCGGCTGATTGTTTCTGGGGCCGCGCAATAGGTGTCCAGGACGGTGGTGAGCGCGCTGCTTTCAACCGCGAGCTGTTCGTAACCTGGATAAATAAGCTTGTCCGTCAGCGCCGTCAGCAACGCTGTGGTCTGTTCCGGAGTGGGGGCATCCGCTGCGGCGGGCGAGAGGAAAAGGGTGCCAACGAATAGAGCGGCTGACGTGCGGCTCAGAATCTGACTAAAGGCTTTCAAGAAAGGCAATTAGAGCGTCCCTGTCTGGTTTGTCCATTGTGCGAAAAGCTTCCCGCGCTGCCATCGCCTCGCCACCATGCCACAAAATCGCTTCTGTGAGATTACGGGCCCGGCCGTCATGGAGGAAAAACGTGTGCCCATTTACTTTCTCGGTCAGTCCGATGCCCCAAAGGGGTGGTGTTCGCCATTCTGAGCCCGTTGCTGTTCCCTCTGGGCGCCCGTCGGCCAGACCTTCACCCATATCGTGAAGCAGCAGATCGGTGTAGGGCCAGATGAGTTGGCCTCGAAGGGTGGGGTCCACATCATCATCATTGCGTGTTGCGTGTTTGGGCGTATGGCAGCTCGTGCAGTTTGCTTCATAGAAGAGTTGCTTGCCCCGCAACACTTGGCGGTCGTCCACATTCCGGCGAGCTGGGACGGCCAAGTGCCGGGAATAGAAGAAGATCTTTTCCATGACCTCAGCCGATGCTTCAAGGTCACCGCCGGGGCCGCCAATGCCGGCGTGGGCGTCCAGGCAGGTGGGTTGGTTGGCGGTGCAATCGCCGCTGTGCTCAGGGAAGAGAGGATTGGAGATCCCAATATCGCCCGCCATCGCCTCGGATGATTGGTCTTCGATGGTCGGATTGCCCAGTTTCCAGCCAAAGCGCGCGAGCATCACGCGCTCCCGATCGCTGCTCCAGATATACTTGGCCTTGCCCGATATGCCGTCCCCATCGGCATCGTTGGGGTCAGCGCCGGCCAGAATGTCCTCTTCTGAGATGGCTTCCAGCAGGCCCAACCCGATCATGGGCGACGCGACGCGCGGGGAAAACAGCACGTCCTCATGTAGTGGGCCATACCCCAGATTGGTGATGCTGTAGCTCGGTTGCCGTAGGATGATTGTCTCTCCGTCAACAAACTTCACTTCAACATTGGTGTACTCGATGGTCATGCGCCCCTCAGCAGCGTGGCCGGGGATCGCGATGTCCTGGAGTTGCCCACCATAGGTCGGTTCGGGCACCACGTTGAGCAGGTGGTTCGCGATGGCTTCTTTTTGTTCGCTGGTCTGAGGTGGGATCGATACGCGTAGGAACATGGATACCGCGTTGTCGTCGGCGTTAGCAGGCGGATGTCCACGCCCGTCTTTCAAGTGGCACCGTTGGCACGCACGCGCATTGAAAAGCGGGCCGAGACCATCAGCGGATGTGGTTGAACTGGGCGCGGTGACCCAAAGTCGTTTGAAGAAACCGTTGCCAATGAAAAAATCGCCACGCCCTTCGAAGCTCATGTTTTGTGAAGGCTGCGAAAATGCCTCCCTGTCGAAGCGCCGTGTATTTGTCGCGAGACCCCCCGATAGGCGCTCATGGCGCTCTGCGACGCTGAAGTCCGTGGTTGGCGCGAGAATTGCCGCGCGCTCTCCCTCTGTCATCTCGGCGATCGCCGGGAGCGCGAGCATGACCAGTACGAAGGTTAGGCTTCCTATGTCGGCTGTTTTGGTCACTCAGAGACTTATATTTACCTGCTACTTACCTTTGGCGTCACCAAGTGAGATACTCACTGGAAGACAGCTTGTGGGTCGTCGAGGCTGTCCGATCCTTCGATGTCGATCTCGTCGAGCTCAATCGCGGCAACAATCCGCTCAATGGTGCGTGTCTGGTCAACCAGTCCGTCGATTGCAGCTTGGACGATGGCGTTGCCCTCGTCATTCCCTTCGCCAATCATCTGATCATAGGCCATGTCACCGCTATCTGCTTTGTCCTTCATGACGCGCATGGCTGTCTGAGTGGCCTCAAGCTTCGCGACCATTTCTGCATCAAGATCGGGAGATTGGGCTCGTACCAGGCTGGAGAGGCCGGCGCCGCTGACAATGGATCCGTCTACACGTGTGTAGCGTCCCCGATAGATATTGGAGATACCCAACGCGTTGTAATAGTGAGAGTTATGGGTGTTGTCCGCGAAACAATCATGTTCCTCTTCCGGATCATGAAGCATGAGACCAAGGCGCATGCGTTCGCCGGCGAGTTCGCCATAGGACAGGCTGCCGAGGCCGGTCAGGATCATGCCCAGACCTTCATTGCCGTCGCCAAGTGCAGCGCGGGCAGGGCCGTCGGCGCCCCAGGCGGCGACCATTTCTTCGAGGTCCGCAATCAGGAGATCGGTTGCCGCGACCACGTAGGCGGCACGGCGATCACAGTTTCCGCCAGTGCATGCATCGCCAGATGCATAATCAGTAGCAGGACGGTTACCAGCACCTGGGCCGGTGCCATTCAGGTCCTGTCCCCAGAGGAGGAATTCGATCGCGTGGTAGCCGGTCGCGACGTTGGCTTCGACATCGTCTATCTCGTGGAGGCTCCGCAGCAGCTCAGGAGTGATGTTGGTGGCGTCAATTTCCTGCCCACCAATGGCGAGCGTCTCATTGGCGATTATGTTGGCTGCGTAAAAAGCGTTCTCGTCGCTCTCTTCGCCATAGGCGCCTGTGTCGACATAGTCGATCAAGCCTTCATCCAGCGGCCACGCGTTCACTTTGCCTTCCCATTCATCAACGATCACATTGCCGAACCGATAGGCTTCCGTCTGCTGATAGGGAATGCGGGCGGCGACCCAGGCTTCTCTTGCTGTGTTGAGTGTTTCGTCCGATGGGCTTTCGATCAGCGCTGAGATTGCTGTCTTCAGTGTCCGAGCTGTCGTCAGTGAGTCAGTGTAGCCGGCCTCGGCAATGTCGGCATAGGTACTCAGTATTTCTGCGGGATCCGCTGCATGAACTGCAGGCATTGTCGCGAGCGTTGCGCAGAAGACGAGGGCGAGGGAAATCTTCTTCATGGTGTCCTATTGGTTTTCTGCACAGCGCAAAAGTGCGCCGTTGTCCTAAAAGTTGGTCAGGCGTGTAGGTGTGGCATCCCGTCTGGAATAGTCATGCCGCCGACCGCTGTTTTTTACTGAGAATGTGTCGCGATTGCAAACTATTGCTGCGCATGATTGCGCGCATATCGCGCCACTACCAATGCGGCGGACACCATGAGCAAGGCGGCCGCAAAATAGGGCGCACCCGGGAGCTGAAAGGGAGCGTCTTCGGCGGTGAATGCACGGAAGAGTTGGGTCATGAGAAGGGGTGCGGCGATCATCGTCAGGCCCATCAAGCTCGACAGGGCTCCCTGCAACTCGCCTTGAGCATTATCTGGAACGCGTGCCGCCATTTGGCTGCGAATGGCGGGCATGGCGAGCCCCATGAAGGCAGTGAGAACCATTGACGCATAGGCCATCCAGGTTTCCGTGGATAGGGCCAAGCAGGTGAATCCAATGCTGGTGACACTGAGCCCGATATAGGCTGATCCAATCTCGCCGAACCTTGAGACGGTCCATCGGATCACGACTGTTTGGGTAAAAATGACCGTGAGCCCAGCGAACCCCAGGGCAAAACCGATTTCCCGTTCGCTCCATCCAAATGTGTGAATAACAAAATACGTGAAGACCGCAGGGTTGGCGTCGTGCGCCAGCTGAAACAGAACGACCGCGCCGGCCAGTCCCAGCAGGACTGGATAGGCCCTGAAGTGGGCAAGAGCGCCAATAGGATTTGCGCGCTTCCATTCAAAGGTTCGCCTGTCTTCATCTTTCAGTGTTTCTGGGAGGACCAGGAAGCCATAGGCGACATTGATGAATGCGATGGCGGCGGCCGCAAAGAAGGGAACACGGGGTCCGAGTTCACCTAGAAATCCGCCGATGACCGGTCCGATGATGAAGCCGAGCCCCCAGGCGGCGCCGGTCAGTCCAAAATTCTGGGCGCGTTTGTCCGGCGGGGACACGTCGGTCACATAGGCGTTGGCGGTCGCAAAGGTCGCCCCAAACATGCCTGCCAGTATCCGCCCGACGAAGAGCCACAGCAGTGACGGGGCGAAGGCCATGATGAGGTAGTCAACGCCGAGGGCGAAGAGCGAGATAAGCAGGATCGGCCGCCGACCGAAACGGTCTGCCAAATTGCCCATCACCGGTGCGAACAGAAAATGCGCGGCCGCGAAGGAGAACAACATCAGCCCGCCATAGCCAGCCGCCGCTGAGATCGGTTCGCCCGTCAGCTCCATGATCAGTTCCGGGATCACCGGAATGATAATGCCGAAGCCGATTGTATCGATCAGGATGGTGACCAGAACAAATGCGAGCGCGTGGCGCCCAGGTTTGCGCGATGTCATGGCCGATCCCCCCCAATCAATATCCGCACAAGCCTAGTGGCTTCTTGAGGGAGTGGAAAGTGTGTTGGCGACAAGGTCCGAAGACATTTACTGGGCCGATTTGTCTTCGAGTTCTTCCCTGCGGGGCGATAGACCGGCAAGCGTCTCTTTGTGGGTGTCAATCGCCTTTTCACCGTTAGAACTTAGCGCATAGATGCCGGTATCGACCCGTTCGAACCACCCATAGTGGTTGTCGGCCATCAGCCGGCGGGCTTTTTCTACACCTGAAAGTTTGGCGACTTGAGCTGCTTTGGTTGGGCCCTTATCTCGCAGGACCTGGAGACAACGGAGCGCGTCCTGACGATAGGCGGTCATAAGGCTTCTGCGGGTGGATCCGCCAACGTTCGGATCTCCCGAGCGTCTCGCAAATTCCCTGAGGAGGGCGGCTTTCTTTCGTTTTGATTTGCGCGGCGCATACGGTCCCGGATCAGCATGGGCTTCAACAAAACCATCTTTCAGCCGGATTGTGATGAGTCCCAATCCCAGGCGCCTGCAGAGTGCCATGTTGGCCTTGAGGGATTTTCTGAAGCCAACGCCGGTTCCTCGAGGGATCGCGATATAGACATCGTCTGTGATCGATTGGCGCGCTATTGCCTGATGTACGACGGATAGGGTGAAGCCTGTTTTCATCTCGACTATCAACGGGTCTTCGTCGCTGCGGCGTGCCACAATATCTGCGGCGCCTACTTCGCCTTTGACCTCATAGCCCCGATCTTCAAGGAAGGACTTGAGCGGCGCATAGAGGTCTGTCTCGCGTATCGGAGAGGAAGCCATAGGATTGGATATCCTGACACACAGCGATTCTCTAACAAAAAAGGCCGCGCTAAAAGGGACGTGGAAAGAGGACCGGAATGTCAGCGACAAGCTGATCGTAGTTCGGGTAGCGCTCCCGCTTGCGCTTTACCATCATCGGCACTGAGATGAAGACGAATAGCAAGCTCATCGCAACGGCGCCTGCGATCATCCATAACTCACTGTTGTCTGACGTGAGGCCGAACAGCCATACCCCCCACCAGAAGAGCAGTTCACCCACATAGTTTGGGTGTTGAGAGAAACGCCAGACGCCATGGGTGCAGATGGGCGCTTCGCTGGTCCGTCGTTTTCGGTATGCCCACATCTGCTCGTCAGCGATGGTCTCGAGAAAGATTGCGCCGAAGGTCACGACAAAAGCGAGTGCATCGAGAATGCCAAGAGGTGCATCGGACCCGGCAACAGCAATCAGCGGGATGCATCCCAAAAAGACGAGCAGGGTTGGGTAGAGCTCAATCCCAAAGAGATCAATCAATGGATAGAAACGCCCGAACTTGGCCTTCAGATCCAGGTAGCGGAAGTCTTGCTCATCGTATGATTTCCAGCGGCGCATGCAGTTGAAGGTGAGACGCAGAGCCCACAGTGTTACCAGACAAAGGACTATCCATTCGCGTCCCGACAGATCTGAGCTGCCAACGGCAACGAACCAATAGACTGCGATCAGAGGCGGGGCGACGCTCCAGTAGGGATCATAGATGCTGGAGTTGCGCGTTAAGATACTTGCGGCAAATACCACAAGTGTTGCTGCAACATCAGCGATCAGCGTGTTCCAAACAATTGACTCCGTCGGCTTAACGCTGAGCACCCAGTAGGCCACTGCAATGGCTGGCAGATAAACGAATAGACTGATAATCGCCGGGCTAAGGCGATGCTGCCGCCATGTCCTCTCGCTCAATCTGCTGCAACCGGGATCTGAACCCCTTTGGGGCGGGACTGGGAGCCGCGAACGAGCTTCCCATTCATCTTGCCGGTTGGCACGCCGTTTTCGAAAGCAACGTCACCGGAGACAATTGTTGCGGTATAGCCGCTGGCTTTCTGGATGAGCCGTTTTCCACCGGCGGGCAGGTCATGGACGATTTCCGGCGCGTGAAGGCGCAGGTTATCGAAATCAATGACATTTACGTCCGCTTTCATGCCCGGTGCCAGAATGCCGCGATCATTGAGTCCGACGACCTCAGCGTTTGCTTTGGTCTGACCATGGATCAACCACTCCAGCGGGAGTTTTGGACCTCTTGACCGGTCGCGGCCCCAATGGGTCAGGATGGTGGTGGGGAAGCTCGCATCGCATAAAATGCCGACATGCGCGCCGCCGTCTCCCAGTCCGAAGGCGACGTTGGGGTGGGTCATCATGGTGTGGACGTCGTCTAGGCTGCCACACACATAATTCATAAGCGGGAAGTAGAGCAGGGCATGGCCGTCGCGCTCCAACATCCAATCCAGCACCTGTTCACGCGGGCTTTTGCCGGACGCCTCTGCCACAACTCCTGCGCTGTCCTCTGGCGCCGGTTCATAGTTCGGCGGGTCTCCAAGCTGGAACATTTTGTGATAGGCGGTGCAGAGCATGGTCACGATCTGACCTTCGGGGTAGTCCGGTTCTTCCGTCAGCAGTTTCTGCCTGAACTCTGGATCCCGCAATTCCTTCACCTGCTGTTCCAATGGCAGATGGGCAATGGTTCTGAACGTTTGATGCAGCAGGAAGGGGTTCAGGGTTGAGGTCAGTCCCATCAGGACGCCGGTCGGCCGGGGAGGAACCTGGCCGCGCATGGGCAGACCTTTGTTGGCTGCGTCCTCAATGCCGCCCAGGACCTTCTTCCAGATTTCAGGGTGTCGGTCATCTTGCTCAATGGTCAGAGAAAGCGGGCGGCCTGAGACTTCCACCATGCCCCGCAGCATGGCGAATTCCGGCTCAAAGTCCCAGAAATCGGCAATAAGCTGAATGACGCCTTTGTCGGCTTTGCCCATGGCGGCGGCGATGCCATGAAGTTCTGCCTGTTCCGCTTTAAAGCTGGGCGTGTGCGCACCGTTCTTGTCCCGATGCTTTTCTGTTCTTGACGTGGAGAAGCCCAGTGCGCCCGCGTCGAGGGCAGCGACCACCAGCTCTGACATTTGTTTGATATCGTCATCGTTGGCGGGTTCCAGGTCTGCGCCTCGCTGACCCATCACGTAGGCACGCAGCGCTCCGTGTGGCACCTGCAGGCCAATGTCCAACGCAAGGGGCGAGTCTTCGACGGCCTTCATATATTCGGGGAAGCTCTCCCACCGCCAGTCGATGCCTTCTGCAAGCGCCGTCCCGGGAATGTCTTCAACGCCTTCCATGAGGCCGATCAGCCAATCATGTTCATCCGGTTTGCAAGGCGCGAACCCCACGCCGCAATTGCCCATGACAGCTGTTGTGACGCCATGAAAGGTCGAGGGTTGCAAATAGGGGTCCCAGGTGACCTGGCCGTCATAGTGGGTGTGAATGTCCACAAAGCCCGGCGTGACGATCTGGCCGGTCGCGTCGATCTCTTTGTGGCCCTTGTCGCTGACGTCGCCCACAACCGTGATGGTTGATCCATCAATAGCGATGTCCGCCTTAAAGGGCGCACCACCGGTACCGTCGTAAATGGTGCCGCCGCGAATAACGAGATCGTGCATGGGGTCCTCCTCCCAAGAGCATAGTTATTGAGACCCAGTCTAGTGGGCCTCAATAGAAAGTGCGAGAGTGAGGTTGGAACGCAAGATTTCCCCTGCGTTTCAATCCCGTTCTTTAGGCGGTTTGCGATTTTCCGCGCTTCTGGATGCCTGCACGGCGGCTTTCCAGTGCTTCGGCAGAGACACTTGAGTTGGCGGCGCCAGAGGTTTTGAGCTCTGTTTTCAGAGCGTCACCGAAGGCTTCCGCGAAGCCATCATCGATGAGCTTTTTGTAGGCAGGCAGGCACTCAGGCACGACGGTTAGCATGTCCGCGGCGAGACTCTGCGCGACGCCAACCAGCTCTTCAGGCGCGACGACGCGATTGACCAGACCCCATTCGGCGGCTTGTTCGGCGCTCAGGAAGTTGCCGGTCAGCGAGAGCTCTTTGGCGCGATAGATGCCGATGGCGCGGGAGAGCTTTTGAGAGAGACCCCATCCCGGCAGGATGCCCACCCGTGCATGTGTGTCTGCAAAGCGGCAATTGGTGGATGCGATCAATACATCGCATGCGAGCGCGAGTTCGAACCCGCCGGTAATCGCAACACCGTTGATGGCGCCAATCACGGGCCCGCTGAACTGATTGATGGACGTGACCGGGTCCTTGTGGGTGACTGCGTTGTCCGGCCCTGTCAGACCTTGCTCGCCCAGTTCCTTCAGATCCAATCCTGCGCAAAATGCGCGACCGGCGCCCGTCAGGACAGCGACCCGGACGTCTGGGTCTGCTTCAAGGTCTTGAAATGTGTCTGCGATCGCTTCTCGGAGTTCGGTCGAAAGCGCGTTCATGGCGTCCGGTCGATTGAGAGTAACGGTGGCGACGCCGTCTGCTTTTTCGACAAGGATAATTGGATCTGACATGGGTGTTCCTTGGGTATCTGTGCGAATAGGAGAGGTTTTGATGACGCCGTCATAGCAGAGAGCACCTGTCTGAGCCACCCAATCATGGGGTCGCTTCGAAAGACGAGGCATACTGTGCGTCTTCACAACTGAGTCGGCGGAAGATATGCGATCAGATTGGTACTGGGTGCGACAGGGCGCACCGCTGCAGGACCCCGGCCGATATGCCGGACGGCTTGATTTGCCAACGGGTCCGCCGGACCCGACCGTCGCACGCCGGCTTGTTTCCCAACTCCCGCAAGGCGCGGTTTGGTTGACATCGCCGCTTGTTCGCGCGCGACAAACGGTCCAGGCGCTGGAACCTGCGGCGAACGCAACGAGTGTTGAGGACCTGGTGGATCAGGATCTCGGCAGTTGGGCCGGTCGGCGGCAGGCGGAGGTACATAAAGCCAATCCTCAAGTCGACTGGGGCCATCCTGGTTCAATAGTGCCCGAGGGCGGCGAAGGTTTTGATGCGGTGGTGTCTCGCGTGGCAGAGCTCATCGAACGGTTGACCCGACACTATCCCGACCGGCCGCTGGTTGTTGTGTCTCACCTGGCAGTCATCCGGGCGGCAATGGTTCTCGCGCTGGATTTGCCCAATGAAGGTGGGTTTCAATTCGACCTATCGCCGCTTTCGTTGACACATCTGTCCTGGACCGGTCCGGACGAGTTGGTTGAAGGCTCAGAGGACCGGCTGGGGAGCTGGCGGGTGCATTGTGTTAATCGGCTACTGGCCTAAACAGCGGGTCAGTTGAACAGGGCGTCGATGTCGTCCTGGCCAATCTCTTCACTTTTGGCATCCAGCTCTTCACTTTTGGCATCCAGCGTTGTTTCGACTGCTGGTGCGGCGGCGACCGCTGGGGCAGCGTCTTCCGGTTCAGCGAATTCAAGATCGTCAGCGATAACAAGATCCTGAGGTGCGGCGGTCGGTGCTGCGGAGTCCGCATCGCCGGTGACCATATCGATATCGTCAATGTGATCGATCGAGTCCAGCTCGTTCAACATGGCGTCGATATCTTCCTGCGATGTCGCCTTGTCTTCTGCCTGCGGACCGTTGAGAAGGTGGGCATCCGGCCGTTTGTCACTCGGATCGAGCAGCGCTGTCGACATGACTTTGTCTTCGTCGCCGGGGTTGATCCCCCAAATGCTGATCATCGAGTTCACACGGTGCTCAAGATAGTGAAGCACTTGCACCACTTTGGTGGTGCGCTGGCCGGTGATGTCCTGGAAGGAACAGGCCATAAAGATGCCGGTTGCGTGGGCTTCCAGCTCGTCGCACAGGTCTTCGTCGCCACCTTGTTCTTTGAGCTTTTCGGCGATTTCCTGAATTCGTTCAGCAGCGGAGAGAATTTCAGATGTGGCGCGCTCTGTCGCCGTCACGATCGCGTCAAGCTCACCGGTCGCTGCCATAATTCTGTTGTCGCCAGCGTCGGTGGGTTTGATGGCGGCGATTTCTGCGCGCGTCTGTTGAATGGAGGCGCTCATTTCCTGGAGCTCTAGGCGGAGAACGTCCACGGTTGGCGGAGCCGATGTGGCTTCTTGCGCAACGGTTCCGATCGCTTCGATGGCGGACAGGAGCGTTTGGGTGTCTGCATTTCTGTTCCGGCGCGCGAATTCTTCCATGAACCATCGCCCGCGGGGCGTCTCCATGACCGCTGATAAAATCGCGTCATATTCCTGCTGATCGTCAGATGCGTTTTGGTCCGTCTCAGCCATCCCGCGCGTCCCCCGATGAAATCCCGAATTCCCTATAGTATTGGCTAGGTTTATTGCTCAATCGTTGATTGATTGACGGTTGCGAAACAAAAACAGACGTCGAATGGCGTTAAGGTGTTAACAAGTTGTTTCTGAAATGGGTGGTGACAGGAGAGACCGCACAAAATGGTACAAAAAAGGGTCATTGTGACTGGTGCCACCGATGGGATCGGGTTGATCACAGCTCGGCGTCTGGCCGAAACAGGTGCTCAAGTAGGATTGGTCGCCCGGAACACTGAGAAGGGAGCGCGGGTGGTCGAAGACCTCAAGACGGCCACAGGCAATTCCGACATTGCGTTCTATCAAGCGGATCTCTCGAAACTGGATGACGTGCGGTCCGTCGCAGAAGAGATTGCTGGTGCGCATTCCTCTCTTGATGTTCTGGTGAACAACGCTGGTGCTGTCTTTGCGGGCAAACAACTCTCAGCGGACGGATTTGAGCTTACCTTTGCGTTGAATCATCTCAGCGTCTTTCTGCTTACCAACCTGCTGAAAGACCAACTGGTGGCAGCGGATCAGGCACGGGTGGTCACTGTCTCTTCTATTGCGCACCGTGGAGCAGACCTGAACTTCGCGGACCTGGACGGTCAGAAAGGCAGCTATTCCGCTTGGCGCGCCTATCAACGATCAAAGCTTGCCAATATCCTCTTTACCCGCGAACTGGCAGAGCGGTGGAAAGAGACGCATGTAACGGCCAATTGCCTGCATCCAGGGTTTGTTGCGTCAAAATTTGGGGAAAACAACAATACGTTCATGAGTGCCTTCATGCGGCTCGGTAAGGTCTTTGCCATTTCCCCTGAAAAAGGGGCAGAGACGAGTGTCTTCCTGGCGTCCGATGACAGTGTGTTGGGACAGACCGGCGGCTACTACGCCCAAAAGAAGCGGATACGGCCGTCTCGAGCGGCGAGAAATCCTGAGACCGCCAAGAGGTTGTGGGACGAAAGTCTGCGGATGACAGGCCTTAGCGCGTGAACCCGTTGCGCTCATGCCTAGAGCGGATGCCGGTCGTTGCCATCCTGCGGGGCCTCAGGCCCGCAGATGCGGTTTCTACAGCGCAAACCTTGGTTGATGCTGGTATCTGCATTCTAGAAGTTCCCCTCAATGTCGATGGTGCTCTATCGTCCATTGAAGCCATCCGGACCGCCGTAGGCGACGAGGTGCTTGTAGGCGGGGGGACCCTACGAGCGTTGGATGATCTGGCATCCTTGGCGAATGCGGGTGGCGAACTCGCCGTTATGCCCCATCTCGATGCGTCTCTTGTGATTGGTGCCTTGGATATCGGCCTTGTCCCAGTGCCTGGTGTCTTTACGCCATCTGAAGGGTTTGCCGCACTGGATGCTGGTGCTGCCGCGCTCAAGATCTTTCCCGCTGAAGCGCTGTCTCCCAAGGTCCTCGCAGCCTGGCGGTCCGTGATGGCGCCTGGCAACGCATTGCTGGTTCCCACGGGGGGAATCAATGCAGAAAATGTCGGCGTCTGGTGGGATGCTGGGGCAGATGGGTTTGGTGTGGGATCGGCTGTTTTTGATCCCAACGGCGATCTAGATGAAACGCGCCGCCGTTCACAAGCATTGGTCTCTTCAATCAATCGCGCACGGGCCTGAAAATCCTCTATAAGACGTGCGGGTTTGACCAACGAAGTGAGACAAGATGACCGGTGTGACGCTCCCCATCGATATCGAGACCATCAAAGGATTTCTGGATCCTGCAGAAGGTGATGCGCTCTATCGCGCGGCGCGGGAGGTAAGCGGGCGAGGGCCTTGCCTCGAAGTTGGGTCTTATTGCGGGAAGTCGACCGTCTATTACGGGCTCGCCTGCCAGGAGACAGGGTCAGTTCTCTACGCGCTTGATCACCATCTGGGTTCCGAGGAGAACCAGGCGGGTTGGGAACACCACGATCCGTCTCTGGCTGACGCTGAGACCGGTATGCTCAACACGTTTCCACTCTTCCGACGAACTCTTCGTGCCGCAAAGCTTGAAGAGACAGTCGTGCCGCTCGTCGCGCCGTCTATAGTGGCAGCGCGACATTGGGCGACACCGCTGGCGATGGTTTTCATTGACGGTGGTCATGCGCTCGAGCACGCACTCAACGACTATCGCCTCTGGGCGCCAAAGATCATTCCCGGTGGTATCCTCGCCATCCATGATGTCTTCCCCGACCCTAAAGACGGGGGACAGGCTCCTTATGAGATTTACAGGATGGCGATTGCGTCGCAGCTGTTTGAGGAGATCGAAACAGTAAAGTCGCTTCGTCTACTCCGCCGCCTCGGCGAGGGTCCGCTCAGCGAATAGATGTGAAGCCGGCGTCATGCCGATCACTGCGTCAGTTGCTAGGATAACGGCAGCGGCTGTCCAGGCAGGGCGTTCCTGCGGCCAGGCGACCTGGTCTTCAAACTGATGGCCCATCCAATAGGCGCCACAATCAGCGCGCCATTGATGTTGCCAGGAGAGAAGCTGTTCCGCTTTCTTGCGTTGTCCTGAGACTAGCAGGGCCATGACGAGTTCAGCGGACTCTGCAACTGTCACCCAGGGCTCATCCATCACGCAGCGGCAGCCTTTGCCTTCTGCGACAAAGATGTCCCATTTCCAATCCAGGCGCTTGACGGCGGCTTCACCTGTCAGGACACCCGCTAGTACAGGGTAGTACCAGTCCATGGAATAACGGGTCTTCGGCTCCCATGTGCGATCAAATCTGTGCGGCTTGTCACGCAGCGCTTCGCCCAGGCGCTGGCGGGCACGTGTCCAGTCGCGTGTGGGTTCTTTCATCTCTGCTGCAATGTGGATCGCGCACTCGAGACTCTTATAGATTGAGGAGCAGCCGGTAATGAGCGCATCGTCTTCCGGCGTATGCGGGTCATCAGCTGCCCACCGAATATCTCCATGCTCGGTCTGGTGCGCGAGGATGAACTCCATCGCTTTTTTCACGTGCGGCCAGATATCGGTCAGAAATGTCTTGTCGCCGGTCAGCAGGAAATGATGCCAGGCGCCGGTCGCGATATAGGCCGCGAAATTTGTGTCGCGGACGGGCTTTCCAGCCCCTTCTTCGCCGCCCGTATAGCGCTGTTCTTCTTCGTCCATAGGGACCGCGGACCCGAGCTCGCCCCACCAGGAACCGTCGTCAAGTTGCGTGTCCATGAGGTAGGCGTAGGCACGCTCCGCGGCTTGCATTTCGCCCAGGACGGCCAGTCCCATGGCGGCTTCCGTATGGTTCCATGGATCGATGACGCCGCCATCGAACCAGGGGATCGCACCATTATCGCGCTGTAGTTCCTTAATGCGCGCGATCGATCCGTTGAAGAAGCCATCGGGCAGACTATCGCCCTTGGTAAGCAGCGTCATGAAGCGGCGCCCTGTTTGTTGAAATAGAGGACAACGCTTTTGCCCATGAGGGGCGCCGCGATTGCTTCCAGGATGCGGGTTATCAGGGGATTGTCCGTTATCTCCCATACAAGCAGGCGATGGTAGAAATTGACGATCTTGGAGTCTGTCTTTTTGACCCCAACCGCACAGCGCAACCACCAATAGGGGGAGTGCAGACCATGGGCCCAATGTCGGTGCATGAAGGTCGCGCCGGTTGCCTCAACGTCTTTTTTGAGACGGCTCGTACGGAAGATGCGCACATGGCCACCCGGTTCGTTGTGATAGTCATCAGACAGCGCCCAGCAGACCCATTCTGGCCAATAACGCGGCACAGAGACGGCAAAGGTGCCGCCGGGCTTCAGAACGCGCGCAACTTCGTCCAACGCCTGACGGTAGTTGGGGATGTGTTCCATGACTTCAGAACACACAACTTTGTCGAAAGAATTATCAGCGAACGGAAGGCTCAGCGCATTGCCGACGGCCAGCGTGCACCGGCGTTTGCTGTCGGGTTCCAGGTCCGGACAATGTTCGAAGCCGTTCCAAGTCTTCTTTACATCGTCAAAGGCGAGGTCGATGCCGACCACATTGCAAACCTTATGGTGGTAGAGCGCGTGCACATGTCGACCTTCGCCGCAGCCAAGGTCCAGCACATACTCGCCGTCCTCAAGCCCCAGCTTTTTGAAGTCGATTGTCTGCATCTTGCATAGCCTGACGGTAAATATCGACGACCTGCCGCGCGGTTCGTTCCCATTTGAAATGGTCGAGCACCCGCTGGCGGGCCTTGCGGCCCAATTCGTCGCGTTTTTCTGGATTGTCGAGAAGGTCTGCGATGGCGGCGGCCAGAGCATCCGGATTTGAGTGTTCTACAACCACACCTGCATCGCCTACCACTTCCGGCAGTGAGCCCCCCGTTGTCGCGATGACGGGCGCACCGCACGACATGGCTTCGCCTGCGGGGAAACCGAAGCCTTCATAGACGGAAGGCGAGATCACCATGGTGGCTTCTGCATAGGCACGGGTGATGTCGTCGTCGCTGAGGCCGGACATGAACGTGACCTTGTTCATCAGGCCGCGGCGTTTCAGTTCTTTCTTGGTCGGCCCATCGCGGAGCTTGCCGATCACGTGGAGCTCCAGATCAGGACGTTCTTTCAGCAGCTTGTCGTAGGCCCGGATCAGGTAGATGAGGCCTTTGAGTGGCACGTCCGCACTCGCACACACGATCAGGCGATTGTCGACCCGTTTCACTTCCGGCATAGGGTGGAACTGGAGATGATTGATGCCGTGATGGACGACCTGCATCGTATCGAGTGGCAGACCGAAATCTTTGTTCACGTCCTGGCGAGTGCTCTCCGACACGACGATGATGGGGTCAAGCTCATGGGCGACCTTCATCTGCATGTTGAGGAACGTGTACCAGCGCCACTTCAGGAATTTCATCCAAGGGTTTGGCATGGCCGCAATATCGATGCGTTTGTCCATGGTGATCGGATGATGGATGGTGCCGGCGACGGGAAGCCCCATATCGCGCACTTTCAGCATGCCCCAGCACAGCGTCTGATTGTCGTGCATGACATCATATTGGTCGATCTTGTCGACCATATATTCCGCCAGCCGTTCTCCGAACGTGTAAGGCTCGGGGAAGCCGCCCCAATTGTGGCTCCACCATTCAAAGAGATCGATTTTGGACTTCAACATCCAAGGTCTGAAGGCGCGTATGGGGTGAGGCGTCGCATAGAGATCAAGGGATGGGAGCTTTATGAGACCGACGCGCGGGTCGAGGTCCGGGTAGGGCGGTCCAGAGATCACATCGACATGGTGGCCCAGTTCAACCAGCGCCTTGGAGATGTGGCGCATGTAGACGCCCTGACCGCCGGTCGTCGGATTTGATCGGTAACTTGGCAGCAAGATCCGCAGAGAGCGGTCGCCATTGATGGCTTCGACGGTGGCATCCCGACGCTCGGTTGATTCATCGGGCTCGACAATAGGAGCTAGGGCCTGGTTTTCCAGCGCCTGCGACATCCACCTCTCCTTCTCTTCCGTTATGGACCGCTTCTCAGCCGGTCAGCGCACATGGGCCACTTCGGCATATATGTTCGCTTTTCGACGGTCGGTCCTATTACTCTGACTGGTGAACGTCCATTCAGGCCGCATGACAGGTGCGTTGGTTCCTGGTCGGTGCTCGGTCGGCGGGATCATACCCAAGGTGTTGCGACGCAACAAGCGTCCGGTGACAGAAATGTCAGTTGGTGTGTCATTATTTTTCGAGAGGTCGATTTTCGGCCGTTTCCGTCAATTTGCCTGGGGTGTCGGTACAATCTCGTCGCCGTCAGGCGGCTGGCTCACCGGCCCTGATTGATGATGGACCATGGCCCAATCCTGGCCTTCTCTAACGAAAAGGTTGCTGGCGATAAGCCATTCCGATCCAATCTTCTCATAGCAGGTGACGAGCCCAGTCGTGCCGATGAGGTGCGCAGTTGCCGCGTGACACTCTATGGCGGGGGGCGCCGGACCGTTCAGGATGCGCCGCCAGCTTTCCATCACATCATCGCGTCCGTGCAAGGGCGGCCATCCGGGATGAAGACAGGAGACCGGTACGGCCACCGACCAAACGCCTTCCAGCGTGTCTATGTCCCGGTCCGCCACCGCACGATAGAATGTCTCATTGGCGAAGCGCAGGGTCTCGATTTCGCGCATGCGCTTAGGCTGCCTTCTCTGGTTGATCCAGAGACCAACCACCTTTGCGCGTTGCAACGCGCAGCGCGAGATAGAGAAGCAGTCCCACAGGACCCAACATCAGCGTGAAGAAGAGACAGGGCACCACCAGCCAATGGTTGATCCCGCGCTTTTGCGCATCGCGTACTTCCCAGGCACCTACAAAGAGATCGAACACAATGTAGTGGAGCCACCCCGCGATCACTGCCTCAGGCACAGTGAAGGCGACCATAATGGCATCTAGTGTCCCGAACCCTCCACCGTCGACGCTGAACGCACCTGTGGCGACATAAGAGGTGTAGCCAATGCCGATCACGATCGGTATCAGTGCGCTATGCACGAGTGCTTGGGTAAACTCCCATCTGGGTGCCAATGCCAGCAAAAGCCAGAACGGCATGATGCCGTAAGTTGCGATCAGAAAGACAAGGTCAGGTGTCATGAGCAGCTCTCCCAGCGACTTGAAGTCTTTGGGCAAAGCCTACGCCGGAACGGGGATGAAGGCGAGAGGCTAAGCGAACCGCCGCTTGAGCCAATCTATGATGAGGGTGTTCAGCTCATCTGGTTTTTCCGACTGGGTCCAGTGACCGCAGTCCGGGATGACATGTTTTTCCAGATCAGGAATGAAGTTCTCCATGCCGTCAGTCATTTCAGGACGCAACACAATGTCGTTCGCGGCGGAGATCATGAGGCAGGGCACGTTGATCTTCTCCTCAATGCCTTCTGATTTCTGCCAGTTACGGGTGAAGTTGCGGTACCAGTTGATGCCACCCTCATAGCCGGACTTTTTGAAGGCGTTCACGTAATAGTCGAACTCTTCCGGTGTGAGGAGTGGTTCGCCCATCCATTCGCTCTCAGGCCGTTTAAACGCCTCGCCCAGCGCCAGTTTTTTGTTCTCTTCCGGCTGTGCGTCGTATTCGGCCAGGGTCATTCCACTCTTCCGGTACCAGAAGCGCATCGTCTTCTCGATGTCTTGCTGGAACAGGGCTTCAGCGACACCAAACTTTTGGAAGAACACGATGTACATGTCTTCGCCGAACGCATCACGCATGAGGGCGATCGGGTCCATGGGCGAACGGGGCGTGAAGGGTGTATTGACGCCAATGACGCCGGCGACGCGGTCTGGATGATGCAATGCCATCTGCCAGACGACAAAGCCGCCCCAGTCGTGACCGCAGAAGATGGCCTGGGGCAGACCCATTTCATCCATCATGCCGATCAGATCGTCGAGCAGATGCTCCATATCGTACTGGTCGACAGCGTCTTTGCCTTTTGGACCGCCAGTCTGACCATAGCCACGTTGATCTGGTGCGATGGCGTGAAAGCCGGCTTGCGCTACGGCAGGCACCTGATGCCGCCAGGAGTATCCGAGTTCCGGGAAACCATGGCAGAAAATGACGGGCAGCCCTTCGCCTTCCTCGAACACGGCCATATTGAGGCCATTGGTTTTCACAAAACGTGGATTGGCAAAATCGACCATAATCATTCCCTATTGTTTTTGTTTGTTGTGCGGGCTCAGGCCGCCTTTTTGTAGGTTTCCCAGTCCACCGTCGGGGAGAGTTCCAGAAGCTCAAACATCTCCTGACGGTTTGGGCCAATGCTTGGAAGATAGTAAGCCTTATTGCGGTTTTTGCCGCGGGCCCAGACACGCATCACTTTGAAGAAGTTTTTCGGTTTTTTCAGCCAAGCGTCCGGGTGATTCAGCATATGGAAACCGTGCATGGCTTCGCGCAGCAGATCAATGTCTGATCGAAGGGCAATATTGACGGCATCCTCGATGAAGCTCTTGGCGATCCGGGCTTTGACTCCTGCTTCATAGTCGGGGTTTAGGCCATTGGTGGCCCGTCGGATCGCAGCCCGGTCCTGTTTCAGCATGCTGTCATAGTAGGGGCGGACTTCTTGGGACACCTCAGCGTGATAGAGGCGGGCACGTTCGGCAGGATCGTCAGTCTTGGCAAGTGCATTTGCCAGAGCCTGCGCCTCGACGGCTGCGAAAGAACAGCCGCGGCCATACAGGGGGTTGGTGCGAATGAGATTGTCCCCTATGGGGAAATAGTTCAGCACGACTGGTTGCTCATTTTCGACAAGGTGGCGCCATTGGCTCTTTAGCTCGCCCATTCCATAGACTTTGGATTTGGGCTCCGCTCGTGTCTCCTCGATCCAGGGAGCCATGGCAGGCAGTGATCGGCAGATCGTGTCGAAGACTTCCGGGTGCACAATGCGTCGGCGGATTTCCATTTCCACCTCCGGCACAGCCAGGGTGATTGAGAAGCAGCCATTGTCGGCCGGAAAGACGCCGTATTTGATATAGCCGAGATCCGCCCCGCCCGGCAGTTTGCCGCGCTCCGGTTCTTCCTGGCCGGGGCGCAAGCGGTAGTGGCGCGTGTAATAGAGGATGCCCGCCCCCTCGATGTCTTCGCGAACGTCGACGCCTGACGCTTTCAGCCAGTCCATGCCCAGCGCGTTTTTGCCGCCAGCGTCGACAACCAGGTCGGCGGTGAGGGTCTGCTCCTCCCCTTGATTGTCTACGGTGATGCCAGTGATCTTGGGCGTCCCATCTTTCCCATGCTCATGGACCAGGCCCTTCACGCGAGTGCCTGTCTTAAAAGTAACGCCGGGCAAGGTGGCCACATAGCGCCGCATAATGAACTCAAGCGTGGTTCTGCGGCTCGTCAGGATTGTGAGATCGTCATCTTCCTGTGCGGGCACATAGCTGTCCCGAAGTGTGGCGGGGATACCGTCTTCGAACCGGAGTTCGCGACAACCAGCGTTCAGCAGCTGCTGAAGCAGGTCCGGGTATTTCTCTCGAAGCAGAAGGTAGAGGCGGGCGAGAAAAGCGTGGCTGTGCCGCAGATGTCCCACACCGCGGCGTTGCCATACGTCAAAAGCTGCGTCCGCAGAAGCGTCGGGCGGTGGTGGGTCGCGTTCGATAAGTGTGACCCGGCGCTCCGGTTGGCTGAGCGCCAAAGCCGCGTTCAGACCCGCAATGCCTGCGCCGACCACCAGGATGTTTTCTCCAGGCACGCGTTTCCTCCCCGAAACAGGTCACCCGTGTTGCTCGGCGCTCCTTTGGAGCACCGCAACCCATAAATAGACTACGGTCTATAAAATAGGGAAGGCTCGGTGGGATGTCCAGAGCGCCTTCATGTGATCCGGTAGGCTGCGATCGCTAGGCAGAACCATCCCAGCAAGAAGGCGGTTCCGCCGATGGGTGTCACAAGCACCAGCGACCTGCTGCCGGTGATGCCGAGGAAGTAAAGCGACCCAGAGAAGAGCAAGATGCCAATTGTGAATGCCCAACCCGCTGTGGTCGCCAATGTCGACGGTGCAACGGAGGCGAGCCAGGCGACGGCCAGCAAGGCCAGCGCATGTGTCATGTGATATTGAGCACCGGTCTCAAAAGCTGCCAGGTCGGCAGCAGTCGCGCGGGCTTTCAGCCCATGGGCACCAAACGCCCCAAAGCCAACAGCCAAAAGCCCGTTGATCGCACCGAGCATGAGCCAGAGTTTCATAAAGTTTGCTCCATCCATAGTTCTAAAAGACGCCGCTTGGAGTGTAAGCGCTCCAATTCGCGAGTCGATATGAGGGCCATCGACGCAGGGGCACGCAGCTCATTTGACTTGGAGGCTCCGTTTGTCATGCTCAGGAAAAAGCGACGGAAAAACACCGCGATCAAGATCTTCAGGGAGACGAGGCATGCTCACCAAGGCTGACGAATATCCAATTCACCAGACGCCGGAACCGATTGCCTATTCGGGCACTGACCGGAACTTTTACGACCGGTACTTCTTCAATGGCTATACCAAAGATGGATCGCAGTTCTTCGCTGCGGCTCTTGGTGTCTATCCGCATCTCAATGTCATGGATGCCTCGTTCTGTGTGGTCCATGAGGGTGTTCAGCACAATTTGCATGCCTCGCGCATCCTTCATTCGGAGCGGTTGAACACGAAGGTAGGTCCGATCGCTGTCGAGATCATTGAGCCGCTTCAGTCCGTGCGTTTGATTGTTGATGAGAATGAGCATGGCGTCAGCGCCGATCTCACCTTCCATGCACGGGCGCAGGCGATTGAAGAACCTCGGTTCATTACGCGCAATGGTTCGCGGGCCATGATGGATGTGACGCGGATGACGCAGAACATCTGCTGGGAAGGCTGGATTGAGGTCAATGGGGACCGCATTGAGGTGGACCGTGACGCGTTTGTCGGGACACGGGACCGGTCTTGGGGAACGCGGCCCATCGGGGCTGCGGACGCGCAGCCTGTCGCGCCGGCTCAGGAGCCGCAATTCTATTGGCTTTGGGCGCCGCTGAACTTTGATGACTGCATTTCGCTCTATCACCTGAACACCTACGCCAGCGGTGAGCCGTGGAACACGGGGGCAGTGATTTGCGGTCTGGGTGACGCGGAGCCGGAGCATACGCGGTCCTGTTGGTCCAACCTTACGTTCCAGTCGGGGACACGGTTCGCGAAAACCGCCACGATCGAAATGGAAAATCACAAACGGGAAAAGACCTTCATTGAGCTGACGCCAAAGTGGAACTTCTACATGACCGGTCTTGGATATATGAATCCTGATTGGGGGCACGGAACTCTGCATGGTGAACTGGAAGTTGGGTATGACACGATCAAGACCGCCGACATTACCAATTCGATGCCGCCTTACCTGCACATCCAGGCCTTTGTCGAAGCGAAAATGACCCTGCCTGATGGTGAGGTGAAGGATGGGTGTGGCATCCTTGAGCAACTGATTATGGGTCGCCATGAGCCGTCCGGGTTCAAAGAACTCTTAGATATGGCGCCGTGAGCCATGGAAGAGATTGCCGAGAAGACTGCCGCCTATCTGGCGCATCGACACCCTGCCGGGAGCGATTTTGAAGTTGCCAATGTGTCCCGCATTCACGGCGGGGCGAGCCGGGAGACCTATCGGTTCCAGGCGAGCTGGACCGAGGAGGGAGCCCGGAAAGAACGCGCACTCATTCTTCGCCGCGATCCGGAAGCAAGCCTGATCGAAACGGAACGGGACGTTGAGTTCAATGCCTACCGTGCCTTCCATCCAACAGGTTTGCCTGTCCCAGAACCGCTTTACCTGGAAACGGACACGAAATGGCTTGAGCGTCCTTTTTTTGTAATGGAGCAGATTGAGAACTGTCAGGCGGCATCGCCGTTCGGGCCGGATCCCTATGGTCCGCTGGCCGACACTATCGGTGAACAGTTCTGGCGGCACCTGGGAACCATTGCGTCCCACGATCCTGCGGCGATTGGCTTTGCTGATGTCGCTGACTATCCAGCACCAGCAGATTGTTGGAAGACCGCCTTGGACTATTGGGAAGGGGAGATTGACGGAGACGCGCTTTGTCCCCAACCAATTGGCAAAGGGGCCATTCGCTGGCTTCGCCGGAACCCGCCGCCGCCTCCGAAAAAGATCTCGGTGGTACATGGCGATTATCGGACAGGAAACTTTCTCTACAATGACGAGGGTGAGCTCAAAACCATCCTTGATTGGGAAATGTGCCATCTGGGCGACCCGCTGGAGGATATTGCCTGGGCCGCGGACCCACTTTGGGCGTTCAATGATCCGCGCCCCGGGTCGATGATTGATCGCGACAAGGCGCTGGCCATCTGGTCTGAACATTCGGGCCTAGAGATTGATCCTGTGGCGCTTCGCTGGTGGGAGGTTTTTTCGGCCGTGAAAGGACTCGCTATCTGGATATCTGCCGGCAAGGAATATGAAGAAGGCAACAATGTAGACCCGATCATGGCGTTCTCTAGCTGGTACTGCACCGATGTTCACAATCGACAGCTCGTGTCATGGATGCCGGAGCTCATCAAAGCGGAGGGCCGATCATGAAGCCCAATGTTCCAACGGTGATGATGCGCTCCTTCGAACGCATTCTGACCGACATCGCGCCGCACCTGTCGTCTGAATATGCTGTCGGCAGCTCCTCTGTCATCGGGTTGATGATGTTTCAGACTGCGACGGAGTTTGAGCGCGCCGCAGAGATTCGTGTTCAGGAAAACGCGGCGATGCGGACCATTTTTGCCGACGCAGCGGCGGTGCTGCCGTCCGGCGATCTGCGCACACGGGTTGAAGAAGCGGCCGCCTCTCAAGATCCAGGCCTCAAGATCAGCGAGCTTGATCAGGCAAATGACGCGCTTTCAGGCCTCCTGATTGAGCTGCAGGCTTATGCAGAAACAGTCGAGGGAGAGGAGGCGCGCAAACTTGAGACACAGATCTGGGATGAGCTCGCGCGCGCTGCCGTGGCACGGCGATTGCCGCATCCAATAACCGGTTAGTCTCAAGCGTTTTTGAGGTAGGTTCGGACCATGGGGCTCACGTCCGGCGGCTCAATGTCGAGTCCTTGTGAGAAACGAGCGATGATCTGATCGAAGCAGGCGATGCGTGCTTCTTGCTTTGAGTTAGCATCGATCACGTGCCAGGGCGCGTGTTTCGGCGAGCAGGTTTCAAGCATCTCTTTATAGGCCACATCATAGGCGTCCCATCTGGAGCGATTGCGAATATCTTCTTCAGTCAGTTTCCAACGCTTTGTTGGTGTTTCGAGGCGTGATTTTAGGCGATGCAGTTGCGTTTCAGGTGAGATGTTGAGGAAGAGCTTAACGATCCTGTAGCCTTCCTCTGCGAGCGACCATTCAAATTCTTCGATTTCCCGGTAGGCGCGCCGCCATTCAGCTTCGCTGGCAAATCCTTCTACCCGTTCCACCAACACGCGGCCATACCAGGATCGGTCGAAGATTCCGATCTCGCCGCGCGACGGGATGCGAGTCCAGAATCGCTTCAGCCAATGACCATTGACCTCGGCTTCGGTTGGTGCCGAGATTGACCAGACGTGGAGGGTTCGTGGATCAAGGCACCAGGCAATTCGACGGATCGTGCTGCCTTTTCCCGCAGCATCCCAACCTTCAAAGACAACTATGCCGCGCTCGCCCTGACGGAGCATTGCCTGTTGGACCAGGTTCAGTTGTTCCTGCCGTTCCTTGAGATCTCTTTTGTAGTCTGCGCGATCCATGGCTTCCCCTCCGTCATTTTCTTCAGCCGCTGCACATTGTCCTGATCGCGCAGCTCCTTCCATTGACAGAAGGCTGATCTGATGCAGATGTTACTCCCAACAAATATTGAAACCACATAATTTGATTAAGGGAGATGGACATGCGTGCAATGCAGGTGGAAGGCGCTTTTGGCCTTGAAAATTTGAAGGCGGCAGAGCTGCCGAAGCCGGAACCTGGACCAGGCCAGGTGCTGGTGAAACTCAACAGTGCTTGTCTCAACTACCGTGACCTCGCCATCGTCTCGGGTTTCGGCGGCAACTATCCGCTGCCTTTGGTACCGCTGTCGGACGGTGCCGGTGTTGTCGAGAGCGTTGGCGCGGGCGTTTCACGTGTCGCTGTCGGCGATAGGGTGTCGCCGCTCTTTTTTCAGGGATGGATCGCGGGCGAGCCGACGCCGGCGGCTCTCAGCGGCTCGGTCGGCGGACCCATCAATGGATGCGCTGAGGAGTATATTTGTCTTTCGGAAGAAGGTGTGTCGAAGCTTCCCGATATGTTGAGCGATGCGGAAGCGGCTTGCCTGCCGTGTGCCGGGTTGACGGCATGGCGGGCGTTGGTTTCCGAAGGAAACATCAAAGCCGGCAATACCGTGCTCCTTCAAGGCACTGGTGGTGTGTCTATCTTCGGACTGCAGTTCGCGAAAGCGGCGGGCGCCGAAGTGATCATCACGTCGTCATCGGATGAAAAGCTTGAGCGAGCGAAGGCGCTCGGTGCTGATCATGTGATCAATTACAAAACCACGCCGGATTGGGCGGCGGAAGCGCGCAAGATCACAGGCGGGCGAGGGGTCGATCATGTCGTCGAAGTTGGTGGCGCAGAGACCTTGCAGCAGTCCATCATGGCTGCGCGGGTCGGCGGGCATATCGCAGTGATTGGGTTGCTCTCGGGTCTCATGAAAGACGTGAATGTCGCTGCAATCTTCTCACAAAACCTCACCATCAAAGGCATCACCGTGGGCAACCGGGAACAGTTTGACGACATGCTGCGCGGCATTGAGGCCAACAATATTAAGCCGGTGGTTGATGCCCATTACGGGTTAGAAGACCTGGGCACCGCGCTGGGCCACATGGCGGGCGCGTCCCATTTCGGCAAGATTGTGATCGATATCGCCTAATGCATTTACTCAGCCGGGGCGGCGGTAGAGCCGCCTCGGCTCGCATAGGTTTCTTTTTCAAAAATCGGCAGGATGATTTTCAAGAGCGGTGGAATGATGAGCAGCGTCAAAAGTGCTGACAACATCAGACCGCCAATCACGACGGTGCCGAGCCCTCTATAGAGTTCCGAACCAGCGCCAGGGAAGAGCACCAGAGGCGCCATGCCGAAAATGCTTGTGAGCGTCGACATGAAGATCGGGCGTATGCGGTTCCGCACAGCGCCGGAGATCGCATCGTCGAAGCTTTCGCCCAGTTCGCGCAATGCATAGAGGGACTGGTGAACCAGCAGGATCGCATTGTTCACAACAATCCCTATGAGGATCACAAATCCCAAGAGCGTGAGCATGTCGAGGGCCTGGAAGGTGAAGATATTGAGGATCACCAGACCGGCCACGCCGCCTGCCGTTGCGAGGGGCACGGACAACATGATGATCAGCGGGTAGATGAAGCTCTCAAATAGCACAGCCATCACCAGATAAACGATGACGAGCGCGAGCAGCAGGTTCATCACCAGTTCGCCCCAGGCTTCTTCAAGCTTATCAGCAGATCCGCCCAGACCCATACGGACGGTTGGCGGAATGCCTTCGGCCTCAAGTTCATCAATCACGCCCTCTAACATCGCAAGAGCTTCCTCAAGGGGGAGTTCTGCTGCGGGCCTTACTTGCAATGTGATGACCCGGAACCGCTCGAGGTGATGAATTTCGGAGGGCCCCGCTGTGATTTCAATATCCGCAAGCGAGCTCGCTGGAACGATGGTGCCGGAGCGGGTCACTACAGGGAGATTGTCGATGCTCTGAGTGGCGTCCGCTTGCTCAAAATTACCATAGAGAGACAGGTCCATACGGCGGCCCTCAACAGTGATTTCATCAACGCGCAGGCCGTCATTGAATGCATCCAGTGTGATACCGAGTTCTGCAGCTGACAGCCCATTGTCACCCAGGCGCACACGGTCGGGCGTGATCCGCACCTCCGGCGCGCCCAACTCCAGTGACGGTTGTGGTCGCATCTGGTGCCCTTGAGAGCGCGGCAGCAGGACCTCCACTTTATCCGCTGCTCTACGTGCGGTGGCGACGATGTCGTTCGTGTCGGTGCCGCCAATGACGAAGTTTACCTGGCGCCCGCCGCCGACGCCTCGGCCGAAGAGTGAGCGTTGTGCGAAGAAGCCAAAAGTGCCGGGTTCTTTTAAAACCGGTTCGCTGAGGAGAGGAATGAGTTCGCCTGCGCGTTCCACATTCTCAGGATAGGCGCCCACAAATGCGAAGTTGGTTGAGGCGAAGAAGAAAAAGTTTCGCATCCAGGGGCGGTCGTCCGGGTCTCTGTCGGCAGGAGCGGTCGGCGCCCAATTGTCCCGATTAGCGTCTTCCACCCGTCCGGCGATCTGAAGCGCTGTTTCCAAATTGTAGCCTGGCGGCGGGCTGATATAGCCAAATACAAAGGCCTGATTGCCGTCGGGCAGATAATCCAGTTTGGGTAGGAAGAGCAGGGTGCCAAGCGCCGCCACGCCACAGATGGCAGCGACCGTGCCGCCCGCACGCTTTAGCGAGGCAATCATCCAGGAGACCGCCTGCAGTACCTTTGCGACGAATTGGCGAGCCAGATTGTCGACGCGAGGCAGGGAAAAGAGAACATCGTCTTGGCCGTCGCGTGGCAGCAATTGCGCGGCAAGCGCCGGGATGACGGTGACGGCAACGAGCAGAGACAAGGAGACGGCAACAGAGATGGCAACGGCGATGTCTCGGAACAGCTGGCCCACCTCTGCTTGCATGAGCAGAATAGGGGCGAACACGGCGACAGTGGTCGTCGCTGAGACAAGGACCGCGCTCCAAACCTGTCTGGTGCCTTCATAGGCGGCGGTCTTTCGGTCATGTCCTTCGGATTTCAGACGGAAGATGTTTTCCAGCACGACGATGGCGGCATCCACCACCAGGCCGACCGCAAAGGCGATCCCCGCCAACGAAATCACATTGATCGACTGCCCCAGAGCCGCCATGGCGACAAACGAGCCCACAATTGACACAGGGATCGATAGGGCGACCACGAGGGTTGCGCGCCAAGAGCGCAGGAAGACAATGAGCACGATGATGGCCAGGGAGCCACCAACGAAAATATTCTGCTGAACGAGGCTGATGGCGGACTCGATATAGACTGTTTCGTCGTAAGACTGGACCGCCTGCAGTCCGGCGTTTGGCAGTTCAAACTCGTTGAGTTCCCGTAGGGCTTCGCGGATGCCTTCCATCGTCTCAATAACGTTGGCACCTGCTTCACGCACGGCATTGACTGACATGGCGTCCATACCGAGGCTGCGGAACTGTCCGGTGCGCTGCTTGAACCCGAATTCGACTGAGGCGATGTCACCAACCACGACCCGCCCGATACGGCCTGAAGTTTCATCCTGGGCTGTCCGCAAAACGACATTGCGAACCTGATCGACGGTCTTTAGCTCACCTTCCGTTCGCACAAGATAGGCGCGCTTGCCTTCTTCCACTTCTCCGGCCGAAATCGAGGCATTCGCGGCGCGGAGGCGTTGCAGTACGTCGGGAACTGTTAGTCCGTAGCGCGCCAACCGATCAGGGTGGATCACGACCTGCAGTTCGCGTTCGGTGCCCCCAAACACATTTGAACGACTGACACCTGGAACCCGCTCAAGCCGCTCCTGAATGACGTCTTCAACAAAGTCGCCATAGGAGTTCATCGGCCGATCGTTGCCGGGCAGGCGGGTAAGCACGATCCAGGTAATGGGATTGTCCTCGCTCCCGGCAGAGCGCAAAACCGGCTCGCGTGCTTCATCTGGATAGTCGCCAATTTGGTCCAGGCGATTGGCGACGAGCAGCATGGCCCGGTTCATGTCTGTTCCGAGCGCGTATTCCAGGAAAACCTCGCCGCGGCCAGGGCGCGAGCGGCTTGTCATCTGGGTCACGCCTTCAAGACCCTTTAGATTGTCTTCCTGGCGATTGACGATCTCGCGTTCGATTTCAACTGGCGAAGCGCCTTGCCAACTGGTTGAGATGGTCAGGAGCGGTTTTCGAACATCGGGAATGAGCTGGATCGGAATAGCCTGCAGCGCCACGAACCCGAAAACCACTAGAATGATCACGCCGGCCAGAATGGCGGTCGGCCGTTCAATTGACAGGCGGATCATGTTCATGGGCGTCAGGCTCCCTCGTCCACGCGGACAGGCTGCCCGGAGCGAAGACGTTCATTGCCGCGCACTGCGACGCGGTCACCCACAGCGAGGCCGTTTATCACGACAAAACGGCCACCGACGGGTTCACCGAGCTCAACCGGCCGCATTTCAGCCATACCGTCTTGCACGACAAATACAATTGTCGCCCCCTGACGATTCACAATGGCGTCCTTATGGACGGTCACAACATCCCGCCGCTCCCCAACGGGGATGTGGATAATAGCCGTCTGGTTGGGTGTGAACTCGTTCTCCAATGCCGTTTCCAGCGTAAATCGGACAGCGCGGGTTCGGGTCAGGGGATTTTCGACGGGTACTAAAGCCCTTACGCTCGCCGGTGTTTCGACACCAGCGATTGCTACTGTCACTTTGCGGCCTGGCCTGAGGCCCGCCATTCGATCTGATGGGATATCTGCTTCCGCTTCCAACGCCTGATCGTTCACCAAGCTCACGACAGGAGCACCGAGCGGCACATAAGCGCCGGCTTCCGTTTGCCTCAAGGTCACGGTGCCAGCGTAGGGTGCACGAATGCTTGCATAGTCGAGATTGAGCCGGGCGATCTCCAGATCCGCCTTGGCTTCGGTGACCCGGCTTTCCAGCGTGGTGACCTCTAGCTTCTTGTCTTCATACTGGCCTTGCTGGAACGCGGCTGAATTTCTGAGACGTCTTAATCTCTCGGACTCGTTTCTGCGAATAGCAAGTTCAGCCTCTGCTCTTTGGAGAGCTGCCTCCATGCGACGGACTTCAACCTCCAGGCTGTCGGAGACGAGTTCCGCCATGAGGTCGCCTTCTTCCACATGGTCGCCCACATGGACATGCATCTCAGCAACCGCTCCGGCGATTCGGGCGGCGACCACGCCGGCTTGTCTGGAGACCAGGCGTCCAATCACGGGCGCTGTTTGTCCGAAAGGTTCGGAGATGACGGCATCCACCTGCACAAGCGACGCTCTTGGTCCGCCTGACTCCTCTTCCGAGAGGGCAGCTTTGGGCATGGTCAGCGCAGCCGCAGCAAGCAGAGCTGCGACTGAGAAAAGGACGCGGTGTTTCATCGCCTAGATCAATTTATTGTTCGTCGTTGTGCCGGAGTTTAGGCGTGGAATCCGGCTCATACGAGTACAAATTGATCAAATGGCTGTGCGCGGGCGCAATTGTCGCGTTTAGCCCCAGACACCGGCGTCGAACGGCAGCATTTCGCTTCCCTGAAATGTGATACCGGGTTGCCGGTCTTGTTTCAGGAGCAGGGGTCCATCCAAGTCAACTAGGTCTTTTGGTTGGGCAACCAGCATGGCGGGAGCCATGCCGAGAGACGTCCCAACCATGCATCCGACCATAATGTCGAAGCCGATGTCGCGTGCAGCTCGTGCTGTCGCCAGGGCTTCGGTGAGGCCACCGGTCTTATCGAGTTTGATGTTGACGGCGTCGTAAAGGCCGACAAGGGCCCCCAACGACGCAATGCCATGACAGGATTCGTCGGCGCAAAGCGGAACCGGACTGTCATAAATTCGTAACATCGAGTCTTCGCCCTCAGGCAAGGGTTGCTCGATTAGCGCCACTCCGTGGCGAGCCATCGCCGCAACGTTGTGGTCGAGCGTGTCGGCCGTCCACCCTTCATTGGCGTCGATAATGAGTTTTGAGGTTGGGGCGCCCTCGCGGACGGCTGCGATCCGCTCTTCATCTGCGTCCCCTCCGAGTTTGATTTTGAGGAGTGGGCGCTCTGCGGCTTTTGCTGCGGCCGCCGCCATGGCTTCGGGCGTGTCGAGGCTCAATGTATAGGCGGTGGTGTGGGCCGCGGGCGTCGCACCGATCAACTCAGAGACCCGTTTTCCAGACCGTTTGGCTTCCAGATCCCAAAATGCGCAGTCGACGGCATTACGCGCAGCGCCCGGCGGCAGCGTGAGCTGAAGGTCGGTTCGGCTCAATCCTCTTTCTACAGTTGGTGCCAGCTTTTCGATCGTCTCAACGACACCTTCAAGTGTTTCCCCGTAGCGCGCATAGGGGACGCATTCGCCGCGACCGACCAAGTCGCCGTCATGCAGAACGGCAACGACGACATGGGCTTCTGTTTTTGCCCCGCGGGAAATGTTGAATGCCGCGGCAAGGGGCCAAGTTTCGATGCTGCAGGTAAGGCGTGTCATGGGGTGGGATCATGGCGGCGACCAAGTGCGCCGCCAAGTGATTTGTTCACGGCCCCTCAGAAGCGCCCGGCATAGTAGGACCCGTTCCAGTTTGGCCCTGGCGGGTCACTTTCCAGCTGTTTGATGCGCGCTTCGTAAAAATCATAGAGAGTCGAGATTGAGCCATTGAGGCCGCGGCAATGGGTGAGTGCCTCACGTGCTGCATCCCATCTCTGATTCCGATAAGCGTCAAAGAGTTTCCGGTGCCCTTCCTCAAGCGCTCTGAATTTTGGGCTCGCCCGTACGATTGAGTCACCCAACAAAGCATAGGCACGCCAGCCGTCAGGGTGGCGGGGGGTTGAGACCAGATCGACTTCTAGAAGCGCAAAGCGGTCGCCCACGGCGTCTTTGAAGCCATCGCCGACGATGACAGCTGGACCGTAGTTGATCGCGTGATGGCGTAGGTAGTGGGCAATGCTGACCGGCTCCCCGAGCACGCCATAATCATAGCTCTGTGTTGCGCCCATATTGCCGACAATGCCTGAACCGGATTCCACGCCGATACTGACGGAGAGCGGGATATGGCTCAGATTGTGGCGTTTCGCATCTTCTTCCAGGAACTCGTTCAGAGCATCCAACTGCTCGCGCATCAGCAGAGCCGCATCACACGCTTTCATGGCGTGATCAGGTTCGCTCAATGGCGCATTCCACACAGCCATCATTGTGTCGCCTGTGTAGCGGTCGACCATGCCTCTGCGGTCGTGCACGGTTTTCGTGAGCGGGGAGAAGAAGCGATTGAGGATATCGGCATAGGCAACTGGGTCTTCGAGGTATCGGTCTGCGATAACATTGAAGCCACGCAGCCCAACGGCAAGTGATGTCACAGTCCGTTGCTCTCCCTGTTCGGGAATGAGCTTGGGATTGCGAATAACTTTTGCGAGCGCTTTTGAGGAGAGGCGGCGCGTCATCTGGTTTTCAATGAAGCGCGTTTCGGCCTCAATGCGAAACCTGTTGACCAGTGCGGTTGTGAAAAACACAGCAGCCAGTGAAGCAGCAGGGAATGCTGGGTCGAGCAACCAACCTTCCATGTCAAATAGATACCATGCGCCGTAGCCTGCGCCGGCAAGGCTTACCGCCATAAACACAAAGCCCCAGCCAGCTCGATTACGGATCACTAGGATCATCGTGATGACGCCTATGAGCGCCAGAAACGCGAGTTCTGCGTTCTGTGCCCAGGCAGGACGGATGAGATAGGTGTTCGAGGCGATTTGGTCTATCGCCTCGGCAATAATGGCGCCTGATGGAAGGGATCCGACGACGGTGTCGTAGGTTCTTTCAGCACCATTCACAGAAAACCCGATCACAGCGATCTTGCCGTTGAAGTCGAAAGCTTCGGCGTCGTTCATGATGCGCCATGCTTCATACGTTGATTGCTGAGATGTTGACCGGAAGTAGAGGCGAAGCGAGCCATCGGCTTTGGTCTGGATCAGGTTGTCGGTACCACTGATCGCTATGTCTGAAATTCCGGCAGGTTCGCCAATGACAAATGCGCCTTCTGGAATTGAGACGCGGGCTTCATATCCGTCACCAGCTTGTTCCACGCGCAAGGCTTCCAATGCAGAAGAGGGGAAGAGCTTTCCATCCAGGTTGATCATCAATGGAATGCTGCGGACCCGATCTGACGGGCGTTGGCTTGGCATGCCTGCGCCATTGCCATCCGCGTTTCGTGCGAGGCGCCCGAGCGTCGGCACCCAATTGTCATAGCGCGGCGTGTAACGCAAAGGATTGCCGCCGGCTTGCGCTATGCCAGCCATGGGAGACGGCGCATTTTGTGTCACGCCCTTGCCGGGCGTCAGGGTCACGACAGACGGGCCCGCCTTTAGCGCGTCGACCAACAAGATGTCGTGATCCGGCAACTCTGCTAACGCAGCTGCCAGCGCGGTGATGTTGGCTTCTGGTGGCAATGGCGACCAGACTTTGAGAGCCTCACGCGGTGATGTCGTGTCCGCCTCGGGCAGGGGCATATCGAGCACAACCGTCTCCGCGCCGGCTCTCCGTGCCGCGCCAACGAGGTCCGCCAGGCGAGACCTCGACCAGGGCCAATGGCCGTATCTAGCAGAGGATGCGGGTCCGATATCGACGTAAACGCTCTTTTGAGCTTCAGACGGCCTTGGTTTGATCTGTTGATAGATGTCGAATGTCTGGTTGGAAAGGGCCGTCGCCAGTCCCCGCGGGTCATAGAATGACACGCACACCGCACCAATGAGCACGATCGCAGGCAGGAGCGCCGCCAGGCGTCTGAAAATGGTCGTGGATTGCATCACGCTAACTCTTTACCAACTGACTTATCCATGACCCCCGACCGGTAAACCTTACACAGAAATGCCAAAACGTTTCAATTTGGAACGGTCGGAAGTCGCTCTTGCAGTGTGCTGCAGGAACCGTTCCAGATATGCGGTCACATTTTTCCCACTTTTCCTTGTTTGTTTTGTCTAGTGAGCGCTTTACCATGCGCTCAAACAGGATGGTGTCTCGATAAACCACGAGGCAGACAAGTAGAATAGGGAGTGCGGTGATGAGCCGGATTGAGTCTCGTATGAAGATGTGGCTGGCGGCTTTTGCGCTTGTCTTCGCCGTCGGCACGGCGGCCTACGCAGAACCCGAGCGGGTCTTTGTCTCTGTTGGAACCGGCGGAATTACTGGCGTTTACTACCCAACAGGCGGCGCGATTTGTCGCTTGGTCAACAAGGACCGCAAGACGCATGGTATTCGGTGCGCTGTAGAAAGCACTGGCGGGTCACTTTTCAACATTAACGCCATTCGTGAGGGCGACCTCGAAATGGGTGTCGCGCAATCGGATTGGCAGTTTCACGCCTATAATGGCACGTCCAAGTTTGCTGAGACCGGCGCCTTTTCGGATTTGCGCTCCGTATTTTCGCTCCATCCAGAACCTTTCACGGTCGTTGCCCGTGCAGACGCGGGGATCAGCTCATTCGCAGATCTTGAGGGTAAGCGGGTGAATATTGGTAATCCTGGGTCTGGGCAACGCGCTACTATGGAAGTCGTCATGGAGGCTCTTGGCTGGACGACGCGCAACTTTGCCTTGGCGTCGGAGCTTAAGTCAGCGGAACAGTCCCTTGCGCTTTGCGACAATAAGATTGATGCCATCGTGTTCACGGTTGGTCACCCAAGCGGCTCAATACAAGAAGCTACCACGACCTGCGACACAGTGCTCGTGAACGTGGACGGCGAAGCGGTCGACCAACTCATTGCCGACAATAGTTTTTACGGGCCTGCTACCATTCCCGGCGGCATGTATAATGGCAACGACGATGATGTCTCGACATTCGGCGTGGCCGCAACGTTTGTAACGTCCGCAAGTGTTGACGAGGAAATCGTCTACCAGCTTGTGAAAGCTGTATTTGAAAATTTCGACGACTTCAAAAAGCTTCACCCTGCGTTTGCCGTGCTCACAAAGGAGGGTATGGTTGCCAATGCTTTGTCCGCACCTCTCCATCCAGGCGCTGAGCGGTACTACAAGGAAGCCGGTCTCCTTGAATAAAGATCGCGGGCCGGGAGGCCTCACGTGAGCGAGCCCTCACCGAATGTCGCCGAGGAGCTGGTTGCGGCGGAAACCGGTGCTCGCGACCATGACGGCGTCACAGGAAAACTCATCGCAGGAATTGCGATCATCTGGTCGCTTTTTCAGCTCTGGTACGCGTCGCCTTTGCCGTTTCTCGTGGCCCGATACATTCCGGTGTTTAACGATACGGAAGCGCGCGCGATCCATCTGGCTTTCGCCTTCCTGCTGGCCTATGTGAGTTTTCCGGCCCTCAAAAGATCGCCTAGAGACCGTGTTCCAATCCAGGATTGGGTATTGGGAATCGCCGGCGCGGTGTCGGCGGGCTATCTATTTGTCTTCAATGATGCACTCGCCTCGCGGCCGGGGCTCCCCAATACATCTGACCTTGTCACAGCGGGTGTGGGTCTTGTGTTGTTGCTGGAGGCGACGCGGCGCACACTTGGACCGCCCCTGACGGTGATGGCGCTGATCTTCCTGGCCTATGTTTTCTTCGGCAACATGGCACCCGACCTTATCGCCTGGAAGGGTGCATCCTTTTCTCGCGCCATGAGCCATTTGTGGATCACGACCGAAGGCGTGTTTGGCATCGCCCTTGGTGTCTCGACGAGTTTTGTCTTCTTGTTTGTTCTGTTCGGATCGTTGCTCGACCGGGCTGGTGCTGGTCACTATTTCATCCAAGTTGCATTCGCGCTCCTTGGTCACATGCGCGGAGGACCAGCGAAGGCCGCGGTGCTGGCATCTGGCATGACCGGGCTTGTTTCTGGATCGTCGATCGCGAATACCGTCACGACTGGCACCTTCACTATTCCGCTCATGAAACGGGTTGGCTTTTCCAGCGAGAAGGCGGGAGCCGTTGAGGTCGCGTCATCGGTCAACGGGCAGATCATGCCACCGGTGATGGGTGCCGCCGCCTTTCTGATGGTTGAATATGTGGGGATCTCCTACCTAGAGGTCATCACACACGCCTTCTTGCCGGCGGTGATCTCCTATATTGCGCTCATTTACATTGTTCATCTTGAAGCGTTGAAAGCGGGTATGGAGGGGCTGCCAAGAGCGGGGGCGCCTCAACCAGGTGCCATGCGGATTATCCGCACCGGCCTGTCGGTTGCGTCATTCCTGATCGTTGCCGGCATTTGGTACTACGGGATCCTCGCGGCGCAAAACCTCTTTGGGGACGCTGCTTCTTACGTCCTTGCGGTCGGCTTTTTGCTGATTTATGTCCTGACCTTGGGCTATGCCGCAGGACATCCGGACCTGCCGCCAGAAGATCCCAATGCTCCTATTATAGAAACACCCCTTATTGCAGATATTGGCAGAACCGGACTTCATTTCATCTTACCGATCGGCGTGCTTGTTTGGTGCTTGATGGTGGAGCGGCTTTCCCCGGGGCTCGCCGCGTTCTGGGCAACGGTTGCCATTGGCTTCATCCTGATCACGCAGCGCGCCGTGCTAGGTGCATTGAGAGGCCGGCATCAGTTTGCGTCTGACTTGAGAGAAGGACTGCACGATTTTGCGTCAGGCCTTGAGCTTGGTGCAAAAAATATGGTGGCGATTGCGGTTGCGACGGCTGCTGCCGGGATCATTGTCGGTGCGGTATCTCTGACCGGTGTAGGTCAGGTGTTGACCGAACTGGTTGAGATTCTTTCCGGCGGCAACCTGCTGGCGATGCTTGGCCTGGTTGCCATACTTTCTATCGTACTCGGCATGGGTCTTCCAACGACCGCCAATTACATCGTTGTCTCTGCCTTGATGGCAGGTGTGGTTGTCGACCTGGGTGCCCAGAACGGGTTGGTTGTTCCCTTAATCGCTGTGCACCTTTTTGTCTTCTATTTTGGCATCATGGCAGACGTGACACCGCCTGTAGGGCTTGCTTCCTTCGCGGCTGCGGCAATTTCACGGGCCGACCCGATCAGAACGGGGATCGCGGCCTTTGCCTATTCGCTTCGCACAGTCGTGCTGCCATTCCTCTTTATCTTCAATACCAAGTTGCTGTTGATCGGCATTGAAGGTCCTGTCGATCTCACTTTGACGGTGCTGGGCGCAGTCGCGGCTGTGCTGGTGTTTGCTGCTGCTACGCAAGGGTTTCTTGTCACACGAAGCAAAGTCTGGGAGTCAGCGATCCTGCTCCTGATCGCTTTTACGTTGTTCCGACCCCAATATTGGGTCGATCAGATTGTTCCGCCGTTCCAGACCGTTCCATATGCCGCTGCTGCGCCGCTTATCGAAGCCGCACCGCCTGATGGAACTATTCGTCTCACCGCAACAGGGGAGACACTCGAGGGAGACATTGAAACACGTACGGTGCTGTTGCCGCTGGGCGAGCAAGCGCCGCTTGACGACCGTTTGGCGCATGCGGGCTTGATCCTCCGCGCCGAGGAGGGCGGGACCTTTGTTGATGATGTGGTCTTCGGCGGACCCGCGGGTGAAGCCGGAATTGATTTTGATTGGGAAGTGCTGTCCATTGAACTTCCAAGCGATCAGCCCAACGCTTATTTCATGTATGTGCCTGCAGGGGTACTTCTCCTTGGCGTTGTAGCTCTGCAGCGCCGGCGCCGATCAGACGCAGATGAAGCGGACACAAAAAAGGCGGCTCCCTAGGCTTCTGGGGCCGCCTGTTTCGCGTGTGAAGCTTTGGGACTATTCAGCCGCTGGCTCTTCTGCGGGCGCCGTTGAGGCACCGGTTTCCTGTCGGAGGTAGGCTATCAAGTTCACGCGGTCTTTTTCCTTGCGAAGACCCACGAAAGACATGTTGGTTCCAGGCACATAGTCCCGCGGTTTGGTGAGATACTCTGCAAGGTTCTCATCTGTCCATGTTCCGATTTCGGCTGCGCGAGCGAGCATGCCGTCAGAGAAGTTAAAGTCTTCAACTGAGGCCACAGGGCGGTCAAACATGCCATAAAGAGCGGGTCCGATCTTGTTGCCTTCGCCCTCTGCAAGGGTATGGCAGGCCGCACATTTCTTAAATACGCGAGCGCCTTTGTCCAAATCCGGCTCGTTTGCTTGAACCGCAAATGGTAGCGCGAGAGACAGGCCCAATACGGACAGACCTTTGACTAACTGGTTCATCACTTTCCTCATTTCACTGCGGCGCTGAATTTGAACGCCCGTACCCCTTGGTGGTCCTACAATCACATGTCATCTTACATGAATACTGCAGTGCAGAACCTAGTTCTCTAAATTGCTCATGCAATGTGGCCGTATGACGCGGTTCTTGTGGTACAAAAGAGCGGCGGAATTCGGTCAAAATAAGGCCGATGCTTGACCGGGGTCGGATCGGACAGGGGCATTCAGGGCGGCGATGAGCGGGACCACGACAGCGACATTGGAAACGGAGGAGGCGGAGGCTGGCTTTCTCGTGCGTGCGAAGGGCGCGTGGACAGTTCGTTTGGTGCGGGACCTTGATGAACCTCTCAGAGACATAAGTCCCAAGCGGGCTCGTGGACGGGACGCAGTGATCGACCTTACGGGGCTAACCCGTCTCGACACTGCCGGCGCCTGGTTGCTTCACCGCACCAGTGAGCAATTGCGGATCGCTGGGCTTCGCGTTTCGTACAGAGGTGAGACGCCGGAAATCAGAACCCTTTTGGATGTGGCAGAAGGCTATCGGTTTGGCTTCAGTCTTCGCCTGCCGCGACCCCCAGCTTACATCCAGTTGGCGGAACGCGTGGGCGCGACGCTTGTGTCCGTCGCAAATGAAGTTCAAGGCCTGTTGGGTTTCTTTGGTCTCCTGCTGGACGTCCTTTGGAGGACGCTCAAGCACCCCAGTCGGTTGCGGGCGGTGCCGTTGGTACATCATATGGAGCGGGCGGGCCTCGATGCTCTACCGATCGTTTGTCTGATGACCTTCCTTATCGGCGCTGTTCTAGCGCAACAAGGGGCGGTGCAGCTTCAAAAGTTCGGCGCGGAAGTTTTTACCGTGAATATGGTGGCGATCACTTTTTTGCGCGAGATCGGCATCCTTCTCACCGCGATCATCGTCGCCGGTCGGTCCGGCAGTGCTTTTACGGCTGAGATCGGGTCTATGAAGATGCGCGAAGAGATCGATGCCATGCGCACCCTGGGGCTCGACCCGATGGATATGTTGGTGGTGCCGCGTGTGCTGGCTCTCATGATCATGCTCCCGCTGCTTACATTTATCGCTGACATTATGGGCCTTATTGGCGGCGCCTTGATGGTCTGGCAGATGTTGGATACATCGCCGGGCGTCTTTATCGTCCGTTTATCGGAGGCGGCTGACTTTTGGACCTTCGGAGTTGGTATTTTCAAAGCCCCGTTCATGGCATTGGTGATTGGACTCATCGCTTGTTATGCAGGCATGCGGGTCACGGGGAGCGCTGAGTCCGTTGGCGTGCAAACAACACGGTCTGTGGTGCAATCAATTTTCATGGTGATTGTGCTGGATGCACTGTTTGCCGTTTTCTTTACGGCGATGGGGATTTGATCTGTGATTGACGAAGACCCCATTATCCGCGTTCGCGGTCTGCGAAACCAGTTTGGCGCCCAGGTTGTACATGAAAACCTGGATCTAGATGTCCGGCGGGGCGAGGTGCTGGGCATCGTCGGGGGCTCTGGTACTGGCAAGTCCGTTTTGCTTCGATCCATCGTTGGGCTTCAACGTCCGACGGCCGGCACGGTCACTGTGCTTGGGCGGACAATTTCGGAAATGGAAGAAGAGGAACGCAGGCGATTAGAGCAACAATGGGGAATCCTTTTTCAAGATGGCGCGTTGTTCTCTGCGCTCACTGTCGCTGAAAACGTTCAGGTTCCCTATAGGGAACATCTTGGTCTGCCGAACGAGCTGATGGATGAATTGGCCGCCCTCAAAATCACGATGGTCGGGCTCCCATCCGACGCTTGCACAAAATTTCCGTCTGAGCTGTCAGGGGGGATGCGAAAACGGGCCGGGCTTGCACGGGCGCTTGCCCTCGATCCGGACATTCTATTCCTTGATGAACCAACGGCAGGGCTTGATCCTATCGGTGCTGCCGCCTTTGATACGTTAATACGCGATCTTCAAAGGACCTTGGGGCTTACCGTGTTCCTTGTCACCCACGATTTGGACACCTTACATGCAACCTGCGACCGGATCGCGGTTCTTGCAGACAAGCGTGTTACATTGCAGGGCACGATGGATGATATGCTGCGCAGCGATCATCCCTGGATCAAAGAATATTTTACGGGGCCTCGGGCGCGCGCGGCCCAGACGTCAGCCATCCGCTAAGGTAGAGAGATCATATGGAAATCAAATCCAACAATATCATGATCGGCGCCTTTGCGCTGGCGGTGATCGCAGCCCTCTTTTTGTTTGCTCTCTGGATCGGCCGGGTTCAGCTTGATCGGACTTACGGCTACTACGAGATCGTGTTTTCGGGCTCTGTGTCGGGGCTCACAGAGTCCGGTGTGGTCCAATATAACGGGATCCCGGTCGGTCGGGTTGTTGACCTGCGTTTGGCAGACGACGATCCAAGCAAAGTTGTGGCCCTTGTTGAACTTGATGCCCGGACGCCGGTGAAAGAGGATACGGACGCCCAATTGGAGCTCTTCGGTCTGACTGGCGTTGCGTTGATTGAATTGACAGGCGGTAGTGCTGGCTCGCCGCCTTTGATGCCTAAGGCCGGTGAATCTTACCCCACAATTGTCGCGGCACCTTCGGCTTTTCAGGAGCTCTTCATGAGTGCGCCGGACGCCATCCAGAACGCAAATGCATTACTGACAGATGTCCGGCTTTTGGTTCGCGAGAACAAACAGTCGGTCAACCGCATCATGGGCAATTTAGAGAAACTATCGGAGGAGCTTGCTGGCAGCTCTGGCGACATCTCCGAAACGCTCGGCAATATCAACACCATCACCTCCGATGTTGCGGCAGCGACGAATAAGCTGGAGAACGTTGCCGGGACCGCCGATGAATTGTTGGAAAAGGATGTGGCGCAGCTTATCCGCGAGGCAAAAGGTGCCGCTGCATCCTACGGGCGTGTGGCTGAGGAGTTGGAGATGGTTCTGTCGAACAACCGTAGTTCCATCAATAGCTTCACGAGAGACGGACTAGGACAATTGCCGCTCTTGATTGAGGAGGCGCGCGACATGGTTGCGGCGCTGGAACGGTTTGTCTCACGTGCGGAAGGAGACCCTGCAGGCTTCTTTCTGGGAAGTGATACGCCGGAATATGAACCGGAATCAGGACGGTAAAAATGAATAAGTCTCAATTCAGATTTGTGCGGTTGGTTGGGGTTGCGTTGATCGCGGCCGCGCTCCAAGCCTGCGCCCTTGCGGCTGTGGGTACAAATGAAGCACCAGACATATATGTGCTGACCGCCCCGTCTATTGATTTCGGCGACGATCGGCCTCAAGTCGCGACGCAGATTGTCGTAGATGCACCAGAAGCGCCTGCAGCGCTCAACTCCAACCGCATCGTTTTCCAGCCTTCGCCCAATGAAATCAGATATTTCTCAGGTGCGCGCTGGGCGGACCGCGTGCCGGATATGGTGCAAGTCCTGTTGGTTGATGCGATGGACCAGGGCGGGCGTTTTCAGGCCGTTGGACCCCGATCTGCAGGCATCCGATCCGACTATCTTCTGCAAATTTCCATTTCTCGGTTTGGCGTAGAACGCGAAGGTTCGGAAATGGATGATGTTCGCGTTCAGATTAACTCCAAGCTGGTTCGACGGTTCAGCGACACGGTGATTGCAACCCGGCGTTTTGAAAGCGAGAAAGAGTCGTCCAGCACCCGCACCATTGATGTGGTGGGGGCTTTTGATGAGGCGAGCTCGGAAGTTCTGTCACAGATCGCGCTCTGGGCCTATGATGAGATTGCTAAGGCTGAGCAGGCCGACGCTGGCTGAGCCGCACTATGCCAGGCGCCCGGTTGCTTGGGCGAGCAGCAAATAGACTTTGCCCGTATCTGACGTGAGATAGGTGTCTGCCAGGATGCCTTCCCGATCCCGTTCGGCCGCTTCCGTCAGCAATTGCTCAAACTGACCCATGAACTTGTCAGCATTTTCGCGGAATTCACGCTCGCTCGAATACTTCTGAGATATCTGATCGTAGAGCTCGCGGCCCTGCAGGTTGTAAAGACGCCGCGCGAACACGTTCCGCTCGCCCGCTTGGTATCTTCGCCAAAGATCTGCGGGTGGGCTCTGTTCGAGCGCGCGATCGAGGTCAATGGCGATAGACTGCAGGCTTTCGATGATATGCAGAGATCGTCGATGAAGCTCCCCATCCTGTGCTTGACGGGACGACGCGTCTGAGTGGCCTGCCGCCGCCAGCAAATCTGAAATTCCCCAAGAGCCATTGTCTGTTGGGCCCGAACCGCTGCCAACTGGCGCTGCGGGTTGGGTGGTCGTTGGCGGCGGCGTCAGGGTTCGCTGGGGTCCGCTCCTGTCCAGATTGCGGGCGTGCCGCACGACGATTTCCGCAATAGAGGCAAGGGCGGAGACCTGATCTTCAAGGACCCGCTGCAGCGCCTGTGCCCCGTCAGCCGCTTCTTCCGGCAGTTCCGCCATCCGCTTTTCAAGGTCTTCGCTTGCCGCGTGGAGGGCGCGTCCAGCTTCTTTTGCAGCGCCGCCGATTCCAAACATGGCTGCACCCAATCGTTCGCCGGAGGCCTCTGCGTCGCTTGCGGTCTTTTCCATTTCGGAACGCAAGTCCACGATGCGATCGTCGAGCTTCTTGGTTGCCGCTGCCGATCGCGAAGAGATGGCGCTTTCGATCTCTGATGCTGCTTTTTCAAGCGACGCGGAGGCTGCTTGGGCTGCCTCGGTTGTTTGCTTGGCGGCATTGCCGAAGGTTGCGGTTGCGGCCTCGAGGCCGTCGCTTGCGCTCCGCGACGCATCGCCCACGGTATTGGCAGCATCGTTCGCGGCGCGGGTGATGGCGCTCACCTCGCCCGCAAAGGTTGATCCCAGCTCCTTCGCACGCGAGGAGGCGGTTTCCATGGAATGGGTAAGTTCCCGGGAGAGGCGCGCCACGGCTTCGTCGATCTCAACGGTGCGGTCAGAGAGATCCCCGGACGTGCTCTCAATCAGCGCGCGATGTTTTTCGAAGGAGGCATCTAATCGATTGCGCTCGCTTTCCAAGGCCAAGGCGGCTTCCGCAATGGCGTCGCGTTGGGCTTCATAGCGCTCCGTGAGGCCGTCCGCCTTGGAGAGGGCTGTTTGGGCGACTACTTCCAGGCGGGAGGACTGCCGGTCCAGCATGGAGGTTGTGGCATCTGCCCCGCCAATGGCGGCCTCGCTTGCGCGGGAGAGCGCTTCTGATTGGTGGCGAAGCCTTTCGCTGGCAGCTTCCATTTTCTGCTCAGCGGAGGCTGTGACGCTCCGCACAGAGGCGACCTGGCCTGATAGGTGCCGGGTGACGGTGTCGGTTTCATCCCCGAGCGTTTTCGAGAGGCCTTCCAGGGCTTGTTTATGGTCGGCCAGCATCTCCCGCAATTGGTTTGCGCGTAGTTCCGCGCGTTCGCCGCCGGCTTCGATATCGGTGAGCTGTTCCTGCAGCATAATATTGAGAGCCGCGGCGCGGGCGAGGGCGTCATCAATGCCCTGGTTCACAACGCCGAGGTGATGGGCCACCTGGTTGCCGAGACGGGCCACATCGCCGATAGCCGTTTCTTCCGGTTCGGTAAGGCGAAGGGCCGTGCGGGCAAGGGCATCTGCCATGAGGCGCATTTCCTGACTGCGCCAGGCAACAAAGGCCATGAGCCAGATAAGGGTCAGTGGTGCCAGCGCGGCAGCCGCCAACAAGGCGAGTTCCGGCCTTGGCGCTTTGGCCAGGCCATCGAGCCCGTAAAATCCGGCCACATACGCGACCATCGTCCCGATCCACAAAGCGGTGAGGCCGCCTGCCACCGACAGGATTGTGCGACTGGGTCGGCGCGACATCAGTCTGTAAAGCTCCCCAGTGGCTGCTGAATCCTCATTCGCGGGCGCCGCCGACAGGCTAGGGCCGGTCGCCGGTTCTCTTGCGACCGACAGCGAAGATGTGGGGCGATCTACTTGTTCCATAAGGATTTTTTCTCTTGGCCTCTGAGAAGATGAAGCGTGTTGGATTGAGGTGCCGGAGTCAAGTTGGAGAGTGAGGCGGGACTTGTTGTTGGCAGTGAATTGTCGCCAGACCTTGCCGCATTTGATGCAAAGGTTCAGGATTTAGATCTGAGCCGACCGGCGCCTTTGGTGCCCGGTTGAACGTCGGCACATCCGATGGGACTAAGTCCATGGCTGGTAGTGACGAGACGAAGACGGAAGCGGAGAGGGGAGACGGTGCAGCGGCGCGCGGCGGACCGGCATGCCAAACCCACCTGGGCCCAGATCCGGTATCTGATCCGAGGGTTGAAGGAACCAGGCGGCAAGCTTCCGCTCTTCGACGATGAAGGGCAAGAAATCGACATCCGCACCATCCGTTCCTGCATTGCCCGAGGCTGGGCCGAGCCTTGGTTTTCAAATCCGGTCAAGCCCGACTGGCTGGTCTGCAAATTGACACCCGCCGGCTACAAAATCCTTGGCGTAGACAAGACCCAGTAGCTCGGAGCAAAGGTCGGTTTCGCCAATGACGCGTCTTACCAACGAAATGCCCCCGGCGAGGGGGCGCGCCGGGGGCTCTACGAGGGGTTCTTACGAGTCACGAGGCTCTTGCAACCTCAGGTAAATGTTTACGAAATATTAACCATAAAGTCAAGGGAAATCGTCCGAGTCCTGATGAATCTAGACTTGCGGCTGTTAACCTTTTCAAGATCAGGTCTGTTTTGCCGCAGTTTTCCTAAGATTTTCCGGGTTTTTGATTTCGTTAATACTGTTAACGGGATTGCTGATTTCGCCCTCCAAACTGCCGATCGGAAAAGGTCTTCAGTAAGTATTAGGGCCAATACTGGTGCTCATAGTGTTGCGTAAAACGGAGTTGCATATGTCTGGGGGAATGGCTTTGCGGGCAGAAATGCCGGCCTGTGTAGGGAGCAGACGGGAAAGCACGTTGATCGATCTGGTTCATCTTTCGAAATACACATTGGGCGACCGGTCGCTGGAGTGCGAATTGCTGGGCCTTTTCCGCTGCCAGGCGGGTGTTTATGTAGAGCGGCTCGAAGCCTGCTCGTCCCCCAAAGAATGGAAGGATGCGGCGCACAGCCTGAAAGGGTCGGCGCGCGGCGTCGGCGCCTGGGCTGTGGCGGATCAGGCAGAGGCGGCGGAGCAGTTGACCGACCCCTCTGGCGAGGCCCGTAACGATGCTCTGATGATGCTGCGGAGCGCCGTTGACGAAACTGTCGCCCATATTGATGTGCTGATGGCCGACTAATCGCGGATCAGGTCGGCGACATAGTCGCCGATCGCAAGCGAGGATGTAAGGCCGGGGCTTTCAATCCCGAACAGATTTACAAGGCCGGGTTGCCCGTGGGTGGCTGGTCCATCAATCCGGAAATCATGGGCAGGTTCGCCCGGTGCCTGAAGTTTTGGGCGGATGCCTGCATAGCCCGGCTGCAGGCTGCCATCTTCGAGATCCGGCCAATAGTTTCTGATCGCCGCATAGAAGCTGTCGCCGCGCGCAGGGTCGACGGCATAGTCCGGCCCATCCACCCATTCCACATCCGGCCCGAAACGGGCCTGGCCACCAAGGTCGAGGGTCAGGTGCACGCCGAGACCTGCTTTCTCCGGCACGGGATAGATCAGCTTGGAGAAGGGCACCCGGCCGGCCAGGGTGAAATAGTTCCCCTTCGCATAATAAGCGGTTGGTTGGTGCTCGGTCTTGAGCCCTGTGGTTTTGCCGGCAAGCAATGGCGCGGAAAAGCCGGTTGAGTTGATCACCGTCTTTGCCTTCAAAACCATCTCCGTGTCGCCTGAGATGTGAAGGATGATGCCGTCTTCTTGGACCTCCATCGCATCGACGGAGCTGCCAAAGGCGATGGCGCCGCCGCGATCCTCCATGTCTCCCTGGTAGGCGAGCATCAATCCGTGGCTGTCTAGAATGCCGGTGGAGGGGGAGAGAATGGCGGCTTCCGCGCTAAGCGCAGGTTCCAGTTCCTGAAGCTCTGCTTTATCGACCAGCCGCAGATCATCGACGCCGTTTCGTTCGGCGCGTTGTTTGATGCTGGCGAGCTCCGCGACTTGGGCGTCATTGGTTGCGACGATGAGCTTGCCGCATTTCTTGTGCTCGATGCCGCGTTCTTCCATGAATGGGTAGAGACGCTTGCGGCCTTCAACACAGAAACGGGCTTTGAGACTGTCGGCGGCATAATAGATGCCTGCATGGATCACTTCGGAATTGTGGGACGAGGTTTCGCTGCCGATGAGCTTGGCTTTTTCCAGCACCACCACGTCGCGGCCCTGCAGCGCCAGCGCCCGTGCCACAGCGAGCCCCACAACGCCTGCGCCAATCACCACACAATCTAACTTGTCCAAAACAGCTCCTCTCAGGTTGCGCGTTTCCGGACAGAAAACCGGCAACCACCTTTCTTGGAAGCGCTTCGTATTGACCTGAAACATTTCCCATCTCAGGTGTGCCGAATTAGGCTGAGGAAAACAAGTGAGTTCACTCATCTCATCGGAGGAAACCCATGCTGATCGCACCGGAGAAGCTACAGAAAGTGGTCGAGGCCATTCTGATGGGAGGCGGGAGCAGCGAGCAAGAAGCGGAACTCGTTGCCTGGCATCTGGTCCGGGCGAACCTCACCGGCCATGACAGCCATGGGGTGGGCATGGTCCCGGCCTACGTCTTTATCCAGCACATGGACTTGTTGAAGCCCAACACGTCCGTGAAGCTGGTGAAAGACGATGGCGCGATCCTGCGCTTTGATGGAGGGCGAGGCTATGGCCAGATCGTGGCGCGGCAGGCAATGGAGCAGGCGATTGCTCGAGCGAAGGAGACCGGCGTCGCACTTATGAGCCTCGCCAATGCGCATCACATTGGCCGCGTGGGCACGTACGGGGAGCAGGCCCTCAAAGCCGGCATGGTCTCGATTCATTTTGCCAATGTGGTGGATCATTCTCCGCTGGTGGCGCCGCATCGGGGCACGGATTCACGGTTCGGCACCAACCCGATCTGTATCGCGGTGCCTGGGGGCGACACATCAGAGGACATTCTGCTCGACATGGCGACATCGAAAGTGGCGCTTGGCAAGGTGCGGGTCGCCATGAACAAGGGAGAGCAAGTTGAGCCCGACACGCTCTTGGACAAAACCGGCCAACCGACGACGGACCCGTCGGTCATGTTTGATGAGCCGCGCGGCGCGCTCCTCGCGATCGGCGCGCACAAGGGCTATGGGCTCGCCTTCATGGCGGAGGTGCTGGCGGGCGTGCTCACCGGCGGCGGCACGATCCAGCCGGGCAATGAGCGGCACAATTCCATCATCAATCACATGCTTGCCATTGTGATCGACCCCACGCGGCTCGGTGACCGGGACTGGATGCGCTCAGAGATCGACGCGATGGTGGACTATTTCAAAGCTTCACCGGAGCAGGTGCCCGGCGAACCGGTGCTGTCTCCCGGGGATCCGGAACGGATTTCAGAAGCGGAGCGCCGTGCCAACGGCATCCCCATCGACGACACCACCTGGGGTGAGATCCTCGAGGTCGCGAAAGCGAACGGCGTGAGCGCGGAACAGATTGAGGGGATGATTTGAGGCAGCGACAGGACTCGAACCTGCAACCTCCCCACCCGCCAACGCGTAGAAAATGAGGGCTCTTTCCAGTTGAGCTACGCTGCCAACAGTGCGGTCTGTTCCGCTGTCTGTCTCAGGCAGAGTAAAAAAATTCTCTTCAGGTGTGTTGACCTGGAAAGGTCTATTTGCGCGAATTGGGGTCAATGTTGGGGGTTCTGCGTCTTTGTCCGATTTCTTTCTCCAATCGCAAAATCTCTTTTCGGATACTCTCGTTTTTCTATTCAAGCGCTTCAAAGTCGATGGGTAGTTGACTTGCCCAGATGAGGAACGGGCCTTGTCTGTTCAATTCAAGCAATATCCGATTTTGAACGTCTACTATTCGCATTGCTATTTCTGACCTAGGTAGATCGGTAGAAAGCATCCGCGAATCCACTTGTCGCCAAAATTCCAGTTCTTTATCGAGACGAGCAATCTCATCTCTGACTACGTGAAAATTGTCAGCCTCAATGGATCGGTGCCCCATATCGGAATCCAGGAACTGAAGTTCTAGTTCCTCGGCTTCAAATTCTCTTCGCTCTTCACTGCGTGAATATCGGTTGATTGCTCCTGACAAGCTTACGCCCTCACTGCCGCTTGCTAGTTCATAGACTAGGCTGCAGAGGTTTGCGAAGTCCGATCCGGGAGTTGTAACCAGTTCAGGTCCATCGCAAGAGAAACACAACTGGTGCATATGCTTTACGAGAAAATAGCTCTTTTTGTTGTGGCTGATGTGCAGTTTTTCATCAGTGAGCTGATCTCTGAGTAGTGTGGCTCTTATAGCAAACTCAAGTGCTTCAAGGTCGTCAACAAGGTGTGCTGGGTTGGGATTAAACCGTGATGAGGCATCATGAACCCGCCGTTTGGCTTTTTGGTGTTCAGAAAACTCCCTATTCACCTGCCAGGTCGGTGTGGCAAGATCCCTTATGATCGCTTTGAGTTGGTTTGCCATTGAGTTCAGCCGGGAAACTGTTTCTTTTTTTGACCGAGCTTCGCTGGGTGACTGGGCGATTAGGGGAAAGTCATAGCAGCAGTCGTCGACTCGTGAGATGATCCTATGGATCTCATTGTCAGTTGAACATTTGAAATGACTTAGTATTGCTGGAAGCAGTTGCTGCAGCCGTTTTACATATACCTTTCTTTCTTCGATTTTTTCGGTAGCTTCTGCGTCACTCATGTCAGCCTGAATCAGAGCGCTGAAGTGGTAGGATGGGAGGTAGTCAGCAGACTCCGGTAGTATTTTGTTTGCGATTGTGGCCTTTTCCCAATCGTCCTCAAGAAAGGTCACTTCCTTGAGGACACTGACCATCAAATCCGTTGGAATTTCATCTAAAGACCTGATGAAGGGCCGAACCTCACTCAAAAGGGAGCCGACGCGTTTGTTCTTCATGATGCGTCAGTACCTCTGCGCCGCTCGCTCTACAGGCCCATCGTCCGTTAGGGTGACGTGGGTGAGGGTGGCTTCGTCGTGGGCCATGCGCCAGGAGAGCATCTTCTGGGCATACTCCAGCACCAGAGGCAGATAGTCCGGATCGGTCGCGCGGTTCACCAGTTCGTGCGGGTCTTTTTCCAGATCGAAAAAGAGCGGCGGCAGATTGGTGAAGTGGACGTACTTGTACTTCTCTGAGCGGATCACATTCATGGTGCATTGATGGAGCGTGATCCCGAGCCGCTGCTCCGCCTTGTTATCCGCCGGGTCGCGGAAATCAAACTCCCAGTGGGCTTCCGTCCGCCAGTCGCGGGGTGCGGCACCGCTTGCCAGCATGGGTCTTAGAGACCGTCCGTCGCAATGGGGCGGGACAGGCGCGCCGATGCTCGAGAGCAATGTGGGCATGATGTCTATGTTCTCGGTGAAGGCACCTATGCGATGACCTCGCGGCGCGTCTTCGCGCGGGTCCCGAATGATCAGGGGGATATGATAGGAGCCATCGAAATAGCCGGTCTTTCCAATGAGCCAGTGATCGCCCATCTGCTCCCCATGGTCTGAGGTGAAGATGATGAGCGTGTTGTCATACTGGCCGCTCTCTTTGAGGAAGGTGATCAGCCGCCCGAGTTGATGGTCCACCTCGGTCATGAGGCCGTAATAGACCGCCTTCATGCGCCGCTGCTTCTTGTCATTGTCCGGCGCCAGGTAGTGGCGGTGCTCCAGCTGATGTTCGAGCCAGGGGTGGATGGCGCCTTCTTCCTCTGGCGTCTCCGCGCGGATGTAGCCCGGCAGGCTTTTAGGGTCGTACATGGACGCATAAGGCTCGCTTGCCACCCAGGGCGGGTGAGGGCGCAAGAGCGACAGGTGCATTATGAAGGGGTCCTGGGCCTCGCTCATGTACTCAATGCAGCGGTCGACCTGATAGGCGGTGTCGTTGTCGTCTGCCGGATAGATGAGCGGCTTTGGTGTGGCGCGGCCATGCTCATAGTCGGGCCCGTCTTCGCGGAAGCCAAATGTCTGACGGAGATCGTCGGGCAGGGGATAGCCTTTGTCTTCCAGATAGTCGGCCCAAGGCCCCGGCCAGGTCCCCATCATGGCGATGGGACGAATGCCGGGCAGCGGTCCTTCGTAGGTTCTGAGCCAGGGACTGTCGTCCTGCAATTCGCGCGGGTCGTTCGCCGTGTCGGTGTAGCCGATGAGGACGCGGTCATAGCCGAGCTTTTCGGCCTCCAGCGCCCAATTGGTGTGACGGGCATCCAGCGGCGTGCCATTGGTGCAGGCGCGGTGGTTCTGCAGATAGAGCCCGGTATGGAGCGACGCCCGGCTCGGCGCGCAGGGGACGGCATTGGCATAGTGCTTCGTGAACATCATCCCGTCGGCGGCGAGCGCGTCGAGGTTTGGCGTTTTCACCACGGGATGGTCCAGCGCCGACAGGCAGTCGCCGCGCCACTGATCTGCGGTGATGAAGAGCACGTTGAGCGGCTTTGTCATGGGGCTCTGTTTCTATCAACCCTGTTCTTTTATCAACCGAGGGGCCGAACGACCGGCAGGCCGGCCTCGACAATGTCTTGTTCCGACTCCCGGAAGAACTGCCGGTACTTGGTGAAGGGGATGCGCGGAAAGGCGTGATGGACGCCGTGATAGTTCTGCTGCACATAGGCCCAGGTCACGAGGGTGTCGAGCCAGCGGGGGAAAACAAACACACGGGTGTTCTCAAAGCGGGCGCGGGCGATGTAAGGCACATGCACCGCATAGTCGAACAGCAGGCCGAGTGTCATGGCGGCCAGCGTCGCCGGGATCAGATAGCCGAAGACGGCCAACTGCCAATCGACAAAGATCGCAATCAAAAGAACCGCCGCGAAGGTAAAGCCCGTGTCCCGCAGGCCGATCCAATAGGCGCTGCGCATCTGCGGATTGTCCCAATGGCGTTGGCAATAGAGGAAATAGCCGTTGAAGATCGTCATTGACCGAAGTGCGGTCATCAGGAAGTTTGAGCCCTTCACCCAATGATCCGGATCATGCTCAGGATCATTGGTGTTGCGATGGTGGGTTAGGTGAATGGTTTTGTGCATCTCATAGGAGTGCGCGAGAAAGAAGGAAGACAGGGTGCCGATGGCCTTGTTGATCCAGGCGAGATCTTTGCGCGTGCCGGTGATATTCTGATGCACCGCCTCATGGAGCGCGGTGTAACTCAGGTACACGCTCACATAGACAATGAGTGCCACCGCCCAGAGGGGGATTGCCTCCAGGGCTCCCAGCACCATGGTGGCGACGATGATCGCAGCGCAGCTTAGCGACAGGGCGATGGTCTGCCAGACAATCCCTTCCACCATGGCATTGGCGTTTTGGGCCATGGCATCGCTGTGGGCTCTGTGCTCGGGAAGCATGGGCTTCGTCTCCAGTCGCAGTCGGTCGCTTGCCTGATTATGAGACGCCGCCTTGTCCAATTGCAAATTGGGCGGGCTACACATAGAGGCCCCATATTCTGCTTGGGGTCCTCCAGCAAATGTGATCGCCGGACGGCTGGCCCTCGGCGGTTCTACCACCTAGCCTCTCAGCCAATAGACGGCCTGCTTCAACACCTTGAGGGCGGGCCGCGAACAAGTCGGGGAGGGCTTTATGACACGATTGGCACCTTTGGATCGGGCGGATCTGCCTGACCTGGAAGATCATCTGGCGTTGGCGGAAGGGGCGATGGGGTTTTTGCCCAATTCGCTTCTCATCATGGCGCGGCGCCCGGAACTGGTGAAAGCCTTTGTGGCCATGATCGCCCAGATCAATCTGGGCGGTGCCATATCACCCGGTCTCCGGCAAATGATCGCCTATTTGGCGAGCCGATCCGCGGGGTGTCTCTATTGTCAGGCGCACACCCATCATGGGGCGGAGCAGGCGGAGGATCTGGATGCGCAGAAGCTCGCTCAGATCTGGGAATATGAGACAAGTGATCTCTTTTCTTTGGGGGAGCGGGCGGCACTGAAAGTCGCGCAACTGGCCGCCCAGGTGCCGAACGGTGTGACGGACGAGGACTTTGATGCTCTAACCCCCTATTTTACTGAGGATCAGATCGTTGACATCGTCGCGGTGATCTCAGCTTTTGGGTTTCTCAACCGCTGGAATGACACATTGGCGACCCCTCTGGAGGAGGTGCCTGTGGCCCATGCGAGCGATCATTTGGCCGAATCCGGCTGGACGACAGGCAAGCACGCATGATATCTCCCGGCCTGCTGCTTATTCGGAGCGGCAGGTGGTGCGCTTTCAGCCAATTTTGAGGCAAATCGCCACTTGAAAAATAATGACACAGGCGTCATTTTCTTGGCGCGGGCACGCGAACGAGGCCCGGCGACGCTTAACAGGGAAAGATTCGACGGGAGCCATGGCGAAGATCACCTATATCGAACATGACGGGACGTCCCACACCATCGACTGTGAAAACGGTATGACGGTGATGGAAGGCGCGATCAAAAACTCTATTCCGGGCATTGATGCGGATTGCGGCGGGGCCTGCGCCTGCGCGACCTGCCACGTCTATGTGGATGAGGCCTGGAAAGACAAGACCGGCTCAGCCGAGCAGATGGAAGAAGATATGCTCGATTTCGCCTTTGATGTGCGCGATACCAGCCGCCTTTCCTGCCAGATCAAGGTTTCAGACGAGATTGATGGTCTTGTTGTTCGCCTGCCGGAAAAGCAGTTCTGAGCGAAAAACGACATTAACTCAGGGGTAACCCTGTTGAGACGCCTCTTTCCGCAGGAAAGGGGCGTTTTTTATGGTTAAGCGTTGGTTTCTAAAGGAGGCATTAACCATTTCAGCGACATTCTGAGGATCAATGACTCCGGGCTTGGTCTCATAGGCCTAGACCCCTCAATGGGAGCCTCAGAATATGGCACTGACGATCGACGGCATTGGCGAAAGCTTCAACAAAGAGCCTGGCGGGGCGCCCGACGTTTACGCCCAAGCCATCCGCAATTGCGCAGCGCGGATGGAAGGTGAAAATCCTTTGTTCGCCGCCGAAGCATTAAAGGACGAGCTGTCGCGCCTCGACAAGGCATCGAAGCGGGGTGAGGTCAACGCCCGACACATTCTGGTCATTGGTGGCGCCGGATATGTGGGCTCTGTCATGGTGCGTGAGCTTCTGAAGCGCGGCTATCAAACCCGTGTTCTCGATAATTTCCTTTATTCCAACTCGCTCTCCCTTGAAGGCCTCTATGACGAGCCAGGCTTTAGCCTTGTCATGGGCGACCTGCGGGATGAGGCGACGCTCGACCGTGCGCTCGCCGGCATTACTGATGTGGTGCTGTTGGCGTCACTTGTCGGCGACCCTATCTCCAAGAAATTTCCGGAGCTCACGCGCTCCGTCAATCAGGCGGGGTCAGAGACAGTGTTTCGGGCGCTTGAGGGCAGGGGCATCCACAAATTCGTCTTTACGTCGACCTGCTCCAACTATGGCTTGCGGGACAGTGACGAACCTGCGGATGAAACGTCCGATTTGAAGCCGCTCTCCATCTACGCCGAAACTAAAGTTGATTTTGAGAAGTTCCTGCTCGAGCAGGGCCGAACCTCTGAGACGATCCCGACGGTGCTCCGCATCTCCACCGCGTTTGGCCTCAGCCATCGCATGCGGTTCGATCTCACGGTTAATGAGTTTACGGCGGCGCTCGCCAAGGGCGAGGCGCTTGATGTCTATGACAAAGACACCTGGCGCCCTTATTGCCATGTAAGAGACATTGCCGGTGCTGTCATCCGAGTGCTCGAAGCACCTGAGGAGAAGGTCCGCGGCGAAGTTTTCAATGTTGGGGCGGATGAAAACAATTACACAAAAGCGATGATCATTGACGAAATTCTCACTCATATCGACGGTGAGGTTTCCTACGTTGAGAAGGGAAGCGACCCGCGCAACTACCGGGTGTCTTTCGCGAAGATCAAAAACGTTCTTGGGTTTGAACCGCGCTATTCAGTGAAAGCGTTTGTGCCTGAACTTATCGAGGCGGTCCGGTCTGGCCTCTACCTGCGCTCAGAAGAGATTCCCGGCTATTACGGGAATTACGATGTGCGAGAGGAAGCGGCCGCCTGAGGAGCGTTCCATGGGACTTGCGACACTCAATCAGCCGGCCGAACAGGTGGAGCCGCAACAAGTGGTTGCGGCTATTCGATCTGCGATCGGTGTGTCGGAGGATCATGGGTTTCAGCCGCTGCATGTACCGCATTTTGAAGGTGCTGAGTGGGCCTATGTCAAAGACTGTCTCGACACGGGCTGGGTGTCATCCGTCGGGTCCTATGTCGAGAAATTTGAGTCGGACGTTGCCGCACATTGCGGTGTTGCGCACGGTGTCGCTGTTGTAAACGGCACTGCCGCTCTGCAGATTGCACTTCAGGTTGTAGGTGTCAGCGCTGGCGATGAAGTCCTGATGCCGGCCCTCACCTTTGTTGCCACTGCGAATGCGGCATCCTATCTGGGTGCGGTTCCTCATTTTGTCGACAGCGATCCAACATCCCTCGGTCTCGATCCGGCCAAATTAGACGCCTATCTCGGCGAGATCGGTGAGCGGTCGTTAGAAGGGTTGCGCAACCGCCGGACAGGGCGCCGGTTCGCCGCGATTGTGCCGATGCATACATATGGACATGCGGTCGATATGGAGCCCCTCATTACAGTGGCCGCGCGATATGGCATTCCCATCGTGGAGGATGCGGCGGAGTCCCTTGGCAGCGTCTATAAGGGCGAAAAGTGCGGATCCCTCGGCCGGGTTGCTGCTATCAGCTTTAACGGCAACAAGATCATCACAACAGGCGGCGGCGGTGCAATCGTCACCGACGATGCAGAGCTTGCAGCGCGGGCCAAACATCTAACGACGACCGCAAAAGTGGCACACCGCTGGGCCTTTGACCATGATGCGGTTGGCTATAATTACCGCCTGCCGAACCTCAATGCGGCACTCGGCTGTGCGCAGCTTGAAAGCCTGCCTTCTTATGTTGAGCGTAAGCGGTCGCTTGCTGCGCGGTATCAGGAAGAATTCCAATCCGTACCGGGTGTCAATGCCTTCCATGAAAGGTGTTTCGGGCAGGCCAACTATTGGCTGAACTGTTTGCTCCTCGATGAACCTTCGATAGACACACGGGATGCGGTGCTCGCGGCGACCAATGATGCAGACCTCATGACCCGTCCCACCTGGACCCTGATGAATGATCTGCCCATGTATAGCAGTGCACCGTCTATGCCACTTGATGGTGCGCGTAACATTGAAGCTCGGTTGATCAACGTTCCCTCAAGCGTTTCACTTGGAGAGCGCCCATGTTGATTGCTGCTGCAAGCGCCCCTGCCCATGACTTTGATTTCAGGCCCTTCCGCCCGGGAGATGAGAGCGCCATCCTTGCACTCCAAGAAACCGTTTCAGGCACCTCCATGTCCAAAGAGACCTGGAATTGGCGGTATCGCGACAATCCTGTTGATGCGCCCATGATCGAACTCGCCTGGGACGGGGACCGTCTGGTTGGGCATTATGGCGTTTCACCCGTTCCGTTGATGATTGGCCGCGATGCCTGCAAGGCTGCTTTGTCCTTGGATCCGCTCACGCATCCAGATTACGAAGGGTTCGACCTTTTCCCGCAGTTGGCGGACAGTCTTTATGATCGCCTGAGCAAACAAGGGTATCGGCTGGTTTTTGGTTTCCCGAGAAACAGGCATCACGGCATCTACACAGAACGCTTGGGCTGGCAGGCCATGGCCCCTGTACCGCTAATGTCTGTAAGTCTTGACGACCTTGATGTGCCTGATATGCCCGGTCGCAGTTTCGCGCAGGTCGATCGTTTCAGTGACTGGCTGCCCAGTATTGCGCCATCACCTTCGAAGGTTTCTCTCGACCGGGACATTGCTTACTACAATTGGCGCATGCTCGAAGAACCTGAAGGGGCCTATCGTTTTGGGGTTGCCGGCGGGGAAGGCGCACTTGGCTTGGCAGTCTTTAGGCAACATGGGGATGCCGTCGATGTGGTTGAACTTGCTGCGACGCCCGAAACCGTGGGTGCTCTGATCGGTAGCGTTGCGGCCATTGCTCGGGAAGACGGCGCGACGCGCCTCAATACTTGGCTCCCTGTTTTTGATCCGATGTTCTCCGCGCTGGAACGTGTTGGGTTCGAGGCGAGCGGGCCTGTGACATTCATGGGCGCACGGTCTTTCGGCTCCGCGGGCGATTTAATGGACAGCCGCCTCTGGTCGGTGCGCATGGTGATGTCTGATGTCTACTAACCAGCGTCGTGTGATGGTCGTGACAGGTTCGCGGGCTGAATACGGGCTTATGCATCGCCTGTTGATGGAGATCGAAAACTCCTCGCGTCTTGAACTGCAGCTGGTTGTGACCGGCAGTCATCTTTCTGAGCGGCATGGGCGCACGATCACCGAAATTGAGCGCGATGGTTTTTCTATCTGCGCCCAGGTCGATATGGAGCTTGACGGCGACCGGCCTGCGGATCTCACACGGTCTATGGGGCGGGCGTTGATTGGGTTCGCGGACGTCCTCTCGCGATTGCAACCTGACATCTTGGTGGTGCTCGGGGATCGGTATGAAGTTCTCGCCGCTGCAGAGGCGGCAATGCTCGCGCGTGTGCCTATCGCTCACATTCATGGGGGCGAGGCCAGCGAGGGTCAGATTGATGAAGCCATACGCCATGCACTGACAAAGATGGCGCACTACCATTTCGTTGCAGCTGACGCCTATAGGGCTCGTGTGATCCAGATGGGTGAGCAGCCTGATAGGGTCTTTAACGTCGGCGCACCCGGTCTTGATGCACTTGTCGATGGGGATGGCCACGGCATAACATTTGATGCGGCGATGGCAAGCGTTGGTTTTCAGCCGGCCAGTCCCCTTTTTCTTGTGACTTATCACCCGGTGACATTGCAGTCAGGCGCGGCGGACGATACGCGGGCGCTGCTCAAGGCGCTGGATGGTTTCCCCGATGCGTCGATCATTTTCACTGGCACCAACGCGGATACAGATGGTGATGAGATCGCACTTCTTATCGATGGATATGTTGAGCAGCACATGCCTCGAGTCATGCAAATTCCCTCGTTTGGGCGCGAGCGCTATGTGAGCGTTCTCAGAGGGGCTGATGTCGTCATCGGGAATTCCTCAAGCGGGATCATCGAAGCCCCGGCGGTGGGGACGCCTACGGTCAATATCGGCGTACGCCAGAAGGGGCGCTTGCGGGCTCCGTCGGTTGTTGATTGTGATGTGGATGCGGCATCAATCCTGTCGGCGATTACTTCTGCGCTAAGCCCAGACGTTCAGGCTGAGGCGAAAAAGTGTGAAACGCCTTACGGACGGGGCGGTGCTTCCAAGGAAATTGCGCGGCTGCTTGAGACGCTGCCGCTCGACAATGTCCTTATGAAGGAGTTCCATTCGCTCGAGGTGGCATCATGAGTCATGTCCTGATCATTGCCGAAGCCGGCGTGAACCATAATGGCTCCCTCGAGAGGGCTCTCGAGATGGTGGACGTCGCTGCTGCTGCCGGTGCGGATGTGGTGAAGTTTCAAACGTTCAATTCCGAGGCGTTGGCAACAGATAGCGCACCCAAGGCCGATTATCAGAAGGTGACGACGGATGTGACTGAGAGCCAGCTCACCATGCTCAAGAAGCTGGAGCTGAGTGTCGACGACCATCACGCGTTGATCGCGCGGTGTCGCGAGAGAAGCATCGAATTCCTGTCAACACCGTTCGATCTCGATAGCCTTGATCTTCTTGCGAACAAGTTGGGTTTGGCCCGTCTCAAGGTAGGATCGGGCGAACTCACAAACGCGCCTTTGCTTCATGCCGCGGCAACTACAGGTCGTGACATTGTATTGTCGACCGGTATGGCAACGTTGGATGAGGTGCAGGCTGCACTTGGCGTATTGGCGCATGGATACCTCGCGGCAGACAATGCTGGTGTTGACGGTTTCGCATCGGCTTTTCACTCAGATGAGGGACAGGCGGCTCTTAAGTCCCATGTCACGCTTCTTCACTGTACGAGTGCTTATCCGACGCCTGATGAGGATGTGAATCTCAGGGCCATTGCAACACTGAAGGACCGGTTTGGTCTGCCTGTCGGATTTTCCGATCATAGTGTCGGGTCGGTCTTGTCCGTTGCCTCCGTCGCGGCGGGCGCGGTGATAATCGAAAAGCATTTCACGCTTGACCGCTCATTGCCAGGACCTGACCACACTGCCTCTCTTGAGCCCTCAGAACTTGAGGAGCTTGTTGTTGGGGTAAGGCGGGTGTCTGCAGCTCTCGGTGATGGCAACAAACAGCCTCGCGCCATCGAAAAGTCCACCGCAGATGTTGCGCGCAAGTCTTTGGTCGCCAGTTCACCCATAAAAGCAGGCGATGTTTTCACACCTGAAAATCTAACGGTTAAGCGACCGGGAACGGGCCTTCGGCCCGAGCTCTACTGGTCGTTGCTTGGCACACATGCGGCACGCGCTTATGCGGCTGACGATCTGATTGTCCAATAGGAGGCTCCATGGCTCATTGGAAAAAAGCGGTTCTTGCTCCCAGCGCGACGCTCGGCGAAGCGATCCAAAATCTGGATCAAAGCACCCTGCAGATCGCTCTGGTCGTTGACGTCGATGGCCGGCTTCAAGGAACCATTACTGACGGCGACGTGCGCCGCGCCATCCTGAGGGGTGAGAAGCTGGAAGCACCGGTTGGGAATGTGATGAAAGCCAATCCCATCACAGCCGGGCCCGACATTGACCGGAAAACAGTGATGCGCTGGATGCGCGAATATCAGATTGCTCAGGTACCGATCGTCGATGCTGGCGGCGTGCTCACCGGTCTCGAGACGCTGAGCCGCATTGTTCAGGATGACCGCAGCGACAATTGGGTGGTGATCATGGCCGGGGGGCTCGGGACGCGTCTCAGGCCTCTCACGGAAAACCTGCCGAAGCCCCTCATTCCCGTCGGCGGCAAACCGGTACTCGAAAGCATTATTGAGCGGCTTGCGGAGCAGGGCTTCAAACGCATCTTCTTGTCGGTGAACTACCAGGCGGAGAAAGTCGAGGCCTATTTCGGTGATGGTCATGATTGGGGAGTCGATATTTCCTATCTGGAAGAGAGCAAAAGGCTGGGGACTGCCGGCGCACTGACGCTTCTTCCTGAGACACCGACCGCGCCGTTCCTGGTGATGAATGCGGATCTTGTGACCGCGATCAACTTTCGCCGTTTGCTCGACTTTCATGTCGACCAGGTGGCAGATGCCACAATGGGCGTCCGGGAATACCGTTTCCAGGTTCCCTACGGTGTCATCGAGATGAGCGGCAATCGGATCAGCGAGATCAGTGAAAAACCTACCCAGAACTATTTCGTGAATGGTGGTGTCTATGCGCTATCACCATCGGTGCTGCATCACGTGCCAGAGGGCGAGATGTATGACATGCCCACTTTGTTTGATCAGGTGATCGAAGAGGGTGGTTTGGCGAGCGCCTTTCCAATCCATGAATATTGGATCGACATTGGTCAGTTGGATGACCTGCAACAGGCGCAAGAAGAGTTTGGCAAAGTCTTCGGCGAGAAAGAACGGGCGTGACGCGTCTGTGCACCATATTGGCCCGAGGCGGTTCAAAGGGTGTTCCGGGTAAGAACATACGTCCCCTCTTGGGCAAGCCGCTTATCGCGCACTCCATTGAGCAGGCAAAGGCAACTGGCCTTTTTGACCATATTGCTGTGTCGAGCGACGATCCGGCGATTCTGGACGTGGGTAATTCCTATGGGGCGGACCATCTGATTGAGCGCCCGACGGAGCTTGCGACGGATACGGCCGCAAAGCTTCCTGCCATCATGCACTGCGTAGAGAGTGTTGAAGCCGCCGTTGGCTACGCATTTGATGTGATCGTTGATCTTCAGCCGACGTCACCTCTCAGGCTGCCCGCTGATATTTCTGGCGCCGTTTCTTTTCTCGAAGAGAAGGCAGCTGACAATGTGATTACGGGCTCGGCCGCAAAATGTTCGCCCTATTTCAATCTGGTCGAGGAGCGGGAGGATGGATCTGTCGGTCTGTCAAAGCCCACGAATCCACCCATTGTAAGGCGCCAGGACGCACCGCGGACGTTTGATATGAACGGGTCAATCTATGTCTGGAAGCGCGCGGCGCTGATGGAGGACGCCGGACTTTTTCTGGAGAAGACATTTCTCTTTGAGATGCCGGAGGAACGTTCCGCTGACATCGACACGGAACTTGATTTTCAGTTTGTAGAGTTTTTGGCAGAACGGTCGGCCGCAGCTTAAGGGAGCGACACCGGATGGATGTCATCAAACAGGTAGGTCATTTGCAGCGACAGGTGCTGCGGCAAGAAACCAAACATATTGATCTGGCGGGGCTAAAGCCTGGTGTTCATTCGGTCGATGGTTTCATTTTCCAGCTGACTGGAGATCAAGTCGATTGGGTTGTTTCAGGTATATGCGATCATGCGCATGGCCAGTTGCAGCTTTGTGATGCTGGACGGACCGCTAAATGTCCCCTGCATGGCTGGGAACTGGATACGCAGTCTCTTGCCTATCGAAATGTTGCCCTCAAAAAACCCAGACTGCCATTTCGTCAGGAAGGTGGGGAGCTTCTTGTTGAATCCGATGCTTATTGTTTGACGCTGCCGGATGATGTTGAGACATCGCAGCGCAAGCGAGCTGAAGTGCGTTTCGTGTCGCATGCCTGTATTGCTATTGATGTTGCTGGCGTGCGGATCGTCACGGATCCGTGGCTGTTTGGACCCTGTTTCATCGCGGGCTGGTGGCACGCCTTTCCGCCTAAAGAAGACGCGTTGGAGATCGTGAACAGTGCGGATCTGCTCTACATCTCCCACAATCACCCTGATCACATGCATATCGAGACGCTTCGGCAAGTGCGAAAAGACCTGCCGATCGTGGTCCCCGATTTTCCCTCCCAATCGACAGTGAAGCCTGTAAAGGAAATGGGATTCACGCAGGTTGAGGCGCTTCCGTTCAACAGCGTTTACCAGGTCGGCACGTCGGACGTTCATTTCTCGATTTTGCAGGCAGGCGATTTCCGAGACGATAGCGGTCTCTATGTATCTGCAGGAGACTTTTCCTGTCTGCTGGCCGTCGACAGCAATGCATTGAACAATTTTGTGCTGCCACAAAATGTTGATTTGCTCATGACGGCATTTGCCGGTGGTGCCTCCGGGTTCCCCGTCTGTTTTGACGTTGTACCGGATGACCGTAAGGATCAGATGGTCGCTCGGAACAAGGGCGCTGCTGCCAGCCAGGCTATGGAATATATCCGCCATGTTCAGCCAATGTGCTTTGTGCCCTATGCCGGCTTCTTCACAGAGGCGGCCCAAAGGGATGCTGCAGTCAAGGCAAGGAACAAGAAGAACTCAAGTGGGGATGCAGCCCGGCTCGCAGCGCGGGAGTTCCCGGATGTGATTGCTCACGATCCCCTCGACGGAGATCTGATGATTTTTGAGGGCGGGAAGGTGACTTTCTCTGAGGTCGATCTGCCGCGTCTTTACGCATCAGACAATGTCTACACACAGGCCTATATTGATCGTTTGAAGGATGGGCTGTCTGACTATTCAACGGCTGCATTTGTTGACTATTTCAAGTCAGCGCAGTTTCAGGACGACTTGATCGTGTATCTCATTCCTACGGACGATGATTTTGATCTCATTGAGGGCGAGGTCGCGACCCGGGTCGATTTTCGGGGGGCTGCGCCGAGCGTCGATCAGACGTTGTCAGATGCGTTGGTCAGAGAATTTGAGAAAGCGGAGGGTGATGGTACGCGGCATCTGTTGATCAAGACCCGCAAAGATGCGCTTTGGCCCGTTATTCGGGACCGTCTCCCTTGGGAAGACATCAGCATTGGCTTTCAATGTCGGATTGATCGTAAGCCTGACGTCTATAACTCAGACTTCTGGTTCCACTTCACCAATGTACATATCGGGAAGGTGCTTGAACCCGCCTGATCGATCCTTAGCGTTCTGACCTATGAAGCTTTGTTGAGCTCGTCGAACACGCCAAATTCGTGCTCAATGCTCTTTTCTATCAAGAGGCGCCAAACCGGTTCGGCAATGGCGGGCGACAGGCCAGTTTTCTCTGACTCTCGAAGAACGTTAGCAACCACCTGCTCAATGCGCTTTTCGTCCCTTACCAGATCGCGGCTGGCCTTTATGCGTCCAGCCTCGTTCATCATCGACTGCCGCTCTGTCATCAAGGCAACGAGTTCACGGTCGAGGCGGTCGACCTCCCGGCGGACATCGGCCATCGTCTCGCACTTGGTCATAAAACACTCCGAAAAGGGGGGCGGAGGATCAAGAACGTCGACCACCCGAATTCCGGCCTAACATAAGCATTACTGTCGGTTTGTCACGAGGGCAGAGCGTCGCATCGAGGCCTAAAACCCATCACAGAACTGTTATTTATGAATTTTCACACTTGAATTTGTCTTTTGGATGATTATTACATTCCCACAACGTTCTTTACGTGGGCGTGGGAGCTTGCTATTGGCTCGCCCACTTGTTTTTGCGGACCTTTTGAAAGGACTGGACCGATATGAGCCAGGACACGATTACAACCGATGTGGTCATTATTGGCGCGGGCCCTTGTGGGCTGTTTGCCATCTTTGAGTTGGGCCTTCTCGATCTGAAGGCGCATGTGATCGACATTCTTGATCGTCCCGGCGGACAGTGTGCCGAGCTCTACCCGGAGAAGCCTATTTATGACATTCCCGGTCTGCCAGTCGTGTCGGGTCAGGAACTGACGGATAACCTGCTGGAACAGGCAAAACCTTTTGGTCCGGAATATCACTACAATGAAATGGTCGAGCAGGTTCAAAAGCTCGACAACGGCAATTGGCAGGTCAAGACAGATGGCGGCCTGACCTTTGAAGCGCCTGTTGTCGTGATCGCTGCCGGTGGTGGAAGCTTCCAGCCGAAAAAGCCGCCAATTCCTGGCATCGAAGCTTATGAAGGCACGTCGGTCTTCTATTCCGTGAAGAAGATGGATGCGTTCAAAGGCAAGAACATCCTTGTGTCGGGCGGTGGCGACAGTGCGCTTGACTGGACCATCAATCTGCAGCCCATAGCGAACAGCATGCAGCTCATTCATCGCCGCGACGGCTTCCGTGCTGCGCCAGATTCTGTGAATAAGATGCACGCGCTTGTCGAAGAAGAAAAAATGACCTTCCACATGGGCCAGATCACCGAACTCCATGGGGACAATGGTCGGCTGGAAGGCGTGACATACAAATCGAAAGACGGCGAACTCACAAAGATCGAGTGTGACACACTGCTGCCGTTCTTCGGGCTCACCATGAAGCTCGGACCGATTGCTGACTGGGGCCTGAACCTCAATGAGAACCTGATTCCCGTTGATACTGAGAAATTTGCGACAAACGCTGAAGGCATCTTCGCGATTGGGGATATCAATCACTATCCCGGCAAGCTGAAGCTGATCCTCTCCGGTTTCCATGAAGCCGCATTGATGGCACAAGCTGCGAAGCGGATTGTTGACCCGGAAGCCAAGATCGTCTTCCAGTACACAACCTCTTCGTCGAACCTTCAGAAGAAACTCGGCGTCGCCTAAATACTTTCTCGCTTAACCCCCCTAAAGGTGAGACCCATGAAAATAGTCGTTGCAGATCGCGACGGCGTCGCGCATGAGCTTGACGCCGTTGAAGGATGGCGGGTGATGGAAATCGTCCGCGCCCATGGAGTTGCTCTAGGCGCCGAATGTGGCGGCTCGAGTGTGTGTGGTGAGTGTCGCGTGCGGGTCGCGCCAGAATGGCAAAGCAAGTTGCATGAACCGCGCGATGATGAGCTGGACCGTTTGGACGAACATCTCGCGGGTGAGGATGAGCGGCTCTCGTGCCAATTGATCTTCTCGGAAGAGCTCAATGGCCTGACCCTCAGCCTGCCGGATGCCGCATAACCGGTGAGGTTCGATATCTGTCTTCAGGGGCACCTTCCGGGTGCCCCTTTTTTGTTTTGGCATGCCCTCAAAACATCCTTGTGTTAGCGTGCCCCGAAATAAACGAGTTGGTGGATTCTGTTTTCGGGGGGCAGGCAATGCGAAGGCTTGCAGGGGTATTTTTAGGCATCGCGGTGGGGCTGAGCTCACCTGTATTGGCGAACGAGCTCGTCGCAACACGCATCACCGCGGAGAATGCAGCCCGCTATGTTCAGGCGGGGCCAGACGCATCGGGTGGCATCGGCGATTGGTTCCTCAGTAACGGGTCTGTCTGTGCGGTGATCAGCGGCATTGCTCATGAGAGCGAGCTGTCTGTTCGGGGTGGCACACTCATTGATCTTGGGTTCTGTGATAGAGCCGATGACTATTACGTCGCCACACAGGACCTAATCGACAGTTCCCGAGATACACCGGTCAATATTGAGCGCGTCGACGCCAAGGTTGGGGCAGACTCAGCTGTGATCCGGAGTTTTGGCGGGCAGGGTGGCGTTATTGTTGAGACCAGCTATCGTCTCGACTCGGCGGAACCTGATAAGCTTTTCATCACAAAGCGCCTGTCGCAGCGCGCGGACGAGCCAAGCGTCGCGCTCTATACCAGTATCTTTTTCAATTATCATTCTCTCATTCCGTTCGTCGCGTCGACAGTTGACCCATCACGCTCCAACGGGTTCGTTCAAGAAAATTTCGTCGCTCGGGGGCCATCGGAGATTGCGACCTTTGCTCGAACCGCCGATCTGATCATTGCCTTGTCACCGGAAGATGCGGACGTGCCCATCACCTATGGGTGGCAAATGTTGTCGGCTCAAAGGTCGAATGGGGACGGGTCGATTATAGATCTGCCCTTTTTTGCCTTAGCGGACTTTTCAGCTTTGTCGTTCTTGTCATTTACGGAGCCCTTTCTCACCGGTGACGGTTCGGATGTCGGGCTTTTGCAACTCCTAGAGGTGCCGTTCACAGAGCTTGCTGCTGGGGACGAGATTGTTTTTGAGGAAGTGATCCATCTTGCGCCACGTGCTGATGTCGCTGGCATCACAGACTTGATTTATACAGACGCGCCAAAGGTCGATGGTCGCGTGTCGGAAGGGGGCGCCGTGGTCCATGTTGACCTTAAAGACGGCACACCTTTCACCCAAACGGGTGCGGACGAAAGCGGCAGGTTTTCTGTTCGGTTGCCAACTGGCGCCTATGTACTACGTGTTGTAGCTCAGGGCGATCGTGAACTCAGCGTGCCGTTCCAGGTTGGGGAGACGGACATGACCCTGGAGACTGTCGAACTCGATGCGCCGTCACGGGTTGCATTGCCCCAAGGCACACCCATGCGTCTGACCTTTAAGGGCCTTAATGCAACGTCTGATCCGCTGTTTGGCGGCAATCTGCTTGGTGCTGTCGAGCTACAGGATGAGAGTTCCTACCGTCTGACCGGGGTCAATCAGATATTCCTTATGGGCACCGACCGCGACCCCGCTTATGCCCTGCTGCCGCCGGGCGAATACCGGGTCTATGGCACCCGTGGACCTGAATATTCTCTTGAGAAGGTTGAGGTCACTGTCGCATTGGGAGACGACGCCGTGATCGACATGGCTGCGCCCAGCAAGGTGGTCGAGACGCCCGGCTTTATCTCTGCAGACTTTCACATTCATTCGGGTCCGAGTTTTGACACGGTGATGCCCCGCGCTAAACGGGTCGCAACCTATCTTGCCGAAGGCGCAGAAGTGCTTGTGGCCACCGAACATGAAACCGTCTTCGATTTTCAGTCGACCCTCCAACGACTTGGCGTCACCGACCGTGTGGCAACGGTCGCCGGTACGGAGATTACCGGTGAAGTGGGCAGTGACCGCACGCCCTACACATTAGGGCATGCAAATGCGTTTCCCGTTGACGTACAAGCACTTGCATTTCGCCGCGGTGCAATCGCCAACGAGAATCGTCGATGGCGCGAGGTGATTGACGATCTCAAAGCGCGCCGTGGCGACTCGCTTATCCAGCTCAACCACGCCCGACGGGACGACCGCTTTGCTCCTGGTGGCTCCGCCTGGGAGGAAGAATGGACGGGTGACCGGGGTTCCTACTTCGACCATATGGGCATTGGTCGGCCGTACAATGCGGGCCAGCCTTTGCAGAGTGATGGCAATCGCCGCCTTATTGAGCGGGACCCGGTGACGGGGACACGTGATATCGACTTTGACGCGATGGAGGTCATGAACGGATATTCGCGAGAGGCCGAAATCGCATTGCGTCGAGACTGGTTATCGCTGGTGTCGCAGGGCGAGAAGGTGGTCGCGACAGCGAATAGTGACTCGCACAACGCGTCACAGCAGGTTGGCTTACCGCGCAACATGATCTCGGTGGAGGAAGATACGATTGCAGCATTTGACGAGTCTGAGTTTGTGTCAGCCACACAATCGGGCCGCGTGTTTGGCACAACAGGTCCGATGATCGAAGTCTCGCTTGGGGACAAGGGTCTGGGAGAGACGGTAAGTGGCCCGAGTGCTGAGCTCAAAGTGAGGGTATCCTCAGCGCCTTGGATCGATGCGTCGACGCTCACGATCAGCGTCAACGGCAAAGCGCTGCGGGACTTTCCTGTGAGCAATGGTGAGCCCGTCGCCTTCAAACTCGGGTTCGAGCAAGATAGCTACGTGACTGTCGAAGTTTCGGGAGAGGTTGGAGAGGATTATGCGGTGGTCTATCCAAAGTTCAAACCCTATGCGTTCACCAATCCGATCTATGTCGACGCTGACAGCGATGGCGTTTGGACCGCTCCCGGGTTGGGCGGAAAGTAAGGATGGGTCGCTGCGCTGGAGAAGCCAAGTAGGTGTGATGTGAGTACGGCAGCTGTTGATATTATGGGGGCGACCTATTATCTGGGCGCCTCCGCAAACGATGTGTCGGCTGCTGATCACGCGGTCTCAGAGGGTGCTACCTTTTTGCGCCAAGCAGCAGCAGATGCTGACGGCGATATGGATTTGATCCAGCACGGCCATCTTGACGTTTTGCCGCGCAGCGAGGCGGCGCGGACCGCGCTCGAAGCGGCGCGAACTGCTATCCATGCCGGTCACCCCGATCACTCCGTCGCGGCGGCGCGGTATGCGGTTGCCGGTGCCTTGGCCGATCAAACTGTGCACCATATGAAAGAGGTGTCAGACCTGACTTGCGGCTATGTGGTGAGCGGCGAATGCGGAGCTTTCTCCATTGGTGTTGACGCAATGCTGGATGTTCCCTCCGAGCTTCAGGGCGCGCTATGGCTAGAAATGATCCGCGGCCTGCGCCCATCCGTTATAAAAGGAGGCATTGCAATCGCGGGTAAAAGAGTGCCGAACAGTGCCGATGGCGATGCAGATCTTGTTGCCATCTACGCGCGTTCAGGTGCTGAAGCGGCGCTCAGCGCCATTCTGATCGCCGACTCGGTCGAGCTGCCAGATGGGGCCAAAAAGCGGGCAATTCCTGCCACTGAGGACATATGGGATGCCCTGTCCAAAGGGGTTCGTGTGCTTTCGCCCTTGCGGGAGGCCAATCTAGTGCGCACGGGAGTCCTGGCTCAGCGCGGGCGCGGGCGTTGTGTGGGCCATATCTCGCAAGATCATTTGCTTCGCTTCGGCGTGTCGGACTGGCGCTAGGACCCTGTTTTGGGCGTATACTCTCAGTCATAAACATTGGGAGAACGCTCATGGGCTTCTACGAAAAACACATCGTCCCACGGATCATCAATAGCAGGTTTGCCTGTGGCGCAAAACCGATTGCCTATCAGCGGAAAAAGGTTGTGCCGATGGCGGAGGGCCGCGTCCTAGAAATTGGTATCGGGACCGGTCTCAACCTTGAGCATTATGACCCCTCCCGCGTGGAACGTGTCATCGGCCTCGACCCGTCAGAAGAGAGTTGGAAGATTGCCGGAGACCGCGCGAAAGGTTTGGGCTTTGACGTGGAGTTTGTGGGTCTGCCAGGCGAGGAAATTCCGCTGGATGCCAATTCCGTCGACACCGTGATGGTGACCTATTCTCTTTGCACAATTCCCAATCCGCAAAAGGCGTTGGAAGGTATGAAACGTGTTTTGCGGCCGGGCGGGAACTTGATTTTCTGTGAGCATGGTCTCGCGCCTGATGAAGACGTGCAGAAATGGCAGTCGCGGATTAACCCGATCTGGAAACGTATAGCGGGCGGTTGCAACCTCAACCGGAACATTCCAAGCGTTTTGGAGCAGGGGGGCTTTAAGGTCAGAAACCTTGAAACCATGTATCTGCCGGACACGCCGCGCTTTGCCGGTTTCAATTATTGGGGCACGGCTCAAGAGGCCTGACCCGACCTTCTTTAAAAAATAGTTGGATGCTAAATGACTGATCTGTTTGAACCTCTGTCGTTCACGCGGGGCCCGGCCATGAAGAATCGCTTCATGTTGGCGCCGCTCACCAATACCCAAAGTCATGACGATGGACGCTTGTCCGATGAGGAGTTTCGGTGGCTGACCATGCGTGCGGAAGGCGGCTTCGGCTTGACCATGACCTGTGCGGCCCATGTGCAGGCTGTTGGGCAGGGGTTTCCCGGCCAGCTCGGTATTTTCTCCAACGATCACCTTGAAGGTCTGACGCGCCTCGCCAGCGCCATTAAAGCCCAGGATAGTATCGCGGTTGTGCAACTCCATCATGCCGGCATGCGATCACCAGAAGACCTGATTGGGGAAAAACCCCATTGCCCTTCAGACAATGAAGAGTTTGGGGCGCGGGCCCTGTCGACGGCTGAGGTGGACCAGCTTATCGAAGACTTTATCACCGCTGCAGAACGGGCTGAGAAAGCTGGCTTTGACGGAGTCGAGTTGCATGGGGCCCATGGCTACATTTTATGTCAATTCTTGAGTCCCGGGGTGAACCTGCGCGACGACAAGTATGGCGGGTCGTTGGAGAACCGGGCGCGACCCTTGTTTGATATTATCGATGGGATCCGAGCGCGGTGCCGCGCAGACTTCCATCTTGGTGTTCGGCTGTCGCCGGAACGGTTTGATCTGAAGCTCAACGAGATTGTCGAGGTGGCGCAGCGCCTGATGCGCGAAGACAAGATCGACTATCTCGACATGTCTTTGTGGAACGTCTTCAAAGAGCCGACGGATGAAGAGTTCAAAGGCAAGAAGCTGATGGACTACTTCACGGAACTGGACCGGGGCAATGTGCGCCTTGGGGTGGCGGGCAAGATTGCCCGCCCAGAAGATGCCCAGGCCTGCCTAGATAAGGGCTGTGATTTCGTTCTGCTTGGACGCGCGGCGATCCTGACCCACGACTTCCCGAACAAGCTGGCCGCTGATGCGTCGTTCGAGCCAGTCACCATCCCCGTCACCGCCGCTTACCTGAATGAACAGGGGCTCAGCGACAAGTTTGTGGACTATATGGGCCAGTGGCCGGGGTTTGTTGAAGGCTGAGCTTGCCATAGCACCGATTGAATCTATATAAGGATATAAACAAATCTTTATATGGATTTCTGATGAGCAATGTAGCGAGCCATTACCGCGACCTGCTTTCGGCGGATTATCTGACCATGATCGGGGATTTTGATGCCCGCGTGCGGGCGGACAAGGGACTCTTTTGTGGGCTTGATCTCGAATGCGAGACCGGGCGGGCGCGAGCCTTGGATCTTGGTTGCGGGCCGGGTCAGCACAGTGTCGCGCTCACAAAGATTGGCTATCAGGTCACGGCGATTGATCTGTCAGAGGAGCTCCTGGAGGAGTTGAAGCGGCGAGCACATGGTTTGGCCGTTCATGCGCTGCAGGGCGACATCACGCAGCTGAAGGGGGCCGTGATGCCGGGCTTCGAGCTCGCGGTCTGTCTCGGCGATACGCTCCCGCATCTGCCGTCGTTTGAAGATGTCGACCGCCTTCTCAGTGAGGTGCATGGCGTGCTTGGGGCCCGCGGCCAGATCCTTCTCGGGTTTCGGGACCTGACACATGTGTTGGAAGGGGTGGATCGGTTTATCCCCGTGGCGCAGACAGAGGACCGGATCATGACCTGTTTTCTGGAGGACCGAGGAGACAGGGTTGAGGTTCATGATCTCATTCACCGGCGTGAGGCGGAGGGCTGGACGCTTTACAAAAGCTCTTATCCCAAGCTGCGGCTCGGCGAACCTGATGTTCGGACCCGTCTGAAAGCCGCCGGTTTTGAGATCGTGCATTCGTCCGTGGAGCAGGGGCAGGTGACGATGTTGGCACGGAAGGTGTCTTGCTAGCGTGCCTTGACTCTCTCAGTGTCAAATGAGAACATAAGTAGAACATTTGGCTATGATTGATGCAGTCCCTGAAGAAAACAGAGCTGATGGCCGGTCTGCGGGCGCAGATTGCGGCGCTGGAGACCCCACCTTTTCAGGAGGAGGAGGGGCGGTTTCAACTGGGCCTTGCTGAGGTCGATACCCAGCTGCCGGGCGGTGGCCTTGCGCGTCGCGGCGTGCATGAGGTGCGGGCAGCGTCCTATGGCGACATGGGCTCTGCCATCGGTTTTGCTGCGGCTCTTGCCACTCGGGCGACTTACACGCCGGGCATGCCTGCCGGGAAGGACCGGTTGATTGCCTGGTGCCAACAAAGCTGGGGTGCCTATGACATGGGTGCGCTTTATGGTCCGGGGCTCGCAGGGTTTGGGATTGATCCGAGCCGTCTTCTGCTGGTGAATCCGGCACGGGAACCGGACATGTTATGGGCCTTGGAGGAGTGTGTTCGGGCCGGCGTGTTTGCGGCGGTTGTCGGGGAAGTGCCGGCGACGTCCCGGCATTTTAATTTGCGTGCCAGCAGGCGTCTTCACCTGGCAGCCGAAGATACCGGTACTCCCCTTATTCTCATGCGTGGGTTTGGAGAGCTTGCAAGTCCGAGTGCTGCGCTGACGCGCTGGTGTGTGTCGGCGGCCTCCACAGTGGATGAGGGAAACCTTCACGCCATCAACTTCCCCGGCTGGCAGGTTGATTTGGAGAAGTGCAAAGGCGGACGGCCTTTCCTGTCAGAGCTTGCCTGGGATGCGCGTGCGAGCAGTTTTGTTTCCAGCGTGCCTCAGAAATATCTCGGAGGAGATGATCAAGCCGATGTGTCTGCGCCTCTTCCGCCATTGGAGGAAGCTATCGATGTGCGAGAAGCGAGCTAGTTACCAGTATCGATAAGGGTATCTGTAGCGGGACCGGTACCAGGGCCAGAACGGATCACGACGGGCATTGTTGAGCGCGCGCGTCTTGGCATTCTCGCTTCGGATTTCCCGAAGGCGTAAGAGGCAATCAGCGAAGGCCTCCGTTTGCGGTTGAAACCCAAAAGAGGTGCACTCTGCTTCGTCTGCATTTCGCTGAGCGGCGGCTTGGGTGGCGCGTTGCTCGGGCGTGGTGCAGGCACTCAAGGCAAGGCCCGCGGCAAGGCATAAAGCGATGGTGAGAGGGCGCATGGCCTAAAGCCCAATCCCGATGCCGACCCCCACACCGAAGTTTGGATGGTTCGGGGCTCTTTGTGAGGCGCGGACTTCCTTCAGCTTCAGGCGGCAGTTGCCGTAAGGCTCTGTTTCCGGCTCGAAGCCCAGTTCCCGGCAATGCTGATCGTCGGCGCGATCCTGAAGGGCTTGCTCCCGGGCGCGATCTTCCGCGGTCGAGCAAGCGGCAAGCAGTAAGGCAGAGATGCTGAGAACGAAAACGGGTTTCAAACGGGTCATTGAGGCCTCCAAACAAAACACCCGTTAAGCATATGCGAAAACGGACTCGCCTCCAGTCACACTTTCCGGCACACTCATATGTTCCTATTTTGTTCTATTTGATAAATCTCTGTTTTTATCATTTATTTCAGTGGTTTAGATCGGTGTCGTCTGGAAATTCAACAGAAAAGAGGATCCTGTCGCTCTGGCTGCCGGACTGGCCGATATATCGGCTGGCGCGGGCAAACAAGCTTGATCCGGCGGCACCTCTGGCCTTGCGGGGTGCTCGACAAGGGGGAGAGCGTGTTGTTGCGCTCAATAAAACGGCACGAGAGCTTGGCGTGTCTCGGGGGCAGCTTCTGGCGGATGCACTGGCGGTTGCCTCGGGGCTTGGGGTGCATGGCGAAGACCCGCACGGGGATCGCCAAGCACTCAAGCACTTAAGCGACTGGTGTGGGCGTTATACACCCTGGACCGCGCCAGACCCGACACCGGTTCATGAAGAGCCTGACGGTATCTTTCTGGACATTACCGGGTGTGCGCATCTCTTCGGCGGGGAAGCGCGCTTGGTGGAAGACCTGGTGAGGCGTCTGGCGAGTTTTGGTTTCCCGTCACGTGTTGGTGTGGCGCCTAATCCGGGTGCGGCCTGGGCGGTGGCGCGCTATGCCCCGCGCGCGGTGACGCTTGTGGCGAAGGATAAAGTTCGTGCGGCCCTTGATCCCTTGCCGCTCAGTGCGCTCCGGCTGGATATGTTCATGGTGGATGATCTGGCGCGGCTCGGCATGAAACAGGTGCGGGATCTTCATAGGCTCCCTCGGGCGCCGATGGTGGCCCGGTTCGGTAAGGTGCTGGCGGAGCGTTTGGATCAGGCGCTTGGTCGGGCCAGTGAACCGATCTCTCCTGATATGCCGCTTATCCCGTTTCGGACCCGTCTGCAATTCGCAGAAGGGTTGGTGGCGCTCACGGATATTGAGCAGGCGATCCGTCTTTTAAGTGATGAGATGGTGCCCTTGCTTCAACAGGCCGATCAGGGTGCGCGGCGTTTGCAACTTCACCTGTTTCGGACCGACGGGATGCGGTTTGACATTGATGTGGGGACCAGTGTGCCCAGCGATGATGGTGCGCATATCGCGACTCTTTTTTCTGAGCGATTGACCGGGTTTGGCCAGGGGTTGGAAATCGGTCTGGGTATTGAAGCGATGGTGCTGCATGTAACCGCGGCGGACCCGATCACCCACACGCAAGCCGACATTACCGAGGTGAAGAAGAGCCGGTTGAAGCGGCGCCCGGCGGACCTGGGTTTTTTGGTGGATCGCTTGGGCAATCGTTTGGGGTTTGACCGGGTCGGGCGTTTTGAACCGCGCGAAAGTCATATTCCGGAAAATGCCGTTGTCTTTATTCCGGCCGTCGCGGGTATCCGCCCCTTAGAAGAAGACCGGGAACCTCATGACTGGCGGGTTGAAGAGCGTCAAAGGGTGGGGCGGCCTCTCCGCATGCTGCCTTGTGCGGAACCTGTGGAGACCATTGCGGAAGTCCCGGACGGTCCGCCGCGGCAGTTCCGTTGGCGACGGGTGACCTACCATGTGGCGCGCTCGGAAGGACCGGAACGCATTGCACCGGAATGGTGGCGCCATCGTAGTGCGTCTCAAGGGCGGGCTCACGTGCGGGACTATTATCGTGTGGAAGACGAACAAGGCCGCCGCTTCTGGCTCTATCGGGACGGCTTGTTCGGTCGCGAGACGGCAAACCCGAAATGGTTTGTGCATGGAGTGTTTGGGTGATGCGGTCAAGTGCATCTATCAATCATGCTCGAGCTCTGCGACGACGGATGACAGACGCTGAGCAAAAGCTTTGGCGTGTCTTAAGAAGACGTCAGGTTAATGGATGGCATTTTCGGCGTCAGGCACCTGTTGGGCCTTATATCGCCGATTTTCTTTGTTTTGATCCGCGTCTAATTATTGAGGTGGACGGCGGACAACACGATCATTCTTCTAAAGATAAGCAACGCACGACCTTTCTGAATCGGAGGGGTTTTTATGTTTTGCGTTTTTGGAACCACGATGTTCTGCAGCGGACAGAAGGCGTTCTGCTGGAAATCATGCATGTTGGTTCGTCGCTCCAAAGTCCTCCCCCGCTAGCGGGGGAGGATTTAGGTGGGGGGTATTTGCTCTGCCCCCCCATCCAAACCTTCCCCCTCAAGGGGGAAGGCTTAAAGGGTCATGATTTCTCTTCTCCTGAGGATGTGGGAGTCAGTTTTTCTCAAGATGAGGAAAGCTCATGACCTTCTTCGCGGAGCTGGCCATTACCAGCAATTTCAGTTTTCTGCGCGGCGCGTCCCACGGAGACGAGCTTGCCATGCAGGCGGTGGATCTCGGTCTTTCAGCGATTGGGGTCGCGGACCGCAATACGTTTGCGGGCATTGTGCGCGCCCACAAAGCGGCAAAGGATCAAGACTTAAGGTTTCTACCGGGTGTGCGGTTGATCACCCAGGACGGGTTTGAAGTCATTGCCTACCCGCAAGACCGCCCAGCCTATGCGCGGCTCTGCCGACTGCTCACGCTTGGCAATCGTCGTGCGCCAAAAGGGGAGTGCTACCTTACGCTTCACGATATTGCGTCTTATGGCGAAGGACAGTGCTTCATCACGATGCCGCCCGCCACGCCGGGAAGACCCTTTGAGGCTGCTCTTTGCGATTTATCGACGCGTTTTCCCGGGCAAGTGTGGCTTGGATTGAACCGTCTTTATACAGGCGACGATCAAAGACGAATGAAGGAGCTTGCTCGCCTTGCCGGGGTGGCGGGGGTGCCTTTGGTCGCGACAAATGACGTGCTTTATCACACACCGGAGCGCCGCCGACTGCAGGACGTGATGACCTGCATCCGCGAGCATTGCTCCATTCATGATGCCGGGTTTCGACTGGAGGCAAATGCAGAGCGACATCTCAAAGATACAACTGAGATGGCTCGTATCTTTAGAGGCTATGAAGACGCCATTTCTGAGACCGCGCGGATTGTTGAGCAGTGTACGTTCTCACTCGATGAGCTGGCGTATGAATATCCGGATGATGTGTTTGATGAAGCGCTGACACCCCAGGCGCTTCTGGAGAAGCTCACCTGGGACGGTGTGGCTGAAAAGTTTCCTGACGGTATCACGGACAAATTACGGGATACGCTGACGCGGGAACTTGAACTCATTCAGCGTCTTCAATTCGCGCCTTACTTTCTGACGGTCTACGACATTGTGCGCTTTGCGGAGTCTCAGCACATTCTCTGTCAGGGGCGGGGTTCGGCGGCGAACTCGGCTGTGTGTTATTGCCTCGGCATTACGGCGGTTAATCCGGTCAAGGTGGATCTTCTGTTCGAGCGGTTCATTTCAGAGGAGCGTAACGAACCGCCGGACATCGACGTCGACTTTGAACATGAGCGACGTGAAGAGGTGATCCAGTACATCTATGAGAAATATGGGCGGGACCGGGCCGGGCTTGCAGCGACGGTGATCACCTATCGTGCCAGAAGTGCCATCCGCGAGGTGGGGAAGGCCATGGGGCTCTCGGAAGATGTGGTGGGGGCCATGGCGCGTATGACCTGGGGCTGGTCATCCAAAGGCGTGGCCGCCGACGAGGTGCGCCAGGCGGGGCTTGATCCGGAAGACCCGGTGATAGCGATGGCGCTGTCTCTTGCGGGCGAGCTCATCGGCTTTCCGCGACACCTCTCTCAACATGTGGGCGGGTTTGTGATCACGCGGGGCGCTCTGGAAGAGGTGGTGCCGATCCAGAATGCGGCGATGGAAGACCGCACCATTGTGGAATGGGATAAGGATGATCTCGACACGCTGGGGATTCTGAAGATCGATGTGCTGGCACTTGGCATGCTGTCGTGCATCCGCAAAGCGTTCGATCTCCTGGAGACCCATTACGGCATTCGCCATGGGCTTCGGACCGTGCCGGAGGATGATCCGGCAGTCTATGACATGTTGTGCCAAGCAGACTCGGTGGGTGTCTTTCAGGTGGAAAGCCGGGCCCAGATGTCCATGTTGCCACGGCTCAAACCCCGAACCTTTTATGACCTGGTGGTAGAGGTGGCGATTGTGCGGCCTGGTCCCATTCAAGGGGACATGGTGCATCCTTATCTCCGCCGGCGAAATGGAGAGGAGCCTGTCGATTTTCCCTCTGAAGAGTTGAGAGAGGTGCTGGGTAAGACCATGGGGGTGCCGCTCTTTCAGGAGCAGGCCATGAAGATTGCGATCGTGGCGGCCGGGTTTACGCCGCCGGAGGCAGATGGGTTGCGCCGGGCGATGGCCACCTTCCGGCGAAACGGCACGATCTACGACTTCGAGCACAAATTTATCAATGGCATGGTGGCGCGGGGCTATGAGCAGGACTTTGCGGAACGGTGTTTCAAACAGATTGAAGGCTTCGGGGATTATGGGTTCCCGGAAAGCCATGCCGCGTCTTTTGCGTTGCTGGTGTATGTATCTGCCTGGTTGAAGTGCCACTATCCGGATGTGTTTTGTGCGGCGATTCTGAATTCTCAGCCCATGGGTTTTTATGCGCCGGCCCAACTGGTGCGGGATGCAAAAGAACATGGGGTGCAGGTCCTGCCCGCAGATGTGAATGCCTCTGACTGGGACTCGACGTTGGAGCCTTTGAGCACGTTACTCCCCCTCATCCAAACCTTCCCCCTCAAGGGGGAAGGCCTAACTAGAAGCATGCGCTCCCATGAAAGTCCTCCCCCGCGGGCGGGGGAGGATATAGGTGGGGGTGGTGTGCTGCGCAAACGCTGGAAAACAAAGTCACGCCATACCTGTGCGGTACGTCTGGGGCTGCGTCATATCAAGGGGTTTCGGGAAGAGGCAGCGGAGCTTGTCGAAGATAAGCGGTTGCGCGGATATGACTCCGTTCGTGACCTTTGGCTTCGAACAGGCCTTACCCCTCGGGTGATTGAAATCCTGGCCAATGCGGATGCGTTTCGCTCACTCGGTCTCGACCGCCGCGACGCGCTTTGGGGGGTGCGGGGCCTTGGAGGGTGGGGCCAGCACAAGAAGGGACAGAATGGAAAGGCGCCGGCGGCGCTTCCGCTCTTTGAACATCTGGAACAGGCGGGTTTTCAGGAGGAGCCGGACGTGCATCTGCCCGCTATGCCTCTCGGAGAACAGGTGGTGCATGATTATGCGACGATGCGTCTGTCGCTTAAGGCGCATCCGGTCTCTTTTCTTCGCTCACAATTGGATGCAAGGCGGGTCATTACAAATGCGCGGTTGGATGATGAGACTGTTCGTGATGGCACACGGGTTAATCTCGCCGGCCTTGTGCTGGTTCGTCAGCGACCGGGTACGGCGAGCGGAGTGATCTTTGCCACGCTAGAGGACGAAACAGGCGTGGCGAATATCATCATTTGGCCGAAGATTTTTGAGCGCTATCGGCGGACGGTTTTGCAGGCACGATTTCTCGCCGTACGGGGTCGGGTGCAGAAGGCGGAAGGGGTGATCCATGTTGTCTCAGACTGGCTGGAAGACTGGACTCATGAACTGGCTGGCCTCACAGACGGACAATATGAGATTGGTGACAATGGGCTCGCGCACGCGGACGAGGTAAAACGCCCGGGTGAAGACCCGCGCACACGCTCTTTGCAGAAGCTTTATGAGCGACAGCTCCGAGCAGCGCGTCTGATGCCACGCAGCCGGGATTTTCACTAAGGCATAATCAGTCCGCTGGATGAGCCCCGAAAAGCGGCTTATGCCATCTCAGCTCCCGGCCCTGTTCTGGGTGGGTCGGAATAAGTCTCGACAAGAGCAGCGAAACCGTTGCCATGCCCGCGCCAAGCAGGAAGACAAGGCTTGGATTGACCAGCCAGATCAGGCCGAAGAGCGCCGGAATAACGACTGCGGCGATGTGGTTGATTGAAAAGGCAACGCCTGCCGTCGGTGCGATATCGGCCGGGTCTGCGATCTTTTGGAAGTAGGTCTTCATGGCAATCGCGAGCGCGAAGAAGGCGTGGTCGATCACATATAGTGCGGCTGCGAGGGTCGCGTTTTCGACGAAGGCGTAAGTCACGAAAACGCCGATCAGCCCGATATATTCAAAGGTGAGCGCACGTCGTTCGCCAAACCGTGCGATGAGGCCGCCAATTTTGGGCGCGAGCACCATGTTGAAGGCCTGATTGATCAGGAAGAGCAGCGTGATGGCCGTGACCGAATAGCCGAATTTTTCTACCATCATGAAGCCCGCAAATACGACAAAGATCTGCCGTCGTGCACCGCCCATGAAGGTCAGCGCATAGTAGAGCCAGTAGCGAGGGCGCAGAACGAGGGTCTTGCGTTGCGCCGTCGGTGCTTCAAAGGTTGGAAAAAGCGCCCAGGCAGCGAGTGCGATGAGCACCGTTACCGCGCCACCAGCCAGATAGACCCATTGGTAGTCCAGCCCGCTCAGTTCCCAGATGAGGAAGATGAGACCATAGGCGAGCAGGCTTGCAAAGCCACCCACTGCAAGCAGTTTCCCAAGAACAACCGGTGCTTCCCCTTTTGGAAGCCATTGGAGCGCTAGAGACTGCTGCGCGGTTTCATAATAGTGGTAGCCAACCGACATCAGCACCGTGGTGCAGTAGAGGCCGATGACCGTCGGGAAGAAGCCGGTCAGAGCAGTCCCGATTCCCAAAAGGGCCAGAGAGATCAGCGCGAAGCTCTGTTCCTTCAAGACGAGCAGCACGAAGATAAAGGTGAATGCCAAAAAGCCCGGCACTTCGCGCAGCGATTGCAGCATGCCCATCTCCGCACCATCAAAGGCGGCGCGCTCAATCGCGAAATTGTTGAGCAGAGAGTTCCATGTGGCAAAGGAAAGGGGGACGGCGGCGGCCATCAACATCAGGAGGATGTCCGGTCGTTTCCATGATCCGCTTTTTAACCGTGCGATGATCTGTGTCATGTCGTTCCACCCTTAGGGCGCGGAGAATAGCCGAAACCTGAGGCTTTGGTAGTCGCATTTACGCAAAGGCACCTTGTATCAAACTGGCCGGAATACCATGTTTTTAGTGTGAAAACGAAATGGTGTACCGCGTCAAGTCTGACTATGTTTTGTTGGAACAACGAAAGAGGCCATTGTGACAAGAAGCCGTTGGATCATTGGGGGCGTGCTCGCTGGCATAATCGCCGTCGCATTCCTCTACTTTTCAGTGTTTGCCCAACCGGCATTGACCGCAGTTCAGCCGACCCGCGGGCCCTCTGTGGTTGCCGTTTATGCCACCGGCACCGTAGAGCCTGTGCATGTGGCGCGTGTCGGGGCCAATGTGTCTGGCCGGATTGAGCAGGTGCTGGTGCAGGAGGGCGACACGGTCGTTGAAGGCGAGATCCTCGCTGTTTTGGACAATCGCGAGGCGAGTGCCGCCGTGCGGGAGTTGGAAGCGCGGCTTGAATATGCGACGTCGGATGTAGAGCGCTATCGACGTCTCTATCGATCGGGGAATACAAGCGCGGCTTCCAAGGATCAGTCGGAAGCGAATTTCCGTTCCGCCGAAGCCGCCCTTGAAGCGGCGCGCGTCCGATTGCAAGAACATTTCATTCGAGCCGCCATCAGCGGTGACGTGATGCGCTCTGAAATGCAGCTTGACGTCGGTGATTTGGTCACAGCTGGCAAGGTACTTTTCGTTCTGGGCAATCCGTCGCAGCTCTGGGTCGAAGCCGAGGTCGACGAAGAGGACATTCCCCGCGTTCTCGTGGGCCAAAAAGCGCTTATTCGCGCGGACGCCTTTGAGGGTCAGGCCCTCTTAGGACATATCGAGGAGATCACACCTTTCGGAGATCCAATTGCGCGGACCTACAGGGTGCATATTGGCTTGCCTGAGGACACACCCTTGCTGGCGGGTATGACGACGGAGCTCAATATCATCTTAAGAGAAAAGCCGGATGCGTTGCTGGTTCCAAGCAGCGCGGTCAGGAACGGCGCTGTGTGGACGGTGACCGCAGACAATATTCTGGTGGAAAACACGCCAAAGCTCGGTCCTATTGATGGGACATTTGTGGAGGTCCTTGAGGGGCTTGATGAAGACGTCTGGGTCATCCGGGAGGCTTCGGCACAACTCATCGCCGGAGACATTGTGCGTGTGACCAGAGAAGGGCAGTGATCCCGTGTTTCGGTGGGTCAATTTTCAGATTGCGCTTGCTCATCTTACCCATCGGCGGCGACAGACCCTTGTCTCCGTCCTAGGGGTTTCTCTGGGTGTTGGCTTCTTCATCGCCGTCTCGGCCATGATGCAGGGGTCTGAGCAGGACCTGACCGACAAGCTGATCAATAGCCAGCCGCATGTCACCATCAAAGACGAATTTCGTAATCCTTCTGTCCAGCCATTGTTTCATGCTTATGAAGAGGGCGCCCTGTCGCTGAAAGGTGTCAAACCCCGAGAGCGGCTTCGGGGCATCAAAGACTATAAGGGCAAGGTCGAGCAGATCGAGAGGGAGGAAAACGCTATTGCCTCTGCGGTGCTGACCGGTCAGGTGATTGTCCGGTATGGCGGAAAAGATCGCAGCGTCTCCATCCTGGGCGTCGATCCCGACAAGGAAGTGCTGCTCACAACCATCGAAGAAGACATGATTGAGGGCGACATGGCGGCCCTCAAGACCACGTCCGACGGGATTGTCATTGGCACCGGCCTGTCCAAGCGGTTGCAGCTTCAGGTTGGTGACCTTGCGTCCGTGGTGTCACCCACCGGTCTTGTGGTGCGCATGAAGATCGTCGGAATTTTCCGAGCCGGAAACGTGCTTCTTGACGAAGGCCGCGCCTATGTCCTGCTCAAAGATGCGCAGGTCCTCATGAACAAGCCGAACATCGCCGACCAGATTCGCATTCGATTACCGGACCCCAACACGGCGATTGCAGTCGCCGCAAACATTGAACAACGGTGGACCTATCGCACTGAGTCCTGGCAGGAAGTGAACGAAGACTTCCTCTCCCTGTTTGTGGTACGGAACGCGATCCTTTATTCCATCGTGAGCGCGATCATGATCGTTGCCTCATTCGGCATCTTCAACATCATCTCCACGGTGGTGATGGAGAAGCGCCGCGACATCGCGATCCTGATGTCGATGGGGTTTCGAGCCTATGACATTCGGCAGATATTTTTGCTGCAAGGGTTTGCGCTCGGCATCATCGGCATGCTGATCGGCTGGGCCGTGGGTTACGGTCTTGTCGAGGCACTGGGCAGCGTCAAGTTTGAGCTTGAAGGGTTTTATGACGATTCCCGCCTGCCACTGGATCGGGGCTTTTATCAATATCTGATCGGGGCCGCGTTTGCCCTGATCTCTGCCGTTGTTGCGGCCTGGATACCGGCGCATCGTGCGAGCAAGGTGAAGCCTGTTGATATCATTCGGGGGGCGGCATGAGCGACGCATCGCCCCGCATTGTTCTGGAAACCGAGAATGTCACCCGCGTGCTACCGCTGACCGTGCCGGTGACCCTTGTTCACGACATAAATTTTTCTGTGACTGCGGGAGAGTTTGTCAGCATCACGGGGCCGTCGGGTTCAGGCAAGTCGTCGCTGCTTTATCTGTTGGGTCTGCTTGACGCTCCGACTGAGGGCCGTGTGATTGTGGAGGGCGAGGATACGAGCCCTATGACCCGCGACGAGCTTGCCCAATTCCGGCTGGCGCATCTGGGATTTGTTTTTCAGTTCCACTTTCTGCTGCCGGAATTCACGATCCTGGACAATGTGACGATCCCCATCAAACGTTTGGGTGATTTGACCGAGCAAGAGTCCAAAGACAGAGGCATGCAGCTATTGGAAGATCTGGATATCGCTGATCAGGCGGGCAAGTTTCCGGACCAATTGTCCGGCGGACAACGCCAGCGAGTCGCGATTGCGCGATCGCTGGGGAACGCCCCGACACTCATTCTCGCCGATGAGCCGACCGGTAATCTCGACACAAAGAACTCAGACATCGTGTGCGATATCTTTGTGCGGCTCGCGAAGGAGCAAGGGACCACGATCATCGCCGTCACCCATGATGTGGAGTTCGCGGAAGCCGCCGACCGCAATGTCCATCTGGTTGACGGTGCGATCGCGCGGGATGGGTCCTATCAACGGCCTTAGGTACTCCTCGTTTTGGTCGCGTTTTCGGACGGATACGTGTTGCAACTTATCCTGAAAACGCTCTAGCGCGGTAGATGCCCCGACTTGGTGTAGAGCAGGCAGCCTTCTTCGCTGGTGGTCTCGTGGGAGCTGCCGTGTTCCTGGCGGACCCAGGTGCCGGCGGTGTAGGTGCCTTTTGCATCTGACAGCGAGCCTTCAATCACGAAGAATTCTTCGCCGCCGATATGTTCATGTAGTGGGACCTTGGTCCCAGGGGCGAAGCGGAAAAAGCCGACATGTTCACGCTCGTCCTTGTGAACCTCCAAAACCGTCAATCCGGGAACACCCGTTTCCACATAGTCGCCTTTGGTTGTGTCGATGTTCACTTGAACGTCGTCGCTTGGGTCCATCTGGCGGAGTTTTACAAAGATCGTGCAGCCGTCTTTAGAGTGTGGACGATGGCGGGAGCCGGGTGGATTGCGCACATAGAAGCCCTTGCTGAAGTCGCCATGCTCGTCGGAGAAGGTCCCGTCGAGGACGATATATTCTTCGCCCAGGGCGTGCACATGGGGGTCGAAATAGCTCTCCGGAGCGTAACGCACGATGGTCGTTGCGCGAGCGACTTCGTCGCCATCCCTCTCCAGCATGCGACGTTCAACGCCGGCGAGGGGAGAGGCAACCCACTCGAGCTCTGTGCTGTCGACAACGGCCCGTTTGGTCAGATCGGCATGTAACTGCATGGGTCTACTCCCTTCGGCGTTTCGTCCTGAACAGATAAGGGCCGCATTCAGAAAGTGAAGCGGCCCTTATTTCACATTTTTGAGAGGTGAAACCCTCGTCTCTTATGAAGCTCTTGAAAGCTCCCGCATGGCGTTGTCCAGCCCTTCCAAAGTGAGGGGGAACATGCGGTCCTGGAAGACCTGTTCGATCACCTGGATCGAGGGGGTGTATTCCCAGTGGCGCTCTGCAACCGGGTTCAGCCAGATGGCGCTTTCGTAGATCTGCTGGATGCGCTCGAGCCAGATCGCGCCGGGTTCCTCATTCCAATGTTCCACAGATCCGCCTGCATAGGTGATTTCGTAAGGGGACATTGTGGCGTCGCCAACGAAGATCACTTTGTAGTCGGACGGATACTTGTGGAGCACATCCCAGGTATCCATACGTTCCTGATGACGGCGCTTATTGTCTTTCCAGACATACTCATAGAGACAGTTATGGAAGTAGAAATACTCCATGTTCTTGAACTCTGTGCGCGCGGCAGAGAAGAGTTCCTCACAGAGCTTGATGTGGCTGTCCATGGACCCGCCAATATCAAAGAAGATCAGGACGTTGATCTTGTTCTTGCGTTCGGGAACCATCTTGATGTCCAGATAGCCCTGGTGCGCAGTTGATTTGATGGTGTCATCCAGGTCCAGCTCCGTCGGCTGTCCATCGCGGGCAAACCGGCGCAAACGGCGCAGCGCCATCTTGATGTTGCGGGTGCCAAGCTCGACGCCGTCGTCCAGGTTCTTGTATTCGCGCTTGTCCCAGACTTTGACGGCTTTGCCGTGGCGGCCTTCTTTTTGGCCGATACGCACGCCTTCGGGATTGTAGCCGTCGGCGCCGAAGGGAGAGGTGCCACCGGTGCCAATCCACTTATTGCCGCCTTCGTGGCGTTTTTCCTGTTCTTCGAGCCGCTTTTGCAGCTCTTCCATGATCTTTTCCCATCCACCCAGCGCTTCAATCTGCGCTTTTTCTTCTTCGGTCAGGAATTTCTCAGTGAGCGACTTCAACCATTCCTCTGGAATCTGGGCGATGTCGCCTTCTTCTAGAGAGTCCAGTCCCTTGAATACGTGGGAAAAGACACGGTCGAACTTGTCGAGATTGCGCTCGTCTTTAACGAGGGCCGAACGGGAGAGGTAATAAAAATCCTCCACCTTGTCCTCGATGACCTTGTTGTCCATGGCCTCCAGGAGCGTGAGATATTCACGCAAGGAGACCGGGACATTGGCGGCTTTCAGCTCATGAAAGAAGTTAACGAACATGTTCGTCTCCTTTTGCTGCCCAAACTCTAGTTGCGCTCACGACGGGCGAGGAAGGCCAGGCGCTCAAACAAGTGCACATCCTGCTCGTTCTTAAGCAGGGCGCCGTGAAGCGGCGGGATGAGTTTCGACGGATCGCGCTCTTTAAGGTCTTCCGGCGAAATGTCTTCCACCAGCAGCAGCTTAAGCCAATCCAGCAGTTCCGACGTGGATGGTTTTTTCTTCAGACCGGGAACGTCGCGGATCTCATAGAAGACGTTCAGTGCTTCCTGAATGAGACGTCCTTTAAGGTCCGGGAAGTGAACGCCGATGATCTTCTTCATCGTCTCTTCGTCGGGGAAGTTGATGTAGTGGAAGAAACAGCGGCGCAAGAAGGCGTCCGGCAGTTCTTTTTCATTGTTGGACGTGATCACAACGATGGGGCGCTGAGACGCTTTAATCGTTTCGCCGGTTTCGTAGACAAAGAATTCCATGCGATCGAGCTCAAGCAGCAAGTCGTTCGGAAATTCGATATCCGCCTTGTCGATTTCGTCAATCAGGAGGACCGGCCGGCTTTCGCGCTCGAAGCTTTCCCACAGTTTCCCGCGCTCGATATAGTTCGAAATATCGTTGACCCGCTCGTCGCCGAGCTGACTGTCGCGGAGTCGGGACACGGCGTCATACTCATAAAGGCCTTGTTGGGCCTTTGTGGTGGATTTGATGTGCCAGGTGATGAGCTCAGCGTCGAGCGCTTTGGACATTTCTTCAGCCAGCACCGTCTTACCTGTGCCTGGCTCACCCTTGATCAGAAGGGGGCGCTCCAACGAAATTGCCGCATTGACGGCGATCCGCAGATCGTCTGTTGCGACATAATCTTTAGTACCTTCGAACTTCATGCTTCCTCGGCTTAATTTGGTCGACCGCGTTTGGGTCTGGTTCCCTGTTCATAATTGCCACAGAACCTAGGGCTAGGAGCGCCCGCGTTCAAGCAAAAGCCCCGAAAAGCGGGCGGTCAGTCCATTCTCAACAGTGAACAGGCAGTCTCTAAATACCTTGCCGACGTTGCGGCAGATTTTGCCGGGCGACACGCCGATTTTGCCTGGTTCAGAACTCTCAGAAACCACCTAAATCACTGAAATATATAAAGAAAACATCTGGCCCGGTCCTTGCGTTCTCTTTGCCAACGAGTTTTCCCGGCTTAGGGACAGGTTTAAGGAGATAGGACAGATGAGCTTCAACGGTGCGATGTCGACCGCCATTTCAGGGATTCGGGCACAAGCCACGTCGCTGTCCCATATTTCGGACAATATTGCGAATTCGCAGACGACCGGCTTTAAGCGGACGGATACCAGCTTTTATGATTCCGTGACCTCTAGCGGCCAGAACTTCCATCTGCCCGGCACGACTTATGCGCAGCCCGCTTACACCAACAATGTGCAGGGCGCGATCAATGCCAGCTCCGTAGCTACCAATATGGCGATCAACGGGGAAGGGTTCTTCGTTGTGTCTGAGGCTGTTGGCTCCCTCGACAATCAACCTGTTTTGCTCGATGTGGATCGGTATACCCGCCAGGGCGACTTTGAGATGGACCGGAATGGATATCTCGTGAACAGCTCCGGCTACTATCTCCAGGGTGTCGATATCGACATTGCCACCGGCAACCCGGTGGGCGATGTGCCATCGGCAATCCAGATCAACCGCTCCTTTCTGGATGCCAACCAGACGACGGTGATTGACTATGAAGCGAACCTGCCGGCCTACCCAGAGACGGTGAATGCGAACACAACGATCGCGGGCAGTGAGTTGCTCCTTGAAGGCACTTTTGCGAACGACCCCACTACTGTCACCGGTGGTGCGGGGAATGGATACGTGCAGGCGAACGAAGAGTCTCTCTTCCTCGACCGGTCTCTCGCGGGTGGCTCAATCACTGTGTACGACTCTCTTGGGGCGCCGCTTCAGGTTCAGGTTCGCTGGGCCAAGATCGAAAACACGGATGGTGATGGTCCGGCTGGTCTCGCGAATAGCGACACCTGGAACATGTTCTACAAGACCGACGATGCCGCGACAGGTACCGCAGCAAAGTGGAATAATATTGGCCAGGACTATGTCTTTGCCAACGGACAGCTTTCACCTGCTGTTTCATCGGCCACGATCACCAACCTTACGATTGACGGCAACAATATCGGCAACGTGACGCTTGATCACGGAACGTCGAACATTACCCAGTTTGAAGACACGGACGGCAACGTCACCGTCAACACGCTGGACCAGGATGGCTTTGCTTCCGGGTCGCTCCTTGAGGTCGCCGTGTCCAATGATGGTCGCATCGTCGGGACCTATTCGAACGGGAAGTCGGTCGATCTTGCTGAAGTGACCGTCGTACGCTTTAACGATCCAAACGAGCTTCAAAAGCTTGATGGTGGTGCCTTTGCTACCACGCAAGGATCAGGTGAAGCTCTGACCGGTGGCGGTGGCTCTATTGTCGCTGCAGCGCTTGAGGGATCCAACGTCGATATTGCCGACGAATTCTCCAAGCTGATCATCACGCAGCAAGCTTATTCCGCCAATACACGGATTGTGACGACAGCGGACGAGATGATCACCGAAACGCTGAATATGAAGCGGTAAGTAGAATATTGAGAGGTCGATAGCGGCTTCTCCCTCACTGTAATGGTAGTCCGATGACACTCACGAACGCGCTCCATGCTTCCATCAGCGGCCTCAACGCCACCCAGGCTGGCATTGATGTGGTGTCGCGTAACATCGCGAATGCCAGCACGCCAGGTTATACTCGCAAGACGCTCACCACTCACAGCCAGATGGTTGATGGCCGCAGCATCGGGGTTGCCTATTCGGCGGCCCAGCGGGAAATCGACCTTCTGCAGCAGCAGCAACTTCGTGTTGCTAAGGCGGATACGATAGCCGCCCAGACAGTTGCTGATTACCTGTCGCGGATTGATACTGCCATGGGTGCCTCAGACTCAGGGATCGCCATCTCTTCGCGCCTGGCAGAGTTGACCGATGCCTTGCAAGCGATGGCAACGACGCCAGAGAACGCAGCCATTCGGGCGAATGTTCTGAACGAAGCAGACGATGTTGCCGATTCTCTCAATAGCATGTCGGACCTTGTCCAAAGCCTGCGTCTCGAAGCAGAAGCGGGCATCGGTGCTGCGATCGAAGAAGCGGATGTATTGCTGAAGCGGATCGCCACCATTAATGACCAGATTGTGCGTGCGGGTGCGACGTCGGGCGACACGGCCGACCTTGCGGACCAGCGCGACATTGCGATCGACCGTCTGGCGGAGTTGATGGATATCAACGTCGTATCGCGATCAGATGGTGCGGTAAGCCTCTTTACAGGCGGTGGTTTCGCGCTGCTGGACTCAGCCGCCGCTGAACTTTCGTTTGATGAACGCACGGCAATCGACGCCACTTCTGCTTATAGCACGGACCCTACTCAAAGAACTGTGGGAACGGTCTCACTGACGGCGGGTTCGACCTCCGTTGATCTGATTGCCGCCGGTGCTTTCCGTTCTGGTGAAATTGCCGCGCTGATCGAACTCAGGGACACAACCCTGACCGAAACGCAGGCGCAGCTCGATGAGTTGGCATCAGAGCTGATGCTCTCCCTGTCAGAGGAAACAACGGACGGTACGGCGGTTGTCGCCGGTGCCGCGTCTGGTTTCGAGGTCGATACAGCGAGTATGCTGTCTGGCAATACGATCAATCTGAGCTATACGATCAGCGGCACCACGACGAATGTCACGATCGTCAAGGTTGAAGATCCGAGCGTTCTGCCGCTTGCCAATACAGCGACAAACAACCCAAATGATACCGTCATTGGTGTCGACTGGACTCAGCCGATTGGTGACATTGTTACGGACCTCAATGCGGCCTTGCCGACGGAAGTCGTGGTATCCAATCCGGCGGGAACAACTTTGCGGTTCGTAGATGATGGTGCTGCGGCGACATCTGACATCAACTCGTTGTCCACGATTACGACACCGGCATCCCTTACCGATGCTGGAACGGGTATGGCTCTGTTTGTCGATGGTAATGGGCAGACGATCTACTCGAACAGTCTCGACAATGGCGGGCAGAAAACGGGGATTGCACAGCGAATTCGCGTCAATGATGCGGTGGTCTCTGATAGTTCGCTGCTGGTCGCCTACAACACCACACCTGCCACAGATGTTGGCGATCCAACTCGACCGCTTGATCTGATCGAGCGCCTGACCAATGACGTGCGCACCTATGCAGCGGATGTTGGCATTGGGAGTTCGTCGGCGCCTTTCGAGGGTTCCATAGACGCCTTTGCGCGCAGGGTGGTGGACTACCAATCCTCTCAAGCGGCGAATGCTGAAAATGCTGTCGCTTCCCACGAGATCATTCGCGACACGCTGCAGGCGCAATACGATGCCGACGCTGGGGTGGACGTGGACACAGAACTTTCAGATCTGCTGATTTTGGAAACCGCTTACTCCGCAAATGCGCGGGTTATGACGACGGTCCAGGAACTGATGCAGGTCATGTTGAATATCGGCCGATAGGAACAGGTGGAATAGACCGATGGAAATCTCATCTCTCGCCAGAACCCTCCGGATGCAGGATGACGTCAATGCGCTGAAAGCCACGCAGGATGATCTGAGCCGGCAGCTGGTCAGCGGGAAGAAGTCTGAGACCTATGGGGGTCTCGGATCGGACGCCTCAGTTGTGCTCTCACTCCGCGATCAGATCAGTGCCCTTGAAGGCTATGTGAAAACGATGGAGCTGGTCGATCTGCGGCTGGGTATTCAGTCGGCGGCGATGACGCGCATGGATGAAATCGCGTCGACGCTTCGGACAGATTCACTGACCACCTCGTTTGATCTTACTGGCGCAGGCCAGACGCAGCTGCAATTGTCCGCGGCCTCTCAGTTCGATGAAATCGCTTCTCTGCTCAACACGGAGCTTGAAGGGCGTCATATGTTTGGCGGAACGGACACCGCGGCCCCGCCTGTTGCCTTGCCAGAACTGATGCTGCGCGGTGATACGACCCGGGCCGGTCTTGAAGACCTGATTTCGGAGCGTGCCCAGGCTGACATGGGGGCCGACAATCGTGGACGGCTGACCATTGGCACAGCGGGTGCCACATTTACCGTCGCCGAAGATGCTGATCCGAGCGTCTTCGGAGCCAAGCTTGTTGGCACGACATCCACACTGAATGGAACGACTGTTACGGGACCGACTGGCTCTCCGCCGTCGCTTGACGTTGATTTTACGTCAACGCTGCCGCAGCAGGGCGAGACTATCACTTTTGAGTTTACGATGCCCGACGGCACGAGCGAGACATTCACGCTGACGGCCAGATCATCCGCTCCATTGGGCGAGAATGAGTTCCTGATTGGCGCCGACGAAAATGGGACAGCCGCAAATTTTCAGACCGCGTTCGATACAGCGCTTCAGGAATTGACGCAGACGTCTGTTAAAGCTGCGTCGGCTGCTCAGGCGGCGAATGACTTTTTTGAGAGCAATCCGCCTCAAAGAGTGAATGGGGCTCCGCTTACGTCTGCGACCAGCCTGGTCGATGGGACGGAAACGAATACTGTGTTCTGGTACACCGGCGACACGTCCAGCAACGCACCAGCGCTTGCGAAGATCGGAGAAAATGAGACGATTTCCTATGGTGTCCGAGCCGATGACAGCTCGATCATCGATCTTATGAAGTCGACAGCCGTACTCGCAGTGACAACCTATACAGGCGTTGATCCACTTGAGGAAAAGGCGTACGGCGAGATGGTTGAGCGGGTTGCGGATACCGTTGCCTATACCAATACCCGTTCGCCGCTTGATGCGTTGATGGAAATGGGCTTCCTCCAGGCGAAGATCGACGGCACGAAAGATCAAGCCCAGTCATCAATTTCAGTATCGAAGGGCATCATTGACGAGGTAGAGAATGCTGACTCATATGAAGTCGCGGCTAAGCTCGGCGTTGTCCAAACTCAGTTGGAGGCGGCGTTTCAGGTGACAGCCCGCATCAATGAGCTCAGCCTGTTGAACTTCCTTCGTTAAGACGAAGCCCGGTGGCGCCGGGTTTCATTCATTCCAATCAAAGAAACCCGGCGTGCATGTTGCGCCGGGCTTTTTCTTTTCTAGCTTCGGGGAAGGTTAGGGGGCAGGTTCCGGCGTTTCAGCTGTGGGCTTTTGGAACAAGCCCGCGGCGATCTGCCGATTGATGTTGATCAGGGAGTCCAGTTTTTGCGGATCTGAGCTTGTTTGGACTTCAAGTGTTTGCTTGAAAACGAAGAGAGCAAGATTTGCTAGGTTCTGGCGTATTTCGACCGGTAACTCGCTGTCGCCACCGGTGACAGAGGTAGCGAAAATCGACCAGAGCTGGCGATTGAAATGGAGCGCAGGAAGAATGTCCTTCGACCGCGGTTCCCAATTATCTCGAAGCTTCTGGAGCTGCGAAGCCGCTCGAAGCAACAGGTTTGCTTCCAGCTCTCTCGGGTCGTTCCCAAGTTTCGCCATGTTTCCATAAGCTTGCGCCGGATTGGACATGCAAAGCGCCTTTACTCTTCAGTAACCAACTTAACTTTTCAGGGATGAGCTTAGGGGCGCAGGGTTAAGAATAGGTGTTTTCCAGTGTTTTTGTCGGTTTTCGTTGGATATCAGAAAGAAAAAAGGCGGGGACCTGGGCCCCCGCCTTCTAACTGTCGCCGATAAAGACTTATCGGATGAAGGACAGAACTGCCTGGTCCTGCTGCGAAGACAGCGAGAGAGCAGTTGTACCCAGAGACTGACGAGTCTGGAGAGCGAGAAGGTTTGCACCTTCAACGTTGGTGTCAGCGAGGGTAAGCCCACCAGCACCACTTTCCAGAACGCTGATCAGTGAGTTCGTGAAGTTCTGACGGTTTTCCACAACGGCAAGGTTGTTACCGAAGGTAGACGACTGTGACCGCAGTGTTGCAGTTGCAGAGTCCAAAGCTGCCGTAACAGAGTTGATCCCTGAATCTGTACCAAATGCGCTCGTCGTCGTGTCGCTCAGGCCGAGGCCAGAAGAGTTGAACGTCACACCTGAGATGGTCAAAGAAGAAGAACCGTCTTCGTTGAACGTAGCAGTCAGGTTGTCACCGTTCAGCAGGTTCACACCGTTGAAGCTTGCGTCAGTCGCCAACTGGTCAATCTGGTCCAGAAGGTTGTTGTAGTCAGTTACGAAGCTGTCACGGTTTGTACCGTTGTCGAAGGTTCCTGCAAAACCGATATCGGATGCAAGAGACCCACCAGAACCAGAGCTTGTGATCGTCACTTCACGACCGTTCGTGGCAGAAAGAGCCAGCGACGTGCCGGAGATCTTAGCTGTCAGACCGGAAATGGCGTTCAGGCTTGATACGAATTTCGATACCGTCAGAGCATTAGCTGTGATGGTGGTTGCAGCGCCGTCTACCGTGATGGTAATCGCTTCGGTAGAAGCAGCGTTGGCAAATGCAGACAGAGCCGTTGTTGGATCTGAAATCGATGCCGTTGCAGTGAAATCGTTTGAGCTGATTTTGGTGTTCAGAGCAGAGTTGGCAGTTGATTTAGCTTGCTCAACAAGAGTTGAAAGCGAATCAATACCAGCAGCTGCAGCATTCAGCGTCTCAACAGCCAAGCCTACATCATCCTGAAGCGACGACAGGTCAGCTGCCCGGTTGGACAGGCCCTGAGCCGTGAAGAAAGATGTTGGGTTGTCGATCGGGCTTGAAACTTTAAGACCGGTAGACAGACGGTTGTTGGTACGTGAGAGAAGATCTGCAGTGCTCTGCAGAGAAGAGAGGTTCTCGCGAACCGCTTGTGAGATAACAATATCACCCATTACTCATATCCCTTTCTAGGAATTTACTTGCTAGCTCGTTCTGAGCTGCAGCCATCCTCGCGTCTAGCGCATTAAGGGAATCTGAATCTGAGGGTTTGAGGCCGTGTTTGGCACGTATGACTTAGGTTTAGAGTTACCGGCCGTTTAAACAAGTTGCTTAAGAAAGTGTTGCCGCCGCTTTTAGCGTTCTTCTGCGGCTGCTGCTTCACTTGTGCTGGCAAGCGTACCGGCAATCAGCTCTGCTTCATACTGTATGAGCTTCTTTGCGGCTTTCAGCGCTTTGTACATGGCGCCGTTCAGAATCTCGCGGTTGACGGCATCTATGTAGGGCAGGGTACTTGGGGCGGCTTCCTGCACTTCGCTCACTACTTTGAAGTACATGTCGTGGTGCTTGATGGGATCCGGTGAGAGATACATCATCTGGACCAGCAAATAGATTTTCTGACACGGGCTGTTCGCTTCTTCTACCCGCATCACGTCCTTTTCACGAAGGATCGGGGCGCTGCCCTCGATAAAAAGCCGGGTTCGCTGGTCATCGTTGGTGATTACGCTTTCGCCTAAGATAAAGCGTTCGCCGGGTTTGAGCTCTACTTTGAGGGCCATGACATATCCTGTATCTGAAGCAGTCCTTGCGCCACCAATCTACGCGAGATTGGCTAAAGAAGGAACGAGTCTTATTGGTTTTTCGGCGTGGGCAGAATGCCGACGCCAGAATCGAAAAAGGCGGAGGCCTGGGCCCCCGCCTTTCCGGATGTCGTCGATAAGAGCTTATCGAATGAAGGACAGAACTGCCTGGTCGGACTGCGAAGACAGCGACAGAGCAGTTGTACCCAGAGACTGACGAGTCTGGAGAGCGAGAAGGTTTGCACCCTCAACGTTCGTATCAGCAAGTGTCAGTGCGCCAGCACCCCGCTCCAGGACACCGATCAGGGAGTCCGTGAAGTTCTGGCGGTTTTCCACAACGGCAAGGTTGTTACCGAAGGTGGAAGACTGTGTCCGCAGCGTGTTGGTTGCGGAATCGAGGCTTGTGATCACTGAGTTGATGCCAGAATCGGTACCAAACGCAGTCGTTGTCGTATCAGTGAGGCTCAGGCCAGCGGCGTCGAAGGTGACACCAGCGATCGTCAAAGAAGAAGAACCATCTTCGTTGAATTTCGCGGTCAGGCTGTTGCCGTCCAACAGGTTCACACCGTTGAAGCTTGCATCTGCAGCCAACTGGTCAATCTGGTCCAGAAGGTTGTTGTAGTCAGTTACGAAGCTGTCACGGTTTGTACCGTTGTCGAAGGTTCCTGCAAAACCGATATCGGATGCAAGTGACCCACCAGAACCAGAGCTTGTGATCGTCACTTCACGACCGTTCGTAGCAGAAAGAGCCAGCGACGTGCCGGAGATCTTAGCTGTCAGACCGGAAATGGCGTTCAGGCTTGATACGAATTTCGACACCGTCAGAGCGTTCGCTGTGATGGTTGTTGCAGCGCCGTCTACCGTGATGGTAATCGCTTCGGTAGAAGCAGCGTTGGCAAATGCAGACAGAGCCGTTGTTGGATCTGAAATCGATGCCGTTGCAGTGAATTCGTTTGCTTTGATTTTGGTGTTCAGAGCAGAGTTGGCAGTTGAACGAGCTTGCTCGACAAGAGTCTGCAGCGAGTCGATACCTGATGCAGCTGCGCTGAGCGTCTCAATCGCAAGGCCAATATTGTCCTGCAGCGTTCCAAGGTCAGCTGCCCGGTTGTTCAGGCCCTGAGCCGTAAAGAACGACGTTGGATTGTCGATCGGGCTTGAAACTTTAAGACCGGTAGACAGACGGTTATTGGTACGTGAAAGAAGATCTGCAGTGCTCTGCAGAGAAGAGAGGTTCTCGCGAACCGCTTGTGAGATAACAATATCACCCATAGGTACTTTCCTTTCCTAGGAACTAACTTTCGACGCTCATCCTGAGCTGTCGTCACTATGGGGCCCGTTGGTAAAATTACCGTAAACGGATGAAACGAATTTTCCGGATACCTGGATACGGTTCGTTGAGGTTAAGCTGCGGGCGAAGACTGGCGATCTTCAAAGGGCTTTGTTTTTCCCCAAAAGTGAGCCTAATTTCTGATGAAGAGCTCGCGTTAGCGCTAACAAAATGTTGCGACAAAATTCGATTTGTCAGGTTAGTGCGTGACACTTTGTTTAGGTTACGAAAGTGCTTTCAGCGCAAATCTCTGCAGCAAGCTCACGATTCAAATCGGCCAGAACATGCACAGCCGACGGAGTTGGGGTCTCTAACGCAGCGTGGGTGTAGCTCAGGACCGTTACGGCGAGCGCTGTCATTTGCTGGCAGAGGGAGGGGGACAATTGGCAGCCCGGTTCAGGCAACAGGTCCTCAACGATCAGGTTCCACAGATGGAGGTTGTCTGCCAAAGCATCTGAAAGCCGATTAGCACCGACCGGATCAACCTTTATGCCGTCCAGACGTGATGCAGAAGCAATCAGGAATTCAGCTTCGCGGGAGCGAACAGTATCTGCTGTTATCGGGCGAGCAGAAGCCACGATCTTAGTGCCCCAACTTGTTTTGGTTTGGAGGAGGGGACGAGGCCGCAGCCTCGTCCATCCAGACCACATTCTTGGGACAGTGGGTAGCGCAGCTCATTTTATTAGAAGAGCTGCAGCACGTTTTGTTCAGCCTGCGCGGCGATTGAGAGGGCGGTGGTGCCCAGGGATTGCCGTGTCTGCAGGGCCAGAAGGTTCGCACCTTCTTCGTTTGTGTCTGCGAGTGTCAGCTGAGCTGCACCGGTTTCCAACGTGTTCACCATATTGTCGGTGAAGCCTTGCCGGATTTCTACAACACCCAGGTTTGCACCGAATGTTGAAGCCTGTGCGCGCAATGTGCTGATCGCGCCATCCAATTCTGCGATGAAAGATCTGATCGTCGCATCATTGGTAAAGTCATCCGTATTGACTGCGTTGACGCCCAGGCCTGCTGAATTCAGGGTCACGCCCTGGATTGTCAGCTGACTGGTCTGTGATTCATTGAAGTTCACAGTCAGGTCGTCGCCGCTTAGGAGGTTGATGCCCTGGTAGGACGCATCCAATGCCAATTCGTCGATCTGCGTGCGCAGGCCGTTGAAGTCGCCTTCGAACTGCGTACGGTTCTGGCCATTGTCGAAGGTCCCGTTGATGCCGAGATCAGTTGCAATGGAGCCAACGCCGCTGGCGATAACCAGGTCGGAGCCGTCATCTGCTTCAATGCGGAAAGAACCGTTCGACGTGATGCTGGCTGAAATACCGGTCAGTCCGTTGATGGCGCTGACGAATTTCGACACGGTCTTGTCACCGACCGTAATTGCAACGGCGGTACCGCCATCAAATGCGATGGTAATCTGTTCCGTTGAAGCGATTGAGGAGAACACTGCAGTCAATGCCAGTGTCTGATCTGTCACAGCATCCCGCGGACCTTCAGCGAAGGAGGCGTTGATGGGTGTATCAAGAGCCTGGTTCGCGGTCGCTTTGGCCGTCTCGATCAGTTTGGTGAGCGCTTCAATGCCCTCATCAGCTGTTCTGAGTGTTTGCACGGCCTGGTCCATTGAGTCCAACAAGTTGGTCAGATCGGCTGCGCGTGTGTTGAGATTCCGAGCCGTGAAGAAGGCGGTCGGATCGTCGATGGCGCTATTGACCTTCAAACCGGTCGCAAGGCGCTCGTTAGTTTGTTCGAGCAGGTTCGCCGTATTCTGCAAACTCAGCAGATTTGAGCGAATTGCTCCTGATAAAACCACATCAGACATGGTCTATACCCTCCGGGCTTTTGCCGAACTGTCCCGTTCCGGCACGGTGCGTATACTCGGAGTTAATCATTAATGCCCGGTAAACGGTGTTCCGAATTGACACGCTTGCGGCCTGACCGCTTGCATTCCAATTTTTAATCCGTCTACGGATCATGATTTCCTCCTAAACCGGCAGAAGGCCGGCTTTCGTCAGGAGGACTATCGCAAGGGGTGGGCCAGTTTCTAAAACCCAATAAAAACAATGACTTAAGTTGCTTTTGGGTTTTTGTGGGCGGGCAACAAATGCCCTTTGTGGGTAGGTTTTGCCGGGTGCTGGTCGGCTCTTGCCGAGCCGCTTTTAGTGCGGCGGCCTACCGTGCCGCCGCAAGCTCATTGATCTGTTGAACAATCTTATCCACGGATTGCTCGAGAGGCGCATTCCATCTGCCGCCGACCCAGGTCGTTTCCGGATACCAGGGGAAGTGGTCGGTACCCAGGCACATAGGATGCCTATAGGGGCCGTAGGTGAAGCATGGGCGGGCTACCGCTCCCGCAATATCTGAAACAGAGACGGGAGCTGATATGACAACGTCCATTGCCGCCGTGAGAGCGGCCGCTCCATCTAAATCGTTCATCAGGTCCAGCCCGTCCACGCAGTGGATGCCTGCTCCAAGCGTTTCGTTGGCGTGCTCGATCTCGGCTTCCGCCTTGTCATATTGCAAATTGACGAGTTGAATGTCGCTGCGCCCGAATAGCGCCTGCCATTCAGCCAGGTCGGTGTAAAAACGTCTGCGTGTTGCCGCCATATTGCGGCTTCTCCAGGCGATCCCGACTTTCAGGCCGCCGCCCAGCGCATCTACTTGCGCGCGCAGCTCGGTGACCTGGTCTTCTTTCGGCTGTAAATATCCGCCTGTGGCCGGGAAATCGCTGATACTGTTGCGGAAAAGACCGGGCAGGGAACCGGAAGCGATGTCAAAATCAATATCCCCATCATAGGCCACATCACCTTCAGCCCTTATCTCGGCGAAGGGAAAGGATCGGCTGTAGAGCGTCATAAGGCGCGGATCTGTTTCGATGATCACCCGACCACCCTCAGTCTCCGCCCGTGTGATCACATCATTGAAGCAGGAGGCGAAACGGATATCGTCGCCGACACCCTGTTCGCGCCAGATGTAAAGCGTTTTGTCGGCCAGGGACTCGCCTTCCCATCTCTTGAGACCGATTTTGCGGCGCCAGACCAGTCCTTCGCCATTGCCAAACCGGGCGTCGTAGAGGTCCCAGCCTTCTTTCAGGCAACCATTAGCCAAGAGTGCGACTGACAGGTCACCTTTGTAGAGCGTTTGCCGGTTGTTCAGGTTTATAGCCGTCCGATAAACCTCAACGGCTTCGTCCAACCGAGCTTGGCCCTGTAGGACGGTTCCGAGCAGGTCGTAAGCACTTGCATCATTTTGATCGAGGGTAATCAACGCGCGATACTGCTCTTCAGCTTCATCAAACCGGACCAAGGTCTTGAGTGCATTACCGCGGTTGATCATCGCGCTGCGGGATTGAGCGTCCAGCTCGAGTGCTTTGTCGGATGCTTCGAGGGCCTCTTCTGCACGATCCATCGCGTGCAGCGCACCAGCAAGATTGATGAAAGAAGGGGCATGCGACGGGTCAAGGTTGATGGCGTCCTCAAAAGCGATCGCTGCCTCGTCAAACTGCCCATCAGCCACAAGGGCATTGCCAAGGTTGTAGTGGGCCATGGCCATGGTGGGTGCCATCTCCACCAGGTCCTCATATGCGTCAATGGCCGCGTCCAGCTGATTGGCGTCGCGCAGGACACCGGCAAGTGTCAAAAGGGCATCGGCGTAATCAGGCTTAAGCTCAAGCGCTTTTTCAAGAGATGAAATGGCTTCGTCGAATTTGCCCATTTGCCGGAGTGCAGAGCCTTTGACCATCCAGGTGCTTGGCATGTCGGGCCTGAGTTCGATGGCTTTGGTCGCAACATCGACGGCACGGCTGTTCTTTCCCAGATGCAGCTGCGCATCGGCCAAGAGATTGAGGGCAGCCAACTCTGTCGGCGCTTTCTTTAGCGCTTTTTGGTATGCCTTGCTTGCGTCCGCAAAGCGTCCCTGACGGTGTGCCAGCATGCCTTTTTGGATCAGCTCATGAGCTTCTGTCGGTTTTGACGTCGAATTCGCTGCCGTTTCGGGGCTGTTTAAAGGCATTTGTCAGTCCTTGGAGAGGCGAAGATAGTTGAGAACATCTGCCGTGACCTTGGCCACCATCTCTTGGTGGTCTGTCATGTCGATCATTGGATAGAGTCGGGTATCCGGAAACCACGGCATGTGATCGGTCCCAAGCTGCATTGGGTGTTTGGTCATGACGTAGCAGAATGTTGGCCTATGAAGGGCGCCGGCCATTTCCGCCACAGACGTTGGTGAGGTGATGATGAGATCCATGCAGGATGTGAGCGCTGCCGCCCCGTCAAGATCGTTGTAGAGATCGAGATCGGGCATTTGATGCAATGAGATTCCGTGCTCTGACTTGAGCTCGTCGAGTTCCTGATCAACATCGTCGTATTGAAGATTAATGAAGGTAAGGCCCTCGGTGCGAAGCAGGTCGATCCAATCGGTGACTTTGGTGTGATACAGCGCACGGGTCTTCGTCATCAGGCTGGAGCGCCAGGCAATTCCAATCTTCGGACCGGGGCCTAAGCTATCAAGCCATTTGGTGCACCGATCTATCACCTCCGGATCAGGTTGCAGCGGTTTTGGGTTGGTAGGGAAGTTCTCAAGATTGCGCCGCAGGTAGGATGCCGCCATGCCAGCCGGCGCCGTCAGGTCAAAGTCGACATCTTCTTCGCGCATGTTGCCAAGGCCGGTACTTGTTCGTGTTTCAGGCCGCACAAGTGCGTTGCGCCATGTGCGCTGATAGAGCGGCACAAGCCGTTCATCGGTTTCAATGATCAGTTTTTGTGCCTGCTCGGCCAGGTCGTGGTAGACGGTCGAGAACCTGATATCGTCTCCCAAACCCTGTTCGCGCCACACAAAGAGCGTTTTGTCGCTGATATCCTCGCCCTCCCAGATAAGTCCAGGGAAGGGGCGATGTGGCTGACGCTGTTTGCTGGTGAACCCATAGCCAAAGAGACTCCAACCTTCATCCAGTCTGCCCACCGATAGCAATGCAAGCGCCAGGTTCCAGTAAGCCATATCCATTTTTGGCTTAATGTTGAGGGCAATCTCGTAGGCGCGAAGTGCCTCGTCAGGCCGTCCGATTGTCTGCATGACTGAGCCAAGATTCACATAGGCCTCGGCGAAATTCGGGGAGATCTCAATCGCTTTCTGGAATGCAGCGAAGGATTCTTCGTTCATGGCCTGGGCAGAAAGGATCCTGCCCAAGGTGCAATAGGCTTCGGCGTATTCCTCTCGGATACTCAGCGCTTTTTCGATGTGATTGATGGCTTCCTGATGGTCTTCTCGGTCAAATGCGAGATTGGCCAAGTTGACGTATGCTTCCGGGCATTCCGGATCGATCTCCGTTGCGCGTTCCAACATCTCCTTGGCTTCGTCGCGCCGGTCAAGGTCCTTCAGGACGCCTCCGAGATTACACAAAACACTCAAATTTTCCGGCTCGAGGCGCAGGGCGATCTCAAAGTGGTCAACCGCTTTCTCAAGTTGGCCTTCGTCGCGCAGCGCGTTGCCATATTCAAGCTGAAACAGAGCATCGTCTGGTCGAAGCTCAACAGCGCGCTGCACCGCGGCGAGAGATTCCTCACCACTGTTCAACGAGCGCAGCGCCCTGGATCTGTTCTTGTGGGCGAGGGGATCTGCCGGGGATAGGGCCAGGACCGCGTCATAGCATTCGAGGGCTTCTTCAAAATCGTCCCGCTGGAAGAGTAGATTTCCCAGGTTCAGATGGGCTTTGGCGTTGTTTCCGTCAGCTGTGATGGCCTGGCGGTAGCACGCTTCTGCCTCGCCAACGCGATCTTGTGCTTCGTGGACCAGAGCGAGATTGAAATAGGCGTCTGAGAAATTTGGATCGACATCAAGTGATTTCCGGATCCAGTCCGTGGCTTCATCATTATGGCCTGCCTGGTGCGCCAAAACGCCCATGAGGTGCAGGGCGCCGGCGTGTGCTGGGTTGGCGTCTAGGACTTTGGTATAGCGTTTCTGAGCCTGAGCGTGGCGGCCCTTTTGATGGAGCCGGATCGCCTGTTTCATGGTTCGGTCAATGTCGAGACCGTGCGCTTGAACAGGTTGAGGCTTTGAACTCATGGCCCTGCGATCCTTGCTGTGTGTGTACTCCGGCGCGAGGCCGGTTCCCAGCTCTTAGAAATCTCAAAATAGGGTTAGCGGAGCGTTAACAAGAGGCAGCCGGGGCCTGGACAGCAAGCAAATACGAGAGGAGAAGTGTCGGCGTTATTGGGGACCCGATAACGCGATGACTGATCCTCAGATCATGGCATCCAGCGACAAAGGATTGCCGCCACGCTGGGGTTGTGTCAGCTCGCCGCTATTGCCATAGCCGGTTTGTGGCGCGCGCTTTTGTGCCGTCAGCCCGGCAACCGCTTTGATCAGCCCGTCTGAGACTGATTTCGCCGCGGCGAGGAGCTTGCTGCTTTGCTCCGATTGCTCATGGAGGGCGTTCATAACGGATTTGAGATGCGACACACGTTCAGCCGGTGCCTTGTCGACCAAATGGGGCGTTTTCTTCAAGACCGATACCTGGAGCGCTAACTCATTGGAAAGACGGGTTTTTTCTTCATGAAATTCAGAGACCTTCCGCAGGTCCTGGCTCTTGAGGACCGCGGTTTCGGCTTCCATCACTTCCCTCAATTTGGTCGCAAGGACGACCATTCGGTCAACCATTTCCAACGGTGTTTGGCCGCTTGTCTTAGCCTGGCGACGAGGGGTCATTGTGATGCCTCCTGAATCTTGAGTATTTCTTTGAATACGGCGTCGGCGATCCCCACGCCGCCGGATCGGCTCATGGCGCCGGCATATTCCTGGTTGAGAAGTGAGCGGAAGACGGTTTCGCCGTGGCCGCCGCTAAATGGTCCGTCCGTTTCCAGGCCAGAAAACATGGAGTCGACAAAATTGGCGAGGAAGTGCGCCTCGAAGCTTTCGGCAGCCTCACGGGCTTCCGCCGTGTTTTGTGTTGTTTTTTGGGCGTTTGCCGCGGCGCGATCTGCCTCAGCAATTTGCGTCGTGAGGCGGAAGGGTGACCCAAAAGCAGCTTCTGCAGCCATTAGAGCACCTCGATTTCTGCCTGCAGGGCACCGGCGGCTTTAATGGATTGAAGGATCGTGATCATGTCGCGGGGGCTCACGCCAAGTGCGTTGAGTCCATCAACAAGAACCTGCAGCGATACGGATCCGTCAAGAACTGCCAACCGGCGTTCTTCGCCATCGGTTACCCCCACTTCGGTGCGCGGGACGACCACGGTGTCACCAGTTTCTGCAAATGGATTCGGCTGACTGACCTGGGGCGTTTCCGTGACAGAAATTGTCAGATTTCCCTGCGCAATCGCGACTTGGCTCACTCTGACGTCGCGCCCCATCACGATGACGCCTGACGATTCATCGATCACGACGCGGGCAGGGGTATCTGGTTCCACCCTCAGCTGTTCGATGTCGGTCAGAAGATCGACAGCTGTGCCCCTGTAATTGGCAGGAATGGTGAGCTCGACTGTTGTTGGGTTTTGAGCTGTCGCTGTTGAGCGGCCGAGAAAAGCGTTGATGGCGGACGCAATCCGGCGCGCCGTGGTCAGATCCGGGTTCCGGAGCGCCAGGCGCAAAAGGCCAAGATCTGCCATTTCGAACTTGATTTCTCGTTCGACAATCGCGCCATTGGAGATGCGGCCATTGGTCGGAACGCCACGCGTCACAGAGGCTGCCTCGCCACCTGCGCTGAAGCCGCCAACCGCAACAGGGCCTTGCGAAACGGCATAAACTTCGCCGTCGGCACCCATAAGCGGCGTGACCAACAAGGTGCCGCCTTGGAGGCTTTCGGAGTCGCCAAGCGCGCTTACCGTCACATCAATTCGGGTCCCTTGCGGGGCGAAGGCTGGAAGGTTCGCGGTGACCATGACTGCGGCCACATTGTCGGTATTGAGGTCTGTGTCCCGCGTGTTGACGCCGAGACGTTCAAGCATTGATGTGAGGCTTTGCAGCGTGAAAGGCGCGTTGTTCAGGGAGTCTCCTGTGCCGTCCAGACCAACGACCAGACCATAGCCAATCAATTGGTTTTCCCGAATGCCTTCAACATCTGCGATGTCTTTGATGCGGGACGTCGCTTCGGCGCTGGTTGGGAGCAGTGATCCAGAGATGACCAGGATTGCGGCAAGCAGCCCCAGAAGTGCTGAGCGGTTCTTGGAAGTCCATTTCGCGAACGAACGCATGCGTTTTGACCTTTGTCTCGATATCGGGGCGCACGGGTGCCCGTGTTCTTGGGTCTACCTTAGCGAACATCGTGCCAGCCGACCGTGTTGAGACAGAATTCAGTAAGTCATTGAAAAGCATATGATAATTCTGTCTCCGTTGCTTCAGGCTCTCGTCAAACGTGCCGTCGCCTGCAGGCATGGATTGCCGCCCACAGGGCAGAGTTTGCCGCGTGTTTTATGCTTAACGCGCTGTTAAGCGTGGCGCTGCATTCTTGCACTCTCAGTACGGCCTCGCGCCATTGGGCGCACATTTGGGCTGTAAATGGAGAGTGGTATGAAGATCGTTTCGTCACAGCGAACGGCAGCACCTAAAGGTCCGGTCAAGACAACCGGCACGGGGAAGTCGGGGGCTGTGTTTTCGCCTGATTTTGGATCCGATGGTGCGCAACCAAGCCAGGCCGCGAGCGGTGTGTCTTCGCTGACCTCCATTCACTCTTTGCTGGCCGTTCAAGGGGTCGAAGCACCCGACGACCCTCTGACCGGGCGCCGGCGTGCGATCGAAAATGCGTCGGAAACCCTAGATGTTCTGGATGAAATCAAGCTCGGATTGCTAGCCGGGGAAGTGCCGGCGGACAAACTTCAGCGGTTGCTGTCGCATGTGCGGGCCGAGCGCTCAGATATCGAAGATCCGGCGCTCACCGAGGTTCTCGACCATATTGACCTTCGAGCCCAGGTAGAGCTCGCCAAATTCAACCAGACGCGCTGATTCCCTAGCGTTCATGCAGTGAGCGGAGATCCACCCGCTGTGCAGCAGTGCGAATGCTCGGTTTTTGGCCCAACTTATTGATTTCACAGATATTTCACTTACCCGGGTCCACCCCTTGGTTGTCTCCGTCTCGTCACCTACATATACTCCCGCCGCGCCTTGAGCGGGGTGCTAAGGAACTTCGGTTTTTGGCGCCTTTTTGTCTCATCGTATCAAGACCGTGCCGACCTTAGGGAGGTCGAAGCGGTCTGGTATTTGTTCTGGTGCTGGTTCGGCGCAAACGGGAGAGAGAGTAAGGATGGCAGTTCGCTTACCTAAGGACTATACGCCAAGCGATGACGAGCCTTTTATGAACAAAAGGCAGAAGGAATATTTCCGGCGCAAGCTGGAAGGATGGAAAGAGGACATTCTCCGAGAGAATAAGGAGACGCTTCAACATCTGCAGGATGAGTCTGGGCACCATCCAGATATTGCCGATAGGGCTTCCAACGAAACGGAACGTGCTTTGGAGCTCAGGACGCGGGACCGTCAAAGGAAACTTGTTTCCAAGATCGATTCAGCGCTTCATCGTATCGAAGATGGTACGTACGGCTATTGTGAAGATACCGGCGAGCCGATCAGTTTGAAGCGTCTGGACGCGCGGCCAATTGCGACGCTGTCTATTGAGGCCCAAGAACGTCACGAGCGGCGCGAAAAGGTTTATCGCGACGACTAGTGGACTGGCAGCAGGCAAAGAAAAGGCGGGCTTCGCGAAGCCCGCCTTTTTTTGTTCCGTCTTTTTTTGGCTTAGAACGGCATGAGAATGTCGAAGACCTGCTGACCATAGCGGGGCTGTTGGACATCGGTGATGTGCCCGCGGCCACCATAGGAAATGCGCGCTTCTGCGATCTGCGTGTGTGCGATGGTGTTGGAGGCGGTGATGTCTTCCGGACGAATGACCCCGGTCACCAATAGTTCGCGTACTTCGAAATTTACGCGGACTTCCTGGCGTCCTTCGATCACCATGTTTCCATTGGGGAGCAGCTGCGTCACGACGGCTGCTACGGTGAGGTCGATTTCTTCTTTACGATCCACGGTGCCTGTCCCAACGCTTGAGCTTGCGCTGTCAAAGTCGGCTAGTGACCCTGCAACAACTGCTTCAGGAAGCACTGAATTCAGCGCGGCCTCATATCCGAGGAAACTATCAAGCCCAGCGTCTTCGCTGTTTGTGCGAGTGCGACTGGTTTCATTGTCGACTGAGGCTTCGTCGGCAATGTTGATGCGGACGGTCAAAATATCCCCAATGCGTGATGCCCTTTGGTCCTTGAAGAAGGCGCGCGCTCCAGACCGCCACAGAGAGTTTGGCTGGTATGAGGCTCGTTCAGGTGTGGGCATTGGGAGCGAAACCGGCTGGTAGCCTGGCTGTGCTGTTGGGTTCGCTATTGACGATAGGGCAGGTGCCGCGCCCACATCAGACAGGCGATCAGCGACAGCGCACCCTGAAACAGTGAGGGCTAGGCAGCACAATGCAACAGCTTTTGACGCCAGATTTTGTGATGAGAAGGTCATTAGAGATTGCTTTCCTATGGGGTTGCTCATTTGAGTGAGCTCACACGGAGAGGACCAACCGGCGCCACCTGGGCCTGATTGAACCCTGTAACTTCAACCTCGATTGTGCGATGAGAGCGCGGATTGACGACCCGAATGGTTTCACCCAGTGCTCCGTCTTCGAGGGCCCGCCCGCGGGTCGAGAGGCTCATGTTCGCCAATCTGTAGGTGATGGCGACGGTCGATCCTTTTTCGACCAGGCGCGGAGCTTCAACATCACTGCTTCTGACTGGCTCACCGGGACGCAGGCTTCTGCGTGGCGTAAATCCGACCAGATCGCTCTTGTCATCGATGATGTTCTGAGAGACCCGGGTCGCGGGCACACGCATCCAGTCGACATCAGCTTCAGTGATTTCATCGCCTGGACTCATGCGGTGGGTCAGAACAGGAATATCGAGCGCGGCGAACGCGCGGCCTGTTAGGCGAAAGCGCTGCGTGTTTTCTGCGTCGGCAGGGACACGGACGATTGCACGAAAGCGACCACTACGATTGTCGAATGCCACCTGTTCCACGGCAAGGGAAGGGGTCTCGTCGCTTGTGACCATCAAGCGATTTGTGCCGCCGGTGAAAACCACTTCAATTAGTCCTTTTGCGGCAACTGTCGGTGCTTCCTCTGCGATTGCATCCGCAAGGGCTGCGTGGATCATATCCGGCGCCAGTGGGATGCCTGATCTCGAAACGACGACGCGGGTCAGGCCTTGCGTGTTGCGCCACGCTATACCGTTCCGACGCGCTACTTGGGAAATGCGAGAGACAGATATCGCGGTAGGAGCGCCGGGTCGGGGAGCGGCGGCGATGACAACATCGCTGGCCGTTCCCGCATCGTCGAATAAGTCGCCGAGGGTTACAGCGTCACCGGTGACGGAGACCTGTGGCCGTAGAACGGCCGCTTCGGCTTGGGTAAGGGAAAAGAGGACCCACAATGCGAGGATCGCATTGATCAATGTCCAGGTCTGAGAAAAGGAAAGCCGTGTCATGATGGACCTGCTTTAAGCTTTGGTTCGTTAGCGGAGGTTCGAGGTCACAGACAGCATTTCGTCAGTTGCCGTGATCATCTTCGCGTTCATTTCATAGGCCCGTTGTGCCGTGATCAAATTGGTGATCTCGGCGACCGAGTCGACATTTGAAGTCTCCAGGTATCCCTGCAAGAGTGAGCCAAATCCGTCGGCGCCAGGGGTGCCGGTCGTTGGTGTGCCACTCGCTGCCGATTCCATGAAAAGGTTGTCCCCTAGAGGGTCCAGACCGGCTGGGTTCTGGAAAGACGCCAGCTCCAGCTGCCCAACAGTCTGCGGGTCTGTTTGGCCAGCGAGTGTGACCTGCACAAGTCCCTGAGAGTTAATGGAAACATCGATGGTGTTTGCAGGAATAGTGATCCCAGGCTGGACGGTATAGCCGTCCGTCGTGACCAGCTGACCTGTCGAACTCGTGCTGAAATTACCAGCGCGGGTATAGGCATCATCACCGGTTGGCATCTGAATGCGGAAATAGCCACGTCCTTGGATCGCGAGGTCGTAATTGTTCTCGGTGATGTCGAGATTGCCCTGCGCGGTGATGCGTGTCACAGCGGCTGTGCGCACACCCATACCGACCTGAATTCCTGCCGGGACAATCGTACCGGCGTCCGACGAGGTTGAGCCAACACGTTTCAGATCCTGATACATCAGATCCTGGAAGGTGGCCTTCTGACGTTTAAAGCCGGCGGTGCTCATGTTTGCGACGTTATTCGAGATCACCTCGACATTGAGCTGCTGGGCCATCATGCCTGAGGCGGCGATGCTAAGCGACTGCATGGGGTTGATCCTTTCTCTTGCCTATCTGTTAGGCGTTGTTGACTAGTTGACTCGTGCCAGGGTCGAGATGGCTTGACGTTGAAGCTCGTCGCTCTTCTCGACGATTTTGTTGGCACTCTGGTAGGCCTGCATGACCGAGATCATGTGCGTCATTTCCAGGATGGGTTGAACATTTGAGCTTTCGATCGCGCCTTGGAGCACATTCACGTTTTCGACAGGAAATTCAGGCTCGTCTGTCTTCAGCAGGGTTCCCCCGGCCTTCTGCAGTTTCCGTTCTTCTTCAAAAGTGACGAGGCTCAAACGGCCTTGCGTTCCTTGGTCCGTGGAAATTGTTCCATCGCCCGAGATCAGGATCTGGCCGTCTTCGGGCCCAAATGTGAACCCTGTGCCGGCCGCTGAGAGGACAGGGTGACCGTCGCGGGTGACCAGGCGTCCCTGAGCGTCAAGCTCAAATGCGCCATTGCGTGTATAGCGGGTGCCTTCCGGTGCATCGATTTTGAAGTAGCCTTCGCCCGAAATGGCAACATCGAGAGGATTGTCCGTGACCTCCATGCGTCCTTCACGGAGGTCGCGATGCATGCCGAAGTCCTGAACAAAGGACACCGTGTCGTTGGGGCTGTCCTCAGAAGCAGTTCTGGACAGGTATTGTTCGAAAATTGGCTTCTCGGCTTTGAAACCGTTCGTGTTGATGTTCGCGAGGTTGTTCGCGATGATCGACATTTCTCGCCGGAGCGCCATCTGCCGGGTCATCCCGATCAGGAGAGCGTTTTCCATCTGTTTCGTCCGTCTCTTGTTCGCACCGGCAACCTGCCGATGCTGGAAGCTTTCGCTCCCGTTTCCCGGTCAAGCACACTGCATCGCCCGTGCCAGCGACAAACTTCAATAAAAACAGTGGGTTAGTGATTTTTGGAGGGGGTAGACCCCGCCGAAAGGCAGTGCTTGCCCGGTAAATCTTGCCGACTGTGGATGAGTAGGCGGTCCCAGCAACGCTTCGTTAACCACCATCGGCGACTATTTGTCTCCAATTGCCGGATCTCACAACCGTTTGTTAACGGCATTGAGTACGAGGGATATGAGGCCATGAGCGACACGGATGCTGACGTCGACTTCGAAGACGGAGTCGAAGACGAGGGCGCAAAGAAGAAGATGAGCGGCAAGGTCATCGTTCTTTACATTGCGCTTCCCGCGCTTGTTGTGATCGGTGGGATTGTCGGTGCTCTGTTTGCGTTTGGTGTCTTTGGCGGCGGCGACGAACAGGAAATGGCTGCTGTGGAAGAGGAGATGGAACCTCCCGTCTTTTACGAGATGCCAGAGTTCCTGGTGAACATCAGCACGGATAGTGGGCCAACACGCTACCTCAAAATGCGTGTCTCCTTAGAAGTCCCCAATGCAGACATTCTTGCGGATATCGAGCTTTTGATGCCGCGGATTGTTGATGGCTTTCAGGTCTATCTTCGAGAGCTGCGCCCAGAAGACTTAGATGGCTCCGCGGCAATCGTTCGTATGAAAGAAGAATTGCTTCGCCGGTTGAACCTGGCAGTAGAGCCTCATGAAGTGCGCGACGTCTTGTTTAAAGAAGTCGTTGTGCAATAGCGCGCTTCGCGACAGATATTGGAGACCGCTATGGCGGATGACGAAGACCTGGATCAGGATGAAATGGCAGCTGCCTGGGAGGCAGAAGCTGGCGGCGAGGATGAGGCTGACGGCGGTGGCGATGATGACGCCATGGCCGAAGAGTGGGCCGCAATGGCTGACGGTGATGACGGGACATCAGAACTTGAGTCTGATGGTGCGTCTGAGCGTGTCCTGAATCAGGACGAAATCGACAGTCTTCTCGGTTTTGAAGTCGACGAACATGATGATGGTGAGCGGACAGGCATTCGCGCGATTATCAACTCCGCGTTGGTGTCCTATGAACGCCTTCCTATGCTGGAGATCGTGTTCGACCGTCTCGTGCGGTTGATGACGACGAGCCTTCGGAATTTTACGTCTGACAATGTGGAAGTCAGCCTGGACAATATCTCATCCATTCGTTTTGGGGACTACCTCAACTCTATTCCGCTTCCGGCCATCCTTTCGGTATTCCGGGCCAAGGAGTGGGACAACTATGGGCTTTTCACCGTCGATTCCAATCTCATCTATTCGATCGTTGACGTGTTGCTGGGCGGACGCCGCGGCACGGCCGCTATGCGTATCGAAGGGCGCCCCTATACAACGATTGAGTTGAACCTTGTCGAGCGGATGATTGAAGTGGTGCTTGAAGATGCCAAAGCGGCATTCGAGCCGCTCTCTCCCGTCACGTTCGAGTTGGACCGAATGGAGACAAACCCTCGTTTCGCCGCGATTGCCCGGCCTGCCAACGCAGCGATCCTAATCAAGCTTCGGATTGATATGGAAGATCGCGGCGGACGCATTGAAATGCTCTTGCCCTACGCAACGCTTGAACCCATTCGCGAACTTCTCTTGCAGATGTTCATGGGGGAAAAGTTCGGCCGTGACTCCATTTGGGAAGGGCACTTGGCGACAGAGCTTTGGTCGACCAAAGTTCAGATTGATGCAGTGTTGGACGAACAGCAAATGACACTTGGTGACGTCATGGGTTTTGAGGTTGGGCAAACGCTCATGCTCAACGCGTCCCCTGACTCTACGGTCGATATGCGGTGCGGCGATATCCCCTTGATGAAGGGCAAGATGGGGCGCACTGGCGGCAATGTCGCTATTCGCCTAACGCAGGGTGTGCCTGAAGTGTTGAATTCCGTCTTTACTCAACCTGAGTCCGACGAGGCTGCACAATGATGAACTTGCCGACAGAGCTTTTGCTGGACGGATTGGTCGCCATCATGTTGGCGGCGACTATTTTCTATTGCGCTGTGTTGGACCGGAAACTCAAAGCCTTGAGATCCGGGCAGGACGGTTTGAAACATACAATCGATCAGTTAAACACCGCGACTGCCCGTGCCGAGGTCAGCATCACCCAGATGAAGCAGGTGAGCGGGACGCTGGATGACGGCCTTACTCAACAAATGCGCGATGCGCGTGCGCTGGCAGATGAGCTTTCCGTCATGGTTGCGTCCGGCAACAAGGTGGCGGGGCAACTTGGAACGCGGCGTGAGACCGCCGCAACGCCGACCGCAATCCCTGCGGCGCTTAAGCCACGATTGAAGGAGCGGCATGTGCCGATGCCTTCTAGTGAGTCAGGCCTGACGCCTGCCGATGCAGGCCGCCTTGAAGACGGTCTCAATCAATCTCTTCTCGATGCGCTAAAACGCGCCCGGTAACAGCTTATGACAGAACAGGCCTCCAAACTTCCGCAGATCCGATTGCTCCCATCCTTGATGGTTTGCGCGGCCGCCTTATTGGGTCTCAAACTCATGTCGATCAGCGTGGGCATTGAGGCATTCCTGGGCGGTGTTCAGCCAGCCTATGCCGAGGAAGAACCGGCTGGTGAGGCTGATGTTGCTGAAACGGCTGCAGTCGACGCGGCGGAAACAAATGCCTCGGAGACTGCAGCGGTTGATCCGGCGGCGCGGCTAGCGCCGGAAGACTTTGATCGTCCATCAAACGCAGAACAAAATATCCTGCGCAGCTTGAGCCAACGGCGGAAGGCACTGGACGCGCGAGAGCGCGATATTCAGATGCAGGCCCGCTTATTGGAGGCTTCCGAGCGACGGGTCCAGGCGCGGATTGACGAGTTGAAGGAAATCGAAGGGCGTATCGAAGCGCTGTTCGGCGTGCAGGAAGAAGCGCAGGAACAGCAATTGGCGTCACTGGTGACCATGTATTCCAACATGAAGCCTAAAGATGCTGCCCGTATCCTTGGCCAGCTGGATATGGATGTGCTGATCCAGGTCGTGCGACGTATGAGCGAACGCAAAATGGCGCCAATTCTTGCTGCGATGGACCCCATTGCGGCGCAGGAACTCACAGTTGAGCTGGCGACGGGCGGTGCGATGCCGTCCGAACTGGATATGACGTCTCTGTTAGACGAAGCACCTGCCATTCCCTGACTCTCGGGGAGATATTGCCGCACCATTGGGAGCGGCGATAAACCTTTGGTTTCTGCCGAAAATCTGATCAGCCTTAACGGCACCTTTACTGGCGGTTGGCTAGGGTGACCCGATGTGTGGAGTGCGCTGTGATGTTTCGCAAATCTCTCGGTTTCCGGGCATTCTTGATGCTTGGGCGGGAGTGATTCGTGTGTCGGGTCGCGGAACAGACGGCGCTTAAGAGCCGGGCAGGCAAACGTGGCAGCGAGTGATCAAGATCATAAAGCCAGCGTCGTGCTGATGGAGAGACAGGGCCATAGCGCTCCTGTGTCGCCACAAGCTGATGGCACACACACTTTGCAGCTGTCGCTGTTTTTGATGCTGCTCACCTTCTTTTTCGTGCTGACTTCAGCGACGTCTTTTGATGACCGTCGGGTTGGGACGGTGATCGGGGGGATTCAGGACACGTTCGGTGCGCTTAATGCGGGCGCCGTTGATCAGACCGGTCGTTTGGGTGGGGGCGCTTTGCCAGTCCTGCAGGCAGGTTCACAGGCCGCGTCCGGCGATTTTTCCGCTGCTGTCGTCGCTGCATTTGCAGAGGTGGGAGGCGAGGAAAGTCTGCGCCGCCGTGGGTCGTTGGAACTCGCCCTTGATGTCTCGACCCTTTTTGTTGACGGTGCCGCTGCTATTCGCGCTGACAAGCAGGCATTGTTTGCAGCCCTTGGTGCTGCGCTTGCTGAGGGATCAGGTGACCGACATGTTGCGATCCTCGTGCCGGCGGCCTCCCAAAATCGGCTGGATGTTCGGCGTGCTGCCTCCGTGGCGCGGTTGCTTGCTGCTGCAGGCGCCCCTCAGGGGCATCTTGCTGTCGGGGTGAGCGATGCGCCGGTCCCTCTGGTGAGCTTTCGTTTCTTTACGCTTCCGGGGGCGTCGTCGTGAGCGTGTCCACGCACATATCGCCCGAGTCACAAAGCGAAGGGTCGCTTTGGCTGGTCACGTTTGCCGATCTCACGGCCATTTTGGTTGCCTTTTTTGTGCTGATTTACGCTATGTCGTCGCCCCTCTCGGGGCGCGGCGATGCAACTGTTGCTGGGGGACCTGGCATTGCTGCCATCGATCAGGTGGCGCACCAATCAGATGCGCGCCGTGTAGACGTCTCGCCCCGGCCAATGTTGACTGTAGACTATTTGTCTGCTGTGCTGTCGGATCGGGGGCTGGCGCCAATGGGTGAAGCAGGTCCCTTGTCTCAACAGGTAGAGCGAGGGCGTTTGGTCATTCGCTTCGCCTCCGACTTTGCCTTCGGGGCTGATGGTCGCAATCTGCGGCCGCTGGCTGATGAAGTTGTCGTCGACCTGTCTCGTATTCTGTCCGGCGTTGCCAATCCGATAAATGTGATGTCGACGGTCCCTAACGGCGATTGGACGCTCGCATTTGATCGTGCAGACAGCGTTGCTGCCTCACTCCGTCAAGCCGGCTATGCCCGACCTATCGAGCGCTTTGTCACACCAGGACTCCCGGATGATGCTCTGCTGCTGGTCATCACCGACCGGCGGGGAGGGGGTGTCTGATGCGCCTCTGTTTTGTCTCTTGTGTTCAACGCTCTCTGATAGTTTTGGGGCTGCTCACATTTGTGTTCGGGGCGCAGACGCATGCGGCCGACGATGTGCGCCTATCCGGTGCTGAAGAAAATGGATATGGGCGTTTGGTCTTCGCCTGGCCGAATACAGGCATTCCAGAAGACCCTACGGCACCCGATACCAGATTGCCGGGATTTGACAGCCTGGTCTCAGCCGGCGTGCTGGTTCTTACGTTCGAGCGGCCGCTGGAGGTTGATACGGACGATCTGCTCCGTCGCATGCCACGTTATCTTGCTCTTGTTCGCATGGATGCGGATGACCGCACCTTACGAATGGCGATGAAAGCGGATTTCAAAATCCACACCCGCGAAGCAGGGCATGAGCTGTATGTCGATCTGCTTGCCCCGGGTTGGGCGGGCGATCCACCGCCTTTGCCTGAGAGTGTCGTCGCTCGTCTGGCGGAAGAAGACAGAGAGCGTGAGGCACGGGCAACCCAGCTTGCCGAGCTTGGTCCTCAAGCGTTGGAAATTGTCGAGGACCTGCCGGAGGTTGCTCTGCGTATCGGTGAGCAACCCAGCTTCACGCGCTTAGCATTTGAGTGGGACCGCCCGGTTCTTTATTCGACAGCGTTCAGAGACAACCGGATCACGATCACATTTGATCAGATTGCGGATTTGCCCCTCGCAAGCCTGCGGGTAGATCCGCCTGCATTTGTGAAATCGGCGCGGGCGGAAAAGTCGGGCGGCAGGCTGACGGTTTTTGTAGAGACTGAACCTGGCGTCAAAGTCAGGGATTTTCGTGAAGACCTGAGCGTCGTCTTGGATGTAGCCCCTGCCAGGGCTGATGATGAGCGTCCTGTTGCGTCTCAGCCGCCGGCACCTTTGCTCCCCGTTCCAACAACGCCGACAACCACTGCGGTTGAAGAACCTGAAGCGGAGCGGGTTGCGACCGCGCGAGATGCAGCCGCAGCTGAGATCGCCGGCCAAGAAGGGCCTGCGATAGCGACCGAACCTCAATCGCCGGCTGCGTCTGGCTCGCCTGCCGGAATCGACAATGCGACAAACCTGCAGCCAGATGTCGGCGAGACGGAAGAACAAGTGGCGGCGAACGCGCCGACCGAAGACTTAAGCCAGATTGAGTCTCAGAGCGAACCCATAACTGACGACGCGGTCGCCGATAATGACGCGCCATCCGATGTTGATCAGGCCGCGCTTCCTGTTTCCAGCGATCTAACAGAGCGCAGCATTCGCTTGACCTTTCCCTGGGCCGAGCCGACCAAAGCTGCGATCTTCCAGAGAGACAATCGGATTTGGATGGTTTTCGACAGGAAAACGGACTTTGATCTGTCTGATCTTGGACCAGTGGTTCGAGAACGCCTTGGTGATCCCGAGATTGTTGAATTGGAAGCGGCGAGCGCGTTGCGATTTGCGCCGCAGGAACGGGTGCTGGTGACTGCCGGCGAACGGGACAATCGGTGGATCGTGACAATCGGCGATATGATTGTCGAGCCGACCAGGCCCGTTGGTATCACACGCGCCTGGAGCGCGACCGGCGAACCACAAGTCATCTTCGACGTCGAGAGCGTTGGGAGCATTCACTGGGTTCGTGATCCTGTGATTTATGACACGATCGCTATCGTCACGGCTAAAGGGCCACCCCAAGGCCTTCTCGCACCTCGAAACTTTGTAGAGTTTGAAGCCTTGTCGACAGCGCAAGGACTTGCCTTCGTGTCGCGGGCTGACGATCTCTATGTCAGCGAAACGCCGCGTGGCGTGACTGTGTCGCGCGGATCTGGGTTGACCTTGTCAGCTTCCGATGGTCCGGACTATTCCGGCGTCGCGGCGATGACGTCTCGAGTTGGGGACCCCGCTGCGCCTGGCCGTATGGATTTTGAACGATGGCGCTACTCGCCCGGCCGGAACTTTATCGAACGAAAACAATTCCATCAGCGCACTGTGGCTCTTGCGGAAGATGCAGATGTCGCTGAGGCGCGCATTAAATATGCGAAGTTCCTATTGGCCTACCGATTGGGGACTGAGGCTTACACAATGCTGCAAGGCGCCGTTCTGGCGTCAGACATATTGGAGAATGACCCCGGGTTTCGGGCCCTCCGAGGCGTAGCTCAAATCATGATGGCACGACCGGAAGAGGCAATCGCCGACTTGGCATTTCCGGCGCTCGACGATGATCCGCATTCCTCGCTTTGGCGCGGCGTTGCCTATGCTGAGCTAAGCCAGTGGCCAGACGCCCGGCGCGCATTCGAACAGGCTGAAAAGGCGTTTGAAATCTATGGACCTGACCTTCAAGGGTTGTTCCGGATGAAAGCCGCAGAGGCTGCGCTCGCGACCGGCGATTTGGGCAGCGTCGAATTCAACCTGGACAGGATTCCTGCCGGTGCCGACAATGATCGCTGGGCTGAGCAAGCAGAGCTCACACGTGCGCGTCTCTTCGAGGCACTGGGCCGAGCAGACGAAGCATTGGAGATCTATGACCGGCTCCTGACGTCTGATCGTCGGGCCATTCTTGCCCGTGCGCGATTTGCTCACGCCAATTTGCGCCATGAGTTGGGGGCAATGAGTGACGCCGATCTGACCAAAGAGCTGCACGCTTTGCGGCTTGTTTGGCGGGGCGACGACCTGGAACTTGCTGTTCTGGAACGTCTAGGCGGCTTGTTGGTGGCTCAGGGCGATGTTGCCGGCGGATTGGAAATTTGGCGCATGGCGGTTGGGACATTTCCAGAGACCGAACGTGCGCGCCGTGTCGCGTCCAGCATGACGGAGACATTTACTGAGCTTTTCCTGGACGGGGGCGCCGATGAGATGGATCCCGTCGAAGCGCTGTCCATTTATTATGAGTTTCGTGAGCTGACGCCGATCGGCCGTCGCGGCGATGCGCTTATTCGCAATCTGGCCGACCGGATGGTCGATGTTGATCTGCTTGATAAAGCCGCGACATTGTTGCGCCACCAGGTGGACAATCGGCTTCGCGGCACAGCGCAAGCACAGGTGGCTGCCAAACTCGCTCTCATCGAGTTGATGAACCGGCAACCAAATGCGGCGCTTCGAGCCATTCGGTCGACAAAACAGGTAAGGCTGCCGGAAGACTTAACCCACAAACGTCGATTGCTCGAAGCACGGGCGTTGACGGACCTTGGTCTGTACGATCATGCGTTGGACCTTCTGTCCGAGACAGAGGGCGAGGGTGTCGCTGATCTGGTCGCGAACATTCACTGGGAGTCGCAACAATGGTCCGTCGCGGCCGTCAATTTCGAGGAAGCGCTCGGTGAACGCTGGCGCGACCCACTTCCGCTTAGTGAAGACGAACGTTTTCAAGTTCTGCGCGCCGCGATCAGCTTCTCGCTGGATGATGATGCGGTCGGCCTTGAGCGTATGCGGGCGAAGTTTGGCGATCTCATGAGTGCGAGTCCCGACGCCGCTGCATTTGCTGTGGTTACGGACCCTATCCAGACCAACGGTGTGGCGTTTCGTGATCTCGCCCGCAGTGTCGCTTCCATCGACACGCTCGATAGCTTTGTGAAAAGCATGGAAGGCAGCTTCTCGGAACCCTTGGATGGTTCTGACGCCGCCATCAACTGATCGGTTTAAACTCCCAGGATCTGACCTGCCCGAGCTTGGCTTGCGGGTGCCGCGGGGTCCTGTGATGACGCCGCCTAGAGGCTAAGGCCCAAAGCTTTGAACCAGGGACCCTGTGATCAAATGCCAGCCGTCGACCAGGACGAAGAAGATAAGTTTGAAGGGCAGGGAGATGATGATCGGCGGAAGCATCATCATACCCATCGACATAAGGACTGACGCTACGATCATGTCGATAACAATGAAGGGTACGAAAATCAAAAACCCGATCTCAAAAGCGCGCTTGAGTTCACTGATCATAAAAGCAGGCACGATCACCTGGAGCGGGATGTCCTGTTGATCTTCCACTGCTGGGGTCTTTGAAAGGTCCATGAAAAGCTGCAGGTCTTTGTCTCGCACCTGGGTCAGCATGAATTCCTGGAAGGGCTTCGCTGAAACGCTGAAGGCTTCGCCCATCTCGATTTCTTCATTGATGAGCGGCTCAATGCCGGTCTCGTAGGCTGTTTCGAACACGGGCGCCATGATGAAGGCCGTGAGGAACAGGGCCAAGCTGATGATTACCGAATTGGGCGGTGACTGCTGAACGCCCATTGCGGTTCTGAGGAGTGACAGAACCACCACAATACGGACAAAGGACGTGACCATGATCAGGATGGACGGTGCCAGACTCAGCACCGTGACCAGTGCGACGATCTGCACGATCCTCTCAGTGAGGCCGAAGCCTTCCGAGAAGTCTACATTGATCGTTTCCGCTGACGCGGGAAGGGCGGAAAGAAGGAAAACGACCATCCCTGCGAGGGCTGCAAAAACCAATTGCTTCTGGGTCGGAGAGAAAATCACGCGCGGCGCTCCTTTAGAAGCGAGACGACCTTTTGCATCTGATCTGTCACCGGACCTGCAAGAGCTGACGTGTTGAGAGGCTTCGTCTCTGGCGTCGTTTCAGCTTCGGGCTCCTCTTTCGCAGGAAGTCCGGCTTCAAGAATTGTGTCTTGGTCGCCAAGTAGGAGGAGGTGCTCACGGTCATCATGGCGCACGATCACCAACTTCCGTTTCGGATCAATGGCGAGTGTTTCGGTTATAGCGAGACGTCTGTTCAGCGATGTTTGCCGACCGGTTGGCACGAGACCGAAGCGTTTGGCGGCCCACGCGCAGGCGACGATCAGCCCGACCACAAAAATGAGCGCCGACGCAAAGCGGAGTATTTCGCTGAGTTCCATGAAGCTTCCCCAATCAATCTGGCTACCTTCAGCGGACGAAACTGGTTAATAAAATCGCCGCATATGTGCCGTTACTGGGCAGATGTTGCCGGGTTTATGCTTAAGAACGGGTTAAGCCGACAAGAATGTCGCGCCGGCCCAATGGATGGCAGCTTTCGGATCTTTGACCTGTGGGAAACCAATTAAGGCAAAATTTACCTAGTGGCGCGAAACTCACCTTAACGAACGACGCAAGGATTGCATCTGTTCGCGACTTCTCTCTCGCGTGATCCCAGAAAGGGTTGCAGCACGCGGCAACCCGCACCGATTTCTGGTGCATGATCAGGACGCGCGCATCCATGTTTCTTGGTGACTCCCCCATCTTCTCGATGATGAAGGAACGCATGCATTGGCTGTCTGACCGCCAGCGTGTGATCGCAGAGAATGTTGCGAATGCAGATACCCCCAACTATATCGCTAAAGACCTTTCCGAACCTGATTTCGGTGCGATGCTTCGCAGCCGCACGTCGCGGCCCGTCCTGACGGCAACAAGAACCGATGGTGATCACCTGAGCGCCAATGGCAGCACGGGGGGAAGCTCTTCTGCCTATGTCAGAAGTCCAGATTTTGAAACAACGCCAACCGGCAATGCCGTGGTCCTTGAAGAACAGATGATCAAGGCTGCTGAAAACCAGTTGGACTACCAGACAGTGACCGGGCTCTACGCGAAGAGTGTCGGCATGCTGAAAATTGCCCTTGGTAAGGGCAGAGCGTATTTGAGGAGAGCAGGGCTATGGATCTTGTGAAGTCAATGATGATTGCCGCATCTGGCATGCGAGCTCAGAGTGGGCGGATGCGGGTGTTGGCTGAAAACATCGCCAACTCGCAATCGGCTGCAACGACACCTGGCGCGGAGCCTTACCGACGCCAGATTGTCACCTTTGAAAGCGAGCTGGACCGTGAGCTCAATGCCCGCGTCGTGAAAGTTGGCAAACCGGTGGCCGATCAGTCGGACTTTGAACTGAAATATATGCCAGGCCACCCAGGCGCGGACGAGAACGGCTATGTGCAGATGCCCAACGTCAATGGGCTGGTTGAATCCATGGATATGAAAGAGGCGCAGCGCTCCTATGAAGCGAACCTCAATATGATCCAGGCATCCAGACGCATGATGTCCCAGACGCTCGAATTGCTGCGTCGCTGATCCAAGGAATTTGGAGGATTTAGAACATGACAGTTCCAGCTTCCGTCGCCCTTAGTGCCTACACAAATGCTGTTAAACAGGCGAGCGACCTGGGCGGACCCAATGACATTGCCAGTGCGGCAGGTTCTGCGCAGGGCGGCTTTGGGGACATGCTGAAAGGTGTTGTCGAAAACATGGCCGCCACCGGAGTTAATGCGGAACAGCAAACTGCGTCCGCTGTCGCAGGCACAGCGGATGTGGTTGATGTCGTTACTGCCGTGTCAGAGGCAGAAGCGACACTCCAGACGGTTGTTACCATCCGTGACAATGTGATTACCGCCTATCAGGAAATTATGAAGATGCCGATTTAACGGCACTTCTGAAGGAGAGCAGGGGATGACTGGACCGGAAATTTTGGACGTGGGGCGCGAGGGCATTGTGGTGCTTCTCAAAGTCTCGTCTCCGTTGATGCTTATCGGGCTTGGGGTCGGACTGATAATCGCTCTCTTCCAGGCGCTGACGCAAATCCAAGAAATGACCCTGGTATTTGTTCCGAAGATCCTCGCCATTTTCATTGGTCTGATTGTGATGCTCCCCTTTATGGGCACCACATTGGGCGCTTATATGAACTACATCGCCGACCGCATCGTTTCGGGCTGATGAGGGTCTTCTCCTGGATGACAAACTGGATGGTGCCAGCGCATGAGTTTTGAGCTCGCCCCAACGACAGCCTATGTGTTCCTACTGGTGTTCTCCCGCATTGGCACAATGATCATGCTCATGCCGGCTCTTGGGGAAGTCAGCGTTTCGATGCGCATCCGGCTGACCCTCGCCGTGCTCATCTCCCTTGTATTGATGCCGCTTGTGGCCGACGCCTATGGATCCGTTCCGTCGAGTGTTTCGGGAATTGCCTGGGGTGTGATTTCCGAGATCGCGATCGGGTTTCTCATCGGGTCTGTCGCCCGATTGATCATGAGTGCATTGCAGGTAGCAGGTACGATCATCGCGTTTCAGACCGGCCTTGCCTTTGCGCAGAATGTTGACCCAACGCAGGGAATTCAGAGTGCTTTGGTCGGCTCCTTTCTGTCGATGCTTGCCGTGGCGATGATTTTCGCAACCGATCTGCATTTCCTGCTGATCGCCGCCATGCGCGACAGCTATGTCCTGTTTGAACCAGGAGCGTCTCTGCCTCTTGAAGATTTCGTTCAAACAGCGATTGGTGTGGTGGCTGGGGCATTCACATTGGCGCTGCAGATTTCAGCGCCATTTGTTGTTTTCGGCATGGTCTTCTATCTGGCGCTCGGCATCCTTTCGAAACTGATGCCGCAGGTGCAGATTTTTTTCGTGGCCATGCCGGCAAACATTTTGCTCGGTTTCGCCTTGTTGGCGGTGCTTATGGGCGCGTTGATGATGTGGTTCCTCACCTATTTCGAAGAGAGCATGAGCATGTTCCTGGCCTGACTGGCTAGGCGCATCGCGCAAGAGGGTCTATGGCGGATCAAGCCGACGATTCAGAAAAAACCGAAGAGGCGACCTCCAAAAAACTGGAGGACGCTCGCAAAAAAGGTGACATGCCTCGAAGCCAGGAGGTCAACACCTGGTTCATCATGATTGCGACAGCCTTAGTGATCGGCATCGCGTCGACGGGAGCGTCGGGTGACTTTGCGCGTGCTTTCACGGTGTTTTTGTCAGACCCGCATGATATCGCCGTGGACCAAAATGGTCTCTTGTTTGTCTATGAGCAGATTGGTCTGACAGTCCTCAAGATCCTGGCGGTGCCCATGCTGCTTCTGATCGCTGCGGGCGTCGCCGGAAACCTCGTGCAAAACATGCCGGTATTCACGGCTGAAAACATGAAGCCGAAACTCTCCAAGGTTTCGCCGAAGGAGGGATTGAAGCGCCTTTTTTCACCAAAGAGCTTGATGAACTTTGGCAAGGGACTTGTGAAACTGAGCCTGGTCTCGGTCGCTACTTTTCTGATTGTCTGGCCCATGCGCGATCAGCTGTTGGTGCTGATGACCATGGATGTGGCGATGCTGCTTCCGTTTGTTCAGTCGATCGCGATTAAGATCCTGGCCATGGTGGTGGCGATCATGACCGTCCTGGCAGCGGCGGACTATGTGTTTGAAGTTGTTCAATGGAACAAGAAACAACGCATGACCGTGCAAGAGGTCAAAGACGAATATAAGCAGATGGAGGGTGATCCCACCGTTAAAGCCAAGCTCAGGGCCCTTCGGATGGAGAGGGGGCGTCAGCGGATGATGTCCCGGGTGCCGGATGCTGCGGTCATTATCACCAACCCGACCCACTATGCGGTGGCTTTGGAGTATGAGCAGGGCATGACGGCACCGGTTTGTGTGGCCAAAGGGATGGACGCGATCGCGCTCAAGATCCGGGAAATCGGGGCTGAGCACGATGTACCGATCGTGGAAAGCCCACCATTGGCCCGTGCTCTCTATGCGACTGTCGAGCTGGAAGAGGCGATCCCGCCGGAACACTACAAGGCAGTTGCCGAGGTTATTGGCTACGTGATGCGTCTTAAGAGTAAGATGTCCCGAAACTAGCGTCTCTGGTGATTCGGGGGCGCTGGCGCGTCAATTATGGCCGGGCGGATGAGCTTGTCCGGCTCCGGGGATTGTAACCTCGGCAGGTAAGATCTGGACCAATGAGCGACACTCTGATGGAGGAGCCGGGACGGCCAGGCAGTGACGAGCGAGCTGCCGATCCAACCACGCCAGCCGGTGACGCAGCACGCGCGACCTCAGACAAGGCCGGATTTGCCGAACAGAGCCAGTGGCGAAATTCGCTCGGCGTTGCAGGCCTTGTGGGCCTGTTTCTGGCCGGCGCCGCAGGCGGTTTTATTTTCCTCAACCTCAGTGCAGCTGGGCCATCTGGATACCTCCTGATCGGCGGATTGGTCGCTGTCGGATTTTTCTCAACTGTTGCCTTGATCGCCGGGCGTCCCTCAAGCCCGATTGTAGGGCGCGGCAAGGTTACGGGCGTAGCAGGCCATGCTTTGGAAAGCCTGCCGGACCCTTGCCTCGTGACCGACCGGCGTGGCGCGGTCCTGTTCGCAAACCAGGCATACCGGCATCTGGGCCTTGATGCCCAAGACCGCCCAATGCCCCTGGAGCGGTTGCTGGCTGGCCAATCAGGGGTTGATGAACAGCTTTATCAGCTGGCGCAGGCAGCCCGGCTTGGTCTGGCTGACGAAGAAGAGCTTCGTTTCGTGCCGCCAGCGGGCCAGGGCCGCGAGCGTGTCTTTAAAGCAGCGGTGCAACCGCTCACTGGTGCGGCGGCCAAGTCAGGCGCCAGCATTTGGTTGCTCCGCGACATGACTGCTGAACGGCTCGCGGCAGCGCAGGCGCAGGTCGGGCGCGACAAATATCTTGCCTATCTGGACGACGCGCCGTTTGGCTTCTTTTCCGCACAGGAGTCCGGCCAGCTTGACTATGTGAACCAGATGTTTGCGACCATGGTCGGCCGGTCCGCCGAGGAGCTAACCTCCGGCGACACCCTGTTCAGCGATCTGGTCGCGGGTGACGTGAATGCGTTTGTTCAGGAAAAAGACGGCGAAGACGGCACTCAAATCATCGATGTCGACCTTGCAGGCCCTGACGGACCGGTCCAGGTGCGTATTGTGCAGAACTTTGCACTGACCGAAGAGGGTGCAGCAGGGCCGTCTCGCTCCGTGGTCATGTTCCGCGAAGAAGAGGATGATACCGAAGCTCACCTCCGCGACGCGGAAATGCGGTTTGCCCGCTTCTTCAACAATGCGCCTATCGGGGTTGCCACGCTGGACAAGGACGGTGTGCTCGGGAGCTCAAACGCGGCTTTCGTGACCCTAGTAGGGGGGACGCCCGATGCCGGCAGCCGGTTTGCCGATTTAGTTGTGCCGGAAGACCGCGCAGGCCTTAAAGAATTTCTGGACGGTGCGATTTCGTCCGGCGGGTCGCGCGGGCCGATTGATCTCAGGTTCCAGCAAAAGCAGGGCGAAGAGATTGAAAAGACCGCGCAACTCTTTGCCAGCTATTCCAACGAGACTGGCGGGCAGCCATCGGTCATCGCCTATCTGATTGATACGAGCGAACAGAAGTCACTCGAGATGCAGTTTGCCCAGTCGCAGAAGATGCAGGCGGTCGGTCAGCTTGCCGGCGGTGTGGCCCACGATTTCAACAATTTGCTGACGGCCATTATCGGTTTTTGCGATCTGCTGCTGGCGCGCCATCAGGCGGGCGACCCGAGCTTCGCGGACGTCATGCAGATCAAGCAGAACGCCAACCGGGCAGCGAACCTGGTGCGGCAACTGCTTGCCTTCTCACGTCGTCAGACACTGCGCCCGAAAGTGTTAAACCTCACGGATGAGCTGGCAGAGCTGTCAAATCTGCTCAGTCGGCTGTTGGGCGAGACCGTAGAGCTTAAGATCACCCATGAGCGGGATCTGGGTCTTGTGAAGGTGGATCAGAACCAGCTGGAACAGGTGGTGATCAACCTGGCCGTGAATGCCCGCGATGCCATGGAAGATGGGGGACGGCTTACCATTCGCACAGCCAACGTCTCCGCTGAAGATGCGAAAGCGCTGGATCATGCGCTGATGCCGCCGGCTGAATATGTGCTGATCGAGGTGACTGACACGGGCTGCGGTATTCCCAAAGAGCATCTCGGCAAAATCTTTGAGCCCTTCTTCACCACCAAAGATGTGAGTAAGGGGACTGGGCTCGGCCTCTCCACCGTCTATGGGATCGTGAAACAGACCGGCGGCTATATTTTCGCTTTCTCGACCGTCGACAAGGGCACGACCTTCCGCATCTATCTGCCGCGCTATTTCGAGACGGAAGAAGAAGCAGCGGCCAAGAGCAAGGCAGAAGCTGAGGAAACCACGGCGCCGGACCTCACAGGCAAGGGCACGATCCTCCTGGTGGAGGACGAAGACGCCGTGCGGACGTTTGCTGTCCGGGCGCTCGGCACCCGGGGCTACACCGTGCTGGAAGCCGAGAGCGGTGATGTTGCGCTAGAGATCGTGGACAGTCACGAGGGGACGATTGATCTCGTCGTGAGTGACGTGGTGATGCCCAATATGGATGGGCCCACCATGGTGAAGCAGCTGCAAGAGAAGCGTCCGGGGACCAAGATCATCTTTATTTCGGGGTATGCGGAGGATGCTTTTGCCAAGAGCCTCGACCCGTCCGTCGACTTCCGCTTCCTGCCCAAACCCTTCAGCCTCAAACAGCTCGCGGCGGCGGTGAAAGAGGCGATGGAGTAGCCGGGGCGCCTTCCCGGGCGATTCTGCTCAACAGACTGTCCGCCTGTGCATAAATGTGTGGAACAGGTTTAGAACACACCATGAATAAACAAATAAAATCAATGGTTTAAACTTTTTGTTGCTCATGAGAACAAAAAAGGTACATTTACCCTAATTGCTTCCGCAGAGCCGGTATGAAATAAGGGGATGACGCTTATGGCGCGAGAACAGAAAGAAAACGTAGTGAGCCTCCGTGGCAAGGACAATATGGACAAGCAGAAAGCTCTGGACGCAGCGCTCAGCCAGATTGAGCGGTCTTTTGGTAAGGGATCGATCATGCGGCTCGGTAAGAACGAGCAAGTGGTCGAGATCGAAGCGGTCCCCACTGGGTCTTTGAGCCTCGATATTGCGCTTGGCATTGGCGGTCTGCCTAAAGGCCGTGTGATTGAGGTCTACGGGCCTGAATCGAGTGGTAAAACCACCCTTGCACTTCATACCGTTGCAGAAGCACAGAAGAAAGAAGGCATCTGCGCCTTTGTCGATGCGGAGCATGCGCTGGATCCTGTCTATGCGCGCAAGCTTGGCGTCAATCTGGATGATCTGCTGATTTCGCAGCCTGATACCGGCGAGCAGGCGCTGGAAATTGTCGACACGCTGGTGCGCTCCGGTGCGGTAGATGTGGTTGTAGTGGACTCTGTGGCGGCGCTGACGCCACGTGCCGAGCTTGATGGGGATATGGGTGACAGTCTGCCTGGCCTCCAGGCGCGGTTGATGAGCCAGGCGCTTCGCAAGCTGACAGGGTCCATAGCGAAATCCAACTGCATGGTCATTTTCATCAACCAGATCCGCATGAAGATCGGGGTGATGTTCGGCAGTCCGGAAACGACAACAGGCGGGAATGCGCTGAAGTTCTATTCCTCTGTCCGTCTGGATATTCGCCGGATCGGTGCGATCAAGGACCGGGACGAAGTGGTGGGCAACCAGACCCGGGTCAAGGTCGTGAAGAACAAGGTGGCGCCACCCTTCAAGCAGGTTGAGTTCGATATCATGTATGGCGAGGGCGTCTCCAAGATGGGTGAAGTCATTGATCTGGGCGTTAAAGCCGGGATCGTTGAGAAGTCTGGCTCCTGGTATTCCTATGACAGTCAGCGGATCGGACAGGGGCGTGAGAACGCCAAGACCTTCCTGAAGGAAAACCCTGACATGGCCCTCGCGATCGAAACAGCGATCCGGGCGGATGCGGGGCTCGCCGATGCACTCGACGTTGGTCCCGATGCCGACGACGATGATGATGGCATGCCGGAGGAAGTTGCAGGTTAGGTCTGAAACGCCATATTCGACCTGAAAGCGGCGCGCATTTCGGTGGGCGCCGCTTTTTCGTGGATAATTCCCAACCGTCTAGAGGCGCTGGGCGTTTAACAAACCGCGACAGGGCTCATTTTTCGAGGTTCGCTCGGCGTTTGCTTTGCTAGACAGACGTCTCACTGACCTTTAGAAAAAGAGACCAGATTCCAAGGGTTTGGCGTTGTTTTTCGATGTCGGGCCTCTAGTAGCAGACGAATGTGAGACCGCAATGACCGGCGTTAATCAGATCCGCGAGACCTTTCTCGATTTTTTTGAGAAGCAGGGACATACCCGCGTGCCGTCTGCGTCGCTGGTCCCGCACAACGATCCCACCTTGCTGTTCACCAACGCGGGTATGGTACCGTTCAAGAATGTGTTTACCGGTGTTGAGTCCCGCGACTATTCCCGCGCGGCATCCTCGCAGAAATGTGTGCGTGCCGGCGGTAAGCACAATGACCTCGACAATGTGGGCTACACGGCGCGCCACCACACATTCTTCGAGATGCTCGGGAATTTCTCGTTCGGTGACTATTTCAAGGATGATGCGATCGCATTTGCGTGGGATCTCATCACCAAGGAATACGACATCGCCAAGGACCGGCTTTTGGTGACCGTCTACCATGATGACGACGATGCGGCGGCGATCTGGAAAAAGGTTGCGGGCTTTGGCGACGACAAGATTATTCGCATCGCGACTGCGGACAATTTCTGGTCGATGGGCGACACCGGCCCTTGCGGACCCTGTTCGGAGATCTTTTTTGACCATGGCGACAAGGTGCCTGGCGGTCCTCCCGGCAGTCCGGATGAAGATGGCGACCGTTTCATCGAGATCTGGAATCTGGTTTTCATGCAGTTCGACCAGCAGGCAGGTGGGGACCGGGTCAATCTGCCTAAGCCCTCGATCGATACGGGCATGGGGCTTGAGCGCATCGCCGCGCTGCTGCAGGGCAGTCACGATAATTATGACACGGACCTGTTCCGTGCCCTGATTGAAGCGTCGGCGCACGCGTCCAGTACTGATCCCGATGGGTCGCATAGCGTGAGCCATCGGGTGATCTCCGATCATTTGCGGTCCTGTTCGTTCCTGTTGGCCGACGGCGTGATGCCCTCTAATGAAGGGCGCGGGTATGTGCTGCGTCGGATTATGCGGCGCGCCATGCGCCATGCGCAGCTTTTGGGGGTAACCGAGCCGCTGATGTGGCGGCTGGTCCCGGCGCTTATCCATCAGATGGGCGACGCTTACCCCGAATTGCGCCGTGCAGAAGCGCTGATCACGGAGACGTTCAAGCTCGAAGAAACCCGTTTCCGGGAAACCTTGGCGCGCGGTCTCAAGCTGCTTGATGAAGCGGTCGGGGAGCAGGGCGGTGCTGGTGAGCTGCCGGGCGAGGTTGCCTTCAAACTCTACGACACCTATGGCTTTCCGCTTGATCTCACCGAAGATGCTCTCCGCGAACGCAATATGAGCGTTGATCAGGCGGGCTTTGATGCAGCTATGGAAAAGCAGCGCGAAGCCGCCCGTGCCAATTGGTCGGGGTCAGGTGAGGCGGCGACCGAGACTCTTTGGTTTGATCTCAAGGAGGAGGTTGGGGCAACGGAATTCCTCGGCTACACAAGCGAAGCTGCTGAAGGAAAGATTATCGCGCTGGTGAAAGAGGGCGACCTTGTCGACAGCGTTGCCGCGGGTGATGAGGCAATGGTGATCGCCAACCAAACGCCTTTCTATGGCGAGTCCGGTGGGCAGGTCGGAGACACAGGCGGATTGTTCACCGGCGACGGCGCAGAGTTCACTGTGACGGATACCCAGAAAAAGCTGGGTGACCTCATCGTTCATATGGGCAAGGTTACCAAGGGCAAGCTCGCAGTTGGCGAGGTCGCAGATTTTCGCGTCGATAGTCACTTGAGGACATCGACACGCGCGAACCACTCCGCGACGCACCTTGCCCATGAGGCGCTTCGGCGGGTGTTGGGGGACCATGTGAGCCAAAAAGGGTCGCAGGTGGGACCAGATCGTTTGCGGTTCGATTTCTCCCACGCCAAAGCGATGACCGCCGACGAGATTGCCGAAGTGGAACGGCTCGTCAATGCGGAGATCCAGCGGAACAACGAGGTGGTCACTCGGGTGATGACACCTGACGATGCCATTGAAGCCGGAGCGCTTGCGCTCTTTGGCGAGAAGTATGGTGATGAAGTGCGGGTCCTTTCCATGGGGTCGCCGCGCGATGATGGCAACAGCTTCTCTGTTGAACTGTGCGGTGGCACGCATGTTGGCCGCGTGGGCGACATCGGCTTGTTCAAAATCGTGAGTGAGGGGGCTGTTGGCTCAGGAGTTCGCCGTATTGAAGCGCTGACCGCGGAGGGCGCGCGCACCTATCTCAATGACCAGGAACGTATCGCCCTCGACGCCGCTGCAGTTCTCAAGACCAAGCCGGAGCAACTCGGTGAGCGTGTAGCCGCCTTGGTCGATGAGCGCAAACGTCTGGAGCGCGAACTGGCCGATGCCAAAAAGAAGCTGGCCATGGGCGGTGGCGCCTCAACAGGCGGCAGTTCATCTGAAGTTGAAGAGCATGGCGGCGTCAAAGTCATCGCGCGGGCGATGGAGGGGATCAGCCCCAAAGACCTGCGCGGCATGATCGACGATGCGAAGAAGAGTGTTGGGTCCGGCATTGTGGCATTGATTGCGCTTGGCGATGACGGGAAAGCCGGCATCGCTGTCGGGGTGACAGAAGACCTGACAGACCGGCTTTCAGCCGTTGATCTGGTGCGCACCGGCGCGGAGGCGCTGGGCGGCAAGGGCGGAGGCGGCCGCCCTGATATGGCGCAGGCGGGCGGCCCTGATGGGAGCAAGGCGGATGCTGCTCTGGCCGCCATTAAGGAAACTGTAGGTGGTCTTGCCGGAGCGGCTTGATACACCGGCAGAGCCCGGTAGCGAGCCCTCAGGAACCTCGGTTTCTCAGGTTCGACGCTGGCTTTACATTCTTCTCGAAGCAGGAAAGACCGGCGACAAGCCCAGCGCCATTTTTGACACGTTCATGGTCACGCTTATTCTGGCTAACGTGGCAGCGTTTGCTGCAGAAACGGATGTGCGCGTGGCCGCGCGGTGGGGTGAAGAGCTGCGTCTCTTCAACGCTGTATCGATTGCGATCTTCACGGTCGAATATGTGCTGCGGCTCTGGGTGGCGGTGGACCATCCGGCGCTGAAAGGCTTGCCCAGATGGCGCGTGCGGCTCGGCTATGCCTTCAGTCCGCAGATGCTGATTGATCTCATCGTCATCTTGCCTTTCTACCTAAGCTTTCTCGTCGCGATTGATCTGCGCGTCCTTCGGATATTCCGACTGTTTCGTTTCCTTATGCTCGCGCGCTACTCCCCTGCGCTCTATACGATCGGACGGGTGCTCTATTCCGAGCGCCGAGCCATCCTTGCGGCACTGATCGTGATGTTGGGCCTTTTGGTCTTTTCAGCATCGGGGATCTACCTGCTCGAACATAAGGTTCAGCCTGAAGCGTTCGGGTCAGTGATGAAGTCCATGTGGTGGGCGTTGGCGACGCTGACGACAGTGGGCTATGGCGACGTTGTACCTGTCACCACGCTCGGGCGGTTCTTCGGGGCGTTGGTCATGATCTTTGGTTTGGGCATGTTTGCCATGCCGGTGGCCATTATCGCCAGTGGCTTCGCGCAGGAGATACACCGGCGCGATTTTGTCGTTTCCTGGGGCATGGTGGCCCGGGTGCCACTCTTTCAGGAACTCAAGCCTGCTCTGATTGTCGATCTTGTCGAACTGCTTGAGGCACAAGTGATCGATTCAGACGTCGTAATTGCCCATCAGGGCGATGCAGCAGACGCTATGTATTTCATTGTTATCGGCAATGTGCGTCTGGATTTTGATGAGACGTCTGTTCAGCTGGGCGAGGGCGACTTTTTCGGTGAGATGTCGCTCCTTGATAATCGCCGCCGGTCGGCTGATATCGTTGCCCTCACGCAATGTCATGTCTTGAAGCTTGATGCCCGGAGCTTCCGGCAATTCATTGGGCGGCATCCTGAAGCGCGTACCAAAATATTCGACGCGATCCGCGCCCGACACATGTCGTTCGGCGTGACCGACGAGCTGGAGCGCGAAATCGAAGAAGAGATGAAAGACGCCTAGTCTCGTCTTGCAGGTGGGTCAGAGACCTTTAGACATAGCCTTGTCGAGATTTTCCGAAACCTTGTCCAAGAAACCGGTTGTGGAGAGCCATTTCTGCTCTGCGCCGACCAACAGCGCTAGGTCCTTGGTCATGTAGCCGCTTTCCACTGTCGACACGCAGACCTCTTCGAGAAGGGTGGCGAACTTGCCGAGTTTGTCATTACCGTCCAGGTTCGCGCGGTGTTTCAGGCCGCGAGTCCATGCGAAGATCGACGCGATAGAGTTGGTCGAAGTTTCCTCACCTTTTTGGTGGTTTCGGTAGTGGCGGGTCACGGTGCCGTGGGCCGCTTCTGCTTCCATGGTCTTGCCGTCGGGGGTCATGAGCACGCTGGTCATGAGGCCGAGGGAGCCAAAGCCTTGGGCTACTGTGTCTGACTGCACATCGCCATCGTAGTTCTTGCACGCCCAGACATAGCCCCCATTCCACTTCATGGCGGATGCCACCATGTCGTCGATCAGGCGGTGTTCATAGGTCAGTCCCTTTTTGTCGAACTCCTTCTTGAACTCCTTGTCGAAGACCTCCTGGAAGAGGTCTTTGAACTGACCGTCATAGGCTTTCATGATGGTGTTCTTGGTCGACAGGTAGACCGGATAGCCGCGGTCGAAGCCGTACTTCATACATGCGCGGGCGAAATCGCGAATGCTGTCGTCCAGGTTGTACATGGCCATGCTGACGCCGGACGATGGGAAGTCATAGACTTCGTGCTCAATCGTGTCGGAGCCATCGGATGCTTCCCACTTGATGGTGAGCTTGCCAGCGCCAGGCACACGGAAATCAGTCGCGCGATACTGGTCGCCGAACGCATGACGGCCGATCACGATCGGCTCTGTCCAGCCGGGGACCAGACGCGGAATGTTTCTGCAGATAATGGGCTCACGGAACACAGTGCCACCCAGAATGTTCCGGATTGTCCCGTTGGGCGACTTCCACATTTTCTTGAGCCCGAATTCCTCGACGCGGGCTTCGTCGGGCGTGATGGTCGCGCATTTCACGCCGACGCCGTATTTTTTGATGGCTTCCGCTGAGTCGATGGTGACCTGGTCATCGGTCTCATCGCGGTATTCCATGCCCAGATCGTAATATTTTAGGTCAATGTCCAAATAAGGGTGGATCAGCTTTTCCTTGATGAACGCCCAGATGATGCGGGTCATTTCATCGCCGTCGAGCTCAACGACGGGGTTTTCCACCTTAATTTTGGACATGCGTACGGACCTCTTATGCCATTGCGATCGCAGCAGATGCCCGAATGGCAGGACGGGCGCCGCTTTCCGTTCCTGATGAACGGGATGGGAGACGCCAGCACTCGCAGAATCGGGGGCAAAAGGGTGTCTCTCCTCAGACCCTCGTATAACACCTGAGGCACGTTGATAAAAGCGCGCCAATCTCTTATCACCCCTGAATATCCCTCAATTCTGCTGGTCTTTGGGGGGAGATAAAGGTGATGTGACATGGTGGGAACTGATGGCAGGTACTGACCGTTCCAAGGCGAACGCTACGGCAGGGCTGCCTCCGGCACCGGCGATTATTCTGGTGCGGCCCCAATTGGGTGCCAACATCGGGGCGTCGGCGCGCGCGATGCTAAATTTTGGCCTCACGGAACTGCGACTGGTCGCGCCGCGAGACGGTTGGCCGAACGAGCACGCGCTCAAAGCAGCGGCTGGCGCTGTTGATGTGATTGAAAATGCTCAATTGTTCGACACACTGCCCGAGGCTATTGCAGATCTGGACTATGTGCTTGCGACTACGGCCCGCCCCCGCGACATGGTCAAGGAAGTGTATACCCCTGAAGAGGGGGCGGGGCGGCTCAAGGCGGCCATGGTGGATGGCGGACGGCCCGGTATCTTGTTTGGCGCAGAACGCGCTGGTCTTCACAATGATGACGTGGCGCTGGCAGATGCGGTGATCACGGCGGCGCTCAACCCCGGCTTTTCTTCCCTCAATCTGGGGCAGGCGGTCCTGTTGCTTTCTTATGAATGGAGTCAACTCAGCGACGAAACGCTGGCCGTTGACATGCCGATGAATGGCACGCGTCCGGCGACAAAGCAGGAGCTACAAGCCTTCTTTGACCATCTGGAACGCGAGCTCGACGATACGGGCTTTCTGCTGCCTTTGGACAAGCGCCCAGCCATGGTCCGGAACCTGCGGAACATGTTCCAGCGTGCCGCGCTGACCGAGCAGGAGATCCGAACTCTTAGGGGCATCGTTTCGGCGCTCACGAAGCACGCGCAGCGTCGCGCACTGGAGAAGATGAAGGATGGTAAGTGATGGTCGATGGTCGCCGAACTTTCTGGTAAATCAAGGGCTTAGGGTGGACTTTTGAGCGTTTGACTTTGGTGTGGGCGTCAGTATAGTGCGCCCGGTTCGCGGGTCCTTTCGGGCCCGCTACTTATTTGACGCACCCGTGGGGGCACTCAAGCGCATTGAGTTCTCCCTGTCGGCGGCTCCCGGAGTTTCGGGGTCCGCAGAGGAGGGCGCGTTTCCTACATTTGAGACAAGGAAACAGCGATGACAAAGCGCATCCAAGCGAAATACAAAATTGACCGCCGTCTTGGCGAGAACATCTGGGGCCGTCCGAAGAGCCCTGTCAACCGCCGGGAATATGGTCCAGGTGAACATGGTCAGCGCCGCCGCGGCAAGCTCTCCGACTTCGGTCTGCAGCTTCGCGCGAAGCAGAAGCTGAAAGGCCATTACGGCAATATCACCGAGAAACAGTTCAAGCGCACTTATCACGAAGCCTCGCGGATCAAAGGCGACACCGGTGAAAACCTGGTGGGTCTGCTCGAGCGCCGGCTTGATGCGGTGGTGTATCGCTCCAAGTTTGTACCGACTGTCTATTCAGCTCGTCAGGCTGTGAGCCATGGCCACATTCTGGTCAACGGCCAGCGCGTTACCATTCCATCCTACCGGGTGAAAGAAGGCGACGTGATCGAAGTGAAAGAGAAGATGCGGACGAACGCCAAGTTCCTTGAAGCGTCTCAGAGCCCAGAGCGGGACACACCGGATTATCTCGAAGTCGACCTCGACAAGTTCAAGACGACTTTTGTTCGGACACCAGCGCTGGCGGATATTCCCTATCCAGTTCAGATGGAACCAAATCTCGTGATTGAGTTCTATTCGCGCTAATCGCTCATTGGCTTGGCGCCGACAACAGAATTCCAAGGGGTCCGGTTTCGGGCCCCTTTTTTGTTGGAGAGTTAGATGGCCATTCGTCTTGCGACCCCAGATGACATATCCGCTTTGCAGGAAATTGCCGTTCGCGCCTATGAACCCTATGTCGCGCGGATGGGGCAGGAGCCGGCGCCCATGCGGCCTAACTTTGCAGACCATATTGCCAAGGACACGGTGTTCGTTTGCGATGAGGATGGGGTGAAAGCCTTTGCCATTATTGTCTTGGGCGAAAACGACCCGCTGCTCGACAATATCGCCGTTGACCCAAAGGCTCAGGGAGAGAGGCTGGGCTCGAAACTGTTCGCCCATGTGGAGGCGCATCTGCGCGAAGAAGGATGTAGCGCCTACACGCTATACACCAACGTACATATGACCGAGAACATCGCCTGGTACCGGCGCGCCGGTTTCACCGAAACTGGTCGCCGCAGCCAAGACGGGTTTGATCGCGTGTTCTTCCGAAAAGAGCTTTAGGCGGTTTCGAGGGCGATATTTTTGGAGCCGAAATAGTCCCGCAGCTCGCCGCTCTCAAACATCTCGCGAACGATGTCGCAACCGCCGACAAATTCACCCTTTACATAAAGCTGTGGGATTGTTGGCCAGTCGGAGAATTCTTTGATGCCGTGGCGAATGTCATCATCTTCGAGCACATTGATGCCTTTGAATTGAACGCCAAGATAGGTCAGGACCTGCACAACGGTGTTTGAAAAACCGCATTGCGGGAACACAGGTGTTCCTTTCATGAAGAGCACAACGTCGTTGTTTTCGACTTCGCTGCGGATACGGTCTGCTACTGCTTCACTCATTCTGCTCTCCTAAAACCTTAAGCCTCTGGCGCCGATGTCTGCAGCGCGAGCGCATGGAGGTCTCCGTCCATGCTGCCTTTGAGGGCCTTATAAACCATTTGATGTTGTTGCACCCGGGTTTTGCCTGCGAAAGACGCCGAGATGACCGTCGCGGCATAGTGATCCCCATCGCCCGCAAGGTCTCTGATCTCGACCTTGGCGTCGGGGAGGCCTTCTTTAATCAGCCGTTCTATGTCGCTGGCATTCATTGCCATGTCTTCTGCTCCAGTCTCGATCTCAGGCCGAATTGCAAAACTTAATGCGTGTCGGGTGCGCTCATATAGCTGGGCAACCACCCTTCGTAGGCCGCGTCGAGGTCCGCCAATGATATGGGATCAGACCCCTCAACTGTCAATTCATGGCCGCCGGTGGTTCCGATCGCTTGTGTTGGAATTCCCGCCGAAAGTGCGTCTTTTACGAAGCTTTCGGCGGTTGAGGCTGGCACCGTCACCACGTAGCAAGCCTGGTCTTCGCCGAAGGCCCAGGCATGCAGGGGAATCTCCCCATTCGGCGTAAGGGTAGCGCCAATCTTGCTCCCAATTCCCATCTCCGCGACGGCCACCAAAAGCCCTCCATCGGAAATGTCATGCACGGCCGTGACCCGCCCGTCTCGGATGGCGGTGCGTACAAAGGCGCCGTGCTTTTTCTCAGCCGCAAGGTCCACCTTCGGCGGAGCGCCAGCCGCTTGGCCGACAATATCGCGCTGGTAAATGCTCTGGCCCAAATGACCTTCATGCGTGCCGATCAGCAGAATGATCTCTCCTTCTGCGGCGAAGCTTTTGCCCACGCGTTTCGAGACATCCGGCAGCAGCCCTACGCCGCCGATCGCAGGTGTCGGTAAAATGGCCTGGCCGTTGGTCTCGTTGTAGAGCGAGACGTTTCCCGAAACGATGGGCATGTCGAGGGCGGAGCAGGCTTCGCCAATGCCCTGAATGCAGCCGACAAACTGGCCCATGATTTCCGGCTTTTCAGGATTGCCGAAATTGAGATTGTCTGTCGCGGCAAGCGGTTCGCCGCCGACAGCCGTGATGTTCCGCCAGCATTCTGCGACCGCCTGCTTGCCGCCTTCAATCGGGTCGGCTTCGCAGTAACGGGGTGTTACGTCGACGGCGAAGGCAAGGCCTTTACCCTGATCGCCAACACGGATAACCGCAGCATCTCCGCCGGGCCCCGCCATCGTGTTGCCCTGGATGAGGTTGTCATATTGCTCCCAGACCCAGCGCCGTGAGCACATGTCCGGCAGGCCCACCAATTTGATGAGCGCTTCACCCAGATCATCGGGAGCTGGCACATCTGCCGCTCCCACAGGGTCCTGCTTAGGGCTTTCAACCCAGGGCCGATCATATTCCGGGGCTTCGTCACCGAGTTCCTTGATGGGCAGGTCGGCCATCAGGTCGTTATGGCGATAGACTTTAAAGCGTTGGTCATCAGTCGTTTCGCCCACAATTGCGAAGTCGAGATCCCACTTCTTAAAGATCGCAGCGGCCTCATCCTCTTTGTCGGGATCAAGCACCATGAGCATGCGTTCTTGGCTTTCTGAGAGCATCATCTCATAGGCCGTCATGCCTTCTTCGCGACAGGGCACTTTATCGAGATCGAGCCGGACGCCCAGATTGCCCTTGGCGCCCATCTCCACGGCGGAGCAGGTGAGGCCGGCAGCGCCCATGTCCTGAATGGCGATGACCGCGCCTGTTTTCATGAGTTCCAGGCAGGCTTCCAGAAGAAGCTTTTCGGAGAAAGGATCACCGATCTGGACGGTGGGACGTTTTTCTTCTGAGTCATCGTCGAACTCGGCCGATGCCATGGTCGCACCATGGATGCCGTCGCGGCCAGTCTTTGATCCCAAATAAACGATCGGGAGCCCCACGCCTTTGGCTTCCGACAAAAAGATGCCGTCGGCTTTTGCAAGGCCGGCTGCGAATGCGTTCACCAGGCAATTGTCATTGTAGCGCGCATCGAAGTTCACTTCGCCGCCAATGGTGGGTACACCGAAGCAGTTGCCATAGCCGCCAATGCCTTCCACCACGCCTGAAACAATGTGCCGGGTGCGTTCGTTTTCAGGTGCGCCAAAGCGCAGCGCGTTCATCGCGGCGACTGGGCGTGCGCCCATGGTGAAGACGTCCCGCAAAATGCCACCGACGCCTGTTGCTGCGCCCTCGTAAGGCGAAATGAAAGACGGGTGGTTGTGGCTCTCCATTTTGAAAACCACGACATCTCCGTCATCAATGTCGACCACACCTGCGTTTTCGCCAGGCCCTTCGATCACACGCGGACCTTCGGTGGGCAGGGTGCGGAGCCATTTTTTCGAGGACTTGTAAGAGCAGTGCTCGTTCCACATGGCGGAGAAAATGCCAAGCTCTGTCAGCGTCGGTTCCCGGCCAATCAGATCCAGGATGCGCTGGTACTCGTCTGGCTTTAGTCCGTGTTCTGCGATCAAGTCAGCGGTAATCTCTACATCGTTTTTGATCACGCGATCGTCTCCAACGCACTTTCGAAAATCCCTCGACCATCGGTGCCACCCTGGGCTGCCTCAATCAGGTTTTCTGGATGAGGCATCATGCCCAATACGTTTTTCTGTTCGTTCATGATGCCGGCAATGTTGCGGATCGACCCATTGGGGTTGGTTGCTTGTGTATAGCGGAACGCAATACGATCTTCCGCCTCCAGGCGGTTTAGCGTGTCCGCATCCGCGAAGTAATTGCCATCATGGTGTGCCACTGGGCAGCGGATGACCTGACCTGCCTTATAAGCGCCTGTGAACACGCTTTGGTTGGTTGCCACTTCAAGCTCGACTTCCTTGCAGACGAATTTGAGGTGCGCATTGCGAAGGAGCGCGCCGGGAAGGATGCCGGTCTCCGTCAGGATCTGAAATCCGTTGCAGACGCCAAGGACGCGCACGCCTTTATCCGCTTTTTCCTTCACCGCTTTCATGATGGGCGAGAGGCCCGCGATGGCGCCGGTGCGCAGATAGTCGCCATAAGAAAAGCCGCCGGGAAGCACGATTAAATCAAGATCGGGAAGAGATGTTTCCTGATGCCAGACCGTGAGAGGCTTCTGTCCACCAACCTGCTCCAATGCATAAAGCATGTCGCGCTCTCGGTTTGACCCGGGAAAAACGATAACTGCCGATTTCATGCGCTTACGCTCCGTCGAGCTCTATGGCGTAGTTTTCGATGACCGTGTTCGCCAGAACCCTTTCGCACATGTCTTCCAGTGCGGTGCGGGCCTTGGTCGGGTCTGTCTCGGTCAGATCGACTTCGATGTATTTTCCTTGGCGAACATCGCCGATGCCGTCGAAACCCAATTGATCAAGTGCGTGGGAGATGGCTTTCCCTTGGGGGTCCAGCACACCGTTTTTGAGAGTGATTTTAATGCGGGCCTTCATGTTGCCTTTTGACTTTCAGCAGGAGGGACTCAGGACTTTACAAGCGTGGGGCCGGTTGGCTTCCCGGGGTCGTTTTCGAAGAGGATGCCGAGGCGGCGTGCGACTTCTTGGTATGCATCGACGAGCCCGCCCAGATCTCTGCGAAAGCGATCCTTGTCGAGCTTTTCGTTGGTGTTGATGTCCCACAGGCGGCAGCTGTCGGGGCTGATCTCATCCGCCAAGACAATACGCATCATCTCGCCTTCGAACAGGCGACCGAATTCCACTTTGAAGTCGACCAGCTTGATGCCGATGCCAAGGAAGAGACCGCTCAAGAAGTCGTTGATGCGGAGCGCCAGCGCCATCATGTCGTCGATCTCTTGGGGGCTTGCCCAGCCGAATGCCGTGATGTGTTCTTCCGAGACCATCGGGTCGCCGAGGGCATCATTCTTGTAACAGAACTCAATGATGGATCTAGGAAGCGCCGTGCCTTCTTCGATACCGAGGCGTTTTGAGATAGAGCCCGCAGCCACATTACGGACAATCACTTCGATAGGCACGATCTCCACTTCGCGGATCAGTTGCTCGCGCATGTTCAGCGCTTTGATGAAATGGGTCGGCACGCCGATCTCGTTCAACCGTGTGAAGATGAATTCTGAGATGCGGTTGTTCAGGACGCCCTTGCCATCAATCAACTCGTGCTTGGTGCCGTCAAAGGCGGTTGCATCGTCTTTGAAGTGCTGCACCAGAGTCCCGGGTTCGGGGCCTTCATAGAGAACTTTGGCTTTGCCTTCGTAAACCCGTCTGCGGCGGCTCATGATGGTTTGGTCCGATCTTTTGGGCCGCTAGACTGCCTCTTCGCCGGGTGGCAGCGGGCGGCATGGAGCGGCATTTTGGGGGCGCTATAGATATTGGGATTCGCCCTTCGCGTTGGGTCGGAACCTATCTCATGGCGCGGGCATATACAATCCGATCCCACTAGATTCAGAGCCTCTGAATATCGCAGAAATGCTGGAAAAATAGGCATGTCTTGATAAAATTCGGTCAGCAGACATTGCTGCGACCACGTGCGTGTTGATTTCGCAAAATGGGGCCGCTATGCCTAGCCCAAGAAACACATCATCGCGGCGCCATTTAGGCCCTGCCACAGTAATTTAGGAGCGTTTCGCCCATGTCCGGTTTCGACAAGCGTGAAGAAGGTTTTGAAAGCAAATTTGCCCATGATGCGGACCTTCGGTTCAAGGCAGAGGCCCGACGGAACAAGCTGGTTGGTGCCTGGGCCGCTGAGCTCATGGGCATGTCTGGCGACGAAGCAGAGGCTTACGGCAAGGACCTGGTCAAAGAAGATCTGAAGGAAGCGGGCGACGACGATGTATTCCGCAAGATCCGTGCGGATTTTGATGCCAAGGGCGTGGACCAGTCAGATCACCAGATTCGCCGGACCATGGACGAGATGCTGGCCAAGGCTGTCGAGGAAATTCAAAACAAGGGTTGAGACCTGCCAGACCAACGCCGAAAGCCCGCTTTGAAGTTCACAGCGGGCTTTTTTGTGTCAGCGCGGTTTGCAGTGCGCCAGCAAAGGCTTGGGCTGCCAGGTGACAGATCTCATCTTCTGTCAGGTCACCAATCGGTTGGGTCGCTAGTCCTTCCATGCGCCGATGCATCGCACTCCAGGAAATCCCCTCATTTGCCGCGCGGGCAATAATCCCAAGCGCAAACTCGTTGTGTGGTGATCCCGCCTTTTTCAACAGAGTGACCAGGTCTCCTATAAAGCCGCCCCGAACACGGTCGGCGTGGATGGGCGCGAACTCGGGTATCTCATTTGCCAGCCGGTCCAGCAGCAAAATTGACCGCCAGTGGGTCCGTACGAGCCCGTAAAGCTCTTGGCCAATGGCAGTGAGGGTCGCCGTGGACGTATCGGTTTGATCAATGGCCGTTTTGAGAACCGGCCAATGACCTCTTTCCTCGGCAAACTCAAAAAACTGCGCAGCAATCGCTTCCAGAGGGGTGGAGCGGACAGGCAATGGCATGTCGGGCAAGGTCTCGTCATTTACGAGGTAGAGGGCAGCCAGCCCGAGCAGCGCCTCCTTGTTTTCGACATAGGTGTAGAGCGTTCCAGCAGAAACGCCGATTTGCTTGGCTAATCCGGCCATTTGCGCGCGCTTGAAACCCAGCCGGGTGATGTACGATACAGCTGCGTCCGCAATTTCAATGAGCGTGGTTGCTTGTTTTCTGGGCATGTCTCAATTGTTCGACCGTGTGCTTGAAGTTCGCTGCAGGGATTATATATAAATGAACCATTCATTTATATACCTAAATGGAGCGTTTGATGGTTTTTGGAAGATTTGCCTGCCTTGCGTCCGTCCTAGCAGCTTTCCTGATAGTCCAAGCAAAGGCTGAGGAATGGGGCCATTATGGTGGAGACGCGGGTGGTTCGCGCTATTCGTCGCTCACCCAAATCACACCAGAAAACGTCGGAACACTCGAACGCGCCTGGTCTTACTCGACGGGTGATATGGCTGAACGCGGCCGCGACGAGATGCTGAAAAGCGCTCTTGAGACAACACCGATCCTGAGAGACGGACGTCTCTACCTCTGCTCGGCCTTCAATGAGGTGATCGCACTTCATCCTGGAACGGGCGTCGAACTGTGGCGGTACAATCCGGATGTTGCAACCGACCGGCGTCCAGGCAACCAATATACCTGTCGTGGGGTGACCTACTGGAAAGATACTCAGTCTGAAGACGGAACCCAGTGCGCCGCGCGAATTTTCTCCGGGACTGTGGACTCACGGATCATCGCGCTTGATGCAGCGACCGGCCGACCATGCTCGGGCTTCGGCAATGAGGGTACGGTGCAGGTCGATCTTGAGACGGAGCTCTGGTGGCCTGGCGAATTTCAGATCACGTCACCACCGGTCGTTATTGCGGATCGTGTGATCATCGGGTCGGCCATCAGCGACAATGCGCGGGCAGATGCTCCACATGGGACGGTGCGCGCTTACAATGCGCGTACGGGTGTTTTGGAATGGATCTTCGATCCCGTTCCGCGTGACGCATCCAGCCCAGTCGCTGATACGTGGAGTGAGGAGGGGCGAGCGATCACTGGTCATGCGAATGTCTGGGCCCCTATGTCGATCGACGAGGCTCGAGGTCTCGTCTTTCTGCCCACGTCTAGTCCTAGTCCGGATCACTATGGAGGCACGCGCCCAGGCGATAACCGCTACGCGAATTCTGTGGTTGCGCTCAAAGCTGCAAGCGGAGAGGTGGCTTGGCATTTCCAGACCGTCCATCACGATGTCTGGGACTATGACCTGCCGGCACAACCGAGCCTCATCACACTGGAACGCGATGGCACACCAGTAGATGTTGTCGCCCAGGTCACCAAAACGGGGTTCATGTTTGTGCTCGATCGCGAGACTGGCGAACCCTATTTTGGCGTTGAAGAGAGGTCTGTGCCGCAGGACGGCGCTCCGGGCGAATATTTGTCGCCCACGCAACCGTTCCCAGTGGCGCCGCCTCCCTTTACACCGCAGTCGATCACAGCGGAAGACGGTTGGGGTGTGCTGTTGTTTGATGAATGGGCATGCGAAAGCCGCCTTGCTGGGCTGCGCTCAGATGGGTTGTTCACGCCGCCGACGCTTGGCGGCAGCGTGCTCTTTCCGTTCACCGGTGGCGGGGCCAACTGGGGCGGCATGTCTTTCGATCCAGAACGCAAGATCGCAGTCGTTCACACCATGAGTGCGGCAATGGAGGTTCGCCTCATCGAGCGTGAAGAGTATGAAGGTGGCAACATTACCAATGATGCAGGCGAACGGGCGCCTCAGGTTGGCGCCAGATATGCGATGACCCGGGGGATTTTGATGTCGCCCCTCGGCGTGCCTTGTTCGCCGCCTCCCTGGAGTTCTTTGGTGGGGATTGACCTGAGCGACGGCACTATCGCATGGAATGTGCCGCTCGGGACGATTGAGAAAATTGCTCCAGTGCCGCTGCCCATTCATTGGGGCGCGCCGTCCATGGGAGGATCAATCAATACGGCCAGTGGCCTTGCATTTGTTGCCGGGACACTGGACGATAAGTTGCGCGCCTTTGATACGACGAGTGGCAAGGAACTTTGGAAGGCAGAGCTGCCAGCGACCGGTGCCGCCACACCCATGACCTATGAATGGGACGGCCGGCAATATGTCGTGATCGCTGCCGGTGGCTTTGGGCGTACGAATTTTTCGCTCAGCGATCAGATCATCGCATTTGCACTGCCGGAATGACCTCAGAGATGAGGCTTAGTGCCTTCCTTCTTTGACATACGGTCTGCGATTGTTTCGAGCGCAGTCAGGTGCACGTCTCGTTTGGCGGGGTCGTAAGCGGTAATGTTCACGCCGCGGATGAGGGTGCGGTGATGGTCGCCAGATTCCGGGTGGGTATCCACGTCGATGATGTTCACGCAGCAGGTGTTTTGCTCAAACGTTGAGAAGCCTTTGAGGCCAGCGCCTGTCGCCCATCCGAGCAATGCTCGGTTGACGCCGCCATGGGCAACGACGGCGATGGATTTCCAGTTGGGATCCGCGATCAATCTGCCCATCGCATTGACGAGGCGCGCTTCAACGTCCGCAAAGACGTCGCCGCCACCATAGGCAGCACCTGGCTCGTGCGCCTTAGCGAAGGCATAAGCCACATCATTCAGATCGGTCAGGGTCTGGTAGCGGTTCTGGTCTGACCGGATTTCCTCAAAATCGGCATCAACTTCGATCTCAACGTTGCGGTCGCCGAAAATGCCTTGGGCGGTTTCGACCGTGCGGGGCAGGCCGGAACAGACGATGCGGTCGATGTCGACGTCTTTCATGAACGCCCTCATGCCTGCCGCTTGTTCCCGTCCCCAGTCGGTAAGGGGGACGGCGCGGCTGTCGGCCACGCGATTACCTTGATCGTCTACATAGGACACGTCGCCGTGGCGGAACAGGTGGATACGGCGGCGGTGGGACCCGTCAAAAGCTTGGCGCATAAAAAAACTCCCGGAATGTTTATCCCGGGAGTATAGCGAGAGTGTTGAAGTCGTGTGACGCTTGTTTATTCCGCCGCTTTTGCTACAGCGTCCGCGCCAAAGACACGTTTGAAAATCGTGTCCGCGTGTTTGGTGTGGTACCCGAGATCGAAACGCTCGCGGATCTCTTCTTCGGAGAGATATTTGCGCACATCCTCGTCGCCCAGAAGCTCTTCTAGGAAGTCGACAGTGGCGCTGCCCGCAACCTGGTAGCTGTCCCAGACCTTCATGGCGTTGCGCTGCACGAGACGATAGGCGTCTTCGCGGGAGCTGCCGGCTTGGGTCAGCGCAAGCAGAATACGCTGAGAGTGCACTAGGCCGCCAAGGCGATCCATATTTCCCATCATCCGTTCAGGATAGACCAGCAGATTGTCGACCACGTTGGTGAGGCGCACGAGCGCAAAGTCGAGCGTGACTGTGGCGTCCGGGCCGATCATCCGCTCAACAGATGAGTGAGAGATATCTCGCTCATGCCAGAGCGCCACGTTCTCCATAGCGGGCGTCACGGACATGCGGACGATCCGCGCAAGGCCGGTCAGGTTTTCTGTGAGGATAGGGTTCCGCTTGTGCGGCATGGCCGACGAGCCTTTTTGTCCCTTAGAGAAAAACTCCTCGGCTTCCAGAACTTCGGTGCGCTGCAGGTGCCGGATTTCTGTCGCGAGACGTTCGATGGAGCTCGCGACGACGCCGAGCACCGCAAAGAACATGGCATGGCGGTCCCGCGGGATCACCTGGGTTGAGACTGGCTCCGGCACCAGGCCCAGAGATTTGGCGACATGCTCTTCGACATAGGGATCAATGTTCGCAAAGGTGCCCACCGCGCCTGAGATGGCACAGGTCGCAACCTCTTTGCGGGCCTGCACGAGACGTTCGCGGCAGCGTTCAAACTCGACATAGGCTTGGGCGAGCTTCACACCAAAGGTGGTGGGCTCGGCATGAATGCCATGGGAGCGACCAATGGTGATCGTGTCTTTGTGTTCAAAGGCCCGGCGCTTCAACGCGGCGAGCAGTCCGTCCATGTCTTCGAGCAGTAGGTCGGCGGCGCGGACAAGTTGCACATTGAGGCAGGTGTCCAGCACGTCGGATGATGTCATGCCCTGGTGGACGAAGCGGCTGTCTTCACCAACAAACTCAGCAAGATGGGTGAGAAAGGCGATGACATCGTGTTTGACTTCTCGCTCGATCTCGTCGATCCGCGCGACGTCGAATTCCGCTTTCCCACCACGTTCCCAGATGGTTTCCGCGGCTTCCTTGGGAATCACGCCGAGCTCAGCGAGCGCGGTGCATGCGTGGGCCTCAATTTCGAACCAGATGCGAAACTTGGTTTCCGGGGACCAAATATCGGCCATTTCCTGCCGGGAGTAGCGCGGGATCATGTTGCTCTCAGTTTTATGTAAGAAGAGCGCAGGATGTAGCAGATCAGGCGTAAGGTCTCAACTGGCGGTCAGCCGACGGTTAGCCTAGTCGCCCCTGGACTTTCTTCGCAGGCTTTCTCAATCATATCAATGAGATAGCTGAGCCTTTCATCCGGCGGGTTGTTTGTTTGCCAGAAAGCAGTAAAGCGGAGCGCCGCCCAGTCGTGAATATCTGCGCAATTGAGGGTGATAAGTCTGCCCGCCGCCAAATCCTCTGCCACCGTGTCGCGGCTCATGAAGGCCCAGCCGATCCCTTCGCGCACCAGATCAAGGGCCAGGGTTGCCGTGTTTACGGCCCAGAGGTCTGTTATATGGACGTGGTAATTATACCGTCCTTCGTCGACGGCCTCGGATGACAGGATGATCTGGCGATGGTTGTCGAACTCGGACAGCGGGAAGGGTTCATTTATCTGTGCCAGTGGGTGGTCTGGCGCAACAACCGGGAAAGCGCCCCTGAGGGCGATCTGGCGACCGTCGAAGTGGCGCATCGGCAGTGTGTCATTCAATGCCAATAGGCCGATATGGGCGTCGCCCGCTTCCAATCGTGCGGCGATCTGATCGACCTGCACTTCCTGTATCGTCAATTGTACTTCGGGGTGTTTCGACGAAAAAGCGGCGAGCGCTCGGGCAAAGGGTGCCCGCGGAAACAGAGAGTCGATCAGGATCGTCGCATTGACGGTCCCTTGCTGACGCAGAGCATCGGCGCGCGCCGACAGACGCTCAATGCGCCGCGCGATCATGTTGGCGTCGCGCAGAATGGATTTGCCATCCTCCGTGAGCTTTGGCCGGTAGCCGGACCGGTCAAACAGGGTAAGGCCAAGGTGCTCCTCCAACTGTCCAATGGTGTAGCCCACGGCCGAAACAGTCCGATTGAGCTTCTTGGCGGCGGCGGAAAAGGTGCCCGTATCTGCGATGGTTTCGAAGACCGTGAGCTGATCCAAAAGGTTGGGATGCATGATACGTCCGAAAAATTTGAACTTCTTGTCCAGTTATATCCGATTTTTTTTGACATTTGAATCGGCCAGATTACGCCCGCTCGGGAGGTGGCCCGGGTCGGAAAAGGGAGAAAACCATGGATCGTCGGGACTTTTTGCGTGGCTCAGCTGCACTTGGGGCGCTTGCAACGGCTACAAAACCAACTGCGGCCTGGGCAGATAGCGACCCATTCGTTCGACTGGACGGTATGGCGCAGGCTGATCTTGTGCGCCGAGGCGAAGTTGCGCCCTTAGAGTTGGTCGATGCTGCAATCAAACGGATCGAAAAGATTAATCCGACCATCAACGCAGTCGTCCACACGCGGTTCGATAAAGCGCGGGCTCTCGCCGCGTCGACCGACATTCCAGATGGTCCGTTCAAAGGTGTCCCTTATCTCATCAAGGACCTTTCGGAGTTGGAAGGTGAACCGCTGACATTCGGGTCCAATCTGTTCGCTGGCAATATTGCGGATCGCGACAATGGTGGTGTCACTCGGGCAAAAGAGGCGGGCCTCATTATTCTGGGTAAGACGAATACGCCAGAATTTGGCCTGCTTGGCACCACAGAGTCGGAGTTGCTGGGTGCAGCACGGAACCCTTGGGACGTTGCCCGGCACACTGGCGGGTCGAGTGGTGGTGCTGGGGCGGCTGTCGCGTCGGGTATGGTGCCATTCGCGCATGCGAGTGACGGGGGCGGGTCGATCCGTATTCCTGCGTCGGTGTGTGGTCTCGTCGGACTGAAGCCCAGCCGTGCTCGGATGTTTACAGGGGACGATGAGGGCATGCCGGGCGATATCGGCGTGCGGCTTGCGGTCAGTCGTTCGGTGCGTGATACGGCGCAGATTCTGAACGTGAGTGAGCGCAAAGGCACTGATGCCGTTTTCGATCCAACCGGGTTTGTTGAAGGCGCGGGTACGAAGCGTCTCAAGATTGGCTTCAGCACGATCAACTATGCCGGAAAAGAGGCCTCACCGGAGGTCAAAGCGGCGCTCAATGCAACGGCAAAACTTTGCGCTGATCTAGGGCACGAGATTGTCGAGACAAAACCGTTTCTGAATGCGGAGGAGTTTCTCGACAACTTCATGGGCATCTGGGCGTCCTCGCCGGCCTTCCTTGTCGATAACGCTTGGCTCATCGGTCTTACTCAGTTCCGCTGGACAAATGCAGAAGAAGGGCTGGAGCCCTGGACACGGGGGTTGGCTGAATGGTTCGAGCAAAAGGAGGCGGCAAACCCCGGTGTTGTTGAGCGGTCGCTTGCCTATTTTGACCGGGTTGTACGCGAATATGATGCCTATTTCGAGACGTTGGATGTGGAGCTGACTCCGGTTCTGCGGACGCCACCGGTTCTCATCGGCGAGCAGGCGCCAGGGGTCGACTTCGAGCAGCTGTTTGAGCGGACCATCGACTATGTGTCCTACACGCCGCAGCACAATGTTGCCGGCACGCCAGCAATCTCTCTGCCGCTATTCACCAGTTCAGAGGGATTGCCCATTGGCAGCCAGTTTGCGACCAAGCGCGGTGGCGAACGCACGCTGCTTGAGCTTGCGTACGAACTTGAAGCAGCGCGCCCATGGGGCGATCGGTGGGCACCGACATCGGCGGTCAACTTATGATTGTCAGCGGGGCGCTTTTGATCGCGCCCCGCTGCTTAAGGGTCGTCCCTCTATCTGTTGTCGATCTGTCCCCTTACGGATGTGATTCCGCGATGGGTGATCCGATAGGGACCTGAATTACGCGATGCGATGTAACGCCGCCGTTTGAGTTTCTTAAACAGGTCGAGGGTGAAGCCGGTCAGTGCCCAGCCATCTCTGGTAAAGCAGATGGCTTCAACAATTTTGCCGCGCTCATCGCGTTCGAGAACGATCCGGCCCCCTTGAGCCATCACATGGAGCACTTTCTGCTCCGGTTTTGAAATGTCCACTGTAGATGTGCCTTGGAGTATTTGGCTGTTGCGCATAGCAACATGCCCGCGCGGCCGTTGGCGGCGCGGTAACTCGGGGCAACCTCTCAAGACCGTCTGAGACGTTCCTGGGTTACCGAAGGGCACTCACAATTAGCATCAAATCTCCGTTGCTGATCACAGAGATAATGTCGTCAGGCCGTGTCGTCAAGAAAGCGTCAGATGAGACCCAGTGATTTGAAACTGACGTGGGAGCCTTTGCCAATTACCAGATGATCGTGCACGGAGATGCCGAGTGGTTTGGCGCTCTCGACAATTTGGCGGGTCATGTCGATGTCAGCCTGGCTCGGCGTCGGGTCGCCTGATGGATGATTGTGAACCAGAATAAAAGACGAGGCACTGAGTTCTAGCGCGCGCTTCACCACTTCGCGGGGATAGACGGGAGTGTGATCGATCGTGCCTTTTTGTTGAACCTCATCGGCAATAAGCACGTTCTTGCGATCCAGAAACAAGATGCGGAACTGTTCTGTTTCGTTGTACGCCATGGAGGCGTTGCAATAGTCGATCAGCGCTGCCCAGGAAGAGAGGGCAGGCTGGTTCATGATTTTCGCCTGTGAAAGCTTGAGCGCGGCGGCTTGGACGATTTTGAACTCACTGATGACCGCGTCGCTCACCCCAGGCACATCCCGCAGGCGCGATGGATCGGCTGCCACGGTTGCACCGAAGCTCCCAAACCTCTCAACGAGCGCTTTGGCGAGAGGTTTAACGTCGCGACGGGGAATGGCGCGAAAGAGGATGAGCTCGAGCAGTTCATAGTCGGCAATGCCGTCTGGCCCTGCTTTCGCGAAACGCTCGCGCAATCGCTGCCTATGACCCGCATAGTGCGGCTTTTGGACTTCTGTACCTTCCTGATCTGGCAGGTCAGCCATAGGGCGGGTGATTAAGTCCGGCGGGGGAGGTCGTAAAAATCTCCGCGCCGTCGGCCGTGATGCCGATTGTGTGCTCAAACTGGGCGGACAAAGACCGATCGCGGGTCACAGCGGTCCAGCCATCGTTCAGCATTTTGACGGCGGCTTTGCCCGCATTGATCATCGGCTCCACCGTGAAAAACATCCCTTCATGAAGCGCCATGCCTTCGCCAGGCCGCCCGTAATGGAGCACGTTGGGAATGTCATGAAATACGCGGCCAATGCCATGGCCGCAGAATTCGCGAACGACTGAGCAGCGTTCCCCTTCCGCGTAAGTCTGTATCGCAGCTCCAATATCGCCCAGAGTTGCGCCGGGTTTTGCAGCGGCGATGCCCCGCATCATCGCTTCATAAGTGATGTCGCAGAGGCGTTCGACTTTACGATTGACCTTGCCCACGTAGTACATGCGGTTGGTGTCGCCGTGCCATCCATCTTTGATGAGAGTCACATCGACATTGACGGCGTCTCCATCGCGCAAGGTCCGATCACCTGGAATGCCGTGACAGACAACATGGTTCACAGAGGTACAGCAGGACTTCCTGAACCCGCGATAATGCAGCGGGGCAGGGATGCAGTCGTGATCCATGGCATATTCAAAGACCCACTGGTCAATCTGTTCGGTGGTGATGCCGGGAACAATCCTGCTCGTGAGCATATCGAGGGCGCCTGCCGCCAGCTGCCCGACTATGCGCATCTTCTCAAATGCTTCTGGCCCGTGAATCTTGAGTTGGCCCATCTCCTGGATGTCATGTGCAGCTAGGTCGGTCATCATTGGCCGGCGGTCTTTCTTAGAACGTATATTTCACTATTTAGATATCAATTTTCAGACGGCGATCAAGCTCAATTCCGTCTGGGGAGAGTCTACAGGAATAGCACAGGACCTCAACGCCCGCCGCGACCGCCGTGTTTAGGCTTTCCGCATAGTTTGGATCGATATCCGCGGCAGGACGCATGTGGGTGCAGTCCGACCGTTGAACCAGGAAAAAAACTACCGCTCTTTGGCCCGATTTTGCCATTTCGGCGAGTTCCGCCATGTGTTTAGCGCCGCGTGCCGTCTTGGAGTCGGGGAATTCCGCCAGTCCCTGCTCACGCGAGAGCGTCACGCTTTTCACTTCGACATAGGCTGAGGGGCGCTCGGGATCCTCTAGCAGAAGGTCAATGCGGCTGTTTTCGCCATATTTCACCTCTCTTCGCAGGACCTCGTAGCCCGCCAGCTCTGGGATCTTTCCGTCGCTGATGGCAGCCTCAACGAGGGCATTCGCTTTGCTTGTGTGGACCCCTACCAAGGAAGTCGCCACATCAACCAGTTCCCAGGACCAGGCGAGCTTGCGTTTCGGATTGTCGCTCTTGGATACCCACACCGTTACGCCGGGTTCGGCAAGGCCCATCATGGACCCCGGATTGGCACAATGGGCCGTGACCTCCGACCCATCCTCAAACCGAATGTCGGCAAGAAAGCGTTTGTAGCGTTTGACCAGTGTGGCCTTTGTGAGGGGAGGGTCGAATTTCATGTGGCGCACCATAAGGTTTGCGCATGCAATCCGACAAGCTCTTGGTCCCGACGCCGACCACGCTATATGCTGGAGCGTCATACATCAGTTTGGAGTTCCCCAATGTCCGAAACCGGCTCGACAGCCCAGGTTACAGCTGCAGTTCTGCTGATCGGCGATGAGATTCTGAGTGGGCGGACAAAGGATGCCAACCTGAACTTTATTGCGACCTACCTGGGCGATATTGGCATTCAAGTGAAAGAAGCACGGGTCGTTGTAGACGATCGGGACAAGATTGCGGAGGCGGTGAACGCCCTTCGCCAAGCGTACGATTATGTCTTCACCACGGGCGGCATCGGTCCCACTCATGACGACATCACGGCAGACTCGGTCGCGCATGCTTTTGGTGTATCGATCGATAAGCATCCAGATGCCATGGCGATACTGGCCCAACACTATGAGGAGACCGGTGGCGAGTTCACGGAAGCCCGTCAGCGCATGGCCCGCATCCCTGACGGCGCAACGCTTATCCCAAATTCCGTCAGCAAGGCGCCGGGTTTTCAGCTTGAGAATGTATTCGTCATGGCAGGCATTCCCATCATTGTCCAGGTGATGATGGATGCATTGGCCGACCGTCTAGAGGGCGGAGCCAAGATGATCAGCAAGACCATTGACTGCTTTGTAGGTGAAAGCGCTGTCGCTGATGAACTGGGCGCAATACAGGAACAATTTCCCAGCGTCGGCATAGGCAGCTATCCGTTCTTTCGGGACAAACAGTATGGAACGTCGTTGGTTTTACGGTCCGTCGAATCGGATCAATTGGACGCTGCTCTCAAGGCAACCTTTGACCTAGCGGCAAGGGTAGGGGGTAAGCCCGTCGAACGGACCGGCTGAGAGATGCCGTCTTAACCTTGAATCCCAGACAAAGCGGGACAGTCAGGCGATTTGACGTCGTTTTTTTGCAACATTAACCTCAACATTACGAAGTTTTCAGCTGTACGCGGGGCTATTTTCGGTACACTCTTTGGCATAACTCGTTACTGTGCCTCACTGAAATGCTCGTAAGTGGAGGTTCATTTGAACGGAGCCGGTGCGTGATATATTCCTATCAGGCGCCATGGAGGGGGATCTTCTGGTCCTGCTTCGTTCAAAAGAGTTCCAGTGGAGGGGCTCTCGAGTAGACTGAAGGCTCGGGCAACGAAGACGAACTAATTGCGGGTACTAAAACCCTGAGGGAGAACGCGAAAATGAAGAAGTTTGCTGCCATTGTGGGGATCGCTGCAGGCATGTCGATGATGAGCACTGGTGCGATGGCGCTGGATTCAAACTTCGACAGCATGTCAAAAGCTGGCAAGCACCAGTTCTATGTCTGGTGCACCGGTAAAGACGACTATGTCGAAGCGGCTGATGGTTCCGATGCGAAGGACGCTCAGTCCAAAATCGCCGCATCAGCTGGCAACACTTGCTGGCCTGTCTGGCAGGGCATGGTCAACTAAGCCAGTTGGCATTCAAGTTTGAGACGGCGGTCCTTTGGGCCGCCGTTTTCTTTTGTGTATGAATCAAAACATGACCGTCGTGACGAAGAGGTGAAGCCTGCCTGCCGCTACGCGGATGCACAACGATGCTTCTTGAAACACCGTTGTGCATGACACGCCGCCATCATGGCAGGCGGTTGACCGGTCTAGTCGGCCGCAGAGCTTGCGGGCAGGGAAGCAGACCGACCGGACCTTCGCTTTCTGTCTACAGCCATCAACAGCGACGGCAGTAAGAGGAAGTCGACGACAAGAGCAACCGCAATGGTGATGCCGGTCAGCAGTCCCATGTCGGAATTCAGCCTGAAGGGCGACAAGGTCAGCACCATGAAGCCTGCGACCAGAACGAAGGTCGTGACCGTCAGGGCCGATCCCACCTGCCTGAAGGCATATTGGATTGCGTCGCCCGCATCCAGCCCCTGTTCCCGTCTTCCTCTCAGATATTTGCTGAGGAAGTGAATGGTATCGTCGACGACGATGCCAAGGGTCATGCTGACGACCGGCGCTAACGAGAGGCCTACTTCTCCGACCATCAGGCCCCAGATGCCAAAAGCAATGCCAATCGGGATGAGATTTGGAACGAGGCTTACAACACCGATTTTGAACGATCGTAGGACGATCACGAGAATGGCCGAGATCAGGATAATCGCAATCAATGCCCCGCTGATCATGCTGCGCGTACTTCGTTGCCCGATGTGGGAGAACATTAAATTGGAACTGGAGGCCTCAAAGCGAATGTGAGGCAGGTTCTCCTTGAGCCATGCGTCAAACCGCTGCTCGACATCCAGCATCTGCCTGGTGCTCATGGCATCAAAGGCAACGGTGACCCGTGTCGCTGATTTGTCGAGATTGACCTGGTTATTCAGGTTCAACCCGTAAGGCAGCGACATCTCATAGAGCAACAGGTATTGCGCGGCGAGTTCTCTGTCATCCGGCAGCCGGTGCCAGTCCGGTTCATCGCCGTGCATATTCCGGTTCAGCCGCTTCATGGTCTGGGTGATTGAATAGACGTGGTGCACTTCGTCTTGTGTGTGCAGATAATCAATAAACTTCTGAACGTCCGCCAAAAATTCGGGTTCGTTCACGTCACCCGATCCGCCTGCCTGCAAGGCATACTGAATATTGTTGGGACCGATCAGGTTCTCAATTGCGTAATCGGTATCCTGGCGAAATTCTGTGCTCTCATCGAAATAGGTCACAAAATCATCATTGATTTCGTTGTTTGGGATGAGCGCCACAAAGGCGAGTGTCAGTGCTGCTGTACCCAACAGAATAGGTCTGTGTTTTTCCCGGACGGTGCGACTGATGAAGTCAAAGACTGTGTGTTTGCTGTCGGGGCGGGCTTTAACGCGCACCGGCACCACCGCAATAAACGCCGGCAGGAAGGTGACACTCAAAACGAATGCGGCTGTCACACCGGCGGCAACGATATTGCCCAGATGCACGATCGGCGGGACTTCCGATGTGTTCAGCGCCAGGAACCCGATGACCGTGGTGAGGGATGTCAGGAGGATCGGTTGAAAGTTGACCCGAAGGCTTTCAAGAATCGCTGCCTCCTTGCTTTGCCCGGCCCTCATTGTCGCGAGGAAGGTGACGAGAAAGTGCACTGTGTGGGCGACAGCAATGGTGAGGATGATGTTCGGTGCCGATGCGGATGGGGGTGTGAGCTTGTATCCGCTCCAGCCGAATGCGCCCATACCGGCAAGAATAGACAAGAAAAGCATCAAGGTCGTTGCGATGGTCGCGCTGACGCTGCGGAAGAGAAAGCCGAGCAGCACGATAATCACCAGGAACATGAGCGGGACCAGCCGCGTCATGTCTTGTCGGGCGTTTTCGCCGAACGCGTTGTTGAACATGACCATCCCGGTGAGGCCCACAGTCAGGTTCGGGTCTTTCTGCTCAAGTTCTTGGGCCAGGTTTCTGACAAAGGCCGCAACCTCCGGCACTTCCGTCATCGACTTGCCCGGCAGGGTAATCGTCACATTGATGCCAGTGACCGATGCTTGCTCATTGATGATCCTTTTCACAACGAGTGGCTCATTCAGCGCGATGGCCTTTATCCGCTCAAGCTCGGCGGCGCTTGCGGCGTTCGGGTCGGCCACAAGGTCGCCGACCACCAAATCGTCTCCAAAAGCCTCTGAGTGCTGATAGTTGGTGATGGAGTCAACGCGCGTTGAATAGGGGATTTGCCATGACTTTTCGGTAAGCCACTTTATGCTCGCGAGGGTCTCATTGGTGAATACCTGTCCGTCTTTGGGGGTAATCAAGAAGACGACATTGTCTGCTCGGTCATAGCTTGCCTGCAGCGCTTCGAATGCCCGAAGTTGTGGATTGTCGGGTGAAAAGAATGCGCGATAGTCGGTCGTGAATCCCAAATATCTTCCGCCGCTGGCCGCGCCCAACACGGCGACGATAGATGTAATCATCACAAGCCACCGCCACCTGATCAGAAATTCTGCGTATTTAACGATCATTTGTTTCTCCTATGGTCAGGCACGCGGACGGTCTAACGCCACCATGCCTCTTGTTTGATCAGATCAATCCGAGGCTTGAGAGGCCGATGTAGAAAGTGGCGAACCAACTCACCATGAAGCTGACAGTTCGGAAGACGGGGATGCCGAGGCCGTAGCAGAGGTAGTGGGCGATCCGCGCGTAGGTGTAGATGAACGCTGCCGCAACGACCGTCATCTCTACGTCGCCCGCCAGCGTCGCGGCAAAACAAACACCGACGAACGCAGCCAGATTTTCAGCTGCGTTTGCGTGTGCCTGGCGGAGCCGTTGCGCCCAGGTGGGGAGAGGCGTCGGGTCGGCTTTGGGATTTCCGCCCAGAACCGCTCCAACCCCCTGTACGGCGGCGGCGGCCACAAGATAAGGCACCCACATCACAATTGTGACGAGGCAGGCAAAGACGATGGCTTCTTGCATTTGAGACGTTCCTTTTCGCTGCAACGGAAAATGTTGATAAATACAACAATAGAGATATGAATGACTGTTGTATTTATCAACAATTAATTTGCGGGACTTGAATTTGAGCCTCACCGCTCGCAGGCTGCCTTAGTTCATCAGGTTTTCAGCGATTTTTGCGAGGGTGCGCTGTGCCGTCTCGATGTCTGCGTCTTTGATATCCTTGAGCGCCCGTCCGGCCATCTTTTGCACCAGAGGCAGAAGTTGCAGCCGAGTTTTCGCGCCCAAGGGCGTTATGAAGATCGTCAATTGCCGAGCGCTTTCTGCGTGGACGGCTCGCTCAATCCATCCCTTACGCTCCATGCGCGCAAGCAGTCTGGCGACGTTCGTTTTCTCTTTCTTGAGTTTCTGAACGAGATCTCCATGGTCAATGCCATCCTCGGGCATGAGCATTAATGCGACGAATTCCTCGGGCGTGGCGTCGTGACCTGCAGCCTGAAATGCCGAGCGCATCGCCGTTTTGAAGAGATAACTCGCCTGATGCAGGGCGACGCCGATGGTCTTTTCAGCATTGATTGGCAGGCGCTTCGTCATTTCTTGGATCGGGCGCTGGGCGCCCAATTGCTCCGCTAAGATATTGCCCTCGCCAACGTCTCAAGGGCGCAGGGACCCCTGATCCATATTTCCTTGATTGTTGTTTATGTCAACCTTTGCGCTACTGCCGACGGTTGTCTCTAACGTCGGTCCTTCGGATTGGGGACCTGTACCGGTGGTGTTTCCAAACCGGCTCGGCGGCTTTATGGTGACGCCGCACTCTGCCTCCGAGTCGCCAGCGTTGTCGCTCGGTCGTCTCCCTGGGGCCCCATGGCGAAATTGGTATACGCAGCAGACTTAAAATCTGTCGCCCGTAAGGGCTTCCCGGTTCAAGTCCGGGTGGGGCCACCATTTTCAAACCGCTTTCTCTGTCTCGTTTGCTCACGAAGGGGCGCTATAGTGGCGACATGACCAAAGGGCGCATCACATCAATTGAGTCGCAGCATCTGCCCAGTTTCCCCGGGCTGTTGACGCAGATTCTTCTCGAAGATGGTGTGGACGGTGACGCTTTGTTTGCCGGTCTTGGGTTTGACCATCAGGATCTCGCGAACGAGAAATTCAGACTGAGCGCTGAGCAACACCAGCACTTCATCAAGCGCGCTCTGGACCTAAGCGGCAATCTGCATCTTGCAATGGATGTGTCTAAGCGGGCGTTTAACGTGGAATACAGTGCGCTTCTGATGGCCCTCGCGAATGCGGGGCGCATCTCGCGCGCGTTACATCTCCTCACCCGATACAACCGAATCTTTACTCGGACGCTGACGGTTCAATCTGGTGAGCAAGAGGAAGGTGCCGTTCTGGAGGTCGAATCTCATCTGACCGATGAGACTGTTACCTATTTTGCCGTCAGTGCGTTGGTGTTCTTTGTCGATACTTTCTTTAAAGATGCCCTTGGTGGTCGGCACCTGGTGGTGCGGGCTGAGATGGCGATGCGCGAGCCGGACGGGTTTGAGCGGATCAGCGGCGATATGGGGTTTGAGATGCGGTTCGATTGCAGCCGGCATCGCGTGTTTCTCGATCCTGACCTTATCGACACGCCACTCAAATATGCCGACCCACAAACGGTGCGGCTCATTACGGAAATTTGCGAGAAGCAACTTCAAGAGGCGAATGCGGAGGAGGGCGTCGCTGGAGCGGTGACCTCGCTTGTGCTCGACCATTTGTCGTCGCCACCAAACTTGGAACAGGCTGCCGGCATGCTGGGCCTTTCTGGGCGCAACTTACGCCGTAAGCTCCAAGAATCTGGGACGACGTATCAATCGATCCTCGACGGCGCCCGACAGCGCCTCGCAACCAAGCTGCTGCTTGAAACGGATGAATCGGTGGCATCCATCGCCTATGAACTGGGCTTTGAGCATCCTTCCCATTTCGGGCGGGCGTTCAAAAAATGGACAGGTCAGTCCCCTTCAGCTTATCGACACCGTTGACCAAGCTTACCCGCCAGCCTGGCCGGATATGTATAATCTTTGTCCGGCTTTGGTCTCGTCCCTGACGCCGTTTCTCGGCATTTTCCCTGCGTATTCAAGACGGAACGTTGGAGGAAAATCATGGCCGAACCGGTCGATGTTTATTGGTCTTTTCGCAGCCCCTATTCCTACCTGGTGACCGCAGACCTGCTGCAGCTCCAGAAGGAATTCGACGTGGATATTGCTCTGCGTGTCGTGTTGCCGCTGGCCATTCGGAACAAGGCAGCGGTATTCGATGCTGCGAACCGTAAGCCTGCGCTCTACATCATGATGGATTGGGAACGGCGGGCGGAAATGTTGGGACGTCCGCACGCTTGGCCGAACCCTGATCCTATTGTCCAGGATTACGAGACGATGCAGGTGGCTGAAGAGCAACCCCACATTTGGCGTCTCTCTAAACTGGGCATTGAGGCCCAAAGGCAAGGCAAAGGCGTCGAGTTTGCTGCTGCCGTTTCATCTCTTGTGTTCGGAGGGACGGAAGGTTGGGACACCGGCACTCACATCAAAGATGCCGCGGCGTCCTGCGGTCTTGATCTTGCGCAGATGGAGACGGCGATCGGCGACGGCGATCATCTAGATGAGATTGAACGCAACCATGCCGGGCTTGAAGCAGCCGGTCACTGGGGTGTTCCGACAATGGTTGTCCGTAACGAACCGTTCTTCGGTCAGGACCGCGTCGACACACTGAGATGGCATCTCGACCGTCTTGGTCTCAGCAAAACGTAATCAACCTCACGCGACATCACCGCCGGTCGTTGGTCGGCGCAATGCATTCAAATGGAGAACATCATGGACCTACAGATCAAAGGCAAGAAAGCACTTATGGCAGGCGGCAGTGCCGGCATGGGCCGCGCAACAGCAGAGCGTCTGGCCGAAGCCGGTGTCGACCTCTACATCTCAGCTCGGCGGGAGGACCGCCTTGTCAAAGCCGCCAAAGAAATGTCAGAAAAATACGGCACGTCTGTCACGCCTATCGTGGCAGACTCCTCAACGGATGAAGGGCGCGCTGCCTTGTTTGCGACTTGCCCTGACCCGGACATCCTGTCCATTACCATCAAGCCACCGGCGCCCAACGGGAACTTCCTGAATGTGACACCGGACATGTGGCGCTCGTCCATTGAGACAACTCTCGTCGGACCGATCGAGATCATGCGCAACTACATACCCGGCATGAAGGAGCGGCAGTGGGGACGGATCGTCAATATCGCCACCTTCTCAGCGAAAAATCCAATGATCTGGCGACTTATGTCTGGCCCGGCCCGCTCAGCTCTTTTGAACTACACCGCGAGTGTGTCTCGGGAAATTGCGGGGCATGGTGTCCTGATCAATAATATTCTCCCGGGCATGTTTCGAACAGAAGGTTTCGATGAAAGCACTCAAGCCTATGCGGATGCTTTTGGATTGGAGCCAACACAGGAAGCTTGTTTGCCGCACTTTATGGAGCATAACAAAATTCCCGCAGGCTTTCTGGCGGAAGCAGAAGACATGGCGCCCATGGCGGCTTTGCTCTGCAGTCCACTTGCGCGTTTCATCGTTGGACAGAACATTGTGATTGATGGTGGCCAGCACCAGTCGATTTTTTGAACGGCGACCTATTGGCGCGTCTCTTCAAAGTGTGGGGCTGGTACGGATTGCGCCGTCCAGCCCCATCTTTTTTTGTGGGTCCGCTAGCTATGACACCATCCTCTTAAGCGCGCTCTGGTGCTTGTCGACAAAGTGATGCTTCAGAGCGCCCAGGACATGTGCGCCTAGGATTAGGTAAAGCAGGTAGGGCAGCAGATATTTGTGGAAGGTGCCCCAGATGATGTAGGCGTCGCTCTTATCCAGGAAGGGCGGTATCTCCCACACGAAAATGTATGTCCCAAACCCATGCATGCTGGTCATGACATAGCCGGTGATGGGGAAGGCGATCATCAATCCGTAGAGTACGATATGGACACTGTGCGCAAGTTTGCGCTCCCAAGGCTTCAGAGAGGGATCCAGGTCCGGGCGCTTTGAATGCCAGTTCCAGGCGAGACGCATCAGGATGAGGACAAACACCAAGACACCGATGGTTTTGTGGACGATGTAATAGTCGTTCCGGAAGGCGGCATCCTCCGGGATCATTGAGGTGAAAATACCCATCGGAATGAGCGAGATGAAGAGGATCGCTATTGTCCAATGTAAGAGGCGAGATACACGCCCATAACGCGCGTCCTCATTCGTCGCAGCAAGCTGGAGTGTTTCTGTACCATTGCGTTGCAAGAAGGCCGCTCTCACCAGCAGCAGACCAGCGAGAAAAGCGACGGAAGACTGCAACCACAGGAAAGCCGGCTTCGCTGAGTCCATAGGCGTTTGATTTGGTTTGGGGTTCTCAAGAATTCCCGAGCCAACAACAAACAACATAAACCAGGCAGTCACAGCGAAGCAGCCGAGGGCTGCGAGGAGCGTGCCGTATACGCGGACCTTGGGCGCGCTGTAGTTCATTGCCCACGCTGTCGCGATTGACGTCAAGATGATACCAAGCGCAATCCAGCTTTCCCCACTTCCATTCGCGAGCGGGGATTCACCGGCGTTCGTGGCGGCAAAAGCGGACGAGGAAACGAAAAGTCCGAACGCTGAAGCCGCTACTATGTTCAGGTACTTCATGATTTCTTCCCCAGTTTAAGGCTGCCCAGGAACGAAGATTTCTCGGGTTGTTTTTTTGTGTGGTCTGGTACCAGCAATATTTTGCCGTTCCGACCGGGCTCTGCGGCGCGGGTGACGGCAGCGGCAATGTCATCGAGGTCAAAGCGGGCGTCGATTCTTGCTTTGATGGCACCGCTGGCGGTGAGTTGGATGACCTCTCCGAATGCGGCCTGTTTGTCTTCCGGGCTCGCTGTTTCGAACCATTTTGAGAGCCAGAAACCGCGAATGCGCACATCGTTGAAGATAATGGCTGTGGGGTTGAGCGCAGGCGGTTGCATTGAGAGGGCGCCGTAGGTCACCATGGTGCTGCCGAAGGACAGACACTCAACCAGACGGGAGAAGGTCTCGCCCGCGACGCTGTCGATCGCGAAGACGACTGGAGCGCCGCCGGTTACCGCCGAAACACGTTCAGCGAGATCAGGTCCGTCAACAAGAACACTATTGGCTCCGAGTTCAAGCAGATCTTTTTCCAGATCTGCACGACGCACGACGTTGATCGTTTTAAGGCCTTTCTTCGCGGCGAGCTGAATGATGAATTCGCCGACGGCGGAGTTTGCTGCGCTTTGGATAATCCAATCGCCAGGCATTAGGTCGGTGAAGCTGGTGAGGATGAGGTGTGCCGTCAGCGGGTTGACGGTCAACATCGACATTTGTTCGACGTCGCCGTCGTGGGGCAGCGGAACAAAGGTGGATGCTGGGCCGGTCATTTCATCGCGCCATGTTCCCCCAGCGGTCAGCAAGACTCTTTGTCCTACAGACATGCCGTTCACATCCGGCGAGACCTCCTCGACAAATCCAATGCCCTCGCTTCCGGGAACAGCCGGCAGGTCAGGGGCAGTTCCATAGAGGCCGGCGATCTGCAGCAGGTTTGAGGGATGGATGGGGGTTGCGAGCACCTTGACCCGGACTTCACCAGACTTGAGGGGTGCTGACTCGTCGGTCTTGATGTCGAGAACCTTCGCCGGATCACCCATTTCCCGATACTCGATAAATCTCATGCCTGCCTCCATCGGATTGGCTGATTATTGATGGATGGGACATAACACTCGCCTTAGGCATTGATAATTGGCATAAAAGGCGAAACAGTATTGCTGAAATAGCAATAATTTGATCCTCTAGAGGTCAGATGGGGTGTCATGGATAAGATGCGGGCTTTGGAATATTTCGTCAGCGTGACAGACGCTGGGAGTTTCTCAGGCGCTGCCAAAACGCTGGGTGTTCCTGCTTCCTCAATTTCCCGGCGCATTCAGGACTTGGAAGCAGAGCTGGGGGTCGCGCTGTTCTACCGCACCACACGCGTTGTTCGTTTGACTGAGCTCGGTGGACTGTATCTGGACCATGTGCGTCCTGCGCTGTCGTCCCTCTCTGACGCGGATGCCATCATATCGGCGCATCCGCATGCGCCGGCGGGCCTCGTTCGCATCACGGCACCGTCGGGATATGGCGGTGTCTGTCTGATGCCCGCGATCGCAAAACTCAGGAAGCACTATCCTGACCTCATTCTCGACGTTGAGCTCACCGACAATGTTTATAATCTGGCGAGCAATGAAGTTGATCTAGCGATCCGTGCGACCACTGCTCTGCCGGATCGTTCTGTCGCTCGCAAACTGTCCGACAGCAGGCTTCTTTTAGTGGCGTCGCCCGATTATCTGGCAAGGCATGGGTGCCCGCGGACGATGGCGGAAGTCCTCGACCATAAAGCTCTGTTCTATCGTCAACAGGGCGGTGTGGTTTACTGGCAGGCGAAGACGGCTGAAGGGTGGGCTGAATTGCGGCCACCTGCCGCCTTTGTGACCAATAGAGGGGAAGCTTTGTTGGACGAAGCACTGGCCGGGTCCGGACTCGCGCTGGTAGCGCAGTGGGGCATCGGAGACCATATTGCAGAAGACCGCCTCGTGGAGATCGATCTGACGGATGCTGAACTGTCGACCATTCGGGGCGACAATCTAGGTATCTATCTTCTCTATCATCGGCCCAAGTACAGCTTGAGCAAGATCCAAGTGACTGTCGATTTTCTGCTCGCCGAGCTTACAACAAGCTAGCAGTCTTCCGCGTATTCTCTCAGGATTTCAAACGCTTTGAATTCTGGTTGTTGGGCTTTCGCAAACGACTTTGGTTAAGATTTTGTAGCCGCAAGGTATGGCGGCTCATCTTCTAAAACGTCTCATTTATGAAACTAAATATTTAGACCGGTCAGTTCATCATTAGAGCAGGCCGAGGGGCGTTTTGGCGCCTCTCCTTGTGGGAGGTCCTGATGCGAGTAGATGAGATGGCTAAGCTCGACCAATCCACTTTGTCCGGCGTTTTCCGGACAGTGGCATTTGGCCTCGCGTTTTTGGTTTTTGCGCAAACCATCATTGCCTATCTGATCCATGGGCAGATACGTCTCGGTATCATCTCTGCGTCGACGACGGGGTGTGTCCTCGTCGCTCTAGGCATTTGGTCGATGTTCCGAACCGACATCCGTTTGCCTGCGTGGATTCTCATGAGCACGCTGATTGTCTTGAGTGGCCTTGCGTCTTTTGCCACGGGCGGCGTGGATGGGAGCATCGCGGCGCTCTTTATTATTGCGCCTTTGGGAGCGGCCTATTTTCTGGGAACGCGCTCCTCTCTCATCTTTGGGGCCGCGAGCGTTCTTTCAGTTCTGGCGCTTTATGCCCTTGATGAGGCGGGTTACATCCCCAACAACCCGCTCAACCCAGAAAATGTCCGCCTGGCGCATACGATCATGCTGACCTTTCTGATCGGTGCAGCACTGTTTCTATCAGTTGTGTTTGCGAGAGAGGTGGCCAGGTACGCGTTGGAAACGCAGAAGAGTCTGATAAAGGCAGAGGAGGCGGCGAGGGCGAAATCAGACTTTCTTGCCAATATGTCTCATGAAATTCGCACTCCTATGAACGGGGTGAGCGGGATGTTGCAATTGTTGCTCAGGTCGCCCCTGAATGATGATCAAAAGAACCATGCGAAGCTCGCTCTCTCATCGGCAGAACATTTGATGGTCCTGCTCAATGACACGCTGGACATGTCAAAGCTCGAAGCCAATCAGCTCAGTCTTGAGTCAATCGAGATAGACCTTCCCGAACTTGTTCGAAACTCCGTGGAAACATTCAGAGGAAAGGCCGAAGAAAAAAATGTACGGATCAAAGTGCATCTGGAGGACGACTTGCCGCCAGAAATCGTCGGCGATCCAACGCGTTTGAAACAGGTCCTGATCAACCTGATCGGCAACGCCGTGAAGTTTGTCGACAGTTCAGGCCAGATCCATGTGTCGGTCAAATCGCGCACTAAGGGCGGCCAAGAAGTTCTCCGCTTTGAGGTGGAAGATGACGGTATTGGAGTTGCGCCAGAGCTGCAGGACCATATTTTTGAAAGATTCACACAGGCTGAAGCGACCACAACGCGTGAGTTTGGTGGCACAGGCCTCGGTCTTTCCATTTGCAAGCAGTTGGTAGAGCTGATGGCGGGGCGGATTGGTGTCATCAGCAATGGCGTTTCCGGCAGTCTCTTCTGGTTTGAAATTCCCTTAAGACTGCGGGCCCTCAAGCCAATCGGGCGTGCAGATGACCGATCCGATGCCAAGGCAGCTGGCGTGCCAGAGGCGGGTATTCAGCGGTTCGAAACAGGGTCCTTCTCCATCCTCCTTGCTGAGGACAGCCATGTGAACCAGCAGGTCATCAAAGCCTGTTTCCTTCCCTTTTCGGTGAACCTGGTTTGCGTTGGAAACGGGGAGGAAGCCTTGGAGGCGTTCGATGACCAGTCCTTCGATGTCGTTCTTATGGATGTTCAGATGCCGGTTCTTGACGGAGTTGAGGCGACCAAAAGAATTCGCACGTCCGGCGAGAGCTGGGCCCAAACTCCCGTTGTTGCTCTTACGGCCAACGCAATGAAAGGCGACCGCGAAGCCTATCTAGAGGCTGGCATGAATGGATATGTATCTAAGCCAGTCGATTTAGAGCTGTTGCTTGAAGAAGTCACACGCATCACCGGTCATGATTTCTGGCAGGAGCCCATGCCGGATGATGGCGCCGCTGATAAGGACACACAGGCGGCTTCTAGTGCCTGACCGATAGGGTAGGGCGCCAACTCTTTAAACGCTCTCCCGCAATTATCGAAATCTGCGACCAACCCTGGTATAGTTTCTCGGTGAAGACGCTGAAACGGGGGGATTGGTGATGCGCTGGATCTATGGGTTGATTGGCGTTGTGCTTGCCGTCGGTGTTTCCGTCTACGCCTATGTACAATATCAGCTCAATGCGCCGCTCTTCACGGAAGAGAGGCTGCAGCAAGTCGAGGCAGAAGTAGCCGCCCAGAACGAGGAGGCGTTTGACCGTCCGGCGCCGCAGCCGGCGACCTATCCACCTTCTGATCCCTTGAACAACGCCTATTTCGGGGATCTTCATTCCCACTCTGCTTTGTCTTTTGACTCGTACATTTTCGGCAATCGTCTGTCCGTTGACGACGCCTATCGGATTGCAAAGGGCGGTGCTTTCGAAACCGCCTCTGGCGAGCGAATTCAGCTTTCCGTGCCGCTCGACTTTGCAGCTGTCACTGACCATGCCGAGGGGTTTGGTCTGTTTGAAACATGTGCGGGCGGGGATGCTTCTGATGACTTCATGAACCTTTGTCGCCGCTTTGACTCACCCAATGCCAGTTTTTTCCTTGATCTTCGCGAAGCGGGTGAAAAACGCCCGCCCGAGAATCTCGGTGGATCAGACGATGCGATTGGCACAGAGCAGGCACAGTCTACATGGGCTCAAATTGTTGCCGCCGCCGAGCGACATAACGAACCCGGTCGTTTTACAACATTCGCAGCTTACGAATATTCGCCACCCTTGCCGGATCGGGGTAAAATCCATCGAAACGTTATATTCCGAAACAATACTGTGCCCTCACGTGCAACGTCGGCATTTGATGCGCTGACGGAGATTGATCTCTGGAAAATGCTCACAGCGGATTGTCAGGACCCCTGTGACTTCATCACCATTCCGCATAATCCCAATAAATCCTGGGGTCTGGCATTCGCCGGCCACACAATTGATGGCGATGCCTACACACCTGAAGACTGGAAGATGCGGGACGCGGTCGAGCCGATTGTTGAGATCTTTCAAATCAAGGGCAATTCAGAATGCAGTCTGGGGTTTGGTGCGACCGACGAGGAGTGCGGCTTTGAACAGTTTCTGCCACCCTGCGAAGAGGGGCAGGTGACGCAGTGCATCCATCCGACCTCGATGGCGCGAGACGGCCTCAAGCTGGGACTTGAGCTTGAAGAGGAGCTTGGCTTCAATCCGCTTGATTTCGGCATGATTGGCAGCACGGACACACACAATTCAAATCCCGGCAGCGCAGAAGAGTATGATTTTAGGGGTGCTTCTGCGCTCTTCACCGGCAACGCGAACCTTCGTCTCAACGGCCTGCGTGGTGGCCGGAGATCGGCTTTCCAGAACCCAGGCGGTTTGGCTGTCGTGTGGGCGCCGGAGAATACGCGGGACGCGCTGTTCGATGCGATGGAACGCAAAGAGGTTTATGCGACCAGCGGCACGCGCATTCGTTTGCGCTTCTTCGGCGGACCGGCCTATGAGGACGGTCTTCTTGATGCAGACAATGCTATCGAAATTGCTTATGCCCAAGGTGTTCCGATGGGAGGGATGTTGCGCCTAAGCGACGGCGAGGTGCCCGCATTCTATGTGGAAGCGTTGCAGGATCCTTTGAGTGCACCTCTTGACCGTGTTCAGATCATCAAAGGCTGGATCGAAAATGGCGAGGCGCAAGAATCTGTTTTTGACGTCGCATGCAGCGGCGGCCGATCTGCGGACCCAGACACGGGCAGATGCCCATCCGCCGATGTGTCTGTCGACCTTTCCAATTGTGCCTTTGAGACAGAACAGGGCGCCCAGGTTCTCAAATCGGTTTGGCGAGACCCCACCTACAAACCTGATCAACGCGCGTTCTATTATGCCCGCGTGGTTCAAAACCCGACTTGCCGGTGGTCAACCTATGATGCACTGCGTTTGGGCGAAACACCGCCTGACGATCTGCCAAGCACAATTACTGAAATGGCCTGGTCTTCACCCATCTGGATTGGGCAGTAGTAGGGTCGCCGCTAATCGAAGCCGCTCAGTGAGGTCGCAATCGTTCGGCGCGCTGTCCAGTCGGCAATCTGGGCGAGCGGCCAGCTGGCGTAGTGATCCAAGCTTTCATTGATCGCCTCCTCTAGCTGTTCGCGCTCATAAAGGCGACCCCCAATGACAACCGCCTCAAGTGTTTCCAAGTGGTCGAGACTCTCAGTCGGGTCCTTTGCAAAGATCAGGAAATCGGCTGGCGTCCCCTCCGCCAGGTAGATCTCGCTGAGGCCAAGGGATTTGCGGGCGGTGTTGGTCGCATATTGAAGGACTTGCTCCGGTGCGATCCCGGCGCGTTCGAACATCCTGAGCTCGCGCCAATAGGCGATGCCTGCCGGCGAAAAGGGCTGCCCCGTGTCTGTTCCGATGTGCAGCACGGCCTCTTCATCTGACAATCGTTTCAGGAGGGCCAGTTTTTGCGGCAGGGCGGATCGTGTCATCGCGAGCGTCATGGGTCCAATGTTTCGATAGACTGGCAGACCTTCCTCTGGGTGCCAGATGACATCCGCGAATAATCCTGGCAGGTATTTAGATACGTCTGCTGCTCCTTCGTCGTAGCTCGCATATCGTAGCAGCCCCTCAGCAAGGGAGATTGTCGGCGTGTTGCGGATGTCGTTATCGACGATGTACTGAATTAGCTCATCAAGGCGGGCATCATTGACGCCGCCCCAATCGTCGGCGCGAAAGCGAACGCTTTGTCCTCGGAGAGTAGCGGGCGGCTGAACGCCGAAGAAATGCTGCACATCAATGATGCCCGATTGCTCTATTGTGTACTCGACGGGAACATGTCCAATCAGCTGTAGAGAATTATCTTCTGCAGCGCTAATCAACGCAGCTGTTATGTCAGGCGTCAGACCCTCATAGGCCTTGATGCAGGTATGCCCGTCTGCCGCAATCTGCGATGCAATATCTGCCGCCTGCTCCGGTGCCGTCAGCTGAAGCGTGTTTGGCCAAATGGAAACACCATTTGAGACAAAGGGGCCGCATGAGGTGACGCTGGGAAAGGGGAGGCGCTGAGTGGAGAGGTGCCGCGCCGCAGGCACGGCGGTCCCGTCCAGATCACCAGCGTCACGAATGGTGGTGACCCCGTGTGCCGCGAATAGAAGACCATAATGACCCGTGAGACGAAGCGCGTTGTCAGGCGGCATATGGGCGTGCATATCGACAAATCCCGGGAGCACAAACATCCCGCGGTACTTGTCTATCTGTGGGCTGTCGGTGTTAACTGTCTCGTGCGCTATCTTGCCTTCAGCAACACGTATGGACGTGCCCGGCTTCCTGTCATGCATCGGATTGATGACGGTGACACCCGTTAATGTGAAACGCTCTGAAATGGGATTGGGCAAGGAGGGCGGCTGGAAGACCGACCAAGGCCAAACGGCTAGAGCTGCGACGATTATCGCGGCCGCAGCTCCACTACGACGTATGGTGCGGCTCACGTCAGCTTTCCTCTCCGAGGTCGCAGGTGGGATTGCGCCAATGGTACCGTCTCACCTTGTTTGTCGACCAGCGCGACTTCCAGCCGGCGACCGGTTTGACGGTCGACAAGGTCGGAGACAGGAGGGGTGGCCCGCAACCATTCATCCCCCCATTGTCTCAGTGACAGAAATATCAGACCAAGTTCTCGTCCTGCTTCCGTGAGCCGATATCCCTGTCTGGGACGATCGTTGGGTGCCTGATAATTGACGCGCTCTAGGATGGAAGCGTCTTCAAACTCAGCCAGTCTCTTTCTTAGCGTGGCGGGTGGAATACCGAGGTCCAGGCGCATGTCTTCGAAACACGCCACGCCGTAAAACACCTCGCGCAAGATCAAAAGGCCCCAGCGCTCGCCTAAGATATCTGCTGCGAGCGCCATTCCGCACTCTTCCCTGGGGACGGGTGCGCGCTTTCTCAGGTTTTTCTTCACATCTGACTTCATAAATTGAAGTCTAATGCATCTTCTATCTGACATCAATAAATGAATTCAGGTATTTCGGGCGCGTACAAGTGCTCCTGTCTTCCCAAAGGCGGGGTGGTTGTGCAGAGGCAGTAGGAAAGGGCCGTTGTACGGCGCTATTTAGCTGCTCAGCGTCTTCTTGTAGCTCCACCAGGAAACGGTGAGCACGAGCAGGGACATGATGAAGGCGAATGTGACGTTGCCGTTCCATCCCGCCCAATCATAGGCAATCGTGCCGGCCCAGCTCGCCATGCCGCCGCCTAAGAACATCAGGAAGATATAGACAGTCATCAGCCGTGTTCTAACTGTGGCGTCCTGGCTCAGGAAGGTCATCCGGCCGGTAATGTCTATCACAGGTCCGACAAGGTTCATCGTTATGAGCGGTATCATCAGCAGCCATATATTGTTGCCGAAGACAAAGAGCGACGCGACGCCCACCAATTGAATGGCAGCGAGAATGGTTCGTGCTTTATAGGCACCGACCTTATCGGCCCAGGCCCCCATACGAGGCGTTGTCACCAAGTTCAGAGCGGAGATTGCCGCCAGGTAGCCGACCGTGTCGACGCCGTAGCCCATCGCTGGGCTTGTCAGATGAAGGCCGAGCCCCAGCCAGACCGCCAGGAAAATGCCGAAGCTCAGAGCCTGAATGATGCCGGCGCGGATGATGTCCGGATGGTCTCTGATAATCGGCAGGATGGAGAAGATCAGCTCGCCATAAGACTGTTTCACATCTGCCTGTTTTTCTCGCTCCTCCATAATGAAAGGCAGGGCGATGGAGACGATCAACATCAGGGTTGCAGCGACGAAATAGACGGTCCGCCAACCAAAATTCTCGCCTAGAAAGCCGGCGCCGGCGCGCGCTAGGAGAATGCCCCCGATGATGCCTGCAGTGAGAATGCCCGTGGCATGACCAAGCTCAGAGGGGCGCACACGCTTCGATACATAGGCTGGCAGCAGATAGGGTGCGATGGTGAAAAAGCCCAGGATCGTTGATCCGGCGATGAACAGTCTGAAGTCCTGCACGAGGGCCATGCCCAAGATGCCACAGAATTGCCCCGCCACGAAAATAGATGTGAGGCGGCGATTGCTGACACGGTCGCCGAGCGGCAGAAGCAGCAGAATACCCAAGGCAAGTGCGACCTGATTAAGTGCGGGAACGGCGCCGATCAGGGAGGCGCTCACCTCAAAATCTTCTGCGACGCGCGCGATGATCGGATGGATGTAGTAGGCGTTGGCCGTCACGACGGCGCTTGCCACAGCGAGGATGTAGAGCTTGGTCTTTGAAAGATATTGCGCTTGGTGTTCGCTGACACCCTGCGGTTCAGACGCCGTATCTGGCATGCTCACCCTTTTACACTTGCGAATAAAGTCGATTGGTTTCGTCGTGGTTTGACTTTTCTTGGTCGCCCTTCATCTAGGAAAAACGCTCAGCGATCAAATCGAGCTGTTTGGCAAGGTCTGTAGCCCCCTTCTTGCCAAGTGCCGAGTCGAGCCGCGCGTTGATTTCCCTGAACGGCTTTTCCGCACGCTTGAGTGTCTTTTTTCCCTTATCCGTGAGTTCGAGAAGCCACGTGCGGGCATCGGTCTCGCTGCGGCGACGAACAACCAATTCTGCCTTCATCAGTCTTGCGACCATGGCTGTGATGGCGGACTCGTTCTGTTTTAGCTGTCTGGCAAGGTCTCGCTGTTTCAAATTCTTGGCTGAATTGATCAGGCTCAGCACGGCAACTTGTGTTGTGGAGAGTCCGGCGGTTTCGATGAGGGCATTGTCTGCTTCGGTTTTTAGGCGGTGGGCCGCGACCTGAAGCAGGAAATAGAGGCGTTCTTTGTGTGCTGACATGGGCACACCATAAACACCTTGTCACGATCCCCCAACTCTTCTATAAAGCTTCACTAGTGAAGTAATGGAGATGCTCATGGGCGCGATAGATGTCTGGTCACAAATTACGACTCAACGTATGGCCGACCAGCCGTGGATGGAGACTTTGTTGCGGTGGACGGGCAGGCCTGGCGACAGGCAGGTACCTGACGTTGCGAGTACCGTCGCGGCTATGGATGCGGCAAATGTAGACATCATGTTTCTGTCTGCCTGGCAGGGGCGGGACGGATCTTTGATCAGTAACGAGGAAGTCGCCGCATCTATCGACGCGGCACCTGATCGCTTTCGGGGTTTGGCGACGGTTGATATCAACAAACCGATGGAGGCTGTCCGAGAAATCCGACGATGGGTCGACGGTGACCGTTTTGTGGGCGTTCGTCTCGTCCCGTGGCTGCTGGATATCCCGCCCAATGATCGGCGGTACTACCCTGTTTATGTTGCTTGCATTGAAGCGGGCGTTCCGTTTTGCACTCAGATCGGACACACAGGACCGCTCTGCCGGTCAGAGCCTGGGCGTCTGATCCCTTATCTGGATGATGTCCTCCTGGACTTTCCGGAACTGAAAGTTGTGGGCGGGCATGTCGGGTTTCCCTGGATTGATGAGCTTGTCTCGCTCAGTCTCAAATATCCCAACCTGTATGTGGACACGTCTGCCTACGCCGTTCACCGGCTGCCGGAAGACTTCGTGAAATTCATGAAGGGTCCGGGGCAATCCCGTGTGATGTTTGGCACCAATTGGCCGATGTTGTCGCCGAGCCGGTGCCTTCAACATCTGGATGCGCTGGATTTGACTGAAGAGGGCAAGGAACTCTTTTTGAGTGGGAATGCTCGGCGGGTTTTCGGTCTCAGCTAGGGGGCTAGAGTTTCGCTCCTATGCCAATGGTATCGGTCCTTGAGGGACGGACTTCCAGAATTCCGGGTCATGGCCGTACATGATGGTTGCGCCCCGGGATTGCATGTCTCGCAGACGGTGGAACACCTGAAGCATGGCATCCTTATCGTGGGAAATGCCGGGCAGGCGCAGCTTATCCAGCGATTCCTTCAGGTAGCAGGCGTCGCCGCAGAGAACATATTCTCTAGAATCAGTTCTCACTCTCAGCGATTGGTGGCCGGGCGTGTGCCCATAAGTCGGTAGGCAAACGACGGTGCCGTCGCCAAACAGATCATGTTCGCCTGAGATGAGTTGACGCCGTTGGCCGATATCAAAATCTTTTTTGAGATAGGCAAGATCGGTGTCCGGCAGCGCCATGGCGTGGTCCCATTCGAGCCGCTGGACGACCAGGTCCGCGTTGGGGATCTGAGCATTGCCGCCTGCATGGTCGTAGTGGAGATGCGAATTGACCAGGTGGGTAATGTCCCCAGGGTCAACACTCATGGCCATCAGACGGGCGGAGATTTCCTCGCCCGGCAGAAAATGAAAGTCCGTGAACTTCAGGCTTTCTTCGCCCGCATAAACCAGTGGGTCGGTTTGGGTCTGTACATGCATCCCGCTGTCGAACAGGACTTTGCCCTTGGGGTGGACGATAAGATAGGACGGGATCGGAAGGGTGAGTCTTCCTTTGTCCCCTTTAAGGATGAAGGTTGCCGGAAGCGTGAGGTAGCCGCATGTGAATGCATAGAGCTTCACAGCCATGCTTATTACACTCTGGCGCGGCGAGTGATGGCGACGGCTTCGCTGATCAAGACGCTTCTTTCCAGGCAGCCTCTGCCGGCGAGGCCTCGTCCGGCTTTAGGGACGGATCGTATTTGTAAAGCGTCGAGCAGTAAGGGCAGATAATTTCAGATTCCTCCCCCATGTCCAAAAAGACATGCGGGTGATCGTTCGGCGGTGTTGCGCCCATGCATTTGAATTCTTTCGCGCCGATTCTGATTTCGCTGACACCTGAATCATTACGAAATTTGGGGATATTTGTGCCGCTCGCCATTTGATCCACTCTGTTGGGACGACCTTACGCCGCCTAGGGAGAATTTGGCGACACCCTAGCGGCAGCATGCGTCAAATTCCAGTGTTTTGGGCGGGTTCTAGAACCGCAGGAGTCGGTGTCCTTCAGTCATCTATGTCATTGATGTTCGCAATCGCTGGCGTGGAGCGACGGGATGCGCCTATAATTTCGTATTGAAATTAAACGGTCACGAGAACCGGCGGAAACTGACAGGAAGGACACTGGATGGCGGAGGAGGCCGGCCAGCGCGGCGACGCGCTTAAACGTTCGACATTGTGGGCATTTTCTCTGCCTGCTGCCCCCATTGCCGCCCTCGGACTTCCGTTGGCAGTTCATATCCCGCCTTTCTACGCCAAGGTCATCGGCCTAGAGCTCGCGGTTGTTGGCAGCCTGTTTTTGATCATCCGATTCTGGGATGTTTTCACGGACCCTGTGCTGGGTGTGTTGTCAGACCGGTTTGAGACCAAGTGGGGACGCCGGCGCCATTGGATCGCAATCTCAGTGCCGATCATTATGCTGTCCGTTTACATGGTTTTCCTGGTGCCGTTTGACACAGTCAGCGAACTCTATCTCCTCGGTTGGATGGTGGTGCTCTATGTCGGATGGACGTTGCTTACCATCTCCCACATGTCCTGGGGCGCGGAACTGACGCCTTCCTACAATGAACGCTCGCGGGTGCATGGCGCGCGCGAGGTTGCCTTGATTGTCGGCATGGTGCTCGTCCTGTTGTTACCGGTGATTATCGAGCAGACGGTAACGGAGAACCTTGATCGAGCTCGCGTTGGGGCGATGGGCCTCTTTGTGATTATTCTTTTGCCTCTGACCGTTGGCATTGCCATTTGGCACGTGGGCGAAAAACCATCTCCGCGACCAGAGCATGTTGGCTTCAGAGAAGCCGTAAAAGTGTTGTTCGCGAACCATCCGCTCAGAGTGGTTCTGGTTTGCGATTTGCTAGCAGGCATTGGCGGTGGTCTTGTCGCTAGTCTGTTTCTTTTTCTGGCAGAAGATGCGCTGAAGTTAACAGCCTATTCGGGCATTCTGTTGCTTTGCTATTTTACCGCCGGGGTGGTCTGCATTCCGATCTGGATCAAGATCTCCGAGACATTTGGCAAGCACAAAGCGACGGCATTTTCGGCTATCTTTAGCGGTTCTACCGTTCCGCTGATCCTTTTCATCCCAGAAAACGCTGTTGTGATTGCGCTGGTCTGCTGGGTGATATTCGGCCTGAATATGGCGGCTGCGCCGTTCCTGTACCGCTCGATCATGGCGGATGTTGCGGATCATGATGCGATTGAAACCGGCCAGCAACGGACGGGTCTGTTTTATTCTCTGCTCACAATGACCAGCAAAGTTGGGGCTGCCTTTGCTATTTTCATCGGGTATGTGGCGCTTGATTATATCGGTTTCGAAGCCGGCGGCGAGAATAGCGACGAAATCTTGTGGCAACTCCGTTTGATCTATGTTTTGCCCGCCGTGCTGGTCAGTTTCGTGGGCGCCTATATCATCTGGTCTTTTCCTCTGGATGAGGAAACCCAGTTGCGCAATCGCGCGACCCTTGAGAAGCGTGCCCTCGATGCGGCGGCGGCGGCAATCATCGACACAACAGGTGAGCCGAACGATCCGCAATCCTCTGGTCCTCAGCCCTCTGGCGTTGGCGGAAAGTAGAGGATCGCAATGCCTGTCTTCTCGAATGGCGGAATTGATGTCGCTTACGATGATGTGGGTGAAGGCCCTCCCATTCTGTTGCTGCACGGTTTTGCCTCTACGCGGACAGACAATTGGTCGCGAACCGGGTGGTACGGGACGCTGGAGAAAACCGGACGCCGCGTGATCGCGATGGATTGGCGGGGGCATGGCGAGAGTGCGGCATCCCATTCGACTGAAGACTATGCGACAGACTTGATGCTTGGCGATGTCAGGGCGCTCTTAGATCATTTAGGGATCGACAAGCTTGATGTGTTCGGCTTTTCAATGGGAGCGGGGCTCGCTCTTCAGTTTGCTCTTCAGGAAGGCAAACGAGTGGATCACCTGGTGCTTGCGGGCATTGGCGGGAACATGCTGGATCCCCATCGTTCTCCAAGGTTCACGGAGAACGTCTTTGATGCCGCTTCGGCAGATGATATCTCTGACCCGACGGCGCGGGGGTTCCGCCTCTATGCCGATCAGCTCGGGCAGGACCTGAAAGCGCTGGCTGCGTGTGCCGGTGCGGAAAGATCCTCGCCGTCAGCAGATGATTTGTTCGCGGTGCGGGCTAAGACCTTAGTCGTAGCGGGGCAGCGGGATGACCTGGCGGGGGATCCGGTGGCGTTGGCAGAGGTGATACCTGGCGCACAAGGTGAGCTTATTCCCGGGGCGGATCATATGTATCTGCTCACAAATGGGGCTTTTAAGGGAACCGTGATCGACTTTCTTACGGGCTGGCTCTAGTCACCGCGCCATAAACCCCTATTTATCAGACAGAGTTAAGCGGAGGGACGCTCTTACATGGCACAGGATAGGTTACCGACGTGGAAACTCGCGCTCTTCGCCGGACCCGCCGTTCCCATGGCTGCCATGGGTCTCCCAATTTCCGTTTATTTGCCTCAATTCTATGCCGAGCAGATGGGCCTTGGTCTGGCTACTGTTGGCACAGTGTTCATGATTGCCCGCCTTTGGGATGTGGTCACCGACCCCATGATGGGAGTGATCTCTGATCGCTTTCCCTCAAAATGGGGCAGGCGCCGCCATTGGATCGTTGGGTCGGTCCCCATCATTTTGTTGTCAGCCGTGATGGTTTATATGCCGAGCGCTCCGTCCAGCGGTCTCTATTTATTTGGCTGGATGTTTATCCTCTATATCGGCTTCACGATGGCTCAACTCAATCATCTGGCGTGGGGGGCGGAGCTTCATGAGGACTATGATGAGCGCTCTCGCATCATGGGGTTTGTTCAGGGTGCAGCGATTTTTGGCGTGCCCGTGGTTCTGCTCATCCCTGTTTTGATTGAGCAGTTTGGTACGGGCGATGTCGCCGCAGAACGTGTTGCTGCCATGGGATGGTTCGTCGTCATTCTCCTGCCCATTACAATTGCGCTGGCGGCCTGGAAAATCCCCGAAATCAGCAACCTTTCAAAAAAGCAGGAGCTGCCTCTTCGCGACGCGGTGCGTCCACTGCTCTACAATCGGCCGCTGCAACGCGTCATCGCGTCGGACTTCCTCACTGGCTTCTCAGGTGCTGCACTCGGATCCATGTTCTTGTTCCAGACGACATACGTCCTGCAAATTGATGTGCCGAGTATTTTGCTGTTGATCTATTTCTTTGCCGGGGTTGGTTTTGTCCCTGTTGTGGTAAGGCTCAGCTATCGATTGGGCAAGCACCAGGCGTTGATTGCCGCCGCACTTTTCAATGCAGTTATGGTCCCGTCGATCTTCCTGATACCGCCAGGGAATTTCTACGCAGCTGCGTTTATCTTCATGATTCTGGGCGTCAATGTCGGCAGCACGACTCTTCTTTTCCGCTCCATAATTGCGGATGTGGCGGATATTGATGAGCTTGAAACAGGACATCGCCGTACCGGCTTGTTTTATGCCTTGACGACGCTGACGTCCAAAACAGGCGGCGCGATTGCGGTCGGTGTTGTGTTCTGGACCCTGAGTCTGATCGGGTTCGTGCCGGGCGAAGAGAACACTGACGGTGCCATTCTTGGCCTGTCCATTGTTTTTGTTACCATACCGGTGATCTGTTATTTGGGCGTTGTCGCCATCATGTGGGGCTTTCCGCTCGACAAGGACAAGCAAGAAGATGTGCGTCGACAGCTTGCGGAGCGGGCGGCAGCGGAAGCATCCCCCGCGTCAGACTAACAACACCCGCAGCCGCCGAGCGCGATTGTGCCTTCTGGATTGTATGCCGCGCCGACTGACCGCGCTGAGTTTTCGGCTGTTTCCTCAAATCCGGTTTTTGCCGCTTCCCGCAGCGCGGCATCGGTCATGAAATCAATAGCGGTCATGGCAAGAGACTTGGCGCCATCGATACAGGCTTTGTCGCCCATGTCGCTGCCAGCCCAACGGGCGAATTCCGGATTGTGAATGACCACGCTTGGCGGTGCGGAGGAGATCATGGGGTGAATGGACGGCACGCGGTGGCTCACATTGCCCATGTCCGTGCTGCCTGCAGATCCTGATGGCATTTTTTCGAGCGGGAAAAAGTCACGTCCCAGTGACCGGGCATTTGCCTCGTAGGCCTCGGCGATCGGCCAGCTGGTCTTCATGTCCAGATAGTCGGCCTTGGCCCACCGTATATCTGCCGTGCATCCGGTCGCCAATGCACCGGCCTCGAAGCAGGCCTGCACACGCTTTTTGAGGGCCGCCAGAGAAATGGCCTCGGCAGCGCGGACGTAGAAAACGCCGCTCGAACGATCCGGCACGATATTGGGGGCGACGCCCCCTTCATTGATGATGCCGTGGATGCGCTCCGTCGGTTTGATGTGCTGCCTCAGTTGGGCGATCGATTGATAGGCGGTGATGAGAGCATCCAGGGCGTTCAGACCAGCGTGGGGCATGGCGGACGCATGGGCGCTTTTGCCGGTATAGATCACCTCGACTTCGGAGACGCAGATGCAGGGCATGGTCGCGAGGTCGACCCCTGCAGGGTGCACCATCATGGCGGCATCGAGGCCATCAAAGGCGCCTTCCTGCGCCATCAGTTCTTTCCCGCCGCCTTGTTCTTCTGCAGGGGTGCCGAGATAGCGGACGCGGCCGGGAAGGGCGCCATTGAGCCTGGCGAGGGCCAGGCTCGCGCCGAGACCGGTTGTCGCGATGATGTTGTGGCCACACGCATGCCCGATGCCGGGGAGGGCGTCATATTCTGAGAGGATGCCCACCGTTGGACCCTTGTCGCCAAACTCAGTGGCGTAGGCGGTCTCAAGACCGAATGCCTCTCGGGTGACCGCCAAGCCTTCCTTATCCACCCTGTCGGACAGGAGCGTGGCGGCTTTGTGTTCGTGGAAGGCCAGTTCCGGGTTGGCGTGGATTTCATGCGAAATAGCGATGAGCTCGTCGCTCATGGCGTCGATCACATCACAGGCCTGGCGTTTCAAAGAAGCGGCGTCGGTCATTTTAGTCCCCGTTCGAACGATCCTCATACTATACACTCTTCGAAAGCGGGCTCTAGATGTCCTGCTCAGTGGAGGGTTCTTTGGACTATTTTCGGTCAGGTGATGTGAGATTGGCTTTTCAGGTTGAAGGGGCCGGTGATCCGATCGTGCTGGTTCACGGGTTTGCGTCAACGCATGCCGTCAATTGGATTGAGCCTGGATGGGTCGACGCACTGGTAAATGATGGACGCCAAGTGGTGATGTTTGACCTCAGAGGACACGGGGAGAGTGATAATCTGTTCAGCGCTGCGGATTATGACCGCGGGCTCATGGCGTCGGACATTGTGGCTCTCTTGGATCATATTGGCTGCGTACAAACCGACCTTATGGGGTACTCCCTCGGAGCCATGCTTAGCCTGCGGTTCGCCATGGACTATCCGGAGCGATGCCGGTCTGTCGTATTGGCGGGTGTAGGTGACCGGCTTTTTGCACCTTCGGGCCAGATTGAGCCTGTCGTGGAGGCGTTGCTCGCAGATAGTTTGCATGATGCCAAGACGCCCGTTGGGCGCGCTTTTCGGGCGTTTGCCGATAAGAACGAGCAGAACCGCGAGGCACTCGCCGCGTGCTACCAGGTCCCCCGGGACAAGCTGACCAATGAGGGCCTGGCAGAAGTAGATCTGCCTGTGCTGGTGGTCGCCGGGGAACGTGACGAGATCGCGGGATCAGCAGAAAACCTCGCTGCCCCCTTTCCACGCGGGCAGGCTGTGACTATCCCGCGCCGCGATCACATGCGGACCGTTGGTGATCCAGCATACAAAAGAGCCGTGCTTGATTTTCTGCACACCCTCTGAGCGACCTTGCTTATGGTCTTTCGGTCAGCGTGCCGACAGAGGGGCGAAGTTCAGGTGCATGCCAGCATCGGTGATGAGGGTCTCGCCGGTAATATGGTCTGAGCCTTCGCCTGCGAAAAAGCAGACGGTGGCGGCGATGTCTTCCGGTGTGCCCGCGCGTTTCAGGGGCATGGTGTTTTCCTGGTTTTCGACGATCTTCTGAAAAGTGGCTTCACCGAACTTGTCTCTGAACCACCTTGTGCCGATAAAGCCAGGACAAACCGCGTTTACGCGAATTTCTGGCGCGAGGGCCCTCGCCAGCGACAGGGTCATCGTGTTCATGGCGCCTTTCGATGCGGCGTAGGCGACAGACGAGCCGACGCCGGTGACCCCCGCGATTGAGGATATGTTGACCACTGAGCCTTCGCCCTGGCTCTTCATATGTGGTTGGCAGGCGCGGATCATCTGATAGGCACCTATGACATTCACGCCATAGATGCGGTGGAAGTCTTCTGCTTGAAGGGCATCAAGATCGTCGTGATCTGCAAACTGCGTGGTGCCGGCATTGTTGACGAGGATGTCGACGCGGCCCCACTTGTCGATTGTGGTTTGAACGATCTGTTTGCAGGCGGCATCGTCTGAGACATCGCCCTGGGCAAGAATCGCCTCGCCACCAGCCGATGTGATTTCGGCCATCACAGCTTTGGCTTCGTCATCCGACTTTGTGTAGTTGATCGCGACCTTCGCCCCGGACTTCGCGAGCCGGATGGCCGTGGCAGCGCCTAAGCCTGCTGCTGAGCCAGTAACAATGGCGACCGCGCCCTCTAGTTTCATGGTAACTCCCCCCGCTTGGACGTTTTGCGAGCAGTGTAACCGCAGAGAAAAACGGTGTCGCGGGAAGAGTCATGTATTTCGGTTGCTATCTGGTCGATCGCGCATCAGGTCGTCCAATCTGTCGTCCATTGCTTGTTCCTTCCGAAGAGATGGCTCGAGCCGGATACAAACATGACTGCCTGTGTGCCTGACGGTCATGCCTCTGGAAAAGCCGATGCCGGGCACGTCGAGGGCGACGGGGATGTTGAGCGCGGGTAGGGGGATCACTTCCACTAACGCGCTGGTTGCCGACATCTGGTTGATCCAGCACTCTGCGTCGACCCCTGGAAAGACTATGCGGCCTGAGATTGCGGTCGCGACCCGCCGTCTCCGTCTACGTTCAATTTTGACTTGGTTTTTCACGTGCTGGCCGACTTCCCTAACTTGTCGCCAAGCTAGTCTCGGGAGTGTTGAAAATTGGTTGAACGGCTTGGCTGGTTTGCAAACAACGGCTAAGTTGCAAAAAAACGGCATGTCACATGCCAAAACCATTTCAGTACATCGGGGCGGACATGACAGATACCTATCAGCTGCTGGGCGCAGAGATTTCCTATTTCACAGGCAAAGTGCGGTCCTATCTGCGCTACAAAGACATCCCCTATGAAGAAGTGGTTGCAGATCGCGATGTCTATCTGAATGTGATCCTGCCACGGACAGGCGTTGCGATGATGCCGGTTCTGATTTCACCAGACGATATTGCTGTGCAGGACACGAGCGACATTATCGATTTTCTGGAAGAGCGTTTTCCGGAGCCGTCAATCTACCCCTCAACGCCGCGACAAGGCACGATCTCCCGACTGTTTGAGCTTTATGGTGATGAGTGGATGAAAATCCCTGCCATGCACTATCGCTGGAACCATAATGCGGAGGCCATGTATCTGGAGTTTGGGAAGGTCTCGCAGCCCGATCTGAGCGAAGCTGAGCAGATTGCTGTCGGCAAGGAGACCTGCAAACCCTTTAAAGGGTCCTTGCCGATCCTGGGCGTGACGCCGGCGACAGAGAAAGCTGTGGAAGCTTCCTACGAACAGTTGCTCAGAGACCTGGATGCTCATTTTGCCGTTCATCCCTATCTGCTCGGCACGCGGCCTGGCATTGGCGATTTCGGCATGATTGGCCCGCTATATGCCCATCAATATCGTGACCCGGCGTCGGGCGAGATCATGAAGCGGATCGCGCCCCATGTCGCCAAATGGGTTGAGCGGATGATGGACCCCGAGCCGAAGGCCGGTAGTTTCTTGCCAGATGACGAAGTGCCGGAAACATTGTACCCGGTCTTGCGCCGTATTTTCGAAGAGCAGTTTCCGCCGCTGCACGACATGATTTCCTCATTTGCGGATTGGATTGATCAGAATCCGGGTGCGGAGATTCCGCGCGCCATCGGAAAGCAGAGCTTTGTGCTGAAAGAAGCCGACGGGACACCGGTGACCGGCGAGCGGGGCATGTTCACCTTCGAGCAGTGGATGCTGCAGCGTGTCCTTGATTTTTACCAAGCTCTGGAGGGCAGCGAGCGCCAAAGTGTGGACACATTGCTTGAGGAAGTTGGAGGCAAGCAAGCGATGCAGTTTGATCTGCGCCATCGCGTCGCGCGGGAGAAGAACCAGTTGGTTGTGGAGGCCTAACATGAAACCAGGCTTGATCGGTATTGCGAGCGGTGTATCTGCACTCCTCTGGGCAAGTGTTGCGGTTGCGAGTCCCTACACAAGCACCTATTCAGACCTTGATTTGGGCAAATGTGCTCTCATCGAGGAGGAGTCCGAAATCGGGTTCGTCCAAGTCAAATGCGATGGACAGTATGGGTATGATGTCTACGCGACGGAAGGGGACCTCCGCCTCTATCTCGCCTACAGAAAGCCTGGGGATCCGTTGATCATTGAAGAGGAACCCGCCGAAACAGATGAGGTCGATGCGGCGTCTAATGGGTCTGACGCGGACGTCGAAGATGGGCAAGTTGTGGCGGAAGCACTAGAGACGCCGGCAGATTCAGCCCACGCCGACGAGGTTGAACAGGTTGACGTGTTCGTGCCGGTGGGTGTGCGCCCCATCGGACAAACGCTCGCCCCCTTCAACAATCTGGGTCCTAAGCTTGAATGGCGGGCGTCACAGCAGGCGGGCGCAGAGCCCTTCGCGACCATCGTGCGCTACTCCTACCAGAGGACAGACGAGGACGGCTCTTACTCCAGGGGCAGCGTTCTGGTCGTCTCCAGATTCCGGAACGGCGACAGCTGTCATGTGGCCTATATCGACGCTAAGGAAAACGCCGACGCCAATGTCATGGCCCGAGAGGTGGCGGACAAATATGCCAGCGGCGGCGAATGCCCTGAGGGCCGTGTTCCCGTGGTCGGCCGTGGCGCTTGGGACTTTCGTTAATTGCCTTTTTGCTGGGTCGACAGAAACTCGTTGATGGTTTCTTCGAAGTCGACCGCGTCGGACAGCCCCCGCATGCGCCCTGCGGTGAGACCGCCGTCGACAGCAATGATCTGACCGGTCACGAATGTTGAGGCGTCCGAGGCGAGGAAGAGGGCCATCTCGGCAATGTCGTTGGGCACGCCGGAGCGGGCGACGGGCTGAAGTTTTGCCAGCCGCGGTTTCATGAACTCAGCAAACTCGTCTGCCGCATTGGGACCCAGCTCAAGGGCGTTCGCGAATATGGGCGTTGCAATGCCGCCGGGGCAAATGGCGTTGGAGCGGATATTGAATTCTCCGAGTTCCAGCGCGGCGGTCTTTGCAAGATGCGCAACTGCAGCCTTACAGGCGGAGTAGACCTGGGGGCCGAAGCCGGCTTGAAGACCCGCGACGCTGGCCGTCGAGATGATGGACCCGGATCCCTGTTTCTTCATGACAGGCACCGCATACTTGTAACCGAGGAACACGCCCTTCAGGAGAACGCCGACGGATGTGTCGAAGCCGTCCATATCGATTTCATCGAGCTGCCCACCGACCCCACCGAAGCCCGCATTGTTGAAGATGCAATCGACGCGGCCAAATTTTTCGACTGCGTGCTCGACAAGGGCTTTGACGTCTGCCTCCTGTGACACGTCTGTCTGGCAATAGGAGAAATCCTCTCCGAGTGTCAGGGTCATCTCCTCGCCACGATGCTCCTGCACATCGCCGACGACGACCTTGGCGCCTTCACTCAGGAACAGATCGACGGTGCCGCGGCCAATGCCGCTCGTGCCGCCGGTGATGATTGCAACTTTGTCTTTCAGACGGTCTCCCATGAGGTCTCTTTCTTATTTGCCTTTGAAATTGGGTTTTCTTTTTTCCATGAAGGCAGCGCGGCCTTCTGCATAGTCCTCGCTGCCAAAGCACTCCGCAATGAGACGTAGGCACGCTTTCCTGTCGAAACTGTCGGCTTCACGCACGAGCTCATCAATGATTTCCTTTTCATTGCGCACGGTGAGCGGTGCGTTGTCGTCGATCTGTTCGCAGGTTGCCCGGGTGAACGCTTCCAGCTCAGTTTTCCCCAGAACGCGGTTGATGAGGCCCATTTGCAACGCTTCATCATGGCTGAACCGTCGTGCCGTGAAGAATATTTCCTTGGCGGATGATGGCCCCACGACATCGACTAGTCGCTTTGTTGAAATCAGTGGATAGGCGAGACCAAGCTTGCCAGCTGGAATGCCGAAGGTGGACCCCTCGGCTGCAAACCGCAGGTCGCAGGCAAGCGCAATGCCGAGGCCGCCACCGATGCAATAGCCATCGATCATTGCGATTGTGGGCCGCGAAGAGCGGGCAATGCGATCGAACGCGACCGTAGACGTGTCTTCGTAGTGTTGGACGCTCTCAGGATTTGAGCGCGCTTGCTCAAACTGCGAAATGTCAGCGCCGGCCACAAAGGCTCTATCGCCAGCACCGGTCAACACGATCGAGAGAATTTCGGGATCGGCTTCAAACTCATCCAGAATGGCTGGCACAGCTTCCCACATATCCAGGCTGACCGAGTTGTGCTTCTCCGGATTGTTGAAAATCATCCATCCGATTGCGCCTTCTTTGCGGGCGATCATTTTATCCGTTGGTGATGCCATTCAATTGTTCCTTAAGCGAGGGCAACCCTGTCGAGCTTTGGCCGGCGGGTAGGCGATATGGAGGTAGAGGAAAGGTCGGCCCGTGTTTGGTATCTGGCGGTGATAAGAGGTTTTTTGCTCCATCACTAGGCTTCGCCATCATTCGTTTTCAAAAAGTCCAACATGGCGGGGATAGCAGTCTTGTCCTGGATCATGAAGAGATGCCCACCGTCAAACATTTGGAGTTCCGCGTTCGGGACGCGATCGGCGAGCTTCTCCTGTGTGGCGGGCAGTGCGATGCCATCATAGATCCCGCCGCATATGAGGGTGGGGTGTTGGATGTCGCTGAGACGATCCCAGGTATCGTGATGACGCCGTGCTTCCAATTGTCTCTGGGCGCCCATCTCGCGTCCCGGCTCGCCTGCATAGGCGTCTGTCGATGCAAACTCCACGAAGAACTCATATTCCTTTGGATTGGCCGCGGCCCAGGCAGCATCACGCCGTGTATCTGAAATCGGGATCATGAATTTCGCCCGCTCGACCGGATCCATGTCTTGCACGTCGTGGAGTGGATAGGATGCTCCACCTTCGCCGCCCGGTGACGTGCAGGCGAGCATGAGACGGTTAATCCGGTCGGGATGCCTGATGGCAAGCTCTTGCGCGACCATGCCACCGAATGAAACGCCAATGACATTTGGCTGTGTCCAACCCAGTGCATCCAATAGAGCCACTGCGTCATCAGCATAGTCCGCCATTGTGTAGGGGAGGTCCGGTTTTTCGGTCTGGCCCAGACCTCGTTGGTCATAAGCCAGTGTCTCGAACTGTCGAGGCGCAGGACCATCCATAAAATTCGGTTTGTTTCTGAGGTCAGATCCCGTGCCGCTGATGAAAAGGAGTGGGTCGCCCGATCCCTTGATTTCATAATAGAAATTCAACCTTGGTGTCTGAATATGGGGCATCACGGGGCTCAAATTTGAACGGTTCTGAATTGCAATGGGCGAAACCTAGCAATTGGTTCTCCTGCCGTCACCCAATGGGCGGGAATATTGCCGTGCGCCGTCAAAAATTGTGTTGAACTCGTCGGCTGGCGAGCATATGTGCTACGCTGGTTGGAAACGCGGTCCGGGTCCATAGAAGCCCGAGGAGGAGGGCACCATGTCCAAACCCATCGAGAATGTACAATTGGTCGATCCTGTCTGGGACCGCATGCGCGATGAAGCCCGCGATATGGCTGCTGCTGAACCGGTACTGGCGAGTTTCATCTTCGCGACGGTTCTTAACCACGACGCCCTGCCGGAAGTGTTGAGCTTCCACCTCGCACGAAAACTCGCGAATGCAGAAGTGAGCGCGATGGTGCTTCGGGAAGTGTTCGAAGATGCCTATGAAGCGGACCCGACAATCATAGAGGCGTTCCGCGCTGACACGGTCGCGGTGTTTGATCGCGATCCGGCGTGCGACTCCTATCTTCAGCCACTTCTTTTCTTCAAAGGGTTCAACAGCCTTCAGGCGCATCGGATTGCCCACTGGTTGTGGACTCAAGGACGCAAGCCCATGGCGCTCTTTATTCAGAGCCGCGTGTCAGAACTCTTTGCTGTTGATATTCATCCTGCCGCGAAGTTCGGCAAAGCCATCATGATGGATCACGCTACGGGTGTTGTGATCGGTGAGACAGCCGTCGTGGGAGACGATGTCTCCATGCTGCATGGTGTCAATCTGGGCGGCACGGGGAAGGAAACCGGTGACCGTCATCCGAAGGTCGGGCGCGGCGTTCTTCTCGGCGCGGATTGCAAAATCCTCGGCAACCTCACAATTGGTGACTGCGCCCGCGTTGGTGCGGGAAGCGTCGTGCTGGCTGATGTGCCGGCCAACTGCACCGTTGCGGGTGTCCCTGCGAAAGTCGTGGGCTGCGCCGGCTGCGATGAACCATCGCGCGCGATGAACCAGATCATCGAGGAAGACGGTAAGGACGGCGACGGCATCTAATCCGATGCCGACGTCTGCTTAAGGCAGCCGGTCCTTCAGCGCATAAAACAGCATGCCAGCGACCAGACCTGGGTAGCGCAGCAGAGTGCCGCCTGGGAATTTCGTCGCCTTAATGTCTGCCATCAGATTGAAGCGCTCAGGCGTGCCTTTACCTTCCGCTTCGGCGGCGACGGCTTCTGCCAATAGCTTGCCGCCGAGCGTTGCCACATTGATGCCCTGGCCCGAATAGCCGTGTGCGAAAAAGCGGTTTGGCCCGACGCGACCAAAATGCGGCATGCGCTTCAGTGTGATGGCGAGGGTTCCTCCCCATGCATAGTCGATGCGCTTGTCTTTGAGTTGCGGAAAGACGCGCAACATTGGTTTGCTTACGAAGGCTGCGATGTCTTTTGGGAATCTGCTGGAATAGTTCTCGCCGCCGCCAAACAGAAGACGCCCGTCAGCGGAGAGCCGGTAATAGTCGATGACGAATTTCGTGTCGGCGATGGCAACATTGTCGCGAATGAGCACTTTGGCTCCTTCGCCACCAAGGGGTTCGGTGGCGATGATGAAATTATTGATCGGCATGATGTAGCCGTTCACCTTGCGCTCCAACCCGCCCAGATAGCCGTTGCAGGCGAGGACCACCTGTTTGGCTGTGACCACGCCTTTGTCAGTGGTGATGGTCGCGGGATTAGTGTCAGAGATGTCCGTCACGCGGGTGCGCTCGAAGATCTGTGCGCCAAGACTGATCGCGCCGCGGGCAAGCCCCAGTGCATAGTTCAGGGGATGAAGATGTGCTGCGCCTTCGTCGAGGACGCCGCCCCAATATCGCTCGCTCGCCACCCGCTCGCGGACTTCGTCTTTGTCAAAGACGCGCAATTTGTCATAGCCATAGTGCTCGGCCATGTGGTCGGCCTCTTCGCGCAGCCAGGACATGTCGCCCTTTTTCCAGGCGGTGTGCATGATGCCGGGAGTGAGATCGCAGTCGATATCGAACCTCTTGATGAGAGACTTCGCTGTCGCGATGGAGTCCTGCGCCAGACTCCATAGCGCACGCCCATGCTCGTGCCCCAACATGTCTTCCAGCTCCGGCTGGCTCTTTCTCAAGGTTGTGCCGAGCTGCCCGCCATTGCGGCCCGACGCACCCCAGCCGACCTTCGCCGCGTCAAGCACAACCACATCATACCCGCGTTCTGCCAGATGAATTGCGGCCGACAGGCCCGTATATCCTGCACCGACAATACAAACATCACACGTGAGATCAGTCTCAAGTGCACCCAGTTGGGGCGCACCTGTCGCCGTCGCCGTGTAGTAGGAAGGCGGATAGTCTGTTCCGGCAAATGCGTCGCGTGTCATTCGCGTATCTTAGGCCGGCGGCAGCATTGGGCACCAGCCGCCAGCGTGAACGTCAGCTTATGATTTTAAACGTGGTCGCGGTTACTTTGTCTGAGAAGGTGTCATTCAGGTCCTGGGCTGCTTCCCACGGCGCCTGATCGGCCGTTTCTGCCAGGTGGTCGGCGCTCTCCCACTCGGTGAGAAACACCACCCGATCTTCTTCTTCATTCGCATAGATATGGACGCCCAGGAAGCCTTCCGGCGGAGACCGGTCAAGCTCACGTTCCTTGTAGGCGACAGTTTGGGCAATCACCGTGTCAACAGAGCTGGTCTCGTAGGTGATCATGTGGGCGATGGCCATTCCTAAATCTCCAAATTGACTTTCTTATGGTCTTAGCAGTGTGGTCATGGGGGCGAAAGTGCTTTTGGTCTTGTTATCTCTGCGCTCCTTCTTCCACTATGCGGTCAAACAAAAAACAGGGAGATGAAACATGGGACGTCTTGATGGGAAAGTAGCGATTGTCACCGGGTCCGCTAAGGGGATCGGAGCTGCGACATCCGCGCTTTTGGCAGAAGAGGGGGCCGCTGTCGTTTGCACGGATGTCGATACCACCGCCGGTGAAGAAATTGTCGATGCCATCCAGAACAATGGGGGAAAGGCGACCTTTGCAGCCCATGATGTTACCCAAGAGGCGGACTGGGAACGGGTGACCCAATTGGCCATAGAGAGCTTTGGCGGCGTACATGTGCTCGTGAACAATGCCGGCGTCGCTCCTTCTGGCGCTCCCATCGAAGATCTTGAACTGTCAGAGTGGAGCAAGACGATCGCCATTGATTTGGACAGCGTCTTTCTCGGCTGTAAGCATGGCATTCGTGCGATGAAGCAATCCGGCGGCGGGTCGATCATCAATATTTCATCCATCATGGGCCTGATCGGGTCACCCAACGCGGCTGACTATAATGCGGCGAAAGGCGGCGTGCGATTGCTGACCAAAGTGGCCGCGCTTGAGTGTTCTGAGGCGGGCTACGGCATTCGGGTCAATTCAGTTCACCCCGGCTTCATCGACACTCCGCTTGTGCGCAATGCGGTTGAAGGAGGTGTCACTGCAGGCCGTATGGGAAGTGCGAATGAGGCGATAGAGCTTCTCACCATGCTTCATCCCATCGGACGTCTTGGGGTCCCGAAAGAGATCGCCAACGCGATCCTATTTTTGGCGTCCGACGAGTCTTCGTTCATGACGGGATCAGAGATGGTCGTGGATGGTGGCTACACAGCCCGCTGATTGAACGCTTTAGTGGCCATCATGCGACATGCCATGATGGCCGTTCATGTCCTCGTCCATGTTTGCTGCTGGCGCCGCGTCTGAGGTGTTAGGAGGCGTCATGCTGACCGGTGCGTCTACCGTAACGCTTCCTGCGCCTTCAAAAGTGAGCGTCAGCGGCACTACGGACCCTGCTTGGACCGGGTCTTCGATGTCGATGATCATGATGTGGTAGCCGCCAGGTGCCATCGTGACCGTGTCGCCAGCGGGGATATCGAGACCTTCCAGACGGCGCATGCGCATGACACCGTCTTTCATGCCCGCAGTATGAATTTCGACCGATCCCGCGCCAGGGGTGTCTGCTGCGGTCAGACGGTCCGTGGCTGTACCCGCATTCGTGATGGTGACATAGGCAGCGGTGGTTCTGCCCGCACCTAAAGTGGGCCGTACCCATGCGTTCGAAAGGCTGACGTCTGGCTCAGCTGCCCGCGCCAGGGCGGCGACCGCCCCCAGCGTGATCAAGGCGGCTGCGACGGCAAGCCATTTCGTTGCGTATCTGCCTTCCATTCGGACCCTCCCGATCGCCCGGCAAAAGCCCGAGCAGGCTGCTTCAACAGATTGTCGAAGGCCTTCCTATGAATTGCTCTATCTTTTCATGAGGTGCGGACGCGCAGCAATCGGACGAACCGCCGCAGGGGAAGATTAGGGTGTGGGTCGACGGGTGTGGCAAGGCTCAGCAGCTAAGGATGGTGATTTGCGCCCGTGGGGTCGAACCGCTACAAAACGGGTCCATATCTTCCATACCTCACTCATCGACAGCGGAGCATTCCTCGTGGACAAATCGGAAATCAATCGGTTGGAATCCTACTTTCGCAAGCTTTTCCGGCTCGACACGATTGTCGTTCAGGGCCGCCCGAACAAGGATGATTCGGCGGAAGTCAGTATCGGAGATGAGTTTATCGGGGTCGTCTTCAAGGATGAGGATGAAGGCGAAGTGTCCTACGCCTTCAATATGGCGATTCTGGACATTGACCTGCCGGAAGCTTGATCGGGCTCAATCGCCTGACAAGACCATGTTTAGACGGTCGTAAGATCGTTCGCGGTAAGGTGGGGCTTACCGTTGGGGAGGGTGAAGATGGTCAAACTGCTTGAAAATGTGCTGTTTCGCCTGAAGGCGATCGTGCTGCTCGCCTTGGGTGTTTTCACCATCTGGATGGGATATCAAGCGGTTCAATTGCGGCCTGACGCTGGGTACCTCAAGCAGCTGCCATCAGACCATCCTTATATTGAGACGTTCCTTGAGTATCGGGAGAAGCTGCCGGGGGGCAATGCGCTCATGGTAGCCGTTGAGTCAAAGAGCGGCGACATCTGGACGCCGGAGTTTCTTCAGGTGCTGTATGACGTCACCGACGACATCTTCTTCCTGCCGGGGGTGTTTCGCGGATCGGTGACGTCGATGTGGACCCCCAATACGCGAGTCTTCCAAATCACCGAAGAAGGGTTTCTTGCCTACAATCTGATCCCCTCGGATGTCACGCGCACAAATATTGACGCAGAAGCCGTTGAGAGGATTCGCGAGGACGCTGATCGCTGGGGATTCAAGGGAACACTCTTTTCAAATGACAGTTCTGCGGCACTGATCCGATTTGAGCTTCAAGAAATCCATCCGATTACGCGTGAGCAACTCGACTATATTGATTTTGCGCAACGGATAGAGACTGATATTCGCGACAAGTATGAAGGTGAGGATATCAATATCCGCATCATCGGATTCGCCAAAATGATTGGCGATATCGCAGATGGAGCCGGTGGTGTCGTCTTCTTCTTCGTGATCTCATTTTTCCTCACGACGGCGGCAGTGTTTGTCTATTGCCGCTCCATGATGTTGACGTCGCTGGCGGTTGGGTCGTCGCTTATTTCTGTTGTTTGGCAGTTCGGCATTCTGGACCTGCTGGGCTATGGGCTCGACCCTCTGGCAATCCTAGTGCCCTTCCTTGTCTATGCAATTGGCGTGAGCCATGGCATTCAGCAAATCAATTTGATTTCTGCGCAGGTGGTGGCCGGGGCCGACGCTGACACGGCTGCCAGAGCGACCTTTTCGCGCTTGCTTGTGCCTGGGTCCATGGCGCTGGTGACAGACCTTGCCGGGTTTGCGACGCTCTACCTCATCCCCGTGCCGATGATCCAGGAGATGGCCATTGTCGCTTCCATTGGCGTGGCACTGAAAATCATCTCCAATCTCATCATGCTGCCCCTGGCGGCGGCTTACTTCTCTGTGCCGAAAGGCTATGTCGAAAAAGCGGCAAGACTTCGTGAGCGACGTGTCCTGCTTATGGCCCGGGTCGCGCAGATCACGCGTCCCACGCCAGCGGCAATCACGCTGGTGGTTATTGGTACGCTCTTTGTCGTGGCGGTTTATGAGAGCCGGGATCGCAACATTGGCGATGTCCATGCCGGAGCGGCAGAGCTTCGCGAGGACGCCCGCTTCAATGTTGACTCTCGCTTCATTGTCGACAATTTCGACGTCAATCTGGATGCGTTTGTGGCGCTTGTCGAAACGCCGGAAAATTCCTGCATCAGCTGGGAGCTGATGAAGCCGGTTGAGAAGTTTGGCTATCACCTGATGCAGGTTGATGGAGTGAAATCGGTTGTGTCGCTCCCAGAGGCCGCAAAGATCGCCTACACGGTCTGGATGGAGGGAAACCCTAAATTCCGGGAACTTCCGCGCAACCGATATACTTTGGTTCTGACGACCAACAGTTTTGGGCCGAGTTCGGGTCTGACTGATCGCAACTGCAATTTCCTGAGCGTCATCGTCTTTACGGAAGATCACAAGGCGGAAACGATCAAGCGCCTTATTGGCGCCGCGGATGAATGGATCGGGGAAAACGCTGCCAAATATCCGGAACATACCTTCCGCTTGGCGTCAGGCAATGTGGGGCTCATTGCGGCGACAAATGACGTGATCGAACGATCTGAAATTCCGATCCTGTTTTATGTCTTCGGTGTGATCATCGCCCTGGTGCTGGCGGCCTACCGTGATTGGCGCGCGATCATTTGCTGTTGCGCACCTTTGCTGGTTGCCACCTTCATGGGCTACTGGCTTATGAGCTGGCTGGAAATCGGTCTCAAAGTTTCCACCTTGCCCGTGTTGGTGCTCGCGGTCGGCATCGGCGTGGACTATGCGTTCTACATCTACACCCGGCTGCAATATCACTTGGAGGACGGCAAAGAGATTGTCAGCGCCTTTGCGCTGACCATGCAGGAAACCGGGATGGCTGTGCTTTTCACCGGCTTGACGCTTTCTCTGGGTGTTGCAAGCTGGGTTTTCTCAGCGCTGAAATTTCAGGCAGACATGGGCCTTCTGCTGAGCTTTATGTTCTTCGCGAATATGATTGGCGCTGTGACAGGACTTCCTGCGCTGGCAGCAGTACTCCATCGTCGTTTCCCGAAGTATCCGAAGAGTGTCGATCAAGCCGCGGAAGCGTGATGCTGATTTATTGAACAGCGTCCGTTGCTGGTTCGCTTTCAGGCGCTGGTTCGCCGATGAAGCTGTTGACGAGTGCGATGATCGCCTGGTCGGTTGATTGCCAGTTCTCAAGTTGTGCGCGTTTATACCGATAGGTCACGGCAACCGTATCGGTGAGGTAGAATGTGCGCGTGCAATTGGGGCTAAAGATCACGTCGGAATGCTTGAAACAGAGAAGCAAGACGGGCTGTGCGTCTGACTGATCGAAGACATAGAGCTCCTGGTCTTTGTAGCCGGTTCCGTCCGCAAATCGATACAGGTCAAGACCGGCCGCTCCGCTGTCAGGAGTGCGGCTGAGCAGATGTCGTGCATAAATATCGTCAAGTCTTCGGGTGGCGGGCATCAGGCCCTCTGCCAGGTGTATCTTGATGTGAACGACGATGGCTTCGGGTGAATTGTCCTCAAAAGCACTCTGGCGGCTGGCCGAGTAGGGGGCGAGCTCGGGCAGGAGGGCATGGAGGTCAATCTCATCCTGCGTTCCTCCTACGCGTTGAAGCGGGTACCGCGTGAAGTTCGCAGGGATCAGGAACCGCTCGTCCCCGATCATCATGTCCACTTTTTCGCTGCTGTCGCTGGCTCTGGGATCAAGGCCGAGTATCTCGGACGGTGTCGGGCCAAAATAGTAATAGCCAAACAGGGCAGAGAAGAGGATGACGCCAAGCCCGACAGCCGCAGGGATCAACCAGGCTGGCCGCTCTTTTACATATTGGTCTGATCCGTCGCTCATGGTCTCAATTCTTGAATTTGCCGCCGAGTGACCTGTCCTACTTTGGGACAGTATTCCCTCATTTGTGAGGTCGCTTTGAAACGTTGATACCGCTTCTCACAGCATACCGCTCCTGGCGTTTCATCCAACCTTTTGATTTTTCTAAGGTTTCCAAAGACTTTCCACCGCCAATTCCGCTGGTACGGCTCTTGCGATCTCTAGGGCGAATAGGTCGGTCCATCATTTATGGGAAACCAGCTTCGATGACAGCATTTGTTGCCAAATTGCTCACTCTATTTGGGGTCGTGCTTTACGCAGGCGGTCCGATTGACGCAGTGACGCTGATAGCGAACGGCAGTGACGTGCCTGAGACGCACGACATGCTGGTAGAAGAAATGATCCCGGCGCCTCCTGCCGTGCAGGCAGCAATGGTGGACGGCGACCTGATCGCAGACGATGATCAAAAAAGCGCCCCTTCTTTCATCGAAGTGGGGCTGCGCTCAGGGATAGGGTTTGAGCACTAATGGCGGCTTTCTTTTGGACCTTAATGACGGGTGTGGTGACGGCTGGCCTGGTGTCGAGCCTGTACCGGCTGGTGACAAACAAACCACCTAGCTTTCAGATGTGGCAGGAGACGACCGTCGGCCTGATTGGGGGTGTTTTGACGCTGGTTTTGGCGGGGCCCAGTGTGATCATGCGAAACGCTCTCAGGGCGCAGGTGATCGAAAACCGGCCTCCTGGCTGGTTGGTGGTCAGTTCCCTTATGGCTGGCCTTTGGAGCTTCCTCGTTGGCGTTTTTGTTCTGAGCGTTTTGCTTGTTTGAGAATTAACCCACTGTAAATACTACCAATTTTTCTGTCAGTTAATTTGCGCTCCGATACTTGACTATTTGTCAGTTCGTTCCTATTTACTAACCTGTGCAATGCAAAACCCCCTTGTTGCACCGCAAAAGTAAACAGGAGTGACCCCCAATGCGCTCTCTCATTTGGAATATTGTTGCTGTCTCCGTCGTGGTCCTGTCGACTGTCGCTTATGAAGTCGGCTATGTGGCGCCGCGCGACGCATTCTTCATCGCCTTCACGGTTCTGGCTATCTACACGGGCAGTCAGCTGCTTGCGCGTGAAAATCAGCCTCTCGGCCAGGCGTTGGCTTCCATTTTCACGAAGCCTGCAAGTCATGGATCGTCAATCAGCTACGTCTCCGGCCTGGTTGTGGCTGGATTGAGCACGCTCGTCGTCGCTCAGGTGCTGACGTTCAGCTAACGCGTTTAAGGCAATCGGGACAGCTCCCACGGTCTGTAGATCGGGTCGAGCGCTTTCGGAAACGAAAGAAGGTCCCAAACCAACGAAACCCGCTCTGCAGTGTCCGCAGGGCGGGTTTTTTTAGGCGCGCCGAACCCTGCGCACCACGCGCCGCGAACCGGCGCCAAACAGCAGGGTGGCGATGCCCGCCGCAATCGCCCATACCCATTCCAGCAACCAGCGGACCATATTGGCGAATGTCTTGAAGGCTCGGAGACTGGTTTTGCCGGTGAGTGCCATAATGCCGCGCGTCTTGACGCCGAGCGTTCCGCTCATCTCTGTGATACGGCGCAGGTCATTCGTATCCTCAACCCGGGCGAGGAGACGCACGCTTTCCGCTGGGCCTGTGTTGCGCTGAAGGGCGGCCATGTCGTCAAAGATGGGTGTCAGCGGTTTCAGGTTTATGCCGCTTGCGTAATCGGTCACGGCGCGCCGGGTGGCGGCACTATCGGTCAGGCTCACATTGTTCAGTGAACGCCGCAGACCGGGAAAGTCGATGGCCCGGCGCATCAGGTCGCCCAGCTGGCGAGCAAAAGCCGCGGTCAATGCACCGGTCTTCTTGGCGACCTTCATGAGGGACACGCCAACCTTTACCGGCAACGCACCGCCGCCGGTCGCAACGGTTGCGCCGGTGGCGGCCACGCCGACGACCGATAGGCCGAGGATAAGTTGAGAATATTCTTCGCCTGCGACGAGCTTCGCGCCTTCCTGTCCGATATCCCGGACGTCGCCGACCACCGTCAAGTCAGACGTGATAGCGCCGACGAAGCCAGCTGTGTCGCTGCCTTCGCCTGTTAGAAAGCCTTCGAAGAAACTACCTGTGTCCCTGGTTACTCTGACCAGGAGTGTTCCGGCATCTTCCAGTCTTTTTGCGGTTTCAGGTGCAAGCGCGATACCCGCATAGTCCGCGATTTCTGCGTACATGAGCGCATCTTCATATTCGCCCGTGTCCAGTGCATCGTTCACTGCCAGATCAAGTTCTTCAGACGGCACGGTGGCCTTCAGCTCGGCGCGAATAAAGGGCTCAGCGGGTATGAGGTTTTCGTCGACATAGTCGTCCAGCAGTCCGGCTTCGAATGCCAGCGCAAAGGCGACAGGAAAGGCGACGAGCACGACAAAGAGAAAGTTGAAAAGACGCATATCAAAACCCCACTACGCACCCCTGCGGCAGCCAGCTAACAAACGCCCGAGGCTGCGCGCCTAGAGTGCGATAGGAAAGCCGCTTTGCCAAGTCGCGTGGTTAATCAAAGGGACCGATTATCCGACTGCGCCCCCTGTTTTCCGCCGGATTGCCATAACGGAGGGTCGCGGCGGCATTGCGGCGTCGAAATCAGGCCAGCGTGTCGCCGGGTCACCATAGGTGGACTTGCGCTCAAACCCTGGAAAAGCCTCCGTTCCATCGGTCGCCGGATGCTGGACGGCCACAAAGAGCGTTTCTCCGTCGTCTGAGAACCGCGGACCGCACATTTCGGCGCCGATTGGCACACGGAAGAACATTCTTCCGCGCCCACGCAGCGCGCCCTCTGTGTTTATCGCCCAAATACCATCTGCGGTACCTGACGCCTTCGCCCAATTTCTGCCCTGGTCGGTTGCGACCCAAAGGCGGCCTGCCGGGTCCACGGCCAGATTGTCGGGGCAAGCGAACCAGCCATTTTCGCTTGTGGCGTCATTCCAGACGGCGTTGACACTTTCATCCGCCGGATCCCCGCAGACCGCCAGCATGTCCCAGGTAAAGTTGGCGGCGGCATGATTGTCGGCTTCCGGCGAAAGCTCCACGATTTGACCCCAGAGATTTGGGCCTCGTGGATTGATCGCGTCGGTCTGCGTCTCTTTCCGCTTCGAATTGTTGGTGAGCGTTACATAGACTTTGCCGGACTTCACATTCGGCTGGACATCTTCAGGACGATCCAACGGCGTGGCGCCCAAAAGATCCGCCGCCCTTCTGGTCTCAATCAGCACGTCTGCCTGACTTTCGAAGCCATTTTCCGGTGTCAGCGGGCCTTGCCCGAAGGTGAGGGGCTCCCAGATCCCTGTGCCGTCTTCGTTGAAGCGGGCAACAGAGAGTGTGCCGCTATCCAGCAGATTGAGATTTGCTTCCCGATTGTCTGGGCTCACCACATTGTCGCTCACGAAACGGTATAGGTACTCAAACCGCTGATCATCGCCTGAATAGACGACAACCCGCCCGAGGGGACAGGACGCTGTTTCGCATCCTTCGTGCTTAAAGCGACCCAGGGCCGTGCGCTTGATAGGTTTGGAATTGGGATCAAATGGGTCGACCTCTACCACCCAGCCGAAGCGGTTCGCCTCATTGGGCTCCTTGTTGACATGGAAGCGCTCATCGAAAAGTCCCCAGGGATAAAACTGGCCTGGAACACCCATGCGGGCGTAGTTGAGGCGCTCAGGGTGATTTTCGAGCGAGCCCATGAAGTAGCCGTGGATGTTCTCCTCAGCCATCAGATAGGTGCCCCAGGGTGTGATCCCGCCCGCACAATTGTTGAGCGTTCCAATCACAGTGCGGCCTGACGGGTCGCGGCTTGTTTGCATGCGCGGGTGACCGGCGGCGGGGCCAGAGATGTCCATCTCTGTGGTGGAGGCTGTGATGCGTCGGTTGAAGGGACTGTCAGCGACGACCTGCCACTGTCCATCATTGTCGCGGGTGATCTCCAGGATGGAGCCTCCATGCGCCGCCATGGAAATCTCCGCGATCTCCCGCGTGTAGACAGTCAGTGGGTTTTCAACGCCATCGAAGGCGCGGTGCATCAGATTGTCATTGGTGAATTCATGATTGACGCAAAGCAGGGCGCGGTCATTTAGCTCGGACCCAAAGGGAAGGGGCATAAAGCCGATAAAGTCGTTGTTGTAGCCAAACTGTTTCGCCTGAGCGGCGGCGGTTTGGTTTTCGGGATCAAAAGCGGGGGCGTCCGGTGTTACTGGGTCGCCCCATCTGATCAGGATGTCCGCTTCATGGTCGGGTGCGACATGATGGGTTTCGTCGACCCCGTGTTCTATTTCAACGAAGTCAAAAGAGGGGAGTTGATTGCTGCAGGCGGCGAGTGACACCGGGAGCGCTAACCCTGCTGTCGCAATCGTCATGGCACTCGTCGAACTCTTCAGGAAACCCCGTCGGTTCACCCGGCTTTCCCAGATTGCACCCAATGGTTTGGCCATTGGACGGTCTATTGGCGTATCCTCTGCCTCTTCATAGGATTTGTCGCTCATGAGGTTCCCCGATTTTCCAGGTATTGCGGGCGAGCTTACATTGCTTCTGATGAAGGGGCTATGACATAGGGCAAGGTTCGATTATCGCCGTCGAGACTCTAGTCGGCGTCCGTGCGATAGTGCCGGATCGAATTTAGATAAGAAGAGAGACGTTTATGCCGATTTATGCACTCGGGGATGTACAGCCCACAATGCCCGCCGATGGGGAATATTGGGTGGCACCTGATGCCCAGGTGATGGGTAATGTGACCTTGCACAAGAATGCCAGCGTCTGGTTTGGCGCCGTATTGCGCGGTGACAATGAAATGATCACCATTGGTGAAAACTCGAATGTCCAGGATGGGTCAGTCCTGCACACTGATCCCGGCTCGCCGCTGACGCTTGGAAAAAATGTCACCGTCGGACACAAGGTGATGTTGCATGGGTGCACGGTTGGCGACAATTCGCTGATCGGGATCGGCAGTATCATTTTGAACAACACGAAAATCGGCAAAAACTGTCTCATTGGCGCAAACACGCTGATCGCCGAAGGGAAAGACATTCCCGACAATTCAATGGTGCTTGGAGCACCCGGTAAAGTTGTGCGACAGCTGACCGATGAACAAGCGGCGGGGCTGGAGTTTTCGGCCGCGCATTATGTTGAAAATTGGCAGCGCTACGCTCGCGAATTGAAAGCAGTTGGTTGAAACAGAGCATCTCCGATTTTTTTGGAGACTGAATGAGGGACACGATGAGCGAAGCACATAGTTTGGATCAAAGATCAGATGAGGTCCTCTACGAGGTATCGGACCATATTGCGACGATCACCTTGAACGCGCCTGAGCGCATGAACACCATCTCCCGTACAATGCTGGCAGCCATTACCGAACGGTTCGTTCAGGCGGAAGAAGATCCCGACGTACGGGTTGTGGTGTTAACAGGAAATGGACGGGCATTCTGTGCCGGCCTTGATGTCAAAGCGCAATCTGACGGCACGGGAATGCTGAAAGACACGGGCGGGTTCAAAAACCTCGACTTGCGAAACACACCGCCGACTGTTCTGCATGCGATGGATACGCCGACGATTTGTGCCATCAATGGGGGCGCCGCTGGTTATGGCCTTGATACGGCGCTCGGATGTGACATCCGGATCATGTCGGATAAGGCAAAGATGGCTGCTGCCTTCACCAAACGAGGCCTGGTACCTGAATCAGGTGGCACCTGGTTTCTGCCCAGACTTCTGGGCTGGGAGAAGGCATCGGAATTGATTTTCACCGGGCGGACACTGAGCGCCGAAGAGGCGGTCGAATGGGGCCTTGCATCGGAAGTGGTCCCTGCTGAGGAACTGATGGGGCGGGCCCGTGCGTTAGCGCGTGAGATCGCCGCCAATGCCCCGCTTGCCGTGCAATCGGCCAAGCGCATGATGCGTATGGGGCTGAACGAACCATTCACCGAGCATGTCCACCATGTCTATCTGCAGCTTCTGCCATTGATGCGCACGGAAGACATGAAGGAAGGCATGGCTGCGTTCGTTGAGAAGCGAGATCCGGACTTTAAGGGCCGCTAATCCCGTGCCTTCGACCACTGTGTTTGTGTTGTTCTGACTTATGAGGGCTTGGGTTCCGTGTTGATTTTATTCAGGTGGTCTGCCTTTGTGATTGCCTTGATCGCGGCCTCGCCTGCTTACGCCTCTGGTTTTACGGGCCAGTTTGACGGGATTGGCACGGCTGCTGGAATGACGCTGACCTTGCAGGAAGCTGATGACCGCGTGGTGGGGCGGTTTTCTTCGGGGCGGGGACAATCCTTCTCTCTCAATGGTCGGCGCACCGGCGACGCCGCCCAGGGCTCTGTGGCCCGATCCGGGCAGAGCTTCTTCTTTCACATTGAAGAGCGACCGCTTGGTGTTCAGTTTCTCCTGATCCCCAAAACCCCCGAACAAGAACCGGATATAGCTGGGGCGACAGACTATTCGTTCGTGCAACGCGGCCTGCAGTTGCCCAAGCCGTCAGCGTTCAGGGCTGCACCAGCGCGCGGCATAGATGTCGATATTATTCAGTTTATTGACGCGTTTCGGGATTGGGACCCTGCGGACATGTCCCGGATCTACTTGTCGTTGGACAACCGGTATCGAGAGCTCATTCAACTGTTCGATCACGCAGCAGCCGAAGTCCTTTGGCGTGTTTGTACAACCTCGCCGCCGAATAATGTGTTTGACGCGCGCGCTCTCGGCCAGATCTTAGAGCGCCAACGGACAGACTGTGGGGCATATCTCATGTCGATCACGGCGGTGCGGGATGCGGGTTTGCTCAATGAGTTTTTGCGGAAGTCGAACTTTCAGCTCGAGCTCATTCGGGAGACGGTAAAGTGTGACAGGGGGTTGTCACCCGAAACCAAATGCGCTGATGTAAGCGCCATGAGTGGACCGCTGATGATGCGCTGGCGGAGAGCTGAAGACCTTATGCGTCTATTGGTTGGCGGTGAGGTTTCCTCTTCCGCTCAGATTACCAGTGGCGCGAGAGGCTTGAGCACAGCCGTTTCCAATGACCAGGAGAGTGGTACTGCTGCCCGCACGTCAGCTGAGAATGAGTCCTTGCAACCTCGTACCCGTCCTGATGTCCGTGATTCAGTTGATGCAGGATCGTGGCAGGGACACCTGCCTCGGCCGCGGCCAAACTAGATCAAGGGGCTAAACCGGGCGGCGCCAAACGCGGCGGATTTTTGCGTCAGTTTCCGGACCGAAATTGTACCATGCGGTCCGGTCTCGTGTTGCATCGGCAATGAACAAGCCGTCCTGACTCGAGAGTACCTTCGAGAGCTGATTAAGAAGCCCAGGGGCTGTCCCGTTGCAGTTCACGACCCAGGCATTGTTTGCAACTTTGAGTGCCGCGCCCAAGGACATGATCGATTGTTCGAGAGTCGCGCCGTGGCGTGATTTAATGTCGGTAATGATCAGGAAGTTTGAGGTGTCTGGACGCTTACGCCGATCGACCTGGCCTTTTTTTGATCCGTAAACGGTTCGTCGGTCCTGTGGGTGCGATGGCGTGCTGGCGGTTACCTTGGATTTTTCCTCGTCGAAAAACCCTGCAAACATGGCAACGTCTTTTGCTTCGGTCCAGTCTTCGGTGCCGGTTGGGGCGATAATGGAATGTCCTGCGACGCGGCCTTCAGAGATGTAGGTCTCCATTGCTTCAAACGTATAGGGACCGTAAACGTCGTCACCGTGTTTCAGGGACCAATGCCCGTCGGCGAGCACGCGGTCTTCTTGCTCCTCGGCCTGGGCTTCAGGAGCCATTTCATCCATTTGTTCGGCGTTGTTCTGCATCTTCATTTGCTCTAATCGCAAGGCGCGCCCGTTTCATGGCGGCACCCAATTTTAACCCGCGGGTCTAATATGAGGTTCCACCCGTTCACACTTTATGAATTTGTGGTTTAGAAATGGTTTCCAGATCGGCTCAATCCCCTGCGTTTTTGGCGGATTACTTGCGATACTGTCCGTCGCAAGGCACAGTCTCGCCAAATTTGAGCTCAAAACGACAATTGGAGACGCCTCATGGCTGATTATGAACACTGCACGGTTGAGAAGGATGGACATCTGCTCATCGTGACAATGAACCGGCCCGATCGGATGAATGCACTTCATCCGCCAGCGAACTTTGAATTGGCCAAGGCGTTTGATGATTTTGCTGCAGACCCAGACCTGTGGGTCGCAATTATCACCGGCGCCGGCGACCGCGCTTTCAGCGCAGGCAATGACCTAAAATGGCAGGCGGAAGGCAACAAGCTTGAAGTGCCGCCGACTGGCTTTGCTGGTTTGACCGCGCGCTACGATATGGCCAAACCGGTCATTGCCGCAGTCAATGGTGTTGCGATGGGCGGCGGTTTTGAGATTGCGCTGGCGGCGGATCTTATCATTGCATCGGACAAAGCGACGTTTGCCCTGCCGGAACCCAAAGTGGGTCTCGCCGCACTTGCGGGCGGTTTGCACCGTCTGCCGCGGCAAATCCCCGTGAAACAGGCTATGGGCATGATCCTTACGGGCCGCACGGTGCCTGCGGCCGAAGGGCAATCCCTTGGCTTTGTGAATGAGGTTGTTCCGGCTGGAGATCTGATGGATACGGCTAAGAAATGGGCCGCGGAGATCATGGCTTGCTCGCCCATGTCGATCCGTGCCTCAAAGGAATCCGTCTACCAGGGCCTTGATGAAGCCAATCTAGAGAAAGCTGTTTCTGGCCATTACCCGGCTGTCGGAGCGCTCTTTAAGAGCGAAGACTTGATTGAGGGACCGAAAGCGTTCGCCGAAAAACGCGCACCGCAATGGAAGGGCCGCTGATCCTTTCAAACGCAGGTCATACAAAAGAGTTCCGGCCCCACCTGGGAAGGCGGGGCCGGTCTCGACAGGATCAGACCGATGGGGGGTCAGTCTGATCGGGGGGATTACGAAAACAAAGCGGGGCGAAGCGTGGCGGTCGGTTCCGCGATTGGGGCCATAAGGCTTGGATCGCCAAGTGCTGCACTCTTGCCACCTCCGCCATTGCCAGCTCTTACCCAGACGTAAGGATGATGACGGGACTGACGCTTGACCCATGTGTAGGGAGTCTCCTGCCAGAGGCGAATATGTCGTGTCTTGTTGTCGAGTACATATTCGCCGTCGTTGGTCACAACCAACAAAACCGCATGTCCGGCGCCATTCCGTTCTTTGACAACGGAGATCAACAGGGTGTCGGCCGGCCAGCCACTCTCGATCAGCAGACGCCGTTTAAGCAAAACAAAGTCCTCACAGTCACCGCCGCTCGCGGCAGGGTAGGCCCACCATTCTGCGGTGTTGTAGAGGTCGGCATCTTCAACCGGTGTGACCGAATTATTGACGCGTCTGTTGATGTCCTGAAGTTGGTTCCAACGCCGATCTGTTAGCTGCAGCGATGCTGGGCGATTGGAGCTTCCTGTGCAGTCGCTTGGGTGGCGCTGACAAAATCCAACGAACCCAAACGGGGGCGGTGTTTCCGCGCCAACGGGCATCGCATTTCCTCTCCCTATGAAGAGGGGCGCGGTGGGTGCCTCAACGTAAGGGACGTTTGATCCAAGCCCTCCGATGGTGGCCGTTGAGCCGGGGATGCTTGATGTGTTTGTCCCGCAAGCCGCGAGCAAGAGGGCTCCCGCAAACCCTGCTGTGATACGCAATAAAAACATGTAACCAATCCCAATCTGTCGATTTGTATTGGTCAGCATGCACGGCATGATTTGATATCATGTCTATTTATTTGATTTGTATTTATTTATACTTGAATAAATATAGAATAAAATTCTCCTATGTTTTTAATTACTGAAATTCGATTCAAATTGTCGGAAAACAGACGCGCAAAAGAACGGCTGCAAAGAGCCATTCGCCTCTGTTTCTGTTGGGATCTAGAAGTCTCTAGCCGTCGATGATGCGCCAGGTTCCGTCTGGCTGTCGGCAGGCTTCGCCAACGCCTTTTTCTGGGCGACCGTCAATATAGATGGTCTGCTCGAACTCGCGGCAGTTCTGCCCGCTGTTGTCGACATAAGTCCGGGTAGGGGTCACTGTGCCCCAATGGCCGCTGTCGGGATTGTTCCAAGTCGCAGACCGGCCGCTTGGGTATTCTTCCAAGGTCGATTGGGTCGTCGAATAGACTGCGTGCTGATCTTCACAGGTCAAGCGTGTTGCCGCCTGATTGCCAAGGAGACCGCCGGCAAGCACACCGCCAATGGTTGCGAACGTGCGGCCGCTGCCGCTTCCAACTTTCGAGCCTAGAAACCCGCCAAGGGCCGCTCCTGCGATGCCGCCAATGATGCCTTCGGTGCTTGTCGGGTCACAGGCCGCTTTCGCCGGAGAGGTAAGACCAATCATGAGTGCGACAGCTGTCGCCGCGGCTATGGTTCCCCACGCTGCACGATGAGAAACGTTTTGAGCGCTCTGCGTCTGCGCAAGGACTTTCGCTTTTGATTGGTGCATGACAGCTCCTCTCGATGGGTCATCATCGACTACCAGCAGGAGAATCATACCGTTTGTTGGCGACGGGGGCCAGCCCTATGACGCACCGTCAAATGTGGATGAATCCGCGTTCAGTGTGGCGTTGATGTGCGCGACAGTGTCCGCATTGACCTTCTTCTTTGAGTTGGCGAAGGCAGGCTGAGACAAGGCACCCAGGCGTTCCGCTGCAGCAAGGGCTGTGGCTGCCAACGCGTCGCCAGCGACAGCTTCGTCCAAGAAGCCTGCTTCCGTTGCCTCATCGGGAGAGAAGAGGCGGGCGTGGATCACTGCCTGGGCAAAAAGACGGGTAGGGACCCGATCCTTCGCAAAGTCGATCAGGAATTGGGGTGTGGTCATGCCGATAGAGACTTCGTTCAGGCCAATCTTGAAGTCGCCTTCGGTACCCACCCGATAATCGGATGCAAGCAGAAGCAGTCCGCCAGCGGCCAGCGCGTGGCCGGTGCAGGCAGAAACAATCGGGAGCTTGTAAGTATAAAACCTGGTCATGAGGTTTGCGCCACTCGTTACGAGATTGGTCACTGCCTCCGACCCTGATGACATAACCGATAGATCGAATCCGGCGCAGAAGCGGTTTTCGCGTCCCATCAAAACAACCGCATTCGCTTCGTTTTCTGCGCGGTCTAACGCATTGGAAATGGCGCCGATCATGTCGTGCCCCAAAGCATTTGCCTTGCCGTCGTCCATGTGAAGGACAGCTACGCCGTTTTTCAGCTCGTAGTTCAAAATTGCTTCAGACATCCCGCCCCTCGCTTGTTTTGTTTGGGCAGAGTGTAGGCGGCTCTACCAAAAAAGGGGAGCACTGCTTTGCGCAGCCTAGCTTGCGAGTTTGCCGGTTTTCAGGAACTCGACGCCGACGCCGTCATCGGTGTGACGGACGACACGTCCGAGAGTTTTTCCAACGGTGACATGGGTTCCGACTTTAGGGCGATTTTTGATTTTCAGGTGCGCACCTGTCAGGGAAATGTCGAGAACCCGGCATGGAACTTCCTCGCCATTCTCGATTGTCAGCCGAGCGCCTTCAGAAACTTCGGTTTCAGTTGGCGTGCGCCGAATTGCGCGCTGGGGAAGATCTGCGATGTCGCCGCCGCCAGCGTGACCTTTGAGGAGCTCTATGCGTTCAACAAGACGCGCCCTTTGATTGGTGTGAAGGCTTGTTTCGATGGCAAATCCGCCGTCGAAACGACGCACCAATTGGCCTTCAAACCGTCCGAGCCTATCGAGATAGACAATCACTCTGTCGCCGATTTCTCCGTCGGCTTGGCTGTGAAGCGCAATGCCACCTTCTGAGATATCTTCAACATCACAGGGGTATTCGCCGCCGGATGGCAGCATAAGGCGTCCAGCGACGGTGAGCCGTGTGCGCTCGTACCGACGTCGGTTCGCTTGGGTCTCACTTGTCTCCAACGGCATGGATTGCGACATGCGTTTGATCCTCCGAGGCCAAAATGCCGCCTTTAGGGCATCCGTCCGTTCAAGCTAGTGATGGGGGGTTAAAGAGGTCTTATTTTGACTGGCTACACCCTTGGGCGGATGTTTGGAGAATGGCTGGTCAGTGCCTCATTCCTCGCGCTATAAACAAAATCGTCGGGATACAGCGGCGTTTGCTGCGAAAAAGGTTCAAAAAAAGGGCGAATTCCATGTCAGATGCGGGATTGTTGGGGCAACGAAAAATTAACCATAAATCGAGAATGAGTGCGGTGCCTTCAATGTTGAGACAGGTGATTGTTGGCCTGGCGGCTGTCTTGCTGGCCAGTTGTGCGTCTCTTGTGGATGACGCTCAGGACATGAGCCCCAGCGGCACCGCCTTCCAACAGGCCTTGTACAAGCACTACCTCGATCTGGCTGTTAGCCGCGGCGGTGGATTTGGCGCTGGTGACAGTGCCGATTTCTATGCCGAACGTGCGATACAGGCCGGTAATGGAGCAGATGTGACACCTTTGCCGCCGACGGCCGAAGGTGAGGGATCGGCAGATCTGCAAAATGCCCGGGACCGCCTGATGAGCGCCTTTTCTCGCGGTGCCAAAGAGATTGTCCCGGACATAGCTGCGCGGGCGCAGGTTGCCTACGACTGTTGGGTGCACGAATTGTCGCTCGGCGCACCCCTTACACAGATTTACCAGTGTCGTGCGCGTTTTCTGACTTTAATGGGACGCCTCGAAGTTGAATTGGCGCCGGAGCCCGAACCGGTTGTTGCGCTTCCTGATGTCGCCGAATTCATCGTCTATTTTGGTTTTGACGAGTGGTTCTTGTCGGCGGAAGCATTGGAAGTCTTGTCCACCGCCATCGATGCAGCGCGGGCAGGGGGCCACAGCAAAATCATCTCAGCTGGCCATACAGATACATCAGGACCTTCTTTCTATAATGACGAACTCTCTGTCCGTCGGGCAGAAGTCGTCAAACTAACCCTCGTTGAAATGGGGGCTTTGCCGGATGCTGTCGAAGTCATCGGATATGGCGAAAGCCGCCTGGCGGTGCAGACGGGTGACGGCGTTCGTGAGCCGCTGAACCGTCGAACCGTTGTAACGCTCGTCCCCTGACGTTGGGGAAGGTCCAAGGCAAGATTTTCAGGCCCAATTCAAAAGTTGACGCTTGCGTCATGATTGAACTCAGTCGATGATGGGCGCAAAGAAAAAGTGAGCTCTGGTGCGGTCGACAGCGTGTTTCGCTGTTGAAAAGCGACATAGGGCGGAACGGGAGAGAATCCAGAATGAGCGAATTTGACTACATCATTATTGGCGCCGGCAGCGCTGGATGCGTGCTTGCGAACCGCCTGTCAGCCGATCCAAAGAATAAGGTTTTGCTGCTGGAAGCCGGACCTAAAGACAAGAGCATCATGATCCATATGCCTGCAGGTGTCGGGCAGCTGATTGGCAACAATACAAAGACTAATTGGAACTATGACACAGAAGGGCAGCCCTACCTCAATAACCGGCGGTTGTTTTGGCCGCGCGGAAAGGTCCTTGGCGGGTCATCGTCTATCAACGGCATGATCTACATTCGCGGTCATGCACGCGATTATGACCATTGGCGCCAATTGGGTCTCGAAGGTTGGGGATTTGCGGATGTACTGCCCTACTTCAAACGGTCCGAAGGCTATGATGGCGGTACTGACGAGTTCCATGGCGGAGAGGGTCCGCTCGGCGTGTCTGATGTTCAGAACACCAATGTTCTGTTTGATGCTTTCAAAGAAGCTGGCGAGCAGGCCGGACATCCGACAACGAAAGACTTTAACGGGCCGCAGCAAGAAGGCGTCGGTCCTTATCATCTCACGATCAAAAACAATCAGCGGTGCAGCGCTGCCAAAGGATATTTGACGCCTGTTCTTGATCGCCCAAATTTGACCGTCGAGACAGAAGCGTTGACTTCACGCATCCTCTTTGAAGGGAAGAAAGCCGTCGGGGTTGAGTATACGCAAAAAGGTCAGACGATTCAGGCAAAGGCCGGCAAAGAAGTTATCCTCAGTGGTGGTGCGATCAATTCGCCTCAAACCCTTATGCTATCAGGCATTGGTAACGGTGAATATCTGCGGAAATTCGGTATTGATGTGGTCGCTGATATCCCCGGTGTTGGTCAGAATATGCAGGACCACCTTGACGCCACCGTCATCGAAGAATGCTTGCAGCCCATTACCCTGTTCAGTCAAACGAACCCTGCGCGGATGCTGATGACGGGTATGCAATATGTGTTCTTCAAATCTGGGCTTGGCACCTCCAACGGCCTTGAAGCCGGCGCGTTTCTCAAGACGCGCCCAGAGCTGGAAATGCCGGATGTACAGATCCATTTTGTCGCTGCGGTCATGCAGGATCATGCGCGTGCAGAACCGTACGGTCATGGCTACACTGTTCATGTTTGTCAGCTTCGGCCGGAAAGTAAGGGCTTTATTGGCCTGAAATCGACAGACCCTGAGGCACCGGCGCTCATTCAGCCAAACTATCTCGAAGCACCAAACGACCGTGTCGTGATGCGCGATGGCGTGAAAATGGTCCGTAACATTCTACGGCAGCCTGCCATGGCGCCTTATTCAGGTGATGAGGTAGAGCCCGGCGCGCATGTTCAGACGGATGAAGAGATCGATGCCTGGATCCGCGAGAAAGCGGAAACCATCTATCACCCGGTCGGTACTGCAAAGATGGGCAATGATGATATGGCCGTTGTCGATCACCGCTGCCGTGTCCGCGGCCTGGAAGGCCTTCGTGTCGTTGATGCATCTGTTATGCCGACCCTTGTTGGCGGTAACACCAATGCGCCCACCATCATGATCGCGGAGAAAATCTCTGACGACATTCTCGGAAAAGCGCCGCTTCCGGCGGAGCATGTCCGTATTGCGGAAGATGAAGAGGCGAGTGCTGCGTAAAACCTTACTCACAGCTTAACGCAATTGGGCCATGCCGGGTTAATGCTGGGCATGGCCTTTGTGCATAACGGGTATGATTTACGGAAATTAAATAGGCATAGAGCGATAGTGGGGTTTCGCAATGGGAGACAACCCGCGATGTCGGACTCGACTGTCGATTATGCTCGGATGGATATCCAGGAGCTGAAGACCGCGCTTCAACTTCACATGAAGTTTGTGAGGCGCCAGCGTGGTGGAGATCGCCTTAATCTCAGCCATAAAAATGTTGAGTCGCTCCGGTTTGATAAGATTGACCTGACAGACGCTGAACTGGTTGGTCTGCATGCCGCAAATGCCAGTTTCAAAGATGCAGTCCTAACCCGAGCCAACTTGTTTGGCGCAGACCTGACGGGCGTGGACTTCGGCAATGCTGACCTGACGCGGGCTGATCTCAGAGGCGCCCGCTTTGCGCGCGCTAATCTTGAAGGCGCTGATTTGACGGACAGTGATCTCCGTGAAGGTACGATCATGCGTCAGTCCGAGGAGGGTGAGCTGTCCTATGTCGATAATGGTGACTCAGAGTCCCGCTTCGACGACGCCAATCTCCGTCACTCAAACCTTGAAAAGGTGCGGATGGGCCGTGCAATGGGTTCAGGAACCGATCTCTTCCAGGCAAACCTCAAGGGCGCGCGGCTGTCTGGCTGTGATTTCACTGGGGCCGATCTTTCCGGCGCTGTGCTGGATGGGGCAGACCTCACGGATGCGAACCTTGCGCGGGCCAACCTTCGCGGCGCCGAACTGATCGGGGTCGTATTGGATGGCGCCTGTCTTGAAGGTGTGGACCTGACCGCTGCGCGCTTCAATAAAGTGGAGTTGATGGCCGCCAAATCGGTGGAGGGAGCCATCATGCCCCGTACCGCTGAAGACCTGGGCATCTCGGTCGATGTCCTTATGGCAAATCATAAAGACTGGATGATGTCCGGTGGCGCCAAGGGTGAGCAGGCGGTGTTTAAAGGCGTCGACCTAACCGGTTTTGCGCATCCGGGCATTGCCCTGTCAGCGGCGGAGTTTGCCGATTCCATTCTCAGCGGCGCGAATTTTGAGCACAGCTTTTTCTCCATGGCGAATTTTTCGGGTGCGATGCTGGCTCAGATAAACTTCTCCCATACCGATCTCAGGGGTGCGAAGTTTCAGTGCGCGAAAATGTCCAAAGCTTCTTTGATCTCTGCTGATCTTTCCGCCATGCCGATTGCGGGCGGCGGCGGACGGGCATGGCCAACGAATTTGCGTGGCGCCAATCTGGTCGAGGCTGATCTAACACACGCTGACCTACGTCAGTGTGACTTTACAGGTGCAACGCTCCAGGGAGCTGATCTCACCTCTTCTGATGTCACCGGCGCGAACTTCGAAGGCGCTGATCTGACGGACGCGAAGGTTGAGGGTGTTGACTTTAGCAGCTGTCAGCTGAATGACGTCAAAGGCCTGGATGCGTCAGCCATCACAAAACCGAAGCAACCTAAAACCGCAGCGGTCAAAGCTGCGGCCGGTTGACCAGACGCCTTACTTAGCCTTGTCAATTTCCAGGCTTGCATCCCGGACCAATCGTAGATAGGGGCGTTCTGCCGTATGGCTTTGGCGCCGTGTTCCAAGGCTGGCAATGGGCGATGGGCGCGGTGGTGTGGCCTGCACGACCTTGCGCGCGTTGGTGATCATCGGCGGTGCCGCAGGAAGTTCTTCCGGATCAAGCCGCTGGATCCGGTCGACCCACTGGCGGATCAGCATATGTTCGCCGACCCATGGAAATTCATCGAGTGCAACGATTGCACCCAGGACGCGGGTGATTGCGCCATTGTCTTGTGCAAGCGGGAGCAGAACCATTTCGAGAGACAGTTGTCTGTCGTCTGGTGTTTCCGCGGTGTACTCAACGAGACCGATGGTTCCAGAGCCGGTCACATCGTTCAGCAGGGCAAGTATGTCTTGCTGACTTTCATCCTGCCAGAGAGCTGCCATGTTATGGCGGCGGAATTCCATGCCGTAAACGCTGCAAAGGCCGGTGCCGGCGAGGCGGAACCTATACGTCCATCGATCGTTCCGTTCCAGGATGAATACATGAGGAAGGATACGCTTCAAATCCCGCGGTTCGATTTCACTACGTTTGGGCGCCGGGCGGCTGCCACGTAGGTCGTTCCAATAGTCGAGTAGCCCCTGTACCGTCTGATGCGTCATTTACACTTCCAGATCTTGGATTTCCTTGAGGCGCTGGACTGCATTTCGCCCATGTTCGTCAGGAAATCCTCGACCATTGGTCCCTTACTAACTGTCTCATACCACCGGCGCCATTCCCGATATAGAACACTGGGGCCTGGCGCTGGACTGCTTGGTCGGACACTCAGCGAAAAGCATGCCAAAACTTAACGACATGACGGAGACAGGGTCGGCGTGTTCGCGAGATATGGCAGAACACAAAGCGTTTTCTCTTGTTGGCAATGTCTGGACTGTTCTTTTCGCCCGCGGACTTGTTAACCAATTCACGGCGGGGATGGCTACAAAGTTGCACAGAGGGACATGACGCACGGTCGCTTTAGGGACACTATGTTTGGCTCTCTAAACGGCATGGCATCTGCATTGATGGGGTCAAGAAACCCAAAAGCTCCAAAAATGGAGCAATAACAGCTCTCCGGAGTGCCAAAATGAAACGACTCTATGTATTTCTCTTTCTCGGCCTGTTTGCGTTTGCGGCAGGTGCGATTGTGATGACGGTCTCATCCGACCAGGCGCAAGCCTGTGGTTGGGAAGACGACTGCGGTGGCGGTTGGGACGAGCCCGATGATCATTGGGATGACGGTTGGGACGATGATTGTGGTTGCCACGATGACAAAGGTGGCGATATCGACGTCCATGTTGATGTCGAAAACAAGGTCAAGCTCGATGTAGACCTCGAGTTGGACGTTGAGAACAATGTCGATGTTGAAAATAACAACGTCAATAACAACACGAACAACAACACCAATAACAACGTCAACAACAATAATAATGTGAACAACATCACCGTGAACGTCGATGGTGGCGGCAATGGTGGTGGTGATATCAATATCAACAACTCTTCCAATGCCAATGCAGCCGCAGAGGCGATTGCGAACTCCGCCGCTACCAGTGCAGCAACCGCTGCATCCCGTGCAGGCGGGCGCCTCAATACCAGCAACCTACGCGGTAATGTGTTTGGCGAAGAACGCCGGGGTGCCGGTGGGACAATTGTGAATGCAGCTAGAGCGCCCATCACCATTGGTCCATTGCGGGTTGTCGTTAAGGAAGAGCGCGTCAAGAGTCGTGCGGTTCGCGGCGTATGTCTTGATGCTAAAGGTCTCGAAGAAGCGGCTTATCTTGCCGTCTCTTCCAACCAGATTGATATTGCGACGGGCAGCGGTGAATTGATGTTTTGCCAGATGGGCGATGCATTGGTTGCCACGATCGGCGAAGTTCCCGATGGTGGTGGGCAGCCCGACTACACACATGGTCAGGTGATCGAGTGTTTGGACGGACAGTCGCTCCACTATGGGAACGAAGGCCGTCTGGCGTGCGGTCCGAGCAGCAATGCATACTTCACAGGCTCTGACCGCCGCACCCATATCCGGTATGCAGAGGTTTTCCTGAACCGCAAATCAAGTGGCTATGCCTCTGAAACAACCGCTTTCCGAGGCGCGACGACTTTCAATGGTGGCGTCGGCTACTGAGTGACCCTTTCGGGGAAGCGGCGGAAGGGGGGGCTTATGCCCCCCTTTTTTCTGTGAAGTGATAGGTCTCAGTATTTGCTGCTGCAGCACTCGCAAGCACGAGGGTGTTTTGTTCTACATGACGGGCCAGCAAACCATTAGATAAAGTCGTTGGCGTCTCGGCGTCATCCTGATTCAAGACGGAGTGCTCTAATCTGAATGGCCCCCAGCAAAGGTCGAGACACGTCCTGGCAAACAGCTCAGGGTCCAGATCACGTCGAATTCTTCCCAGCTGTTGGAGTGTTCTGATGCATCCTGTGAGGCTGAGCGACAGCCGTCGCATCACAGCTTCTGCCGCGTCACGGGCTTCAGCAGGTGCATCAGCGCTGGTAAGTGTTTGAAACAGGTCCGGGTGCTCGTAGAGGGGCGCAGTCAGTGTTCTGGCTATCTCATCGACGGATGAAGGCGCGCGCTGAAAGCCTTTTAGAGAAGCCAGTGTCGTATTGAGTGTAGCATTGAGGACTTCCTGATAGAGCCCTTGTTTGCTCGTAAAATAGTAGTGGACGAGTGCAACGTTGACGTCAGCGGCTCCTGCAATGCGCCTGAGCGTTGTGCCTGTGTACCCATCTTTGAGAAAAAGAAGCGTCGAAGCGCGAATGATATCTTCGCGTCTGTCAGGCCCGTTTCGAAGAGGCCGTCCGCGTCGCTTTGTTGCCCGCGCTTGGAGCGCTTCCCCATACGGTGTTGCTGATACTTCACTCATGATCGCATGCCCCAAATTCACTCGAATCAAAGGGCCGATCAGCACTCCTCCATGAGAGAATAGCATAGATGCGATCACTCGGGGAGATACTTCTTTGGTGGGAAATGAGTAATGATGACACTCTAGTTCGATGAGTTAGGGGCGATCGCACCAAAGGCGTGTGCCACCGGTCGAGATGGTTAACCCTTGGGGGATGCATGGGAACCACACAATCGTCTGACTACGGATTTGACGACCATCAGGGTGAAGCTGGGTGGGGGACGGATTTCCGGCTTACAGATCCCTTCCTTGTCGACTTTGAGGACGTGGCGCGTGGCTGGGCCTCGTCACGGACTGGGCCGGACGAAAAGCAGGTGGATCTGCTCGACGCAGTGCGGTTTCTGCCGCGTGTATTCTGGTACACGCATGATGCGGAGAAAGGCTGGGTCTGCCGGTTTTTGGGCTCAGACATTGTGGCCGTGCGTGGTAACGATCCCACCAATCAGCCTTTGGATTATGGGGCCGAGGAACCTGTTGACCGATATGTCGGGGCCTTTCTTGATCTCGTGGTGACCGCCGGAGAGCCTGTCTCTACGGAGTCTCAGTCAGCGGTTAAAGGACGCGAATATCTTCGGACGCAAAGCGTCGGTCTGCCCGTCTTTAACGAGGCCGGCACCATCACAGGCGTTATTGGAGCCCAGGTGTTTTACGGGCCGGACGGTTGAGTTTGCTCACTAGATCGAGGACGCGTTTAAACACTTTGACAGTCTTGTTGAATTTTAAATCTGCGCTTTTGGTCATGCTGGCCTGCGAGACGAATTTCGACATCATCATGGTAACTGGAGGCTAAACGTCTGAGGGCCAACCTGCCTTTCCAACCTCATGGAAATGGAGAAAAGCCCATGACTATTGAAGCACTTGGGGGAGCACAATCACTCTTCCAAACATTCGGAGCGTCTGGCGCAAGCTTGCAGGCTCCTCCGACTGGCGATGATGTCGCCGCTAAGGTGAATGAAGCTCTTGAGTCCGGACGCGTGGATGGGACTGAAATTCAGTCGCGCCTGAGTGAGCGTTTTGGCGAGGAGGCGGATGGCATCGTTAAAGAAGACGGCTCGCTTGATACAGAAAAGCTCGCCAGCCTTTTCGAAGCCAATCGTCCTGACGGCCCACCGCCTGGTCTTCAGCAGTTCGCTGGTACTGACGAGAGCGAGCTGGTGCAGACGCTTCTGGACTCATTGGAAGAAAGCGATGAGGAGGCAGACGAGACACCAAGCCTGGTCGATCAGCTTTATGGGCGGGCCAGTGGGGACACGTCTACGAACGAAGAGCTGTTCTCAATCCTCGCTTAAGGGCAGCTCTTGGGTGACCCGGCTGAGGGAGAAGAGGACAGCCGGGACTTTCGTGACCATACGATCAGTCATCGTTTAGCGATTTGCTTCCGAAATCAGTTTCAACCTTCCTTATCGCGTTGAGGTAGCTTTTGCAGCTGTTTGGTCGCAGCGGCAAGTTAATTAGACTTCCATGCGAAGAGCTAGTGTTAGAGACCGTAATAGTCGGACCTCGTGCGGCGTAAGCGATCCTTTGAACAATGTTTGGTATCTCTGGCTGAACAGAAGCTAGAACTTGCGCTGTTGTGTTATCTGGTGGAACGTCTGCGGGTTTTTGGGATGTTGGATTTAGGAAGCCAACGAGGTCGCCCGCCAAGGCTGATCCTACTTCAAACACCTGCGCTCCAATCTGCAATAGCCTATTGGCCTGATATGCTGTTTTGCGGTCTTTTTCACCAAAGAGGACGATGTCGATCGCCACGTTCAATTCATCGATGCACCGCTGTCGGTCTGACAGGGCTTGCTCATTACCGTGAAAAATACGCCGCTCAGTATCTAGAAACTGTTGTTTGACAGCCGCCGCACCTTTTCCGTTCTGAACAAATTCAAGAATGCCGGCGATTGGGATCGATGAAAAATCATGCGGAATATGTACACTCACCGGTGACCGGTAATGTTCTTGATGGAAGCTCTCGGGCAGCGTCCCAATTTCCAGAAGTTCGCTGAATCTCCACGATGATCGTGTTTCGACCGCCATGCCGGCCGCATTATGTTTGGCGAGTTCTGTGGGCGCCATTAGAGCCGCGAAATTGACGTGGTACATTTCATTTGCAAGGCCCATCAGTGTCTTCGTGAAAGTTTGCGCGATAGATGGCCTGCATTTGTAGGACTTGATGACGTCAGGTATCACGTCTGATTCAAGGGTCCCACGAATACTTTTGGGTGAATCCTCAAAGCGTGCAATGAGTTCTCTGAGTGCAGACTGCATCATTGCATTGATGCTATCGTGCGCTTCTAACTCTTTGCGAGTCACTCTGCTTCGAATAGCGTCTTTTGCTGCGCCGCATAGTCTGTAGAAACCCATCCCTATGTCGACGTTTGGCCATTTGACGTACGCGCCATTGTCAAGAAGAGACTTGCCGAGGTCGTGAGCGGCACTCCGTATATCTTGATAGTCACTCCTCTGTTTTAGTGCGGTGTGGGTTGCCACGTCGCCTTCCATTTTGTCCGGCATATCTTCGAAGTTTGGTGCACGGCACAACACTTTGAGGAATTTGGCTTCGACAAGTTGTCTCAGGATTGAGTCAGAACCGAGCATGATGTCGTTGATTGCCCATTCGGATTGAAATAAGTACCCGTCGTTAATGGCTACTGGTTCGCCGATGATCACATGCCGAAAAATTATCTCTTCAAAACCTGGCTGAGATATTCCGTCCCAGGGGTGACGTGTCACGGAGTCATCCAGCGACCCCACATAGACCAGATTTTGGGCGGCCTCTTCTGCCAAGGTGCATCTCCCTTATGAAAACGGAGAGTTTATCGAGCCTGGACCCGTCTGTATTCAGGTAGATTTTTAAATTTGTGTGTCAAAGGCAGAAAAAAAGAGGGAGAGCCGAAGCTCTCCCTAAGTTGCTCTCAACGAACTTGGTGTTGGAAGGGCAGGCAAGCCGCCTCATCCACCGGTCCTTTGGCTTGGTCTGCCGCAGGTCCGGTTCTTGAAAATTCTGTCTCGTGTCTTTCAGTCTGTTGCTTGCCCGGATGGGCGAAGCGTTGGCGACATGCCTGCGCTTAGTATTGGCTGCTGCGTAGGCGGTCTGAGAAGATCGGTTCAGAGTAGTAGCCATAAGGGTCGTTCATGACCGGTGCGGCAACTGTCGTGCGTGTTGCTACTGTCTGCGGCTGAGCTACAGGCGCTGTGTGAGCAGCAGGTGCTGCCGGAGCATAAGCCTGCGGGGCAGGTGCGTGGACCTGAGCCTGCTGGACGCCGTAGTTCTGAGGAGCAGAGCGGTAGTGAATTTCGCCAAGCGGGTCACCGTCTGCACCGAAGTTCGTGCACGCTGATGGGTTTGTACCATAGAGCGGAACAATCATCTCCAGGATCGCACGCTCGATCACAGAGCGAACGCCAAGCTGCAGAGGCTCATTCGCACGCTCACCAGCGCCGATCTCAAACGTGTTGCCGTTCAGGAAGTCGAACACGCCTGCGACAATCTCGCGACCGATGATCTGCTTCTGGTAAGAAACAACATGAACAACTTCGAGCGACCGGCTGTCGACAAGGCGAAGGTCGAGACCTACGTTCATGACGAACAAACGACCGCTGATTGTTGCTGACAGACCCGTTGGGTCCAGATCAGAAAACGCGCTGTCCAGACCGCCATTGCGGATGTCAAAGTTCAGCTCGGTGATACCACCAACCATGTAGTAGTCGGAGCCACGAATGGAGCCGGCATGGATCTGACGGTATTCATCCGGGTTTGCATCTGAAATCAGGCGATCATTGGCATATTTCAGCTCAAGTTCGGCGACTGATGTGTCAAAACGCTCCACCAGCATCACGCCAGCTTTTGAGAGACCGGAAATCGCCATCAAGGATGCGCCCTGGGTCAGCTTCGCGCCACCCTCGAGTTCTACCTTGCCGGTGTAATCCTTGATGTTGCCAACCGCGATCCGCGGCGCAGCTGCTGTGCCAGCCATGCGGCTGCCGATGCAGCGCAGCGCGCTGGAATAAGGTGTTTCATTATTGATCACAGGCGCGTTGCCGATCGGCGTTGTGTAGCGACCGTCGCTGCCTGCAGTTGGGCTGATGCATCCTGTGAGGGCAACGCCAAGACCAAGCAGAAGTGCTGCTTTCTTGATACCACTCGGTGAGCTGAGAGCTTTTTTTGTCGTAGAGAACACGGGATCTCTCCGTTTACTTGTTTTCGTTGTTGAGCAAGGTCAGTGCAGCTGGCGTGCCAGAATTTTCCTGGTCATTGTTTTCGGTGCCAATTGCGCTGGTAACAGAAGCCGTCCCTTCGTCCGCCACGAACACATCTTCCGCGAGGAGCGGAAGTGCCAATGCGGCGCCTAGGGCGATCGCGAGGCTGAGCTGTGGAAAACGGGTTGTCATAATCTTTTCTTTGGTCATCTGTTAAAGTCACCAAAGTGGTTGCAACCGGTGTGCCAGCGCTTGGCAGCCGTTAACACTCTCAAAAAACGGCAGTTATCAGCCCTTTATTGAAGCAGTTTCGACGAAAAGTCATCGCGCCTACATGGGTTGCTGGCCCGGGGAGGAACGCCCTTCGTTAACGCCAGGAGCGCATCTGTCCTGTTTTGAAACGGGGCAGGGGCAAGTGTTAACGCGTGTTTGCGAATCCGGGGGCTGCACGTCACACTCGCGCCCAATGAACAAGGTATAGGGAGAGGAAGATGGCGGTTCTGGAGTTCTATTTTGATTGCTCAAGCCCTTGGACCTATTTGTGTTTTGCCCGTGTCGAAGCGATGGTTGAGCGCACCAAGGCAGAGATCCAATGGAAGCCGGTCCTGGTCGGGGGCATCTTCAACAAAGTTAACGAAGCGGTCTATGAGCAACGAGCGAACCCTCATCCAGTTAAGGGCCGCTACTACGTTAAGGATTTGCAGGACTGGGCGCGTTATTGCGGCGTGAAAATCGGCCAACCCCCGGTTTTTCCGGTGCGGGCCGTAGACCCTATGCGGGCGGCAATCGTGGCGCTGGATGAGGGCAAGCTGCCCGAGTTCGCCTGGGCAACATTTGAAGCCTATTGGGGAGACCTCAAAGACATCTCTCAAGCGGACATTCTGGCGGAGATATGTGAGAAGGTGGGGCTCGACCCGGCACACGTCGCGGCGCGCATTAAAGAAGACGATGTGAAGGCCCGGCTCCGACAAAACACGGAAGAGGTCATCGAACGGGGTGGCTTTGGGTCACCGACCATGTTTGTTAACGGGGATGATATGTATTTCGGCAATGACCGTTTGCCGCTTGTAGAGGATGCGCTGAGCCGTGGCTGATTTTAACCAGAGTACCGAACCCCCTGCCTTTAATGCACCCGCTGTCATTTTGGGGCTCGTCGGCGCTCTTTTTGGTGTCCATCTGCTTGTGACCTTTATGGATCCTGCAGAGGCGAACAGGCTCATTGCCTATTTTGCGCTAAGCCCGGCCCGCTATGCGCCACTGCCGTCCGGTGAAGTGGTTCCGCTGCCCGGCGGCTTGGTGGTCGACCTGGCTGGGTTTGTCACTCACATGTTCCTGCATGCGGACTGGGGACATTTGATCTTCAATTCGATCTGGTTATTGGCCTTTGGCACACCGGTGGCGCGGCGTTTCGGGACGATCCGGTTTCTGCTTTTCTTCCTTGTGTGCGGGATTATCGGTGGGATAACCCATATCGTCCTTCATGCGGGCGAACTTGTCTTTGTTGTAGGTGCCTCTGGCGCCATCAGCGGCTTGATGGGCGGCGCGGCACGGTTTGTTTTTCTTGCCGGTGGGCCGCTGGGGCTCATCACGGCGCGTGATCCGTCCCTGCCAGGGGCACCCCGGGCGCAAGCCACCATCTTGGAGGCGTTGAGCGACCGCCGAACGCTCTTGTTTGTTGGCGTCTGGCTGGGCATCAATCTTCTTTTCGGGATTTCGGGTCTGTCGCTCTCTGGTGAAACGGTCTCCATCGCCTGGGAAGCCCATTTGGGGGGCTTCGTCGCCGGCCTGCTTCTCTTCGGCTTGTTTGATCCGATGAAACAATCTCCTTCAGGCGGTCCAGGGAATGTCGGGTACGGAGAATGGCGGGGAGACTGACCTTTTGCGGGTCCGCTCTGTTGCGCTGGATCATTGAAGGAAAGGGCAAGGACACCCAAATATAGAGGGCGGCAGAAATGCTGCCTTTGATGTCCTAACCAATGGAGATCCCCCCAATGAGTGATGCTTCGACATCCTCCGAACCTCAGAGCCCCCGCCCTGATACCAGCCATATTGACGACGAGACGGACGAGCCGCTTTGGCAACGTCTGCTTTACATGGCAGGTTTCTGGTTTCTCGGGAATATTGCGTTCTCTCTGTCCATTCTTCTTGGCGCCGTGCAACTGATCGTTGTGTTCTTAAGCGGTGGCAAGAATGAGGAGCTGTTGAGCTTCAGCCGTCGGCTGATTGCCTATGTCTTTGAATGCTTGAGCTTCATCACGTTTGATCGTGAGGAAAAACCCTTCCCCTTCGGGCCGTTTCCGGCTGCCCGTGAGGGTGATGAAGACTAATCCGCGCCGAAGCTCTTAGGCCTGAAGCAATTCGGTCCAGGCCTTTTTGCCTTTGCTGGTAAGCAAGCCGACGAGGACAGAACGGGTGAGCAGCAGGAAACTGCTGTCGGCGGTGTCTTGGTTTTCGTGAAAGCCCGCGAGTTCGAGACTTACGTGTCCGTGGACGGCTGCCCAAAGCACCGCAGTGATCTCCTCGGTCGCATGATCTGAGGACAACAAGCCTTGGTCCTGGCAGGCGCTGACGGCATCGAACAGCGACCGATACGACCGCTGACGCGCAATGCCTCTCGCCAGCGGCTCATCCTCCGCCCCCTGGAACTGAGAGAGGGGCAGGGTCTCAGACATGATCAATGCATAGTAAGACGGGTTTTTGAGGGCGAATTGCCGGTAGGCCACCCCCAGACCGGCCAGCCACTCGAGCGGGCTCTCTCCCTTCGGCACCGCCTCCTGGAAGTCTCCCATGCGTGAGAAGGCTTCTTCGTAGAGCGCTGCAATGACCCCGTCCTTACCTTCAAATGCCGTGTAGATGGTCATGGTGGAGGTTCCCACCGCGGTTGCCAGCTTGCGAACCGAGAGGGCTTCAGGGCCGCCGTTCGCCAGCATTTCACTCGCCGCGTCGAGCAGCTCGGTCCGCTGGACTTCTGCGGATACCCGTCTCGGCTTTCTTGTTTTCTGTTTTTGAGAGCTGTTCATTTTTGAGTCCGGCGCTAGATCATCTTGTGCAGGCGTGAGCTTGATCTTTTATATAACAGTGTTATATAACCATGCAAGACCTGATCACACCGAGCCACTTGGCCATCGTCTTTAACCTCATGGAGCAATCCCATGTCCAAGCCCTTTCCCAATAACCCCGTCCTGAAGAACAATTTCGCCCCTGTCATGGTCGAGTGCGACGCGCCGGACCTTATTGTGCAGGGCGAATTGCCGACCAACCTTAACGGCACTCTATACCGTAACGGGCCGAACCCGATGTTTCCGCCGCTAGGCAATCACCATCACTGGTTCCTGGGCGAGGGCATGGTTCATGCGATCAATCTGGAGGATGGCAAGGCAAGCTATCGCAATCGCTGGGTGCGCACCGAGCAATATAAAGCGCAGCGCGAAGCAGGCGAACGTCTCGTCGGGACAGCCTTTGGGGAACCTCGTAAGCCGGGGGCCGAGAACCTCGCTAACAATGTCGCCAATACCAACATCGTGGCGCATGCCGGAAAGCTCTGGGCACTTGATGAAGGGTCCAGTCCTGTGATGATGGACATGAAGACGCTTGAAACCGAAGGATCCAATAAGTTTGGCGGCAAGTATGAAGGGCCAATGACTGCGCATCCGAAGTTTGACCCCAAGACAGGGGAGATGATGTTCTTCGGCTATATGGCGGCTGGGCCAGGATCACCTGATATTTCCTACCAGGTGGTCGATGCTCAAGGGAACCTCACCCGCTCAGAGATGTTCAAGGCACCCTATGCCAGCATGGTGCATGACTTCATCACCACAGACGAGCATGTGATCTTCCCGATCTTCCCGGCCACCATCGATATCGACCGCATTATGAAAGGCGGGCCGATGATCGCCTGGGACCCGAGCCAGTCAACCTGGATTGGAATTATGGGTCGCAATGACGGGGTCGACAGCATTCGCTGGTTTGAAGGGGATCCCTGCTATGTCTACCACCCGATGAATGCCTACACGACCCACGAGGGCGGGAAGACGAAGGTCGTCGCTGACGTCATGAAGTATTCCCGAGTGCCGCTCTTCCCGGATGTGGATGGTAAGCGGGTGCGTGATCTGGGAACTGAGCTTGGCAAATTGGTGCGTTGGACATTTGATCTTGATGGCAACACCAACGATTACACAGAAACAGAACTCAACGACATCGGCGGCGAATTCCCGCGCTTTGATGAGCGCTTCACCGGTCACGAATATCGCCACGGCTATTACGCGACCATGGCCCGTCCGGAAGCGGAGGGTGCGCCGTTCGACACCTTCGTTCATGTTGACCTGAAGACCGGAAACACCAAGACCTATGAGCCAGGTGAGGGCTGTTTCGTTCACGAACCCGTCTTTGTGCCGCGTAACGAAAAGGCAGAAGAGGGCGACGGGTATCTTGTGTCCCTGGTCTATGACGGGTCGAAAAACCTGTCAGACCTGGTCGTCCTGGACACGGACGATATATCTCAAGGTCCTATCGCACGTGCCGAGTTGCCGACCCGCGTGCCGTTCGGCTTTCACGGTAACTGGGCAGACGCATAAGCCCTGGCTGGTCAGGGGTTCAGCACAACCTTGCCGATGGCCTTTCGGTCAAGCATATCTCTCAATGCTTGACCGGCCTCGGCGAGCGGATAGGCCACGATGCCCTCCGGTTTCAATTCGCCGGCAGTGGTCATGCTGATAAGTTCTTCGATATAGGGGAGGGCGTTGTTCACGTCCGCGCGGGCAAAGCCGCCCCAATCGACGCCGCTGATATGGCAGCGTTTAAGAAGCGCAAGATTGAGTGCGATCTTTGGGATCTCTCCTGCGGCAAAACCAACCACCAAAAATCTTCCGCCGGGTGATAGCGACCGCAACGCCGGTTCGGAAAAATCACCGCCAACAGGATCAAAGACAATGTCGAGGCCTGTTTCGGCAATGAGTACTTTCAACTCGTCGCGCCAATTTTCCTTGGTGTAGTCCACGGTGGCATCAGCTCCCATCTCGCGACAGGCATCCCTTTTTGCTTGCGACGAAGCGGCGGCGATAACGCGGGCTCCCATCGCCTTCGCCAGACGGATGGTCGACGACCCAACGCCGCCGGCGCCTCCCAGCACCAGAACTGTTTCGCCAGATTCCATACGTCCACAGGTTTTCAGTCCGTATAGCGCCGTGCAGTAGGAAATGATCAAGCCCGCCGCCTCATTGAAGCCAAGCGTGTCGGGTATGCGTATGCAGACGGCTGCAGGAAGCGCAATTTGTTCGGCAAAGGCGCCGCCCATTGATGTCGCCACAACGCGATCGCCCGGACGCAGGGAGGTGACATTGTCGCCGACACTTAGTACCTCACCTGCGAGTTCATTGCCCGGTATGAAGGGCAGGGGCATTTTGACCTGGTAAAGGCCTTGGACCAGAAGGCCATCCACAAATCCCGCACCGGCAGCACCTACACGGATTAGGACTTCGCCGTCTTTTGGTTGAGGTGCAGGCTTTTCAACGAGAACCAGGTCTTCTGGCGGCGCGTAAGATTGGCACTCTATGGCTTTCAAGGGGAACCCTCCGGTATTGCAATTTCTCTACCGGTAAAGGTGCGCGCGCCGAACTTCAAGTCCCCGCGCTGTCCGCCAAGCGTTGGTCAGATCAGAAGAGCGGCTCGTCGTAGATTTTTTCGCCCTCGATCATGAGGCCCTTGATCGCGGCGTCGCCCTCATCGTTGAGGGCCACAATAACGCCAAGGGCACGCTCGTCGCGGTACTCCTCCAGCTCGGTCCCTGTGCCTTCCGGTACGAAATAGCTGTCGATGGGGTAAGAGATGAAAATGCTTGTGCAATCGTCACACGCGTCACCCTCAATGGTCTGTTCGTCTCTCAGCACATAGTTGACCCGGCCGCGAATGACTGCTTGGCCTTGCGCCAAAACGTCTGGCGCCTTCGCCAGCACTTCCAGGGCATCGGCGGTGGTCCCCGCCGTGCTCAATAGAACAAATGCGTCGTCGCCGGATTCAAGACTGTCTGCCACCGGTATCCTGTCTCCATCAAAGGCAGAAATCTCATAATTGAGGATCACATAATCGCCGCGGAAGATGTCGCGGGGATCTACCGGGGTTGTCTTCAGCACCACCTCAGTGGGGGAGTTCAATAGGGTGATCTGGGCCCAGACCATCTGTGCCAATACAGCGGTCTGGAACAGGACGGCGAGGATGATGCCGATCAGGACGCGTGTCTTGCTCATGAGGTTGCCTCCGATTGGCCTGCGGTCGCTCGCCGTCTCAGGCGCTCCCACACAAACCCGCCCGCAATGAGCAGGATGCCACCGACAGCGAAGAATGCAGCGGTGTCGAGCAGCGTGCCAAAAGTTTCCAGATAGAGATAAAGCGCTTCGCCGCCAAAAGCTGCAAAGCCTAAATTGATAACGAACCGGTTGTGGAGGCGCGTCCCAAGGGTCACCAGCCAAACGCACAGCGCCAGAAGGATCGGGGCGGTGAGGATGAGAGGTACGTCACCGTCGCTTGTCGTCAGCGCGCCTGAGAGCAGGATGCCCGCGGGGAAAGCGACGAAGGCGATGACGTCCTGAGTGGCGAAGTTTGATGAACGGGCAAGGGCAAATACTGATGCAGCCAATAGAACGAGCATGGACAGGACCGGGATCAGATATCCGGCACCGTCCTCAAATCCCTCGTCGATGACATGGCCTAACCAGAACATCACTAGGACCACAATTGCTGCATATCCCTGGAGCGCGCGGGCGAAGGGTTGCTGTTTTTCCTCTCCCGCGATCCCCGCGACCCATATGACGCCAAAGAGTGAAGAGAGAACCGTAAGCAATTCGATGGGACCCCAGCCAAGGTTCTCAGCAATATTGGGCGCGTTGCCGAGCAACCAAACGATGAGACCGATCAGAGCCAGATGTTTCGCGGGTCCCCAGTCCAAACGGAATGCCAACAGCGCCGCGGCTCCCCAAGGGAGCAGATAGGAGAGGTGGATATCGCCTTCGGTGATCACAGCCATTGTCCACCCCATCAGCAGAAGCTGTGTGGTGGCCAAAGCTCCACGGGATTGAACGGCCCAAGCAGTGACAAGCCCTCCAAGTGACCAAGCCAACAGACCTGCCGGAAAATCCTGCGGTAGATGGTACATCTGGCCGATCAGCATGATGTTGGCGCCGAAGAGCGCGACACCCGCCACAAAAGCGGCCTCAGAAAAAGCGGCCATGTTTTTGAAATGCAGGAACGCCGCCACGCCATAGGCGGACCACATAGCGACTCCCAAAATGCCGAGACGCACGCCCTTCGGCATGTCAGCCCAATTGGCTGCGACAAAGGCCATGGCCGAGAAGCCGATCAGGATCGCGCCAAGCACTGTGATCACGACGGGAAGCCTGCTGGGCGCATCCTCTTTTTCGAGCGATGCACTGATCTTCTCAGCATTGTCAGAAGACACCCATCCTTTTGATACCCAGTCTTCGAGGTCATTAGCGACTCGTTTGGCGTAGGAAGTGGGCCACATGTGCTTTCTCCGGGAACGGATAATCGTGACGCGAGCGTCAGGTTTGTCTTGTTATTACTCAGTTTGGCGCCGACTGGGGCGGAAATGAGGCAGGAAGGTTGCCCTGTTTACCTAAATCGTGTTCTCGCCCTTGCGTGTTTGGGTTCTGTCGATCATGATTTTACGCAAAGGCGGCAGGGCGCGGATAAGTTGTTTTAGAAAACTTGTTTGCTTTCAGGCCGGGCATCGTCTCCGGATAAAGGGCAGAGGCGCTGACCGATTTGTTCGAGGCCTTGTCGTTTTCTCACCCACGATTTGGGAGAAGACGTATGAATGTTGAAGTAATTCTGAAAACCAAAGGTGCAGATGTCACGACGATTGGATCGTCGGACACGCTTGCGAATGCGGTGAAGCTTCTTTGCGACAATAAGATCGGTGCGGTTGTTGTTGTCGATGACGGACGGGTGCGCGGGATCCTGTCAGAGCGCGATATCATCAAATCCATCAATGTCGCCGGTGCGGAAGCATTGGATCTGCCGGTCGCTCAAGTGATGACGGCAAACGTCATCACCTGCAAGAGCACGGACACCATTGATCAGCTCATGGACGCGATGACCGGTGGACGGTTCCGCCATATTCCCGTGATTGAAGACGATGTCCTGATCGGGATTGTCTCGATTGGTGACGTTGTGAAACACCGGATCGCAGAAACCGAAATGGAAGCAGAACAGCTGCGGCTTTATATCGCCAGCGGCTGAGTTTTGTCGGTCTCTTCAAGCGGGTCTTCGTGGCCGTTAAGGCGGGTGAGCGCATCCTCGATGAAGGGGAGGGCATGCGCTGCCGCTGCTTCGCCTTGAGCAATAAGGTCCGGTGCCTTATCGAAATCAATCAGACTGATGTGACCGACATGCGGAGCGATCAACACGTCCGCCGGGTCTGTTGCCAGACGTGAGCGGGACAGCCGGTCCTGCATGATGTTGAGCGAGCCCATCATGACATTCACGATTCCAGGCGACTCTTTTTTCTTCCCGAAAAACTGACGGGCGATGGCGCGCTCCGTGCGTCCGGTATCAACCAGGCGTTTCCGCCATCCGGATTCATGTTGTTCGGAGTAGAGTGTCTCAATCATGTGACCATCGTGATGGTTGCTTTTGCCGACAGCGTCGGTGTTGAGGTTGACCGCAATCACGAGGCGGGCACCCAAAGCCCGGCATACGGATACAGGGATGGGATTGACCAGTGCTCCATCAATCAGCCAACGACCTTCGTGGCGCACCGGTTCAAAAAGGCCAGGTAGAGCATAAGAGGCGCTGATAGCGTCAACAATGGATCCCTTGCGGAGCCAAGCTTCGTGGCCGGTTGCGAGTTCCGTCGCCACGGCTACGAATGTGTGGTTCAAATCTTCAATCTTCGCGTCGCCCAGATGGTCGCTCATCAGTTTGGTAAAGCGCTTACCACCGATAAGTCCGGCACCACCCAAGCGCAGGTCCATGAAGTTGATGAGTTTGCGTCCATGAAAGGAGAGGGCGAACTCTTCCAGTTCTTCGAGCTTGCCGGAGGCGAAGCTACCACCCACAAGGGCGCCGATGGATGTACCTGAAATGATGTCGGGGTTGTAACCAGCCTTCATGAGGCCTTTGATAACGCCAATATGGGCCCACCCGCGGGCGACGCCCGAACCAAACGCAATACCTATCTTCATACCTGCCATTATGGCCCCCATTGTGCCGATAGTATGACGGCCAGGGATTTCTAAAGTGCAAAGGATAGGTGGGGGGTGCTGACCTAAAACTGAAGGGGGTGTTGGGTGTTTGTTAATCTTTGGTTTCGTTTTTGACCCAGGCCGCGAATTCATCACTTACATCGGCACTCGTTGTCAGGAGGCCCGGGAGATCGTAGGGATGGTCATTGACAATGGCAGCGGCTGTCGCGTCCTTTGACGATGGACTTGTCTTGGCAATGAGGCGCCATTCCGGTTCCTGCTGCACCTTTCCGTCCCACCAGTAGATGCTCGTGACCGGGCCTTCTACGTGAGCGCAGGCGGCGAGACGCTGCTCGACCAGAGTCCGAGCCGCTATCAACGCGGTCTCTTCATCATGGTAGGTCACGCTTATCTCTATGATCTTGGGCATCGGTCCGTTTCCTTCCTCTCAAGCTGGATTGCAAATCCGGTAAAGGACATGGGGACGCAGATCATTCCCGATTGGCACGGTCGGGTCATCAAAGTCCGCCTTTGGGTCGTGGATCATGCCCAGCGCTTCCATCTGGCTTCGGGACGACAGATGGATCGCGGACGTGTACCCGATGACCTCATCCAGGCCGATCGACCAGGCGTGGTTCAGCCATGCCTGTCCCGTTTCACGTGCATAGCCCTGCCGCCAGAACGGCCTGCCCAGGATCCAGCCAATTTCGATGGCTGGCCCGCCGGGCACGATGTCGGTCCAGGAAAGGCCCGTGCCGCCAATGAGTGCGCCATCCTCTTTCCGTTCTGTCGCTAGAAACGCAAAGCCGTGCTGATCCAGATGATCCATGCACGCGGCTACCACCTCGTCGGACTCCGCCTGCGTCAGAAGGGCAGGGTAGTAATAGCGGCGAACATCGGCGTCCGCATTCATGTCGGCAAATGCGGTCAGGTCACGGTCGGCCCAGGGACGAATGAGGAGTCGGTCGGTCTCGATCTGCATCTGGCCCACCTCCCGACGTCAGAGTTTTTCCTGATCCGTCACAAGTTCGGCTGGTCCGCCCGATTGGCCAACCGGGCTCACGCGATAGAAGCAGGAACGATAGCCGACATGGCAGCAGCCGCCATTGCCCTGCGGTTCGACCTTGATCCAGATCGCGTCCTGGTCGCAGTCCGTCCTAATCTCGATCACTTTCTGAATCTGACCACTGGTCGCGCCCTTGTGCCAAAGCTCCTGGCGGCTGCGGCTCCAGTACCAGGCTTCGCCGGTGGCGATGGTGCGGGCAAGCGCTTCTTCGTTCATCCAGGCATGCATCAGGAGCTCGCCGGAATTGGCGTCGGTGGCCACAGCCGGAATCAATCCATTTGCGTCAAACTTGGGCGCAAAGAGAGTGCCGTCTTCAAGCTCGCTCTTGGTCGAGGCTATGGAAAAAGTTGGGAGATCACTCACCGGGACCGCTCCTGTTTCTTCGGAGCGGTGTCCCGGTGAAAAATCGAGGTTAGTAGCCCCGGATCATCGACAGGAAACGCCGTTCCATGTTCGGGTCTTCTTTGAAGACGCCGGTAAACTGCGTTGTAATTGTTGCAACATCAGGCTTTTTGATGCCGCGGGTTGTCATGCATTGATGCTTTGCTTCGATCAGAATAGCAACGCCTTTTGGCGCAAGCACCCGGTTGATTGTGTCTGCAACCTGCGCGGTCATGGTTTCCTGAGTCTGCAGGCGCTTGGCGTAGATTTCCAGCACGCGGGCAAGCTTCGAAATGCCAACCACCTTGGACGTGGGCACATAAGCGATGTGCGCTTTGCCGAGGATCGCGACCATATGGTGCTCACAATGGCTCTCCAGGTCGATGTCGCGCAGCATGACCATATCGTCATAGCCTTCGACTTCTTCGAAGGTTTTGCCCAGCACTTCGTCTGGATCTTCGTCATAGCCCGCGAAAAATTCTTCGTAGGCCTTGACCACGCGCTTTGGCGTCTCAATCAGACCTTCGCGTGCTGGATCGTCGCCCGCCCATGAAATAAGTGTCCGAACCGCTGCTTCAGCCTCTTTGCGGCTGGGGCGGTCGGGGCCGTCGTTTTTTTCGATATTCTCAAGCACGTCGTCGACTACAGAATTCATATCCATTTGACCAATCTCTTTTGGGGTTTCCCGATCGCACGTGCTCTCACACGCTGATGAACGATCAGGTCAAGTCACGGGCCGGGCGAGGGTCTTAGCTTCGGATCCGGTCCATTTTGCCCATCAAGCACGGGTCTTATGCCATGCCATTACTGATGCGACACCTTCTAAAGCATGCATATAGCGTTGCAAAAAAGCCTATCAAGTGGGCCTAACTTATACCTCACGCAAAGCAGATTGGATGATTAGAACTGGAAATTAACCTTTCAGGTGGTTAGGTTCGGCCTCAGGAGCAAGAATATGACCTGTCGATGTTGTAGAAAAAACACCACAGAATCACCGGCTTAGGGCACACCGCGGGGTGTAGGGCCTTGAGCTGAGGCCTTTGATGAGACCCGATACGCGACGAGACGCCCAAATGACTGAGACACGCTCCAACACGCTAAAGCTCTACAACACACTTACCCGTAACAAGGACGTGTTTACACCGATCAATCAGGATCGGGTGACGATGTATGTCTGCGGGCCGACGGTCTACAACCACGCCCATATTGGCAATGCCCGACCGGCGGTGATCTTCGACATGCTGGCACGGGTTCTCCGACGACTCTATCCCAATGTGGTCTATGCGCGGAACATTACGGACATTGAGGACAAGATCATCGAAATGGCAGCTGATGAGGGTGTCGATATTTCCGTGATCACGGAGCGTTATGCCGACATCTACAGGGCCGACATGGGGGCGCTGGGTGTTGCCTTGCCTGACATTGAACCCAAAGCGACCGAAACCATCCCCGAAATGATCGCCATGATGGCGCGGCTCATCGACGCCGGCCATGCCTATGAGGCAGAGGGCCATGTGCTCTTCAATGTGCCGAGCTTTCCGGAATACGGAAAGCTGTCACGGCGGCCTATGGACGAGATGGTCGCGGGCGCCCGAGTTGAAGTTGCGCCTTACAAGAAAGACCCGGCCGACTTCGTGTTGTGGAAACCGAGTTCCGATGATCAACCGGGGTGGGAGAGCCCCTGGGGGCGGGGCCGTCCCGGCTGGCACATCGAATGCTCGGCGATGATCGAGAAGCATCTGGGCGAGACGATTGATATTCATGGCGGCGGGATCGATCTGCAGTTCCCACATCATGAGAATGAGATCGCGCAGAGCTGCTGCAGTCATGACGGTGCGCCGTTTGCTAACTATTGGCTGCACAATGGCTTCCTCAACATGAATTCTGAGAAGATGTCGAAGTCGCTCGGCAATGTCCTGCTTGTGCATGACCTTATTGCTGACGCGCCGGGAGAGGCCATTCGATTGGCGCTGCTCAACGGGCACTATCGTCAGCCATTGGATTGGAATGATGATGTCCTGCCGCAGGCCAAAGCGCAGCTGGACCGTCTTTACGGCGCGCTGCGTCAGCTGGATGGTGTCGAGCCGGCGGAAGGGGATCACGTGCCAGCGATGTTCCTTGATGCTTTGTTGGATGACCTCAACACACCCAAGGCTCTGGCGGAGCTGTTCCAGTTGGCGAAGGTGGCTAATCAGGCGTCCGATCCAAAGGAGAAAGCTGAGGCAAAAGCTGCATTGTTGCAGTCCGGATTCCTGATCGGGTTGCTGCAACAGGAGGCCAATCAATGGTTCGAAGGGGCGAGTGGCTCTGCGGACCTTGATGCGGATGCGATCGAGGCCCAAATAGAGGCGAGGAACGCGGCCCGTGCGGCGAAGGACTTTGCCGAAGCGGACCGGATCAGAGACGCGTTGGCGGATGCTGGCATCCTGATTGAAGATGGGCCGGAAGGCACGAAGTGGAAACTGGCGGGGTAACCCGGTCGGGAGCAGAGCATTTCCAGGATAAGTGGTCCCGGTTTTCCGTCCGGAAATGCGATAGGAAAAGCAGATGCTCGATGACATCTATAACAAGCGCATTTTGAAGCTCGCCGCGGACATTCCGCGGATCGGGCATCTGGATGCGCCGGATGGGTCAGCCACCGCTGTCTCGAAGCTCTGTGGCTCCAAAGTTTCCGTTGAGGTGAAGATGGATGGGGATGTCGTCACTGACTTCGCCCACGACGTGAAAGCCTGCGCGCTGGGTCAGGCCTCTTCTTCGATCATGGCCGAGCATGTCATCGGGTCCACGGCGGAGGAGCTTCATGAGCTCCGTGATCAGATGACCGCCATGCTGAAGGAGGGCGGTGAGCCCCCGACGGGCAAATGGGCAGATGCGGAAGTCTTGACGCCGGTGCGTGACTATAAGGCCCGACACACCTCCACGCTGCTTACCTTCAATGCGACCTGCGACGCGGTTGATGAGGCGATGGCGGCTGGATAGCAGCCGCTGACTCAAAGTTTGGCGTAGAGCAGGGCCGAAAGATAAAGACCCACACCAAAACTCACATGCGCCGAAAGGCTTCGAAGACGGGCGACGTTAGGCCCGGGGGTCTTTGAGGCAGCTACGCCCGCGCCCATGCCTGGCTGGAGAACCAAGAAGGGTGCCGCAAGGGTCGCCAAGCCAATGACGATGGCCGGGATCAGCGTTGGGTTGACGGTCCAGCTCATTCCCCAGATCGCAATCAGAGTGCCGGCGAAAATGATCCCGATCACATAATGCGCGGTCCACCCGAGGGTGCTTTCGCCCGGTACCGCGGCTGCTGCCGCAATGTTGGGGTGCACGAAGACGCCGCGAGGCAGGTGGCCAATCCAGCGGCCCACCATCGCGTAATTGAGGGAGGGAATGCCGAAAACCTTCAAAAGAAAAAGAGCCCAAAGATCCATAACCAGGGTCGCGCCGCCGCCGATTGCTGTTGCTGCCAGAAGGAACTCTACAAAGCCATTCATCAACGCACCTCAATATCAAACAATCAATTGATTCATTGAATTAATAATGAGGATGAGTTAGGCTGACGTCAATGACCGATATTGAAGGACAGAAAGCAGCCGCGTCTGCTGAGTTGGCAAAGGTGCTCGGCAATGTGCATCGGATCAGGCTCCTTGAGCTGATTGCTCAGGAAGACCTGTCGGTCGAGCGCTTGGCGGATTTGTCCGGACTTTCGATTGCGAATGCCTCCCAACATTTGCAGCAATTGAAACGGGCTGGATTCCTACTCTCACGGCGAGATGGCAAGCGGGTAATCTATCGTCTGAGTGAGGGCCCGGTGTTGGATGTGCTGGCCAGCCTCCGATCGTTTGTCGAGTACAATCAGGCAGAGGTCAGAGCCCTTGTTTCTGATCATGATCGCCAGCGCGACACGCTGGAAGCGATCACGCGGGAAGAACTGTTGGAACGGCTCGCGGAAGGGAGTGTGACAGTTTTGGATGTGCGCTCGGCGCTGGAGTTTGATCAAGGGCACGTGCCCGGCGCAATCAATATTCCTTTTGATGAACTCAAAGACAGACTGTCGGAGATCCCGTCGACACACGAAGTTGTCGCCTATTGCCGGGGCCCGAACTGTTTGCTGTCCGTTGATGCGCTCAAACTGTTGCAACAGCGAGGCCTGTCCGGTCGCCATCTGGAAAATGGATTTCCGGCCTGGAAAATCGCGCGCCTCCCGGTGGAGGGACACGCCTAGGTCAGGACGCTATTTACCTCTCGCTTACCATGCTGCTATAAAATGGGCCTCGAAAATGAGGATGTCATGCTGACAAACACGCAAAATTTGCACTGGACGGGTGGCCTCAGCGCCGCTGCGATTGTGCGCGTGTTCAAGCTGGGGGTCGCAACCGGCACCACCCTCACTAGCACCGGCTCGGTCTGACACCGAGCCCGGCTCTCATGAGCCTGCGGCCCTGAGCGACCAGCGCACCGGGTCCAAACTCACCCAAGTTCAGATCTGCTGATGATCGGCTCTGCCGGTTAGTTGAGCGGAATCCCCATAGGCGATTTGTTTTGTCGCATTTCCGGACGGTGAACCGGATTCCACTTCACCTGGAAATGCTCTACTTAAGGCCAGTGGTCTTAACGAATCGATCCTGATCGGAAACAGAGAGACTTGCCATGCGGCGCAGTCCGCTTGCCATATTGATGTTGGGGCTTGTCCAGTTCTATCGGCTGGTCATATCCCCGCTTCTGGGTCCGCGTTGTCGGCATATGCCGAGCTGCTCGGAATATGCGCTCGATGCGGTCCGCCAACATGGCGGCTGGCGCGGTGGCTGGTTGGCGCTTTCGCGCATCGCGCGATGTCACCCCTGGGGGTCTCATGGATTTGATCCGGTTCCGGCGGAACTCGCTGACCAGCCGTTTTATGCACCGTGGCGCTATGGTCATTGGTCGCATGAGCTTGGCCAAGGGACGCTTGTCGAAGACCGCGAAGAAAAGAAGGAACTGCCGCCTGCGAAAGAGCAGGGCAGTTGAAAGGAAGACGTGATGATTAAGCTGACGATGCCAGATGGCTCTATCCGCGAAGAAGCGGAGCCGCTTGATGGGCTCGCTCTCGCCAAGAGCATCTCCAATTCGCTCGCCAAAAAGGCGGTCGCGCTCAAGCTAGATGGAGAGGTCAAGGACCTCGCCACGGTGCTCGACAAAGACGTCGCCGTTGAGATCGTGACGCCCAACACGGAGGACGGTCTTGAGCTGCTACGGCACGACGCTGCGCATGTGATGGCGGAAGCGGTGCAGGAGCTCTTTCCCGGCACACAAGTCACGATCGGGCCTGTGATCGAGAATGGGTTCTATTACGACTTTGCGCGGTCCGAGCCCTTCCACCTGGAAGACCTGGAAAAGATCGAAGCGAAGATGAAGGAGATCGTCGACCGGAACGAACCCATCACGCGGGAAGTCTGGGACCGGGATGAGGCGATCGCTTATTTCAAGAAAATCGGCGAGGACTACAAAGCCGACATCATCTCCAGCATTCCTGCTGGCGAAGACGTGAGTGTCTACCGCCAGGGCGAATGGCTTGATCTGTGTCGCGGTCCGCATCTTCCGTCGACGGGCAAGCTCGGCAAATCCTTCAAGCTGACAAAGCTTGCCGGGGCTTATTGGCGTGGCGACAGCAATAACGAAATGCTGCAGCGGATCTACGGCACCTGCTGGTCGAGTGACAAAGAGCTCAAAGCCTATCTGCACATGATCGAAGAGGCAGAGAAGCGGGATCACCGCAAGATCGGCCGGGAGATGGATCTCTACCATTTCCAGGAAGAAGCGCAGGGGTCTGTCTTCTGGCACCCGAAAGGCTTTGTCATCTACAACCAGCTGGAAGCCTATATCCGTCGTAAAATCAGCAAGGCGGGCTATGAGGAAGTGAAGACGCCGCAGCTCATGGCGTCCAAATTCTGGGAACAGTCCGGCCACTGGGGCAAATATCGCGAGAACATGTTCGTGGTGCCTGACGAAGTTCCCAACACGGAGGATGAGGGCGAAATTTTCACCGGTAAGGGCGATCTCATGGCCATCAAGCCTATGAACTGCCCGGCCCACGTGCAGATCTTCAATCAGGGCATCAAGTCTTATCGCGATCTGCCGATGCGGATGGCGGAGTTCGGGTGCTGTCACCGGAACGAGGCGCATGGGGCGCTCCATGGTCTGATGCGTGTGCGTCAGATGACGCAGGATGATGCGCATATCTTCTGCACGGAGGAGCAGATCCAGTCGGAGACGGAGCATTTCGTCAATCTGCTCTACTCCGTCTATGAAGACATGGGCTTTGACGATGTGGTGATCCGGTTGGCCACGCGGCCTGAGAAGTTTGGCGGCACAATCGAGCGGTGGGATGCCGCTGAAAAAGCGCTCGGCGATGCCCTGCGCGCAACGGGCTATGACTTCGTAATTGCGGAAGGCGAGGGTGCCTTTTATGCGCCCAAGCTTGAGTTCCATTTGAAGGACGCGATCGGCCGCTCATGGCAGGTCGGTACGCTGCAGCTCGACTATGTTTTGCCGGAACGGTTGAATGCGACCTATGTTGCCGAGGACGGCTCACGGAAGACGGCGGTCATGCTGCACCGCGCGATTCTCGGCACGCTGGAGCGGTTTATCGGCATCATGATTGAGAGCTGTGCGGGTAAACTGCCTTTGTGGCTTGCGCCGGTTCAAGCAGTGGTGGCGACGATTACGTCGGAAGCCGATGCTTACGGTCTGGAAGTCGTTGAGAAACTCAAGGCCGCCGGCCTTCGTGTTGAAAGTGACACGCGGAATGAGAAGATCAATTACAAGGTGCGCGAGCATTCAGTTGGCAAGGTTCCCGTGATCATGGTTGTGGGTATGAAAGAAGCGGAAGAAGGCAAAGTCTCCATCCGCCGTCTCGGGTCCAAAGATCAGACGGTTGTGTCTGTTGATGAAGCTATTGCGGCACTGGTTGAAGAAGCCACGCCGCCCGATTTGGCTAAGACCGCCTAACGCTTAGAAATCATACCAAAGCCCAAGTTTGAAACCGGTCTCCTTTAGAACATTTCGTCCGACGAAGGTTCTGAAGGTACCGGCTTCAATCGCAAAGCCTGGTTCCAGCCGGTGCACAACGGCGAATTCCGCCTTGCTGGACCAATAATGGCCGCGAGGCGACGGTGTTCTGCCGAGCGAATACTCGTTTGACGACTTCAGCATTGTTATCCAGTCCGGACCCCAATTGAGACCAAGGGTTGCATCGGCGCTGGTGACAGAGGGACGAATACCCGGTCGGTGCCGGTAGGCAAAGCGCTGGGCGCTGAATCCAAACAGGCCCATAAACATGATCGGTGCTCCGGTATTGACCGCAAATTCAAAATCCATATCCCCGGACTGGGAGTCCGCCGGATCATCGCCGCCGTTTGCCGCGTTTAGAATTGCCATACCATCTACGGAATAGAGCGTTTCGTCCCAGGTGAAGAGGTACGCGCGGACGCCCAGTTCAAGCCGCCGAAACTGGGCATCAGTAAACTCGCGCCCGAAGGCCTCCGATTTGTCAGTGGACCGGGCTGCTTCGCCAATGAGCGTTACGCGGTCTGTCAGGCCGTGTTCTGCATAGATCTGCGTTTCGATCTTTTTGAACCGGCCCCGCGACACAGCATTGCCTGTCTCATCGAATGTTCTGTGTGCTAGGGCGTGGGTGACGGAGACAATGATCTGTGTGTGGCCTTCTGGCTGTGGCCAGGCACCCGCGCAAACAGGCTGTGCCGACAAGAGGAGGGCCAGATAGGCGCTGACACACCCTAAGAACAACTTTTGCGCGAGTTCCCCCATGAGGAAATAGAAATTTCAATATACAAGGATGTCCAACAAAATATTTGCGAACCATTTGCAATTTCTCTCTGGTGCCTTATGTCATGGGGGGAAACGTGCCTTAATGAGAGACCGACTATGAATGAGATGATCGACCTGTTGCTGACGCGCCGCTCGGTGGTTGCAGGCAGCATGACGCAGCAGGGCCCGAGTGCCGAGGAATTAGAGACCATTCTCGCGGCCGGTCATCGGGTGCCAGATCACGGCAAGTTGGGGCCATGGCGGTTCATTCTTTTCGAGGGGAACGCCCGCGCCGAATTCGGCGACGAATTGGCGGATGCCTTCGCAAAGGCCAATCCGGATGCCGGGTCAGATCGGGCGGAACTCGAAAAACTTCGCTTTCTTCGGGCACCGACTGTCGTTGGTGTGGTTTCCTGTGTGACGGAAAACATCAAGATCCCGGTTTGGGAGCAACAGCTCGCTGCGGGCGCGGTCTGTCAGAATATGCTGGTTGCGGCCACTGCGCTTGGGTATGCCGCTCAATGGCTCACGGAGTGGTATGCGTTTGACCACAACGTGGTGGGCGCCCTGGGGCTAGGCGAGGGCGAACGGATTGCGGGCTTCATTTATTTGGGCGGCAAAGAAGCGCAGCCGACTGAGCGTGTTCGTCCCGACCTCGGTGAACGCATCACCCGCTGGTCGGCATCATGATTGTTGTTTGCGCGCCGGAGCACCTCGAATTTCACCGTCCTCGCGCATGATTGTCGCTCTCGCCTGACGTACGCCCACATCCATTTTGCTGTCCGGCATTTCCCCGATGTTGGTCTTGATCGCACTATTTCGGCGCGCGGTAGTGACGGCGATCGGCCCTGCCACAATCAGTGATAGGATCACAAACAAGATCCCAGCAAGTTGGCTTTGCTGGTAGATCATGTAGGCCGCATAGAGGCCGGCGATCAGAATAAGAGCCGCAAGTGTTTTTTTGACTATCGACATGGACATCTTCCTTGCTCTGCCGCATGGGATACCGCCTGCGAAGCCTAGCAGTGTCCAGCTGGGAGGTCAGCCCTTGTCCCATACTGATGAGAAATTTTCGCGACGGTCCAGCAGCCGCTGTGCCGGTGTCCTTTTGTCGATATGTCCAATCAGATCGCGATAGGTGCCAAAGCCGCAGAGATCCTGGAGTCTTGGTGAAAAGCTCTTTGCAAGCTCCAAAGGAATCCCTAATTGCTGGTTTTCCTGCTGGCGAATAAAGCCTGCGCAGTAGTTCATCGCCAACCCCACTCTGACGCTTTGGGACCGATTTGCGCCACCGCCGTGCCAGAGCGCTCCATGCCAGATAAGGACACTTCCGCGTTTCATCTCAGCGGGGATCGACTCGTAATGAACGTCCGGTCCGTAATCAGGGTAGCTGTCACTCTTATGCGAACCTGGAATGATACGTGTCGCGCCGTTTTCTTCGGTGAAATCGGTCAGTGCCCACATTGAGTTGCAGACAAGTGGCGGGTGGGGCCGCGGCAATGCAATCACCTGATCATCCGAGTGTATCGGCTGCGCGCGTTCACCTGGTGCGATTGCAATTGATGAGACTGAAGAGATAAGGCATCCCTCATCGAGCACGCCTTCGACAATCTCTAACACGTTGGGTTGGACCGGCACCCTTTGAAAGACTGGGTCCCGGGCAAGCAGGTTATAAACGCGGACGGTTCTGGTCCCTTCGAACAGATTTGACGCTGGGGTGATGTTATCGCGGTGTTCGATATCCGCGAGGGCAGCACAAAGCTCATCAGCGAAGCCCATGTCAAACGCATCTTCGACAATCGTGTAACCCCTGTCCGCAATGTTCGCGAGATGCTCGACCTTTGTTGACCCGGTCAAGGTACCGTTCCCCTTTATATTTGTTTGGGCCATTAGGCCTTGATCGCCTCTGCCTGTGCAATAACCCTTTCGGCTTGGCGGAGGTGTGGACGATCCAGCATTTTGCCATCTAGACCGACCACGCCCGGATTTCCGGCATCTGCAAAGGCTTTGACGACGGCCCGGGCTTCCGCAATGTCCTCTTCCGTTGGTGTGAAGACGGAATTGATCACAGGGACCTGTGCCGGATGAATGGCGACTTTCCCGGTGAAACCATCCCGGATGGCGGCTTTTGCTTCTTGCCTCAGCGCGGCTTCGTCTCTGAAGTCTTTGCAGATGCCATCGATTGGCATGACGTCAGCGGCCACCGCGCCCAAGAGGCAGAGCGTTCGGGCAAGCTGATAGGGGCCCGTGTAGTTTCCAGAATCATCCCGGTTTGATCTGGCACCGAGATCTGCCGAGAGGTCTTCGGCGCCCCAGGTCATGGCAAAGAAGCGGTCACTTACGCCTCCGTAGGTTCCCAGGTTGAACATGGAGGCCGCGGTTTCCGTCGCTACATTCATTAAGCGGATGCCGCCTTCCTTCAGACCGTGCTGCTTCTCTAATTCAGCCAGGTGCGCCGCAACCTTCGCAATGCACTCCCCTGAGATGGTTTTCGGAACCATGATGGCGTCGGGTTTCGCGGGGACAACGCTGGCGAGGTCATCCCGCCAAAAATCCGTGTCGAGGGCATTCATGCGTACAAGGATGGTTTTTCCATCGTTGCTAGAGCGTGTTTGCAGAAAGTCGATGGCGCCTTCGCGCGCCGCGGGCTTGTTGTCGAGTGCGACGGCATCTTCAAGATCGAGGATGAGCGCATCGGCACCAGACCCAGCCCCCTTGGCTAGTTTCCGGTCACTGTCGGCTGGTACAAAAAGAAATGAACGCATCTATCAGCCGTCCGTCGTTGCGATCATGAAGGCCTGGCGTGTGCATTGCGCGACAAGTTCGTCGCGCTGATTGTAGCCCCGATGCTCGAAGGTCACGATGCCTGCCTTCGGACGCGATTTGGATCGCCGTTTGGAGATGATGCTGGTTTCAACCCGTAGCGTGTCGCCATGAAAGACAGGCTTGGGGAAAGACACATCTGTCATGCCGAGGTTGGCAATGGTGGTCCCGTGTGTTGTTTCGTGAACCGAGATGCCTATGACGAGACCCAGGGTGAAGAGACTATTGACGAGGGGCTGGCCGAATTCCGTTTCCGTCTCTGCGTAATGATGGTCCAGGTGAAGCGCTGCCGGATTCATCGTCATAGCGGAGAAGAGGGTGTTGTCTGTTTCCGTTACGGTTCGATGGATCGCGTGCTTGATGACGAGACCTTCTTCACATTCTTCGAAATAGAGCCCTGGCATGCGTTTCCCTGTTTCTTGGTTCGTTTTCGGGCGATCTGTTGTGCTCGCCTCTCTTTCGGTAAGTTATACCCCAAAACACTGAGGGAGACAGATCGTGGATTTTGAGTTTTCTGCAGACCAACAGGCCATTCGGGATGCGATAGCGAAGATCTGCGCCAAGTATGGCGATGACTACTGGCTAGAGAGGGACACTGACGGGGTATTTCCTGAAGACTTTGTCGAAGACATCGCTGCAGGCGGCTGGCTTGGTATTGCAATGCCCGAGGCCCATGGTGGCGCCGGGTTGGGGGTTACTGAGGCCGCAATTGTCGCGCAGACCATCGCCCAATCCGGGGCCTGTCTCTCCGGCGCGTCAGCCATCCATATCAATCTCTTTGGGCCGATGCCGATCGTTGTGTTTGGCACCGATGAACAAAAGGCGAAAAACCTACCGCCCCTGATTGCCGGCACCGACCGTTGCTGTTTTGGAGTCACTGAGCCCGATGCCGGACTCAACACTATGGCTATCACGACCAAGGCGGAGCGGGACGGTGATCACTATGTTGTGCATGGGCGCAAAATGTGGACGTCGACGGCGCAGACCGCAAACAAGATTCTTCTTTTGGCCCGCACAACTCCGAAGGAAGACTGCACATCAACAACAGACGGGTTGAGCCTCTTCTATACGGATCTGGATCGTGGCGGCGCCACAGAGGTGCGCGAGATCGGCAAGATGGGCCGGAAGGCGGTGGACTCCAATGCGGTGTTTTTTGATGGGTTGCGGGTGCCGAAAGAAGACTTGATTGGCGAAGAAGGGAAGGGCTTTCGCTACCTGCTTCACGGGCTCAATCCGGAGCGTGTCCTGATTGCGGCGGAGGCGGTTGGTATTGGCCGTATCGCGCTGGAGAAAGCGACTACCTACGCTCGGGAACGGGAAGTGTTTGGTCGTGCGATTGGACAGAACCAGGCAATCCAGCATCCGCTGGCAAGGTGCTGGGCAGAACTTGAAGCTGCCAACCTCATGGTTTTCAAAGCCGCGGCTCTCTATGACTCTGATGCGGCCTGCGGCGCTGAAGCGAATGCCGCCAAATTTCTCGCTGCGGAAGCTGCATTTCGCGCCTGTGAAACCTCCGTCATGACCCATGGCGGTATGGGGTACGCGAAAGAGTTTCACGTCGAGCGTTACTTGCGGGAAGTGATGATTGCTAGAATTGCGCCAGTAAGTCGGGAACTAGTCTTAAGTTTTATCGCTGAGAGAGTCTTGGAATTACCAAAATCTTACTGATTGAATACTTCTGGTGAACTATATATTTTGCTCAGCGGAATCGGTGCTGAGCGTCTCTCAGCCTGTGCGTCGTTTGGCTGGGTGCATTCATGGCGTTGCAAAAGAAGAATCGACGTTGGAATCGATGGGTCGTTTCCCTGCTGGCCGTGGGCGCCTGCCTTGGTCTTTTGAACTCGGTTCTGCAACTCAGCCGATATGGTTCCGACCTTGCGTCGCGCTTCAGCTCCGCCGATTGGACCATGATTGTAATCTGGTGTGTTCTTCTGGTGCTGTGGGCGCTCATTCTCGGTGCCATTTCCGGTGTTGCCTTGGGCCGCCGATGGTATGGTCGCGGCGACGCACTTCCTGATGGTGCCACGCGGGGATCGATGGCATCTTCAGACTGATATGTCTGAAGAATTTTCGCTACATCCCCAACTTGCCGCCGACACATTTTTGGTCGATGACTGGCCGCTCTGCCGCGTCCTGTTGACGAACGATGCGCGGTTCCCGTGGCTCATTCTCGTCCCCCGCCGAAATGGTCTTCGCGATTTCGATGAAGTGGCGGCTCAAGACAAGCCAGCTTTGCTGGCGGAGATTGATCGGGCGAGCCGTGCTTTGCGGGCTGAAACCTCCGCAGAGAAGATGAATGTTGCGGCATTGGGCAATATGGTGCCGCAGCTTCATATCCATGTGGTCGCCCGTTTTTCGAATGATGCCGCCTGGCCCGCGCCGATCTGGGGGGTGGGCGAGGCGGTCCCCTACACCACACTCCAGGTCGACGCGTTGATCGTGGCCTTGCGGGAAGCAGCTAAGCCGCTTTAGCGGAACGTCTCAATGAATCCCGGCCAACAGGGTGTGTACCGCAAAACGGATAAGCTCCTCGGCTTCCTCGCCGTCTATCAATTGCAGACCTACAAGTCCGTGCATGGTTGCCCAGAGTGTCGTCGCGGCATAGCTGATTTGGGTAGCGTCGACATTTCGTGAAGCCGCCTGCTTCAGCGTTTCTGCGAAAAGGCCAAATGCACGGGATGCCTTTTCCTGAAAGTGTTGATCGCTTTCATCCAACAGCTCCACACGAAACATAATTGCGGCATACCCCGGATCACTCAGCCCCATCGCGCGATAGGCCTGACACATTGCGACGACGCCATCTTCGGGATCACGCGCGGCGTCTGCCGCAAGTTCCATCTGCTTCGCGAGTTTCCCGAATCCTTGCGCCGCGATTGCGGTGAGAAGGCCTTTGGCATTGCCGAAATGGTGCGAAGGCGCTGCCACAGCGACGCCCGCGCGTCGGGCAACCTCACGCATGCTGAACCCATCGACGCCTTTTTCGGCAAGGAGCTTCGCGCCCCCTTTTATCAAGGCGTCCGGCAGGTTGCCGTGATGGTAGCTGTCTCGGGGGATGGTCTCGTTTTTCATGCCATTCAACCAATCACACATTCGATATTGACTCAATCTGATCATTGACTAGATTGATATCTGATCGATGTTCAGATTTAGGGCTGGAATGTCGTCAAGAATTCTATCCACGCGTTGCCTGGTTCAGTCTTCCTCTCGGCGGTCAGCGAAAACTGCGCCAGGAGATCAACACCAAGAAAGGGAATAGCGGCATGAAAACATTCAATAGTGTCGTATTGGTGCTGTCCGGTTCGGCGCTTTTCTATGTCTGCACCATGCGGCTGATAGATCCGTCGACGGCCGTCTTCCTGCAGACCTATTTGGAATCCGGGAACACATTGAGCACTGAAATGGCCAGTGAAATTAGGGGCATTGGGGCCGAAATGCTCTTGGCAGGCGCAGTCGCCTTTCTTGGCGTTTTCCTGCCGCGTTTCAGGGCGACGTCCTTTGTCGTCCTCAGTGTCTTGTTCGTCGGCGTTGTGCTGGGACGATCAGTCAGCCTGGTCGTCGATGGCATGCCGGATGAAAGCCTTTTGCGACCTGCGATCGTCGAAATGATATTGGCCGCGCTGAACGTGTTTTGCCTGACTTACATCCTGATCAAGGAACGAACATCACCGGGCGAAGTGTTATCGACACCTGAATGATGCGCCGGGCAATCGGACCCGAAGGCACGGCCGGCGACGAAGGTCTCAGCTTCGTATCGTTGGCTCAATTTTGGTCTCCGATCTCAACATCAAAAAAGGAACAGCAGTATGAGAGCATTCAGCAGCTTTGTTTTGGCGCTTTCCGGCCTCGCGCTTTTTTATATGTCGACCATGAGGCTGATTGACCCGTCGGCGGTCGTCTTTTTGCAAGGTTCGGGGATCGCGCCGACCATTGAGATGGCGAGTGAGATTAGGGGAGCAGGAGCTGAAATAGTCTTGGGTGGCGTCGTCGCCTTTCTTGGCATCTTCGTGCCGCGCTTCAGGGTTACGGCATTTGTTGTCCTCAGCGTCATGTTCGTCGGCGTCGTTCTGGGAAGGTCGGTCAGCTTTTTCGTCGATGGCGTGCCGGACGAAAACATTTTTAGAGCTTGGAACCACCAAGCCATTTTGGCCGCGCTGAATGTATTTTGCCTGGCATACATCTTGATCAAGGAACGAAAGTCACAGGACAGCAGATCAGCGCCCGCCAATTGACGCCGCCTGGCCCGCGCCGATCTGGGGGGTGGGCGAGGCGGTCCCCCACATCACACTCCAGGTCGACGCGTTGATCGTGGCCTTGCGGAAAGCAGCTAAGCCGTAGCCACGCGGCTGCTCAAAAGAGGGCGGTCTGATTTCACGAACAACATCAGTACCGCACCGATGCAGATGATGACAGGCGCCACCATCATCCCGCTGCGCTCGCTCTCTGTGAGATAGGTCACCAGTGCCACGAGGGCTGGGCCTGTAAAGGCAACGGCGTTTCCTGTCAGGGCCATAATGCCGAACCACTTGCCGGACTGACCTTCTGGAGCAATCCGCGCCATCATGGTCCGACCTGAGCCGCCTGCGGGCCCAATGCCCAAGCCCATAAGGAGCGCAACCCCGATAAAGACGCGTTCTGTCGGCGTTGCAAGGAAACCAGCGCTTGTTTCTGCAGGTGCCTCGAAGCTCAGGAGCGCCGTCAGGCCGATAGCCAGCACGCCAAGGGCGATCAGGATGGTGTTTTTCGCTCCAATCCTATCGTCGATCTGTCCGCCAATGGTTGCGCCGATGGCGGCGGACCCGAGAATACAAATGCCAAAGACCGCGAGCTCCAGCGTATCCCACCCAAAGAGGCCAGCGGCGTAGATCGAGCCAAAGGTGAGCGCAACGCCGATGCCGTCCTGGTACACCACGCGGGCGAGAACAAAACGCGCGATGGCAGGTTCCTGACGAAGCGCGATGTAGGCATCTTTTATGACGCCACGCACGATGCGTCCGACCGGCAGGCATACGCGACGGATTGGCGTTGGGGGCGTGAACGTCAGTAGTGGCCACAGAAAGAACAGGAGTGCCGCTGCAACGATGGGTCCTGCGACGCGATTATGTTCGTGTGCCTCTCGGTCGAGGCCGAAGAAGGGCGTGTCACCAATCATGAAGGCGGCGATATATCCGCCCAAAAGCACCAGGCCCCAGGTGATGCCAAAGCCGATGGCATTACCGCTCAGGCGTCCCATAGTGGACGCGGTGCCCAGGCTGGGTAAAAGAGAGCTGTAGGTGATCCCCGCCAGCTCGACGCCGATCATCAACACAATGGCGATCAAACTCATGGTGACGAGTCCCTCAACGGGGATACCCGGCGCAGCAAACCACAGGGCAGCGCTAGCCGCAGCGGCGAGGCCGACGAAGACTGAGAGGAATTTCTTCTGGCCCCCAACGGTGTCGGCAATGGTTCCCATGATGGGACCAAGGAGCGCGACCGATATGCCGCCGATGGCTGTGACCACACCCCAGACGGTTTGGGCGTCTGATCCGCCGCCGAGCACCGTCTGCACCATATAGGGCGCGAAGATGAAGTAGAGCAGCAGAACATTGACGCTCTCGATGCCTGGCGCGAAGGCGACCCAGGAGGCGCGCGCAAGAGGGTAGGTGCGATGTGTATCTGTCATGATCGAGCATCCATTTCGTGAATTGATGCCCACAGATGGCATTTGGAGGCTTTGTTCCGCTCTTCGATTTCGCCTGGGCCTGTCCGATTTCTGAAAACGGTCAGTGTTTTCGGGAATCAGCAAGGTTTTTGCCGGATTTCGGACCTCTGCAGCATTGATTTTCGCGGACTGAATGGGGGATCGTCGACCAAAAGGCGGTGGCTGATGGCGTTTGAGACAATCGATCTGGTGTTCCGTTATGGCGCGGTAACGGCCCTGCTGGTTTTTGCCATCCTGCTGCTGCGGGGCCATCGTGACTCATGGCCCGGTCGATTGGGCATTGCGACGGCAATTTGCACCGCCGCTTACCTCATATGCTCCGTGTCAGACAATTACTGGGTGGAACTCATTCTGATGCCCGCCTGTATCGCCAATGCGGCGGTGGTGTGGATGTTTGGTCTTTCGCTCTTTGAAGACCGGTTTCGCCTGGAACCCTGGCATTGGGGCGTACTGGCCTTCCTGCTTGTCCGGGGGTACTGGAACATTCTGTTGGGACCGTTGGGCGTTCCGCACCTTCCTGCCTATCTCAATGGTGCACATCAGGTGGTTCTTGTTGGCATGGGCGTGCATCTGGCCTGGGTCGCTTGGCGCGGACGCGCAGACGACCTGATTGAAGACCGCCGTCGTTTTCGCCTGCTGTTCATTGCGTTCCTCGCCACGATGATGTTGGTGGTGGGGGCCTATGAGCTTCAAATTGGTGACGGTCCACCGGCCTTCGAGTTGCAGCTCTTGCAGGCGGTCGTGATCTGGTTTGTCGCGGTGGCCCTGCTGGTGCGGGCCGCAACGCTTTCGCCGGACGCCTTGTTTTTCCCGAGCGCCGCAGACCTGGGTCAGAAAGAGCCGGAAGCAGGGCGGCCGAACGCAGCGCAGCAGACCTTGGCACGGGATCTTGAGGCGCTGCAGGTATGGATTGGAAAACGGGAGGGTCTGTTCACGCCGTCGCTGACGATCGGGATGCTGGCGGACCAGGTCAAAATACCCGAGCATCGCCTGCGGCGGCTTATCAACACTGAGATGAGATTCCGGAATTTCAACGATTTCCTGAACCAGTTCCGCATTGAAGAGGCAAAGCAGCGGCTTCGGGACCCTGAGCTTGCTCGTCTGCCGATCCTGACGATTGCGATGGATCTCGGCTATGGCTCGATTGGACCCTTCAACAGGGCCTTTAAGGAACGGCAGGGCATGACGCCCAGCACCTACAGACTCGGACCCGAGGAAAACGAGTTTCTGACCACGCCGTGATTATGGTTAATAAAAACTTCAGGTCTCCCCGCTAGCGTTTTTGGATCAGGGGCGCGTTTTGGGCGTTCTGTGAATTCGGGGGCGCCGTCATGCGGACTTGTCTAATTGCTGACTCATCTCATCTTGCACGCCGCGTTGCTGCGCGGGTGTGCGGGCGGCTGGGCTTTCGGACCATGGAAGTTTCATCAGCCGAGGGGCTCAAAAAGGCATTTCGCCGTTTTCAGCCGGATCTGACGATGGTCGACCAGTCCGTCTGCGGTGAGGATGTCGGCGCTCTTATTGTGTCGCTTCGTTACGGATTGGGCGGCCTGCGCGATCTAAATGGGCGTGACGGTGTCATCCTGCTGACGGGCCATGACTTGACCGTCGATATGATTGATGAAGCGCGTATCGCGGGGGCAGATGATCACATCCGCAAACCGATTGATGACGCGGCGCTGGCCCGCAAAATCCAGATGCCGCACCCAGCCGATCGGATCGCTGTCGGTCAATCCGACCTGACACCGCGGACTGGCGCTTCAGGTGACCTAGGCAAGCCTCACAGCAATATTATCCGTCTCTCCGACTGGCGCTAAGACATGACGCTAAGTCGTTGATCGCGAGTCTGTTTTTGGAATCATCCACAGGCTAGGTCACCGGCTCCCAATTTGAGTCAGGGTAATTGTCTATCGACTTGAATTTGCTGACAGATCAAGCCTCGTGCTGTTGTGACCACGCGGCGACACGCTCCCGGCTTGCGAGATAGGGTTTGAGTCCTGCCAGGCCAATCAATCCGCCGAGCACCAGCATGATAGTTGCTGGGTATGCCAGCGAGTATCGCACCATCATTTCGTCTTGATAAATGAAGTCGGTTGTAGCTGCGATAACCGATGGCCCCAAGCCCAGCCCGATAAGCGTGATCACGAAAATCATGAAGGCAGAGGCAAAGCCGCGCATCTGGTTGGGCATGAGTTCAGGAATGGCTGCAGCTCCCGGAGCAAGCGAAAAAGTCGACAAAAAGGTGGCGCCCGCTATTAGGACAAGCGCCAACGAAACGTTGTCTACCAAGGGGTAGGAGAGCGCAAATGGCACTGTGGCCAAAGACGCTAAACCCATGACTAGAAGACGACCATTTGCGTATCCGGCATTGGTTACCTTGTCTCCAACCCAGCCGCCGGCGACTACACCTGCTGTGCCAAAAACCATCACGATGATGCCATAGTTGGTACCGGCATCAACGTAGCCCCAGTTATGGGTCCGAACGAGAAAGGTCGGTATCCAGGCGGCGATGCCATAAGCCGTCATGGCTGCAAATGCATAGCAAAGATGATGTGAAGCTAGCGTTGCTTTGTTCGTCCACATAAAAGCAACGACTTCGCCTAGCGGCAGAGGTGCGTGCTCCTCTTCACCATTGTCGTTGGTTCGGGTGCGCATATGCCCGCGACGCTCAGGCTCTTTAATGGTCCACATCCACAGCGCGACCAAAATGCCCGGCAGGCCGACAGCCAGAAAGACGACCTGCCAGGGATAAATTTCGCCAATGATCGGCAAAACAGTGGTGTCCGTTGTACTGACGATGGCAATCACCTGTGCCCCAATCACAAGGGCAAGACCTGCTCCGATATAGACGCCCATGCCATAGACGCCGAGCGCAAACCCCATACGCTCCGGCTTGAAATAATCTGCGAGCATGGAATAGGCGGCCGGGGACAGGGCCGCTTCGCCGACGCCGACGCCCATCCGATAGAGAAAGAGCTCCCAATAGGAACGGGCGGTGCCGCAGAGTGCCGTCATCGCACTCCAAACAAATATGCCAATTGTGATAATGGTGACGCGGTTCTTGCTGTCGACCATGCGCCCGATGGGCAGGCCTAGAACTGCATAGAAGATCGCAAAGGCGAAGCCTTGCAGCAGGCTCATCTCAAAGTCGGAGATGTTGAGGTCCCGCTTCATCGGGCCCACCAGCAGGCTCAATATTTGCCGGTCGATGAAGGAAAAGGTGTAGGCAACCACCAGAACGGCGACGACATACCAGGCATAGATGGGATTGGGGTAGGGCTTTTCGCCCGGGGTCGACGTGCCTGGATGGTGCAGCGTTTCTGATACTTCCGCTGCGACTTCGGTCTCCGACATTCTTTCCTCCTCCTGATTTCCCCGAAACAGAGCTTACCCACTTATCTGGAAAGGGCTAGGAAAAGTGGGGTTTTCTGCTCCATTGATTGCGACCACCTGCCTGGCACGGGCTTTGCGAAGTCTGTCTTGGGAAAAGGTGAGACATGACTTCGATTTACACACAAATAGCTGCGAGCCCCCAAGAAGTGACCGGCGCGATCGCGCGGGCAAGCGATGCCACGGGGGTCGATTTCGACTATCTGATGCAGACGGCGATGCGCGAGTCGAGCCTGGAAAGTACTGCAAAAGCAAGGACTTCCAGTGCAGCAGGCCTTTTCCAGTTTATTGAACAGACCTGGCTTTCCACGGTGAAGCAGAGCGGCGCCGACCATGGCCTTGGCGACTATGCCGACGCCATCCAGGTCGACAGCCGAGGTCGGCACTTTGTGGCTGATCCAGCCATGAAGCAGGAAATTCTTGCCGAGCGCTACAACCCGACAAGCGCCGCGCTGATGGCAGGGGCCATGACGCGAGGTGCCGAAACGCGCATGGAGCGCGAATTGGAGCGCGAGGTGAGCGACGGCGAACTCTACATGTCCCACTTCCTTGGGACAGGCGGGGCGATCGACTTCATTCAGGCAACAGAAGTGGCACCAGGGCGCGCTGCTGCGGATCTGTTTCCGCGGGCGGCGGCAGCCAACAAATCCATCTTCTTTGATGAGACAGGGCGCGCGAAATCCATGCGAGAGGTATATCGCAATCTTATCTCCCGTCATGACAGCGGGACGCAGGATGCAGCGCCAGCACTCCCAGGTGACTCCCTTCCAGCGCCTGTACATCGGAGCCCGGGCGGTCCAGCTGTGCCACCGCTTCAGGTGGCGACAGGCTATTCGCGTCCGGCTATGGAACTGAGCCCAATGGTGGTCAACATTCTGGCATCATTGGAGGCGCCCGAACGCGCTGATGCGGAGACTGACCGCCGGCCAACACAAGCCAGGGATGATCTCAGGCTCAGCGCCTACGCGTCTTAGCCTGCTGCGACTGTTCCAGTTGATTTGAGCGCTGCCCATTCTTCGTCGGTGACACCAGCGGCTTTCAATACCTCTTCCGTGTGCTCGCCTAGATCCGGGGCAGGGGCCTTCATGCCGTCTTCAACATCGGAAAAGCGAATGGGCCCTGCTGGCGACTTGAATGCCGGTTTGCCGTCCGGGCCGGCAATGTCGACAAAGCCTCCTGCCGCATGCGCCTGCTCATCTTCAATCACGTCTTTTGGATGCTGCATTGGTGACCATATCTGATCCTCCGCATCCAGGCGCTCGCGCCAATATTCAAGATCATGTTCGCGGAAGGTCGCATCCATGATGTCGACCAGGGCTGCCGCGTGAACGCGCCGCGCTTTGGGCGTCGCAAACCGCTCATCGTCGATCAGGTCTGGATGTCCAAGCGCGCGACACACGCCTGCCCAATCCTTTTGTCCCTGGCGGGGGACGAGGGCAATCCAATAGTCGTCCTTGGTCAGGAAGAAATTCGAGGTAGGGCTGATCGCTTCGTGGCGTGACTTCGATGTTGCCAATTTGCCGAACATGAGCTGGATCGCCATGTCGGACCCGCCGGTGTAGATGCCTGTGCGCAGCAGGGACGATTCAACCAGTTTTCCCTGGCCGGTTTTGCCTCGCTCAATGATGGCCGCAAGGATACCAGCGACGGTCGCCATGGCGGTTGTGTGGTCTCCATTCGCCATGCGAAGCGGCGCCGGTTCTTGTCCCTTCGGTGTCGCCATGCGCCCGATGCCGGAGCGCGCATAAAAGGCAGCTACGTCGAAGCCCGGCTTGTCCCTGTCTGGGCCCGTGAGCCCATAGCCTGTGACGCTTGCATAGATGAGTTTGGGATTGACGGCTTTGAGGCTGTCATAGTCGAGACCCGACCGCTCCAGGCCCCCTGGACGCACATTGGTGAGGAACACGTCGGCATCGGCCACCAGCTTCTTCAGCGCCGCGACACCTTCGGGCTTGCTTGTATCGAGCGCCACACCTTTTTTGCCACGGTTGTCGATGGTGAAGACCGGGTTCCCCTGAAGGCCTTCGGAGCCGATGTTCGAAAGAAAGTGGCGCATGGGGCAGCCCTGAAGAGGCTCGACCTTCACCACATCTGCGCCCCAGTCCGCCAGAATGCCGCCAGCGCCAGGTGCGGCGATGTAAGTTGCCATTTCAATCACGCGAATGCCGTCGAGCATGAGAACCCCCGAATGTCGGTCTTTTGGGGACCGGTTATGTCATTGCTTGTTGCGGCGGATCATCCACACTTCCGCCAAGGTGTCAAAATGGCTGGTTTTCAGGGAATTTGCTTCTCGTGTTACGTTGGGTCATGGCTGATTTGACCGACCAGGAGATGGCTGCATTCGCCGATCGTCTCCACGCTATGAAAGCGGATTTGGAAGATGTGCAGGCGGTTTCGAAAGACGCGAGTGCCGTGGTTCAACTCGATCAACAAAGTGTGGGCAGACTGAGTCGGATGGATGCGCTACAAGCACAGGCCATGGCGCAGGAGACAGAGCGGCGGCGCGCGCTTGATCTGCGCAAAATTGACGCGGCGCTGACCCGTATCGACGAGGGCGAATTCGGGTATTGTGCTGTCTGTGGTGAGGTGATCGAGCGTGGCCGACTGGATTTGGATCCCGCTGCAGCGACCTGCGTCGTGCATGCGAAGTAGAAAACTGAGGGTGGTCGAGTGAGTGTGACGGACGAAAACTCCGTAAAGAGTGGGTACGAAGATAGTGGGCAGTTTCGCTTTTTAGCGTCGTTCATTGTATGGCCCGGGCTGCTGGCCGCAGGTGTCACCTTGACCGGTTGGGGCATGACAACTGACTCACCCGTGCTCGTGTTTAATCTCGTCTATCTGAGCTTTGCGCTGAGTGTCGGCATTCTGGAGCGGGTCATGCCGCATGAACGCGCCTGGTTGAAAGATGACAAGCAGACATTCGCGAACCTGGCCCACACGCTTCTGAATAAAGGCCTGGTACAAATTCTCGTTGTGGTGACAGCGACCGTCGGCATTGCGGGGGCGGTGCAGCCGCCTGCAGGCTCAACGGATGGGTTGTGGCCAGGGGACTGGCCTATGTGGGCGCAGGTCGTGCTAGGGCTGGTGATCGCTGAGTTTGGCCTCTACTGGGCTCATCGCCTCGCGCACGAAGTTCCCTACATCTGGCGGTTCCATGCGGTCCATCATTCGGTGACCCGGCTATGGGTGATCAATACCGGACGCTTCCATTTTGTAGACTCCTTTTTCAGCATCATTCTGAGCCAGCCATTGCTCTTCCTGATGGGAGCACCAATGGAAGTTTTTCTTTGGGTAAGCGCCTTTACCGCCTTTGTCGGTATCCTCACCCACTGCAACATTGAGACCAGAACTGGACCGCTGAATTACGTGTTCAACACCCCAGGTCTCCACCGGTGGCATCATTCGCTCGATCTCAATGAGGGGAACAAAAATTACGGTGAGAACCTGATGCTGTGGGACATCTTGTTCCGAACCTACTTTGATGCTGATCGTCGGCCGCCGGCAGTCATTGGGATCCACGGTCCGATGCCCTCGGGTTTTACAGAACAGCTGGTACATCCATTCCGGAAACCACCCTCAGACGGATAGGTTAGCGCCAAGGCCTATAGGTAAATTTTTACGTTTATCTTAGTGTTCCGCGCTCTCTCGGACTGCGCAGAAAACACGCGTTGACGCCTCAAAATATCCTGAAAACAGCGTTTTTTGTGGTTTCCAAAATCTTTCGCTGAACCTGCGTTTATGCACAGCGCCTGAAGTCTTCGTTAACCCGTGTCCGCTACTATCGACTTTATGAGCCTCATTCCGCTGTGCGGGGAAGGCAATAGGAGCGAGACACTGATGATCGACACCCCAGTTCTGAGCGCTTTCGATGTCGCCACATTGGCCCGCGATCCGTCGCCAGAAGCCCGAATGGAGGTTGGTGCGAAAGTTGCCGCACGGTTTGACAATGCGCTAATCACGCACCGCGAAAGAGAGCTCGCTCACCAGATCCTGGAACTGCTTGTTCAGGACACCGCAGAGATGGTGCGTGAAAGCCTGGCAAAATCACTGTGCTCCATGCCGGGGGCTCCGAAAGACATTCTTGAAGCTTTGGCGGCTGATATTGATGAAGTCGCGCGTCCGGTTCTTGAGGCTTCACCGGCATTTAGTGATGAAGCGTTGATCTCGATTGTGAATAGTGGCTCGCGCGCCAAACAGATTTCGATTGCGAGCCGTGACACGGTATCGCCTGAGGTATCGGATGCACTCGTCTCGACTGACAATAGAGACGTTGTTCTCAGTCTGACTGGAAACGAAGGTGCCCGCTTCTGGGAGGGTACGTTGGTGACTGTCGCCGACCGGTATGGCGATGATGATGCGATTGCCAAGCAGCTCGTGAAACGTGCAGACCTGCCGGTAACGGTTGTTGAGCACCTGGTGACGGCCGTTTCAGATGAATTGCGTGGATATCTGATTGAGCGTCATGACATTAGCGCGGAAGTTGCAGCGCAGGTGATCAAAGACAGTCGGGAACGCACAACCGTTGACCTGGTTGACGGCATTGAGAGCAAGGACATTCCCAAGCTTGTTGAGCAGCTGGCGACCAGCGGGCGGATTTCGTCGTCTCTTCTGCTCAGGGCTGTGTGTCTCGGGGAAATGAGGTTCGCCGAAGCGATCTTCGTTCATCTCACCGGTCTCCCTGAGCCCAAGGTTTGGTCCCTCATGCATGACAAAGGTCCTCTCGGTTTGAAGGCTCTTTATGCACGGGCACGCCTTCCGCAGGTTCTCTTCCCAGCGTTCCGCGCGGCGGTGGATATCTACCAAGAGATGGAGTACACAGGCGCTGAGAGTGACCGGTACAATTTCCGGCTGCGCATGTTGGAGCGTCTGCTTACAAGCTACGATGGCCTTGAAGGCGACGATCTTGACTTCCTGTTGAGCCGCATGGCACGCATTTCGGACAAAATGCATGTGGCCACCGACGCGGAGCAGGTAAGTTTCATCTAGCGCTTCACCACTGGTAATCACCCGCAAATAGGCTAGTCTGCGCGCTCGGCTTACTCCGAGATGCGAGGTCTTTTGCAATGTCCCATTCCCGAACTGACGCCTTTATCTGCGATGCCGTTCGCACCCCCATCGGCCGGTACGGTGGCAGCTTGTCCACTGTGCGACCGGATGATCTGGGCGCGGTCCCCTTGATGGCTCTTATGGAGCGGAACAGCAGTGTCAACTGGGAACGAGTGGACGACGTGATCTTCGGGTGCGCGAACCAGGCGGGGGAAGACAATCGCAATGTTGCACGCATGTCGTCGCTGCTTGCCGGGTTGCCGGTGAATGTTCCCGGCACAACCATTAACCGGCTCTGCGGTTCTGGCATGGATGCGGTTGGGACTGCGTCGCGCGCGATCCGGGCAGGCGAAGCTGATCTCATGATCGCCGGTGGTGTCGAAAGCATGTCGCGCGCGCCTTTTGTGGTGGCGAAGGGGGGTACTGCGTTTGCGCGCGATGTCACCATGTACGACACAACCATTGGCTGGCGGTTCGAGAATCCTCTTATGAAGAGCCAGTACGGTACGGACTCGATGCCGGAAACCGGGGAAAACGTCGCGGAAGACTTTCAGATTTCCCGGGAGGATCAGGACAGGTTTGCGCTCTCAAGCCAGAAGAAGGCGGGCGCTGCCATAGAACGCGGACGGTTTGAGAAAGAGACGGTGCCGGTGACGATTTCGACCCGAAAGGGTGAGACGGTGGTCGCACAAGACGAACACCCGCGACCGGAAACGAATGCCGAGGGCCTTGCGAAACTCAAAGCTCCATTCCGCGACGGCGGATCGGTGACGGCCGGCAACGCATCAGGGGTGAATGATGGTGCTTGCGCCCTGCTGATGGCCTCACAGGAAGGAGCTGAGCAACATGGGCTCAAACCTCTCGCGCGTGTCGTGGGCATGGCCACGGCGGGGGTGCCGCCACGGGTCATGGGCATTGGTCCCGCGCCAGCTGTGCGGAAGGTGTTGGATCAGACAGGTCTAGCCCTTGAGGATATGGACGTGATTGAACTCAATGAAGCCTTTGCCTCTCAGTCGCTCGCGGTCTTGCGAGATCTGGGTCTTGCTGATGATGCCCCTCACGTGAATCCCAACGGCGGCGCGATCGCACTTGGGCATCCGTTGGGCATGAGTGGCGCGCGTCTTGTGACGACCGCTGTTCACGAGCTCCAGGAAACGGGCGGGCGCTACGCCTTGTGCACCATGTGTATTGGTGTTGGGCAGGGTATCGCCACGATCATTGAGCGCGTTTAGCTGAACATTCGCCGCGCCTATTGGGCGGCAACTTGCAGCGGCTCAAAGTCGTTTTCTTTGGCAGTAGGTTCTGGGGGGCTAGGTTCAGGCGTTTCCGAGATTTCATCTTCGTCGGGTAGGCGAAGTAGGTCCGGGTCGGCAAGATCGGCTCGCGCACGTGCGATCGTATCAGCGCGCGGTGGACGCTCACCCAACAAGACCGGCATCAGCCATTCTGATGACCAGTTTTCGAGGCCTTCTTGCGTATCTGGATGACGGAAGAACGTACCCTGCGCGGCACTGAAGCCCATGTCCGCTAGTGGTCTGATGGTCTCAATGTCTTCCACGCGAGTGGCGGTCACGGATAGACCGTTCGCCGTGGCGGTCTCCAAACGCTCGGCGATCAAGCCCTTGCGAGATCTGAGAACGCTTCGTGCAAACTTGATCAGCGCGGATCCACCGATCTTTAGTTCAGAAAAATACTCAGAACTGATTTTGTCACGGGGCAGGAGATCCATACCGGCGGTATCGAGGGCAATTGAGATGCCCCGTTTCTTCAGTTCGCCGAGTGCCTCCAGCCTGCTATTTGGCTCCGCTGTCAGAGCGGCTTCTGGTACATCGAGTGCAATGCTGTCGGACGGTATGGCGTAGGCTGTGAAGAGATCGCACATATGATCTGGCAGATGGGGGTTGTCGATGTCTTCCGCACTCAAGTTTACAGATACCGTCCAGTGTCTTTGCTGAGAGCGCCAGAGCGACACAACGCGCGCTGCTTCATGCAACATGAGGTCGGTCAATTCCTGAAGACGGCCTTCAGTGCCGATGAAATTCAGAAACTCTCCGGGCAACAAAGTCCCGAGTTCCGGATGGTGCCAACGAATAAAACTCTCAACGCCCAAGGTTCGGCCGTCGATCAAGGAGAGTTTCGGTTGAAACACTGCCGCGAAATGACCCTGTGCAAATGCTTGATCAAGATCGCCGGAAGTCAGGGGAGAAGAGCTGGTATTCATGGTCTGGGGTCACCAAGATGAAGTCTGTGTAGGATGTTGGTCTGAGTTTGGTAACCAGGCTACGCCGCACGCGTTAGGATGACGTCGCGTTCGCCATGCAAATTTGACTAAATTTGTTTCTATGCGCGCAGAGACGCTAAGGTCATCAAAAATTGGGGGATGATTTGAGCGAAAAAGAAGCAAAGCCGCTGATCCCAGCGGCAACAATCATGTTGCTGCGTGACGGTGCGCCTGGGCTGGAAGTTTTTATGGTGGTGCGGCATCACCAAATTGATTTTGCATCCGGCGCCCTTGTTTTCCCTGGCGGTAAACTGGATGAGGGCGACAAATCGTCTTCAATCAGGGCGCGGTGCGACGGTGCGGATGGTGTCTCTGACGCTGAGCTGGCGATCCAGGTTGCCGCGATCCGTGAAGCATTTGAGGAATGCGGTGTGTTGCTGGCTCGGCCAAAGGGATCAACCTCATTTGTTGATGGAAAGCGCCTGGAGGGGATGGAGCCATGGCGTGATCGGCTTCACAAAGGTGAGGTTCCCGTAGCAGATTTCCTCGAACAGGAAGACCTTCATCTTGCCTGCGATGCGCTTGTACCCTTTGCGCACTGGATCACACCAAAAATGATGCCCAAGCGCTTTGATACTTACTTTTATCTCGCGGCTGCGCCTGCGGATCATCTGGCGGTCCACGATGGTCATGAGAGTGTTGACTCTGTCTGGATTGAACCAGCGGCGGCGCTTAAAGACGCGGAGGAGAAACGCCGCACCATTATCTTCCCGACACGTCTGAATATTGAAAAGCTCGGGCGTTCAGCCAATGTCGCCCAGGCGCTGTCCACGGCGCAAGCGGCCAACGTTGTCACCGTTGAACCTGTAGTCCGCGAAATTGATGGTGTGCCCAAACTCTGCATTCCGGCAGAAGCAGATTATTCGGTTGTTGAAGAGGCGATGGACCGGATCAATTGAGCTGAGAGAAATGGGTGTTGACCGCAGCTTCGAGCTCAGTTGCGAGGGCAGCCGCGGTGGCATTTGTTTCGTCACGAACTTCGTCACGTACGGCTGCTTTGATGGCGCCGACGTGGCTTTTCGTCAGTGACACCAACTCTGATGGGTCAACCTGTTTGCATCCGAGCAATTCACAGAGCGACGTGGCAATGCGGCCAACGATCGGGTATCCAAGCGTGGGCGCTTGGCCCTTCAAGTCATGCGCCCGACGGAACAAGTCGTCGGTCCGTTCGGCATCCGCAGGTGCTTCAAGCCAGGCGGTCAGTGCGTTCGACAGGTCTTCGGCTTCTTCCTGAATCCAACCAGCAAATTCGTCGCGCATGCTATCAATAGCTTTCTCTGCGCGGGCAATGAGCTCATCGCGAGAAATGCGGGCGGGCAATAGTCTCTTCGGGGCGACTTTGCGACTTTGCGCAACCATGTCGAGATTCTCCGTGGTCCATGTCATTTCGCTCACCCGTGGACTCCCCAATCCATTGTTTCATTAACCAGGTTAGTGCGATGGGTTTAACAATCTGTTTACTGAGGCGGTGTTGGGGAGGTTATTTTCTTCGCGACCAGAGGCGCTGCCGCGAGCACAAAGAGAATGCGCATGATGTGCAGGGTAGAGACAAAGGCTGTGTTCACGCCCAATGTGAGGGCAATCAGGGCCATTTCTGCCAATCCGCCGGGGCTTAGAGCGAGCACCAGTGCTTCGAAGGGCCGTCCCAAGGGGCCGGCTGCAAGGATGCCCACGACGGTCGCACCAAGGATCATTAAGCTGGTCGTGACACCGGCTAAAAGGATGGTCTTCCGGGCACTCGCCCAGGAATGGCCGGCAAACCGGTTGCCAATTGAGGCGCCGACAACAATCTGAGACACGGCGATGAGTTCCAGGGGCGGAGCGGTCGTCGTCCAACCCGCTGCGTGCGCAATGGCACTTAGGGCCATGGGTCCAAGGAAGGCGGGTGCCGGCAGCTTCAACCTTTGCGCAGACACCAGGCCGAGAACGGCGCAACTGAGCAGTATGAGCGCATCTATCAGCGGAAAAGAGATGATACTCACTAGATTGGACGGCAGCGTGGGGACTTCCAGACCGAGGATGCCCCGGAAGTAGAAAGGTATGATGCTCACAACGATCAAAATTCTGGTGGCATGGGCGAGGGCGATTATTTTCGCATCGCCGCCCAGGTCGGTGCCTATCAGCGTCATCTCAGTAAAACCGCCGGGGACCGCAGAGAAGTAAGACGTGATAGGATCGTGCCGACCGAACCGCCGAAAGATGAGATAGCCGCCCGCAGCAAAGGACGCCATCACAGCGACCATTACAAGGATGCTTGGCACCCAGCTTGCGGCGCCGGTGATGACTTCGGGCGTGAAGGCTGAGCCCATGAGAACACCCAATACGGCGACCATGGCGGAAACCGCCGTCGGATAGATGTCCGTCTTGATCCCAGTGACGGCGATAATGGTTGTGGCCGCCATGGCGCCCAGCATCCATGCAAGCGGAGCACCCAGAAACGCGAAGAGAGCGCCGCCAATGGTCGCAGCAAAAAGAGCAATTGCCACTGCTTTTGGCGCGTGGGCCACTTCGGCAGGAAGATCTGGGTCGGTCTTGTCAGAACTCAAGGAAGGAACTGTTCGCGCAGGATGCGTTCGTCCAAGCTGTGGCCTTCGTCGAACATCATCAGGAGCTCGACGGACCTCTCTTCGGAGATGTGCACTTCGGTCACATTGCGCACCTCCGTATGGTCGGCAACGCAACTCACAGGACGTTTGTTGGCCTCTAGGATCTCAAAACGGACTTCCGCCGTGTGGGGCAAGAGGGCGCCGCGCCAGCGACGGGGTCTGAATGCGCTGATCGGTGTGAGGGCCAGCAGTTCAGCGCCGATGGGCACAATGGGGCCCTGGGCCGAGAAGTTGTAGGCTGTGCTTCCGGCCGGCGTCGCCACAAGGACGCCATCGCAAATCAACTCGTCCATGCGGACCTTGCCGTCGATGGCGATGCGGATTTTTGCTGCCTGATAGGTCTCACGCAGAAGCGACACTTCGTTGATGGCGAGCGCGGTATGGGTTTCACCACCTTCGACCTTTGCCACCATTTTCAGGGGGTGGAGGGTTGTGATATCTGCCGCATTCAGACGATCCGGCAGATCGTTGTCCTGGTATTCGTTCATCAGGAACCCAACCGATCCACGGTTCATTCCATATATTGGAATACGCTTGTCGATATAGCTATGCAGCGTCTGCAGCATCAGACCGTCACCGCCCAACGCGACAATCACGTCGGCCTCTTCTGTATCTGAATTGCCATAGCGCTCGCTCAAGCTTTTGAGGGCAGCTTGGGCTTCCGGCACATCTGTGGCCACAAACGCAATCTTGCGGAACTTCATCTCCGGCTCCGTTTTTCGCCTGATTCAGGTCAAGGCGTTAAATGTGGGGCGCACTATAACCTTTCAAGCGTTGTAGGTAACGGGTTGAATTTGTGAGTGATTCCTGAGCGCTCCTGAAGCTCACCCCGTCACAAACGCATGAGGCATTTCGTCATGCTGGTAATCAGCGCAGCTCATGTTAGAAGAGGCCATTGATATTTGGGGGTAAGAATGGGGCGCACTTCGCGTTCAGTAGTGGATGGACAGGCATCAGGTCTTGGGAGTACCCGCACCCTGATTGCGACAGCATTTGCCGTCTGGGCGCTGCTTCTGCAATCTCTTCTGCCCGTTGCCGGCGCCTTCGCCAGCGATAGCGGCAACACCTTTCTCGTTGAGCTCTGCACCACTGCCGGCATTCAAACCATCGCTTTGGATGGTGGCGAGGGATCACCGGATCAGCCGCTAAAGTCGAAAACCGGTTTTGACTGTGATGTCTGCTTCGGGTGTGGATGTGCCCGCGGGGCCGTCCATGGGACGGGATTGGCAAGTGTGCCTGCTGATGCCTGGACTTTGGTCGCCTGGCACCGGACCTCTCGGATCGACAACCGCTCTGATGCCGCGTCTGCCTTTCAATCCAGAGCGCCGCCTGTCGCATAACGATTAAGTCTTCTTGCCGTTCAGGATCGATTTTTCGATCAGCAAACTGGACCGGCTTCTAATCAGTTATCTCAGGAATCCAAAAAATGTCACTCCGTACCGCGCGCCGCTTTGGCCGCAAAACGGCGGTCTGCGCGTCTTTCGCCGCCGCTCTTTCTGTTTCTTCCGCAGCATTCGCTCATGATGGCGTTGATCATGACCCTGATGCGACGAATGCCTATTCACATGGCCCCATCGGTGTGATGGGCGACCATCTGCACAAGGCAGGAGAGGTCATGTTCTCCTACCGTTTCATGCATATGGACATGGAGGGCAATCGGATCGGGAACCGTTCTGTAAGTCCCGAAGAAATCGTGACCACGGTGCCCAACCGCTTTGCGGGGCCGCCAACGCTCCGTGTCGTGCCCACAGAAATGACCATGGACATGCATATGTTCGGGGCCATGTATGCGCCCTCAGATATCGTCACGCTGATGCTGATGGGCATGTATATCGAAAAGGAGATGGACCACGTCACATTCCAAGGTATGGCGGGCACCACGCGTCTTGGCACATTTACAACGAAAAGCTCTGGCATTGGCGACACAACCGCGACAGCGCTGGTTCGCCTTCACGACGAACCTGGTCATAAATTGCATGCCAATATTGGTCTGAGCATTCCGACCGGCTCTATCACAGAGTCCGATGATGTGTTGACACCCATGGGCACGCGCCCAACGCTGCGTCTTCCCTATGCCATGCAATTGGGATCGGGCACTTTCGACCTCAAGCCAGGGCTCACTTACTCGGGCTTTGACGCAAATTGGGGCTGGGGGGCGCAATGGAGCTCCACCCTGCGCACAGGCACCAATGATGAAGGCTACACGCTTGGAAACAAGCATGAGCTGACGGGGTGGGCGTCCTACCAGTTCCAGCCTTGGATCAGCTTGTCTGGTCGCTTGACTGCTAAACATGAAGGCACGATTGAAGGCACAGATCCACTAATCACAGCACCGGTCCAGACAGCCGATCCGGATAATTTTGGTGGTAAGCGTGTGGAAGCTTTTGTCGGACTGAATCTGGCCGGTCAGTCAGGCTACCTGAAAGGGCACCGTCTTGCTCTTGAGGTTGGGGCGCCGATTTATGAGAACCTCAACGGCCCTCAGATGGAAACAGACCTGATGGTCACCATCGGCTGGCAGAAGGCCTTCTGAGGAGCCGCGACAGGCTTGGTTCAGCCGCCGGTCATAGACATATGCCGGCCGACGGCTGGACCTTTATGGTCGCGATCGATGATGAAGTCATGGCCCTTCGGTTTGCGGCCAATGGCTTCGTCAATGGCGTCGGAGAGGGCGGCTGGTCCGCCATCTCTCAGCGCCGCACGCAGGTCCGCATTGTCGTCCTGGCCGAGGCACATATAGAGCTGGCCTGTGCAGGTGAGACGCACGCGATTGCAGCTTTCGCAGAAATTGTGGGTAAGGGGCGTAATGAAGCCGAGCTTGCCGCCGGTCTCTTCAATCCGCACATAGCGGGCCGGGCCGCCGGTGCGTTCCGGCAGGTCCGTCAGCGTCCATGTCTTTTCGAGATCGGCACGGACCTTAGACAGTGGCAAATATTGATCTGTTCGATCCCCATCAATGTCACCCATCGGCATGGTCTCAATGAGGGTGAGGTCGTGGCCGTTCCCATGTGCCCACTCGATCATTGAGGGAATCTCGGCTTCGTTTTCGTCTTTCAGCGCAACCGCGTTGATCTTCACCTTCAGACCGGCTGCCTTCGCCGCCTCAATACCGTCGAGCACCTGCGGGAGACGCCCCCACCGGGTGATCTCCGCGAATTTTTCTGGGTTCAGTGTGTCGACGGACACATTGATGCGGCGCACGCCAGCGGCGTAAAGGTCGTCCGCGAACTTGGTCAGTTGGGACCCGTTCGTGGTAATCGTGAGTTCGTCCAACTCGCCTGACTTCACCTTCGCCCCGAGGCGGTTAATCAAGACCATAATGTCTTTACGGACGAGTGGCTCACCGCCGGTGAGACGCAGCTTGCGGACCCCTTTTTCAATGAAGGAATTGCAGACCGTTTCCAGCTCTTCCAGCGATAGCACATCTTTCTTCGGGAGGAAGGTCATGTGCTCGGACATGCAATAGACACAGCGAAAATCGCATCGATCCGTGACGGACACGCGCAAGTAGGTTACTGCCCGCCCAAAAGGGTCGATCATGCTTGATCTCGCAGCGATGGTGTCCGTCTGGCTCATTAAATCCCTCTGGCGCCCGAGTGGGCTCGTGCTGTTCCGACAATATGGGGGCAAACAGGCACTTTGCCAGCGTATTTTGACAGGTTAGGCTTTCAAAAATGGTCAGATCTGGCCAAAAAAGTGAAACAGGGGACGGCAGAATGGCAGAAAGCGGCGGCAAAGCGTATGTGCTGAGCATTGATCAGGGAACCACAAGCACACGGGCGCTCCTGTTCGACGGCAAGGGCACACCGGTGCAGGTCGCTCAAAAGGAGCTGCCGCAAATCTTTCCACATGATGGCTGGGTGGAGCATGACGGGCGGCAGATTTGGGCCGATACGCTTGAAGTGTGTCGGGAGGTTCTGTCGAAAGTCCAGGCAGATGAAGTCGCGGCGATTGGCATCACCAACCAGCGGGAAACGAGCCTCATCTGGGACCGGGCGACCGGCGAACCCCTCCACAATGCTATTGTCTGGCAGGACAGACGGACAGCCGACCTTTGTGCGCGGCTAAAGAGCGAAGATAAGGAGCCGGTGGTCCAGGAGAAGACCGGCCTGCTTCTTGATCCCTATTTTTCGGGAACGAAACTCGCCTGGCTCTTAGACAATGTAGAGGGCGCACGTGCGCGGGCGAAGAAGGGCGAGCTCTGCTTCGGCACGATCGATACCTGGCTGGTCTACAATCTGACAGGGGGGGCGTCACATGTGACCGACGCAACCAATGCGTCGCGCACGCTGCTCTTCAACATCGATACGCAGGATTGGGATGATGAAATCCTCGGCTGGTTCGATATTCCGCGATCCCTCCTGCCGGAGGTGAAGGATTGTTGCGACGCATTTGGCGAGACCGCGGCCGGACTGTTTGATGTTTCCTTGCCCATTACCGGCATTGCCGGTGATCAACAGGCAGCAACGGTCGGACAGGCCTGTTTCCAACCAGGCATGATGAAGTCGACCTATGGCACCGGGTGTTTTGCGTTGGTGAACACCGGGAGTTCCCATGTGCATTCTCAAAATCGCCTGCTGGCAACAGTCGCGTACCGTTTAGATGGTGAAGTGACCTATGCGCTTGAGGGATCGATCTTCATGGCGGGAGCGACCATCCAATGGCTGCGCGATGAGATGAAGTTCATCAATTCGGCTGCGGAGAGCGAAGCGCTGGCCAAGCAAGCCAATCCGGAGTCGCAGGCCATCGTGGTCCCAGCCTTCACAGGGCTTGGTGCGCCTTACTGGGACCCCAATGCGCGTGGCGCTGTTCTGGGCATGACCCGGGATACGGGTGCGGCGGAAATAGTCCGGGCGGCCCTAGAGTCCGTTTCCTATCAAACACGCGATCTCATGGATGCGATGGGCGCGGATATGGAAGGGGCAGGGCTATCGGCACCCAACGAACTTCGTGTGGATGGCGGCATGGTTGCCAATGATTGGTTTGCCCAAAACCTTTCCGATCTCTTGGGGCGCCCGGTGGTCCGGCCGGTTGTGCAGGAAACCACCGCGCTGGGGGCAGCCTATCTTGCCGGTATGCAGGTTGGGTTTTTCGGCGGTCAGGAGAGCGTTTCTGCGCAATGGCAGCAGGAAGCGCGGTTTGATGCGGAGATGGATGATGCATCGCGCGACAGCCGATATGGCCGTTGGAAGGATGCAGTGGGACGTATTTTGACGGTATAGTCGCCACACCGGCTTTTTGGGAGGAATGGCGATGTCCGATCTGTTGGAAAAGTTACGGTCCGAACTGGGAGATGTTGGTGTCCTCACTGGCGCCGACGCTGAAGAAAAGGCTCAAGGTGGCTGGAGCCATCTCGGAACGCCGCTTGCGGTGGTCAGGCCTGCATCAACAGCAGAAACCTCGACGGTCCTTAAACTCTGTCATGTGGCGGGCCAGGGCATCGTCGCCTGGGGCGGCAAGACCGGTCTTGTCGAGGGCGGCAATGCCGACGGCATGATAGCGCTCTCAATGGAACGCATGAACCAGGTTGAAGAGATCGACACGGTGAGCGGTACCATGACCGTGCAGGCGGGCGTTGTGCTGGAAGCTGCTTGTGACGCTGTGGAAGCAAAAGGTTTTTTCTTTCCTCTCGATCTGGGCGCACGCGGGTCGGCCACCATCGGCGGCAATATCTCGACAAATGCCGGCGGCAATCGCGTGCTGCGCTATGGCATGATGCGGGAAATGGTCTTGGGGCTTGAAGTGGTTCTGGCAGACGGGACCATCTTGTCGTCGATGAACCATATGCTCAAAAACAATGCGGGCTATGACCTCAAACAATTGTTCATTGGCACGGAAGGAACGCTTGGCGTCGTGACCCGTGCGGTGGTCCGTTTGCGTCCCGCACCTTCAAGCCAGGATGTGGCCTTTGTAGGGGTCAGCGAGTTTGACGCCATGCCTAGGTTGCTTCGCCATATGGACGTGGCCCTCGGTGGCACGCTCTCCGCCTTCGAGGTGATGTGGGAAGACTTTTACAATCTGGTTACGCGCGAGCCGGCCCTCGGCAAGCCGCCTCTTGCCACGACGCATCCCTATTATGTGTTGGTTGAGTCTCTCGGCGGACATCAGGACGAAGATTCCGCGCGATTTGAAGCGGCGCTCATGTCGGCGCTGGAGGAAGGGGTTGTCGCGGACGCGGTAATTGCCAAAAACCAATCAGAACGCGACGCGATGTGGGCGCTTAGAGACGATGTGGGGCAGGTGGCTCAGAATTGGCCGATCTTCACCTACGATGTCAGCCTCGGGATTTCGCATATGGAGCAATACGTGGCGACCGTCAGGGAGCGCCTCGCTGCCGAGTGGGACAATCCCACGTCGATGATTTTCGGCCACCTCGGCGACGGAAACCTGCACGTGATTGTTGGCGTCGGAGATGGGGAACCAGAAGCGCGTCGGCGGGTCGAAGAGATCGTCTATTCGCCGCTGCGAGACATTGGCGGCTCAGTCTCAGCGGAGCATGGCATCGGCCTGGAAAAACGGCCTTACCTTGGGTGGTCTCGGACGCAAGAGGAAGTCGCTCTGATGCAGACCCTCAAAGCTACCCTCGACCCCAAGGGCATTTTGAACCCCGGCAAAGTGCTGGACCCTGGTTTGCGCGTCGCGGCGGAGTGACCCTCTTCGCTATTCGAGGTCATACTGGATCGGAACGCTCTTCGGCCCGGAGACAAATTCGGACGCGATCCACTTAGGGTCGTCTGCCAATTTGACTGTCTTCAGGGCTGGGATCACAGCCTCCCAAAGCGCCTTCATTTCAGCACGGGCGACATGTTGACCGAGGCAAACGTGACCCCCATAACCGAACCCGACATGGCGATTGCGTTTGCGGTCGAGCCTGAAGGTGAAGGGGTCTTCGAACTCGGCGTCATCTCTATTGCCGGAAGGATAAGCGAGATAGAGCCGGTCTCCCTTGGTGATTTCCTTCCCGCTGAGTTCACAATCTCTGGTTGCGTGTCGAACAAAATGCTTCACCGGCGTTGTCCAGCGAATGGTTTCTTCAACGAAGTTTGGAATGAGGGACTGATCGGCCTTTAATTGTTCAAAGAGGTCAGGCTGGGAGGCCAGGAGCCACATACCGGTCGCGCTGGAATGTGCGGTGGAGTCATGCCCCGCGGTAGATAGAATTCCGAAGTAGGAAATTGCGCGGCCATGGTCCATGGGACCGCCGTTGATGTCGGCATTCGCAATCAGGCTTGCCAGATCGTTGCGCGGATCTGCCCGGCGGTGTTCGATGAGCTTCGAGTAGTATTCATCAAGCCCCGCAAAGACAATCGTCCATGTCTGCGCCTGCTGCTCAGGATCCGTCGGGTCGCTGCCTGGACGTCTTAGGTCTTCATCTGCCCAACTGAACAACCATTGCGTCAACTCCAGCATGCGCGGATGGTCTTCTTCGGGGACGCCAATAATGTCCATCACAACCTTCAGTGGATATGCGGAGGAGACCTCATGAGCGAAATCGATTTTACCGTCGCTGGCATGAAGTTTTGCGAGCTGCGAGTTCGCCGTCACCTGCATGCCGGACACCATCGCTTTCACCGCCGCGGGACTGAGGGCATCAAACAAGACTTGTCTATGAGCCTTGTGCTCCTCTCCATCAAGCTGAACCAGGGATCGAAAAAGGTTGTAGTCGCCGCCGGTGAACGCTTGAACGAATTCTTCCCCAGCCTTTGGGGTCAGTGTCGCTGATCGATCAGCGTTGTGGAACAAGTCGTTTTGGCGACTGACCGACATGATGTCGGCGTGCCGCGAGACGATCCAGTGCTTGTCATATCCCGGCACATCCGCCTGACAGAGAGGGAAATCTCCGCGTATGCGGGTGAAAATCTCGTCAACGATGGGCGGCGCCGCAAACGTCGATGGATCGTAGATCGGCGCAATAAGTTCGGTCGGTATCAGCGTCAATTTTCCCCCCAATTTCCGCTACAAGGTCTTTACCTGCGGGCATTGACGCGAAGACTAAGCGGCAAACCCCGCCATTTCACGCATTTTCGGCAGTGTTTCCGGGTTTGACACTCGTGGGGGCGTGGCTCACTCTAGGAGCAACAGTCTTTTTTGGAGGAGAATCCCATGTCCGTTGCTGAAGACATGACCATCACATCTGTCCGGGACAAAGTGTCTGACGCCGAATGGCAGGCGCGCGTTGACCTCGCCGCGACCTATCGTCTGGTCGCGCATTACGGTTGGTCGGACCTCATCTATACCCACATCTCAGCGCGGGTGCCGGATGCGGAGAACCATTTTCTCATTAATCCCTACGGCATGACATTTGACGAGATCACCGCATCAAGCCTGGTGAAGGTGGACCTTGATGGCAATATCGTCATGGACACGCCTTACATGATCAACCCAGCGGGCTTTACGATCCACAGCGCCGTGCACGCGGAAGGCAAAGACGCCCATGCGGTGATCCATACTCATTCGGATGACGGTGTGGCCGTGTCTGCGCAGAAAGAAGGGCTGTTGCCGCTGTCGCAGACCTCGATGGTCGTCATGGGGGACCTTGCTTATCACGATTATGAGGGCATCGCGCTCGATCATGACGAACGCGAACGGTTGATTGCTGACTTGGGTGATAAGCACTCGATGATCCTGCGCAATCACGGTCTGCTGACCTGTGGCGCGACATGTGCGGACGCCTTTTTGCGGCTATTTTTCCTGGAGCGTGCCTGCACCATGCAGATTAAGGCGCTTGCGGGCGGCCGTGACCAGGTAGCACCGCCTTCTGCCGATGTGATCGAGAAGGTTGCAGGCCAAGCGCGGTTCCAGGACGCCAATGGCATTGGCGATTTGGCCTGGCCGGCGCTGCTCAGAACCATCGATAGGGTTGATCCTTCCTATCGGGATTAACATGTAAGGATAGCGATGGCGGCTGCGGCGGTTTTCCGGCGCGGCCCCATTCGTGTTTTTACTGCCGTTCTCAAAGAATTTCCCCCAGGAGTGCCTCTAAATGAAATTTGGTGTTGGACAACCAATGACCCGGGTCGAAGACGACCGCCTGATTACCGGACAGGGACGTTACACCGATGACGTGTCATTGCCTGATCAGGCCTATGCGGTTCTGGTGCGGTCCCCATATGCCCACGCGAAGCTTGGCGAGATCGATGTCGAGGACGCGAAAGGTGCCGAGGGGGTGTTGGCCGTCTACACAATCGCGGATCTGGATGCGGCGGGCTATGACGAGGTCACGAACGCGGCCTATGCGATGATCAAGAATCGCGACGGCACGCCCATGTATAAGACGACCCGTCCGATCCTCGCCCGCGACCGTGTAAGATATGCCGGTGAGCCGATCGCCGTTGTCGTTGCGACCACAGAAGCGCTGGCGCGCGACGCCGCCGAGCTCATCATGGCTGACTATGACGAGTTGCCCATCGTCGTGGACACGGTCGGTGCCGCCGCTGCGGATGCGCCGGTCATCTGGGACGAGCATGGCTCCAATGTTGTCTATGACTGGGACTGGGGCAAGGAAGAAGAGATTGTCGAGGCAAAGGCCAAGGCGGCCCACATTACGCGGGTTGAGTTGGTCAACAACCGCATTGTGGTGAACGCGATGGAGCCGCGCGCGGCCCTTGGCGCTTACGATGCGGCGGAAGACAAATACACCCTCTATTCCGGCAGCCAAGGGGTGCATGGTCTCCGCGCCCGCGTGGCCGCCTGTGCAGGCCTGCCAGAAGAGAAACTCCGCGTGGTCTCAGACGATGTTGGCGGTGGCTTCGGCATGAAGACCTTCGTCTATAACGAATATCCCATCGTTCTTTATGCCGCGAAACAGTTGGGCCGTCCGGTGAAATGGACAGCAGACCGGAGTGAGTCCTTCTTGTCTGATACCCAGGGCCGGGACCACGTGACGGAAGCGGAACTGGCGCTAGATGCGGACGGTCATATCCTCGGCGTGGACGTGCGAACCACGGCAAATCTCGGCGCCTATCAAAGCCAGTTTGCGGCGTTCATTCCCACACTTGCGCCGCGGGGCATGCATTCCGGTGTCTATAAGGTGCCCGCGCTTTACAACCGCGTGAAAGCGGTGATGACGAACACCGTTCCGGTGGACGCCTATCGCGGTGCCGGACGGCCGGAAGCTTCTTATGTGATTGAGCGGCTGATGGATGCGGCTGCCCGCGAGCTTGGCATCGGACCCGACGAGCTTCGCCGCCGTAACTTCATCCCGGCGTCCGAGATGCCCTACAAGAACAAGCCCTCACTGCCGTTTGACTCCGGCGACTTCGACCGGAATCTGACCGATGCGCTGGCCAAGTCTGACTTCGAGAGCTTCGAAGAGCGGCGCACCGCCGCCGCCTCGCGTGGAAAACTCGCCGGCATTGGCTTGGCTTATTATGTGGAGCGCACTGCCGCCGGCATGACCGAATTTGCCCGCCTTGAAGTCGACGCAGAGAACGACATGGTCAACGTCTATACCGGCCAGCAGTCGAACGGGCAGGGGCACGAGACGGTCTGGACGCAATATGTGTCGGGACGTCTGGGCATTGATGTCGAGAAAATCAAAGTGCATGCAGGTGACAGTGAAGTTCTGGCGGGAGGCGCAGGCACTGGCGGCTCTAAAGCGGTCTATATGGCTACCGGCGCGCTCGGCGTGGCGTCCGACACGCTGATCCAGAAAGGTCGGGAACTCGCCGCGAACGAACTGGAAGCAGCCGTTGTGGATGTAGAATTCCGAGGCAGCGACGGTGAGCCGGTTTTTGCCGTCGTCGGGACAGACAAACGGATTGACCTCTTCGCGGTGGCGAAAATCGCCGAGGGTCAGGCAGACCTCGGCGAATTCAGTGCTGACGGTGAATATGATGAAGCCGGGAACAGCTATCCTAACGGGGCTCACATCTGCGAAGTCGAAGTGGATGCGGACACGGGAGAGTTTGAGATTACGCGGTACACCGTGGTCGATGATTTCGGAACTGTGCTCAATCCCCTGATCGTTGCGGGTCAGGTCCATGGTGGCATTGTGCAGGGACTTGGTCAGGCCATGGGCGAGCATGCTGTCTATGACGAAAACAGCGGGCAGCTTCTAACCGGATCGTTCCAGGACTATTGGATGCCGCGTGCTGACGACATGCCGATGTTTGATTTTTCCTACAATGAAATTCCAGCTGCCTCTAACGCCATGGGCGTAAAAGGGGCTGGCGAAGCAGGAACTGTCGGGGCGCCGGCCGCCTTCATTTCCGCCGTGATCGATGCCTTGAAAGCGCAAGGTGTGACCAGCGTGGATATGCCTGTAACGCCGCAAAAGCTTTGGCGTCTCATCCATGGTGGTGCTCGACAAGCTGCTGAATAAGCAGAATTGAACGAAGCGATTTCCACATTGATTTCATGGGTAAGCTTTGTCGTGCCTTTGCCCATGGAATCGTTGACGGCGCCTCTCTGTCAGGAGAGGGTGCAAGCCATTTCTATTTGAATTGAGTTTGTCACCTCCGATGCTTGCTGTTGTTTCACCCGCCAAAGCCTTGAATTTCGATCCGATCGTACCGCCCTTGCCGGTGAGTGAACCGCGCCTGCTGGAGCGTGCTTCGGAAATTGGCGACGTCGCCAAGAAGCGCAGTCGGTCCGACTTCAAGAAACTCATGAAACTGTCTGATGCGCTTGCGGATCTCACATATGAGCGCTTTCAGGCTTTTGACGCATCGGATACCGCAAGTGATTCAAAACCAGCGGTGTTCGCCTATGCGGGTGATACCTACCGAGGGTTGGATATTGCTCGCTTTAGCGATGTAGATCTTGCCTATGCTCAAGACCATTTGCGCATCCTGTCAGGTCTTTATGGGCTGCTGCGGCCGATGGATCTCATAAAGGCTCATCGCCTGGAAATGGGGACGAAGCTGAAGAACCCTCGCGGGCGGGACCTTTATGCGTTCTGGGGCGAACAGATCGCTGAGCTTCTGAACGAAGATTGTGAAGCGTCTGGCGGTGAGGCGGCCCTCGTCAACTGCGCGTCTGTGGAGTACTTCAAATCGGTCGATCAGACAGTCCTTGCTCCGCAAGTGATCACACCTGTCTTCAAGGAAGAAGTTGCTGGTGTCGCAAAGATCATTTCATTTCACGCCAAAAAGGCGAGGGGCATGATGGCCGCCTATATGGTGCGGAACCAGATAGACCGTCCTGAAGATCTCAAAGAGTTTGACGAAGAGGGCTATGTCTTCCGCCCGCAACTCTCCGACGAGTCGACATATGTCTTCACACGGTTGCAGAACTAGAAAGTCAATTTCGTGAGTTGACAAATTGTCAGATTCGGCAAACACTGCCGATATGACAAATAATCATGCACCTGAAAGCGGTGATACCGCAACCCTTCCCGCAGAAGAAGCTGCGACGCCAGCTCCATCAAAAAGGCGCCTGGAAAGCCGCCGCCGGATTCTGGCCGCCGCACGGCAGCTATTTGTTGAGCGTGGATATCACGGGACACGGCCCCAGGACATTTCCAAGGCTGCCGGCGTTGGTCACGGCACCTTCTATCTGCACTTTGCTGACAAGCTCGATTGCTTTCTGTCGTTCGCCGAAGAAGCGTCGAATGAGCTTGAGATGTTCGGTGAACAACATCACACGCGTGAAGCGCAGACGTTGGAGGAGGGCATTCGCGATATCTTGAATGTCATCTTCGAGTATTCGGAGGAAAACCCAGGTGTTCTCGCCGCCGCGATGACGGACATCAATGTGCTTGCCACAGAAGAGATGGACAAGCCCATGCCGGATGAGCGTTGGGCGGAGCAATGGGGTGACAATGTTCGCGAATGGCAACAGAAAGGCGAGATTGCAAGCGACATTGACCCGTTGTTTGCAGGCCACGTGTTGCTCGGCATGATCCGACAGGTCGGGTCCTACGCTGCGCGAGCCGATGTCACCAGAGAGCAGGTGCTGGAACAATTGACAAAGGCCATGTTGCGAGCGCTCACAGACTGAGCCCTTTGTCGCGTCAGCGAAAATGGGAAGTGCGATGTCGCTTCAGGAGGAAACAATGGACAAGCTGGTTTACACACGCGATGAGTTGATGGCGGATCATGCCTACGCCAAAGAACACAGGGAAGTGGGGTATCTGCTTCATGGTGGCTTCGATGCTGAGGGGACCTATCACTCGCCGAAGACTCTGCATCGCTGGCCTGCTATTCGGGCGTGGCAAAAGGCGCTGATAGACAAAGGTTGGGATTTGGTAGAAGCGACAGGCGAATTGCTGCGCCGTGGGAATTACCCAAACCTAGCGCAGCAAAAGCTGCTCATTAACAATGGCTATGGCGAGTCCTTCTGGAACTCTCTCACTATTACTGGCGTCATAGAGGCGCGCGGCCAGGTTCTTTGCACAGTGGAGGCGCCCGACTATCAGGACATCATTGTTGAAGACATTTCAGAAACCGCGACCGGCCATCTGAACAAGGGGCTGCTTTATGCGCATGGCGCTGACGAAGGCGGTGATCCCGAAAAGCCCGAATATGGCGCGCACGACGCCATGTGGTTTGCGGCCCGCGACCTGGTGTTTGGGAAGGATGCCTTTCCCCTGGTGGAACCGCCAGAGTCGATTGGGCGGCCAGACCAGGGCAGGCTGATGCCGCAATTGCCAGAGGCGCATGAGGGTCTGCTCCTTCTGCTCATGAACGTGTTGATGATCGAAGTTCGCGCAGAAGCATTCTTCGCCCACTCCGTTGCGCTGATGCGGGATCGTGAAATCTTCAGCAATGTTGCTGATGCGGATCAGGCAGCGACGATGGTGGAGCGCATTCGGATTGATGAGGCTGTCCATGTAGGCTACCTGCAAACGGTCATCTCGGAGATGCGGAGCTTTACCTTCAAAACCGTCGATGGCGGCACGATTGCCGGTAAGGACTTGATCGACCCGGTTTGGAAAAACATGGTGATCTGGCATGGGGAAACCCAGTTCGATCTCTCGAAAGAACAGAGTTACGAAAACATCAAAGAGCGCCTTCTTTCAAAAGAAAACGGGCAGAAATTGCTCGCTGATTTTGATGCGCTCGATACCTATAGCGAGAAAGCAGCTTAATGAAAGAACTAGAAGGGCGTACAGCCTTCATCACCGGTGGCGCCAGCGGCATCGGTCTCTCTATGGCGCGGTCATTCGGCCGTGCCGGCATGAATGTGGTGTTGGCGGATATTGATCCTGACGCGCTGGAAACCGCAGTGGCTGACCTGCATGGGCGCCAGATTAAAGCGATTGGCGTCGAGTGTGATGTCGTTTCGCGCGAGTCTATGCAAGCAGCAGCCGATAAGGCAGTCGCTGAATTCGGCAAGGTACACGTGGTTTGCAACAATGCCGGCGTTGGCGCAGGTGGTCCAATTGAGGAAGTGCGTCCAAGCGATTGGGATTGGGTGATTGACGTCAATCTGAAAGGTGTTGTGATTGGGACGGAAGTCTTCGCACCGATCATGCGTGAGCAAGGCGAAGGCGGTCACTTTGTGAACACTGCGTCGATGGCCGGTATGGTGTCCCCTCCGGGTATGGAACCTTACAACGCGACAAAATTTGCCGTTGTCGCCATGTCAGAAGGCTGGCGCGGACAGTTGGAGCCGCTCGACATTGGCGTCTCTGTCTTGTGCCCTGGGTTTGTCAAAACCCGTATCCACGAATCCGGCCGCGCACGTCAGGCTGAATATGGTGAGGCAGCAGAGGAAAATGAGGCAGTTGCCGGAGCGGCTGCTGAATTTGTGTTGAACGGCTTGGACCCTGACCGGGTTGGCGAGCGCGTGCTTGAAGCCGTGCGGGGCAATGAACTCTACATCTTTACGCATCCTGATATGCGCCCCAGCGTCGAAATGCGGTTTGCTGGCATCATGGAAGCCTTTGACAAAGCTGAGCAAAGTGAAGCGCTGAAAGGCTCTGGCTATTCCTCACCTCAAGATCTTTCCGCTATCGGTCGACAGGAATAGGCCTCGCGGAACTCTGCACAAATCTTTCGGGTCTTGATCCGGATCAAGGGCTGCGCATTGCGCGGCCCTTATTGTTTGTGGGGTCGATAGCATTGGAGGTCGGACAAATGCAGGCGCTTATTCGTTCATCATTTGTAGTGTTGGGACTTGGTTTTCTCATGACCCCGGCATTGGCTGAGGGAAATGTCATTGCCTTTAAGAATGACTCCTGTGTTGCCATTCATTTGGAAGCGGAAGGCAACGATTCCTGCTTTGGCTATGGCGGCTGCCAAGTGCAGGTTGCCCCTTACCAAACCAAACATGTTGAGCTTAGGCCCGGTGTGCGGCCGAAATGGGCCCAAATCAACGTAACCGGCTCGTGCGAGGAAAAGCAGTTGACCCTTGTGGGCCAATGCGCGGTCGACTTGGAACAGGTCTTCCGGGAGAGCGGATATGTACCTGGCCGTCGCTCTGGAGAAGGGGCGGGCGCCATGACCCCGGCTTTTGAGGAAATTGTCGGTCCGTTTGACCCAGGTGTGTCGTTCGCCACCGTGCGCTTAAGTGTCGGCATCTGCGAGGAAGTTGACGGGCATGACCGATGTGATGTTCGGTGTGACGTGAACTAGGCCGAAAGCGGTTGTTTATCCCGGCCGCACTTTTATGAGCCATATAATCAGGGCAACAAAAAAAGTCAGTGTCAGACCGGCACCGACTGGATTCCAAACCGGATCGTTTGGGAAGAGTTGGAGCCATGCCTTCCAGACAAGGCTCACACTCTCCTGAACGTCATCCCAGGCCTCGAGGGCTAAATCGGTCAGGTCAGTCGCGTGCGGTGTGGTGAGGTCTTCGGTGTGTCGGGTTCTCCATTGCATGGTTTCACCTCATTCTAGATCCCCCTTTTCCCTTCCGGCTTGTTTGTGCCTTCAACAGTGGAAGGAGGGCGTTAACGAGATCTGAAACCACGTATTCTTGGAAAATATGAGGGTTTTGCCCTTAGGCCAGGTTCTGGCACATCTCCTGCTAGGGATTGGGTGAATGAACCAATGCGTCCCAAAACGGGGCAGAAGCTTGCAACGGAGTCTGGAAATGAAACGAACACGTATGATGGTATTTGGCGCTTTGTTTGCCGTTCTCGCCGGGGCCGGCGCTCTGACGCTAACCGCAGAACCCGCCTATGCTTGCTCAGGCGGCGGTAACGGTGGTGGTAGCGACTACAGCTGGTCATGGGACTGGTATTGGAGCAACTGAGCTGACGTCTGCGCGGTGGCTGTGATGCGCTAAGTGGGGGCTTGCGCGTCCGCCGACCCGGACATCGGAGAGCCGGTCTCGTTCGCGAGACCGGCTTTTTTTGCGTTCTGGGTTCCAATGTGAATTGAAACTGTTCTCGCGCTCGATAACTCTGCGTATGCTCGGTAACGGTTTCTGATTGGGAGGATGACATGAGCGTCAAGCGGCTGGATCATATCAACATCACCACCACCAAGCTTGCGGAAACGCGGCAGTTCTTTATGGATGTCCTGGGGCTTGAGGAAGGCGACCGTCCAGATTTTCCTTTTCCGGGCCACTGGCTATATGCGGACGGACAGGCGCTTGTGCATTTGGTCGGGACCGATGGTTCCCGAGAACATTCTCCCGAGGTGGCACTGGATCATTTTGCCCTGGAAAGCACAGGGTATGACGAGATGTTGGCGCGACTTAAAGATCTCTCAATCGAGTATTTCACCAACGACATTGAAGACTTGGGACTGAGGCAGGTCTTCTTTCGGGACCCGAACGGCGTCACGATTGAACTCGACTTTCGCTCGGCTTAAACGCATCTTCGGCCCGCTTAGAGGCCCAATATCGCTTTGGTCATGATGTTGCGCTGGATCTCGTTGGAGCCGGCATAGATGCTCGCGGCGCGATCATTCAGATATTGCGGCAGTGCGGTTGCGGCGAGTGTTGATCCGATTGGTGGTGTGTTGGTCTCAAATGCGCGTGCCTCTGGCTGGTAGGGCAGGCCGTAATAGCCGACGGCTTCCACAACCAGTTCGGTTACGCGCTGACGCATCTCGGTGCCCCGCACTTTAATCGCTGAAGAAATAGCCCCAACAGTCTCTCCGCTCTTTGCCGCAGAGAAGATTTTCTGTTCAAAGCTCTCCAACACGGATAATTCGATTTCGGTGGCGGACACTTTGCGCGCAAAACTTGCATCGTCCATGAGGGGTAGGGTGTCGCCATTGCCTTCTTGGCTTGCGAAGGATTTGAGCAGGTCGATCCGCGTTTTTAGGCCCGTTGCATAACTGCCGCTGCGCTCATGTTGCAGAAGGTACTTCGCGACGGTCCACCCATCATTCTCTTCGCCTAGAAGCCCGGATACCGGAACACGCACATTCTCGAAGAAGACCTGGTTGAATTCATGATCCCCTGAGATCGAGATCAGGGGTCTGATTTCAATGCCTGGTAGGTCGATATCAAACAATAGGAAGGTGATGCCCTGCTGGTGCTTGCCACTATTATCGGTGCGGACCAGACAGAAAATCTTGTTGGACCATTGAGCGTGGGTTGTCCAGATTTTCGTGCCGTTGATGACATAGTGATCTCCGTCCCGTACCGCTTTGCATTGCAGGGAAGCGAGGTCGGAGCCGGATCCAGGTTCTGAATAGCCTTGAGCCCACCAATCTTCGCCTGTGCGGATGCGCGGCAGGTATTGCGCTTTTTGGTCATCGGTGCCGAAGGCGATGACAACAGGCCCTACCATGCGGGTCGAGTTGGGGCTCACGACGGGGGCGGACGCGAGCACCAATTCCCGCTGAAAAATTGCGTGTTGTTCCAGGTTCCAACCGGTTCCGCCATATTCCTCCGGCCATGACGGGACAGCCCAGCCTCGTTTGTTGAGGACCTTGTGCCACTCCAGTGCGACAGGTTGGTCGGCATAAATGCCGGCGCACAGTTCGCCCGCACGTTTCAGTTCCGGCGTCAGATTTTCGCTAATGAAAGCCCGAACCTCGTCGGTGAATTGGGATTGCTCAGTCACTTCTTGCCAAAGCCTCCGATGCGCTCGGCCATATCCGGCCCGACCCCCTGACCCGCATAAATCTCGTGCGCGAGGCCGGCCTCAAGATTAAGCCCATCCGTTTCGGCCAGGAGTTTCTTGTTCGCACGAAGTGAGAACCAGGAATTGGCGAGCATCTCCTCGCAGAAATTCGAGACCGATGCGTCGAAATCAGCGTCGGCGAAACAGATGTTGCAGAGGCCCATGGCTTCCGCCTCGCGGCCGGTGTAGGTCCGTGCGGTGTACATCATCTCCGCTGCTTTTACTTTGCCGACACGCCGGGGAAGCCGTTGGCTCATTCCCCAGACCGGCGTGAGCGCCCACTTAGCATGGGTGTCTGCGAATTTTGCATTTTCTGAGGCCAGGATGATGTCACCGGCAAGCGCCAGTTCCAGGGCGCCTGTATAGCAGTGGCTATGGACAGCCGTGATGACCGGCTGGGGCAGGTTTGCGAGGCGCTCGATGATGTGTGCTTGAAAGTTGGGGCGGGGGAGTTTTTCGCCTGCCTCAATGTCTTTCAGGTCATGGCCCGCAGAAAAGCACTTGCCGCCGCCGCGCAGGACGACGCAGCCGACACTGTCTGTTTCGGTCTCCAGCGTTGCGATATGCGTCTCAAGCGCTTGAAACACAGCGACATTGAGTGCATTGAGCTTGTCCGGTCTGTTCAGGGTCAGGGTTGCCACACCGTTTTTGTCATGGCGGGTTACGAGTTCGCTCACGGTTTTCTCCCTTGGTTCTTTGTTGTGCAGAGCTTATCGGTTTCGATGAGAGGGACCAATGGCCACCTGTTTTCCCCAAGGGAACAGGTCTTTCCTTGCGGGTTTTTGGGTGCTTCGAAAGTTCCCGACTGCTACATTCCGCCCATCAGAACTTACTCATAACCAGAAAACACAGGGAGAAACCCTTTGGACGTTAAAGACAAAATTATTGTGGTCACAGGCGCCGCGAGCGGCATTGGCGTGGCGTTGGTGAAGCGATTTTACACGGCGGGTGCGAAACACATTGTGTCGGTCGATATCAATCTTGAAGGTGCTCAGGCGACTACGGCTGAGTTTGGCGGCACGGCGATGCAGGCAGATGTCAGCAAAGAAGATGACATCAAGGCAGTCATCGACAAGACAGAGGCGGAGATTGGGCCCATCGATCTCTTTTGTTCCAATGCAGGTATTGGGGCCGGTCGGGATCTTGCGTCGTCCAACGATGAATGGACGCTGTCGTGGGACGTAAATGTCATGTCGCATGTGTATGCGGCACGTCACTTGGCGCCGAAGATGGTTGAGCGCGGTGGCGGATACTTTCTCAACACTGCCTCAGCCGCAGGGCTTTTGAATCAGATCGGGTCGGTCGCCTATGGCGTTACCAAGCATGCGGCGGTCGGTTTCGCCGAGTGGCTCGCGCTGACGTACAAACACAAAGGCATTGGCGTCTCCGTGCTTTGTCCGCAGGCTGTGCGCACGGCGATGACGGCCAATGCCAGCGCCAGCACGCAAGCCGCAGCCACGGATGGCATGATGGAGCCGGACGATCTTGCCGAAGCGGTGATGGAAGGGCTTGCGAACAATACGTTTTGCATTCTTCCTCACAAGGAAGTGCTCGGCTATATGCGGCGTAAGACCGATGATTATGACCGGTGGATTGGCGGCATGAACAAGCTACACCGCTCATTGACCGGTGAGTAGAAGTCGGAACCAACGGATTGTGATGACGGGAAGCCTTTTGGCTTCCCGTTTTGCGTTTAGCGGGGCGGCATGCGAATGGCGCCGTCAAGGCGCAGGGCCTGTCCATTAAAGTAGCTGTTGCGGACGAGTTCCATCACGAGGCTGCCGAACTCTTCCGGCTTGCCCAGTCGCTTAGGAAAGGGCACCGATGCCGCCAGCGTATTCAGGACTTTGGGTGGCGCGCCCAGCATGGGCGGCGTGGCGAAGATACCCGGCATGATTGAGTTCACCCGGATGCCGAGGTCCATCAAATCGCGTGCCATGGGAAGTACCAAGCCATTGACCCCGGCTTTCCCCGATCCGTATCCGATCTGTCCTACCTGTGCGTCTTGAGCGGCCGCTGAAGAGGTGAGGGTGATGACACCTCGCTCGCCATCTTCCAGTGGATCGAGGGCCGCCATCCCAAGCGCAGACAAGGAAGCAATCCGATAACTCGCCACAAGGATGCCTTTGATCGAAAACTCGTACAGGTCGGTTGGGTATCGGGTGAGTTCTCCGGTCTCTCTGTCGCGGCCCACCGTTTTCATGCGGCCGCGGGAAATCTGCGCGCAGTGGACGCAGATGCGTTCCTGACCGTTGGCGGCACGGGCTTCCTCAAAACCGCCGATGACGTTTTCTTCGTCGGTAATGTCGACCTTGCAGAAGAGGGCGCCGATGTCTGCTGCGACCTCCTGTCCCTTTTCTTCGTTCACATCGAAGATTGCGACCTTGACGCCCGCAGCTCTGAGTGCGGTGGCGCTCGCTTGGCCCAGGCCGGACGCGCCGCCGGTTACGACGGCGGCTGTTGTCTCATCGAATTGCATAATCTCTCCCTTTGGTTGGTATTTGTTTTTCTCAGAGTATGTATCTGTCGCCGGTGGCCCGGACGGTTATGTCGCCGAGTGAAACGCCCCAGGGCTGATCAATCGCTGTAATGATCGCGTCAGCAATATGGGAAGGATCGAGAACAGCGTAGCCCGGCTGGTCCGGATCGAGCAGGTTCGGGTCTACCTTGCCTTCTGCCAGCCCCATAAGTGTGCCGAGATAGGAGGGCGCGTTCTGCCCAAGAATGCCGACCACTGCCTCATCGTTGATCACAGCAGAGCTCAGGCCAGTGGCAGGAACGCCAGTCGGTTTTACGATTGTCACCTTTATCTTTCCCTGCGCTTCGACCCGCAAAGACTCTGAGAGAAAGTTCACGGCGGTTTTGGTCGCGCCATAAACGGCAGCGCCCACCACGGGGAAATTTCCATAGATCGATGAAAGGTTGATCACATGGCCGCGGCCTTGCGTCATCATCTGGTCGTACACTGCGGTGATGCCATGCAGGACGCCTTTGATATTGATGTCGATGCAGCGCGACCACGCGCCTGCCGCTGCTTCATGGTCTGAGAAGAAGGATAGCGGCATCGTTCCGGCATTGTTGATCATCACGTCGATCGCGTCGTGTTGCGCGATTGCATGCGCCGCCAAGGCCTTCATTTGATTGAGGTCGGTCACATCTGTTGTGACGGCCGACGCGGTTCCCCCGGCAGCGGTCACGAGATCCACTGTTTCGTTCAGCGTTGCCGCGTCAATATCCGCGCAAACAAGCTTTGCGCCCAGCGCTGCTGCCTTCTCACAGATCAGCCGCCCAAAGCCACCGCCGGCACCTGTCACGATGATGACCTTGTTTTCGATATTGTTCCCCATGATCCTGCCTCCCCAGGAGTGTTGACGTTTCTTGAAAGTCTAACGGGAAACGCGGACAGGATGCAGCATTCACTGTCAATTGGAGACAGTGAGCTTGTCCAACAAGGTTTGGTTGTTCAGCGGAGAGTGGTCGAACGCAGGGGGTCCCTGCGTCAACCTACCTATCGTCAGAAGCGGATATGTGCGTCCCTAACGCATGGACTTCTGAAACTCCATGAGCTTTTCCGCAGCGCGGGGAGCGCTTGCCTGGATTCTGCTCACGACGTCCCATTTCTGCTGCTCATCTTTCCCGATCCCGGCGATGAGCTTGCTGGCGCCATCTAGGCGGTTGGCGGATATCCAGTCAGACAGGTCTCTATCCTGAGACCATGTCAGCTGGTTGATCAGTGAGCCAAGTGTGAAGTCAATATAGTCCCTCTCGCCATCGGGCAGCGGGACCGGCGCGCACAGGCGGTTCTTTTGCGCTTCATCGTCATAGTGCAGCTCAACATGGGCAATCATCGCCGCGCTGAAAACCGGCTGATAAGGACGTATCATTTGGGGTACGATTGTGTCGCCATTGAAAACGGGAATGACGCCATCGTTTTTGACGGCGGTTGCGGAGCAATCAATGTGAAGGGTGTTCGGTGTCGTTGGGATTGTCCCGCGATCCATCTTGATTTCATTCGCACCGATGGACTTCACGTGGCCGTTGCGCACGACATTCTTGATCTGTCGCAGCGCTTTGAGTTCCAATTGGGAGATGGTCGCGCCATGGAACATAGTCGGACGTGTTTCAGGGTCAATTCTCACAAAGTACCCTGATTGCTCCAGCCGATCGAACATGTCGTCGATAGAGGTGGCGTTCGCAATACTCTCCATCTGGGCGGCATAGGACCCGATTGTGTCGTAGAAGAATTCCTGGGTGATCTGCGTATTGCGGCGATCCAGCAGCCACGCGTCACGGGATACAATCCAGGTGATCAGGTCTGGATCAACCCCGTTCTCCAGCAACCACAAGCAGGCATCAATCCCCGTCTTGCCGGCGCCAATGACAATGTATGCATCCGGACGTTCTTCTACCTTTGGGAGATCGTTTAGAGGCATGAAGCGCACACCGTCTTCGACCTCGAAATTGGGCGTATGGGTCGAGGGCACGCTTGTCTTCAGATAGGTGGCATCGATGATCTTGCGGCTGGCCGTAGCGTGGAAGATTTCACCGCTGGCTTTCGACACAAATTTTCCATCGCCTTGGTAGTCGCACATGGGGAAGTATTGGACTCGGCCGGAGGGCAAAAACTGGTGGCGCATGACATCGTCAAAGTAAGCGCTGACTTCAGCTCCGCTTGCTAACTCTCCCAAGCCATCATTCAATCCGCCTTTTTCAATGCGGCCGCCACTCAACTCCTTCGAACTCACGCCGTAGAAGGAAGAGGGTTGGTGCAGTTGCACGAACGGATAAGCCACATTCCAATGGCCGCCCGGTTTTGCGTAGCGGTCAATGATGATCATCGTCGCGTCGGACTCAGTCATAGTGATGTCGGCGAAGGCCATGCCGATGGCTCCACTTCCGACAATGACAAAATCCGCGTTTAGTTCCGTGGTCATGGCTTGCCTCAATTATTGCGGAGCACCGTGCACCCCTGAAAAAATAACGTTGTTATTCAGGTGATATATAACAACGTTATAGTTCGGCAAGTCACAAATACCGGTTTTCCATCGAAAACCCAAAACTTAGAAAGGCCATTCAAATGATGGAGGCCGATGCGCGCTTACTTCTTCATGAAGTTGGTGAATTCATCCGCGAAATCTGGGTGCCACCGCGACAGTGCAGGGCGGTTTTTGATCAGGTCGTCCGCGTTCCATTGAATGCGACGCTCGTCCATCTCGCGGGTCACATCATTGTCCGGACAGAGGATATAGAAATCATCCGTTGCGAGGCTTTCGAGCATGAAGTCCACCACCTGCTCCGACGTCCAGGCGCCGTCGGGCTTTTCTGGGAGGAACTGGGAAATCATGCCCGTATAGGTGAAGCCCGGCACGAGCAGATGAGCTGAGAGATGACATTCTTCAAGTTGTCGCAACTCGTGTGCCAGGGACTCGGTGAACGCAATGACTCCAGCTTTGGAAAGGTTGTAGGCCGAGTTGCCAGGTGGGCGTGTAATGCCCTGTTTGGAGCCTGTGTTGATGATGAGGCCGGGCTTGCCGGCTTCCAGCATGGCGGGCACGAACGCCTGAACGCCGTGAATGACACCCCATAGATTGATGTCGAGGAGTTTTCTCCAGCCGTCCCCGTTTTCCCAGGGCTTGCCGGGGTTCATGCCTGCGCCGGCATTGTTCATCAGGACAGAGATGTCTCCGAATGCATCTTGTGCAGTCTGTGCGAGTGCATCGAGATTGGAGGCGCTGCTGACATCGCAGATCTGACCCATTGTCTTTGCACCATTGGCGGCGGCTTCCTGGAGTGCTTCTTCTGCGGTCTTGAGCTGTTCCGCATCTCTGTCGGCGATGAGGACATTTGTGCCCTGTGAGGCGAACCGCAACGCGCTGGCGAGACCAATGCCGTTGGCGCCACCGGTGATGACGGCAGAGCAACCGGGTTGAAGGGCGGGGTGAGATGATGCAGCAGTCATGTCGCTTCCAAATAGTGTGATGCAGATTGTGGATATTATCGGATGGGCTGGGTGAAACCAACGGCGGTTCTTTGTCTATCACGTCTCAAAAAATAGTGGGTTGAGACTGTGCCCCCGGTAGACCTCTATTGTTCGCAAGAGATTAGATGGCTGACATTCGCGTTGACGTCATGATCAAAAAACGTCACGCTCATCTTTTAGGCTCAGACAAAAAAATTCTGCTCGCCGTCACAAATTTGGCCGGTGAATTTCAATATCAGACTACCTATATTGAATAAACGTTTATTCAATACCGCGGGAAACGCACAAAGGATGTAAGGTCATGGTAACACTGAAGGTGAATGGGGAAACCGTTTCGTCCGATGTCGAGGAGGATACGCCGCTTCTTTGGGTACTTCGGGAACAGCTCGGACTAACCGGAACCAAATATGGCTGCGGGATCGCCCAATGTGGCGCTTGTACGGTTCATATTGATGGGCAGGCGGTCCGCTCGTGCGTATATCCCGCCGCTGCTTTAAGCGGCGAAGAAGAGATCACCACCATTGAAGGCCTGTCGGAGGACGCGAGTCACCCTGTGCAGGAAGCCTGGGCCGAACTCGATATTCCGCAGTGTGGGTATTGCCAGCCGGGCATGATCATGGCGGTAGCAGGTCTCCTGGAAGAAAATCCTAATCCGACCGAAGAAGACATAGATGCCGCCATTACCAACATCTGCAGGTGTGGCACGCTGGCGCGCGTGCGCAAAGGCATTCACCTCGCCGTATCTAAGGCTTAAGGGGGAGACGGATCATGACACCAACATTAGACCTTTCGCGGCGCGGATTTATCATTGGCACCGGCGCCACCGGCTTGACTATTGGGATCCTAGCGTCAGCGCTTCCCGCCAATGCAGAAGCAAGCGCTGCTGCAATTGATGAAATAAACGCCTGGGTCCACATCGGTGCAGACGACACCGTTACCATCCGGATCGCCCGGTCGGAAATGGGGCAGGGAACATTGACCGGCCTGGCGCAGCTCGTTGCGGAAGAGCTGGAATGCGATTGGGACAAAGTCGTGACCGAGTATCCAACACCGGGGCAGAACCTGGCGCGCGAGCGTGTTTGGGGGGACTTCTCTACGGGCGGCAGTCGCGGTATTCGCGACTCTCATCAATATGTCCGGGAAGGGGCTGCGGCAGCCCGCATGATGCTGATTGAAGCCGCCGCGAACGCTTGGGACGTGCCAGCTGGCGAATGTTCCGCCGAAGATAGCGTCATCACGCATTCCGGCTCAGGACGGTCAGTCACATTCGGTGAGGTCGCGGAGGCTGCGTCCAAACTTGCGCCGCCGCTTGAAGTTACCTTGAAAGAACCATCACAGTGGAAGGTCATCGGTGCGCCCAAACTGCGCCTTGATACCGCAGACAAGCTGACCGGCCGCCAGATCTATGGCGCTGATATCCAATTGGACGGCATGCTGAATGCTTCCATCAAGCAGGCGCCCATGATTGGGGCGAAGCTCGCAAGCTTCGATGAGGCATCGGTGTCTGGCATGCCGGGCGTGAAAAAGGTCGTCCAGGTCGGAGACAATGCGGTCGCGGTCGTTGCCGATACCTGGTGGCGGGCGAACAAGGCCGTCGAAGCGCTCGACGTGACATGGGAAGGGGGTGTTCCTTTCTCCACTGATGAGTTTGAGTCGGAACTTGATGATGGCTTGACCGCTAGCGAAGCTTTTCTCGGAAACATGGGCGGGGATGTTGAGGCGGCGCTGGCCGGGGCTGCGCAGGTCGTGGAAGCGACCTACAATATGCCTTATCAAAATCATGCGCCGATGGAGCCCATGAATGCGACGGCTGTTTGGACTCCGGAGCGATGTGAGGTCTGGTGTCCGACCCAGAACGGGGAAGCCTCGCTTGCAGCGGCGTCGGAAGCCGCCGGATTGCCACTCGAACAGTGTGACGTACACAAGGTTCACCTTGGCGGTGGTTTCGGTCGCCGTGGCGCACCCGACTTTGTGATACAGGCGGTCCTGATTGCCAAGCAAATGCCTGGCACCCCTATCAAGTTGCTCTGGTCACGCGAAGAAGACATGCGTCATGGCTTCTTCCACCCAACCACAAAGGGCAGAATGCGCGGCGGACTGGATGCGGACGGTAACCTAGTCGCGCTTCATGGCCGCATCTCCGGACAGTCGATTTTGGCGGCGTTGATCCCGCAAGCGCTCCGGGATGGTGTCGACTTCGCGACGTTCCAAGGTCTTCTTCCAGCTGGCATTGATCCCCGCGTGGAAGATCAAACGCTCAAATACACATTTGAGAACTTCAAATTTGATCACGCAATGCGGAATCCGCCAGTGCGGCCTGGCTTCTGGCGCGGTGTGAACTCAAATCAGAATGCCATCTATCTGGATTGCTTCCTCGATGAGTTGGCCCATACGGCCGGTCGTGATCCGCTCGAATTCCGTCTTGCCTATCTGAAGGACAGTCCGGAGTCGCAGGCGGTTCTTAATGCCGTGGCTGAGAGGTCAGGGTGGGGGTCTGATGATGGCAAGGCGCGCGGCCTGTCGACCTTCTATTCCTTCGGAAGTTATACGGCAGCTTGCGCGGAAGTGACTGTCAGCGATGAAGGCGAACTCAAGATCGATCGGATCGTCGCTGCGACAGACCCCGGAACGGCCGTGAACACCCAGCAAATTGAGGCGCAGGTCGAGGGATCGTTCGTCTATGGATTGTCGGCACTGCTTTATGGGGAAATCACTTTCGAAAACGGCCAAGCTCAGCAGGATAATTTCCATACCTTCGACTCGCTGCGTTTGGCCGCCATGCCAGAGGTGGAAACGATCGTGATGCCATCGGGTGGCTTCTGGGGTGGTGTTGGCGAACCCACCATCGCAGTAGCAGCACCCGCTGTGCTCAACGCAATCTTTGCGGCGACTGGCAAGCGTGTACGCCAGCTGCCCATCAAAGACCAGAATTTGCGCGAGGTGTAAGACGAGCGATGAGACGCCTGGTCGTCTTCGCGTCGGTCGTCTTCATGCTGTCGGCGTGCGACGAGTCAGGCGCGGACAAAACCGGCGATGCAACCCCTGACCCGCATGGTGTGTCAGGGGCTGCCGCTCTCTCGTCCAGTTGTTCTGGCTGCCATTCTGAAACGGGATCGGCGATCGTTGGTCTTGAGGCATTGAGTGCTTCTGAAATGTACGAGAAGCTCTCGTTCTACAAGCGCGACGCTGATGGCACGACGGTGATGCACCGTCTTGCCCGCGGATACACTGACGAGCAGATAAAGTCGATCAGCAACTATCTGGCCCAGACAGGTGATGTCCCATGAGTGGTTCGATGATTAGTCGCCGTCAGGCAATCGCGGGCTTAGGGCTTGCCTCACTCGCGAGCCTGTCCGGGGTGCCGGCTTTTAGCCAGGTTCGAGCACGCATTGTGATCGTTGGGGGTGGGTTCGGCGGAGCGACTGCGGCACGTCTGCTTGCGCGCTTGCTTCCGTCATCCGAAATCACTTTGATCGACCCAAATCCTGCTTATATGGCGTGCCCGTTCAGCAACCTCGTGATTGGGACGGACCGCCCAATGGAGATGCAGGCCTTTTCTTATGAAGGCCTCGCGCGGGAGGGCGTTGTTCACGCGAAGGACAAGGCAGTTGATGTTGATCCAACGGCACGCACGGTGACGCTGCAGAGCGGGTCCAGCCTATCCTATGATCGCTTGATACTGTCCCCGGGTATCGACCTGCGATATGGCGCCATTGAGGGGTACGATGAGACCGCCGCTGAGGCCCTACCTCACGCGTGGAAAGCGGGCCCGCAGACTCTACGCCTTCGTGATCAGCTTCAGACCATGCCGGAAGACGGCTTGGCGGTTATGTCGGTGCCAGCTGCCCCGTACCGGTGTCCGCCCGGCCCTTACGAACGTGCAAGTCTGATTGCGCACTTTCTCAAAGTCCATAAGCCCCGTGCCAAACTTCTGATCCTTGATGCCAAAGACAGTTTTTCAAAGATGCCTCTGTTTCTGGAGGCCTGGAAGCAGCTTCACCCTGACCATCTGGAATGGCGCAGCGCCGGTGACGACGGTCGCGTGAACCGTGTTGACGGCGAGACCGGACGTTTGTTCACCGACTTTGACGAGATACAGGCCGATGTCGCGAACGTGATCCCTCCGCAAAAAGCGGGGTGGATAGCGGAGCGTGCGGGGGTCACAGATGCGACCGGCTGGTGTCCGATCGATGCTGTTGGATTTGAGTCCACCCTTCAGCCCAACATTCACGTCATCGGGGATGCGACCATCGCGGCCCCGATGCCGAAGTCAGCCTTCTCCGCCAACCTCCAGGGGAAAATCTGCGCTATCGCCGTTGCGCGTGCTTTGTCAGATCTGGCGCCGGAACCCACTGTGTTGGCCAACACCTGTTATTCCTTTGTCACGCCAGACCAGGCCGTGTCGATCACCGGTGTTTATTCGAATGAGGACGGTCAGATCTCGAGTGTTGCGGGCGCCGGGGGGCTTAGCCCTTTAGGGGCAGATGTTGCCGTCCGGCAATCGGAAGCGAAACAGGCGGAGGATTGGTTCCGCACGATCATACAGGAAGCGTTCGGCTGATGCGTCTTTCCCTGTTGGTATTGGCTGTGGCGGTACTGATCGCCGGGTGTGATCAAGAGAGCGGTGCGCTTGTTCAAGCCTCTGACATTGTCGGCGATAGCTTGCCGGGGCCGCTGACCGCTGCGAAGGCAGATCCTGATCGTGGCGCACATGTGTTTGCAGACCGCGACAGCGGACATTGTGTTCTGTGCCACCAGGTGCCAGGGCTGGACGCGCCGTTTCAAGGAAATGTGGGACCGGCGCTTTCTGGCATTGGGGACCGGCTTTCCCCAGGGCAGGTACGTCTGCGCATTGTGGACTATCAACTGGTCAAACCTGGTGCAGTGATGCCCTCCTACTATCGAATTCATGATCTGAATAGGGTAAGTTCAGCCTATGAAGGCGAGCCAGCTTTGGGCGCGCAGCAAGTTGAGGACCTTGTTGCCTATCTCGTGACCTTGAAGGGATCGTTGGAATGAACGGTGATCACCCCATCAAACCCAATCGCAGAACGCTGCTGCGGACAGGGGGCGCTGCCGTTCTCATTTCGGTGACGCCACTAACCGCTCAGGCCGCGCCTGAAGATGTGTTGGCTGCCCAAAAAGAACTGTTTGGGAACCGTCCCATCCGCGAAGGCCGCGTCACGCTCAAAATGCCACCGATTGCTGAGAATGGGTTTTCGGTGCCGCTCCGTATTACCGTTGATAGTCCCATGACTGAGGCGGAGCACGTCCAACAGATAGCCGTCTTCTCGCCCCGAAACCCATTGCCGAACATTGTCCGCTTCAAGCTTGGACCCCGAGCCGGGAGAGCGGAGGTGTCGACGCGCGTTCGGTTGGGCGGAACGCAGAAGCTACAGGTTGTTGCAGAGATGAGTGATGGGACGCTGTGGTCGGGATCGGTCGAGACGGTGGTGACGCTCGCCGCCTGTGTCGTGCTGTAGGAGAGGGGCATGGCAAGCATTCGCATTTCTGTTCCTAAGACGGCACAAGCTGGTGAAATCGTGGAACTTAAAGCGCTCATTCAGCATCCCATGGAAAGTGGGTTTCGTCGCGGACCCAGGGGAGAGGTCATCGAGCGAGATATCATCACTCGCTTCGAATGCCACTATGACGGTGACTTGGTTTTTGAGGCGGAGTTCTTCCCGGCGATCGCCGCCAATCCGCTGCTCACGTTTCACACTCGCGCGGTTAACAGCGGGACGCTCGAGTTCCGTTGGACTGATCAGGACGGGACCAGCTGGTCGGAGACCGCTGATATTGAGGTCATATGACCCGATGGCTGGTTTTGATGGTCGTCGCCTTTGGCGTTACGTCATGCGATCAGCCAACCGGGATGGGCGCTGAGCAAGAGTTGGTGCCGGACACACTTGTTTCTGGCTATGAATTCCTGACTGCTGAGACCCAGGCTTTGCAGGATGATGATTTTGCCAATCCTGGGTTCTTGTGGGTTGATCGAGGGGAAGTGTTGTTCAACGCTGACGTCGACGCGACATCTTCATGTGCATCCTGTCACAATGATGGCCTCACTGGCGTGGCCGCAACCTACCCAAGAATTGATGAGCGATCAGGGCGTCTTCTTAATCTGGAGGGTAGGATCAATATGTGCCGGACACGGTACCAAGAGCTTGGACCGTTCGCCTATGAAAGCGAGGAGCTCCTCGCTCTCTCAGCTTTCGTGGCGAACCAGTCTCGTGGCCATCCAACGAAGGTTTCTGTTGAAGGCGCCGCCCAGTCTCACCTTGAGAACGGACGTCGGTACTTCACAACCAAACGCGGGCAGTTCAACTTTTCCTGTCAACAGTGCCACACGGAAAACTGGGGTAAACAATTGCGTGGAGACACGATAAGCCAGGGGCATGGCAACGGATTTCCCGCCTATCGCCTCGAATGGCAAAGTCTGGGGTCTCTTCACCGGCGATTGCGTGACTGTGACCTTGGCGTTCGAGCGGAACCCCTTCCTTTTGGCGATCAGACTTATGTGGATGTTGAGCTCTTTCTAGCGTCGCGTGCGGCCGGACTGGTCGGTGAGAGCCCGGCGGTAAGGCGCTGAACAAATTTGGGGCTGCGCAGGCACGTTGACATCTGCTTTTGCTGCCGTCGCGATACTCCAGAATGCGCCGTCCCGATACTGTGAATAGGCTGAATTTTGCGTGATCGACAAGTCAAGGAGTGCAAAAAAAATGGGTGATGCTAAAATGCCCGCTGGTTTGTCTGGTCACCGGAATGCAACGATGAGTGCGATTGGAAAACAAGAAAACCAGGAAGATTTGGACGGCACGACGACGCCGGCAAGTCTGGGGCAGAGAGTAAAGGAAACGCTGACCTTCTTGCGGGCGTGGGCAAAGAACCCACGGTCTGTTGGCGCCATTGCGCCATCGTCTCCTGCGTTGGCCGGGCTGATCACCCGCGAGATCACGTCAGCTCATGCGCCGATCGTGGAGCTTGGCGCTGGCACCGGTGTCTTTACACGGAAACTGTTGGCACAGGGTGTGCGCGAAGAGGACCTCATCTTGATAGAAGCGAGTAGTTCTATGGCGAAGCTTTTGTCGGAGAAGTTTCCCGAAGCTCGGGTCATCCAAATGGATGCATCTCATCCAGATCTGGCTGATTGTATTGAGGTTGAAAAAGTTGGGGCGGTTGTTAGCGGATTGCCGCTTCTCTCCTTGCCGTCTAGCGTCGTTGATCGAGTTTTGACCAACTTGACCTCGGTGCTTGATACAGAGGCCTATATGTATCAGTTCACATATTCCTGGCGTTCACCCATTCGTCCGCAGCGTGCGCGGCAGTTTGGGCTTGAAGCGTCAAGGGTAGGGCGGGTGCTGTTTAACCTGCCGCCAGCTACGGTATACCGATACCGAGTAGCTTAGCGGCCTCCCGCGCATCCGCCGGGATTATTGTTCCTTGTTGATTTTGTCAGCTAAGAGTCGTCCGGGCAGGGTGCGCCGGCGGCCTCCCAATCCGTCAGGAAGGTGACAAGCTCGGCCGCGCTGTATGGTGCAGGCTCCCGCCCAGGCCCTGGGTCCCAACCCCACTGAACCAGTGGGTCTTTTGCAACGTGCTCAGCGACTTCTGCAATCGTGCGTCCGCCATTCCGATCGGGGTCCTTAATCTGTCCGCAGATGCTGGCCGAGCTCTGCTCCCACCAAACCATCGATACCGGTGCAAGGGCCCAATGCGGTGCGCCGGGCGGTCCATGAGGGAAACTGGCATTCTCTTCTTGATGGCAGGTTCCACAGGGAATGCCTTCCGCGTCAACTCGATTGTCCTTTGCGCGCACATTCATGCCATGAAATTGCGCGGTGCGCCCATAGTTCGGTCCGGACCATCGGGGCCGATTGTCGTCCGGCACATGGCAATTCACGCAGCGCGGGTGCGAAAAGACTTCAAACGCTTTATCCCAAGCGGCCAGGCCGTCAGGATTGGCCATGGCGCTCGGAGCTGCAGCCCAGGTAAAAGCGACAACCACTAGTGCCGCAAGGCAACGCATAAGGTGTTTCATTGATCCGACCCTCCCAAGATCAGGGTAGAGATATCATGGTCTCAGATATCAATCCCCAGGACGCCAGAACACAGACACTACTCCGGAAATGACGCACGATTATCCAGCGACGTCTAACTGACGCTGCGTACCCTCAGACATGATGATGACTTTTTAGGGCCTGATCAGCAAGTCCGTCATCTTTTAGGGTGCGACCTGAAGGATCTATCTCTATCAGAGGATTCCATGGTGCAACTGAGAGATTCGAACTCCCGACCCTTGATTACAAATCAGATAGTCAAAAAAACAGCATAGCTGGTCATAGAAAAATAAAAACAAGGGCCTAAGGGGTGCCCTCAACTGCTTTTTTGGGAAGGGTGATGGATCCGCAGTTGAGGGCACCAGGTATCAGGCGAGGAACGCCCAATCTATAGAAGATGTGTCGTCGACAGCGATGGTCTGAAAGGCGTCAGCGGTTAGGTCCGAAAACAATACGCCGTCACCGTCAACTCCATTGAAATCGGCGAAAGATAGGAAGGCGCCATCGTCAGTGTCCGTGAAGGCCGACATGAAGTCCACATCGTCCATGTAAAGCGTGTCCGATAGGGCGAGAATGTCGATCCCGATTTCGAAGTCGCGGATGATGTCGTAGCCATCGCCGACGTCGAAGTAGAACGTGTCAGATGCATTGTCCTGACGACCGAGTTCACCGCCCCAAAGTTCGTCGTCACCGACGCCACCGTTGAGCTTATCGGCTCCTTTGCCGCCTCTGAGGCGATCGTCGCCCTGTCCGGCATAGAGTGTGTCCGCGCCGCTGGCGCCGTTGAGATAGTCGTTGCCGGTGCCGCCATAGACGGTGTCGTCGCCTGCGTGCCCGGCAATATAGTCATTGCCGTCTCCGCCGGAGAGTTCGTTCGCCTTATTGCTGCCGATGATCTTGTCGTTGTGAGCGGAACCGATCAGGTTTTCGACACCGGTGAGTGTGTCGGTGCCATTTCCGACAACCGTGCCCGCAGAAAGATCGGCGCGAATGCCCTTGGTCCAGTCCTGATAGTCAACAGTGTCAATTCCGGACCCGCCATGAATCTCGTCGCTGCCGGTACCTCCGTCCAGAAGATCGTCGCCACTATTGCCGTAGAGAATGTCGTTCCCGCTACCGCCAAGCAGCGTGTCGTCTCCGGATCCGCCGGAGAGTTCATCGTTGCCTGAGCCGCCGTCCAAGCTGTCGATGCCGCTGTTGCCAGCCAATGCGTCGTTGCCAGCGCCGCCCGTAAGAGTGTCGGTGCCGCTACCGCCGCTGATCTCATCATGGCCATTGCCACCATCAAGCACGTCATCGCCACTGCCGCCACTCAGAACGTCGAGGCCGTGCCCGCCCAAGAGGGTGTCGTTGCCGGCGGCTCCTTCAATTTGGTCATCATTGCCGCCCCCATTCAGGTAGTCGTCACCCGAATTGCCGTAGAGCGCATCGTTGCCATTGTCGCCATAGACGACATCATCACCGAGATTGCCGTAGAGCACATCATTGTTGGAGCCGCCATGGAGTGTGTCATTGCCGCTGCCACCATGGAGCTCATCGTCACCGGTTTCACCGTAGAGAATGTCATTGCCCTTGTGTCCCCAAAGCTCGTCTGAGCCGGTGCCGCCCCAAAGAATATCGTTGTCCTGAACCGGATCAGCGTGTGGGGTATTGCCGTCGCCGTCATACACAATGTCCGGTAGGCCTTGTTCGGACCGGTAGTGTGCATTGAGAACGCTTGCATTGGCGGTGCCGATGTCCACCGTGAAAACAGAGTCGTCAAAGTCTCTGTCGCCGCCATTGTACAAATCTTCAAAGCCCAACGTTAACGTGCCCGCGTCTGTTTTGAGAACGCCGGTGGTGTGCAAAATACCATCCGGATTGAGCGCCAGCGTGTCGCCGAATGCAGCTGTGTGATACTGATGATGGCTGATTTCTGTGACGGTGCCATCGTCACTTGTGTGAACAAGTTTTGGATCGGTGCTTGTCAGGCTGGCGGTCGAACCGTCTGCATTCATAAAGCTGTAGGTTCCGTCGCCAAGCGCGCCGAAATTATTGTAGCTGTAGCCGTTGGAAACGATGAAGAACCCCAGCTGATCGCCAGCTGCGACGTCGAGCGGAACCGTTGTCTCCCCGCCAATGAGGCTGCCGCCGCTTCCCTGGAGAGAGGCGTTTTCCCAGATGATATCAACGTCGTAGATAGCGCCGGTTTCGGAATCGATTTTGTAATAGCCAAAACTATTACGATAGCCCGCGGTTTCACCTTCGAAGATGACAGAGACCGGATAATCATCCGCGATGGGGATGGCTGTCACCTGTACAATGTTCGGTCCACCCGACCCGTAGAGAAAATCGTTACCGCTATTGCCGTAGAGGACGTCGTCGCCCTGACCGCCCCAGACTTCATCGTGTCCGGTCTGGCCGGTCATGACGTCATTGCCACGTCCACCAGACATCACGTCCGAGTGGCGTGTCCCTGAAATCGTGTCGTCGCCGGGTGTACCAATGAGTGGATGTGTAGCTGGTAGGCTGGCCATGTTGTGTCCCTTTTTTGCGGTGTCATCCGGCAGGGAGGTTCAAGCGGTGTGCCAACGGGGATGGGGCTGAAATCCGCCAAATTCTGCCAGTTTGCGTCTGACCGATATTGCGAACCGTGGGCGGTGCTGCGCATCTCGCGAATGGCGGCTCGCAAGATGCAACAGACCTGCGTTTGCATCTTGCATGTGTGGCGAAGCATTGCGGCTTGAAAAATCGCAGAATTCTGCGTTCCGCACATGGTCTGTGAAACCACCTGCGGTGGCACACGGTTTGCTCCCTCCGCCATGAAAGGAGCAGCAGCACATGAAAGTCATCCGCGAACGACCCTGTCAGCGTCGCCACCACCGCGTTACGGCTCCTTTGCGCATTGATGCAGACGTGCTGGGGAGGGCTCAGACCATAAACTGGAGTCTTGGTGGTTTCAGAGTAGATGGTGTTATCGGCGATTTACCTGAGGTTGATCAGGAGTTCGCCGTCTTGATTGAACTGCCTTTCCAAGGGTTCGACATCAAGTTCGAGGCTGAAACCCGAGTGGTCCGGATCGCAGACCGCACGAATAGTGTTTGTGTCGAATTCGTCTCACTTGATGAGCGGTCCCGCGATTTGATGAAGCATTTCATCGAAGACCTTATTCGCGGGAAGATGGCGACGATAGATGACACGATTTGCCGGATTGATGTGCCGGTGACGCCGATCTCAACTCAGCCGGATCCGAACCCAAAAGAAGAGATGGCGGTACATCGCTGGCCCATCAAGACCATCGTTATGAGTGGTGTCTATGCTGTATTGGGTCTCTGCATATTTGGATACCTGAGTATTCTTATCTATTCGAGTTTCACGCAGCTTGAAGTGTCGACAGCGGTGGTATCCGCACCGGTTCAGGTCATGCGAATGCCCGTCGACGGGATCTACCGCCCTGTGGGGTATGCGGAAGGGGCCAGCGTGCGCGCCGGAGAGCCGCTCGCCCGGATAGAAGACGCGCGCCTGCAGGCAAAGATCAGCGAAGCGGCCTCACATGTCGCGCAGGCGCAGGATCGGCTTTGGCGCGCGGAACAGACCTTTGAGTTGGAGTCGGAGCGGATCAAGCTCTATCAGGTGATCAGCCAGGTAGATAAAGACATGGCTGCCGCCCAGGTCACCGCTCGGACCGAGGCATTGCGGGCAGCAGATGCCCACTTGCAGCGCATGAAAACGCTTTGGGACAGAGGTTTCTCGACCAATGCACAGTTGGATGATGCGAAAGCGCGCCAAAGCCTCGCCGCAGCGAGGCTTCGCGAAGCAGAGCTGTCCCTGGAGCAGACGACTGTGATGAATGAGGTCGCGGGCCGCCGCCACTATAATCACAAGGAGTTCGTTTCCGATCTGGACATGCTGCTGATCGAAGTCGATGAACGGCGAAGTGACCTGCAAGCCGCGAGACAAAAGCTTGAAACACTGGAAGCCATGAAAGATGAGCTCATTGTGCGGGCTCCCTTTGATGGTCGGATCGTGCGCCTGTTGCAAACAGGGGCCGTCAGCGTGCTCAGGGACGAGCCTCTCGCAGTGCTGGAGATGAACGCACCGACAACAGTTACCGCATTTTTGCAGCAGGAAGAGGTTCTGCAGATTGGGCTGAACGATTCAGCCACCGTCTTCCTGCCGGCACTGGATCGCTATGTAGAGGCTGAAGTCGTACGTATTGATCGGACCTCCGCGTACCTCGATGAGAAACAGGCCCAGTATAGTTGGCGAAAAGCTGATGATCGCACCGCAACGGTTTCGCTTCGCATCCAGGGGGATCCCACAGATGTAGCCGATTTTCAAACCATTCGTCCTGGTCTTCCGGCGGTCGTGGTTTTTAATCGTCGTTCCAGCAGCGTTTCGCAGACGCGCCTCGCCACTAATCTCTAAGCCATGGCTATGCGGCTCGATACTGTTCTCAATATAGATGAGCCAACCGACTGGCCAACTGGATGGGCTAAGTGGACGCCGACAGTGCTCGGGCACCTGGCCCTCTATTTCGCGGTCTGCCTTCTTTGTATTCTCGTGCTCCCGAACAGCATCTGGGATGCTGAGACGCGGGCGATTACGTTTGTTATCGGGGCGCTGGGTATCTGGCGCTATGGATGGTGGTTTACGCATGCCTTTCGGGCGTTCATTTTTGGGCGATTTGTCTATCCGAAAATGAGGGCAGAAGGTGAGGCCGTATGGGCTGCCGGGTGGCGGCCAAGACACCTCCATTTCATGATGACCACCTACAAGGAACACCGCTCGATCACGGAAAAGGTGGTGCGTTCCATCCTGCGGGAGGTCAGGCAATCCGGTGTGCCCGCCACTATCTGGCTTGGATCGTCTGACCGGTTTGATGAAGATATCATTGAGGACTTTTTAGAGCGCGAAGCGGGCGACATCGACCTCACCCTCCGGATCATTCGGCAGAATGTGCCCGGCAAACGCGCTGCGATCGGTCTTGTATTGCGCGCCATGTGTCGCCTGCCTATTGATCAGGATGACCTCATCGTCTTCATGGATGGGGATTTCATTTTGGGGGAGGGTGCTGTTAGTCGTTGCATGCCGCTCTTCCAGATTGACCCTGGCCTGGAGGCCTGCACGACAGATGAGGAAGTCATCTGTATCGGTCCGCGATGGATTGAGACCTGGCTGAAAATGCGCTTTGCGCAAAGGCGCATCGCGATGCAATCGCACGCTCTGTCCAACCGAGTTCTAACCCTGACCGGCCGTATGTCTGTGTTTCGGGCCAAACACCTTCTCCAATACGAGTTTATCAGGTTGCTGGAGGCCGACCACCTTGAGCACTGGCTCTGGGGGAAGTTTCGTTTTCTGTCAGGCGATGACAAGAGTACCTGGTACTACATGCTCAAACACAATGCGCGCATGACCTATGTGCCTGATGCGCTCGGGTACACAGTTGAGGTGATTGAAGGCTCTGGCCTTGACCGCATGGTGCAGAATTTTCGTCGATGGTCGGGGAATATGTTGCGCAATGGGGCGCGGGCGATCCGCCTGGGGCCGAAACGGATGCCGTTCTTCATCTGGTGGTGTCTGGTGGACCAGCGCTTGTCCATGTGGACCATGCTGGTGTCACCGGTATTGGCAGTCCTCGCAACGGCCATCCAGGGGATCTCCTATGCGATTTCCTATGTCATTTTCATCGCAGTCAGTCGGATGCTGCTGTCGCTCTTCCTTTACAGCTACTCGCGCTGTGTCCACATGGCTTATCCGTGGATCCTGTTTTTCAATCAGCTCATCAACGCATCTGTGAAGGTCTATTGCATCTTCCGATTGTCCAAACAGCGTTGGACCAATAGAGGCAACCAGTCTGCGGGTATGGACGGGGCTTCCTGGGTGGAGATATCGCGAAACGCGATGGCAAGTTGGTGCACAGCCGTGGCCGTTGCCATTCTAGTGGTGGGTACCATGCACTATGCAAATTTGGTGGCGCCGCCATCGCTGGTATCTCTCCGTGTCCTAGGATTGGGTTAACCACACTTATTGTCCTGCAACGCTCTTTGCGAACCGCAATTCGCTGTTTGCATTTCGCGAATCTCCGTGTGAACTGGCGGTGAAGATGATCATAAACCATTGATAAATATAGGAAAAACCCTGGCACAGGCTTTGCTCCTTTGGTGTGTAAACACGAAAGGCTTGGTCTATGCGGCACTTAAGAAAACACCCCCTGGCTTACGCGTTGGTTCTATGCCTGGCGCTGGTCTTTGGCCTTGGGCCGACCGTCTTCAATTTCGTGGTCGACCCCTATGACCGCAATGGGTGGTTTGACCTCGGGATCGAGAAAGCATCCCTCAGCGAAAAAGCGCATTACCCCCTGTGGAAGATGCTTCGCTACGGCTCAGTAAGCCCCGACCTGATTGTTCTCGGAGACAGCCGGGCGCGTGCCCTTCGGGACAAGTATTGGCATGAGGCCGGACGCACGGATGCGTTCAACTTTGCATACGGCGGTGCCACGGTGCAGGAGATCCATGAGACTTTTGAATATGTCAAAGAGAACCCAGATCTCAATACCCTGTTTATCGGTATCCAGCTCCGAAGCTTCGACCTCGATCACAAGGGCGGCATGAACCGGGTACCCGAAGCGATTGAGCTGACGGAAGGCGCGTTCGACTATTATACAAGCTGGTTTGTCGCAAAGATCGGATGGCGACATGTTCTGGCCGAGCTGGAAATTGATCCGGCGACATGGGCACTTGCGTGGCCCAGCCTGATTGGCTCGGCGCAGGCAGCGGATAGTGATGCAAACAAACGCCTGACCCTGTTCGATCTGTTGAGCCCTGAAGCGTGCCTCGGGTGCGAGCTTCCTGAAGTGCAACAGACAGCGTTCACCGTTGGCCCAGGGATCAATCTCGGACTTGGGCGCGGGTACGGTGCCTGGTCCCGGATTTGGCCAGCGATTGATCTTGATCGCGACTTACCTGCGAAGTTCGCCCGACAGGTGGAGCGAAACGCGCGGTCCGATTGGCGTTCGTTCAACTTCTCGGAAGATCTCTGGGCGAAACTCAAAGAGATTGCGGCTTGGACCCGGCAGAACGATGTCCGGCTGGTGTTCGTTATCCCGCCCACCATTTCGGAAATGCAGGAGCGCATCACCGACTTTGGCTTCGGCATTCTCAATCACGACTTCAGATTGCGCCTTGCGGAACTGGCACCGGTGGTTGATTTCGACTTCGACAATGCGCTGACCCGCGATCTCTCCCGCTTCTCTGATGCCTATCACTTCAATGCAGGAGCCTCGCGCGAAATTGTCGGCGAACTGTTGATGTTCACCGGCACAGACGAAAAAGCACAGATCAGGTTGCGCCGTAAGCGTGGCTCACTGCGCTGTCCTGTTTTTCCAGATGATACCACTGACAGTCTTTCTGATGGCCGCGTTGTGATGGAACAAGGCGTGGGATGTCGCATTTGGCTGAAGGAGGGAGAATAGAATGACTGCCGAAATCAAACAGAGTTCTCCGGCGACCCTGGCGCTGATATTCGCGATGGTTTTGCTCGGCCTTTTAATTACAGGCTTCTTGGCCCAACAGTCGGACGAGGGTTTTCGAGATCTGAGCGCTCCTATGGATCCCGTTGCCGAGGAACGCATCCGGCAAGCGCGCGGCCTTCAACGTCTGGGCAAATGGCAGGATGCCGCGGATCTATTGCAGTCTCTGGTCGCTCAAGGTCATCCTCTGGCTATGTTCCATCTCGGCAAAGCTTACGGCCGTGGATGGGGCGTTCCCGCTGACCTGGATAAGTCTCGCGAACTGCTGCTCAGAGCCGCCCAGTTCGATTTCCCCTATCGGGGCGAAACCGCCTATGAGATTGGCCGGCTCTATCAGCGTTCTGTAGGTGAGGATTGTGCGCGCTACGCCTTCGAATGGTTCCAGCGCGCGATTGACTGGAACTACCCCAAAGGTCACGTCCAGATCGCTAAGCACTATGAGAACGGCTACGGCGTCGAACAGGACATCTCATCAGCGCTTTATCACTATGAAGCGGCGACTGCGGCAGGGTTCGAAAGCGCGGCGCTGAGTTTCGCCCGGGCGCTCCGCGTGGGCCGCAACGGCATGCCAGCCGAACCGCTCCGCGCTGCCATGTTGGCAGACGCCGCTATCTCAGCGCTCAAACTGAAAGCGGAGGATGGGTCGGAAAGCGCTGCCAAGCTGCTTGGCCGGCTCCATCGTGATGGTGACTTTGTCGCGCGTGACACCAGCGTCGCTCTGCATTGGCTGCGCCGCGCCAGTGACCTGGGCGATAGCGGCGGCATGCACGATCTCGCTCATCTGCTGATTGCAATTAAACCTGAACCTGACTCCGAGCTGGATGCGCTCGTGTGGCTAAGACGTGCAGCGGCGCTTGGTCATGGCGGTGCGATGACCTCTCTCGGCAGATTTCACCTGAAAGAACAGTTCGGTCTCGACCGCCCGGGTGCAGTGTCCTGGTTAGAGCGCGGTGTTATTGCGCGGCATGGCGGCGCCATGGAAGAGCTTGCAAGACTGACTGCCAATGGCGATCTGGTCGAACAGGATCTAGCCGCAGCACTGGACCTCGCCAGACAGGGTGCCGCATTAGGTCACAGAGGCTCTGAGCGCCTGCATCAGGAATTACTCGACCGCGCCGAGCTTGTGCCAGCGGCGGCCCTCACGACCTCCCGACGTCAAAACTCATAAGCTACCAACAAGGATGTTCGAAGATGGTTTTTAGTTCACTTGAGTTCATCTATCTCTTTCTTCCGCCGACGCTGATTGGCTTTCTCATTCTGCGTGCGACAGGTTGGGAGCGGGGCATCATCTGGTGGCTCATCGCGGCGTCCCTGGCTTTCTACGCCTGGTGGAGCGTGGCCCATCTGGCGCTGCTTTTGGGTTCGGTTGGTGTGAACTACGCTTTCCATCGCAGCCTCGTTAGACGAAAGCGCAAGGCAGTTCTTGCGCTGGGCATCACTGCCAACCTCGCAACCCTGGCTTACTTCAAATATGCCGACTTCCTGCTGCAGAACGTGAATGCAGCTGTTGGCACCGATCTCCCGATGTTGGGAATCATCCTGCCCTTGGCGATCTCTTTCTACACTTTCCAACAGATCTCCCTGCTGCATGACACCTATGTGGGGAAGGTCGAAGAGTGTGATTTCTCGCGCTATTTCCTCTTTGTTGTCTTTTTCCCTCAGCTGATCGCCGGTCCGATCGTGCTTCAGAGGGATACGATTCCGCAATTCAGGCTCGCAATTTTTCAAAGCCGTCTTTTCGTGAACCTCGCTGTTGGCGGCACTCTGTTCGCTATTGGTCTGTTCAAAAAGATCGTCCTCGCGGATGGGATCGCGCCCATTGCCAACGGCGTGTTTGCGCTGGCAGACAGCGGGCAAGCAGTTCCGCTGGAAGCAGCGTGGATGGGAGCAATTGCCTATACGTTCCAGATCTATTTCGACTTTTCAGGCTATTGCGACATGGCATTGGGCCTTGCCCGCCTGTTCGGTATTCGTCTGCCCATCAACTTCTATTCGCCCTACAAAGCACTCTCTATTGTGGACTTTTGGCGCCGCTGGCACATGACCCTGTCCCGCTTCCTGCGGGAGTATCTCTACATTCCGCTTGGCGGGAACCAGAAGGGCGAGACGCGCCGCTACGTCAACCTGTTCGCTACGATGGTCCTCGGTGGGCTATGGCACGGCGCCAGTTGGAATTTTGTCATCTGGGGCATGCTGCATGGCTGTTTCCTCACTGTAAATCACGCATGGAGTGGGAGCGTCGGCAAATTAGGTCTCTTTGACGCGGTCCCTGCCGTCCTTCGTGCGGCCATTGCTCAGGCGATCACGCTGCTTGCGGTGATTGTTGCCTGGGTGTTCTTTCGGGCGGAGACGTTCGACGGCGCTATCCTCGTGTTGGAAGGCATGTTTGGTCTCACCCGCTTTCATCAGGTTAATCAATGGGACCCGATCCTCGTGGACACCGGGCTGTTCTGGGGACAGTGCCTCATCCTAGCGGTCATTGTGTTGTTTGCACCAAACGCTATCGAACTGGTTCGGAAGTACCGGCCGGTCGTGGACATGCATCAAATCGCCGAAGGGCTCCGCGCGCTGGACCGGAAGACCTTCTGGCGCCCATCACCGACCTGGTCTGTTGCGGGGTTCATGGTTGCATTGACAGGCATTATCCAGATGTACCGCTTGGATGACCTGACCGAATTTATCTATTTCAACTTCTGAGGGTCATATGAAAAAGACGTCCCGCGCTGCCCTTGTGGCAGCGCCAATTGCTTTTGGTTTGGCACTGCCAGCCGCGGCGGAGACGCCTGGCTGGCAGATTGCAGTTTCCGGGAAAGACTTTCTCTACAATACCGCCTCGCGGCTTGCGACGACCAAAGGTGTTACAGCGCCCGGTCTAACAGGTGTGTCGCGGTCCGGCGGACATGAAGTTAGAACCTTCTGGACCGCCGGAGGTTTTGGCCCAACGATCACCTTCGATGGCACGCTCATAGCAGATGGTCAGGATACGAATGCTGTCGCCCGCATCACAGGTTTCAGGTTCGACCGCACGGGGGATCACATCTATCTGCGAACAGGCAAAGGGCCGTCAGCCAAGGTCGAACTCACACTTAACGGAGAAGCGGTCTATGAATGGCCGCGCTTGTCGATTGTAAGTGTTCTTTCTTTCAAAGAGGGGAGGGCAATCGTCTCCGTCTTCGACCGTGATACACAGGCAACCGAATTTTTTGAGCTTTCCAATCTAACAACGTCCGGGGACGGGCGTGAAACTGTGGCGGCGCCGCTTGGTACCGTCGAAGGGTGTGCTGTTCTGGGGTCCAAGGTCCTGGCTGACGGAATCGCGCTACAGCTATTTTGTGACGCGACCAGGGGAAGCGATGTTTACTTCCTATCCTTCGAGACGGGTCATTTGGAATCTGTGAGTGTTGGCGAGGCGGACTCCATATTTACCTTTCAGCTTGGCCGAGAGAAGGGGGCGATTTCTGTTCTGTCGGTCGACGGCGACGACAACAGCCGTCGCCTGTTTCATGCGATTTTTGGCGCAGTCCTCAAGGATCTGGGTGAGCCCATGTCGCTTGCGAGTGATGGGGCTGGCAAACAGAGCTGGAGCCAGAGCTATCGGACCCTCACCTTGGCCCGTATCTTTGACGTCACGGGTCATCCTGCGTTCGCGGCGCTGGCGAGAAACGCTATGGAAAATACCCTCGCGCAAACCAATGCCAACTCTGGCGTTGATGGTCCGTCGAATCCTCCGTGTGCCTGGGCGTCCCGTATCTATTCGCGCGACAAAAGTACACCCATTTCCCTCCTCATCAATCAGGCGATGATTGCTGGCAGTCTGACAAAGAGCTGTTCTCAGCTGGGCGATGCTTGTGGCGATGAATTGGCGATGAGGATCGAGGAGACCGGTCAGTGTTTGATTGATGCGTATGAAAAAGACTTTGATACGGATGAAGGGCTCTATCGCATCCCCTATGGCGTCGAATTTCGGTATGACGGTGTTGTTGCGCCCTGGAACTGGCAAGCCCGCTGGGCGGGCTTTCTGCATCAGTTTGGCGCTGCAACGAACCAGCCGGCGCTCCAGACACGGGCATTGTCGCTCGCAGGCAAGTTTACTGCGACATGGCAGGACGCTGCAGACGGAGTGCTGTGGCGCTATTGGACGCCAACCTACTACCTAGGCTGGTCAGAAAGCGATCGGGTTTCCCTTTATCGTCCGCGCCAGAAGGCCGATCCAGATGGACGGTACGAAGATTTGAACCATGCAGGGATCAGTCTTCTGGGTCTCTCAGAAATTGACGGCGCTATAGACGGTGATCAGCGCGCACTGGTCTCCGATCGATTGGCGTCCGTGCTTTCGGGAGAGACGTTTTTGGCGCGAGACATGGATGGAGCGGGTCCTCGCAGCCCGCGCTGGCGCCCAGGCGCCGGATGGGATCTGGTTGCGTCGGATGAGATTAAACGTCTCTATGCGCACCTTCTGCCGGGCAGCGTCTCAAGTGATCAGCATTTGGCCTACGCAAACCTGTTTGACCCCGAAGGCGAATTTGATCTGACACTGAGTTTCTCCTACTGCACGGTGGGGGAGTGTCGCAGCCAACAGCAATGGCACTTCTCATCTGCGGAAGAGTTTCTGGCTGACAATCCTCTCTTTGAGATGACGCCGCTTCCATAGCAGACCCCTTGGAAAAGCCAGTGTCTCGATGCTTTTGGCATTAGAGACGATGACGTAACAAAAAGAGGCGGTGCTTTTGGGCACCGCCTTTTCTCTTGGTGTGGGGTAGGGCGATTTACCAGGAAATCCCCTGGTAACCGCTTTCGTTTGGAAGGTCATCGAACAGACGCACCAGATCGATGACTTGCGTTCCAGGACGGCGGTTCTGCACCGCCTGACGATAGAGCTCTGACTTGTGTGAAACCACCAGCACGTCTGAGGTTCCAACAAGCTGGCAAACAGAGTCTGTGAGTGTGTGGTCCAACGAGTCGATGACACCCGCCAGCTCCGGCCGTGCCCCGGAGATATAATTGAGCTGCGACGCGAGATCAGTGCTTTCGGACAGGTTTGGGTCGTAAGCCGTGACTTCATATCCGTCATCATGGAGACGCGCCATCACGTCCAGCGTAGGGCTCTCGCGCAGATCGTCCGTGTCGGGCTTGAACGTCACACCCAGGAACCCGATTTTCTTTCGGTCGGTCGCCTCAATCATATCGAGCGCGATCTCTACCTGCGCCAGGTTGCTCGGTGTCAGGCTTTTCATCAGTGGTGTTTTGATACCCAATTGTGTCGCCAAGTGTTCCATGGCACGCACTTCCTTAGGCAGGCAAGATCCGCCAAAGGCAAAGCCTGGCTTCAGGTAATAGGGCGACAGGTTCAGCTTTTGATCCTGAACAAACACATTCATGACTTCGTGGCTGTCGATACCCAGTGCTTTACAGAAGCGACCGGTCTCATTAGCGAAGCTCACCTTTGTTGCGTGCCAGACATTGTCGACATATTTCACCATCTCAGCTGCTGCGATGGTGACGATTAGCGGGTTTGCATCGACAGGCCGGTAAATGTCGGCCAGTACCTCCGCCGCGCGGCTGTCGGATGCGCCGATGACTGTCTTTGGTGGTTCGTAGAAGTCGGCCACTGCTGTGCCTTCGCGCAAGAATTCAGGGTTGAAACAGATGCCGAACTCTTTGTTGAGTGACTTACCAGACGCTTTTTCAATTTCCGGCACCATGGTGTTCATAGTAGTCCCAGGGGGAACAGAACAGCGCATAACGACTACGTGGTATGAGCTTTTGCGTCTGATCGCTTCGCCGATCGACCGGGCAGCCGCCTCGACATAGGAAAGGTCGCAGCCGCCATCTTTTGATGTCGGCGTTCCGACGGAGACAAATGTCACATCTGTTTCAGCGACCGCCTGCTGGAAGTTGCGTGACGCCGAAATCAATCCATTTCCCAGACCCGCCTGAAGCATGTCTCCCAGTTTCGCTTCAACAATAGGTGCGCGACCATCATTGATGGCATTCACCTTGTTTATGTCGAGGTCCACGCCATGGACCGCATGACCGAGTTCGGATAGGCATGCCATTGAAACCGCACCAACATAGCCAAGGCCGATCACGCTGATCGCCGCCGGCATATCGCCCGGTAAAGGCATGAGTCGTGGGGCTTGCGCTCCCATTGCGAAAGGGATGGTCTCGTGCGTTGCCGCGCTGTCGCGGAGGCTGTTGATATGCATGTTCATGTCGGGTCTCCCGTTTGAAATCGTTTTCGAACAGGGAGGTTTCAAACGGTGTACCAGAGAAAGTTTTCATAATATCAATGACTTAGATGGTTAACGCTTTTCTAAGGTTTGCAGAAACGGGTCGCAGATCGCGAGTTGTTTGCATTTCGCGGAACGCGAGGCGGCCAACACGATCTCTCATGCGCCAGATGAATTTAGGGCCTGGCCGAGCTCAATGCGGTCTGCAAATGGATGTCGCAACGCGCAGCAGCGCATTTCAAAACCGCAAACACCGTGATCAAAAACTGCGGTATTTCGCTGGCACATGCATTGCTCCTCTCTGCTCAAAACGGAGTGCCAACAGGAGAAAAGCAATCATGGCTAGCATCACACCGGTAATTCTCGCGGGCGGCGTCGGCAGTCGTCTATGGCCTTTGTCTCGGAGCGAGTGCCCAAAACAGTTTCGCCGTTTCGGAACAGAGAAAACGATCTTTCAGATGACAGCTTGTCGGTTCAAGGAAGCGTTTGTTGAGGCACCGATTATTGTGACCTCTGGCGAGTTTGAGACGCTTATCCGGACCCAGCTGGCGGAAGTGGGCATCGAACCTAGCCTTGTCATCAAGGAACCAGTGGGACGGAATACCGCGCCAGCAATCATTGCCGCAGCGATCTGTGCCCGCCGGCGGAGTAGAGATGGGGCGCTGCTGGTGTTGCCTTCGGATCACCTGATTGAGGAAGGCGAATTGCTTTCCACTGCGCTTCAGTCAGCCAAGGAAGCCGCTGAACGTGGTCGTTTGGTGACCTTCGGTGTGACGCCAACCCGGCCGGAAAGTGGCTATGGGTATATTGAGAGTGGCGAGAGTGATGGACCTGGCAGCCGTCGGGTCGCTTCTTTTGTCGAAAAGCCGCCGATCGAGCGTGCTGTCGAACTCATTTCCGATGGCAACCACCTTTGGAACAGCGGTATGTTTCTGCTCCCCATCCGTCCACTTCTGTCAGAATGTCAGCGTCTCGTCCCATCTGTTTTGGATGGGTGTGCTCGGGCCCTGGCGAAGGGGCAGGCGAACAGTGCTGTCGTGATGCCAGATGCAGCCCTATTCGCGGGTATTGAGTCTCTATCCATTGACCATGCCGTGATGGAAAAGACGGACCTTGCATCCGTTGTCCGCTTGGATGCTGACTGGACGGATCTCGGGTCCTGGCATGCTGTTTGGCACACCATGGCTCAGGACGATCAAGAAAATGCCTGTCTTGGGGATGTCGTTCTCCAGGACGCCAAGCGCAGCCTGGTGTACAGCCCAGACCGACTGACATGCGTTGCGGGACTTGAAGATGTCGTTGTCGTGGACACAGGGGACGCACTTTTGGTCACCCATCGTGATGCAAGTCAGGACGTAAAACGTCTGACAGAGCGCCTTCGCAGGGATGAGCGCCCGGAGCTGGATACGCCAGCGGTCGTTCAGCGGCCGTGGGGTACCTATCAGTCTGTCGATGCAGGACCGGGTTACCAGGTCAAACGCATCACGGTGGCGCCTGGCGGATGTCTGTCGTTGCAATATCATCACCAGCGGTCTGAACATTGGACCGTCGTGTCAGGGATCGCCCACGTTCTTGTCGGCAAAGTCGAAGAGCAGTTAAGCGCCAATCAATCAGTCTATATTCCGCAAGGAGAGATCCATCGGCTTGAAAATAGAGGCGATCAACCCGTGACCCTGGTTGAGGTGCAATGCGGGCCGTACCTCGGTGAAGACGATATCGTCCGCCTTGAAGATGTCTATGGACGAACAGAAAGAGAGCAGTCACGCGCTGTTCCGTCTGTAGCAGCGGAGTAAGGGAGGCGCAGATGATCAATTGGCAAATCGAAAACAATGAAGTTGCTTTTCAGGCGCATACTGGATTGGCCGTACACAGGCAGAAGGTGCGTTTGCCCGATGGGCGAAAAGTGTCCGACTTCTATCAGATCTGTATGGATGACTTTGTCTCCGTCGTGCCCCTTACCAAATGCGGTAACGTTGTTGTTCTCAAACAGTACAAGCACGGCGTAGGAAAGGTTGCGCTCACATTGCCTGGGGGTGGCATAGAAGCTGGAGAGGACCCAGTTGATGCAGCCGAAAGAGAACTATTGGAAGAAACGGGTTTTGCGGCGGACGGGATTGTGCCATTGGGCAGTTTTGTCCTGAACGGCAATCAGCGTATTGCGAAGTCTCATGTTTTTCTGGCGACGGGATGCTCTCAAATTCAGCCACCTGCCGCCGGTGACCTAGAGGACATGCAGGTGATTACGCAGCCCTGGATGGAGGTTATCGCGTCAGTCAAAACAAATGCGTTTCCAATCATCTCCCACACAACCGCATTAAGCCTGGCGGCTGTCCACGGCGTGGATTGACGCAACCTGTTCTACGTCTGCCGTATCATTCTTTTCCCAGGCTTCCCGCTTCCGGTAGATGGTCGATGGGCTGACGTCAAGGGCCTTGGCCGCTTTCGGGATACTACCGCCACAATGAGCAATGACTTTCTCGATCGTCTCACGCTCGATCCGCATCAGGCTTTTCCCCAGAACAGTAACGGCCAGAGGTGAGTCCGTTGCGGGCGCAGCTGGTGTTGGTGACGGCGTTGCCATCGTGAGCGTCGGCGCAGCTTGTGGCATCGCCGGTGTTATCGTCGGCGTTGAATGCCCGTTACGGATCGTCTCCGGGAGCATCTCTAGTGTAACGGACTCGCCATCATTGAGGACGACCATATTGCGGACAAGATTCTGCAACTCCCGAACATTTCCAGGCCAGCTGTAGCTCGCCAGGGCGTTGATCGCTGTGTCTGTGAACCCCGCGAATTTCTTTTTCTCTTCGTTGCTATATGTCTGAAGAAAGTGGGTTGCGAGTTCCGAGATATCGTTCCCGCGCGCCCGGAGTGGCGGCAGGACGATCGGAATGACGAAGAGGCGGTAGTACAAATCTTCACGAAAACGTCCGGCGCGAACCTCTTCTGCGGGGTCTCTGTTCGTAGCGCAGACAACCCGGACGTCGACGTCCTCAATCTTATTCGAACCGACACGCTGTATGGTGTTGGTTTGGAGGAAGCGGAGTAGCTTGGTCTGCAGCGCCAAGTCCATTTCGCATATTTCATCGAGGAACAGTGTGCCGCCATGGGCCTGGGTTGCAGCACCCGGGCGGTCAGCAATCGCACCTGTAAAAGCGCCTTTCAAGTGCCCGAAAATCTCAGACTCAATGAGGTCTTTGGGGATTGCCCCACAATTAAGCGGAACAAAAGGCTTGTTGTGTCTCTGGCTGCGGCGATGAATGGCCTCCGCACAAATCTCCTTGCCTGTACCGCTTTCGCCGGTAATGAAGACCGTCGCATTTGATCGCGCAACATTGTCAATTGTGCGGTAGACCTCCTGCATCTGCGGTGAGCTGCCGATAAAGCCGAAATAGCTCTCACGGTCGAGATTGTCGTCCAATTCGTCGACTGAGATCCTGAGCTGGACGCTTTCCAGAGCGTTGGCGGCTGTGGTCAATAGTTTCTCTTTTGAGAAAGGCTTCACAAGAAAATCAAAGGCGCCAAGGCGCATGGCATCAATGGCGACGTTGATGGAACCGTTGGCGGTGATGATCACAACGGCGGCATTGATGTTGCGCCGTTTGACATGCTCCAGAACGGTCATGCCATTGGAATCTGGCAGCTGCAGATCCAGAAGAACTAGCGAGAACGCCCGTTCAGAAAGGGCGGATATTGCGTCAGATGCGGTTTCAACGTGATCGCAGGCGTACCCTTCTGACGCCAAGCGCTCGATATAAACTGTAGCGAGCGAAAGCGTATCTTCAACGATCAGGATATTGTGGGGGTTCTGGTCAGACATGATACTCAGACGACTCCTCTATTTGGTCTCAGAAAGGCTCTGAAACACGACAAGTGTGGCGCGCGCCAGACGGATAAGTTCTTCAATTTCGGCAGACTGTGGTGGTTTCGAGCCGCTGCGACAGATGTCGTTCACTTCGGCAGCGTTTGTCTGCAGCGCAAAAGCGCCAAAGGTGCCGCTGACGCTCTTGAGTGTGTGGCTCTGCCGTTCAACAAGTTGCAGATCGCCGGTAGAGAGATACTCCTCCAGTCCGGAAATCACCTCAGCGATATCATTCCCAAAGGAAGCGCAAAGCCTGGACCGCGCGGCGCCATCGAACTCAGCAAGCAGCGTATGGAGCGTCGTCTGGTCAATAAGGTCTTCCGCGTCCAGTCCCGTCTTGTTTGGGTTAAGCTGAACACTCTCTCCTTTGAGCGCCGCCACCATTGCCCGATGAAGTTGTGCGGGATCAATCGGCTTTGCGACAAAGCCACGCATGCCGGCGGCGCTGAATTCCTTGATGTCCTGCTCCATCGCGTAGGCTGTCAGTGCGATCATGGGGGGCGTGTGATCGCCGGTAGGGCGGCTCAACAAATGTCTGGCTGTTTCCAGGCCATCCATCACGGGCATGTTGATGTCCATGAGGATGACGTCGTAGTCCCTCCGCGAGACCGCTTCGACGGCTTGCATGCCATCGTCAACCAGGTCTACGTGACATCCCATATTCGCGAGCATGCGTTTTGCGACAATCTGATTGGTCGCGTTGTCTTCTGCCAGCAACACCTTAGCGGCGTGACCCTGACTGTTTGTAAGGGGTGCCAGATACTCCGTGGCGGAGGTGGATTGTTCAGGGAGGTGGCTCGTGTTTGCCTTGGTTAGTGGCAGAGTGCAGATGAAACGGCTGCCGACACCTTCAGTGCTTTCAAAGTGAACGGAGCCCTTCATGAGTTCCGACAATTTCCGACAGATGGCGAGGCCGAGTCCGGTGCCGCCATCGCGATCACCGGCGGTGGCCCCCAACTGGTCAAATTCGCTAAAGACGCGTGCCTGATCGGCCCTGGAGATGCCGCGGCCGGTATCGGCCACTGAGAACTGCAGTTCCACGTCTCCCTGGTTTAACGCAGAAGCGGTCACCTCTACCTTGACGTGCCCGCGCACTGTGAACTTCGCCGCGTTTGACATGAAGTTGTTCAAAATCTGACGAATGCGCGCAGTATCGCCGAAAAGAACTTCCGGAATGTCCCCCGCAAACCGCATGTCAAAGGTGAGTCCTTTGCCTTCGATAACGGGGCGCCAAAATTCACCGATGTCAGAAAAGAGCAGGGCAGGTCGGAAGGGGACAGGCTCCAAGTCCAAGCGGCCAGCTTCAATTTTGGAGAAGTCCAGAACATCGGACAGCATGAGGTTCAGGGTTTCGCCGCTCGACATGGCGAGGCGGATAAGAGCATTTTGCTCCGCGTTGAGCTGGGATTGGCCGAGCAGGTTGAGGGTTCCGAGAACACCATTCATGGGCGTGCGTATTTCGTGGCTCATCATCGCCAGAAACTCTGACTTGGCCTCCGACGCGCGTTCCGCTTCGTCTTTCGCTTGTTCAAGTTGTGCCTGAACGCGGCGGAGATGGGTGAAGTCCTGAACTGTGCCAACGAACTTGATGAGGTTCCCGGCATCGTCCAGCTGCGGCTCGCCACGGGCGCGAATGTGCTTTGTTTCGCCACTGGGCGTGATGATGCGGTGGTCGACTTCGTAAGCTTCACCATTCTGCAGTCCAGCCATCGCAATTGCGGCAACTTCGTCAGCTTGGTCAGGGGCAATCATGTCGCCCAATAATTTTGCGTCCGGTGCCACGGCGTCAGCGTCAACGCCGTAGATATTGTAAAGCTCGTCGGACCAACTGATGGCATCCGCTTCGATGTCCCATTCCCAGCTGCCGACACCTGCGATGCGCTGTGCGTCTTTGAGGTTGCGCTCGCTTTCTTTCAAGGACGCGTCTGCGGCGACCCGTTCAGTGATGTCGCGCAGGTACGCGGTGAAGAACTGCATGCCGTTGACGTCGACAGGGGTAATTGCGAGTTCAACCGGGAAGGTGTGTCCCTCGGCGTGCAGTGCCGTGATTTCAATCCGTTGATGAAGCACATTGTGCTCACCGCTTTTCAGGTAGTGCGCCAATCCGGCTTTATGCGCTTCACGGAGTTCATGCGGAATTATTGTTTCAGAGAGTTCTTTCCCGATGACGGACGCTTTCTCAAACCCAAATGTCCGTTCCGCGGCCGGGTTGAATTCTCTGATCCTACCGTCGGCATCGATCGTCACGACGCAATCAAGTGCTGACTCTGTGACAGCCCATCTCAGTGCTTCGCGTTCCTGCGAGAGGGCCTCGCTTTGCACGCGTTCTGTGATGTCCTGCACAAGCCCAACGCGGACATTCTGATCGAGGTCGGCGTCAAAGATCTCGGCATTTGAAAGCCACAGGTTCTGAATATCGCCCTCAGTCGTTAGGGCACGGAACTCCAGATTGATGCTTGTGCCGTTCTGAATGGCGTCGAATGTCTTTTGAGCTACGTCGTCACGTTCGTCCGGATGCACGCGATCTACCAGGGAGCCGTAGGAAACCTGGCCGTCAGACGGTTCGAGGCTTGGCGCGATTTCGAGAATGCCGTCGGACAGATAGGTGGTCTCGAGCGTTTCCGGGTTCATAACGAAATAGCCGATATGGGCGAGCTTCTCGACGGTGCCCAACACCATCTCGTGACGTTGCAGAAGGTTTTCGCGGGATTTGAGGGCGGAGATGTCCGAGCAGATTTCAACGAAACGGCCATCAGCCATATGGCGCCAGTCAATCCGTCGCCAGTTTTGCGGACCTAGGCGTATCTCGATGGGAGCGCTGTCGGAAGACGGCTTGGCCGGTAGGACTTCTTCATCGCGGTAGCGCGCGGCGATCACCTGCCAAGCCATACCGGCGGACAAGCTCGCAGGGTCTAGTGATAGCAGACTGGCATATTGTTTGTTGGACATGGCCAGGGTGCCGTCCGCATCGAAATAGGCAATGCCGTCAGCAAGCACATCGAGGATTTCAGCGCATTCGAGGTCTGGCGCGTGGTCTTCGGATGAGGGTGGGCGGAGCGTCATTTTTCGGTCCTTTGCAACCTGGGCAGTCATTTGTCTGTTCTGCAAACGCAGGTTCCAGGCCAGTGCCCAACCCGCCGATAACGGCCAGAATTCGGCGGTTTCTTCGCTTACATCTAAAGTATAGAAGCAATTCCTTTGCAAAATGCAAATAATGCCTTTGCAGATTGCGAAGTTTGTGCTTTGCAAAATGCAAATGTAGACGCGGTCTCGCACTGTTGGATGCAAAACGCAGGACCATTAGTGCGTGTCGCGACACAAAGCGTCGGAAAATGTGCGCTTTGGGAATCCTGATAGCTGGCACAGCGATTGATACCCAAGGGTCAATGATTGCAGGAGGCAACACTTTGACCCAATCATCTGAGCGAGTTTCAACAGCCGAAGCCGAATTGGGTTTGGTGCCGATAAAGACAATAATGATCGCAGTGGGCACCTTTAGTTTTCTGCAGGCAGCCTTACAGCTCTCGGCGCCTCTGTTCCTGATGCAGATCTTCGATCGGGTCCTGACGATGCAGCACGGCGAAACCCTGTTCGTTTTGACCCTGATCTTCACATTGGCGGCACTCACGTTTGGCGTGCTTGAAATCGTAAAACTGAAGCTGGTCGGACGTCTTGGGCCGTTGCTTATAGGCATGGTAGAGCGGCGTTTGGATCGCTCGGCTCTCGGTAGGCACCCCGAAGAGCATATCCGGACTGCCGCGACGACGCTGGACCACACCATCGCCTCAGGGACGCTGACCGCATTGCTCGATCTGCTCTGGGTCCCGTTTCTGTTGGTTGTCATCGCTTTGCTTGAACCCGTCCTCGCAATTGCTTTGCTGTTCCTGCAACTCGGCTTGGGAGGCATGGTGCTGCTGCGTTCGGATGCACCATCAGTGGTGACAAGAGATCGACCAGCAGCGCAGATGGGGACCTTCCGGTTGCTGCGGTTCAGCGGTCAGATCTTACTGCTCGCCCTGGCAGGCTGGTACGCTCTTGGCGGGACCTTCGGGGCAGGGGCGCTGATCGCCTTTTCATTCCTGATGATGAGGTCTGTTGTCCCCTTTGAACAATTGATGGGCGCGCGTGAACGGCTTCGTCCAAGCATTATTGCCTGCCGTACGCTTTCAGCTTTTTTCAAGACAGCGCCGGCACGCATCAACACATCAACCGATGACAGTGCTGACCCTCTGGTATTGCATGATGTCTATGTGCGCGCTCCGGGTGGGAACGGATTGAGTCTCGCCAACCTGTCATTGTCCATCGCACCAGGTGTAATCTTGGCGGTCGTCGGATCGTCTGGTTCAGGCAAGTCGCTTTTGTGTCGCGTCGCCGCCGGAGATATCTCACCAACAAGCGGATCTGTCTCAGTATCGGGCTTGCCGGTCCAGGACATGCCGCTGTCAGAGCGACGGACTCGGGTCCAGACCCATAGTTGGGGAGCGCAAGCCCTTTCTCATGATGACAAGCAACCAGCCGGTCAGACTGCGCTGCAGCGCTTGGAGGAAGAACTCGACGAACCGGCCGAACTCTACATTCTCGATATGCCCGAAATTCAGCTGGATCAGCCAGCACAAATGAGGGTGGTGAGCCTGCTCAAGGAGAAAGCGCGCGGTGGTGCTGCGATCCTTCTGGCGACGGGGTCTCGCGTCTTTAGTGATGCAGCGGATCGCGTACTGGTTTTGCAAAACGGCAGACTGGTTCGGGAAGAGGCGAATGAAACCATTGCGCCCACGCTTGTCTCCAGTTCAGAAAGGAATGTGCGATGACTGATAGGTCTGCCGTGCCGACCCCCGGCGAACTGATCATGAAGGGTGGTATTGGGATCGGTGCCTTTCTCTCTCTATTGATCATTTGGTCGTTTGCAGCGCCTTTAGCTACGGGAACCATCTCCACTGGCGCGTTTGCGCCGGAGGGACTTCGCCGATCGGTTGCGCATCTGGAAGGCGGTATGGTGAGCCAAGTTCATGTGGCCGAAGGACAAACTGTCGCCGCCGGCGATCCGCTTATATCGCTGGAAGGAACTCATCAGCGCGCGGCGCTTGAGATCATGACCGCCCGTCTGGTGCACTTTAAATCGTTGCTGGAAAGGTTGACCGCCGAGCAGACAGGCGTAATTGGTTTCGTCCCCACACCTGCATTGAAGTCCATCGCCCAACGTAGTGGCAACGAGAAGTCTCTTGAGGCGGAAATAGCACTGTTTCTGGACCGGCGCAGATTGTTCGAAAATCAGGTCGCGCAAATTGACGCCGCCAGCGATCGACATATTGCCGGAATCGCCTCGGCATCCGAACAGGAGCAGGGCTATCGCCGTCAATTGGGACTGTTGGAGCAAGAAGCGATCGCCGTTCGTGATCTGGTTGAAAAAGGATATGCGCGACGTCCCCGCCTTCTCGCTCTTTTGCGTTCAATTGAGCAGGTGCAAATCCAGCTCAGCGATATTCGTTCTGAGAAAGACTCTCTCTCTGCGCTGGTCGATCAGGCGCGCCTCGAACGCGTACGCCTGGAAGTGGAACGTCGAGAACGCATTGATGATGCTCTCGCAAGGGTCCAACGCCAGTTGGCGGAAGCGTTGGAAACCTACGCCAGCAAATTACGTACGGTTGAACAGTTGGTGGTCGTGGCGCCAGTAGCAGGCACTGTCATGAACCTTCAAGTGCGCGATGCGGGCTTTGCGCTGGCGGCCGGTCAACAGATCGTAGAAATCGTACCATCGGATGAGACTTTTCTGATCGATACCTATGTAGCGGCCGAGGACATTGAGGACATAAGGCGCGGTGTGCCTGCTCGGATTCGGCTCCTCACAGAGTCACGCCGTTCCTCCGAAAGATATGAAGGCGAAGTCGTACATGTTGCGAGCGATGCAACCCAGGATGGGTTGGGGCGCAATGTATTTCTTGTGCGTATCGGGCTGCCTCTGGAAACGTTTGAACAAGTAGCGGCACAAACGACTCAGATTGCCGGTACGCCTGCAGAGATCGCCATCCAAACCGGATCGACCCATTTATTGGATTACCTGCTAAGCCCGATCCTAGACGCCTTTCGGCGTGGTTTGAGAGAGAAATAGAACAACACGACTCCTGGGCGGTATCCGCCAAGATGGCATCGGCAGGTATGGCGGCAATTCCTGTATCCTATGACCGGCGACGCTAACGCCGTGGTTCCTATCTGGTACCCCGACCGGACTCCTGCTGTTTGCTTTGTTCAAACCATCTATCTAAGTGATTGGACTCCATGGTGCCGGCTGAGAGACTCGAACTCCCGACCCCCTGATTACAAATCAGGTGCTCTACCAACTGAGCTAAGCCGGCCACTTTGGATTCGGCGCAAACATACTGAGGGTTCCTCGCGGCTGCAAGCGTGTAGTTACCGGATTCCTTACCCTTTTGAATAGTAAAACTCACCTAAACTACAATTAGGAGTTTTCTAGAACATAATACCTATGATCCATCCTTGGGAAAAATGAAATCCGGGTGGTCAAAATGAAACAGCTTCCTACGGGCGGACGCCTGAGCCTCAGCGCGTTGATGGTGTCGCAAAAGATTTATGGGGTGTTGGGGTTCCTGATCCTCTGCTTTCTGGCGACGACAGCGGTCACGCTGTGGCAGATGAATTCAATCACAGCTGAGATCGAGGAGATTGCGGACGAGCAGATGCCGCTGACCGAAGTGGTGACACAGGTCTCTCTCAATCAGCTTGAGCAGGCGATTTACTTTGAGCGGATTTTGCGCGCTGGTTTCGCGTCGGACGGCGCTCCTTCGAGGGCGACCCTTGACCCGCTTGTGGCGGCGTTCGAAAAGGACGGAAAGTTTGTCAATGAGAAGGTCGTTGTCGCTGAAGAGATTGTCGCACACGCGATGTCGGTCGCCTTTCTTCCGGCAACAAAGGAAAGATATGGTGCGATCCTTAAGTCGCTGAAGCACTTTGAGTCAGGTCATCATATCTACGAAGAACACGCGTATGAACTCATCGAAGCTATTCGCCGGGGTGAACTTGCACGGGTTGATCAGAAGATTGCCGGTGTTGTCGAGGAAGAAGAAAAGCTTGATCACGAAATCGCGGATATTCTTCTTGAGATCGAACACCTGACAGCGGACTCGCTCAATGTCGTGAAGGAACATGAAAAGTCAGCTGTTTGGCTTGTCGTCGTTATGACGCTGGCAGCGGTCGCAGTTGGCGGCGCTATTTCGTTCTCGATCGTGCGCGGCATTGTCGGACCTCTGCAACATGTGGTGGACGCGCTGACAGCACTGGCAGACGACGATACGGAGCGGCATGTTGACGTCCAGGGTAAGGATGAAATTGCTCAAACGGCACGCGCTTATGGCGTATTGCGAGAGAAGACTCAGGAAGCGCAGCGGATGGCCGCACGTCAGAAAGAACTCGACGCGGCTGAGAAGCGCCGTGCGGAGAAGGTTGATCGACTGACCAAAGACTTTGACGCATCTGTTGCGTCGGTCCTGAGTTCGATGGAGGAAGCATCAGTATCACTCGAAAAAACATCACAGGAAATGTCGAGCGCTGCTGATGAGGGCAAGACACAGACAGCGTCTGTGTCGGCTGCAACAGAAGAGACCAGTACCAATGTTCAAGTGGTTGCATCTGCTGCAGAAGAAATGTCTGCATCAATCAGTGCCGTTTCGGACACAATTGCCAAGACAGCGCAGGTAACCCAACAGGCAGTGGCAGAGGCGGAGAGGACCAATAAGTCGGTCACAAGTCTCGCGGACGCCGCTTCGCGCATTGGCGATGTTGTTGATCTCATCAGCGACATTGCCGATCAGACCAATCTTCTGGCTCTGAATGCAACGATCGAAGCCGCCCGGGCCGGCGAGGCTGGTAAAGGGTTTGCCGTGGTTGCGTCCGAGGTGAAAGAACTCGCGACCCAAACAGCAAAAGCTACTGGAGAAATCTCCACGCAGATATCCGATATTCAAACAGTAACAGGCGACTCTGTTGCTGCGATTTCGGGCATCTCAAAAACGATCGGAGAGATCGACAATTATTCCTCGATGGTTTCTTCTTCGATTGAAGAACAGATGACGGCGACCCACGAGATTAGCGGAAGCGTTCAGCAGGCTGCTATGGGGACCCAAGAGCTGTCCCAGTCGATGGTTGGCGTTCAGAAAACTGCCGAGGTGTCTGGTGATGCTGCCCGTCGTGTCGACGGGGCGGTTGAACGTCTGTCAACACAGACGAGCATGCTGAAACGGCATGTTGACCAGTTCCTGGAGGGTGTCAGGTCCGCCTGATCTCCAAGGTCGGTACCAACGTCTTGAAACAGTGCCCAGCGATCGACCGCTAAGGTCAATCGCTGGGCTCATCCAGAGTCCGAACGGCTTTGTTCACCTCGCCGCCTCACTAAAGACGTATCTGCAGGGGCGTGAAATTTTTGATGGCCGGCACTAATCAATAGAGCAATTAGGGTTTTTCTAGGAAAAAAGGTCTACCTTTCTTCAACCGGGACAGAAAACGTTGATAGAAAAAACTTTGGGGTGGACAGATGAACCGGTTGCTTTCAGTCAAGGGCTTTAGCCTTGGCTCGCTGATGGTCTCTCAAAAAATTTATGGTGTTCTAGGATTCCTAATCCTGTGTTTTGTCGCGACCAGCGGCGTTACGCTTTGGCAGATGAGTTCCATCACGACGGAGATTGAAGAAGTCTCTGAGCGGCAGATGCCGTTGACCGAAGTGGTCACCAAGGTTGCGCTCACGCAGCTAGAACAGGCGATTTACTTCGAACGCATCCTGGCGCTGTCCTATTCGTCTTATGGGCGGCCCTCGAGCTCTGATTTGACCCCTCTCGTGGAAACTTTCCAAAAGGATGGCAAAATCGTAGCTGAAACGATTATCACCGCTGAAGAGATCGCTGCGGCTGCGGCAGAGGCCACGCCCTTGGCCACAGTCGAGGAGCGGTACAACGCCATTCTTAGTTCCTTAAAACATTTTGATAAGGGGCATGTCGCCTATCAAAAGCACGCTGATGAACTGATTGAGATGATCTCGCGCGGAGAGACCGCCGGCATCAAGGAATTGGCTCACACCGTTCATGCTGAAGAAGATGCTCTTGATCGTGAAATCACTGAGATTCTGTTTGAAATCGAACACCTGACGGCTGAGTCACTTGATGTCGTGAAAAACCACGAAATCATGGCTGTTTGGCTCGTCATGGCAATGACGGCAGCTGCGGTTCTGATTGGTGGGGCGATTAGCTTCTTCGTTGTTCGAGGCATTGTTGGGCCACTCAAGAATGTGGTCAATGCGCTGATGACGCTGTCTAAGGGCGATACGAGCGCGGAAGTCCACGTCAAAGGTCAAGATGAAATCGGCCAGACCGCTGAAGCATATGGTGTTTTGCGAGAGGTCACGGAGAACGCACAGGCGGCCGACGCGCAGCACAAACAAGAGCTCGCCGAAGCAGAAGAGCGGCGTAAAGCGGAGGTGGCTCGTCTGACAACGGAATTTGACGAGTCAGTTGCGTCTGTCATCGCTGCGTTCGGAGAAGCCGTGTCGACGCTTGGAGCGACATCAAAAGAGATGAGCGAAGCTGCCAACAATAGCAAGTCGCAAACCACCACGGTATCTGCAGCGGCAGAGGAAACGAGCACAAATGTTCAGGTCGTTGCCTCAGCAGCCGAAGAAATGTCGACGTCCATCGCGGAAGTGTCCAACACGATCGCGAAGACGGCTGAGGTGACGCAGCAAGCTGTAGCGGATGCGGAGCGGACCAACCAGTCCGTGACAAGTCTCGCTGAAGCCGCGACAAAGATCGGCGATGTGGTCAATCTGATCAGTGACATTGCGGACCAGACAAACCTGCTGGCTCTGAATGCCACCATTGAAGCGGCCCGTGCTGGCGAAGCCGGCAAAGGGTTTGCGGTTGTCGCATCGGAAGTGAAGGAGCTCGCCACGCAGACTGCGAAAGCGACCGGGGAGATCACAACACAGATTTCCGAGATCCAGACGGTCACAGAACAATCTGTTGCGGCCATCGCTGAGATCACCAAAACGATCGGTGATATCGACAACTATTCGACCATTGTGTCGACAGCCATTGAAGAGCAGAAAAATGCCACGCATGAGATTAGTGGCAGTGTTCAGCAGGCGGCTCAGGGCACACAGGAACTGTCTGAGTCAATGGCAGGGGTGCAACGGAGCACAGAGATTTCCGGTGCTTCTGCGGTGAAAGTCGACAGTGCCGTCGATCACCTCGCAAAAGAAGCGGATGCCCTCAAAGGCCATGTGGACCAGTTCCTCGAAGGACTTCGGACCGCTTAAGTTCGCCCGCTGTTGGGCAAGGCGCCGAATGTGCCATTGCCGCCACAATTGATTGCAAAATTTTGAGGCTCACACACAATCACCAGCACCTTTAGGGGTGCTGGTGATTTAGATCGCAATATCTAGTGTTTGAGCGGCGTCTGCTCTCTAGAAGACCGCCAAAGTGTCTCCAAATTGACAAGGGGGCGGCGCGAAGCTGCGTTAACCTTGCCTCACAAGACTGGCACGCCGTTGGTCCCGTTCCTCGAACTGGATGTAGCCGCGGCGATTGATGGTTTTAAGGGGGGCGGATGTTTGGCCTGAGACGGAAGACCGCAACGTCGAAAAGGGGTGATCCTTCGACGGAAGGTGATGGCGTCCAAGATACAGCGGACGCCGACGGGAGCACTGACCCTGCAGAAAACGCCGCCGCTCAGTTTACCGATGAGAAAGCGGACAATGGTACCGGTCAGGCTGCAGCCGTCGATATTGATGAGCTGTCTCCACAAGATGCACTCCCTGGCAAAGACCCCATCCCGCTGGATGAAGGCGACATTGTTGTTGCCAGGGATACCGACGGTTCAGACGACCGTCCCACAGAAAGCGTTCAGGAGATGTCAAATATGCAGAGTGATGAAGAAAACCCCGGTGTGCTGGAACCAAGTGCCGGGGACAGTCCCAATGCGGACAAGGCCATCCTTCACATCGGGCCGGGCACCGTTCTCAAAGGGGACATCACCACCTGTGAGTCGCTCATCGTTCAGGGAAATCTGACCGGCACTGTCGAAGCGTCCCTCATGCTCCTGGCGCATGGCGGTGTTGTCGATGGTACCGTTAATGTTCAGGCGGCCGAGATTGAAGGCACCTTTACTGGTACTTTGACTGTCAAAGGTCTGCTCTGTGTTAAAGGCGGTGGAAAGATCCAGGGAACAGTTCGCTACGGAGAGCTGGAAATTGAACGCGGGTGTCAGCTGAATGGCGATATTAGCCAGCATGAAGCCAGCTCGGACAAGCCCGACTCCAACGTCGCTTCTGTGCGCCGATCCAATCCTGCTGGGGTGAAAGCGGCCTAACACTCTTTACAAGGCACTTTTCAAACACTTTTGGCTGGTCTGGGCGATGCATGAATTTCGCTCAGACCGGCCTTTTTCTTTTATGCGCACCGCTAAACGACCCGCGCACCACAAAATCTTCCTGCGCGAATGAACCAAAGTGCTCTGTTCTGCGACTATAGGTTCAGTGAGACATTTTGGGCTTGTGTTGGCGGATCTCGTATCCGACGGCGAAGCCTCTCAGTCGGGCATGTATTTGATGGTTCGAGACGTCAAGGCAATCGTGAACGAATTGCAGGTTCTGCGTGCGCAGGCAGGCGACGAGCAAGCGTTTCGGGGCCTGGTCGAGCGCTGGTCTCCGGCCTTGCTTCGCTATTGTCGACGACGATCCGATGATCTGGAGGTGGCGCGTGACATTGTTCAAAGCGTGTGGTTTCAGGTTGTGAAAGGTATTCGCCGCTTGGACGACCCAGCGCGTTTTCCAGCCTGGCTCTTTACCATCGCCGCGCGAGCTTGCGCCGATCAGGTGCGAGGACAGGTTCACCGGCGTGCATTGGCGGCACATTACAAAGACCTGGCGCTCAATGGCCCTGACGTCGATAACTCTGAGACGCAGGCCTCCGTCCTCGATCTAAAGGCCGCTATTCGGGCGTTGCCTAAGGAAAAACGACATCTATTGAGCCTCTTCTATAGCCACGGCTATTCGATCGAAGAGATTGCGATGCAGTTAGAGCTTCCCGCCGGCACGGTGAAGTCAAGACTTCACAGCCTGAGAGAAGAACTGCGCCGTGCCCACGAGGGGAAGAAAGAAGGAGAGTGTGATGACAAATATTGACGATGAAATTCGCGCTGTACTGAGTGCGGAGGAGATGGCTGAACTTGAAAGCCTGACCGGTGAGCAAGGCATGTTTGACATGATCGGAGACAGTTTCCGTTCAAAAATGCGGTACTGGGTTCTCTTCTTGTGGGCCTATTCGCTGATTGCGTTTGGGTTTGCCGTCTGGGTTACCGTCCGTTTTCTTCAAGCAACTGAGACCAAAGAGCTCGCTATCTGGGGCGGTGTGTGGGTGCTTCTGGTCTTAGCTATTTTGCTCGCCAAGATCTGGTACTTCATGGAAGTAAACAAGAATACCGTTCTGCGTGAGTTGAAACGCGTCGAACTCCAAATTGCTTTCCTCGCAAAATCTGTTGCTAAGAAAAAATAAGCAGATCCGAAGTTCGCCGGTTATATCAGCCCCACTGGCCGATGATCGCGCCCATGAGCGGCATGGTGATGATGAAGTTGCCGTTGTTGATGATGCAGGTGCGATAGCTTTTGCGGTCGAACAGCACTTCAATCCAGTTGGTGGGCATGACGAAGCCCAGCCAGATGAGAAGGCCGAGACCAGCCCCTCCGAGGGCCGTCGAGATTCCGAGTCCATTTGCAAGAACGGCCATGATCACGGCATTCAGGATGGCTGCGATACTGACCAGGGCCATGGCCGATCCGCCTCCCTCGATGTCCTCTTCCGTGCGACCGGTTGACTCCATCCAGGCCTTACCCGCCGCAAGGGGCGAGTACCAGATTGCGCCGACGGCCATATTGGCGACGATCGCCCCCAACACGGCTAGCCAGTTGATTGCTTCCAAGGAAATCGACATGACGGTTCCTCCCCAAACCGGTGATTGCAGACTGGATATTTAATTGATCGATTAATAATGTCAATTGACCCATAGGTGTGCCGGTGTCTGACGCGTAACGCACCAAACAGAGGTGCCATTGGCCTAGAGTAAGGGACTAGGGAGGATGAGCAGATGGGAGAAAATCCGGTTCGGATCGGGCTTCTTGGTGCGTCTCAGATCGCACCGCTGGCCGTGATCTCTCCGGCCGCAAAAAGGGCAGATGTCGAGGTGGTCTCGGTCGCGGCACGCGACCCCGATCGGGCGGCATCTTTTGCGTCGGAGCACGGCATCGACCTGGTTGCGGACAGTTATGAGGCATTGATCGCCGACCCAGATATTGATCTGATTTACAATGGCTTACCGCCTGTTGCTCATGCGCGGCTGAGTGTGGCCGCGATGGAGGCCGGACGTCATGTGCTCTGCGAGAAACCCTTCGCAATGAATGCAGGTGAAGCCCGTTTGATGGCGGAGGTCGCTGAGCGGACGGGACGCCTATGCGTTGAAGGCTTTCATTATTTCTATCATCCGCTGTTCGCACGGGTGTTGGAGATCGTTCGCTCAGGGCAATTGGGCCCACTCACGGCGATGAGCGGTGTCTTTGATGTGGAGATTCCTGATGTTGCCGGCAATATTCGCCATGATCTGGCGCTCGGTGGCGGGGCGCTCATGGATCTAGGGTGCTATCCGCTTCATATGCTGAGGCACATTGCCGGAAGTGAACCTCAAGTCATGGAAGCCAAAGCAGAGCAGGGTGCTCCGGGCATCGATCTCGCCATGGTTGCTGAGCTTCAGTTCAACGGCATTCCTGGACGGATTTCCTGCGATATGAGCCAACGGGTCGCCATTCGGGCGGAGATTGAGGTGATTGGCCAGAAAGGCCGGCTTCACGTCAACAATCCCATCCATCCCTACCTTGGTCATAAGCTGACGCTTGTCTTGGAGGGTAGGGAAATTGTCGAGGAAGTTGATGGTAAATCGACCTTCGACCATCAGTTGGATGCCGTAATCTCAGCGATCAGGGATGGGTCAGCGCTGCCGACCGGTGGCGCCGATGCCGTCGCGAATATGGCAGCGATTGATGCAATCTATGCTGCTGCCGGTCTCACCCCCCGCGGCATGTGACAGCTTTACTGCGGTTCTTTCCGCGCCAACTCATAGAAGGCAACCGCTGCGGCGTTGGAGACATTGAGGCTGCGCATGGGGCCAGAGGCGGGGAGTTTCGCGAGCCAGTCGCATTTATCGCGGGTGAGGCGCCGCAGCCCAGCGCCCTCGGCGCCAAGCACCAAGGCAGTCTTGCCCGCGGTGTCGATTTCGCTCAGTTCGTGGCTTGAATCTCCGTCTAAGCCGATGACCGTAAACCCTTGTTTTATAACCGTATCAATCGCACGGGAGAGGTTGCTCACCCGCGTGATGGAGACGTGCTCCAAAGCGCCGGAGGCCGACTTTGCAAGCACGCCTGATTGAGGCGGACTGTTGCGGTCTGTCATAACCAGCCCCGATACGCCGAAGACCGCTGCCGACCGCAGGATCGCGCCGACATTGTGGGGGTCGGTGACCTGGTCGAGGAAGGCGAGGCGGGTTGCTCCGTCCATCACCTGGTCAAGGTCCGGTTCATGAAGGGGATTGGTTTTGAGGGTGATCCCCTGATGCACTGCGCCGGCCGGCAGCAGAGCTGAGATTTCGGCGGTTTCCGCCAGGGTGGGTTTGATTCGGCTTGTCTGTCCGGAGGCTTCCAGGTCCTTGGCGACCGAGGAGGTGCAGACTAGCTGGGTGATCCGGCGTTTCTTGTTTGCAAGCGCTGCGGTCACGGCGTGGTGACCATAGAGAAGAGCATTGGCGGCGTCCGACTTGCCGCCATCTGGTGGCCCGCGCCGCACTTTCCCGCGGTTTTTCGGCTGTTTCTCGCGGTTTTGGGCGCGCGGTTGGTTGCGTTTGCTCATGTCCGACCTTATATTCCGCAAGTACAGGCTTACGCAATGAACAGCCTCCACAGTGTCGCTAGCTTCTCTCAAGCGAAATAGCGGTGACGCTGCGGGGGCTTGCACGTTTTTTCGGATGATTTTTAGTTGACAGGCTAAGGGCGGACGCACATAAACCCGATCAATATTCGGTCGGGTCTCTGTGCCGCGAAGCCACTGCGTTTAATAAGGAATTTGTATTCGGTTTTGGAGGGATGCCCGAGCGGTTAAAGGGGACGGACTGTAAATCCGTTGGCTATGCCTACGTTGGTTCAAATCCAACTCCCTCCACCATCGATTCAAGAGAGACGAATTTCGACGGAAATAGGCGGGTGTAGCTCAATGGTAGAGCAATAGCCTTCCAAGCTGAAGATGAGGGTTCGATTCCCTTCACCCGCTCCAGCACTTGGGGCATTGAGGCTCAAGGGTCGCTCAGAGGATTGTGGGGGCGGCCAAGGGTAGAAAGAAAAGAGCAGGCGGCGAGACCGACTTGCTTTCGGTAGTTAGGCCGGGGCGACACGAATTAGGGCCCCATACAGATGAAGGTTAGAAGAGGCCATGGCCAAAGAGAAATTTGAGCGTACGAAGCCACACTGTAACATTGGCACGATTGGTCACGTTGACCACGGTAAGACGACGCTGACGGCGGCGATTACGAAAGTGCTTGCGGAAGCAGGTGGGGCAGATTTTTCTGATTATGCAGATATCGACAAGGCGCCAGAAGAGAAGGCGCGCGGTATTACGATTTCTACGGCCCACGTTGAATATGAGACGGCGAACCGTCACTACGCCCACGTGGACTGCCCAGGCCATGCTGACTATGTGAAGAACATGATCACCGGTGCGGCACAGATGGATGGTGGCATCCTGGTTGTGAACGCAGCTGATGGCCCGATGCCTCAGACCCGTGAGCACATTCTTCTTGCCCGTCAGGTTGGTGTTCCAGCACTTGTTGTGTACCTCAACAAGGTTGACCAGGTTGACGATGAGGAGCTGCTTGAGCTCGTTGAAATGGAAGTACGTGAGCTTCTTTCCGAGTATGGCTTCCCAGGTGACGATATTCCGATCATCCCGGGTTCCGCTCTGGCAGCTCTTGAGGGCCGTGACGACAATATCGGTAAAGAAAGCATCATGAAGCTGATGGAAGCGGTTGACGAAGCCATTCCACAGCCGGAGCGTCCGAAGGACCAGCCGTTCCTGATGCCGATTGAGGACGTGTTCTCGATCTCCGGTCGCGGTACCGTTGTGACGGGTCGTGTTGAGCGTGGTGTGATCAATGTTGGCGACGAGATTGAGATCGTCGGCATCAAGGACACGCAGAAGACCACGTGTACGGGTGTTGAAATGTTCCGCAAGCTGCTTGATAGCGGTGAGGCGGGTGACAATATCGGTGCGCTGCTTCGTGGTGTTGACCGCGAGCAGGTTGAGCGCGGCCAGGTTCTTTGTGCGCCTGGTTCGATCACACCGCACACGAAGTTTACGGCTGAGGCCTACATCCTGACGAAGGATGAGGGTGGCCGCCACACACCATTCTTCACGAACTACCGTCCACAGTTCTACTTCCGGACGACGGACGTGACGGGTGTTGTGAACCTGCCCGAAGGCACCGAGATGGTGATGCCGGGCGACAATGTTGCCATTGAGGTTGAGCTGATCGCACCGATCGCCATGGAAGAGAAGCTACGCTTCGCTATCCGTGAAGGCGGCCGGACCGTCGGTTCAGGCGTCGTATCCTCAATCATTGAGTAAAGCGTTTGCTGAGCGGCTCTTACCGGGCCGCTCAGTTGTTTGTCCCGCGGTGAGTTGTGCTGTGGGGCATTCGGTTTAGGAGTGTAGCTCAACTGGTAGAGCACCGGTCTCCAAAACCGGGGGTTGGGGGTTCGAGTCCCTCCACTCCTGCCACCGAATTGGTGGGCAGGAACTAACTAGAGGGACCGTCTCAACCGTAAGGGTGTTCGGTCAAGCTCGCGAGAGGAACGATGGCGAAAAGCAATCCAGTTCAGTTCGTGCAAGAGGTGCGGTCTGAAACGTCGAAAGTGACGTGGCCAACCCGGCGCGAAACGATTGTGACGACTGTCATGGTCTTCATCATGGTTGTGTTGGCAGCTGTGTTCTTCTTCCTCGCGGACCAGGTTCTGAGCTACGGCGTTTCGCTGGTGCTTGGGCTTGGTGACTAAGGTCACGGACGATAAAGGTACGACGATCATGAAGGCGCGGTGGTACATCGTTCAGGCTTACTCGAACTTCGAGAAGAAAGTCGCTGAATCCATTCAAGAGCGCGCGAACAGCGCCGGCCTCGAAGAGGTATTTGAAGAGATTCTGGTGCCGACCGAAGAAGTTGTGGAGCTGCGCCGCGGGCGAAAGGTCAATGCTGAGCGCAAGTTTTTCCCGGGCTATGTTCTGGTGAAAATGCAGCTCACGGATGAGGCATACCACCTCATTAAAGACACGCCGAAGGTGACTGGTTTCCTGGGCGCGGATAATAAGCCGCAGCCGATCAGTCAGAAGGAAGTTGATGTGATCCTGCACCAGGTGCAGGAAGGGGTCGAACGGCCGAAACCGAGCATCACATATGAAATTGGTGAGCAAGTGCGGGTGGCCGATGGGCCGTTTGCCTCGTTCAACGGCATCGTCGAAGAAGTCGATGAAGAACGGACACGGCTCAAAGTTGCTGTGTCAATTTTCGGTCGGGCAACCCCGGTCGAGCTTGAGTACGGACAGGTCGACAAGCTTTAAGGCTGGTTGGCTTTCCGTGTTGTGTGTGGGAGGTGGTCTAGCGGCTGCCGCACCACTAACCCTTTAAAGTTTCCGGTCGGGGATCTCTCAATCGGAAGGGGAAAGAGAAATGGCGAAAAAAATTGAAGGCTATCTGAAGCTTCAGGTGCCGGCGGGTTCAGCGAGCCCATCACCTCCGATCGGTCCAGCACTGGGTCAGCGCGGGTTGAACATCATGGAATTCTGTAAGGCGTTTAATGCAAAGACGCAGCAGATGGAAAACGGGATGCCGATCCCGACCATCATTACAATCTTCCAGGACAAGTCGTTCACGTTTGAGATCAAGACACCACCAGCGTCTTATTACCTGAAGCAGGCCGCGAAGCTCAAAAAGGGCGGATCGACTCCTGGTCGTGACGTTGCGGGTTCTGTTACCGCTGCTCAGTGTCGTGAAATCGCTGAGAAGAAGATGGTTGATCTCAACGCCAACGATCTCGATCAGGCGGCAAAGATCATCATGGGATCTGCCCGGTCGATGGGTCTTGAGGTAGTGGAGTAAGACGATGGCAAAGCTTGGAAAAAGAACCACCGCTGCCCGTGAAGGCGTTGATGCAAAGACGCTTTATCCGCTGGACGATGCTGTGAAGATGGTCAAAGAACGCGCGAAAGCGAAGTTCGACGAAACCATTGAGCTTGCGATCAACCTGGGTGTCGACCCACGCCACGCTGACCAGATGGTTCGCGGCGTTGTGGAACTGCCTAACGGTTCCGGTCGCTCGGTTCGGGTTGCCGTGTTTGCAAAAGGTGACAAGGCCGAGGAAGCAAAAGCCGCGGGCGCAGACATTGTCGGTGATGATGAGTTGGCTGCTGAAGTGCAGGCGGGCAAAATCGACTTCGACCGCTGCATCGCAACCCCAGACATGATGCCGCTCGTTGGGCGCCTGGGTAAGGTGCTTGGTCCCCGCGGCATGATGCCGAACCCGAAGGTTGGAACGGTGACACCTGACATTGGCGAAGCTGTTAAGTCCGCCAAGGGTGGTGCAGTGGAATTCCGCGTTGAGAAAGCAGGCATCGTCCATGCTGGCGTGGGCAAAGCAAGTTTCAGCGAAGACCAGATCGCAGGCAATGTGCGTGCACTGATCAGCGCAGTCCAGAAGGCGAAGCCCTCTGGCGCAAAAGGAACGTTCATGAAGAAGGTCGCACTCAGCTCCACTATGGGGCCTGGCGTGAAGATCGACCTTTCGAGTGTGCAAGACGCCTAATCCCGGAGTGGGGTTAGACGTCCAATGAAGAATTCCCGGCTCATTGTTTGATGAGTTGGGCGAAGACGGGACAAACGGTTTTCCGGAGACGGAGAGGCGTCGGTCACGTCTTCATCCTGTCCAAGACGGTGGGTGTCAGCTAAGCGTTTTTTGGTTGGCTTAATGGGTCACTTGGCCCGCCTGCAATAGACGGGGGATAGAGCAGATTTGTGGCATCGGGCTTCGGCTCGGTTTCACTGTCGGTTCAAACCCGGGACAGGCAAGAGAGCGCTGGTCGTGTGGCGCGCCTCCTCGGGGGTTCACACGAGCGGCATCTGCCAACGGTGGAATGAGGGCGCAAGCTGTTGTTTCACCCCCGACGCATCCAAGGGATTTGGATGCTTTGGAGAAGAGTAAGTGAATAGAGCCGAAAAAGAGGATCTTGTGGCACACCTCAAAGGCGTCTTTACGGACGCTGGCGTGGTTGTTGTTGCCCATTATTCCGGTCTGACGGTCGCGCAGATGACAGTTCTGCGGGCAAAGATGGCGGAAGCGGGCGGCAACGTGAAGGTCACTAAGAACCGGCTCGCCAAACTCGCTCTGGATGGAACCGCTGTGGCCGGCATTGCCGACCATTTCACGGGACCAACGGCAATCGCCTATTCGGAAGATCCGGTTGCAGCGCCAAAAATTGCTGCAGCCTTCGCTAAAGAGAACGAGCAATTCGTGATCCTTGGCGGTGCGATGGGCGAAACCCTGCTTGATCAGAACGGTGTGAAGGCCTTGGCCGAACTGCCGTCGCTGGACGAGCTGCGCGGAAAGCTGGTGGGCATGATTTCTACGCCTGCAACACGTATTGCCGGAGTGCTGCAAGCACCTGCCGGTCAGCTGGCTCGCGTTATGGGCGCAAAAGCTGCACAGGGCGAGGAAGCGGCATAGGGCCGGTCCTCGAACCCAAGTTTGAACTGATTGAATAGAGAGAAATGTAAAAATGGCTGATCTTGAAAAAATTGCCGACGACCTGTCGAACCTGACCGTGCTTGAAGCGGCTGAGTTGTCCAAGCTTCTCGAAGAGAAGTGGGGCGTTTCTGCTGCTGCACCTGTTGCTGTTGCTGCCGCTGCTGGTGGTGATGCCGGCGGTGCTGCTGGTGGCGAAGAGAAGACTGAGTTCTCAGTTGTTCTGACTGCTGCCGGTGACAAGAAAATCAACGTCATCAAAGAAGTTCGCGCGATCACAGGTCTTGGCCTGAAGGAAGCTAAAGAGCTTGTTGAAGGTGCACCTAAGGAAGTCAAAGCAGACGTTCCGAAGGACGAAGCAGAAGAGCTTAAGAAAAAGCTCGAAGAAGCCGGCGCATCTGTCGAGCTCAAATAATACCGGTTGGGAGCGGCCTCGGGGTCGCTCCCAATTGCTCCGTCGGAGAGCAGGGTGGGTCTCTCACCGTTCCGGCACTTGTCTGAGGAAGATTTCGAGGAACAAAAATGACGCAGTCATTTACTGGTCGGAAGCGGGTTCGTAAATCATTTGGACGTATCCCCCAGGTGGCAGAGATGCCAAACCTGATCGAGGTTCAAAAATATTCTTATGACCAGTTTTTGCAGGTTGATCGGCAGGAAGATGGATCCCGCCTTGATCAGGGTCTGCAATCTGTATTCGGGTCTGTATTCCCGATTAGCGATTTTTCTGAAACCGCGATGCTGGAGTTCGTCGACTACGAATTCGAGCATCCAAAATATGACGTGGAAGAGTGCCAGCAGCGCGACATGACGTTCGCAGCGCCGCTCAAAGTCACATTGCGGTTGATTGTATTTGAAGTCGACGAGGACACAGGCGCTAAGTCGGTCAAGGACATCAAAGAACAAGACGTCTATATGGGCGACATGCCTTTCATGACGACAAACGGGACGTTTGTTGTGAACGGCACAGAGCGCGTGATCGTTTCGCAGATGCACCGGAGCCCCGGCGTGTTCTTCGACCATGACAAAGGCAAGACGCACTCGTCAGGCAAGCTGCTGTTTGCCGCCCGCGTTATTCCTTACCGTGGGTCATGGCTCGATTTCGAGTTTGATGCAAAAGACATTGTTCATGTGCGTATCGACCGCCGCCGCAAGCTGCCGGTCACGACGCTGCTCTATGCGCTTGGTCTGGACTCGGAAGACATTCTCAACACCTTCTACGGTCACGTGAAATATATGAAGACCAAAGACGGCTGGAAGCTGCCGTTCGATCCTGAGCGCTATCGCGGCTTCAAACCAGAGCATGACTTTGTGAATGCAAAGAACGGCGAAGTGGTTGTTGAAGCGGGCCGCAAGATCACACCTCGCCTCGCGCGTAAGCTTGCTGAAGACGGTCTGAAAGAACTGTTGGTTCAAGACATTGAAGTGACAGGCCGTTACATCGCTGAAGAGCTGGTGAACATGGAGACCGGCGAGATCTTCGCAGAAGCCGGTGATGAAATCACAGAAGAGCTTCTTGAGACCCTCGTTGACGCCGGTGCCAGTGAAATCAACACGCTGGACATCGACCATGTGAACACAGGTGCCTTCATCCGGAACACATTGGCCGTTGATAAGGCGACGGACCGCGAGCAGGCGCTCTACGACATTTATCGTGTAATGCGCCCAGGTGAGCCGCCAACCCTTGATACGGCGGACGCGCTGTTCCACAGCCTGTTCTTCGATCCTGAGCGGTATGATCTGTCCGCGGTTGGTCGTGTGAAGATGAACATGCGCCTCAACCTCGATGCGGAAGACACGGTGCGTGTTCTGCGCAAGGAAGACATTATCGAGGTGATCCGGACGATCGTTGATCTTCGTGACGGTCGCGGTGAGATTGACGACATCGACAATCTCGGCAACCGGCGCGTGCGCTCGGTTGGTGAGCTGATGGAGAACCAGTACCGCATCGGTCTGCTTCGTATGGAGCGGGCGATCAAAGAGCGGATGAGCTCTGTCGACATCGACACTGTGATGCCCCATGACCTGATCAATGCGAAGCCTGTTGCTGCCGCGGTTCGGGAGTTCTTTGGCTCCTCGCAGCTGTCCCAGTTTATGGACCAGACGAACCCGCTCTCAGAGATTACGCATAAGCGTCGTCTTTCTGCGCTTGGGCCAGGTGGTCTGACCCGTGAGCGTGCCGGTTTTGAAGTCCGCGACGTGCATCCGACGCATTATGGTCGTATCTGTCCGATTGAAACGCCAGAAGGGCCGAACATTGGTCTGATCAACTCACTGGCGACTTTCGCGCGCGTCAACAAGTACGGCTTCATCGAAAGCCCGTACCGCCGCGTTGTGGACGGCAAGGTGACCGACGACACGGTTTATCTCTCCGCCATGGAAGAAGCCCGCTACCGGGTCGCGCAGGCGAATGTGCCGATCGGACCTGATGGCAAGCTTCAGGATGATCTTCTGAACTGTCGTATTGATGGCGACTTTGAAATGGTGCCGCCTGAGCAGGTGGACCTCATCGACGTATCGCCTAAACAGATTGTGTCTGTTGCGGCAGCTCTCATTCCGTTCCTTGAAAACGATGACGCGAACCGTGCTCTTATGGGCTCGAACATGCAGCGTCAGGCGGTACCGCTGGTGAAAGCCGAAGCGCCATTCGTTGGAACCGGCATGGAAGAGGTTGTGGCTCGGGATAGCGGTGCTGCGATTGCGGCTCGCCGGACCGGTGTTGTCGATCAGGTGGATGCGACGCGTATCGTTATCCGGGCGACGGAAGAGACAGACCCTGGCAAGCCGGGCGTTGATATCTACAACCTGCGGAAGTTCCAGCGGTCGAACCAGAACACCTGCATCAACCAGCGCCCGCTGGTGCGTGTCGGCGACCGGATCAATGGCGGTGACATTATCGCCGATGGTCCGTCGACTGAGCTGGGTGAGCTGGCTCTTGGCCGGAACGTGCTCGTCGCGTTCATGCCGTGGAATGGCTACAACTTTGAGGACTCGATCCTGATCTCTGAACGCATCGTGCGGGACGACGTGTTCACGTCGATCCACCTCGAAGAGTTCGAAGTCATGGCCCGTGATACGAAGCTTGGGCCTGAAGAGATTACCCGCGACATTCCAAACGTTGGTGAAGAAGCGCTTCGCAATCTCGATGAGGCCGGCATCGTCTATATCGGTGCGGAAGTTGGCCCATCCGACATTCTCGTCGGTAAGATTACGCCGAAGGGTGAGAGCCCGATGACGCCGGAAGAAAAACTTCTGCGCGCCATCTTCGGTGAGAAGGCGTCTGACGTTCGTGATACGTCGCTTCGTCTGCCACCAGGCGTGACGGGGACTGTTGTTGAGGTTCGTGTGTTCAACCGCCACGGCGTCGACAAGGACGAACGTGCCATGTCGATCGAGCGGGACGAGATTGAACGTCTTGCGAAAGACCGTGACGACGAGCTCGCGATCCTTGAGCGGAACGTTTATGGCCGTCTGCAGGAAATCCTGTCTGGCAAGGAAGTCGTTTCCGGCCCAGGCGAGATGGCAGCTGGTTCCAAAGTGTCCAAGGCGGACCTGGATGCTCTGTCCAAGGGACAGTGGTGGCAGATTGCCGTTGGCAATGAAAAAGCCATGAGCGAAATCGAGGCTCTGAAGCGTCAGTACGACGAGTCTAAAGCTCGTCTCGAAGCCCGCTTTGAGGACAAGGTCGACAAGCTTCAGCGTGGTGACGAACTGCCGCCTGGTGTCATGAAAATGGTCAAAGTCTTCGTGGCTGTGAAGCGCAAGCTGCAGCCGGGTGACAAGATGGCTGGTCGTCACGGGAACAAGGGTGTGATTTCGCGCATCGTGCCGATGGAAGACATGCCTCACCTGGAAGATGGAACGCCCGTTGACGTGGTGCTCAATCCTCTCGGGGTGCCGAGCCGAATGAATGTCGGGCAGATCCTTGAAACCCACTTGGGTTGGGCCTCGCACGGTATTGGCCGGAAGGTGACGGAAGCGCTGGAACTTTATCAGCGTGAGAACAACACTGCTGCGCTCCGTGAGACATTGGACAAGGTTTATGAGGGCGATGAGACATATGCATCGCTTGATGAGCCTGCCATGCTCGAGATGGCGGGCAACCTGCGCAACGGTGTGCCGTTCGCAACTCCGGTCTTCGATGGTGCGCACGAACCAGACGTTGTCGGCATGCTGGAAAATGCCGGTCTTGGACATTCCGGTCAGGTCACTCTTTATGATGGCCGGACAGGGGAGACCTTCGACCGCGATGTGACGGTTGGCTACATCTACATGCTGAAGCTGCATCACCTTGTCGATGACAAGATCCATGCGCGGTCCATCGGTCCGTACAGCCTTGTTACGCAGCAGCCGCTGGGCGGTAAGGCTCAGTTCGGTGGTCAGCGCTTTGGTGAGATGGAAGTGTGGGCGCTCGAAGCGTACGGCGCTGCCTACACATTGCAGGAAATGTTGACCGTGAAGTCGGATGACGTTGCGGGTCGTACCAAGGTCTATGAAGCGATCGTTCGTGGCGATGACACGTTCGAAGCGGGTATCCCGGAAAGCTTCAACGTTCTTGTGAAAGAGATGCGGTCTCTCGGCCTCAATGTCGAGTTGATTGATCGGCCTGCGAGCTAGGATTTAGGCGGGCGCATTTGGTGCGCCCGTCAATTGCTCCCAGCGGGGAGCGGATGTGAATTTGAATTGGGGCGATGCTGACGGGCCCTGTCGGTATCTCCAAAACCCCTAAAGGTCACCCGACCGGATCAGGGTCCGAAACGAGGAGAAGTCCATGAACCAAGAGGTCATGAACCTTTTCAATCCAACTGCGCCAGCTCAGACTTTTGAGCAGATCCAGATTTCGCTCGCCAGCCCAGAGCGGATACTTTCCTGGTCTTACGGCGAAATCAAAAAGCCAGAAACCATCAACTACCGGACGTTCAAGCCGGAGAGGGATGGTCTTTTCTGTGCGCGGATTTTCGGGCCGATCAAAGATTACGAATGCCTCTGCGGCAAGTACAAGCGGATGAAGTATAAAGGCATCATCTGCGAAAAGTGCGGCGTTGAAGTGACCCTGACCAAGGTTCGCCGTGAGCGGATGGGCCATATCGAACTGGCCGCTCCGGTTGCACATATCTGGTTCCTGAAGTCGCTGCCGTCCCGCATCGGTCTCCTGATGGACATGACGCTCAAGGATCTTGAGCGGGTTCTCTACTTTGAAAACTACATCGTTGTTGAGCCGGGCCTCACGCCGCTGAAAGAGAAGCAGCTTCTCACCGAAGAAGAATATCTCGACGCGCAGGACGAATATGGTCCTGATAGCTTCACAGCCGGCATCGGTGCGGAAGCCATTCGCGACATGATGGAAGGCCTTGATCTTGAGAAGATCGCTGCGGACCTTCGTGTTGAGATCGCTGAAGCAACGACCGAACTCAAGCCTAAGAAGCTGGCGAAGCGTCTGAAGGTCATCGAAGCCTTTATCCATTCTGGTAACCGTCCAGAGTGGATGATCCTGAAAGTCGTGCCGGTCATCCCGCCAGAGCTGCGTCCTCTTGTGCCGCTCGATGGTGGTCGTTTTGCAACGTCCGACCTCAACGACCTTTATCGTCGGGTGATCAACCGGAACAATCGTCTGAAGCGCCTGATGGAGCTTCGCGCACCTGACATCATCATCCGTAACGAAAAACGGATGCTGCAGGAGTCTGTGGACGCGCTCTTCGATAATGGTCGTCGCGGTCGTGTCATCACAGGCGCTAACAAGCGCCCACTTAAATCGCTGGCTGACATGCTCAAGGGCAAGCAGGGTCGGTTCCGTCAGAACCTGCTCGGTAAGCGCGTGGACTATTCCGGTCGTTCCGTGATCGTTGTGGGGCCTGAGCTCAAACTGCACCAGTGCGGTCTGCCAAAGAAGATGGCGCTTGAGCTCTTCAAGCCGTTCATCTATTCGCGGCTCGAAGCGAAGGGCCTCAGTGCGACCGTGAAACAAGCCAAGAAGCTTGTGGAGAAAGAAAGGCCCGAGGTCTGGGACATTCTCGAAGAAGTCATTCGGGAACATCCTGTGCTCCTTAACCGGGCGCCGACGCTTCACCGTTTGGGTATCCAGGCATTTGAGCCTGTGCTGATTGAAGGTAAAGCCATTCAGCTGCACCCGCTGGTCTGTGCTGCGTTTAACGCGGACTTTGATGGTGACCAAATGGCTGTGCACGTGCCGCTGTCGCTGGAAGCGCAGTTGGAAGCTCGTGTGCTGATGATGTCGACCAACAATATTCTGCACCCCGCTAACGGGTCGCCGATCATTGTGCCGTCACAAGACATCGTGCTTGGCCTCTATTACATCTCGCAGATGAAAGACAATGAGCCCGGCGAAGGCATGCTCTTCTCGGATATTTCTGAGATCGAACATGCGCTCGACAACGGACTCGTGACCCTGCATGCGAAGATCAAAGCGCGCTGGACGACAAAAGACGAAAACGGAAACCCTGTTTCTCAGATCGTTGACTCCACACCGGGGCGTATGTTGATTGCCGAGGTTCTGCCGAAGAACCACAAGGTGCCGTTTGATCTGATCAACCGTCTTCTGACGAAACGCGAAATCTCCAACACGATCGATGTGGTCTACCGCCATTGCGGTCAGAAGGAGACGGTGATCTTCTGTGACCAGATCATGGGTCTTGGTTTCCGTCAGGCGTGTCGTGCAGGTATCTCGTTCGGTAAGGATGACATGATTATTCCTGCTGAGAAGGTGAACCTGGTTGACGAAACCCGCGCCCTTGCGAAGGAATATGAACAGCAATATATCGACGGACTGATCACTCAGGGTGAGAAGTACAATAAGGTTGTTGATGCGTGGGCGAAGTGTACGGACAAAGTCGCGGACACGATGATGGACAAGATTTCGTCCGTCCAGATCGACGAAGAAACCAACCGCGAACACCCGATCAACTCGATCTACATGATGGCGCACTCCGGCGCGCGTGGTTCACCCACGCAGATGCGTCAGCTTGCGGCGATGCGCGGCCTGATGGCCAAGCCTTCTGGTGAGATTATCGAGACGCCGATCATCTCGAACTTCAAGGAAGGTCTGACCGTTCTTGAGTACTTCAACTCAACCCACGGTGCGCGTAAGGGTCTTGCTGACACGGCGCTGAAGACCGCTAACTCAGGGTATCTCACGCGTCGTCTCGTGGACGTGGCTCAGGACTGCATTGTCATCGAAGAAGACTGCGGTACCAAGAAAGGCATTACCCTCGGCGCTGTGATCGAGTCTGGTGAGGTCGTCGTCTCTCTGGCGGATCGTGTTCTTGGTCGTACACCTGTTGACGATGTGCATCATCCGGCGACCGGTGAGCTGCTGTTCAAAGCGGGCCACCTGCTTGATGAAGCAGATGTCGATGTTCTGGAAGAAGCCAACATTGAGGAGCTTCGCATCCGGTCCGGTCTGACCTGTGAAACGCGGAATGGCATTTGTGCCACCTGCTACGGTCGTGACCTTGCCCGTGGGACCCCTGTGAATATGGGTGAAGCCGTCGGTGTTATCGCGGCTCAGTCGATCGGGGAGCCAGGAACGCAGCTTACGATGCGGACCTTCCACATTGGCGGTACGGCGCAGGTTGTGGATACGTCCTTCCTTGAATCCAACCATTCAGGGACGGTCCGGATCGCCAACAGGAATGTCGTGAAAGACTCCTCTGGTGCTCTGATCGTTATGGGCCGGAATGTGCAGATCCAGATTCTGGACGAGCACGGCAATGAGCGGTCCTCCAACAAGCTCACCTACGGTTCACGCCTGCGTGCCGATGATGGCGACACAGTGGAACGCGGACAGCGTATTGCTGAATGGGATCCCTACACGGTACCGATCCTGACTGAAGTCAATGGTACGGTTGCCTTTGAAGATCTCGTGGAAGGCATGTCCATCCGCGAAGTCACTGATGAAGCAACGGGTATCTCGCAGCGTGTTGTCATTGATTGGCGGGCGAGCCCGAAAGGCGCAGAACTGCGTCCTGCGATTGTTGTTCAAGACGGTAACGGCGAAGTGCTGAAACTCTCTAACGGCAATGATGCACGGTTCCTGCTGTCGGTGGACGCCATCCTGTCGGTCGAGGCGGGCGCGGAAATCCATGCGGGTGACGTGCTTGCACGTATTCCGACAGAAGGTGCCAAAACTCGTGACATTACGGGTGGTCTGCCGCGTGTGGCGGAACTCTTTGAAGCGCGTCGTCCGAAAGACCACGCCATTATTTCCGAGGGCACCGGTAAGGTCGAATTCGGTCGTGACTATAAGAACAAGCGCCGGATTATGGTTCACCCGGAAGATGGCGGAGATCCTTGGGAATATCTCATTCCGAAAGGCAAGCACATCACCGTGCAGGAAGGCGATATCATCGAGAAGGGCGAATACCTGCTTGATGGTCACCCAGCACCCCACGACATTCTCGCGATTTCAGGCGTCGAAGAACTCGCCACCTATCTCGTGAATGAAGTGCAGGATGTGTACCGTCTGCAGGGTGTGGGCATTAACGACAAGCACATTGAAGTGATTGTCCGCCAGATGCTCCAGAAGGTTGAAATTACCGACCCAGGTGATGCGCCTTACCTTTCCGGCGAACAGGTCGACCGCATTGAACTCGATGAGATCAATGACCGTCTTCGCGCTGAAGGCAAGAAGGAAGGCGAGGGCACACCAGTGCTTCTCGGTATCACGAAAGCCTCTCTGCAGACCCGGTCGTTCTTCTCGGCTGCATCTTTCCAGGAAACCACACGTGTTCTGACGGACGCTGCGGTCAACGGCAAGGTCGATGAGCTGCATGGTCTGAAGGAAAACATCATTGTGGGCCGTCTGATCCCAGCTGGTACAGGCCGCGTTGTGGAACTCCTGCGGAGTGAAGCATCGGACCGCGATGAGAAGATCCTGCAAGAACAGATCGAGACAGGCGTCATTGCTCCACCTGAAGAAGCACCAGCAGAAGCTTCGGCTGATGAGGTGATTGAGGTTGCGCCAGCTCCCGAAGCGCCGGCTGAGGGCGCTTAACGGATAGGACGATGCGAGTTCGCATACACAGAAAAGCCGCTGCGTTTCGACGTGGCGGCTTTTTGCTTTTTGTTCTTCTCTGGACCGGTTGGGCTCTGCCGTCATCCGCAGCAGACGAGGTTCCACAGATTGAGCTCACTGCTGAACAGCAGGAACTCGTGCTCCGACACTTTGTCTTATCAAATCTGGAGTTCACGATCCTTCACGAGATCGGCCATGCCATCATTCATCAGTTTCCAATCCCGGTATTTGGACTGGAGGAAGACGCTGCGGATCAAATCGCAACAACCAGCATGATCCTGAAATACGGTGTGGACGTTGACCCAGCGGCTACGCACAGCCTTCTGGCTGTCTCGGCGGAATGGCTTACTGAGTGGCGGGAGGAAGTCTCCGAACATCACGATGCGCATGCGTTCTGGGACAGTCATTCGCTCTCTATCCAGCGCTTCTACAATATCAACTGTCTTTTGTTTGGCGCGAACCCCGACGAACTCAGCTTTCTGTTGGACTCAGAATTGTTGCCTGCTGAGAGAGGATTTGATTGTGACCAGGCCTATGAACTCGCCTATCGCTCCTATCTTTGGCTGCTGGAATATGCTGGGCGTGAGGCCGAGGACTCCATCCCTTATGTCGGATTGGTCGTGGCCTATGACGAGACCAGAGATCCACGGCATGAGAAGGTTCGGCAATGGGCCGTGGAGTCGGGCATGGTGCAAGATGTGGTGTCACGTGCGACAGAATTCCTTCCCTGGCCAAACGAAACAAAGCTCCTATTTGCCAATTGCCCAGGGAGCCCCGAGGCTTACTACAACCGCAATGTTCATGAGATCGTCATTTGTTATGAGCTTGCGGCTCTGTTTCTGGAACGGGGCGAACGTACAATGATGAGCGACCTTCAGAACCTGTGCCTCAATGCCGGATTGCGTCGTCTGTTTGGCGAGCAACTGGGATGCCGACTGGAGCGCCATCCCTGAAGGCTAAGCCCCCGGTCAGAACTGATTGAGCGGTAACTTGAGGTATTGGATGCCGTTCTCTTCCGCCTGCGGCAGTTCGCCCGCCTGAATATTGACCTGGAGAGACGGGAAGATGAGCTGCGGCATGTTCAGGTCTCGGTCGCGGGTGGTTCTCAGCTCCACAAACTCCTCGCGCGTCCGGTTCGCGATGTGAATGTTGTGATTGCGTTGATCGGCAACCGTTGTTTCCCATGCGGGTGCGCGGGACGCAGGAGGATAGTCGTGGCACAGGAACATCCTGGTCTCATCGGGCAGGGACAGAAGGCGGTTGATCGAGTCATAGAGAGTGCCGGCGTCACCGCCCGGGAAGTCGCACCGGGCGGTTCCGTAGTCAGGCATAAAAAGCGTGTCGCCAACGAAAAGGGCATCGCCGATCAGGTAGGAGACGCAGGCAGGCGTGTGCCCTGGAGTAGCGATGACGGTGACTGTGAGGTTTCCGATTGAGAACTCTTCATTGTCGGAGAACAGATGATCGAACGGACGACCATCATCGGGGACCATGTAGGGCTGGTGAAACACCGGGTTGAAGGTCTTTTGCACCTTGGAGATGTTTCTACCGACGCCAATGGGCGCATTTAGGTTCTCTCTTAAATAGTTGGCTGCGGTCAGGTGATCGGCGTGGATGTGGGTCTCCAATATCCACTCAACCTTGAGGCCCCTCGCTTTTACCTCTGCGATCAACTTGTCGGCGGATGCAGCGCTGGTTCGCGCGGCTGCCTGGTCAAAGTCCAGTACAGGGTCGATGATCGCGGTGCAGCCTGTGGCTGGATCCGCCACAATGTGGGTGACCGTGTTGGTCGACTCGTCGAAGAAGCTGGTCACTTCAGGTGCAGCTAGCTCCTCCGGGCTAGAGCTAAGCCTATTGGACCTCATGGCGCTCATATCGGCATCTCCTATATTCATTTATACGAATATAAGTGTGGAATATGATTTTACAAGTACAGAGTGTAGTTGAACTGAGGGAATCAATTGGCTGATTCCCTTGAGTCAAATTGCTTATGAGCGGCGCCGATGGGTCAATTTGAGTGAAAAATCGACGCCCAGACGGTCTTGATTGGCCTCTGCATCGAGTCGGGTGCTCTAAGTGGCAAAAAACCCCCAAAAATCTTCCATTTTCTTAACATTCCGGGTTGACGCCCCCAGGGGGCGACGGTAGGTTCCGCCAACTTTCGCGCCAGGCTGTAGGCGGTTACCGGTATTGATAACCGATCAACCTAAACGCTGACGCCCGAAATCGACGATAAGGACTGGGGCATGACCCTGGGTTTTCTCAGGGTCCTCTGCAAGTTTAGACGCTGGCATTAAGCGAATGCCTCATGTGTCTATCAGCCGTGTGCAACCTCAAGGGATTTCCCGGTAGCACGCGGTTTTGTGTTTGGATGAACTAGAGGAACGGCAGAGCAATATGCCAACTATCCAACAACTGATCCGCAAGCCGCGCAAAGTGCCGGTAAAACGGAACAAAGTGCCAGCGATGGAGGCTTGTCCTCAAAAGCGCGGCGTTTGTACTCGTGTTTATACGACGACACCGAAGAAGCCGAACTCGGCTCTTCGTAAGGTTGCCCGTGTTCGTCTGACCAATGGTTTTGAAGTCACCAGCTATATCCCTGGTGAAGGTCACAACCTTCAAGAGCACTCCGTGGTGATGATCCGCGGTGGTCGTGTGAAGGACTTGCCTGGTGTTCGCTACCACATCATTCGTGGTGTGCTTGATACGCAGGGTGTTAAAGACCGTAAGCAGCGTCGTTCGAAATACGGCGCTAAGCGTCCTAAGTAAGGAATACGATAGATGTCGCGACGTCACCGCGCAGAGAAGCGAGAAGTCATCCCTGACGCCAAATTTGGCGATCTGGTGCTGACCAAATTCATGAATAGCCTGATGAAAGACGGCAAGAAGTCGACCGCTGAGCGGATCGTCTACGGTGCTTTCGACAAGATGGCTGAGAAGGGGACTGCTGACCCTCTCCGTACTTTCCATGAAGCTCTGGAAAACGTGATGCCGGCTCTTGAGGTTCGCTCCCGCCGTGTTGGTGGTGCGACTTACCAGGTTCCAGTTGAGGTTCGTCCGGACCGTAAGCGTGCGCTCGCCATTCGCTGGTTGATTGCCGCAGCGCGCAGCCGGAACGAAAACACGATGGTTGACCGCCTTTCAGCGGAAATCCTCGATGCATCAAACAATCGCGGCTCTGCAGTGAAGAAGCGTGAAGACACGCACCGCATGGCAGAAGCGAACCGCGCCTTCTCACATTATCGCTGGTAATCGACAGGCGCTTTAGAGGTTTAAGATCATGGCACGCCAGACAACTCTCGAGGACTATCGCAATATCGGCATCATGGCCCATATTGATGCAGGTAAGACCACGACGACGGAACGGATCCTCTACTACACAGGTAAGAGCCACAAAATCGGCGAAGTGCACGATGGTGCTGCGACGATGGACTGGATGGAGCAAGAGCAAGAGCGCGGGATTACGATTACATCCGCTGCGACGACCTGCTTCTGGAACGGCAAGCGCATCAACATCATTGACACACCAGGTCACGTGGACTTCACGATTGAAGTTGAGCGTTCCCTTCGTGTGCTCGACGGCGCGGTTGCAGTGTTTGACTCGGTTGCTGGCGTTGAGCCTCAGTCCGAGACTGTTTGGCGTCAGGCTGACCGGTATGCCGTTCCGCGCATGTGTTTCGTCAACAAGATGGACCGCATGGGCGCAGACTTCTTCCGTTGTGTCGACATGATCGTGGATCGCCTCGGCGCGAACCCGCTGGTTCTGCAGCTGCCAATCGGTGCGGAATCTGAGTATGAGGGCCTGATTGATCTCCTCAAGATGAAAGAGATCCTCTGGAAGGACGAGAACCTCGGCGCTGAGTTTGAATATGTTGATATTCGTGACTCGCTGAAAGACCAGGCCGAAGAATATCGCGCGAAACTCGTTGAGGGTGCGGTTGAGGTCGATGACGAGGTGATGGAAGCGTATCTGGAAGGTAATGAGCCAGATGAAGAAACGCTGAAGCGCTGTATCCGCAAAGGCACGATCGAGCAGAACTTTGTTCCTGTTCTCAATGGTACGGCGTTTAAGAACAAGGGCGTTCAGCCGCTTCTTGATGCGGTTGTTGATTTCATGCCGTCTCCGCTGGACGTGAAGGCGATTGACGGTATTGATGCGAAGACGGAAGAGGCCACGGTGCGTGAGGCATCTGATGACGAGCCTGCTTCTGCTCTTGCCTTCAAGATCATGAACGACCCGTTCGTTGGATCTCTCACCTTTGCCCGTGTTTACTCAGGTGTTTTCACAGCCGGCTCCGGCGTGCTCAACACAGTGAAAGACAAGCGCGAGCGCATCGGTCGTATGCTTCTGATGCACGCGAATAGCCGTGAAGAAGTAAAAGAGGCTTATGCGGGCGACATCGTTGCGCTCGCGGGACTGAAAGACACGACCACAGGTGACACGCTGTGTGATCCAAATAGCCCGGTTATTCTGGAGCGGATGGAATTCCCTGATCCGGTGATCGAGGTCGCCGTTGAGCCGAAGACAAAGGCTGACCAGGAGAAAATGGGCATGGCGCTGGCGCGTCTTGCTCAGGAAGATCCGTCCTTCCGTGTTTCTTCAGACGAAGAAAGCGGCCAGACGATCATCGCTGGTATGGGTGAGCTTCACCTCGACATTCTTGTCGACCGCATGAAGCGTGAATTCAAAGTGGAAGCGAATGTGGGTGCGCCGCAGGTAGCCTATCGTGAGACTTTCACGAAAGACGCAGACATCGACTACACCCACAAGAAACAGTCTGGTGGTTCGGGACAGTTTGCTCGCGTTAAGATGACTATTGAGCCGGGTGAAATCGGTACAGGCGTTGTCTTTGAAAGCAAGATCGTTGGTGGTGCGGTTCCGAAGGAATACATCCCCGGTGTTGAGAAGGGCATCAAAAGCGTGGCGGAGAACGGTGTTCTCGCCGGCTTCCCAGTCATCGACTTTAAGGTCACCCTGACTGACGGTGCTTTCCACGATGTGGACTCCAGCGTTCTCGCATTTGAGATCGCGGCCCGCGCAGCCATGCGTGAGATTGCGCCGAAGGCAGGCGCCAAGTTGCTTGAGCCCATTATGAAGGTCGAGGTGGTGACACCTGAAGACTATATGGGTGATGTCATCGGTGACCTGAGCAGCCGTCGCGGCCAGATTGCCGGCAGCGAAAACCGCGGTGTTGCGACGGCGATTAACGCCATGGTGCCACTCGCAAACATGTTTGGGTATGTGAACAATCTGCGGTCCATGTCGCAGGGACGTGCACAATACACCATGCAATTCGATCACTACGAGCAAGTGCCGCAGGCGGTCTCTGATGAGATCCAAGCGAAACTCGCTTAATCAGCGAAGAACAGAAAAAGTTCTGAGGGAGCCTTAAGATGGCCAAAGAGAAATTTGAGCGTACGAAGCCACACTGTAACATTGGCACGATTGGTCACGTTGACCACGGTAAGACGACGCTGACGGCGGCGATTACGAAAGTGCTTGCGGAAGCAGGTGGGGCAGATTTTTCTGATTATGCAGATATCGACAAGGCGCCAGAAGAGAAGGCGCGCGGTATCACGATTTCTACGGCCCACGTTGAATATGAGACGGCGAACCGTCACTACGCCCACGTGGATTGCCCAGGCCATGCTGACTATGTGAAGAACATGATCACCGGTGCGGCGCAGATGGATGGTGGCATCCTGGTTGTGAACGCAGCTGATGGCCCGATGCCTCAGACCCGTGAGCACATTCTTCTTGCCCGTCAGGTTGGTGTTCCAGCGCTTGTTGTGTACCTCAACAAGGTTGACCAGGTTGACGATGAGGAGCTGCTTGAGCTCGTTGAAATGGAAGTACGTGAGCTTCTTTCCGAGTATGGCTTCCCAGGCGACGACATTCCGATCATCCCGGGTTCTGCTTTGGCAGCTCTTGAGGGCCGCGACGACAATATCGGTAAAGAAAGCATCATGAAGCTGATGGAAGCGGTTGACGAAGCCATTCCACAGCCGGAGCGTCCGAAGGACCAGCCGTTCCTGATGCCGATTGAGGACGTGTTCTCGATCTCCGGTCGCGGTACCGTTGTGACGGGCCGTGTTGAGCGTGGTGTGATCAATGTTGGCGACGAGATTGAGATCGTCGGCATCAAGGACACGCAGAAGACCACGTGTACGGGTGTTGAGATGTTCCGCAAGCTGCTTGATAGCGGTGAGGCGGGTGACAATATCGGTGCGCTGCTTCGTGGTGTTGACCGCGAGCAGGTTGAGCGCGGCCAGGTTCTTTGTGCGCCTGGGTCGATCACACCGCACACGAAGTTTACGGCTGAGGCCTACATCCTGACGAAGGATGAGGGTGGCCGCCACACACCATTCTTCACGAACTACCGTCCACAGTTCTACTTCCGGACGACGGACGTGACGGGTGTTGTGAACCTGCCCGAAGGCACCGAGATGGTGATGCCGGGCGACAATGTTGCCATTGAGGTTGAGCTGATCGCACCGATCGCCATGGAAGAGAAGCTACGCTTCGCTATCCGTGAAGGTGGCCGGACCGTCGGTTCAGGCGTCGTATCCTCAATCATTGAGTAAGGAATAAAGGGCGCGGTGCCCGCTTTGACACCGCGCTTTTTTCGAGCCCCAGGGCATAAGGACTGAACATGCAAAGTCAAAATATTCGGATCCGGTTGAAAGCCTTTGACCATCGCGTCTTAGACAATTCGACCAAGGAGATCGTGAATACCGCGAAACGGACTGGCGCAAATGTGCGCGGGCCTATTCCACTTCCGACACGGCTTGAAAAGTTCACCGTGCTCCGTGGACCGCATATCGACAAGAAGAGCCGCGAGCAGTTCGAAATTCGGACTCACAAGCGTCTTCTGGACATTGTCGACCCAACGCCGCAGACGGTTGACGCTCTTATGAAGCTCGACCTGGCAGCCGGTGTCGACGTTGAGATCAAGCTCTAAGGGGACATTCGTCTCCAAACGATAAAAGGAATTGGGACCCATGCGTTCCGGTGTGATTGTTCAAAAGCTGGGAATGACCCGCCTCTTCACGGAAGAGGGACGGCACGTGCCTGTAACGGTACTTCGCCTCGACAATTGTCAGGTTGTTGCCCAGCGGACCGAAGAAAAGAATGGCTATTCAGCAGTCCAACTGGGTGCTGGCAAGGCCAAGGTAAAAAACACAACACGTGCAGCACGTGGCCACTTCGCAGTGGCTCATGTCGAGCCGAAGCGGAAGCTCGCTGAGTTCCGTGTGAGCGAAGACAATATGCTGGATGTGGGTGCAGAGATCACCGCTGACCACTTCATCTCTGGCCAGAAAGTAGATGCATCAGGCATCTCCATTGGTAAGGGCTTTGCTGGCGCGATGAAGCGTCACAATTTCGGTGGTTTGCGCGCGTCGCACGGTGTGTCCATTTCGCACCGTAGCCACGGATCGACAGGTCAGTGTCAGGACCCAGGTAAGGTCTTCAAAGGTAAGAAGATGGCCGGCCAGATGGGTTCCGTCCGTGTGACGACGCAGAACCTCGAGATTGTGAAGACTGATGTTGATCGCGGTCTGATCATGGTCAAAGGCGCTGTACCCGGGTCCAAAGGTGGTTGGGTGTTCCTGCGGGACGCTGTGAAGAAGCCTCTTCCTGAAGGTGTGCCGATGCCTGCTGCAATTCGTGCGGCTGCGGAAGCGCCTGCTCCTGCTGAAGAAGCACCGGCTGAGGAAGCTCCTGCGGAAGCGCCAGCAGCTGACGAACAGAAGGATGACGCGTGATGAAGGCGGATGTGACCACACTTGAGGCTAAGAAGGCCGGATCGGTGGACCTGCCGGACGACGTGTTCGCGCTGGAGCCTCGTGCCGATCTTCTGCACCGGATGGTGAACTATCAGCTTGCAAAGCGTCAGGCGGGAACGCACAAGACCAAAGGTCGGTCCGAGATTGCCGGAACCACCAAGAAAATGTATCGCCAGAAGGGCACCGGTGGTGCACGGCATGGCGACAAGAAGGTTCCGCAGTTCCGTGGCGGTGGTAAGGCTTTCGGACCTGTCGTTCGCAGCCATGCGATCGATATGCCGAAGAAGGTTCGCGCTCTTGCGCTGAAGCACGCTCTGTCGAGCAAAGCGAAGGCTGAAAAGCTCATCGTTCTGGAAGATGCTAAGTCGAAAGACGGCAAGACAGCTGCCCTTCGTGGCGCTCTGTCGAAGCTTGGTCTGACGTCGGCGCTGATCGTTGATGGCAAGGAAGTGGACGACAAGTTCGCTTTGGCTTCCCGGAACATTCCTGCAGTGGACGTGCTGCCGGTTCAGGGCATCAACGTCTATGACATTCTGCGGCGTGACACTTTGGTTCTGACCAAAGCGGCGCTCGAAGGCCTGGAGGCTCGGTTCAAATGAGTGAAGCTCGTCACTACGACGCCATCCTCTCTCCGGTGATTACCGAGAAGTCGACTCTGGCATCTGAGCACAACCAGATTGTGTTTCGTGTGCCGCTTGATGCGACCAAACCTCAGGTGAAAGCAGCCGTTGAAAAGCTGTTCAGCGTGAAGGTGAAAGCGGTCAACACGCTTCGCCAGCAGGGCAAGCTGAAGCGGTTCCGTGGCGTGAGCGGAAAGCAGGGCGACTATAAGAAAGCAATTGTGACACTTGAAGACGGTCACTCCATTGATGTGAGCACCGGTCTTTAAGGACGGCAGCAAAAGCGAAAGCTGAGACGTTATGGCACTAAAACAATATAAACCTTCGAGCCCCGGACAGCGCGGCCTCGTTCTCGTCGACAAGTCGGCGCTTTGGAGCGGCAAACCGGTCAAGAAACTGACGGAAGGTCTCACCAAGTCCGGCGGGCGAAACAATCATGGTCGCATCACTGCCCGGCGTCGTGGTGGTGGTCATAAGCGGACCTACCGGATCATCGACTTCAAGCGGACGAAGCGGGATATCCCAGCTGTTGTTGAGCGCCTGGAGTATGATCCAAATCGGACAGCTTTCATCGCTCTCATCAAATATGAAGATGGCGAACAGGCATACATTATTGCCCCTCAGCGTTTGGCTGAAGGAGACACAGTGATCTCTGCAGAACGTGCAGACGTGAAGCCTGGCAATGCGATGCCGATGAAGAACATTCCCGTAGGCACCATTATTCACAATGTGGAGCTGAAGCCAGGGAAGGGCGCTCAGATCGCTCGTTCCGCTGGAACCTATGTTCAGCTTGTTGGGCGCGACGGTGGCTTCTCGATCGTTCGTCTATCATCCGGTGAGCAGCGTCTCATCCGCGGTGAGTGCATGGCGAGCATCGGTGCTGTGTCCAACCCGGACCAATCAAACATCACGCTGGCCAAAGCGGGTCGTAACCGCTGGCTCGGCAAGCGTCCATCCGTTCGTGGTGTGGCGATGAACCCGGTCGATCACCCACATGGTGGTGGTGAAGGTCGGACCTCTGGTGGACGTCACCCGGTGACGCCTTGGGGTAAGCCAACCAAGGGCAAGCGGACTCGTAAAAACAAGTCGACGGACAAGTACATCGTACGCAGCCGTCACCAGCGTCGGAAGTAGGATAAGAGCTTATGACACGTTCCGTCTGGAAAGGTCCGTTTGTCGACGGATATATCCTGAAGAAAGCCGAAGCGTCTCGCGAGTCGGGTCGTAAGGAAGTGATCAAGATCTGGAGCCGCCGCTCTACGATCCTGCCGCAGTTCGTCGGTCTCACCTTTGGGGTTCATAACGGCCAAAAGCATGTCCCGGTGAATGTTTCCGAAGACATGGTCGGTCACAAGTTCGGCGAGTTTGCTCCTTCGCGCACCTATTACGGTCACGCGGCGGACAAGAAAGCGAAGAGGAAGTAAGCCATGGGGAAGTCGTCACAATCACGGCGCCTGGCTGATAATGAGGCAATGGCAAAGGGCCGTATGATCCGCACCAGCGGTCAGAAGCTCAACCTTGTTGCTCAGACCATCCGGGGTCAGAAAGTGGAACGCGCGATCGCGGACCTTTCTTTCTCGCCGAAGCGGATCGCCAAAGACGTCAAGAAAGTGCTGGAAAGCGCTGTTGCGAATGCCGAGAACAACCACGACCTCGACGTGGACGAGCTCATCGTGGCGGAAGCCTATGTCGGCAAGAACCTGATGATGAAGCGCTGGCGCCCGCGGGCACGTGGTCGTGTCGGCAAAATCATGAAGCCTTTCAGCGAGATCACGATTGTGGTGCGCCAAGTTGAGGAAAAAGCCTAATGGGTCAGAAAGTTAATCCAATTGGCCTGCGCCTTGGGATCAACCGCACATGGGACTCCCGCTGGTTTGCTGGACGTCACGAGTATGGTGACCTGCTGCATGAAGACCTCAAGATCCGCAAGTATCTTGAAAAGGCTCTGAAGCAGGCTGGCGTCAGCAAGATTGTGATCGAGCGTCCGCATAAGAAGTGCCGGGTTGCCATTCACTCAGCCCGTCCAGGCGTTGTGATCGGTAAGAAGGGTGCAGACATTGAAAAGCTGCGCCGCGAAATCGGCAAGATGACGGATTCGGAAGTTCATCTGAACATTGTGGAAGTCCGCAAGCCTGAAATTGACGCGACCCTGGTTGCGGAAAATATTGCTCAGCAGCTTGAGCGCCGTGTGGCGTTCCGCCGGGCAATGAAGCGGGCAGTTCAATCCGCTATGCGCCTTGGCGCAGGCGGTATCCGGATCAACTGTGCCGGCCGTCTTGGTGGTGCTGAGATCGCCCGGACGGAATGGTATCGCGAAGGCCGTGTGCCGCTGCACACGCTCCGCGCGGACATCGACTACGGCGTTGCATCCGCCCATACAGCGTATGGCGTGTGCGGCATCAAGGTTTGGATTTTCAAAGGTGAAATCCTTGAGCATGACCCAATGGCTCACGAACGACGCGCCCTCGAAGGTGGTGGGGATAGCCGTCGTCGGGACGCCAACTAAGCCAGCGCTCAAGCGAAGAGAGTTAAACGATGCTGCAACCGAAACGTACAAAGTTCCGTAAGGCTCATAAGGGCCGGATCAAGGGAACGGCAAAAGGTGGTACTGCGCTCAACTTTGGCGCCTATGGCCTCAAAGCACTTGAGCCAGAGCGGGTCACTGCTCGGCAGATCGAGGCCGCCCGTCGTGCCATCACGCGTCACATGAAGCGTGCCGGCCGTGTGTGGATCCGGATCTTCCCTGATGTGCCGGTCTCTAAGAAGCCGACGGAAGTTCGGATGGGTAAAGGTAAGGGTACGCCGGAATATTGGGCTGCCAAGGTGAAGCCTGGGCGGATCATGTTTGAGATTGATGGTGTTCCGCACGACATCGCTGAAGAAGCATTGCGGCTTGGCGCAGCAAAGCTGCCGATCAAGACACGGTTTGTAACGCGACCTGGCGACCAGGCTTAAGAGCATAGCGCTCCACGGTTGAGAAGAGGATGAGGCCATGAAGGCCAGTGAAATTAGAGATATGACGCCGGATCAACTCGACGACGAGATCGTGAAGCTGAAGAAAGAGCAGTTCAATCTGCGTTTCCAGGCTGCAAGCGGTCAGTTGGAGAACACGGCGCGCATTCGGCAGGTTCGCCGCGATATTGCACGGATCAAGACGATCCAGCAGTCGCAGGTAGACCAAGCTGCTAAGTAAGGGTTCGATCATGCCAAAGCGAATTTTGCAGGGCGTCGTTGTGAGCGACAAAAACGACAAGACCATCGTGGTCAAGGTCGAGCGCCGTTTCACAGATCCGCTGTTGAAGAAGACCGTTCGTCGGTCAAAGAAATACCACGCACATGATGAGAGCAACTCTCACAAGGTGGGTGAAATGGTATCGATCCGGGAATGCCGGCCGGTATCAAAGAATAAGACTTGGGAAGTAATCGGGAACGAAGCTTAAGTCGCGAGACTTGGTTTCTACCCAGTGAGAACGGGCATTTAGCCATGATTCAGATGCAAACAAATCTGGGCGTCGCTGACAATTCAGGCGCAAAACGCGTTCAGTGCATCAAGGTGTTGGGCGGCTCGAAGCGTAAATACGCTTCCGTAGGCGACATCATCGTGGTCAGCGTGAAAGAAGCGATCCCCCGGGGTCGTGTAAAGAAGGGCGACGTCATGAAGGCGGTCGTTGTGCGCACTGCAAAAGACATTCACCGCGCTGACGGCAGCACGATCCGGTTTGACGGAAACGCAGCTGTTCTGATCAACGCGCAGGGTGAGCCAGTAGGCACACGTATCTTTGGTCCTGTAACGCGTGAGCTGCGGGCGAAGAACCACATGAAAATCGTTTCCCTCGCACCGGAGGTGATCTGATGGCTGCGAAGATTAAAAAGGGTGACAAGGTCATCGTTCTTGCAGGCAAGGACAAGGGAAAGCAGGGCGAAGTGCTCGGCGTTTTCCCGCAGGAAGGCCGTGTTCTGGTTCAGGGTGTGAACCTTGTTAAGCGCCACGAGCGGCAGACACAGACGACAGCTGGTGGTATCGCCACACGCGAAGCAAAGCTTGATCTGTCGAACGTCGCTTTTGTCGACCCGAAATCAGGCGAGGCGACTCGCGTAGGTTTCAAGGTTTTGGAAGACGGCAAAAAAGTGCGCGTCGCCAAAGCATCAGGAGAAGTGATCGATGGCTGAGGCATATCAACCCCGCCTCAAAGGCGTTTACAACGACAAGGTGCGTCCTGCGCTTCAGGAGAAGTTCAACTACGCCAACGACATGATGGTGCCCAAGCTGGACAAAGTCGTCCTGAACATGGGTGTCGGCGAAGCTGTTGGCGACTCCAAGAAGATCAAGTCAGCGCTTGAGGATCTCGGATTGATCGCGGGCCAGAAAGCTGTGGCGACGAAGGCAAAGACGTCTATCGCTGGTTTTAAGCTTCGTGAAGACATGAACATCGGCTGCAAGGTGACTCTTCGCAAAGACCGTATGTTCGAGTTTCTTGATCGTCTAGTGAATGTGGCTCTGCCGCGGGTACGTGACTTTCGCGGCCTGAATGACAAGAGCTTTGACGGGAACGGAAACTATGCCATGGGCTTGAAAGAGCACATCGTGTTCCCGGAGATTGACTACGACAAGGTCGACGAAGTTTGGGGTATGGACGTTGTTGTCTGTACGACGGCAAAGACGGATGACGAAGCGCGGGAATTGCTGAGAGGCATCAACTTCCCGTTTGCGGCGCAGGATTAATCGTTGGCCTGCGCAAGGTGCGCAGGTTCACCGGAGGTAAGAATGGCTAAGAAAAGCAGCGTTCTAAAGGACCAGAAGAAGCGGAAGCTGGTCGCTAAGTATGCCAACAAGCGTGCGGCACTCAAGGCGATCGCAGACGACAAGTCTTTGACTGTTGAAGAGCGGTTTAAGGCTCGTTTGAAACTCGCTGAATTGCCCCGCAATTCGTCCAAGACGCGTGTACGCAATCGGTGTGAAGTCAGCGGTCGTCCGCGGGCTTATTACCGCAAGCTGAAAATGTCGCGTATCGCGCTTCGGGAGCTGGGTTCTAAAGGCCTGATCCCCGGCCTAGTTAAGTCAAGTTGGTGAGGAGAGAGATCGCATGTCTATGACAGATCCCCTCGGAGATATGCTCACACGTATTCGCAATGCTGCGATGCGCGGTAAGGGCAATGTGAAAACTCCGGCGTCTAAGCTGCGGGGCCGGGTGCTCGATGTGCTCCAGGATGAAGGATACATCCGTGGCTATTCGCGCACTGATTTCGATGGCGGCAAAGCCGAATTCGAAATCGAGCTCAAGTATCACGAAGGCCGGCCGGTCATCCGGGAAATCTCCCGGGTATCGACCCCAGGTCGTCGCGTGTATTCATCGGTGAAGGATATTCCAGCTGTACATAACGGCCTGGGCATCTCGATCCTGTCGACACCGAAGGGTGTTATGTCGGACTCAGTCGCCAGAGACGAAAATGTCGGTGGCGAAGTACTCTGCCGCGTCTTCTAAAGACGCGAGGTAAACGGACGGGTTAGGAAGCAACCATGTCACGAATTGGCAAAAAACCCATCGCTGTGCCAGGCGGCGTTACCGTCAATCTCGACGGTCAGAATCTGGCGATCAAGGGACCAAAGGGCGAGATGTCTTTGACGCTCGTTGATGAGGTGACCCTGGCGCAAGGTGACGACGGCCTCACAGTGTCGCCACGCGATGATACGACGCGTGCCCGCGCCATGTGGGGTATGCAGCGCACCCTGGTGCAGAATCTCGTTACGGGTGTCACCGAAGGCTTTACGAAAAAGCTGGAGATCAACGGTGTTGGCTACAGGGCGCAGATGCAAGGCAAGGACCTGCAGCTTGCTCTGGGATTCAGCCACGACATCGTTCACAAAATCCCGGAAGGCATTCAGGTGAAAACACCGAGCCCGACGGCGATTGAGATTACGGGCATGGACAAGCAGACCGTCGGCCAGGTGGCCGCAGAAATTCGGGCGTACCGTCCGCCTGAGCCTTACAAGGGCAAGGGTGTGAAGTACGAAGATGAATACATCTTCCGTAAGGAAGGCAAGAAGAAGTAATCGAGCCATGGGCAAGAAACTGACACTTCAAGATCGACGCAAGCAGCGCAACCGCGCGAAGCTTCGCAAGCTGGCTGGCGGCCGTCCGCGGCTCTCCGTTCATCGTTCCTCGCAGCACATTTATGCGCAGGTGATCGATGACACCGAAGGCAAGACAATCGCGTCAGCGTCATCAATGGACAAAGAGTTCAAGGGTGACAAGGGAACCGACGTCACAGCAGCAACGGAAGTTGGCAAGCTGGTGGCGAAACGCGCATCAGATGCCGGCGTTACAGACGTTGTATTTGATCGTGGTGGGTATGTTTATCATGGCCGGGTGAAAGCCCTGGCAGAGGGTGCCCGCGAGGGCGGCCTTAACTTCTAAAGGACGTTTATCGTGGCACGCAGAGAATCTCGGGATCGGGAAGAACGAGACAGCGAATTTGTGGACAAGCTGGTTCACATCAATCGCGTCGCCAAGGTTGTTAAGGGTGGTCGTCGCTTCGGCTTCGCTGCGCTAGTGGTCATTGGCGATCAGAAAGGCCGTGTGGGCTTTGGACACGGTAAGGCCCGCGAAGTGCCGGAAGCGATCCGTAAAGCGACAGAGTCTGCTAAGCGGAACCTGATCCGGGTGCCGCTCCGTGAAGGTCGCACGCTGCATCACGACATCCATGGCCGCCATGGTGCTGGCCGGGTGATCCTTCGCGCAGCACCTCCAGGTACCGGTATCATTGCCGGTGGTCCGATGCGTGCTGTGTTCGAAACGCTTGGCGTGCAGGATGTTGTTGCGAAGTCCATGGGTTCCGCGAATCCTTACAACATGGTGCGCGCAACTTTTGATGCATTGAAGCGTGAACAGAGCCCCCGCATGGTTGCCGCTCGCCGCGGCAAGAAGGTGACGGATATTGTCGGTCGCCGTGCGGATGGTGCTGGTGAAGCTTTGGCGTCTGAGTAAGTCCTCAGATCGCAGTAAAGGGATTTAGATCATGGCAGCAGCGAAAAAGACGGTGACGGTGAAGCAGATTGGTAGCCCAATCCGTCGTAAGCCAGATCAGCGCCAGACACTGGTCGGTCTGGGCTTGAACAAGATGCATAAGGTGCGGACGCTGGAGGATACACCGTCCGTTCGTGGCATGATCAACAAGGTGGCCCATCTTGTTGAAGTGGTCGACGACGCTTAACTAAATACTCAGGCAAAAGCCGAGTGGATCCGATTTTCGGATGTGCGCATAGAGGTAGAAGACATGAAGCTCAATCAGATTTCCGATAATCCGGGTGCCCGCAAAGAGCGTATCCGTGTCGGCCGCGGTATTGGTTCCGGCAAAGGCAAGACCGGTGGCCGGGGTGTCAAAGGTCAGAAGTCGCGCTCCGGTGTGGCTATCAAGGGTTTCGAAGGCGGCCAGATGCCGCTCTACCAGCGCTTGCCCAAGCGCGGGTTTAACGTGCCGAACCCGAAGAAATACAACGAAGTTAATATCGGCCGTGTTCAGGCTGCCGTCGATGCCGGCAAGCTGGATGCAGGTAAGGCAGTCACCGCGGATGCTCTGGTTGGCGCTGGTGTGATTACGCGCCTGGCCAAAGACGGCGTTCGTCTCCTGGGCAAGGGAGAGATTTCTGCTGCGGTGAAGATCGAAGTTGCAGGGGCTTCCAAGTCGGCGATAGCGGCCGTCGAGAAGGCTGGCGGATCTGTCACCGTCAAGGAAACCAAGGCGAAAGCTGAGGGTTAGGTTTTAGCGGGGTCCGTTGGGCCCCTTGTGTTGTGCCGAGCTTCCGGAGTCATCTGAATGGCCTCAGCCGCGGAACAGTTAGCTGCCAATCTTAATTTTGGGGCCTTTGCGAAAGCAGAGGAACTTAAGAAGCGGATTTGGTTCACGCTGGGTGCTTTGCTGGTATACCGGCTAGGTACCTACATCCCGGTTCCAGGTATTGATCCTGTCGCGTTTGCGCAGTTCTTTGAACAGCAGCAAGGCGGCATTGGCGGCATGCTGGATCTGTTCACCGGCGGTGCCGTTGGGCGGATGGCGATCTTTGCGCTCACCATCATGCCCTACATCTCTGCGTCCATCATCATTCAGCTGATGACGACGGTCAGCCCTCATCTTGAACAGCTCAAGAAGGAAGGCGAACAGGGCCGGAAACAGATCAACCAGTACACCCGCTACGGCACAGTGCTTCTGGCGACGCTTCAGGGCTACGGCATCGCCGTCGGTCTGGAGAGTTTTGCGATCGATCCAGGTTTGTTCTTCCGTGCGACGACAGTGATCACGCTTGTTGGCGGTACCATTTTCCTGATGTGGCTGGGCGAACAGATTACCGCTCGCGGTGTTGGCAACGGCATCTCGCTGATCATCTTTGCCGGTATTGTCGCTGAGCTGCCCGCTGCCTTGGTTGGAACTTTGGAACTTGGTCGCGAAGGTGCTCTTTCGCCAGCAATTATTCTGGCTCTGATGATCATGGTCGTCGGCATCATCGCCTTTATCGTATTCGTCGAGCGGGCACAGCGTCGGCTGCTGGTTCAGTATCCCAAGCGTCAAGTCGGGCAGAAGATGTATGGGGGTGACTCCTCCCATTTGCCGCTGAAGCTCAATACAGCCGGTGTTATCCCGCCGATTTTTGCGTCGTCACTACTTTTGCTGCCGTCAACAGCGGCAAACTTCAGCGGCGGTGATGGTGCCGGGTGGTTGGCTATCATTACATCCTGGATGAGCCCTGGGCAGCCTCTCTATATGACGCTTTATGCGGCGATGATCATTTTCTTCTGTTTCTTCTATACCGCGATCGTCTTCAATCCGGATGACACGGCGGACAATCTGAAGAAATATGGCGGCTTCATTCCGGGCATTCGTCCGGGTAAGCGGACAGCGGAGTATATCGATCACGTTTTGACACGCCTGACGGTGGTTGGTGCGCTCTATCTGACCTTTGTCTGTTTGCTGCCAGAGCTCTTGATCTATCAGTACGGCATCCCGTTCTATTTCGGCGGTACCTCGTTGCTGATTGTGGTGAATGTGACCATGGATACCGTCGCGCAGGTGCAGAGCCATTTGCTCGCGCACCAGTATGAAGGCCTCATCAAGAAATCAAAACTGAGAGGGGCGCGCCGATGAAACTGATCTTCCTTGGACCGCCTGGCGCTGGTAAGGGCACACAGGCTGAGCGCATTCAGACCGCCCATGGTTTGGTGCAGCTTTCGACGGGTGACATGCTTCGTGCGGCTGTGGCTGCGGGAACCGAGACCGGTCAGAAGGCCAAAGAAATCATGGCGCGCGGCGATCTGGTGCCCGATGAGATTGTTGTTGGAATCATCGCCGATCGGACTCAGGAAGCCGATTGCAAGAATGGCTACATTCTGGACGGGTTTCCGCGAAACGTTGCCCAGGCAGAGGCACTCGACAAGATGCTGGCTGAGCGCTCAGACAAGCTGGATGCCGTGATTGAGCTCAAAGTCGATGATTCAGCGCTTCTGGCGCGGATTGAGGGCCGGGCGGCTGAAACAGAAGGTGGAGCGCGCGCCGACGACAATGCCGAGGCGCTCAAAAAGCGGCTCGCTGTTTATCATGAACAAACGGCGCCATTGGCCGGGTACTACAAGAATGCAGGCATTCTGAGGACCGTCGATGGCATGAAGGAAATGGATGCAGTGACTGCCGAAATTGAAGCAGCACTCGAACTTAAGGAGACGGATAACGCAGGCTAAGCAGTTGACCGGGAAGGGGAAATTCCTATAATCCCGGCCAGCGCGACGGCAGCTCCAAAGCAAACCATCGGATATCACTGAAAAACGGCAGAATTCTGCGGTATTTCAGCGACTCATCCCGCTTTTTTGTATGGAAATTGCCGGTCTCGCGAATCCTTATCGCAGGAGAAGAACGTGGCTCGTATCGCTGGTGTGAACATTCCAACCCATAAGCGTGTGCTTATCGCGCTGACCTATATTCATGGGATTGGAGACAAGAATGCGAAGGATATCTGCGAAGCCGTAGGTATTGCGCCAGAACGCCGTGTAAACGAGCTTTCCGACGCTGAGGTTATCCAGATCCGCGAAACGATCGACCGGGACTACCTGGTTGAAGGTGATCTGCGCCGCGAAGTCGCAATGAACATCAAACGTCTGATGGATCTGGGCTGTTATCGCGGTCTGCGCCATCGTCGTGGCCTGCCGGTCCGCGGTCAGCGTACACATACAAATGCGCGGACACGTAAAGGCCCAGCGAAAGCAATCGCAGGTAAGAAGAAGTAAGAACGGGATTTGACGGGGCAGCCCGTTCGACAGAGAAGGTTTTAGGATGGCGAAGGAAAAGACCCGCGTTAGACGCAAAGAACGTAAGAATATTACGTCTGGCGTGGCGCATGTGAATTCGACCTTTAACAACACCATGATCACGATCACGGATGCACAGGGAAATGCAATTTCCTGGTCTTCCGCCGGCATGATGGGGTTCAAGGGTAGCCGTAAGTCGACACCATTCGCAGCGCAGATGGCTGCGGAGGATGCAGGTAAGAAGGCACAGGATCACGGCATGAAGACCCTTGAGGTTGAGGTCTGTGGTCCAGGCTCTGGACGTGAGTCCGCATTGCGCGCGCTTCAGGCAGCTGGTTTCACGATCACCAGCATTCGGGACGTTACACCGATCCCGCACAATGGCTGCCGGCCACCCAAGCGCCGCCGCGTTTAATAAGATTTATCGGCGCTCTTTCAGTAGTGCGCCGCTCACACTCATTGACGGTTACTCCGTCCTGCAAACGCTTCTCTAAGAACATGTTGTTCGAAGCAAACTGCACTTAACGGCACGAGGTTCTACAGGTGATCCAGAAGAACTGGGAAGAGCTTATCAAACCGACCAAACTGGAAATCCAGGGTGGTCACGATGCACAGCGTACCGCAACGGTTGTTGCAGAACCGCTTGAGCGGGGCTTTGGCCTGACGCTTGGCAACGCGCTTCGCCGCGTCCTGCTATCCTCGCTGCAGGGTGCTGCAGTCACGGCGGTTCAGATCGATGGTGTGCTGCACGAGTTTTCGTCGATCGCGGGCGTGCGGGAGGATGTCACGGACATCATTCTGAACATCAAGCAGCTGGCACTCAATCTTCACAGCGAAGGTCCAAAGCGGATGATGCTTGTGAAGCAGGGACCGGGTGAGGTCAAAGCTGGCGACATTGAAGCTGGTTCGGATATCGAAATCCTCAACCCTGATCTCGTGCTGTGCACGCTCGATGAGGGCGCGGACATTCGCATGGAATTCGTTGTCAGCAATGGCAAAGGCTATGTTGCGGCTGACCGGAACCGTCCGGAAGACGCGCCGATTGGCCTGATCCCAGTCGACAGCCTCTACAGCCCGGTTCGCCGTGTTTCCTACAAAGTGGAAAACACCCGCGAAGGCCAGATCCTCGACTATGACAAGCTGACCGTTCAGCTTGAAACAGATGGCTCTGTCACGCCGGAAGATGCGGTCGCTTTTGCGGCGCGTATTCTTCAGGACCAGCTGCAGGTCTTCGTCAACTTTGACGAGCCGAAAGAAGTGGTTGTTGAAGAGCAGCATCCTGAGCTTGAGTTCAACCCAGCCTTGCTCAAGAAGGTTGATGAGCTTGAACTTTCTGTCCGTTCAGCGAACTGCCTGAAGAACGACAACATTGTTTACATTGGCGACCTGATCCAGAAAACAGAGTCTGAGATGCTTCGCACCCCGAACTTTGGCCGGAAATCTTTGAACGAGATCAAAGAGGTTCTCGCGCAGATGGGTCTGCACCTCGGCATGGAAGTCGCAAGCTGGCCGCCAGAGAATATCGAAGATCTCGCGAAACGTTTCGAAGATCATTACTGAGTTTATCCGACCGCGCCGCGAGGCGCCGTCTATTCAATGAGGAGAGGGTCATGCGCCACGGTAAATCCGGCCGCAAGCTCAATCGGACCGCAAGTCACCGCAAAGCGATGCTCGCTAATATGGCAGTTGCGCTGATCAAGCATGAGCAGATCATTACGACGTTGCCAAAGGCGAAAGAACTGCGCCCTTACGTTGAGAAGCTTGTGACACTCGCGCGCCGCGACGATCTGCATGCTCGTCGGCAGGCCTATTCGAAGCTCCCTGAGCAGAAGTGGGCAGCAAAGCTGTTTAACGAGCTCGGTCCTCGCTACAAAGAGCGCAATGGCGGCTATACCCGCGTTCTCAAAGCCGGGTTCCGCTATGGCGACAATGCGCCGATGGCGGTGATCGAATTTGTCGATCGTGACCCATCAGCCCGCGGTCAGGACTCTGGCCCTGTCATGGTTGACGAGGACGCACTAGAGACAACGGCTTAACAGCTCAATTCTCGCAGAGATCAACGGGGTGAGACGCGTGGCGTCCGCCCCGTTTTTTTGTTGCCTTAAGGCCTGGGTGACCGCGTTTACTTTGATCAATGGTTCATTGAGGTTTGCCTTGCAAGTGCTTGATTTGCCTTCCAATATTTAGAAGGAGTTGGACGAACCGGCGGGTACGGGCGTCATGGTGTTGGAAATGATTTCAGAGTCCTGGTTTTCAATTGTGTGGTCGATGGCCGCCCTGGTTCTGTTCGGTGGGCTGGTCCTCTTGATTGGCGGGACAGCTCGCGCTGAAGGGCGGGTTGTTCCCGGGTCGCAGGCAGAGATGCAAATGTCCTTTGCACCGGTGGTGCGCGGCGTCGCCCCAGCGGTGGTGAATGTCTACTCCAAACGGGTGGTTCAGGAACGTCCACAAAGCCCGCTTTTCAATGACCCGTTTTTCAAGCAGTTCTTCGGCGACCGGTTTAGCTTTGGTATGCCTCAGGAACGGGTCCAACAATCGCTCGGATCGGGCGTGATTGTCGGCGCGGACGGCATCATTGTGACCAACAACCATGTGGTGGCAGATGGCGATGTGTTCACCATTGCTATGGCGGACCGTCGGGAGTTTGACGCCGAGCTTATTCTTGCGGACGAGCGCACGGACCTTGCAATCCTGAAGATTGATACGAAAGGCGCATCGCTGCCGGCGCTCACCTTCCGAGACAGCGACACGCTGGAAGTCGGGGATCTGGTGCTCGCCATCGGCAATCCGTTCGGTGTGGGCCAAACGGTAACCAGCGGCATTGTGTCGGCTCTTGCACGCACCCAGGTCGGTGCCACGGACTATCAGTTCTTCATCCAGACAGACGCAGCAATCAATCCGGGGAACTCTGGTGGCGCATTGGTGACGACGGACGGTCAGTTGGTGGGTATCAATACCGCTATCTTTTCTCGGTCCGGAGGGTCGATTGGCATTGGCTTTGCGATCCCCTCCAACATGGTTCGGGCTGTCGTCGATTCCGCCGTCGGGGGAAGCTCAGGTGTAGAGCGCCCGTGGCTCGGCGCCTCGCTCCAAGCGGTAACCTCCGATCTCGCGGAATCTCTCGGTCTTGATCGGCCGGGCGGCGCCATGGTGCAGCGAACCTATCCGGATGGTCCTGCAGACAGGGCAGGGCTAGAAACGGGCGACGTTATTTATGAAGTGGATGGGCGAGAAGTCATCGATCCGCAGTCGGTTCGTTACCGCCTTGCAACCAAGGGTGTTGGCGGTCGCATTGATATCAAGTATCGCCGCAATGGAGGTGCCAATCAGGCGCGGATTTCGCTGGAAGCGGCGCCGGAAGATCCGCCCAGGCAAATTGCCGATCTCAGCGGGCGTCATCCATTCTCCGGCGCAACCGTTGGCAACCTGTCACCGGCGTTTGCGGAAGAGCTGCAACTCGACCCCTTCATGCGCGGCGTTGTGGTCTTGCGGGTGCAGCGGGGCAGTGCTGCGCACAGACTTCGCATTCAACCGGGCGATATGATCCGTGCGGTTGGCGCGGATGAGGTGGAGAGTGTTGATGAACTCCAACGCCTGACGGACGAGCGGCGCAGGGAATGGGAATTCACGATTGAGCGGGGTGGCGAACGGTTCTCCGCCCGTGTCCGCGGATAACCTCGCCGGCTCCACCTAGAGGAAGTTTCTCAGCTCATCGATGAGCCCTTTGGGGTTGTCGCCTTGGACTGTGTGACCGGCGTTTGGCACCGTGACATGTGTTCCGTCGACGAGTAGGGACACAAACCGCTCTGCATCTTCCCCGCTGAATGTTGGGCTTTGTTCACCTCGTACGACCAGTGTCGGACATTGTATCTGGCGACACTCGTCCGCTAGCCGGTCCAGGTGCATTTGCATATCGTTCAAGTCGAGCTTTTTGCGTCTATCTGCTTTCCAGGTCCAATTCCCATCCGCGAGCTTTCTTGTCGTGTGGGTGAGGCTATGACGAAGAAGTTCCTCCTTACGACGGGGATTGTGGGCAAGGGCTGCTGTGACGAACTGATCAAAGGATTGTGGGGCGCCGTTGGTCTCAACAAAAGAGACCAACTCTTTTGATTTGTTCATCTGAACAAAGGGGCCGACATCTACGCAGACCAATGCCTTGAGCTTACGCCAATTGTGCGCGGCGTAACTGAGGGCGTTGAGGCCCCCCATGGACATGCCGATCAGGCTGAAGCTGTCCCAACCAAAGTGGTCAATGAGGGCGCTGATATCCTCACGATGGTCCTCCGGCGCATAGTGTCCCTCATATGACCATTCGCTGTCGCCATGGCCACGCTGGTCGAGGGCGATACAGTGAAAATCTTTCGCGAGCGCCAGGCAGACGATGTCCCAGGTGCGCGCAGATTGATTACCTCCATGCAGGAAGAGTAGGGGCGGATTTCCTGCGTTGCCCCATTCGACATAGTGAAAACGTCGATCGTTCAATAGGACATGACAGTGTGTCGGCAACTGGACTTCCAGGGTGAGGCCAGCGACGTCGGCAACTCTGGAAAGATGGCTCAGTTCGGCATTCATGGATTACTCCTACCTTGACTTGTCAAAGTTAATTACTTTGAGTATTCTAAGTACAAGAGAGAGTCAACCTCGAAGGCAGTGAGATGGCTGAAAGAAAACGGCTGAGCCCTGAGGCTGCGCGCCAGAAGATCCTGGCGCGAGCAGAGCATTATCTGATCGTTGGGGGCCCTGACGCGGTCAGGGTGCAGGTGGTTGCTGACGACTTGGGTATTACCGACGCCGCGATCCACTATCATTTCAAGAACCGCAAGGGGTTGATGACCGCGCTTCTCAAAGAAGCCGGACGAAAGATGCAGAAGGAGATCGCTGACATCGCAACTGACATGACGTCGAGCGCGGACATGGTGGCTGAACTGGCGTCAAAACTCGCGGAGCTCTATCAGGACCGAAAGTTTGGTCGTCTTGCGATCTGGCTTGCCTCTGAAGGGTGGGAGAGTGAGGGGCAGGGGATGTTTGACCCAATTGTCGAGCAACTCTGCGCCGACCCTCAGAACGCAGGGAGAGAAGAGGATGTGCGGTATTCTCTGGCGCTCCTCAATACCTTCCTTATTGGGGAAGACCTGGTTGGTGGCGCCTTTTTGGCAAGTGTCAGCCTTCCGAGGGGTGACAAAAGCCGCAGCAGCTTCAAAGATTGGGTCGTGGCCCAGATCTCCGGACACCTGGCAGTCAAGTAAAAATCTGCCATCTGTTGGACGGTCAATACCCGCAAAACATGCTAAATCAGAGGTATGGCTGACCTCTTTCAAACCTCGTCCGAGCCCGCCGATGATGCGGGGCGGCCGCTCGCAGATCGGCTGCGCCCTGGTGCACTGGCGGAGGTGGTTGGACAGTCGCATCTGATCGGTCCGGACGGTCCCATTGGCAGGATGGTGGCGTCCGGTCATTTGTCCTCGATCATATTTTGGGGGCCGCCCGGCACCGGAAAAACAACGACTGCCCGGCTTCTGGCGGATGCTGTGGGGCTTGCGTTCGAGCAGGTCTCAGCTGTGTTCTCCGGTGTCGCTGACTTGAAGAAAGTGTTTGAATCAGCGCGGCTCCGTCGTTCACAGGGGCGCAGTACGCTGCTTTTTGTCGACGAGATTCATCGGTTCAACCGGGCGCAGCAGGATAGTTTTCTCCCCGTGATGGAGGATGGCACCGTCATTCTTGTGGGCGCTACGACAGAGAACCCTTCGTTTGAGCTCAATGCAGCGCTGTTGTCGCGCGCGCAGGTATTGGTTCTTAATCGGCTGGATGATGAGGCGCTTGAGGAACTGCTCACGCGTGCTGAGGCTTTCGTTGGAGCAAAACTGGCACTCACAGAAGATGCGCGGATTGCGCTCAGGGCCATGGCGGATGGCGACGGACGCTTTGTGCTGAACCTGGCGGAGGAAATCCTGGCGCTCGCGCCTTCAGAGCCGCTCGATTCTCAGAGACTGACACAACTGATGCAGCGCCGTGCGCCCATCTACGACAAGTCGCGGGAAGGGCATTACAACCTGATCAGCGCGCTTCACAAATCCGTTCGTGGGTCCGACGTCGATGCATCGCTCTACTGGCTGGCGCGCATGCTGGACGGGGGGGAGGACCCACTCTTCATTCTGCGGCGGGTCGTTCGCATGGCGATTGAGGATATCGGCCTTGCTGACCCGCAGGCTCTGGTCCAGGCCTTGGCCGCAAAGGACACTTATGAGTTTCTGGGGAGCCCCGAAGGAGAATTAGCGCTGGCGCAGGCTGTGCTCTATGTCGCCAGTGCGCCAAAGTCGAACGCGCAATATGTGGCATTCAAGGATGCCATGAAGACCGCCAAGGAGACCGGGTCGGTGGCGCCGCCCGCCCACATTCTCAATGCGCCAACAAAGCTCATGAAAGAGCTTGGGTATGGGGCTGGATATGAGTATGACCATGACGCGCCGGATGCATTTTCAGGTCAGGACTATTTCCCTGAGGAGATGTCCCGACAGAGTTTCTACAAACCTGTTGAGCGCGGGTTTGAACGGGACATAGCTAAACGTTTGGCCTATTGGCAGAAGCTGAGAGAGGAGAGGGAATCGTGAAGATGTTGATTGCCGTCGCGCTCGGCGGCGCGGTTGGGGCAACCGGCCGATACCTGTTTGCAGCGCAGGCGCTTCGCTTTTTCGGACCTGGCTTTCCCTGGGGCACGCTTGGCGTCAATATCATTGGCTCCTTTGTGATGGGCGTTATTGTCGAAGGCCTCGCTTTGCGGTTTCAGGTGTCGCCCGAGGTTCGAGCGTTTCTCGTGACCGGTGTCCTTGGTGGCTTCACAACCTTCTCCGCGTTTTCCCTGGATATCTCCCTCTTGCTAGAGCGGAAAGATGTCGGCGTGGCTGCTCTCTACGCGTTCAGTTCGCTCGGCGGCGCCGTGCTCGCCCTGTTTTTTGGTATCTGGTTGACGCGGACGGTGCTCTCATGAGTGGTGTGGCTCATGTAGATGTCAGCGAGGACGATGATGGCTTGCGTGTGGACCGTTGGTTCAAGCGACATTATCCGGAGCTCGCGCATTCCCGACTGGAAAAGCTGCTGAGGAAGGGTCAGGTCCGCGTCGATGGTGGCCGTGTCAAAGCAAACGTTCGTCTTGAAGCGGGACAGACGGTGCGTGTCCCGCCGTTCGGGGACAAGGAGGGCTATGTCCCTGACAAAAGGCCCAAGCCACCCGCTTACAATGAGAAAGATGCTGCCTTTGTGCAGAGCCTGGTTCTCCACAAGGATGACTCCCTTATCGTCGTCAACAAGCCGAGCGGATTGGCGGTTCAGGGGGGAAGTGGCACCGAGCGGCATTTAGACGGGATGCTGGAGGGTTTGAAGTTTGACTACCCAGAGCGGCCGCGCCTTGTTCACCGGCTTGACCGTGATACCAGCGGCGTTCTTCTGCTTGCCCGGACGGCGCGGGCCGCTTCAAAACTTGCGAAATCCTTCAAGGAACGCGATACGAAAAAGATCTATTGGGCGCTGACAGTTGGCGTGCCGAGACCTGAGCGAGGAACCATTCGGATGACCCTTGCCAAGCAGGCCGGGCGATCTGGCGAACGCATGGTGCCGGTCCCAGACCGAACACCCGGTGGGCAGGCATCAGAGACCCATTTCGCAACAGTTGCTCGGGCCGGACAGAAGCTTGCCTGGGTATCTTTCATGCCGGTGACCGGCCGCACCCATCAGCTTCGCGTCCATGCGGTTGCGGCGCTTGAGTGTCCGATTGTTGGTGATGGAAAATATGGTGGTGCGGACGCACACCCGGGCGGTGAGATTTCGTCGTCGCTGCATCTGCATGCGCGGTCTATTGAGATTTCCCATCCGGATGGTGGCCGGTTTTCTATCTCGGCGCCCTTGTCGGACCATATGGCGGCAACGTGGAGACTCCTGGCCCTTGACCTGGACAATGATGGTGATCCTTTCGCGGAGTTGGATCTTTGAGTGAGCTGAAGCTTGTGGTGTTTGATTGCGACGGTACCTTGGTCGACAGTCAACATATGATTGTCGCGGCGATGAACCGCGCGTTTTCAACTCATTCGCTTGCGCTCTTGCCACGCGAGAAAGTTCTCTCGATCGTCGGCCTGTCCCTTGAGGAGGCTATTCGCAAGTTATTGCCTGACGAAGACGCTGCGACTGTGTCGTTGGTGAAAGAAAGCTATCGGCAGGCTTTCTTCCATTTGCGAGAGGACCCTGCATTACACGAACCTCTGTTTCCCGGCGCGCGGCAAGCCCTTGACGCACTTGCCGCAAGGGATGATGTGTTGCTGGGGGTCGCGACAGGCAAATCCCAGCGGGGCTTACGAAACATCTTAGAGCTGCACGATATTCGCGGCCACTTCATGACCCTTCAGACGGCTGATGAGCATCCGTCCAAGCCACACCCCTCCATGATGCATCAGGCCATGAGTGATGCAGGCGTCGATGCGACGCAAACGGTCATTTTTGGTGATACCAGCTATGATATTGTTATGGGGTGCGATGCTGGCGCCCACGCCGTAGGTGTTTCCTGGGGCTATCATGACGCTCAGGAGCTCATGTCCTATGGTGCGTCACACGTGCTGGATCATTTTGATGATCTTATTCCTTACCTGGACGCGCATTGGGCAGATGGTGCGCCCAAGCGCTCCTTGGAGATTGAGGGAGACGCGTCATGAGAAAGTTTTTGGTCACGCTGCTTTTCCTGGTGGTCGCGTTGGCAGGCGCGCTCTACGGGCTCACTTTTTTGGACATTAATGCCTATCGCGCGGAGATCGCGGCGCTGGCTGAGGAGCAGACCGGCCGCAAGCTCGAACTGGACGGTCCGCTGCATGTGGGCTTTTCGCTCACGCCCACAATCGTCGCGAGGGATGTTCGGTTTGGGAACGCGTCCTGGGGGTCTGATCCCACCATGTTCGCAGCGGATCGTGTCGCTCTCCGTCTTTCGCTGATCAGACTTTTGTCAGGCAATGTCGATGTGACGCGCCTTGATGTCCGGGGCGCGAAGGTTCTTTTGGAAACCGGTCCTGGCGGTGTCGGGAACTGGGTGGTGGCTGCGGCTAACAACGATACGTCATCAGATGAAACAGAAGGGCAGGTCTCGACAGCCGGCCTGCCTCGCGTTGTCCTTGAGGATGTACAGGTCACTTACAAAAGCGGCCGACGTGGCGCCGCTACAGATGTGGTTCTCACTCGCGCAGACATTGAGCCAAGGTCCGGTGGGATTGCCGTCGGTCTGGTGGGCGATGTGAACGCTGTTACAGCGTCTGCGTCGGCGCTTATCATCGGCGATGAAACATCCTTCCGAGTTGATGGCCTCAACCTCGCTTACGGGGACATCGGTCTCAGCGGCCAACTGACTGGGAGCCGTAGCTCAGCGAATGCGCCTATTACCGTTGATGGCGAACTATCTGCATCGGCGATTGACCTCAATGCGCTAAGTGCCGGAAGTTCAGGCGCTGAGGGGCAGCAGGGCCTGTTCAGCAAATCGCCGCTGCCCTTCAATGCGTTGAGTGTCATCAATGGAGAGATTGACGTTAGGGTCGACAGCCTCACCTATCGGGAGGCTGAATTCACTGATCTGCAAATGGCGGTTACGCTAAAGGACGGCTCTCTCTCAGCGCCGGTTTTCGCGACGTATGGAAACCGCCGACTTGAGGCTGAGGTGCGCGCGCGCAATTCAACTAGCCCGACAGCCGAGCTTGTGCTTTCGGCGCCGGGCTTTGACATTGGGCAGTTTCTTCAGGAAATGGATGCCACAGATCTCGTTGATGTCGATGGACATATCGGTCTCGACCTGTCGGCTAAAGGAAAGTCACCGGCGGAGTTGGCCGCGAACCTTAATGGGAAGGTTGATATTGCGACGGGACGCGGCACGATCCATTCCAGCGCCTTCGAATGGATCGCCAAGGATCTAATTTGGGCTCTTATCCCCAAGGGTGGTGAATCCGGCACAGCTGATCTTACCTGCTTTATCGGACATATTGATTTCACAAGAGGCGTCGGCAACGTCTCGTCTCTAGCGCTTGTCACGAGCGAAATGCGTACGTCTGGTTCTGGCACCCTTAATCTGCGCGACGAAACGGTCGATATGCGTCTCAATCCAAGGCCTAATGACCCTGGCTTGTTAAGCCTGGCGACGCCGATAAATGTGTCCGGCCCCATTACCTCGCCACGCGTCCTGCCTGACACAGGTGCGCTGCTAGGTGATTTGGCCCTTGCGGTGGGGGCAGGGGCTTTAACAGGCGGCATTGGTGCATTGCTGCCGCTCGTCAGCGCGGAGAGTTTTGACGCGGAGGAAGCGAGCGCCTGCGTGGAGATGATCGCGGCCGAAAGAGGCAGTGGGTCTCGCACAGGTGGAAATGGCAACGTGCTCGACAAAGCGGGCGAGGGCGCTTCAACCCTTATCGAAGGGGTGGGAGACATTCTCACCTCGCCGTTTAAGTGAGACCGGATCTGATGGACGAAAACGACAAAATATTGAATGCGGACCGGTTTGTGTCTCATCCAGGCGATGCGGCGAACACCAACTTGCGCAAACGATTTTATGAGAAGGCTGAGCCACGTGTCCTTGATGATGGATTTGCCATCGAGCTTGATGGGCGGGCCATCAAGACACCAGCCAGGGCCACACTCAGTGTGCCGACAGAGCGTTTGGCGGCGGTCATCTCTGAGGAGTGGAATGCTCAAGAAACCCACATAATTCCTGAAACGATGCTGGTGACCAAACTTGCCAACACAGCCCTCGACCGCGTCGGCCCTCGGCACGCGGAGGTTGTGGACGAAATTGCAGCGTTTGGCGGCTCAGATCTGCTTTGCTATCGGGCAGAAGACCCTGAAAGCCTCGTCGCCCGCCAGGCTGAAGAGTGGGATCCGCTGCTCGACTGGCTGGATGTGACCCATCAGGTGCGCCTTGATCTGGCGACGGGCATCATTTTTAAGGATCAGACGCCGGAAGCCTTGACCCGTCTGCGAGATCTGGTCGCGGCCCGGTCAGAATTTGAGCTGGCGGGTCTGCATCAGGCAGTTTCTCTGTGCGGATCCCTTGTGCTGGGCCTCGCCTTGATCGACGCGCATATTGATGCTGATCGGGCGCATGATCTGGCCCACCTGGATGAGGCCTGGCAGGCTGAGCGGTGGGGCTGGGACGAAGAGGCCCGTGCACGCCTTGAGGAACGGCGAAAAATGCTCAAAGCGACGGCCACTTACCTGGAACTCCTCTAAGCCGCTACGTCACTTGAGAGCTCGATGCCGAGGCCATACCAACGGCGATAACCCATTGGCAAATGGGCGTTTTCGGTGCTATTCAAAGCGCCGTATGGACCCTGACCGGGCGGCTTTGGAAGCCTGGGTAGCATTCGTCTAAGGTGGTCTTCCAAAACAATAAGCCGGCTCTTGGGGATGTGTCTCAAGCAGCACAGAGGGGGCTTCATGAAAGAAATTATTCGTCAGCTAGAAGAACGACGCGCGGTTGCCAGATTGGGCGGCGGGGAACGTCGGATCGACTCCCAACACAGCAAGGGAAAGCTTACCGCGCGGGAGCGCATCAGCCTTTTGCTGGATGAAGGCAGCTTCGAAGAGTTCGACATGTTTGTTGAACATGATTGCTACGATTTCGGCATGGAAGGTCAAAAGGTTCCGGGCGACGGCGTTGTTACCGGCTGGGGCACGGTGAATGGGCGGCCGGTCTATCTCTTCGCTAAAGACTTTACCGTTATGGGCGGGTCGCTGTCGCGGAACCACGCGAAGAAGATCAACAAGGTTCAGGACATGGCGCTCAAGATGGGTGCGCCGATCATTGGCCTCTTTGATGCGGGCGGTGCGCGTATCCAGGAAGGCGTGGATGCGCTGGGCGGCTATGGCGAAGTGTTCAATCGGAACGTCCTGGCCTCGGGCGTTATCCCTCAGATCTCCGTCATTATGGGTCCCTGCGCTGGTGGCGACGTCTATTCGCCTGCCATGACCGACTTCATCTTCATGGTCAAAGACACCTCCTACATGTTCGTGACGGGTCCGGACGTCGTGAAGACAGTGACCAATGAAGAGGTGACGTCCGAGGAACTGGGCGGTGCGACTGTCCACTCAACCAAGTCTTCTGTTGCTGACGGGGCGTTTGAAAATGACGTTGTGGCGATGAGCCAGGTCCGCCGCCTGATTGACTACCTGCCGTCGTCCAACCGTTCTGACGTGCCTGAGCGTCCTTTCTTTGATGATCAGGACCGGGTTGAAGATTCCCTCGACACCTTGATCCCAAGCAATCCCAACATGCCCTATGACATGAAGGAGCTTGTGCTCAAGCTGATTGATGAGGGCGATTTCTTCGAAATCCAGGAAAACTTCGCCAAGAACATCATTACCGGCTTTGGTCGTATTGAGGGCCGGACAGTGGGCATTGTGGCTAACCAGCCGATGACATTGGCGGGCGTACTAGACAGTGACGCGAGCCGGAAAGCCGCGCGCTTTGTGCGTTTTTGCGACTGCTTCGATATTCCAATTGTCACGATGGTTGATGTTCCCGGCTTCCTGCCTGGCACGTCGCAGGAGTATGGCGGTCTCATCAAACACGGTGCGAAATTACTCTATGCCTATGCGGAGGCAACGGTGCCGAAGATTACGGTCATCACCCGCAAGGCCTATGGCGGCGCCTATGTTGTGATGGCGTCGACCCATCTCCGCGGTGACGTCAATTATGCATGGCCGACGGCGGAAGTGGCCGTGATGGGTGCGAAGGGTGCCGTTGAGATCATTCACCGCAAAGACATCAATGATGAAGCGAAAATTGCTGAGCACACGGCTGAATATGAGGACAGGTTCCTGAACCCGTTTAAAGCAGCTGAGCGGGGATATATTGATGAAGTGATCATGCCTCACAACACGCGGCCTCGGATCGCCCGAGCACTTGCGGTGTTGCGTGACAAGCAGCTCGAGAACCCCTGGAAAAAACACGACAACATTCCGCTTTAAGGAGGCGATCAAATGTTTAAGAAGATCCTGATCGCCAACAGAGGCGAAATCGCGTGCCGGGTTATGAAGACGGCGAAGAAGATGGGCATCGCAACGGTGGCCGTTTATTCGGACGCTGACAAAGAGGCGCTCCATGTAGAAATGGCGGACGAAGCCGTCAACATCGGTCCCGCACCATCAGCCGAATCCTATCTTGTGATCGACAAGATCATCCAGGCGATCAAGGACACAGGCGCCGAAGCCGTGCATCCGGGATATGGCTTCTTGTCCGAGAACGCGGCCTTTGCCGAAGCACTCGAAAAAGAAGGCATTGCCTTTATTGGACCCAATGTGAAAGCCATCCAGGTGATGGGCGACAAGATTGAGTCCAAGAAATTCGCGAACGACGCGAAGGTGAGCACGGTTCCAGGATACCTTGGGGTCATCAAGGACACCGAAGAAGCCATCAAGATCGCTGGCGACGTCGGCTATCCGGTGATGATGAAAGCCTCCGCCGGTGGCGGCGGGAAGGGCATGCGTATTGCCTGGAACGAGGGTGAGGTCGCCGAAGGGTTTCAGTCAGCGATCAATGAAGCCAAGTCGAGCTTCGGCGACGACCGTGTCTTTATTGAAAAATTCGTAACGGAACCCCGCCACATTGAAATTCAGGTGATGGCAGACGGAACCGATGCGGTTTATGTGGGCGAGCGGGAATGCTCGATCCAACGCCGCAACCAGAAGGTGATCGAGGAAGCGCCAAGCCCGTTCCTTGATGAGGCGACGCGAAAGAAGATGGGTGAGCAAGCTGTGGCGCTCGCGAAAGCTGTTGATTATCGCAGTGCGGGCACGGTTGAGTTCATCGTCGACAAGGACAAGAACTTCTACTTCCTGGAGATGAACACTCGGCTTCAGGTGGAGCACCCTGTCACCGAACTGATCACCGGCATTGACCTGGTTGAGCAAATGATCCGGGTTGCGGCTGGCGAGAAGCTGTCGATCAAGCAGGAAGACATCAAGCTCAATGGGTGGGCGATTGAAAGCCGCATCTATGCAGAGGATCCATATCGGAACTTCCTGCCGTCGATTGGCCGTCTGAGCCGATATCAGCCACCAGCGGAGCGCACATCTGATGATGGCGTGACTGTCCGGAATGACACGGGTGTCTATGAGGGGGGTGAGATCTCGCTCTACTACGACCCGATGATCGCGAAGCTCTGTACTCATGCGGCAACGCGTGAGGAAGCTGTTGATGCCATGTCAGATGCGCTTGATGCTTTCTACATTGAAGGTATCCAACACAATATTCCGTTCCTTGGCGCCATTATGGAACATGAGCGTTTCCGCAAAGGCGATCTGACGACAGGCTTCATCGCTGATGAGTACCCTGACGGGTTTGGTGGCGTGCCTGTGTCGGACGAGCGGGCCGACAAGCTCGTTCTCGCGGCAGCCTTCATGAACGAGATCCATGCCTTGCGGGCAACTGAGATCACGGGACAATTGCCAAACCGGCCGCGTTTCCTTCCTGAGGATTGGGTTGTGTCGCTCGACAAAGAGCACACCATTCATCTGCGGACGGAACCGGAAGAAGACTGGCTGAATGTTGTCCTCAAAAATGAGGATGGCAGCGAACGCAGCCGTCACACCGTTGCGAGTGAGTGGCGGCCGGGCAAGGTTGTCTTTGAAGGTGTGATCGACGGCGAGCCCATCGTCTTGCAAGCGGAGCGCGCACGCGGTCTGCAGGGGTATAATCTCACCTATCGTGGATCGACGGTAAATGCGGCTGTGCGCACCAAAAACGCGCATGACCTGTCGCAGTTCATGCCGGAGAAGGTCGCCGCTGATACATCCAAATACCTCCTATGCCCAATGCCCGGTCTGGTTGTCTCCATCAATGTGGAAGTCGGCCAAGAAGTGAAGGTCGGTCAGACCCTCGCCGTCGTGGAAGCGATGAAGATGGAGAACATCTTGCGGGCTGAACGAGACGGTGTTGTGGCGGAGATTTCAGCCGCTGCCGGTGACAGTCTCCAAGTCGACGAGGTGATCATCGAGTTCGAATGAGTTTCACGACAAACGAAGCATCGACGCCCGCCTGGTCCTGGACCGGCGGGCGTTGTTGGTTATAGGTTCTCAGTACACGATCGTCAGGACGAACCTGCAACATGATCGGGGAGATTGGCGTGATCCTCTTCAATGGTGGGTATTATTTTGGAGAGTATCCACTGGGGCTCTTTTTGTTCGCCGCCGGTATCTGTTTGCTGTTTCCTTCATTTGTCGCGAAGTTGGCTTTTCGGCGACCTGTTAGCGCTGGTTTTTTCCTCTTCCTGCTGTTAGCCGGCGGGGCTGGTATGGGAGGTATTCTCTTTCTGCCAAGCTTCGTTTGGTCCATGGGTGCGACGTCCGCAGACGGTGCCGATATTGTTAGGTATGGCTTCTTCCTCATTCACAATGTGTGCCTTCTACCTATCTCTTTGGCTATTGCTGCGACCCTTGACCAGGAGGTCAAGCGAATAGGCGCGAAGATAGTTCCAGAGTGGACCCTGAGCGGACGCCGGACCTCTTTGATTGTGTCCTCTGTCGGCGGTGTCGCTGCTGTATGGACACTATCGTTGATGGCGCTGCTGGGTATTGGCGCGCTTAACTTGCAAGGTGTCTTCTCAGTAATGGGTGATTTCGGGCCGGAACATGCTGCCCAGTGGGTGGATGGAATGTTTGTTGTTGCCGCCCTTTTTTGTATTTTTCCCCGCGGCGTAGATTGATGCTCGGTGATCGGTTGTTTGGTGGAAAGCAGCTAAACACCTCTGCCGTTTGACAATGTCACTGCATCTGCGGGCGTTGTTCTTTCTGGCTGAGCGATTAAGTATAGAGTGTCTTTCAGATCAGGCAGGAGCCTCTCCACATGATACGGAACGCGTTTGTTTCTCTGCTTCTTGCGTTTGTGTTGTCTCCGACATTCGCGGCTGCTGAAGAGTCTGCCGTCCGGTGGCAGAGCGAGGACGCGCTCTTTCTTGCAGGCGCGGACATTGTCGTTTCTGAAAATGTCGAAGGTGATTTGAGGGCGTCGGGCGACTCGATTGTGATCGGCGACGATGTCACGGTCGATGGCGACGCGTGGCTCGCTGGTCGCCGGATCGTGGTCGACGGCGTTGTAGATGGGGATCTCGACATTCGGGGTCAGTCTGTGTTGCTCAATGGACCGGTGGACGGAGACGTTTCCGTCTGGGCTGTCGATCTGGTTTTGGGCCCCGATGCCGAGATTGAAGGGGATCTCTCTTACTATACGAGCGCTCCGGCCGAGATAGCCGAGGACGCCCGTGTCGACGGCGAAGTGGAGAGCCATTTCTTCTCAGGCGACGAGGACGCCGCCTCCAAGGTACCAGAGGATTGGCGCGGAACCTGGGAAGAGAGGGGGGCGGACGATGTTTCCTTGGAACTCACGCTCCCGGGTGCCCTTGTTCTGGCTATTTTCGCAGGTGTTTTGGTGTTTGTCGCGCCGCGCTGGTCAGACAAGCTTCAGGTGGCGGCAACAGATAGCCCTGCGCTCGCGATTTTTTATGGGCTGGTCTGGATGCTCGGACTGCCCATCGTGGCCGTTTTCGCTGCCTTCACGATCATCGGGCTCCCGTTTGCGTTCCTGTTGATCGTGCTCTACGGCGTCGTCTTCTGTGCAGGCATGGTGACGGCGGCCATCATCATTGGCGGCTATTTGGTAGACCTTGCGGGTCTTGAGTTCGGCGATGGATCGGGGAGGCGGCTTGCGCTTGTGATCGTCGGCGCATTTGTCCTTTGGGCTGGCGCCGGTGTGCCGGTGCTGGGCGGCTTTTTCTGGTTTGTTTCGATCGCCTTGGGGATCGGCGGTATCCTCATCGCAGGGCGTGTCCGTTACGAAGCGCTCTGAAATATCTCTTCGAATTTCTGCTTCATCACCATATCGACTTCGGCGGTAGACACGATCTGTCCGAGGTCTTCGAGACTTGTGACGCCGTGCTCCGACACGCCGCAGGGGACAATGCCTGAGAAATGCTCCAGGTCAGGCGCGATGTTCAGACTGACACCATGGAAGGTCACCCATTTGCGGACGCGAACCCCGATGGCGGCAATTTTGTCCTCTTTTGATGGACCAAGCTCCGGGCGTTGCACCCATACACCAACCCGATCTTCGCGCCGTTCGCCCTTCACATTGAAAGCGGCGAGGGTCTGGATCAGCCATTCCTCCAGGTCGCGGACAAAGCCCCTCACATCGGGCCCGCGTTCCCTCAGGTTCAGCATCACATAACCGACCCGCTGACCGGGGCCATGATAGGTGTATTGGCCTCCGCGGCCGGTTTCGAAGACCGGAAAACGTTCTGGCGTGAGCAGGTCTTCTGTTTTTGCGCTGGTTCCTGCCGTATAGGTGGGTGGATGCTCCAGGAGCCACACGCACTCATTTGCCGTTCCTGCGGCGATGTCCGCTGCCCTGTTCTCCATGAAGGACAAAGCCTCCGCGTAGGGGACCAACGTGTCGGACACAATCCAGTCCAGTGGCCTGAGAGCTGTTTTTTCGGCTGTATTCAAGGGATTAACCATGCGCTAACTCTAGCATGAAAAACTTCGTCTCGATCCAAGTGTGGGGCACAAGTCCTACCTGTTCTGTTCGTTGTAGGGACTTTATCAGTGAACGCTGTCGACAAAGTTTATGTTGAGCTCTCGGTCGTCATTGGACGCTCGAAAATGCCGATCAACCAGCTTTTGAAGATGGGCCGTGGTGCCGTTATTGAATTGGACGCCCACCAGGACGACGAAGTATGGATCATGGCGAACAATATCCCGATCGCACGCGGCGAGATCGTCGTGCAGGAAGATCGGATCGCGGTTTCCATCACGGAAAAGATCAATCAGGCGAGTTCAATCCGCTAAAAAGCCCGGTTTTCGGCCTGTTTTAAGGACCAGGGCCCAATTTCGTACGCTTGAAATATTAATACTTTAATTTAGTGTTATTTATTGTATTTCACGTTCTGTAGTTGAAATTTGTCCATATCCAGCCTATCTCTGTGGACAATAAAGACCACCTGGCAGGTAGCAGTTCGGAGGTAGACGCGATGCTGCCCATCGTATTCGATGTTAGCGCAGGCGTGATCGTCCTGGTTGGAGAGGGCGATCTTGTTTTACGCCGCCTTGAGCTGCTTGATGCAGCGGATGCGTCTGTTCGCGTTTTTTCTGCAACGCCCTCCACAGAGCTGCGGAGCCTTGCTGGCGACCGCCTCGCCGGCGATCGGCCGCAGGATGCGGATATCGAAGCAGCCAACCTGGTGTTTGGTGCTGGCCTCACAGACGCGGAGGGCGAGGATCTTGCGCGGCGGGGCCGGGCGCTTGGCGCCTTGGTCAATATTGAGGATGTGAAGCCGCTTTGTGACTTCCATGTGCCGTCGATGGTCCGACGCGGCGATCTCACCCTGACAATATCCACTGGTGGCAAATCGCCGGGTTTGGCGCGGAGGTTGCGGCGTCATCTTGAGGCGCTTTTTGGGCCGGAGTGGGCGGGGTATCTGGACCAAATCGGAGAGAAGCGTCAGTCGTGGCGATCAGAAGGTCTGCCGTTGGACGAAGTTTCTCGAAAAACTGATTCATTCATTGATCAACAAGGATGGCTGTCATGAGCGTTGCTGAATTGAAGGAAGTTCAAGAACGGCCGGCAATGATGGACACGGAAACGGTGTCGTCAGATCATTTGGCCACTCTGCGTGAAAAATACGCAGGTCTTGTGGGTGGTCCCTTGCTTGAAGCGATGATCAAGCAGGAGTTTCCCGGCGAAATTGCCGTTGTGTCCTCGTTTGGTGCCGAATCCGCCGTGCTTTTGCATATGGTCGCTGAAATTGACCCGACCGTGCCGGTGATTTTTCTGAATACAGGCAAACTGTTCGGGGAGACCCTACGGTATCGCGATCGGCTGCAGGAGAAGCTCGGTCTCACCGACCTGCGTGCGATCGGTCCGCTTCCGGCTGATCTGGAGGCAAAGGACCCCCATGGTGGTTTGTGGAACCAGGACCAAGATGCCTGCTGTTTCGTGCGCAAAGTCTTGCCGCTGGAACGAGCATTGGCTCCTTTCCGGGCCTCTATTACAGGGCGCAAGCGCTTTCAGACATCAACCCGCACAACAATGGATCCTATTGAAGAGGAAGTTGTAAGGGCGGTCGACGGTGTGCATTCACAGGGTCCTACGCGGTTCAAGGTCAACCCGTTGGCGTTCTGGGGAGAGGAAGAGCTCAACCAGTATCTGGTCGACAACAGATTGCCCAAACACCCTCTGGTGAAAGATGGCTATCGGTCTATTGGCTGCATGCCGTGTACCGACAAGGTGCCCGAAGGTGGAGATTACCGCGATGGCCGCTGGAAAGGCAGTGATAAGGACGAGTGCGGTATCCATCTGCCGATCAACATGGATGGCGACGGCATCTGACCGCGGGAAAAGCCGAGCAATTTCAGGCAATTAAAAGCGGCCGGCTGCCGAAGAGAAGGCTTGCCGACCGGCCATCGATTTGTTACATGAGCGCCTTCCTACCTGTCATGTGATTTGCGGACGTGGCGGAATTGGTAGACGCGCAGCGTTGAGGTCGCTGTGGGGTAAAACCCGTGGAAGTTCGAGTCTTCTCGTCCGCACCATGACAGACAAAAAGCCGGGGCTTGCCTCGGCTTTTTTTGTGGAATTTGGCCGCATCCGGCAGGCCTGCGGTAGTATATGAGGATCGTTTCGCGCACACTCCGCCAGCGGGTGAATCGGGGTTTTGAGTCCCGGTGCCTCGCTCGTCCGCCGGAACGGCTTCTGACCGGCGCTCTTTCAGGGACATCGCTTTAGTGACAGAATCGACGCAACATTCCAGCCAGACAGAGGAGTGGGACACGCCGCTGACGCCTGCCTTTGTGGGTGACATTGTTCGCGCGTTGGATCGAGGCGATGAAGAGGCCGTTCGGTCGCTGGTGATGCCGCTTAGGGCGGCCGACCAGGCGGAATTGTTGGAACTTGTTCGGTCAGATGAGCTGCGCGCCCTGGTTCAGGCGCTGGGCGCAGACCTTGAACCCGATGTGTTGAGTGAGCTTGAGGAAGCCGTCCGTGACGACGTTATTGAGCTCATGGCGCCGGAGGATATTGCTGCTGCGGTCCAGGAACTCGATTCCGACGATGCGGTTTACATCCTTGAGGACATGTCGGCTGATGAGCAGCGAGAAGTGCTTAGTCAGGTTCCGGCCCAGGAGCGCGCTGCCATTGAGCGGTCTCTGGAATATCCGGAGGATAGCGCTGGGCGCATCATGCAGCGGGACCTGGTTGCGGTGCCGCCTTTCTGGGATGTCGGCCAAACAATCGATTATCTGCGAGAGGCGCAGGATCTCCCGGATGATTTCTATGAAATCTTCGTGGTCGATCCGTCCTATCGGCCGATCGGTGCGGTACCTCTGTCGCGCATGATGCGGACAAAACGACCGATCCCCATTGAAGATATTATGGACGTTGAGCAGACACTCATCCCGGTAGAAACCGACCAGGAAGACGTGGCGCTGCAGTTCGAAAAATACGACCTGATTTCTGCCGCTGTTGTTGACGAAAATGAACGGCTGGTTGGTGTGGTTACCGTGGATGATGTGGTCGCGGTTATCGCGGACGAAGCAAGCGAAGACATCCGTCGCTTGGGCGGTATCGTGTCCGAGGAAAGCGTGTCTGACACCGTGGTGGAAACGACCCGCAATCGGTTTTCGTGGCTATTCGTCAACCTACTCACAGCGATTTTGGCTTCGATCGTGATTGCCTTCTTCGAAGGCACAATTCAGTCCATGGTGGCGCTGGCTGTCCTGATGCCCATTGTGGCGTCGATGGGAGGCAATGCGGGTACCCAGACGATGACGGTGGCCGTTCGGGCGCTCGCGACCCGCGACCTGGTGCCCATCAACACGAGCAGGATCATTACTCGCGAGGTTCTTGTCGGGTTTTTGAACGGCGTCCTGTTCGCCATCCTGATGGGGTTCGTGGGCGCACTGTGGTTTCAGGATGCGCTTCTTGGCGGCGTGCTTGCAGCTGCCATGGTCATCAATATGATCGTTGCCGGTCTCGCGGGGATCCTTGTGCCGCTCGGTCTTGATCGTTTTGGGGTCGACCCCGCTGTCGCGTCCAGTGTTTTCGTCACAACGGTGACAGATGTGGTCGGGTTCCTGGCATTTTTGGGTCTCGCGGCGTTGGTGTTGTTGTAGGGGTGAGTTTCTTAAGAAAGGTACCTCATGCGTAGTGTGTTTCGCAGTTGGTCATTGGCTGTTTTGGTGTCGCTGTTTGCCGGGTCGGCAATCGCAGGGGAATGGAGCGAAGGGACGCCGAGTGCGTCTGGGCGCGCATTTGCAGCGTCGGCGCTGTTGGGCGAAGAGGTTTACATTGCCGGCGGCGCCGGTATCAGTAAGCCCGTATCGTCGGTCGATGCCTACGACACGATTGGGGACATTTGGCGGGCACTGCCTGCGTTGCCTCTTGGCCTTCAGCAAGCGGCGATGGCGTCGGTCAATGGTCGTCTTTACATCAGTGGGGGCTATACCGAAGAGAGCCCTGGGCCGGACAATGCCGCGCTCTATCAATTCGATCCGTCGGTGGGTGTTTGGGTCAGAGGTCCTGATATGCCCGGTCCTCGTGCCTGGCACGAGATGGTTGGTGTGAATGGCAAGCTCTATGTCATTGGAGGTGTCGGACCGCGCGCCAACCGAGTGTTTGTGTTTGATCCCATGACGGACGAGTGGAGCGTGCTGTCTGCCAACTTGCCTGCGGAACGATCTGCGCTGGGGCTGACGGTGCTTGGCGGTGAAATATACGCAATCGGCGGTCGCAGGACGAACGGAGCTCCTTCCGCCCGGGTTGACATTCTCGACCCAGCTGCGGGCAGGTGGCGCACTGGGCCGGCACTGCCGGAACCGCGCGCCGGGATCGGTGCGGCGGTGCTCAATGGACGCATTCACGTAATTGGTGGCGAACAGGTATCGCCGCCGCGCACCTTCAGCGAGCACAATGTTCTGAACGGCGCTGGTAACGGTTGGGAAAGCGCAGAGCCGCTGGCGACACCACGGCACGGTGCTGCCGTCGCTGTTGCTGATGGAATTCTGTTTGCGATCGGTGGCGCGACCGGGCCAGGTGTCTATACCGTCTTTACTGTGTCTGACTTGGTCAGCATCTACAGGCCTTAAGGAAGTTCCATGATCCCGAACGACTACCCCACACTCAATTTCGATCTTGGCGAAACCGTCGACATGATCCGAGACACCGTGCGGTCTTTCACGGCCGACAAGATCGCACCGCGCGCCGCAGAGATTGATGCGACCAATGAGTTTCCCAGGGACCTTTGGCCGCAGCTGGGTGAGCTCGGATTGTTGGGGCTCACCGTGGAAGAAGAAGAGGGCGGATCGGGACTTGGCTACCTCGCCCACACGGTTGCGATGGAGGAGATCTCTCGAGGATCAGCGTCGGTGGGCCTCTCCTATGGCGCGCATTCGAACCTGTGCGTCAACCAGATACGTAGATGGGCGACGCCTGAACAAAGGGCAAAATACCTCCCCAAACTCATGAGTGGGGAACATGTCGGGTCGCTTGCCATGAGTGAGCCGGGTGCAGGATCAGATGTTGTATCCATGAAGCTCAGAGCCGACAAGAAGGGTGACCATTACGTCTTGAATGGCAACAAGATGTGGATCACCAATGGGCCTGAAGCGGATACGCTGGTGGTCTATGCCAAGACAGATGCGGATGCCGGACCGAAGGGCATCACTGCTTTTCTCATTGAGCGCGGGTTTAAAGGTTTTTCGACTGCTCAAAAGCTCGACAAGTTGGGCATGCGGGGGTCAAGCACCTGCGAGCTTGTTTTTGAGGATTGCGAAGTTCCAGAAGAAAACGTCATGGGGGGCGTGAATAATGGCGTACGCGTTCTCATGAGCGGCCTCGATTATGAGCGCACCGTTCTGTCCGGCGGGCCGCTCGGTATCATGCAGGCGGCGATGGACATCGTGCTGCCATATGTGCACGAGCGGAAGCAGTTCGACACGCCCATCGGCATGTTCCAGCTGATGCAGGGCAAGATTGCCGACATGTATACGACAATGAATGCCTGTAAGGCTTACGTGTACGCTGTCGCCAAAGCCTGCGACCGGGATGAGACAGCGCGGAAAGATGCTGCCGGGGCTATTCTCTACTCCGCAGAGAAAGCCACGTGGATGGCGCTGGAGGCGATCCAGGCACTCGGCGGCAATGGGTACATCAATGAATATGAGACAGGCCGGCTGTTGCGAGATGCCAAGCTCTATGAGATCGGGGCAGGCACCAGCGAAATCAGACGCATGCTGATTGGCCGCGAACTGTTCAACGAAACAGCCTGATTTTTGACAGGCGACAGAATATTGCAGGGAGAGTGTGATGAGTGATTTGGAGAGAGATCCGATTGTGATCGTCAGCGCGGCGCGCACCGCGCTCGGTGGGTTTCAGGGTGCTCTGGCGGGGGTCTCGGGCCCCGAACTCGGTGCGACGGCACTTTCCGGTGCTGTTGAGCGGGCGTCGCTCGGCTCTGATGAGGTCGACGAGGTTTTTATGGGCTGTGTCTTGCCCGCGGGCGTTGGGCAGGCGCCCGCCCGCCAGGCGGCGCTTCGGGGTGGTCTGGACCAAAGCGTGCCCGCAACGACAATCAATAAGGTGTGCGGATCGGGCATGAAGACCGTGATGCTCGCTGCAGACGCGCTGGCGATGGGCCGAGCCAAGGTGGCTGTGGCCGGCGGTATGGAAAGCATGAGCAATGCGCCCTACCTGCTGCCGAATGCCCGCGGCGGCATGCGTCTTGGCCATGGCGAAGCCAAGGACCACATGTTTCTGGATGGTTTGGAGGACGCCTATGAAGGGCGTTTGATGGGCACCTATGCCGAGGATACAGCTCAGCATTACCAGTTCTCCCGTGAAGCGCAGGATGACTACGCGCTGACGTCGCTGGCGCGCGCAAAGGCAGCGACGGAAGACGGCACGTTTGCGCCTGAGATTGTGCCGGTCACCATCAAAAGTCGAAAAGGGGAGACAGAAGTCGCTCAGGACGAACAGCCTTTGACAGCGCGGCCTGACAAGATCCCCACCTTGAAGCCCGCCTTTGCGCCGGACGGGTCGGTGACAGCGGCGAATTCGTCGTCGATCTCAGACGGTGCGGCCGCATTGGTCATGATGCGTCGCTCTGAAGCCGACCGGCGTGGCCTTGGACCTCTTGCTATCATTCGGGGACAAGCCATGCATGCCCATGCGCCTGCCTGGTTCACGACAGCACCTGTCGGCGCCATGGGCAAATTGTTGGAGCAGGTGGGTTGGTCCGCTGGGGACGTAGACCTGTTCGAGATCAATGAAGCTTTTGCAGTGGTTGCCATGGCGGCGATGCAGGAGCTCGATCTCGACCATGAGAAGGTCAACATTTATGGGGGCGCTTGCGCGTTGGGACATCCGATCGGCGCCTCCGGGGCGCGGATTATTGTGACGCTTCTGAACGCGATGACGCAGAAGGGCGTCACAAAAGGGGTGGCCTCGCTCTGCATTGGCGGTGGCGAGGCAACGGCTGTGGCGCTTGAGCGGCCCGCAGCTTGAATCAATCTCTGAGATCAATTCGATAAAGCGCTGAAACCAATGGTCTTTTGGCGTTTTCCGTGTGACGCAAAAAGCGCTTGGCTTTGGGGGCAGGCTGCTTATCCTCCGGGGCACATAAAATAAGAATACAGGGAGTGCGCGGCGCATGGCCGTACTCAAGACCAAGGTTTCGACGCGGGACGAGCGGTTCAAAACCAACCAGGCAGCAATGGCTGAGCTGTTGGCTGACCTTGATGCCCAGCGTACGAAACATGCCATAGGCGGGGATGAGAGGTCGCGCACGCGACACGTGTCCCGGGGCAAAAAACTGCCGCGCGAGCGTGTTTATGGGCTCCTGGATCCCGGCAGCCCGTTCCTGGAATTGTCACCTATGGCTGCCCATGGCATGCATGGCGGCGAGATCCACGCCGCCGGGATCATTACCGGCATTGGCCGGGTGGCCGACCAGGAATGCGTCATCGTCTGCAATGATGCGACGATCAAAGGCGGCACCTACTATCCCGAAACGGTGAAGAAGCATTTGCGGGCGCAGGAAGTGGCGCTGGAGAATGAGCTGCCTTGCATTTACCTGGTCGACTCCGGCGGTGCCAACCTGCCCAACCAGGCAGATATCTTTCCGGATAAAACGCATTTTGGGCGGATTTTTTACAATCAGGCGAACATGTCCGCCAAGGGCATCCCGCAGCTCTCTATCGTGATGGGGTCCTGTACAGCGGGTGGTGCCTATGTGCCGGCCATGTCCGATGAGAACATCATTGTAAAGGAGCAGGGGACGATCTTCCTTGGCGGGCCTCCTCTGGTGAAAGCTGCGACCGGCGAGGTTGTGAGTGCTGAAGATCTGGGCGGCGCGGATGTCCACTCCCGCACCAGCGGGGTCACAGACCATTATGCCCTCGACGATGATCATGCGCTGGCGCTGATGCGCCAGATTGCGGGCACCCTCAATCGTCGCAAAGAGCCACAAATCAAACTGCAGGAACCGCAAGAGCCGCTTTATGATCCGGCGGAGCTCGACGGCGTAGTCCCGTCATCGCTTGCGGTTCAATATGATGTGCGGGAAGTCATTGCGCGGCTGGTGGATGGATCCGACTTTGATGAGTTCAAGCCACTTTATGGCGAAACACTTGTCACCGGCTTCGCCCATATCCACGGCATGCCGGTTGGGATCGTCGCGAATAACGGCATCCTCTTCTCAGAATCCGCCTTGAAGGGCGCCCATTTCATTGAGCTCTGCTGTCAGCGCAAAGTGCCGCTCCTGTTCCTGCAGAACATTGCGGGCTTCATGGTGGGCCGAGAGTATGAAGCGGGCGGCATCGCCAAGGATGGCGCGAAGCTGGTGACGGCGGTGGCGACCGCCCAGGTGCCCAAGATCACGGTGGTGATCGGCGGGTCCTACGGCGCGGGCAATTACGGCATGTGCGGCCGGGCGTATTCGCCGCGTTTCCTGTTCATGTGGCCCAACTCCCGGATTTCGGTCATGGGCGGTGAGCAGGCCTCCAGCGTGCTGGCCACCGTCAAGCGCGACGGGATGGAGGCACGGGGCGAGGCGTGGAGCGCCGAAGAGGAAGAAGCCTTCAAGGCGCCCATTCGCGCGCAATATGAGGATGAAGGACATCCCTATTTCGCGACGGCACGGGTTTGGGATGACGGGATCATCACACCGCAGGAAACCCGCCGGGTGCTGGCTCTCTCTCTTTCCGCGACCCTAAATGCCCCCATACCGGACATGAAGTTCGGTGTGTTCAGGATGTGAGGCTGCCATGTTTTCTTCTGTCCTGATCGCCAATCGTGGCGAAATCGCCTGTCGTGTCATCCGCACCGCCAAAGCCATGGGGCTGCGGACCATCGCTGTCTATTCCGACGCGGATGCTGATGCCGCCCATGTCGCGGAGGCTGATGAGGCACATCATATCGGTCCATCGCCTGCCAATGAGAGCTATTTGAAAGCAGACGTCATTCTGGACGTCGCCAAGCGGAGCGGCGCGGAGGCCATTCATCCGGGCTATGGCTTCCTGTCGGAGAATGCGGAGTTTGCGGAGGCCTGCGAAAAAGCGGGCGTTATCTTCATTGGGCCGACCGCTGCTGCGATCCGCGCGATGGGATTGAAGGACGCGGCCAAGGCATTGATGGAAAAGGCGAACGTGCCCGTCGTACCCGGCTATCACGGAGAGAACCAGGACCCTGACTTCCTTGGCGCTCAAGCACAGGAGATCGGTTATCCGGTGCTGATCAAAGCAGTCGCCGGCGGCGGCGGCAAGGGCATGCGCCGTGTCGACGCGCCAGAGGAGTTTGAGAAGGCGCTCGCGTCGGCTCAGCGAGAAGCCGCCAGTGCCTTCGGTGAGACCCGTGTGCTGGTCGAGAAATTTGTGGCGCGCCCGCGGCATATTGAGATCCAGGTCTTCGCAGATACGCATGGCAACGCGGTCTATCTCTTTGAGCGGGATTGTTCGTTGCAGCGGCGGCACCAGAAGGTGGTGGAAGAGGCACCGGCGCCCGATATGCCGCTCGACATGCGGGAAGCTATGGGAGCGGCGGCGGTCGCTGCGGCAAAGGCCATCGACTATCGGGGTGCTGGGACCATCGAGTTCATTGCGGATGCGTCCGATGGTCTCAAGGCGGACGGCTTCTATTTCATGGAGATGAACACGCGGCTGCAGGTGGAGCATCCGGTCACTGAGATGATCACCGGCCAGGACCTGGTAGAGTGGCAGCTGCGCGTCGCCGCCGGCGAACCATTGCCGGCGACCCAGGACGACCTCTTCATCGATGGGCATGCGGTGGAAGTGCGTCTCTACGCAGAAGATCCGGCGAAGAAGTTCTTCCCATCCACGGGAACTCTCCACCGCCTGCGTTTGCCCTCCGGAGATGAAGGGGTTCGCGTGGATACCGGGGTGCGGGAAGGCGACACGGTTTCCATGTTCTATGACCCGATGATCGCGAAACTCATCACCTGGGATGAAACGCGGGAGGGCGCACTTCGCCAGATGGCGCGGGCACTGGAGACGACGGAAATCGCGGGGCTGCGGGCCAATACGGCTTTTCTGGCTGAGATCGTCCAGAACAAGGACTTTATCGCGGGCGACATTGATACGGGCTTTATCGATGCGCACCTGGAGGAACTTGTCCCCTCAGCCGGGCTTCCCACACCAGAGCTTATTGCGGCTGCCGCTCTGCACGAGCTTCTGCGGCGCGGCGAGGGTGATGAGGGGCAGTCGCCGTGGGGCGCGACCGACAGCTGGACTCTGGGTGGCGGTCGGACGGAACCGGTGCCCTTGGAATTTGGCGGGGAAGCGATTGCACTTTCAGCGCGTTCCGATGGTGGCGCTTGGCAAATCAATATGGATGGCGCTGCGTTCAAGGCTCAAGGTCACTTGCTGGATGGCAGCTTAACGGCACAGGTGAATGGCCAGCGGCTCGCTGTCGGTGTGATTGAACTCAGCAGTGGTTTTGTGCTCATGCACAAGGGAGCGTCCTACGAGTTCACGCGGCCCGATCCGCTGGATGTGGATCTTCAGGAACAAGCCGGCGGTAACCGTTTTGTGGCCCCCTTGCCGGGCAAGATTGTACAGGTGCTCGTGAAGCCGGGGGATAAGGTGCGTGCCGGCGCGCCGCTCATTGTCCTCGAAGCGATGAAGATGGAGCAGACTATTCAGGCGCAGAGTGCCGGTACGGTTGAGACTGTCGCGGTCGGCCAGGGCGATCAGGTGGAAGCAGGTGCTTTGCTTGTATCTTTTGAAGAGGCGGCAGAGTAGAGCGTCACGTGACCGTTCATCTCATTAAGCTCTGTGTCGGTGTGGAAGACCCGGAAACGCTCCGGGACTATCAGACCATGCGCGTGGCGCAGAAGAAAAAAGCCGGAAAGCCCGCAGAGGTTATGCACATCACGCGGATGACGCCGAAGCGGGCGGATGAGCTCACCGATGGGGGTTCTATCTATTGGGTCATGAAGGGTGTCGTGCGCTGTCGCCAGAAGGTGCTTGAGATCAAGCCCCTGGTTGACGAAGAGGGTAAAAAGCATTGCGGGCTCGTGCTCGACCCCGAACTCGTGATGACGGAACGCCTTGCCAAGCGGCCCTTCCAGGGCTGGCGCTATCTGGAACCCGAGGCCGCGCCGAAAGACGCGCGTGCAGTCGACGGCGAAGACGAGATGCCTGCCGAAATGCGTGAAGAATTGCGCGAGCTTGGGTTGCTTTAGCCTCTGAACTTGACTGCCATATTATCCAATAAGCGCGGCTGGCCGATTTTTGCGGCGACGAGGATGCGTGCCTCTTCAGTCAGCGTCTCAACCGGCTGGAGCGTTTTGGTGTCGCGGACGGTCAGGTAATCGATCTTGTCAAAGCCCAGCGCCATCAGCTTCGCCTCCGCTTCAGCAGTGAGCGTCGCGATGTCGCCGCCAGCGCTGATGGCGTCTGCGGTTTCGCGGAGGATGACGTTGAGCTGCCCCGCGGCTTTGCGCTCTGTCTCCGTCAAATAGACATTCCGGGACGACATGGCGAGGCCGTCAGGCTCGCGCAGGATGGGTCCGCCCAAAATCTCGACGGGAATGCGCAGGTCTTCCACCATGCGGCGGATGGTGAGCAACTGCTGATAGTCCTTTTCACCAAAGACCGCGCAGTCGGGCAGGGCGGCGAGCAGGAGTTTGCTCACGACCGTGGCGACCCCATCAAAGTGGGTGGGGCGGGCTTCGCCTTCCAGCGTGTTGGTGACCCCTTTGACGGAGACCGTGGTGCCATAGCCGTCCGGGTACATTTCTGCACCGTTGGGCGCGAAGATAAGGTCCGCACGGTTCACCAATTTCTCTGCATCGGTGGCTTCGGTGCGGGGATAGGCGTCGAAGTCCTCGCCGGGCCCAAACTGGGTGGGGTTGACGAAGATCGAAACAATGACCTTCGTGGCACCGTGTGTTTTCGCCACGTCAATGAGGGAGAGGTGGCCTTCGTGGAGCGCGCCCATGGTGGGCACGAAGCCTATCTTTTCGCCGGCCGCGCGCCAGGACGCCACCTGGTCGCGCATGTCTGCGATGGTGCGGGCGAGCGGCACCGCATATGTCTCCTTGTCGATGGCCATGGGACTATCCAAGCGACCCGTTGATGGCTTTGTCATAAAGAGCTTCATAAGCGCCCGTCGTCATGGACACGGGATTGCCGCCGGTGCAGGGGTCTTCCAGCGCCATGGGGGCCATCTGGCTGATGAGGCCAGGGGTAATGCCCAGATCATGCAGCGTATTCGGGACCTGAAGCTCTTCACGCAGGCTCAGCACCCAGTCGATGAAGCTCGCGGCGCTGCCGCCGAGGTCCATATAGCGTGCGGCGGCAGCAAGCTTCTCATTGATCACGCTGAGATTGTGATGCAGCACATAGGGCATGACGACAGCGTTGGTGAGACCGTGGTGGGTACCTTTGAGGCTTGAGCAAGGATGGCTCATGGCGTGCATGGCGCCTAAGCCCTTCTGAAAAGCGACAGCGCCCATGGAGGAGGCAGCCATCATGTAAGCCCGGGCGTCCACATTCTCGCCGTTCGCCGTCGCCTCGGGCAGCCATTCTTTCACAAGCCGCATGGCTTCAAGCGCGATGCCCTGGCCCATAGGGTGCCAGAAGGGGCTGCAATAGGCCTCCAGCGCGTGAGAGAGAGCGTCCATGCCTGTGGCTGCTGTGATAGGGGCCGGCAGGCCCACTGTGAGCGCTGGGTCGGCGATCACTTCGACAGGCAGCATTTTTGGATGGAAGATCACCTTCTTCGTGTGGTCGCTTTCATCGGTGATAACAGCGGCGCGGCAGACTTCCGAGCCGGTTCCCGCCGTGGTCGGCACGGCGATGATGGGTGCGATGCCCGACGCGTCCGCGCGGGTCCACCAGTCTTCCCGATCCTCGAAGTCCCACATGGGCCGGGATTGACCGGACATGAAAGCGATGGCCTTCGCTGTGTCGAGGGCAGAGCCGCCGCCAAACGCGATGACCCCATCATGGTGGCCGCGCTTGTAGATCGCGACGCCTTCCTCAACGTTTGCGGCGACCGGGTTTGCTTGCAGGTTGGAAAAGAGGACTGTCGAGAGACCGTTCTCCTCAAGTGCGTTCAATGCGTCGGTCACGATCGGGAGTGCGGCCAGCCCCGGGTCTGTGACCAGCAATGGGGCGTGAATGCCCGCGCCCCGGCAGGCATTGGCGAGTTCGGAGATACGCCCTGGGCCAAAGCGGACAGAAGTCGGATAGCTCCAATTGGCAATCAGGCTTTGATAGGTATCGATTTTTGACTCAGGCATGGGCTTAGGTCTTCAGTCGTAGGTGGTAGCTTTTCGGGCGGGTAAGGAACTCATAGCCCACGGCCGAGAGGGTCGCGCCGCGGCCGCTGTCTTTCACTGCGGTCCAGGCGAGCGCTGGGTCCAGATAATCGCAGCGGTTCATGAACCAGGTGCCCGTCTCTACCTGATCACCGATATGGATTGCGGCGTCGGCATCTGATGTCCAGATGGAGGCGGTAAGCCCATAAGCGCTGTCGTTCATAAGCCCGATCGCTTCTTCGTCGCTAGAGACTTTCATAATGCCGACGGCGGGGCCAAAGGTCTCTTCTTTCATCAGGCTCATGGAATGATCGACGTCTACGACAACTTGCGGCCCCAGATAGGGTGTGCCGTCTTTCGATTCTGGAAAGTGACTTTCCGGGATGAGCGACCTGGCGCCGTCGCGCACGGCGTCGGCGACCTGACCACGCACAAAGGTCGCGGCGCCTGTGCGCACCATGGGACCGATGGTCGTGTCGGGGTCGAGGGAGCTTCCCAGCTTGTAGCCCTTGGCGGTTTCGACGAACTGTTCAACAAACGTGTCGTAGATGCTGGCGTCCACATAGATGCGTTCTTTGCCGCAGCAGGACTGACCGGAATTGAAGAAGGCTCCGTCTACGATGTTCTCGACCGCGAAGGCCACATCCGCGTCCGCGCGCACATAAGCCGGGTCCTTACCACCCAATTCCAGCCCTGTGTTGATAAAGCGGTTCACGGCTGCGCGCTGAATGGCATGTCCGCCCGCCACCGACCCTGTGAAGTTCACATACGCGCAGGCAGGGTGCTGGATGGCCTTCTCTGTGAGATCGTGGCCCATATGGAGCACCTGGAACAGCCCGTCGGGGGCGCCTGCCTTGTCCATGGCTTCGGCCATGCGTTCGGCGCAGAGTGGCGTTTGACCGGAGTGTTTGAGGATAACCGTGTTGCCCGCCATGAGCGCCGGCACGACGGAATTCACCGCAATCATGTAGGGGAAGTTCCAGGCGGCGATGGCGAAGACGACGCCCAGAGGCTCACGCTTGATGTAGCGCTCAAATCCGTCAATGGGGTCCGGGCGGACATACTCCAGACATTCCGGCGCGATCTTGATCATGTGCCGCGCCCGGTCCGCAAAACCGCCCACTTCATTGCCGCCATAGGCGATGGGCCGTCCCATCTGCCAGGCGAGCTCCGGCACGATCTCGTCTTTCATGGCGACGAAGGCGTCGACGAACTTGGTCATGAGAGCCGCGCGCTCCGATATGGGCACGCGTTTCCAGGCTGCCTGGGCCTCACTGGCGCGCTCGAAGGCGGCCGACACCTCTGCCTCTGTCGCATAGGGGCGCTCTACATATACAGACCCGTCGATGGGCGTTATCAGTTTCAGGGTGTCGCTCATCCGCGTTCAAAACCTCTTGTCAGTTCCCAGTCCGTTACGGCGCGGTCATATTCGGCCTGTTCCCAGCGTCCGGTGTGGAGATAATGGTCAATGACCTCGTCTCCAAAGGCCGCGCGCATGGTTTCGGACTTGTCCAAGAGCTCCAGCGCTTCCCGCAGGGATTTTGGCAGTGAGCGGATGTCTTCAGTGGCATAGGCATCGCCTTTGAATTCCGGCTCCAGTTGCATGTCGTTTTCTATGCCGTGGAGGCCGGCGCCGATGATGCCGGCGAAGGCCAGATAGGGGTTGAGGTCCGCACCGCCAATGCGGCATTCTACCCGCATGGCATTGCCATGGCCCACAACTCTGTATCCCGCCGTCCTGTTATCCATACTCCAAACCGCTGTGGTCGGCGCGAATGACTGATCCGCAAACCGCTTGTAGGAGTTTATGCTGGGCGCCAGGAAATAGCTCATCTCCCGGCTGGCAGAGATCTGTCCAGCGATGAATTTCTTAAACAGAGCCGACATGCCTTGGGCGTCGGCATTGTTATGGAAGGCGGACTCATTGCCTGCCTTGTCCCAGAGCGAGCAATGGATGTGGCAGGAGTTTCCGGCAAGTTCCTGGTTCCACTTCGCCATGAAGGTGACCGACTTGCCATGCAGGTGGGCGATTTCCTTGATGCCGTTTTTGAGGATCACATGACGGTCTGCCATGTCGAGCGCTTCAGCATAGCGCACGTTGATCTCTTCCTGACCTGGGCCCCATTCGCCTTTTGAGTTCTCTACGGGGATACCTGCGGCGTCCAGCCCATTGCGGATGGCGCGCATGATCCCTTCTTCCTTTGACGTCTGGAAGATGTGGTAGTCCTCAATGTACCAACTGGCGGTCTTGAGGTCCCGATAGTGCTTTTCGTGGGCGGACTCAAACGGTTCGTCGAACAGGAAGAACTCAAGCTCCGAGGCCATGTAGGCCATCATGTCTTTCTCCGCGAGGCGCTTCAGCTGTCGCTTGAGAATGGCGCGCGGCGATACTGGAATTTCTTGCCCATGATGGTCCAACGTATCGCAGATCACCAGAGCTGTCGCGGGCAGCCAGGGGATGCGCCGCAATGTCGAGAGGTCCGGCTTCAGGGTGAAGTCACCATAGCCTTTTTCCCAACTGGCGGCCTTGTAACCCGGGACCGGCTCCATATCCATGTCGACGGTGAGCAGATAGTTGCAGGCGTGGGTTTCCTCTACCACGCTGTCCAGGAAGAAGGCCCCGGTCACGCGTTTGCCCACCAGGCGGCCCTGCATGTCCGGCATGCAGACAATGATGGTGTCGATCTCTCCCGCCGTCACAAGGTTGGTCGATTGATCAAGGTCGAGCTTGCCGTTCATGAGATCTCTTTCTTGTTCCTTGGCGGGTACCAGCAGTGGAAGTTAGGGCGCAGGCTGCCCGGGAAGTGGATTGCAGCAGCCAGCATAGAACGGACCGTCCTTGATATCGACACGGATCGAATATTTGTAAGCGAGATCGGACATGCCATCTGAACATTGATTGGTTTCTTCCAACAGCGCAAAGACCGGCGACTGGCCAGGCATAGTTGTTCCCCTGAAAGACCAGATAATGGGCACGCCGTGGGCAGATCTCGATGTTTGAAATTCGATCACGGATTTGCCTTCGGCGAGAGAGTCGAAATCGCCGCGTGTCCCGTTCAGTTGAAGCGCCCAAAAGGGCTCGGTTCCGCTGCAGGCGAGGAGTTCTCTAAAGAGTGCCCCTGTGCCCTGGGTCGGCGTCAGATAGGCAGCATTCACCCAGCCGACCTGACCATCGAAAACGATTTCACGCCAGGTTGACCGCCCGACCTGACGCACTTCACCGGTCGTGATGATCGCCTTCGCATCAAAGTGCAGGCTGCCGATTTTGTCGGCGGTGGCTGAGGGAGTTGCGCGGATATTCAGTCGATCGTTGTCGGCGACATTTGTGACGTCATAGGTCTCTTCTGCATGCGCCTCATTTGTGCCGAGCAAAAGTATGCCTGCAGCGAAGAGGACAAAAAGCAGAAGGAAGAGCGATCGATCTAAGTGGCGCGTGAGGGTGATGATGCTGGCCTCTTGTCCGGCATTTTGGCAATGCCCGGAGTTTAGCGAGGATGTCCCGAAGCGAACAGGCACAATTGGCAAAATCGGCTCTTGCAGGTTGGTTGACTTGGTGTTGTGGCAGGCAGAAACTCCGCCAAAATAGACTTCTGAGTCGTTCCTTTCCTCTCGGAGCGACCAACTGTGACGGCCGCCGACATGCTCGCCAAAAAACATACGATTGTTCTCGGAAACGAGAAGGGGGGCTCCGGCAAAACCACAACAGCGATGCATGTGATCGCATCCTTGTTGGCGGAAGGCCTGCGCGTTGGATCTATCGACCTAGACAGCCGCCAACGGTCGCTATCGCGCTATGTGGAGAACAGGCGTAATTGGAGCGAGGCGAATGATGTTCCATTAGCGATGCCGGATCATCATGTGGTTGATCGTTCCGACGCAGATACACTGACCGAGCAAAACCGAGAAGAGCGCGAAGCGTTTGAAGGAATCTATGCGGCGTTGACCGCGGCCAATGATGTCATTGTGATCGACAGTCCGGGCAGCGATACGTTTCTTTCCCGACTTGGCCACGCGGTTGCTGACACGATCATCACGCCGATGAACGACAGTTTCGTCGACTTTGATCTGCTGGCGCAGGTCAACCCTGACACATATCAGGTGAAGCGCCCCAGTCTTTATGCAGAGATGGTATGGGATGCCCGCAAGCGCCGCGCCATCGCCGATGGCGGCACGATTGACTGGGTGGTGATGCGGAACCGTTTGTCGTCCCTGGATGCCAAGAACAAGCGGCGCGTGGAGGCTGGCCTTGAGGCCTTAAGTGAGCGGATCGGATTTCGGATCGCGCCGGGGTTTGGAGAGCGGGTGATCTTTCGGGAGATGTTTCCGTCAGGCCTCACACTTCTGGACCTTCGGGAGAAGGGCGCGGGCGGCGGGCTTTCCATGTCCCATGTTGCCGCCCGAGCTGAGGTCCGCCTGCTGATCGCGACGCTCGATCTGCCCGAATTGCACCCAGAACAGCGGCAGCAGGCGCAGGCTTGAAGCCAAGGCGCTCTTTCTGACGGAGGGTTGGCCCGCGGCCCTTTTCGCCCCATTTAAAGTAGAGTTGCGCGCGGTTTCTGCTCAAAATAGGTGGTGATGGCCAAAGATCGACATAACGTCCCATCCAAGGATACGGCTTCGAGCGTCGACAGTTTCCTGGATAAGGTGAAGGCCGCGCCTTTGCCTTCGGTGAGTGGCGCGCGCGCGCGGTTGATGTTTGCCATGGACGCGACGATGAGCCGCGAACCGAGCTGGGATCGGGCGATTGCCATCCAAAGCGAAATGTTTGAGGCCGCCGCGGGTCTCGGCGGACTCAATGTGCAGCTCGTTTGGTTTCGGGGCTTTGGCGAGTTCTCGGCCAGCAAATGGGCATCGGATGCCAAGGCGCTTGGGCAGGCGATGACACGTGTTGGGTGTAGAGGCGGACACACGCAGATTGGCCGCGTGCTTAATCACGCCCTCCGAGAGACGCAGGGATCAAAGGTCAACGCCCTCGTCTATGTGGGCGACTGCGTAGAAGAGAATGTCGACGATCTTGCAGCGACCGCTGGGCAGCTTGGCATGCTCGGCGTTCCGGCGTTCATGTTTCAAGATGGTGGCGATCCGGCATCGGCGCGCGCTTTCCAAGAGATTGCCCGCTTGACCGGCGGCGCCTATTGCCATTTGGATGCGGGATCCGCCGCGCGGCTAAAAGAGCTGCTGCGTGCCGTCGCGGTCTATGCGTCTGGCGGTCGAAAAGCCCTTGAACGTCTTGGGTCAGGGCGAAACCGCGAAGTGCAACAGCTGATCACGCAGGTGAAGAGATGAGCACCTTCCTTCTCGTCGTCGCGCTGCTCCTGGGATTTGTTGTTTTGCTCCAATTGGCGGCGCGGGCAGACCCAAAGTCTCTCGCAAAGATCATTCGCTATGTTGGCATTGGACTCTCGGGGCTTCTCGGTCTCGTGCTATTGCTGACCGGTCGGTTCGGCTTCGCTGTCCCCGTTTTCATGTTCTGTTTCTGGCTGATGGGACGGCGCTTGCCCATTCCCGGTATGGGCGGCGGCTTTCCAGGTGGGTTTGGCGGTGGCCCGAAGACACCCGGTCAGGCCTCGGACATAGAGACTGCGTTTCTCTCCATGTCCCTGGACCATGACAGCGGTGAAATGGATGGGAAGGTCCTGCAGGGGCAGTTTGTGGGGACACGCTTGAGCGATCTCACGCTGTCTGATCTTTACGCATTGCTTGAAGAAGTGTCTGTGGATGCGGATAGCGCGCGTCTGCTCGAGGCTTATCTCGACCGCCATGTGGGTCCTGACTGGCGGGAAGATGCGGGGCGGGGCGGCAATCAGAGGGCCGGTTCATTCGGCGCTATGACGCGTGAGGAAGCCTATGACGTGCTTGGGCTTCGTCCTGGCGCGACGGCTGAGGCGATCAGGAAGGCTCATAAAGAGCTGATGCTCAAGCTGCATCCAGACCATGGGGGTTCCACAGTGCTCGCCGCGCGGGTGAATGCCGCGAAAGATTTGTTGTTGGGAGAGTAAGTCTTAGCCGCCAATGCTGGCTGAGCGGCCCCATCCGTGAGGGGGGATTGCAATGCAGGTGATGGCAGCGCGCGAAAGCTCTCGGCACGCCTTACGAGCATTGTTTTCGTCTAACCCGCCAAATCTGGACCGGTAGAGTGTCTGCGAAGATGACGATACCGGCATGGTGATGGGTACAGCGTTCGCCAATAGAACCGGTGCGGCGTTGACGGCCTGGCGGATGCGGGCGACCGCTTCTGCGGGGCTTGCATAGGCCCCCACCTGGATCACCCAGCTAGATGGATTGAATGCATCGCTCTCTGCGTCAAGTGTTGTCGACTTGAGCGTCGTTGTGTCGACCAGGGCGAGGTCCTCAGGGCCGGAAAAGGCAATGTCTAGGCTTGCGTCGCCTTGTGGCGGCGGGGCGGGAACAGGTGTGCTAACCGCAGAGGCCAATACATACCGGGTGGCCGGGCGCGAGCCAGGACGGGTCCGTGGCATGGGAACGGCGGCAAGCCTGGTACGGGGCGTGTTCATGGCGATAGCGCTGCCCCATGCCCTGTCCAAAATGGAGACCATATGGTCGTCGCGGGAGCGGGCGGTGCGGCCTCCAAGGACGACACCGATCAGATATTTGCCCTGGCGTTCAACGGTCGCGGTCAGATTGAAGCCGGACGCGCGTGTGTATCCGGTTTTTAAGCCTGTTGTGCCTGCATAGCGTCCAACCAGCCGGTTGTGGTTGGTGTAGCGACGGCCATTGAAGCGGAACTCAGTGACAGAGAAAAAGCTGTAATAGTCAGGGAAATCACGTTGGACGCGTTGGGCGAGGGTGGCCATATCGCGGGCGGTTGTGAGCTGCCGGTTGTTCGGAAGGCCGGATGCATTCATGAAACGGGTGCGGCGCATGCCCAAGGACCTGGCGCGGGTCGTCATGCGCTGAGCGAAGCGATATTCACTGCCCGAAATGTGCTCTGCGACCACCACTGCTACGTCGTTGGCGGATTTTGTCACCAGGGCGCGGATCGCATCATCTACGGTGATGGTTGTGCCTGCACGCACACCCAATTTCGACGGCGGCTGTTCAGCTGCGCGTGGAGATACTTGCATGCGGGTATTCAAGTGCACGCGGCCTGCTTCGAGTTCCTCAAACAGAACATAGAGGGTCATGACCTTGGTCAGCGACGCGGGGTATCGAGGACGGTCCGCGCTCCGGGAATAGACGATGCGACCGGTATGGCCGTCGATGACCACAGCGGCGTATTTGTTGTTGGCATGCGCTGGCGTGGAAAACTGGAGAGTTAGCCCAATGGCTGCAGTGACCAAAAGTGTCATAAGACCCGTGAGCTTCAGCGCCCATGGACGCGAATCAACGGTTGAGGGTCGCGTTACTTCTTGGGTCATTTCCAACGTCACCAGCCCCTTTAGGCGTTACTGAAGCGATAGAAGTGCCAAAGCGGACAAAGCGACACCCAGAGCAAACTCAACCGGGTCTCCCAAAAAGGCCAATTCCGCGTAGACTTTTGCTGTTTCAATCGCTTCCGGCAGGATCAACATCAACATGGTCTCAATCCACGTGCCGCGAGTATTGCTCCCGAAACGTGTCCCTTACTCGCCTTAATGCGCGAAAAAGCGCAGAAACTCAGGCATTTTTACAAGGGTCCAAATTACGCCCCAGCGGTTACCGTAAGGTTAATGCCGGTCCAAGCCTGTGGGTAAACGCCCGCCACGAAGCGGCGCGGCCTGATGCGCCGGCGGCTTGATGACAAAAAGGCGGCTATGCGGCTGCAAGCGGGTGTTTTTTGTGGTTTCGGGTCCCTTACAAATCAGCCGACATGGATTATCTTAGGGCCAAAGATCACCGGCGGCGGAACGGGCGATTTCGTGCGCCTTCTGCCCCTCAAGAAAGTTTTTGAGCCCTGCATGGCTGATAACGACCGCGATGATGACTTTGATGGGGGAAATGGCTCCGATACCGGCGTCATAACCCGCAGCAAGCCGAAGACCAAAAAACCTTCACTCTACAAGGTTTTGATCCTGAATGATGACTACACCCCGATGGAATTTGTGGTGCATGTCATTCAGAAGTTCTTCAATAAAGGCATGGAAGAAGCGACCACGATCATGCTGCATGTCCATCAGAACGGTGTGGGTATCTGCGGCGTTTATACCTATGAGGTAGCCGAAACCAAGGTGACCCAGGTGGTCGACTTTGCCCGGCAGAACCAACATCCCCTCCAGTGCACCATGGAGCGGGACTGACCCCGTTCCACTGGGTCAATTGGCCCCGCCTCACGCCCAAAATCTACGTGGACAGGGGCTTGAATGCGGCTAAGCTAATCTCCAGACTCTTATAGTTCCCAGATTCTTAACGGAGCGAAGATTCTGAAGAGGGCGGGGTATGAGTTTGATTGAGACGTCCGTCTCGATCACAGCCAACAGAAAGGGACGTCGTGCCATCACTGTCTCGTAGTTTGGAAGAAGGCCTTCATCGCGCGCTGGCGCTCGCAAATGAGCGTAATCACGAATATGCGACGCTTGAGCATTTGCTGCTCTCGCTGCTTGATGACCAGGATTCAGCGGCCGTCATGAGGGCGTGCAATGTGGATCTGGATGCTCTTCGCCAACAGCTACTGCACTATATCGACAATGAACTCTCCAGCCTGATTGTGGATGGGGAAGAAGAAGCCAAACCAACCGCCGGGTTCCAGCGGGTGATCCAACGCGCGGTCATCCATGTTCAATCTTCGGGCCGCGAAGAAGTGACGGGTGCCAATGTACTCGTCGCGATGTTTGCGGAACGCGAGAGCCATGCCGCCTACTTCCTGCAGGAGCAGGAAATGACGCGCTATGACGCAGTCAATTATATTTCCCACGGCATCGCCAAGCGCGGCGACATGAGCGAGTCACGCACACCGCGCGGCGCTTCGGAAGATGATGAGACGCAATCTTCATCAGAAGGTGGCGGTTCGCCGAAGAGCACGACCGAGGCACTCGATGCCTATTGTGTAAATCTGAACGAGAAGGCGAAAGGCGGAAAGATTGATCCGCTGATTGGGCGTGATAAGGAAGTTGAGCGCACCATTCAGATCCTGTGCCGTCGCTCCAAGAACAACCCCTTGTTTGTCGGTGACCCAGGCGTCGGCAAGACGGCCATCGCTGAAGGCCTTGCTCGGAAAATCGTCCAAGGCGAAGTCCCGAAGGTGCTGGAGGACGCCACAATCTTTGCGCTGGATATGGGCACCTTGCTTGCCGGTACGCGCTATCGCGGCGATTTCGAAGAACGCATCAAACAGGTGATCAAAGAGCTGGAAGAGTATCCAGGCGCGATCATGTTCATCGACGAAATCCATACGGTGATCGGCGCCGGCGCGACGAGTGGCGGGGCGATGGATGCGTCCAACCTCTTGAAGCCAGCACTTGCCAGTGGCACGCTTCGCTGCATGGGGTCGACGACTTACAAGGAATATCGTCAGCACTTCGAGAAAGACCGGGCTCTGGTTCGGCGGTTCCAGAAAATCGATGTCACAGAGCCGTCCATCTCGGATGCGGTGAAGATCCTGAAGGGCCTGAAACCCTATTTCGAGGAGTTTCACTCGCTGCGCTACACGAACGATGCCATCAAGTCGGCGGTCGATCTGTCAGCGAAATATATGCATGACCGGAAGCTGCCGGATAAGGCGATCGATGTGATTGATGAGGCCGGCGCCCGACAGATGCTGAAGCCGGAGACTCGTCGCAAGAAGACCGTTGGCGTGAAAGAGATTGAGGAAGTCGTTGCCACGATGGCGCGCATTCCACCGAAGTCTGTTTCCAAAACGGACACAGAGAAGCTCAAGGACCTGGATGTCGAGCTGAAACGGGTCGTCTATGGGCAGGATCAGGCGATTGAAGCGCTTGCGTCTTCCATCAAGCTTGCGCGGGCCGGGCTTCGCGAGCCTGAGAAACCCATCGGCTCCTATCTGTTCTCTGGTCCGACGGGTGTTGGTAAGACCGAAGTTGCGCGGCAGCTCGCCGACATTATGGGCGTTGAGATGCTGCGGTTCGATATGTCGGAATATATGGAACGTCACACGGTGTCCCGTCTTATTGGGGCGCCTCCGGGCTATGTCGGCTTCGATCAGGGCGGTCTGCTCACAGATGGCGTTGACCAGCACCCGCATTGTGTGCTGCTCCTCGACGAGATCGAGAAGGCCCATCCAGATCTCTTCAACATTCTGTTGCAGATCATGGACCACGGGAAGCTCACGGATCATAACGGCAAGAAGATCGACTTCCGCAATGTTGTCCTGATCATGACAACCAATGCGGGCGCATCGGATATGGCTCGGGCGCCCATCGGGTTTGGCCGTACGAAGCGCGAAGGCGAAGACGAAGACGCCATCAAGAAGCTCTTCACCCCTGAGTTCCGCAACAGACTGGATGCGACCATTCCGTTCCAGAACCTGCCGGAAGATGTCATTGCGCGTGTTGTCGAGAAGTTCGTGCTTCAGCTTGAAGCGCAGCTGGCAGATCGCAATGTCACGATCGAACTCACTGAAGAGGCGAACCGGTGGATCGCCAACCGGGGCTATGATGAACAATTGGGTGCGCGGCCATTGGCGCGCGTTATCCAAGAGAACATCAAGAAGCCTCTGGCTGATGAAGTTCTCTTCGGTCAGCTCACCAAAGGTGGCATCGTTCGCGTCAAAGTGGATGCCGACAAGGATGAGCTTGCGTTTGAGTTTGAGGCTCATCCGCCGAGAGCGGGCAAGCCCCGGGCGGACAAAGGTGACGGCAAGGGTCCAGACAAGCCAGACGATGATGGATCCGGCGGCGATGGTGGCTCAGTGCCGAAGGTCCCACTCTTGGTTGATTAAAGCGAAACACAGAACAGACAACAGCCGATCCTTACAGGGTCGGCTGTTTTTCTATGGGAGGTAGATTTGGGAAACGAAACAGCGATCGCCGGGGCACAGGCTTGTCTCGATGCATTCATGACCGCGTTTAATGCAAGGGACTTGCAAGCCTGGGAGAAGACCTTCAACTTCCCAAGCATAAGATTGGCGTCCAACACCATGGCGATCATTGACGGACCGGGATGGCATAAGCCGGAGATGTTCGACAATAATCTCGGAGACGGATGGCATCATTCTGGCTGGGACCGACGTGAGGTGATCCATTCAGGTGAGGACAAAGTTCATCTCGATACACGGTTCACGCGGTATCGCGAAGATGACAGCGTCATTGGTCACTTTGACTCTATTTATGTGGTGACACTCGAGGATGGCCATTGGGGCATCAAGTGCCGGTCGAGCTACGCGCCTTAAGCTTCGGCTCTGTTTGCAGGGATTTCCTGCCCGAATTTGAGCAGCGTTCCATCTTCGTCGACGATGTAAAATTCGCGCATGCCCCAAGAGCGGTCTCTTGGTGGTTCATGTCTCGGGATGCCGGCGGTGGGGAGTTCCTCCGGCGACAGAATGTCAAACAGCGTATCGACATCGTCGGACCGGAAGTAGGCGCCAACGATGCTGGTCTTCGGGTCGACCTCTGGGTAAGGGAAAAAATGGATCTCCATGGGTCCATTCACCAGAATAAGGTACTCGCCCGGATTATGAAGGCGGACCCCAAACCCCAATTTGTCATAGAACGCTATGGTTTTCTTGAAGTCACGGCTGGGGAAGAGGGGAAGCGCCTCCGCTTCCGGAAAGACATCGATCATTGAGGGGCCAGTTTGTAGATTGCAGCTTCCATATCAGAAGCAAAGTAAACATCGCCAGCGGCAGACACGGCAACCCCTGTCGGCACATAAATCGGCAGACCATCAGCGGGTCCGGCAAAACCAATCGGCAGATCCTTCCCGATGACGGATTTTTCGCCAGCGACTGAAATCATAGAAATCTGTTTCGACCCCACTTCGGCGACATAGAGCGTACCGTCTGTACTCCGATCAAACCCTTCCGGTCCCGCGAGGCCTTCGACTATCACTGTCTTTTCGCCGGTGGCGAGGTCAATCTCGGAGATTGTGCCGGAGATGTTTTCGGAGACGAGTACGTTTCCATTCTCCAGTGCCAGAAGTGTAGATGGACCGGCTAGACCAGTAGCCACGTCGGTGCGTTTGGACCAATCGCTGCCTTCCACTCGCACCAGAGCGCCACGGGCATATTCAGCAACAAGAGTATCGCCACCCGGCAGCGGTAGAGCGTCAAGTGGGGTCGTGAAGTTGTGGTGGATGTCCCCAAGTTCGCCCGTTGTCGAGTTGTAGCGCTGCACCATGCCCGCGGACCATCCGGCGAGTGCCAACTCGCCGCCATTCACGCCGACGCTGATGGGGTAGTCGATATTGGCGCCAAAGACACGCCCGACTTCCGACACATCACCGGTCTCAATGTCGAGTGTCCTGAAGGAAAAGAGGTCGGCCATGTAGAGCGTCTCTTTGCCGTTTTCATCCGTCACCATAGCAAGGTCTGAAGCAACGGCCAGTGCGCCGCTTGTCAGAGGTGTGCTTTCGCCGGTCTCGGTATTTATCTTGATTACCGCATTGTCGGCCATGTTCGTGATCACGAGCTCGTCGGACGCACTGATCGCCAGATTGTCAATGGACGGACTCACGTTGGCGACCACGGTCTTGTTGCCGGTCTCAATGTCGACCCGGACGACCTCTCCGCGCGCTGTATCGACAACCCATAGGTTGCCCTTGGAGTCGAAGTTGACGGCAGCAGGGATTTCAAACCCGTCCGCGATGACTTCCAGCTCCGCGGTGTCTACGTCTACGCGCACGACCTGGCCCTTGAACCAGAGAGGCCCGTAGAGTTTCCCGTCGGCGCCGAAATCAAACCCATTCAGGCCGCCCATGCCCTCCATAATCTTACGAGGTGGGGCGTTTCCGGCCGGATCGAGCTCATAGAGTGCGTCGCCCAGAAAAACCTGTGTCGTAAAGAGGCGGCCGTCGGGCGACCACGCAGTTGAGTTCAAACCCGGCAGCCCCTCGGCCAATGTGAGGATGTCCCCGTCGCTGGTTCGCAAGTAATATTTGCCATCGAGAAAAGCGGTCCAGCCGAGCTCTCCGTTCGGTCCTTCTTCAAGATCATCCGCCATACCTTCTGGCGCGCCAATGTAAATGGAACTTTCGCCGGTCTCTCCATCGATCTCGTAAATCGCGCGGCCAAGAACACTACCGGCCAAGATCCTATTGTCAGACGTGAAGGTCAGACCGTGAATGCCATGAAATGCAGAGCCCGGAACCACCTCTTCGAGCGTATAGCCGGATACACCTTCCGCTGCTTTGAGTGGCAACGTCATCGCGGCGGACATCATCAACGTCACAGCGAGTTTTTTGGTCAACATATGTCTATCCCCCAATAGATATGTTCGGTGCGCTTTCTCAGAGTGCGGCGCGTATTTTTTGTGCCTGTTCTTCTAGCTTACCCATATCAGCCATCTCACGGGCATGAAGCTTCATCTCCAGGCCGCTCCAGCGAGGGATGATGTGGTTATGGAAATGAAAGACAGTCTGTCCCGCATCTGCGCCGTTTAACTGTGCAATCATCACGCCAGGTGAGCCAATGGCTTGCTTCACAGCAGCGGCTATTTTCTGGGTGACCATTGCGAGAGCTGCATAGTGCTGCGGCTCGAGGTCGAACAGGTTTTCCGCAGGTGCTTTTGGAATGACGAGGGTATGGCCGTCTGCCTGCGGCATGACATCCATGAACGAAAAGGTCTTGTCGTCCTCATAGACCTTGATGCAAGGCGCTTCGCCTCTCAGGATTTTCGCGAATATGTTGTTTTCGTCATACGCCATGGGTGTTTCCTAGTTTTCGTCACTCGATTGTCGAAAGGGGGCGTGTTGGCTGAGCGCCGCGATGTCGTGATCTATGTGACGCCGCTCCTGTTCGAGAAAGCGTTCCACAGCCTCCCTAAAGCTCGGATTGGCAATATAGTGGGCGGAATAGGTATGGGTTGGCAAATAGCCTCGCGCAAGCTTATGGGCTCCTTGAGCCCCGGCTTCGACCTTCTTGAGCCCGCGCGAGATCGCAAAATCGATGGCTTGGTAGTAGCAAACCTCGAAATGCAAAAACGGGTGGTGCTCAATGCAGCCCCAGTTTCGGCCGAAAAGAGTGTCCGAGCCCACAAAATTCAGGGCGCCTGCGATGTAACGGCCGTCACGTTTCGCCATCACTAGCAGTGTTTCGTCTGGCATGGTTTCGCCGACCATGGAGAAGAACTCTCTTGTGAGATAGGGTGAGCCCCACTTGCGCATGCCGGTGTCTGTATAGAACTCAAAGAACGCATCCCAATGGGCTTCGGTCAGGCCGGACCCTGTGACCCATTCGATTTCGATGCCGTTCTCAACGGCCCGTTCTCTTTCCTTGCGAAGGTTCTTCCGCTTGCGGGACGCGAGGTCGCTTAAGAAATCTTCGAAGGTTTCGTAGCCCTTATTCAGCCAATGAAACTGTTGATCTGTGCGTTGAAGGAAACCCAGGTCACCCAGTCTGGTCCACTGGCTCTCAGGCAGGAAGGTCAGGTGTACTGAGGAGACTTCGAGCTGGCGTGCCAGCTCGATCATGCCAGCGGTCAATTGGTCTTCCGTGCGCTCCTGAAAGAGACCAGGTCGTGCGAGGATGCGCCGGCTGGTGGCCGGCGTGAACGGCACCGAGACCTGAAGTTTGGGGTAATAATTGCCGCCCGCGCGCTCAAAAGCGTCTGCCCATCCATAGTCAAATACATATTCGCCCTGGCTGTGGTTCTTCATGTACATCGGCACCACGCCGGCAAGGCTCCCGTCGGTCTCTTCGAGAATGAGGTGATGGGGCGCCCAGCCCGTTCTGGCGGTCGCGGATCCGCTATCTTCCAGAGCTTTCAGGAAGGCATGGGACAGGAAGGGCACATCCGCAATATCTCCGCCTGGGTTGGCGCAGGCGTCCCAGGCAGCAGCAGGGATTTCTCCCATGCTGGGCACCACCTTCATCACCACCTGTTCAGCGTCACCCATTTAAGCGGTTCCTACCAATCAGCCTATATGATCTCGAAAACGGCTTCGACTTCGACCGCCACGTCGAAGGGCAGGGATGGCGCACCGACGGCGAAACGAGCATGTTTGCCTTTGTCCCCGAAGACATCGACCATGAGGTCGGAGGCGCCGTTCATTACGGCTGGGTGGTCACCGAATTCCGGCACCGAATTGACAAAGCCACCGAGCTTTACGCACCGCGTGACCCGGTCGAGGTCTCCCTCAAGAGCAGCGGAGAGTTGCGCCAGAATATTGATCGCGCAAAGGCGGGCGGCGGCTTTGGCCTCATCGACGTTAAAGGCATTCCCAACCTTGCCCTGAAACTCCAGCCCCTTGGGTCCGACGGGAACCTGGCCGGAAATAAAGACAAGATTGCCTGATATCACGAAGGGCGAATATGTCCCTGCTGCAGGTGTTGGTTTAGGAAGGGTGATTCCCAGCTCGCTCAGCCGGTCTGCTGTGGTGCTACTCATTTCAAAACCCTGTTTGCCAAACGCTGTCGGCGCTGTTTCTTTCTTGCCAGTTTACGTCACAATAGGGGCGTTGCGCAGCATTTTGAGTCTGATTAGGGGACCTTATGGACGATTATTTGCACTCTCCCGTGGGGGAAGGTTTTTTTCTGCCGGGAGAGTGGGAACCGCATGCACGGTGTTGGGTGCAGTGGCCGACAAGGACCGATCGGTGGCGCGATTTGATGCCACAGGCCTATGCCGAAGCGGCGGAGGTTATTCGCACCATCGCCGTATACGAACCGGTCACGGTTATTGTGAGCGAGGAAGATGCTGCGCAGGCTCGCTTTGCTTGCGGACGTAACGAACATATCGAATATCTAGAGCTTCCAATCGATGATTGCTGGACGCGAGATACGGCGCCTATGTATCTCAGCAATCTGGAGGATGAGATTGCGGGCATTGCCTGGCAGTTTAATGGCTGGGGCAACACGGTGCATGGGTATTCGCGGGATGCAGCACTCGCTGCAAAGGTCCTCGAATCTAAGAAAGTGCGCACGTTCAAGGCCGATATGATCTTGGAGGGTGGTGCCATAAGTGCCGACGGGTATGGAACTGTGCTCGCGACAGAAGAGTGTTTGTTGAACGAAGATCGGAATCCCGAACTGACGCGACCCGAAATAGAGGAAAGGCTTGCCCTTTTCTTAGGCGCACGGAAAGTTGTGTGGCTGGGAGGGGGACTCGCTGCCGATCCCACCCAGGGGCAGGTGAGCAGGGTCGCGGTTTTCGCTGGGCGCGGGCGTGTTTTGGTGTCGGAGATATCAGACCCTGATGATTTTGATCGAGCCACACTGGAAGACAATAGAGCGCATATTGAGGCGGCTGTGTCCGCGAAAGGCGAGAAGCTGACGGTGACCTCGGTTCCATTGCCTCAAAATCGGCAAACTGACCTCGATGGGAAGCCCCTGGCGTCAAACTATCTGGATTACTATGTCGCCAACGGAGCTGTCATCGTGCCAGCGTTTGGTGATGCCAAGGACGATGTTGCCGCATCCATCATCGGTTCGGTGTTCCCGGATCGGAAAGTGATTCAGGTCCCAACGCCGGTCCTTGCCAGAGGGGGTGGTGCCATCCGTCGGTTGACCCAGCCGGAGCCTGCCTTACCGAGCGCCGGTGGCTGAGCGTTTTTCGGTTGCTTTACGCTTTTCGCGGTACATGGCGCGATCAGATTGCGCCAACAGTTCCTCGAATGCAGTTTCGCCCGTGTAGTTGGCAAGTCCCATGCTCGCGCGAACCTGGATCTTTTTCCGCTTCCAGGTCACTGTCAGATCGTTGAGTTCTTCGAGCATTGCCCTTGCGCGTTCGCGAGCGGGAATATGTTCTGCCCGAACAAAGAGCACGGCAAACTCGTCGCCGCCGAGGCGGGCGGCGTAGTCGGTCGCGCGTATGTTTGTACCCAACTGCCGACCTACAGCGCGAAGAACCTCATCACCGGCCGCATGGCCGTATTTGTCATTGATTGGTTTGAACTCATCCAGATCAATGTAAGCGAGCACGCCGGTTTCTTTGTGACGGGCAGACGTCTGAAGTTCGCGACGGACAATGTCGTAAAAGCCGCGACGATTTAGCAGGCCCGTGAGTTCATCGGTCTTGGCAAGAGACTCCAGGGTACGAACACGAGCATTGAGTTCTGCGATGCGTTGCTCCGCTTCTGCAGCATATTCGAGCGCTTTGACCACAACGGTGTTTGGATCAACAGACTCTTGTGCTTCGCGCAGGAGTTCGCAACGCAGCCGCATTTCCATCGTATCGATGACAGGATGAATGCTGTCTCCCAGAATGCCCAATGTCGGGTCGTTTGGTAGCTGTTGGCCCATTGCGTGGTCTCCTTGATGCGCTGTGAATCGGTTTTCGCGCATGTGTCTGTGGGAGATGTCGCAAAGGCTGTGCCACCCAATAAGTGGCTGGAATTAGCCAAAAATCGCCTTTAAACAGAGGAGCGGCGGCAGATTTTGCCGAGCGTTTGATGTCTAAACCGTTGAAGTTTGCCTAGGGCACTACTCGATTGGGGAGGGCGTTCTTTGAGAAGAAGGCGTCCAGATTGTCCAGGGCGCAAAAGCCCATGGCCGTTCGCGTTTCGAGGGTGGCGCTGCCGAGGTGGGGCAGCAAAAAAGTGTTCGGCAGGCTTCTGTAGCGCGGATCTAGATCGGGTTCGTTGTTGAAGACGTCGAGTCCGGCCGCGCCCACTTGGCCTGAGTTCAGCGCGTCTATGAGGGCATCATCGTCAACCAGGTCGCCGCGCGATGTGTTCACGAAAATGGCGCCCCGGGGGAGTAGGCTTAGGGTCGCGCTATTGATTATCCCGCGGGTTTCTCGTGTCGATGCGGCATGGACAGAGAGGAAATCGCAATGAGGTAGGAGGCTCTCCAGCCTGTCATGATATCGCGCACCCGCTTCTTCCTGATCCGGCAGGCGGTTTCGATTGTGATAATGGACTTCCATGTCGAACGCGCGGGCGCGCTTGGCGACGGCCTGCCCGATACGACCCATGCCCAGGATGCCGAGGCGCTTGCCCGTAAAATCGCGACCCAGGAAGCCGGTTGGCGCCCAGTTTTCCCAGGTGTTTTGGCGGATCGCGGTTTCGCCGGTTCCAGCGCCGCGCGCGGCACCCAGTAACAGCAGTATGGCGATGTCGGCTGTCGCGTCTGTGAGGACCCCGGGGGTGTTGCTCACAACAATTCCCCGATCATCAGCAGCGCGAACATCAATCTGGTCATATCCGACGGAAAATGTGGCGATCATTTTGACGGTATCTGGCAAACGCGCAATCAAGTCACTGTCTATCCTGTCGGTGACGGTTACAAGCAGGGCATCAGCGTCCTTCGCCCGCGCAATCAAATCTTCTTGTCCGTAAATTTCATCTGACCGGTTAAGGTCAGGCTGATAGTCTTTTTGCAGTCTTTCTTCGACGGCTGGGGGAAGCTTTCGCGTAACAAGGATTCTCGGTTTAGACATGAGATTATTTCGATCTGAAGAACATCACCCGCACCGCCGGCGCGTCGTACAATTGCCGCTATTTTCTGCGCTCGCAAGAACCTTGTCGATTTTACTACTGAGTGGCTGGGTGAGCAGTGCGGTCGCGGCAGAGCTGGCGAACCACCGAGCTGTCTATGACCTTGAGCTCTCGGCGGCGGAGACAAGCGCCGACATTGCCGGCCTGTCCGGCCGCATGGTGCTGGAGTGGACCGGCAATAGTTGCGATGGATTTACGCTGACTCAAAGGCTGGTGACGCAGATAGCGGACACGGACGGTGGCGCGATGGTCCGTGATCTGCGCTTAACGTCTTGGGAAAGTGGTGATGGCGACACCTTTCGTTATGAAGTTCAACGGTACGCGGGTTCGCAGTTGGAGGAGACCGTTTCGGGAATAGCAGAGCGGTCCGCGTCGGCGTCGTTGGCCACGTTCTCGCGGCCGAAAGATGCTGAGCTGCAATTGCCAGATGATGTTGTCTTTCCAAGTGAATTCGTGCGGGATCTTGTGGAGACGGCCGAGGCTGGAAAGTCCCTCATGAGCGCCTCCGTGTTTGAAGGAACGGAGACCGACTATTTTTTCCTGGTGAGCTCATTTATCGGAAAGTCGGGCCGCGTGGATATAGACCAGGCTTCAATTAGCGGCGACGGACTCGATATTTCTTCGGCGCCCTCATGGCCTGTGCAGGTGAGTTATTTTCTTCCCCATGAGCAAGAAGGCATTCCTGACTATCAGGTTTCCTATCGTCTCTTCGCCAACGGTGTGTCCTCCAACATGCGGTTGGACTATGGGGACATTGTCATCAACGGGACTCTCACCGATGTCACCTATCTGGTGCCGGACCCCTGTTAGGAATTAGCGCTTTAAACCTCGCCCTTTTTTGATGGCGTCTTCGCCGAATTTCTCGCGGACCGTGTCCATAGCGCGCTCCGCGTCCGCGCGACGTGTTGCACCTGGATCAAGAAGGTCCGCCGGATCGGCGAGGTCCGCGTCCGTCAGAGATGAGATGCCGATCCCCATGAGACGAAAGGGAGTGCCATCCGCTTCGGGCTCGAGGAGGGGCAGAGCGGTTTGGTAGAGAACGTCCGCAAGAAGTGTCGGGTTGGGCAGTGTCTGGCTGCGGGTCCGTGACTTGAAGCTTGCTGTTTTCAGTTTTAGCGTGACCGTTTTGCCAGCGATCTTCGCCTTTTTTGCCCGTTTGGCGACTCGTTCGCAAAGCGGCCATAGCTTGCGTTTCAGCTCCTCTAAGTCGTTGATGTCGTCAAAAAAGGTGGTCTCTGCCGAAATGCTTTTCGCGGCCCCATGCGGCTTGATCCGACGGCTGTCCTGACAGTTTGAAAGCTGCCACAGACGGCGCCCCATCGTCCCATACCGTGCGACCAAGGCACTCTCGTCATATTGACGGATGTGACGCACGAGCGTGATGCCGTCTTTCTTAAGTTTTGCGTTGAAGGCTTTGCCGACGCCCCAAATGATGGAGACTGGCTTATCGCCTAAGAACTCCATGGCTTCATCTTCGCCGATCACGGAGAAACCACGGGGTTTGTTGAGGTCTGATGCGACCTTTGCCAGGAACTTGTTGAAGCTGAGGCCGACTGACACGGTGATGCCGATTTCCTCCTCGATGCGGTTAACCAGACGCAGCATGGTAAGAGCAGCGGGGGCGTGATGAAGGCGCTCTGTTCCGCTCAGATCCATGAAGGCTTCATCGATGGAGAGGGGCTCGACCAGGGGTGTCAGTTCGCGCATGAGGGCGCGCACCTCACCGCCTGCCTTGGCGTATTTTTCCATGTTGGGTTTGATCACCACCGCTTCGGGACAGGCCTTCAAGGCTTTGAACATGGGCATGGCGGAGCCCACGCCGCGAATGCGCGCGATGTAGCAGGCGGTGCTTACCACACCGCGCTTGCCGCCGCCGATAATCACCGGTTTGTCTTTCAACTCCGGATTATCGCGTTTCTCGACGGCGGCGTAGAAGGCATCGCAGTCGAGGTGGGCGATACTGAGCTTGTGTAGTTCTGGATGGTGCAAAATGCGTGGCCGGCGGCATGCCGGGCATCTCGTATCGCCCTTTGGCACCGTCGTGAGGCAATCCCGACAATATCCATGCGTGGGAAGTGCCATCTCAGCTGCCCTCAGTGTCGGGCCAAAGCCAGGCGGCGCCGCGGACACCGCTGGAATCCCCGTGGGCATTTGGTTTGATCTTTGTCACGACCGTGTCGGAAAAGACATGGGCCGCCCACTTTTGCGGAACGAGTGCATAAAGCTGCTTGATGGCAGAGAGGCCTCCACCAAGCACAATGACATTCGGATCAAGGATATTGATCACGCCTGCGAGTGCACGGGCGAGGCGATCTGCATATTGATCGATAAGCTCTTTGGCATTGTCACTTCCGGCTGCGGCCTGTTCCGCCACATCCAGCGCCTTCAGGTCCTCAAGACCTGTGGATGCGGCCTGCCGCTCCAAGGCTGGTCCAGAGAGCCAGGTCTCAATGCAGCCTGTCTTTCCGCAATAGCACGCGGGACCGGGGAGTTCCGGTGACGTCGGCCAGGGCAGGGCGTTGTGGCCCCATTCACCCGCAATCGCATTTGGGCCTGCAACGAGGCTTCCATTGATGACGAGACCGCCGCCCACACCGGTGCCAAGAATTACGCCAAATACAGATGCATGGCCTGCGCCGGCTCCGTCAGCGGCCTCGGACAACGTAAAGCAGTCGGCATCGTTTGCCAGGCGCACAGGGCGATTGAGGGCAGCCTCCAGATCCTTGTCGAAGGCTTTGCCGATCAGCCACGTAGAGTTGGCATTTTTGACGAGCCCGGTGGCGGGTGAGACCGTCCCTGGAATGCCGATCCCAACGGGCAGGGCGTCTGGGGCGGCACTGCCAACATCATTGACCAAATCTCGGATCGCGATGACCGTTTGGGCATAGTCGCCCCGTGGGGTCGCAATCCGTTGGCGTTCGGAGATAGCGCCATGCTGATCCATCAGGATGGCTTCGATCTTCGTTCCACCAAGGTCGACGCCCAGGCGCATCACAAACTCCCTTAGAACGCCAAGTTAGAATCCGAGGGCCGCCAATTCGTCTTCCATGAATGACTGCGCATCCGGCCAATGGCTCGAATGAAAATGACTATGCTTGGAGGGCGGCAGAAGCTTGGCAAGCCGCTTGTCTGCTATGAAGTGCAGTCGGCGGCTTTCTTCGTGGGACTCCGCCACAGACTTCAGATTGTGTGGAATGTCATCGAGGAAAAACACCGGGGCGCTGAATGCATCTGCGATATGGCTTACTGCAGGACCTTTGAGACCCTTGTTCGCGATCACCGGGTAGTCCATGCCCTGTCGGGCGAGGCTTTCCGCTCTGGCATCGCGTTGCTCAAAGGGGACATTAGTCAGAACGATGACCTGAGCCCGATTGGAGAGCGTACGAAGGGCATCTGCTGCATGGTCGACGGCGGTCAGATTGCCCGCTTCGGACTTAAAAAAGCCCGATAGGATATCTGGGGTCTGCTCCATGGGCACCGGCTCATTGGTGTCTTTGCGTTTGATGTTTCCCGACAAAGCAAAGGTTTGCAGGTCGAGCCAGAGCCCCTGTCTTTCCAGGTAGCCCTCCAGGCCTGCCACAAACTGAAGGAGGACCTCATCGGCGTCTGAAATGATCAGCGGCTGCGATGGGTCCAGGTTGAGCTTATTGAGGGCTTCGCGGACGTCCGCATCCAATTCCGTTGGAGTACTCATGTCCAATGCACCTGTTCGCCACCCGGAAGCGATTGTCTAGCCCGGCCGGGCAGTTCCGGTTCCATGCTCACGGCCTCACAGAATGCGAGAAGACCTGCTTCGTCGCTTAGGAGAAAGTCGAGGACACCTCCCAAGAGCGCGGGATCGGTCGCCTGGGCCTTGAGTTCATCACCTGCAAGGCCCGTCTGGGTCAAAAAAGCGCCTAGAAGGTCCTCGTCGGCCGCGATGTGTGTGAGGGCTTGGAGAGCGACGGCTTCCGCAGCCTCGGGGGATAGGGGTGTGTGCATTTTCTTTTTGAAACCAAATATTTATCAAGTGCTGGTCAAGTACGGATATTGGCGGATATCCCCCAAATCTTAAAGGATTGGTTAAGGATATTGAGGTCTGATGGAAGACTGAAAAGTCGGTCATTTTGTGTCACAAGCTGCCTCCGCCCGGCAGCGCTGCTGATCTTAGCAGGTAAAGTATGGGGTGTTGGAGTTATGAAAGCGATGTCCAAAACGGTTCTTATCGTTGAAGACAATGAGCTCAATATGAAGCTCTTTCACGATCTTCTTGACGCGCATGGGTACCAGACCCTTCAAACGAAGGACGGTATCGAGGCGCTGGAAATCGCACGGTCCAACCATCCTGACCTGATTCTCATGGACATTCAGCTGCCGGAAGTCTCTGGCCTCGAGGTCACCAAGTGGATCAAGGAAGACGATAATCTGCGCGAAATTCCCGTGGTTGCCGTCACCGCATTTGCGATGAAAGGCGACGAGGAAAAGATCCGGGAAGGCGGATGCGAAGCTTATATTGCGAAACCGATTTCGGTGACGCAGTTCCTGGAAACGGTTCAGCGTTTTTTGGGGTAAGTTGTGACCGCCCGAGTTCTCATTGTTGATGACATTCCAGCCAATCTGAAGCTCCTGGAAGCAAAGCTGACGGCCGAGTATTTCGACGTTATCCAGGCTCCCGATGGCCCGACAGCTATCGAAATGGCGCAAAGCGAACAGCCGGATATCGTGCTGCTTGATGTCATGATGCCGGGCATGGACGGCTATGAGGTGTGCGAGCGCCTGAAGCAGCTTCCCGAAACCTATCATATTCCCATCGTTATGGTGACGGCCCTCGACCAGCAATCTGACCGGGTTAAAGGTCTGGAGAGTGGCGCCGACGACTTTCTAACAAAGCCGATCAACGACATTGCTTTGTTTGCACGGGTCAAAAGCCTGGTGCGGCTGAAGACCCTGACCGATGAATTGCGTATGCGGGAATCCACGGGCCAGCGTATCGGTGGCATTGATTCAGCGGCAAGCGATCTGCCCAGCGACCAAGGAGGGCGATGCCTTGTGGTCGATGACCGAGAGCGGCAGAGGGCGCGCCTCTGTGAGATGTTGAGCGAGCAGCACCATGTGACTGTGGCTGAAAACCCAGCAGATCTGACGCAATTGGCATCAAGCGACGAGTTTGACCTGGTGCTGATTTCCTTGTCCCTCAAGGAAGAAGATGGGCTTCGGCTCTGTTCCCAGATGCGGTCTCTCGACGCGACACGGCAAACACCCATTCTGGCGATGGTGGAAGAAGGCGATATGGGACGCCTGGTCCGCGCACTGGATATGGGCGTCAATGATTATCTCATGCGTCCGGTCGAGCGGAACGAGCTCATGGCGCGGTGCCGCACACAGCTTCGCCGCAAGCGCTATCAGGATCAGTTGAAAGACAATTTCCAGCGCAGTCTTGAGATGGCCTTCACCGACGCGCTGACCGGTCTCTACAACCGCCGCTATATGACGAACCACCTGACGACATTGGTGGAAGAGGGCGCTCACAGCGGCAAACCACTTTCGCTGATGCTGCTTGATATCGACTACTTCAAAGCCGTCAATGACACCTATGGCCACGCTGCAGGTGATGAAGTCTTGCAGGAGTTTGGACGTCGCATCTCCGCGAATGTGCGCGGCATTGATCTCGCCTGCAGACTTGGTGGCGAAGAATTCGTGGTCGTGATGCCGGACACAGACGCTGAGACGGCGATTGCGATTGCGGAACGCCTGCGTACACGGGTCGCGGAGCGGGCTTTCAAGACGGAAGTTGAGGAGGCCATTGAGGTCACCGTCAGCATTGGTCTTGCCGGGGCGATTTGGCCCTATGACAGCGCTGAGGCGCTTCTTGAGCGGGCAGACCAGGCGCTCTACAAAGCAAAAAGAGACGGTCGAAACCGGGTGAATACCGAAGCTGCGTGAAGTCAGTCTTGAAGCGCTGCGTGGCGAAAATGCCGCAACAGGTCAGGGTTTCAGCCAAAAACCGGCGCCGTTAACCTTAATTTTTTATTATAATCCAATGCCTTAGGGCGGCACCCTCCACCGATTCTTCATGTTCGGATGGGGCTGTGCTATAGTTGTTTTTCACCATAGTGTGACGGTTGGGGGCCGCAAAATCTGGCATGCTTTGCGTAAGGCAAGCCGGGGCTTTCCGCTGAAGAAGAGAGTTTGATCTCGCGTGTGCCTGGGTCCGCCGCATCTCCTGGGTCCGCGGGACCGGCCGATCGGGGCGTGGTAGGAGTGGCCTCCTCTGTTACGTCACGTGTTCGATCGGCCACCCCTTTCCTAATATTCAGACTATCCGGCAGCCGGTATAGGAGTGCGAGCTCCTGCGCGTCGGCGCGACCGTCAGGTCTGGCGGCATGACGAATCATTTGGCTTTTTGGGGTCCGACCGCACGGTTACGCTGCTTTGTTCATGACCGGCTGGCAGTTGCGTTTAGCTGGAAGCCGTTCATCTTCATGTATTCGTAGACGATTAGCGGCATCGTATAGAGCAGGACGCGGCCGATGGTGATGCCCAATTCCCCTTGCAGCGACGCAATTGTGAGGACGGCAAGGACAACCATGATCCTGAAGAATGCATCTTTCTCCAATGAGAAGTAACAAATGCCAATCAACAGGATCGGTGCCGGCAGGATCAACAGCGCGCCGCGCAGGGAGAACAGTTCCCCGAAAAACAAGACGACTTTCCGAAAGGGATCCACCGCTAGAGGCGTGTCTGCAGTGATATAGTTGCCGTACTCGGCTCGCACGTAGAGGTACGCCAGGATGAGCAGACCGCTCAGGGCTGAAAGCAGGATGTATCGCCAAGGAAGAAGCGAAAGCTGCAGGCTCCTTTGCTTGATCTGTTGCCACAGACCATGGTCCCTAAAGTGAAGTAGGATGATTGCGCCGAAATAAGCCCCGACCGTTAGGATCACCTTTTCGGCGACTGTCATTCCTAAGACCATCAAAATGGCCGGCACCACAAAGTTGAGTTTGTGCGTCAATATGATGGCGAACACAAAACAGAAACCGACTACTGCGACACCTTTGAAGCCAACCAACGCCGCAAACAGGACCGCCATCAAAACATAATTGAGTTTTTGGTTTGGTTTCAGGTAGAGCATCGAAATCGACATGATTCCGAGATACACCGTGTTGCCAAACACGATGGAATGATAGAGGTAGGCGCGGTCCCCAACCACACCCTGGCCTCCGCCAAAGGGTATTGGCGGGAAGGAGGTGAATGGGACCAGCGCCAGGACGCCGCCGATCCTTTCCCGCCAAGGGGTCGTCGGAACTGTGCCTTCCTTACCCCCGGTAATGATGTATTCGAGATAGCCGTCATACAGGTCGAATGTAATCGCCTGATGGACCGCAATGCGAATATCGGAAATGGCGAGAAATATAAGACAACAACAGAATGAACCAACGAGAAATACATCATACGCAAAAGCCCGTGTGAGCCACACGGGCGGTGTCGTCGCCGTCTTCTCCCTGGTTGTCACGTAGTAGCCCTGCTTGAGGTCCGCGAAATTACGAACTCTGATTGGCACGGAGTATCTTTTGGCTCAAACCAACTGTCAACGACCGCTGAAGATCATAGAGTGAGCGCAGCGTTCCGAGGTGTGCTCGGCGCCTCGTAGGTAATCCGCAGCAAGCCGGTCATGCGTATGGCTTGCGCGCGACAGTTGCTATATTGCCCAGCCGAATAGGAAGGATAGGGCCATTGATGCTGGCCAAAGGAGCCGGCAATCCAAGAATGGTAAACGCCGCCCGGACAAGATGCATCACCGGGAAATAGTTGACCGCTGCTGTCGTTTCCAAAACCTCAAAACCTGCTGTTTCATAAACGTTTTGGATGGACGCGGGCGAATAGAGTTGTGGATGCTGAAGCGCATAAGGTGGAAACCGTTTTCCAAGCACCCTCGCCAAAAGCGATTCACAGTTATGGGTAACCGTTAGAATTACGCCACCTGGTTCAAGTTTTTCGAGCAACTGCTCCAGATACTCGACCGGTTCCAATAGATGATCAAGAACGTGAATAAGGGCCATCGCCGATATGCTTCCGTCTGGCACATCGTCGCTGGGCCACATTGTAAAAAGAATGTCTTTGTTTTGTCCCGGAACGGCGCGGTCAAGTTCAGCCGTAACCTCTCGGTTAGGCTCGAATAGCCAATAGTGATCAAAGTTCCAATTGTCCGCACAGTGCTTTGCGAACAAACCTATATCTGCTCCGATTTCAAGAAAGCCGCCATGACCGTTGGTGTGCTTCAATAAAAGATCGGCATAACGCTCTTGCGCTGCGCGCCGCGCAGCGAGTGGAACACCACCCATGTTCTCCTGCTGATGCCCATACAGCTCCTCCAATTGATCCTGCGTGTAGAACTCGGGGCAATATTGCAGCTCACAAGTCGGGCATTTGAAGTAGGAAAAAAACACGCGATCCGTGTCGTAACCAGCAGCAAAACGGCTGTGCCGGGCAAATGGCAGCGCCTCGGCCGGTGGGCTGCTCTCGCGTACCACCCGCGCTTCGTCGACGGCCGTACCACATCCTGGACAGACCGAGCGCCGCAGATAGGGTAGATCGTGGTTTTGTTCACTCATCATCGATTGATGCCTAGTCTGGTGGCAGAAGCCACTTTAACCAAAGACTGCGCCGCGTATGCGCTTCGCAAGTATCTTGAACAAGGAATAGCCTACAGAGACGAAATTGCGGAGACTCAGTGCAGCTGAGCCTTCTCTGTCTATTGCGGTCAGAGGAATCTGTTCGTAGCTCCTGTTCTCTTGCAAAAGTCGGAGCAGGAATTCCGCTTGATAGCCAAGCCCTGTCGCCTCAACGTGAAACCGAAGAACGTCGCGTCGCAGGTATAGCGGGAGTCCGTTGTAGTAGTGGAGGTTTTGACCGCTCGTGATGTTTACGAGTTTCGTATAGGTCTTGGAAACAAGACGGCGCCACAGCGAACGACCTTCCACATGTGTGTGATAGGGGATGAGGATGTCTGCGCTTCCCAGCTTTGACAAGATCGCATGCAAGGTCTCGTCAGGCTCGACATCGTCACCACAGACCAGCCGATAGTATTTTCCTCGCCCCTGAAAAGCAGCTTCCACGAAATTTCTGGCTAGGCCCTGGTTGACCTTGTTGACAAGAAGTCGCACACGCTCATCCGGGTTTGCATCTTGAAATGCGGTAACCGTTTCGACGGTTTTGTCGGTCGAACCATCGTCAACAACGAGAATCTCATAGCTAAGCGAGAGGCCACGGCAAACGCTGATCAATCTTTCAATCACACCGGTGACGTGTTCCTCTTCGTTCAGACATGGCACAAAGAAGCTTACATCGACCTGTGTACTGAACTCCGGTGCAACATCAACCGGTGTGTGTGGTCCGATTTCCACGAAAGGAAGAGCATTTTTATCCACTGCGCGTAATCCCGAATGCCCGTTGTAGTGCGATCAATCTGTGCGCCCAACTTGCACCGCGATTGGTCAGACTTAACTGACCGTCTGTCTTTGTCGCAAGCCCCTGGTCCACAATCAATTGTAACCGATTGTCGAAGCTGTCACCAAATATGTATTCATTTCGCAAGCTCTCGACAGAATGTTCATGCGTTGGTTTTTCAAGGAGTGTCAGGAGCATACGCAAAGACAAGGATTTGTATACTGCTCCGAAGCACATCAAGAAACTGAGAACCAAAAACCAATAACTTGTGGAGAACACCCAGAAGTTCACCGATTGAGACATTGCAACAAAGCCTGCAATCGCAACCGGATAAACCAAGAGGGCCGCAAGAAGTACCACAAAGGTAGCTTCAAGCTTGCGAAGCGCCCTGAGTGCGACCAGGATCAACACAGCATATGCCAAGAATGCAATTGTGCCTTGGACTATTCCTGCAGCAATCATCCCGTCCTCTTTAGACCCAAAACTAGAATGCAGAGGTGATAAAGACGGGCCACAAAAAAACCGCCCGGTGCTTGAAGTGCAATGCGGTCGTCATCCCGACTCACCATGCCGGATGCCTCAAGGCCGCTCAGACGATGTCGTAAAATCCAGTCAAGTCCATCTCCCCCGCGGTACTTGCGAGCAATCTCATCTGGCGTCAATGGTCCGTTCGCTTCGTAGAGAGCGGCCATAATGCTTAGCGTGTAGCCTCGTGACATCAAACCCCAGATTTCCAGATAGACCAATGCTCCGCCCGCCAATGCCATGCCCCCGACCAGCCAGTCTTCAATGCCTCTCGGCGCAAAGGCAGGCACGAAGGCGACAAGGAGGAACCAAACGAAGCTCGTTAGGATCACCGAATATAAAAACTGCTGAGGATTGCGCTCGTGTAAAGATGGCACCCGCGTCACAAACCAGAGTGGAATAGGGAGACAAAAAATCAACACCAGCGCCACGAGCAGAGGGGCGGGAATTGCAAAATCAATCATCACGCATGTCCACAGGAATTTCAGCGTGGGTTATTTCATGCAGGTCCATCCGCTGAAACATGAAGTAAAAGGCGCCGGGCAAAGAGATAAGAATGCTGCTGAGACCGAGCCACATTGAACTAAGAAGCGCGCTGCTCTCTGATATTCCAACGAGACTGAGCGCAGCAACCATTGCAAGTTCTCTCGTGCCCCATCCACCGATGGAGACGGGCAGCATGCTGGCCACTAGTACCGGCGGCAATAGGATCATCGTTTCGAGAAAACCTGCGGTCGCGCCAAAAGCACGGGCAAAAAGAAAAACACTGGTCATGAGGCCAAGGTAGCTTATCACCGAGATAATCAGTGTAAGCGACAACGCGAACGGGTTAGCCAGCAGGTGCTGAGTTCCTTCCGCGAGATACCGGATTGCTTTCAGACCGCGGTGGCGCTCGTAGTCAATTGGCAAGCGATCGCTAAATGCCAAACAGGCGACGCCTATCAGGCCGGTCAAAGTGAGGATTGGAACCAGATAGTCAATCCAGGGTGATCCGACCATCTGAGATATGTACGGCAGCCCTAGCACCAACATCAGCGCCAGCACGAGGAACATGGCGATGCGGTCCAAGGTCACACTCACCAACGGGATCCGCCAGCTCGATTTCGATCGACCAGCCAGCCATATGCGGATGGCGTCTGTACCGACGGTGGCGGGCAGTATCTGCCCAAAAAAAGTGCCCACATAATTCCATCGGACCAATTGGCCGGCTGGATGTGGCGCATTAAGCGCGTTTAGGACCACCATCCATCGAAGGGCGCCAAATATTGGTTGAAAAGCGAGCACAAGCATGCCCGCCAACAGGAAGACAACATCGCTGTTCAGGAGATTTTCGTATGCAGTGACGAAGCCGACGCGCGCAAAGAGGTAATAAAGTAATCCGACTGAGGCCACTATTCGCGCGACCGCAAAAAACCTCTTCATCAAACATTCCTCAGCTTTGACGCGTCATTACTTCACAAATACAGACCAAAGGTATCACTTAAATCTTTCCGGCTTGCAAACCATTTCGCAAAGACCTTCCATTACATGACCGTGCCAATGTTGCCTTGGATCGAGCGGTTTGTGGGGATGGCATGCCGCGGTTTCGGAAAGTCTGCTTCCCTGTGATTGTCTAGCGCGCATCGAATAGGTGTAGGTGGACTTCACTCATGTCAGCGCATACGGCATGGCAAAGCTCTGCAACGTCCGCGATAGGCTGCTTCATTGACGGGACCATGATCGGAATTGCGCCCGCGCCATGTGCGGATATGACCCCGGCCTCAGTGTCCTCCAATGCGATGCAGCGTTCAGGCGACACGTTTAGCGCCGCCGCCGCTTTCGTGAAGGGCTCCGGGTGTGGCTTGCCTTGCGTGACATCGTCTCGCGTCACCACGTGGCTGAAATGGTCTCTGAGCCCCGCTGTCGTCAGGTAAGCCTCAGCGCTTTTGCGGGTTGCTGATGTTGCAACGGCAAGGTGTTTACCGCTTCGCTTAAGTTCATCGAGCAATGCGACAACGCCCGGCATAACGGGGACATGGTGTTGCAGCTTGTTGTTGAGCCGAGGGCGCCATTCGGCGATGTGAGCGTCGACATCGAATTCGGTGCCAAACGCCTCCTGCATTAGCGCCAGGCAGTCGACTGTTGGGCGCCCGAGCATTTGATGCCAAAGCTCTTGTGTGAGCGTGAAGCCCTGCAGATCCGCCGCGCGCACCCACTCCTCCATATAGAGGCTTTCAGTGTCGATGAGGGTGCCATCCATATCGAACAGAACAGCGTCGAAGGAGCTTACCGCCATTATGCTGAGGCTCTCTGGCTTCGTTCGTTCAGGCAAAAGAAAAGGCAGGCGCGCGGGCCTGCCTTATTCTTGTGGTTCGGCCTAGGTTGGCCGGCCAAAATCATTTGATTTTGGTTTCCTTGAACTCAACGTGCTTGCGAACAACAGGGTCATACTTTTTGACGACCATCTTTTCCGTCATGGTACGTGCGTTCTTTTTGGCCACGTAGTAGAAGCCCGTGCCGGCTGTGCTTTCCAGCTTGATTTTGATCGTGGTTGGCTTCGCCATCACCAAATCCTCAAATAAAACAGGCGCTTGACCAGATTCCCGCGCCCTTGAAAAAGTTGCCGCAGACTAACCAGCGGGGCCAAGAAGTCAAGAGGCCTCGATTGGGACCTTTCGGGTCGCTTATTCCAGCTTTTCTGCGGTTTTTGAGCCGGACCAGCGCCAGCCGACTATCAGCAGATAGGCGCCACAGATTGCAGCCATGGCGATGGCGAGCCCATGGGGGTCCCAAACATCCATCGCAGCCCCTGCGATCGGCGGTCCGAAGAGCGCCCCAGTCGAATACATCAGAACGAAGGCGGCATTTGCTGTGGCCAGGTCCGCCCCTTTGAATCGCTCGCCCAAGAGCGCCAGCCCAACGGTGTACATGCCGACAACGACGCCCCCAAAGACAAAGAGCGCAGGGAAGAAGATGTATACAGACTGCGAGATGAGCGGGAGCAGCGCGGTGCCGGCAAACCCGAAACCGGCACAAATGAGGAGGACCGTTCGCCGGTCAATCCGGTCTGAGGCCATGCCGATCGGAATGTTGAACAGCATGTTACCTGCAACGAAGACGCCCAACACGGCGATGGCAATGTCCTCGGTCATGCCGACGCGGATCGCGTAGAGCGGTAGCATGTTCATCATGTTGGTTTCAGTGGCGCCATAGACCAGACCCGCCAGCGTTGCGGCTGGTGCAACCGCGAGAAACGCCAGCAAGCCGCGACTTGGCTTTTCATTCACCTGGGGAGCCAGTGCGCGCGCATAGAGGATGGGGAGACCTGCGGTCAGCGTGAGGGCGCTTATGGTCAGGAACGGAGCGACGCCGTCTTTTCCAATGAGCCATAGGGTAATGGGACCAAGAAGGAACCCTCCTGACAACACGGTCGAGTAGATGCCCATCAACATGCCGCGCCGTCGATCATCGGCAAGCTGATTGATCCAAAACTCGCTCACCACAAAAAGGCCCGTGATCGCCAACCCATTTATGAAACGCAGCGGGAACCAGGCCCAAACATTGTTGAACACAAAGTAGAGCGGCATACAGGTGGCCGACACGACAATGCAGGTCAGCAAGAATGTGCCCGTTGATACCCGCCGGAGGAGTGGCGCTATGAAGGGCGTTGCAACCAATGTAGCGAGCGCCGGCATAGCCGTGTTTAGGCCAATGAGCGTGCTGGACACGCCTTGTTCGTTGAGAAGCAGGGCAAGCAAGGGGATTGAGACGCCAAGGCCGATGCCGACAGAAGATATGCACGCAATGACGGCGGCAAGGCTGATGGTCCGTTCGCGCGGAGTCAGGTCTTTCGCCATTTCTGCAATGTCAGCCATGCCAGTTCCTGCTAACGGGGTTTCGGCTCAAGAACTCTCGGTTTTTCGTTCAAATAACAGTACAGCGGCGGATGGGGGCGGGGATTACCTTCAGCAGAGTTTTTCAGCTCGGTCAGGACGAATTCGGTGACATCGATAATCGGCAGTTTCAGGGCGTCCGACAGGGGATACCAGTCGAGATCACTCAATTCGCCGCTCCCTTTGAGCGTGCCCGTGAGCGATGCCGCGTCTGCCTTGAAGAAGCGGGCATGAAAGCGGATAGGGCTCACCGTCGGTGTGATCGCACGTGCCATGAAGGAGATGTGGTGGAGCGCTGGCGCCAGTCCTAAATCCCGAAACTGGCCCCAGGTCTCCCCGGTTGCGGGACCAATGTCTCCCTTGTCCGCCAGCAGCATGCCTGTCTCTTCAAAGGTTTCTCTAACGGCTGCCATGGCGAGGGCCAGGGTCTTAGATTTCGAAGCGCCCGTATGACCGAGGCTTGGGTCCCCGGGCAGGTCGGTTGCGGGAAGGGCCTCGTGATCATGGGGGTCCAGCTTGCCACCGGGAAACACGAAGGCGTCCGGAATGAAGCTCATCTTTGCGTGGCGCTTGCCCATGAGGATGCGCGGCTCAGGCCCCGTCTCGTCCACCAGGACAAGGGATGCCGCGTCGCGCGGCTTCACAGGCTTGCCGGGGTTTGGTGTTGGCGCGTTCATAAAGTGTCTCTTACCGGATTTGCGCCGCGAAAATGAACGAATGGTACCGGGCGTTTCGCCTGCGCAGGTTTGGGCAGGTCCAACCGTTCCTGCATTTCGCCCAGGATCATGCGGGTGATGTTGGGGAGGTCGAGGTCAAAGGCGTCACCAATCTCCAGCCAATGAAGCTCGAGCAGCTCTCCGGACGCGCGATCCGTGTCATGAAGATCGCCCTGGATCTGATCCGCGTCGATCATGAAGAAGCGGGTGTCAAAGCGGCGATTGCGATAGGGCGGTGTGATCGCCCGTGCAATAAAGTCCACCGCGGACAGGTCCGGTGCCACATGCTCGTTGTAATAGGCCTGCCACTCAGGATTGCGGGTCTGAAACGGCTCGCTCACCTTTTTGCCGATCACAAGGCCGGTCTCCTCAAATGTCTCTCGGATGGCGGCCATGGCGAGGCCGCGCGCTTTGTTGGGGCTCGGCGTCCCGCGCATGCGATCCAGCAGGCGCCGCTCTACGGGCGCGCGGAGGCCTTTGTGGGCTTTTACCCGGCTATCGGCGACGTCCATACGACCGCCAGGGAAGACGAACTTATTGGGCATGAATTTGTGGCCCGCCGCGCGCTTGCCCATGAGGATGCGTGGCTTCGCTGCGTCACGTCGCACAATGATGAGGGTCGCGGCTTCTTTCGGGCGCACTGCCGGCGCTTTGTCCTGGCGGTATTCCTGGTTGCGTGCTTCCTTCGGGTCAAACGCTCCCGTCGCCGCTTTGTTGCTTTTTTTGTTGGTCGCCATTTTGCTCTCCAGACAAGAAAAAGGCGCGACCGGCGGTCACGCCCTTAGCGACTTTCACTTATCTGAAAAGCGTGAAATGGCGCTAAGCTCTTTTTGTTCATGTTTCCGGACGGACAGGCGCGTAGCACTTATCCTGGAAACGCTTTGAGCTCAATGTGCCTTTTGCGCCTGAGTCTGTCCAGACAGGCTGCGAAGCCAAGGAATACGGAGGGTTTGTTAGTCCTCGTGGCCGCCGAAGCCGTGCATTTTGACAGCCCATTGCATGCCAACAACGGCGCCTTTGGTGATGGGCAGCACGGTGAGCGTAAGAGCCAAGGTTAGAGGCCCCCAGACTGCGGCGTGGATCCAGGCGTCCGGCCGATAGGCCAGCTCAATCCAGAGCATGGCTGGTACGACAATGTGGCCGACGATGAAGATGGTGAAGTAAGGAGGCGCATCGTCGGCGCGGTGATGATGCAGTTCTTCACCGCAGTGATTGCAGGTGTCGGCGACCTTCAGATATTTGCGGAAAACCTGGCCTTTGCCGCATGAGGGGCACTTAAAGGCGGCGCCCCGGCGGATCGATTGCCATACCGAGCGCTGTTCGTCTGCTGCATCTGCGATACTTGTCATGAGCTTTCTCCGGCCGACCTTGGTGAGCGTAACATGATGGTGGTCGTGAATTTCGCCAATGTGGCAGGGTGACGCGCGGCAAACCCGTCCAGTGCCGCCGTTTTTCCGCTATTTCCGGCCCCGTGGCCGGGACTTTCGGCCACCGCTGCGTTTGTAGGGCTTTCCGCGACCACCAGGACGCCCGCCGCTTTTGCCCCGCCGTTTGCCCTTGGCCTCGCTGCCTCCTTCGAGCATCGTGAAACGCAGGCCGCCTGTTACAGGCGTTGCTTCTTCCAGACGGACGCGCACCTGATCGCCAATTCGATATCGGATGCCGGTTCTGTCACCAATGAGGGCATGGGCGCCTTCGTCATGGTGAAAGAAATCATTGTCGAGGCTCGCAATGGGGACGAGTCCATCGGCGCCGGTTTCGTTCAACCGGATGAACAAACCAAACCGAGTCACACCCGAGATACGACCCGCAAACTCCGCGCCGACCTGTTTTTCCAGATAGGACGCTATGTAGCGGTCGTTGGAGTCGCGTTCGGCGACCATGGAGCGTCGTTCGGTCTGAGAGATGTGCTCTGCGGTTTGCGACATCAGTTTCACGTCTTCATCGCTCAAACCATCCTTGCCAAGCTTCAGTGCACTGATGAGGCTGCGGTGAACAATGAGATCCGCATAGCGTCTGATGGGAGAGGTAAAGTGCGCATAGCGGCGAAGGTTCAATCCGAAATGTCCGAGATTGTCCGTCGCGTAAATCGCTTGTGCCTGACTTCTCAAGACAACGTCGCTCACCATCTGAGCATATTCAGTATCTTTCACCTTATGGAGGATCTGATTGAACTGTGCAGGTTTCATTACAGCGCCTTTGGCAACCTTCATGTCCAGCGTTTCCAGAAACTCCGAGAGAGCCATCAGCTTTTCACGGCTTGGCGCGTCGTGAATGCGGTAAATCAGCGGCGATCTTTTGCCTTCGAGGGATTCTGCCGCGCAAACGTTTGCCTGGATCATGCACTCTTCAATGACGCGCATGGATTCAAACTTGTCGGCGATTTTGATCTCGCTGATTTTGCCGATGTCCCGGTCGATGACGATCTTGTGCTCTGGAAGATCGAGCGCCAAGGGTCCGCGTTTGTCTCGTGCTTTTGCCATCGCCTTGTAGGCGTTCCAGAGCGGTTCGATAACCCGCTTTTGGATGTCGGCGAAACGCGGATCCGGATTGCCCTCAAACGCGGCCTGGGCTTCTGCATATGAGAGTTTGGCGGCGGAGCGCATGATGCCGCGCAGGAATTTGTGGCTCTTCTTGTGGCCGGTCTTGTCGAACACCATGCGGACGGCGAGGCAGGGGCGGTCAACGCCTTCGCGCAAGGAACAGAGATCGTTTGAGATGCGTTCCGGCAGCATCGGTACCACGCGATCCGGAAAGTAGGTGGAGTTGCCGCGTTTCAGAGCTTCTTTGTCGAGCAGACCGCCGCTTTGCACATAGTGGGAGACGTCAGCAATGGCGACATAGACGATCCAGCCGCCCTTGTTGTTTGGATCATCGTCGGCCATCGCTGCAACGGCGTCATCATGATCCCGCGCGTCCGGCGGGTCGATGGTGATCAAAGGCACGTCGCGGAGATCGTCTCGCGCTTTGGTCAGCCGCACCGGCTTCGCCGCGTCGGCAGCCGCCATCACAGTTTCCGGAAACGCGTCAGGTATGCCATGGGCATGAATGGCGATCAGACTGATGGAGCGCTGTTCATCGCCCCGGCCATAGGTTTCTTTCACTTTGGCCCGACGGGGCGCATAGCGCGGCCCCGGCATGACCTCGACGAGAACAAGGTCGCCTTCTGTCGCCTCACCAATATGCGGGCGGGTGACTTCGTATTCGTTCCGAGCTTTCTTATCGACCGGTACAATGCGACCGCCCGTCGGCGTCTTCCGGAAGATGCCGAGGAAGTTCTCATTGCCCTTACCGATGCGCCGGATAACGCGGGCTTCGTAGGGGTAATCGGCAGGCCCTTCGTCGCCTGTCTTGGTGATGCGGGCAAGGATACGGTCGCCCACACCGGCAGGCGCGCCGCGTGTGCGTTCCTTCTCGTCGCCTGGCACGATGACAATTTCTGGGATTGGCGTGTCGCCCGACCAATTGTTGGGTGTGGCTATTAGTTCACCGTCCTGGTCGCGTTTGGTGATGTCGATGACCGCGACCGGTGGCATCTCCCCAGGTTTAGAAAGCGATTTGCCTTCCTCTTTCTTGAGCAGGCCTTCCTGGGTGAGTTCTTTCAGAATGCGTTTCAGGCCAATGCGTTGCGCGCCCGAGATGCCAAAGGCTTTGGCGATTTCGCGTTTGCCGACCTTGCCGGGCGACTCCGAGACAAACGCCATGATCTGGTCGCGGGTCGGCAGGGTTACGTCCGGCTTTTTCGGCTTTCGGGCGCGTTTTTTCTTGGCGGGTGGCTTTTTGGGTGAGGCCAAGGCGCTTAGTCCGTCGCCTCAGCCGTCTCGCCGGTTGCCGCTGTCTTTGTGGCCGCCTTTTTCTTTGCAGCAGTCTTCTTTTTCGCGGTCTTTTTCTTCGCAGCTTTCTTCGCCGTCTTTTTCTTGGTGGTTTTCTTTTTCGCTGTCTTTTTCTTTGCCGTCTTCTTTTTGGCTGCTTTTTTCTTGGCAGGTCCCTTGGCGGCGCGCTCTGCGATCAGCTGAACGGCCTCTTCCATGGTCACTTCTTCTGGCTTTTTCCCGCGTGGGAGCGTGGCATTGATCTTGTCATGCTTCACGTAAGGGCCGTAGCGTCCGTTCATGACATTAACCGGCCCACCGAGCTCCGGATGCTCGCCGAGTTCTTTGAGCGGTTTTGCAACCTGCCTGCGACCTGGGTTCGCCTTCTTCTCAGCAATCGCTGCCACGGCGCGGTTCAAGCCGACTGTGAAGACTTCGTCCGGACTGTCCAGATTGGCGTAGACCTTGTTGTGCAACACGAAAGGCCCATACCGCCCAAGACCGGCTGTAATGGGTTGACCGTCTTCGGGGTGCAGACCCACTTCACGGGGGAGGGAGAGAAGCTGGAGTGCTTTTTCCAGATCCATATCTTCTAGTGCCCATGTCTTCGGAATGCCCGCGCGCTTCGGCTTCTCGTCTTCCTCAACCGGGTCCATATGAATGTAGGGACCAAAGCGACCGTTTTTCAGCTCCACATCTTTCCCGGTTTCGGGGTGGGTGCCGAGGATGCGGTCTGCGGCTGCAGGATCACCGTCCATGCCCTTGGTGAGCTGGCGGGTGAATTTGCATTCTGGATAGTTGGAGCAGCCAACAAAGGCGCCAAAACGACCAACCTTCAAAGAGAGCTCACCCCCTTCGCAGGCCGGACATCCGCGTCGCGGACTCCCGTCTTCTTTCTCCGGAAAGACGTGCGGTTCCAGAACTTCATTCAGACGGTCGAGCACCTGGGTGATGCGGAGATCTGCGGTACCGTCCACATGGGCCGTAAAGCCGTCCCAGAACTCCCGGAGGACGTCTTTCCAGTCCAACTCGCCAGCTGAGATTTTGTCGAGCTTCTCTTCCAGATCGGCTGTGAAGCCAAACTCCACATATTGGGTGAAGAAGCTTTCGAGGAAGGCCGTCACAAGCCGTCCCTTGTCGTCCGGAATGAAGCGTTTCTTGTCGAGCTGCACATAGCCGCGATCTTGGAGCACGCCTAGAATGCTGGCATAGGTCGATGGCCGACCAATGCCCAGTTCTTCCATGCGTTTCACGAGGGATGCTTCAGAAAAGCGGGGAGGCGGCTCGGTGAAGTGCTGATCGGCGCGCGCTTCCTTGGTGCCGAGCCGGTCGCCCGTTGCGACTTTCGGAAGGCGGCCACCATCTTCACTGTCGTCTTTGTCGTCTGTGCCTTCTTGGTAGAGCTTCAGGAAGCCATCAAACACAATGACGGAGCCGCTGGCCCGCAGCCCAAGGGTCTTATCCTCCGATGCCATCTCGATGGTGGTGCGTTCGAGCCGCACGCTTTCCATTTGACTGGCCAGAGTTCGATTCCAGACAAGCTCATAGAGCTTTGCCTGATCGTTATCGAGAAGGCTCTTCACCTGTTTCGGAAGTCTGGAAAGATCGGTTGGGCGGATCGCTTCGTGCGCTTCCTGCGCATTCTTTGCCTTGGTTTTGTATTCGCGTGCTTTGTCGGGCAGGTAGGCTTCGCCGAATTCGTTGGTAATCACCGTGCGGGACTGGGCGATGGCCTCTTCTGCGATCTGGACGCCGTCTGTCCGCATATAGGTGATGAGACCGGTGGTCTCGCCGTCGATCTCAATGCCTTCATAGAGACGCTGGGCCACCATCATGGTGCGGCTCGCAGAGAACCCTAGTTTGCGCGAGGCTTCCTGCTGCAATGTGGAGGTTGTAAACGGGGCCGGCGGGTTGCGCCTTGCGGGTTTGCTTTCGACAGATTGAACGGAGAAAGGTTCAACTTCGACCCTGGCGCGAACCGCTTCTGCCGCCTTTTCATCGGCCAGGTCGAATTTGTCGAGACGTTCGCCATTGTGGGACACAAGGCGCGCGACAAACTCGTCTCCTTTGCCCGTCGTCATATTGGCTTCGACTGTCCAATATTCGCGCGGGTTGAACGCCTCGATCTCAAGCTCGCGGTCACAGATGAGACGCAGCGCCACCGACTGCACACGGCCGGCGGACCGGCTGCCGGGCAGCTTCCGCCAAAGGACTGGGGAGAGGGTGAAGCCGACGAGATAGTCGAGCGCCCGGCGCGCGAGATAGGCGTCGATCAGTTGTGTGTCGAGCTCGCGGGGATTGTCCATCGCGGCAAGGACTGCGCGCTTGGTGATGGCGTTGAACACCACGCGCTCCACGGGCTTGTCGCCCAGGGCTTTCTTCTTCTTCAATACCTCGAGCACGTGCCAGGAGATTGCTTCACCTTCGCGGTCGGGGTCAGTCGCCAGGATGAGTTTGTCGGCGCCTTTAACAGCTTTCGCGATGTCGTTCAGGCGTTTCTGGGACTTGGCATCCGCATCCCAGGCCATGGAAAAGTCTTCATCTGGCTTGACCGATCCATCCTTCGACGGCAGGTCGCGCACATGGCCATAAGAAGCAAGAACGGTGAAGTCTTTGCCCAGATACTTGTTGATTGTTTTTGCCTTGGAGGGCGATTCAACAATGACAACGTCCATTGATGGTCCCAAATTTCCGCGGGTTGAAGGTGTAGAAAACGCCTGTTTTCTGCCATTTTCTTCCTGAAGGGCAGGTTTGAGGCTGATCCAATATCGGCTGGAACATGGTGAAAACGTTCCAGTGTGTCAAATGGCTCGTAATCATGTCCCTTATATGACGCTGGATTCTGCGGCTGGATTGCGGGTCGGATAATGCGTCTGAACTAATCGTAAAACGGGTATTGAAATTACATCACAACTATAGGTTAATTAGGGGAGAACATTGATTTTACCCATAGTCCGATTCGTCTAAAGATTGAAAACAGGTAATCGCCAATGAGTGCCCGCGGCATTAATGCAGCGAAAAAGGGAGCGCCGTCCGCCTCCACGTCCCAAGGTGATGAAGTCGCGACGTATGCGCTCGACATGTTGCAATCGCTTCGTGATACCTGCTCAGACGACAAGCATCGCTTTCTTTCCTACCTCATTGGGATGGCGGCAGAGGAGGCGCAGCGACTATCGGAAGGGCTGCCAAGCGCTGGCGGGCAGGCTGAACCGTCAAAAATAGGTCGAGGGCAACTGAAGAAACACTAGAGCTGCGATCGTGTTAATCGATCGCCTCAGTCTCTTCTTCCAGCAGCGATACCCGTTGGCCATTGTCTCGGACCAAACGGCCTGCCAGATCAATCTCCAGGAGGAGCGCAATCACCGTTCTGGTCGGCAAGCCTGACAGTCGAATAAGCTCGTCCTGTTCGACCGGTGTAGGTCCCAGCAGTGACAGGAGGGTGGTACGTTCAGATTGCGTCGGTTCGACGGGCGGCGCTGGCGGGTTGGCATAGGGCATCTCATCTCCTTCGGAAAAGAGGGGCGGTGGCGCCTGGTCCAACCAGTTCAGAACATCATCGGCAGACTCAACGAGGGCTGCTCCCTGTTTGATGAGGCGGTTGCCGCCTTTTGCGCGTGGGTCCAGGGGAGATCCAGGTACGACCATGACCTCACGGTTCTGTTCGAGCGCAAAACGAGCGGTGATGAGGGAGCCTGATCTCAGCGCCGCTTCAACGACAATCACACCGCGTGACAAGCCAGCAATGATCCTATTGCGCCTGGGAAAGTGACGGCCTTGTGGTCTTGTCCCGGGCGGCATCTCGCTGACGAGAACCCCTTGCTCGCTGATCTGATCGTACAGGCCCCGGTTTTCTTCCGGGTACACAATATCGATGCCTCCGGCGACAACCGCGCAGGTGCCGGTCGCGAGACTTGCTCTGTGGGCTGCTGCGTCTATGCCGCGTGCAAGGCCTGAGACGATCACAAATCCTGCCTCTCCCAGATCCCGTCCCAAATCCGCCGCCATTCGGAGGCCCGCGGCAGATGCGCTTCGGGAGCCGACCATGGCGAGGCTGGGCTGGTCGAGAAGATGAAGCGCGCCAATTGCGAAGATCACCGGAGGTGGCGGATCTGTTTGAGACAGGAGGGCGGGAAAACTGGGTTCACCGGCAAACAGCAATTGCGCGCCCAGTCTTTGCGCCGCGTTCCATTCCTGTTTCGCTTGTGCTGCTGTTGCGATCTTGATCGTTCGTCTGCGACCGCCGCGCTTCGCGAGCTCTGGGAGGGCGAGCAGCGCCTCTCCAGCACTGCCAAACTGGTCGAGAAGGTCTCGGAAGGTGACGGGCCCGACATTTTCGCTTCGGATGAGCCTCAGGCGATCCAACCGCTCCTGATCAGACAGTGGTGTCGGCATGTCGCCTCCCGGGCTGTACGCCCAGGATCCCAGATGGGCTTAGGCGTCGTCTTTTTGTCCAATGCGCGGCTCTGTGCCGCTCAGCAGGCGCTGGATGTTCTCGCGATGGGCATAAAAGACGAGGATCACCAGCAAAACACTGAGTTCGACCATCTGCCATTGGTCGACCCATGCAAAGTAAACTGGTGATAGCAGTGAGGCAACCAGTGCGGACAGCGATGACATTCGGAAGATGAGCGCTGTCACCAGCCAGGTCGCGCAAAAGAGCAGTCCGACGGGCCAGGCAAGCGCCAGCAAAATGCCGATATAGGTCGAGATGCCTTTGCCGCCCTTGAACCTTAGCCAGACTGGGAAGAGGTGGCCCACAAAAGCGCCAAAAGCTGCAATAATTGCAAGATCGGGCCCAAACTGGCCCGCCAGTAGCACGGCAGCAGCGCCTTTGGCCATGTCTCCCAGAAAAGTACCGCCCGCGACCCATTTATTGCCGGTCCGCAGCGCATTCGTCGCGCCGATATTGCCCGAACCTATGTCGCGAATGTCACCGAGGCCCGCCAAACGCGTGATGATCAAGCCGAAAGGGATAGACCCAAGCAGATATCCGACCGCCAGCGCCACGGCATAGTAGGGCATTGCTTCTGACCAACTAATGGGATCAGGCATTTCAGTTTCCTCCGGAAACGTGCACTTCTTTTCCGCCCACGATGGTTCGAATGGCGCGGCCTTGCAAGCGGCGCTCATCATAGGGCGTATTTTTTGATTTTGACTTGAGCTTTTCAGGGTCCAGGACCCAAGGCACGTTCATATCAATGACTGCGAAGTCTGCCGGGCATCCTTTGTCCAGGCAGCCTGCGTCCAGTCCAAGCAGTGTGGCTGGACCCCGCGTCAGGACCTCGAAGGCTCGTTCGAGGCTTAAAGCGCCAGAGTGAACCAGTGACAGAGTCGCCGGCAGCAGCGTTTCGAGACCCACCGCGCCAAAGGCTGCCTGGGCAAATGGAAGTCGTTTGGTCTCCGGGTCCTGTGGGTCATGTCCGGACACAATCACGTCAATGGTGCCGTCTGCAACGCCTTCGACAACGGCGAGGCGATCGTCTTCATGGCGGAGCGGCGGCGAGAGCTTCATGAAGCTCCTATAGCTCGCGACATCATTCTCATTGAGCGTGAGATGGGGCGCAGAAACGCCGCAGGTGACAGGCAATCCGTTTTGTTTCGCACGACGGATCACATCCACGGATGCTTTGCAGGTGACCTGTGCGACGTGATAGCGCGCACCAGTGAGCTCGACCAGCCGCAGATCTCGCTCGATCATAATGGTTTCGGCTGCTGATGGCCTGCCTGAAAGGCCAAGACGGCTTGCGAGCTCGCCTTCATTCATCACGCCGCCGGCTGCAAGTGCCCGGTCTTCTGCGTGTTGAACGATGAGCGCATCAAAGAAATGTGCGTAGGAGAGGGCGCGGCGCATGACCAGTGGGTCCGCAAGCGGCCGATCGCCGTCGGTGAAGGCAACGGCGCCTGCGTCTTTAAGAAGGCCGATCTCCGTCATCTGCTCACCGGCACAACCGCGCGTGAGCGCTCCCATTGGGTGCACATTGACGATGGCTGTGTCGCGGGCGCGGCGCTCCACAAAATCCACCAGCGCGACATCATCAATAACGGGATCTGTATTCGGCATCACGATGATGGTGGTGACCCCGCCTGCAGCAGCGGATTGGCTGGCGCTACCCAGTGTCTCGCGATATTCGGTGCCGGGCTCACCGGTGAAGACGCGCATATCGATCAATCCGGGCGTCAGTAATTTGCCCTCACAATCGACGGTGTCCATATCTTGCGGGACGCCGCTTGCGAAGAGTGAGGCGCCGCGATCTACGATCACCCCGTCTTCGACGAGCAATGCCCCGACTTCGTCTAATCCTGCTGCGGGATCGAAGAGCCGCGCATTTATGTAAGCGGTCCGGTTCATGCGGCGCTTCCAGCGGGCGATTCATTGGGCAGGTTACGGGCAAGGGCATCAAGGGCCGCCATTCGGACCGCTACCCCCATCTCCACCTGCTCTCGGATAACCGAGCGGTTAATGTCGTCGGCGACCGCGCTGTCGATCTCAACGCCGCGGTTCATGGGACCTGGATGCATGATGAGCGCGTCCGGCTTGGCGACTTTGAGCTTTTCATAGTCCAAACCGAAGTAGCGGAAATATTCGCGAACTGAGGGCACAAATGATCCGTGCATGCGCTCCAGCTGAAGGCGCAACATCATCACTATGTCGACGTCCTTCAAGCCTTGCGTCATGTCGTTGAAGACTTCAACGCCGAGGCGTTCTATCCCGATGGGCAGAAGCGTTTTCGGCGCAATGACCCGCACCCGCGCGCCCATTGTGTTGAGTAAGAGAATGTTTGAGCGGGCAACACGGCTGTGAAGAATGTCGCCGCATATTGCAACGGTCAGACCTTCCAGTCGCCCTTTGCGTCGGCGGATAGTCAGCGCGTCGAGTAGAGCCTGTGTTGGATGCTCGTGACTGCCATCGCCTGCATTCAGAACAGAGCAACTCACTTTTTGCGAGAGCAGCTCGACCGCGCCGCTATCGCCGTGGCGGACGACAATCAGATCCGGATGCATGGCGTTCAGCGTGGTTGCCGTATCGATGAGTGTTTCCCCTTTTTTGATGGAGGATGAACTCACCGACATGTTCATCACATCCGCGCCCAGGCGTTTTCCCGCAAGCTCGAAGGAGCTTTGCGTCCGCGTGGAGGCTTCAAAGAAGAGGTTGATCTGTGTGCGTCCGCGCAGCACATCGCCTTTTTTGTCGATCTGCCGGTTTTGCTCGACATATCCATCAGCAAGATCAAGAAGGGAGGTGATGTCAGCTTGGGAAAGGCCTTCGATACCGATCAAATGTCGGTGTGGGAAGAGCACTGTCTGGTTTGCGTCCGAGCTGGTCATTAAAGCCGCATCTTATAGGAGGGGGACCCGTCTCACGCAAGTATTGAATGCTTTTTGGGAGAAACCTGAGGGCGCGAACCCTCTTACCCAAAGAGATAGAGCATGATCGGCATGGTGAAGATGGCGAGGATCGTTGAGCCGGTTATCAGGCTGGCCATCAATGTAGCGTCGCCACCCAATTGCCGCGAAAGGATGTAGGACGATGTTGCACCTGGAACGGTGCCACAGAGAAGGACGACGAGACGGGCCAAACCCTCAATCTCAAAAACCCAGCACCAGCCGAGCAGGAGGAGCGGCATGACAAGCAGTTTAAGTGTGCTGGTGAGGAGGACAATGCCTTTGGTTTCATAGGCGTGGTCCAGGCGCAGGCCGGCACCCACCGCGAGGAGTCCCAGCGTCAAGGCGGCCTGCCCCAGGATGTCTGCTGTGGGGGCAAGCGGTCCAGGTAGACGAAAGCCTGTGATGTTCAGGAATATGCCGGCGGCGCAGGCTAGGATCAGCGGGTTCTTGGAAATGAGACGCAAGACGGTGCCGAAGCCCGCCGGTTCGTCGCCTGCGTAGCGCGTCAGGATCGTGACCGAAAGAACATTCACGGTCGGCACAAGGGTCGCGAAAGCGACCGCTGCGAGAGTAACACCCTCCGGGCCAAAGAGTTGTGCAATGGCGGCTAGAGCAACGAAGCCGTTCCAGCGTGCGGCGCCTTGAAACACACTGGAGAATTGTGGACCGGTGAGGTTCGATGTAGCGCGCAGTATCATCAGAAGGCCGACCATGGAGAACAAGCCGCCCCATAGGGCGTAGGCCATGGGCCAGACATCAAAGGCAGCGAGGTCGGCGGTGGCCAGGGTGTGCAGCAGAAGGGCGGGAAAGAAGATGTAATAGGTCAGCCGATCCAGCGGTTGCCATAGGCCTTCGCCTGGGAAGTCGAGGCGTTTGATTGCGGCACCGAGCGCAATCACCAGAAAGACAGGGATCAATGAATTGAAAATGGCGATCATGTCATAGACCGCAAACGCTCAAGGACACCTTGTAGGACAAAAGAGGCGGCCATCTTGTCGACGACCTCCGCACGTTTTTTGCGGCTCGTGTCAGCGTCTAAAAGTGTGCGGGTGACAGCGACCGTCGACAGGCGCTCATCCCAGAAGACAATAGGGATGTCTATTTTGGATGACAGATTCCTCGCGAAGGTCTTCGTCGATTGGACGCGGGGACCCTCTGACCCATCCATATTGAGTGGTAGGCCCAGAACAAGGGCGCCGGCATCAATCTCGCTGATGATTTCCACCAGCCGCTCAGCATCGGCGTTGAACTTGGACCTTTTGATCGTTTCGCGGGGTGTTGCAACGGTCCAGAGGGGATCGGATGTGGCTATTCCGATGGTTTTCGACCCAAGATCGAGCCCTACAAGTGCTTTTCCGGCGGCGCGCTCTTTCAGAGCGTCTATTTCTATGATGTCGGCAGCCATGGGATGAGGTTTCTAGTGGAATATCTCCTGATCGGCAATTGCGGCCTGATTTGGGTGGAGATCGACGCCTTATAGTTTCTGCACCCTTATTGCGAGGGGTGGGGCGGTCTGATATTTTCCGCGCCAAATCAGGGTGTCGAAACAGGGTTTCAGAGGTTTCCTGCGGCGGTTTTCTGCCTTTTGGCTCCCCATCTTCAGAAAAGAGAGGCCCATGTCGGTCGACGAAAATACAGTCCGGCGCATCGCAAAGCTTGCTCGCATTGCGGTCACCGAAGAAGAAGTGGCACCGCTTGCCAAAGACCTGTCCACCATTCTCGACTGGGTGGAGCAGCTGGGCGAGGTCGACACAGACAATGTGCCGCCGCTGACCAGCGTTGTTGAGATGGAAATCAAGATGCGCGAAGACATCGTGCGTCACGACAATATTCAGAAGCAGGTCACACAAAACGCGCCGCAGTCTGAAGACGGCTTCTTCACCGTGCCAAAAGTCATCGAGTAGGGCACCGACATGACAGATTTGACCAAACTCACGCTGGCGGAAGCGCGCGCAAAGCTTGCCGCTAAGGAAATCACCTCCGTTGAACTTACGGAGGCTCATCTCTCAGCTGCAAAAGCGTCCGATAAGCTGAACGCCTACGTCACCCTGACTCCAGATGTTGCGTTGGAGATGGCGGCAGCCTCTGATGCCCGGATTGCCAAAGGCGAAGCTGGGCCACTTGAAGGATTGCCACTTGGTGTCAAAGACCTCTTCTGCACAGAAGGCGTGAGGACGACAGCCTGCAGTAACATTCTGGATGAATTTACGCCGACCTATGAGTCGACCGTCACAAGCAATCTGTGGGCAGACGGTGCTGTGATGCTCGGCAAACTCAACAATGACGAGTTTGCAATGGGCTCCTCCAACGAAACCAGCCGTTTCGGCCCGAGTGTCAATCCTTGGAAAGCGTCTGACAGTGATGCGGCGCTCGTTCCTGGCGGCTCATCAGGCGGCTCGTCATCCGCCGTTGCGGCTCATCTGGCATTGGGTGCCACTGCAACCGATACAGGCGGGTCGATCCGGCAGCCTGCATCCTTTACCGGCACTGTGGGGCTGAAGCCGACCTATGGTCGTTGCTCGAGGTGGGGCGTGGTTGCGTTCGCGTCGTCGCTTGACCAAGCAGGGCCTATCACACGTTCTGTCCGTGATGCGGCGATCATGCTGAAAAGCATGGCGGGTCATGACGAGAAAGATACGACAAGCGTTGATATCGATGTTCCGGACTATGAAGCAGCGCTCACCGGCGACATACGCGGCCTCAAGGTTGGTATTCCGAAGGAATATCGCGTTGACGGCATGTCAGATGAGATCGAGAAGCTGTGGACGCAGGGGATCGAGTGGCTGAAGAGTGCCGGCGCTGAAATCGTGGATGTCAGCCTTCCTCACACCAAGTATGCACTGCCTGCTTACTACATTGTAGCGCCAGCGGAGGCTTCTTCCAATCTTGCTCGGTATGATGGCGTGCGATATGGCCTGCGTGTGCCGGGTGAGGACATCACCGACATGTATGAAAAGACCCGCGCGGAAGGGTTTGGCGACGAAGTGCGCCGTCGGGTGTTGATCGGCACCTATGTGCTGTCGGCTGGGTATTACGACGCCTACTACATCAAGGCGCAGAAGATCCGCACCTTGATCGCGCAGGATTTCCGGGAAGCGTATGAGAAGGTGGACCTGCTCCTGACGCCAACGGCACCGTCGCCCGCATTCGCTATTGGCGAAAAGGTCAATGACCCGCTCTCAATGTATTTGAATGATGTGTTCACGGTGCCGGTCAATCTTGCAGGCCTGCCAGGGATTTCCCTGCCAGCAGGCCTCAGTTCGAACGGATTGCCACTGGGCCTGCAGCTTATTGGTCGCACGTTTGATGAAGAAACACTGCTGCGCGCCGCCGGTGTTCTTGAAGACGCCGCCGGATTTAGTGCTGAACCTTCGACATGGTGGACTTAAAGCATGAGTGAGAACAAAAACCTTATTGAAGGGGCGACGGGGTCCTGGGAAGTTGTTCTGGGATTGGAAGTCCACGCGCAGGTCGCCTCGAGTGCAAAATTGTTCTCCGGCGCACCCACGGAGTTTGGTGCTGAGCAAAACAGTCAGGTGAGCCTGGTTGATGCAGCCATGCCTGGCATGTTGCCGGTCATCAACGAAGAATGTGTGCAGCAAGCGGTGCGAACCGGTCTCGGTCTCGGCGCAGAAATTCATCTGCGCTCTGTTTTTGACCGCAAAAACTATTTCTATCCCGATCTGCCGCAGGGCTATCAGATTTCTCAGTTCAAAGACCCGATCGTTGGTGAAGGCGAAATTGAAATCGATCTAAAAGATGGGTCGGTCAAGCGTGTCGGCATTGAACGGCTTCATCTGGAGCAGGATGCGGGCAAGAGTGTGCACGACCAACATCCGTCCATGAGCTTTGTCGACCTTAACCGCTCTGGTGTTGCGCTCATGGAGATCGTGTCCAAGCCGGACATGCGGTGCGCGGAGGAAGCGCAGGCCTATGTCAAGAAACTGCGCTCAATTCTGCGCTATTTGGGCACTTGTGACGGCAATATGGAGCAGGGTTCCATGCGTGCGGACGTGAACGTGTCTGTGCGCCGCCCTGGTGAGGACTTAGGCACGCGTTGCGAGATCAAAAACGTCAATTCCATCCGTTTTATTGGCCAGGCGATCGAGTTTGAGGCCCGCAGGCAGATCGATATTCTCGAAGATGGCGGGTCAATTGATCAGGAAACGCGTCTGTTTGACCCTCGTGCAGGTAAAACGCGTTCCATGCGCTCTAAAGAAGAGGCGCATGATTACCGCTATTTCCCGGATCCTGATCTTTTGCCTCTGGTCATCAAACAGGAACTGGTTGATCGCCTTCGTGACGAATTGCCGGAGCTTCCCGACGAAAAAAAATCGCGATTTGTGCGTGAGTATGGCTTGTCACCTTATGACGCGGGCGTTCTTGTTTCGGAAAAAGCGTCGTGTGACTTCTTTGAAGAGGTTGCAGATGGTCGCGATGCAAAGCTTGCCGCCAATTGGGTAACGGGAGAATTGTTCGGCGCGTTGAACAAAGCAGGTTTGCAAATTGACGGCTCTCCTGTGAGCGCAAAACAACTTGGTGATCTGATTAATCTCATCTCCGATGACACGATCTCCGGGCGAATCGCTAAGGAAGTTTTCGAGATAATGTTCGAAACCGGCGATGATCCGGCAAAAATCGTCGAAGAAAAGGGATTGCGCCAAGTAACTGATTTAGGTGCGATTGAAGCAGCTATTGATGAGATAATCGCAGCTAACCCTGACAAGGTGGAGCAGGCAAAAGAGAAGCCGAAGATGGCGGGTTGGTTCGTTGGACAAGTCATGAAAGCCACTGGTGGTAAGGCAAATCCAAAATCCGTGAACGAACTATTGTCAAAAAAGTTAGGCTTGTAGTTTGCTCACGGAGGACTGACTCCACTTACTGCGATCAACCTTTTATCAACACTTTCTCGTACATGTTGTGCAACGCACGCTTTGTTTGAATAAAGCAAAGTGTTGCCTGCTTGAGTTCAAGTGCTCATAGTAATTGTGTTTTGCGTCCTGCATTCGAGGGGGCGCGTTAGTGTGCGTTTTATGACTCAAGTTTCGTCGTTGTAGAAAACGGCACATCAGGAACGAGGACGAATATGGCTACGAGACCTAAAGCGAAGAAAAAGGCTGCGCCGAAACGCAAAGCCGCGAAGAAAAAAACTGCTAAGAAGAAAGCAGCTCCTAAGCGGAAAGCCGCGAAGAAGAAAACAGCTAAGAAGAAGGCAGCTCCTAAGCGGAAAGCCGCGAAGAAGAAAACTGCTAAAAAGAAAACCGCTAAGAAGAAGACAGCCAAGAAGAAGGCAGCTCCTAAGCGGAAGGCAGCTAAGAAGAAAGTTGCTAAGAAGAAAACCGCTAAGAAGAAGGCGGCTAAGAAGAAAACAGCCAAGAAGAAGGCAGCTCCTAAGCGGAAAGCAGCTAAGAAGAAAGTTGCTAAGAAGAAAACCGCTAAGAAGAAAGCTGCTAAGCGGAAAGCACCAGCTCGCAAGAGACGGTAACAACCTGAATTGGCGGGCTCCTGTCCGCCAATTAGCATCTGACGGTGCGCACACTGATCGCGTTGAGGGTACTCCTTACTTCCGGGGGGACGTAAGAAGAGCCCAGAGGCATATGAAATTAGGTTTTTTGACCGTTCATATGCCTTTCCGCGGTCGGGGTGCGGCCGTTTTTGTTTGAGCCCTTAGTGTCCCTCCCACCCAGTCTTCTTAACCAGGTCCCCAAATCGGCAGATTTGCCGGTTTTCCTAGGTCAGCGGAGCGTGATAGCCTCAGACGTTGGGTGGTGTTGAGCGTTGTGGGGAAGATTGATGCGTTTTGTGACACTTGCGGGTGCAGTCGCGTGTGCAGCTATGGCGACAACGTCAACTTTGGCTGCTGAGCGTATCACCGGCACCGGGACAATTATCGAAAACCAGACATTCGGCTCCGTCAAACATTGGGGGCGCTCCCTTGCCGTGCGTGATCAAGCCACCATTGTCCGTGTTATGGGAGGAACCTACGGTTTCCAGATCCGTGACATGAACGACAATGTGGTCGGTGATTTCCTTTTTCCCGACGATGCGGTCGGTTTCAGCCTTGCAGCGGGCGATTACAAGATTTTTCCTCTTACATGCCGCACACATCTCCACCATCACGTTGAAGTGACGGTGGAGTACTAAGTCTGCTCGCAATTTTTCTTATGCCTTCCTATATGCTGTGCTGATTTTTCGGCACGGCCATACGTGCCAAGTGCCAAGAGGAGGCTGGGTTTGATCGATTTTTACACATGGACGACACCGAATGGTCGCAAGATCTCGGTGATGCTGGAGGAATGCGGGCTGGAGTACACCACTCATCCCGTGAACCTTCAAAATGAGGAGCAGTTCAAGCCCGAGTTCTTGGCTATTGCGCCCAACAACAAAATTCCTGCGATTGTTGATCATGATATGCCCGGCGGACCTGTTTCGGTTTTTGAATCCGGCGCGATCCTGGTTCACCTGGCTGAAAAGTCAGGCAAGTTCTTACCTACGAGCGGTTCCGAACGTGCAAAGACACTTGAATGGTTGTTTTGGCAGATGGGGGGTATCGGTCCGATCATGGGGCAGGCGGGGCACTTCACGACGCAAGCGCCAGAGCAAGTGCCTTACGCAATTGATCGCTTTATCTCGGAGTCTGCGCGGCTGATTAAAGTGCTCGATACGCAGTTGGGCAAAACGGAATTCATGGCCGGCGATTACTCGATCGCAGATATGGCAACCTACCCGTGGGTGATTTTGGGGTTTGAGCTCATCAAGTCGGCCAAGCCTGATGTCATTGGCGACGGTGAAAATGTTGCCCGCTGGATCAATACTATGGGGGAGCGTCCCGCGGTGATCAAAGGCATGGCAATTCCGGAAGTGCCAGCCTAAGCCTCAAAAAAAATCCAATTTGAAGCAGTTTTGAAAGCGGCGGGCGCGGAAACCCGCCGTTTTTTTGTGTTTGACGTTAACCAAATTTTCAATGGCGGGGTGATTTCCTGTCCTCAGCAAGGAAGAGCCTTGTGGTCTGAGAATACGCACACGGTGAGTGGAGTTTACGTGCGTCACACTGGAGGACAGCGAGATGGCCCGTCGGGATATCGATCAGCTGGAAAAATGTGAACTAGCAGCGGAAGCGGGCGCGCCAGAAGCGCTCTACAGCCTTGGTCTCATTTATGCGACCGGCAAAGGAGTCGATGTCGACTTCGTCAATGCCCATAAGTGGTTCAACTTGGCAGCCATGCGCGGAAGCCACGCAGCACGCGACAGCCGTGCGGATGTCGCCCTTGAGATGAACGCTGCACAAATCGCAGAAGCTCAACGCCTCGCCCGCGAGTGGCTCTCCAGCCGGTAATTGCCGTTTTTCAGGACGTTATTGCGTAAACAGTGTGAAACCCGCGCGAACTCCCGTTCGTCTGCGGGTTTTGTTACGTCTGAATCCCCTTTCGCCCATTTGAAAGCCCGCGTGACAGCTAGGGTCTAAGCGCCTATGTTGCGGCGCAAACAAAGACCAAAGGACATTCCCCCGTATGACCGACGCAGTTGAAGACCTGATCGCGCTTTTGAACCTTGAACAGATTGAACTCAATCTCTATCGGGGACACAGCCCTGAAACGAGTTGGCAACGTGTGTTTGGCGGACAGGTTATCGGACAGGCGCTGATGGCGGCCTATCGCACGGTCGATGAAGGACGTATCTGTCACTCACTCCATGCCTATTTTATTCGCCCGGGCGATCCGAAGGTTCCGATCCTTTACGAAGTAGATCGCGCCAGAGACGGGCGGAGTTTCACAACCCGCCGTGTCGTTGCTATTCAGCACGGCAAACAGATTTTCAACCTAGCTGCGTCGTTCCAGGTTGTTGAAGAAGGGTTTGAGCATCAGCTCAACATGCCGGATGTTCCGGCGCCCGAAGATCTTCCAACGGAGCGGGAACGCCGGGAAGCAATTATGGACAAACTGCCGGAAGCTGTGCGCACGCATTTCACGCGTCCGCGGCCGATCGAGATGCGGGCGGTTAATCCGCAGCAATATATTGATCCAGAACCGGCGGATCCCGAGTTTAAGGTCTGGTTCCGTGCCACAAGCCAAATGCCGGACGACATCGCGATGCAGCAATGTGTGCTTGCTTATGCGTCTGACATGACCCTTTTAGACACGTGCATACGGCCGCATGGTGTCACCTGGATGTCTGGAAAACTTCAATCTGCCAGCCTGGATCACGCCATGTGGTTCCACCATCCTTTCCAGATCAATGATTGGCTGCTCTATGACCAGGACAGTCCGAACGCCGTTGGCGCACGCGGTTTCAATCGCGGGAGCATTTATACCCGCGAAGGATTGCTGGTCGCGTCGGTGGCGCAGGAGGGACTCATCCGCTACCGCGGATAGTCAATCTCTCAACGTGACAGCGGCGCCCCGATTGGCTACACCGTCTTTCGATCGCCGAAATAGCATGCACTGAAGCTCAGGATGATGGCTGACGCGGACACGATCGTCATGACCGTGCCCGGCACAAAATTGACGTGCCCACCAAGATCCATAAAGACGAAATAGCCGACATCGGCGAGACCGCCGACCAGCGCGGCCACAAAGATCGCAGGTGCCGAGCCTTTTCGGATAAACCACGCGCAAACAATGGTCACCACGCCAAACCAAAACAGGTTGAAACCGTGCTGATTGATGATGGCGCCGACGGCCTCGGGGTAGGGCAATTCAAGCAGTGCGGGTTCCACCCCATCTGCGATCGCCTGAACGGCACTTGTCGTGTCGCCGGCTATGGTCATCACGCCGGCAAAGGCATGGACGATCCCCCAAATCAGCCAAAGAACGGCGCTTGCTTTGAGCATGAAACCTGTTGCTGTGTCAGACATATGTCCCTCCGATGCTTCTCTTCCGATGAGCGGCTGGTGATTTGGGTGGGGGCTCAGTGCTGAAACGCCTTTGCCGTCCCATTGCCCGGAAGGTAGTGTGTCTAGCTTCGATACAGTAGATGCATGAAAGCACACGTTATGTGCGTTCATGCGGAGGTGGGGCATGGATAATTGGGAAGAAATGCGGACGGCCTATCGGGTGGCAAAACTCGGAACGGTCTCTGCTGCGGCTGAAGACCTGGGTGTCCACCGCGCCACGGTGATCCGCCATATCGATCGGTTAGAAGCCACACTGGGGAGCAAGCTCTTCCAGCGGCATGCGCGCGGCTATGCGATGACCGAAGTCGGTGAGGATCTGTTGCGCATCGCTGAGACGACAGACCAGCAATTCAATCAATTGGCCGCTCGTGCAAAAGGCAAGTCAGAGACGCTTGGCGGCACTCTGACAATCACCGCCGTTGATGTGATTGCCACGGACATCTTGCCCGCCATCAATGCATTCTCCACCGCTTATCCCGACATGCGTGTCCGCTTCCGAAGCAGTGAAGCGCTCATGAAGCTTGAATATGGCGAGGCGGATGTGGCGTTCCGTGTCGGTCCGAAGCCGGAAGATCCCGACAATGTGGTCATGCCGTTCAAGCTTGTGCAGATGGCGCTTTATGCGACCACCGACTATGTACAGCAGCTTGGCATGCCGCGCGGTCCCGAGGATTTCAGCAAGCATCGGTTTGTAGGGCCCGATAGTGCGGCCCCGCGCGCATCCTTCATGGCGTGGATGGCGCAGAACGTTCCGGCTGAGTGCATCCGGTTTACGAGTGGCCGGATGACCGTTCAGGAACGGGCTGTGCAAACGGGCACTGGCATCGGGTTTCTCCCAGTGCGAGTCGCCGAAATGAATCCCGATCTCGTTGAGGTTTTACCTCCTCGGCCCGACTGGGAGGTGCCTATCTGGACCGTCACCCATGTTGACCTGCACCGCAGTGCAAAGGTGCAGGCCTTTCTGCGGGTCCTGAAAGAAATGGCTTAGGTCTGGTGCTTAGCTGATCAACTCATAATCTGCCATGTCGACATTTGCTGTCGCGGCCGCGTAAGCGCGTGTGTGGCTCGACCAGTTTTGCGTGATGCGTCCGTCTGCATTCTTGTACCAGGAGGCACAATGCGGATCCGCCCAGACCGTGCCAGCGAGATCCTTCTGAATCTCATCGTTGAAACGATCCTGCGCCGCTTTGCTCGGCATCAGGGCTTTCGCGCCCGCCTCCTCAAGCGCTTTGAGGGCTTTGATCGAATAGGCGACCTGGTGTTCGAGCATGAAGGTGATGGTGTTGTGGCCGAGGTTCGTATTGGGCCCATAGAGCACAAACAGGTTCGGGAAGCCGGTGGCTGTCACGCCCAAATAGGCTTCCGGACTCTCTTCCCAGAGTTCGTTCAAATTCTGGCCGTTCTGACCAGTGACTTCCATAGACCAGCGCCAGCCCGTTGTCTCAAAACCGGTGGCGTAGATGAGAACGTCGAAATCGTGCTGCACACCATCGACGGTCTCGACACCGTTCGCGTTGATGCTTGCGATGCCGTTTGTTTCCAACTCGACATGATCCATCATTAGCGTCGGATAAAAATCGTCACAGATCAGGATGCGTTTGCAGCCAATCGGGTAGTCCGGAAGAAGCTTCTTCCGTAATTCGGGGTCCGGGATCTGCGCTTCAAGCTGATTGATTGCCTGGCGTGTAAATGAGGCGCGGCCTTCCGGCGTCCATTCAAACGCTTTCCAGAAAAAATGGTCCGCATTGTCATAAAGCAGGTCGCGATTGCGCTTGCCCAAATCCATCGCGAGCTCGATGTCGGTCATCATCAGGGCTTTTTCTTCATCGGTGATCTCGCGATCATTGCGCGGGATGACCCAGTTGGGTGTGCGCTGGAAGACGGTCATGTGCGCCGCTTCTTTGGCCACTTCCGGAATGAGTTGCACGGCGCTCGCGGCCGAGCCGATGACGCCCACTCGTTTGCCTTTCATGGAGACGCTGTCGTTCCATCGGGCGGAATGCATGGTGGGGCCTTTAAACGTGTCGCGTCCCGGAATGTCCGGATAGGCGGGGCGGTTCAACTGGCCCATGCCAGCGATGATGGCGTCCGCCTCAAATTCAGCACCGCTTTCCGTGGTGAGCGCCCATGTTTTGGTGGCTTCGTTCCACACCGCACTCGCCATCCCATCACCGAGCTTCATATGGCTCGTCAGTTGATGGTTCTCGACAATGTTTTCCGCATAGGCCTGGACTTCAGCGGCTCTGGGAAAGAGGTGCGTCCATCCAGGGTTGGGCGCGAAGGAAAATTCGTAGAGCGCAACGGGCGTGTCGCAACAGCAGCCGGGATATTTGTTTTCGTGCCAGACGCCGCCAACCTTCTTGTTGCGGTCAAACACCAGGAAGTCGTCTATGCCGGCTTCTTTCAGTTTGACCGCAGCGGCGACGCCGCCCAGTCCTGCTCCCACCACTGCCACGCGTACTTTTGTCGCCATCGTGTCCTCCCAAACAGAAATGCGTTTTGGGGAAGTCTATCCATCTTCGGCCATGAGAACAGCCATTCTGTTGAGAGGGTTTTCGGTGTTTTGGTGTTCATCCTTGAACACGCTACGTCAACTTGAAGCTTAAGCCGCGAATGTCGTTGAAATGAACGCCCTGAGGTGGAAAGCTCACGCCCAAAGGACGGGGCTCTGTTGTGAACGAGACCAAACATGTCCGGCTTAAGGAGAGGCGAGATGAGTGAATACAAACTTTTGATCAATGGCGACCTTGTCGATGGCGACATGGAGATGGACGTCGTCAACCCGGCAACAGAGGAAACAGTGGCAACGTGCGCCCGTGCATCGGAAGCGCAGCTTGAAAGCGCTGTTGCAGCTGCGAAGGCAGCGTTTCCTGCCTGGGCGGCTACCAGCATTGACGAACGCAAGAAAGCCATCAACGCGATTGCAGATGCCATTGAGGCAAACGGAGAGGAGCTTGCACGGCTTCTCACACAAGAGCAGGGCAAACCGCTTGCCGACGCCACGGGAGAGGTTTTTGGGACAGCAGCGTTCTTCCGCTACTTCACCTCACTCGATCTGCCGGTGAAAGTGCTCGACGATAGCGAAGGACGGCGCGTAGAAGCTCACAGGAAGCCATTAGGCGTTATCGGCGCAATTGTGCCCTGGAACTTCCCGATGATCCTGATGGCGTTTAAATTGCCGCCAGCGCTTCTTGCGGGGAACACGGTTGTATTGAAGCCGGCCCCAACGACACCGCTGACAAGTCTGAAACTAGGCGAGCTGATCAAAGACATTCTGCCTGCAGGTGTGGTGAACATTATTTCCGACGCAAATGATCTCGGTGCGCCGCTGACGGCCCACCCGGATGTCCGCAAGATCTCTTTCACCGGTTCGACCGCGACAGGCGCCAAAGTGATGGCGGGCGCCGCGGGGCTTCTTAAGCGTATCACGCTTGAACTGGGCGGCAATGATGCGGGCATCGTGCTCGATGATGTCGACCCGAAAGAAGCAGCCCCGAAGCTCTTCAACAGCGCCTTCCAGAATAGTGGGCAGGTTTGTATCGCGATGAAACGTCTCTACGTGCATGAGTCGATCTACGACGAAATGTGCGATGAGCTCGCAACGATTGCCGATAACGCAATCATCGGCGATGGGCTCGAGCAGGGTACGCAGCTCGGCCCGCTTCAGAACAAGATGCAGTTCGAAAAGGTGCAGGAGCTCATTAAAGCGGCTGATGAAGACGGCAAGATCATCGCTGGGGGTGATGTGCCGGACAAACCGGGCTATTTCATTCGCCCCACCATCGTGCGAGACGTCGCCGAAGGCTCGCGGATCGTCGATGAAGAGCAGTTTGGTCCAGTTCTTCCGGTCATCAAATATGCTGATGTCGATGATGCCATCGACCGGGCAAATGCCTCTGAGTATGGCCTTGGGGGGTCTATCTGGTCATCAGACGCTGATAAGGCCTACGCACTTGCCGACAAGATGGAGTCCGGCACGGTGTGGGTGAACAAGCATGCTGAGCTTGACCCAGCCATCCCATTCGGCGGGGCCGGCATGTCAGGTCTTGGAAGTGAATTGGGTGAAGAAGGTCTTGAGGAGTTCACACAGCTCAAGATCATCAACATCGCCCGCTAGCGCCGCTTGACGCAAAAAGAGACCCGGCGTCGCTTAGCTGCGAGGCCGGGTTTTTTTATTGTGTGATCTGAGGCTTTAAGCGTTGCTTTTCATCATCTGCGCTGCGGCCACCAGCATCAAAGTCATGATTGCTTCAACCGCGATGAAGACAGTGGCGAATTCGGCGCCATGCACTGCCCAAGCGAGCGTCCTGAAGACCGCAGCCCCCCCAAGGATGAGTGCCGCGCCATAGGCCCAGGTCGCGTTCTGCTTCCAGGCGGCCAGTAGTGCCATCACTGAGCAGGCAAAGAAGAAGGATGCAAAATCTCCGGCCTGGGTGCTGCGCGCGAGCCCGTCGAGCAGCGGCATGCCCAGGCTCTCCGCGGCCGCCGCCGGGTTCGTGATCCACATGAATGCGTTAAAGCCCATCGCCAGCCCAGGGAGGGCTGCGAGAATACGTGCCAACATTGAGTTTCCCCCGATTTTTATTGGTTCAGGCAGTCTGGCCTGATTCCCATGCCAGCGTCACGGACATGTCTGAGACCTAGGGCGGCGGCGCTGGAGCTGACCCTGAAAGCGTCGAAATATGCTCTTGAATCGTAAGGGTTTGTGCGGCATACACGGCGGTGGAGAGGTGGCCGAGTGGCTGAAGGCGCTCCCCTGCTAAGGGAGTATACGTTAATCGCGTATCGAGGGTTCGAATCCCTTCCTCTCCGCCATTTTTCTCACCAGAAACGGAAATGATGGTTGTCTCTCACGACGTGCTGGCGGTCGCCCGTGCGAGGGTCTCCGAGGCCGCGAAATCGTGCGCTGGGACGATGACGAGGTCCGGCAATTGCTCTTCCAGGTTCCGCACTTTGGCATAGGTCTTTCTCAGCGTGGCGACGTCGCCGGTGCCAGGTATGATGTTCTGTTCCAAGAGCCGTGCCTCGTAGGTCAAATCGCCCACGAGCAGAATAGGGCGCCAGCCTTCCTGGCGGATGAGCATTGAGAGGGACCCGGGCGTGTGCCCGGGTGTTGGAAGCAAGATCATCGAGCTGTCCCCGGTGACATCAAAAATACCTTCGAATTCGCGAAAGAGCGGGTCGTCGGTGGCTTGAAATTGAATAGGGCGCCACTGGGCCCCGGGTATCTCGATATGTTCCCGCAATATCCATTCCCTTTCCGGGTGCGGCGTTGATAGCTGGGCCCACTCATCTTCGCTTACGATCAGGTCGGCCTGTGGAATGTGCTCAATGCCGCCGACATGATCGAAATGGAGATGTGAGATCACTGCGCGCTTGATGTCTCGCGCGTTGACACCTGCCGCGGCCAAAAGGCGATCTAGACGATCACCGCTCGTTATTTCAAAGCGGAAAATGCGTCTCAGCAGGAAGCGTCCAATCGGGCTGTCGATGTAGCTGGGGTCTGTCAGGACCTTGGGATCGAGGCCGGTATCGAAGAGAATGGGTCCGTCGCGATGGGCGATGAGAAAATAGTTGATCGGCAGTTTGACCCAGCTGCGCGAGAGCAGTGCCCACATGGTGCGGGGCATCCAGGTACCATAGCGGTGTTCTTCGTGCTGTTCTGCGGTGCCGGAACTCAGCACATGCAGTGACTTTATCAGCCGACCAGCGCATTGGTCGGTCAGGTCTCGAGGGTTGCCCTTGTTACTGTCCATCCCATCACCTCTACAGAAGCGATTACGAGGTGCCTCCACCCTACCGATCGGCAAAGGTGAGCAGCGTCGTCCAACCTATCGAGGGTTGCGGGGCGCGCATTGATGGGTGTCAATGGGGTTCCTGATTCCTGAATTCACGTCAGTGCGCCTTCAAACAGCACCAGCATGCGCGCCCAGGCGCGCTCAGCTTGTGTCTCGTTATAGACGCGGCTGTCGGGCGGGCACCAGCCGTGGAGCGCGCCTTCATACACCTCAATCTCCGCATTTAAGTCCGCATTGTCGAAGGCATCCCGAAGCGCTGTTTTTGCGTCAGGTTGTTTCTCGTCATCGTTCTCAGCAATGGCGAAGAGGAAATCCGCTTTCATCTGTGGCACAAGAAGATGAGGGCTGCCGGGATCATTTGTCACCAGCCGTCCGCCATGGAAGGACGCACCTGCGCCGATCCGATCGGGCAGGGTCGCGGCGGTCAGCATGGTGAAGGGACCGCCCATGCAATAACCGGTCGTGCCAATTTTCTTGGACGTATCGACACTTGCCTGTGCGTCCAGGAAGCCTACGAATGCTTTCGCATCGGTGATGACTGTCTCCGCAGAAAGCGCACGGGCCATTGGAAGCACGTGGTTGCGGGTATCTTCGTCCTGGAAGCTGGCGCCTTCGCCGACAACAGGCGACTTTGCCTGACGGTAATAGGGGTTGATCACAAGAACCGAATAGCCTGCCTCCGCAAGGCGTTTGCCCATCTGGCGGAAGGCAGGGCGCAGGCCCAAAATGTCCGGCCAAATAAGGACGCCGGGATGGGTGCCGGTGGCTGGATGCACGAAATAGGCGTCCGCGTCGCCATCGGGCGTAGTGATCACTACATCCGCTTCTGTTACCTCCATGGCGTTTGCCACTTTTGGCAAGGTCGCCATCAGAACGGCCGCGCCGCCGGCGAGGCTGACCTGCCGCCGAGAGAGAAAGGCTTCGCTGTCTTTCACTGTCTCTTCATCACACATAAGGCACTCCCCGGGTTTCGTTGTACTTGTCACTTTCCTCTGAAAACTCTACTGCGCCGGTGGTTCGCCGCAACCCTATTCAAACGAGGATCCGTTCGGTCGGTTACAAAAAGAGTTGAACGCGTGCGGGTCAGGTCAAATATTTGTCTGAGGGACAAATGTTTGGATGAAACACATGGGACACATACACAAAAACGACGACGCATTTGCGTCTATGGCGTCAAGCGATCTGGATGAGCCTGTGGTGATGCTCAACCTTCTGCGCTACCGCGACGTTGCGGAGGAGGGCGCGGGCGTTGATGGGATGACGGGGCAGGAGGCCTATGGCGTTTATGGTCAGGCTTTTGCCAAACTGCATCCTCGGTTTGGGGGTGAACCCATTTGGATGGGACGGGCCCTCAATTCAATCATTGGCGACGAGGATTGGGACGTTGTCATTCTCGTTCACTATCCAGCGCGCAGACAATTTGTCGAGATGTTGCAAGACCCGGATTATCTGGCCATTGCGCCGATCCGGGCTGCGGCGCTGGCTGACAGTCGGCTGGTTGAGATGACGCAACTGCTCCCTCACACATAAGTTTTTCCCGCACACCTGCGGGAATTTCCGAGCGTGGGCGGTTTTTTCGATTTATTCGATTGACAAGCGAATAATCTTGCTGTTCAAGTGACCAGCGAAAATTATTCGATCGAATAATCTTGGAAAACACATGCTGACGCTATTTCACAATGCGGTATCGACCTGCTCACAAAAGGTCCGGTGGACACTGTCCGAAAAAGGTTTGGGCTATGAGTCCCGCGAGATCGACCTCTTAGCCGGGGACCAACACGCATCTTGGTACACCAAGATCCATCCCGATCATGTGGTTCCCGCGCTGATCCACGATGAGACCATCATCCGTGAGTCCTCTTTGATCATGATGTATCTGGATCAGATCGGAGGGGGCGGGCCGTTTGTTCCCGTTGATCCGCTTGGCGCACACCGGACGCGCGCCTGGATGCATCTCATCGATCACAAGGTCCATGCAGAGGCAGCGGTTCTTACGTTTGCGCTGGGGCCGCGTAGCTTCATCAATGCACAGCCTTCCGACGTGCGTGAAGAGTCGATCTCCAAAATCGTCGAGCCAACCGCACGCGCGCAAAGACGCAGCGTGCTTGATCATGGCATCAAGGCACCAGAATTTCGCATGGCGCTCAAACGTTTCATCAAAATGTTGGATGAGATGGAAGCGTCTCTCAAAACATCCGACTGGCTTGTTGGGTCAAAGCTCAGTCTCGCTGACGGTGCCGTGCTGCCGTATGTGCTGCGCCTTCAACATCTCGGCATATACGAGATGATGAACGCCTATCCATGCGTTTCGGCATGGTTTTCGCGAATGATGCAACGACCGAGTTTTGAAGAAAGTGTCGGGAAGTGGATCCCTGAGGGGACTATCGAATTGCTGAAACAGGAAGGCCTCAAGGAACAGCAGGCGATCCAGCAGCTTATTGATGAGATTGACATCAAAGAGGAGGCACGCAGCTGATGACCCGAGATCGTTCAAAGCCGAAGAGTTCGCAGGCAAAGGGTGCTAAGGACACGAGCCGGTCCAAGCAACGTGAGGAAACGTCTGCACGTATAGTTGGAGCCGCCCGGGAGGCATTTGCCAAGCGGGGGTTTCACGGCACAAGCACCCGCGATATTGCCGCCGAAGCCGGTACCAATCAGGGGCTCATCACCTACCATTTCGGGACGAAAGAGGCGCTTTGGCGGGCGGCGGCCGACAGTCTGTTTGAGGAATTTGGGGGACGGCTGACCGAGCGCGTCAACGTGCATCAATCTTCAGACAGTGCGGAAAATGCACGCGAGTCCATACGGGAGTTTGTCCGTTTTTCTGCTGAATATCCTGAGTTCTTCTGGCTCATGGTTGACGAGGGCAAAAACGCAGACGAGAGACTTGATTGGCTGGTTGAGACGCATCTCCGTCCAAGGTTTGAGGTGATTACCGACTATCTCCTACGCGAGATCGGGTACACGCAAAAAGATCTGCCGCATGCTTTTTATGCCCTTGCAGGTGCAGCCTCCCTGATCTTTGCGGTCGCGCCCGAATGCCGGCAACTGACGGGCATTGATCCGATGAAGAAGGCCGCGGTCGAGCGCCACGCGGAATTCGTCGCGCGGCTCATCGTTCAGTGACGGACGCGCAGGTACTGCTTCCAGTTAATCGAGGATATCAATGATGAAGACTCTTGAAACAGATGTGTTGATCGTGGGCGCCGGACCAGCTGGTCTTACCGCCGCGAGCTTGCTTGCCCGTGCCGGTATTGATGCGCTGACGCTCACCAAATACGGACTTGCCAACGCACCCCGGGCGCATATCACCAACCAGCGTGCCGTCGAGATATTCAGAGACCTCGGCATCGAGAGGGAAGTTCAACAGGAAGCTCTGCCACACCATCTCATGGGCAAGCAGGTGTTTTCGACGACGTTTGCCGGCCGGGAGCTCTCACGGATGATGACCTGGGGGACGGGCGACGATCGGATTGGAGATTACCGCGCCGCGAGTCCCTCGGAGATGTGCAACATTCCGCAGAATGTCCTTGAGCCGATCCTGCTCGAGCGGGCTCTCGATCTTGGCGCAGACATCCGACAAGACCATGAAGTCCTGTCCGTTGAGGATAAGGGAGATTGCGTCGAGGCTCACGTTGTTCCACGGAACGGGTCCTCTGAGTTCCGGGTTCGGGCCAGATACGCCATTGGCTGTGACGGTGCACGCACGATGGTGGGCCGAGATGGTGGCTTTGAATTTGAAGGCGAGGCTGGGCTTGGTGATGCGGTGACCGTTTGGATAGATGCCGACCTGTCCAAGTACACAGCGCATCGTTCTGGTGCTCTGTTTGTCACGCTCACACCGGAGAGTAAGGACACGGTGGGCGTGTGGACTTGCGTCAAGCCGTGGACCGAGTGGAGCACCATTTTCCTGAGAAACAACCTACAGCCGGCTGACCTTGACGAAGAGGCGATATCTGAGAGCGTTCGTGCGGCCATCGGCGACGACAGTGTTGAGTTCTCGATCCGCAAAATCAGCTCCTGGCAATTCAATCATGTTGTCGCCGCGAACTATCAGCGCGGGCGGCTCTTCATTGCTGGGGATGCGGCGCACCGTCACCCACCCGCCAACGGGCTGGGCAGCAACACGTCGATCCAGGATGCGTACAATCTGGCCTGGAAACTTGCGTTGGTGCTTAAAGGCAAGGCCGGTGAGACTTTGCTCAGATCCTACAATGAGGAAAGACAGCCGGTGGGCCGACGGATCATCGACCGGGCCATGCAGAGCGTTATGGAGATGGCTGGTTGGTTCGAGATCTTTGGGATCGGACCGGAGACGAGTTGGGACGAGGCAAACCAAAAGATTGATGAGATATTCGGCCCATCGGGTGAGTCTCAGCGTCGGAAGATATTTGATGTTTTGAAGTTGCTGAATGGACAGTTCAACGCCCATGGTGTCGAGCTCGGTCAGCAGTACCAATCAAGTGCGGTTTTGAGCGACGGATCAGCATCAACAGGGTCAGATGCTGACGGAGACTTATTCCATGAGCCGACGACGCGTCCAGGGAGTCCCATTCCGCATGCCTGGCTGGTAAGGGATGATGAGGAGATATCGACACGTGATATCTGCGCCTACGATCAGTTCACCCTGATTGTGGGTGCCGACGGCGATCCCTGGATTGATGCCGCGAACATGGTGTCTTCGCAAATTGGCGTCCAGATCAAACCCGTTCAGGTGTCCCTGGGAGTGCCGATCAACGACGTTTATGGCGACTGGACAGAGCGGCGGGAAGTTACGGATCAGGGCTGCGTGCTTGTTCGTCCAGACCGCATTGTTGCTTGGCGTTCAATGGATCTGGGGCAGGAGCCAGAGCAGACGCTCCGCAGTGCTATAGGATCTATCTTGGGTCGGGATGAGAGCGACACCTCGCTACCTCTAAGCCAGGTTAAGCAGCTGGCGCCCGTTTCATAAAAGGGACGGACGGGTGGCACAGACTGCGAGCCGCACCGGGCCACCTCTCTGTCGTAAAAGACCTATCGCCTCTGTAGAGCGCGTATCATGAGGCTCAGTGTGGACTTTGCCTCTTGCAGCGCTTTGTCGGGATTATCAGCCAGCGCCACGGCCTGTGCGGCTTCCGTAACAGCGCCAAGAAGAATTTGTGCGGTGATGTCAGGAGTCGCATTGTTTCCACCAGGGGCGGGAAGGGACGCGAGTGTTTCCATCATGAGCCCGAAAGCATATTTTTTTTCGATGGCGCGCCATTCATTCAAGCCAACAACGGAGGGCGCATCACGGAAGACGATCCTCTGAATTTCCGGGCGGATGCTGATCTCAAGGGTTTTGAGTGCGCCCCATTCTAACGCCGCCCAGCCGGAGGTGCCCTGCGGCGTGGTTTCCGCGACCTCATCCAGGATCACCTGTTCCAGATGCTCTGCGACGGCGATGAAGAGTTCCTTCTTGCCGCCAAAATGATGGTAGATCGCGCCGGTTGTGACGTTTGCCTTTTTGACAATGTCGGCAAGGGCAGCGTTTGCGAAACCCTCTTCGGCAAAGATCGTCTGTGCTGCCCCAATGATGCGGGCCCGGGTTCGGCTGCTTTGTTCTACTTTGGTGGGCATGCGGCCAACAAACGTCATTGTTTCTAAATCCCTTTTGGCACGAGTCGCCGGTTTCCGGGAGTTTTTCCATTGCTATTGACATAACATAATTATGTTATGTATTTGTCAATCGAACAGACAGATCGCGTTTGCGACGCCCAATAGCAGGAGACGGCAGGAATGACTGACCTTCAAACGAGACGCGAAAGCACGTCCTTTGGCGATATTGCATACAAAGACAGCGGTGCGGGCGAGCCCGCTGTCTTCGTCCATGGATTAGGGCTGAGCTCACATTTTTGGCGGCACCAGCTGTCGGCCTTAGCAGCGGATCGGCGATGTATTGCGCCAGATCTGATGGCGCATGGCGAGACACAGATCGAAAAAGATCAGGATGTCAGCTTCCACGTGCAGGCAGACATGATCCTGGAATTGCTGGACGCCTTGGATGTGGACCAATTCGACCTGGTGGGCAATGACACCGGTGGGGCCATTGCGCAGTTGATGGCGGCAAAAGCACCCAAGAGGGTTCGATCCTTAGTCCTGACCAATTGTGACGTTCAGAACAATTGGCCGCCTGTAGCGCTAGGGGAAATACGAGAGGCCGCCCGGTCAGGGGTTCTGGCCGCACAATTCAGCAATTTCGCGAATGAGCCGGATCTCTTCCGGGCAGATGGCAGCATTGCCGAGCTTGTGTATGAGGACCGCGCGTCGGCGACCGATGACAACCTGCGGCGCTATCTTGGGCCGTTGGTCGACGATCCTGATCGGCGAGCTGCGTTCGATCGCTATGTCGGACATCAGGACCATGCACAGCTCACGAACATTGAGGCGGATCTCAGGCAGATTCAGGCGCCTGCGCTCATTGTCTGGGGCACCGATGATGTGTTCTTTCCGACAAAGTGGGCCTATTGGCTGCAGGGCACACTGCCGAACGCGCAAGAGGTCGTTGAGCTAGAGGGGGCCAAGCTGTTCTTTCCGGAGGAGCGGGCAGAGACGCTCAACCAACATATCAAAGAGTTCTGGAGCGCTTGAGTCATGACACCGATCATCATCAACACCATCCTCGCCGCGTTCGGATTGTTTTTCGCCTACACCGCGGTCGTGAGCTTTCGGACACCGGTTCCGTTCGCACGTGGTCTCGGGCTTGAGGCTAATGGGCGGTCTGGCGCCATCGAGATTAGGGCACAATATGGCGGCTTTTTTGCCGCCGCGGCCCTCGCTCAGTTTGCCGTGTTTGGCGGATTGATATCTGCGCAAATGGCGCTCTTTGTCGGTCTGATCATTTTTGGCGGCCTTATTGGTGGCCGTCTTCTGGCGCTCTTTCCGAACGCAGAGAGTGGGAAACTGCTTCCGATTATCTCCGCGCTTTATTGGATCGACGGCATTGGGTGCCTCGCGGCATTGATTGGTCTCTTCCTCGCCTCCTAGGAAGAAGCCCGGCCGGGCGCTTCCCCTGTTCACGGGCGTCTGGCCGGGATGTGATTTCCAGTTGAACCGCGGACTTGGCATTGTGCTTCAAATTGCCTTGGAGGTTCCGATGTCTGTCTTCTCGAATTTTGTTAAGCCGTCAGGCGTTGTGCGGCTGGCTGCCGCCGGTCTTGCTTTGGTCAGTCTCAGCGGATTTCGGAGCTTTGAGGCGACCTTCGCTCCCGATTCAGACCTCTGGGCCCGCTGGGAAGCACATAACCCGCAGAGTACTGAGACTATTGAGATCTCGGCATGGAATGAGATCCTCGCAGCTTATGTTGTTGAGGGGTACGACGGCCTCAACCGTTTTAGCTACGGCGCCGTTACGGCGGACGATCGCCAAAAGCTAAAGCAGTTTATTGGTGCGCAGACGGCGCTGGCGATCAGCGATTATGCGCGTCCAGCGCAGAAGGCGTACTGGATCAACCTCTACAATGCGGTGACCATTGATGTCGTGCTTGACGCCTATCCGGTCGAGAGCATTCGTGACATCGACATCTCGCCGGGCCTCTTCTCGGATGGTCCATGGGGCAAGGAACTCGTGTCCGTTGACGGCGAAGATTTGACCCTCAACGATATTGAACATCGAATCCTCCGACCGATTTGGCAGGATGCGCGTATCCACTATGCGGTGAACTGCTCATCCATCGGTTGCCCCAATTTGCAGGCTGTGGGCTTTACAGCAGAGAATGTCGAGGAGCTCCTGGAAGCAGGTGCGCGCGCCTATGTGAACAGTCCGCGCGGCGTCTCCATCTCAGAGGGCAGGGTGACCATCTCAAGCATTTACGATTGGTTTTTTGAGGATTTTGGTACCACAGAAGAGGATGTGCTGGCGCATCTGCTTGGCTATGCAGACGAGGGATTGGCCGCAGAACTCCGGTCTGTCGGCGAGCTCCACGAAACAGCCTATGATTGGTCCTTAAACGACGCCAAATAATAAAAAGCTGATCGTGTCCTAACGTGCGGACGTGCGCTTGCGCTTCGTGTCGTATACCCAACCGAGCGCTCGCGTTGAGACACCGATATAGTAGAGGCCGTGCAGGACGCACCATCCCATAAAGATTGCTGCGGGATGTCGGTTCTTGAAACGTCTTGACGATGTGACGACGGGATTCTCTTCGATGCAAACCGTTCCGCCCAGGCGCTCCATCTTTCGGCTCAGGTCATAATCTTCCATCACGGTGAGAGGCATGATGCCGCCAAGCTCGTGGTAGACAGAGCGTCTCAGAAAGATGACGGAGTCACCGTAGTAGAGACCTTTGCTTCTGAACCAGGCGTAGAAATTGTTGAGCCACTCGGCGAAGGCGCTATCCCCATCAAACAGCACTCTGAAATTGCCACCGATTTTTGTCTCGTCCGACAGTTCTCTGTCGATATCGATGAATGCTGTAACCGGCAGGTGGGTGTCCGCATGCAGAAAGATGATGACATCGGCACGCGCTTTGTCTGCGCCTGCCTTTAGCTGCTGGCCGCGCCCCGGTTCCGCTGACATGAAAACCGTTGCTCCTGCGGCCTGGGCGATGTCCGGTGTTCCGTCGGTACTTGCACTATCCACGACAATGATCTCTGCTTCTTTGTTGAGGCGCCGAACGTGGGTCACTCTCTCCGCGATCTGGTGCGCTTCGTTCAAGGTTGGGATGATGACGGAATAAGAATGGGTGAAAGAGTCAGTCATTGCTGAACCTCAAATCTGCGATGCGCCCTTCTCTATATCCACCGAGATCGTCACTATCGCCTGAGATCGCAATGTGGCTGGGTGATGGGGCTTCCTTGCCAAAGGCTCGTCGGAAGTCATCCCGAAAATCGATTGTTTCCTGAACCCATTCTCCCTCCGCGCCGGCTTCAGTCTGCAGCACGATGAGCGCGCCTTGACCGTCAGCCAAATGCGGGTTCGGCATGGTTCGTTGCTCTTTAACCGGGCCACCCCAGGTGTAGGTGAGGGCGTTCCCGACTTCCGGATAGCCAAGCAGTTCCGCGAGACCGCCAAATAGAGAGTTTTGGTCTTCTTGTTCCGGGAACCAGAGATGCACGGCCAGCGGACGGTCATCCGCACCGACCTGCATGGGGTCGCTGGCCTGGCCCATGGCGTCAATGCGCCATCGCCAGGTCAGGGTGTGACCGCTGACGGAGAGCTCGGCATATCTGAAGGCAACGGATGCATCCGATCTGACGCTAAGCGATCCGTCGTCATTGATTTCAAACGTCGTTTGGGCTTTGCCGGGAACACCAATGGTCTCCCAGGCATCGTCCGCGAAATCCAGTGTCGTGGCCTGACAGGTCCCGCCCAACAGGAGGGTCGTGCCTGCCACCATTGCGAAAAGTCTCATCATCCATCCGAGTTCAGAATTCTCTGATGTCGAAGGTGACGGATGACGTATGTCGGGACAATTCAACCTGCCTCACAGCTGGTTCATCAGCTGTGAGAGGCGCGACGTCTCTTGCTAGTCCGCAGCCGCCCGTTGTGGATGAAGCTCCACACGTTCAAGTGATGCAGAGGCGTCATTCCCAAGTCTTATGTCCATGTTGCGGGCGGCAAGGTCCATAGTGAGGGTGCAGACAGTCCCCATGTTGCCCAATGGCTCGCGCTTACGGTAGGTCTGGCAGATCGCATTGCCGGGATTGGCCGTGTCCGAAAGCATGCGTGCCATGGTAGATCTGTCCCTGGATTCAATCTCTTTTGCCAAGGCGTAGGCGCGATCGAGCCGGAAGGTGGAGTTCTCGAGAACATGAGGAACCGAAAACATTTCGGGGTCCATGTAGTGGTTTGTGTGAGCGATTACGTCGCCAGGATCTTCCACTTCGATTTGTTCCGTGGCGGCAAATTCCATGTCGAAGCGTTTGCCGGTCTCGTCGGCCACCAGAATGTTCGCGGAGCGTCCAGGGCCGGCGGGTTTTATTGTCTCACGCGCTCCGTCAATCGAAGACGACTCCAAGATTGCACGGAGGAGGATATGGATCGGCACGCCGTTGGTGGGACGGTTGATGTGCAGGAAGTTGAAGCAGACGCCGACACCCGCATCATTCAATCCAATTTTTCCGAGGATGCCTGGTTCGGTCATCATCAGGATGGAGGGGCCGTCCGATCGTTCAATTCTTACCAGGGCGATGAGAGGTTCGAGGCGCTCTTCCCAGTCCCAGTTCTGGCCAAGGAGCGGGGTGCCTGCGAAATGCATGACCGTGCATTCTGTGGCGGGTACAAAAGACAGGAATTCACTTCGCGCATTTAGGGCATAGATCCAGAGTGGATCCACGTTCGCTGCCGATGCGATGCCTTCAATCTCGGTGCCATAGTCGGCATCGAAATCAGTGATCACTGTTTTGAAATGGCGCGCGATATCGAAGATTTCGCTCTCCGATCGGGCGAAGAAGGTGCCATAGACTTCGATCATTCGATGGATTCGTTCTTTGAGCGCTGCACCATGTTGTTCGCCGCGCTCCGCCGCTCCGCCCGACAGGCTAATGAGTGGCAGTCCCCCAATTTTGGTCATACAGTTCCCTCCGCTTTGGACCTTCAGGATAAGCGGGTTTTGCTGCATCATCCAAAACTGGCAGAAACTAAGGGGCCAAGCGTGGCAGGAATTACGATTTATGCAGCCGAGATATCGACCTTCGGGCGTATCGTCGCGATGGTGGCAATCGAGAAGGGGATAGACTGGACACTGATCCCAACAGACTCGTCCTCTGCCGAGCATATTGCGCGTCATCCATTGGGTAAAACACCTGCGGTTGAAGTTAATGGTCACCTTCTCATCGAAAGCGACGCGATCTGTCGCTATCTGGATGAAGCCTTTGAGGGCCCGCGGCTCATACCTGAAGACCCGCTTGAGCGCGCAGAGATGACGAAATGGATGAGTTTCGTTCAGGCCTACATGTTTCCAACAACGGAGTTTGGCCTGGTGATGCCGCGTCTGGTGGCTCCCATGATGGGGCGCCCTGTCGATGAGTCGCGTGTTGAGAAATCTTTGCCGACGATCGCGTACCAGCTTGGATTGGTTGAAGCTGCTCTGGACGGGCGTACATTCATTGCCGCAGATCATCTTTCCTTGGCGGATGTCTATCTGTTCTGCACCTGGATGGCTGTGGCTCACACCAAGGAGGGAAAGGTGATGTTGCACCACTCTCCGCATGTGAGCAGGTGGATGTCCTTTTTGGCGAGCCGAGAAAGCGCGCGCAGGACTGCCTGGACGGAAGGTTAAGACTGGTATTTGGGCCTTTTTTCGCGTTCAATGCGCTGGTTGTTTGTTGCCAACAGGTCTCTTGTGTCGAAGCCACTTTCCATTGGATTGGCCCTTCTTTTTGTAGGGCTGCAGATTGCGACCCTCTACCATGGCGCAACATATGGTTTTGCTCCACATAGCCACGCGACAAAAGCGATCATCGCGTTTGATACGCCGGTTTTGGACGTCTTTGGCTACGATGCCCCAGACGGTCAAAATGACCGCGTGCCTGACCGATTTTGTGATCTCGACTTTTATTGCGACAAGCTGGACAAGTTTGCGGGCCCAGCACTAACCGACTTCAATGGACTGCAATTTGACCTGGGCCTGCCGTCTGAAACCGAGCCACTGCTCGTCGGCGCCGTTTGGCAGAACGCAGCCGCAAGAGGTCCGCCCTACATTCTCCTATCCTGAGTTTTGTCTGCGCACAATTTGCGTGAATTGGAGAAGAGAATGTCAGTCTTATTGAAGAAGGGACGCACAAACTGGCGTCCAAATGTTTTTCCTGGTGCTGTGGTTACGGCATTGGGAATTTGCCTGGCCGCGACGCCAGGCTTTGCTGCCTCCCACGGCGACCATGATCACGACCATGGCCATGAACAAGATGAAGAGAAACGCCACGCTGAGGCTCACGAACATGGTGCGGCAAAACTTGCTATGGCTCTGGATGGTGGCGAGCTCGTTGTGGAGTTTACGTCACCGGGAGTCAATATTGTCGGGTTTGAACATGAGGCCAAAAGCGCCGATGAAAAAGCTGCTGTTGAGGCGGCCATTGAACAACTTGGTTCGGGTGATGACCTGTTCGCGTTCGACGGAGGTGGGTGCACCTTAGCGGAGGCGGATGTGTCGGCCGAAGGACTGCTCGCCGAAGACCATCACGAAGATGAACATGACCATGGTGATCATCACGATGACCACGACGAGCATGAGCATGAGGGTGGGGAAGCGCACGCGGAGTTTGATGTGACCTACACCTTCAGTTGCGAAACGCCCGACGAACTCACCGGCGTATCGACATCACTCTTCGAGACATGGCCAGGCATTGAAGAAATCGAAACCGTCTTCCTGAGCGACGACCATCAGATTTCGGCGGAACTCACGTCAGCTCAGGCGGAGTTTGAGGTCAAATAAATGGAGAGCGGTCAGGCAAGCGGAGCGGCCGGCGATACGGAAGTAGCGGTAACGATCAGAGACCTCGTGTTTTCGTGGGACGGAAAGACTCCTTTGCTTGATATCAAAGAGCTGCGTATCGACCGCGGAGAGCGTGTGTTTCTCCACGGTCCGAGCGGCAGTGGGAAGAGCACCTTGCTTGGATTGCTGGGAGGCGTGTTGTTGCCGAACTCAGGTGATCTGCGCGTTCTGGGTCAGGAGCTTGCGCGGCTCGGCGGCCGAGCGCGCGACACGTTCCGGGCAGATCATCTCGGCATCATCTTTCAGATGTTCAATCTTCTTCCCTATCTCTCCGTCAGAGACAATGTCGCCTTGTCCTGTCGGTTCTCCAAGAACCGTGCCCAGAAAGCTGCGGACGCAGGGGGTGTTGATGCTGAAACGGATAGGCTCCTCCAGATGCTTGGACTGCCTAACGAAGCGATGGCGCGCCCGGTCACCGATCTGAGTGTTGGACAACAGCAGAGGGTAGCGGTCGCACGAGCCCTCATCGGACAACCGGAACTCATCATTGCGGATGAGCCGACATCTGCCTTGGACACAGACCATCGAAACATTTTTATCGACTTGCTATCGGCGGAGTGCGTTGCGAGCAAGGCGACTTTGGTTTTTGTGAGTCATGACCTGTCTCTTGCGAAGAATTTTGACCGGACTATCGGCCTAACAGAGATCAACAGAGTCTCGCAGGGGGAATTGGTCTGATGCCGCTGTCAGCGCTTCTTTCAATCGCGTTTCGCAGTGTGGTGAATCGACGTGTCACTGCGCTCCTCACCGTCTTTTCGATCGCGATAAGTGTCACGCTGTTTCTGGGGGTTGAGAAAATCCGTTCTGGTGCGCAAACGGGGTTTTCAAACACAGTCTCCGGGACAGATCTGATTGTCGGCGCTCGCAGCGGTGCGCTCAATCTTCTCCTCTATTCTGTCTTCCGTATCGGAGATGCCACCAACAATGTGACTTGGGAAAGCTACGAGGATATTGCTTCGCGCCGCGAGGTGGCCTGGGCGGTTCCCATTTCGCTCGGCGACAGTCATCGCGGTTTTCGTGTCATGGGCACGACGGACGGCTATTTTGATCACTATCGGACGGGCGATAAAGAACAGCTGCGATTTGCGGACGGAGAGCGGTTCTCTGATATCTTCGATGTGGTTCTGGGATCAGATGTCGCGTCCGAACTTGCCTATGGGCTCGGTGAAGAGATTGTGATTGCCCATGGCATTGGCTCCGTGAGCTTTGCCAAGCATGACAATCTTCCATTTCGCGTTGTTGGCATACTGGAACGGACGGGTACGCCTATTGATCGGACGCTTCACGTGAAGCTCGAGGGGATTGAGGCCATTCATCTCGGCTGGTCGGGTGGGGCGGCGCCCATAGGCGCTCGTGCACCCACGGCGGAGGACGTTCGGGCTGCGGACCTGGAGCCTAAATCGGTGACGGCGGTGTTTTTGGGGCTGAATAGCCGGATCGCGATCCTGACCCTTCAGCGGGACATCAATACCTACAGGCAGGAGGCGTTGATGGCGATTATCCCGGGCGTGGCCCTGACGCAGCTTTGGGATGTGGTCGGGGTTGCGGAATTGGCGCTCAGCGCGATTGCAACTTTCGTGATTTTGACCGGATTGTTGGGGCTGATGACGAATGTTCTTACCAGCCTCAATGAACGCCGACGGGAGATGGCCATTCTTCGGTCCGTGGGGGCGGGAGCAGGGCATGTTGCCGTCCTACTTGTTAGTGAATCGGCATTTCTCGCAAGTGCGGGGGCGGTTTTGGGGCTCTGTCTTGTGCAAGTGCTGCTCGCTGTCGCTGGTCCGATTATCGTCGACGCAACAGGGGTTTTTGTTGGTGGCCCTAGTGTTACCTCATTTGATCTTATAACTGTCACGGCTGTGATAGGATTTGCGGCGGTGCTGGCGGCATTTCCAGCCTGGCGGGCCTATCGTCAGTCCCTGTCTGATGGACTGACCATCCGCGTCTAAGGAGCGAAGGTATGAAATTGGTGTTGGCTATCATCACCGCGGTGAGCTTCGGTTCGATTGGCCCCGTCGTGGCCGCGGCCGAGCCTGAGGTGATCTACTGGGAGGATCTGATGCCTCCAGAGGGTCTTAAAGCCCTGGAAGAAGCCTATGCCGCCGCTGCAGCCGCGGCAGAACCGCTCAGTGAGGCCGGGCAAAACCAGTCTGATATCTCTGATCTGCCGGAGGATGGCGATATTGTTCCCGGTGCGGATCCCGATGACCCCTATGGTACAAAACCTCCTGCGACCCAATTCGGAACCTTCGATGTGGTCGAAGAACTGGACGGTAAGTCGATCCGTATTCCTGGCTTCATGGTGCCTTTCGACATTAATCAGATGAATGAAGTGACGGAGTTTTTGCTGGTTCCTTATTTCGGCGCCTGTATCCATGTGCCGCCTCCGCCGCCCAATCAGATCGTCTATGTGACCGCTGAAAATGCGGTGCCTTTCGGCTGGGAACCGGTCTGGCTGGAAGGTGTTTTGGAGACCAAAAGGCACATGAACCAGCTGGGCAGTGCAGCTTACACGCTGAACCTGACCAAAATGGAGCCTTACACGGACGGCTAGACCTAAATTTCTAGCTTTTTCAGTGGGTTGGCCGACGAACCTTAATAAAAAATTGAGTCCATTTCCCTAGCCTGTGCCCTGCAATTGCATGGAAGGTGACAGGCCGTGGACGTTCCCCTGGCTTTCGGACAAAGGCGGTTTGACCGGTTGGCACAGCTCGTTGGTGTGCCTGTGGAGCGCACCTGTTTGCCTGGATGGTCCTGGGCCCTTTTCATTTACACAGGCACGTTCCTGCCACCCGTGCTTCTGCTGACCTTGGCTTGGTATCAACCCTACATCCCCCTTGGCGAACTAATGCGAGACAGCCTGCTTGTTGCAGAGGTCTCGGACGACTGCTGTCACATCTATTATGGCGCCATCTCAAATCTGGGTGTTTTGTTGTGGGCCTCGGCGGCCGCTATCCTGTTCTTCGCGGCGCTGGTTGTGGCGCTCGTTGCGGGGCGCGCACATCACCATCATATCATTCGGTTCACGCTTGCAGGTGTGCTCACAACGCTGCTGTGCGTTGACGACTTTTTCCTCGTGCACGACATCGTTCTGCCTAAGTTCGGTTTCTCCGAGACGCTGGCCTATGCAGTCTATGCCGGCTTCGCAGCAGCTTATGTCCTCTATGCCAGGGCCGATATCTTGGCCGCGCGGTGGCCGCTGTTCTTCGTCAGCGTCGGATGCCTCGCCCTGAGTGTGCAGATTGACGTGTTCTACAACATCGACGATGACTTCCGTCTGCTGGTTGAGGACGGGGCCAAGCTGCTGGGAATTGCCGGGTGGCTTAGCTTCCATATGGAAGCCGCGGCGTGCACCCTTCAGCGTCTGATCCACTCAAGCAGTGCACCGTTGGGGCAGCATTCACGCCCATGACGTCGATTACTCAAAACCTGTTTGCGGACGTCAAAGATCACCGTCCATCGATCCTTCTGTTGGGCAATTATCGTCCGGCTTTGGAAGTCGCCCGCACGTTAAGAGCTTCCGGATATCGCGTGATCATGGGCAAGCGGGGCGGGGAAGGCTTTAGCGAATATTCCCGTTTTGTTGAGGAGGCCTGGGATCACCCGCCGGTCGAGAGTGATGCGCTTGGATTTCAAGTGTCGCTTACAAAATTTCTTGCGGAACGGAATGATATCCAGCTTGTCATGCCGATTTCAGAATCCTTCGTCATGTTCTTCGCCGACCGGATGCCGACGCTCCCTGGCGGTGTGACTTTGGTCTCACCGCGCGCTGATCTCGTGAAGACCTGTTCTGACAAAGTCGCCATGCTCTACACCGCTGTCGAACAAGATGTTCCCGTGCTGCCATGCGCTGTGCTGGTTGCTGAGAGTGACAATGATGCACTGGGACGGGAGGTTGGCTTACCTCTGGTAGCAAGGCCTTTGTCTCCAGGCGCAAAGTTTGGAGATAAGAAGGCGATCATTATCGAGAGCTGGCCTGACTATCAGCAGTTCGTGTCGACATGGTGTAAGCCTGATAATCCTATTCTCATTCAACGCCGCGCCATTGGGCGTCGGGTCAATGTGTTTTTTACGGCGCGCGATGGCGAACTAATCAACACGCTGCAGACCTTTATTAGGCGCACCGATTTCCTAGACGGGACGGGTTATGCCGTTGACGGTGTGACGATGGCTACGTCACCCGCTCTTTTGCAGGATTGTGAGAAGCTGGCCCAAGCCCTCGATTACACAGGGATTGGGCTGGCACAGTTTATTGTTGACCCGAAGACGGGCGAGAGATGTTTCCTGGAGCTCAACCCTCGAGTCGCGGGTAGTCAGGCGATCACGGAGCAAATGGGGTTTGAGATGAGCCGCATAGCCGTCGATCTTGCGCTTGGTGTCGAACCTACGCCCCCCAAACGCCTGCGGACCATCCGGTCCGGCTTCCGCTATGCGTGGGCCTATGGGGACCTCCGGGGGCTACGCGCGGCCTATGGTCGAGGTGAGATCGGTGTCGGGGGCGCGGCGCGATGGGTGGCTAAGCTCCTGTGGACGTCGCTTTGGGCTGATCATCATATGACGTGGGTGTGGCACGATCCCAAGCCGACGCTGATGTTGTTTGCCCGTCAATTGTTTCCCGCCCTGGAACGCCTGTCGGGAACGTCTGTTAAGGCCGCCGCTGAGCCGGCGATGTCACGCTCGATCACGCGGGACGACACGTCCGCGAGGGGCGTATGACCTCGCACTCGTCTGTCTCAGGCTTTTTGACCACATCGGGTCTTCTGATGGTGGCGCGTGTTGGGGGCACAGGCATTGGGTTTCTCATCCAGCTCGCGCTCGTCAGACTCATGACACCGACTGACTATGGCATCTATGTTGTTGCCCTATCGTTAGCCGCAGTTCTCTCCATCTTCTGCGCGTTTGGATTTCCGTCAGTGGCTGCCCGTTTTATTGCTGCCTATCAAGCGTCCGGCGAGCGGTCCAAAATCAGGGGCTTTCTGCGGTCGGCGCTTTTGCATCTGTCAGCACTTGCGCTGCTTATTTGCATTTGTGCTGCCGGCCTGTTGTGGGGCTTGGATGCCGTGGCTGCGGAGTACCGCATACCGCTCCTGCTGGCCTCTGTTATGGCGCCGATATTGGCCTTCATGCGCTTGGGCGGCGCTTTGTCTAACACCGCCCGAAGATTCTATCTGACCTATCTGCCGGACGTTACGCTGAGGCCGATGCTGTTGGTCGCCGGGTTGGCGGCTGTTTTTTTTGCGGCGCTACCCATGACAAGTTCAAGTGTTTTGCTGGTTCATATTGGCGCCGCGTTCATCGCCTGTTGCGCCTTGTGGGTCCTCTTGCGGCCACTTCACGAATTTGATCTCAAGCGTATCGGATCGTCTGCGGAAACCACGGTCTGGCGCCGTGCGGCCACGCCGATGATTTTAGTTACACTGCTTACGGCTTTCCTCGCTGACATTGATGTGCTGCTTCTCAGCTTTTTTCTATCGCCTGAGAACGTGGGGATCTTCAGCGTCTGTTTGAGGATCATGCTGCTGATCGAGTTTGGGTTGCAGACCGTGTTTCAAATGACGACGCCTGATCTAGCTGAGGCGCAGGCTCGCGAAGACAGGACGTCTATGGAGGTTGCGATAAGTCGGGGGCAGCATGTTACATTTTGCTTCACGCTCGCCGCTTTGTTGGGCGTGGCCCTTTTGGGTGACAGTGTTCTTCGGCTCTTTGGTGAGCGCTTCACAACCGGATACCAGACGCTGCTTTTGTTGGTCCTGGGGCAGGTCCTGCGTTCTGCCTTCGGGCCGGTGACGCAGGTCTTGACGGTTGCCGGTGCCCAGATGCGCAGCCTGTTTAGTTATGGCATGGCTTTCATCCTCTTAGTCGTGGGCAACATCCTCGTCGTGCCGACCATGGGGATTGAGGGTGCCGCCGCTGTCCTCACGTCAGCCATGGTGCTTGGGACGGCGCTGCAGGCGCTTGCCGTATTGCAAAAGACGGGCGTGTCTGTCGTCCGGACCTTTTTCTCCATGCCCCGCCTTGAACCAGGTCTGGCAGAGACCCGGTAAGCTGGATAGCTGCTACTTCACTTGAGGTGTGCTTTGAAATCGGGCGCGCGTTTTTCATTGAAAGCCGCAACGCCCTCATGGGCTTCATCCGTGTCGTAATAGAGGGCCAGGGCCTGGAATCCGAGGGAGCCAATTCCTTTGATGTGATCTGTGTCTGCATTGAAAGAGCGCTTAGCAATCGCGATTGCAGTGGGACTCTTTTCATTGATCTCCGCACACCATTTGTTGACCTCGGCATCTAGCTGGTCGCGCGGGACAACAGTGTTGATCAATCCCATGTCGAGAGCTTCTGCGGCGCTGTAACGGCGGCAGAGGTACCACATCTCCCGCGCTTTCTTTTCGCCTACCAGCCTTGAAAGGTAAGCAGTGCCGAAGCCTGGATCGACGGACCCGACTTTGGGGCCCACCTGACCGAAGATGGCGGTGTCGGCGGCGATGGTGAAATCACACAATGTGCACAGGACGTTGCCGCCGCCAATGGCAAAGCCCTGGACCTTTGCGATCACCGGTTTGGGGACATCGCGCATGGCGGCGTGGAGTTCGTCCACCGGCAAACCGATCGTGCCCCGGCCCCCATATCCGCCATCATGGGAGGACTGGTCGCCGCCTGTACAAAACGCTTTTTCACCAGCGCCTGCGAGCACAATGGCGCCGATCTCCTTATTCCAGCCAGCCCGGTTCACCGCGTGAATGAGCTCTTCGACGGTCTCAGCACGGAAGGCGTTATATTTTTCTGGCCGATTGATGGTGATATAGGCGGTCGCATTGGCTTCCTCATAGACGATGTCTTGATAGGTCACACTGGTCTCCTTTGTCGGCATGGACGTCGCCTGCCAATCTGTTTACGGTTTTGGCAACGATAGAGGGCTGGGGAGCCCGATCAAAGGGGGGAGCATGAATAAGTGGAAGGTGGGCGACTTCACTGTCTCCCGGGTGATCGAAATCGAGGTCGCTGGCGGCACCAAGTTCCTGTTGCCGCAGGCGACGCCTGAAGCCGTTCGGGACTTCAAATGGATGGCACCCCATTTCATGACCCCAGACGGCCATCTCATCATGAGCGTCCATGCGTTGGTGATCGATACCGGCGAACGCAAGATTGTCGTTGATACCTGCATCGGCAACGACAAGGAGCGGGAGATTCCGACCTGGAGCCACCTCGACCTGCCGTTCCTTGAAGACCTGCAAAAGGCAGGGTACGACCGGCATGATATCGATACGGTGATGTGCACCCACCTGCATGTTGATCATGTGGGTTGGAACACGATGCTGGTAGATGGCGACTGGGTGCCGACATTCCCAAATGCGCGCTATCTGATGGCCGAAACGGAGTTCACGTATTGGCAATCGCAAGAAGGCGATGCCGGACAAAAAGCGGTGTTTGCCGACTCCGTTCAGCCTGTCTTTGATGCCGGATTGGTCGACCTCATTCCGCTCGACCATAAAATTTGCGAGGGCATATGGCTGGAGCCGACGGTTGGGCACACGCCGGGCCATGTGAGTGTGCGTCTGAGCTCGAAGGGCGAAGACGCCATCATCACCGGTGATTTTATCCATCATCCGTGTCAGCTGGCGCGGCCGGACTGGTGTGCCGTCGTGGACTATGACCCGACGCAAAGCGAAGCTACGCGGCGGGATGTTTTTGCGCGCTATGCGGACACGCCCATGCTGGTGATCGGCACCCATTTTGCGACGCCGACGGCAGGGCATATCAAGCGGGATGGCGACGCGTACCGATTGGCTGTTTAGTCAATAGGGCCAGCATGCCAGTTTTGTAGGCTAGGGAGGGCCATATGAAACCATTGCGGATTGGATTGATTACGGTCGCCGGCCTGGTCCTCGTTGCTGGCATGAGCTTGGCGGTCCTGTTGCTCGTACGCGACGATTTGAGTTCGTTTGACGATTATTTCGTTGCGTCGTCGGGCGAGTCCGCGGCTGCCATCACTGTTCGATATATGGGCAATACAAACCTGCTTATCTCTGATGGCACCACTGCGCTGTTGACGGATGGTTGGTTCAGCCGCCCTTCCACGACCCAGCTTTTGTTTGGCGAGATCGCCCCTGACATGGAGGCGATCAGCGATGCTATGACTAGAGGTGAGATCGGTCAGGTTGCGGCAGTGATCCCCGTCCACAGTCACTATGATCATGCGATGGACTCGCCTGAGGTTGCCCGCAGAACCGGTGCGCTGCTTGTGGGTTCTGAGTCAACGGCGAACATCGGGCGCGGTTGGGGGTTGCCTGAGGAACAGATCAGGGTAGTTGGATCTGAAGAAGCGCTGCAGTTCGGCGACTTCACGGTCACGCTCATCAAGTCCCAGCATTTTCAATTTCCTGACCCGGATATGGCGGCTGCAGCGCTTGAAGATCCGCTGATTACAGAGCCCCTGGTCCCGCCGGTCAGTGCCTTGGATTACAAGATGGGTGGCGCCTACTCAGTCCACATTGCTCATCCACTCGGCACCGTTCTGCTGCAAGGCAGTGCGGGTTATGTGACCGGCGCGCTGGATGAATATCGCGCGGACGTCGTGATCCTCGGCGTGGGTGGCGTGGCGGCTCAGACCCCGTCTTACCAGCGCGACTATTGGGAAGAGATCGTCCGAGTGGTCCGCGCTGATCGCGTGTTTCCGGTTCATTGGGACAGCCTGACCGACCCGCTACAGGACGACCCGGTTATGCCGAACCTGCTTTGGTCACGGGTATTGGATTTCCAGGCCGAAGCAGGGATCAATTACGCACTCGACAACGCGCGGAATGATGGCATTGATGCAGCGCTCTTTCCCATGTGGGAAGAGGTAGTCTTGTTTCCGCAATAAGGCTGATGCTAATGCAGCTTAGCCAGGAACGCATCGATTGCGGTGGTGATTTCCGGTTCGTCGAGGAAGGGCGCGTGCCCTCTGTCTTTTGCCGTCGCAAGGGTGAGGTTGGGATGTTCAGCTCCCATCTTCTCTGCGGTCGTTGTTGACAGAAGATCTGAATTTTCGCCTCTCACCAGCAGGACTGGCACGTGGGAGAGGGCCCGGAATTCATTCCACATGGTCGGAATGTTTCCACGCAGAAGTTTAGCGGCGCGTCGGAGACCCGTGGCGATGGCTGGATCATAGTCCATAGCGGGGCTTCCATCGTCGTCACGGAAGGTCATCCTGGCAAAAGCGTGCCACTTTTCACCGGGCATGTTGGGAAAGAAACGCTCGTTCATCTGCCGTATTGCAATGGCAGCATCTTCCCAGCTTGCGGGCGTTGCCATTTTTCCTGCATAGGCCATGATGCGCTCAATCCCAGCCTTGTCGACCGCCGGGCCAATGTCGTTCATTACCAGGCCTTTGATGGCCGTGGGCCGATGAAGCGCCATGTTCATCGCAACCAAGCCTCCGCGCGATGTGCCAACAATGATCGCATGGTTCACGCCGGTCACTGCCATCAGGTCTAGTGTGTCTCGCATCTCATTTAGGGGCGTGTAGGCTGTCCAGCCGCTCGCATATTCTGATCGTCCCCGGCCTCGGAAGTCCGGGCAGATAACCCGCCGGTCAGCCGAAAGACGTTCGGCAAGGTCGGCAAAGTCTTTTGAATTCCGGGTCAAGCCCGGAAGGCAGAGTATCGGCGTTTTTGTAGATGCGCGTGATCCGTAGTCCCGCGCATAGAGCTTTAGGCCATCTTGGGAGTGGTAGTGGATATGTTGGAATGTCATGCGCAGGCGTCTCCTCGATGGCTCACGCGATCATCGACAGTCCGACCACATGTCGCAAGGGTCTTTTAGCCGCCGTCGGCTTCATCTGCGATCGGCAACATGGTGCCTGGCTCTAGGGTAGAGGGTTGCACCATGATCTGAGGTGGCGGCGCAAATCCGGCAGGCGCGCGCGGCGCATCGATGCCTGGCGGCGGCCGCAAGACGATTGGGGCCGTGCTCCGCGCAATCGGTTGCGGCTGTGGAGCCGTCAAGACAGGCGCAGATTCTTGCTGGGGGGCGGTTAGAACCGGCGCCGTGTTTGCCGCTGGCGCAGTCGCGGGTGCTGGCGCAGGAGTTGGCTCTACCTCTGGCTGCAAAGAGGCTGTGGGTAGGGCGGCCACCGGCGGGCTGTAGGTTGGATCGTCTTCCTCGACGACGGGCATCATTACGCCATCAGTAAGTGTCACGTCAGCTGGTGCATCCAATGCGGGTTGTGGCGCTGCATCAATCACAGGTGGTTCGGCGACGGTTGGGGTCGCTGGCGGCGTCGGTGTTGCAACAACCGGCGATGGCGGTGTGACCTCTGGTGTCGGCGCCGGTGCTGGCGGCAGGCTCACCTGGCGCGTGGGGTTGGGGACTGGAACATCGCGCCGCGTCGGGGCCACAGCGGCCAGGGTCGGTGTCGAGGGAACGGCAATAGCAGGTGGTGGGGCCGATGGAATGGAGATCGGTGTCAGTTGGGTCTGCGGCTTTGGTGCCGGCTGAATGATTGGCGCAGAGCCGTCATAACGCGCGATGTCCTGCTCAATTCGCAGGTCCGCGGACTGTCCGTTGAAGCGCGCGCGGTAGACCTGAACGTTCTCGATGACTCGCTGAACATAGTTCCGCGTTTCCGTGAAGGGGATGTTCTCCATCCAGTCGATGGGGTCCACAGCCGGGTCGCGCGGGTCGCCATACCGTTCAATCCATTGTGACACACGATGGGCGCCCGCGTTGTACGCGGCAATCGTCATGATGTAGGAACCGGCGAAATCGTCCAGCAGGTCGCTTAGGTGGGCGGAACCAAGGGTTGCGTTGTAGCTAGGGTCGTCCGTGAGACGCGCCCGGCGATAGGGAACCCCGATTTGGCGCGCCACGGCACGAGCGGTTCTTGGCATGAGCTGCATCAGACCCCGGGCACCAGCGTGGCTGATGGCGCGGGGGTTAAACTCGCTTTCCTGCCGAGAGAGACCGTAGACAAGCGCTGGTTCAACAGGTTTGCCTACCTGTGTGAAGGCGGGAAGGACAGCGGTCGGATAGCTGCGCGCTGGCAGAGAGATGCCCCGTCCGGCAGCGATTTTCGCAACTCTCACCGACAGATTGGGCAGGTCGCGCTCGACCATAAGATCTGCAAGTGCGGCGAGCGCTGTGGCATCGGGCAGCGTCTTGGCCAGCTCAATGACGAAGCTGCGGGCGAGACTGTCTTCGCCCGCTTCATTGAGGAGCTCAAAGGCGCGAACCATGTCCGACGCGGCAAGCGCACCGCTATGGGCGGCGGTCGGCGAGGGGGCTGCAGGCAATTGAAGCAGGGCCGTTCCGCTCGATAGGCGAGATGTCGCCAACTGACCATAAAACGTCGTGGGGTGGCTGCTGGCCTGCCGGTAGTAGCCGAGCGCTTCTTCGGTGCGACCACGTGCTTCGGCAGCGCGTCCCATCCAATAAGCCCCGCGGGACTTGCTGATCGGCGTTGTGACGCCTGCGGCCAGGGTCTGGAAGTGGACGAAGGCGCGGTCGGCGTCATTGAGATACTGAAGGGCGATCCAACCTGCGAGGAATTCGCCCTCGGCGAATGCGACCCCTCGGTCATGGCCGTGACCGGTCGCCAGACCGTATGCTTCCTGATAATGACCCTCTGCAAGTGCTTTGCGTGCAAGGATTTTTCGTTCTGTCCAAGCGCGATCAGGACGGGCAATTGTATGGGTCGCTGTCGGTGCCGTCAGAAGGAGCGGAATGGCCGTTTGCTCCTGACCGCGCCGTCTGAGGTACCGCGCATGGTCGAACAGGAGCCCGGCGTCAGTACGGAGATTGACCGGAACACGCGTCACCGCGGTCTCCGCACCCCGCGATCGGGACGCGAGCTTAAGGCGGGCATCACCCAGGGCGCGCGCCTCGGCGTCGACCAGTTGCAGCATGCGCCGTCCGTCCGCAAACCTCTGCTCCCAGATGAGGCGGTTCAGCCGATCTTCGTGGGCTTGCGGGGGGAGGTGGGTTCCATATTTCTTGAGAATTTCAGCTTCCCGTGATCGGGAAAACTGATGGTCAACCCAGGCCCGTTGGATCCAGGTGGCGCCTTCGACCTGCTGGCCGCTGTTGAGCAAGGCTTCGCCGAGCCGAACCTTGCCCTCTCCAGTCAACGGGTCCCGGGTGGCGAACCAGGCGATGATATCGGCGTCTCGCATGGGATAGTCGGTGAGTGCTTCTTCAGCCCTGCGCGACAGCCGATCCTGGCGCGGCCAATGAGAATATTGCTCCTGAAAGGCGACCACTTCTGCCACGGTCGAGCCTGTGCCTTCCTTTTGGAACCGGAGCCATTCAAGGATTGCCTTTGCCGTCGGGTCGGTAATCTGCCGGGCGAGGGTGCGGACCTGCATCCACTTGCCCTTTTCGCGGGCGTCGAGACCGTCCCAGAGCGCGTGACCGTCGGCCTCACTTAAGAGCTCTGACGGCGGTGGCGGCGCTGGTTTCGTCAGTGGAACGGGGACGGCGCTCAATGCTGTCGTGCTGAGAGCGAGAGAGGCCGCCAAGCCCAGCACGCTGGCTCGCAAAACGGCAAAAGTTGGACTCAACTCGCGATACCCCACTTGGGCCCCGACCTCTCCTGCTTCCTGGCATTCAGGACAGCCTGTCCGATGCTCGACTCAAATCGAAGAAAACACGCTCGTTTTTCGGGCCCGAAGCCGTCTTTTTTGTGACGGAATGCCTCACCGGAATCAGAAAACGCGGCTTTCTATGAAAAAGCGTACAATTGTCGGCGATCACATGCCAGTAACAGCTTTATGCGTCATTTGGTCTGGTTAATTCCGGCCGCTAAGCGCTTCATTTTGTTGCGATTTGCCGAGTTTTGGCTGTATGGTCCGCGGCTTATGAAGGAGAGCTGTACCCGGCACTGCCGCTCGCAGCCGATCATGTTCACTCAGGAGCAAGAGAGATGTTTAAAGGGTCAATTGTCGCGCTGGTCACACCGTTCAAAGACGGTGCGGTCGACAAAGACGCTTTCGCGCGCCTGGTTGAGTGGCATATTGAAGAGGGAACGCATGGGCTCGTGCCATGCGGGACCACGGGAGAATCGCCAACGCTCAGCGCTGAAGAACATATGAGCGTTGTGGCGCATTGCGTCGAGGTGACAGCCGGGCGCATTCCGGTGATTGCCGGGACCGGTTCAAACAACACGTCGGAAGCGCTTGAATTCACGCACCATGCGAAGGACGTGGGTGCTGACGGCGCCCTGGTTGTCACGCCCTACTATAACAAGCCGACCCAGGCGGGCCTTTATGCGCATTACAAGGCCCTCAATGACGCCGTCGACATTCCGATCCTCATCTACAATATCCCTGGTCGCAGTGTGATCGACATGAGCGTGGCCACGATGACGGAGCTCTCAAAGCTGAAGAACATTATTGGCGTCAAGGATGCAACCGCTGACCTTTCGCGGGTGAGTGCGCAGCGTCTCGCGATGGGCCCGGATTTCAATCAGCTATCGGGCGAAGACGCGACGGCGCTTGGCTATATGGCCCATGGAGGCCATGGGTGCATTTCAGTAGCCGCGAATGTAGCGCCGAAGCTCTGTTCCCAGTTTCAGAGTGCCTGTCTTCAGGGAAATTTTGATGCAGCACTTGAGCTTCAGGACAAGCTGATGCCGCTGCATACGGCGCTCTTCCTGGAAGCAAGCCCGGCACCGGCAAAATATGCGCTGGAAAAGCTCGGCATTTGTGGCGGCGAAATTCGTCTCCCTCTGGTTCCGATTGAGCAATCCACGCGCGATGCCATGGATGCGGCGCTCGAACATGCAGGGCTGCTCTAGCAGTTAGGACCCATGTCTTCGAAAAGCGGTGGTGCCAAGAAGAGACGCGGTGAAGACGGCAAGAAGATTGTCGCGGACAACCGGAAGGCGCGCTACGACTATTCCATCGGCGATGTGTTTGAAGCAGGCATCGTTCTGCGCGGCACCGAAGTAAAAGCGCTGCGCGAGGGAAAGGCGAGCCTGGGCGAGGCTTATGCCGAGGTAAAAGACGGCGAGGCCTTCCTCGTGAACGCCTTTATCCCGGAATATTTGCAGGCAAACCGCTTCAATCACGAGCCCCGGCGGGTGCGCAAACTGCTGCTGCATTCACGTGAAATTGAGAAAATGGGCTCTGCCGTCCAACGTAAGGGTATGACCCTGGTCCCGCTCAAGATTTACTTTAATGACAGGGGTCGTGTGAAGATTGAGCTTGGCCTCGCTCAGGGCAAGAGGCAAGCTGACAAGCGGCAGACCGAGAGAGATCGAACTTGGCAGCGCGATAAGGCTCGCTTGATGCGAGAACGCGGCTGACAGAACCGGAGTTGAGGACCTTATGAGTGACGACGATCAGAAGTCTGGCGACAGCCCGGGCTTGTTTGGCCAGATCAAAGAAAAACTCATCTCATCAAAAGAGAAAACGGCCGAGCAGGGGCGCCATCTGACGGGCATGCCTGACGATGAACGTGCCGATCGTTTGCCACCGGGTCAGCATCGCGTCGAAAAGTGGCCGGTTCTTGATCTCGGTATTCAACCTGATGTGCCGAAAGAGAGCTGGCAGCTCACCATTGATGGGGCGGTCGAAAATCCCGTGATCTGGGACTGGGACAGTTTCATGGCGCAGCCGCAGATCAGTCATATCTCTGACATTCACTGCGTGACGACCTGGAGCCGCTATGACAACAGATGGGACGGCGTCTCCGCATCGCATATCCTGGATGTTGTAAAGCCGACGGCCGCCGCCAAGCACCTGATCTTCCATTCCTATGACGGCTATACAACCAATGTTCGTCTCGAGATGTTTCAGGATGAAGACGTTTTGCTGGCGCACTCATGGGAAGGGTCACCCTTAACGCGGGAACATGGCGCACCTGTGCGGGTGATTATTCCAAAATGGTATTTCTGGAAGAGTGCGAAATGGATCAAGCGGATTGAGTTTTCCCAAGTTGATCAACCGGGCTTCTGGGAAGTGCGCGGATATAATAATGATGGCGATCCTTGGAAGGAGGATCGCTACTCGATGTAAGACATCTTGAAATTCTTGTTTGGGGGGAACATGAATTTTCGATATTGGGCCGCGCTGATGTGCGCCCTTGTTGTGCTTGTCGCCGGTCCCGCGCAGGCGCGATCAGACAGGCCGAACATTGTCATTATCCTCGCGGATGATCTGGGGTATGGAGATATTGGTGCGTTTGGGGCCACCGATATTGCGACACCGCATCTAGATGGTCTCGCTGAAAGAGGTATTCGGTTTACGGATTTTTATGCCGCACACAATGTGTGCAGCCCATCACGTGCGTCGCTCTTGACTGGACGCCATTCCAAGCGGATGGGGATCTCCCATGTATTCCAGATGGACTCGCCTGACGGCATGCCACTGGAAGAGATCACAATAGCTGAGATGTTGAAGGAGCGTGGATATGCGACCGGCCTTGTCGGCAAATGGCATTTGGGGTCGCAGGATCGTTACATGCCCTGGAACCAGGGCTTTGACAGCTTTCAAGGCGTTCCCTTCAGCAACGATATGGGGAACTTCTTTTGGTATGACGAGCAGGAAGTCATCTACGAGCCGATCGACCAGGCTTTTCTGACCAAACGCTACACCGAGAAAGCGGTTGAGTTTATCGCCGGAAACAAAGAAGAGCCGTTCTTCCTCTATATCGCGCACAGCATGCCCCACGTGCCGATCTATGCGTCGCCCGAGTTTTTGGGGACAAGTGAGCGGGGGCTCTATGGCGACGTCATCCAGGAACTGGATTGGAGTGTCGGGCAGGTGGTCTCCGCCCTTGAAGAGGCGGGCATCCTGGAAAACAGTATTGTGATCTTCACGAGCGACAATGGGCCCTGGCTTTCCATGGGAAGCCATGGTGGAGAGGCAGGCGGCTTGCGCGATGGCAAAGGCACCAGCTTTGATGGCGGGCATAAGGTGCCGACGGTTGCCTATCTGGGCGGTGGCGTTTCCGGCGTGACCGTCAGCGAGCCTATCTCCATGCTGGACCTGCTTCCGACGATCGCGACCCTGACGGGTTCAACGCTCCCGAACGACCGTGTGATCGATGGGCGAGATGTTACAGCGGTCTTCACCGGCGAAGAGATGGGGGAGCCGGTTCCCTATTTTTACTTTGAAGCGTGGAACAGTCAGGTCGATGGCGTGCGGCTTGGAGATTGGAAACTGAAACGGGAGCGAAGCTTCTGGGTGCCCGACCTGATCATGTCGACGATTTTACGTCTTGGTGAGTTTTCGCATGGGGAAATGCTGTTCAACCTGAAGAGCGATCCAGGCGAAACTGATAACGTGATCAAAGATCATCCGGAGGTTGCAGAGCAATTGCGGGCGGTATTGGCTGAGGGAGATGAGATTGCCGCAGAAGGCCGTATGCTTGTCATGGTCGGCACCGGCGCGGACCGTGCCGGATATGGTGGCCTGATAATCAATATCCTGGTCGTGGCGCTCTTCATCCTCGCCAGTTTAATTGGCCTGCTTTACGGACTATGGAGAGGCGGGCGTGCCCTTGTGCGACGCGTTCTGTCCTGAGGGACCCGTGAGGCCGCGCCGATCTGGCGCGACCTCCCTGTTTATGCAGCCTCCAGCAGGCCTTCAGCCCCAAGGGCTGCCTGGACGTGCGGCCGGGCGTTCATACGCCCCTGGAAGGCTGACAGGTTTTTCCATCTGCTAATGTTCTCGCCGGCGAACTCTGTCCAGCGCAACACCACAAACAGATAGATGTCGGCAATGGAGAGCGCGTTGTCGACGAAGAACTTCCGGCCGTCGCTGAAGATCTCCTCCAGATAGTCCAGATGCTTCACCACCAGATCATGGGCGCGCTCTTTTGCGGCGTCGTCAGCCTCAGCGTTGAAGAAGGGGTTGAAGGCTTTGTGGAGTTCTGCGGTCACAAAGCTCAAACCTTCCAACACCCTTGTGCGGGCGACCAACTCGTCCGGGAGAGCCAGTTCATGTTCCGGCGCCTGCGCAACGATGTACTGAACCAGCGCGGACCCTTCGGTCAGGACATCGCCGCTATCCAACTCGAGCGCAGGCACGCGTGCTTTGGCATTGATCCCGGCATAGCTTGTGCCTGTCTCAGTCTGCCCTTTGGAGGGGTCGACCCGTTCAAGGTCGAACGACATGCCGGTTTCGCGCAGAACAATATGGGTCGCGAGGGAGCAGGCGGCGGGGAAGTAATAGAGTTTCATGAGGTTTCCTTTCATGCTGCTGCAGCTGTGCTGTCGAGCGAGGTTGTGAGGGCGTCCATGAGGGATGCCACTTTGCGATGGGTGAGGTTGGGGGCCGACTGACCCGCATAGAGGGACGTGAGATCGGTCTGGTTCGTCTCCATGGACGCCTTCTTGAGAGGTCCGACGAAAAAGGCCTGCACAGGGAAGGGGGCGATCTGTTTGTCCGGTCGCTCCAGCTCTTCGATCAATCGGTTTCGAACACCGCGGGCGAGGCGACCTGTATAGGTGCGCGTCAGGGTTGTGTCGGCGACCGCGTCCTTGTCGAACAGGAGGTCACGGTGGGCATCTGTGGTGCCGGATTCCTCACAAGCAAGGAAGGCGGTGCCAAGCTGAGCCGCCGACGCGCCAAGTTGCCGGGCCGCGGTCACGCCCTTCGCGTCGACAATACCGCCGGCGGCGATGATGGGCGTTTCAATCCTGGCCGCCGCTGTTTGAACGAGGGCGCTGGTGCTCATAAGGCTATCTTCAGCCCGCTTGAGGAAGGATGGGCGGTGGCCACCGGCTTCAAAGCCGGTAGCGACAATAGCGCTCACGCCGGCGACGTCCAGCGTTCTCGCCTCGGCGACCGTCGTTGCGGCGCCGACCGTCAGGATGCCTCGCTCGCCACATTCGCGGAGGATGTCTGTTGAGGGAATGCCAAAGACGAAACTCAAGACCGGCGGACGCGCCTGGAAGATGCCTTCCATCTGGTCCTCGAAAGACTCGTGAAACCTTTCCGGTCGTTTGGGAAGTTCCAGACCCAGCTCGTCATAATAGGGTCTGAATTGTTCAGCGTAGCTCTCGTAGGCATCATCCGACAGGGACAGTGCTTCAGGATCATGATCCTCAACCCAGAGGTTCATCGCAAAGACCTGGTCGGTCTTGCTGCGAATCTCTTTTGCTGTCTGGATGATCTCGTCGGGTGTGAGGATGTGTGCGCCGAAAGATCCGAGACCGCCCGCATTGGACACCGCGCTTGTCAATTCGACGGTGGAAATGCCGCCGCCAAAGGGTCCCTGAACCACGGGTAGTTTGAGTTGCATAAGGCTCAAAAGTCGATCGTCGATGGCCATGTCTGGGCTCCCTATTCGATGTGAAGGAGACGCTCAGATAGGGGTTCGACTTACCAATGTAAATTAGATATCCTTTGGTAACCCCACTTTCGAGTTTCCAATTGGTAACTAGGCTTCTTCCATGGCCGTAAAGATTCGAAAAAACAAAGTGGCAGCGCCGCCGGAGAAGTGCGGTCTGACTGAATGCATGGCGATCATTGGCGGCGCCTGGACGCCCAATGTGATCTGGCATTTGGGGGATGGTCCGCGCCGCTTTAGCGAGTTGCAGATCGACATTCCACCGATCTCCGCAAAGGTGCTGACCCAACGGCTACGACAATTGGAGAGTAAGGGGGTTGTCGTTCGAAATGTGATGCCGACGTCGCCGCCGACAGTCGAGTACTCGCTGACCGACTTGGGTCAGGAGCTCATTCCAGCAATTCGGGCAATCGTAGACGTGGGCGAAAAGCTCAAGCTTCGCGAGGAAGCCTGAGCTCATCCCCGTTTTTAGGGTTCGACGATGTTGAACCAGAAGTCGAACACATCGAGAAGGCCGAGCATCTCGGTGAGGGCTTCCGGTTTCCCGGAGATTTTCGCGCCCTCGTTGATTGCCTCCTCGACGGTCTTTTCGCCCAAGGCCAATTGCGCGAGGGTGAGGCGTTCGATCTCGATGTCGGCGTCGGCTTTGGCCGCCGTCTTGTTTGGCTCGTGATGCAAGACTGCATTGGTGACGGTGACCAGATAGGTTTCATCTGTGTCGGTCACTTTTAGATTGAACGTGTATTCGGTTTCGCCGGCCTTTGGTCCGTTCAGGCGAACGGACATGGAGTCCAGCAGCTCGTTCGTTGGCAGACCACGCACAGTGTCAGATCCAGCAGGTCTCGGGAACTCTGATGCCGGCATGGGGTTTCTGAGCTCCTGCGCGGCGGTCAGATAAAAGGCACGCCAAGGTCCCGACTCGGCCTGGTAGCCCAACTGCTCGAAGGCATCGGCCTGCAATTGCCGTGCGTTATCGTTGCCAGGTTCGGCAAAGACCAGGTGATTCACCAATTCGGCGACCCAGCGATAGTCTCCTTCATCGAAGGAAGCTTTGGCTTTTTCAAGAACCGCGTCCGCGCCGCCAATGGCGGCGACATAGCGTTTGCCGGCCTCAACAGGCGGCCATTTGTGCAGGTTGGCGGGGTTGCCGTCGAACCAGCCCAGGTAGCGCTGATAGATCGCCTTAGTGTTGTGACTCAGCGTCCCGTAATAGCCGCGCGTATACCATTCCCGTTCCAGGCTTGGCGGAAGCTTAAAGTCCTCCGCGATCTCTAGCGGTGTCTGCCCGTGGTTTGCCAGACGCAATGTCTGGTCATGGACATACTTGTAAAGATCACGCTGCTTTTGCAGGAAGGTGACGCTGGCTTCCTGACCCCAGCGCGGCCAGTGGTGACTGGCGAACAGCACTTCGGTCTTTGAGGCATAGAGGTCGATCGCCTCGTTTATGTAATAGCTCCAGGATTTCGCATCGCGCACCACAGCGCCGCGCGGCGTGATGATGTTGTGGAGATGACAGGAGCAGTTCTCCGCCATGCAGAGCGCTTTGTATTGCGGGAAGAAGAAGTTCATCTCCGCCGGTGCTTCTGTGTCAGGTGTCACCTGAAAGACGATTTCAACGCCGTCCACGGTCAGCGTTTCGCCGGTTTCGCAAATGCTGACGGTCGGCGGCACGAGGCTTACTTTGCCAACCGACACCGTCTTACCGAGGCCCGCATCTACATGGCCTTTGGGGCCGGGAGGCAGCATAGAGCCGTACATGTAGGTGGCCCGTCGTCCCATAGCATTGCCGGCCAGAACATTCTCGCTGACGGCGGCTTCGAGGAACCCTTCCGGTGCGATGATCTGCAAACCGTTCGCTATGTCTTCGTCGCTGAGAACACCTCTGACGCCGCCATAGTGGTCGACATGGCTGTGGGTGTAGATCACGGCGGTGACGGGTTTGTCCCCGCGATGTTCGCGCATGAGCGCAAGGGCTGCCGCCGCAGGCTCAGCGGAGATGAGCGGGTCGATGATGATGTAGCCAGTGTCGCCTTCGATAAATGTGATGTTGGAGAGATCGAAGTTCCGCACCTGATAGATGCCGTCGGTCACCTTGAAGAGACCATGGATGGCGTTGAGCTTCGCCTGGCGCCAGAGGCTCGGGTTCACCGTGTCGGGGGCGTCATCTTTGATGAAGTCGAACCGGGACATATCCCAGACGGTGTTTCCGGCTTCGTTTACCACCTTGGCGTCTGGAATGGTGCCTATGAACCCTTTCGACGCGAGATCGAAATCTTCGCTGGTATCTTCGGGCAGGATTTTCTGAGTGGCCGCCTGGGCCTTCTTCGTGGCCTCTGTGGCGTCTTTTTGTGCGGACATGTTTCCCCCTGGCGAGTGGCCTTCTTTGATTGGGGATAGTTTAGACAGGAAATGCCCGGCGCGCCCATGCTTCAGGTGCAGAATTCCGTCTATCGGGACAGGTGTTCTTTTGCCGCTCGGAAGACATCATGGAACATGGCCTCCGTCAGGCGGCCTGTATTGGTGTTGTAGCGGGAGCAATGGTAGCTGTCGAAGAGGGTGACGCCGTTGCCGAGATCATGCTCGGCTCCATGGGCGAAGGTAAAGGCGGCCCGTTTCAGGCCATAGGCGGTGATGACATTTTCATGGGACACGCGACCGAGCGAGATGATGACTGACAAGTTCGGCATGGCGCCGAGCCGAGCTTCAAGGAAGCCTCGGCATAGTTTTGCTTCCGGCCCCGTCGGCTTGTTTTGAGGTGGCACGCAGCGCACAACGTTTGAGATCATGCAATCGACGAGTTCAAGTCCGTCATCAGGACGCGCGTCATAGGTGCCTGTCGCGAAGCCAAACTCCAGAAGTGTCGGATAGAGAAGGTCGCCAGCCCAGTCGCCGGTGAAAGGGCGTCCCGTCCGGTTCGCTCCCTGAAGGCCAGGCGCGAGGCCCATCACCAGAAGCCGCGCGGTCTGTTCGCCAAATGAAGGAACCGGCGCGTTGAACCAGTCCGGATGGGCTTCCTGGTTGGCCGTTCGGAAGTCGACCAGTCGCGGGCAGAGTGGGCAATCGAGAGGGGCTTCGGGTGTGTAGGTGGGGTCCATTGATCTCTTTGAGCTTGCCAGTGGCGTTCGGGCTGGTATCAGCGATGCCTGATCTGATAGACCGAGCAGACATTTCCAGCAAGCGCTGGGCAGCTTTGAGTATGTGGAGAGACGTATGATTCTGGTGGCATTGGGCGCCAATTTACCAGGCCCCTGGGGCAGCCCGCTTAAAGGGCTCGAGGCTGCCCTGCGTCAATTTCCAACTTATGGGCTCACGATCGAGGCGGTATCCCGTTTCTACCAAACACCGGCGGTGACGCCCTATGCCCAGCCTGACTTTGTGAATGCGGTTGCCGCGATCTCAACAACACTTAATCCGGCGGAGCTTCTCAAGCAGCTCCATCGCGTGGAAGCGGATTTCGGGCGGGTGAGAGGTCAGCGGTGGGCGGAACGTACGCTTGATCTGGATCTCATCGACTATAACGGGCTCATTAATCCAGAAAGTGCCGGAAATGGGCCGGTTTTGCCGCATCCGCGGGTGGCGGAACGGGCCTTCGTTCTGGGACCTCTGGCGGATATTGCCCCTGATTGGCGGCATCCGGTCTTGGCTTTGTCTGTGTCTCAAATGCTTCAGGCACTTCCGGCCGAAGATCGGCAAGGGCTGGTCCCTCTTGCTTCTGGTTCAACAGGCTGAAAACAAGGGGCTAAGAGGCTGTTTTTCCTTGCGTTTGGCCCATATCCCGCCTAAACAGAGCCCGAATCCAATTTCCCCAAGCGCCCGGAGTGTGACTGCATGGCTCGCGTGACAGTAGAAGACTGCGTTGACAAGGTCCCCAATCGTTTCGATCTCGTCCTGATGGCGGCTCATCGTGCTCGCGCCATGTCTGCCGGGTCTGAGCTCACGATTGATCGCGACAATGACAAAAACCCTGTCGTCGCGCTCCGTGAAATCGCTGAACAAACCGTTGTTCCCGCGGAAATCCGCGAAGACATTATCGAAAACATGCAGAAACGTGTGGATGATGATGAGCCGGAAGGCGTTCTCGGCGTAGAAGCCGCTGAGGAGGAAGAAGGCGCTCCGGCTCCTGAGGTTCAGCTCGGCGAGGGCGACCGCATGAGCGAAGATGAGCTTCTTCGCGCCCTGCAGGCTCAGCTTGATGCGCCGGCACCGCCGCGGACCCCTGAAACAGAGGAATATGATTGAGCGGCGCCTTTCACATAGGGGCTGATTTCTCAAAACCCCGTCCGATAAAGCGCCGCCCGGCATCAGCTTTGAGGGCGGCGTTTTTCGTTTTTGCGCTAGATTTGATGGTAGGCCGCGCACAAGGCGGCAGGAAAGAGACGGGTGGAGATGCTGCGCCAGTATGAACTGGTGGATAAGGTGCTGGCCTACGATCCGGTGGCGGACGAGGCATTGATCAACCGCGCCTACGTCTATGCCACCAAGATGCATGGCAATCAGCTTCGCCATTCGGGCGACCCCTATTTTTCGCATCCGATTGAAGTTGCCGGCATTCTGACCGACCTCCGGCTGGACGCGGCAACGATTATCACGGGCCTTCTGCACGATACAGTCGAAGACACTGAAGCGACGCCTGAAGATATTGCGTCTCTGTTTGGCGGCGAGATCGCGGGTCTCGTAGATGGTGTGACCAAGCTTTCTCAGCTTGAGTGGGACAGTGAAGACGCCAAGCAGGCGGAGAATTTCCGCAAGTTTCTGCTGGCGATGTCGAACGACATCCGCGTTCTGCTCGTCAAGCTTGCCGACAGACTCCACAATATGCGGACGCTTCATCATATCCCCAAAGAGGAGAAGCGCCGCCGCATCGCCCAGGAAACGCTCGATATCTATGCGCCACTCGCGGGTCGTATGGGGATGCACGAGTTTCGCGAAGAACTAGAGGATCTGTCCTTTCAGGTCATCAACAGCGAGGCGCGCCAGGCGATCGAAGCGAGGCTGGACAATTTCCGGTCCGAAAGCGGCGATGTTATCGAGAGCATTCGAGCGCAGATTTCCTCTCTGTTCGACGATACGGACTTGGACGTGGAGGTAAGAGGGCGACAAAAACGTCCCTATTCAATCTGGCGGAAAATGCAGAGCCGCTCTGCCTCGCTTGAACAATTGTCCGATATTTTTGCCTTCCGTGTGCTCGTTGCGGACGAGGCGGACTGCTACCGCGCGCTCGGCGTGTTGCATCAGCGGTGGCCAAGTGTTCCTGGGCGCTTCAAAGACTATATCTCAACGCCGAAAAACAATGGGTATCGGTCCATCCATACAACCATTGTGGGGCCTGAGCAGAAGCGTGTGGAAATTCAGATCCGCACGCAGGATATGCATGATGTCGCCGAATATGGGATCGCGGCTCATTGGATCTACAAAAACCCAGAGAAGCAAAAGTCAGATGATGCCTATGCCGATACGTTTGGCTGGTTGAGGCAGCTCGTTGAAATGCTTGAGCATGGCAGCTCTGCTGAGGAGTTTCTTGAACACTCCAAACTGCAGCTGTTCTCCGATCAGGTTTTCTGTTTCACGCCTAAAGGCATGTTGATCAATCTACCGCGTGGCGCAACCGCTCTTGATTTTGCCTATGCGGTGCATACGGAAGTGGGCGACACTTGCGTGGGGTGCAAGATCAACGGTCGACATTTGCCGCTTCGCACCCAGCTTGCGAACGGGGACGAAGTGGAGATCGTACGCTCCAAGGCTCAGCGCCCGGTGCCGGTCTGGGAGGCCTATGTCGTCACGGGGAAAGCCCGATCCGCCATTCGCCGTGCCCTGCGGCAGGAACAACTCGAGGAGTTTGTGCTTCTTGGGCGCCAGATGGTCCGATCCATCTTTGAAGCGTCTGAAAAAGACGCCGCAGATGTTGTTGTCGAGAGGGCACTGGGGCCGCTTGGCCACGAAACGCTGGACGACCTGTTTGCGGCGGTCGGAGAAGGATCACTGTCTGCGCATGCTGTTTTAGACCAGGTCTACCCAGCCGGGAAAAAAGCCAAGGCCGGGAAAAAGACAAAGTCGCGATCGTCTGACAAAACCGATCCCCTCAACGCGAAACCCTTGGTTCGGCTTCGTGGCGGCGAGCGGGGACACGCCATTCGATTTGCGGAGGACACCTTTCCTCTCCCGGGCGACCGTATCGTCGGCATTCTCACACCAGGGGAAGGTATTGTTGTCTACCCAATTTCCTCGCCGCTCTTGGAAGCCCTGGAAGGGGAGGCGGAACGCTGGGTAGATGTGGCCTGGGAGACACCGGAGGCTGAGGCCAACACCTTTGTGAGCCGGTTCAATGTTCGGGCCTCCAACGAGGTTGGTGCGCTTGGCGCCATTTCCACGCTGATCGCCGACTATGACGGAAATATTAACAATATGAGTCTTGCCCAGCGAGATGTGGACTTTTACGACATGGTTGTTGACGTGGATGTGCGGGACCTTAAACACGCAACGCGGATCATCAATGCGCTCAAGGGCTTGTCAGTTGTGAATGCGATCAGCCGCGTGTAAACGACAGGTCATTAAGAGGCCAACAACAAAAATCTGGTATGGGATGGTATGGACGAAAAACGAGTTTTGAAGGAATTCTCTGACGCAGGCGCCCTGTTGGACGGGCATTTTGTACTGTCGTCGGGGCTTCATTCCAGCCGGTACCTGCAGTGCGCGCGTGCGCTGATGGATGCCAAGCGCGCGGCGCGGCTGTGCAAGGCATTGGCGAAGAATGTTGGCGAGCTCATTACCAAACCGATAGACCTTGTCGTGTCGCCTGCAATGGGTGGGGTGATCGTCGGGTATGAGATGGGCCGTCAGCTTGGTGTGCCAGCGATTTTTCTAGAACGCGTTGAGGGTGAGTTCACTCTCCGGCGGGGGTTTGACATTCCAAAGGGCACCCGCGTCTTGATGGTGGAAGACATCGTGACAACCGGTCTGTCGTCACGCGAAGCCATCGCGGCTATTCGCGCAGCTGGGGGCAGCGTTGTGGGTGCTGCATGCCTTATTGATCGATCTAGTGGCAAAGCCAAGATCGGTGTCAAGCTGGCCTCGTTGACTCAGCTTTCGGTGCCAGCGTACGAGGCCGACAAATTGCCGCCAGAATTGGCTGCTATCCCCGCAGTGAAACCGGGCAGCAGGGGGCTTAAGTAGGAACGCATGTTTCGCCGTCGTGTCGAACTCCATCCCATTGAGCGATTGCGTGAGCTCGTCTGGCCTCGGCTGGGCTGGAAGCGCGCGTTTCAGTATGGATGGCGTCGCGTATGGCGGCTCGGCGGCACGCCGCATGCGGTAGCCCTCGGTGTGGCGGCTGGCGCGTTTGCGTCCTTTACGCCTTTCATTGGTTTTCACTTCGCCATTGGGTTCGCGGTGGCGTGGGTGCTTCGCGGCAACCTGATTGCGTCGGCTTTTGGGACTTTTGTTGGTAATCCGCTGACGTTCCCCTTCATCTGGCTTGCGACCTATGATCTTGGCTATTGGCTTCTACAAGGCTCCGAAGCCCCTACGGAACCGGAGTTGCAGGTCGATATGTTGTCGGGCCAGGCCTGGGACGGTGTTCTGCCGGTTCTGGTGCCAATGCTGGTCGGGGGTATTCCATTGGGTCTTGTGACCGCCGGAATTGCCTATTACCTCACACGCAGCACGGTGGAGGCCTATCAGGCCAAACGCCGTGCCCGGTTAGCCAAAATGGCTGCGCTCCGCGGGGATGATGCCGATGATCGGGGCGTCATCGCCGAGCTTTAAAGTGTCGGCCAGACGCGCGAGAGGGATAGATGACTGACCAACATGAATTGCGTCTGGGCGTAAACATTGACCATGTGGCGACCATTCGGAATGCCCGAGGCGGGGGACATCCCGATCCGTTGCGTGCAGCGAGCATGGCTGCTGCTGCCGGTGCCGACGGCATTACGGCGCACCTGCGCGAAGACCGGCGTCATATTTCGGACGAAGATATTGATCGCCTAATGGATGACCTGACCCTGCCGCTCAATCTGGAGATGGCAGCCACTGATGAAATGATGGAGATCGCGCTTCGTCATCGACCCCATGCGGTTTGTCTGGTGCCTGAAAAACGCGAAGAGCGGACCACAGAAGGTGGGCTTGACGTTGCCGGTCAACACAACCGGTTAGCCCCGATGATTGCGGAGCTGTCGGCAGCGTCAGCGCGCGTGTCCCTTTTTATCGAGGCGGAACAACGCCAGTTGGAGGCTGCGGTCAGCCTGAAGGCGCCCGTCGTTGAACTCCATGCCGGTGCCTATTGCGAAGCTTGCTTTGAGGGCGATGGTGCCGCCGCGGGCCGTGAACTCGAGCGTTTGCAAGAGGCTGCGACGGCTGGGGCCGCCATGGGACTTGAGGTTCATGTCGGGCATGGCTTGACCTTTGACACAGTGGGGCCCGTCGCCGCCATGCCGGAGGTGCGGGAACTCAATATCGGACATTTCCTCATCGGCGAGGCCATCTTTATTGGCCTTGAAGCGTCGATAAAGAGGATGCGGGCCTTGATGGACGCGGCGCGAGCGGAGACACTGAGCGCCGCATCATCTTGAGGGCTTCATATGATTCTCGGTATCGGCAACGATATTATTGACATTCAACGTATTGAGCGGACGCTGGAGCGGTTTGGCGAGCGCTTTATCGACCGCCTTTACACCGACATTGAGCGGCAGAAGTCCGAACGGCGCCGCAACCGAGCGGCGTCCTATGCGAAGCGTTTTGCCGCCAAAGAAGCTTGCTCCAAGGCTCTCGGTACAGGTATTCGCCAGGGCGTTTTCTGGCGGGATATGGGCGTTGTGAACCTTCGATCCGGCCAACCGACCATGGCCTTAACCGGTGGGGCTGCCAAGCGACTAGCGGGCATGGTTCCACCAGATATGGAGCCTCAGATTCATCTTACCATTACAGATGATGGCCCTTTAGCCCAGGCAATCGTCATCATTTCGGCGGTTCCCAATGGGGCAGCGGCGGGCGGTAACCTTTAACCGCGTTGGGTGCGTGACAGGCCCGAGATTGTGCTATGGTCCGGCCACTTTTGACATATTTCGCGAATGAGTGCCGGTAGTAATGACCGAAAAAATGAAGAGCCTTCGAGAAGTCGCGTGGGCTGAGAATATAAAGACAATCGTCTATGCGCTTCTGATAGCGCTCCTCATCCGGACCTTTCTCTTTCAGCCGTTCAACATTCCCAGCGGGTCCATGATCCCTAATCTTCTCATCGGGGATTACCTCTTTGTGTCGAAATACTCCTACGGCTATTCGCGGCATTCCTTTCCTTTTAGTCCCGGACTGTTCAATGGGCGCATATTGTCAGGCGAGCCGGAGCGGGGTGATATCGCTGTTTTCAAGACGCCGAGAGATAACAGGACTGATTTCATCAAACGTGTGATTGGCCTTCCTGGGGATGAGATTCAGATCAGAAATTCGGTTCTCTATATCAATGGGGTGCCGGTGCCGCGCGACCGCATCGAGAACTTCATCGCACGTGATCGTTTTGGAAATGTGGAAGAAATCGCGCAGTACCAAGAAACGCTCCCGAATGGCGTCACCTATACGACGCTGGACAGTCGTCTGAACGCGCGGGGCGACAATACGGCGGTCTTTAAGGTGCCCGTCGGCCACTATTTCATGATGGGCGACAATCGCGACAACTCAGCTGACAGCCGCGAGCCCAGCGCAGTTGGGTATGTACCCCTGGAGAACTTTGTTGGAAAAGCCCAAGTGATCTTTTTCTCGACGGACAGTTCTGCACGCATTTGGGAATTTTGGGGTTGGCCGGGAGCGATCCGTTGGGATCGTATTTTCGACGGCCTTAACTGACAGATCGATGGCAGATGAATTAGGAGCACTGGCCGACCGGATCGGTCACCGGTTTGAAGATGACTCCCTGCTTCGACGGGCGTTGACCCACGGCAGTCAAGCACTGGCGCAAGGCGAAATCGGATATGAGAGACTGGAGTTCTTAGGCGACCGAGTCCTGGGACTGGTCATATCCGACATGCTCTATCATCGATTTCCGGCTGAAGAGGAGGGGGACCTCGCGGTCCGCCTCAATGCTCTTGTGCGAGCGGAGACTTGTGCGGACGTAGCCCGCGAGATCAAAATCGGCAATGCACTGCGCATGACCCAAGGGGAAGAAAAAGCAGGCGCGCGTGATCGCGGAAGTATTCTGGCAGATGCGTGCGAAGCTGTCATCGCAGCACTCTATCTGGATGGCGGGTTAGTGGCCGCGCGGTCCTTTGTTGAACGACAATGGGGGCCTAAATTGGAGGCGATGAAGGCGCCGCCTCGTGACCCAAAGACGGTCTTGCAAGAATGGGCGCAAGCGCAGAAGAAGGGCCTGCCACGATACCAGGCTGTGGGTCGAAGTGGCCCGGATCATGCGCCGGAATTTGAGATCGAGTTGATGGTAACTGGATTGTCTCCCATTGTGGCCAAGGGGCCATCCAAACGGGCCGCTGAGCAGGCAGCCGCTGAAGCCATGTTGAGCCGTGAAGGAATTGAGCCATGACGGGCAGGCCTGACAATGAGCCGATTGGCCAGACAAAATGCGGTTTTGTGGCGCTGATCGGGGCGCCCAATGCCGGCAAGTCGACCCTGCTCAACCAAATGGTGGGCTCGAAAGTCTCAATCGTCACTCATAAGGTGCAAACCACCCGGGCCCGCATTCGCGGCATCGCGCTTGAGGGACAGACCCAGATCGTTTTTGTCGACACGCCGGGGATCTTCCAGCCTCGGCGTCGTCTCGACCGGGCGATGGTCGAGGCTGCCTGGGGTGGGGCTGCCGATGCCGACGCCGTGGTTTTGCTTGTCGATGCACAGCGTGGCGTGGACCAAGATGTAGAGCGGATCCTCGATGGGCTCAAACAATCGGGACGCTCTGCCATGCTTGCCCTTAACAAGATAGATCTGGTGAAACATGAGGCGCTTCTTGCGCTGACGGCGCGGCTCACCGAAGCGGCAGACTTTACCGATGTCTTCATGATCTCTGCGGAAAAGGGCCATGGTGTCGAGGATTTGCGCAAACATCTCGCGTCGATCATGCCGCTTGGGCCGTGGCACTATCCGGAAGATCAGATCGCGGACGTGCCGCTTCGTTCCATGGCGGCGGAGATCACCCGGGAAAAGCTTTACCTCAGGCTCCATCAGGAAGTTCCCTATGCTCTGACGGTCGAGACCGAGCAGTGGACGGGCCAGAAGGATGGCAGCGCCAAAGTTGAACAGATCATCTATGTTGAGCGGGACAGCCAGAAGAAGATTGTGATCGGCAAGGGCGGGCAGTCTCTCAAAGCCATTGGAAAGATGGCGCGCGAAGAGATGGCCGAGCTGTTTGGGCATAAGGTTCATCTGTTTCTACATGTGAAGGTGCGTGAGAAGTGGGGCGAGGAGCGGGAACGGTTCCAAGAAATGGGACTTGAGTTTCCGAAGGACTGATAGACAGTGTTAGTCCCGACCATCAGGTTTTGCGCGATAGGAGGAGGCGGACTTGGAGTGGCGTGACCAGGGCGTTGTGCTATCCGTCAAGTCACATGGCGAGTCCAGCGCGATCGTCGAGCTCTTCACGGCTGAGCATGGCCGTCATGCGGGCTTGGTCAGGGGCGGCGCGTCGCGGCGCATGAAGCCTGTCCTGCAGCCGGGTAACAGCGTAACTGTAACCTGGCGCGCCCGGCTTCCCGAACATTTGGGGAATTTCACCCTCGATTTGGAGCGGGCCCGCGCCGGCGTTCTCATGAACGATCCGCTGTCGCTTGCGGGATTGAGTGGCGCTTGTGCTGTTGTGTCGGCTCTGCCGGAGCGAGAACAACATCAGGCGCTCTATGATGCGTTTGTTGTGCTGCTGGACACGCTGGAGGAAGTTGATGTCTGGCCGGCTGTATTCGTTCGCTTTGAACTGGGATTGCTCCAGGAACTCGGCTTTGGTCTTGATCTCACCAAATGCGCCGCCACCGGAGGGACGAAAGACCTTGTCTATGTCTCGCCCAAAACAGGACGAGCCGTCAGCAGAGAGGCAGGGGCACCTTACGAGAAAAGGCTATACCGCCTGCCGGCGTTTCTGGTTGGGGGGCGTGTGAGCGCTGCCGGACCGGAGGATGTCGCCGATGGACTGCGCCTGACAGGGCATTTTCTCGAGCGCCATTTGTTTGGACCGTTTCATGGGCGGCTGCCAGATGCGCGGTATCGGCTGGTCGAACGTCTTTCAAACGCCGCTGGGACGTCGGTCCGTCGCGAGGGCTGACAGGCGTCAGCTTTTCGCAGCGATGGCGTGGTCCACCAAAGTCTCGAGTGCCGTCAAAACAAGTTTGGTGGGCGCGTCGAGTTTTACATCAAGTGCATTTCTGTTGAATAGAGCGTCGAGATGCGCGCTAAAGACCGCCGGATCCATATGATCGCCGGTGCTGTGGGATTGAAGGTAGCGCAAGAGAGACGATGTGATGCGGATGACGGGCATATGATCGAGCGCTTTTGCAGCGCCATGAATGTCTTTGCATTCCTGAACGAAGGGCTTTTGGTCCGGGAGAATACCGTTCTGCAAGTCGCGGTAAACCGGCTCAATTTGCTTGATCTTCTTGTTTAGGGTCGCAACGCACTTTTCCTCATTCTCGGTGATGAGGGTTGCCATCTTTTTCAAACGAGTCTGGTCCGGTTTGTAATTGCTCTCGGTGAGATTGCGGACATTCTTCAGACTCGGGTTATGGGTAACCTTTGCGAGCAAGAGATTTGGCGGGTTGATGAACTCGCACGGGTCGCCCTTTTTGTTTCCGCCACGCTTTCCGACGGGCTTTTGTCCCTTGTCTTTCTGGTCGGAGTTGGTGGTCATGGTCTTTGCTCTTTTTTCGTGCGCTGCTTTGGTTGTGTTGGTTCAGGTCGAGTTAAATTGCCCAGGTTTCTTCGTCATTGGGATTGTCTGTATCTGCGGGTTCTGCGTCGGCGCGTTTGTCTTCGCCGAAATAGACATCGTCCGTATGCCGGCGTCGGTCAGGACCGAAATAGGGGCCCACTTTCACGAACTGGCGGGGCCGCTCAATCACGCTGATCACACGGGTCATGAGACTCTGCGCGGACACGGGCTTAGCTAGGTATTCGGTGACACCGTAGTCGCGCGCTTTTTCTATGTTGGACATCTCAACAAATCCGGACAGCATGATGATCGGAACAAAACTGTTAGGATTGTCGGGATCATTCCGAATTTTGCGGACAAACTCGAAACCGTTCATCGGCGCCATGTTGGCATCGGTGATCAGCAGGTCGGGCACGTGTTCCTTGTAGAGCCGCAAACCGGATTCGCCATCGGAGGCGGTGACTACCTTGCCGATGCCCATCAGGATCAGCAGATCGTGGATCAGCTTGCGCATGTAGGGACTGTCGTCCACAAACATTGCCGTCAGTACACTGAGGTCATAATCGGTCGATGACATGTCATTTCCCAATAAGTCGCCTAAATTAATCAGCGATTGTTAACGGAAAACTTTTTACAGCGGCTAAACGAAAGCGAATTTTTTTGATTAAAAGTTGATCTGACTGCCGACCACGCTGCCAGAAGAATCACCAATAGCAGTACTTTACTGGGATTTGTGTGCTCTTGGAACGGAGGGTTTCGTGAAAAGCCTAGACCCTAGGGCTAGGTTTCTAAATCTATTGTAGGGAGATGGCGGTGGAGAGTTCCGACAGAAGCGTCGACCACGCTTGCTCGTCTTCGTCGCTCCAATTGTCACCCAGTATGTCACGAAATGTGTCGACGACAGTTGAGAAAAAGGTTTCAAAGGTTTCCGGCGGGACGCCCAAATGATCGTGATTGATCTTTTCGGTGGCTATGAGGCTGGTCGCGTAGTGTTTCTCGCCGGTAAAATCGATAAAGCACTCAATGACCTGCGCCAGCATGTTGCCTTTAACGCTGTTATCTCTGTCGAGGACAAACAGATCGCGCATTTCGGGATGCTTGGAAAACAGCCTTTCATAGACGAGGTCGGTCGGGTCGCCATGGATTGAAGCTATGCGTTCCAGACAGTCTTCAATTCGGGAAGGGGATACGTCAGCAACACTCATGGGACTCTCTCTGGCCAGGCTTCAATCGCAGAGGCTGACGCTTTGGGGTAACGTTAGTTAGCCGATGCGCCTGCCAGTACTCCACTATCGCCGAGATATCCTGACCAAGCAAACCAGTAGGCGATATGACCAGGTAGCCTGGGGAAGGTCTGTCCGCCAGAGTTTGTCAGGCCTTCTTCGGTAACCGTCCAGATATTGCCGTTTGCGACTACTTGTCGCGGATCGTCTGTTTTCTGGAAATTGGTTCCATCGGTGCGATAGGCGCGCACGGTTCGAGTGGCTGCATCACCAATCAAGGTGATGTTGAGAGCACCGGCGACATCGTTGATCACCGGTGTGTCCTCGAAACTCGCCAGCGACCATGCCTTGTCCGTGCCGGAGGAGCGCAGGGCGAAGACATAATCTTTCGGGTTCAGATCTTCTTTTTCCACCAGGGCAGGGAACAGCAGATCAGCGCTCTCGAAATAGTCGCCATAAGGTTTCCCGGGGCGGTAGTCCCGGACATATCCCGTTTCGAGGGTAAGCACCTTGGTCGTCGGATTGGCGGTGCGCCAGTCTTTCCAACTGGTGATCGCGACGGGAAATGTCTTGAGCTCGATATCTGCGCCGGCAAGACGTCCGACCACCGGTTTTCCGGTGAACTGGTTCCACAGAGATTGGGTCTGATGGTCATACATCAGCTTGTTTGAGCGATAGAGAAATCCGGAGCTGCCAAAGGTGAAGCTCGATCCGTCGGGGCGTCTGGTATCGAACAGAATGCCGGATGCGCAAAGGGTGCAATAGGCGAGGGAGACCGGTACGCCGCCGATCACGTCGTTGAACATCTCATGCCAGTCCATGATGCGCAGGGGATAGGCGCGCACATCGCCGTTGATTGAGACACCGAACACCAGTTCATCGTCGGTCAGATAGTCTGCGTCTGCGGCTTCGATGAGTTCGGGATTGGTAAGTGCGGGAATGCCATCCTTGTACACTCCGCCCCAGACGATCTCCTCAAGGCGAATGGTGTGATCCACACCCGGATAGACGAACCCAACGAAGTTCGGGTCAATCGAGGCAAACATGGTGGCGACAAAACTGTCATGTCCATCGAAAGGCTCTATCTCGGGATGCGCTTGTTGCCAGAGAACCCAGTCGTGCCATCTGTCGCCGGCCTCGTCGCCCGTGAGGGTTTCAAGGGCCTCGCGGATGAGTTCCCGCTCGTCGGGGTTGAAGCGGAGGCCTCTGATCAAAGCAGGAATGGCCGGTTTTCCCCCGAGGTCGCGCAGCCATTCAATCGAGACCTTTCTCAATACGGGCGATTGCGACAGCAATTGAGCCGCCATGTTCGCGGTTTGCAGGTCTTCCGATTCACGCGCGTGGCTTTGCGCCCAAGGCACCAGCAGGGCAAAACTCAGGATCAACGCAATAGCTATTGGAGACCGACGTCTTTGAAGGCGGTAGGGCATATCTCTCTCCATTAGCAGAGGGAGCTTAGCGGGCCGTGTCATCTCAGAGCGTCACACCACGTGAACTCTCCGTGATGGCATTTGTTGGCCGATTTGGGCGAATTTCGCATGGGCGCGCTCCCGAATCTCGCTATAAATCAACCATGACAAAGGCCACTCCGCCCCCCGAACTCCCCGATCAGGAAGTAAATCTGCGTGAAGCGCTGGAAGAGCGCTATCTCGCCTATGCGCTGTCGACCATCATGCACCGGGCATTACCGGATGTGCGGGACGGTCTGAAACCGGTTCACCGGCGGCTTCTCTATGCAATGCGGCAGTTGCGGCTGGATCCCAATTCCGGGTTCAAAAAGTCGGCGCGTATCGTCGGCGATGTGATGGGTCGCTTCCACCCCCATGGGGACCAGGCGATCTATGATGCGCTCGTGCGCCTCTCTCAGGAGTTCGCCCAACGCTATCCGCTGGCCGAGGGCCAGGGCAATTTCGGGAATATCGATGGCGATAATGCCGCCGCGATGCGCTACACGGAAACCCGGCTGACGGAGGTCGCCCAGCGGCTTCTTGACGGGATCGACGAAGATACGGTCGATTTCCGCGAAACCTATGACGGCGAAGAGCGCGAGCCCGCCGTCCTCCCCGGTAATTTTCCGAACCTGCTCGCCAATGGCGCGAACGGGATTGCTGTCGGCATGGCGACGAGTATCCCGCCGCATAATGTGGGTGAGCTCTGCACGGCTGCGCTGCATCTGATCAAGCATCCCAAAACGACGGCCGCCAAGATGGTGGAAATGATCCCGGGGCCGGACTTTCCGACCGGCGGTATCATTGTCGAAAGCAAAGAGGCGATCCAGGAGGCCTATGCGACGGGGCGGGGCGGCTTCCGGTTGCGGGCACGCTGGGAAAAGGAAAGTGGGTCCCGGGGCAGCTGGCAGATCGTTGTCACCGAAATCCCGTATCAGGTGCAGAAGGCGAAGCTGATCGAGCGGATTGCTGATCTGCTGCTCGCGAAGAAACTGCCGTTACTGGATGACGTGCGCGACGAGTCGGCAGAAGACGTGCGTCTGGTTCTGGTGCCGAAGAGCAAAAATGTCGATCCAGAGCATTTGATGGAGTCGCTCTTCAAGGCGAGCGATCTGGAAGTGCGCATCCCGCTCAATCTCAATGTGCTCTCCGCGGGACAGGTGCCCGGGGTGATGAGCCTGCGCGAAGCACTCCAGGCCTGGCTTGATCATCGCAAGGAAGTGCTGGTTCGACGCAGCAAGTTCCGCCTTGAGAAGATTGAGAGACGCCTGGAAATCCTGGCGGGCTACCTCATCGCCTATCTCAATCTGGACGAAGTCATCCGGATCATTCGCGAAGAGGATGAGCCCAAGCAGGTCATGATGAAGGTGTTTGACCTGACTGACAATCAGGCAGAGGCCATCCTCAATATGCGTCTTCGGGCTTTGCGGAAGCTCGAAGAGATTGAGATCAAGAAAGAGCATAAGGATCTCACCGCAGAGCGGCGCAAGATCAAGGCTCTCCTGAAGTCTGACTCTGATCAGTGGAAGGCGATTTCGGCAGAGATCACCGAGCTCAAGAAGGAATATGGACCGAAGACGGATCTTGGCCGTCGTCGCTCAACGCTTGGTGATGCGCCTGTGCTGGAAGATGTGCCGCTCGAAGCGATGATCGAGAAAGAGCCCATTACGGTCGTTTGTTCGGACAAAGGCTGGATTCGTTCCATGAAGGGACATATGGAGAAGACCAGCGACCTCAAATACAAAGAGGGCGACCGGGAACGTTTTGTCTTCCATGCGGAAACGACGGACAAGGTACTCTTGTTCGCGACAGATGGACGGTTCTACACCATCCCGGCGGACAGGCTTCCTGGCGGACGCGGCAATGGGCAGCCGATCCGGTTCTTTATCGATCTGGAAGAAGGGCACGACATCGTCGCGCTCTTTGTCCACAAACCAGGTCGGAAACTGCTGGTGGCGTCCCGCACGGGGCACGGCTTCATCGTGCCGGAAGATGACGTGGTGGCGCTGCGGCGGCCCGGCAAGCAGACGCTCAACGTGTCCGGCGACAATGAGGCGTGCGCCTGCGCCGTCGTTGACGGGGATCATGTGGCTGTGATCGGGGAGAACCGGAAGCTCATTCTGTTCCCAATGGACGATGTGCCGGAGATGGGCCGCGGCAAGGGTGTGCGTCTGCAGAAGTACAAGGATGGGGGCCTGTCAGACGTGAAGACCTTCACGCTGAAGGAGGGTCTTACGATCTTTGATCGCTCCGGGCGGGCACGAAGCTTCACGAAGACGGAACTCAAAGACTGGATGGGTGCGCGGGCTCAGGCTGGGCGTTTACCGCCCAGGGGTTTTCCCCGGACGGAGAAGTTCGGCAATAAGTTCGACTGAACTTTTTTGTTGAAAACGCTTTGAGCCTCAGCCCGGCAGATCGAAGACGAAGTCGACGGGGAGTGTCCCCATGGTACCCCAATAGCTGACACGCAATTCGTAGCTTGTGTCCGGACGCAGGCGTTTTGCGTCAATGTCGAGAACGAAAGCTTCCGTCGTATTGCTGTTCGCGGGCAGGGAGGCCTGCATCATGACCTGCGGACAAACCTCATCGAGTTTCGCCTGAACGAAGTCGCGGCGGCTGTCGACAAGCACCCATTTGAAGACCTTGCAGGGCGTGGGCACCGTCAAAGGCAGTTCTTCATCTGTATTGTTGATGAGCTGGACCTGCACCTGAAGCGGAATCACGTCTCCGGATTGCCGGCCGGGCTCGCCGGACACTTTGAGCTCCAGATCATCCTCAAAGCTTACAAGGCCGTATTCGCTCGCCAGACCAATGGTCAGAATGCCGAAGACGAGCACGAGGGTCATGGGCGAGAACGCGCCGAGGCCTCTGCCGGGTTTGAGAAAATCAGGTATGCGCATGAGGGAAGCCTAACAGTCTGGGACGGATCATCCAAATATCACTTCCGGCAGCCAGGTGGCGATGGCCGGATAGCGCGCGATGATGATGAGCGCCAGGATCTGGATGAACACAAAGGGGATCACGCCACGGTAAATTTGGGCAGTGCGCACCTCGTCCGGCGCGACGCCGCGCAGGTAAAACAGCGCGAAGCCGAAGGGGGGTGTGAGGAAAGAGGTCTGCAGATTGATGGCCATCATGACGCCCAGCCAGATCGGGTCAAACCCCATCATCAGCAGGATCGGCGCGACGATCGGCACGACCACAAACGTGATCTCGATAAAGTCGAGGAAGAAGCCAAGGATGAACATCACCGCCATGACGATGACGACCGGCGCCAACGGTCCAAAGAGCTGAGCCGCCCAGCTGTCCGGTTCATGGAGCAGAAACTCTTGAACGGTTTCGTCACCCCCCAGACCTCGGAAGACAAGGCTGAAGAGGGCGGCGCCAATGAGGATCACGAAAACCATGGAGCTGGTGCGCGCCGTGGACTGGACCACCTCCGCCAGAATGCCGCCCCCAAAGAGCCGGAGGCAGCTTACCGCCACACCCCAAGCAATGCCGACTGATAGGAGTAGGGCGATGCCGATCGCCAGGTACTCCCCGCCGCTGATATCTGTGCGCGACACACGAAGATCGACGATGCTGGTCAGGATGAGGATTGAGATCAGGCTGGCAGCCGCAATGATGATGGCAAACTTCGCGCCCTCTTGGCGGTAGCCCGCGAGGAGAAGCGATCCTACCGCTCCCACGCCTGCAGCTTCCGTTGGGGTCGCGATGCCTCCGAGAATAGAACCCAGTACGGATAGGATCAGCAGGACGGGGGGGATAAGCGCCCTCAGGGTCTTCTTGTAGAGTTCGCTGCGGTTGAGTGCCTCGTCTGCGGGGATCGGCGGGCTTGATGCTGGGTGTATCGCTGCGCGGAAGATCTGATAGGCAATATAGAGCCCGACCAGCATGAAGCCCGGAATGAGAGCACCAGCAAACAGGTCGCCCACGGACATGGTTTCCAGGATGAAGAGGCCCTGGGCCGTCTGCGCCTGCTGATAGGCGTTCGAGAGCACATCGCCCAACAGCACCAGCACAATGGACGGCGGGATGATCTGTCCGAGCGTCCCGGCGGCGGCGATGCTGCCGGTGGCGAGCGGAATGTCATAGCCGCGCCGCAGCATGGTCGGGAGCGACAGGAGCCCCATCGTGACAACGGTGGCGCCGACGATGCCGGTTGAGGCCGCAAGAAGCGCACCCACAATCGACACGGAATATCCGAGCCCGCCCCGGATGGAGCCGAACAGCTGGCCCATGCTTTCGAGCAATTCTTCGGCGACCTTGGAGCGTTCCAGCATGGTGCCCATGAAGACAAAGAGGGGCACGGCGATCAGGGTCTCATTTGTCATGGTCCCGAAAATGCGGGAGGGCAGCGCTGCCAGGAACCCAAAGTCGAAGACACCGAGCGCAATCCCGATCAAGGCGAAGAGCAGGGCAACACCCGCCAGGGTGAAAGCAACGGGAAAGCCTGACAGAAGCACAAGGCAGGCGATCGCAAACATCAGAACATCAAGGATATCAGCCGTCATTGTCAGGCTGTCTCCGAAGATGTGGTGGGGTTCGCCTGGTCATTCGACCGAAGGGTGATGACCGACCGGATAACCGTCGACACGCCCTGCAGGATGACGATCACCGCAAAGATGGGGATCACGGTCTTTAACAGGAAGACGCCTGGAATGCCGCTCGTTTCCCGCGAGCCTTCCAGGACGCTCCAGGAACTCGCAACATAGGGCCAGGACACATAGACGATGAGCACGCAGACCGGCCAAAGAAATAGGAGGGTTCCCATGAGGTCGATGGTCGCTTTGTATTTGGCGGAGGCTTCTCGATAGAAAATATCGACCCTGACATGACCATCGTTGAAGAGGGTGTAGCCGGCCGCCAGCATAAAAAGAATACCGTGCAGATAGATGATGCTTTCCTGCATCCAGACACTGGAGAGGCCAAACACATAGCGCATCATCACGACGGTAAACTGGACCAGCACCATCAGCAGCGCCGCCCAGGCGATGATCCGCCCGGTGCGTTCCGAGAAAGCGTCGATGCGATCAGCGATTTTGGCGAGCGCCGTCAATGTCAGCCACGTGCTTCCGTAAAGGCCTGCTCGGCAATGCGGGTCCATTCACGGGAGGCATCAAGCGAGGCTTTGAAGCTCTCATAAACACGCTTTGTCATTTCGTCGGTGGCGACTGCTTCCTCAAGCACGATATCGGATTGCTCCTTGATGCCCGCCATGATCTCCGGCGTGAAACGCCTCAGTTTGACGTCGTGTTCGCTGGCAAGGGTCTGCAGGGAAATCGCGTTGAAATGGTTGAACTCGGCGAGGGTGTAGTCATTCTCAGCCCCGCAGGCAGTCTGGATGGCCTGCTGCTGGAAAGGCGTAAGCGAATTCCAGACATCCAAGTTGAACCCGGTCGCCAGGCTTGAACCGGGTTCGTGGAACCCAGGCCAATAATAGTATTCCGCAACCTGGTGGAAGCCGAAGGCAACATCGTTCCAGGGACCCACCCATTCCGTCGCATCGATGGTGCCTGCCTGCAGCGCCTGATAAATCTCTTTGCCTGGAAGCGTCAGGGCTGCCGCGCCGAGGCGCCGCATCACTTCTCCGCCGAGACCCGGCATACGGATCTTCAGACCCTTGAAATCCTCCAACGTGTTGATTTCTTTCCGGAACCAGCCACCCATCTGAACGCCGGTGTTTGCGCTCATGAAGGGTTTGATGTTGAAGCCTGCCGCGAGTTCGTCCCAAAGCTCTTGGCCACCGCCCCAATAGATCCAGGCATTGATTTCATTCGCTGTCATGCCAAACGGAACCGCGGTGAAGAAATTGTAGGCGACGGATTTCCCCTGCCAGTAATATTCCGCACCGTTGTAGATGTCGGCAGCACCGCTGGAGACGGTGTCAAAGGCTTCCAGGGCAGGGACCAGTTCGTCTGCCGCGAAAACCTTGACCTCAAGTTCACCGTTGGTGAGCGCGCCAATGCGCTGAGCGACACGCTCCGCTGAGACACCGAGGCCCGGAAAATTCTTCGGCCAGGTCGTGACCATCTTCAAGGTGCGAGGACTGTTCGCAATCGCTGGTGCGGCAATGGTGGTTGCTGCCGTCGCTGCTACACCTGCGCCAGCTAAAAATGAACGCCGCTTCATGGTTCGTAACTCCCGGTACCCGCTAATTCCCCTGCCAGCATCCTTTGAGGCGGCTGGCTTTTTGATGGGCCTCAGTATAGGGAGCACTGACTGCCACGCAATGGCCTAAGCGTTAGATTTTGCAGTGTTTCGAGGGGCTTAGCCGCTTCATTTGAGAGCGATGTTTCGCTCAGGCGAGAGAATTTCCCAGCCTTCAGGGCGGAGGCCTTCCAACGGTTTGAACCGGGCCTTGTAGTCCATCTTCTGGGATCCAGCGACCCAGTAGCCCAGATAGACGTAAGGGAGCCCCAGCTGCCTGGCGCGGGTGACATGATCCAGGATCATGAATGTACCTAGGCTTCGGCCGGGCTGGGTGGCGTCGAAATAGGAGTACACCATGGACAGACCGTCTTCGAGACGATCGGTGAGTGCCACTGCGGTGAGTGGGCCTACGTCTTCGCTGCCAAGTTCGCGGCGCTCGCGATACTCGAAGATGCCCGTGTTGACCGTGGTGTCTTCGACCATGGAGGCGTAATCCAGAGCCGTCATGTCTGACATGCCACCTTCTGAATGCCGTCCGTCCAGATAGGCGCGGAGCAGGCCGAACTGTTCTTCACTCGCAACCGGGTCTTTGACGGTCCTAACGAGATCCTGATTGATCTTTCTTATGCGTCTGAACGACTTGGTCTCTACAAATTGATCGACCAGCACTCTGACAGAGACACAGGCGGAGCAGTCATCGCAGGCGGGACGGTAGGCAATATTCTGACTTCGCCGAAAGCCGCCATGAGTAAGTGCATTGTTCAGGAGATCGGCGTTTTCCCCCATGAGGTGGGTGAACACCTTTTTCTCGTAGAAGCCGTCAAGATAGGGGCACTTGGAGGGTGCCGTAATATAGAACTGCGGAAATTTTGATCCGAACTGTGTCGTCACCTGATCAATGTCCGTCCTGCAACCGTACTGCCTATCAAGCCGTTTATCTCAGAGCCCATAGTACCATGGAGCAAACAAAGAGAATGTTATCCAGAGGATTATAATCAGAGGGCCGCCAACATTCAAAAAATCACGGAACTGATAGTGTCCAGGTCCCATCACGAGCAGATTTGTTTGGTAGCCCATAGGGGTCGCGAAGGAGCAATTTGCCGCGAAGATGACCGCATAGATGAATATCATCGGGTCGATGCCCAACTGCTGTGCCGTGCTCGCTGCGATGGGCACGAACAGCACAGCGGTGGCATTGTTGCTCAGCATGTTGGTCATGATGGCGATGAGCAGGAAGAAGGCTGACAACAAAACGGCGGGGCCGGCGCCCTGAAAGATGCTCACCACCGTCTGCGCGAGATATCCGGCGCCGCCAGTGAACTGAAGAGCGGACCCCATGGCGAGGGCCGCGCCGACCAGCAAGAAGATACGACGGTCGACGGCGCGAGATGCCTGACGAATATTGAGAACGTCGAAGGCGATCATGCCGGCCGCACCTGCAAGCGCTGCCACTTCAATGGGTACGACGCCGGTTACCGCCGCCAGGATGGCGCCGCCAAAGATGATCCGGGCACGCCAGGCGCGGCGGATGTCCGGGATCTCTGTCGCAGACCATTCGAGGGGAATGACGTCCCGATTGAGGCGGAGGCCTTGAACATCGTCTGCTTCGCCGAGGATCAGCAGAACGTCCCCGTCTTCAAGGCGGATGTCGCTCATCCGCGCACGGATCATGCGGCTGCGGCGCTGAATCCCGAGTACAATGCATCCGGTTTCGTGGCGGAACCCGATCTGTTCAATGTTGCGACCGATCATGCGTGAGCCAGGCGCGACGACTGCTTCCACGAGGGTGATCTTGCCGGAGCCGGCGGGTGTCTCTTCACCGTCATCGGCGTGAAGCGTTTCTTCCAGCATGCCCCGAAAGATGTTGGAGCTTGATTTGAGCGCGTCGGTCAGGCTTTGGCGCGTGGCCGCCAGGATCAGTGTGTCGCCAGGTTGAAGAGTGACCTCATCAAAGGGCGGGAGAATGGGATGTTCGCCGCGCATCACCATCCGGACGGTCATCTCCTTCAGGGACGGAAACATGCCCGCCACGGCGCTTTCACCGACCAGGGGGTGATTGTAGGTGAGGTGTATCTGCGCGATGTATTGTTTGCCGGAACCGTGGCCCAGCTCGTCCGTCAAACCTTCGCGTTTCGGCAAAATGCGGGGCGCCACAAGCAGGACATAGACCATGCCGACACCCGCCATGACGAGACCAGGGATCGTAAAATCAAAGAAGCCAATTTGTCCCAGACCCAGGCTTGCGGTGATGCCCGCAGCCAGAAGGTTCGTGGAGGATCCGATGAGGGTGGTCATGCCGCCTAGGATGCAGACGAAGCTCAACAGCATCATGACCTGACTCGCCTGCTGGCGCATTTGAGCGGCGAGCGTCACCAGAACGGGAATGAACATCACGGCGACTGGCGTGTTGTTCAGAAAGGCACTGATGGCGGCGACGAAAAAGAGCGTACCAATGAGAGTCGTCTTGGGTCTGCTGCCGCCGATGGACGCAATCCATTGCGTAGGCGCTTCCATTGCACCTGAGTGGAACAGGCCTTGCCCGACGACCAAAAGTGAGAGCACGGCGACAAGGGCAGGGTTTGCAAAGCCTGCCAATAGTTGTGCGCTGGACAGCAGGTTTGTGCCATCTGCGGCGATCACCGGGAAGAAGGTGAAAAAGACGAGGAAAAAACCAATGACAAGCAGTGATGTCAGCTCAAGCGTGAGGCGCTCAGTGCTGTAGAGCACGATCGCGGTGATGATGGCGCCAAAGGTGACCCACATCTGCCACGTTTCGGGGGCAAGTGCTTGCATTGAGGAGTGTTTGACCGTTGTAACCGCGTTTTTGTGAACGCGCATCATATCGCAAATTGGCGCGTCGTCTCAGCGAATGATGGCTTTCCGCGGATTTTATCTATTCTACAGCGCGGGTGCGGACAAAAACGGACCCGGAGAAATAGTCGTGCAAGCACCGTTTTCTTCTGTTGAAGAGTGCGACAGCGAGGGACAGGCCGAACAGCGGTGTTGCTGTTATGTAGAAGAGCAAGGTTTGGACAAATGCCTGAACATGGCCGGGACGGTAACCGTCCCAGGTGCGCATTTCGATGCCTTGCCATTGCATGCCCGGCGTTGCTGAACGAGGGCCACCGAGCGTCAACGTGAAGTAAGCGAAGAAAACGACCGGCAGAATGAGGCCAAGACCTGGCCACAGAACACCCAGGCTTAGAAGGCCAAGGATTCCGAACAATATAGAGGCTGCTATGAACAACACGGTGATAGCGGCGAGGTCAGCAAAAAAAGCAAGAATCCGCGACCTCAAAAGGCCTTTAAAGGCACCCGGATTATCCGTCGGATTGGGGGCGCCTTCCGCATAGAAGCTGTCGCGTAAGTAGTCGCTCGAAGGGAAGCTGCTCTGGGCGCTCCGCCGCGCATCATCCATTCCATCTCTCCTGATGCCAAATGGCCATTCAGAATAGTTGGTGTATCAGATGGGGTTTCGCAAGAGGAATGTCAGCGCCCAAAGCCTGGCGGGATAACCGGGGCTTCGTGGAGCAACAATATGCCGACGCGCCGGTTGGCCGGAAGGTACACGTCCTCCGGAAACAACGGATCTGAGTCCGCCTTGCCTGCGACTTCGGATATCTGATCCGTCTTCACACCGTTCATTTGCAGGATACGCCGTGTGGCGTTCGCCCGGTCAGCTGTGAGCTCCCAATTGGAATAGCCTGGGATGCCGTCCAATGGAGCTGCGTCCGTATGGCCAGTAATTACCAAGCGGTTTGGCATCTGCTGAATGACCTTTGCGACCTGTTCGAGAACCAACCGGGTACGCTCATAGGGTTCCGCATGTCCCGGCGGGAACATGGAACGGCCATCTTGATCGGTCAGTTGAATGTGGAGTCCTTCGGGCGTTTCCTCGATTATGATGTTTCTTGATAGCTCTGCGAGTTCCGGCAGATCCCGCATGGATTGCCGAAGGCTGGCCGCGGCGCTCGCAAACTGACTCTGATCATTCGCCGCGTTTTGATCTTTCTCCAATGCCGCCGACTCAAAGTCAGCTGTCCCAGGCGCTTCACCATTCGCCGAGTCTTTGCCGTCAGACGTTGTCGCCGTTCTTTGATTTTCCGTTTCAGGGCTTTTAGGCGCCGCCGGCGTTGAAATTGACATCATGACCTTCGGCGCCGACCCTGCCATGCGTGAACCGTCAACGTCGAATGCGGTCCCGCCCATAACGCCACCAGCGCCAGACGTAGATCGGCTGACACTCGCCGGCGCAAAATAGTCGGCAAGGCCCTGCTTCTGTTCAGGCGTGGTCATAGAGATGAGCCACATCAACAGAAAGAATGCCATCATCGCTGTCACGAAGTCGGCATAGGCGATTTTCCAGGCGCCACCATGGTGGCCATGGCCTCCCTTTTTCACCTTTTTGATGATGATGGGTTGTTCATTCATCGACATGGGGTGGGCTGCCTAGCTAGACGGTACGGACAGGTTGTTGGTGGACTCTTCGACTTCCGCAAATGTCGGACGATAGGGCGTCATGACCGCTTTGCGTGCGAATTCAACCGACACAGCAGGTGCGTAGCCATTCATGTGCGCGAGCAGACCTGCCTTCATGGAGAGGAAGTATTTGCTTTCTGCTTCGTAGGCCGCTTTCAGGAAGCTCGCCATAGGAGAGAAGAAGCCGTAAGCCACGAACACGCCGAAGAACGTACCCACAAGAGCACCGCCGATGAGATGGCCGAGGACCTCTGGTGGCTGATCGATGGAGCCCATGGTCTTAATCACACCCAACACGGCGGCGACAATGCCGAGCGCCGGTGTGCCGTCGCCCAGTGCTTGCATCGCGCCTACAGCGAGTTCCTGTTCCTGGTGATGGGTATCGAGCTCTTCGTCCATCAGCGCTTCCAGCTCATGGGCATTTTCTGTGCCCAGGGTGATCATGCGCAGGTAGTCGCACATGAACTCCACCGCGTGATGGTCTGAGGCGAAGATGGGGAACTGATTGAATATGTCTGACCCATGCGGATCTTCGATATGGGCTTCAAGGGCCAGCGAGCCTTTGGCCTTTGCGAGCTTAAAGAGCGTGAATTGCAAACCGAGCAATTCCAGAAACGCTTCTTTGGAGTATTTGGAGCCCTTGAAAATCGTTCCAAAGATGCTGCCGGTGCTCTTCAGAACACTGCTTGGATTGCCGATGATGAATGCACCAATGGCGGCGCCAAGGATGATGACAAATTCGAACGGCTGCCACAGCACGCCGAGCTTGCCGCCCATTGCCGCATAACCGCCAAATACGCAGAGAATAACTACAATAACGCCAACAATCAGCTGCATCGCGAGACCGCCCTTACCTGTGATCCAGTCGCGCCACTACAAGCCCATTACGTAGCAGCCATCCTGGCCAACACTTTTCCAGGCTCATTGTGCTCAGGCATTGTTAATATGGTGTTGAAGGAAAGCGGCTGGCTGGCCCGATTATTGGCCTTTTGGCGTAAACTTCTGGTGCTCGCGCAAAACGGGTTTCAGGAATGTGGGTTGCACCGTTTTTGTGGCTTCCCTAAAAGGGCAGAGGTGATGTTGTTCACCAAACAGAAATGTCTGTTAAGAAATCAATACTGCATCGGAAAACCAGATGAACACCCTCGATAGTCGCGCGTTTCGCAATGCTCTTGGAGAATTTGCCACCGGCGTTGCCATTGTGACTACTCAGGTTGGTGATGAAGCCCCTATCGGGATTACGGTCAATTCTTTTTCATCTGTGTCGCTAGATCCGCCGCTGGTCCTTTGGTGTCTGGATAAAGGCTCGGATCGCCTTGATTCCTTTGAGCGATGCGAAGGCTTTACGATCAATATTCTTTCTGCGACGCAGCAGGACTTGTCAAACCAGCTCTCCCGTTCGGGGCAGCCCCAACTGGACGGTGTTCCGGTAGACGAAGGGGTGAATGGGTGTCCCTATCTGTCCGAGGCGTTGGCAACGTTTGAATGTGACGTAGACGCCCGTCATGACGCGGGCGACCACATCATCATGGTGGGACGGGTTAAGTCGTTCCACCAGCCGAGCGCGTCTGCGCCGCTCATCTACCATCGTGGTGGATACCGCGCGCTCGCGACCTAATCAGGCGTTCGGTTGGGCGGTGGTGTCGGGTTCATCTTTTTTAAATTGTCGCGCATGAGGCGCATGTAGCCCAGGAGCTGGAGATATTCTTCTCGCTCTATCCCCTCGATAATGCCTTTGTGCATGTCTTTGACGATATCTTCGCCGCCCGCACGCAGTTCGTGAAGGATCGGCGTGAGAAAGATGCATTTTGCACGGCCGTCCTGAGGGTGGGGCCGGCGTTCCACTAGTTTGAGCTCCTCCAGCTCCGAGATGTAGATCCCGGCCGACACTTTGTGGATGCCGAGGGCGTCAGCGAGCTCGGTCTGGGTGAGGCCATCTGTTCTCAAGAGCGTAACGATGACGCGCGTTTGATTTCGGCTGAGACCACTGCGGCTGTCATAATTGTGTTGCAGCAGCGCGCCCACTTCAGAAAACAGGTCAATGAAGTAAAAGGGGTCTAGTTCGTCGCGTTCTGAGTCTTGATTAACCATCTAGCGCTTTAGGCTCTTTTGTTTGTTGTGGTTCAGGCATCAAAAGACAGGTGCGCTGATCTTTATACGTAAGGCCTATTGAGTCTCACCTTTGGTCGCTACCTTAGCACGCCTTATTTGACATGGGCGTCGTCGCAAATCCGGGTTGACCTAATTGCCGTTACAGTGTTCTAGTAAAGTTACGTTACTAATTGTGAGTTCCGATAGCAATCGGGCTTTTTGGGGGAGTTATACCGGTGGCCGATGAGGAAAGTGTTGTGAGTGAGGAAACAGCTGCTGAAGCGGATGCCGCGGCTGAGGGAGCGGGAGAGACGGCGGCTGAAGGTGGCGAAGCCTTGTCAGCACTTGACGCTGCCGCTGCAGCGGGCGGCGACAGCAGCATATGGGAATTGATCCCCCTCGTTGACCGGGGTGGGCCCATTGTTGTCATTCTCCTGTGTCTTTCGGTGCTTTCGCTCGCCATTATTTTGCTCAAGGTGTTCCAGTTTTGGCGCGCCGGTCTCACACGACGTGGTTTTATCGACGCCGCGATCGACAAGATCAAAGCGGGGGACCGCGATGGAGCGGCTGCCTTGCTTAGGAAAACGCGGTCTCCGGTGGCCCGCACGTTGTTGGCGGGCGTTGAAGGCGCGCAAAACGGTGGTAATGCCGAGGAAGAAATTGCCCGCGTTGGTGGAAACGAATTGGGCGGGTTGCAGAGCTATTTCCGTTGGCTCGAAGTGATCGGCAATATCTCGCCGCTTTTGGGTCTGCTCGGGACGGTGATCGGGATGATCAACGCCTTCCAGCAGCTTCAGTTGGCGGGCAATAAGGTCGATCCGGCGATCCTGTCAGGTGGGATCTGGGTCGCGCTGCTGACAACCGCGGTCGGGCTTGCTGTCGCCATTCCGGCGATTGCGTCGCTCAACCTGCTGGAAAGCCGGGTGGATGTCGCACGTCTCACGTTGCGTGACGCGTCTTCTAGGTTGGTTGCTGCTCTGAAATCTGCGTAAGGCGGTTCCTCCATGTTCGATGAACCCATCCACAAAAAGAGGATTGTCAGCCTGACACCGCTTATCGACGTGGTGTTCCTGCTGCTGATCTTTTTTATGCTGGCGAGTTCCTTTCTGCAGACGCAGTCAATCGCGGTTTTGACGCCTGCGCCGAATCCGGAAGAAGTGGAGACGGATCGCCACGTCGTGGAGGTCTGGGTGCTTGCGGACGGGACGCTCCGTCTCGACGGTGAGGCGATAGCGCCGGACGGACTGAGCGACGGCATTCGAAACAATCTGGGAGGCGACCCCGAAGCGGTGGTCTCGATCCTTGCTGAAAATGGCTCAGCCGTACAGCCTCTGATCGCGGCGATTGAGGCCGCCCGAAATGGCGGCGCCCAGTCAATTGGCACGTCGCGGGTAGAGAGCTTGAGATAATGATTGAGTTTGAAGAACCGCCCCAGCGCCGCCCGTATGAGTCCGTCGTTCCGCTCATCAATATCGTGTTTCTGCTGCTGATCTTTTTCCTTTTGGCGGGAACGTTGCAGCCGACAGATGATGTTGAAGTGGACCTTCCTTCCGGACAGGTAGACGACAAGCGTGCCTCGGAAGATCTGGTCCTCTATGTGGAAGCAGATGGGTTTGTCTATCTGGGTGACCGTGTGATGGGCGCCGATTTGGCGGCTTACGCTTTGCGGAATTATTTGGACGAACAAGGCATCTATGACGTGTCCATCAAGGCGGATCAGGACGCGCCTGCCCATGAGCTGATCAAGCTTATGGAAGGTTTGAGAAATGTTGGCGTTCGCGAAGTGAACCTTGTAACGGAGCAAGAGGAATGAGCGTCGCTGATCCAGATCGCTTGGAGGGTGCCGAAGCGCCTCGACTGCGAACGGTCTTGCTTGCGTCTGTTGGTCTGCATCTGCTTGTCCTCGTCTACTATCTCTTGGGCGGGGGCATATTTGGCGCCGAAGGTCCCGGAGATGGGGATGCTCTGACGTTCCAGCTGGCGGCAGGTTTAGACAACAATGACGATGCGTCCGCCCAGATTGATGGTTCGACTCAACAGACACCATCTTTTGCGGACGCCGATGTTGATCCTGTCCCAGAGCCGACGCCGGAGCCAGAGCCCAAGCCGGAACCAAAACCAGAGGTGAAGCCTGAGCCGAAGCCTCAGGTGACTGATCAACTGCCTACGCGGCGCAACGAAGACGTGCAACCTCAACAAGCCTCTACCACGCAGCAGCGCGGTGAGGAGGAAGTGGCGACGCCGGGCAGCTCCACAGGCATTACCGGATATGACCATTATGGTGGCGGTGGGAACCTGGAAGAAACCATTCGAAACCGGCCTGGTAATGCATTGACCGGCAATCAGATTAGCGCTCGTGTGTCCGGGCAGACGATGCAATTGGAAATCGGGCGGCTAGACATTGGCGGCGGGAATAGAATCCTTGCCACGGTCGAATTGGGCGCTGACGGATCAATGGATATCGACGGGAAATATTACCACTACAAGATTTTCCACCAGGAGCGTTCTGCGACCAGCGACGCGAGCGGACGAGGTCGGTGGTGGATTGAAGGCAACAGGTTTTGTATGCAGTCGCCGGAAATTCATTACAACACAAAGAATTGCTACGACATGAATTTGGATGGCGGAACGCTGCGTTTGTACTATGTAGAATGCGGACGCCAATCATCTCCGCATTGCAAGTCGTATCGTCTAGCGGGCGAAGGCACCATTCGTTAAGGCGTCTTATGGCGCTGGCACTAGCTCCATACGGGAAACCGCTTGGATGGATCCACGGTCTGTTTCAATGGCAATGCTGCCACCCTCTGCCCAATCGGTAGCCAGATGATCGAAGTCGGGCGAGAAAGGGTTGCCGGATTGACCGGTCGAAATCATATAGCGGGAGGCATCTAGGTCCGCGAGGTCATATACCGCGCGATATCCCGCGGCGTGAATATTGTCGAATGGGTTGCTGGAGCCGATTGAGTGCTGACCACGGTTGATGGTGTGATTGCCACCGGATGACGGCCGCGCAATTGTCAACGCTTCACCGAGCAGCGGCAAAAAGGACCCCGGAATATGGCGGTTCACCACAGGGTGAGCCTCATCCCAGCGCCAAGTGGACATATCCTCTCCAAATCTCGTCGTCGCATCTGCGAGCGCTTTTAGGAGAGCATCATCGACAAGATCGACGCAGCTCTCTTGGACATCCAGAGTCGTGACATTGTCACACCAGACATCCTTGCCATCGACGCCGGTCAGAACCTGTTCCATGAAGACCGGGTGGAAGCGCCAACGGGACGCGAATTCTTCCTTCAGTTCATCGGCATATACGAGACGTGTGAGTTCGCGCATCCAGCTGAGAAAGAGGATGGGTTCCGCCTGGTCCCCGTCCATTCTGTGGTCCCAATCAGCGAGGAGCGCGCGGACATCTGCCGTCTCCTCTGTGTCTGTTGCTTGGTTTAGAAGCATGGGCGCAAACTTCGCCGCGAAGCTCGATCCATTGTCCATCAGCATGGTGTTGAAGCTGTCGACTGTGTGCTCCGTCGACAGGGCTAACATTTGTTCGATCCGCTCGGCGCGATAGGGCAGGTCCCATTGTTTGGTGATCAAATAGGGGTAGCTGTCGGCGACGATCTTATTGTTTGCCGTGACGATTTTGCCGCTGGGCGGGTTGAAGGTTTGCGGTAGGCCTTCAAATGGGATCACGCCCACCCAGGAATTTTCTTCTTTCCATCCCGGTGTTGGGATGAGCCCGAGTGTCTCATGAGCGTCGTTGCGCACCGGAATATGCGCTGGCGCGATAAAGCCAATCTCACCGTCTACATTTGCGAACACCATGTTCTGCATCGGTGCCACGTAGGACCTCAGTGCGTTCCGAAACTCTTCAAAGTTCTTGGCTTTCGTGATGTTGTGGCCGGCTTCAATTGTGAGATCCGGACTTGCAAAGGCGGTCCATGACAAGGCGAGGACATGACCTTCCTCGATGAGTTCATTTGCGCCGAAGAAGTCGGCCGGGAGAACAGGACCGTTTCTGGTGGAGCGAACCACAAAGGTCTCATCTGTGCCGAAGCGTACCTTGATGATTTCTGTCCGTTCGTCGAACGCCTGATAACCGTCTGGTGTCAGATATTCGTTGGGGTTATCTGGATTGAGTTTTTCGACATAGAGATCCTGGGTGTCAGGTCCCGTATTCGTGTAGCCCCAAGCAATATGGTCATTCCGCCCGAGAACAACACTCGGGACGCCCGCAATTGTTCCGCCGACCACATTTCTGTCGGGATAGGCGAGATGGGCGAGGTACCAGATGGACGGTGCCAACATGCCAAGATGTGGGTCATTGGCGAGCAGCGGCTTGCCGCTGGCGGTGTGGCTGCCGTCGACTACCCAATTGTTTGACGCGCCTTTGGGGCCGATGTCCGGAATGGCGGCAGCCGCTTCACGGATCGGTGTGTCGGCATAAAGGCTTGCGAGATCGGGCAACGCAACAGGGCCGTCGCCAGGATAAGGTGGGAAGAAGGCAGCAAGCTGATCAGTTGTGAGGACCTCTGCCAGTCTTGCGCGCGAGAGTTCCCGTGTGGCGTTGCCTGAAAGACCAAGGGCCAAGAGCTTGATCATGACAACCGAGTCTGCGGGCACCCAGGGTTCAGGCGCATGCGCCATGAAGAGGAATTCCGGCGGCAGCGGAATGTCCCGCTGACCCAGGTAGGAATTGACACCTGCCGCATAGGCGTCCAACAGAGATTGGCTTTCAGGTGCCAATGCCGGCACTGTCTTTTCGGCCTGTCCGTAAAGGTCAAGTGTTCGGAGATACCGATCGGCGGGGAGGGCAAAGCTGCCCAGCAGTTCCGCGAGACGGCCCTGACCGACACGACGGAACAGTTCCATTTGCCAAAGACGATCCTGGGCGTGGGTCACCCCGAGGCCAAAGGCGACGTCTTCTTCCGTCGTCCCAAAAATGTGGGGCACGCTGTTTTCGTCTCGGATGATGTCGACCGGCGCTACAAGGCCCGCGAGTTGTAGGCTTCCATCATGGGCATCCACCGATTGGCGGGCGGCGCCATATCGATCCGTTAAAACGAGACCGATGAGCGTGACCAGGGCGAGGAAGATAATCCCCGCCCATTTTCCGACTTTGCGTGCTGCGTTCATGAGCCTTGGTGTTTCCTGCGTCGTTTTTCGTGTCTTTGCCTATTGGGTGCATCGTCGGCTACAAGAGGCGCCTAACTCTAGAATAAGGGCAAAAACAGTGGGCGTGGGCAAATCAGTCGCATTTATTGGACTTGGTGTGATGGGCTACCCGATGGCGGGCCATTTAAGCCAAATGGGTCACTCAGTGACAGTCTTCAACCGGACGGCTGCAGTTGCGGAAAAATGGGTTGGCCAGCATGGCGGCGCCAGCGCACCGACGCCCGCAGAGGCGGCGAAAGGCGCAGATTTCGTTTTTTCTTGTGTCGGCAATGATGATGATTTGCGGAGCGTCACGATCGCCGACGATGGGGCGTTTGCGGGCATGGACGCTGGCGCTGTTTTTGTGGATCACACGACCGCGTCGGCGGGGGTTGCGCGGGAGCTCGCGGCAATCGGGGCGGCGCAGGGCATCGGGGTGCTGGATGCCCCGGTCTCGGGCGGTCAGGCAGGCGCCGAGAATGGAGCACTCACTGTTATGGTCGGAGGCGACGAAGCAACGTTCCAAAAAGCGGAACCGTTGATCGACTGTTTCTCCAAATCCGTCCGGTTGATGGGCCCGGCTGGTGCAGGGCAGCTCACCAAGATGGTCAATCAGATATGTATCGCCGGCCTGGTGCAGAGCCTCTCTGAAGGCATTCAGTTCGCCCAGAACGCCGGGCTTGATGCAGCGGCGGTCATCGATGTGATTTCAAAAGGGGCAGCCCAGTCCTGGCAGATGGAGAACCGGTTTGAGACCATGATTGCGGGTGAATTTGAGCACGGATTCGCCGTGGATTGGATGCGCAAGGACCTCGCGATCTGCCTGGAGGAAGCCAGGCGCAACGGCTCGCAATTGCCGGTGGCGGCGCTTGTCGATCAGTTCTATGCCGATGTGCAGGAGATGGGCGGCAATAGGTGGGACACGTCCAGCCTCATTGCTCGGCTGAAGCGGTAAGACTTCGGTCTCAACCCTCCTTGAGGAGCTTCGCCGCATCCATGGCGAAGTAGGTCAGTACGCCGTCGGCGCCTGCGCGTTTAAAGCCGGTTAAAGCCTCAAGGATCACCCGATCCCGGTCGAGCCAGCCGCGCTCAATGCTGCCGGCGAGCATCGAGTATTCCCCGGACACCTGGTAGGCGAAGGTAGGTACGCCGAATTCCTGCTTCACGCGGGTCACGATGTCGAGATAGGGCATGCCCGGTTTGACCATGACAAAATCGGCGCCTTCGGCGATGTCGAGAGCCACTTCGCGGAGCGCCTCATCTGAGTTGGCCGGGTCCATCTGATAGGTGCGCTTGTCGCCTTTAAGGGCGCCGGTAGAGCCAATGGCATCGCGGAACGGGCCATAGAAGGCAGACGCATACTTTGCGGCGTAGGCCATGATCTGGGTGTTGGTATGACCGGCGGCTTCAAGACCCTCGCGGATTGCGGCGACACGGCCGTCCATCATGTCCGAGGGCGCAATGATGTCGCACCCGGCTTCGACTTGGACCAGCGATTGTTTCACGAGGATGTCGACGGTTTCGTCATTAAGGATCACGTCGCCGTCCATCACACCGTCATGCCCATGGCTGGTATAGGGGTCGAGGGCGACATCGCAGAGGATGCCGATGTTCGGCACCGCCTGTTTGATGGCACGCACGGTCCGGCAGACAAGGTTGTCCGGGTCCATCGCCAGGTCACCCCCGGGCGTGCGGCCTTCTGAGTCGGTGTAAGGAAAGAGGGCGATGACAGGGATACCGATCTCCGCTGCTGCCTCGGCGGATTTCACAGCTTCGTCAATGGAGAGGCGGTCAACGCGTGGCATGGTCGATATAGACTCGCGGCCAGAGCCTTCAAACACGAACAGGGGCCAGATGAGATCGTCAATGCTCAGCTTATTTTCTGACACAAGACGCCTCGACCAATCGCTGTGGCGGTTTCGGCGCATACGGGTGCTGGGAAAGGTCGGATTTGTGGGCACGGAGGGACGCTCTCGGTTCTTATTTGCTGCTCCTGTCTTATCGGCTGGATGACAGTGTGGCAACATTCCGTAGGGTCTCGTTCACGAAAAAAGGCTTGTTTGACAGGGGATTACCGGGCTTTTATCACCCGCAGAAGGAGATACATGCGGTCAACGCGTGTCCCAGAGGGAGGTGCCGCTTTGCAGTTTGATTTGTCAGAGGAACAGCAGGCGTTTCAGGACGTCGCGCGCGGGTTCGCAGCGGATGAGTTGGCGCCTTACGCCGCAGATTGGGATCGCGATGCAGTCTTCCCCGTTGAGACCATGCGGAAGGCTGCGGCGCTTGGGTTTGCGGGCATCTATGTGCGTGAAGATGTGGGCGGGTCCGCGCTCACCCGACTTGATGCGGCCCTGATCTTTGAAGCTCTTTCCGCCGGATGCACGTCCACCGCTGCCTATATGTCGATCCACAATATGGCGTCATGGATGATCGACCGGTTCGGGTCTGAGGACCAGCGCACCAAGTGGCTGCCGGACCTCACGTCGATGAACAAGATTGCCAGCTATTGTTTGACGGAGCCCGGGTCGGGTTCCGACGCGGCGTCGCTGCGCACCAAGGCTCTGCGAGATGGTGACCATTATGTGTTGAACGGCGCGAAGGCTTTCATCTCCGGGAGCGGCACGTCCGATATCTATGTCTGCATGGTGCGTACGGGCGGCGAGGGTCCAAAAGGTGTTTCCTGCCTGGTCATCGAGAAAGACACACCTGGCCTGTCGTTTGGGGCGGTCGAAAAAAAGATGGGTTGGAACAGCCAGCCCACCGCAGCGGTGATCTTCGAGGACGCCCGCGTTCCGGTTGAAAACCTGATCGGCGAAGAAGGTCAGGGCTTTAAAATCGCGATGATGGGGCTCGATGGCGGGCGTCTCAACATTGGCGCCTGTTCGCTCGGGACTGCACAAAAGGCGCTCGAAACGGCCAAAGCCTATATGCAGGAGCGCAAACAATTCGGGCGGCCTCTGGCGGATTTCCAGGCGCTGCAGTTCAAACTTGCGGATATGGCTACCGAACTCGAAGCCGCACGTCTGCTGCTCTACCAAGCCGCTGTTAAGGTCGATACGAAAGCGCCGGATGCGACCATGCAGGCAGCCATGGCGAAGCGGTTTGCGACAGATACGGGGTTCCGTGTGGTAAACGAAGCGCTCCAGATCCATGGTGGGTATGGATATCTGAAGGACTATCCGTTGGAGCGCCACCTCCGCGACGTGCGGGTCCATCAAATTCTTGAGGGTACGAACGAGATTATGCGCGTCATCATCGCGCGTGAGATGCTGAAAGACTGAAGACCTCTATGAGTGACGAGCCGGAAATTCTGTTTGAGCAGCGTGGGCCAATTGGTCTCATCACGCTCAACCGCCCCAAGGTATTGAATGCACTCACCTACAATATGGTGAAGCAGCTTCATCCTCAGCTTGAGGCCTGGGTAGCTGACAACAGCGTTGCTGCGGTGGTTATTCAGGCCGCAGGAGAGAAAGCCTTTTGTGCAGGCGGCGACATCCGGGCGTTGCACGATTGGGGCAAAGCCGGCTCGCCTGAAGTGATCAATTTCTACCGCGACGAATACCGTCTCAATCGCTACATCAAACGCTACCCAAAGCCCTATGTAGCTCTCATGAGCGGGATCAATATGGGCGGCGGTGTCGGCGTGTCCGTCAATGGCAGTCACAGGGTTGCCTCTGAACGTCTGACCTTCGCCATGCCGGAAACGGGGATCGGCCTCTTCCCGGATGTTGGCGGCACCTATTTTCTGCCGCGCTGCCCCGGCGAGGTCGGGATGTATCTGGGCCTGACTGGTGCGCGGCTCAAAGTCGCTGACGCGGTCTACGCCGGGATAGCCGATGCCTTTGTGCCGGCAGACCGTCACGAGGCGTTGCTGGCGCGGCTGGTCGCGGGGGAGGATGTCGACAGCGCGATCGCTGCCGAGACAGCAACTCCTGATGCCGCGCCGCCGCTTGCCGACCTGCAAGAGCAGATTGATGCGTTTTTCTCTGCCGACAGCGTCGATGAGATTCTTCGACGCCAGGATGCGGACGGCGGCGACTGGGCAGCAAAAACCGCTGAGACGATTAGGTCAAAGTCACCTCTTTCCACACGCGTTGCCTTTGATCAGATTCGTGCAGGCGCAAAGCTCGATTTCGAAGAGTGTATGGCGCTTGAATTTCGTTTGACCAACCGGTTTATGGCAGCGCCAGATTTCTATGAGGGTGTGCGGGCCGTAGTTATCGACAAGGACCAGGCGCCCAAATGGCAACCGGGTTCTCTTGGTCAGGTGAGCGATGAACAGGTTGCGGGCTATTTTGCCTCGCTCGACGAGAACGAACTGACATTCGACTGAATTTTTCTGCGGGAGGCAGGCATGGCAAAGATAGGATTCATCGGGCTTGGCAATATGGGCGGACCCATGGCGCAGAATCTGATCAAGGCCGGGCACGAGCTGAAAGTCTTCGATCTGTCTTCAGAGGCAGTCAAGAAAGCGACAGATGCGGGTGCGGTTTCCACTGAGTCTGCGTCAGACGCTGCCCGTGGTGTGGATGCTGTGGTGACCATGCTCCCGGCCGGTGCCCATGTGTCCGCGGTCTATCTCGGGGCAGATGGTCTCCTTGCCTCAGCGGACAAAGGCACGCTCTTTATCGACTCCTCAACCATCGATGTTGAAACGGCGCGCGCGGTCATTGCAGACGCTGAAACCGCGGGCATGAAGATGATCGACGCGCCCGTGTCGGGTGGCGTTGGTGGCGCGGAAGCGGGCACGCTGACATTCATGGCTGGTGGTGCCGCCCCCGCGTTCGAAGCCGCGAAGCCTTACCTCGACGTGATGGGGCAGAACATTTTCCACGCCGGCGCCGCCGGAAATGGGCAGGTCGCAAAAGTCTGCAACAACATGCTCTTAGGCATTTCGATGATCGGTGTGTCGGAAGCCTTTGTGCTTGCCGAAAAACTGGGTCTCGATGGACAGACCTTGTTCGACATTTCCTCGACCGCATCTGGGCAATGTTGGTCGATGACCTCTTACTGCCCGGTGCCAGGTCCTGTGCCGAGTTCGCCCGCTAACCGCGATTACCAGGCCGGATTTACCGCGGGTATGATGCTGAAAGACCTGCGTCTTGCGCAGGAAGCAGCACAAAGCGCGAAAGCGGCGACACCGCTCGGCGCGCAGGCGGCGGCTCTCTACAGCCTCATGGAATCCAGTGGCCATGAACAGGTCGATTTTTCCGGCATCATCAAGATGCTCCGTGGCGACCTTTAAGCCCTTAAAGGTCGGGCCGGAAAGTTCATCCTTAACGCGGATTTAGGGTGTGGCGGCTATCATTTCACTCGCATAACGAGAGGAAATGAAAATGACCCCGTCCGAAATCACACTCGTCCAAAATTCCTTTGAAGCCGTGAAGCCGATTGCCGACAAAGCGGCAGAGCTGTTTTATGGCCGTCTTTTTGAGATTGCGCCTGAAGTGAAGCCGCTCTTTTCCGGCGATATTGAAGAGCAGGGGCGGAAGCTGATGAAGACCCTGACGATTGCTGTCGCTGGCCTGAATGACCTGAATTCGCTTGTGCCTGTTGTCCAGAAACTGGGTCAGGGTCATGTGGCCTATGGCGTCAAGCCGGCGCATTATGACAAGGTCGGTGCGGCGCTTCTATGGACGCTCGAACAAGGTCTCGGCGATGCTTATACGCCTGACGTCGATGCTGCTTGGAAACATACTTACCAAATCCTTTCCGAGACAATGATAGGCGCAGCCTACAGTCAAGCCGCCGAATGATCGATGTGTAGGCAATACATCCACAAATTAAGACCAAATTTGACGTTCTGGTTAAGTCACCATTAGGACGCCCTCTGTAGTGTGGCGTTCATGGGATTGCGGCGGTTTGAGTATGAGTTTGCCGCGAGAGCGGATTTGTAGAGGTTTGTTCCATGAGTGCGATGATTGAAGACGCAGAAACAGTTGAGCCAAGGAGTGCTTCCCCTGAAGCGCGTGAGGCCTACCTGACGGCGCTGACATTTGTTGAGCGGCTTCACCGTCGTTTGTTGGACGTGATTAAGGACGAACTTGATCGCAGCGGGAATGTTGAAATCAACAGCGTGCAGGCACTGCTTCTTTTCAACATCGGCGATCAGGAAATGACGGCCGGTGAGCTGCGGTCACGCGGTCACTATCTGGGATCGAATGTTTCTTACAACCTGAAGAAGCTCGTGGAAGCTGGATATATCAATCACCAGCGCTCTGAGATGGACCGTCGGTCGGTTCGTGTCCGTCTCACGCAAAAGGGTCGTGAAATCTGCGACACGATTGATGCGCTTTACAATCGTCACATCGACACGATTTCGGAAGTCGGCGATGTAAGCCAGGAAGAATTGCAGGTGATCAACAAAACGCTGAATAAGCTTGAGCGTTTCTGGACGGATCAGATCCGCTTCCGCCTTTAAGTCTTTTCTCTATCGTTTCCGTTGTGCCGTTTCCATGAAGGTGGGAGCGGCACAAACGCGTTTACGGATCGCTGATAGTCGAGATAGTCAGGTCGGGCTCGGGCCATCCGTCGTTCCAACAAGGCGACGCCGGACACACGCAGCAGGAGGAAGGTCATGATAATCGGGCCGAAAACTGTGTAGGGGCCGTAGGGTGTGTCGGCGGCTATCAGAAAGAGTCCCCACCACAGGCAGGCATTGCCAAAATAGTTTGGATGACGACTCCATCCCCAAAGGCCCGTCGACATGATTTTTCCTTCATTGGCCGGATCGGCTTTGAAGTCTCTGAGCTGAGCGTCCGCGAGCGCTTCGATCACGAACCCCGCGGTGAAGATCAGGCATCCGAGGGCGGTCAGAAGGCCGAAGGACGCGCCGGCGCTTTGAGAGATGCCAACTTGGAGTGGCATGGATACCAGCCACATCAGGGCACCCTGCAGGCCGTATACGGTCACCAGGGAGCGCATGCCGAAGGATGAGCCGGCCTTCTTGCGCATCGCAACGTAGCGCGCGTCTTCCTTGCGCCCATGAGACAGCCAGCGGCCAGCGAGGTGGGTTCCCAGACGAATGGACCACAAACATGCAAACGCGGTTAGGAGGAGCCCTGAAGGACCAGGCTGGTCGGATTGTGTATAGGTCGAAAGGGCAACGATCCCAAATCCCGGGCCCCAAAAAATGTCGATAATGCTGGCGTCGCGAATCCAGATGCTGATGGCCCAGAGAGCGAATAGGCAGGTCGCAATCACGACTAAATTCATTATCAGGATTTGCGTCATATGCTGGATTTACCCTTATGATTTTGGGGCTTTTGGTGAGTGAAATATGGCCTCTAATTTGCGTTCATCATGGCAAACTGTTGCCGAACAACCAAAAACTGTCTCAAAGAGGCAATTTACCCTATTTGTGCTTTGACTCTGGTGTGCCGAAAATGAACGCTAACGAACGGAAATTCGATACGGGGCGCGGGGGCAGCACTGTGACACATGTCGCGAAGACATCTTTCGACTACCTGCTTTTGGCTGCAAGCGCGGTTTTTGTAGGTGCAGTGCTCTTTTTTGCGTCGCCGGCCGCCGCAGACGGCGCTTTTAACCCCTGGGAGCAGCAGTGGGTTGATCCGTGGAATCCAAGTTCTGAGGCCCTGATTCCTGAAACGCCGACGTCGCTGTCCAGCGTGCCGACCCTCGGCGATGCCGGCTTCTGGCCGGTGCTGCGTGCCATGTCCATGTACGAGCAGATCGAAGAATGGGGCGGCTGGAAGACCATTCCCCGCGGCGAGAAAATCGAGCTTGGTGACCGGGATGATCGGGTGCCGCTTATTCGTGAGCGTCTGGTGGCCACTGGCGACCTCGCGATTTCAAGCGGCGATCCAGCGATCTATGACGAACATGTGTATGAGGGGACCCGCCGCTTTCAGAGCCGTCACGGCCTCACGCCCGACGGTGTGATTGGGCCCAGAACCATCGATACGATGAACGTGCCGGTTTCGAAGCGGATCAAACAATTGGCGATCAATCTTCAGCGTCTGAACGAGGCGTCTGAATCGTTGGGACGCAGATATGTTTTTGTGAATATTGCAGGACAGGAAGTCGAAGCCGTGACCGACGGTCGGGTCGATCTTCGCCGTCGCGTGATTGTCGGTAAGGAAGACCGGCAGACGCCGGAAATCACCAGTGCTATTACCTATCTTGCGTTCAATCCCTATTGGCATGTGCCTCGCAGCATCGCAGAAAAAGATCTCATCCCGAAAGCGCGTCGGAACCCTGCCTATTTTGAGCGCCTGGGTATTCGCGTCTATCGCGGCGGTCGTGAAGTAAGTGCCCGTTCAGTCAACTGGCATAGGACCAGCGCGAGTGACGTGCGTCTTCGGCAGGATCCAAGCCCAAGAAACTCGCTTGGTACGGTGAAGATCCATTTCAACAATCCATATGCCGTTTATCTGCATGACACGCCCTCCAAGAGCCTGTTCGGCCGCACGGCGCGGACCTACAGTTCCGGCTGCGTCCGGGTCGAAGATGTGCACGACCTCACAGAATGGCTGCTGAGCGAAACGGAAGGGTGGGATCGCGCACGCATCGATAGTGTCGTCAATGGACGCTCCCGACGCGATGTATCGCTGGCGGCGCCGGTGCCTGTGTATCTCATGTATCTGACCGCCTGGGTCGACGACAGCGGCGTGGTGAACTTCCGGGACGACGTCTATGACATCGACCGACGCGTCCGGACATCCTCGCTGACCCAATAGTCCATTTGTCATTTCCGGGTCTTTCATTCCGCTCAGGATGGTCTAGATTCAGCGGCATCGGGGGTGAGAGAAATGGCGCGACCAGCGAAATTTCCGTTTCTGGAATTTGAAGGCGTACTTGCCTTTGCGCATCGTGGCGGCACCAGCGCTCATCCGGAAAACACGCTCCCGGCCTTCCAACACGCCATCGACCTTGGGTTCCACTATCTAGAAACAGACGTTCATGCGACGCGTGATGGTGTCCTGCTCGCGTTCCATGACGAGGAACTCGACCGTGTTACCAATATGACCGGGCGCATTTGTGAGATGGATTATGCGGATGTCGCCAAAGCGCGCATAGATGGCAAAGAGCCCATCCCGCTTTTCGCCGAGCTGTTGTCCAGCTGGCCGGACGTCCGCATCAATATTGACCCGAAGCTCGACAATGCGGCCGTACCGCTCGTCAAAGTGCTCAAAGAGACAAATGCCCTGGATCGCGTCTGCGTCACCTCTTTCTCAGACAAGCGAACGGCGGGGATCCGTGCAGAGCTCGGCTCCGGTCTGTGCACCGGCGTCGGTCCGCTCGGTACCAGCAGAATGCGTTTTTCAAGCCTATCAGGGCCCTTCGCGGGCATTTGGGGGCGTTTCGCCGAGGGATGTCTTCAGATCCCGACGCATCAGTTCGGAATTCGCCTGATTGATCGGCGTCTTGTCGATCACGCCCATGAGCGTTGCCTCCAGGTACATGTATGGACGATCGACGATGCCGCAGAAATGGCGCGATTGCTGGATTTAGGGGTTGATGGGCTGATGACAGACCGTCCGGAAGTGCTTAAATCAGTCTTACAAGAGCGCGGCGTTTGGCGCTAAATCAGCTGTTCTAGTATCTGGCCTGATTTTCTGCGACAATTCGCAGGTTGAGCCAGGTGCAGAAACCTGCAGATTTCGGTACATGCATGCGCGGATTAACTGTCTGTAAACCATAAAAAGCGACTCTTCCTATGGTAGTAGGGTGGTGCACAGTCAACTAAGAGTGGAATTGACGATGGACTATGAAGGCAAGCTGTCGGAAGCATTGACCTCCCTGCGGAATGAAGGGCGGTATCGCGTATTTGCGGACATTGTTCGCCACCGCGGCAGCTTTCCGCGCGCGACATTCCACTCCCCAGAAGGTGAGAAAGAAATCGTTGTCTGGTGCTCGAATGACTATCTGGGCATGGGCCAGAACGAGCTCGTCACGGCGGCGATGCATGAAGCGGTTGACCGGGTCGGCGCGGGCTCTGGCGGCACGCGCAATATTTCCGGAACCACCCACTATCATGTGGAGCTTGAGCAGGAGATCGCGGACCTTCATCAAAAGGAAGCAGCGCTTCTCTTTACGTCCGGCTACATCGCAAACGATGCAACGCTGAGCACACTTGCGCGCGTGTTTGGAGATTGTCTGACGATCTCAGACGAGTTGAATCACGCGTCTATGATCGAAGGTATTCGTCGCAGCGGTGGCCCAAAGCGGGTCTGGCGTCACAATGACCTCGAGCATCTTGAAGAGCTGTTGCAATCGGTGCCATTGGATCAACCAAAGATCGTGGCATTTGAGTCTGTGTATTCGATGGATGGGGACATTGCCCCCATCGGCGAGATCTGTGATCTCGCGCACCAATATGGTGCTTTGACCTACCTAGATGAGGTGCACGCTGTGGGGCTCTATGGACCTCGCGGAGGCGGGATCGCTGAGCGCGACGGTGTTCTCGATAAAGTCGACATCATTGAGGGCACGCTTGCCAAAGGCTTTGGTGTCATGGGGGGGTATATCGCTGCGAGCGAAGCTGTCGTCGATGTCGTCCGCTCTTATGCGCCTGGTTTTATTTTTTCGACATCCCTTTCGCCAGTTCTTGTTGCGGGCATTCTGGCGAGTGTGCGGCATCTGAAATCAAGCAATGTTGAGCGTGAAGTTCATCAGGAACGCGCGCAGACATTGCGCAAAATGCTGCTTGATGCCGGCCTGCCCGTGATGATCTGCGAAAGCCACATTGTGCCGGTGATGGTCAAGGACCCTGTGCTTTGCAAACAGGTGGCGGATGATCTGTTGAGCGATCACAATATTTATGTGCAGCCGATCAATTACCCGACCGTGCCGCGGGGAACAGAACGCCTTCGGTTTACGCCTTGTCCTCTGCATACGGATGAAATGATGGAGAGCCTGGTTCACGCACTTGACGAAGTGTGGACCCGGCGCAAGATCAGGCGTGCGGCGTAGGCCATCAAATCAAGGCCAAAATGGGGTGGGACCGGCTGGTGGTGCTGGTGGTCCGCGCGAAGTTTATTTCGAACTCTATCCTGTTGGCGACAGCATGAAGGTCTCCGCCGTCGATGCGGCAACCGGCATTGAGGTTTCGATTGTTGGGCCCGCAAACCTTCCCAAGTCAGAGTTGGAGCAGGTCGCTCTGAATAAGCTGCTCTATGTAATGAAGCAGAAGCGCAAAGTGGAATCAAAAGATTCCGCCTCATCAAATCCGTCGACCGACGGCAAAGGCTGGGTTGTCTAAGGTTAGTTAGTCGCGTTTGCGGGGTGCGCTGTTTTGGCCGAGCCCAATCTTCTTCGCCAGCTTCGAGCGCTGCGCTGCATAGTTGGGCGCGACCATAGGATAGTCTGCGGGAAGCCCCCATTTGGCGCGGTATTCTTCGGGCGACAGGCCGTATCTAGACCGCAGGTAGCGTTTCAGCATTTTCAGCTTTTTGCCGTCTTCAAGACAGATCAGATACTCGTCCGTTACCGAATCTTCGACAGACACTGCGGGGCCTTGTTGCTGCAGAGCGGAGCCGGCGTCATCCCCCAAGGCCGCCAGGACACCATGTACCGTCCGGATCATGTCCGGCAGTTCCTCTACAGCCAGTTCATTGTTGCTGACATAGGCGGCAACGATCTCTGATGCAAACTGGAGCGTTGCAGGTGAGGGGGGATCGTCACGATCACTCGGCATCTTGGAATCCGACAAGAATCTAAACCAGGTATCTATGAACCAATACTTGTCTGGTGTATCGCAAAGGGCGCAAGATTAATCAAGTATTTCTTCGAACTATTTAAAAAGTGTACGCGATGCTTTTCATAAAACGCCCATATGTTTGATGACCTTTGGGTTTAACCAAGGAAAACGCTCGGTTTTGTAGACAGCCCAGTTCCGAACCTGATTCTGGCCAATTTTCGCGGTCCTACGGGGCAAGATTTTGCACAATGCGTTGTTGTGGGGCGTTGGCGCGGGGTGACTATATGTGGTAACTAGCGCGCCTTACATTAACGCACTCTGGCTCTGACCCCCAGTTCGCCATTTGGGATCGTTTTCCAGCGACAGTTTCAGTAAAGGTTCCTGACATGTCCGTCTCCAGCCCCGCAACCATGGACAACGCCTCTTCGCAGTTCTTTAGTCGATCCCTCGAAGATAGCGACCCAGAGATTTTCGGTGCCATTGAGCGTGAGCTTGGTCGTCAGAGAAACCAAATCGAACTGATTGCTTCAGAGAACATTGTTTCGAAGGCAGTACTGGAAGCGCAAGGGTCGGTGCTGACGAACAAATATGCCGAGGGGTATCCCGGTCGGCGGTACTATGGCGGCTGCGAGTTTGTTGATGTTGCAGAAGAGTTGGCGATTGAGCGCGCCAAACAGCTTTTCAACTGTGCGTATGTCAATGTTCAGCCGAACTCGGGCAGTCAGGCAAACCAGGGTGCGCTTATGGCGATGATCAAGCCTGGCGACACGATCTTGGGTATGAGCCTGGCCGCGGGTGGTCACCTAACACATGGCGCGAAGCCAAATCAGTCCGGAAAATGGTTCAACGCTGTGCAATACGGTGTGCGGAGCCAAGATCATTTGATTGATATGGACGAAGTTGAAAGTCTTGCGAATGAGCACAAGCCGCAGCTCATCATCGCAGGTGGTTCGGCTTATCCGCGCATCATCGATTTTGCCGCCTTCCGCCGGATTGCGGATAGCGTTGGCGCTTATCTGATGGTTGATATGGCCCACTTTGCCGGCTTGGTTGCAGGCGGCGTTCACCCGAGCCCACTGCCATACGCCGATGTTGTGACGACCACGACTCATAAGACCTTGCGCGGTCCCCGTGGTGGCTTGATCCTCTCGAACAATGAAGAGCTGGGCAAGAAATTCAATTCCGCGATCTTCCCTGGCATTCAGGGTGGGCCTTTGATGCATGTGATCGCTGGCAAAGCAGTTGCATTTGGGGAAGCCCTGCGGCCTGCCTTTAAGTCCTATGCCGGGCAGATCGTCGAGAATGCGCGCGCCCTTGCCGGGACGCTGGTTGAGAACGGTCTTGATATTGTGTCTGGTGGAACAGACACGCATCTTATGCTGGTAGACCTCCGGCCCAAGGGGCAGACAGGGAATGTGGCCGAGGCAAGTCTCGAGCGTGCCAACATCACGTGCAACAAGAACGGCATTCCGTTCGACCCCGAAAAGCCAGCCATTACCTCTGGCGTTCGGTTGGGCACTCCCGCCGGAACCACGCGTGGGTTCGGTGCTGCTGAGTTCAGGCTGGTGGGCGAGCTGATCGCTCAAGTGCTGGACGGGTTGGCCGCTAATGGCGCCGATGGGAATGCAGAGATCGAGGCGGCCGTTCGGGCTGAAGTCGATGCACTCTGCGCTCGTTTTCCGATATACGGTGACGCATAATCCGACGAAGCAGCGGTTCGGGATGGTTGACTTGGCTGCGGCCAAATAGGGGAGTTTGAGGCAGCATGCGGTGCCCATATTGCGGAAACGAAGACACGCAGGTGAAGGATTCCCGGCCGACCGAGGATAACACGGCCATCAGGCGTCGGCGGTTTTGTCCTGGGTGTGGAGGCCGATTTACCACGTTTGAGCGCATCCAGCTTAGAGAGCTCACAATCGTTAAATCCAGCGGCCGCCGGGTCCCATTTGATCGCGATAAACTCATGCGCTCCGTGCAAGTTGCTATGCGCAAACGCCCGGTTGAGGCTGAGCGCGTCGAGCGTATGGTAAGCGGCATTGTCAGGCGCCTGGAGAGTATGGGCGAACCTGAGATTCCGTCTCAAGTAGTGGGCGAGCTGATTATGGAAGGGCTCCGCTCGTTGGATGATATTGCCTATGTGCGCTTTGCCTCAGTTTACAAAAACTTCCGGGAAGCCAAGGACTTTGAAGAAGTTCTGGGAGAGCTTTCCGGGCCGGGCGAAGGCGACTGACCGCACGCAAATTTTTCCCGAGGATCTACGTTCGCCACTGATGGGAGACCTTCGGTGACGGCGGCGTTGGACGAGCGCATGATGCGGATTGCGCTGGGCCTCGCTGAGCGCGGTCTGGGAAGAGTGGCGCCCAACCCGGCAGTCGGATGTGTGATCGTTCAGCCGTCAGACGAGGGCGGCCGAATTGTGGGTCGTGGCTGGACGCAGCCATTCGGGCGGCCCCACGCAGAAACCGAAGCCTTGGCGCGTGCTGGTTCCGCAGCTAAAGGGGCCACGGCCTATGTCACGTTGGAGCCTTGCGCGCATACAGGCAAGACCCCGCCCTGCGCCCAGGCACTGATAGATGCCGGAATTGCCCGGGTGGTCAGCGCACTTAAAGACCCGGACAGCCGGGTCGCAGGTGCCGGGTATGCGATGTTGGAAGACGCTGGCGTTGAGGTCGTCGACGGTGTCCTTGAACGGGAAGCTGCGCGCCTCAATGAAGGTTTTCTGACCCGCGTTAGTTCAGGTCGCCCGATGGTAAGTGTCAAGCTGGCCAGTTCGCTTGACGGCCGCACGGCGACGCACAGCGGTCATAGTCAATGGATCACAGGCGAGCGGGCGCGGAACCGTGCTCACCTGATGCGGGCCCGCACCGACGCCATCATGGTTGGTAGTGCCACCGCGATCGTCGACGATCCTGATCTCACCTGCCGTCTTCCCGGTTTGGGAGACCGGTCGCCGCGCCGTATCGTGGCCGACGGTCGGTTAAGGTTGCCGCTTACCTCAAAACTGGTGCGGTCAGCGCAGGATGTCGCTGTCTGGATCTTGACGCTGCCTGGTGGCGATGCTGCACGGCGCCAGGCATTCGAGGATTGCGGTGTCGTGCTTATTGATGTACCTGCGGCCGCCGACGGCACGATGGACATGTCTATCGCCATGCAATTGCTTGGCGAGCGGGGTGTCACTCGGTTGATGGTTGAAGGTGGTTCGCGTCTGGTCTCCTCGCTGATGAAGGCAGGGCTGGTGGATCGCCTTGATTGGTTTCAAGCGCCTAAGATTATTGGTGGCGACGGATATCCGGCGCTCGCAGGTCTGGGCATTGACACAGTCGATGAAGCGCCAGTGTTTGAGCTTCTTGAGGTTTTGTCGCTGGGCGAAGACACACTGCAAAGCTTTAGTGTGAAGAGGTAAGCATTCATGTTCACAGGTATCATCACCGACGTTGGAAAAATAAGTCAGATCGAGCAGCGGGGCGACATGCGCTTTGTGATCGAGACTGCCTATGATCCTGCGACCATCGCGCTTGGCGCTTCAATCATGTGTGATGGCTGCTGCCTGACTGTGGTGGAAAAGGGGAGCATGAACGGCAACAATTGGTTTGCCGTCGATGCGTCCAAAGAAACGTTGGACTGTTCGGCGCTCGGCGATTGGACAGTTGGACGCCCGATCAATCTGGAACGGGCCCTTAAAGTGGGCGATGAGCTCGGCGGGCACATTGTCAGCGGCCATGTTGATTGTGTTGCTGAGATTGTCGAGATCCGGGATGAGGGTGACTCAAAGCGGTTCACCTTCCGTGTCCCAACAAACCAAAGACTGTTCATCGCGCCGAAGGGCTCAGTCACCTTGTCTGGAACCTCACTCACGGTGAATGAGGTCGAGGGTGACACGTTCGGCGTTAACATTATTCCGCATACCCAGGAAGTCACGACCTGGGGTCATGCAAAGGTTGGCGATAAGATCAACCTTGAAATAGACGTGCTGGCCCGCTATGTCGCGCGCTTGACACAAAAGGATTGAGACCCGTGTACAAAGAATTTCTATCGCCTATTGAAGAAGTGATCGAAGACGCGCGCAACGGCAAGATGTTTGTGCTGGTTGACGCAGAGGATCGGGAGAATGAGGGGGACCTGGTGATCCCCGCTCAGATGGCAACGCCTGAAACCGTCAACTTCATGGCGAAGTATGGCCGCGGGCTGATCTGCCTGTCGATGAATTCGGATCGGGCGAAGCAGCTCAACCTAGAGCTTATGTCTTCCAACAATCAGTCCCGTCATCAGACGGCGTTCACGGTTTCGATTGAGGCTCGTGAGGGGATCACAACGGGTATCTCTGCCCATGATCGGGCGCACACGATTGCGGTCGCTATCGATCCCACAAAAGGCGCGACGGATATTGTTTCACCAGGTCATGTTTTTCCGCTGGTCGCCCGTGATGGCGGTGTGTTGGTGCGCGCTGGGCATACGGAAGCTGCTGTCGACATTGCCCGGCTTGCTGGCCTTTATCCCGCTGGCGTGATCTGCGAGATCATGAATGATGACGGCACGATGGCTCGCCTGCCAGACCTGGTGCAGTTTGCACAGCTACATGGGCTTAAGATTGCGACGATTGCCGATCTCATTGCCTACCGTCGTCGTCACGACAATCTGATCCACCGCGCGATCGAGACCGAGATCGAGAGCGAGTATGGGGGCACCTTCAATCTCAATGTGTACCTCAATACGGCAGAATACGCAGAACACATCGCGCTGACGATGGGTGATCTCTCAACGGCCGAGCCTGTGCTGGTGCGCATGCATGCCATCAATGTGTTTGACGACATGCTCGGTGCGAAAGGGGGGCGGAACAATATCATTGAGGACTCCATGCGCACGATTGCTAAAGAAGGACGGGGGGTTATCGTCTTGATCCGCGATACCACAGCAACCGTCGTTTCCGACATGCTTCTGCACAAGGGTGAGTCGGAAGAGCAGGGACCGCGCCGCCTGCGCGAATATGGCGTAGGGGCACAGATTCTCCTCGACCTTGGCGTGCACGACATGATCTTGATGTCAGACACGCCGCGCCAGATCGTCGGGTTGGAGGGCTATGGCCTCCGGGTGGTTGAACAACGCTCTGTAAATGGGACGACCCTCGCAGCAAAAGACGCGGAAACTGTCTAATGTCGGGTAAGCATATTCTGATCGTCGAAGCGCGTTTCTACGAAGATCTGGCGGACGAGCTGGCGCGCGGCGCCATTGCGGAAATTGAGGCGCAAGGCGGCACCTACGAACGTGTTTCGGTCCCCGGCGTGCTGGAGATCCCGGCAGCGGTTAAAGTGGCGTCTGATGCCAGCCGAGCAGGGGGACTCGATCAAGCTTACGACGGATATGTCACGCTTGGGGTGGTGATCCGCGGCGAAACAACGCATTACGACATTGTGTCGAATGAGTCTGCGCGGGCTCTCATGGATCTCACCATTACCGACAAGATTGCCTTGGGAAATGGCATTCAGACGGTCGAAAACAGTGACCAGGCCTGGGCGCGGGCCAACGTGTCCGACAAAAATAAAGGTGGCGGAGCGGCGGCTGCGGCGTTAGCTATGGCAGCGTTGAAACAGAGATACGGCTCAGGAGCGTAATTCCAGTATGGCCCCCTCCAGTCCGGGCAAAGCCTCTCACCGTGCAGGCCGCAGTGCAGCGCGCCTGGCGGCTGTTCAGGCGCTTTATCAGATGGATGTCGCACAGACGGACCTTGAAGACGTGATCGAGGAATTTGTGCACCATCGCTTTGGACGTGAAGTCGAAGGTGAGCTCTATCACGAGGTCGAAGAAGCGCATTTTGATGATGTGGTTCGTGGCGTCGTGCGGGAGCAAAAGGCCATCGACGTACGCATCAATGATGCCTTGGCTGAGGGATGGGTGCTGGCGCGTCTTGATAGCACGCTCAGGGCCACATTGAGGGCCGGAGGGTATGAGCTTCAGCGCAACAAGGACATTCCCGCGAAGGTTGTGATCAATGAATATCTCGACATCGCGAACGCCTTTTTTGAGAATGACGAGCCCAAGGTCGTGAATGCCGTGCTGGACCGTATTGCACGCGAGATCCGGTCGCAGGAATTCGGACAAGCGAGCGCCTGATATGGGGCGGGGCAACGGCTCAGAAGCAATGCCCGACGAGTTCACACTGATTGACGAACTGTTGGCACCGCTGGCCGGTCCAGAAGGGCTTGGCCTTAAGGACGATGCTGCAGTCCTATCCCCACGGTCAGGATATGATCTCGTCTTCACCAAAGACGCGATCGCCGAGGGTCGGCACTATCTTCCCAATGACCCGCCGGACACAGTGGCGAGGAAACTGCTTCGCGTAAACCTGTCTGATCTTGCCGCCAAGGGCGCAACACCGCTTGGCTACCTCCTTTCGTGTGCGTGGTCGTCTGACACGTCTTTTGAGTGGATGAAGCGTTTTGTGGAGGGCCTCAGGCAGGATCAGGTCGAGTTTGGACTCCATTTGTGGGGCGGCGACACGATCAAAACAGACGGCCCGTCAGTGTTCTCGCTCACTGCGATTGGAGAGGTGCCAATTGGCCGGATCGTGACCCGGTCTGGGGCCCAGGTCGGTGATGATCTGTGGGTGACAGGGACGATAGGGGACGCTGCGCAAGGACTGAGAGCCGCTCAAGGACAGCTGGATACGCTGTCTGCCGCTGACCGCGATGTCCTGATTGAACGCTACCGGGTGCCCCGTCCGCCAGTCGCCTTTGGGTCTAAGCTCCGTGGCATTGCGTCAGCGGCTATTGATGTGTCCGACGGTCTGCTGGCCGATTTAGCTCATCTGTGTGAGCAGTCTGGGGTGGGCGCGCGCATCGAACAACAGAAATTCCCATTGTCTGAAGCAGTGAAACGATGCCTGGAAATAGACGATCACCAATGGAAGCTGGTTTTTGGCGGTGGAGATGACTACCAAATCCTCCTTGCGGCACCCGTCGACAAGAAACAGCGGATCCTTGATTTAGCTGACCAAGAAGGCGTGCGGATTTCTCGCATTGGCGAGAGTACAGAAGAGACCGGCGTGGTATTGCTGGGTGAGGCGGGCCAGCCGATTGATGCTGCACCCGCCGGATTTAACCATTTCAGCTAGCTTTGTGTGTCACGCGCACACTCTCGTTTCATGAAACAACGTCTCTCGATAGGTAGACCTGCGAGCTCTTCGTGTTCGCGAAGCAGGAAGAAACCCGGTGTCCAATCGGCAACGTCCACCGGCGTGTACCCGTGGCGCTCGTAAAAGGGCGCATTCCAGGGCACATCTTTGAAGGTGGATAGGGTGGTTTGATTGTAACCGCTTACGCCCGCCCAATCGGCAACGGCCTTCAGCAACAGGCCGCCCAGTCCTTTCCGCCCGTGGGCTGGGTCAACAGACATCTCGTGCAAGTGCAGCGCGCCGTCTAGGAAAAACGACAGCGCGAAACCGACTGCTTCGTCGTGGTCGTTGACTGCGACCACCGCGCCACCTGACGCGATGAAGCTTTTGACGTAAGCGGGGTCAGTGACATCGCCTGACAGAGCGTCGAGCCCCACGGTTTTGAACAGCTCGCCGGCATTCAATTCGATTTGTGCGATCGCACGCCCGTCGGTCAGACGGGCCTTTCTGATTGAGTAGGTCATGAAAATTCCCAATGGCTTTAGCTGCAACACACCCTGGTGCCGATTGGTGGGCAGATAGGGGCATTGGTGCAGCCGTCATCAACAATATGAAGCGATGTGCAAGCGGGAGTTAGTTCATGGGTACAGAGCGTTCCTTTTGTCACTCGCGCTCAAGATAGCAGATCGTCCGACACTGGAAAGTGCAAACGTTGTGCGCCGTTCGGTGGTGCCACTTTGACCGACTTTGCAGGTGTTTTGACCTTGGTGAGAGTGTGGGCATGTTTTAGCGTCTTGCCCCATGGTTGATGCACATTCACTTCAGAATGACGCGCTGGCGAAGAAAAACACAGCGCTTCTGTCGGGCGGGCAGGCCCTCTATGGCTCCAATATGGCGGTGCTCATTACATTGAGCGGTCTTGCAGGTGTCTATCTGGCGCCCGATCCTGCTTACGCCACGCTGCCGGTGAGCGCCATGGTGGTTGGCACCGCGGTTTCAACAGTACCGGCGTCGCTTTTCATGCAGCGGACTGGCCGGCGCCGAGGTTTCATGTTGGGGACAGCCGCGGGTGTCTTTGGGGCCTCATTGGCGATGGTCGCGCTCATAGGCAACTCTTTTGCACTTTTCTGCGCAGCACTCTTTATCAGCGGAATCTACCAGGCATTTGCTGGCTATTACCGTTTTGCGGCCGCGGATGTTGCAAGCGAAGAATTTCGTCCGCGCGCCATATCCTGGGTGATGGCTGGCGGCGTCGCCGCGGCATTTGTTGGCGCTCAACTGGTCGCGATCTCAAGTGACTGGTTGGGCCCCGTTCCCTTTGTGGGTGGCTATGCAGCCTGTGTTGGTCTCAGTCTCGTCGCCTTTGTCGTGATGTCGTTCCTCACGATCCCCAAGCTGAGCGTCGAAGATCAGGAAAATACAGGGCGCCCACTTCCTGAGATTTTCACTCAGCAGAAGGCCATTGTCGCCGTTGGGTGTGGCATGGTGGGCTACGGGATCATGACGCTTGTGATGACGGCGACACCGATCGCAATGGTGGCGTGTGGCCTGAGTGTCACGGATGCGGCATTCGTTATTCAATGGCACATCTTTGCGATGTTCGCGCCAAGCTTTTTCACCGGCAATCTGATCACGCGCTTTGGTGTCATGCGGATCATTGGCGCGGGACTTCTCTTGCTTGCCGGTTGCGGTGCTGTCGCTCTTACCGGGTTAGAGGTTGAGCGCTTTGTGGTCGCTTTGGTTCTCCTTGGCCTCGGCTGGAACTTCACCTTTGTTGGTGCGACCACGCTGCTGACCGAGTGTTATACCGATGCCGAAAGAAGCAAGGTGCAGGCGGTTAACGACCTCTTGGTGTTCGCAGTCGTTGCGATTGCGTCTTTCGCGTCCGGAGGGTTGCTCAACGGGCTTGGGTGGGAGGCGGTGAATTTTGCGCTCTTCCCGTTTGTCGCTCTGGCACTTCTGATTACGCTCTGGTTTGGTTTTCAGGCGCAAAAATCACCCACCTGAAGGCCTATTATGGTTAACGAAATGACAAGACCTTCTCCCGATACTGGCAATGATACCGCCGTTATCTTGGGAAGGTTCTATGGGACCCGTTGACGAAATTCTGAAGGACGAGCCGCTTGAGTGCGGCGCCTGCAACAAGTGTTGCCGTAAGAATCCGGGCATCTTTCTCATTCCGGAGTATGGCGACGATCCGAGCCTTTATGAGGGCAATCTGGATGTTGTCGACGGCCGTCAAATCCTGAAGACAAAACCGAATGGTGATTGCATCTATCTCGACCTGGAGAAGGGATGCACGAACTATGAAAACCGGCCGCGCGTTTGCCGGACGTACGATTGCCGTTCTGACTATGTCTACTGGATGGACAAGCCCCGGACTGAGCGGCGCGCAATGATGAAATCGGGTCTGCTCAACCAGGGTGTCCAGAAAGAGGGGCGGCAGCGCCTCAAAGCGATCCTCGCCCGGAAGCCTGCCGCAGTCGCAGCAGATTAGTCGCTAAGCCTAGGAGCCGTGTTTTGAATAATCTGGAAGCGATCATCAGTGCCCACCCCATTGAATGCGGTGCCTGCCAGAAATGCTGCAAGAGCAACCCTGGTATCCAGATATTGCCTGAAGTCGGAGATGATCCGGATCTCTATGAGGGATACACCGAGGTGATCCAGGGTCAGCTGCTCCTGAAACGCCAAAGCAATGGCGATTGCATCTATCTTGATTCGGAACGTGGCTGCACAAACTACGAGAATCGACCCAGCATTTGTCGCAGCTTTGATTGCCGCAGGGGCTATGTGCACTGGATGGGACGGAGCCGAAAAGAGCGCCAAGCGGCCAAAAAATCCGGCCAGCTCAACCCGAAAGTACAGTTGGAAGGCGAAAAGCAGCTTCAACGCAGCCTCGATCTGGCAAGCGGCGGTTCTGCAGGCCTCTAGGAGAGCGCTGCGGAAGCGGGGTCGATTAACGGCTGGTGCCGCTGATTCTTCTCTTTGACACCGATCTCATAAACTCGAATGTCCCTTGAAATTGGGTGAAACCTTTCCCGCGCTGCCCTGTTGCGCCCATGGGGAAGGTTTGGCACTCTTCTGCCCATCTTAGGGGAGGGGGCAGCCGGCCAGGAGGTCGCTGGCGAACCCTTGTCTCATATCAGAAGTTCAATCCTATATAGGGATAAGGAAAAACTATGAGCACGTCATTGTGGGCAATCATTGGGTGTGGAGCCTTGGCCGTTTTGTACGGCATCTGGGCATCTCGCTCCGTGATGGCAGCCGACGCGGGTAACGCGCGGATGCAGGAGATCGCGTCAGCGATCCAAGAGGGGGCTAGCGCCTATCTAAATCGTCAATACCGCACTATCGGATATGTGGGTGTTGTTATTTTTGCCGTGGTCTGGTGGCTGCTCGGCATGACTGTTGCCGTCGGTTTCGCCATCGGCGCGATCCTGTCAGGTGCGGCTGGCTATATCGGCATGTTGGTGTCGGTGCGGGCCAACGTACGGACGACCCAGGCAGCCAGCGAGAGCCTCGCGGGCGGTCTAGCGATCGCATTCAAATCTGGCGCTGTTACCGGCATGTTGGTGGCCGGTCTCGCGCTTCTGGCGGTTGCTGTTTATTTCGGGGTTCTGACGAACCAGCTTGGTTACGCTGCGGATTCGCGCGTTGTGATTGATGCGCTTGTTGCACTCGGATTTGGTGCGTCGCTGATTTCGATCTTTGCTCGTCTCGGTGGCGGTATCTTCACCAAGGGCGCCGACGTGGGCGGTGACCTGGTTGGTAAGGTTGAAGCGGGTATCCCAGAGGATGATCCGCGGAACCCCGCAACGATTGCCGACAATGTGGGCGACAATGTTGGTGACTGTGCCGGCATGGCGGCTGACCTGTTCGAAACCTACGCCGTGACGATTGTGGCCACGATGGTGCTGGCTTCAATTTTCTTCGTTGGTGAAAGTGCTGTGAACATGATGGTTTACCCGCTTGCAATTGGCGGTGTTTGCATCATCACGTCGATCATCGGCACGTTCTTTGTCCGCCTGGGCTCAAGCCAATCCATTATGGGTGCGCTTTACAAAGGCTTCATCGCGTCAGCGGTGCTGTCTCTCGGCGCGCTATGGTATGTCACCGACCGACTTGTCGGTTTCGCAACAGAGTTCACAGTATCAGGTCAGACCTTCACCGGTCAGGACCTCTATATCTGTGGCGTTCTTGGGCTTGCGATCACCGGTCTGATCATCTGGATCACTGAGTACTACACTGGTGTGAACTATCGCCCTGTGAAGTCTGTGGCTGCGGCGTCTGAAACCGGACACGGCACCAACGTGATCCAGGGTCTGGCTGTGTCGATGGAAGCAACAGCGCTTCCGGCTCTCGTCATTGTTGTTGGTATCGTTGCGACCTTCTCGCTTGCGGGTCTCTTCGGCATTGCCATTGCAGTCACCACAATGCTGGCTCTCGCCGGCATGGTTGTGGCATTGGATGCGTTTGGTCCTGTAACGGACAACGCAGGTGGCATTGCTGAAATGGCGGACCTTCCAGAGGATGTTCGGAACACGACCGACGCGCTTGATGCTGTTGGTAACACGACCAAGGCTGTCACCAAGGGCTATGCCATCGGATCTGCTGGATTGGGTGCCCTGGTGCTGTTTGCAGCCTATACACAGGATCTCGCGGTCTTTGCGGCTGATCCTGACAAGTATCCGTACTTCGCGGGCGTTGTTGCCGACTTCTCTCTGTCCAACCCGTATGTCGTGGTTGGCCTGTTTGTCGGTGGTCTGCTGCCATACCTCTTCGGCGCCATGGGCATGATGGCTGTGGGCCGTGCAGGTGGTGCGATCGTTGAAGAAGTGCGCCGCCAGTTCAAAGAGAAGCCTGGCATCATGGAGGGCACAGAAAAGCCGGACTATACGGCAGCAGTTGACCTGCTGACCCGGTCGGCGATCAAGGAGATGGTGGTTCCATCGCTCCTGCCGGTTCTGTCTCCCGTGGTTCTCTACTTCATCGTGCTTCAGATTGCAGACAAGTCAGCTGCCTTCTCCGCACTTGGGGCGATGCTGCTGGGTGTGATTATCACCGGTCTCTTCGTGGCGCTTTCCATGACCGCTGGTGGTGGTGCGTGGGATAATGCCAAAAAATACATTGAAGACGGCAATCACGGCGGCAAGGGCTCAGAAGCTCACAAAGCTGCCGTGACCGGTGACACTGTTGGTGACCCTTATAAGGACACCGCGGGTCCCGCTGTGAACCCGATGATCAAGATCACGAACATTGTGGCTCTGCTGCTGCTCGCGATTCTGGCTCACTAGTCGGATCGTCTAAGACAAAAAGAAACCCCGCGTGGAGCGATCCCCGCGGGGTTTTTCTTTTCGTACCGCATTTTCGAACCACAAAAGTCTGCAACTTTTGTTGAAAATGCTTTGGGCCTTACAGCTCGTTATCCAGCAAGGCTCTTTCCCGTTGATCCCAGATCATCGCAGGCGATCAGCAGCCGGTCGACGATGCCCTCTTCGCCCTTACGCAGCCAAGCCCGAGGGTCGTACTTCTTCTTGTACGGTTCGTCAGTCTCAGGATCGATCTGATATTTGAACGCATTGGTGTTTTCATCGACGTACTGTCCGACACGTTCGGCAAAAGCGAACTGGGTGTCTGTGTCTATGTTCATTTTAAAGACGCCATAGCTCACGGCTTCTGTGATCTTTGCTTTCTCGGAGCCGGAGCCGCCATGGAAAACAAAATGAAGCGGGTGATCGCTGCCTGTGTTCTCCGCTTTGGAGACGGCTTCCTGGGACGCTTTCAGAATCTCAGGTCGCAGCTTCACATTGCCTGGCTTGTAGACGCCGTGGACATTGCCGAAGGCGGCCGCAACTGAGAAGTGACCGAGCGGCGCCAGACGACGATAGGCGGTCAAAACTTCATCAGGCTGTGTGTAAAGCTTGTCATTGTCCACTTCATCCAGATCTTTGCCGACGCCGTCTTCTTCGCCACCGGTCACGCCAAGCTCGATTTCCAGGCTCATGCCGATCGGGGCAAGGCGTTTTAGCAGGCGTTCGCACTCGGTGAGATTGTCTTCAAGGCTTTCTTCGGAGAGGTCCAGCATGTGGGAACTGAACAGGGGCTTTCCCGTCGCCTTGAAGCGCTCTTCGCCGGCGTCGATCAATGCGTCTACCCAGGGAATGAGCGCTCTGTTTGCGTGGTCTGTGTGGAGCACTGCGCAGACGCCATAGGCCTCGGCGACGCGGTGCACGTGCTCAGCGGCTGACACTGCGCCCAGGACTTTGGCTTTTTCGCCATCTTTGATGCCTTTGCCCGCATAAAACTGCGCACCGCCGCCAGACAGCTGAATAATGATGTCGGACTTGGCCTTAGCGGCAGCTTCCAACACGGCGTTGATCGACTGGGTATTGACCACATTCACCGCAGGCAGGGCATAGCCACCAGCTTTGCAGGCCTCGACAAGAGCAATGTAGTCGGCACCGGTTTGGACGCCAGGTTTGAGTTTTGTAGACATGAATTTCTGTTCTCAGTTAGTTGGACTCGTCAGACGAGGTTCGTCTGACATCCAGGATTAAGACCTTTCCTGGCAAACGCCTGCGCAGGAATAAGCAAAGCGGCGAGTTCTAGCGCCCGGGTTGGGCTGGAGCGTTCTGGTTGAACCGGCCCAAATTACCAAAGATCTGTCCAAGGACGGTCAGTTCTTTCCCGCGTGTCGGTGTTTTCCGCGTCCGGAAGTCGATAATACGCCCGTCTTCCAGACCGTAATATCCCACTTCTTCAACCGTTTTTGTGTCGTCAAAATAGACTGCAACAACTTTACGATCCACTTCCTCAGGCGTGTAGAACATCAGCTTTTCAAAGGTTGAAGAGATGTAATACCAGGTCATCCCATCAACGGTTGAGACTGTGGAAGGCGTTCCCAAGAGTTCTGTTATTTCGGCCTCGCTGGAAAAGCCCGGTTTGATCTGGTCGAAATCCCGCTGATCATAGACATAGCCTCTTTCTTCGATTTCGACGCTGCAGCCAGCGAGGGCGGTGGCGCCAATCAGCGATGCGAAGATTGCTGACTTGAAGGGGGCCAGCAGAGCGGCTAAACGCTGTCTCATCAAAATACCTTTGTTGCTCCCGAAGCGCGTTCGGTGGTTGCGCAAGTCCTCTGTTGACGTACCCGCAACGGCGTCTAAATTCAAGCTTTCCTGCCAGTTTGCCGGAAAGAGAGAAAGAAATCACATGTTTTGGAAAAGCTGGTTTAAGGGCTCATCTGCTGACGATAGCGCTTATCTTCTCTACCGAAATCTGGTTGACCAGGCGCGATCACCGCAGTTTTACCTGAACGTGGGCGTTCCAGACACGTTGGACGGCCGCTTCGATATGATTGTTCTGCACATGGTGGTGGTGATCGAGCGGCTGAGCGCCATTGGTGCGCCGGCGAAGGCGCTCAGTCAAAAGCTGTTTGATGTCATGTTCGACGATATGGACCAGGCGTTGCGTGAGATCGGCGTCGGTGACCTTTCTGTTGGCAAGAAAGTTAAAACCATGGCCCGCGCTTTCTATGGACGCCTTAGCGCATACGATGAGGCGTTTCAGGATGGCGGTAATGAAGCTCTGGTCGCCGCGCTGAAGAGGAATGTTTTTCCGGAGGTTGACGTCGCCGCGGAGCGGTTGGAAGCGCTTGCAGCCTATCTGCAGAGTGTTCGTGAAAAGCTCAAAAGCATGGAGTTTGATACTTTTTCTGCTGGAAGGGTTGAGTTTCCGGCGCCTCCAGAGGGTGTGTTGACCAATGAGGTCCGTCCTTGATTGAGGGCGACGGAATTCCCGGTTTTCGCTATGTGGTCGCCCGGGAAGACGTGCCGGATGACGGGATTGAGGTGACGCTCGATGCCGGCCAAGAGGCCCGCGAGCTGCTAAGGGAGCGGTATGACCTGCTTGCCCTTGGTGCCTTGACCGCCCAGCTGGTGATTGAGCCCTGGCGCAAAAAGGGAATTAAGGTCGGCGGGTCGCTTCACGCGAAACTCGAACAGTCCTGCATTGTGACATTGGACCCTGTACCAGCTGAGTTAGACGCCGACTTCACTTTGCTTTATTTGCCGGAAGAGGGCATGGCGCGCGGCGCCTCAGAGGTGGCTGTCGATCCACTGGCTGAAGAGCCACCGGACCCTCTGCCTTCTGAAGGAGTGGACCTCGGCGAAGCGGTTGCGGAACAGCTTGCTTTGGTGATCGACCCCTATCCCCGTACAGAGGGGGCTGAGCTGGCGGAAACCGAGTCGTCAGATGATGGATCAGAAAAGAAGCCTAACCCGTTCGAAATACTAAAAAATCTCAAAACACAAGACTAGCGCTACGGCCTTTGGACCCCTACCTATTAACTGTTGTCTCAGAGGGGAGACTGGGTATTGTCTGACCGCCCGGGGTTGATGGATTTGGTGGCTGGGCAATTGAAACCAAGAATTGGGAAAACCAAGATTTGGCGCGTGATCTGACAATTGCACTGGACGGAATGGGTGGAGATATCGGCCCCTCCGTTGTGATCCCTGGGGCTGAGATCGCCCGTGTGCGGCATCCGGAAGTTCGTTTCCTGATTTTTGGTGACGAAGCTAAGATTCGACCCGAACTGGAAAAAGAGCCTCGGCTCGCAGATGTGAGCTCGGTTGTTCATACCGACGTGGCGATTTCGATGGACGACAAGCCCAGCCAGGCGCTTCGGCGGGGTCGCAAAACAAGCAGCATGTGGCTCGCCATTGACGCGGTGAAAAAGGGTGATGCGCAGGCCGCAATGTCCGCGGGGAACACGGGCGCGCTGATGGCGATGTCCAAGGTGCTTCTGAAGACCATGCCGAACATTGACCGTCCGGCGCTCGCGGCGCTTATTCCGACGCTGCGCGGTGAAAGCGTGATGCTTGATTGTGGTGCCACGATCGGACCAGACGAGAAGCAGATGGTGCAGTTTGCCGTTATGGGCGAAGCCTATGCACGCGTCCTTTTCGGTCTCGATAAGCCCAGTGTTGGCTTGTTGAATATTGGCGAAGAAGAAATGAAGGGCACGGAGTCAGTCAAGGCTGCCGCTCAGATGCTTCGCGAAGCTAATCTCCCCATGCACTTTCATGGGTTTATCGAAGGCGATGATATTGCCAAAGGGACCGTCGATGTTGTTGTGACAGACGGGTTCACAGGTAATGTCGCTTTGAAAACAGCCGAGGGCACTGCACGCCTCATCAGTACTTATTTGCGCGAAGCGATGTCTAAGTCGATCTTCAGCAAGCTCGGCTACCTGCTCGCTCAAACCGCCTTCAATATGCTGCGCGATCGGCTCGATCCTAATGTCCACAATGGGGGCTTGTTCATGGGGCTGAATGGCCTTGTGGTCAAAAGCCACGGTGGCGCTAACGCAGCAGGGATTGCCTCGGCGATTGATTTGGCCGTCGACGTCTCATCGGCCAACCTGGTCGACAAAATCGCTGCTGATCTTGATGTCATCACTGAGTGGAGCGATCAGGCAGAGGTGGAGCAGGGTCAGGTGGTTGCATCGTGAGTATCAGAAGAAGCGTCATTACCGGCGTTGGGTCCTATCTGCCCAAGAAAATCGTTACCAATGACGATCTCGCCAAGATCGTGGATACCAGCGATGAATGGATTGTGGAGCGCTCAGGTATCCGTCAGCGCCATATGGTTGAAGAGGGCGAAAAGACCTCTGATCTGGCGCTTGTTGCCGCAAAAGCAGCGTTGGCGGATGCTGGGGTGGACGCTCAGGACATTGATCTCATCGTGATGGCGACCACCACGCCGGACAATACGTTCCCGGCAACAGCGACCACGGTGCAGGCAGCTCTCGGCATTGAACATGGCGCTGCCTTTGACCTTCAGGCGGTCTGTTCAGGTTTTGTGTTTGGCCTGTCGACCGCAGATAATTTCCTGAAAGCAGGGCAGTTCAACAACGCTCTGGTTATTGGCGCGGAGACTTTTTCGAGGCTCTTGGATTTTGAAGACCGCACGACCTGTGTCCTCTTCGGTGATGGGGCGGGTGCTGTCGTCCTCCAGGCGCAGGAGGGTGAAGGCACAATCGAGGATCGGGGTGTTCACACCGCGCATCTCCACAGCGATGGCCGCTACAAAGAAAAGCTCTATGTGGACGGGGGACCCTCCTCGACACAGACCGTTGGGCATGTGCGCATGCTTGGACGGGATGTTTTCAGGCACGCTGTTGTCAACATTGCAGATGTGATCAATGAGGCGCTTGAAGCGACGGGTCTGACCATTGATGACATCGATTGGTTTGTGCCCCATCAGGCCAACAAACGCATTCTCGACAGCACTGCCAAACGAATCGGTCTGCCACCCGAAAAAGTCGTTATGACCGTCGGCGAGCATGGCAACACGTCAGCAGCCTCGGTGCCGCTCGCGCTGAGTGTCGCGGTTGCGGATGGACGTATCAAACGCGGTGATTTGGTTTTGCTTGAGGCTATGGGCGGCGGATTCACCTGGGGCTCTGCACTCGTGCGGTGGTAGACCTGCACACAACGCGTCAAATTCGACACAACATTCTATGTAAGAAGTTTCCGCCATCTCATTGATATTGACGGGATAATTCCGCTGGCCTACCTTTTGTGACAACGCGAGAGGTTGATCATGGGGCAAACAGTTACGCGCGCTCATTTGAGCGAAGCGGTTTATCAGGAAGTCGGGTTGTCACGGAATGAATCGGCAGACCTTGTCGAATCTGTCTTGTCCGCGATTGGCGACAGTCTGTCTGAAGGCGAGACTGTGAAGCTCTCTTCGTTCGGCTCTTTCTCTGTTCGGCAAAAAGGCGGGCGGATGGGCAGAAACCCGAAAACCGGCGAAGAGGTTCCGATCAAACCGCGTCGGGTACTCGTTTTCCGTCCAAGCCATGTCTTGAAAGATCAGATCAACAAGGCACTGACCCTGGCAAAAGCAACGGGAGCCAATCTGTCAGGAGTGAGTTCCACAGGTTCTGCGGACCAAGCTGCCGACTAGTCATTGTCGACTGAACGTCTCTTCTGGGAAAAGCGCATTCGATCAAAATGACGGTGATTGAGACAACAAGCCCACGCAAATCGCCCGATGCATTTCGGACGATCAGTGAAGTAGCGACTGACCTTGACGTCCCTCAACATGTTCTGCGGTTCTGGGAGAGCAAATTCGCGCAGATCAAGCCACTGAAGCGCGGCGGCGGCCGCCGGTACTATCGTCCAGAAGATGTCGATCTTTTAAGGGGTGTGCGGGCACTCCTCTACAAAGACGGATATACGATCAAAGGCGTTCAGAAGGTGTTCCGGGATCAAGGCGTACGCTTTGTTATGGAGACGGGTCGTGCTGCAAACGATGATTCCGTGGCCGGCATCGCCAGAACCGTCGTTGAACGAGGCGGTGATGAGGGCACTGATGCAGCCGATGAAGATCATGGGCTCGACCGAACCGCCAAATCGATCCTAAAGGGCATTGCGCGGCGCTTGGAAGCGCTCAAGGCGGATCTGGATGCCGACGCCACCGACGAAGAGTCGGGTGGCTGACGGCTAGCTCAATAAACAGTTTTTCCTGGGCACCGCCCGTTGATTGGTGGGAAGTGCGCCTCTATAGTGCCGCTCCTTCCGAGGACCCTCCACTGCGTCGGAAGAATTGACGGAGCGTAGCGCAGCCCGGTAGCGCACTTGTCTGGGGGACAAGGGGTCGTGGGTTCAAATCCCGCCGCTCCGACCATTGCGAGAAGCCGTCTCTTGCCATTTCTTTCTTGGCGGGAGGCGGCTTTTTCGTTTCCTGGCGTCTGGACAGGCACCCGAGGGTCGGGCATTGTCCGGCCACGCACCTAGCTGGGCGCGCAGATATTCAAAGAGTGGACCATCCAATGACTGCAATTTACGCCATTGTCGCTTTCATCGCTGTTATGGCGATTCTCAATAAAATGACCTTCGGTCGTTTCGACTGAAATCTGAGCTACGCAGGCGGCGTGTCTGGGCGCTGCATCCAGTTGAGCAATGGTTTCGCTGGGAACGCCCATGCAATGCCGGCAATCGGGTAGAAGATCAGTTGTACTGCCCAGTGGTCAGGTAAAATGTCCACCGCCAGCCATACCGCGACGAGTGTATAGGCGGTCAAGCCGACCAATATGATCACAGTCCCCAGGAGCTTGCGAACGCCGATTGGCAGCAGCGGGGCCTTAAATTCCTTGGATTCCATCCGGGTTTCTCCATTCACTGCTATTCCTATGTCATTCCCCGCGGAGCGCCAAGATGCGGCGAGTGGTCGCGTGCCTCAGATAGGCTTGTTGAGGGCAGGGGACCGCGCTATGTCATTCCATTATGACAGCGACCGATTTCCAGATTGCTTCAGAGGCCACGCCACGGCAGGTGAGCGCGCGGCGTGCCATTGCTGTTTGGTTGATGGTCATGTGCGGCCTGGTGGCCGCCATGGTCGTTGTCGGTGGTGCCACCCGTCTGACAGATAGCGGGCTTTCTATCACTGAATGGAAGCCGATCACAGGTGCCATTCCTCCTCTGAGCCAAGAGGTGTGGGAGGAAGAGTTCGAGAAATACAAACAGATTCCCGAATACATCCGGATCAACCGGGGCATGAGCCTGGACGAGTTCAAGGTCATTTACTGGTGGGAATGGGGACATAGGTTTCTGGGACGACTGGTCGGGCTCGCTTTCTTTATCCCGTTTGTGTTTTTCTTCTTCACCAAACGTATTGAGCGGCCGTTGCTGCCCCACCTCATTGCAATGTTTGTGATCGGTGGGCTGCAGGGGGCTCTCGGTTGGTACATGGTGATGAGTGGGCTGACAGAGCGTGTGGATGTCAGCCAGTACCGATTGGCCGCACATCTGAGTTTGGCATTTTTTGTTTATGGCTACATGTTCTGGTTCGTGACGGCTCTTTGGCGGGGCGAGTTGCCTCAGAGCGTTCGCTTTAAAGGTTTGGAGCTCGGTGCCGGAATTGTTGTTGTTGCGATATTTGCCCAGATTGTTCTGGGAGCGTTTGTGGCGGGTCTCAATGCCGGGTTTATTTTCAACACGTGGCCGTTGATGGATGGAGCGTTTATCCCTCGTCATCTCTATCCGCTGGACCCGCTCTGGGCGAGTGCATTTGAGGACGTGCGGACGGTTCAATTCAATCACCGCATGTTTGCCTATGCGTTGTTGATCCTCGTTGGCTGGCACTATTGGAAGCTGCTCAATGCGCGTGACGAGATCCAGCAGACCGGCAATTGGCTGCTCGGCGCCCTCGTGTTTCAGGTCTTCCTCGGCATCGCGACCATACTGACAGTGGCGCGGATTGAAGTGGCTTTGCTGCATCAGGCGGGCGCTGTGCTGCTCCTCAGCGTGGCCTTGTTCCATCTCCAAACGATTGGCAAATCGCGCGCTTGAGCTTTCGCCGCTGTTTGTGCCTTAAGTGGATGGTGCCGCCGGTGCACCGCATCGGCGCTCCGGCGACACATTCGCGCGTGGATTTTAAGCCGACAAGGCCTGATCCAGATCGGCAATGATGTCGGCTGCATCTTCCAATCCAACAGAAAGACGCACAACGTCGGGTCCTGCGCCGGCGGCCGTCTGCTGTTCCTCGTTCAGCTGTTGGTGGGTGGTCGATGACGGGTGAATGATGAGGCTGCGGGTGTCGCCGACATTTGCAAGCAGGCTCAACAGGTTCACATTGTTCACCAGTTTGACACCTGCGTCATAGCCGCCTTTCACGCCGAAGGTGAAGACACTGCCGGCTCCCTTCGGCGCATATTTCTGCATCAGCGCATGGCTTGGGTCGTCTTTCAGACCCGCATAGGAGACCCAACTCACGGCATCATGGCCCTTCAAATACTCAGCCACCTTCAACGCGTTCTCGCAATGGCGCGCCATACGCAGAGGCAAGGTCTCGATGCCGGTGATGATCAGGAAGGCATTCATCGGTGCCAGTGCCGGTCCCAGATCCCGAAGACTGATGACGCGACAGGCAATCGCAAATGCAATCTCGCCGAACGTCTCATGAAGCTTCATGCCGTGATAGGCGGCGTTCGGTTCAGACAGGGTGGGATACTTGTCAGAGGCCGACCAGTCGAACTTGCCGCCGTCGACTATGATGCCGGCGACGGAGTTCCCATGTCCGCCCAGGAATTTGGTCGCGGAGTGGACGACAATATCGGCACCATGGTCCAGCGGCCGGCAGAGATAGGGCGAGGCCAGGGTGTTATCGACGATAAGCGGTACGCCTGCTTCATGGGCGACCTGTGCGATGGCGGCAATGTCTGTCACCAAGCCGCCGGGATTGGCGATGCTTTCGATGAACACTGCTTTGGTCTTCGGTCCGATCGCTGCCTTGATGGACGCCGGGTCGGTTGCATCGGCCCAATCGACATGCCAGTCGAACTTTTTGAACGAGACGCCAAATTGGCTGATTGAGCCACCATAGAGCTGGCGGACGGCAACGAAGTGATCGCCAGGCTCCATCAGTGTATGAAACACCATCATTTGCGCGGCATGGCCGGAGCCTGTGGCCAACGCAGCCACGCCGCCTTCCAGGGTTGCAACCCGCTCTTCAAGCACCGCGTTTGTCGGGTTCATAATACGGGAATAGATGTTGCCGAAGGCCTGCAAGCCGAAGAGGCTCGCCGCATGCTCGGTATCGTCAAAGACGTAGGACGTCGTTTGGTAGATTGGTGTGGCGCGGGCACCGGTCGTGGGGTCGGGGGCGGCCCCTGCGTGAATGGCCAGTGTGTCAAAACCGTAATCGCTCATGATTTTTCCTGTTGCTTGGGGTTCTGCGTTTTAGAGACGCTTGTTTCGTTTGCTTGTGATGATGTTTGAGGGCAGGCCCATCCAGCCGCCTTCGCCGGAGAGGCGGCTATATTCCACTTTTGGACAGCGATCCATGATCACGGTCAATCCAGCTGCTTCTGCGCGCTCGGCGGCCTCTTTGTTGATGACGCCCAGTTGCATCCAAACGGTCTTCGCCTTTATGGCAATGGCTTCGTCTGTGATGGCACCCGCGGCTTTTGAGTTCCGAAAGATGTCGACCATGTCGATCGGATGGTCGATATCTGAAAGGCTTGCCACAGCGCGTTCGCCAAGGATCTCTTCGCCAGCGGCACGTGGGTTTACCGGCGTCACATCATATCCTTTTGAGAGCATGTATTTCATGACGATGTAGCTGGCCTTCCGCCAGTCTGGGCTGGCGCCGACCAGCGCAATTGTTTTGGTTTCTCTCAGCACGCGTTCGAGCAAAGCAGGGCTGTAAGCCAGATGGGCCATGGGGCTTATCGGTCTTCCCAGGTGGGGTCGCGCTTTTCGATGAAGGCATTGACGCCTTCTTCCGCATCATGGGTCAGCATATTTTTCACCATTACGTCGCTTGTGTAGGCATAGGCGTCCGAGATGCCGCGTTCCAACTGGTCATAGAAAGCGCGCTTGCCGATTGAGACTGTCATGGTGGATTTCGACGCAATCTTCCTCGCTAGGTCACCCACTTCTTTATCCAAAGCGTCGCCTGGGATGGCACGGTTGATGAGGCCAATCTCGGCGGCGTGAGCTGCGTCAACCATGTCTCCCGTCAACAGCATTTCCATGGCGTGTTTGCGATGCACGTTCCGGGAGAGGGCAACCATGGGCGTGGAACAGAAGAGGCCAATATTGACGCCCGGCGTTGCGAAATGGGCGTCCTCGGCGGCGATAGCGAGATCGCAGGTGGCCACCAGTTGGCAACCTGCCGCGGTCGCTGTGCCATGAACCTTAGCGATCACCGGCTTCGGATTTTGCAGAATGGAGAGCATCATGGTGGAACAGCGCTTCATGATGTCCTGGTAGTAGGCGCGACCGCGGTCTTCCTGCTGCCGTGCTGCGGTCAATTCCTTCAGATCATGGCCCGCGCTGAAGACAGGTCCCTCGGCCGCCAGAACGACGGCGCGCACGGACGGATCCTCTGCTACCGCCTTCATTTCCGCTGTCAGCGCCGCCATGAGGGCTTCCGACAGGGAGTTGCGCTGGCGGGGACGGTTCAGGGTCAGCGTTGTGACGCCATCGTCGTCCTCGCGCAAAAGCACGCTCTCGGTGGCTGCCGGTACTGCGTCGGCCATGTGTCTCTCCCCGTTTTTGGAGATGATACTGTGTGGAATGGGAGCCGTCAGGCTTCAATTTGGCGGCGTCATCGCATTCAACCAGCCATCCCGACAAACGAATAGTTGGAAGCCTGAATGAAGGATTTTCACTCATTGTCTGCGGATTGTGGTCCCAATCATCTGTCCTTATTGTCCGCCCAAATTGCAGGAGTATGACTATGGCCAGCGGACTGACACCAGTGATGAGCGTAGCGGAGCTGCAGGCGTTTTTTGTCGACGCTTTTCCCCAGGCGCTTGGCGCATCTGGGGACGAAACGCAGATCGAGGAGATCACACCGGGTCGGGTACTGGTTCGTCGCAAAGTGTCAGACGCAAATCTTCGTCCGGGCGGCACGGTTTCAGGCCCCACAATGATGGCGCTGGCGGATCATGCGATGTATGCGGTTATTCTGGGCCATATCGGGCCTGTGGCGCTGGCGGTGACCACCAACCTCAACATTAATTTCCTTCGGAAACCGGGGCTTCAGGACCTGCTCGCGGAAGGACGCTTGCTCAAATTGGGCAAAAGGTTGGCCGTGGGGGAGGTGACGCTGTTCAACGAAGGCGACGAAGATGACCCGGTGGCGCATGTGACCTCGACTTATTCGATCCCGCCAAACCGGTGATTTTGTGGTAATTAAATACCGCATCGATAAGCAGCTGGTTTTATTCCACTTTTTAGCCACTTATCCGTTTGACTTGATGGAACGGCTCCCCTAAAACTCGCGCCAACGGGCTCCCACGACGGGGGCCTTATCGTATTTAACAGGGTCGAGATCCCGCACACGCCGAGGGTCGAGATATGGGTCACATGAAAACCTATTCTGCAAAACCCGCAGATATTGAGAAGAAATGGATCGTGATTGATGCGGAAGGTCTGGTCGTTGGCCGCCTGGCGTCTCTCATTGCGATGCGCCTTCGGGGCAAGCATCTGCCGACTTTCACGCCTCATATGGACTGCGGAGACAATGTCATCGTCGTGAATGCCGACAAGGTCGCCATGACCGGCAAGAAAATGACGGACAAGAAATACTACCGTCACACCGGCTATCCAGGCGGAATCAAGGAAACAACGCCGGAGAAAATCCTCGGTGGCAAGTTCCCAGCCCGTGTAATCGAGCTTGCGGTTCAGCGCATGCTGCCAGGCGGACCTTTGTCGCGGAAGCAGCTCTCCAACCTGCATGTCTATGCCGGCACGGATCATCCGCATGAAGCCCAGCAGCCTGAGAAGGTTGATGTCGGTGCCATGAATTCCAAGAATGTGAGGAGTGCGTAATGTCAGAAGAAGCACGCACGCTGGAAGACCTGAAAGACGTGGTTGCTCCAGCCGAAGAAGCGCCTGCTCCTCGTGAGCCAAAAATTGACGAGTATGGTCGGTCCTATGCGACAGGTAAGCGGAAAGACGCCGTCGCCCGTGTCTGGATCAAGCCGGGTGCTGGTCGCATCACGGTAAATGACCGGGACATCGAAGTTTATTTCGCCCGTCCCGTGCTCCGCATGGTTCTGCGTCAGCCGCTGGTGGCTGCTGGCCGTGAAAACCAGTTCGATATCGTGTGTAAGGTTTCCGGCGGTGGCCTGTCTGGCCAGGCTGGGGCGGTACGCCACGGTATTTCCAAAGCACTGACTTATTACGAACCTGCTCTGCGCGGTGTTCTGAAAAGCGGTGGCTTCCTCACACGCGACAGCCGCGTTGTGGAACGAAAAAAGTATGGCCTTGCGAAAGCGCGCCGGAGCTTCCAGTTCTCCAAACGTTGAGTTTGTTTGGGATCAGAGTTCAAAGGGGCGCCTCGCTGGCGCCCCTTTTTTGTTATGGTATGCAGCAGGTTGAATGGTGGCAGATATGAAACGGGTATTTATCGACGGCGAAGCTGGGACAACCGGGCTCCTCATTCGGGACCGGATTGCGCATCGGCGGGATATTGAACTCCTGCAGATTGATCCGGCGAAGCGGAAAGACGCGGTTGAACGCAAACGCCTGCTCAATGCCGCTGACATTGTCTTCCTCTGTCTGCCCGATGCTGCAGCGATTGAAGCCGTCTCTTTGATCGACAATCCGGATACGGTGGTGATCGATGGGTCGACCGCCTTTCGGGTGGCCGAAGGCTGGACCTATGGCTTTCCGGAAATGACCAAGGACCATCGCGCGGCGGTCGCTGGGTCAACGCGGATCAGCAATCCCGGCTGCTATCCGACCGGCACAATTGCCTTGGTGCGGCCGTTGGTAGACGCAGGTATCTTGCCGAACGATTTTCCACTGACGATCAATGCGGTGTCCGGCTATAGCGGCGGCGGCAAGGGCATGATTGCGGAGTTTGAGGATCCTCAGGCAGCGGTGACGTCCGACCAGCCCTTTCGGATGTATGGGCTCACGCTCGCGCACAAACATGTGCCGGAGATGCAGGTCTATACTGGGCTCGATCACAAACCTCTCTTCTCGCCAGCGGTTGGTAAATACCGGCAGGGCATGCTGGTTGAAGTCCCAGTCCAACTTTGGTCGCTCACATCAGCCGTCACGCCGGATCAAATCCGGGATGTGTTGCGCGACCATTATGCGGGCGAACGGTTTGTGTCCGTCGCGTCGGCAGAAGAGACAGCATCAATAGTCAATATCGATCCTGAGGGGCTTAACGGCACTAACGAGATGATGTTATTCGTGTTTGGCAACGAAGAAACGCAGCAGGTTCGGTTGGTCGCGCTCCTGGACAATCTTGGTAAGGGCGCTTCCGGCGCCGCCGTCCAGAGTATGAATTTGGTCCTCGGACTTGACGAAGCGACTGGACTCGTGCCCGATAGCTGAACGTTCATTCATTCAGGGAGGGCTCAATGATCGACTATCAAGGTACGACGGTCCTGGTCACCGGCGCGGCATCAGGTATTGGCGAAGCGACGGCGATCGCCTTATCGCAGCGCGGCGCAAACGTTATCTGTGCCGATATTGATGCTGAGGGCGTCGCGCAAACCGTGTCGGCCATCGGCGATGGTGCCTCTTCAATCGTGACAGATTTGGGCGATCCTTCCGCTGCTGCCAAACTCGTTGATCAGGCCTATGAAAGCGCCGGGCATCTGGATCTGATTTTCTCAAATGCCGGGATTGGGCATCGCAGCACCCTCGCTGAAGAGCCGTTTGACGCAACCGATGCGATGACGAAGCTCTTTGAGATCAACTTCTTTGCAGGGCCGAAGATCGCGCAGGCCTATGCGCGCCACTTGAAAGCAGACGGCAAGCGTGGGCGCCTGATGGTGACTGCCTCAGAGAATTCATTGAGCGTGCCCAGCGTCGTGCGCGGCCAGAAGATGGTCTATTACGGCGCCACGAAGCATGCGCTTCTTGTCGCGATGGAATGGATGCGGATTGAGCAGGAAGAAGTCGGCTTGCTTGATCTTCATGTGTTGATGCCTGGCGCGGTCTATACGCCGTTGGTGGCACGATCTCTTCCAGATCCGTCCATGGCGCCGCCGGAGCTTGAGCTGATCACGTCTGAACGCTGTGCTGAGGTCGCGCTGAAAGGCATGGACTTGGGGCTCTTCTACATCCCCACACAGGCGCACTTATGGGACGATATGCAACCGCGCGTTGATGACATCAAAGCCTCTCTCAAAGCGCTGGAGATCGAGCGGACATACTAATGAGCTATGGCTCTGTTTGGCCCCGTGTTCCACGGCGGCTGAAGGTCGGTTTGATCGCAAGACTTCTCTAAGCGGTCGTGCGAAAACGCTCCTGCATGCTGGACGAGCGCAGCAAATAGACAGAAAGCCCGACATATACGATGTACTCGATGGTCATGGGGATGAACCGTGTTGTCCCGCCGCCAAACGCTTCGAAGTCCACTGTTTCAACGAAACAGAGAGTGGCGAGCACGGCGTACAAGCCAATCGTTGCAACGGGCGTATAAGACCAGCGTTTGAGATAGCCGACTATGAACACCAGCCCGGTTACCAGAATTGAGAAGAAATGGAGAAACTGAAGCCCGGCGGGGAAGTTCTTGTTTTGTAAGCCCAGTGCGATACCGGGAACGAAGTATTCGATGAGGCCGAAAAAACCCCAGACGGTTAATACAGCCGAGATGAGCAGGAGCAGATAGGGCATCAAATTCGCGATTTGGTCTTTCATAGCTTCCTCCCTACGCGGCGATACGCGTCGCCCTCAGGTTGAAGATGTTCCCACACCTCGGAGAGTTTTGCCAATTGCTTGCTCGAGGAGCTAGTCGGTCTTAGCTAAGCGTCCGTCAACGCGATCAACGTCTAGAACCTAATAAGGATGACACCCACGGTGACGATGATCGCGGCCAAAAAGCCGATGCGGCCCACAGGCTCCTTTAGAATATAGGCAGACAGGAAGGCGGCAAAGATCACACTGGTCTCGCGAAGCGCTGATACAAGGCCGAGGGGGGCTATGCTCATGGCCCAGATCACCAGGGCATAGGCGACCATTTGCAGCGCCGCCCCGCCAAAGGCGACAAGACCTACAGATTGGGTGGCCCGGATCGAGCGCCAGCCGCGGCGATAGAGACCAATCGAAAAGAAGACCAGCCCATCCAATAGGAACAACCAAAAGACATAGGTCATGGGTGTCTGGGCGACCCTGCCTCCAATCCCGTCCATCATTGTATAGGCGGCAATGAACGCGGCGGTTCCCAAAGCGTAGAGCGTTGCTTTGCGTTCGTCAGGCGACCCGCTTCGCCGCTGCCAGGCAAGGCTCATGATGCCGCCGGTCACCAGGAGCAAGCCCAGCACGGCTGAGAGCGTCAGTGTTTCGCCGATGACCAGGAAGGCCCCGATCGCAACTAGAAGAGGCGCCGTTCCGCGCGCGATCGGGTAGACGTGCCCCAGGTCACCATAGGTGTAAGCGCGAACGAGGAACAGCTTATAGCCCGTGTGTAGGACCAGGGTGACGCCAAGGATTGCCCAGGCTTCACCATTGGGGAAGGGCAAGAAAGGCAGCACAGGAAGTGCAAGAAGCCCGCATGCGCCGGTCATGAGCGCCAGAGAGTTCAGACGATCCTCGCCTGCGCGCACCATTGCGTTCCAGCTTGCGTGCATAAGTGCCGTAACCAGCACCAAAGCGATCAGAGCGAGACTGATGTCGTTTTCCATGGCCGGACCATAGTGGGCAACACTTGCCGCTGCCTATTCACAGAAACAGCAAACAGGCTTGCGCAGCTCATCGCACCCGAAAGAACGTCCCAGACTTAAATAGAAACTTAGGCCTGTTCCAATTTCATCTGGTACCCTTTGCGGGATTTATCCTATAGGGTGGGCGTTCGAACATCCGTAACGCTCAGCGAGAATCGCCGAGGTGCTCTTAAAGGGGTCTGGCCAATGAATGGTCATATGAGTGGGGTCGACATGACACGCGAATGCGAATTGGACAGTGTGAGTCCATCAGCTATGTCCAACCTTGTGGCTCGGGCGACAAAGCGGCTTGGTGCCGTTCTGCTGGTCGCCGGTCTGGCTGCCTGCTCGACCGCTCCGGACTGGGCACGTCCGGGACTGATCTATGGCGATGATGCCGAGGCTGCGGCGGCGGATCCCAATACGGAAAGGGATTTTCCTGAATTAGCCGATGTGCCGGGTGAGGTACCTGCGCGCAGCTCAGATGCTGAATTGCGCGAGGCCGCCGATGGTCTTGCTGCCGACAGAGAGCGGGCGCGCTATAGCGATGAGGTTTTGCGCGGTGGCACAGGGACACCGGCACCAGCTCCAAGGAGTGCTGCGCCGTCCGCCATTCCGGCGCTTCCGGCCGCCACTTTGACCGCTCCTGCGTCTACCGCAGCGGCTGCGAGCGCGGTTTCCGATGATGGTGTGATTCCCGTGCCTCCACGTGGTGGTCGGCCCTCTTTGACATCTGGCGAGGTAGCCGCTGAGCAGGTTGTTGAGCCGGTCACTCAGGCGGTTGAGACCGCGCCAGTGGTGGTCGAGGCGACTCCGGCACCAGCGCCAGCACCTCAAGCCGCTGCTCCGACGCCTGTCGAAACATCACAGGCTACCGTTGCAACCGCTGCTGTGGCGTCAACGGAGACGGTGCGCCGTCCGGCGGTTCCAGCCGTACCGACGTCCAGCCGTGTGAGCTCGACCAGTCAAGCTGCGTCCGCGCCTGCTGCGACGCCCAATTACCGGGAGCGCCCGCCAGCGCCTGCTCCGGTCAGTGAACCAGCTGTTCAGGCTGCCGTTGCGCCTACGCCGCGGGTAGCGCCCGCAACAACGAGCGTTCCACGCTCCAACAGTACTTTTGAAGCATCTTCTGCGCCGGCCTTGACCCAGGAGGCGCTGGAGGCTGCTGGACCTATTGTCTCGTCGCGATATGGCGCGGCAGGGACACCTACAGGCTCTGCGGACCCGGAAGACCCGGTTGAGGTCAATTTGGATGCCTTGAGAGGTCTTGGACCGCTCGGCCCTGGCGCTTCTCTGGAGCCCGTGCAGACAGCCCCTAATGGCGTTGCCTATGCGAACCAGGGCGGACCCGGCAATATTCCGCCTTATGTCGTGAGTTTTGGGCACGGCTCGACTGGCTTGAATGCTGAAGATCGGCAGAAAATTGCGGCTGCTGCGGCCAGCGCGGCTGCTTATAGCGGCATTGTTCGCGTGGTCGGGCATGCCTCCAGCCGGACCGGTGACCTGGATGTTGGCCAGCATCTGCTCGCTAATTTCAATGTGTCGATGAAGCGAGCGACCGCGGTCGCCAATGAGCTCATACGAGCGGGGGTCGACCCGGCGCGCGTGATCGTTGAGGCGAAAGGGGACACGGTCCCTGTCTATTACGAATCCATGCCCGCAGGTGAAGCCGGAAACCGTCGCGCCGAAATATTTATTGAGTAGGCGCATCCAAGCTTGGAATTGGCCACTTTTTGGCCTTTTTCAGCCGATTATTTCGTATCTTCTAATTTGTCAGCCTGACATCTGGGCAGGAGACGGAAACCCGTAGTCCGACCCGGTTTTTGACGGTATAAGAGCGCCCGATGGCGCTTTCGCCTGTATTTGGGGCTGCTTCAGCCGGAGTCTTTCGAGATGACTGAGGAATTTCATCGCATCAAACGCTTGCCGCCTTACGTGTTGGAGGTGGTCAACCGCCTTAAGGCCAAGGCGCGAGCGGAAGGGCGCGACATTATTGATTTCGGCATGGGGAATCCCGACATGCCGACGCCTCAGCACATCGTCGATAAGTTGATTGAGACGGTCCAGGACCCCAGGACCCATCGCTATTCAGCGTCCCGCGGCATTCCGGGCCTCAGGAAGGCGCAGGCAGGTTATTACGAGCGTCGTTTCGGTGTGACGCTGGACCCGGAAACGCAGGTAATCGCTACGCTCGGCTCCAAGGAAGGCTTGGCGAACCTCGCACAGGCGATTTCGGCACCGGGCGACGTGATCCTGGTTCCCAATCCAACCTATCCAATCCATGCCTTCGGCTTCATCATTTCCGGCGGGGTGGTTCGCCACCTGCTGGGCGGCGTCGAGCCCGGCGAGGAATATCTGCGCACGCTCCATAGAGCTCTCAAACATTCGGTCCCCGCACCCTCAGCGCTGGTGCTTAATTATCCAGCAAACCCAACTGGTTACGTCGCGGACCTCGAGTTTTACAAGGAGGTTGTCAAGATCGCAAAACAGCATGAGCTGTTCCTGATTTCTGACCTGGCCTATGCGGAGATTTACTTCGACGACAATCCACCGCCGTCGCTGCTTCAGGTGCCGGGCGCGATGGATCTGGCGGTTGAATTCACCTCGCTGTCCAAGACATTCGCGATGCCTGGTTGGCGGATGGGCTTTGCCGTCGGCAACGAACGGTTGATTGGCGCGCTTGCGCGCGTGAAGTCCTACCTGGACTATGGCGCTTTCACGCCGATTCAGGTGGCGGCCGCCGCTGCGCTCAACGGTCCGACGGACTGCATTGAGGAAATTCGCGAAACCTACAAAACCCGCAGAGACATTCTGATCGACAGCATGGGGCGTGCCGGGTGGGATATTCCATCACCTAAGGCCAGCATGTTCGCCTGGGCACCCATTCCTGAGAAATTCGCCCATTTAGGGTCACTGGCCTTCTCTATGCTCTTGCTGGAGCATGCGGACATCGCTGTGGCGGCCGGCATTGGCTTCGGTGAGTATGGCGACGGACATGTGCGGATCGGGTTCGTTGAGAACGAACAACGCATTCGTCAGGCTGCGCGGAATGTGAAGAAATTCATGGAAAACGCGGACAAGATCCTGGCGGACTATGATCCGTCTGGGGGCACGGTGATCCAATATCCCGGTCAGAAAGCGTAAAACATGGCAACACCGCTGCGAATTGGCCTGGCGGGTCTGGGCACGGTCGGCGGTGGCGTCGGCAAACAGCTGGAAGCTGAGGCAGCCCGGCTGGCGGCGATTTGCGGGCGCGAGATCACCGTCACCGCGATTTGTGCCCGTGACCGGTCCAAGGATCGCGGTTTTGACGTCTCTGACGCCATCTGGTTCGACGATCCGGTCGAAATGGCCAAAAACGCCGAAATTGATGTCTTTGTCGAGCTGATCGGTGGGTCTGACGGGTCCGCGAAGAGCGCTGTTGAGGCCGCTCTGTCCTCCGGCAAGCATGTGGTAACGGCCAACAAGGCGTTGGTCGCTCATCATGGGGCGGACCTGGCGGCATTGGCCGAAAAAGGCAACGCCGCACTCAATTTTGAAGCGGCAGTCGCCGGTGGCATTCCGATCATCAAAGCTATGCGGGAAGGACTGTTGGCGAACCAGGTGTCCCAGGTTTCTGGGATTTTGAATGGCACCTGCAACTACATCCTGACGGAAATGGAAGAAACCGGGGCGGGTTTTGCCGATGTGCTCGCGGACGCCCAAAAGCTCGGTTACGCGGAAGCCGACCCAAGCTTTGACGTCGAGGGCACGGATGCCGCGCATAAGCTTGCGATCCTGGCCAGTCTCGCGTTCGGCACCTCGGTCGACTTTGGGTCTGTCTATGTTGAAGGCATTGAGGCGATCACGGCGGCTGACATCAAATATGCCGCTGAATTTGGCTATCGGATCAAGCTTCTCGGCACCGCCGTGCGAAATGAGCAGGGCGCCATTGAACAGCGGGTGCATCCGGCTCTTGTGGCCCACAGCGCGCCCCTTGCCAGTGTTTCCGGGGTGACAAACGCCGTCTCCGTTTATGGCGGATATGTCGGGAATGTTGTGTTGACCGGCCCTGGCGCCGGAGAAGGGCCGACAGCGTCAGCGGTTGTTGCCGACATTGTGGATATCGCCCGCGGTATCGCGTTTCCTCCCTTTATCCTGCCTCAATCGCAGCTTTTGGCAGCGGAAACGGTCGATATGGAGGACTATTCCGGAGCTTATTATCTGAGGCTGGAAGCCGCCGACCGTGCCGGGAGCATGGCCGAAGTCACAAAAGCCCTCGCGGATGCCGATGTCTCCATAGAGCGCATTATGCAACGTCCAGACGAGGGGCAGGACGGTGAGTGGCTGCCTGTCGTCCTGATCACCCATGAGACCCGGGAAGCCACGATGAACCGGGCTCTGGGTCTTCTATCAGAACATGCTGATGTGGTGAGCACGCCGGTTGTGATCCGCATCCAAGGTAGCTAAAAAGCCGGGGCAGCTAAAAGCCGGCACCAAAAAACACACGGGAACCAACGGGGATAAGAATGACTTCCAAAAAAGCCGCCAATCAGGGGTTGAGCCGTACTTTGGCACTAGAACTTGCGCGCGTGACTGAGCGCGCAGCGGTGGCAGCCTCCAGGCTCTCAGGGCGAGGCGACGAAAAGGAAGCAGACCAGGCAGCCGTTGATGCCATGCGCCAAGAGCTTAATGCGCTGCCGATCGATGGCACGATTGTCATTGGTGAGGGCGAACGCGACGAAGCACCGATGCTCTATATCGGCGAAGAAGTCGGGACTGGCGGACCCAAAGTCGACATCGCGCTCGATCCGTTGGAAGGCACCACGCTTACGGCCAAGAACATGGAAAATGCCCTGGCGGTGGTTGCGATGGCCGAAGGGGGCACGTTGCTCCATGCGCCGGACGTTTACATGGATAAGATTGCCATTGGGGGTGGCTATCCTGATGGGATCGTCGACCTTGATGCGCCGGCGGGCGACAACATCAAAGCTCTCGCGCAGGCAAAAGGTGTGGATGTCAGCGAAATCACAGCCTGTGTTCTCGATCGTCCGCGGCACGCGAACCTTATTTCGGAGATCCGCGGTGTTGGGGCTCGCGTGTCCCTGATTTCCGATGGCGACATTGCCGGTGTGATTGCAACGACGGACACCAGCACCGGAATCGATATCTATATGGGTGTTGGTGGGGCACCGGAAGGAGTGCTGGCTGCGGCGGCACTTCGCTGTATTGGCGGTCAGATGCAGGGGCGTTTGGTCACCAACAATGAAGAGCAAAAGGCGCGGGCCGCCAAGATGGGTGTCAAAGACTTTGACGCCAAATATTCCATGATGGAAATGGCCAGCGGCGATGTGATTTTCGCTGCCACGGGTGTAACCAACGGATCCATGCTGGACGGCATCAAGGTGACGAAAGAGGGCGTGTCCACACACACGATCGTCATGCGCTCATCTACCGGAACTGTGCGCCGGATTCGCGCGTTCCACAGAGCGGATTCGAAATTCGAAGCTGAGTGAGAAGGGCGCTGCTGCCCTTATTGGGAGCGACCGGGAGGCCGATTGGAGTACGAGCCGGATAGCGGGTTTTTGGGCGTCGGGCGGTCCCTGACCAGTCGTCGCTGGGTCCCTCGGCTTGAAAATGATCGATTGGCTCTGCAGCTCGCTCAACAAGCGGATGTACCAGAGCTCCTTGCGCGGGTGCTCGCCGCGCGCGGCATCAGTGCAGACGATTGCGAACAGCATCTCAACCCAACCTTACGCGCGTTTTTGCCGAACCCTTCCGTCGTGGAAGACATGGACAAAGCAGCGGAGCGCATCACCAAAGCAATCGTCGACGGTGAGCAGGTTGCTGTTTTCGGGGACTATGATGTTGATGGGGCCACGTCGTCAGCGCTTCTAAAACTCTATTTCGAAGCGATCGGCGCGCCCTTGAGGATCTATATCCCGGATCGGATCAAGGAAGGGTATGGTCCGAACGCGCCGGCTTTCTTGAAGCTCAAAGATCTGGGCGTGTCTCTAATCATCACTGTTGATTGCGGAACGATGGCCCATAAGCCTTTGGGTGTCGCAAAGGAGCGCGGGTTGGACGTGGTTGTGGTGGACCACCATCAGGCTGAGCCCCTCTTGCCGCCTGCGGTAGCCGTGGTGAACCCCAATCGCCTGGATGATACGAGCGGTTTGGGACAGCTTGCCGCCGTCGGGGTGACGTTTTTGCTTCTCATCGCCCTCAACCGCACATTGCGATCAGCGGGGTGGTTTGAGGGTGATCGCGACGAACCAAACCTGCTGGATATGCTCGACATTGCAGCGTTGGGGACTGTTTGTGATGTGGTTCCCTTGACTGGTCTTAATCGGGCCATCGTCACCCAAGGCTTGAAGGTCATGGGATCCCGCAAAAACAAGGGCCTGGCGGCGCTGGGCGATGTTGCAAAGATGCAAGGCGCCCCCGGTACCTATCACGCCGGTTTTCTCCTAGGGCCACGTGTGAACGCCGGTGGACGTGTCGGGCGGGCTGATTTAGGGGCTCGTCTGCTCACAACCCATGATGGCGCGGAGGCTCACGAGATTGCCGTTGCGCTGGATACCTACAATCGAGAACGCCAAGCCATAGAGGCGCAGGTTTTGGAGCAAGCCATCGACCAGGTGGAAGCTGCGCTCGCGCATACGCGCGCGAACCAGCCGCCCCCCCTCATCATTGCGTCGGGCGTCGGGTGGCATCCGGGTGTTATCGGGATCGTCGCCAGCCGTTTGAAAGATAAATATGACCGGCCGACCTTTGTTGTCGCGATCGACAGTAAGGGCGAGGGAAAAGGTTCCGGCAGAAGTGTTCCAGGTGTTGATCTAGGACGCGCAGTTACAGCCGCGCTTGAAGTCGGCTTACTGGTGAATGGTGGCGGTCACGCGATGGCCGCTGGCCTCACGGTGCGTGAGTCCAAGCTCGATGAACTCCACGAATTTCTGAATAGCCGTGTCTCAGATGATGTGATGGCCGCTGGTGCGGAGCGGCAGTTGAAACTTGATGGCGCGCTTACGACCGACGCGGCGTCTCGCGACATGTTTGACATGCTGGAGAAGGCGGGACCCTACGGCGCGGGGAACCCAGAGCCTCGATTTGCGGTCCCGCGGGTTCGAATTGTCCGAGCGGACCGGGTCGGCCAGAATCATGTGCGCTGCATCTTGGCGGGCGACGAGGGCGGACGATTGAAGGGAATCGCTTTTCGGGCCGCGGATACGCCCCTTGGCGAAAGCCTTTTGAATAGTGGTGGTGCCGTTTTTCATGTGGCCGGACGGCTCCGGGCCGACGATTGGCAGGGGCGGAGGGGTGTGCAGCTGCAAATTGATGATGCAGCGCCGCTCTGATCGCGAAAAACCCCAGAAAATCCACAAAAACCAGCGGATTAGGCACTTGCAATCCTGAAGGTGACCCATTATTAAAGCCGCACTGCGCGCCCTTCGTCTATCGGTTAGGACGCCAGGTTTTCAACCTGGAAAGAGGGGTTCGATTCCCCTAGGGCGTACCAGTTTCCTTTCTCTACATCCCTATTCAAAACCTGGTCTCCTTTGACCCGTTCTGCGACACTTGCCCAACGAAACGACGGGGAGATGTCTCATGAAGGTTGAAGGCGGATGTTATTGCGGAGCACTGCGCTATGAGGTTGAGGGCGAAGCGCTCTTTAAGGCCCAGTGTCATTGTCGGGAGTGCCAGTATATTTCCGGCGGGTCGCCCAATGTGACGATGGGCATGCCGGAAGGTACGTTCAAATATACCAAAGGGGCGCCCCAAACCTTCAAAAGAACCGATATTGATCCAGCGGTGACCCGCGAGTTCTGCGGCAATTGCGGCACCAGTATGTTGTCGCGGGCGCCGGGCGCGCCGGGGCTCGTACTTCTCAAAGTCGGGTCGATGGACGACCCGAAGCAGTTTGAGGGCCCGCAAGTCGCGATCTACACCTGTGACGCCCAGGACTTTCACATGATCCCCGAGGGGGTCGCGTCGTTTGACCGGCTGCCGGGGTAGGCAACAGGCGGATCGCTTTAGCGGGTGGCGGCGATTTCAAAGGAGATGGTTACGTCGTTGCCTGCCATCGGGCTTAGTGGTCCGGTGCCAACGCCATAATCATTGCGGTTGATCGTCAGGCCGCCCACTGCTGCTGCCGTGTCGCCGTCAATATTCAAGCTAAAAGGCAGCGAGACGGGAAGTGTTGTGCCCTTCAGGGTGAGGGTGCCTTCTGCGACATATCCCTCAGCCGTCTGACTGATATTCGTAGATGCAAACGTCGCGATGGGATGATTTGCGACATCAAACCAGTCGGACCCGGGAAGGGCTTCATCCCTTTCGGATGATCCCGTTACAGCGCTCGCGGTGATGATATCGACCTTTATGGATGCAGCTTCGAGGTCGTCAGGGTCGAGCGTGATGTCGGCGGTAAAGGCGGCAAAAGACCCCTGGAATGGCGCACCTGTCTGAGTGCCTTCAAAGGTGAGGGCGCTGCTATCGGTCTGAACTTTCCATTCTGTGGCAAAAGCATTTGTGGTCAGCAGGAGAAATACGGCGAGACTACGAACAAACATTGAGAGTCCTCTGATCTGGGCTTGAGCCTACATCTTGGTTCAGGCAGGGAGTTCAGGATGCCCATGGCAGCATTCTACGCAAGATGCCGTCTTTCAAAATGAAGTGATGGCGCAGTGCTGCGGCGGCGTGGAGGATGACCGCAGCACCGGCGGCCCACGCGAGCAGCCAATGACCCCACTCGCCGACGGACAGCCATTGGTCCTTGTCCGGATCGGTTGCGATGAAGCCGATATGCGGAAGTGGAATGGTATCGAAGACCAAGGTCGGGATGTTGATCGGAGAGGCTGATACGATGATCCAGCCGGTCAGCGGCATCGCCACCAGAATGATGTAGAGACCCAAATGGGTGAGCGCCGCCGCCGTCTTTTCCCACCATTCCATATTGTCCGGTAATGCAGGTGGTTTATCGATAAGACGCCAGCCCAGTCTGAACAGAACGATCACAAAGATGCTGACGCCAAAGGACTTATGCAACTGGTAGAGCGAAAACAGGTTGGGGTCGGAAAACTCCAGGGTGCTCATGTAGACACCCAGCCCCAGATTGCCGAGAAAAAACACAACGACAACCCAATGTAAGCTGGCAGCGATAAGACCGTAGCGTGTGTCGCTGTTTCTCCACATTCTCTCTAATTCCGAACCCCCGGCGGCGCCCAATAGGTGGGTGTCCAGTTGCGCGCCAGCTCTTTGCCGTCCAGATAGTCCGTCCGGTTGATGGAGTTTCTCAGATGTTTGCGTAGCCCGTCATTCTGGTCCACCGCACCCAGGGTCAGACGCAGGGGATTGACGTCATAGAGACGCAGCCATTTGCCGATCTCAACCGGGTTTTTGTCCGGACCGATATTCGCAGCGTAGAGCGCCAGCAACGTTCGTTGTGCTTGAAAGTGTCCCGAATTTGCTGCGCGAACAACCCAGATGCGGCCCTGTTGGAACTGTTCATTCGCCTCGACCCGGCCGACGTCGAAGGAGCTTCCGCCTTCTGCGGGCAGACCGCCAAGGGACATGAGGCAAAGACCATAGGCATGCTGCGCGGACTCATATCCCCGTCCGTTTCGCGCAAGCGGCCTTAGACGTTCTATAGCCGCTTCACAATTGCCTTCATTCTTGAGCTCGAACCCTTCCCAATAGGCGGCTTGCGGGTCTTCGTAATTGTACCGCTCCCGAACGCCGTAATGTGGCGATGCGCGCGGGTCCTCCTGACCGTTTGCCCATGCGTTCCCAGCGGGCAGGACGGGTGCCAATAAGGGGGTACATAGGGCAATGCAAAACGCGGTCAGGATACGAGTAATCATGTGAAAACCGTATCCCGACCGCGGGCTTGTTTCAATTGTCTGTGGCGCTTGAAATTCAGCGGTAATGGATCAGATAGCGACTGCCGGAGACCACATATCCTTCGCCGTACCGGTTGTAGCACATAGTGCCCCCGACCTTTGCCGGCCGCCCATGCCAATATCCTCTCTTATAGACAGGATGACAGGCCCGATTGTTGGTGTGCCGGTAGCTGTGACGATCATTGTAGGCACCGTCAGAATAGCTGTAGTGCCGACGGGAATGACCGCCGTAATAATTGGGTCTGTGATGGCGCCGAGGTGCGTAGTAGGGCCGGTGGTGATGCCCATAGCGTTGATGATGGGCGCGCGGGTAGCCGTAACCGCTGCTCCAGCCAATCAGACCGCCGACAATCGCACCGGCGATAAAGGCACCTGCGCGGTCACGGTGGCGTCTGTGGCCGCCATGGTGACCTCCATGATGTCGTCCGCCGCGGTAATGGCGTCCATGACCTCGGCCATGGTGTCCGCGTCTGCCGTTTACGAGATGCAAGTTGCTGTTTGGTGTCAGGTTGCCCGCGCCCACCGGTCCTGCAGCCGCTGCTGGAGCGGTCAGGGTGCCCATAGACCCGACAACCAGACAGGCACTGAGTGCCAATCGTGCGAGTAACATTTCCTTCTCCCAATCCTTGGTCCGGTCGGCAAGAGACCGGTGTCACATCCTCAAGGGAGAAGGTGGTCTTCTGGGGTTGAACGCCAGATGAACAGTCTGTTCAGGTTGGGCCTACCAGTGGCCCGTATTCTCCATTGATGCCCAGGGTTCTTGCGGTGGCAGCGCCTGGCCGTCCTGCAGAAGTTCAATCGAGATGTTGTCTGGGGAGCGCACGAACGCCATTCGCCCGTCGCGCGGCGGTCGGTTGATGGTGATTCCCGCATCCGCAAGTTTTTGGCAGGTCGCGTAAATGTCATCTACCCGATAGGCCAAATGGCCAAAATTCCGCCCTTCCTCGAGCTCTTCCGGGTCCCAATTGTAGGTCAGCTCGATTTGAGCCTCTTCCTGGCCTTCCGGGGCCAGAAATACGAGGGTGAAGCGACCTTCTTCTACGTCAAAGCGGCCCACGTTTTTCAGGCCGAGATGGGTGCAGTAGAATTCGAGGGATGCATCGAGGTCGGTCACGCGGACCATGGTGTGCAAGTAGCGCATGCGGGCTTTGCCTATCCTTCTGGGGTTTGTTTTGCGTATCATTTCCGGATCGGACCAGAAGGTCAAAGGTAAGTATTGAGGAGCGGCCATGTCGGTGGAACTGAAGACTCTGATTGATAATTGTGAGCGAGCGGTAGTCTTCACAGGCGCTGGGATCAGCACAGAATCCGGCATTCCCGATTTCCGCAGTCCCGGTGGCCTATGGACCAAAATGGCGCCGATCGATTTTCGGGATTTTATGGCCTCAGAGGACATGCGGATAGAGGCCTGGCGCCGCAAATTCGCCATGGACGGGAGCTTTTCAGCCGCTGAGCCAAACAAGGGCCATATGGCTGTCGCGAAACTGGTAGACATGGGCAAAGTCAGCCATGTGATCACGCAGAATGTGGACAATCTCCACCAGGACTCGGGGGTGCCCAGGGACAAGGTCATTGAGCTGCATGGCAACAGTACTTATGCCACTTGTCTTAGCTGTGGAGCTCGGTATGAGCTGGCAGAGATCCGCTCCCACTATGAAGCACATGGCAAGCCCCAGGATTGTCAGTTCTGTGGCGGTATTATCAAATCCGCCACGATTTCATTCGGGCAGGCGATGCCGGAAGCGGAGATGGAGCGGGCGACGGAAGCGACCTTGGACTGCGATCTTTTTATCGCCATTGGGTCGTCGTTACAGGTTTACCCCGCGGCTGGATTTCCCATCATGGCAAAAAAGAACGGCTCTCATCTTGTGATCCTGAACCGGGAAGAAACCGAGCTCGACCCGATTGCGGATCTTGTGGTGCATGAAGAGATTGGGCCGACACTGGCACCCATCGTTCAGCTGAATTAGGTCCCCGGTCAGGCGTTATTTTTTAGCGCTTTTGTATCGGTCGCCCGGCCGGAACTGAATTCTCTCGCGATCAACGGTTTTGCCGCGCCGTGCCAGCGCCAGGCTGTCGATCGGCTTTCTGCTTTCCCGGTCAACAATTTCCATCGGTGGGCCTTCTGGGCCTTGGAGCCAGCGGTCTCCCCATTGAACCATCGCGCACAGGACGATCAGAAGATCCTTGCCGGCCTCTGTTGGCAGGTATTCGTTCCAACTCGTCTCAGCGTTCAGAGGTTGCTTCTCTATCACGCCGTGGTCTTCCAGCTTCTGGAGGCGGGCGGAGAGGATGTTCTTTGCAATGCCCAAGTTTCGCTGGAAATCGGCGAACCGTTTTGTGCCCAAAAACATCTCGCGCAGGATCAGGACGGACCAGCGGTCGCCAAAGACGTCCATGGACTTTCTGATTGAACAGTCATGCCGCATTAGGACCGGCACGGGTAATTCGCCGCGTTTGTTTGTTCTCATTGGGGCGTCCTACTCCGTCTGTTCATATGTGCAGATTGATTATGCATCGCTGCCTCATAATAGCGGAAACCAGTGGTTGCGAAATGAAACTAATAGGTTTTTATTTGTAACCAATTAACCGGAAGAATATTCGCACCTAGGAAGGCAAAATCATGGCAATTGTGGAATTTGAAATGGACGGCGGCCTCGCCATCCTCACCGTCAATAATCCCCCCATTAATCTCGCTGATGATGCTCTGTTTGTGGACTTGCATGAGGCGATTGACCGCCTTGAGAAGTCCGATGCAAGGGCAGCTCTGCTGCGCGCGGAAGGCGAGCATTTTGGCTGTGGCGTGAATGTGAACACCACCTTTGTGGGCCGGAATGCCGAAGATGCACGGCCCATGCTGGAGCGGGGTGTTGCCGACCTTCAGCGGTTGGAGCGGATGCCCATTCCGATCATTTGCGCGGTGCAGGGCCTCTGCCTAGCGGCAGGCCTCGAGATCGCGCTGCGCTGCGACATTATTATTGCCTCAGAGACAGCGCAATTTGCGCAGGTGGAACAGCATATTGGCGCAGCGACCTATCTTGGTGGTGCCTATCTTCTGGCTGAAAGATGTGGGCCAGCACGGGCGCGACACATTTGTTTTTCAGGCGACTTTTTTAGTTCGAGCGATTTTGAACGCTGGGGGATTATCAACCAGGTCGTTGCTGACAATGAGCTGAAGGCCGTTTCTCTGGACTATGCGAAGAGAGTCGCCAAAGGCCCTACCAAGGCACATGCGATTACCAAGCAGACGATCCGGGCGTTTCTGGATGACGGCGTTGAGAAGGCGGATCAGCTGCTGCTGGAAGTTGGACCTGGGCTCTTCGATTCCCATGACTTTGTCCATGGCGTCGATGTCATGGTCAAACATGGCTCAAAAGCGTTTCGCGGTCTGGCTGATTTTACTGGCAAGTAGCGCGCTAGCGCGCGTTTGCCCATCCGCCCGCAAAGGGAATGACCTGGCCGGTGATGAAGCCGGATAGAGGACCGGCCAGGAACGTGATGAGCGCTGCGGCTTCTTCAGGCTTGCCCAAACGGCCGAGCGGAATGTTCTTTAGTATCTTGGCCTTCGTCTCTTCATTCTCCATCAGGGATTGCGGAAAATAATCTTCGCTCTCGACATAGTTCGGGGCTAAGGCATTGACCTGTATGTTCTTAGAGGCGAGCTCTCGCGCAAGAGACAGCACAAGGGAATTGGCGGCACCGCGGGCAGAGGCGTACATGGAGTAGTTTGCGAGGCCGTTGAGGGGTGCTGCTGAGGTGAGGAACAAAACCTTTCCGCCACCCGCAGACTTCATGGATGGGACCACGGCGCGACTAACACGGAACGGTTTGAAGACGAGTGCATCGTAGGTGGCTTCAAGGTCTTCATCTTTCGCCGTATCCAACGACGCTCTCAAGGCAGGGAAGGCATCATTGTTGACGAGAACGTCAATGTGACCCGTTTCCTCCAATACTCGGCCTGCGGCAACGACGGGATCTGCGCCGCCGACGGTCTTAAGTCCAGGCAGCGCTTTTTCGGCGGCCTCGCGAGCCGCCTTGTCGGAAAAAGCAAGGTCGGTTCCGTAGACCGTGGCCCCGGCTTCAATAAGTGCCTTTGCAGCCGGGCGTCCGATGAAATGTTCGAGATCCGTGATTAGAACCGTCGTGCCTGCCAAGTCGGTCATGTGTCCTCCACCAAATTCATACTCCCTGTCCCGTGTAGCATTATCGTGAAGCGCGCGCGACGGTTTAGAATAGCAGCTGAGTGACCTGGTTGTCCGGCATCTGCGCTGGCCCGCATAGGGGTTTTGAGCATGACGTGTCGGGTCATTGCGACCGCCGCATCTCCGTGTACCATTACCAGGGAACGCGGGTGATGGATTAGGGGGCGAAATGAGTGATTTGGCGGGGGCACCCTGGTGGAAGGGTGCCGTGGTGTACCAGATATATCCAAGGAGCTATGCGGATACGACCGGCTCCGGCGTGGGCGATCTTGAGGGGATTAAGCGCAAGCTCGACTATGTGGCGTCGCTCGGTGTCGATGCGATCTGGCTGTCGCCCATCTATCCAAGCCCCAACAAGGATTTCGGATATGACGTGTCGGATTATTGCGACATTGCCCCTGAGATGGGGACGCTCGACGGGTTCGACGCTCTTCTGGAGGCCACCCACGAGCGTGGCATGAAACTCATTCTCGACCAGGTTCTGGCGCATAGTTCGGATCAGCACGCCTGGTTTCAGGAAAGCCTCCTGTCCCGCGACAATGAAAAAGCCAATTGGTACGTCTGGGCGGATGCGAAGGAAGATGGGAGTCCGCCAAACAACTGGATGTCGGCGTTTGGCGGTCCGGCCTGGTCCTGGCATCCTGTGCGACGCCAGTACTACCACCACAAATTCCTACGCCAACAGCCGAAGCTGAACTTCCATGAACCGGAAGCGGTGAAAGCGCTGATGAATGTCTTGAGGTTCTGGCTGGATCGCGGGGTTGACGGGTTCCGCCTCGATGTGGCGCATGCCTATTTCCATGACGCCGCGCTGACCGACAATCCTCCAGTGCCGATGGAAGAGCGGACGAGTCTCAATTGGTCCCATGCGCCGCGACTTCAACAGCACATACATGACAGCGGCCTGCCGGAAAATCAGATAGCGATGAAAGCAGTTCGCTCGGTTCTAGATGAGTATGAAGACCGGTTGGCCTTCGGTGAATTTGCCGAAACTCCTGAGATGATCGGAACCTATGTGGGTGAGCCCGACCGTCTTCATACCGCCTATACATTCGACTTTCTTGAGGACCGGTCACTCGCACCAAAGATCTTCCAGAACTATTACCAGAAAACACTACAGACCAACGGCGACCCCTGGCCCTGTGTGACCTTTTCCAATCATGATCTGACACGCCCCGTCACAAGGTGGGGCCGCGGCAGGGATGGTGACGACGCATTGGCCAAATTTGGGCTCGCCCTGTTACTGGCGCTCAAAGGAACGGTTCTGCTGTACCAAGGCGAAGAGCTGGGTCTGCCGGATGTCGACATAACGCGCGAGCAGCTGCAGGACCCGGTTGGCGATCTCTATTTTCCTTTCGGTAAAGGACGGGATGGGTGCCGGACACCGATGCCCTGGGTGGGCGAGGATCCGAATGCGGGTTTTTCAAGTGCGGCGCCCTGGTTGCCGATACCTAAGGCTCATGTAAAGCGGGCGGTTGACAACCAGGAAGAGACATCAGAGTCGGTATTGAAGTTTGCACGGCGGGCAATTCAGTTTCGGCAAGATCATCCGAGCCTGCGTCTTGGCGATATCACGTTTCTCGCAAGCGATGGGCCGGTGTTGGCCTTCAAGCGAAGCCTCGGTGACGAGACTGTAACCTGTGTCTTTAACTCAAGCGACGACGCAGCGGTTTGGCATGGTGAGGCTGCGGCGGACATCGTCATGAAGGGCGCGCGGCAGCTAGATCTTGGAACAGGTGAGGTTTCGATTCTGGGCACGGAGCTTATGTGTGGGCCGCGTAGTGCGGCCTTTTTCGACAGCCCTTAATCAGCTTGATGGTCGCGGAGCGCGTCCGGCGTGTCGAAATCCCGAAGTGCAGCGTCACCTGTGACGGACACCTCACATACGAGGTCCGCGTTTTCTGCCATCAATGCCTTGGCGCCGACATCGCCAGACAGGTTCTGGAGATCGTTGAAAAAGGTGGCGTCCCATAGGACGGGGTTGCCGCGTTTGTTTCCGACCACGGGCACACAAATGTAACGATCTTCATCCGGGTCCCGCGCGGCGATCAAGTCGTTGATGAGACCCGCTGTGACCAGTGGCATGTCGCCCAATAGGATCACCGCCGCATCGACCGGCGGATCCAGTTCAATTGCCGCATTAATCCCAGCTTTGATGGACGTGCTGAGGCCGTCCGCGAAATCAGGATTGTGAGCGTAGGCCATGGGACGTCCGGCGAGAGCTTTCAGGACGTCGTCCTGTTCATGGCCCGTCACAAGAATGATCCCATCAGCATCTGATGCGAGGGCGGCGTCGGCGACATGGGCGATCATGGGCTTGCCCTGAAAGTCGCTCGTAAGCTTGTTGGTTGGGCCCATTCGGGTGGAGCGGCCGCCACCCAGAATGATCGCCGCCACCCGCGGCGGATGGTCGTCTGCGCGTTTCGTATCTCGTGGTTGAGGTCGGGAAGGGATTTCCTTGAGCAATCCCCCGACACCCATGGATTGGATATCCTTGGGTGTTACCTGCAGTCCGGCAGCCAGGCGCTGCAGGACCCAATCGACACCATTCAGTTTCGGGGACCGGGCGCAGCCGGGGAGGCCAATGACCGGCCGATCGTTTAGCTCTGCAAGCAGGAGTAGGTTGCCGGGATCGACCGGCATCCCAAAATGGCGGATCGTGCCGTTTGCCGCGTTGATTGCTGCGGGCACCACATCCTGCCGGTCTCCAGTAGCGGACGCGCCGAGAATGAGGATCATCTCAATTGCGTCGGAAAGTGATTGTATGGTCTGGGTGAGCGAGGCCTCGTCATGAGGACATCTCTTCACAGCAGTGAGTGTGGCGCCGATGTGTTCCAGACGGTTGCGGACAACCGTTTCTGACTTTGTGAGGACAGACTTTTTTGTCCCTTCAACGGTTGTAAGGATGAGCGCCGCTGCCTTAGGTTGAAATGGATGTAGATCCAGAACCGGCGACGCATCACTTGCCAGTGTAGCGGCGCGCTCGACCACATTCTTTTGAGCGGCGTAGGGGATGATTTTCACGGTTGCCACCATTTGACCATTAGACACTGCTTCGTAGTTCGGAAGTGTTGCCAGCGTGATTGCTTCATCCAAGGAATTGATCTCGTTGATGACCGTCTCGTTTAGCTTGAGAACACCTTGTGCTGTTGCATAGAGATTGGCGCGGCCGGTAAAAGCTTTTTCAACGCGTATATTGGGGCCGCCGAGTGCTGCGGCGATGGTTGAGGCAGCCTCGTTTTCCGAAACATCATCAGGTCCTAACTCAGCAGCGTAAACGGTCGGAACCCCTGCCACCGTAAGCGCGTCAATATCGTTTTTGCTGAGGACACGCCCCTTCTTGAAAGTGGTGTCGCCCGCGCGTACCGAGTGCGCGAGAACCATGCCTTCGGTTTCTGATACAGGAAAGGAGCCAAATCTCATGCAAGCTCCTGGCGCAGGGTCTGAGTGATTTCGGCAAGGATCGAGATCGCGATTTCGGCCGGGCTCTTCGCTCCGATGTTGAGTCCTACCGGTCCGCAGATCCGCGCGATCTCAGTACCGCTGAATCCCGCATCGGAGAGGCGTTGTTTGCGCGCGGCCTGCGTCTTTTTGCTGCCCAGCGCGCCAATGTAGAAAGCCTCTGACTTCAAGGCGACATGAAGGGCCGGATCATCGAGCTTCGGGTCGTGGGTCAGGGTGACGATGGCCGTGCGGGCATCCAGCTCGAGATTTTGAAGGGCCTCATCGGGCCACTCGCTCATCAGGCCAACGTTCGGGAAACGCTCGGCGGAGGCAAATGCCTCACGTGGATCGACAACGATCACGTCATAACCGGCTTCTAACCCCATGCGCGCAAGCGGCTGGGCTATGTGGACGGCGCCCACAATGACAAGGCGGAGCGGCGGATTGAAGACATTGAAGAACCAGGGCACACCGTCAGGTGAGGGGGTGACTCGGCTTTTGTCGGACCGGATGGCGTCCGCGACTTCGCTGGCCATCCAATCCGGATGGTCTGCGCTTTCTGGTGTCAGGGCCAGCTGCTCGTGGGTCTCGAGGTTCGTCGCATGAACCACCGGCTGCTTCGCTGCCTGCGCTTCCAAGATTGTATTCAACGTATCCTGCTTCATCCAATCAAGCCGCGGACAGGGGTTCAAGATAGACTTTGATTTTGCCGCCGCAGGCCAGTCCCACTTCCCAGGCCATGGCATCGGCCACTCCATATTCAAGCACTTCCGCGGTGCCTGTTTGAATGGCATCGAGGGCCCGGGTGACAACATCTCCTTCGATACATCCACCGGATACGGAGCCTACAAAAGTAGCGTCCTCACAGATGGCGAGCTGGCTTCCTACCGGGCGGGGTGCGGATCCCCAGGTTTCGATGACGGTGGCGATTGCCACTTTCTGACCCGCTTCAGACCAGGCGGCAGCCTGTGCCAGGACATTGTCGTCAAGTGAAGGTGCTGATGTTGTCATGCTGCTGTCGGCCATTGTCGTTCGGGTGCGCTGAGCGCTGCCACCAGGTGTTCAAGGGAGGCCATGTTGTGAACCGGCCTGAACTCATCCACATGGGGAAGCATTGTCCGAATGCCAAGGGCTTTGGGTTCAAAGCCATCATAGCGGAGCAGGGGATTGAGCCAAATCAGCCGCCGGCTGGCACGATGCAGACGGGCAATTTCAGGCTCTAAACCTTCGGCGCCGTCTCTGTCCAAGCCATCGGTCACCAGGAGGACTGTTGCGCCTTGGCCCAGGACCCTGCGCGCCCAATCCACATTGAACCGCCTCAGCGTTTCGCCAATGCGCGTACCCCCATCCCAGTCCTCGACGGCGGAGGAGACAGCCGACAGCGCCTCGTCCACGTCCTTATGACGCAGCTGGCGTGACACATGTGTGAGGCGGGTGCCGAACAGGAAAGTGTGAACTCTGTCTCTGTCATTGGTGAGCGCATGGAGGAAATGCAGAAAGGTTCGGGCATAGATGCTCATGGAGCCGGAGATGTCACAGAGCACGACCAGTGGTGGCGGACGGTATCGACGCTCCCGGCGTTTGAGTGGAATGATGTCGCCGCCGCGCAGCGATGCGCGTAGCGACGCGCGCATGTCGATGAGATTGCCGCGGTCGGACGGCCGCGTACGGCGGGTCAGGACTTTGTCATGATGAAGCCGCAGCCGTGAAAGGGCTTTCCGCGCCTCGGCGATTTCGGCAGCACTCATCTGCTCGAAATCTTTGGTGCGGAGAATCTCCGCAGCGGACATGGTTTCTCGGGCATCAATTTCGATGTCTGGTTCTGGCTCCGGGCGCGAGGTGTCGTCCTGGTCCAGCAGTGCTTCTGCAAGCCGCCGGCTTGTCTGTTCGTCAGATTCTTCAGGAGGTGTGTTTATGTCCGGGAGCATCATGGCCATCATCCGCTCCAGCATGCGCGGATCGCGCCAGAAGACATGGAATGCTTGATTGAAGATCTCCCGCATGTCCTGCGAGTGGATGAGGGTTGTGTGGAGCGCCCAGTAGAGATCGCTTTCGGACCTGATCCCCGCTGATTTGACCGCCTCGATTGCGTCGAGAACCTGGCGAGGTCCGACGGGCACGCCGGCCCTGCGCAACACACGGGCGAAATGCGCAATGTTTTCAGCAATGTATCCCGGCTGATCCGTCATTCTGCGGCGGTCTTCAGTTCATCCAAAATCTGGGCGGCGTCGGAGCCGCGTACCTGTGCGATGTCATCCTGGTACTTCAGCAGTGTCCCAAGCGTGTCGTTGATATTGCTTTCGTTGAGAGAAACCGCGTTCAACTGGGTCAGGGCATTGGCCCAATCCAGAGTCTCTGCAATGCCCGGTTGTTTGTAAAGATCGCGGTCCCGCAAAGCCTGAACGAAAGCCACGATCTGTTGGGACAGCACTTCCGCCGCGTCGGGTGCTTTTAATCGGACGATTTCGAGTTCGCGTTCGGCATCCGGATAGTCCACCCAGTGATAGAGGCAGCGGCGCTTGAGGGCGTCGTGAATCTCCCGCGTGCGGTTGGAGGTGACGATCACGATCGGTGGCTCAGCAGCCTTGACCGTCCCAATCTCAGGGATGGTGATCTGAAAGTCCGAGAGCACTTCTAGCAGATAGGCTTCGAAGGGTTCATCGGTGCGGTCGAGTTCATCAATGAGAAGGACCGGTGGACCATTGACGTCTGGCTCCAATGCTTGGAGGAGGGGGCGGCGGATTAGAAAGCGATCATCAAATACGTCTTTGGCCAGGGTGTCCCTGTCCTCGACGCCCTGCGCCTCGGCCAGACGGATTTCGATCATCTGCGCCTGGTAGTTCCATTCATAGACAGCCGCTGCGGTGTCGAGGCCTTCATAGCATTGCAATCGGATGAGTTTTCGGCCTAGCGCGCTCGCAAGAACCTTCGCGATCTCAGTCTTGCCGACACCGGCTTCGCCCTCCAGAAAGAGCGGGCGGCCCATATTGAGAGCCAGAAAGAGAACGGTCGCCAGTGATCGATCAGCGACATAGGCACCGCTCGACAGGAGCGTTGCCGTCTCGTCGATAGAGGCGGGTAGGGACTTAGTCATAGGCAGAGGTTACAGCGAAAAGTGCTTTAGGTCACATGTTCGCCGCGACGGCACGGCCCGCCATGACAGAGATCAGATGGCTGCGATAGTCCGCGGCGCCATGGAGGTCGGATAGGAGATCGTCCTCAGGCACTTTGATTGCGGTCACCGCATCAGGTGACCAATTGCTTTCGAGGGCTGCTTCCATTTCCTTCACCCGGAATACACCGTCAGCGCCAGCGCCGGTGACGGCCACGCGAATGTCGATGGGCGTTTTCGCCACGAAAACGCCCACCATTGCATAGCGGGATGCCGGGTTCGGGAATTTGACGTAGGCCGCTTTCTCCGGATGCGGGAAAGTGACTTCCGTGATGATTTCGTCTTCCTCGAGCGCGGTCTCAAACATGCCCGTGAAGTACGGATCCGCATCGATAAGACGCTTGTTTGTATGGATCTTGGCATCCAAGCCAAGAACGGCTGCTGGGTAGTCCGCCGCAGGGTCGTTGTTGGCGAGGGACCCACCGATGGTACCTCGGTTGCGCACGGCTGGGTCGCCGATATGGGCGGCCAGTTCCGCGAGAGCAGGCAGATGCTTGGCGACCTCGGCAGACGAAGCCACATCTGCGTGTTTCGTCGCAGCACCAATCGTAATGGCGTCGCCTTCCGCTTTGATGAAATTGAGATCGGCGATGTTACCGATGTCGACAAGGGTTGCGGGCATGGCGAGGCGCTGCTTTAGCGTGGGGATCAGTGTCTGACCCCCCGCAAGCAATTTGTTTTCGTCGTTGGCGGCGAGCAGCTCTGCCGCTTCGGCAACGGTCTGTGCGCGGTGATAGTCGAACTGGTACATGTATGTTCCTCAATCAGCAGCAAGTGATGGCGCGGCAAGGGCCGCCCACACGCGTGCGGGGGTTGCTGGCATTTCAATTTCTCTGACGCCGAGCGCGTCGGTAATGGCGTTGATGACGGCGGGTGGCGACGCGATCGCGCCGGCCTCGCCACAGCCCTTCATCCCCATGGGGTTGGAGGGGCAATCTGTTTGGGTGAAGCCTAGGTTAAAATCTGGCAGATCGTCCGCGCGGGGCATGCAATAATCCATGAAGGAGCCGGTGATCAGCTGGCCCGTTTCGTCATAATGGGCCGCTTCAAAGAGCGCCTGGCCAATCCCTTGAGCGATGCCCCCTTGTACCTGGCCTTCGACGATCATCGGGTTCACGATGACTCCGAAATCATCGACAGCGACGAAATTCGCGATCTGTGTGACTCCGGTATCAGGGTCTATCTCGACTTCGCAGATGTGGCAGCCAGACGGGAAAGTGAAGTTCAGCGGATCATAGAACGCGTTTTCTTTGAGACCGGGCTCGATCTCCGCTGTTGGGAACCCATGCGCGGTGTAGGCGCCCAGCGCGAGCTCGGCCCAGGCAAGCTCCTTGTCTGTGCCCGCGACCGTAAAGACGCCGTCTTTGAGTTCGATGTCGCCAGCATCGGCTTCCATCAAATGTGCGGCGATCTTCTTCGATTTCGCTTCGATCTTATCGAGGGCGTTCGCCAAGGCACTCATGCCGACAGAGCCTGACCTGGAACCATAGGTGCCCATGCCGAACTGGACGCGGCCCGTGTCTCCATGCACGATCTCAACATCTTCAATGGGCACGCCGATGCGTTCGCAGACAAGCTGCGCAAAGGTCGTCTCGTGACCTTGGCCGTGGCTGTGGGCACCGGTAAAGACTTCTATTTTGCCTGTCGGGGCAACCTGGACCTCGGCACTTTCCCAAAGTCCGACGCCGGCGCCAAGAGAGCCGACGGCGGCCGACGGTGCCAGTCCGCAGGCTTCAATATAGGTCGAGAATCCAATGCCGCGCCTTTTGCCGCGTGCCTCCGCTTCTGCTTTGCGGGCCGGAAAGCCGTCATAGTCGATCAGCGCCAAGGCTTTGTCGAGGGACGCGTCATAATCGCCAATGTCGTAATTCATGATCACCGGCGTTTGGTGCGGGAAGCTGCGAATGAAGTTCTTACGCCGCAGTTCTGCTGGATCAAACCCGAGTTCTCGGGCCGCCGTCTCAACAATGCGCTCGATCAGATAGGTCGCTTCAGGCCGTCCGGCGCCGCGATAGGCATCGACCGGCGCGGTATGGGTAAAGACCCCATCGACCTCAACATAGATGGCGGGAAAGGCATATTGTCCGGAAAGCAGGGTGCCATAGAGATAGGTCGGCACGGAAGACGCAAAGGTCGAAAGATAGGCGCCCAGGTTTGCTTTGGTCTGGACATGCAGCCCGAGGAACGTGCCGTCTTCGGCGACCGCCAGCTCAGCATGAGTGACGTGGTCACGGCCATGGGCGTCTGAGAGGAAGGACTCGCTGCGTTCCGCCGTCCACTTGATCGGTCGTTTGATTTTTGCGGATGCCCAGGCACAAGCCGTCTCTTCCGCGTAGATGAAAATCTTTGAGCCGAAGCCTCCGCCCACATCAGGCGCGATGACGCGGAGCTTGTGTTCGGGAGCTACACCAACAAAGGCAGACAGCACGAGGCGCGCAACATGCGGATTCTGACTTGTGGTCCAGAGCGTATATTCGTCGGTGCCGCTGTCATAGTCTGCAATGGCTGCACGAGGTTCCATAGCATTTGGGATCAGGCGATTATTGGTGACATCCAACTTGACGATATGAGCCGCTTTCTCAAACGCCGCTTCGGTTTCAGGTCTGTTCCCAAGTTCCCAATCAAAGCTCGTGTTGTTGGGGGCTTCGCCATGGACCTGCGGCGCTGAGCTCTCTTGCGCTGAACCCACATCTGCGGTTGCGTCCAGCACTTCGTAGTCCACGTCGATCAGTTCTGCAGCTGACTTGGCCTGGCTATAGGTTTCGGCCACGACCATTGCAACGTGGTCGCCTACATAGCGTACTGTGTCTTCGGCGAGAATGGGATGAGCTCCGGCCTTCATTTCTGAGCCGTCTTTGGAATGGACGGTCCAGCCGCAAATCAAACCACCGAGCCCATCTGCGGCGACGTCGGAGCCTGTAAAAATGCTGACGACCCCTGGCGCTGCCACCGCTTCCGTTAAATCAATCCCATTGATCCGGGCGTGGGCGTGAGGACTTCTGAGGAAATAGGCATATGTCTGTCCAGGCCGATTCAAATCGTCGGTATAGCGACCCGACCCAGTGATGAAGCGTTTGTCTTCTTTGCGGCGGACGGCTTGTCCTATTCCTGTTGTGCTCATGAATTCCTCCTCCTGGAATCCCGTGCTTGATCAGGCGGGTGTGGTTTCTGCGGCGTCCAGAATTGATTTCACAATGTTCTGGTAGCCGGTGCAGCGGCAGATATTGCCTTCAAGTTCGGCACGGACGGTTTGTTCATCAAGGTTTGGAATTCGCTCAATCATGTCGACCGCGGTCATGATCATACCTGGGGTGCAGAAACCGCATTGCAGGCCGTGATTTTCTTTGAACGCCTTTTGCACGGGGTGCAGTTCGTCGCCCTTGGCAAGACCTTCAATAGTCGTGATGTCGGCGCCTTCTGCCTGCAGCGCCAGGGTGGTGCAGGCTTTTACAGCTTTACCGTCCATATGGATCACACACGCACCACACTGGCTGGTGTCGCAGCCCACATGTGTCCCAGTTAAGCCAAGATTTTCGCGGATGAACTGCACAAGCAAAGTGCGGCCTTCGACATCACCTGATACCGGTTTGCCGTTGACCGTCATTGAAACGAGGGTCATGGATCCTCCCGAAGTTAGGTTCGGCCTCAAGCAGCCGACAGGGCATTCGCAGGCGCCCTTTGAGTTTGGTTGAAATAAGTGTCTGCCCTTGGTCCGTCGACGTCAAGCCATGCGGCACCAAACTGGGTACGCACTACATAGTGATGAGGTAGATGCCAATCAATGCACCAGCGATCACAAGTGTGCCCCACATCCAGGGAGAAAGGCCGAGGCCTGCTTCTTCATCTGGGACGAGGGGTATGTCTGTCGGCGCAATCGCATCGACCTCGTCTTCTGTCGTGCCACCTGTAATGGCGGCAAAAGATGTGAAGAACTCGTCGGCCATCTTCTTTGCCGTAGAGTCGATAAACCGCTGGCCGACTTGCGCAAGTTTCCCGCCGACAGTCGCCTGAACTTCGTAGCTGAGGATCGTGCCGTCGCCGTCTGGTGCTAGCTTCACAATGGCCGATCCTTTTGCAAATCCTGCTGCGCCTCCGGAGCCTTCGCCGCTGATCTTGTACCCGTTGGGGGCATCAATATCGGAGAGGGTCACATTACCTTTAAATTTCGCGCTGACTGGTCCGACCTTGGCCTTTGCAACGGCGGCGAATTCTGTGTCACTTGTTTTCTCAACGCTTTCAGCACCGGGTATGGACTGTTGCAGGACTTCCGGGTCGTTAAGGGCCGCCCAAACCTCGGCTTGGGGGGCAGGAATGCGGAATTCGCCGGTCATTTCCATAACAGGTGGCCTTTTTCTCTAGGGCGGAAAGCGTGATCCGTCACATATAGTTTAGCAGAAGCGTCGCGCCAAGGAGCACCGCGATCCAAAGTACCATAGACCCTGTGGGCCAGGCGCGGGCAAGAAGGCCTTCAGCGCCATGCGCTCGTCCCAGAGCTGCTATTCCATAATTGATGCTGCGCAGGCTCGCGTCGATAAACGCACCCCAGATCGCCCGAATAAGGGCACGAATGCCCCTTACCAACGCTGGTAAGAGCTTTCGATAGGTCCAATCAAAATCGAGGTTCACTGATTTCAGCTGCAGCGGATAGATGCCAGTGCGCACAAGGATGGCGAAGGCGAGCGCAGAGAACAAGAGCAGCTGAAGTTGCGTTATCACATGGCTGGTTGTGTAGCTGTCATACGCTACGTCATAGGGCAACAGCGCATAAAGCGGATCTGGGTATACACCGACTGCAATACAAAGAAAGGCCGTCAGACCCATGGCCAGCAGCATGTTCCAAGGGGCTTCCTTCGGACGGAGCCCGCTGTCACGGCCAAAGAAGGCAAAATAGGGGATCTTGATGGCGGAATAGTGCAGCACGGTCGCAGAGGCAAAGAGCAGGATACCCCAGACGATGTAATGACCCTCTTTCACCGATGAGGACAGGATCAGTGATTTTGTGACAAAGCCTGAGAACAGAGGGAAAGCGGAGATTGAGGCCCCGCCGATGACGCAGAAGATCATGGTGAGCGGCATGGTCTTATAAAGTCCGCCCAACTCGGACGCTTTGGCCGTGCCCGTTCGGTAAAGGACGGCGCCAACGCTCATAAACAGCAATGCTTTGTAGAGAATATGCACCACGGCATGGGCTGCCGTGCCATTGAGCGCCAGTTCCGTCCCGACACCGACACCGACCACCATAAAACCCAGTTGGATGTTGAGGCTGTAGGCCAGGACCCGGCGGAGGTCGTTTTCGATCACTGCATAGAAGATCGGGAACAGAGTCATGGTGGCGCCGATATAGACCAGGATTTCGGTGCCGGCGAAACCGCGCGCCAATGCATAAACCGCCAGCTTCGTCGTGAATGCCGAAAGAATGACCGTGCCCGTGACAGTTGCCGCGGGGTAGGCGTCTCCCAGCCAGTTATGCAGAAGCGGGAAAGCGCATTTGATGCCGAAGGCCAGGAAGATGAACCAGGTCGCCGGGCTGCCGAGGGTCATTGCCTCGAATGCAAGGGACCCGGTGTCCAGATATTGGAGCACAATGCCTGCAAGCAGGATAACGCCTGACCCAACCTGAATGATCAGGTAGCGCATGCCTGTCCAGTAAGCACCTTCAGTCCGTCTTGCCCAGATCAGGAAGACCGACGCTATAGCTGTGCCTTCCCAGAAGATGAATAGCGAGATGAGATCACCCGCAAACACCGCGCCGATGGCAGCGCCAGCATAAAGCAGCGACATTGTCTGCTGAATAGTGTCGCGTACATGCCAGGCATAGATCAGCGCCAGGAACGCAGCGAGGGAGAATACGAGACCAAAGATGATAGAGAGTTTGTCCACCCGCAGCAGCGTGAGCTCCTGGCCCATGAGCATGAATTGGCCGTGGAGGCCTTCCGGCATCATCCAAATGACGTAGGCACTGACAACCGGAACGATGAGCGCGACCAGAGCGCGAGGATGTCCATTTGGAACGAACGGCAGCAGTGCGGCACCGGCAACGAACAGAAGAAATGGTGGGAAAAGATCAGTCATTGCCCGTCCCCTGGGATCGACTCCCGGCTTAGCTGATCCTCTGGGAAAGGCTCAGATCCCACATCCTTAGGATCGTAATAATCTTCATCGCGTTTAAGGATGACGCGTATTGCCCGTGCAAAGATCACCGCTGCGGCGCCCATGAAGAAGCCATACGCGGCATAGAAACCGGGGATGTCCTCAATATCGAGGTAGCTGTGCTTGTGATACATGAATTCAGCAGCAAACAGACCCGCGCAGAGAATGAAAAGCGCATAGATGATGCGGTCGACATTTTTCCTGTTTTCGAGCCAAAGCAGTTTGCGCCCAAGCCAAGGGAGCGTCGAAGGATCTGTTTCGGGAGTCTTCATCTCGTCACTCATGGCTGGGGTGTCCCATCCGGGAAGGCGACCGGCTCGATCAGCGTGTAGATGTCACCTGCGTAGAAGAAGAGCAGCAGACACCCAATGGCTGTGAGGCAGGGCGGGACCACGCACCAAAGCGGCGCTTCTTGTATCCCTTTTGAAGGGGCCGCGGCCGCGCCCAAAGAATGTGCAGCAGGTCTCGGGGTGCCCGCGAAAAAGCCGCGCGCCACAACCGGCAACAGATAGGCGATATTGAGAAGAGAGCTCACCATAAAGACACCCATCATGATGATCTGTCCGGTGTCTGCGGCGCCAAGCATGAGGTACCATTTCGACCAGGCGCCGCCCAGTGGGGGCAAACCGATAATAGAAAGGGCGCCAACAAAAAAGGCGGCATAGGTGAAAGGCATCAGACGCCCCAGCCCGTCCATCTCGCTGATCTCTGTCTTGTGGGTGGCGACATAAATTGCGCCAGCGCACATGAAGAGCGTGATCTTGCCCATGGCGTGCATGGCGATATGCATCGCGCCACCCATAACCCCCAGCGAGGTGGCCAGGGCCATTCCGAGGGTGATGTAGGACAGTTGACTGACAGTGGAATAGGCGAGCCGGGCTTTTAGATTGTCTTTCGTCATGGCGACGATTGAGGCTGCCAGGATGGAGAAAGCCGCAAGCCACATCAGCCAATTTGCTGCACCGGTCGTGGCCAGCAGGTCGATCCCGAAGATATAGACACCTACTTTCAGCATGGTGAAGACACCGGCCTTCACGACGGCAACGGCATGGAGAAGCGCGCTGACCGGTGTCGGCGCGACCATGGCAGCGGGCAGCCATCTGTGGAAAGGCATAAGAGCCGCCTTGCCAATACCGAATGCATAGAGCGCAAGCAAGAAGGGCAAGAGCGTCGGATCGATCTTGTCGGCAAGGATACCGCCCTGCTGGAAATCGAGGGTGCCGGCGACGACCCAGGTCCAGATGATGGCGACGAGCTGAAACCCGATGGACGTGCTGATAAGGATCGCAAGATAGGAGCGAGCCCCCTTGCGCGCGACATCTGTTTCTTTGTGGGCGACCAAGGGATAGGTGGAAAGCGTCAACACCTCGTAAAAGATGAAGAGCGTGAACATGTTGGCGGCAAAGGCAATGCCCATGGCCGCGGAGATTGCGATCGCGAAGCAGATATAGAAGCGCGTCTGATGGGTTTCATTGTTGCCGCGCATATATCCGATCGAATAGAGCGCAGTGACGATCCATAGTCCGGATGCTACCAGGCCAAAGAGCATGCCGAGAGGATCAATCTCAAAGGCAAGCGTCAGGCCAGGCAGGACGTCGAACCAGTGGGCTGAGGGTTGGCCACCTTCCAAGACTGTTTGTAGCAGTCCCAGCACGATGACAAAGAGTGCGCCCGCCGTGAGGAGACTTACCGCCTCGCGGAGGTTGGGTTGTTTGTCCAACACGGCAAGCAGAAGCGTGGCGGAAGCGGGAAGCAAGATGGTCAGTGTGATTGCGAGTTCAGGGCTCATTGTCTGCCTCCCTCGCTCGCCAGATCGGTGACCGAAAAGAGCGCGTTCGCGGCTACCGTTGCGGCGTCGCTCGTGAGTTCGCTATTGATCCCAAAATAAATGCTGGCGGCCACCAGGGCGTAGGTCGGCACGATCATTGAGATCGGCGCCTCCTTGGCCGTGCGTCCTTCAGGTACAGGCTCGAGATAAACGACTTCAACGATGCGCCAGATATACACGACCGCGATCAGTGAGGAAGCGACAATCAATCCGGCAATCAGCAGGGATCCGGACTCAAGCGACGCCTGAATCAAGTACCATTTCGAGATGAAGCCAACGGTGAGCGGGACACCGATGAGGCTCAAGCCTCCAGCCGCAAGCGCGGCCGTCGTCCAGGGCATGGTTTTTCCGATGCCCTTGAGGTCCGCCAGATGGCTGGACCCCACTTGATAGACAAAACACCCTACCGCCAAGAAGAGCGCCCCTTTTGTGACCGCGTGATTGAACAGGTGAATAATCCCGGCTGTGACCCCAGCCTCCGTAAGCAATGCCACGCCAAGCAGCATGTATCCTACCTGGGCGACACTCGAGTAGGCGAGGAGACGTTTAATGTCTTCCTGGAATACGGCCGCGATTGAGGCTGCAAACATCGCCACAAGGGCCAGTGGCATGACGACATATTCGAAGGTCAGCCCCTGCATGGGATGGTCGAACTGGAAGACGGTGAACATGAACCGCAGCATCACGTAGAGCGCCACCTTTGTGGCGGTCGCCGCCAGGAAGGCGGTCACTGGCGATGGTGCAAAGGTATAGGCGTTTGGAAGCCATAGGTGCAGCGGGAACATCGCGAGCTTTAGGCCCAAGCCCACGAGAATGAAGACAAAGGCGACACGGGTGACGCGTGTGTCTCCAACTTCCGGGAGGCGGGCGGCGAGGTCAGCCATATTGAGTGTGCCGGTGACCATGTAGAGGAAGCCAATACCGATCACAAAGAAGGTCGCGCCGATCGTGCCCATGATCAGGTAGTTGTATGCAGCGGTGAGTGCGCGCTTGTCACGCTTGGCACCAAATGCCACGAGTGCATAGGTCGCTAGCGACGAGATTTCCAGGAACACGAAGACGTTAAACGCGTCGCCGGTTGCGGTGACACCCAGCAGCCCGGTGAGGCAAAGCAGATAGCAGGTATAGAAGTAGCCATGCGTGGAGCTATCGAATTCACGCTCAATACTCACACGGGCATAGGGGAGCACGAGGGCTCCGACCAATGACACGATGAACAAGACAAAGGCGTTGGCGGCGTCGATCCTGTACTCGATGCCCCAAGGCGGTGCCCAGCCTCCCATATGGTAGGAGATCACCGAACCGTCTAGCACGGAACTGAGGAGAAGCGCCGACACGACAAATGCGGCGACGGATGCAACAAACGCGACGCCCCAGGCGAGGTGCTTGTTCAGAAACAATGCGCAGATGGGCGCGGCAATGAGAGGGATGACCACCTGCAAAGCTGGAAGGTGAGGCGCGATATTGCTCAGCATTGGTTAGCGCTCTCCGCCGGTCGATGCGGCGTCTTTCGCCATCTGTTGTTCGATATCGAAGATTTCATCCTCTTCGATTGTCTCAAAGCTCTCGCGAATTCGGATGATTAGAGCCAGTCCGAGCGCGGTCGTTGCCACGCCAACGACAATGGCCGTGAGAATAAGGACATGGGGAAGAGGATTGGAATAAACCTCATCGGGATTGCCCGTCAGGATCGGCGCGGTGCCGCCCAATATCTTTGCCATCGAGATGTAGAGCATGAAGACCGACGTCTGAAAAAGGTTCAGACCCACAATCTTTTTCACCAGATTGCCCCGGCTCACAACGACATAAAGTCCGATCATCATGAGGACGACCGTCATCCAATAATTGTAATGGCCAACAAAAAACTCGGCTGTCATCTCGTCCCACATCACCAATCTGTGTCCTTGATCTCAGGTGCGCGGGAGGCAAACGCGATGAATACGGCAATCATTACACTTGCGACTGTCAGGCCAACGCCAGCCTCAACGAGGATGATACCCAGATGCTGGCCGCCAACCGGGTTATCGGCGTCGGCAAGTGCTGAATAGTCGAGATAGTTCTTTTCATTGAAGAAGCTGACCACACCGGTGCCCGCATAAAGCAGAACCCCTAGGGCGACGCCGGCGCGAACCACCGCGGGAGGCGCGACCCGGCGCAGCTTGTCCAGCCCATAAACGAGTCCGTAAAGGACAAAGCCAACGGCAAAAATCACACCCGCCTGAAAACCACCCCCAGGACCGAAGTCTCCGTGAAACTGGACATAGAGGGCATAGAGCAGAATGGGTGGGATGAGCATCTTCGATACGACGCGCAGAATGAAATGATGGTCCATTAGGTGTCGGCTCCCTCGCTGTCATCTTCTCGTCGGCGTCTTGTCGAGCTGTGGAGCAACACGATCACAGCAATGCCCGCTGTGAAAATAACGACAACTTCACCCAGCGTGTCATAGCCCCGGTAGGAGGCGAGGACGGCGGTGACGATGTTGGGAATATCAATTTCGGCCGGTGTGCGTTCTATGTATTCCGGTGCCACATGCTGTTGGACCGGTGTGTCAGCGGCCCCAAATGGGGGCAGGTCTGCTGTGCCATAGAGCAGGGCGGCGCCTGTGACAAAGACGACGAGGAGCGGCAATGCTCTCGAATGCTGTGCAGGCTTTTCTACCTGGCGGGTGAGGGCAAGCGTCCCGAGCATGAGCACCGTCGAGATGCCGGCGCCAACAGCGGCTTCCGTAAAAGCGACGTCCACCGCGTCCATCGCCACAAAGAGGCCAGCTGATAACAGACTGAAGACGCCGGACAGCATGACGACGGCGAATAGGTTGCGCAGTTTCATAATGGCGAAGGCCGTTATGATCAGGAAACCGAAGAGGATAATATCGATATAGGCTTCTATGACGCTGCCCCTTCCGCATCTTCGTCTTTTTCGTTCTTCACCTCGCCGAGTGGGCGAATGCCGGCAACGTAAGCCGCATTTGCCACCGCATGGGTCGCCGTGGGACTGGTCAGGAAAACAAACAAAGCAATCAGAATGAGTTTGATGGTGACCTGCGTGAGCCCAGCTTGGAACATCATGCCGAGCAGAATGAGTTCCGCGCCCGCCGTATCGATAACGCCAGCGCCATGCAGCCGTGACCAAAAGTCCGGCAAGCGGATCATGCCGAAGGCGCCGACGATCAGGAAAAAGCCTCCGAGGGCAAACGAGATCCAACTGGCAATGTCGAGCGCTAGATCTATCATTCAGCGGCGCTCCCCTTTGAGGTGCCGGATGGGCGGACCGGGTTCCGACCTAGAGCTCTGTATCGGAAGAATTTCAGGATCGCGATCGTCCCTACAAAGTTGATGAGGGCATAGAGCAGGGCAATATCCAGAAACTCCGGACGGTCTGTGAGGAAGCCGATGAGGCCTAATATCAGAACCGTCACGGTTCCGAAGGCATTTACCGCAAGTACGCGGTCATAGACTGTCGGGCCGAGAAAGGCTCTCACCAGAATGAGCGCCATCGACACGGATACGGCAGCGGTTGCGGCAACGAACATCATGCGCGGCTCTCCACGGCACTCACACGCGCACCCATGTCAGTCAGAGCTTCCGCATCTGCCGCGTCATCCGTCAACGCATGGACCAGGAAGGAGTGATTCTCTGTTTCTACCGTGATTGTGCCGGGTGTCAGCGTAATCGAATTCGCGAAAGTCACTCGGCCCACGTCGGTGACCTGTTCCGCCGGCACGGTGAGCATCCGCTGCCGGAGAGGCATGCGGCGCGAAAGAATGACTTTTGAGACGGCCCAGTTCGCTTTTCCGATCTCGGCAGAGAGCCAAAAAAGGTATCCAAATACACCAAACTTCAATTGCAACGGGATCGACTCATGGTCGACCACTTCCATCCTGGCTGCGATGTAGACGCAGGCAACGCAGGACGCGACACCCAGTCCCAACAACAAAGTGTTGTCCAGATAGCCAGATAGGAGCAGCCAGAGACCAAATAGGCCCAAGCCCATAGTGACAGCGTGAATCATTCCCCTGCTTTCGGACTAAGAGCGCAATCTTGTTTTTGCCCTTGTTGCGCTGATCCTCGAAACGAGCTGTGAAGGCTCCGCTCATATTTTGTGCAGACCTTCAACAGTTCATCTCTTTTCTTAATCGCTCATCGTTGAGCCTGCAAGACGTGCGGACATTGTGATTTGGCCGGGACAAAAGCTGCGTTACCGGTTTGGCCGTGACGGAAAAATCTGTATAATTAACCATTGCCTCTTTGGGGGGGGCACGCTGAAGATCAAAGACGGCCGGTCTGCCGCAGGTGTGAGTTGCTTGAGTAGCGGTACCATATCCGGTCTGATTTCGGGGTGGGGATGGAAGAACAATTCGAATCCACCGGTGAATCACCCGAAACGACTGTTGAAATACACGGCGTTGTTGAGTGGTTTGATTCGGTAAAGGGGTACGGGTTCTTGGTGCCAGACGATGGCGCTGCGGATGTGTTGGTGCACTCCTCGTGTTTACGTCAGTTTGGACGGGACACGTTGGAAGAAGGGGCCACAATCACCTGCGAGGCTGTGAAGCGGCCGAAAGGCATGCAGGCCTCGAAGATTCTCGAGATAGACGATAGTACTGCGGTGCAGAGCGCACCCATCCGGCCTGCTGATAAAAACCCTGAGACCGCCGTTGTTCCTGTGGGTGATTTCGAGGTTGCCGTTGTGAAATGGTTCAACCGGGCGCGCGGCTATGGATTCGTCACCCGGGGTGATGGGACACCGGACATATTTGTGCATATGGAGACTTTGCGGCGATTTGGGATCCGCGAATTGGTCCCCGGCCAGGAAGTCAGTGTCCGCTTCGGAGAAGGTCCGAAGGGGTTGATGGTGGCCGAGATATCGGCCGGTGACGATGGCGGCGATCCGCCTGAGGACGCGCACTAGTTTATCTCAAGCAGGTGCATTCTGGCTTGGCTTGGGCTAAGCAGAGCCATGTCTCATTCTCACAATCATTCTCAAGACGACGATATTCCTCATAATCCGCCTGCAGGCTTTCAGGAATCGATGACGCGCGGGCCGTATACCTCGCACAATGGACCGTTCTTTCACAAAACGACCGAAGACGGGTTTTGTCATGGCGTGAGGGTGCAAAAGCGCCACTGCAATTCCAAAGGCATTACCCATGGCGGCATGCTAATGGCTTTTGCCGATGGGCTGCTGGGCACCGCGGTTTATCTCGAAACCAAGACTGTGGCGCTCACAGCCCGGATGAACTCAGACTTCCTCTCATCAGCGCGGCCTGGAGAGTGGCTTGAGGGGACGGCCAGGGTCACACGTGCCACGTCATCTGTGGCGTTTTGTGAAGCGGAACTCTATGTGGGCAGCAGGTCGGTGCTGCGTGCTACAGGCGTTTTCAAGCTTATGCAGCGGCATCGGGAATAGGCGGCCCTGTCGGCCGAAATTTTGGCCGATTTTCTTTGATTTGGGCATTGCACCAAAAGCAAAGGGGCGCTAACAAGGCGCCGTCGGGGCATGGCGCAGTCTGGTAGCGCACCTGGTTTGGGACCAGGGGGTCGCAAGTTCGAATCTTGCTGCCCCGACCAGTATTTCCCAACAGCTGAACTTCGGAACACGCTGGTGCTATCGGCCGACGCGTATGCCGTATTCCTTGCGGAGTTCTGCGACAGGTTGCTCCCACATGCTTTCGCTGATGTTGTGATATGGCCAGCGCTTGGTCATTTTCCGCACGCGGCCAAAGCGGACCGTCAGAACCTTTGGCAGGGTTGTCCAGATATACTTCCAATAGAGCCTTAGCCGCCCGCCTTCTTCCTGAACCAGGTTTTCAATGATCTCCTTTACCTCGGGCATCCGCGAATAGGCGATCGCGCCTTTCCACCCGATGTCCGTACCACCCAGTGTCCACGCATCCAACATTGCCTCGCCCTGGAAGGTTGTGTCGCAGCCGAAGACCACGTGGGTTGCGTCATGATCAATGAACATTTTGCCGACCTTTTTGGCCGACGCGCCCACAATTGGCTGTTTTTCGTACAATTCGTCCAAGCCCTCGCGGAGGGTCAGCGGACAATCCTGGTCAAGAAAGGAGAGATTTTGATCGGCCAATTGCTCCTCCTACCTCTTTCATACCCTGGACGACAGGTCATCGGTTCCCAGTGGATGGATAATCCGGCCATCAATGTGCGGATGTCAATTGACATGTTGAGTGTCATTAGTTTCTATGGGCTCAACCAATAACAGGAGACGTCCATGGAAGTTCTGCGCACCCCCGAAGAGCGGTTCGAAAACCTGCCTCTGTATCCTTTTGCCCCCAATTATTGCGACGTTGATGATGGCGAGGGTCACATCGTGCGGATGCACTATGTGGATGAGGGACCAAAAGATGGGTCCATTATCCTGGCGATGCATGGGCAACCTGTCTGGTCCTATCTCTACCGCAAGATGATTCCGCTCTTTACGGCGAAGGGATATCGGGTGATTTGTCCGGATCTCATCGGTTTTGGACGGTCCGATAAGCCCACCAGCATCGATGACTATACCTATGCTCGGCACGTTGGGTGGGTGACTTCGCTGGTGAAACAGCTCGATCTGCAGAATGTCACTTTCTTTGGCCAGGATTGGGGAGGGCTGATCGGCCTTCGGGTCGTTGCTGAAAACGAGGCGCGTTTTGCGCGCGTCTGTATTGGGAACACCGGTCTGCCGGATGCCAAGGATGTGCCGATGGAGATGGCGCCGAAGATGCACGCCTATTATGAGAGCATTGAGGTCCCGACAGCTGAAAACCTCGCCACACACTTTGTGGAGAACACAAATGGGATGGGTTTCCTTCACTGGGTGAAGTTTGCAGCCGAAGCGACTGATTTTGTTGTCTCAAACATGGTTCAAAACAGTTCGCCAGTCGGCATTTCTGACGAGGAAGCCGCAGCCTTTGATGCCCCGTTCCCCAGCGATGAGTATATGGCGGGCGCTCGCAAGTTCCCCTCGCTGGTGCCCATCATCCCGGACAATCCAGCGATCCCCGCCAATCGGGCGGCGTGGGACGTATTCCGGAAGTGGGAGAAACCGTTCCTGACGGCATTCAGCGATATGGACCCGGTGACAGCCGGTGGCGAGAAGCGATTTCAGGAAGAAGTGCCGGGTGCCAAGGGCCAGCCTCATACAACGATCAAGACCGGCGGTCATTTCCTTCAACATGATCAGCCAGAAGCGCTTTCGACGGTCATTATGGATTTCATCGAAGCCAATCCATAAGCTGTGCCCCATATAATTTGGGGGGAAGTCATGAGTTGGTGGATGACAGGGCTTTTGGGCCTGGCGGTTGTTGTTGCTGTTTGCGGCCTCTATGTGTGGCTTTCAAACGTTCCACCAAGACCCTCGGTGGGCGAGGCGACCACCCTTGTCAGTGGTGATGAGACTCGTGGCTACTATATCTCAGGCACTGGCCCCTCTGTCGTTCTGCTGGCGAGCCTGGGGCGGGCGGCCAGCGATTTCAACGAGTTAGTGGCCAGTCTTAACCAGGCAGGTTACCGGACCATCGCCATCGATCCGCCGGGGATCGGCGACAGCACGCTGATGGATGCGGAGGGAATGACGGGCCATGACCTCGCGGATGGGGTGCATGAGATCGTTGAGAAAGAAGTGACGGCGGGAGAACAGATTGTTGTCCTTGGGCACGCCTTCGGCAATCGCATCGCGCGGACCTATGCGGCCGACTATCCCGAGCGTGTTGCAGCGACTGTGTTGGTGGCTGCCGGCGGCAAGGTTGCCATTGACCCGAAAGCCGCTGAGGCACTCAGAAGCACCTTTTTGACGTTCATGCCGGATTGGTGGCGGCGCCCAAAAGTGCGGTACGCGTTTTTTAGCGGTGACAATGAAATACCGGATTATTGGATGGGCGGATGGTCCACGGGGACGGCGCAGCTTCAAGGGCACACAACCCGCACCACGCCGTCATCGGACTTTTGGGGCGGCGGCATGGCGCCCATGCTCGTGGTTCAGGCGATGGATGACACGATCGCACCGCCAGAACATACGGCTGTCCTCTTAAAGGAGGAGTTTGGTGACCGGGTGACGGTCGCAGAGATCGAAAATGCGGGACATGCGCTGCTTCCGGAACAACCGGAACAAGTCGCTGAAGCCATTCTCGAGTTTCTCAAGCGCCATCACCCGCTGAGCCTTTAGGCCGCGGCAGCTGGCGTAAAATCGATGGGTATCTCATTGAGCCAGAAAGCCCGCTTCACGAAATGCTGCAGGTCATCGGTCGGGTAGCGCATGTGTCCGCCCGCGAGGTGGTGCGGCGCGAATTCGAGGATGAACTCTACGTCCAGCCAGTTGAATCCAAGGCGATTGAGTTTGCGGGCAGCTTCTGCGGCGGTGATCGTCTTCTGAGAAGTGTTGGTCATGATTGGCCTCTCCATAACGCACTGAGGGACGATTTCGGATAGCGGCTTTCTGCCGCTCTGAATGCGCCTTTGTCTAAGGATCGGCCATGACCACTATTTGTCTGGGGTGCGATAGTTTGGTGACGGAATTGAGCCCGTTCCGGGGCGCCAAGCTCTTGTTTTTGGACACAAATCAGGCGATACAGTGGACAAGATACTGATTTGGCCTTGAGGAATCTTCCATGCTTGCACGCATCTATAAGCCCGCGAAAACTGCGATGCAGTCCGGCACTGCCAGAATGCGCATGTGGGTCCTGGAGTTCGAAGCCGAGCAGGCGCGGTCCATTGACCCTTTAATGGGCTATACAAGCTCTGCCGACATGAACTCACAGGTGAAAATGGAGTTTGAGAGCAAGGAGCAGGCTGTCGCCTATGCGGAGAAACATGGGATTGCCTATCAGGTCATGGAACCCAAAAAGGGCAAAAGGGCCATCAAGGCCTATTCCGACAATTTCAAGTTCGGCCGCATTGGACAGTGGACACACTAATCGGTCGTTCAGCGTGTCCAGCGCTCACGTGAGGTCCCGTAGCTCAACTGGATAGAGCAGCTGCCTTCTAAGCAGCAGGTTCGAGGTTCGAGTCCTCGCGGGATCGCCACTTTGATCTTCTTGAAAAATACCGGCCAAGAGCAGATCTGGCCTTCAGAGCAGGTTTCTCGACGAAATGCCAAGACAGGATCGCGATAGCCAGTGTCGCTGATCCAGCGATTAGGAATACGTGGATTGGCGACAGGTTGGGGGCTGATGCAATCACTGCTTGCTGAATCGGGTAGGCGTATATGTAGACGCCATATGAATAGTCGCCCACTTTGTTGAACTTGCGGATCGGTCCGGCCGGGATATAGGCAATCCACAGGACGGTGTAGGCAAGTCCGAGGTAGAGCGCAAATGTGCCGAGTGGCATCCCGTGGGATAGGTAAGCCAGAATTCCCGCTGCTGCGATCCCGGTCCAATGAAGACGCAAACTGGTCCGATAGTGATAGGCGCAGACGCCAATTCCGAAACACAGGCCAAATCGTACGATACTGCCGTATGGCGCCTGCGTGTCGTTCGCCATCGCTGTTTGTGAGAAAAGCAGCAAGGCACATGCTGCCGCCAGGGAGGCGATAGTAAAGCGTGTTGGAGATCTGAAGAAGCCCAACATGCCAGCCAGCATGAGGCTCATATAGCAAATAAGTTCATAGCGAATGGTCCATAGAGAAGCATTCACCGTCGATGCATCAGGCGTGTCGGCAAACAAGCCCGGCAGTGTTTGATCCGTCTCGACGAGGCTGCCGACAGAGACTAGGTAGGTCCAGGTTTGTTGGGCCGAGAAATAGCTCGCCAATGGCAGGTCTGACAATGCGGCACCAAGGAAAAACACGATGAGAATTGTGTAGACTAGGATCGCTGGATAGATCCTCAGCACACGCGCGGCGATGAAGGCGGTTGGCGAGGGGGTTCGGTCCCACGACTGCATGACCAAAAGACCGCTGATGACAAAGAAGATGTTGACGGCATGGGCGCCGAGCGAAAACCCGGTTGCGTCGAGCAGGGGTCGGTAGGAATCGTCTGTACCTAAGACGACAGAATAAGAATGCGAAAACAACACCAAAAAGGCCGCGACTAGTCTGATAAGATTGAAATTGTTGTCACGTCCATCCGTGAATTGAGACAGATGGTGTTGTGCTGAAAGAACAGACGGCATGGTTTCCCTCGTTGCAAATCGGGATCCCAAACCACTACCCAATAGCGGAATTAGAAAGCGTCATTACATAGATATGCAAAGGGTGTCTTGTTTTGAAACGAAGACACCCCTTCAGAAGAAATAGAGCAATATGCGGGCCAGATGCACGGGGGACTTAAACCAAACAGCGGCTCACTTTTGCGCTCGGCAAGGGTGCACAATCGTTCAGCTTAGGCAGGCTGTCTGACAAATGTTGGCGATTTGGCAAAGTAGGCTCATTGTTGTATTCGCAATGTGCAACCTGTTGGGAACGAAGAAATGGGGTCGCAGATTCGCGAGATGAAACTAGCAAAGCCTCAATTCGATATCGGGTTGGCCACGAACAATCTTGATGACATGCTCAGGTTTTGGCAGGCCGATGTCGGCGTGCCGTTCGATCATGTGCTTAAGATCAAACGCGGGCAGACGCAGCACCGGCATGATCTCATGGGATCGGTCCTCAAAATCAATCATCTCGAAGAAACAATCTCGGATACGCCGCCGGCCGGATATCTGGAACTGTTGGTGGCAAGCGACAAAACGCCAGCAAGCCTGACCGATCCCGATGGCAACGCTGTCTCGCTTGTTGCGCCCGGCACTGAGGGCATCTCACAAATAGCCGTCCGCCTGGGTGTACGAGACCTGGAGGCACATAAGCGCTTTTATACCGACGCCTTTGGCTTTCCTGAGAGGCCTTACAGCAAGGGGCTGGCGTTCCAAGCGGGCGAAGGTCTCATATTGCTGGAAGAAGATGCGGATGCACCCAGCGATGCAGAATTCCAGGGGAAGGGTTGGCGTTACATCACTTTCCAGGTGTTTAAGGTGGATGAGGAACACAAGCGTGTTCTTGACGCTGGCGGTGGTGAAGCTCTGTCGCCGGTAACTCTCGGCAAGACTGCGCGCATTTCCATGGTGCGAGATCCCGATGGTAACTGGATCGAGCTCTCTCAGCGCGCGTCGATCGTGGGAAGCCTGGAGTAGGGCGCTTCAAATTGGACGCCGTAAAGGCATCTAGTGCCAGCTCGGGTCATGCGTGGCCTGATAGGCTGGTCTGCTTTTGAGGCGTTTGACATAGGCTCTTTGCTTATCCGTCGGTGCCTCTATCGATCCAGTCTGAATGAAGAAATCCAACGTGCCACCAAAGACAATGTCGGCTGCAGTGAAGTCATCTCCGAGGGCCCAACCGCTTTCTGGGGTCATATCTTCGATGGTTGCAAGGCAGCGATCCAAATCGCCGAAGCCAACGGAGCTGCTCGGGTAGTCGCCGACATTCATCGATTTAACAGTGAACATAGGCTCCAAAGTGGTCCCCGGTACGAACAGGTAGCGGTAATACTTGCCTCTCTCAGGTGAGGTGGGCATTGGTGCAAACCCTTTATCTGGGTACTTGTCCGCGAGGTAGGCACAGATGGCGGCGACCTCCGTGACAACAATACCATCGTCGATCAGCACTGGGATTTTTCCCATCGGGTTGATCGCCCGGAATTCGGGTGCGGCTGTGGCACCCGACTGGAGGTCGACGAGTATCTGCTCAGGCTCAATCTCCAGTTCGGCGAACATCCAAAGCGTTGTCATCGCTCTGCTCATGGGGTTGTAAAAGTGTTTCATCAGAGATCCTTCCTGCGTTCGGCGCTGCTGCTTAGCACCGACTTCCTGACACCCCTGTGGCAACAGGCTTGGTCCGGCAGAAGCAGCAGGACTATTCAGCGGCGTCTTGGTCTTTCCGGCGGGACTCCGAGTCAAATTGCTCGAGCAATTGCCGGATATATCTTGAGACAGCCGCATCCACAGTGGTCTTTCCCCGCCGTCCCTTAGGTGCTGCCAAGCTGATGAGTTTGGCGTCCAGCTCTGGCGGGATATGGATGGTCCTTGCGGTCAAGCGAGGCTGCTCGCCGGGCTCCATCCGTTTCTTCGCCCGGTGTGAACTTGGGAATTCGCTTGCGCAAGCAGGACATGATTTGGCGTTCCACGGAGCCCGCGCGTTGCAGGCTGGGCAGGTCTTCCACTTGGTCTGTGTGAGGAAACTCAGCACGATGAGTGTGGTTATTCCGACAACAACCGACATCTCAGCGAAGAGGCGGAATGTTGCAAAGTCGATGACAGAGCCTGAAGGGCTGAGATCGCTTGGTTCGACCAGCCCGGTGAGTGCGGCGATGATGAGAGGGACAATGATTGCCAGCGCCTGTGCGAGGGCTGCAATTCCCGCCCAAACGAGAAAGCTGCGGCCTTTGACACCTCTGGCGACAAAAGCGACAAGCATCACAAAGACGAGTATAACAGTGGCTAGCAACGCCACGCCTTCCCAGTTGGGCTGCAGCAATCCGATTACTGCTAATTTTTCCGCTATCAGCGACACGGCTTTGTGACCAATCGTTAACTTGGCAGGAGAGGGATTCCTCGCCAATGCTCTTCAAGTGAGACTATAGTTAGATGTAAGCTTACCGCTGAATTCAGATAATTGGGTAAACGACCATGACGAACCACCGCGCACCTCGGAATAGGGCCAAAGCTGCCGTACTTTCTGATGAGAAAGGGCACCTTCAGCGCATTACGCTTGGCATGTTCGCAGCCCTTCTGTTGGCGGTGGCAGCGGTCGGCGCCATGATCTCTCAAAGTGGGGCTTCTGAACCAGAAGCGGATGCGCCAGCTGCTGCCAGCGAAGCCACCGGTCATGACCTCTATCGGCGCGGCTATTATGAAGAGGCGATCGCTGAGTGGACCAAAGCGGCAGATGAGAATGGTGACGCTGGGGCCGCCTTTAGGCTCGGCGAAGAATATTTCGACGCTAAGGTCGTCAAGCGGGACGTGCCAAAGGCAGTCAAATATCTAACGCTTGGCGCCGAAGGTGGTGATGATCGCGCCCAGCAAGATCTGGCAACGATGTATGACAATGGCTGGGGTGTGACAGCGGATGTCGACAAGGCAGCCTACTGGTATCTCGAAGCCGCCAAACGCGGCAGTGCTGTCGCACAATATAACATCGCGACCATGTATGAGACGGGCACTGGTGTCGAACAAGATATCGAGAAAGCTTACATGTACTACCTGCTTGCTGTGCAAGGTGGCTTTCCCCATTTCGCGACAACCGAACTTGAGAATGTCTCGCGTGCAATGACCGCAGAACAGATCAAACAGGCGACCCTGATGGCCCGTGAATTCACGCCTTTGGCTGACGAACGCGATAGCTAAAAGTCGGCTCAAGTTGAGTGCGGCGGACCATAATGACGCATTGGTAAATGCGCACTTTTCTGTTAATCTTAAGATGTATCGTGCGCGTTTGACGCAGCGGCGACCAATAATAATAGCAATTGCTGACTGATATCTGAGCGCTAGTTGGAAATGTTTGACTCTCAGGAGAGGGGTGTCTCATGAAATCTGTGTTTACGAAGGGCTCTACCAGGCTTTTGGCGGCATCGCTAGCTGCTGGGATGAGCTTTATGACTCTGCCGGCTATGGCTGGTGTGAGTGAAAGCGAGGCTGCGCGCCTGGATGGTGACCTCACCCCCATGGGCGCTGAACGGGCCGGCAACGCGGCGGGGACCATTCCTGCCTGGACAGGCGGGATATCAAGCCCGCCCGCGGGCATCGCCTACACGATTGGCGAGCATCATCCAGATCCTTTTGCGGATGATGAAATCCTTTTCACGATTACTCCAGAGAATGCCGCGGAATATGCAGACAATCTGACGCCGGGGCACCTGGCTCTGTTGAACACCTACAACACCTACAAGATGAACGTGTACCCCTCACGGCGGTCATGTGCGTTCCCTGAGGCGGTCTATGCTGCAAACCGTTCAAATGCAGTGAACGCGTCGCTTGTCGCTGGCGGTAATGGTGTGGACGGCGCGCTTCTCGGCACGCCTTTCCCAATTCCCCAAGAAGCCGTTGAGGTTGTTTGGAACCACAATCTGCGGTATCGCGGCCATAAGCTTACGCGTCAGTTCTCGGCTTTCTCTCCGTCCTTTGGCGGTGGGTTTACACCAATCGTGGTGCGCGATCAGGTCATCTTTACCTACGCTGATCCCGCGACCGAGAATTTTGCCGACCTCAACAATATTTCACTGAAATACATGCAGACAGTTGTTTCTCCTGCGCGTCGCGCCGGCGAAATTATCCTTGTGCATGATACGATCAACCAGGTTGCAGGTCCTCGTAATGCCTGGTCTTACAGTCCTGGTACGCGGCGTGTGCGTCGTGCACCAACAATTGCCTATGACAATCCGCAGTCCTATTCCGATGGTCTGCAGACCGCCGATAATTTCGACTTGTTTAATGGATCACCTGATCGATACACGTGGGAAATGCTCGGTAAGCAGGAAAAATACATCGCTTACAACAGCTATAAGATCGGTTCAGATCAGCTGACCTATGAGGAAATTGCGCAAGAACGCCATGTTGACCAGGACCTGCTGCGCTATGAGCTGCATCGTGTATGGGCCGTTGAAGGCAAGTTGAATGAAGGGCAGCGTCATATCTACACGCGTCGCGTGAAATATATGGACGAAGACAGCTGGACAATGGCAGCTGCAGAGCTCTATGACGGCCGCGGTGAGTTATGGCGGACGCAAGAAGCTCATATCATCCAGTACTATGACGTCCCCACCTGCTTCAACGGATCGGAAATCGTGTATGACCTGATCGTTGGGCGGTACGTGGTCCAAGGCCTGAAAAACCAAGAACCCATGATCAACTTCTTTGCGGATGAGTTGAACGAAGACCAGTTCACCCCATCCGGCGTGCGGGCTTCTGCCAGCCGTTGATTTAGGTTTTTAGTTGAAATGAGAGGCGGGCGCATTGTGAATGCGCCCGCCTTTTGTATGCTCGAAGCCTAGGTGTTTTGGGGGAACAGACATGTCGCAAACCGAGTGGCAGAATTGGTCAGGCTGGGTCACGTCGCGACCGCTCATGTTTCACCGTCCACAAAATGAGGGTGAGCTCGCAGCGTTGATAAAGGATAGCGAGGGACCGATCCGCGTGGCAGGCTCCGGCCATTCCTTTACGCCTATCTGTGAGAGCAACGGAACTCTCTTTTCCCTCGAGAATATGAGTGGTGTCCTTTCAGCGAATACAGAGTTTGCCACGGCGCGTGTTCTGGCAGGTACGACGATCAGAGATCTTGGTCCTTTGCTGCACGAGGCTGGACTTGGGCTTCTCAATCAAGGCGATATTGACCGGCAAGCCATTGCGGGGGCAGTGGGCACCGGCACACACGGAACAGGCAAAGAGCTCAAGAGCATTTCCGCGGCCGTCACAGGTTTCCGGATGGTCTTGCCGACCGGAGAGATACTTGACTGCTCGGCGGATGAGAATGCGGATGTTTTTCATGCAGGCCGCGTTTCTATGGGCAGTCTGGGGATCATGTCCGAGATTGAGCTGCAATGTGCGCCAGCTTATGCATTGGAGGAACGGGGCGGACGGCTCTCTGCCGCACAGATGTTTGATACGTTGGATGCGCTCAGAGATGGGAACCGACATTTTGAGTTCTTCTGGTTCCCGTTCGCCGATGACGTGTTGATCAAGACTTTGAATGTTTCCGACACACAGCCTAAAGCGCGGAAGCGAGCGCCCGACGGGCAGGATGGGCCCGCCGATATTGCGTTCCGCAGGCTCTGTGAGATCAGCAGGTTTGCATCCTTCCTCCGTGCGCGTTTCCAGAAACAGATGACGGAGCAGGGCGGATCGCGTTACTCAGGTGATGAGCCAGGCCGATCCCGATGGTCGCATGACGCATTTCCAAGTGACAGGAATGTGCGGTTCAATGAAATGGAATATGCGGTGCCTGCTGAAAGCGGTCCGGACTGCGTGAGGGAGGTTGCAGCTCACATGCGCGCGTGTGGCGTCAACTTTCTGTTCCCAATTGAATACCGATATGTCGCGGCGGATGATGCCTGGCTCAGTCCCTTTTACGAGCGGGATTCGGTCACGATCTCAATTCATCAATATCACAAACAGGAATACGCCAAGCTGTTTCAAGGTGTTGAGCAGATTTTCCGGAAGTATGAGGGACGGCCGCATTGGGGGAAATTGCACACGCTTGCCGCCAATGACCTAGAGGCGCTCTATCCACGGTGGCAGGACTTCTGTGATGTGAGAAAGCGCCTTGATCCTGGCGCCAAATTGCTGAACCCGTTTCTTCGAAAGCTCTTTGGCGTCGCAGGCTAGGCTTCGTCGAAAAGGGCGACGGTTTGGCCCTCTTCAATGGGGTCTTCTTCCGCCACCAAAATCTCAACGAGTGTTCCGTCGGCGGGCGCCATAATCGGAATCTCCATCTTCATGGATTCCAAAATGAGAATGGGATCATCTTCTTCCAGTTGATCGCCGGCCTTCGCCTCGATCTTCCATACTTTCCCCGTGATCTCACTTTTCACTTCTACCTGTGCCACGGTGGCCTCCCGCAAGTGTTGGTTTGTTTTGTGCACTCTACCATGAGAGGGCAGCTCTATCGAAGCGCTTCAAGCTCAATATCCGACGCTAAGACTACAGCCTTGAGGAGAGCCCAGATGGGTACGCCGGGCTGTAGGCCCATCTCTTTTGCCGCCCGCTGAGTGATGCGCGCCCAGACCGGGGGAGCTTCGCCGTTGCCTAACGGTCGAATGAGTACGTCCACCTGCGTGGGCCCTGCTTCGGTCATGATGCCCACCTCACCGGCGAGTGCGTTCCGGATTGAAAGGCCCGATGGTTCATCTTTTGAGAGCACAATGTCACGGGCCCTAATGCGGATCCGCACTTCATCTCCTGAAGCTCCATTGACGTTGGGTGCGGTCAATGTGCCCCACGGTGTCTCAATGGAAATAAGCCCATCTGCAGCCTCCGACCCGATCGTCGCAGCCATAATCGTCACAGGTTCAGGGTGTTCGGCCGTTGTTGCGCCACCTAGGATGAGTGATTGCACATCAATGCGGCTCAACGTCTCTTCGACGCCACCTCGGGCGAGGACCTTACCCTGATTCAGGACGATTACACTGTCGGCAAGCCGCAGAGTTTCGTCCAGATTGTGACTGACATAGAGGATCGGGAGATCGAACCTGTGCCGCAGCTTCTCTAAAAAGGGCATGATTTCTCGGCGTCGCGCCAGATCTAGGCTCGCGAGCGGTTCATCCATCAATAAGGCTGCGGGCGCGGATAACAGCGCGCGACCGATCGCAACGCGTTGCTTCTCCCCGCCTGACAAATGATGAGGCCTCCGAGAAAGCAGGTTCTCAATATCCAACAGGGCGACAATCTCTCCCATGGTGCTGAGCGCAGGCCGACTGTCTCTTCGCGAGAAGGAGAGGTTCGACTTCACCGTCATATGCGGAAACAAACGCGCATCCTGAAAAACCACGCCGAGTTCGCGGTGTTCAGGGCTTAGGTTGATGTTGGTTTCAGACTCATAGAGAGGATGGCCGTCAAGATAAATGGACCCGCGATCCGGGTGAGCCAAGCCTGCGATTGTTGATAAAAGCATGCTCTTGCCGGCGCCAGACGGGCCAATGATGCCGGTGACCCCAGAAGATGCTTCGATGGCAACGTCTAGTGCGAAGGCGCCGACCTGTTTTTTGACGTTTATTTCTAGCAGGCTATTCATACGGCATCCCCTGTGAGACGCCTGCGGACTGCGCGTCCGAGAAGTTCAGAAGCGGCTAGTGTCACGATGGCCAGCAGGATCGAGATGACGACCAGCCGATAGCCCATTTCCTCTCCACCCGGCGATTGCAGGGCGCTGTACAAAGCGAGGGGCAGCGTCTGGGTTTCACCGGGAATGTTTCCGACAAATGCGATCGTGGCGCCAAACTCCCCCAGTGCGCGGGAGAAGGCCAGCAGAGAGCCTGCAATCAATCCGGGGGAAACCAGGGGGAGAACAATTGTGACAAAGACACGGGTCGGTGATGCACCGAGGGTACGTGCCGCGTGAATGAGGCCGGTGTCGATGGCCTCAAGGGAGAGACGGAGCGCCCGGACCAAAAGCGGAAACCCCATGACGGCTGCGACGACCGCTGCGCCTTGCCAAGTGAAGACAAGGCGGACACCAAGCTGATCATTGAGCCAGGCGCCGACGGGTCCGTTGACGCCGAGCAGGACGAGCAGCAGATAGCCCGTCGCTACTGGTGGAACGACGAGAGGTAAGTGTACCAACCCGTCCAGCATGATTTTGCCGGGAAAGTTGGTCCGGGCAAGGATCCATGCGACGCCGAACCCGAAGGGGAGAGATACTAAGACACCGGTAAAGGCGACTTTGAGCGAGAGGACCAAGGCAATCCACTCCGCCTCTGATAGTTCAAACATCACTGGCCAGAAACCCGGCTGAAGCCGTTATCAGCGAACACGCTGGCGGCGCTATAGGATTGTAGGTATTCGAAGAAGGATCGAGCGGCATCGTTGGGTGTCCGTCCGACGAGCGCTAGCGGATAGATGATGTCGTTTCCTTGGATCGCGGGAATGGTCCCAGCAATGCGCACCCGGTCATCGATGCTCGCATCTGTTCGATACACAATGCCAGCCTTCGCTTCGCCACGTGCAACCCAGGCAACAGCCGCTCTGACAGAAGAGGCGCGGACAATCTGATCATCGCCAAGTCCCTTGACGCCGAAATGTCGGAGGGCGGTTGCTGCATATCGGCCGGCGGGTACTGTTGAAGGGTCTCCAATCGCCAGTTTTTCAGTTCCCAAATAGTTCGCCAGATTGCCGCGTTGTTGAATGTTGATGGGTGTCTCCGCGTGCTCTTTGGGCACAATGATCACAAGTTGGTTCGCCAGCAGCGGCACACGATTTCCCTGGCGAACAAGTCCAGTCCTTTCGACCCAATCCATCCACTCGGTACTCGCCGACAGGTAAATGTCGGCCGGGGCACCGGCTTCTATCTGCCGGGCGAGGGTGCCTGATCCAGCGAATATGGTGCTGACCGAGCAGGCCGTATCCCGCTCATAGTCCGCTGCGATTTGCTCAAGGACGTCTGTTGTGCTGGCTGCCGCAAAAATTGAAATAGGTTCACAGGCGGCACCCGTGCTCTCCGCCGGACCGACAAATCCGACCAAACATACGCTGATGAGAAATGCGAGCGATTTCATGAGGCGTTCGTCAGCCTGTTGAGACCTGCTTCCAGATCCGCGATCAGGTCTTCAGGGTCTTCGAGGCCAGCGTGAATTCGAATGAGCGGACCTTCGGGTGCCCATGTCGTGGCCGTCCTGATCTTGGTTGGATCAGCCGGGATGATCAGGCTTTCATATCCGCCCCATGAATAGCCCATGCCGAACAGTTCCATGTCGTCGAGCATTGCGGCAACTGCTTCGTCGCTGGCTGGCTTAAGAATGACTCCGAAGAGACCGGAGGCACCGCTAAAGTCGCGCTTCCAGATTTCGTGACCGGGATCTGTCGGCAGAGCGGGATGGAGCACACGGGACACTTCAGGGCGGTCTTGGAGCCACTTGGCCAGCAGAAGGCCGGTCGCCATGTGCCGCTCAAGGCGCACGGACAGGGTTCTGAGACCACGGAGTGCAAGATAGATATCGTCGGGTCCAGCCGTGATACCGATTGCACCGTGGTTTTTTATGGTCGCACGCCAGGCTCTTTCGTTGGTGGTGATGGTGCCCATCATCACATCCGAATGTCCCACAATATATTTGGTCGCCGCTTGTATCGACACGTCGACACCAAGATCGAACGGTTTGCAGTAGAGCGGTGAGGCCCAGGTATTGTCCATGATGACGAGGGCGCCGGCATCGTGAGCTACAGCAGAAATCGCCGGGATGTCTTGCATCTCAAAAGTCTGCGAGCCGGGAGCTTCCGTAAAGACAGTAGATGTTTCTGGCTTCAGAAGATTAGTGATGCCAGCTCCAATTGTAGGCGGGTAATACTCGACATCAACACCGTATCGGCTGAGGACCACGTCGCAGAAGGTCCGTGTGGGACCATATACGCTATCCGTGACAAGAAGGTGATCGCCTGCCTTTAAATGCGCCAATAGGGCGATGGAACAGGCAGATAGTCCTGACGGCGTGACGAGCGATCGATACCCGCCTTCAAGCTCAGCGACAGCATCCTGAAAGGCAAAGGTGGTTGGCGTGCCCCGTCGGCCATATGTAACGTCTACGTCTCGTGCATTGAGGGCTTCGACGGTTGGATAGAGGATGGTTGACGCGTGGTAGACAGGGGGATTGATGACCCCGTGATTGTTATGGGGATCTCGACCGGTTGTGACGATGGTCGTGTCTTGTTGCTTCTTTTTGGTCATTTTTCGCCACTCATGGACTTGTGATCACCGCTTCTAGTGTCGCAGCCGACTTCGTTGTAAGAATAGGGGGTGGCGAGCGATAGCAAAAGAGCTATGGAGCCAAAGTCAAAGTTCAATATTGAGTTGAGCGTGTTTGAGGGGAGATTTCATGAACAATCGGCTTTTGCCAGCAATTCTGGCGCTGGTGGTTGGCCTTGTCGTTGGCTTTCTGCTGTATCCGATCTTTGGTGGAGACACTGATCAGCCTGCGCCGGTTGCCGCAGCGACGGATGAGACGGCGCCTCAAGCCGACCCTGAACCGCTTCCCGTTGTCGAGAGCAGGTCAACGCTCGACCTGGTTCGCGAGCGTGGACATGTGCGCTGTGGTGTTAGTCAGGGGCTGCCAGGTTTCTCAAATCCCAACGACTCTGGTGACTGGAGTGGCATCGATGTAGACGTCTGTCGTGCCGTCGCGGCCGCTGTTTTTGGGGATGCGGATAAATCCCGGTATACACCGCTATCGGCCAAGGAACGTTTTACGGCACTTCAATCGGGTGAAATCGATGTGTTGACCCGGAACACAACCTGGTCGTTGACGCGTGACACCGCACTCGGCCTCGATTTCGTCGGCATCAATTATTATGACGGTCAGGGCTTCATGGTCCGCAAAGAGCTTGGTGTGAAGAGCGTCATGGAGTTGGACGGCGCCGTCGTTTGTACGAATACGGGTACGACCACGGAACTCAACGTCGCGGACTTTTTCAGGTCCAACGGCTTGGCCTACTCAATCGTCGCTTTTGAAAAATCAGACGAAGTGGTCGCTGCCTATGATGCTGGGAGATGTGATGCTTTCACAACGGATGCGTCTGGGCTCTATTCAGAAAGGCTGAAGCTCGCCAATCTGGACGATCATGTGGTGCTGCCAGAGATTATCTCGAAAGAGCCTCTGGGGCCGGCTGTACGCCAGGGTGATGATCAATGGGCGGATATCGTCCGCTGGTCACTCTTTGCCATGGTGAGCGCCGAAGAACTGGGTGTGACCTCTGCGAATGCAGGCGAGATGCGCAATAGCGAAAACCCGGCTATTCGGCGTCTCCTCGGCGTTGAAGGGGCTTTTGGTCAGAATCTCGGTATAGCCAACGACTGGGCCTACAAGATTGTGACTCAGGTCGGGAACTACGGAGAATCCTTTGAGCGGGGTGTTGGGGTCAACACGCCGTTGGGCATCCCACGGGGCTTGAACGCGCTGTGGACCGATGGTGGCTTGCAATATTCACCACCGATCCGCTGATCCTTATCCGGTGACTGAAAAAACTGACATGGGGCCGACAAGTCCGCAGCCCTGGAATAATCCAAAGCTGCGGGCGATCGGTATCCAGCTCGCGGTGCTGTTTGTCGTCGGCTCCTTTGTCTGGATTGTCGTCGACAACACAATCACGAACCTTCAGCGCCAGAATATCGCGTCTGGATTCGGGTTTCTTGAGAATCCGGCGGGTTTCGGCATTGCGCTCACGCTGGTCGACTATACCGAGCAATCGAGCTACGGCCGGGCATTGCTTGTGGGTTTTCTCAATACGCTTCTCGTCGCTGTGATCGGTATTTTCATTGCAACCATCTTGGGCTTTGCCCTGGGGGTCGCGCGGCTGTCCTCCAACTGGTTGGTGGCGAGAATTGCGACGGTCTATGTCGAAGTTGCCAGAAACGTGCCGCTTCTTCTGCAAATATTCTTCTGGTACTTCGCCGTGCTGCGGGCGCTTCCCCTTCCGCGGGAGAGTCTCTCTCTGCTGGAAGTAGCTTTTCTCAATAATCGTGGCATTTACGTCCCGGCGCTGATCTTGGAGGGAAGCGGCCTCCTTCTTGTATTGTCGGCAATCATTGGCGCGGCCGCAGCCTGGTTCATCACTCGGTATGCCAAACAGCGGCGGTTGGAGACCGGAGAGCTCGTCAAAGGTGCTGCCTATGCGCCGCTGCTTGTTGTCGTCCTTCCCGTATTGGTGTTTCTGGTGCTTGGTATGGGCCTCAAAGCGGAGATCCCGACGCTTCAGGGATTTGGATATAGAGGCGGCTGGTCACTCATTCCGGAGTTTGTCTCGCTCTTGCTCGCGCTCTCGACCTATACAGCGGCCTTCATCGCTGAGAATGTCCGGTCCGGCATTCTAGCTGTCTCGAAAGGGCAGACCGAGGCAGCGCGTGCGTTAGGCCTGAAACCGACGCCCATCCTCCGGCTTGTCATCATTCCACAGGCGTTGCGCGTCATCATTCCGCCGCTCACCAGTCAGTATCTAAATCTGACGAAGAACTCTTCGCTCGCTGTCGCCATCGCCTATCCAGACCTTGTGTCTGTGTTTTCGGGAACCGTACTCAACCAGACGGGGCAGGCAGTGGAAGTCATTGCGATCACGATGACGATCTATCTCAGCCTTAGTCTATTCACGTCCCTCGTGATGAACTGGTACAACCGCCATATGGCACTGGTGGAGCGTTAGGCCATGAGTGAGACATTCGTTCGCACATCCCACGCCCCTGACAGGAAGCCGCCGACAACCCAAATTGGTCCCGTCCGCTGGTTGCGCGATAACCTGTTCTCATCCTGGTTTAACTCGATCCTGACGATCTTGGCGCTTCTGCTTCTGGTGATCTCTGTGCCGCCGATCCTCGACTGGGCACTCTTTAGCGCAGTGTTTTCAGCTAAGGATGGAGCTGCCTGCCGCGTCGATGGAGCGGGGGCGTGCTGGGCATTTGTGGAAGCCAAGTTCGGACAATTCCTGTTTGGGAGGTATCCTGCGGAAGAGAGATGGCGGGTGCTCTTGACGCTTGTTTTGGGCGCAGGGGGACTGGTTCCCTTGCTGGTGCCCAGCGAGTTGCCTAAAAAGTGGTTCGTTGCTTACCTGCTGGGTCCGTTTCCGCTTCTAGCCTTTGTGTTTCTGTCAGGTGGCCTGTTTGGTTTGGAGCGGGTTGAAACCAGCGACTGGGGTGGGCTTATGGTCACTCTTGTTGTTGCGCTGACCGGGATTGCTGCGTCGCTTCCACTCGGTGTGCTTCTGGCCTTGGGCAGACAGTCTGACATGCCGGTGGTCCGGATCCTTTGTGTTCTCTTTATCGAGTTTTGGCGCGGCGTTCCCCTCATCACCGTGCTTTTCATGTCCAGCGTCATGCTGCCGCTGTTCCTGCCGGAAGGGATGAGTTTTGACAAATTGCTGCGGGCATTGATCGGCGTTGCCCTTTTTTCCTCCGCCTATATGGCTGAAGTCGTGAGAGGGGGGCTTGCCGCTGTGCCGGCCGGACAATATGAGGCGGCGAAGGCGCTTGGGTTGACCTATTGGCAATCCATGGGACGGATCGTGTTACCTCAAGCGCTCAAGACTGTCATTCCCGGCATCGTCAACAACTTTATCGGCCTCTTCAAAGATACAACCCTGGTCCTTGTTATCGGTTTGTTTGATCTCCTGGGCATCGTTCAGTCGAACTCCACAGACCCCACCTGGTTGTCCCCACAAACCGCGACTACGGGATACGTCTTCGCGGCCATTGTTTTCTGGATTTTCTGCTTCGGCATGTCGAGATATTCCGTTTACATGGAACGACGTCTCGATGCCGGTGAGCAACGATAGGATATTCTATGACCGCCCCTAAAACGGCCATCATCGAGATCGACAAAATCGACAAATGGTTTGGCGACTTTCATGTCCTGAAAGACGTTTCGCTGACGGTGCGTGAGGGCGAGCGGATCGTCGTGGTCGGGCCGTCTGGATCCGGCAAATCAACGCTCATTCGCTGCATCAACCGACTGGAAGCCCACAATCAAGGTCGGATCGTCGTTGATGGCATCGAACTCACGGAAGACCTCAAGCGGATTGACGAGGTGCGCCGTGAAGTGGGCATGGTGTTTCAGCAATTCAATCTCTTCCCTCATATGACCGTTCTCGAAAATTGCACTCTTGCGCCGATGTGGGTCCGCAAGCTGCCGCAGAAGGAGGCGGAAGATCTCGCCATGTCTTATCTTGAGCGGGTGCGCATTCCGGAGCAGGCCATGAAGTATCCGGGTCAGTTGAGTGGCGGACAGCAGCAGAGGGTGGCGATCGCCCGTGCGCTTTGCATGAACCCAAAGATCATGCTGTTTGATGAGCCCACATCTGCGCTCGACCCTGAAATGATCAAGGAAGTGCTCGATGTGATGGTCGATCTGGCGGAAGGTGGCATGACGATGATCTGCGTCACCCATGAAATGGGGTTCGCGCGGCGCGTCGCAGATCGGGTCATCTTTATGGATGAGGGTGAGATCATCGAAATCAAATCGCCGGAGGATTTCTTTGAGAACCCTGAGCACGAAAGAACAAAACTTTTCCTCTCGCAGATCCTTGAGGATTAGCCTTATGGCGCCTCAAGCACGACTTCTTGCTGTCCGCAAGGTGTGAAGCCGTTTCGCTGATAGAGCGGCAATGCGCTCGGGTGATCAAGCGTGCAGGTCTGGACAATCAGTTTTTGTGGCCGGTGCATCCAAGCGATTTCGATGCTTTCGCACAGCAAAAACCGTCCGAGACCTTGTCCGACAAATTCCGGAAGTATGCCAAGGAACGAAAGCTCCGCAGTTGGCATTTGGCGGAAATCGAGCTCGGCAAACCCTGCAGGACAGCCGTTCAAGTAAAGAACAAAGATGTGAACCCTGTCATCGTGAATGATGGCGGTGAGATCTTCATCGTTGAGGGCCTTCCGGTTCACCCAGAAATAGTCTTTGCCGACGGTGTCATACAGGTAGCGGTAAAAGTGGATCGCAGGCTTCTCTGCTCTCATCAGCGCGAATTTGCCGCGCGGAGAGGGGCAGCTCAGACTGGGTTCCCGCAACATCTCCAGATGCGTAACCGTCGTTGCTTTTTTGAGGCCCATGAGAGGCTCCCGTGCCGATCGCAATCAACTCTTCGCAATGGGCATGCCGTCCGTGGCTGCCCATTCCGACCAGGATCCATCATAGAGGCTGATTTTGGGATGTTCTAGGACCGTCAGCGCGAGATAAAGGATTGCCGCTGTCACGCCGGAACCGCAGGTCGTCACGATTGGCCGCTCTAAATCGATACCTGCTTTCTCAAATATTTGCCTTAAGTCCGAAGCTGGCTTGAGGGTCCCATCTTCGTTTAGAAGCTCGCCAAAAGGTAGAGACAGGCTGCCGGGCATATGGCCGGACGAGAGCTCGGGGCGTGGTTCGGGATCTGTTCCCGCAAAGCGCCCTCGGCTGCGGGCGTCGATGACCTGTTCGAGCCGGGACTTGAGGTTACGCTCAATGTCGGCGATCTCGCGGCGAATAGTAGGGTTAGGTCGAGCGACGAATTGCTGCTCCGTTGGTTTTTCTATGCTTGTCGCTGTCCGGTGACCTTCCGCGAGCCATTTGGGAAGTCCCCCATCAAGGACAGACACCTTTTCGTGGCCCATTACCTTAAACATCCACCAGATCCGCGCGGCGCTAAAGAGACCCGCACCGTCATAAATCACGAGGTGATGAAGATTTGCGATGCCCAGTTTGCCAACGTCGCGTGAAAAGGCCTCCGGCGAGGGCACCATATGGGGGAAGGGACTCTTCTGATCGCTGATCGCGTCGAGATCAAGGAATACCGCGCCCGGAATATGTTGATGCTCATATTCCTGCGCCGCATTTCGGTTCATCTGAGGCAAGTACCAGGACCCATCGACAACCCGGATCTCTGGTGCTGATAGATGGTCAGCCAGCCAATCGGTCGTAACGAGGGGTGGCGCGGTGGCGGGCAATGATCTTCCCCGTCAAAGCCAGGAGGGAACGGGCAGGCCCTGTTCCTTCAGGAATGTCGGGTTGAACATCTTACTTTGATAGCGGGTGCCATAATCGCAAAGGATCGTCACGATCGTGTGCCCGGGCCCCATCTCTTTCGCGAGTCGCATGGCGCCTGCAATGTTGATCCCGCTGGACCCGCCTAAACACAGACCTTCGTCGCTGAGGAGGTCGAAGCAAATTGGTAGGGCCTCTGCATCAGTGATCTGAAATGGGTGGTCAATGGGTGCGTCTTCCAGGTTCGCCGTGATGCGTCCCTGTCCAATGCCTTCGGTGATAGAGGAACCTTCCGCTTTCAACTCGCCATTCTTGTAGTAATTGAAGAGGGCAGCGCCCATCGGGTCTGCCAAGCCGATCTGGATATCCTTGTTTTTCTCTTTTAGCGACATGCCGGTGCCAGCCAGCGTACCGCCGGTGCCGACGGCGCAGATGAAGCCATCAACTTTGCCGTCCGTCTGGTTCCATATCTCTGGACCTGTGGTCTCAATATGCGCCTGTCGGTTGGCTACATTGTCGAACTGGTTTGCCCAAATTGCTCCATTGAGCTCCTTGGCGGCCAGTTCTTCGGCGAGGCGGCCCGAATATTTGACGTAATTGTTGGGATCCTTGTAGGGCACCGCCGGCACTTCAATGAGCTCGGCGCCGCACAGACGCAGCATGTCTTTCTTTTCCTGAGATTGCGTCTCAGGGATCACGATGACCGATCGGAAGCCCAAGGCGTTGCCAACAAGCGCAAGGCCGATGCCGGTATTTCCTGCGGTGCCTTCGACGATCACGCCGCCTGGCTTCAGATCCCCTTTGGCCATTGCATCTTGGATGATGAACAGCGCTGCGCGGTCTTTGACGGATTGCCCGGGATTCAGGAATTCGCATTTTCCCAAAATTTCGCATCCAGTTTCTTCCGATGCTTTTTTGAGGCGGATCATCGGCGTGTTGCCGATCGCGTCCACTAGGCCGTTTTTGATGTCCATGGGAGGAGTCCTGGTTTCTTTTTTTGAAGTCGTTTCTTGGGGCGGCGCACCAGGAATCGAGCAGTCTTTGCTTATAGCAAAGATGGGCATTGGACTGCCCTCACCAAGTCGCAGGCTCAATTATTTTTGCGATAGCTCTTGTGTCAGGCCTCTCAATCATTATTTAATCAACTCATTAATTAAATGGAGGATGACATGAAGATCCATATGTTTAGCGGGAGCGGTTTTGCCTGGCGCGTCCAGCTTGCATGTTCGCTTAAAGGCATTCCATTCGACATTGCCTATCTGCAGCCAACGCCTGAAAACTTGAAATCTCAGGAGTTCCTCAAGCTCAGTCCACGTGGAAAGGTGCCGGCTGTTGAGGAGGGTGGCTTTGCCCTGTCAGAGTCTCTGGCGATCCTGGCTTACCTGGAGCGCAAGCACCCCGAACGGCCGCTATTGGGGACGACGCCTGAAGAAACTGGCCGGATCTGGCAGAAATGTCTCGACTTTGATCTCTATGTGTCAGCCGACTTTATCCCGAACCTGATCGCGCCGATCGCTCAGGGACGAGCAATGGAAGCTGCCGACCAAATGCGAGAAGGGGCTGCTACCGCACATGCAGAATTCGCCCGATTGGAGCAAGGCGTTTCTGCCTCAGGGTGGATGGTTGGCGACGATGTGAGCGCCGCTGACATTGCGCTTTATACGATGATCGAACCTGTGATTAGATTTTGTACCAAGCCGGAGGCACGGGCTCTGGACCTTGGTTTTGACAGGTTCGCCAGTCTGTACCCAAACCTCCAAGCCTGGAGAGAGAAGGTGCAAAGTCTGCCGGAATATGATGCGACCTATCCGGTCTATTGGCGCGAGATTGACGCACAATTGGCCGCAGCGAGCTGATGGGGAGGAGATCATGACACACCATGCAGTTGTCACCCGCGATGAATGGGTGAGCGCGCGCAAGGAATTGCTGGAAGAAGAAAAAGCGTTCGCCAAGGCACGCGATGCATTGGCGGCCAAGCGCCGGGCATTGCCGTGGACAAAAATGACCAAAGAGTATGTGTTCGAGACCGAGGCGGGTTCCAAATCCCTCGGAGACCTGTTTGATGGGCGACGTCAGCTGATCGTTCAACACTTCATGTTTGGCCCGGATTGGGAGGAAGGGTGTCCTTCTTGTTCCTTCTGGGGCGACAATTTTGATCAGACGGTGCCGCATCTTCACGCCAGAGACACGACGTTCGTGGCGGTCTCCAGAGCGCCTTTGGCGACGTTGTTGGGATATCGAGACCGGCTCGGCTGGTCATTCCCCTGGGTTTCTTCTTTGGGAAGCGACTTCAATTTTGACTTTGATGTGTCGTTTGATCCAGCGCGGGAGTCCGGTGCACCGGTTATCTATAACTATCGGGAAACTGATTTCCCGTCATCAGAGGCACCCGGGATCAGCGTTTTTTTGAAGGATGATGACGGGACCATCTATCACACCTATTCAGCCTTCGCGCGTGGCTTGGAAGACTTCAACAGCACCTACAGGCTGCTGGACGCTACACCAAAGGGACGTGATGAGGATGCTCTGTCGCATCCCATGGCGTGGGTCCGTCGGCGGGATCAATACTGAGAGCGCGTCACTAAAAACGGGATTTGTGACGGACCAACCAATTGAGGGAGATGAGGGTCTTTCCATCGACGATCCTCCCGTCATCACAGGCGGCGAGGGCGTCGTCGAAGGACACGACGAGAGCTCTTATGTCTTCGTGCTCATGCGCCAGACCGAAGTAGCCGCCTGCCTCTGAAAGATCGGCGGCGGCTGCGTATAGGTGTATTCTTTCGCCATAACCACCTGGTGAGGAATAGGTTGTGGTGATGTGGATGAGGTCATCTATCTCGCAGTTCGCTTCCTCTTTTGCTTCTCTGCGCGCGGTTTCCTCTGGGTCGTCACCGCCATCTATGAGTCCGGCGACAATCTCAATCAGCCAGGTCGGTTCGTCATACCGCAAGCCACATGTTCGGAACTGTTCGGTTAGCAGTACGGTATCGGCGCGTGGATCGTAGAGTAGGACTGCGGCCACCTCGCCGATGGTATAGAGGTCTCGATCAATTGGTTCAGACCAGCTGTCGTCGAAACGTCGGTGTTTGAGATAATACCGCTCAAGCGTTCCCCAGCCTTTCCCGATGGTCTCCCGTTTCAGGATTTGAATATCGTCTGCTGTGCGTGGTGTGAGCGTTAGTCGCGAGCTCATGGCCTCTCCTTAAACCTAGGAGCGGGCAGTCTACTCACATCTTGGTGTGAACCAAGGGAAACTAGGTGCGTGCCAAGGTCAGTTGAGTGACGTCAATGTTTCCGCTTCGGAAACCTGCTTCGCAATAGGCAAGATAGTATTCCCACATACGGCGGAAGCGCTCGTCAAATCCGAGCTCTCTGATCTCGGGCCATGCCGCAAGGAAACGATCGCGCCAGCGCGCCAGTGTCTCGGCATAATCGAGGCCAAATTCAGTGCTCGCTTTCCAAGCGAGACCTGCCTGTGTCACCTGGGTCTTCAGCGCAGAAGGCGACGGAAGCATCCCACCTGGGAAGATGTATCGCTGAATGTAGTCGACACTGCGGCGATAGGTTTCGAATGAGGTGTCATCGATTGTGATGATCTGAAGACCGGCCTGTCCGCCAGGTTTAAGTACGTCGCGTACTTTCCCGAAATAGGCCGGCCAGTATTCTTCACCGACTGCTTCAAACATCTCGATTGAGGCGATGCGGTCAAACTTTTCGTCCACGTCGCGATAGTCCTGGTAGCGGACTTCAACCTTTTCGTTGAGACCCTTCTCAAAGATCCGCTTGCGGGCAAAGTCCAGCTGTTCTTTGGAGATAGTGAGCGCTGTGACGTTGCACCCGATCTCACCTGCAGCATATTCAGCAAAACCGCCCCATCCGCAGCCGATTTCCAGGACGGAATGATCGGGGCCTAGCTCCATATTCTCTGCGAGCGAGCGGTATTTGTTGTGCTGGGCTGCGGTAAGATCTTCGCCCGGTCGCTGAAAGCGCGCCGACGAATAGGTCATGGATGGGTCCAGCCAGCGTTTGTAGAAATTGTTTCCCAGGTCGTAGTGATAGTGAATATTCTTTTTCGACCCTGATTTGCTGTTGCGTCGGAGCAGGTGGCCGGCGCGTTCGATCAATAGTGTCAGTGACATTCCGTTCAGTGCACCAGTGAAGACACTGCGGTTCTCAGCAAAGAGTTCCAACACCGCAACGATATCGTCGCTCTGCCAATGTCCCGATAGAAATGCTTCAGCAGCACCCAGGCTCCCGTTGAGGGCGATGGGCCAAGCGAACCTGTAAGAGTTGATCGAGAGATTGGCAACTGTGCCTTCCTTCTCTCCTTGAAAAATCAGCTGGCGACCATCGGGAAGGTTTACCGTGAGCTGGCCAAATTCGAGTGCGCTTGCCGCCTTAAGAACACTGCGAGCTGGCCAGGGTACGCCGACCAATGAAGCTGGGGCGTGCAGGTGTTGGCGTGCAGACGATGATGCATCAACATTGTGATGAAGGGGGGCGGGCATACTATCTGCCATGGCATTACTCCGAGGTCGCTCGGCACAAATGATCTTGTGCTAATCTGTAATGCGGCAGTGCCAAACAAGCTGGCTCAACGCCGCTTGCGAAAATGATAGCGCGATGGGTTTTCTAGGCAAGGGAAGTATCAAAAAGGAAGCAATTCTCTCGAGATTTTTTTTGCAATGCGGTCACTCTATGAGCGCTCTCGTACACGTGATCGTGTGTTGTTTCACTTCCTGTGTTTTATCTATGATCTGATCATGATCATTCTTCGTAGACCACTCGTTATAGCTACGACTTTACTTATCGGTATTGCGGTGTTGGTGAACTTCGCAAGGCCTGCGCCAATGGTCTTTGTGGGCGAAGAGTTCGAGACGGCCTACGTGGATGAGGAAGCAGAGACGCCTGCAACCGAGAATGCAGGACCCAAGTGTCCCTGTCCGACGGAAATCGAAAACGCAGACTGCGATGAAGGATTGTGCAGCGTCACTCTTAACGCTGCAGATCGTTCATTTGTTTCCAGTACACCGTTCTCACACGAAGCTCTCATTCTCGATGTCTGGCACTCCGCTGCTTTTGCACCGGAGCCAGATCCGCCACGAGCAGTGATTTGAGGCCGCCTTCGGACTGAAGGCGATTTAGATCAAATCATTGATTGTGGAGAGAACTCTTGTTTTCTAAATTTTGGGAAGACGTCCCCTCAGACGTCGAGTCCGCACGTGCGGATACAATTGCGCTTGTCCTACGTATTGGACTGGGCGCGGTCTTTGTCATTGGTGGCTGGTGGAAACTTTCACGTGCGCTGAGTGCAGAACATGCCGATGCGTTAGTGAGCCGCTACATGGCTACCGATGGATACATCAACACCTTCTTCCAGCAATATCTGTTTGTGGATATGGCTGGAGACTTTCTAACCCCGCTTGGATTTCTGATCCTCTTATCTGCATTTGAGCTTGTATCGGGGGTAGCGTTGCTGGTGGGCTTTTTTGTGAGGGCCCTAAGCTTTGTGTATGCGTTTCTGTTGTGGTCCTTCGTTCTCGCGCTACCGGTTGTGACCTCGGCGGGTTATCCGTCTGACGTTGCTTCTCACTTTTCACCTGCGCTGCTGGTGCAAGCGAGAGATGTAGGAATGTCTGGAATGTTCTTTGTGCTTTTCCTCCTGGGGTCTGGGTCTGCATCGCTTGACCGGAGACTGTTTAATCGTGGTGCATCCGACCCAATGGTCAATTGGAACCAGTATGGGCTCCTTCTGCGTCTGTCAGTAGCCGTTGTGTTTCTCGTGGGCGGTTTCTTTGCTGGGTATGGACACATCAAAACGTTTGTTCCGTTTCCAGCTTTGCTGATCGTCATCGGCGTTTTGCTCGCCAGTGGGCACTTGGTCCGTATTGCGGCGCTTGCCGCGTTTCTGGTCGTTGCCTGGTATTGTTTTGGGAAGGTCAGCTTGGACGCCACCGTCTGGAACAATCTCAACGCCATTAAGCGTGAGCTGGCCTACCTTGCTGCAACAGCGATCCTGGTTGCCGTTGGCGGCGGGCGGGCCTTTCGGCCGGGCAGTCTCTTGCGCACGCCTCAGGCGTCATTGCTTGGGAATAGGCCTGCCCCATAAGGGCGGTACAAAAGGAAACGGCCAGAACTGTTGTTCTGGCCGTTTCAAACTGGCTCCCCGGGCCGGACTCGAACCAGCGACAAGTCGGTTAACAGCCGACTGCTCTACCAACTGAGCTACCGGGGATCAGATTGGCGGAATTTCCGTCAATGAGCGGTGCATATAGCAAACCGTTACCTGCCTTACTAGCCCGAATTTGTCGCCAAAACTCTAAAATTCTTGTGGTTTTGGCGTTTCGTGCCTAACTGATGCTTCAGGAGAGGGTGCGTGGCCACCGCTTAGGTGTTTCGGAGAGGCTTTTGGCGTTTATCAGGTTCAATGGGCGGAAATATCCGCTGCCAGGCTCAGCGCCGATTCGGATGGGGTTGGGCGTCCTGCTGGTGATCGGTGGGGTCTTAGGATTTCTGCCTGTTTTGGGTTTTTGGATGATTCCGCTGGGCATCCTGTTCCTGTCCGTGGACCTTCATGCGGTCCGGCGATGGCGTCGGAAGATCGAAGTCCGGTTAGGCCGTCGCAGGCAGCGCAAACGCGCTGAACGAAGGTCAGGCGGTCTCGACGGACGGCAATAGGCTCGCCAGCGCAAAGGGCAGTCCGCTGATCAGAACCTCGAGCATCCGCAGATCCTGATAGTCACCGTTCAGGGAGAGCCTTGGGATGGCGTAGGGGTTGACCCCATGAGCTTCAGTCAGAAAGCCCTTCTGTGTGGTCACAGCAGTGTCAAAACCGAGGAACTGCGCGAGCTCATATTCCCGCGCGCCGGCGGACTCGCCGTCCCCGTAGGGAAACGCCAAATGTCTCGGCCAGACGCCCGTTTCCTGCTTGATCCTATCCGCGCCTTCAACGATCTCTCGGCGCGCCTCCGTTTCGGTAAGTCTGGATAGGGCGAAATGGTCAACAGTATGGGCGCCGATGGTGCAGAAGGCATGATTTGAAAGCTCTCGGGTTTGATCCCATGTCAGGGCGCAGTTCCGGGTGATTTGCCGCAGATCGATGCCGCAATGGCGCGCCAGATCGCGAATGGCAACTCTCTGGTCAAGCTCCGGCAGACGACGCAGCGGCCAATAGAGTGTATCGAAGGCCTGTTGCTTCTCTTCTGCAGTCGTGGTGTTGAGCTGATGGCGCACGCCGCCCAAGCTCCAGTCAATGGAGTCCTTGGCACGGATTGCGGCTTCCAAACCCACCCACCAGAGGTCAACAGTGCCATCCGGCATCCCTGAACTCAGATACACCGTGAAGGGCGCCTGATGCTTTGCAAAGATCGGTGCCGCAAACTCGAGATTGTCTTTATAGCCGTCATCCAGAGTGAACACGGCAAACTTCCGATCGAACTTTTGCTGCTGTAAGCGTCTTTGAGCTTCGTCCATGCTGACAAGGTCATAGTCCAGAGCGGAGACTGTTGTGAGCACCGCGTTTAAATACTCAGGGGTAATCTCAAGGAGCGCGTTGGGTGCAAACCCATTTGTGTCAGGTGCTGGCCTCACGCGATGCAGCATGAAGACAATCCCGACGCCCGAAAGGCTGCGCGGACTAAGGCCATAAAGGCCGGTCTTGTATAGCGTCAGCAGCGCCGAGCGAAACAGTTTTGATTTCATACTCATAACGGACGTCTTCAGATCTCGTCGGTATTTGAGGGTGCACCGGGTGCGCACACGTTTTGCAACGGATGCCAGTGAGGGCAGTTTGACTGTCTTTAATTGAGAAATGATTGCAGTACGCCGAACCTTGGCTCGTTCGCGCGTTCCAAAATGAAACACGCGATCGCGGAAGGACCCGTATGTCGTTTACCAATCCAGTTGCTGATGCTAAGCGCCTTGTGGAGACACAACATGCCGGCTCGACAGCGGAGAAAAAGCCAACAGTCTTGTTGTCTGTGCATACCGACTTCGCCTCCGTTGAGGCAATCTGGCGACAGTTTGAAGCGTCGGCAGACTGTTTTGCCTTCCAAACCTTCGACTTTTTGGAAACCTGGTACGAGGAGATAGGGTACCGGGCCAATATTGACCTGCAAATTGTCGTTGTTTGGGGTCTGGATGCCGTTCCCATCATGATCCTGCCTCTGGGAATCGAGAAAAATCGAACCGCTCGGACACTCACCTGGCTTGGAAACGGCGTTGCGGATTATAATGGTCCACTCCTATCGTCAAGTTTCTCCGAAAGGATTTCGGCCGGACAGTTTCCGCCGATTTGGGCGCAAATCTTAGCGTCGCTGCCTGCTCATGATCTGATTGAGCTGCTAAGGCAGCCGGCGGTTATCGGCAGACAATCCAACCCATTTATGGAACTCCCCACTCAGCTGAACGCCAGCGGCGCGCATATGACCCAGCTGGGAGATGATTTTGACGCCTTTTATGAGGCCAAAAGGAACTCCAAAGCTCGAAGTCATCTTCGCAACCGTCGCAAAAAGCTCGAAGCCTTGGGCGACACAAGCTTCGTGTATCCGCAGTCGGAGGGAGAGATTGCGGCCTCGCTTGATAAGCTAGTGCAACTCAAAACGATCTCGTTGAAGGCCATGGGCGCTCCCAATTTTCTCAATCGGCCCGGCTATCGACAGTTTTACAAAGCGCTCTCGCTTAAACAGATCAATCGGCCCAAGGTACATGTTTCGCATTTGCAGGTCGGCGGCGACTATGTCGCGGGTGTTTGGGGACTCGTTCACAGAAAGCGCTTCTACTATTTGCTGGCCAGTTATGACGGCCCGACTTACGGCCGATTCAAACCAGGTGTGCAGACCCTCGTTGAAACCATGCGAATGGCTGCAGAACAAGGCGTCGAGACGTTCGACTTCACTGTCGGAGACGAGAGCTACAAAGATAAATGGTGCGAGATCCACATCGATCTTCATGATCACCTGTCCGCGCAAAACCTCCGCGGTTCATTGGTTCTCATAAAAACCAAGCTGTTTTTGGCCCTTAAGCGCAAGATTAAGCAAACGCCGCTCTTGTGGAAGGGTTTCACCAAACTCCGCGCCCGTTTCCTGGGGAGCTAGCTAGAAAATCGCAAAATGCACTGGGTGTGCACGGATATTGCAAATCCTGGAATGACCAGCGGTTCGACTGTCTTCAATTGAGAAAAGGCGGCAAATCGGCGGTCCTGGGACACAAGAGTGTGCCAGAACGAAACAAAAGATTTCAGGAAGACACCCCCATGTCCCTTTCTGCACAAAAATATGCTCCAACGCCCCTGGTCACCGCACCGGCGACCGACGAACCCAAAGATGGCCGACTCTCGGTCCTCTTGTCTGTTCACAATGAGTTTTCCTCAGTTGAGACCGTGTGGCGGCGCTTTGAGAGGGTCGCCGACGGATTTGCGTTTCAGACGTTCAATTTCCTGGAGACGTGGTACGAGCATATTGGATCGCGCGCGGAGATTGATCTGCAGATTGTCGTCGCCTGGGGTTCCAAGGCGAAGCCGCTGATGATCTTGCCGCTGGGTATTGAAACCCGCGGGGGCCTGCGGAGGCTCTCCTTCCTCGGAGGTGACCTCAACGACTATAACGCACCCCTATTGGCGCCGAATTTTCTGGACCATGTGGCGCCTGGTGAATTCGCGAGCCTTTGGTCGGATATTCAAGCGGTTCTTCCCGACTATGACGTTGCCGAGTTGATGCGGCTACCGGCAATGGTCGACGGGCAACCCAACCCACTGTTGGAGATGGGCACGCAGTTGAATGCGAGTGGCGCGCACATGACCACGCTCGGCCAGGATTTTGATGCCTATTACGATGAAAAGCGGAATTCAAAAGCGAAGCGTCATTTTCGCAGCCGCCGCAAGAAGCTCGAAGAGATGGGCGAGACCCGCTATGTGCATCCGGAGTCGCCCAAAGCGATCGAAGCCTCTGTGAGCAAATTGGTTGAGCTTAAATCAGCGGCGCTTAAAGCCATGGGCGCGCATGATTTTCTGTCCAAGCCAGGGTATGTCGATTTCTACAAAGCCTTGTCCGTAAAAACTGGAGCAGACGGTGGCGCGCATGTTTCTCATATGGAAGTGGCCGGTGACTATGTCGCGGGCAATTGGGGGCTCGTGCACAAAGGACGCTTCTACTACCTGCTCGCGAGCTATGACGGTCCGAAGTTCGGGCGCTATGCGCCGGGTGTCCAGGCACTGGTGGAAACCATGCGGTGGGCTGTTGGCAGAGGGATCGACACGTTTGACTTCACCATTGGTGATGAGCGCTACAAACATGAGTGGTGCGAAACCAAGATTGATCTTCACGATCACTTATCGTCAGAGAGTCTCAAGGGTCAGGCACTTCTGATCAAATCGCAGTTGATGCTTGCAGCTAAACGCAAGATCAAGCAAACGCCCGTTCTCTGGGAAACTTTTACGAAGCTGCGGGAAAAACTGGCGGCTAAGTAACAAGCACTGTGAGCGTCAGACCTCAGCGGCGTCGTCTGTTAGCCTCCGATATTGGCGGCGGTCGACGCCGGTCAGGAATACGCCAACGCGCCGGGTAGATGCGGCGGCCAATGACTTCAGACCGCGCAAAACGGATCGCCGGTTTGTGGCCCCCCATTTTACACACATAACGGTAACGTCGGTCATTTGTGATAGCACAGGTGCCTCGGAAGCAGAGTGCACCGGGGGGCCGTCGATCACGACATAGTCGTAATTCTGAACCAGCGCATACATCATCCAGGTCATGCGTGACGACCCAAGCAAGGATGTTGGGTTCGATACCTGGCTGCCCGCCTGCAACACATGCAGCGGTGTGGAGTGATCCCGTACAACCACGCGCTCGAACTCAACGCGGCCGCTCAGGACTTCCGAAAGCCCCCAGGTGGGGTGAAGGCCAAGCGTTTGATTAATCCCGGGTCGGCGGAGGTCGGCGTCGATCAGAAGAACACGGTAGCCGCTTTGGGCCATAAGGCGCGCTAGGCCGCCGGCGACGCCGCTCTTTGCTTCTCCATCGACGGCAGAGGTCACCAATAAGGTGCGGGCGGGCTTCCCGTTTACTCGAGCCAGCAAGAGATTGGATTGAAGACGACGCAGCGCTTCGGCGATATGCCCATAAGGGCTGCGGATGGTGTTGGCCGCGATGCCCGCGGAAGACTTTGATCCGGCAATGGCTGGCATTGTCCCTAGAAACGGCATGCCCGTCTGCCGCTCAACCTGCTCGGCGGTGCGGAAACCTGGTGCCATGGCTTCGATGAGGAAGACAAGCGCTATGGCTCCAAAGGCAGAGCCGATAATCGCGAGGATCATCGCCGACTTGCGATTGGGCGCAGCGGGACTCGTGGGAACTGGTGCACGCGAGACGATGGTTGCATTTGCGACCGCGCCATCGGCGGACGCGCGCGCACTCGCTGCTTCATAGCGGCCCAGAAATTGTTCCAGCAAAGTCCGGTTGGCGGCTGCTTCACGCTCAAGCGCGCGCAACTCAACCTCTTGTTGGCCGAGGCGGGCGACGCGGCCTTTCAGACGGCCCACACGATCGCTCAGTGTGCGCACCCGCTCATTAGCGATATGGGCTTCGTTTTCCATGCTGCGGATCAGCTTGGCGACCTCGCGCCCAATTTGAAGCCTGAGATCCTGAAGATTGGCTTGTGAAGTTCGCATGCGTGGATGAGAAGGCAGCAGCGTTGCAGACAGCTCAGCGATCTGCGCTCTCAGCTGGACCTCCTGTTGACGGAGATTTTGGATCAGCGGTGAAGCCAAGACTTCAGCGGTTGTGTCAATAGCGCCTTCGGTGTCGACAAGCTCCTTCGCCAAGGAGAGACGCGCCATTACGGCTGAACGATCAGCTTGGGCCTGCACCAATTGGGCGCTCAACTGAGAGAGCTCTTCGCGAGGCAGTGTTGTGTTGTTTGCTGGGAACAGGCCGGTTCTGCCACGGAACTGTTCGACAGCGGCCTCGGAAAGCGCCACTTCGTCGCGCAGGTTATCGATCTGTTCTTCAAGCCATGCCGTCGCTTCCGCATTCAGGGCATTACCGTCCGCGACCTGTTGGGCGATGTAGACTTCAGCATAGGCATTGGCGAGGGCAGCCGCGCGTTTCGGATCGCTGGACGTAAAGCGGATCGCTATCACACGGCTATCGCCTCGGCGGTAGACAGATAGACGGTCCAGGACATTTTCCGTAATCGCGGCAATCGAGGCGCGTCGCGGTTTCGATGTGACACCAAAGATCTGCAAGATTTGCGAGATGGTTCCATCACCTCTGAGAGCCGGATTGAACTCGGGCAGTTGGTGAAGGTTTAGCTGACGTACGAGAGCTGGCACCAATGCACCCGACGTGAGAATCTGAACCTCGCTCTCCACGGATATCGGGTCCGCCTGCTGCGGCCGTTCGGGCGTGTCGAAGCGGGAGATTTCACCGGAACGTGGTTTGATGGACACCTGGGACTCAGCCACGTAGGTCGGGCGCATGGTCAGCACCCAGAATGACCCAATCGTCAGAAAAATCACAAAAAGAGCGAGGAGCCGCTCTTTGCGGGACCAAATGGCTCTCAATAGATCCCAAGGATCAATGTCGCTGCTGGTGGGGGCACGTCGACGGTCACCGAAGCTGGCGTCAGGACGAGATGTCGCCTGAGGCGCCGCATAACCGGCTGTGTGAGGTGTGGCTGACGTATCGCTCATAACCTGTTTCTGTTTCCCGCACACACAGATATCGCCAGGTCCGGAAATCCGAACTTGGTCACGAAGCCCGAGTAGACGGCGTTTAGGTAACGGAATGCTTAACGAAGCCGCTAAGTGCCAGTGAAAACCTACCTTTTGATGGTTTACGCACCTTATGGCGACCTGTTTTTGGTCGGAAAGTCTTAACGAATTGCGTCTAGCGTTGAGAAGCAGACATAGGATCAAGAAAAGGCCCGTCATGAGCCGGTTTTTTATCATTGCAGCGATAGCCGTGGCGCTGGGCGCCTGTGCCAATACGGGCGTGCTCTCAGAGATGCCTGTATCCGGGCAGAACGCCCCCTACAGGCTGGACAGTGGCGATCGGCTGCGCGTGATCGTATTTGGCCAGGAAGATCTGACCGGAGAATATGCCGTGGATGGGGCGGGCGAAATTTCTATGCCGCTCATTCAAGCGGTGCAGGCGAGGGGTCTTACACCGGATGAGCTGGAGATTGCGCTCGTCAGCGTGCTGTCTCAAACACTGTTGCGGGACCCTAGTGTGAGTGTCGAAGTGGTGAACTTTCGACCCTTCTTCATCCTTGGCGAAGTCAGCAGTGCCGGTCAGTACCCATTTGTTGCAGGCATGACGGTCAATACCGCAGTCGCGATTGCCGGAGGTTATACCCATCGCGCCAACACCAACGTAGCGCGGGTGACGCGAAACCTCGGCGACCGAATTGTCGAGTTGGGAGTAGAGACGACGGCCGCCGTTCGTCCGGGCGACACGATCCTCATAAGAGAGCGGTATTTTTGAGGTTCAACATGAGTACCCGCGTATCAGATACACCGCTTAGGATTCTGCACTGCCTGCGAGCGCCAGTTGGCGGGCTCTTCAGGCATGTTTGCGATTTGGCGCAGGCGCAGACCGACGCAGGCCACGCGGTCGGGGTGCTTTGCGCCAACGAACCCAATGATGCGCGTACTCAAGCGCGTATCGCAGAGCTCAATGAAACATGTGCTTTGGGCGTCACACGGATCGGCTTAGGGCGGTTCCCGGGGATTAGCGATGCCAAAGCGCTTTGGGCGACATCATCGCTGGTTCGCGAACTTGTTCCGACGGTGTTGCACGGTCACGGAGCGAAAGGCGGTGTTCTGTCGAGGTTTACGTTGAGTGATGCGCCGATCGCTCGAATATACACACCGCACGGGGGAAGCGTTCACTACGCGCCGACCAGCGTCCTCGGATCGCTGTTTGGATTTGCAGAACGCATGATGCTGTCGCGGACAGACGGCTTGATTTTCGAGTCGGACTTCGCCCGCTCGGTTTTTGCTGACCGGTATGGCGCTTTACCAGCCAACACGCATGTGGTGCACAATGGACTGGCACCCAGCGAATTTGAAACTCTGACGCTCAAAGACCATCCGGCTGACTTTTTGTTCCTTGGCGAACTTCGAGCTCTCAAGGGTGTTTTTACGCTCCTAGATGCGGTTGCTGGAATTGCTGCGGATCGAAAAATCAGTGTGGATGTCGTGGGCGACGGGCCCGACATGGACGTTTTTCGTACCGCTGTTGAAGCCAGGTCACTCACCGGATCGGTGAATGTTCTGGGGCCGCTGGCGGCTCGCGAGGCCTTTGCACGGGCACGCGCGGTGGTACTGCCCTCGCACCATGATTCATTCCCCTATGTGGCTCTGGAGGCGGCTGCAGCTGGCAAACCCCTCATTGCGACGTCGACTGGCGGCATACCGGAAATCTTTGGTCCTTTCGCCGACCGGCTGGTCGAGCCTGCCAATTCACATGCTCTGAAGGCCGCCATGGAACGTTTTTTAGCCGATCAATCCCAGTACCAACGAGACGCCGACGCACTGCGGAAGTATGTGGGTAAAAAATACTCTCTGAAACGCATGGCAGAAGAAGTGGGTTGTGTCTATGCGAGTGCATCAGAGCCTGAGCCGGCTGAAACGGAGCGGCTTCGTGAAGCTGCACCAGCATCAAAAATGAGTGCGGCGGAATGAGTGATCCCAACACAACACGGCATGGCGCTCCCGCCGATGCATCGATTGGCTCCAATGTCACGGGCGCACGTTTTTCGCGGGAAGGGCGGCCGACCGGCCCCGTGCCTAAAGTCGACCGTCGGTCGAAGGTGCAAACTTCTATTTCCCCCAAAGTTGTGCGGGGAACCCTACGTCTTATTGAAGCAACTATCCTCCTAGTGCTTGGGATCGGGATTGCTGCCCTCTATGTGGGATCACATGTCCAAGATGCGGTTGTCTTCTATGCTGCGCTAATCATCAGCTTGCCAGCCGCTTATGTGCTTGCAAGCGACTTTTCGCGGCTTTACCGCGTCGCCGTCCTGCAAATGCAGTGGGGCACCATTCGCTCAGCGTGCGCAACCTGGACAGGCGTATTCATCTGCGGCTTGATTTGCGCCGTGCTTGTCAAGGAGAGCGAAAGCCTGTCACGCGTTTGGCTCGCGACCTGGTTCCTCAGCGGTCTTAGTAGCATTGCATTGGTTCGCACATTTGCTCATTCCATTATTGGCAAGTGGGCCGAGCAGGGGCGGCTCCAGCAAAACGTTGTTCTGGTTGGCGGTGGTCAAACCGGGCAACGCTTGATTGATGCACTTCGGGACTCAGATGTGCACTACATCAATATTTGCGGGGTGTTTGACGACCGCTCTTCAGACCGCGCGCCGGATATGGTTCACGGCGTAAAAAAACTGGGCAGTTTTGATGAACTGGTCCGGTTTGCACGTTCAAACCGCATCGATATGTTGCTTGTTGCTCTGCCGATGACGGCGGAAGCGCGCATGCTGGATCTGCTGAAAAAACTATGGGTACTACCAGTCGATATTCGACTAAGTGCGCTTGATTCCCGCCTGCGGTTCAAGTCGGGTACTTACAGTTATATCGGCAACGTTCCTTTTTTGGACATCTACAAAAAGCCGCTGACTGATTGGGACTATGTCGTGAAGACAGTTTCCGATCGGTTGATCGCTGGCGCCATGTTGCTTGCCTCGCTTCCCATCTTTCTTGCGGCTGCAATCGCCATCAAACTGGATAGTAAGGGACCTGTATTCTTCAAACAGCGGCGGTATGGGTTCAACAATGAGCTCGTCGAGGTCTACAAATTCAGGACCTTGTCGCACGCCAATCAAGACACCAATGCAGAAAAGCTGGTCACGGCGGATGACGACCGGGTCACGAGGGTTGGTCGTTTCCTGCGGCGGTCCAGTATCGATGAACTCCCTCAATTGATTACGGTCCTTAAAGGGGACATGTCGATGGTGGGTCCGAGACCGCATGCGGTTTTGGCGAAAGCTGCGGACCAGCTTTATGGTGATGTTGTAGATGGATATTTTGCCAGACATCGGGTGAAGCCCGGCATCACAGGTTGGGCGCAGATCAATGGATGGCGCGGTGAGACCGATACGGATGAGAAAATCCGTCGGCGGACTGAATACGACCTCTTCTATATCGACAATTGGTCTCTCTTCTTCGACCTCTACATCATCTTGCGCACCCCATGGGCTCTGCTCAAAGGCGAGAACGCTTACTGAGGCAATGCGATGGACGGATGGCAGCGCGATATTGGTGATGTAGGCGGGACGCGAACTGACCGGCACACGTTCTGGACTCTGGTATGCAGCGTGATGCTCTTTGCGACACTCGCAACTGGGTTCTATGTCACCACGGAATCAAGCGGATCCTCTTCAACGCCGGCGCCCTATGACCTCCTGCTCGTGCTGACCATTGCCTTCACCTTTGCCGTCGGGCTTCGCTTCCCAAAAGACCTTCGTCTACCGGCGATCCTTTGGGGGCTGCTCTTACTCGGATACGCTTTTTCCGGGATTGGAGCTCTCTACATAGAACGTGTGACGGACTTTCTCTTGGTCTCGGTCTATCTCGTCGTGAGCATGTTTTTTTTCGCCGCACTGGTCGTGTCGAACCCGACGCGCAATCTCGCGATAATCTGGTGGGCCTATACGCTGTCCGCCACCATCGCAGCTGCCATTGGGTGTGCGGCCTATTTTGGGCTACTGCCGGATGCGGAAAGTTTTCTGAAGTACGGACGCGTAAGAAGTACGTTTAATGATCCCAACGTTTTTGGCCCATTCCTTGTCGGGCCGATCCTGTTTCTTGTTTATCGGCTTTCAATGTCATCAGAACGTCGAGATCTGTTGTTGATCCCGGTCGTAGGCCTTCTGTTTCTCGCAATACTCTTGAGCTTCTCTCGCGGTGCTTGGGGCAATCTGGTATTTGCAGGGGGCATCTTTCTGGTGCTCACATGGATGACTGCGACGTCGGCTCGGCAGATTGCGCGACTGACCCTGGCGGTGTCGCTTATTGGTATTCTGGCTGCTTGTGTCGTCGCCTGGGCCCTGTCGTCAGACCTTGTATCGGATCTCTTTGCGGAACGTTTTTCTCTCACGCAATCCTATGACGTATCAGAAGAGGGCGGACGCTTTGCAGTGCAGGAACAAGCCATCCAGACGGTCATAGAAAAACCGTTCGGGATTGGGCCCTCGCAATGGGCGAAGATCATCGGTTTCGATCCTCACAATGTGTACCTGAACGTTTTTCTGGCAGGCGGATGGCTGTCGGGTTTTGCTTACCTTGGTCTGGTTCTGGCAACTATTTTCCTGGGCGTCAGGTCCTGTTTTGTCGCGACCTCCTTCCAGGGGCTGCAGATTGTCGCGGTCGCTACTTTTATCGCTCATGCCGCCGAAGCGTTCATTATCGACATTGACAACTGGCGGCACGTCTATTTGCTGATGGGGCTTGTTTGGGGCGGCATCGCCTACGTTCGGGTTAAATCCGACCAGACAAAGGGTGCCATGGTTGGCATCGGGCGTGCTCAAAGGCACATAGACGGTTTCGCGGCCTGATCAGCCCGCCGGCTCCAATTTCCGAATGTTTGAAAACTGGAGGCCACGCCCAGAATCGAACTGGGGTACACGGATTTGCAATCCGCTGCGTAACCACTCCGCCACGTGGCCTCTCTGCCGGGCAAAACACAGCCGGGCAGCGGGGATATACCAAGTTCGGCCATGCGCTACAACGAAGAAATCGTCGCAGATCCTATGTAGTGCGCGGCACTAAGGCGCTTGAATCCAATTGTTTTTGGCAGCTTCGGTCAGTATAAACCAGCAGGGACACATGTCGGTTTTGCTGGCTGCAGGAATACCGGCACATCGACATTTCACGGTCTTAGGATAGAGGGGCGATGAGCGAGTTGGACGCTGCCAGAAAGAATATGGTGGACAGTCAGATCATGACTTCCGGGGTGACTGACGATCGCATACTTGGCGCGCTTGGCAGGGTACCTCGAGAGCGGTTTGTGCCAGAAACAAAGCGATCTATTGCCTATTTGGGTGACGATCTGTGTGTCAAAGAAGCGGCAGCCGAGACACCTGACCGTTTTCTGATGGACCCCCGGGTGCTTGCGAAACTTATGGAACTCGCATCACTGTCTTCATCTGATCTCGTCTTGGATGTGGGTCCCGCAACCGGCTATTCGACTGCTTTATTAGCAGAGTTGGCGGATACCGTCGTCGCCATTGAGGCTGATTCGGATTTGGCAGAGAAAGCAAGTGCCACGCTTCAAGAGCTCGGCGTAGATAATGCGGCGGTCATTGAAGGTGACCACGCCGAAGGGAGTATCAAACAGGGTCCCTTTGACGTGATTTTTCTGAACGGCTCTGTGCCGTTTGTCCCGGACGGACTGCTGGATCAGCTAAAAGAAGGGGGCCGACTTGTGGGCGTTGTCATAGACGGCAACGTGGGGAAAGCGCGGGTCTACGTTAAAAGTGGTGCACATGCGACGCACCGGAACGGTTTCGAGGCTGGAATTCACGCTCTTCCGGGCTTTAAGGTCGCAGAAACCTTTACATTCTGATGGTATTTCCCACATATCCTCTGTGTTTATGTTCCGCTAAGGTTAATAACCCGGTTACCATTTTCGACGCACTATGCCGTGGAAACTGACCGGTGACAGCATAAGGAGCAGCGGGATTGCGCGAGCGAAATTCTGTCTGGGAGAGGGTTAAATGACACGATCAGGTTTGAGTAAGAAACCCGCCGCAACAACGCTGCGGTCGAACCTCACGCGGTTGTTGGGGGGCGTAGCCCTCTGCGCGGTGGCGTTTGGTGCGCCGGCGCAGGCCGAAAATCTGTTTGATGCTCTTGCTGCCGCTTATCAGTCCAACCCGGCCCTTCTCGCGCAGCGCGCGGGCCTTCGGGCGACCGATGAACAAGTTCCTCAGGCTCTTTCCGGCTGGCGCCCCTCCCTGTCGGCGACCGGGACTTATGGCACCGTTGAAACGGACTCAACGTCATCCATTCCGTTAGCCGGATTTGGCGGCAAGCAAACGTTTGACCCGATGACAGGTACAATCGCTCTGTCTCAAAACCTTTTTACCGGCGGCAGAACACTCTATGGCGCGCGGCAGGCTGAGGCGTCTGTTGAAGCGGGTCGCGAAAACTTGCGGAATGTCGAGCAAAACACGCTGCTCGGTGCGGTGACCGCCTATATGGATGTTGTGCGCGATATAGCTGTGGTCGATCTTCGTCGAAAAAATGTCGAGGTGCTGAAACGTCAGCTGGAAGCCTCGCAGGACAGGTTTCGCGTTGGCGAGATTACACGTACCGACGTTGCACAGTCTGAGGCGCGTCTCAGTCTTTCCGATACCAACTTGATTGCAGCCGAGGCGGCCCTGATTGCCAGCCGTGCTGCCTATGAACGTGTGGTCGGAAATACACCTGGCACGCTTGAGCCGGCGCCTCCTTTGCCGGCACTGCCGCAAAGCGAAGCAGAGGCGATGCAACTGGCGATTGCTGCCAATCCTGCCCTTGAGGCTGCCCGGCATTCTGAGCGGGCTGCGGGGCACGCGGTGACCGTTGCCAAAGGCGGGTTGTTGCCGACAGTCTCTTTGGACGCCACTTATGAGCATTCAGAAGAGCCATCCAGCACAACAGCGCGCTCAACGACGACGCGGGTTTTGGGCACAATCACAATTCCACTCTACCAGTCCGGCTCGCAGTACTCGGCTATTCGCGAAGCGAAACACCTGGAAAGCCAGAGCCGTCTGCAAGTAGCAGATACTCTGCGTCAGGTTGAGGAGTCTGTGCGAAATGCCTGGGAGCAGCTTCGCGCAACACGTTCTGCCATCGTTTCCAACCGGCAGCAGGTGCGGGCGAACGAGATCGCACTTGATGGTGTTCGGCAGGAAGCCCAGGTCGGCTCGCGGACAACTCTGGATGTGCTGGATGCTGAACAGGAATTGCTGGATAGCCAGGTGTCGCTCGTGACGGCAGAAAGAGACGAATATGTCGCAGGATACGGTCTCTTGTCCGCTGTGGGGCAACTCAACGCCCGTGATCTTGGCCTCGCTGTCGACTATTACGACCCCGTTGAAAATTATGAAGATGTTAAACATCAATGGGTGGGATGGGGTACGAACGACGAATAAGCGTTTATTGGTGTGGTGTTAGTTGGCATAGCCGCGCCGCTGCCTTAAGATTTTCATGTTTTTACCCAGTGCGTCTGGGTGTCCAAAGTATAAGTAGGATGCGGTCGATATGAGCGACGAAGCCGAAAGCCCAGAACCAACAATGGAAGAAATCCTGGCGTCGATCCGCCGGATTATTTCTGAGGATGATGAAGAAGGTGGCGAGACAGAAGCCGCCGCTGAAGAGGTCGCCGCGGAACCTGCTCCTGAGCCTGAACCCGAGCCAGAAGATCCGGAAGAAGACGTGATGGACCTCACGGAGATGGTTGTCGAAGAGCCGGAACCGGAACCTGAGCCCGCACCGGAACCTGAGCCAGAGCCGGAGCCCGAAGAGGAACCAGCGGAGCTCGAGGTAGCACCTGAGCCAGAACCCGCGCCGGAACCTGAGCCTGAGCCAGAAGTCGAGGAGGCCGCACGCGCCGACGAGATCGAAGACGACATCGATTTCGGTGATCCCTTCGACGAGCCGGATGAAGAAGTCGCGCCTGAACCGGAACCTGAGCCAGCTCCTGCGCCAGTTGCGGCTGTAGGAGAAGATTCCTCCCTGATTTCGGGTACGACGGAAACGGCGACAGCTGCCGCTTTTGGGGCGCTTGCAAGTTCGATCCTCACGTCAACCGGTGATTCCCGGACTCTTGAAGACCTTGTGGCAGATATGCTTCGTCCCATGCTCAAAGAATGGATGGATCAGAATTTGCCAGAACTCGTGGAACGGATGGTCCGCGAGGAAATTGAGCGAGTCGCCCGGCGCGGCCGCTAGGTTTCACCGCCTGTCGGCCTTGGGTTTAAACCGCCCAATTCGCGCCTGACCCACATTTCATGTCTGAGACACCCTTGGACGTCGGCCCTTGCGGGCTGGCATCCCTTATGCTGTAACGGCTGCTCAAAGCGGATAGCCTTGCGTGTCCGAGGATCTCAGGCCCGCTTTTCTTAGAATTTATGAGACTTTCCATGCTGGAAAAGACATTTCGTCCGCAGGACGTTGAAGAACGACTCTACAAGACCTGGGAATCCTCAGGCGCCTTCAAGGCTGGTGATCCGAAGCGTGTCGAAGAGGGTGCAGCGCCTTACACCATTGTCATACCGCCACCCAATGTAACCGGCTCCCTTCATATGGGACACGCGCTCAACAATACGCTCCAGGACATTCTGGTGCGATTTGAACGGATGCGGGGCAAAGATGTCCTGTGGCAACCGGGGACCGACCATGCAGGTATCGCTACACAGATGGTGGTTGAGCGTCAGCTTGCGGAAGAAGGCAATATTGGTCGGCGTGATATGGGGCGTGACGCGTTCCTTGACCGGGTCTGGAAATGGAAAGGTGAGAGTGGCGGCACAATTACCAACCAGCTTCGCCGCCTTGGGGCCTCCTGTGACTGGAGCCGAGAACGCTTCACAATGGATGAGGGGCTTTCGAAGGCTGTTCTTAAAGTCTTTGTGCAGCTTCACAAAGAAGGCCTGATTTACAAAGACAAACGTCTGGTCAATTGGGACCCAACATTGGGCACGGCCATTTCTGACCTAGAGGTCGAGCAGAAGGAGATGCAGGGTAGTCTCTGGCATTTCCGCTACCCGATCGAGGGAGAGGAAGTACGCTACATTGTTGTTGCGACCACGCGGCCTGAAACCATGCTGGGTGACACGGCTGTCGCGGTCAATCCTGACGATGATCGGTACAAAGACCTCGTGGGCAAGAATGTCGTGTTGCCGTTGGTTGGACGTCTGATCCCGATTGTCGCCGATGAACACGCTGATCCTGAGCAGGGATCGGGGGCTGTGAAAATCACGCCTGCCCACGACTTCAACGACTTTGAAGTCGGGCGGCGCCACGACCTACCGATGATCAATATTCTTGATGCGAAGGCTTGTCTCAATGACGACGTGCCTGAAAAGTACCAGGGAATGGATCGCTATGTCGCGCGGAAGCAGGTGGTTGCAGATCTAGAGGCCCTCGGGCTCGTCGACAAGATCGATGATCATACGCTGATGGTACCTTATGGTGACCGTTCCAACGATGTGATCGAGCCTTGGCTCACCGACCAGTGGTATGTCGACGCCCCGACGTTGGCCAAGCCAGCGATCGAGGCGGTGGAGCGCGGACAAACCCAGTTTGTACCCAAAACATGGGACAAAACCTATTTTGAGTGGATGCGGAACATTCAGCCGTGGTGTATTTCGCGGCAGCTGTGGTGGGGCCACCAGATACCGGCCTGGTACACCCCTGATGGTGAGGTCTTTGTTGCGCATGACGAGGAAGAAGCCTACGCGCTTGCGCGCGCGAAACATGGTCCCGACATAGAGCTCACGCGAGATGAAGATGTTCTGGACACCTGGTTTTCGTCCGGACTGTGGCCGTTCTCGACCTTGGGATGGCCCGACGAAACGCCTGAACTGAAGCGGCACTACAAGACAGATGTGCTTGTTACGGCCTTCGATATCATCTTTTTCTGGGTCGCCCGAATGATGATGATGGGTCTTCATTTCATGAAGGATGTGCCGTTCCATACGGTGTACGTCCATGCGCTCGTCCGCGACGAACATGGCGCTAAAATGTCCAAGTCAAAGGGCAATGTGGTCGATCCGCTGGGCTTGATTGACGAATATGGTGCCGATGCCTTGCGGTTCACGCTGGCCGCAATGGCGGCCCAAGGCCGTGACGTGAAGCTCTCAACTTCCCGCGTCGAGGGATATCGCAATTTTGGCACCAAGCTCTGGAACGCGGCGCGCTTTTGCGAGATGAATGAGTGTGTTCGGGAAGACGGATTTGATCCATCTGCAGTAAACGAGACACTTAACCGGTGGATTGTTGGCGAGGTTCAAAAATCGGCTGACAAAATCACCGAGGAAATTGAGGCCTATCGCTTCAACGAGGCAGCTAACGCCGCCTACAGGTTCATCTGGAATATATTCTGTGATTGGTATGTAGAGCTCGCAAAACCTCTGCTGCAGGGCGACGACGCGGAGGCCAAGGCGGAAACCCGCGCCACCGCTGCCTGGGTTCTGGATCAAGCGATGACACTGCTGCATCCGTTTATGCCATTCCTAACGGAAGAACTCTGGCAAGAGACAGGTGAGACGGGGACGCCGAGGGCGACAATGCTCATGTTAGGCGAGTGGCCGCGTCACACGGGATTGGTGGACGCGGAAGCCGATGCCGAAATGGATTGGGTAATCAGACTGATCTCAGAAGTGCGCTCGGTACGCGCGGAAATGAACGTGCCTGCCGGCGCCAAAATCCCTCTTATTCTGAACGGTGCTGGGGCATCCACAGAAGAGCGTCTTGCGCGTCATAACGGACTCCTATGCCGCATGGCACGTCTTTCAGAGGTACGGGTAAGCAAAGACCTGCCGGAGGGTTCTTTGCAGTTTGTGATCGATGAAGCGACGGGCGGTTTGCCAATTGCTGACGTCATTGATCTTTCAGCAGAGAAAGACCGTCTTCAAAAGGCGATGGCCAAGCTCGACGGAGAAATCAAAAAAATCGATGGCAAGCTTGGGAATGAGAAGTTCATCTCCAAAGCACCTCAAGCGGTGATTGATGAGCAGCGCGAGCGTAAAGCCACTGCGGAAGCAGAAAAGTCGAAGCTTTCCGATGCTCTGGATAAACTCAAAGCTGCTGGATAAAATACCGAGATTATCATAGTGTTGAACAGATGGCGGGGCCCAAGGGACCCGCCAAATTGTTGTGTGCATTGCTTTTTTGGGGGATTTTCAGTGTTTTCAAACATTCTGCGTGTCTCAGGGCTGCTTTTGACGGGCGCCTTGGTATCGGGTTGTGTCTATTCAGGGGGGGCAGAGGCGGTGAAACAAATCGATCCCGCCATCGCGAGCGGCTCTCACGTCGAAACGATCAATGTCACTTTGGCGGATGACATTGATAGCCAGCAACTCGCTACGATTTTGCCCAATGTGCTGAAGCAGGAGTTGAACACTTGTGCGACAGGCACTCAGCCACTGCGTTTAGAAGTCAATGTCACGCGGTTTAAGGGACAGAACGCCGCCATGACTATCCTGCTCGGTGATGGTGCGGAACTTCAAGGCACTGCAAAGCTTATCGAACCGCAAACCGAAAAAGTGGTTGGCGATTATGATGTATCAGAGTCAGTTGGGGGTGGTGGCATTCTCGCAGCTGCCGCAATGGCAGATGCTGAAAGATCGCTCAGCCAGGAGTTCGCCGAGTCGCTCTGCAAACAAGCATTTCGATCCTAGAGCGGGGAGACAAACACATGAGACTCGGATCTTTAATTGCTTTGCTCGCGGTGACCGCGCTGACAGGGTGTGCATTGTCTGAAGACAAGGTCGCACTCAGATACGTTCCAACCTCTAGTGCAACGGTCATTGAGGCCGCCAAAGAGGTGCCAATAAACGTAGAGGTCGTTGATGGCAGGACCAGCAACCGGACGGTCATATCGCGCAAGATCAATGGGTATGGCATGGAGATGGCCGCTATCCGTTCAACCCAAAACCCTGCAGAACTGGTTGAGCGCGCGCTAAAACAGGAACTGAGGGCGCGTGGTTTCGCTGTTGGCGATGCCGGACTCGCCGTCACTGCAACTCTGAATGAATTTTTTAATCAGTACGAGGTGGGATTGCTGACGGGTTCAGCAGTGGCAAACATCAAGGTGGATGTGGCGGTTGGCGACCCAAATGCACCGACTTTTGAGCAAAGCTTCAGTGCTAACAAGACCGACGATGCATTCATTGCCGACGGTGCAAATGCCAAGGCAGCATTGGAAGCGGCACTAGGCAGGCTCATCTCGCAAATCATGGCAAACTCAAACTTTATGGATGCCTTGACTAAGCAAGCTGAGCCGCAAGTGCCGGTAGTGACGTCTTCGGCTGAAGACGTCACTAGCTAGCTTGATTGAGCGTCGCGCTTAACTGCTGCTCGGTGAGGGGCTCGGCCCCTCATCGTTCTGTGCGCGCTGCGCCATGAATTCATCAAACTCTTTCTGATCCTTAGCCTGGCGAAGTTGGGCGAGGAATTCTTCAAAGGCTTCCTGCTCTTCTTCAAGCCGTTTCAAGGTTTCGCGGCGGTAACCGTCAAAAGCCGTGTTTCCGGTCGGCCGCGAACGGCGCCCGTGACGGCGACGGCTGCGTTTGCCGCAGCGATATTCACTTCTCCAAGACTGCATCTTTCCACTCCAAAGCAGGTACCCCAAGATCAGCAGGCCAATCGGCCAGGCCAAAATGAACGCGACCACCATGATCGCAATCCAGGCACCTTTCGACAGGTCGTCGAGCCTCTCCAAACCGAACCCGTTCTGGGAGTCGGAAGCATCCGAGGCATAAGACATATGGTTCTCCTTTCTTCAGCGTCACGAAAACCCGTGACCCTAAAGACCTAGGACTGCTGTCTCATCCCTTCAAGCGTTTGAAACACACTGTTACACTTCTCTTGAGTGCCAAAAGTGGCCGGAAAGCTGAGGTTTTATGCGGGTTTTGACGCTTGCGCTGAGCGCAATGGTGATCTGGGCAGGCGGAGATGTCGCCCGGGCGGAGGTCCTGACGGCACAGGAAGCGGCTGAGCGATTGTTTTCAGCCGAGGAAGTGGACATTACCTGGTTCGCAAATCAGGGCTTGTCGTCAGCGGTCCCGCGGGTTGTTGCGGGTCTTCAAGCGGACCTGGGCAGGTTCCAAGCAGTCGAACCCTGCACACCAAAGTGTCTGGCGCGGTTTGAGTTGGGTGAGTTCAGTTTCGACATTGCAGTGACGTCAGAAGGACTGATCTCCTCTCTTTGGATCGACCCGCCGATCATCTACACAGCGTCCCTGGAGGAGGCGTTCGCGAGGTTTGCCGACCTGCCCGGACAGGTTTCGGTCATCGTCACGGCAGACGGCGAAGTGCTGGGCGACCTGGACAGCGAGACACCCATGGCTGTGGGCTCGTCGTTTAAACTCGCGGTATTGAAAACGCTCGACAAATTGATCGGGGCGGGCAAGCTGGAATGGGATCAGATCGTCGAAATCAAGGAGGGATGGCGGAGCCTGCCGTCAGGTCAGCTGCAGAATTGGCCCGAGGGTGCGCCGGTCACAATTCATTCGCTTGCCAGTTTGATGATATCTGTCAGCGACAATACAGCAACCGATGGATTGATGGATCTGGTGACCAGAGGCAGCCTTGAAACTGTCAGTCCCCGGAACCGGCCGTTCCTGACGACGCGAGAATTTTTTCAGCTGAAACGCAGAGATGCGAAAGAAATGCGTACCGAATTCGTCGCGGGGAATTTCGATGAGCGTATGCGGATCTTGTCTGGACTATCCGACGAGGCATTGCCGGAAATCGGAGAGCTAAACACAGACCCGCTCCTGCAGATTGAGTGGTTCTTCTCTGCGAGCGAGCTATGTCGGTTGATGGAAGACGTGCGGCAGCTTGATGTCGCGCAGATCAATCCCGGCATCGCGCTGAAGTCTGATTGGGAAGAGGTCGCCTATAAAGGCGGGAGTGACTTCGGGGTGCTGAACTATACAACATCGGTCACCAACAAAAGCGGCGACAGTTATTGCGTCAGCGCGACCTGGAACAATTCCGAACCATTGGATGAGACGGCATTTGCGATGCTTTATGCCGGCCTTCTGCATCACCTCAAATAAAAAGGCGGCACGACGGCCGCCTTTCTGTCGCGTGGCCTGATTGCCTCAGTCGAACATGATGACCGACCGGGCAAGTTCACCCCGCTCAAGCTCCTCAAACGCGCTGTTCACGTCCGCGAGCTTGATGCGCTGCGAGATCATGTTGTCGAGCTTCAGCTTGCCGGCCATGTAGAAGTCTACATAGCGCGGCATGTCAACGGGGAATCGGTTCGATCCCATTAGAGACCCCTGGATCTTCTTCTCAGCAAGAAAGTCTGCGCCGTGGAGCTCAATGTTGGTGCCAATGGGGATCATGCCAATCACGGTTGCGGTGCCACCGCGCGCCAGCATCTTAAACGCCTGTTCCGTGGTCGCTTTCAGGCCGATGGCTTCTAGAGCGTGATGCACACCGCCGCCGGTCAATTCCATAACCTGTGCGACCGGGTCGCCGGCTGACGCATCCACCACATCCGTGGCGCCGAATTCCTTTGCGAGGTTTAGCTTGGATCCCTGCATATCGACCGCGATGATCCGGCCAGCGCCAGCGATCGATGCGCCATTGATGGCAGCGAGCCCCACGCCGCCACAGCCAATGACCGCCACCGTTTCGCCGGGCTCCACCTTGGCGGTGTTGGTGATGGCACCAATGCCGGTCGTGACGGAGCAACCAATCAATGCTGCCACATCCAGCGGCATATCTTTCCGGATTTTTGTGCAGGCATGCTCATGGATCAGCATTTGCTCTGCAAAGGAGGAGAGATTCAAAAACTGATACATCGGGTCTGCGGCATTTGCGAGGCGAGGTTCCTCATCGGGACCACGCTGCGTTTCCGTGCCCGGGCATCGGGACATGTGGCCGGTCAGACAGTGTTCGCAATGACCGCAAAAGGCCGACAGACAGGTGATGACGTGATCGCCGACCTCGACGGTACGCACTTCCGAGCCGATCTGTTCCACCACGCCGGAAGATTCGTGGCCCAGAACTGCCGGAAGCGGGTAGGGGTAGGTGCCGTTTACAAAATGAAGGTCTGAATGACAAACGCCTGCTGCTGCTGTGCGGATCAGGACCTCATGAGGACCTGGTTTGTTGATCTGCACATCCTCGACCTCGAGTGGCTTGCCCACTTCGCGCAATACGGCTGCTTTCATGATTTCCTCCCGGCTGGTTTGGTTTTCCTTGTTGTGGGAATGTTGGCGTGGCGGCAAGCCTGCGTCAATGGCTGAAACTTGCTCTCAAATTGCGTCAAATCAGCCTACAAAGAGGGCGCCAGAGGCTGGTTCAGGCCTTGTTCACGCGCCGTAACGCAGGGTCACGCGTTTACCAAATAGATTATTGGAACAGCGCGCTTAGGTAGAATTGAGTATGATGCCGCCAACATCCCAGTCGAGAGTCAGGTTATGCCCAATCACCTTCTGAAATCGGTTTTCTTTGCCTCACTGCTCCTTTTGCCGTTGTCGGCTACCGGAGCGAATGCGGATTTTGATCGGGGTCTTGCGCTCTATCAGCGGGGGGATGCCGCCGGAGCGGCTGAAGAGTGGAAGATGGACGCGGAAAACGGACATGTGATCGCCGCTTTCCTGGTGGGGCACATGTACAAATCTGGAAACGGTCTGACCAAATCATCCAGCCTGGCGTTTCCGTATTTTCTGCAAGCCGCTCAAAGAGGTCATTCTGATGCGCAAGTCGAAACGGCTCTCTACTATTACAATGGCGATGAGGAAACGGATATCGACCAGAACTATCTTGAAGCGGTGAAGTGGTTTGAGCAGGCTGCGCTGCAGTTCAGCGGCGTCGCCCAATATTATCTGGGCGTGATGCATCGTCAGGGGCAAGGCGTCGCCAGGGATCGTATCGAAGGTCTTCGCTGGTTGTCCCTGTCGGCCAACAAGTTCTATGTGCCGACCTATCTTCTGCTGGGCGAAATATATGCCAAAGGAGATGGTGTCGTTGAAGATCCAACAAAGGCCGCCATGTATCTCGACCTCGCACGGCGCTATTCAGATACGACCAACCGAGAGCTTGTCTCGGACGTCTACGACGCCACCAAACGTTATATCAATGCGGAGGAGCGGGCTGAGGGGCGGCTGCAAGCACAGCTTTGGATCAATGCCAACGACAAGCGGTAGACCGTCATTCAGATGATTTGATGTTCTTCGCCGTACCAGAGCGGAGAGCGCGCGAAGTCGATGAATTTCGCTTCATCTTCGAGCAACAAACGGCCTGCCGCTCGGCCTTGGTCGGTTTCTGTCGCGGCGCGTAAATCTTCCAGACTGTCCCACCACAATTCAGCAACACCATCGTAGATTGCAGGTGCTGCATCTAGAGAGCCTGCCCGGGAGGCGCGCGCGGCGTCGTTCTCCGGCCATTCGCGTGTGTGAAGCTGAACATATTTCTTGATCCGGAGATCGGATGCCACGGATTTTACCAGCGGCGCATGCTTGTTCAGCCAATAGTCCTGAAACTCCTCGAGACTCAATTCGTCACGCTTTGTCAGACAGAATGTGATCCGGATCATGCGCCGGTTCCTCCCTCGATTTCATTTCCGGTTCTCGGTATCGTAGCGGCAAGAAGGATCGTTTGCATGAAGATTGCGGTTGGTGGTTTCCAGCATGAGACGAACACGTTTGCGCCAATGAAGGCTGACTGGGCCGCGTTCGAGCAGGCGGACAGCTGGCCCGGGCTTCAAGTCGGCGCGCCTGTGCTAACGAGCTGCCTTGGCATGAACATTCCCCTGGGTGGCTTTCTTGATGCGGCGGGGGGGCTTGGTCATTCCTTTGAACCCCTTGCCTGGTGTTCTGCAACACCGTCTGGCTATGTCACCCGCGATGCCTATGAGCGTGTGACAGGATTGATTCTGGACCGCCTCCAATCGGTTGCTGGTGAGATCGATGCGGTCTATTTGGACCTTCACGGCGCGATGGCCGCGGAACATCTGGAGGACGGTGAGGGCACGCTGCTTCGGTCAGTTCGGGAATCTATTGGTTCGCATGTGTTGCTCGTCGCCAGCCTCGATCTGCACGCCAACGTGACCCCACTCATGGTCGATGCGGCTGATTTCCTCACTGCATATCGAACCTATCCACATGTGGATATGGCCGAGACAGGGCGCCGCGCAGCGCGGGTGTTGGATCGGCTGGCGGCCCACAACACGAAACCTACCAAACGCTTTTACAAACCCGACTTTCTGATCCCTCTTACTGGTAGTTGTTCTCTTGTCGATCCAGCGGCGTCGGTCTATGCGAGCATTGAAAAACTTGATGAGGCTGCCGGTCTTCTTGGCGCGTCCTTCGCCACAGGGTTCTCCCCCGCTGATATTCACGAATGTGGTCCGGGTATTCTGGTTTATGGCGATGATGCTGCCGACGTTGATAAAGCGCTTGATCAACTAAAAGACCACATCGTTGGTTCGGAAACTCAGTTTTCGGCACCGATTTTGACCCCAGATGACGCGATCGAGCACGCAACAACAATTAATTCCAGCGGGCCCGTTGTTATGGCAGATACCCAGGACAATCCTGGAGCTGGCGGCAATGGAGACACGGTCGGAATTCTGAAAGCTTTGATTGCGGCTGACGCCCAAGGCTCGGCCATTGGGGTACTCTACGACCCTTTGGCGGCTGAGACAGCGCATGCGGCAGGCGAAGGGGCAGACCTGTCCCTCCGCCTAGGAGCCCACACCGGCGGAGCGCCGGAAGAAACGCCTGTCGAGGGAACTTTCAAGGTACTTCGCCTGTCAGACGGTGAATTTAATGCGACGGGCCCCTATTATAAAGGGGTTCGGCTTTCGCTCGGTCCGTCAGCACTATTGCAGATTGGTGGCGTGAAGATCGTGGTCGGATCAAAAAAGGTCCAATGCGCGGATCAAGCCATGTTCACCCATCTGGGTCTTGATCCATCGACACAGGAGATTGTGGTGGTGAAAAGCTCTGTCCACTTTAGAGCTGATTTCGAGCCCATCGCATCGGAGGTTCTTGTGGTATCCAGTCCGGGCCCCAACCCGGCGGACCATCGAGATCTCGACTATCAAAATCTTCGAAAGGGTGTCCGCCTCATGCCGGGATCGAAAGAAACATCATGAGCACTCTCGTTCAGCGTCTCGACATGATGGTGCGCACCACAACAGCGCAAGCCGTGTTTGATCGCTTGGGCATGAAACCTCTTTTCGGCGGGATCCTTTTCGCGACTTTGTGGGGTGTTGCGGTTCTCTCTGTCGAAGCGATCAGCGGTCGTCTGTTCATCGAACGGTCTGGGGAGGAGCTTGAAACCTTCCTTGTTGAGCTTGGTCTAGTTCTCATCCTGGGAGAGCTTCTGGTCTTTGTCGTTGCTGCCATGGCGGCCCATGAAAACCGCACCGACAAGACAATCGAGGAATTGAGGCTCTTGCCTGAAGTCCCGGACGAAGCCATTGATCGGATTGAAGCGGCGCTCAGCGATTATGGGTCGGTGAGGCTTGCGATTGTTGCCTTGAGCGGATTTACCTTCGCGTTCATGGCACCGATCCTGGAGTTTCCCATTGTCGGCAATTATGACGCTTTCAACCCCGCCTATTGGTCTCCTGAAGTTTATGTACACCGCATCGTCGGACCGCTCCTTGGGATGGGCGTCGCTCTGCTGGTGCACGTGATCATCTCTGATTCCGTTAGGTTCTGGGAGCTTTCGCGCGAAATCACGTCGATTGAGTTGACCGACCTTGGACGCTACATGCCGTTTACAAACCAAGGTCTGTCCAACGCCGCTATTGTCATTGGTTTCGTCGCACCATTTGCCTTTGTCGCAATCGTGGATCGATATCTCCTGTTGGTGGCGTCGATCACGCTTTATGGCGTTGTGGCAGCACTCGCCGGATTGTTCCTACCGGTCTGGGCGCTTAGGGAACGTATTCAGGCGGAGAAGGCCAAGGAGGCTGCCTGGTGCCACCAACGTATCCCAGAGGCGCGGGCTGCACTGAGAGAAAGCAAGCCCGGAGCGGGGCAGGATCTTGCTGGCCTGTTGATGTATTCCAAGGAAGTGAATGAAGTGCACGCCTGGCCCATCGCGCCCGGTGGTTTTGTTCGCTTTTCGCTGTTCTTGTTGATCCCGTTGGGATCATGGGGCGGAGGTGCACTGGTTGAGCGACTTGTCGATTCCGCTCTCGGTTAGTCAGATATCCAATTCGATCCAGACCGGCGTATGATCAGACGGTTTTTCGCGACCACGAGGCGTCCGATCAATGTCGCATGCGGTCAAATGGTCAGCAGCCTGCGGTGATAAGAGCAGGTGATCAATGCGAATGCCGTTGTCTTTCTGCCAAGCACCTCTCTGATAGTCCCAAAACGAATATCGATTGGGTTCGGTGTGACAGGCACGGAATGAATCTGTGAAGCCTAAGTTCATGAGTTCATAGAATTTGGCACGGGTCTCCGGCTTAAAGAGGGCGTCATCTGCCCAGGCTTTGGGGTCATAGCAATCGTCTTCATGAGGAATGACATTGTAGTCGCCGGCGAGTACCAACATCTCTTCATTTTGCAGCAACTCTTTCGCGTGTGCGTTGAGCCGGTCCATCCATCCGAGCTTGTAGGGGTATTTGTCGGTATCCACCGGATTGCCATTCGGCAAATAGATCGCGGCGACGCGCACGACACTCTCGCCAGCTGCGACCAACGCTTCGACGTAGCGTGCCTGTTCATCGCTTTCATCGCCGGGCAACCCGGTCTGAATGTCTTCCAGAGGAAACTTCGAAAGGATGGCAACGCCGTTGTAGGTCTTCTGTCCGTGGACCGCGACGTTATAGCCGAGCGCTTCAATATCTTCGCGGGGGAAGGCCTCGTCCACGCATTTCAATTCCTGCAAACAGACCACGTCAGGTTGCGCTTCTTCCAACCATTGAAGAAGATTTTTCAGTCGCGCTTTGATGGAGTTGACGTTGAATGTCGCAATTTTCATGGAACAGGTTCGCTTTCGGCCTCAACTAGATTGTTGCCGAACCTACCATGCGATGCGGCCAAGGCCGCTGAAAAATTCAGACTGAAAAGGACGTACCGCAGCCACAGTTTGCGGTGGCGTTGGGGTTGTTGATTTTGAAGGCTTGGCCGATCAGATCGTCTGCAAAGTCGATTTCAGACCCGCCCATATACATCTGGCTGACACTGTCGATCAGCACAGTGGCCCCGGCTTTTTCCAGCACCAGGTCGTCGTCCTGGCGGGTATCATCTAGCGTGAACGCATATTGGAAGCCCGAGCAGCCACCGCCATTCACGGAAACGCGCAGCACCGTGTCGCCACCTTCGCTCGCCATGATCTCAGCAATGCGTTTCGCAGCGCTGTCAGACACGGTGATGGGTTCGCCAAGTCCGGGCAGTTCCAAGGTCGGTGTTTCGCTCATTCCTTAAATCCCTTCGCTCGATAGGGGATAGTTTGGAAGCATTATAACTCTTCCAGCCTTTCATGTAAGTACAGCAAACAGATTGTCAAAGAGGTAAAAGGACTGGTACAGCGATTCAGGCCTAAAAACCCAAGCCCTAACCCATTTCGAGGCAAATTTTGGCAATTATCAACCCTGCTGCCACAGCCCCTTTTGCGGCAAAAGCCGAGACAAGCCGTGGGCGTGTTCACCCAGAACATGAAAGTGCGACCCGAACAGCTTTTCAGCGGGACCGGGACAGGATCATTCACTGCAATGCCTTCCGGCGGCTGAAATACAAGACGCAGGTTTTTGTCTATCACGAGGGCGACTATTTCCGGACCCGGCTGACCCATTCTTTGGAAGTGGCGCAAATCGCTCGGTCCGTTGCGCGGGTTTTGGGTCTGGATGAAGATCTCGCGGAGGCGCTCGCACTAGCGCACGATTTGGGACACACGCCATTCGGCCATGCTGGCGAACGGGCCTTGGACAACTGCATGTCCGAGTATGGCGGCTTCGATCACAATGCCCAGACCTTGCGGATTGTCACCAAACTCGAAGAGCGCTATGCGGCATTTGATGGCCTCAATCTCACCTGGGAAACCCTCGAAGGGATCGTGAAACACAACGGTCCCGTCGTGACGGCGGCGCGGACAACAGACGACCTGCCCAGGGCGATTGCAGAATATGCGGAGACCCAGGATCTGGAGCTTCATACCTACGCGTCTGCTGAAGCGCAGGTGGCCGCCCTGGCTGACGATATTGCCTATAACAATCATGACATTGATGACGGGCTCAGAGCCGGACTCTTCACAGTAGATGATGTGCTCGCCGTGCCGCTTGTCGGCGACGTGTTTCGCGAAGCGATTGATGCCAATCCTATGATTGAGGAGGGCCGGATCATCTCCGAGGCGGTGCGCGCGCTCATTGGCCGAATGGTGAATGATCTGATCGCCGAAACTCAAAGTCGCATCGAGGCCGCGGGCGTCGCCTCGTCAGCTGAGGTGCGTGCGCTGGATCATCCTGTCGCCGCTTTCTCAGAGGAAATGCGGGAGAATGATGCGGCGCTCAAAGCGTTTTTGTTTGATCGGATGTACCGCCATTACCGGGTCAATCGGATGTCCAGCAAGGCCCGCCGGATTGTCGAAAACCTGTTTGAGATCCTCCACAATGAACCGGAGCTATTGCCGCCGGAATGGCAGGCTGGGTGCGACGGCTCAAAAGGATTCAAGACAGCACGACGGGTCTGTGACTTCATTGCCGGGATGACCGACAGGTTCGCGATCATGGAACACCGGCGCTTGTTTGACCTGAACTCAGAACAGTGAGCCTTCGCCTATTATTTGGCTGGAAAGGTGGGTTTTGCCCTCCATATATGATGGCGTTTTCGAGCGGATAACCGTTTCCACTTATCCTGAAAACGCACTAGAGTGCGCCGCTTTCCCGCCATTGCTCAGAATTGAAGAATCCGCACGACCATGAATATCTTTAGCCACTTCGAAGAGATCGTCTCTGAAGCGCTCACCAGCCTTCAGACTGCAGGCACCCTAAGCGCCGATCTGGATCTCTCCCGCGTGGCAGTCGAGCCGCCGCGTGATCCCTCCCACGGCGACATTTCAACGAATGCGGCCATGGTGCTCGCGAAACCAGCCGGCATGAAACCCCGCGACCTGGCAAGCCAGGTGGCATCGGCCCTTGAGGGCAGCGGACACTTCACAAAAGTTGATGTCGCGGGACCTGGCTTCATCAACATGACTGTCCGCGACACATTCTGGCAGTCCCGGCTGGCAGATGTTCTTGCCGCCCGCACCGCCTATGGCGTGAGCGAAATGGGCGAAGGCCAGAAGGTGAATGTCGAATACGTCTCGGCAAACCCGACCGGGCCCATGCATGTGGGACACACCCGGGGGGCGGTCTTCGGGGACGCGCTTGCTAATCTGCTTGAAAAAGCCAGCTACGACGTCTGTCGGGAATATTACATCAATGATGCCGGCGGTCAGATCGGCGTCTTGGCAGACAGTGCTTTCCTCCGGTACCGCGAAGCCCTTGGTGAGGATATTGGCGAAATACCCGAAGGTCTGTACCCCGGCGATTATCTTGTCCCCGTTGGACGGGCATTGGCAGCCGATCATGGCGACAAGCTCCTGTCTATGGATGAAACCGAGCGCCAGGAGATTGTGCGCGGGGCAGCCGTCGACTCCATGATGGATCTGATCCGGGGTGATCTGGACGCGCTCGGCATAAGCCACGAGATTTTCTTCTCGGAGCGTGAGCTGCATCAATCCGGCAAGATCGACACGACTCTGCAGCAGTTGGAAAACAAGGACCTCATCTATGTCGGCGTTCTTGAGCCGCCAAAAGGCAAGACGCCGGATGACTGGGAGCCAAAACCCCAGACGCTCTTTCGCTCGACCAATTTTGGCGATGATGTGGACCGCGCGCTCAAAAAGTCTGACGGGAGCTGGACCTATTTCGCGCCGGATATTGCCTATCACCTCGACAAATTTGAGAGGGGCTACACTCACCTGATTGACGTCTGGGGCGCTGACCATGGTGGGTATGTCAAGCGGATGAAGTCTGCTGTTGAAGCCGTGACAGAGGGTGGTGCTGATCTTGATGTCAAGATCTGTCAGCTCGTTCGCCTCATGCGGAACGGCGAGCCGATCAAGATGTCCAAGCGGGCAGGTACATTTGTGACGCTGCGGGACGTTGTCGATGAAGTGGGGCGCGATGCGGTGCGCTTCATGATGCTCTATCGGAAGAATGATGCGCCGCTCGATTTTGACTTTGCCAAGGTAACCGAGCAGTCAAAGGACAATCCCGTCTTCTATGTCCAATACGCTCACGCGCGTATTCACTCTGTCCTCCGGAACGCTGCGGCTGACGAGGGGCTTACTGGAGTCGACCTGAGCGATGGCGCGCTTGCTGCGGCGGACCTCGGAGCCTTGAGCGATGAGGCGGAACTCAATCTCATCAAACACATGCTGCAATATCCGCGGATGATCGAAGCGGCCGCAGAAGCGCATGAACCGCACCGGGTGGCCTTTTACCTCTATGAGCTCGCCTCCAGCTTTCATGCACTCTGGAACAAGGGGAAAGACCATCCCGAACTGCGATTTATCCTTCCAGAACAAAGAGATGTTACGCTTAGCCGTCTCGCTTTGATTCGGGCGACGGGGTACGTGATCGCTTCAGGCCTTGGGGTATTGGGCGTGGAGCCTATCGAGGAAATGCGCTGAATGGCGAATATGGGCCGCGGTAGCGATGAGCATTATGAGCTCGACGCAACGGACGAGTTTCATACCTATGACGCCACAGATGGCGGTGGTGGAGGGCGCACGCTGTTCGTGTTGCTCGGGTTGTTGGTCGCCATTCTCCTCTTTGGCGGCGTACTCTATCTGGCCTACCAGCAGGGCATGCGCGAGGGCGCGCGCAATGCGCCGCCCTTGATTGAAGCCGACGGATCGCCGGTGAAAGTCGCGCCAGATGATCCCGGGGGCATGGAAATCCCAAACACGGATAAGCTGATTTATGACCGTATGAATGGGGAAGACCCTGCAGAGCCAGGAGTCGAGCAGCTTTTGCCGCGCGCTGAGGAACCAATGTCTGTCGAAGAACGGACCCCTGCACCCAAACCAGAAGCCGCAGAGCCGCTCCCGGTACAGCCACCAGCGCTTGATATCGTGCCGGATCCCGAGGCTGTCGCGTCCGAAAGCGAGGCAGCAACCGAAGAGGGATCTGAGGTTGTGCCTGTGCCTGTTGCGCCAGTCACTCGGGGAGAGGCTGTGGTTCCGCCACCGGTTGTCTTGCCGCCTGTCGCCGTGCCAGAGACGCCTCCGGCAGTGCAGCCGAGTGTGGACGGTCGTTTTGTCATCCAGATTGCCGCCTTCCGCGATCAGGTGCAGGCAGCTGCAGGGTTTGCGCGTCTTCGGACCGCTCATCCCGATCTGATGGCGGGGCTCACGCCGGACGTTGAGCGGGCTGATCTTGGAGAACGCGGGATCTACTACCGCTTGCGCGTCGGCGCGTTTGAGAGCAAAGACGCGGCTGCGGCGCTCTGCACCCGCCTTAAAGGGCGCGGCCAAGACTGCCTTGTGAAAGAGCGCTAGGGAAATCTTCGGGTACGGGGCCTCATGACGTCATCAGCAATCTATGGATGCGCGGGTCTCACGCTCACAGAGACTGAAAAACGGTTCTTTGTCGACAGCGAGCCCTGGGGTTTTATCCTATTCGCCCGTAATGTCGACACCCCGGACCAGGTCAGAGCGCTGACCAGCGAGCTCAGAAGCACGGTGGGCAGGAATGCGCCGATCCTCATCGATCAGGAAGGGGGACGGGTCGCGCGCCTCAGACCGCCTCATTGGCGCTCCTATCCGCCAGGCCGCCGTTATGGGGAAATCTATGCGAAATCCGCCTCTGACGGGCTCACTGCAGCCCGCTTGGGCGCTCAATTGATCGCTTTGGAGCTCCGAGATGTCGGGGTGGATGTGGATTGCATACCTGTGCTCGATGTGCCGGTTCCTGGCGCCCATGATGTTATAGGGGACCGCGCCTATGGGGAGACACCTGACACTGTCGCCGCGCTGGGTAGGGCGGCCATGGAGGGCGCATTCGCCGGTGGGGTTCTGCCCATCATCAAACACACTCCGGGGCATGGTCGGGCAGGCGTCGATAGCCATGAAAAGCTGCCCGTTGTCGAAACCGATCACGTGACTCTCTCTGCAACTGATTTTGCGCCTTTTGCTGCGCTCTCTGACGCTCCGCTTGCGATGACGGCTCACGTAATCTACAGCGCCATTGATGCGGCAAGCCCGGCCACCACCAGCCAAACTGTGATTTCCGAGATTATCCGGCAAGAGATCGGGTTTTCTGGTGCGCTCATGTCGGACGATCTCTCTATGAAGGCACTTGGGGGCAGTTTTCAGGAGCGGACAAAAGCTTGTCTCGCTGCGGGCTGTGATCTGGTCCTTCACTGCAACGGAGACATGGACGAAATGGAAGCCGTCGCCACGGAGGCCATTGCCCTCGGCGGCGCCTGTCTGGCGCGAACGGAGAAGGCTCTATCGATGCGAACAGACCCAGAACGTGTGGATTTAGAGGATCTTATCCACCGTTTTTCATCCCTGGTCTCGCTTTAAGCAGGGAGGCCAGATTGAGAATCGGCTTATTCTTGCCGGATTGTCGGTGGCATATTGGGGGACCCGACAAGCTTTCCATAAACCGCCCAGAATTGTGACGCTTGAGCATTTATGACCGACCAAGACGCCCAGATAGAGCCTATTGACCAGCCAATGGCCGTCGCAAGTACGCGTGACGACCAAGCTGCCCAGGACAATGATCCAGCCGGCGCCTCCGCAGATGAGTTTCAGGAGGGTGGCACTCGGGTCGAGGTTGCTTCAGACACCGGGGCTCTTGTCGTCGATATTGATGGATTTGAGGGACCCCTTGATGTCCTGCTTGCGTTGGCGCGCACCCAGAAGGTGGACCTTGCCAAGATCGCGATCCTGCCACTGGCTGAGCAGTATCTGGAATTTATCAATGAAGCCAAACGCCTAGAGCTCGATCTTGCGGCGGACTATCTGGTCATGGCTTCCTGGCTTGCCTTCTTGAAGTCGAAGCTCTTGCTGCCACCACCCGAGGAGGAAGAGGGGCCGACGGGTGAAGAAATGGCCGCACGCCTGGCATTCCAGCTCCGGCGGTTGGAAGCGATGCGAAACGCGGCTGCTGAGCTGATGAAGCGCAAGCGGATGGGGCAGCATGTTTTTCAACGCGGGGCACCAGAAGGCATTCGGGTAACGCGAACAAGTGTTTATACGGGCACGCTCTACGATCTTCTGAAGGCCTATTCCGAAGAACGCATCCGGGCCCTGAAGCCGACCAAAATCACCATCAAGAAGCAGCCGGTCTTTGCGATTGAAGCGGCCCGCCACCGTCTCGAGAAGATGCTGGGCATCCTGATCGATTGGGACCGAATTGACGCGCTTTTGCCGGAGGACTTTACCACCGGCAAAGAGCGTCGTACGGCACTGGCGAGCACGCTGAGTGCCTCCCTCGAATTGGTGCGGGACGGCTATATCGAAGTGCAGCAGGGCAAAGCCTTTGAGCCCATTTTTGTTAGAAAACGTGACGTTCCGCGAAAAGAAGACCAGGAAACTGGCTCCATGACGCCCGACACTCAAGAAGCCGAGTAAGCCATGACAGACGAACAAATCAGCGAAATTGTGGAAGAGACAGAGTCGGAAGCACCTGACAATGTCGAAGCGGCCGATACGGCGGCTGAAGAAGCCGAGGCTGGCGCTGCAGACAATGTAACGCCTTTCCCGGCGGGCGACGATCACGCGGCTCAGTTGCGGATGATTGAGGCACTTCTGTTTGCCGCGGCGGAGCCGCTCGACATCGACAGCATCGCCGCTCGGCTGCCAGAAGGCGCCGACGTGGGCGCGCTGATTGAAGATCTTCAGAAGATGTACGCTTTGCGGGGCGTGAACCTGGTCCGCCTGGCCAACAAATGGATGTTCCGAACCGCGGACGACCTAACATTCCTGATGGAACGCGAAGCCGTGCAACAACGACGCTTGTCCCGCGCCGCCATGGAGACTCTGGCGATCATCTCCTACCATCAGCCAGTGACGCGCGCGGAGATTGAAGAAGTGCGCGGCGTGAGCGTTTCTAAGGGTACGCTCGATGTTTTGATGGAAACCGGCTGGGTTCGTTTGCGGGGCCGCCGTCGTGTTCCCGGCCGGCCTGTGACCTATGGCACCACCGAAGAATTCATGATCCATTTTGGGCTTGAAAATATAGGCGACCTGCCAGGCCACGATGAGTTGCGCGCTGCAGGGCTCCTGGAAGCCAATCTGCCTCCAGATTTCGTTGTCCCTACTCCTTCCGCCGAAGGCGGCGATGGGGATGGCGATTTTAGTGAAGACGAGCCTGAAGAAGAATATGGCGAAGCGCTGGATGCGCATTTGGAGAGTGCCTCTGAGGGTGACCAAGCTGAGAAGGCTGGTTAACGCTTCTTCCTCTTGACGTTCCGCGGGAAGTGCCCATCTGTCAAGAAGTGGGCCTAAATCATTGAAGTATCGCAGTAAATCTGAGATGCTTGGCTCTAAATCAATTGATCCCGCCCTCGGCTAGAGGTGGCGGATTTGGAGAGAGACGATGGGACAGATAGGTCCGTGGCAAATCATTATTGTATTGGTGCTTGTTGTTTTGCTGTTTGGTCGCGGCAAAATCTCCGAGTTGATGGGCGATGTGGCTAAAGGCATCAAGAGCTTCCGTTCTGGCCTCAGCGATGACGAGCAGCAAGCTGCCGCTCAACAGTCAGATCCTAAGACGATCAACGCTCAGACCACCGAGACAACAGCTAAAGACAAGACTGCCGCAAACTAGCAGTGCTTTTCGTAAAACGACTTTAGCGGAACAGCTGAGGCCCTATGTTCGACATTGGTTGGACAGAACTTCTATTCCTTGGCGTGCTGGCCATTCTGGTGGTCGGCCCGAAAGATCTGCCGCGGATGATGCGGACCATCGGTCAATACACAGCCAAGATCCGGGGTGCGGCACGGGAGTTTCAGCGCAGTTTCGATGAGATGGCCCGCGAGAGCGAGTTGGATGAACTGCGCAAGCAGATCGCCGAAGTAAAAGCCAACAATCCTGTCACCCAGGTGAAAGAAGCGATCAAACATCCATTGGATTCCGTGGGCAAAGCTCTCGATGACGCTGGGAAGCCACTGCCCGGTCTGCCGGATGAGATGGTCGGCGATGCAGCCGAAGCGGCGGCTGTCGCCAAGGAACCGCTTCCGGAAGAAAAACCTGCGGAGCCAGAAACCGAGACATCTAAGGCTCCTGTCGCTCGGGATGCGGCCCAATGAGCGAAGAGGATATTGATGCCTCGCGCGCTCCGTTGCTTGAGCACTTGATCGAGCTTCGTCAGCGGCTTCTCTATTCCATCGTCGCGATCGCCGTTGCCTTTGTGGTCTGCTTCTATTTCGCGGATCAGGTCTTCAACATTCTGCTTATCCCATTTGAACGGGCTGTTGGCGATGCGAGTGAAGTGAAGCTTATCTTTACGGCGCCGCAGGAATACTTCTTCACGCAGCTGAAGCTGGCTCTTTTTGGGGCACTCTTTATCGCGTTTCCGGTTCTGGCAGCTCAGATCTACATGTTTGTGGCGCCAGGCCTCTACAAGAATGAGCGGGGCGCCTTCCTGCCGTTTCTCATTGCGACACCGGTCCTGTTTTTGATGGGAGCGTCCCTGGTCTTTTTCCTCATCATGCCGCTAGCGCTTGGCTTCTTCCTAGGTATGGAGCAGACCGCCGCCGAGGGGCAGGCTGCTATCGAGCTGCTCCCGCGGGTGAGTGAATATCTTGGGCTCACCATGACGCTCATATTCGCGTTCGGGCTCTGCTTCCAACTGCCTGTCCTGATGACTCTTCTTGGACGCGCGGGTCTGATTAGCTCAGCGCAACTGCGCAAGGGACGCAAATATGCCGTTGTTGGCGTCTTTGCTGTCGCCGCGATCCTCACACCACCCGATATTATCAGCCAGTTAGGCCTCGGCCTTCCGACGCTTGTGCTCTATGAGATTTCTATTCTGTCGGTCGCGCTGATTGAGCGTCGACGGAAAGAGGACTCCGCAAACAAGGATGAGGCGACAGACGGGGAAGCCGCACCGAGCGCTTAAACGAGGATGGCTGTCGCCCTGTTGCGCTAGACGCGATTCCGCGAGCCGCGTATACACCTTAGACAAATCACTGTTTTCGGGGCGCTGGTGATTCGGGCTCCGGAATTCCGACTGCTTCAAGGTTCCCGATGTTCGATATCAAACTCATCCGCGATGATCCGGCTGCTTTCGATGCCGCTCTTGCCCGACGTTACAAAGAGCCCCATTCAGCACAAATTCTGGAGCTCGACGCCAAACGCCGTGAGGTGGTGGCCGCGATGCAAGAAGCGCAGTCGCGCCGGAATGCGGCTTCAAAGCAAATAGGGGCTGCCAAAGGCAAAGGGGATGAGGAAACCGCCTCTGCGCTAATGGCCGAGGTGGCTGATCTCAAAACCAAAATTCAGGAAGGCGAAGAAGAAGAACGCCGCGTGGATGCCGCGCTCAAAGACATTCTCTCTGGTCTGCCCAACCTGCCTCATGAAGATGTGCCGCTTGGTGAAGACGAAGAGGCCAATGTCGAACGTCACAAGGTGGGCGTCCCCCGCCAGTTCAATTTTGAACCCAAGGAACATTTCGATATTGGCGAAGGCCTGGGCCTGATGGACTTCGAGACAGCCGCGAAGCTCTCCGGTTCCCGATTTGTCATTTTGAAGAAACAGCTCGCTCGTATGGAACGTGCCTTGGGCAATTTCATGCTTGATCTGCATACAAGCGAATTTGGATATGAAGAGGTCGCACCGCCTTTGCTGGTCAAAGACGACGCGATGTTTGGGACCAACCAGCTGCCAAAGTTTGCCGAAGATGCCTTCCATACGGAGGACGGCTTTTGGCTGATTCCAACCGCCGAAGTGCCACTGACCAACACTGTGCGGGAGAGCATTCTCTCAGAAGAAGAGCTGCCCTTGCGTCTAACAGCGTTCACGGCGTGTTTTCGCTCAGAAGCCGGGTCGGCCGGTCGCGACACACGGGGCATGATCCGACAACACCAATTCTCGAAAGTCGAGCTGGTTAGCATCACGACACCTGACCAATCCCAAGACGAGCATGAGCGGATGCTCTCCTGTGCCGAGGAGGTCCTAAAGCGGTTGGATCTGCCATTCCGAACAATGACGCTTTCGACGGGAGATATGGGCTTCGGTGCACGGAAGACCTATGACATTGAAGTCTGGTTGCCGGGACAGAACACCTATCGGGAAATCTCAAGCTGTTCCGTCTGCGGTGACTTTCAGGCCCGCCGCATGAACGCACGGTACAGACCGGAAGGCGAGAAGGGAACGCGGTTCGTTCACACTCTGAACGGCTCCGGGTTGGCTGTCGGACGGACACTCGTCGCGATCCTGGAAAATTACCAACAAGCTGATGGGAGCGTTGCCGTCCCTGTAGCGTTGCAACCCTATCTCGGTGGACTTGAGGTCATTACAGCCGATGGCTAAACGCGCGCGGGCGAAGAAAAAGCTGCCTCTTGATGGCACGCGAATCCTGCTCACCAACGACGATGGCATTCATGCGCCTGGCTTGAAGGTGTTGGAGAAAATCGCGAAGCAATTGTCGTCTGACATTTGGATCGTTGCGCCCGAGAGCGAACAGAGTGGGGCGTCGCACTCGCTGACGCTTTCTCAACCGCTCCGGCTTCGAAAGATCTCGCCCCGGAAATATGCGGTCGAGGGAACGCCGACCGATTGTGTGCTGATGGCCATTCGCCATGTGCTGATCGACAATCCGCCGACACTCGTTTTGTCTGGAGTGAACAGGGGGCAGAATGTGGCGGATGACGTCACCTATTCGGGTACGATCGCGGCGGCAATGGAGGGGACCGTCCTTGGCGTGCCATCAATTGCGCTCAGCCAGGCCTTTGGCTTTGACGGCACCCAAAACCTTCATTGGGCAACGGCTGAAACGCATGGACCCGCGATCATCGAGGAACTTGTCGGCGTCGGCTGGCAGGATGATGTTCTGATGAACGTGAATTTCCCGGATGTGCCTGCGGGCAATGTCGGTGGCATCGATATCACTCGGCAGGGCAAGAGGGACCAATCGCTTGTCAAAATCGAAGAGCGGATCGATGGGATGGGGAAACCCTATTATTGGACAGGTTTTCAGCGGATCCCGTCAAATCCGCCAAAGGGGACTGATTTGCGGTCCATCTATGATGGACGCATCTCCATTACGCCGCTTCATCTCAATCTCAGCCATGGCTCAGCTCAGAAAAAGCTAGTCCAGGCTTTTTCGGATCCCTGAGCGCATGACGGCTGGGGAAAATTCAATGGGGTCAGAGGCAGCAGAAGAGTTAGAAGCCGGGAAAATTCGACTGGTTATGGCGCTAAGACGCCAGGGTATCCGTGATGCGCGGGTGATTTCCGCCATTGAACGGGTGCCTCGAGAGGCATTCGTCACCGGCTCGTTCATCGATCAGGCCTATGACGACCACGCTCTGCCCATCGAATGCGGTCAAACCATCTCCCAGCCTTATGTTGTGGCCTATATGACCGAAAAGCTTGAGGTTGGCGACCGCATGAAAGTGCTCGAAGTGGGGACCGGGTCTGGCTATCAGGCGGCCGTTTTGGCCCAATTGTGTCGCCGCGTTTACACAATCGAGCGATATCGGACACTTTTAGACGATGCTGTTAAGCGTTTCGAAATTCTTGGTTTCCACAATATTACCGCGCAGGTTGGCGACGGCGCGAAAGGATGGCCGGAACAGGCTCCTTTTGACCGGATTATCGTCACTGCGGCGGCGCCTGAAATACCGCTCGAATTGGCTAACCAATTGAAAGTAGGCGGTATTATGGTGGTGCCGGTCGACGTTGACGGCGGACAGGGAGGCCAAAAACTTGTCCGACTGACGCGTGAAGAAGACGGTGCAAACGTGGAAGAACTTCTTCCCGTGCGGTTTGTTCCCCTGGTTGAGGGGGTCGCACGCGAAGGCTGAGAGGGGAAAAATGTCCCTAGATGCGGCAAAAATCGGAAAAAGCCTTGGTCGGCAGGTAAGCCGAGCAGGGATTATGCTTCTCGCATTGGCTTTGGCGTCTTGTTCGAGCTCGTCTGCCCCCTGGTGGGACAGCCAATATGATTATCGCAGCTACCCCAGCGCGTCTTCTGCTAGCGGTTCATCAAGCCCGGCCGCGCGGCCACGCCCACGTCCTCAAACCTCATCAGATTATGTTCGGAATCGCGCCACGCCGGTGTCACGACCTTCGACGTCAGGTCCGCGGTCACGCTCCACAATTGCGGCACGCACCCATGTGGTTAAGCCCGGCGAAACGGTCTATCGCATTTCCAGTATGTACAAGGTCGATCAGGCGGATCTCAAGTCCGCCAACGGTATCGGCCCAGACAATGCTCTGCATGTTGGCCAACGGTTGTCGATCCCAGGGGACACACCTCAGACAACACAGGTTGCACGTGCACCTGCCCGCCCATCAGCTGGCGCTCCGACGCCTCGCAGCAAGCCAGCCCTCCCGACACCGCCACCGGTCACCGGCGATTTCATCTGGCCTGCAGAAGGCCGGATCATCTCTCGGTTTGGGCCGAAGGCTGATGGCCTCCACAATGATGGGATCAATATCGCTGTGCCGGAAGGAACGCCGGTCCGTGCCGCGCAAAGCGGCGTCGTTGCCTATGCGGGGAACGAACTCAGAGGATACGGCAACCTTCTGCTGGTGCGTCACGCTAACGGCTGGATGACGGCTTATGCCCATAATGGGGAACTGCTGGTGCAACGGGGTGCAACTGTCACCAAAGGGCAGACCATTGCACTCGCGGGCCGCACGGGCAGTGTGCAAACGGCACAGGTTCATTTTGAAATTCGCCGCGGTGCGCAAGCCCTTGATCCCATCAAAGCGATGAGTGGCTAAGGCTTTACTCAGCTAAGCTTCTGCCCAAGCCGTCCCGCCACGTCCTGAATATATTGCCAAGCCACACGTCCGGATCGTGCCCCTCGCGTTGCGGTCCACTCAATGGCGCCTGCGTGAAGCTCTTCCTCTGAAATCTGGAGGTCATAGTGGTGCGCATAGGCCCGGATCATGTCCAGGTACTCGTCCTGGCTGCATTTGTGGAAGCCCAGCCAAAGACCAAAACGGTCTGACAAGGAGACTCGTTCTTCGACGGCTTCAGATGGATTGATGGCGGTTGAGCGCTCATTCTCCATCATATCGCGGGGCATCAGGTGGCGTCTGTTTGAGGTCGCGTAGAAGATGACATTGTCGGGGCGGCCCTCAATTCCTCCTTCGAGAACCGCCTTCAGGGATTTATAGCTGGTCTCTTCTCTGTCGAAGGACAGGTCGTCGCAAAAGACAATCGTCTGTCGACCGGCCTGTTTCAGCAGTGTCATGAGAGCAGGCAGAGTCTCCACATCTTCCCGATGGATTTCGACAAGGACCAGGGATCCCGGCGTGTCTTGATTGATACTACCGTGAACCGCTTTCACCAGAGAGCTTTTGCCCATACCTCTGGCGCCCCAGAGAAGGGCGTTATTGGCCGGGAAGCCCTTTGCGAACCGCTGAGTGTTTTCCAGGAGCTGTTCTTTTAGCCGATCCACCCCCTTAAGAAGCCCAATATCAACTCGCGCCACTTTGGGCACGGGACTGAGTGTCTCCGTGTCTGAGTGCCAAAGGAAGGCCTCTGCTGCGCTAAGATCAGGGACTTCAGGGGGCGGCGGGGCAAGGCGCTCAAGGGCGCTTGCAATGCGTTCCAGCAGGTCCTGATTGCTGGGTGATTTCGTCTCGGTCATGGGGCCGGACCGTATCATTTGAGCCTCCGCCGTCAATGCTATCCGGCGGCCATTCTCGGTGGCTAAAAAACGCCCTAAGCCCCGGTTTGCAAAGGGATACTGGCTTTGCAAAGCTTGTTCGTCCCGGTATAGTCCGCGCCAAACTTGACCCATTCCCGGATTCTGATTTCCGGCCGCCACGGAGAGCCGCCCCATGTTTATTACACCCGCCTATGCCAATACCGCCGCTGGGGGTGGGGGAGACCTTCTGTCGTTCGTTTTTCCGTTGGTTGCGATTTTCGCAATCATGTACTTCCTGGTCATCCGTCCGCAGCAGAAGCGGGCGAAAGAGCATGCGGATATGGTGAATGCCGTGCGCCGCGGTGATGATGTAGTGACCGCTGGCGGAATCCTTGGGAAAGTGACCAAGGTAAGCGAAGGCGACGATGTTCAGGTCGAAATCGCTGAAGGCGTACGAGTGAAAGTTGTGAAGAGCACTTTGGCGAATGTTCGCTCGAAATCGCAGCCAGCGCCCGACGCAGCCAATTCCAATAAAGACGCCTGACGATACTCTCGTTTCGCTTCGCTTAAAGGCGTACTCATGCTTCGTTTCGAACCCTGGAAAATCACGCTTATCGTTCTGGTGAGCCTTGCCGGCCTTATCTACACGATCCCCAACTTTTTTGCGGAAGAACAGCTGACAGATCTGCCAGACTGGGTACCTCAGCGACAGATTGTTCTGGGACTTGATCTGCAAGGCGGCTCTTATCTGCTGCTCGAAGTGGATACGCAGGCCGTGGAAACGGAGCGGCTGGAGAACTTACGCGCCGATGTTCGCGCGACGCTCCGCGATCGGGACCTCGAGGGTGGGCCCATTGGATATACCGGACTTGGTATCTCTCAAGGTGACGTTGTGGTTCGCATCCGCAAGCCGGAGGATGAGGCGCGCGGCCTTGAGGCGCTTCAAGGTCTCTCAACACAGATCAGCACCAACCTGTTTACAGGCGCGGCCGAACTGGACCTCGCTGTAACGCTGGGAGAGGGCGGTAAGGTGACGTTGTCACCAACCGACGCATCGCGCACAGCCAGAGCGCGCTCAGCAGTTTCGCAATCGATTGAAATCATTCGTCGGCGTGTGGACGAGCTTGGAACGACGGAGCCCAGCATTCAACGCCAGGGCGAAAACCGTATCATTATTGAGGTTCCCGGCCTTGATGACCCAGAACGGTTGAAAGACCTCCTGGGCAAGACGGCGAAACTCTCCTTCCGCTTAGTTGACCAGACCATGACAGCGCAGCAGGCGCTCGCCACTCGGGTGCCACAGGGCGCAGAAGTGCTTTACTTAACGGAGTTCGACCCACCTCAGCCGATATTGGTGCGCAAGCGGGTCATGGTCAGCGGCGAGAGCCTCACTGATGCTCAGCCGGGCTTTGATCAACAGACGAATGAGCCCATCATCACCTTCCAGTTCGACACGTCAGGTGCGCGCAAGTTCGGCGAAGTTACCGCCGCCAATGTCGGGCGCCCGTTTGCGATTGTGCTGGATGATGAGGTGATTAGTGCACCGAACATTCGTGAGCCTATTCTAGGTGGCCGAGGTCAAATCTCAGGTGGCTACACCGTCCAGACCGCCAATGATTTGGCGATCCTGCTTCGGGCGGGTGCGTTGCCGGCGCCCCTAAATATCCTCGAGGAACGAACTGTCGGGCCGGGGCTAGGCGCGGACAGCGTGGCAGCAGGGCGGATTGCCGCCATCATCGCATTCTCCGCCGTCATTCTTTACATCGCGGTTTCTTATGGCCTGTTTGGCATGTTCGCCAATGTTGCGCTGATCATCAATGTGTTCCTGATCGCGGCAACCCTGTCCATCCTTGGGGCTACGCTCACGCTTCCTGGTATTGCGGGGATCGTGCTCACGATCGGGATGGCCGTGGATGCCAATGTGCTGATTTTTGAACGCATCCGAGAAGAGGTCCGGAATGGCAAAACGCCGATTAATGCGATCCAGATTGGATACGACAAGGCATTGACGACCATCCTTGATGCGAACATCACGACCTTCATTGCTGCGGCGATCCTGTTCCAGCTCGGGTCCGGTCCGGTGCGCGGCTTCTCTGTGACATTGGGTGTCGGCATCATTACATCTGTTTTCACCGCCTTTGTCGTGACACGACTGATGGTGGCTCTTTGGTACCGCGCGCGGCGGCCCAATGAGCTGGTTCTTTAGGAGCGCTGCCCATGTTTAGACTCAAGCTCGTTCCTGCGAACACGGCCTACAAGTTCATCGGCCTACGATACATGGCATATGGATTGTCCGCCCTGCTCGTTGTCGCGTCTATGGCTCTGTTTTTCACAACAGGCCTCAATTTCGGCATCGATTTCCGTGGCGGCACGATGATCGAGATCGGGACCGAAGGCCCGGCAGACATTGGTGATCTCAGAAGCCGGCTCTCTTCCCTCAATCTCGGGGACGTGCAGGTCCAAGAGTTCGGTGCCCCGGACGATGTGCTTATCCGTGTGGAACAGCAGGCTGAAACAGAGGGCAGCGATCAGAACGTCGTAGACATTATCCGTGCTGAGCTCGGCGACGGTGTCGAGTATCGGCGTGTCGAGGTCGTGGGCCCGAAAGTCAGCTCAGAGCTGGTCGAGGCTGGAACACTCGCCGTTGTTTTGGCTGTGATCCTGATGCTGGTCTACATATGGTTCCGCTTTGAGTGGCAGTTCTCAGTTGGTGCCGTGCTGGCACTACTGCATGACGTGCTTTTGACCATTGGCATATTTTCGCTCATTCAGCTGGAGTTCAACCTTTCCATCATCGCTGCCATCCTGACCATCGTCGGGTACTCGATGAATGACACGGTGGTTGTCTATGACCGCGTGCGGGAAAACCTGAGAAAGTACAAAAAGCTCGACCTGGGTGAATTGCTTGATCGATCGATCAACGAAACGCTGTCACGTACGGCAATGACATCCGTCACCACGCTGCTTGCACTATTCGCGCTTTACATTTTTGGCGGCGAAGTCATCCGAGGTTTCACCTTCGCCATGATGTGGGGCGTCTTTGTCGGTACCTATTCGTCGATCTTCATTGCCGCACCGCTGCTTATTATTCTTGGCGTTAAACGCGATTGGAGTGTGGCCGCTCCAAGCTCGACGCCATCCGTATAGTTGGATGGAACTCTCCAATACGGATTTTGGCGCGCAGCCTCCGATTGAGGCCTATGGGGATATGGGCTTTCGGATCGACAAAAAACGCGTCGAAGGGTCCATGTACTTGCTGCCGGATGCGGGCATGTTCCCCTGGCATGTAGCGGCTGTTCACGACCTCACACCCGCGCATTTAGAAGAGATTACTGTGGTTCGTGATAGCTTTGATTTGCTGCTGATCGGCACCGGACCGTCGCTTCAGTTGCCCTCTAGCGAAGTCAGAGCGCACCTAAATGACATCCCTCTGCATTTTGAGGTTATGGATACCGGTGCCGCGTGCCGCACATATAATGTTCTAATTGGGGAACAGAGACGGGTCGCGGCGGCCCTCATTGCCGTTGAATAAAGAAATTTCTTTACTTTTATAGGCCGGGATTGCTTGGCTTTTTCGCCTGAAGCTCCTAATCTCTCCAGACTAATTTTGGCTCGCCCGATGAGTCGGTTCTGATTCCAGTCAACCAGGGTGAGAATGTGGTTCGTGCGTAGACCATCTAGCGCGCACGCAAAATAGGGGGACGCATCCCATGTCTGCAATTCTAGATTCGCTGCGTAATACCGTCATTGCCGGTTTTGTCGTCGCAGCAGTTCTGCTTCTTATGTACCTCAATTGGGGTGGTACGTTTGATCACGCGTTTGGCGCCTTCATCATGCGCTGGTTGCATGTGTTGAGCGGTGTGATGTGGATCGGCCTGCTGTGGTACTTCAACTTCGTTCAGATCCCTAACATGGGCAACATTCCGGACGAACAGAAGCCAGCAATCTCAAAAGTCATCGCTCCGGAAGCGCTCTGGTGGTTCCGTTGGGGCGCTATGGCAACCATCGTGACAGGTATTCTGCTCGCAGCCATGAATGGCTATCTGCTTGATGCTTATACGCTCGGCGCGATCAACGGCTTCGCCGTTGAGAAAAATATCGCCATCGGCATCGGCATGTGGCTCGGCACGATCATGTGGTTCAACGTGTGGTTCGTGATTTGGCCAAACCAGAAAATCGCGCTTGGCATCGTTGATGCGGACGCGGATGCAAAGGCCAAAGCTGCCGGAACAGCAAAAGCATTCTCGCGGACGAACACATTGCTTTCGATCCCAATGCTGTTTGCAATGGTTTCAGCGCAAAACATCTATTGATGCGATCCGGGGATTCCCCGGCGTGTCTTTGGAAATGCGGGACTGCTTTCGATTGAGGGCAGTCCCTTTCTTTTTGAAGTGAGCACATGAACCAGGATCGGTTCCAATATTGTCTCAATCAGCTGAAGCGGTTTGATCATGACCGCTACTTGGCCGTTTTGCTTGCTCCAGAAGCAGACCGGGAAATTCTGGCAGCCTATTTTGCATTCGACGCAGAGATGATGCGGATTCCCACAACGGTGAGCGAGCCCATGCTCGCCGGAATTCGCTTTCAGTGGTGGCGCGAAACCCTTGAAGCCATGACACCGTCGCGGGATCCGGGACATGAAATCGCCGCCGCGCTGTCGACTACTTTCTTTGATCGCGGTCTGTCGCCGGCCGATCTCGTGTCCCTCATCGATTTGCGTGCACGCGATCTCGCGGAAGAGCCTTTTCCAACGATGGAAGAGCTGGAGCGGTATCACAGTGAGGTAGCCGATCAGCAAATTGCTTTCTTTGCACACCTCGCCAATGGCCCGCGCGACGATCAAACACTGGTTCAGCTCAAACAGCATTTGACAGCTTATGGAATTGTCAATCAGCTCCGTCGATTGCCACATGACATCGCGTCATCCCAACTGTGCCTACCGCTTGATGTATTGCGCGATCATGATCTGGATCCCCATGATCTGTTTCAAGGCACGCATTCGGTCGCGCTCAAGCGCGCTGTTGATCAGGTATTGGCGCGTGCAGACAGACTGTTGGTAGAGGCCGGCGCTATTGATCTTAGGTACATCACTGGCTTGATCGCTCCCATGCTGCCAGCTGGTTTGACGCCGCTCTACATCAAGAAGCTTGGGGCGTCCGATTTCGATCTCTTCCGCCAGTCGAGTGAGGTTCCCGCCTTCCGCCGACAACTCAGGTATCTGCGGATCACCTGGACAAAGAAGCTCTGAAACTATTCGGCGGCGACAGACGTTGGATTGAGCCAGGCTTCGAGATCCCGCAGGGCTCTGTGGCTCATCGCTGTTTTCCGCGCACGACCTTTTTCCTTGCCGCGAAGCCGTTTGCCATCAGCCGGTTTGGGCACCTCAATCGGTGGGAACAGACCGTAGTTTACATTCATTGGCTGGAAGGTTTTGGCATCCGCGCCGCCGGTTATGTGACTCATGAGCGCGCCGAATGCGGTTGTCCCGGGTGGGGGAGTCGGCACGTTGCCCGCAGCCTCCAAGGCCGCAAACCGGCCCGCCATCAATCCCATTGCTGCACTCTCGACATAGCCTTCAACGCCGGTTATCTGACCGGCAAAGCGAATATGCGGATGTGACTTGAGCCGCATGGTGTCATCGAGCAGACGGGGCGAATTGAGGAAGGTGTTCCTGTGCAATCCACCCAACCGTGCGAACTCTGCATTTTCCAGTCCCGGGATCATCCGGAAAATACGTTTCTGTTCGCCGTGACGCAGCTTGGTCTGGAAACCGACCATGTTGTAGAGCGTCGCCAGTTTGTTGTCCTGACGGAGCTGAACGACTGCGTAAGGCTTGGCGTCAGGATGATGCGGGTCTGTGAGTCCAACCGGCTTCATGGGACCGTGACGCAGAGTCTCTCTGCCACGCTCCGACATGACTTCGATTGGAAGGCAGCCTTCAAAATAGGGGGTGTTTTCTTCCCATTCTTTGAAGTCTGTTTTATCGCCTTCAAGAAGTGCTGTGATGAAGGCGTTGTACTGCTCCTCATTCATGGGGCAGTTGATGTAGTCCTTGCCATCGCCATCCGGCCCGACTTTGTCATATCTGGATTGATACCAGCAGACATCAAAGTCGATCGTATCGGTATAGATGATCGGGGCAATCGCATCGAAAAAAGCCAGCTCGTCCTTGCCGGTGACGTCGCCAACCGCACTGCTGAGCGCTTCTGATGTCAACGGACCCGTCGCAATGATGGTGGGGCCCCAGTCTTCGGGGGGCAGGCCAACGACCTCACCGCGTTCAATGGTAACCAGCGGCTCTGCCTCAAGCGTCTTCGTAACAACATCGGAAAACTGCTCCCGGTCAACGGCCAGGGCGCTGCCGGCGGGTACTTTGGCTTCTGCCGCCGCAGACATGATCAGCGAGCCGCAGCGGCGCATCTCTTCGTGCAGCAGGCCGACTGCATTGTTTTCCCAATCATCAGAGCGAAAGGAGTTGGAGCAGACCAGCTCTGCCAACCCATCCGTTTGGTGGGCGTCGGTGCCACGCCCCGGGCGCATCTCGTGGAGAACCACCGGGGTGCCGGTCCGCGTCACCTGCCAGGCCGCTTCCGACCCAGCCATTCCGCCGCCGATGATGTGAACTGGTTTTGTCATGGGGCTGACGTATCAGGCTTCACCCTTTGGGGCAACAGTTCGGGTTAGGACCAGATGGGCGGTCGTTTCTGGATCCAGGGTTTTTCCTTCTCCAACTGAGCCGCCAGACGGAAGAGCGTCGCTTCGTCTCCATAGCGGCCGGTGAACATCATGCCGAATGGCAGGCCTTTTTCGCTCCAGCAAAGCGGCAAGGACAGGGATGGCTGGCCGGTGAAGTTGAACGGTGGTGTATAGGGAAAGGCTTTGCCCTGGCGTTTGTTCACCTCTCGGGGTTCCAATCGCACGGGGTCAATAACGCCAACTTCTGGCGGCGGGGTTCCCAACACAGGCGATAGGAAGACGTCAAATTCCTCGAAGTGCTCAAGCACCTGCCGGTTAATCAGCCGCAGCGTCTGCCATCCATGCATGGCCTGTTCTGCTGTAACCTTCGACCCGCCCTTGAAAGCAGCCCAGGTGAGGGGCTCCAGTTCGTCTTCTCGAGGCTCCCGGCCAATCTGTTCAATGCGCCGTCTCATGCCTGCAGCAAAGTTGCCGGCGCTCACTGCGCCTTGCGCTCTGTAATAGGCTTTGAAGTCTACATCGAGATTGCGATCGATCATCTCATGGCCGAGACTCTTCAGCATTTCGACTGTGTCTTCGAACCCTTTCTGAACTTCCGGGTCGATGGGCTTTTTGCTCGGCGTTTCACTCGAATAGGCAATCTTCAGTTTGCCGGGGCTCTGCTGGATTTCATCCATATAGGGCCGTTCTTTAGGTGCGGGCGCGTAGGGCGACGCTGCCTCCGGATACCCGGTGGCATCAAGCATAGCGGCACTGTCGCGGACTGTCCGTGATACGACGTGGTCGACACTGAATCCAATCGCGCGATCGAAATCCTCTGGACCATTGGGATTTCGGTCGCGGGTGATCTTCATCCCGACCAGGCCGCAACAGGCTGCGGGAATGCGGATAGAGCCCAAGCCATCACTTGCGTGAGCGAGCGGCACAATCCCGGCACCCACAGCAGCGGCGGCACCGCCGGAAGACCCGCCGGAAATGTGATCGGGGTTCCAGGGATTGCGGCATGGTCCAAGTAGACCGGACTCGGTTGTGCCCGTGATGCCGTATTCCGGCGTATTCGTTTTGCCGACAAAAACCACGCCAGATGCACGGAACCGTTTTGTGAGTTCGCTGTCGATTGTATCGACAGTGTCTTTTGTGAACGCGCTTCCATTCGTGCGCGGCCAGCCCGCGACCTTAAGGCCCAAATCCTTGATGAGAAAGGGAACGCCCTTAAACGGACCATTCGGCAGTTCGGACTTTGCCGTCGCGCGGGCGTCTTCATAGCCTTTGTGGACAATCGCGTTGAGCTTGTCGTTATGTGCTTCGATGCGCTCGATGGCGGCTTCCGTCAGTTCGGACGGTGTCACATCCCCCTTTGAGACAAGCTCTGCCAGGCCGAGGCCATCATAGTCTGCATATTCTTTGAAACCCATTTGGTCCTCCCCAGGATCGTCCTTTTGTGTGTATGGCTCAGTTCCAGACTGTCGGATGTTTATCGGCCCATGGTTGCGCCTGCTCTAACTGGCCTGCCAGACGATAAAGCAGACCCTCCTCGCCAACGGCGGCGGCGAACATCACACCGACCGGCAGACCTGCTTCGCTCCAATGAAGCGGCAGGGAAATGGCCGGCTGGCCGGTCGCGTTTTCGATAGCCGTGAATGGGACATAGTCAATGATCGGTTCAAAGGCTTCGATCGGGTTCCGATTGCCTATGTCGATTTTGCCAAGTTCAATCGGCGGTGCGCCAAGCGTCGTGGTCATCCAGAGGTCGTAGGTTGAATGGAAGCGGGCCATTTCGCGACCCAACATCTGAAAGCCTGCAAGGGCATGCTGATATTGCGATGCGGTGATCTCCTTACCCACCTGATAGAGACCCCAGGTCAGCCCCTCAAGCTCGTTGTCCCCTGGCGTTTGTCCTGTCGCTCCGGCGAAAGCATCAATGTTTGCGGCGAGCCCGGCGGCCCAGACCGCCATAAAGGCTTCCGAGAGCAGTTCCATTGGCACTGCTGGTGCGGCTTCTTCAACTGTATGGCCCAAATCGCTTAGAAGCTTGGCGGTGTTTTCGATCGCTTTGAGACATTCTGGATCAAGGCTTTTTCCAGCCAGATCCTTTGTGCTGAAGGCAATGCGCAGCTTGCCTGGGGCGCGTCCGACCTCCTCGAGATAGGGGCGTTCTTTTGGTGGCGCAAAGTAGGGGTCACCAGGCTCTGGCCCTTCCGTGCAATCTAGCATGGCAGCGCTGTCGCGCACTGTGCGGCTCACCACATGTTCGTGGATAAGGCCGCCCATAACATCCCCAAGCACAGGGCCAAGCGGGTTTCGCGCTCGGGTTGGCTTCAGACCGACGAGCCCGCAACAAGCTGCTGGAATACGGATTGAACCGCCGCCGTCATTTGCGTGGGCGAGGGGGACGATGCCGGCCGCAACCGCGGCGGCAGACCCGCCCGATGAGCCACCCGTCGAATGATCGGTGTTCCAAGGGTTTCGCGCCGGCCCATAAAGCGCTGACTCCGTGGTCGGCAGAAGGCCAAATTCGGGCACATTTGTTTTGCCCAGAATAGATACGCCGGCAGCCTTAAAGCGGGTGGTGAGCGTTGAATCCTGCGCTGCGGGCACTCCGGACATGAAGCGGGAACCTGACCGCGTTTCCACACCGGCGAGGTCTCCTAAGATATCCTTCAGGAGAAATGGAACTCCTTGAAAAGGTCCCTCAACAGGGTTCTCGGCTGCCTTGCGACCCACATCATATAATTTCGTAACAACAGCGTTCAGTGTGGGATTGTGTCTTTCGATGCGGGAGATTGCGTCTTCCGCGAGTTCTGTGGCGCTGACCTCGCCTTTCTTTACCAGCTCGCCAAGGGCGAGCCCATCAAGCTCAGCATATTCCTTCACGGCCATGACACTTCTCCCATCGATCATTTTTCGTTTTGATCATGATAGGCAGGAAATGACGGATGTGTCACGAAAAGGGAAAGGGTGGCGTTCCCTCAAAGACCGGTCCTTCAAGTCTCGGCTGACTGCCATCCGACCATGAAGGAACCTCGAACGTCGCCCGTCGCAAAATCGGTTGGCCCTCAGGACCAGGATTCTCCAATACCGGTCCAACGTTGACCAGAGATACCGTTGCGCCGGCGCTTGTGATCGTCACAAGGCCAAATCCATGGGCGTTGCCGTCCAAGTAATCCAGGCCCGGGCTTGCTTTCTCAGCTGAGAGAAGACCTGCCAGAAAAGAACTCCCGGTGTATGAGGCGCTCAGGCCGCTGAGCATGCCATTGACGACGGTGTTATTGAAATTTTCAACCAACTTGCCGCCGCTTTCGTAAGTCACAAATGGTCTAAAGGTGTCGCCTTCGGGCGTTCCGCGTTCTGCACCATTGAACAGGTTCCCGGAACTGATGCTGGTGGTCGCGAAGTCGACCGCCACGAAATCTGGAGCGTCGTCATCCAGATTGGGGGCCAGACGTCCTGCCGCGTGCGTATGGTAGTCGCCGGAACAGGAGAGCGTGTTGGCGATCTGGTTTTCGCGGAGGAAGGCCATCAGCTCGCTCAATTCGCCGGGGAACCCCTGCCACGCATCAACACCCAGGTAGCTGTCTTCCAGATCGGCCGACGGGACGTTGTTCAGGTCCAGACGCATCGACACTGCTGGAATGGAATTTCCCCAGATCCGCCAGGTCGCTGTTGAGCTCTGCATGGCTGCCTTGAACCAGGCCTTTTGCTTCGCCCCCATACAGGTCCCGTGCGGTTCGTTTCGTCTGGGATTGTCGATCTCTTTGTCTTCGTAGGTGAGTTTCTCTAACGGCTGACCGTTATTCGCGGTTTTGCCTGCGTCTAACTCCTTGATCAGACGCACAGGCGCAAGGCGGGCGCTGCCGCTCAGGAGTTCACGCACTTCCTCAGTCAGAACCGGCGGGCTTCGATAGGACCGCAAGTCTGTGACGACGAGATCAATCATCTTGCCCCAGGAGAGCGAGCGATAAATGGTCATGGAGTCGAGAGCCCGGCGGTTTTCGTCACTTGTGTTCAGGAAGTCGTCGTCAAACCCTTCAAAGGCCGCGTCTTGAACTTCGGTCACCTTAAAGTCGCTGGCTTCATTCGGAATGTCAGCAAGGGGCTTGGAGTTCGTTAGAACCGCCGGAATAAATTCGAACCAGGCCTGGTTGGCAGCCACCTTTCGTTTCTGCGCGGGGATGCCGGGACGGAAGTAGGTATCGTGGCTCTGCCAGCTGTCGTTGGTGAATTCGTGGTCGTCCCAGGTGCAAACGAATGGAAAGCGTGCACGGGCCGCCTGTAGGTGTGGGTCCGTCAAATAGGTTTTATAAAGGTGACGGTAGTCGTCGACGGTTACGGCCCAGGTGGCCCCCGCAGTCCAATAGGGCTTTGTTCCATCCGGGACCCAAGGCGTGGACCCGTCAGGGAAGGGTGGCACTTTGCGGGATGGATCAACACCCTCAGGCACATCGCCAATCACCTCATAGATGAAGTCTCCCAGGTGCAGCACGAAGTCGAGCTGTTCCTCTTCTGAGGCCGCTTCATCGTCTGCGACGAGGCGCGCCCAGGCACCATAAAAGCCTGACTCATATTTCTGACAGGAGGCGAAGGCGAACCGGACTGGCCGCTCTGTGTCTGACGGCGGGGCCGTTCGGGTGCGGCCGGTATGCTGGCCCACCTCACCGTCGCCGGTGATGAAGCGGTAGAAATACCTTGTGTCGGGTGCAAGACCTTGAGCAAAAACCCGCGCCGTGAAGTCGCTTTCTGCAGTCACTGAAATTGGCTGTTCCAGCACAACCGATGTGAAATCATCGTCCGTCGACATTTGACAGATGAGCTCGACCGCCCCTGACGGCATGTCCGGCACCGCGCGCGTCCAGAGCATGACCGCGTCGGATTGAGGATCGCCGGACGCGAGACCTTGAGGGAAGCGGGCTGCGTTCACACGCGCGTCATCAGCGAAGGCCGGTCGTGTCGCCAGCCCTGCCGTCGCCACAAAACAACCGACGGTACCTGCGAAGCCTTTCAGAAAGTCGCGGCGATTGAGATGGTCCATTTTCCCCCCTTAGCACCGGGATTATGAAATACCGGTTCCATTTTGCGTATCTGACACTAGTCTAACCAAAGGGAAGCGAGGGAGCACGTCGCTCTTTTGTGAAAAAGGGGATCGATATTTTGAAGAAGTTACCAGTGATTGAAATTGTGATCGAAGCTTTGAAGTTTCCATGGGTAAAGTTCGTCCCGTTGTTGCGTCGAACGGGGCTTAGCCTCGCCATTCTCATCGGGATAAGCGTGTTGTTATCTGTTGTTATACCGACGCCAGACGTTGCCACTGCAACACCGGAAGACATTCAAAGACAAGTCATGTTTTCGTTTCTAATCGGTCTACCGATAATCATGCTTGTCTACGCGATCTTCATCAACGGCTCTATTCAAGTTGTCACCGGACACCCACTTGGGACAAAAATCTTCTCCTTCGGAGGCCGTGAAATCAGGTTTCTTTTGTTCATACCTCTGTTTATCGCTATTGCCGCTGCGGTGGGGACTCTGACCTACCTTGTTTTTCTCGCCACATCTGGCAGCGGATTTGAGTTTGTGTCGATCATCGTTTTTTTTGTGGCGCTCTACTGGCTCGCGATGCGACTGACGCCGCTTTATGGATTTGTTGCGATAGAGAACCGATTTGCCGTGCGGGAAGCATGGGCGGCGTCTAGAGGAAAGGCTCTGAGAATCTTCGGTATCTGGTTGCTCTTTCTCCTCATCTGCCTGGTTTTGCTGATACCGATTGCTGCTATTTCTTACGCCTTCTTATTAAACGACCTCCAAACGGCAATAGAGGCGGTGAACAATGGAGAAGATTCACTGGTTCTTATTGATGAGATGAACCGTTCCTCAGCGGTGCTGAACCTGATTCTTCTGCCAGTTAATGTTTATCTCTTCTTTGCAATTTTTGGAGCCATGGGATTGATCTACAAGCACCTAAAAGAAGGCCAGACAGGAGAGCCTGTCACGCTCGAAGATGGCGAGACTGCATAGTTCCTTTGGAACTTATTCAGCCGCCTGACGTGGCGTGCGCCGGGACGCTTTGCGTTTAGGCGCTGCCTTTTTCTTGGCCGCCTTCTTTGACGCGGCTTTCTTCGACGCGCTCTTCTTAGCTGGGGCTTTTGGCTTTGCCTTTGATTTGGGTGCCGTCGTTTTCTTGGCGGCGACCTTCTTTCTCGCCGGTGCCCGGCCGGATCGTTTCAACAGGGAACGGAGATATTGTCCGGTATAGGAGCGCGGTTCTTCCGCGACCTCTTCCGGACGGCCCTCGGCGACCACTTCGCCGCCGCCATCACCGCCTTCAGGCCCAAGATCAATGATCCAGTCGGCTGTCTTGATGACTTCCAGATTGTGCTCAATCACAACAACCGTGTTGCCGGTATCGACGAGCTCGTGGAGCACATCGAGCAGCTTCTTCACATCATGGAAGTGAAGGCCCGTTGTCGGCTCATCCAGAATGTAAATGGTGCGGCCTGTGGCGCGTTTGGAGAGCTCCTTCGCGAGCTTCACCCTTTGGGCTTCGCCGCCGGACAAAGTGGTCGCCTGCTGGCCCACCTTAATGTAACCGAGACCGACCCTTTGCAGCACATCCATCTTTTCGCGCACTGATGGCACAGCCTTGAAAAAGCTCTGCGCTTCATCAACGGTCATTTCCAGCACATCAGCGATGGACTTATCCTTGAATTTCACTTCCAAGGTCTCGCGGTTGTAGCGGTGCCCGTGACAAGCGTCGCATTCCACATAGACATCTGGCAGGAAGTGCATCTCGATCTTGATGACGCCGTCACCCTGGCAGGCTTCGCAGCGGCCGCCTTTCACGTTGAAGGAGAAACGTCCCGGCTTATAGCCACGCGCCTTGGATTCCGGCAGCCCGGCAAACCAATCCCGGATATGGGTGAAGGCACCTGTATAAGTGGCCGGATTTGACCTGGGCGTCCGGCCGATAGGCGATTGGTCAATGTCGATGATCTTGTCGAGATGCTCGAGCCCCTCAATCTGATCGAAGGGTGCAGGGTGCGTGCGGGCATTGTTCAACCGCCGTGCGATCGCCTTATAGATGGTCTCGATGAGCAGGGTTGATTTCCCGCCGCCTGACACGCCGGTCACGCAGGTGAAGGTGCCGAGGGGAATTTCCGCTGTGACGTCTTTCAGATTGTTGCCGCTCGCACCGACAATGCTGACTTTTTTTGTGTCAGACACGGGGCGGCGTTCCGCGGGAATGTCGATTTGCTCAAGGCCCGTGAGGTACTTGCCGGTCAGACTGTCGGGGCTTGCCATAATGTCTTTGGGCGTGCCCTTGGCGACGACTTCACCGCCATGAATGCCGGCACCGGGGCCGATATCGACGACATAGTCGGCGGTTCGGATCGCATCTTCGTCATGCTCGACCACAATCACCGTGTTGCCGAGATCCCGCAGGCGGCGCAATGTCGCGAGCAGGCGATCATTGTCCCGCTGGTGCAGACCGATGGAAGGTTCGTCCAGAACGTAAAGCACACCGGTCAGGCCTGAGCCGATCTGCGACGCGAGGCGAATGCGCTGACTCTCGCCACCGGAAAGCGTCCCTGAATTGCGCGATAGGCTCAGATAATCCAGTCCAACATTATTGAGGAAATGAAGGCGTTCGCGAATTTCCTTGAGGACACGGCCTGCGATTTCGTTTTGTTTCTTTGTGAGCTTCTTGTCGATGCTGGCGAACCAGGCGTCCGCTTCCTTGATCGATAGCTGCGCCACTTGACTGATATGTCGGTCACCAACCCGGACTGCGAGCGCCTCCGGTTTCAAACGGAAACCGGAGCAGGCTTCGCAATCGGTGACGTCCTGAAACTTTTCAATCTCTTCGCGGGCCCAGGCACTGTCGGTCTCGCGCCAGCGCCGATTGAGATTAGGGATGACACCCTCAAACGGTTTCTTGGTTTTGTAGGAGCGGAGACCGTCATCATAGGCGAAGGTGATGACATCATCTCCCGACCCATAGAGCACGGCATCCTGGGCCTTCTTTGGCAATTCGCTCCAAGGCACGGTCACGGAGAATTTGTAGTGTTTCGCGATGCTGTCGAGGGTCTGGGTATAGTAGGGAGAGGTGGACTTCGACCAGGGCGCCACAGCGCCTTTGCGGATTGAGAGACCGGGGTCCGGGATCACCAGGTCTGGATCTATGAAGTATTGGGTGCCCAAACCGTCGCAAGAAGGGCAGGCACCAAACGGATTGTTGAAGGAAAAGAGCCGCGGCTCGATCTCATCGATCGTAAAGCCGGAGACCGGACAGGCAAAGCGGGACGAAAAAACGATCCGCTCCGGTTCCTTTTCGCCCTGTTTCAGATCAGCGAATTCGGCGACAGCGATGCCGTCGGTGAGTTGCAATGCGATCTCAAATGAGTCCGCCAGGCGGTTGCCCAAATCATCTCGCACCACGATCCGGTCAACGACCACATCGATATCGTGTTTGTATTTCTTATCGAGCGTCGGGAGATCGTCCAGTTCATAGAAGGCGCCGTCCACCTTCACGCGTTGAAAACCCTTTTTCAGAAGCTCCGCAAACTCTTTGCGATATTCGCCTTTGCGGCCCCGCACGATGGGTGCGAGCAGATAGAGCCGGGTGCCTTCCGGCAGCGCTTTCACCCGGTCCACCATCTGCGTCACCGTCTGGCTCTCGATCGGCAGGCCAGTGGCAGGAGAATAGGGGATGCCGACCCTAGCCCAGAGCAGGCGCATATAATCATAGATCTCTGTCACGGTGCCGACGGTGGAGCGTGGGTTTCGCGACGTGGTTTTTTGCTCGATGGAAATCGCCGGCGACAGACCATCAATCTGGTCAACATCCGGCTTTTGCATCATCTCCAGGAACTGGCGCGCATATGCCGAGAGGCTTTCCACGTAACGCCGCTGTCCCTCTGCGTAAATCGTGTCGAACGCGAGGGACGATTTCCCTGACCCCGACAGGCCGGTGATGACAATCAACTCGTCACGCGGCAGATCAATCGTCACGTTTTTGAGATTGTGCTCCCGGGCTCCAGCGATGGAGATATTCTTTTGCATCAAGAGGTACTCGTTCTTCCGTCGGAATGCGATTTACGAAGGCAGGCCGTGTTGGGCTAGATAGTCAGGGCGATCAAGGGCGAAATAGTTGTGAAGCTCATCGCTCTTCATCAGATCGCCAGCATAAGGCAGGCCGAGTTTTTTCATCACGGCGTGAGATGGATGGTTGTCCGGCAGGATCACGGCGACGACTCTGTCCAGCCTCAGGTCCATGAACCCATGATGGAGTAAACAGGATGCGGCCTCGGTCGCGTAGCCTTTGCCTTGAGCTGCCACATGGAAGTGATATCCGATCTCCGGCTCACCGGTTTCCGGCAGCGGCTGAAGTGCAACCTGTCCCAAAAACTCTCCTGTCTCCTGCAGAAAAACCGGCCAAAACCCCATCCTCATCTCGTCATAGAAGCGCAGCTTCTCCGCAAGGATCAGTTCCGCTTCTTCCAGGCTGCCGGGCTCTTTACGCCAGAACATCACCCGGAGATCGCTCGTGATTGAATGAATTAGATGTGCTTCGTCGGGTTTATAGGGACGCAACAGAAGCCGTTCTGTCAGGAGTGTTGTCATCTAGAAAACTTTCTCGGGCTCTTGACCTTGGTTGACCGACAGGAACATAGTAGGAACAAATGCCACCGTTGCCCGATTCACGCAAGCGCTATTCGGCACAAAATAAAGGCTTTCTAGCTCTTTTTGACGTGGCAGTTATTCGGCTGTTGCTTTAGGTTCGGCGACAATTAACCAGCTTTAAGCGGAAAAAAGAAGGGGCGTCTCAACATGGCCGGAAGTGTCAATAAAGTCATTCTTGTAGGAAATCTGGGTGCAGATCCGGAAATCCGCAGCATGCAGAACGGCAACCCGGTGTGTAACCTGCGGATTGCTACCAGCGAGAGCTGGCGCGACAAAAGCTCAGGTGAGCGACGGGAACGTACCGAATGGCATCGGGTGGTGATTTTCAATGAGGGTCTCTGCCGGATCGCCGAGCAATATCTGAAGAAGGGTGCCAAGGTTTACATCGAAGGCCAGTTGCAGACTCGCAAATGGCAAGACCAGCAGGGCCAGGACCGCTATTCGACCGAAGTGGTGCTTCAGGGCTTCAACTCGACGCTCACCATGCTCGACAGCCGGAATTCTGGCGGCGGCGGCGACTTTGGCGGGTCGTCTGGCGGCGGCTATGATCAGGGCGGTGGTGACTTTGGCGGCGGAAGCGGTGGCGGCGCCCCCATTGATGATGAAATCCCGTTTTAATAAGCCTGCGATTTGACGCAAAAAGAGCCTCGGAATCTTAGAGTTCCGGGGCTCCTTTTTTTGCTTTTAATTCAATGGCTTAAGGGGCACTTTTTGAGGCCCAATTTGTTGCTTGCTCACGTGGCAAATGATAGAATTTCAGGCAAATATTCAGGGGATTCGGCGCCCGTCCGAAGCCCCTTTTTTCAAGAGAATTAGGGGCGATTGCGGGTGGCGATCAAAGCTCCGATAAAGGTCTGAATTTGTCCGATACACACGACACAGAAGCGCCAGGTGAAGAGCCTGTTCCCGGGGGTAATGGGGATTTGAACGGCGGCGGATCCTCCGGTGGAGATGGCGGCAGCGGAGGCATGCCTCCAGAGCGCGATGTTTCGCCGATCGCCATCGAAGAGGAGATGAGGACCTCTTACCTCGATTATGCGATGAGCGTAATCGTGAGCCGTGCGCTGCCCGACGTGCGTGACGGACTGAAGCCCGTTCACCGCCGTATCCTCTACGCAATGAACGAAAGCGGCTACGACTGGAACAAGCCGTACAAAAAGTCTGCGCGTATCGTGGGCGATGTGATGGGTAAGTATCACCCCCATGGCGACCAGGCGATCTATGACGCGCTGGTCCGTATGGCGCAGGACTTCTCGCTAAGGCTGCCGCTGCTCGACGGGCAGGGCAATTTTGGCTCTGTAGACGGTGATCCACCCGCAGCAATGCGCTACACGGAAGTACGCATGGGCAAACCTGCGCATGCGCTTCTGAACGATATCGACAAAGATACGGTCAACTTTCAGGACAATTACGACAATTCCGAGCAGGAACCGGAAGTTCTGCCTGCAGAGTTTCCGAACCTCCTGGTCAATGGCGCTGGCGGTATTGCCGTGGGCATGGCCACGAATATTCCGCCACATAATCTCGGCGAAACCATCGATGCGTGTCTTGCCCTCATGGACGACCCGGAAATGGGGATCGATCGTCTGATTGAGATTATACCGGGGCCTGACTTTCCAACTGGTGGTCTGATCCTGGGCCGCCAAGGCATTCGATCAGCCTATCATCTGGGCCGCGGCTCCGTGCTCATGCGAGGTCGGACAGAGGTTGAAGAATTCAAGAAAGACCGCCACGCGATAATCGTCACCGAAATTCCGTACCAGGTGAATAAGGCGGCGATGATTGAGAAGATCGCCGAATTGGTGCGCGACAAGAAGATCGAGGGCATTTCCGACATTCGCGACGAGAGTTCTCGTCAGGGCATGCGGGTCGTCATTGAGCTGAAACGCGACGTCGTGCCGGAAATTATTCTGAACCAGCTCTATCGCTTCTCGCCGCTGCAAACCTCCTTTGGCGCAAACATGGTGGCGCTGGACTATGGCCGTCCAGCCCAGATGAACCTCAAGCAGATGCTTGAGGCCTTCATTGCGTTCCGAGAAACGGTTGTAGCGCGGCGGACAAAGTTCGAACTCAACAAAGCCCGCGACCGTGCCCATGTTTTGGTCGGGCTAGCGATTGCGGTCGCGAATATCGATGAAGTGATTGCGCTCATTCGGTCCGCGCCTGATCCGTCCACGGCACGGGCTCAGTTGATGGAGCGTCACTGGCCCGCTCGGGACATCGCGCCGATCATCGAGCTCATCGACGATCCGCGCCATCGCATTGCTGAGGACGGCACGTATCGGCTGTCAGAAACGCAGGCGCGGGCAATTCTGGACCTCCGCCTGCAGAGGCTTACAGCGCTGGGGCGTGATGAAATTGGCGATGAGGTTCGCGAGCTTGGTGAAAAGATTGCGGACTATCTCGAAATTCTCCGGTCGCGCGAACGTATCCTCACGATTATCCGGGAAGAGCTTGGTGCCATTAAAGATGAATTCGCGACGCCGCGGCGCACCGAGATTATGGAAGCCGCTGACGATGTTGAAGATGAAGACCTGATCCAGCGGGAAGACATGGTCGTTACCGTCAGCCATCAGGGCTATATCAAGCGGGTGCCGCTCTCCACCTACCGCGCGCAGCGCCGCGGCGGGAAGGGGCGCTCGGGCATGGCGACGAAGGATGAAGATTTCGTCGCGCGGATTTTCGTCGCCAGCACCCACACGCCGGTTCTCTTCTTCTCATCGACCGGCATGGTCTACAAGATGAAAGTCTGGCGGTTGCCGCAAGCCACCCCTCAATCGAAGGGCAAGGCGATGGTGAACCTGTTGCCGCTCAAATCCGGCGAACGCATTACTTCGGTTATGCCGCTGCCGGAGGACGAAAAAAGCTGGGATGCGCTGGACATCATGTTCGCCACGCGCTCCGGTAATGTCCGCCGCAACAAGCTATCAGACTTCGTGCAGATCAATCGCAACGGGAAGATCGCCATGAAGCTTGATGAGGGCGACGGCATTGTGGGTGTACAGATCTGTACTGAGAATGACGATGTGCTGCTGACCAATGCGGGCGGGCGATGCATCCGCTTCCCGGTCACTGATGTGCGAGTGTTCTCGAGCCGAAATTCGACCGGCGTGCGCGGCGTGAAGCTGGATGGCGACGATCAGACGATCTCGATGACCATTCTCAATCACCTGGACGTGACTCCCGCCGAAGCTCGCGCCTATTTGAAGCAGGCCGCACTCGCACGCCGGGCAGCAACCGGCGAAGAGATCGAGGAAACCAGCGATGCCATCGATGAAGATGATGATGGTGAGGAAACCACGCTGTCACCGGAGCGCTATGCCGAGCTCGGTGCTCATGAACAGTTTGTTCTGACTGTCAGCGTCAAAGGCTATGGCAAGCGCAGTTCTTCGTTTGAGTACAGAACGTCGGGACGGGGCGGGAAAGGCATCATTGCCATGGCCGTCTCCCAACGGAACGGCGAGCTGATTGCGTCCTTCCCGGTCGAGGAGCAGGACGAAATCATGCTGGTGACCGATGGCGGGCAGCTGATCCGATGCCCGGTCAACGACATCCGCGTCGCCGGCCGATCAACCCAGGGCGTGACCATCTTCCGCACCGATAAGGAAGAACAGGTTGTTTCTGTGGAGCATCTTGGCGATAGTTCGGACGAAGAATAGGCCTCGCGCCAGAACCTCAGGAACCTCCCATGAAACGTGTTGGCCTTTATTCAGGGACTTTTGATCCCGTCACGTTCGGTCATATTGACATCATCCGGCGGGCCTTTCGCTTGGTCGATCATCTGGTCGTCGGCATTGGGATCAATTCCTCCAAACAGCCTCTCCTCAGTTTTGAAGACCGTGCAGCGCTCATTGAGGAGGAGACCAAGTCCTTCGGGGAAGAGGTCGGCTCGACCCTGGAGGTGACGTCCTTTAAGGGCCTTGTGGTAGATGCAGCTGACGATGTCGGTGCAGGCATTATTATCAGGGGCTTACGCGGGTCGGTTGACTATGAATATGAAGACCAGATGGTGGGGATGAACGGGATCCTGAACCCGCGCGTCGAGACAGTCTTCCTGACCGCGTCCCCCGACGTCGGCTTCATCTCCTCAACCCTTGTCCGTCAAATTGCCACAATGGACGGGGATATTTCCCGCTTCGTGCCGCCCGCTGTGGCGGAAAAAGTGCTTAGTGCCGTCAAAAAGAAATAACGGCGTGATCAAAGGAGTTCTCATGTCTCGTGTTTTTACCGCCCTTGCGGCGATTGCCCTGATGGTGGGGCTGTCATTCCCTGCGTCGGCCCAGGATCTGGAGAACACCCTCTATCTGGACCTCAAAGACGGCCGGGTGGTGATTGAGCTGTTGCCGGACGTGGCACCAAAGCATGTCAAACGCATCAAGACCCTCACACGCGAGGGCTTCTATGACGGGATTGTATTCCACCGTGTCATCGAAGGCTTCATGGCGCAGACGGGGGATCCAACCGGCACCGGGCGGGGCGGATCAGACTATCCTGATGTTCGCGCCGAGTTCTCCAGCGAACCCTTCATCCGCGGCGCGGTAGGGGCTGCACGCTCTCAACACCCGGACAGCGCCAACAGTCAGTTCTTTATCGTCTTTGACGATGCAACCTTCCTCGATGGCAACTACACGGTTTGGGGCCGCGTGACCGAAGGCATGGAATTTGTCGACAATATCAAGCGTGGCGAACCACCGGTGAACCCAGACAAGATTGTTCGACTTCAGGTAGCGGCAGACGCTACTCAATAAAGCCAACTCAATACCACCAGATAGGGAATTCAACTTAATGGCTGATATCAAAGACCCAGAAAATGCGCTGCTGCTCGACCTTGAGTACGGCCGGGTGACCATCGAACTTCGTCCAGACCTCGCGCCCAACCATGTCGCCCGCATCAAAGAGCTAGCACGCGAAGGGTTTTACGACGGGATCGTCTTTCACCGCGTCATTGAAGGCTTTATGGCACAAGGCGGCGATCCAACCGGCACGGGCATGAGCGGCTCGGGCAAAAATCTCGATGCTGAGTTTTCCGCGGAACCTCATGTTCGCGGCGTCTGCTCCATGGCACGCGCTCAAGATCCTAACAGCGCTGACAGCCAATTCTTTATTGTGTTTGATGATGCCCGGTTCCTCGACAATCAGTACACGGTATGGGGCCAGGTTATTGAAGGCATGGAACATGTCGACAAGATCAAACGCGGCGAGCCCGTTCAGGACCCCGATAAGATCGTGAAAATGCAGGTTGCTGCCGACGCCGCTTAAGGCACCGCCTTAAAGCGAAGAGATCACACATGCGGGTTGATGCCTTTGATTTCGACCTTCCGGACGCGCGGATTGCCTTACGGCCCGCGCGTCCGCGTGATTCCGCGCGTCTGCTTGTTGTCGGGCCCGACAGCGCTCAGCTGACAGATACCGGCGTGCTGGATCTTCCAGACCTGCTGCAACCTGGCGACGTTCTCGTGTTCAACGACACAAAGGTCATCCCGGCCCGGCTTACCGGCACGCGAACGCGGGGTGACGCTGTCGCTTCAATCGAAGTGACCCTGCATCAGCGGCTTGAACCGGATGAGTGGCTGGCGTTTGCTAAGCCCGCCAAGCGTTTGGCCGAAGGCGATATTGTTCGGTTTGACGGTGGTCTGGAAGGACATGTCCGCTCTAGATCTGGCGGGGAGATCCACTTCAAGTTTTCCTGTTCAGGCCCTGACCTGGACATCGCAATTGCGGAAGCAGGCGTCATGCCGCTGCCCCCTTACATTGCGAGCAAACGCCCGACCGACGAGGAAGACCTGGAGGACTACCAGACCCTTTTTGCAGATGAGCCAGGCGCTGTCGCGGCGCCAACAGCGGGGCTTCATTTCACGCCGCGTCTTATGAGTGCTTTGGCGGAGAAGGGTATCGAGACGGCGAAGGTCACCCTGCACGTGGGGGCCGGAACTTTTCTTCCGGTCAGCGTCGACGACACAGATGCGCACAAAATGCATTCAGAGGTGGGCATTGTCACCGAAGAAACCGCCGCTCAGCTCAACCGCGTTCGCGAATGCGGCGGGCGCATCGTTTCTGTGGGGACAACGAGCCTGAGGCTCCTTGAGTCGGCCGCACGGGACGATGGGGCTGTTAAGCCCTGGACAGGCGCCACAGATATCTTCATCACGCCCGGATATCGGTTCAAAGCGATCGACGCATTGATGACCAATTTTCACCTACCCAAATCCACGCTCTTCATGCTTGTGTCTGCCTTTAGATCGCTTGAAGAGATGCAAGGGGCGTATGCCCACGCTATCGAGCATGAATACCGTTTCTATTCCTATGGCGATGCCTGCCTGATTTTCCCGGAGTCCCGAGGCCGATGACCTCCTTCACCTATGAGTTATTGGCGGAAGACGGTCCAGCGCGGCGTGGGGTCGTTCACACACCGCGCGGCGATATCCAGACGCCGGCTTTTATGCCTGTGGGCACTGCGGGGACCGTCAAGGCGCTCTATACGGATCAGGTCAAAGAGACTGGCGCGGATATTGTTCTCGGAAATACCTATCACCTGATGCTGCGACCTGGTGCCGAGGAAGTAGCAGCCCTCGGCGGGCTTCACTCGTTCATGAACTGGCAGGGTCCGATCCTTACAGATAGTGGCGGCTTTCAAGTCATGTCGCTCTCAAAGCTCCGGAAGATGAGCGAGGAGGGTGTCGCCTTCCAAAGCCATATTGACGGGTCTTCCTACGACCTCTCGCCGGAACGCAGCATAGAGATCCAGTGTTTGCTGGGCGCCGATATTCAAATGGTACTCGACGAGTGCACGCCATTCCCCGCCACTCACGCGGAAGCAGATCAGTCGATGCAGCTCTCGACGCGCTGGGCGAAACGCTCGAAAGAGGCCTTCCTTTCTCAGGAACACCGAAAAGAGGGGCAGGCTCTGTTTGGGATCGTGCAAGGGAGTGTCTATGAGGACCTGCGGCGGGCGAGCGCCGCTGCCCTGCAGGAAATTGGCTTTGATGGGTATGCGATTGGCGGTCTTGCCGTCGGCGAAGGTCAGGAGGAGATGCTGCGGGTCCTGGACTTTACGGCCCCACTGCTGCCTAAAGACCGGCCACGCTATCTCATGGGCGTCGGAACGCCCGACGATCTGGTGGAAGCTGTCTCGCGCGGGGTCGACATGTTCGATTGCGTGATGCCGACCCGGTCGGGCCGTCATGGACAGGCCTTCACCCGGTTCGGCAAGGTAAACCTCAAAAATGCGCGGCACGCCAATGACCGGCGGCCGCTTGACGAAACGAGTTCGTGTCCTGCCGCCCGAGACTATTCCCGCGCCTATCTCCATCATCTCCTGAAAAACGGCGAAATCCTTGGCATGATGCTGCTGTCCTGGAACAATATCGCCTATTACCAGGCGCTGATGGCGGACCTTCGCGCCGCGATCACCGAGGGTCGGCTCAGCGCCTTTGTGGCCCAATTCAAGGCGGAGCAGGCGGCCGGCGACATTCCCGCGACATAAGGGCTCAGGCGCGCCGCGAAGCCCCACAAAATCGCTCAAAAGCAGGAATTTCATGCCAAATCGGTGTTGACCGGGTGGGCCTGGGTGACTAGGTTCCGCCCGTCCAAGTCGGGGTTCCCGATTCAGGCGGGCCCTTAGCTCAGTTGGTAGAGCAACTGACTTTTAATCAGTAGGTCGAAGGTTCGAATCCTTCAGGGCTCACCATTTTCTCAGACCATTGTTGTTTGGCATGTCCCGCCGCGCGACGGCACTGGTGCTCTTATGCGTATAATCAGACATCGGTAGTCGTCTGAGATCTCACCATGCGCTCTTTTTTCTCGATTTCGGCAATTCTGGTACTGCTCGTATCAGTGGCCAACGCTCACACTGTCGATCTGACGGCGCTGCCGCTTAGCGATGGACAAGTTTCGCGGGAGCCCAAAGTTGGGTCCGTCTTCGCGTGTCAGTCCCGTTTCAACCCCAATGCACCCGGCGCGCAAAGAACCGGCGAGTGGATCAACGAAGCGGCGAACACGTTCGATCTCACCCGAAAGCCGGTGGTTGACGGGAATATCCTGCATGTCTCTGAGCTAAAGATCGCCATCTCCGGGTCGCAGCGGCTCATTACCGGTAACGCATTGCCGGACCATCCAACCGGTCAGTTTCCCATCTCTCGGTCGGACGATGCTTACTATTATGACCGAAACCCCAATGCGATCCGGGAACATGATTTTTCGCTGTCTCTTCCAGTAAACCCTGCCATAGCTGATACCCCAAGCTGCCTGCCCATGGGCGCCATTGGGGTCATGCTGACCGGGGCGGTGCTGTTTAATGCACTCGATGCGCGCGGTGAAAATGCGCTCGCCCATGAAATCCTCGACAAATGTCAGGGCCACCCTCAGCAAAGCGGCCTCTACCACTATCACGGTAAGAGCCCTTGTCAGGACGACCCTGCGCCAGAAGCTGAACATTCCGCACTCATCGGATATGCGTTCGACGGCTTTGGGATTTATGGGAGCCGGGACGAGGGCGGTGTCTTGCTCTCAAGCAGTGATCTGGATGAATGTCACGGCCATGTGGGGCCCGCGATGGTCGATGGAGCGATGCAAACCGTCTACCACTATCACGCCACCCACGATTACCCCTATACGGTGTCCTGTTTCAAAGGGACCGCTGTATCGGCAATCGGCCTCTCGGAAATGCGCGGCGGGGCTCGTCCGGAAGGCTCGAGGCGTGGGAATAGTTTCGGGCCACCGCCAGGTAGACGCCCCTGGTAGGCTCTGCATGAGGGCACCTGTTTACCCAAAATTTACCCTGTTTCTATGGAATGACCGGGAGTTTTCCGCGTTCCATAGGAAAAGCGATGACGCTGCTATCATTTTGGAAAAAGTCCGATCGAGACACGGTCGCGCAGCGTATTCTGGAACGTCTGGAGCAAACGCCCGACCGCCTCTACGCGCGCGTGCATATCGGTGATAGCGCTCATTCCATCAGCTACCGCCGTCTTGCCGAAGGCGCCGCTCCGTATGCGGCGGCATGTAGCGCCGCGAACCTTTCACCAGGCGACCGCGTTGTCGTCCTGCAAGAGCAGGGGCCTGAGCTGCTCTATGCGTTTTTTGGCGCAATGTTCGCCGGTGCCGTGCCAACTGTTCTCGCTCCCCCCAGTCCAAGGCAGGATGCGGCCCACTTTTGGCAGGGCCATCGGGAAGTGATGGAGCGCATTCGCGCACGGTTGTTGTTCACGTCGTCAAAACTCCAGACGGAGCTTCATAGCTTTCCCACAGAGCATGAGATCGTTGCGATCACGCCGGAGGACCTCCCACAAATCAATCGGCTCCCATCCTCTAACGTTCATTCGCAAGATATTGCTTTTCTTCAACATAGTTCCGGCACCACGGGCACTAAGAAAGGTGTCATGATTTCACACGAGGCGCTTCTGCATCAGGTTGACGCCTACGCGCGACGTCTGTCCCTCAGCGAAGACGATCATATCGTCAGTTGGCTGCCGCTCTACCACGATATGGGGCTCATCGCCTGCTGTCTGCTGCCGGTATTGACAGGTGTGCCAGTCACGATGATCAGTCCATTTGAGTGGACCATGCGGCCGGCCATGCTATTCGAACTGATCGAACGGACCAAAGCTACGCTGGTCTGGCAGCCCAATTTCGCCTTTCAGCACCTGATCAATTGCGTCCGCCCGGAAGACGATTGGGACCTCTCGTCGGTCAGAGCTTTCATCGATTGCTCTGAACGATGTCGCCCGGAAACCCTTGATCAGTTCGCCTCGAAATTCGGCTCCATGGGTATCAAGAAGACCGCGTTGCAGACTTGCTATGCAATGGCTGAGACTGTGTTTGCCGTCACACAAAGTGACCTAGGCGTCGCTCCACGGACAGAGATCATTGATACGAACGCCCTTATCGAAGAAGGGGTTGCACGCCCGACGCTCAATACCCATGCGGCGACAAGCTCGGTCCTGTCCTGTGGCGAACCGATAGACGGTCTCACGGTCCTCATCATGGACAGCGATGGGAATCGCCTGCCTGATCGCCGCATCGGCGAAATCTGTGTAAGCGGTCCCTGTTTGGCGCGCGGGTATGATCGGCAACCAGACAAGTCCTCGGCGGTGTTTCGCGAGGGCTGGTATCACACGCGCGACCTTGGCTACCTATCCAACGGCGAGCTTTTCGTCACCGGACGGATTGATGACCTTCTGATTTTGAATGGGCGCAATCACTATGCGCACGACCTGGAGTTTGCGCTGCGCGATACATCAGGCATCATTCCCGGCCGGGTCATCGCTCTCTCGGAATATCATCAGGAGCTTGGAAGCGATGCCCTCACCGTCATCGCTGAAACGCGCGAGACCGACGCCGCCGCGCTCAAGATCATCAAAAAGAACATTCGCGATAGGATGTTGGACGAGACGGGTCTCGTTCCTCATTCCATCCATCTGATGCCTCCTTTGTGGCTCATCAAAAGTACAAGCGGCAAGATCAGTCGTGAAGCCACAGCGGAAAAACTCAAATCCGACGCTATTTACGAAGAGCTGACATGAACACAGAAACCGATATGTTTGCACGCGTTTGTTCGATCATCTCCGCTGAACTGGGATGCGCCGTTTCAGATCTCTCGCCCAGTACAACTGCAGAAGATATTGATGGGTGGGACTCACTCGCCCATGCACGTCTGATCATGGCGCTCGAAGATAAGCTGGAGATCCGGTTTCCAGGCGAGAAGCTTTTCGACCTGGATTGCGTTGGCGATCTTGTATCCCTTGCCGGTGAAGCTTCGGAGCCGCGGAAAGAGACCCTACATGGCGTCGCATAGATTTGAGATAGCAGGGCAGCCTGATATTGAACTCGGTCTCGAAAGAACACGGCCGGTCACTGTCATTGCGGAAGTTCCTGATACAGATAATGCAGACGGCCTGGTTTTCGTGATCCCTGGCATGGGTGGCGAAAAGGACGCTGATTATTCAGCTATGCTAAGGCGCTATATCGCGGCGAAGTACAATCTCATTGCTGTTTCTGTGGATGCCCACTGCAATACCTGCCGGCCTGCACGTTCAACAGAGTTTGGCGAGGTTGGTCTCGATTTTGACAGCGAGTCCATTCTTGATGCGCTGGGCAGGTATCTTGTTTCGGGCGAACAAATCAATGGGTCCGTAGAGACCTATGCAGACATTCTGCAAATGCTTCGGTCAGCTGCCCCCAAACAGTTTGCGATCAAAACCATCCTCAGTCCGCCGGACGGCCAATACCAAAATTTCGGTGTCCTTGCAGCGCTCGACCATCTATGCGCGCTCAACGCCCTGATTGACTCTGAGTTCTCTTTTGACACGTCCAATGTGCTGTGCGTCGGCTCCTCGCATGGTGGATATATCGCGCATATGATGCACAAGTTTGCCCCCAACAGCTTCAATGGGATCATCGATGCATCGGCCTATACCGAAACGGCGACCACTTTTATTGACGGTAGCTGGAAAGAAGCGAACATTAACGACGGAAACCTCATCTATACCTGTTCAACACGCCAGGAGTGGCAGTTCAACAAACCAGGTTTGCCTACCTTCTTTGGGCCGGACAGATCTCTCATTCGCGACACGGCTTACGACGTCCACATGGAGACGGTCAGTGCCAAGGCCGAACGCAAATGTCAGTTCCGTATGATCCATTCAACCAATGACGCGGTCTCGTCACCGGCTTTGAAACACCGTCAGGCTGAAACCCTGCGCGCGCTGGGATTTGATGCAGTCCTGGAAATGGTTGGCGAGGATCAGGTGGATGGGAAGTTCATCAAATCCGCAGACCATGGAATGGGGATCGCCCTCAATCTGCTGTTCGACCGCTATTATCCCACGATTGAGCGCCGTGCAGGTCAAACCGATCGGGAGCTTGGCACGGAGCTTGTTCTCAACGGGCCGCAATACACCTACCGGATCGCGCATAGAGCGTCAGAACTGCAGGTAAATGCCACCTGTCAGGAAAGGACACCGGTTCGTGGCTCTGAAGCGGAACGCATAGCCAGCTAGCTAGACGGGCTAAAGCCCTTTAAGGGGCACTACCTGACACCAGATGCCTCTATCTTTAAGGCTTGCACACCTGCTTTCCGCGGCCGCGGGGTCAACAGGGCCCGCAACAAGGCGGCGGTACAAGCCGTCATGGGCACTTTTGTAGTCGACAATCTGTAGCGACAGGTCAGATAACAGGTCGCCATGTCCCGTGACCAACTCATTCCATCCGCGCTTTACGTTTTCCGCATCGCGGTAGGAGGCGAGGTGGATGCCTACAGAAGGCAGCGCGGTCGCGGCGGGTGGTCGATAGGCCGTAACAGTTTCGGCTTCCGGGGAAATCGATGCAGTGATGGGACCAAACGCCCCCTCGATGGCCTGGAGTCGCGCTTCAATGCCGCTTTCGGCCGACACGATGCGTTCCATCGACGGGCGCACCACTGAATAGTCTATGCGAAGGTTGGCGAGGTCCCGTTCCAGCCTATCGACCCGCTGTTCGAGGGTTTCAGTAGAGCTCGGGATCTGACCCGGTGCTGATGTAGAGGCTGTCCCAACGTTCGAGCTGGCACAGGCCGTCAATGCGCTTGCAACGCCCGTAACAACCAGGGCTCGGGATAGACGCCGCATCGTTTCTTTCCCCCTGTGGGACAGCGGCCGTACACTCAATGAAGACGTCCGCGGAAAACCTGTCTTTCTGCCTAGAGTGAGTCGCGAATGGCGTCAAATGCCCCCGAATTCACACCTTCGCCGCTTACTTTGTAGGCATTTCGATTAATAATTCGTCAACCATGTTTGTTAAGAGATTAAGAATCGCGCACTCGCTCTAAACATGGCTTGCGGCCCGACTTTTGCTGATGCTTCAATCGCAAATATTCGACCTACTGCGCATTTTAGGGATGGGACAAAAGAAAATGGGTTTTGAAGGATTTTATTCGCTACCGCCGGCCGCCCAGATCGGGATCATCGGCTTTGGCGTGGCTCTTGTCCTGTTAGTGATTGCTCAATTGTTTATGGCCGCGTCGCTTCGGAACAGAACGCGATCCGCTGCACTAGACAGTATTCGTAGAGATATGCAGTCGCTTACCCGTCACGCAGATGTTCAGGCCGTGGCCCTTTCGTCAAACGGTCTCGCACCACCACCTAAACCGGTTAAGCGTCGTGGGCGGTCCGTCAGCTCGAAATAGACTCATCGCCACCTTGAATTTCAGCTGAGATACGTATAACTCCACATCAAAACTTGGGGGATTAATTTAATTTCCCCTTTTTCGATGTAAATAGGGTTTACGTTGACTTTATCTGGCCTTAAATCCAAGACGACGTTGGACGTCCCGGCGGCGTTGGTGTTCGCAAGACCCACGCTCGACCCTGGCGAGACCCAAGCTGCAGCGCGAGTTCTGGGTGCCAAAACAGTCATCGAGTTTGATGCTGCGGATTGGTTTGAATATCCGGCAAGCTCCAAGAGCTCGATGGTGCCCATCATTGCGTTGGATGCATCTGAGGGGATTGGAGAAATTGATCGGCAATTCGCGCGGCTGGTGGCCTTTCTTGGCCTTCCTGCCCCGATTGTGTTCGTGGACAATCTCTCCCTGATCGGTTTTGACCAAGAACAATTCGAGCTTGTCGAGGAAGAGTTTCGGGACATTCTGGCGAAGATGCGCCTTGAGCCTGAAGGCGTCCTTCCGCTTCCCATGAACAGATCCGACCTCATGCCCTGGTGGCAAGGTCAGGTGCCCTCGAGCATCAGCTCGCGTTTCGCCCAAGGCGCGCCGTCACAGGATCCGTCACCATTGAGACTGACGGTAACCCTGTCAGAGAATGACGGACATACTTGGACCGTGGGTGGCAAGCTTCTCTCAGGAGCTGTCGCTGCGGGAGACGAAATCCTTAGCTCGCCGTCGAACCTTCGGGGACAGATCCAAAAGCTCGCGCAGGATGATCAGGGTTTCTCGAAGCTTACCTTTGACAGACCCTATTACATCGAACCCGGCGAGGTGATTTCGCATGTAGGCGGGGCGCCTATCGAAACTGATGTCTTTCACGTCAAAGCCTATTGGTCGGGCGGTATGCGGAAAGCCGGTGATCGCATACGTGTGGAAACGGCTTACGGTCTGGCTGATGGTCGGCTTCAATCCATCGAACAGTGCTTTGCGGGTGACGCCACTACGGTGGGGTCAAACCAGAGCGTTGAAGCAGGGAACCTTGTGGATGTCATCGTGCGAACCGATCGCGTAATCGCCATCGACCATGTTGACGGTCATTCTGAATATGCAGGCGTGACGCTCTTTGGTGCGGGTGACGAAACCGAGCGCGTCGCGGTGGGTCAAATTTCGATGGAAGGCTATGCAGATCAACGGCATTTGCTGACATCCAAGGCAATCAACACAACCCCCGTGCAATTCAGTGTTGGGGAAGATGCAAGAACGGCGAGAAACGGCCATGAAGGCGGTGTCCTATGGTTCACAGGCCTGTCGGGATCAGGAAAGTCTACCCTCGCAGTGGCGCTGGAAGCCAGGCTGTTCGAAAAAGGCTATCAGGTGTTTGTGCTCGACGGCGATAATGTCCGCCAAGGCCTCACGTCCAATCTCGGTTTCACTCCAGACGATCGCTCGGAAAACATTCGGCGGGTTGGGGAAGTGGCTGCCTTGTTTCGACAAGCTGGCATTATTGTTATTTCCTCTTTTATCTCGCCTTACCGCTCAGACCGTGACCGGGCGCGTCACGCTGCTTATTCCTCCTTTCACGAGGTTTTCATTAAAGCCGATATTGAGACGTGCATTGGGCGCGACCCAAAGGGCCTTTATGAGCGCGCAATCAAGGGAGACATTCCGGACTTCACTGGCATCTCTGCGCCCTATGAAGCTCCGATTTCCCCAGATCTGACGATAGATACCGAGACTTCTTCTATTGAAGACTGCGTCGAACAACTCGTTAATTACGTGGATAGGAACTTCCGGGTATAAGCTGAAGAGAACCACGCAACCGGGAGAGGCATATGAGCGTTCTAGTCACAGGCGGAGCCGGTTATATCGGCAGTCATATGGTTCTTGCGCTCGCGGACGAAGGCGAGAAAGTCACTGTGCTGGATAATCTGACCACCGGGATCCGCTCGGCAGTTGACGCGCACGCGGTGTTCGTCGAAGGCGACATTGGCGACACCGAGCTTGTACGCACGATCATCAAGGAAAACGAAATCTCGGAGGTCGTTCATTTCGCAGGGTCGATCGTTGTGCCGGAGTCTGTCTCAGACCCGCTCAAGTACTATCAAAACAACACGGCTATGACGCGCAATCTGATCGAGTGTTGCGTGCTCGAAAACGTTTCGCGGTTCGTCTTCTCATCCACGGCGGCCGTATATGGATCGCCGAAACAGGTTCCCGTGACCGAAGACGTACACCTTGACCCCATGTCTCCCTATGGTCGGTCCAAGCTTATGACCGAATGGATGTTACAGGACACCTCGGCCGCCCATGACCTTAATTTTGTTGCCCTAAGATACTTTAATGTAGCGGGCGCTGACCCGTCGGGACGCTCCGGTCAGTCGACAAAAGACGCCACGCATCTCATCAAAGTCGCCGTTCAGACCGCGCTCGGTATTCGCGACCATATGAACATTTTTGGCGACGATTACGCGACGCCAGATGGGACCTGTATCCGCGATTACATCCACGTGAGCGATTTGATTTCAGCCCATGAAGCCGCCCTTCGATACCTGCGGGCTGGGGGCCAAAGCCTGACAGCAAACTGCGGATATGGTCATGGATCGAGTGTGAAACAGGTGATCGAGGCTGTGGAACGTGTCGCAGGCAAATCGATCGACGCCCGCATGAGTGGCCGCCGTGCCGGCGATCCGGCTGAAATTGTGGCTGACGCGAGCCGCGCTCGCGAGATACTCCGGTGGTCGCCAGCACATGATGATTTGGACGAAATCGTCAAACACGCCTATCGCTGGGAAAGCAAGCTTACAGAGACCGCGCAATAAGGCCACGGACGCCCTAAATTACCAGAAACGTTGGCTTTTTTACCATGTTCCCTCGGTGACAGGGCCATCTGGGCCATGCTATCACCGTGCGGGTCCAGCGCCGCGAGCGGCGTAATCGGTTAACTCGACGGAGCTGTTTCGCGTGGCAAGCAAAGACCTTCCATCTTCAGGTGCATGGCGGCGCAGGTCCGTCATATTGCTGGCCGACGTTGCAATGGCAGCCATTTCTTTTCCGATCGCCCTTTATCTGCGCCTCGGATCTGATCTCTTCGCATATGACTGGAATCTCGTAGGTACCTCAACGGGTGTCTTCACGCTTGTCGCAGCCGTAGTGATTTACCAGTCAAAGCTTCATCGGATTCCCTGGCGTTATGTGTCGGTTGATGATGCCATCCTTTTGGGCCGGACAGCGTTGATCATCAATATGATCTTCCTGGCAGTTATGTTTTTCACCATCAGATTGGATGGCCTGCCGCGCTCCGCAGTTGTGATAGACGCCATGGTCCTGACCGCGCTGTTTATTGGCGCTCGTCTGGCTGTCCGGCTTTGGTACGAAAAGCAGATTGGTCTTCTGAGGCAATCCGGTGATGGACCCAACATTCAACCTGTCTTGTTGATCGGCGCCACAGATGAAGCGGAAGCCTTCATCAGAAAGATGGCTCGAGACCCGAATGCGCGGTATCAGGTCCTCGGCATCGTGGAGACCGGCTTACGCCCTGTCGGCAGTCATATAAGAGGGGTAAAGGTTGTTGGTACGGTCGAAAACCTCCCCAATCTGATCCTCTCATATCGGAATATTCTCTCAAGTCTGGTTCTCGCTGATCCAGAGCTGCGGGGCGATCCCGTCCGTGCCCTATTGGACACCGCACGGGCGCACGATTTGAAGCTCGATCGTTTGCCACAAATGTCGATGCTGACAAAAGCATCTGCACAGGAGATCGATATTCGTCCGGTAGATGTCGAAGATCTTCTGAATCGCCCGCAAGCGGAACTGGACCGTGCTGCAATGGCAGAGCTGATTGGCAATAAACGCGTGCTCATTACCGGCGCTGGCGGGAGCATTGGGTCCGAACTGGTGAGGCAAGTCGCAAGCTTTGGTCCGACGCACCTCACGCTGATCGATAATTCCGAGTTCAACCTCTACCAGATCGACCATGAGCTCGGAGAGAAGTATTCAACGATTCCGCGTTCAGCCATCATTGGCAATGTTCGGGACTCTGAACATATTGAAAGGGTCTTCTCGCAGGAAAAACCAGAGATCGTCTTCCACGCTGCAGCCCTCAAGCATGTGCCCATGCTTGAACCTCAGCCGTCACAGGCCGTTCTTACAAATGTCTTAGGCACGAAAAATGTCGCTGACGCCACTGTTCGACATGGCATCGACACGATGGTGATGATTTCGACCGACAAGGCTACCCATCCCGTCAATGCAATGGGTGCCTCCAAGAGGATTGCTGAGACCTACTGCCAGTCTCTCGACATTGATACACGAAAAAACCAGCAGACCCGTTTTGTCACGGTTCGGTTTGGCAATGTGTTGGGCTCCGCCGGGTCGGTTATCCCGCTCTTTGAAAAGCAGTTGCGCCAGGGCGGCCCGCTCACGGTCACCCATGAAGACATGACGCGCTACTTCATGACGATCAGAGAAGCAGTCGAGCTTGTCCTTCAAGCCGCGACGCTGCGCGATGAAACTGTCGATCAGGGCGGTGCCATTCTTGTTCTGGACATGGGGGCTCCGGTCCGAATTCTTGATATGGCGAACGAGATGATCAAGTTGGCTGGCTTAACCCCCGGCGTTGATATCGACGTCAAGATCACAGGTCTGCGCCCAGGCGAACGTCTTTATGAAGACTTGTTCGATGACGCAGAAGAACTATTGCCCACAAGTCACGCCTCTATGATGGCAGCCCGACCTAGGGTCGCGGATCGAGCTTTCGTCGAGAAAGGCATATCAGCAATGGTTGCTGCCTCAGGACAGGGCGATGACGGGACTGTCAGAAAGCTCATGGGAAGGCTCATTCCAGACTTCACCAGCGCCGACCAGTCAGAAAGCCAACAGCAAACTTCTTCCAAGAGCCCCAGCGCAACAGAATGAAACATTAAGTTATTTTGGGCGAAAATGGGGATATGCCATTTTCTGGCGCAAATCCTGGCAGAGCTGAGCCAGATACTTAGAGATCAATGGATAGATGAGCGGACGCGACACCACCGTCATAGTGCTAGCTGCGGGCAAGGGAACGCGCATGAAGTCGGCGGTGCCGAAGGTCATGCATGAGGTTGCCGGGCGCCCACTGTTGGGACATGTATTGAGCGCTGTGAAGGAATTTGCTGCAGACCAGATCGTGACCGTGGTCGCGCCGGACATGGACGATGTTGCTGCCTATGCCAAGTCCTGGGGCGACGAAGTAAAGACCTGTATTCAACACACCGCCAATGGGACGGGAGATGCAACGCGGAGTGCGCTTGGTAAAGTGCCAAGTGACCCTGGGGTTGCGCTGGTGGTCTTCGGAGATGCTGCATTCATTGAACCGGCGACTCTTGCCGAAATGCGGGATGCCTGTGCTGGTGGTTCTGCTGTCGTCGTTCTTGGCTTTGAGACGGACAACCCGACAAATTACGGCCGCCTTATTTGCAACAATGACGGTTCGCTGTTGCGTATCGTCGAAGAAAAGGCGGCCACCGCAGACGAAAAAGAGATTACTCTGTGCAATAGCGGCGTCATGGCCATCTCTCGAGAATTACTCCACGAGATGATTGCGGATCTCGTTCCGAATGCTGCCAGCGGAGAGATTTACCTGACTGATCTGCCACAGATCGCGCAGGACAAGGGGTTGAGATGTTCAACCACAAAACGCGATTTGGGCGACTCCGTTATCGGGATCGATAGTCGTGCTGATCTGGCAACCGCCGAAGCGATCTTTCAGAAACGTCTGCGTTCTGATTTTCTGGCGAACGGCGTGACACTTCATGACCCTGATAGCGTGTATTTTTGTATCGATACGGTTGTCGGTCGGGACGTGACGATTGAGCCCAACGTCGTGTTTCGTCCTGATGTGCGCATAGGCGATGGGGTTACCGTGAAGGCCTTTTCTCATCTAGAAGGCGTACAGATACAAGACGGCGCCAGCGTCGGACCGTTTGCTCGTTTACGGCCGGGGACAGAGGTTGGCGAGGGCGCAAAGATCGGCAATTTCGTCGAAACAAAAAAAGCGCAGATCGAATCCGGCGCCAAAATCAGTCACCTCACCTATATCGGGGATGCGCGCGTTGGCGCGGAAGCAAATATCGGTGCAGGAACCATTACCTGCAACTATGACGGCTTCAACAAACACTTTACCGATATTGGGGCCGGCGCCTTTGTTGGATCAAACAGCTCTCTTGTCGCCCCCGTCAAAATCGGCGACGGCGCCTACATCGGCTCCGGCAGCGTCGTGACGAAGGATGTGGACCAAGATGCCCTGGCTGTGACCCGCGCCAAACAGATGGGAAAAGCGGGGTGGGGCGCTTCGTTCCGTGCACGGAATCAAACCTCTAAAGCTAAGAAAGACTGAAGCATGTGTGGGATCATCGGCATCGTCGGCGACGAAACAGCATCTCCCCTTATTCTTGAAGCGCTGAAGCGGCTTGAATATCGCGGATATGATTCAACCGGGATCGCGACACTTGTTGATGGCGAAATCGACCGACGCCGGGCAGAGGGGAAAATTACAAACCTTGAAGCTGCACTTCAGGCCTCACCACTGGATGGCGTCATTGGTATTGGCCATACCCGCTGGGCTACACACGGCGCGCCCAATGAACGGAATGCTCACCCTCATGTTTCAGATGACGTTGCCATTGTCCATAACGGGATCATCGAGAATTTTCGCGAGCTGAAAGAAGGCCTTGTTGCTTCAGGCGCCGCATTCGAAACCGATACAGACTCCGAGGTTGTCGCCCATTTGATATCGGCACAGCTCAAGGAGGGACTGGAGCCTGTCGCGGCGGCCAAAGCCGCCTTCGATATGCTGGAGGGAGCATTTGCGCTCGGTGTGCTGTTTCAGGGCGAAGAAGACCTGATCGTCGGTGCGCGACGTGGTAGCCCACTCGCGGTCGGATATGGCGACAGTGCGATGTATCTGGGATCTGATGCCTTTGCGCTGGCTCCGATGACCAACCGCGTCACTTTTCTTGAGGACGGGGATTGGGCGGAAATTCGTCAAAACAGTGTGACCATTCGCAACGCCGCTGGGGCGGTCGTTGAGCGACCTGTTAAGATTACAGACGCATCGTCGCAGCTTGTCGACAAAGGCAATCATCGGCACTTCATGGCCAAGGAAATCTTCGAGCAGCCGGAAGTGATCGGCCATACGCTTGGCGACTACATTGATCCCATGACCGAAACCGTGCGTCTGCCGCAGATGCCTTTTGATCTGGCGAGCGTCCCCAAGATCACGATTATCGCATGTGGCACAGCCTCCTATGCCGCGCATGTTGCAAAATACTGGTTTGAGGACAAAGCGCGGATTTCGGTAGAAATTGATATCGCATCTGAGTTCCGGTATCGCGAAGCCGCGCTTCCGGAAGGCGGGCTGGCAATCTTTATCTCTCAGTCCGGCGAGACAGCGGATACTCATGCTGCGTTGACCTATTGCCGGGAGCAAGGTCAGCACATCCTGTCTATTGTTAACGTGACAGAGTCGACGATCGCACGCGCATCAGACGCCATTATGCCGACATTCGCGGGACCAGAAATTGGCGTTGCATCGACTAAGGCGTTCACCTGCCAGCTCACCGTGCTGGCGATCCTGGCTATTGCGGCTGGTCGGGCACGAGGCGCGCTTGCGGAAACCGACGAGCATCAGTTGGTGCGGTCGCTGTTAGAGGTTCCAAGACATGTTTCCTCTGCGCTTGGGCACACAGAAAAGCTGGAGGAATTGTCGCACTCTTTGTCCCGCGCTCGTGATGTACTCTATCTCGGCCGGGGCACCAATTATCCGGTCGCACTCGAAGGCGCCCTCAAACTAAAAGAAATCTCCTATATTCACGCGGAAGGCTACGCAGCAGGCGAACTCAAACATGGGCCCATCGCCCTGATTGATGACGACGTTCCCGTGATCATCATTGCGCCTAGTGACCGGCTGTTCGACAAGACGGTCTCCAATATGCAGGAAGTCATCGCACGCGGTGGAAAGGTTCTATTGATCTCTGACTCAGAGGGAATTGCCAGGGCCGCAGACGCCCCGTGGCAGAGCGTCGAATTGCCAACATGTGATCCGTTCATTCAAGCGATCGTGGCGACCATCCCAGTGCAGCTCCTGGCTTATTATACTGCCGTCGCCAAAGGAACCGATGTAGACCAGCCACGAAACCTGGCGAAATCGGTGACGGTAGAATAGGCAGTCCGGTCGGGCTTCTGCGGTGACGGCGACAAGCCGGGCATCTTCGTTTACCCTTCAAGGGCAAAATTCCGCGATTCGCAGCGGCTGGCCGTTGGGATGAAGAAGGGCATTGGAACGATGGGAAAGATCCGCGCTGGGGCGCACCCACAGGAAACACTATCGGTGTCGCTGCCAGTTTCCCTGCTATTACTCATCGCCCTCGTTTTCCTGCTGGCACCAAATCGAGCCCAGGCCGCAACCAGCGAGGAAGAGGCAGCCGCTATCGCTTCTCTGAATGCAGGAACAGCTGCAATCCAGGCTGGCCGCGCTCTGGAAGCAATCGACTATCTCAATGCGGCGATAGAGGGAAATGCCCTCGATGCGGAGCGCATGGCGCTCGCCTATCACCACAGAGGCATCGCAAACCAGAAGCTAGGGCTCGGCGGACATGCAGTCGCGGACTACACGAGCGCCATTTGGCAAGGAGGCCTACCTGCCAGCATATTGCCGCGCAGTTATTATAACCGGGCGGTTGCCTACGCCGGAATGGGGCAGCAAGAACGCGCTGCCCGCGACTATGACAAAGCCATAGAACTTGCCCCAAACTATGCCTCGGCCTATCACAATCGAGGGAACCTCCGGCGGCATCAGGGACGCCACAAGGATGCGATCGCCGATTATGACCGCGCCCTGACGCTGGGCATGGCATCGCGGGCACATCTCACCTATTTCGCCCGCGCCCTGTCGCACGGGGAACTAGGCGATACCTCGGCGGCCGTTGCGGACGCATCGAGGGCGCTTGAATCAAATGCTGACTTCGAACCAGCGCAGACTGCTTTGGCTGAATGGGGCGGCACACTGCCCACTCAGGTAGCAACAGCGCCCGCAGCCGTAGACCCTATTGTCACGGCGTCCATTCCTGAACCAGTCCAGCCTGCCTCTATCTCGCCGGTCGAGCCTGCCAGGGATCCCGCTCCTGTCGCTGCCGCTCCAATACCGGCGGAATACACACCTGTAGAAGGACCGCAATCAGGGACTCTCGATGGTATCCGGATCCCTACAGCGGCCTCGAGCGCCGGACAGACGGTCACTTTGATGCCGCCCAATGTCGCAGCCATCGAACCTCAGAGTGGTAGCGTCACGGTGCGGCCCTTGTCTGAGGCCTTGCCACCACCCCGTGCCACCGGCGCTCCTGGCTGGGAAGCGACAGTCACCAGATTTGCGCAACCGCCCTTAGCATCGGATCAGACACCAAGGCGGATTGCTGCTGTGCCGACAGGTGATCCTTCAACTACAGCGTCGATCGACAGCACCAGCCCGACGCCTGCCGCACGAGACAACAATCTCCTGACCCCAGGACAGTCTGCACCATCTCGACAACCAGTGCGTGTCGCACAAGGGACGTCTTCGACAGCTAGCGATGCCAGTCCAGCGTCCTCTGGCCTCCGCGTACAAATCGGCTCCTTCCGATCAGCGTCGGATGCGACCGCGGCTTGGGATAAAACCGTTGCAGCACATCAGGAACTAATCGGACAGAGGCAGCCTTACATCGTCGAAGCAGACCTTGGCGAGCGTGGGATATTCTACAGGCTGCAAATCGGGCCCCTGCATTCCAGCAATGAAGCCCGAACGCTCTGTAACGCTCTGAAAGCACGGGGTCAGGACTGCATCCTCGCGGCTCGCTGATTGCAGCCTAACTGCCCACATCAAACATGTCGGGGAAGCCGTGCATAAAGGCACGTTCGTACTGAAGGGGAAACTGAGGCTTGTGACCCAGTTCCCGGGCAGCGCGCCAAGGCCAGCGCGGTTCAAAGAGCATTCCCCGACCGAGGGCGACTGCGTCAACCGTGCCTGATGAGACGAGCGTGTTCGCTTGCTGGGCACCAGTAATTACCCCCACAGCAAAGGTTGCGACACCTGTTGCCTGTTTGATCTCTTCGGCCAATTTCACCTGAAAGCCTGGCCCATAGTCTTCGATCGTCTGATTGGGTGACAGAAAACCGCTCGATACATCAAGAAATGTACAACCGCGGGCAGCAAGTTCCTTGCTGAAGCTGACCGCGTCCTCCAGCGTCCAAGCATCTTCATCCAGTCCGTGATCTGTGCCAGAAACCCGTGCCCCAAGGACAGCCGCAGACTGCTGCACAACGCTATTCACAGCCTCAAAAACGTCCAACGGGTGTTTCATCCGCGCGGCGGCTGATCCTCCGTATGCGTCAGTGCGCCTGTTTGACACGGCGGATAGAAATGTGTGCAAGTAATATCCATGGGCATAATGCAGCTCAACGAAGTCTATGCCTGCACGCCCTGCGCGCTGAGCTGCCTCAGCAAAGGCGCTGACAACGCGGTCCAGGTCCTGATGAGTCGCCTCTAAAGGAACCGGATAGGCCTCACTGAATGCAATGGGTGAGGGCGCAAGCACGTCCCATCCCCCTTTGGCGATCGGCAGCGCCTCGTCTGTCAGTCGGGGCAGTTGCTGGGACCCTTTCCTGCCGGCATGAAACAATTGAATACCCACCTTGGCATCGCTGATCTGTTTGACGAACTGCACGAGCTTAGTCAGCGCTTCTTCCTGCTCATCTGTGTAAAGACAGAGGTCAGCCGGTGAGATACGACCATTCGGTTCAACCGCAGTGCCTTCCAGCATGATGAGACCTGGATTTGCAACAGCAAACTGGCCGATATGCATCGTGTGCCACTCGCTGGCGCAGCCATTCACGGCGGAATATTGACACATGGGCGAAACGATAATCCGGTTCTGAAGCGTCTGTTCGCCAATTTTGATCGACGAGAAAAGGGTGTTGGCCACAGGAAACCTCCATTCGTTTTAGCCCAAGCGCTTACACAGGCGCCGATCGTGCGGGCGCGCACACGCGGAGTGCTTCCTACGAGCAGGTCTTCCATTCGGCAATTACGCCTGAGGTCATGATTTTTTTGGCAGGAGCCTCAGTCGACGGGCTGGCTCGGGCGCGTCACGACATAGCTCGCAACGCCGATGAGAATGGAGACAACGCCAAACACCACAATAAGCGGGGCGTCCGTGCCAAGCGCAAGCCATAAGGCGCTGGCTGTCATCATCGTCACGGCAAGTACCTTTGCGCGGACTGGGATGATCCGATCTCTTTCCCAGTCCGTGATGTAAGGTCCGAAATAGGGGTTCTCAATCAGCCAGGTATGAAGGCGGGGTGAGGAGCGCGCGAAGGCCCATAGAGCCACCAGCAGGAAGACAGTCGTTGGCATCACCGGCAACACAATGCCGATAGCGCCGAGCGCAACACACACCCATCCGAGCGCCTGCAGGAGATGCCGCCGATAGGCTTTTTCCGTCTCCAAACTCATCTGGAAAAAGGTCCGGAGAATCTTGTTGCTGGCTTCCGTGAGATTGCCCAAGGCAGCCCCCAGTTCAATATCAGGCGGACTGACGCAAGGTCCCGTTGGTCTTTTAACGCCTTCACGCCCGCGATCTCCTTATTGTTGTCGAAACCCAAAAACAATCGGTAAACTGTCGCTCAACACCCAGAAACAGGGGCTTTGGGGCCCAAAACTATCTGGGACATATAGTGCTTAACAGCATTCAGGGAAGAGACACATGGCTCAGAACACAATCGGTCTCAAGGCCTATGGCGGATATATTCCCCGTCTGCGGCTTCAGCGGAAGTCTATTACCAGTGCAAATGCCTGGATTGCCCCCAACCTGGTTGGCAAGGGCAAAGGCGAGCGCTCCATGGGGAATTGGGACGAAGACAGCCTAACCATGGCGGTGGAAGCCGCTCGCGACCTACTCGGCACCGACGAAGACCGCTCACACATTGATGCTGTCTATTTTGGGTCGACGACGCTTCCTTTCAGCGATCGACTCAATTCAGGGATCATTTCAGCGGCTCTGACGCTGGATGAGGGCATTCAGGCGGTCGACGTCTCTTCCACGCAGCGGGCAGGCACCACCGCTCTTCTCCAGGCGCTCAACAGTGTAGGGGGTGGCTCCGCCAATGAGGCTCTTGTCTGCGCAGCAGATCATCGTAAGGCCCGTGCGGCGAGCGCGCAGGAGCTTGAATTCGGCGACGGCGCCGCGGCTGTCTCTGTCGGGTCGGACGACCTCATCGCGACTTTCCTGGGATCCCACACGCTCACAGTCGACTTTGTCGACCATTTCCGCGGCAGTGGCGAAGAATTTGACTATGGCTGGGAAGAACGCTGGATCCGCGATGAAGGCTTCAGCAAGATAGTGCCGAAAGCTGTTGCCGGCGCACTTGAGAAAACCGGGCTAAGCGCCTCAGATATCGATCATTTTGTCATGCCATGTACCTTTGCGCGCCTGCCGCAAAAGCTCGCGAAAATCTGTGGCATCAATCCTGACGCTGTCGCAGATCAATTGGGTGCCGTCTGCGGCGAAACGGGCGCGGCGCACGCGCTCGTCATGCTCGTGCACACACTGCAGAACGCCAAACCAGGCGAGAAAGTGTTGCTGGCCCATTTCGGGGGCGGATGCGATGTCCTCATTTTCGAGACCACGGAGCTGCTTGCGTCCGTGTCGGGCAAGCGGGGCATTGTGGGATCGCTCGCAGACCGGCAGGAAGAAACGAACTACATGAAGTTCCTTACGTTTCACGGCCTCGTGGAGTGGGAACGGGGCATGCGAGGCGAGCAGGACAAAAAGACAGCGCTTACGACCCTTTACCGCAACGAAGATACCGTCATGGGTCTCGTTGGTGGACGATGCACAGAAACCGGTGTGGTTCAGTTTCCGCGCTCCCGGATTTCCGTGGCGCCCAACAAACCGACTGTGGACACACAGGAGCCCTATAAATTCGCGGACCGCAAAGCGACTATTCTCTCCTGGTCCGCAGATTTCCTGAGCTTTTCCATGAACCCGCCCAACCATTACGGCATGATCGTCTTTGAAGGTGGCGGCCGGATCATGATGGATATTGGCGATGTCGCCCAAGGTGAGGTCGAGAGCGGAATGGATGTGCGGATGGTGTTCCGCATCAAGGATTTCGACGATCAGCGTGGCTTTAAGCGCTATTTCTGGAAGGCTGTGCCCGTTCGCAACTCGGTGCCCGCGGCCCAGGCTGCAGAATAAAAAGTAACGACATAGATAAACTGAGTATCCAATCTCCGGCACTGGCCGGGCGACCCGATGGAGGGAAGAATGGCACGAGGAATTAAAGACAAAGTCGCGATCTTAGGCATGGGTTGCTCCAAATTCGGCGAGCGCTGGGACAGTGGTCCGGAAGAGCTGATGGTCGAAGCCTATCTTGAAGCGATCGAAGACGCAGGCATTGAGCCCACCCAGTTGGATGCAGCCTGGTTCTCCACCCACATTGACGAGATCGGGACCGGCAAGGGTGGGACACCGCTTTCGGTCGCCTTGCGCCTGCCCAACATCGCTGTGACGCGGGTTGAAAACTTCTGTGCCTCCGGCTCCGAAGCTCTCCGTGGCGCCGTCTATGCGGTTGCGTCAGGGGCCGCCGACATTGCCTTGGCACTCGGTGTTGAAAAGCTGAAAGACACGGGCTATGGCGGCCTTCCCGTTGCCAATCCAGGCACGCTCAACCCGCAGCTGACGCCAAACGGGTCAGCCCCCGGCAATTTTGCCCAACTCGCCTCTGCCTATCGCGCTAAGCACGGCGTTGATAAAGATGACCTGAAGCGGGCGATTGCCCATGTCTCAGTCAAGAGCCACGCGAATGGGGCGAAGAACCCTAAAGCGCATCTGCGCAATGAGGTCAGCGAAGAGCAGGTGATGAACGCACCTATGATCGCCGAGCCGCTGGGTCTGTTCGATTGCTGCGGTGTGTCGGACGGAGCAGCGGCTGCGATTGTGACCACGCCGGAAATCGCGAAATCGCTCGGCAAGAGCGACATTGTGACCGTGAAGGCGCTGCAGCTCTCAGTCTCCAATGGCCTGGAAAGCCAGCACAACAGCTGGGACGGAAGCTATTTCCACACAGCTCGCATTGCGGCCAAAAAAGCTTATGCAGAAGCGGGGATCGAAAAACCGCGCGAAGAAGTCTCCATGATGGAAGTGCATGACTGCTTCTCCATCACTGAATTGGTCACGATGGAAGACCTGTTCATCTCGCCGGAAGGCGGTGCCGTTAAGGACGTCATGGATGGGTTCTATGACAGCGATGGTGACGTGCCCTGCCAGATCGACGGTGGTCTTAAGTGTTTCGGCCACCCCATTGGCGCGTCAGGGCTGCGCATGGCCTACGAGATGTATTTACAGCTTCAGGGCAGAGCGGGGGAACGGCAGCTTCCCAATCCGAAGATTGGCCTTACCCATAATCTGGGCGGCGCTCCGTCGCAGAATGTCTGCTCTGTCGCCATTATCGGTGCCTACGACGCTTAACCGCTTCCCATAGACACAATGACGAAGCCGGGTTCGCGAGAGCCCGGCTTTTTTGCTACAGCTTCCGCGCGACGATGTAGGGGCTGAATGCATTGTGGTATTCGCTTTCGAGGATCTCGAACCCCGCAGCAACCAACTGGGCTTCAATATCGGCCCCTTTCAAGAAGGTCACATAGGGGGCTCTGCCGAACAATTGCATGATGGGGATGGCGATCCGTCCAACAGCGCGCCATTTCCAATCGCCCAGGCATGGCGTTTTGGAGATGAGAAGTCCGCCAGATTTCAGGCAGTGCCGGAGTGCCACCAAGTCCGAGGACAGGTCTGGCAGCAGATGCAGAATGTTAAATCCCAATATCGCGTCAAATTGACGACCCGAAAACTGAGGGTCCGATGGAACGGCGCGCAGAAAATTGACATTCTTGATGTTTTGCGCCTTTGCTTTCTCCGCGGCGATTTCGACCATGCTGCTTGAGATGTCCGTAGAGGTGATGTGATCAACAGCGTCAGCCAACAACAGGGCGGTCGTCCCGGTGCCACAGCCGATCTCGAGGACACGGTCTGTCGCTTTAAGCCGCTTTCGTGTCTCAGCAAGGGTGTGCTCATAGGCAGCCTGGTCTTTGACAGGGGATGCCGCATACTTTTTGGCAATCCCGTCCCAGAAATCTGCGTTCGTGCTCATGTCTCATTCCATTTCACAATAAGGGGCCCGGCAGGCCATTCGTAGTTTCTGTGATCGCAGCTCAAGCGACAGCGCCTTGCAATCTGTTCAAAACCAACACCATCCATCATCCCCACCGAGAGGGACACTAGGCCCTCGAAGTGGTTGAGTTTTGAGACCCGGAGCCCGATTTGCTGTGTTCCAACTCTTATTAGCGCTGCACTGCACAATCTGGAATTGCCGAATTCGGCACCTTTGATATACAAAAATGCATGGATTGGACATCTGTCACATTTGATTGGAACCAGGCGCGGTCATTTCTTGTAACGGCTGAAGAGGGGTCTTTATCAGGCGCTGCTCGGGCGCTGGGGCTTACTCAGCCCACGCTCGGTCGACAGGTCGCGGCCTTGGAAGCAAGCCTTGGCGTCACACTTTTTGAACGTGTCGGCAAATCGCTCGCCCTAACGGAAGCTGGGCGTGAACTTCTGACTCATGTGCGAACAATGGGTGAAGCTGCCGGTCGTTTGTCACTCAGCGCCCTTGGACAATCACAGATGTTGGAGGGGAAGGTCAGCATTACTGCAACCGATGCAATGTCCGCCTACCATCTTCCTCAAATACTAAAAACCATCCGAGAAGCTGCACCTGGCATTGAACTAGACGTGGTCGCATCAAATAGCGTTCAGGATCTTCGTCGTCGTGAGGCAGATATTGCAATTCGCCATGCCCGTCCCGAAGAGCCTAACCTCGTCGCAAAACTTGTGAACGAAACTTCGGCCCATCTGTTTTCATCTCCGAAGTATTTGGATTCTTATGGTCGGCCAAACACTCCAGCCGATCTTGCAGATGCGGTGTTGATTGGCCCTGAAGATCCGGAACGCATGTTGCCAGCGCTCGCCGAAATAGGGCTCCACCTCAAGCGTGAGCAATTCAAAATTACGACGAATAATGGCGTTGCAATGTATGAAATGATCAGCCAGGGACTCGGCATCGGCTTTATGCCTAAGAACTTCATGCCGACTACCAATATGGTCGAGTTACTGCAACTTGAGCAGGTCCTGCCTGAGTTACCGCCCATTTATGTCCCTGTCTGGATTATTGCTCATAGCGAAGTCCACACCAGCCCTCGGGTACGGTTGGTTTTCGATATCCTTGCAGACTCTCTCAAACGATAGGTTCGACGCCTTCCTGTCAGCTAACTTCTTCCATCGGCGCAATTACCAGGTGTAACTGGTCGATCACCTCAGAGTCCCGCTTGGCCAGCGGAAACACGCCGCGATAGACCTGTTTGTGCTCTCTCCCAGGCAATGGAACGTTGGCCTCCGCGAAGACGGGGACACGTCCCTCAACGACCTCATGAAACTCCTGGCGCCGCTGTTCAGCGGCCTCGGCGGGCAGGTCATCTCCCAACAATTTGCCGGTGTAATCGATGCCAAATAGGTCACAACATTTCGGTCCAGCAAATCGGTATCGGTAGACGGGCGGCTCATTGCCCGGCAAAACATCCAAAATCAGCACCCAGGGTAGGAGCGAGGCGACCTCCAAAGGATCAAACTCTTGACCGGACAAAACGCCTTGATTGGTTTTGTGCTCTTCAAAATGGCGGAGATAGGCCCGAACCGGATGGGCTTCAGGTATTTCGGCTGCTGGTATCGTTTGATACGACATAAGCATCCCCACGAGGACGCATGCAAACAGCGCCCATGACCGTCCAAAATCTCCTTAACGGAATTAGGGCGGTTGAAAATGCAATCAATAGTTCAAGATAAAATCCTGGTCATCTGGTCCAAAACGCGTCAATGCGTCGGGAAACATCGGCGCGGATGTTCATATGGAAGAGATTGTAGTCGTAGATGTGGTAGTCCCCCCCAAAAGTCCCGAAGGTAAAGCCTTCATCATCTGTGGGTGGTGATACGACCAGCATGCCATCATCACATGCCGCACCCGTTGCTTCTTCGCGAAGACTACGCACTGTTTCTCCACTGTCAGCGAAAGGCTGTGCGCCAAGGTTCGCTGTAGCATCTGCTGCCCCACCGAGACTGCCGGTGATTGGATTCACGCAGGCGATCTTTCGACCGGCTATGTGTTGCAATTTGTCGTCAATCCAGATCTTAGTCGTTTCTTTCCATCCCATGGTTTCCGCATCCGCCGTCACGGAATTCCAATTGAGATAGCAGCCAGTCGCCTTCGCTTCCCTGCAGGGTTCAACGCCTTGCGCGCCCAGTTCTTCTGGGATGGAAAAGCCGACCAGGTAAGCTGCGACCATACGTTCCGCCAAGTCAGTACCCGCAATTTTCTCCTGCAGGAGCTTCATGCTGTGAAGCGATCCCTGACTATGAGAGGCTAAGATAAAGGGCCGACCGTCATTCAGGTTTTCGATGAAGTGATCGAAGGCCGCCGCAACATCTCCATAGGCGAATTCCAGCGCAGCATAGGTGTCCGGCTCTTCTCCCATAAACGCGTAGAGCGTTGCCTGACGGTACCGCGGCGCAAAAACCCGCGCGCTGCTATTGAACACGGCCGCCTGATGGCGGAGCACGCCATCTTCCAGAAACTGTTTCGTTTCATCCGGCTCGTCATAGCGCGCGTTCCACATATCATTTTGATAGTAGGTCGTGGGGTGAACGAAGAAGACATCCACCACTGCCGCGTCCTGGCTATCCAAGACTCCGCTTTCTGGCGGCACAACATCTGCGTTATCGGACGTTGAAGGTAACGCCGCCCAAGCATCCGGCTGTGCGTAGTCTGGCGCCGGCGGTACGTTTGCGACATCGAAGGCGGCACTTGGTTTGAGGAACAGGCGCTGTCCAAGTGAGGGGTTGAGGTAAAGCGTCAATGCGGCAACCGCGCCGATGGCAGCCAATCCACTCAAACCATAAAAAATCTTCTTCAGCATAGCGTCCGCCGTCTGTCTTACGTGTTTATGTCTTCGCCGCCAGCCATAAACTCGGCCATCAGGCGGGAGGCTTCTTCGTCTTCAAGAAGAAGCGTTGAGAATTGCCCCCGCTCTTTAGCACATCCTTCGGCCAATGGCGTCACTGTGGCAGATTTTACCAGCAGCTTGGCGTCTGCCAGCGCGCGGGGAGACTTGCTGGTGAAGTCTCTTGCAATCTGCTCTGCAAGATCAAGGGCGCGCCCGTCAGCCAAATAGTGAACCATACCGATCTCGGCGGCGTCAGCCGGTCCAACAGTTCGACCTCGGAGGATCAGTTCGAGCGCACGGGCCTCGCCAATCACACGGGGCAGGCGCTGCGTTCCCCCGGCACCTGGGAAGATGCCGATATTCGTCTCCGGCAAGCCAATGCGATAATCACCATGTTCCGCAATCCGAATATCACAGCAAAGCGCAAACTCGAATCCGCCCCCTTGGCAGAACCCATTGATGGCCGCGATCGTTGGTTTGGGGAGTTGGTCGACACGGTCAAACAAGTTCGAGATGGGGTTGCCCCGTTTTCCCGCTTCCATAAGACCGGCTTTGTCGAGCCCGCTGCCGCGCACAGCGTCGGTCGCCCCCTGAATCTCGCCCACGTCATAATGACGGATGAACACGCCGGGTACACCACCGGTGAAAATCACCACTCGAATGGCGTCATCCGACTCAATCTCATCCAGATGCGCCGATAGTTCAGCGACCTGCGCCTGATTGAGATATCCCCTTGGCGGATTGTTGAAAGTGATGACTGCAAGCCCATCACCGGTCTCCATGCCAACCAACGGATCGCTCATCACCTGTTCTCCTCCAATGCTTTCTTATAGGCGGAGTATTTCGGCTGATCGATGGACAGCTTCGTGAGGGTACTGGTCCAGAGGTGCTCCTTGAGACCCGGCGTTTCGAGCGTGAGGGCACCTGTCTCAACATGATCGCTGAGCTTTCTGTTCAACGCCTCAAGATCCGTTTCCTTGGTGGACAGCAGGGCCTGCAGCCGTGCGATCTCCATCGTGTTCGCTGAGGGGGCTGTTTCCAGTTCACGCCGGACGATATCGAGAGCATTGGCGGCGACCAAGGCGTGGAAACGGGTTCTGCCATCCAATTCTGGCAGGACCTGTTCCCGCATAAAATCGCTCACAACACCCACAATTTCCAATGAAGTAGGGAGATCTTGCATGAGGTCCTCTCAATCCGCCGCCAACAGATATAGCAGGTCGATCTCGGTTTCTGATGATCGCCGACCGATGGCGGCTCTCTCAACAGATCGGTCCATGCCCGATTTGAAGGCTTCATACATGGTCGTGCACATAACGCCCCATTTGAGCGTTCCGAGGACTTCCCAGAACTTCACCCGTTCTGGGTCGACCTTGGGTCCGCCGGCCGCTTCGTAGCCTGCAAACATGTCCTCCCGGCTTCCAAAGCCTCCTACAGGTTTGTCGATGCCGCCAAAACGCCAGGAGTTGACGCAGATCCAGCCGAGGTCCTCCATCGGGTCTCCAATGTGCGCGAGCTCCCAGTCGAGGATCGCAGACACGCCGTGTGTCGGATCAAACATGATGTTTCCGTTCCTGAAGTCCCCATGAACAAGGGTCTCCCGGTCATCGCCTGGAACATTGTCGGTCAGCCATTTAAAGGCCAGATCAAAGACCGGGTGAGGGTGACCGTGGCTCTTATAGACCTCTTTGTATCTGGCAATTTCCTCGGTCGCGGGCGACACCCGTAGAGCAGGCAATGATCCAACCGGGACGGTGTGAAGCTTCGCGAGCGCCTCTCCGCATTGGCGCGCGAGCTTCGGTCGAACTGCCGCAAAATCTTCGCTGCGGACGATTTTTGATCCCAGCGTTTCGCCTTGCACATGGTTCATGATGAACCCGCTGCCCAGACCGTCTTCCGGAACGGCGACGTACCGGACCGTCGGCACAGCGACACCTGCCTTCGCCGCCAGCTGAATGAGCTCTGCTTCAGTGTCCAGGCCCACAGCGGTGCCGCTGGCATTGCCGTCACCACCCCCCGGCGCTCGCCTCAGGATCAGCGCTTCGGCGTCCCCGTCTTTATGGGTTTTAAACGACCACGTTTCCTGACTCGCGCCACCGGAGAGACGTTTCACATCAGTGATGCCAGCGCCACCGAAATGCCGCGATGCGACCTTGGTGAGCGCTTCCGTTAATTGTTCTGCAGGCGTGGTCATTTTCAGAGAAGTCCCGAAGGCTTGCCGTCGATGATCTGATCAAGATACTCGGAAAGACCGTACCCGACATGTCCATCGCACCGATACTCGGTCATGCCCTCGGTAATCCGCGTATTGAGTTGCCTCCCGTCTGGGGTCTTGCGGCGATTTCTGAGCGGTATCAGTGAGAGAACCTTTCCATCGACGCGGTAGCTCGCTCCCGATTTGGTCTTTACATCTGCGCGAAGCGCCGTCTGGTAGAAGTTCTCGTCCCAGTCGCTCTCAATGTAGACTTCTTCGATGAGATCGTAGGCGCCGTCTTTCAGCACCATGCCACCGTGTCTCTCCACACCTTCTTCATTGGTGACGATCGAAATCATCATCCCGAAATCACGACCAAAATTCATCGGCAACCATCGATACCAGTTGATGGCCTGCCAGTGACGGGGTCCCCAACTCTTGTCCCTTAATCCGAATCCGGAAACGGTCCAGCTCTCCTCACCAATCGTGATGCTTCCACTGGCAGCCATGTGCTGTTCGTAATGCGCTTTGGCAAAGGACTTCTCTGGATCGATTTCCAATGACGAGCCGTCTTCCTTCACCGTTTCGCCGCCAAACATGGGTGAGACGCCCTCATAATCGAGGGAAACAGAGCAGGGGACTGTTGGGTGATCTTTGAAAGCCTGAGACGGGTTCGCCATGTCGAAGGGTTTATCAAGCAGCAGGACTTTTCCTTCGTAGGTCACCGTCAATCGCTGAAACGGCTCGACCACGTCGATCTTGAGACCGCCTGCATCCATGGCGTCATTGTTTTCAATCTTTGGCCGGCCGAACATAAACCCAACCCTGCCGTCCGGGAGGTAGAGGCAGACAGACGTTTCCGCATAATGCTCGTTCGGGCGATTGCCGATGCGAAACCAACCCCCAACCTTCTGGTCGGGGTCGAACATGTTGAAATACATGCTCTCATTGTAGTTCGCGGCTTTGTCCGGTGTGTGCGTATACTCATCCTGCGGATCAAGACGCAGTTTGAGTCCTTTTGCCAAGTCTGCCATTTCTTCCTCCCGTTTTGATTCCATGCGACTGCCGGGTAGGGAGCTGCGCAGTTTAAACGCGCTCACCTCCAACGGTTGTCATGAGGTCAGGTCTTGCCGCCCGAAAATCACCATATATTTCTGACATGAAACACCGGAAATGGTAAGGGTGACCTAGGGTTAGGTAGAGGCCAAAAATGAAAGACCCAGAAGAGCGGGACCATCCCACGATCTTGCAGCCTGCCAAAAAGGTTGGGTTTACTTCGCGTCTGCGGACCTATTTCCTGACAGGTCTCGCTGTCGCGGCGCCTATCTGGATTACCGTCTATTTGCTGCGATGGTTTGTCGAATTTATCGACACCTACGTGGTTGGGTTCTTCCCGGACCAATATAACCCTGACCAATTCCTGCCGTTCACGGTGCCTGGCATTGGTGTCGTCATCGGCCTCATCGGGCTGACGGTCTTAGGCGCCCTTACCGCCAACTTCCTGGGGCGTCGGATTCTGGCGTTTGGGGAACGCTTGGTCGACCGGATGCCCATCGTCCGGAACATCTACAATGCGGTCAAACAGATATTCGAGACGGTCATTTCCCAGAGCGGAAGCTCATTTCGGGAAGTGGGTTTGATTGAATATCCGAGGAGAGGCCTTTTCGCTCTAGTATTTGTAACCACCCAAACGAAGGGCGAGGTGCTCGAAAAGGCGCCTAATGACGGCGAGTTGGTGAGCGTCTTCCTCCCGACCACACCCAACCCAACATCCGGCTTTCTGCTCTTCGTGCCGAAAGAAGATATCACCATCATGGACATGTCGGTGGAAGAGGCGGCCAAGCTGATCATCTCAGCCGGTCTCGTCGAGCCGCCACGGGAGAATGGGGACGCGGCGCTCGACGATGGTGAACCAAAGATACTATCAAACCCGAAGGGTTAAGATACGAAAGTGACGGCGTCTTCAACCGGCGCACGGCTGGTCCTTAGCTGATTGACCTCAGCAGTTTTGTCTTCTTTGCCAACCGCCAGCCCGCAAAACAACATCTGCTCTGACGGCGCACCGACAAAGTCAGCGACGAAATTTGGCCAGATGCTCCAGGCTTCCTGGGCACAGGTTGCATAGCCTGCTTCTTCGAACAGTAACATGGCTGTCTGCAGATACATGCCCAGATCTGACCATTGAGGCGATCCCATAGCACGATCAATGAAACAGAAGATGCCGACCGGGGCTCCGAAGAACCGGTAATTGTTCTGCAGCCACGCCAAGCGCTTCAGCTTATCATCGCGACTTATGCCGAGCAGCGCATACATCTCTTCGCCAACATTGAACCTGTATGTCCTGTAGGGGTCCACGAGGCCCTTTGGATAGACCGCATATTCCGGTTTCTGGCCGAGCGGGTTGTCTTCCATTTTAGCTTCCAGCTCCGTCCGGAAACGCGTCATGGACCCGCCGGAGACAACATACAGATGCCAGGGCTGGACATTTCCCCCTGAGGGCGCGCGAAGCGATCTCTCCAACACATCGCGAACAACCTCGTCCGGGACTGCGTCGGGCAAGAAAGCACGCGTGCTTTTCCGACTGGCAACAGCCTCACTCACAGATAGGGACATCTCACTCTCCTTTTCACTTTTTTTACTATTGATAAAATTTTATGTATATGCAAATTTAAGGTATGACAAGTCAAAGCTTGAGAGAAAAAAACAAACTGGCGCGCCGCGAGAGAATTCTCGCGAACGCCATGCGTATGATCGCGGCCAAGGGCGAGCGTTCCTTCACCCTCAAGAAGCTGGCGGAGGAGTCGGGCGTCACAATTCCGACAATCTACAACCTCCTGGGCGGACGAGAGGACGTCATCCTCACGTCGATTGAACTCGCACTCAGCAAGGTTGATGACGCCCTCATGTTCGATAAGGAGGTTACCGGGATTGAGCGAGGCATTGCGCTCTTGGATTCGCTGTTTGCTCTCCTGGCTTCCAACAAACGCTCCTACAAAGCCGTTTTCAGGACGCTGTTTGAATTGGAGTCCAACGCCGTCAGCCAGGCGATGGCAAATCTGTTTCGGAGTGCCGGCAGTCGATTTGAGACGGTTGTCGAGCAAGCTGCAGCGGAGGGCCATTTGCGTGGTGAACTCAAGCAGCTGCCAATGGCCCATGACGTTGTGCATTCCTCCATCGGCGCGATACGCATGTGGTCTGTCGGCTCCTTAAGCGATGAGGTCGCACTCGCGCGGGCCAAATATTCCTTCCTCCTGACATTGCTGTCTGATGCAACGCCCAAAGGGAGACGCAAGCTAATGGCTCTAGTGAAATCATCCGAAGAATTGTTGAACAATTAGATGTCGTCTTTGTCAAACTCTGTGTTCGCTGAACAAGAGTATTTTGACTGGTGCGGCAACAAAATCGCCTTCCGGCAATATGGTGCGGGCCAAGACCTGGTTCTGCTTCATGGCTTTCCCTCTTCGTCGCGCGACTGGGACGTTGTCGGCGCTGGGCTTGCAGGCAAATATCGCGTGCTCCAGTTCGACTTTTTGGGCTATGGCGAGTCGGACAAACCAAGAAACACATCCTATTCGGCGTACCGCCAAGCGGACCTCGCCTGCAGTATCATTCGCGAGCGGTGTGGCGGGCCCGCCATCGTTGTTGGCCATGATCTTGGCGGCATCATTCTGCAGATTTTGCTTACGAGGACATTCGGTGCACCTGAAACCTTGGTGCATAGAGCCATCTTCATGAATTCCAGTGTCTATGCGGCCCTCTACCGACCGACATTGAGCCAGCGGCTGCTCACAACGCCGATCATCGGGCCCCTGTTTGCCAATGCGATGACCGAACGCACCTTTCAAAAAGGCGTTCAGGCGACCGGGGGAAACAACCGGGATCGGTTGCGCACCGAAACCAGCCGCATGTGGCGCGATTTCGCGTCAAAGGGCGGCAAACATCTGGCGCCTAAGCATCTCGTTTACATGAAGGAACGGGCAAAGGCCGCCAAAGAGCTTGAATCTGCCATGGAGCGTTTTGGGGCCGAAAGGCTGGCGTTCCTGTATGGCGATGCCGACCCGGTCTCCGGTCTCCATCAGTTGGACCATATCCGATCAAGACTTCCGTCGGCGCGGACTACCGCTCTCCCTGGACTTGGACATTTCCCCATGTTGGAAGACCCAGATCTTGTCGCGGCCGAAATCCAAAAAGCATTAGAGCACGAGGTATAGAATGAGTTTGCCGAAATCTGCCGGCGTGTGCGTCGAAATGAGCAGCACCGGCGGCCCAGAGGTTCTCCGAGAAACGGAAAGAGCACTAACAAAGCCAGGCCGCGGCGAGGTGCGCGTCAAAGTGATGGCAACGGGCGTGGCCTTCGCCGACGTGAAGATGCGTCACGGTATTTACCCGGGTATACCAAAATTCCCCTTTGTCCCAGGCTACGACTTCGCCGGCATCGTCGAACAGATTGGAGCCGGCGTAAACGACTTCCGGATGGGTGACAGAGTGGCGGGCTTAAGCTTTGTGGGCGCCAATGCAGAACGCATCACCCTCTCCGCAAAGCGGGTTTCATTGATGCCGGAGACTGTCAGCTTCGACGACGCGGCGGCGGGCGTTCTCAACTATCTGACCGCTTACCAAATGCTCCATCGCAACACTCAGATCGAGGATGGGCAGGTTGTGTTGGTGCACGGTGGCGCAGGCGGTGTGGGAACGGCCCTGTTGGACCTGTTGAAAGACAAGGATGTTCAGGTGTTTGCGACCGCCTCACACGGCAAGCACTCTGTGGTTGAGGGGTATGGCGCCACCCCAATCGACTACAAAGAAGAAGACTTTGTGGACGTCATCAAACGTCAAACCTCTGGCGCGGACGTTGTGCTCGATCACCTCGGCGGCAGCCATCTTTGGCGATCCCGAAAGGCGCTTAAATCAACGGGCAAACTCATCTGTTATGGATTTGCCGATTCTGTTGCCAGCGACGACAGAATGGCGGGCGTGAAAACCGTTGGCCTGATCGGTTTGATCCAATCGCTCCCGGGTCCCAGCGCCGCCTTTTACGCGATCCTGAGTAAGCCCTTTTCGTTCGAAGACCATATTTCGCAAGATCTCGCTGCAATTCTCAAGCTGATGGGAGAGGGTCGATTGAAGCCCAAAATCGGCGCCCGTCTTCCTCTAGCCGAGGCACCCAAAGCGCATGCCATGCTGGAAAACGCCGAAGTCTCTGGAAAGATCCTTCTGATTCCCTGATGGGCTTAGCCAGACTCGAGGTAGCGGATCGCCTCGTCGCGTTCAAACAGATAGAGCAGGGTCCGAAGCGCCTTTCCGCGCTCTGTCTGCAGGGTTGGGTCCGTCTCCAGGATCAGACGCGTGTCATCGTGTGCCGCGGCCAACAGGTCCGCATGGGCCACAGGGTCAGCAAGCCGAAACTCAGGCAGGCCGCTTTGGCGGGTGCCCAAGACCTCTCCGGCACCGCGAAGTTTCAAGTCTTCCTCCGCGATCAGGAAGCCGTCTTCCGTCTCGCGGAGAATGTTGATCCGTGCTTTGGCGGTTTCGCCGAGCGGCGTCTGATAAAGGAGCAGGCAGCTGGACTTACCGCTCCCGCGTCCGACACGACCGCGCAACTGATGGAGCTGGGACAGCCCAAACCGTTCCGCATGTTCGATGACCATGATGGTGGCTTCGGGCACATCTACGCCGACCTCGATGACCGTGGTCGCCACCAGCACCGATATCTCGCCTGATTGAAACTGTGCCATGACGGCATCTTTCTCAGCGGATTTCATGCGCCCATGAATAAGCCCGACTTTGTCGCCAAACTCTGCTTTCAAGGCAGCGGCTCGGTCTTCTGCTGCCGCAACATCCAGCTTTTCAGACTCCTCCACCAGCGGACACACCCAATAGGCGCGGGCTCCAGAGCCAATCGCACGCCCAATCCCCCTCACGACTTCGTCCAGCCGGCTATTTGGCAGGGCCCGCGTATCAATTGGTTGGCGCCCGGCGGGCTTTTCGTTCAAACGGCTCACATCCATGTCGCCATACACGGTCAATGACAGTGTCCTCGGGATGGGGGTCGCGGTCATCACCAATACGTCTGCCGGGATACCACCCTTGGCGGAGAGCTGAAGCCTTTGGTGCACGCCGAAACGATGCTGTTCGTCGACCACAGCGAGGCCCAAGTCCTTGAAAGCAACGTCACCTTCGAAAATCGCGTGGGTACCGATCAGGATCTGTATCGCGCCGCTTTCAAGATCGGCCAGCAGCGCCTCACGCTTCTTGCCCTTATCGCGCCCCGTCAGAACCTCCAGGCGAACACCTGCCGCCTCGCACAAAGGTCCCAGACTGGCCGCGTGCTGGCGCGCGAGAATTTCGGTTGGGGCCATCATGGCGCCCTGAGCGCCGGTTTCGACGGCATTCAGCATCGCCATCAGGGCGACCGCTGTTTTGCCGCTTCCGACATCCCCTTGCAGCAGACGAAGCATGCGCTTGTTCGCGGCCATATCCCCGTCAATTTCAGCCAGAGCCATCATTTGAGCATTGGTCAGTTTGAATGGCAGGGCTCCGAGAACCTGCGAGCGCAGTTTGCCGTCGCCCTGAGTCTGCCGGCCGGCCCGTGCCCTCATACGCGTCCTCACCAGACCGAGCGCCAACTGGTTGGCCAGCAGTTCGTCATAGGCCAACCGCGACCGGGCTGGGGTCCCGGGCTCCAAGTCGGCCGCGCTCCTCGGCGCGTGGACAGCTGTCAGCGCGTCCTTCCAGGCGGGGTGTTTCTGTTTACTCAGCCAATTGGGTTCCTGCCATTCATCCAGGTCAGGGACCAGATCCAGGGCTCCCCGAACGGCTTTTGACATAACCTTTAAGGTCACCCCGGCTGTGAGGGGGTAGACCGGCTCGATCAGGGGCAGCTCGGAAGCGTTTTCAGGCGCCACGATATGATCCGGGTGGGGCATCTGGGGGTCGCCCTGGTAGTAGTCCACTCGCCCGGAGATGATCCGGCGCGACCCTTCCGGGAGCACCTTGGTTAGATAGTCTGGGCGAGCCCGGAAGAAGATGAGGGGCATCTCACCCGTCTCGTCTGACACATGAACGCGGTAGGGCAAGCGCTTGTTTCTAGAGGGAATATGCGTGCCAACGGCCACTTCTAGCGTCGCAATCTCGCCGTCCACGGTTTCAGCGATTTTGGGCCTGTTCTGACGGTCGATCAGGCTGGCAGGCAGGTGCCAGACCAGATCTATCACATGTTTCCCGACTGGCTTCTCCAGCAACTTCTCAAGGCGCGGGCCGATGCCCGGCAGCCGCGAGATCGGTGCAAAAAGGGGAAAGAGGATTTCGGGCCGCATGAGGTTCCGTCAACCGGTTGAACTGTTCGTTATCTTACCTAATCCTAGCCTCAGCGGGCTGACAGGCAGAGCGGAACCGTATATATGCTGCGGCCAAAGCACTACCACCGATATTGAGGCTTTTCATGACCGACGAGACGGTAGACGTCCGCCGCAAAAGACTGCAGTTCCGGGCTTGGCACCGGGGGATCAAGGAAATGGACCTCATTATGGGGCGGTTTGCCGATGCCCACATCCAGGAACTGGATATGGCGGACCTGGACCTGTTTGAAGCCTTGCTCGAACAACCGGACGATCAGGTCTATGGCTGGATTGCGAATCGGGAACCGGTGCCAGACGCTTTCAATACCGTCATTCTCAAGCGTATCTGTCAGCTCGACTTTATGGGCACGACGGTCCAGAAGGGAACTGATTAAGCGACGTGACCCTCCATGATCGCATTCTGACGGCACCCGGCACGCTTACATTGGGCGAGGCTCCCGAGGGCTATGACGCGCTCGTGCTGGCGGACATTGCCCGCTCCGCGACTGCACCCGTTCTGCATATCGCCCGGGATGATGCCCGCCTCAATGCGCTGGCAGACGCCTTAGCCTTTTTTGCGCCGGACCTTGAGGTTCTCAGGTTCCCCGCATGGGATTGCCTGCCATATGACCGGGTCTCGCCACAGTCGGAAGTCGTCGCCCAACGGATGGCGACGCTGGCGCAGCTGGTGCGCGCAGGAGACCGGAAGAAGGGTGTCGTTGTTCTCGCGACCGTGAATGCCGCTCTACAACGCGTCCCACCACGTCAAATGTTGGAGGAGGGCGCCTGGGATGCGGCGGCCGGTGATCGCATCGATCTAGATGGTCTCATCGAATACCTCACGCTCAACGGCTACAACCGCACTGGCACGGTCCGCGAGCCCGGCGAATATGCGGTGCGCGGCGGGATCGTTGATCTTTATCCACCTGACGGCGACACGCCGCTTCGCCTCGACATGTTTGGCGACACGCTGGAGGCCATACGGACGTTTGACCCCGAAGATCAGCTGACCACGGGCAAACGCCAGCGGATGGATCTGGTGCCGGTCAGCGAAATCCATCTGGACGACGATGCCATCCGCCGGTTCCGCGCAGGCTATGTTGCGGCGTTTGGTGCGGTCTCAGACGCCGATCCTCTCTACGAGGCGGTAAGTGAAGGCCGCAAACATCATGGGATGGAGCACTGGCTGCCTCTGTTCCACGAGAGCTTGGACACGCTCTTTGGATATTTGCCTCAATCGCAGATCACGCTCGATCAGCTGGTGGATGACGCACGTGAGTCGCGATTGGACCTGATCAAAGACTATTTTGAGGCACGCGAAACCGCGCTCAAGATGAAGAACATCGAAGGGACCAGCTTTAAACCACTGGCGCCTGACGAATTGTATCTCGACAAAGAGGAATGGCAGACGCATCTCGGTGAGCGGCAGGTGCGGGTGTTTACGCCTTTTGCTCAACCGGATAGCGACTCGTCCCTCAGCCTCGGCGCCAAGGAAGGGCGGAGCTTTGCGCCCGAACGTCAACAGGACGGCGTCAATGTCTTCGACTCCCTCGCAGCTCATATCAAAGCCCTTAGGGCGGCGAAGAAGCGCATAGCGCTGGCGAGTTGGAGTGCGGGCGCCCGCGAGCGGCTTCAAGGTGTTCTGAATGATCACGGCGTTGAAAACACCGCCGCGACAGACGATTGGGCGAGTGTGCTGTCGAGCAATCCCGCCATGGTGCACCTGCTCGTCTTGGGACTGGAGACCGGCTTCGAGACGGATGATATTGCCGTCATCAGTGAGCAGGACGTTTTGGGTGACCGCCTTGTGCGCCGTCACCGCAAGAAACGCGCCGACAATTTCCTGAAAGAAGTCTCCAGCCTGACGCCTGGTGACATTGTGGTGCATGTGGACCATGGCATCGGGCGATTTGATGGTCTCCAAACAATTGATGTCACCGGCGCGCCCCATGATTGCGTGCTGTTGCTCTACCACGGGGGAGACAAGCTTTTCCTCCCAGTTGAGAACATTGAGCTCCTCTCTCGGTACGGCTCAGATGACACGGTTGTTCAGCTTGATCGGCTGGGGGGTACCGGATGGCAGGCACGGAAAGCCAAACTTAAAGAGCGCATCACTGAGATGGCAGGCGAGTTGATCAAAATCGCTGCCGCCCGCGAGCTGAAAGACGCGCCCAAGTTTGTCCCGCAAGAGGGGGCGTTTGACGAGTTCTGTGCGCGTTTCCCCTTCGACGAAACCGATGATCAGCTGCAATCGATCGAGGCCGTTGTTGAAGACCTGTCGCGCGGCCGCCCCATGGACCGCCTGGTCTGTGGCGATGTCGGCTTCGGCAAGACGGAGGTTGCGCTCCGCGCCGCCTTCGTTGCGGCGATGGAGGGACGGCAGGTTGCCGTGGTGGTGCCGACAACACTGTTGGCTCGGCAACATTACAAGACCTTTCTGGAACGCTTCAAAGGGCTGCCCATCCGGTTGGGACGCCTGTCACGGCTGGTTGGAACCAAAGAAGCCAATCAAACCCGCGAAGAACTTGCCAGTGGTCAGATCGATGTGATCATCGGAACCCACGCGCTGCTCGCGAAGAGCATCAAGTTCAAGGATCTAGGCCTGCTGATCGTGGACGAAGAGCAGCATTTTGGCGTGTCGCATAAAGAACGTCTGAAACAACTCAAAGCTGACGTGCATGTCTTGACCCTGACCGCGACGCCCATTCCGCGCACACTTCAACTGGCGCTCTCCGGCGTGCGAGAGCTTTCCATCATTGCCACACCCCCGGTGGACCGCCTGGCAGTCCGCACCTATGTGACGCCGTTTGATCCTGTGGTGATCCGCGAGGCCATTTTGCGAGAGCATTATCGGGGCGGTCAGAGTTTCTATGTTTGTCCGCGCATAGCAGACCTAGGCGAGATCGAAGAATTCCTGCGCGAACAGGTGCCGGAGGTGAAGTTCATCACCGCGCACGGACAAATGACGCCCAGCGAACTCGAAGACAAGATGACCGCCTTCTATGACGGGCAATATGACGTGCTGCTCTCCACCACCATCGTGGAGTCGGGCATCGACATTCCGTCCGCCAATACGCTGGTCATTCACCGGGCAGACATGTTCGGCCTCGCGCAGCTCTATCAGCTTCGCGGGCGTGTTGGTCGTTCCAAGTCTCGCGCTTATTCCTATTTCACCACGCCGGCAAACCGCAAGCTTACGGCCAATGCAGAAAAGCGACTCCGGGTTCTGCAGTCGCTCGACAGTTTAGGGGCCGGCTTCACTCTTGCGAGTCATGACCTCGATATACGGGGTGCCGGTAATCTGCTGGGTGATGAACAATCCGGACATATTCGCGAAGTGGGGTACGAGCTTTATCAGGAGATGCTGGAGGAAGCCGTCGCTCAGCTCAGAGGAGAAGAGGGCGATGGCTCAGACCAATGGTCGCCCCAGATCAATATCGGCGCACCGGTTTTGATCCCGGACAATTATGTCGCGGACCTGGACGCCCGGATGGCACTCTACCGGCGTCTCTCACAGGTTGAGAGCCGTGCCGACATTGATGCTTTTGCTGCTGAACTCATAGACCGTTTCGGTCCTCTGCCAGAGGAAGTCGATTCGCTCCTCAAGATCGTTGAGATCAAAGGTCTCTGCCGGGCGGCAGGCATCGAAAAAATCGACGCCGGGCCCAAGGGCGCTGTCCTTTCGTTCCGCGACAATGCTTTCGCCAATCCTGTCGGGCTGGTTGAGTTCATCAATGACGAACGTGACAGAGCGAAGCTGCGTCCAGACCATAAACTGGTGTTCAAACGCGCCTGGGACCTGTCTGAAGACCGCCTCGACGGCACGTTCAAACTCGCCCGCAAGCTGTCGGAACTCGCCTCTGAAACTGAGGCGGCTTAGCCCGCTTCAGCCGGACGCTCGATCAAGCGTTCCTGAACGCGGCTGAAGACTTTGGTCAGCGTGTCCACCTCTTGAGCGCCGACGACGGAGAATTTGTTCTCAAAGAGGAAGCAAGGGACTCCGGTGACCCCCATCTCGCGCGCCATATGGTCTTCATACTCAACCTGTTTGCGATCTGAATCGGTCGCGAGTAGTTCTTTCACCAGGGCCGCATCCATGCCGATGTCTGAGGCAACTTCGATCAACACCTCTGCCTTACCGACATCTTCTCCCTCTTCAAAATAGCGTTTGAAGAGCAGTTCGACAGCTTCCATCTGGAGGCCCGCGGTCCCGGCCCAACGGACAAGACGATGGCTGTCGAGGGTATTGGGGGAGCGTTTGATTTTGTCGAAAGCGAAGTTGATGCCTTCCTTTTCGCCGAGTTCGGAAATCATTTTGCCGGCTTCTTTAGCCCGCTCAGACCCGAACTTCCGCTCGTAGTATTTCTGTCTGTCGACACCCTCAGCCGGAATGGTCGCATCCAGCTGATAGGGTCGCCAGGAGATGGCAATGTCGACATCCTTGCGATCCCAGGCGGCCACGGCTTTATCCAGGCGTTTCTTGCCGATGAAGCACCAGGGACAGACTGTGTCGGATATGACGTCGAGTTGCATGGGATTTCCTCAGGGCAAGTTGTTCTGATCCGCCCAGTATGCAGCCTGCGTTTGATGGGTGCAAAAGCTGAATAGTCACAATGACTTGACGCTGTGGGTCCGCCACCTAGGATGCGCCGGTATCTTACTTCAGGAGCGTTTTTATGACATTTGTGCCGCCGGCCCCGCAGGATCTCTCAGGCAAAGTCGCGATTGTTACAGGCACAACCAGCGGGCTGGGGCGCCGTTTTGCACAAGTACTCGCGAATGCCGGCGCTGCCGTCGCAGTAACCGGGCGGCGGGTGGAACGGTTGGAGCTTCTCAGTACAGAAATTGAGGCCATGGGGGCCCGGGTCCTGCCGGTCCAACTCGATGTCACAGATGTCACGTCCATCGAAAGGTGCGTCCGAGAAGTTGAAACCGAGCTCGGTCACATCGACATCCTCGTCAACAATGCCGGGATGAATGTGCAAGCGGCAGCCGTCGATATTTCACCGGAAGATTTCGACATGATGATGTCGACTAATATGCGCGGCGCTTTCTTTATGGCTACGCGGGTAGGTAAGCGCATGATCGAACGAGGTGAGGGCGGCAATATGATCAATATTGCCTCTATCGGGGCCCATACCGTCCTTCCCGGCCTTGCAACCTATTGCATGTCTAAATCAGCCGTCGCAATGATGACCCGGTCCCTCGCGCATGAATGGGCGCGGCACGAAATCAATGTGAATGCGCTCTGTCCCGGTTTTATCGAGACGGAGCTCAACAGTGAATGGTTTGCCAGCCCGGGCGGCCAAAAGCAGATCAAAACCTGGCCCCGCCGCAGACTAGGCGAAGAAACAGACCTGGATGGGGCACTAATGATGCTGGCGTCGCAACAGGGACGTCTTATAACGGGATCTGTGCTCACGATTGACGATGGGCAGTCTCTGTAAGGCGCATCAGCGTATTTGCACCTCTTCCTGTCACGGAATTGCCGCAAATCAGAGCTAGGCTCACCTCTTGTACAGGCCGGTTTTGCCCATCCTGACATCTGTTGAGCGGCCAAATGTTCCATCGACGTGTTGCGCGATACAAGTGGCTTGTCCTTGCCCCATTTGAGAAACATATGGGCGGGGTGAATTACGCTGAGATCACTGGCCCCCATGAAAAGCGGTATCAATTTGGCCCCGTGAAAGACCTTTGCGGCTTACCCTTTTGTGTCTCGATAGCCTATGCAAGGACGACCTGGCAGGGCGACACCAAGCCCTATGCTAAAGCCAAAGCAACGCACCTCGTTGTTCGGCCTCACTTGCGGAGAGAATGGTGTTGTCCATTGTCTAATAGCGCGCTCATTGAACGGCGAGAGATGCATCGGATCCAAGAGCATTTCATAGACAATCCAGACCGCTATGTAGGCGAGAAAAAAGATACGCACAGAGTGATTCAATGGGCAGGCATCGAGGTCGTATTGAGTGCTGCTGACATTGAGAGATCACCCGATCACGCCTATATCGCATGGCAAAATTCGGTTTCACCATTTAGTCCGGACACGGTGCAATTTCCATTACATGATTGTCGATGATCGCTACTTAGACACTTCTGTCTATTCAACGAATTCCTGTGTAGTACTTGCTTTCGGGGTTGAATAGAAAAGGCTGAAAAACAACGACGGGCTCATACATTGTCAATGACTCCTCTCTAATTTTCCTCTCAGTGCGATTGGTTTGCTTGGGCGGCGGGACCCGAGCGCGTCTAACGCCAGTCGCGTGGGGAGGCGTAAAGTGTTTAAGACGAAGGTCAGCGACCTGAAGTGGCGTGTGCTGGCTCAGATTGAACGGGGACAATATGTGCTCACTTCATCTGAGGTCATCGGACCTTACGAAAAGCATCACCACTATGAAGGTGAGACGCCATTTCCTCGTACCACCTTTTGTGTCGCAACGATTTATGCACGCAAAAGCCTTCGGGGGACATTTGTACCCTGTGCAAAGAACAAAGCGACGCACCTGATTGTACGTCCGCATTTGCGCTGGGAGCTTCCGGAAGACTTGACCTCAGATTGCTCCGGTCTGCCCTGGCTGCACGAAAAGTTCGAGCTGCATGTCCGGCGGTTTTTCAATGCATATGCTGGAAGCAAACCTCTTGCTGGAAACAGATTGCACTTTATCGGTCTGGAAACCGTCATGAGCGCGCGCGATATCAGCAACAGTCCGAGCGCGCCGATTGATCTTTGGGATCGGGCGGTGACCTCTTATCTAGCGCGATCGACCACTCAGACCGAAGAAGCGTCTGCGCCTACTGCCGCGCCTTTGGCATCATCCTTTCCAAATCACGACGCAACAACTTCCCGTTGGCCGAGCGGGGTAGCGTTTCAACGAAGACCAGTTCGCGGGGCTGCTTATAGGTGGCAAGGTGGCGTGCCGAATGGCTGAGTATTGCCGTCGCATCCGCTTCGTCAGGATCGACGGGCACCACAAAAGCCCCAATAACCGACACATCTGATCTCACCTGAATCTCGCAGACACCTACCTCAGCCACGTTGGGATGGGATGCCACAGCTGTTTCCACCTCGAGAGGGGAGACCCGGTAGCCCATGGCATTCATAACGTCGTCTGCTCGTCCTTCATACCAAAGATAGCCGTCATCATCGAAGCGCGCGAGGTCGCCACCAATGAACCAGTCGCCACGATAGACAGTTTCATCCTCGTCCGGCCGGTTCCAATAGCCCAGCATCAGACCGGGGTCAGACCTATGGATCGCGAGTAGTCCGGTCTCTCCAGCAGGCAATGGCTGATCGTTGTGTGGATCATCGACATCAAGAACCGCAATCGCGCGGCCAGGCTGGGGCTTGCCTGGGCTGCCTTCCCGAATTTGCATCGTCGGCCCTGTTGAGATGTAGGTAGAGCATTCGCTCATGCCGAGGGCCTCGTAGAGGTCCTTTCCAGTCTCGCTGCGCCAGTTGTCGAGCAAAGTTGGTGACAAGGCTTCGCCCGCCGTCAGGCCATGGCGCAGTTTTCTTAAGTCGACGCCAGACAGGTCGCAATATTTCAGGATTTGCCGGTAGAGCGATGGAACAGCGGCGAACAAGGTGGCGTCGTATCGCTCAAGCAATAGAGGCCAAACCTGCACATCCTTTTCGCCTGTGAAAAGAACCGTTGTGGCACCATTTGCCCACGGATCCGTCAAACCGACACCCAGCGTGTAGGTCCAATTGAACGCTCCTGCGTGGAGGACCACGTCATCGCTTCGGATGCCATACCAGCCTTCGTACATAGGGCGTCGTCCCCACGCAGCTCGGTGGGCGTGTAAAACGCCTTTGGGTGTTCCACTCGTGCCGGATGTATAGACAAGGTAGCCAGGGTCATCACGCAGCGTCGCCGCGTACTCAATTGTCTGCGGAAACTCAATCATGTTCGCCACATCAAACGGCGTGAAACGCTGCGCAGAACCGGTCGGCATATCGAACTCATCTGCAATCGCGATAGCGCGCGCGCCAGAATCCTGCAGAAGGAAGCTGGCTTCGTCCGTCGTGAGTTGTGATGATGCCGGCAGCGGTACGACACCGGCCGCCAAGGCGCCGAAAAACAGGAGTGCATAGGCGCTCGTATTCGGCAGACGTATCATCAGCCGGTCACCGGGAGCGAGGCCTGACGCAAGCAGGGATGCTGCAATCCGTCGTACGGCTTGATCCAGCTCGGCATAAGTCCAACGTTCCGCAGCGTCTTCTGACGCATCGGCTTCGCTCACCACAATCAGTGCTGTTTTGCCAGGATGCGTGGCAGCACTGGTCGCGAGGCAATAGCGAGCCATATTAAATTCATCGGGCGGTGGAGCGCCTGAAAAAGCTTTGGGTCTGACGACGGGTTTCATAAGGTTGGTCTACAGGGGCAGCGACGCAATGCCAAGCGCCGCAAGAAGATGAGGGTAGGGTGGTCACATCAGTTGACGAAGAAGCTAGCTTAAGGGTCAAGGCTGGTGGGCTGACGCCAGAAGGCTACCAGTTGATTGCGTCAGGCGTCGGTTGGGAAGAGCGGACCACAAAGCAAGCCCGGGACCTGATCATCAATGCCCGACATGTCGTGACGGCTTGGGACGGGAACAATCTTGCCGGCATGGGCAGAGCCACCGGAACCGGCGCTCACTATGCACACCTCTCGGACATCGCTGTCTTGCCGCACCTTCAAGCCCAAGGGTTTGGCAGCGCCATTCTGAGGCACCTCCTCAACCTTGTGGACCGGGAAGTTCGCGAGGATGCCACAGTTACCCTCCACGCAACGCCAGGCACCGAACCGTTTTACGAACGATCTGGCTTTAAGACATCGGCGACCCCCTTTCTTATGACGCGAACGCGACGAGAATAAGCAGCACGCCCCTGCGTCATGCTGCCGGAGTATCCGGCGTGGTTTACGTGGCCCCTCCCGCGAGGGTAAAACCGTAGCAACAAATACGTCATCAGGGAGAATGCTATGGGCAAGGGACCGCTCTCAGGAGTGAAAATCGTCGAATTCGCAGGGATTGGTCCTGGACCATTTTGCGGCATGCTGCTGTCCGACATGGGCGCAGATGTTGTTCGCATTGACCGCAAAGGCGGTGGTGGCGGTTCCAAATTTGAAGTTGGCGCACGCGGGCGCCGGTCGGTTGCCATGGACCTCAAAAAGCCGGAAGCAGTTGAGGCGTGCCTCAAACTCATTGAAGAAGCAGATATGCTGCAGGAAGGCTTCCGGCCGGGCGTTATGGAACGGCTGGGTCTGGGACCCGATGTTTGCCTCAAACGCAATCCCAAGCTCGTCTATGGCCGCATGACCGGCTGGGGCCAATACGGGTCCTTGGCGCAAGCTGCAGGCCATGACATCAACTACATCTCACTCACCGGCGCGCTTCACGCAATCGGTCGGCCGGGCGAAAAACCTGTACCTCCTCTGAACCTTGTTGGTGACTTTGGCGGCGGTGCTCTCTATCTAGCGCTCGGTATGGTTTCCGCGCTTATTAGCGCACGTACGACGGGTGAGGGACAAGTGGTCGATTGCGCGATGACGGATGGCTCCGCATCTCTCATGTCCATGTTCTTTGGCTTCACGGCGTCGGGCATGTGGCAGCCTGAGCACGGGACGAACATGCTTGATGGCGGTGCCCACTTTTACGACACCTACGAAACGTCGGATGGCAAATGGGTTTCTATCGGGTCTATCGAGCCGCAGTTCTACGCGCTCCTCCGCGAGAAGGCTGGTCTTAGCGATGATCTGTGGGATGCCCAAATGGACCGCGCTCAATGGCCGGAGATGAAAGAAAAAATCGAAGCGGTGTTCAAGACAAAGACCCGCGATGAATGGTGTGAGCTCATGGAGGGAACTGACATTTGTTTCGCACCCGTGCTCGGCATCGATGAAGCGATGGACCACCCGCATAACAAAGAGCGACAGACGATTGTTGAGATCGATGGAGTCAAGCAACCAAATGTGGCGCCGCGCTTCTCCGGTACACCGTCTGAAATTCAGGGGCCGCCGCCAGGCGTTGGCGCTCACAATGATGAAGCGCTTTCAGACTGGGGCTTCTCGTCAGATGAAATCGCTGCGCTAAAATCAGCTGACGCGCTCTAAGCAGGAACGCTTATGTCTGCACTGCCTGGCACCACGGGCCGTCGGCGCATATATCTGATGCGTCACGGCCACGTTGACTATTTCGGAAAAGAGATCCGCGAGGCTGGCGGCGATTTTTCTGTGGTCCCGCTCACACCGCTCGGCCAAGAGCAGGCCAAAGCCGCTGGCATTGCCCTGTCACATGTCGCCTTTGATCGGGCGGTGTGTTCTGGGTATCCGAGAACGCAACAAACCGCGGAATATGTGCTCGCGGCGCAGCCTGCAGGCTCAGCGCCAACGCTGGAGATAGATGCCGGGCTAGTCGAGGTTCATGGCGGCGACTATGGCCGCGTCAAAAGCCGCGCGGAAATGGCGGCTAAGATGGCGTTTCACTTCGACATTGCCGGTGAGCCCGGCGCATCCATGTTGCCTGGTGGCGAGGTGTTTGCCGATGCGATGACACGCGCCGTCACCTCCGTTGAGCGTCTGCTGTCAGAACCCGGATGGCATACATTGTTGATCGCCGCCCATGAGGGCATCAATCGGCTGATCCTCGGCTGGGCGAGCGGCGGCGGGCTTTCCGCGGTCCGCGCTTTTGAACAGGACACGGCCTGCATCAACGTGCTCGATTTCGACATGGTCCCCAGTGACAATGGGGGCACCCAAATTGAGCGGATCATGATCAAGGCGGTCAACCTCACGCCTTACAATTACGTCAAACACGGCATGAATATGAACAGCCTGGAAAGCATCTTCGCCCGGGATCCAGCCTGACGCTGCGTGTTTCGATGGTCGCGTGACTTACCACGCCTTCATGATAGGATTCTGAATCTGAACTTCGGAGGAGGAAGATCATGGGACGGGAATTCCACGGAACGGTTGATCATCTGGACGAGATGAAAACGGCCGCGCCGACGATCAAGGGCATGCATCACATGGCCTACCGTGTGCGCGACGCGGAAGAAACCAAGAAGTTTTATGCAGATATTCTCGGCCTGAAGCCCGCCGCCGCGCTTGCCTTTGACAAAGACCCGAGCGGCGCTGACAGACCTTACATGCATCTCTTCTTCGAGATGGGAGACGGGAATTACATTGCCTTCTTTGATGCACCTGCCAGTGCGGAGGAGAACCAATTCAACATCAAAGACGGAATCGAAGATTATCACTTCGCCTTCGAAGTCGGATCCATGGAGGAGCAGAAGAAATTTATGGACCGCCTGGCTGAAGCGAAAGTGCCTTGCTTCGGGCCGATTGATCACACGTTCTGCCACTCCATCTACTTCTTCGATCCGAGCGGGCTCGCCTGCGAGATCACAGTGCGCGACGAAAGCCACGATGCCTATCTCGACAAGGAAGCGGCGGACATGGAGAAACACATTCGCGAATGGGAAGAGAAGACCCGCGCGATCAAGCAGGCGCGTCTTCAGCTCTTCGCAGCGGACTAGCTCACGCGGGCTTCAGGGAACAACCTCAGGAAGTTTTCTGAATAGAAGTTGTCTTTGACGGTATCTGGGCTGTCGCCCAAATATTTCTCAAATTTCCGGATCGGATCGCGGCCACCTTCGACATGGGGGTAGTCGCTGCTGAATAGGTAAAGCTCGGAGTTAGACTGCTCGATCAGACGCGCCACGTCTTCATGCGGAAATGGTGTAAAGGCCATTTGTTCCGTCAATTGTTCTGACGGCTTGCGGTCAAAGCGAATTGACTCATCAACGCGGCTGTAGATTTTTGTGATGTCGTCCAGCCGCCGGAGCATTTCTGGGACCCAGCCGGCGCCCAGCTCGACCGCTGCCCCGCGCAGGTTCGGATGACGTTCAAAGACACCGTCCATCACCATCATGCTCACGAATGTTTCCGGTGGCTGATGCATGAGTGCTGCGTCCTTGCTGCGAACATTCTCGCCACCGCCCATCCAGTCCTTTACCGCCTTGCGTCCATTATTGCTCCAGGACTTCAGTGCCTGAAGCGGTGAGCCACCAACGTGCAGCACAAAGGGCGTTCCGCTTTCGGCCAGCCGCGCCCAGAAGGGTTCGAGATCCACATGTCCAGGCGCAAACCCGATCGGCGAGCGGTGGGGCACCCAAATGGCCTCCATGCCGCTCTTCAATGCCAATTCAAGTTCTTCTATCGCGAGCGCCGGGTCATCCAGCGGGATCACGCCAACACCCATCAGCCGGTCATCGTCAGAGCAAAAATCAGCCATATGTCGGTTGTGGGCGCGTGTGGCGCCATAGCGAAGTTCGGATGAGGTTTTGGAACTTGGATGAAAGGGCATCACGACAGAGTGGGTCGCAAAGACGAGTTGCTTCTTGAACCCCAACATATCCAAAGCGATTTTCCGGTCTGCCTTATCAAAGGCTCCGAGCGCCTGGATTTCCTTCGACGTATTAATCAGCGTATCACCCAGGTCGATCATGCTCTGCACATGTTCCCGGCTGTGCTTGCCGCCTTGGTCCATGATCACCGCAACTTCTTCATCGGTCACGAGGGACGCGCTATAGCTCACTTCCGGAATCTGATCCCGCAGCCTTGGGTCCGCATAGTCCTTCAGGAAATTCGGCAGTTCCATTATGTGGCTGTCAGCGTCATAGAACGCTCGCGTGTCCGGGGCATACGCCATGCTCAATTCCTCCCAATTTTGGTGCTTAGAGCCTAATGGGAGTTCCGTCTCTACGGAAGTGGAACCGGTGCTTCTCAAGGCGTTTGTCTTGTGCGTCGCAGCAATTGGAGGTGCTTTTTCCGGCTTTAGGTGGAGAGGTATTCCTGCTTCAACCTATCGACGAGGTCCTTGACGCTTTCGACCTGCTTTATCTCCCCCACACCATGTCCGGCAGACCAAGTGTTCGCCCATCTTTTCACGCCCGATTGGGGGTCCGTAAAGTCTATGTCCGGATCAGTCTCCAGCGCGTCCGGATCCATACCAGCGGCGATGAGAGACTGCCGAAGCCAGTTTGCGTGGACGCCTGTGACGGCATTGGTGAGCACGAGATCTTCAATCGTGCTCTCGACCAGCATCTGACGATAATCGGTGTGCGCAAGGCTCTCATGCGTCGCAATGAACCGCGTGCCCATATAGGCGAGGTCTGCCCCCAGAACTTCGGCTGCCTTGATGGCGCGGCCATCACCCATACCGCCTGCCAGAACAATCGTACCATCAAAAAACTCACGGACGGCAGGCACAAAGGAAAACCCTGTCATGTTGCCGGTGTGGCCCCCAGCGCCCGCCGCAACAAGAACAAGTCCATCGACACCGGCAGCTGCCGCCTTCCGAGCGAATGCCACGGAGTTCACATCGGCGAATACGACGCCGCCATAGGCATGGACGCGGTCCACGATCTTCCGCGGACTGCCGAGCGCGGTTATCACAACTGGCACTTTGTACTTTTCAACCAGTGCCAGGTCGTCTCCAAGGCGGTCATTTGACGGATGCACCACCAGATTGGCCGCCAGGGGACCTACATCCGAAACGCCGGCCAAACGGCCTGTGATATCGTCCAGCCACTCATCCAAAATCGCTGGTGTTCGTGCATTTGGCGTGGGGAAGCTTCCCATTATTCCTTGGTGGCAGGCCGCGACCACCAGGTCCGGGCCAGACACGAGGAACATAGGTGCTGAAATCAGGGGAAGCTGAAGTCTACCTTGCAGGCAAGCGGGCAGTGGCATCCTAGTCCTCGGCCCACCAGGTGTTTATTTTGTACCCATAGAGAGACGTCTCTTCGGGATGTTTCAACCTCGACCAATAGGCCACCCACTGATCTGGCTGATAGAAGAGCGGAATGACATAGTCGCCGGACAACAACACGCGATCGAGCGCTCTCACCGCGGCAACAAATTCGTCGCGTTCGCGCGCGACAAGCATGGCTTCAATCATCCCATCGACTGCCGGTTCTTTGACGCCCATGTAGTTGCGCGTGCCATCCTGGTCCGCCGCGTCCATACCCCAATAGAAGCTTTGTTCGTTCCCGGGCGATAGGGACGCATACCAAAAATTGAAGATCATATCGAAGTCGTAGGTCTGACGAAGCTGTTGGTACTGGCTCGAGTCCACGTATCTCACATTGCCTTCGACTCCGATGCTCTTGAGAGCGTCTGAATAGTTGAGTGCCAGCCTCTGGTCCTCTGGCGAGGCGACAGTGATCTCGAACGAAAGCGGCTGACCGGAGTCCGCATTGACCATGACGCCGTCTTTAATGACCCAACCGGCTGCTTCAAGGCCTTTGATGGCCGCACGCCGGTTTTGACGATTGCGAGCTGTACCGTCGCTCACCGGCGCAACATACCCCTTGGTCATAATATCGTCGCGCACCGCGCCGCCGTAGGGGGCGAGCAGGGCGCGTTCCGCGTCACTGGCCGTTCGCGCTGTGCTCGCGAGTTCGGAGCCATCATAGAAACTCTGCGTGCGTTGGTAGGCGCTGTAGTAGAAGTTCGTATTGACCCACTCAAAGTCGAAAACCAGCCCTAGAGCTGCTCTGACGGCAGGATCGCTGAACACAGGTCGGCGCGTGTTGTAAACCAGCGCGCGCATGCCTGACGGTGTGGCCTTGGTAAAGCTCTGTAACTCGATCCGCCCGTCGCGCACGGCGGGAATATCAAAACCGGTTGCCCATCGTGTGGGGTCGTCTTCCGGGCGAATGTCATACAGACCCGCCTTAAACGCTTCAAATGAGGCGTTTGCATCACGGAAATAGTCGTAAATCAGGTGGTCAAAATTGTAGTGGCCGCGGTTAACGGCCAAGTCTTTGCCCCAATAATCCGGCGAGCGTGAGTAGACCACGCGCGCGCCGGGATCCACCTCACTGATAACATAGGGACCGCTGCCAACGGGTGGCACCAGGGTTGTTTCATCGAAAGCCCGTGTTTCGTAGACGTGCTTAGGGATGATAGGCATCAACCCCATGATGAGCGGCATCTCCCGGTCGCCGTCTGGTCCAAAGACAAACCTCACGGTCTGTTCATCAGGGCGGATAATCTCGGCGACCTTCGAATAATAGTATTTATGATTTGGCCGGCCCTGGTCCCGAAGCGTTTCCAGCGAGAAGATTACATCATCTACGGTGACCGGTACGCCGTCAGAAAACCGTGCTTCTTCGCGGACCCGAAACTCGACCCAGGACCGGTCATCCGGTGTTTCAACGGTTTCGGCAAGAAGGCCATAGAGAGAGAAGGGCTCGTCATAGGCGCGTGCCATAAGACTCTCGAAGACATAGTCCCGAATGCCGCCAGCAGACACGCCCTTGATAATCAGAGGATTCAAGCTGTCAAAGCTGCCGATCGCAGCAAGTTTCAAATCGCCTCCCTTCGGGGCGTCCGGGTTAGCATAGGAGAAATGCTTGAAATCGGGCCCATGAAGTGGGGCGCCATGCATGGCGATCCCGTGACGGGGCTCAGCAAACGCCGTTGCGCTGGTGAGCCCCAGGAGGGCGCCCGACAGAAGGGAGACCATTTTCTGACTGAAACGCATTGCTGATTCCTCCACTTGCCTACTCCACTGAGTGCTCGTTAACGCTTGTCGCGCTTTTTTTGACCACACGCAAGGCGGGTGTGCATCTTCGCATCGCTCGTTATATACTGAGGAAAGTCGAGCGGGGGTCGTTGGGGCGGTCGCCCCTAACCAAAGGAACTCTTTATGTTTGAATTAAGGCGTGTTGCAGCTGCGCTTTTTGTTGCTGTGTTTTTTGTGGGCCATTCCGTCTCTGCGGAGGCTGAGACCATCACCGCTGCTGACGGCTCAACTATCGAAAAGTTTGGCAATTGGCGCGGAAAATGCGCGTCGCCCGACGGCACAAACAATATCTGCACCGTATCTTTTGAAATCCGCTCTCAGCAAAGCGAAACTGTTGCGCTGTTTTTCGCAATCGGACGTAATCCAAACAATGAATATTACGCCATCACAATCGTCCCGCTGGGGACGCACCTGCCCAACGGGGTGAAATTCACAGTCGATGGAACTGAAATTGCCGCGATTCCCTTGCAGGTATGTATCCCAATTGGGTGCCAGTCGATTTCACCCGTCAACGCAGACAGCCTCCAGCGGCTTAAGGCCGGAAACAACATGGTTGTCGACTTTGTCGATATCCGGAACGGACCGGTGTCGCTCAACGTCAGTCTGTCAGGGATGACAGCGGCGGTGAACTGGCTTGATCAGCAGAGTCCCAGCTAAACGCTGGGTGATCAGTCGCGCGACGGCACTCTGAACATGTAGTAGCCCAGCGTTACCATGAAAATTCCAAATCCACCTGCGACCATCAGAAGGTATGCAAAATCGGCGTCAGTCATGGTTTTCTCCTCAAAGGTGTTTAGGAGAGAAAACCGTGAAGACGTCGATTGCTCATTGATTCAGATCAAGTGTTCGACAATTGCCGATTAGGTCAGTCGCGCTGCGTGGGCTTCACCATGCTTCTGAGCCAGGTAAAGATTGTGTTGTGGCGGAGCAGGTACCGATTGAGCTGATCAAACTCATGGGTGACAGCATCTGAATCGCCTAGCATGTCTGAGCGTTTCCGAAACGTCTTGGTCGGGTCCAGGTTTTTAACGACTTTCGCGGGATTGCCTGCCGCAATGACATTGGCGGGAATGTCTCGAGTGACCACAGATCCGGCGCCGATGACGGAGTTTTCCCCAATTGTGACGCCTTTCCCCACAATCACGCGACTGCCAATCCAAACATTTTCCCCAACGGTGACCGGGGCGTGCTTGTCGAGCTCTGCCGTGCGGTCATAAGTGTCATGCCAATCAGAGTCGGAAATGTAGCACCCGCTGGCGATCATGGTGTTGCTGCCAATGGTGATCCGCTCAGACGCGATAAGCTGGTTGCCAGGGCTTATCAGCACATAATCGCCAACGCGGATTTCGCCGACGCGCGTGCCGCTGTCCCACGTTGCCAGGCGGATCATATTTCCTTTCGCCGCCCTAAGATGAAGATGGGCACCTGCATGTATGTTCGCGCCCCAAAGCTCCAAACCCTGGGGATAGGCGACATTCAGGCCCGCACCAATACTGTCGAATTGTGGCTCGATAAAATGCCGGACATACCAGTTTGTGTAGGCGTCTCGGAGCCGACGAATGAGATAGGGGCGGGTGTCGCGCCGCATCGGACAGGTCCTTTTTAATGCCTTCTAACGGGCACTTTGGTCGGCTGCGTCAGTGCGCTGTTTCACCTTTAAGGGTGTAAATGCCGCCTTCCATGGGGCCGAACATTTTGCTCACATCGGAATGGCCTACCGGGTCTCCCGTCTCATCCTCTAACAAGTTCTGCTCGGACACATAAGCGACATACTCGGACTCGGAGTTCTCCGCCAGAAGGTGGTAATAAGGCTGATCTTTATGAGGGCGGATTTCTTCAGGAATCGACAACCACCACTCTTCGGTGTTGTTGAATGTTGGATCGACATCAAAAATCACTCCCCGAAAGGAAAAATAACGGTGTTGCACAATCTGGCCGATGTGGAACTTTGCCTGTCTGTCGATCATTACGCGTTTACCTGTCAATTGGGCCCCAAGATCCGCAGCTCCTGCTGCATTTTACGTTGAATCGGACGCATTTGATAGCTGGCTGAAGTTCAGGCGGCAACCCCTTGGGGAATAAGCTCTTTTAAGGCTCGATACCCAATCAAGTGAATGTTCTCTTTGGCCACGTGTTCAGCCATTTCACCGCTCAGAAATATCTCTAAATCTTGAACGCGTGCGCGCCAATCTGGACAGATTCCTCGGAGCTCCGGCGTGTCGTGGCTGGGATGCAAGATGAAATAGCTTATTTGTCCGGGGCGGATCGAACTTAGAACCTGTTTGGTTTTCCCGGCGCGGTCGTCCTCGTCAGACAGCGGCACGTTCAGGATGCGGTCCAGGGTCGGAATTCCGGTGTCTTCCAGCTCCAACACCCGCCGTTCGAAGAGCGCACAGGAGGCATCGTCATACCCACCTTTTGACCATTGATCAGCCGATAGGCGCAGTGCAAATGGCGGTATGCCATACTCCAGGGCAAGATCAACAAACACGTCGTAATGGGGCCCATGCATAACCGATCCCATATGGGTATCGATATGTGTCGGATTAATGCCAGATGCTTTCGCATGGTCGATCTGCGCGCGGAGCTCAGCCTTCACCGCTATTGGATCCGCCTCGCTTGCCACCGCTTCAGAGGTCTTGTGGAACTTTGCCTCCGCGTCCGTCAGGCCTCCCTGCGTCGCGCCTGAGGTCAGGGGACCCCAACGGTAGGGGTGCCATTCGCTCGTCAACGTTGCGTGCACGCCCATATCAACGTCAGGGTGCTCGCGACAGTAATCTGCTGCGGCGTTGAACCAGGCACAGGGAACCATTGCAGAGCCACAGGAAATTGCGCCCGCCTGCCAAAGGTCTGCGAAAGCGCTTACCGACGCCTGACACATGCCGATATCGTCGGTATGAACCAAGACAACTCGGTCTGTCTCAGAAAACCCCAGTTTTTTTAACACCGGATTCGGTCCCATCTCGTCTCCTCACTCGCACAGAGTCTTGTCAATTTCTCTCAAACGGCAGAAACCGATGACAGGCCCTTGATCCCGTCCGGTTGTCACGCAATATACGCCAAATCGAAATTTGCGGTCAGGCTCTCTGGTCGTTTCAAAAGGAAAATTTCATGAGCACCTCAACCGAGAAGCTGTTTTCACCGTTTACATTCAATGGACTGACGATCCCAAATCGGGTGGTTATGGCCCCGATGACCCGAAATTTCTCACCGGGAGAGGTACCAGGCGCTGACGTCGCCGCCTATTACCGTCGCCGGGCTGAAGGCGGGACAGGCCTCATCATCACGGAAGGCACAACAGTTGGCCATCGCGTGTCCACGATGGCGGACAACATTCCTGCCTTTCACGGAAAAGCAGCGTTGGATGGCTGGAAAAATGTCGTCTCAGAGGTTCACGAAGCAGGCGGCAAGATCATGCCCCAGCTTTGGCACGTTGGGACGATGCGCAATCAGAAAGAAGCGCCAAACCCTGAGGAGCCGAGTGCAGGGCCGTCCGGCTTGTTTGTCCCTGGCAAGCAGGTCGCCGACCCGATGACCCCTGAAGACATTCAGGCTTGTATTGATGCCTTCCGCCGATCCGCGGGTGCGGCACGTGAAGCAGGTTTTGATGGTATTGAGCTGCACGGCGCGCATGGCTACCTGATCGATCAGTTCTTCTGGGAAGGAACGAACCAGCGTGACGATGAATATGGCGGCAAGGACGCCGTCGCGCGGACCAAGTTTGCGGTGGATATTATCAACGCTGTGCGGTCCGAGGTGGGAGATGACTACCCACTTATTCTCCGTTTCTCCCAATGGAAACAGCAGGATTTCGACCACAAGATCGCGCCGACTTCGGATGAACTCGCAGCCTTCCTGAAACCCCTTTCGGACGCAGGCGTGGACGTGTTCCATTGTTCGACCCGTCGCTTTTGGGAGCCGGAATTTGAAGGGTCTGATCTCAATCTTGCCGGATGGACCAAGAAACTCACAGGAAAACCGACGATTACCGTTGGCAGTGTGGGCCTTTCCGGCGAGTTTATTGCGGCATTCGCGGGCGAAGGTTCAGAACCTACCAGCATCGACAAGCTGCTGGAGCGACTGGATGCTGACGAGTTCGACATGGTCGCCGTCGGTCGGGCGCTGCTTGTTGACCCTGAATGGGCCAACAAAATCCGTGATGGCAGGGCGGACGAGCTCAAGACGTTCACGCGCGAAGCCATGGCAGAACTTGCCTAAGACCAACAAATGGGATCGCCTTTCACAGGGCGGTCCCTCTTAAGTCTTTGTCCTTCCTATTGTTTGCGCCCCTGCGCCGGTTTATAGAAAGACCACCAGCGCCACGCCGCTGTTAACCTGGCATCTGGGGGCATATTGTCAGCTACACCTTCATCAAACCTACCTGTCCGGGCAATCACGCCCAAGACGATCCTCGTCTATTCCTGCGAGGAGGTGATAGGCGATGGCATACTGAAGCTCAGTTTTGCTCACCAGCTTCGGCAGCGGTTTCCAGAAGCGAAGATTACCTGGGTCGCCGGCACAGGTAAGACTGTGTACGCGGGCATCCTGAAGCAAGTCGCCGAACGGTTTATAGATGAGGTGATCGAAGACGCTGGGATTGGGAACAAGACCCATCAGCTCTTCACAATGTGGTCGCCGCTCCCGGGGCGGAAATTTGATCTGATCATCGACACACAGCGGCTGGTTGCGCGCACGATGATCCTCAAACGCATTCCTCATGACACATTCGTCTCAGGAACGGCAAATTTCCTATTCTCTGATGTGAAGCTCCCTGATGATTTTGAGCCTGACCCTTCTTTTGTAGGGGGTCTGATCGATATGTTGGATCTGGTCTCGCCCAGGTCGACCGACGACCGCGTTACTGTTTTTGATCTGTCCGAGGAACACCGCAAAGTTGCAGCGCTGCTTCTGCCTGCAGGCGCAACCTATATCGGCATCGCGCCCGGTGCGGGGGACCGACGCAAACTATGGCCGGTAGAACGCTATTTCGAGCTCGCGCGGAGGCAAGTTGCTGCTGATCGCGTGCCAGTGTTTCTTTTGGGCCCTGACGAGGCCGAAATGGTGGACCAGGTGCGGCAAGAGGTTCCTGAGGCACTGTTGCCGGAGTGGGACAGGTCGGACGCCTTTCCGCATGTAAAGGGACCCATGTTAGTTATGGCTCTTGCTGCACATATGTCCGCGGCGATCGCGAATAACTCGGGCACAGGCCATATGCTGGCCGTCGGTGGAGCGCCACTGGTTTCGATTTTTACCCACCACGATCCCGCGAAATACGCGGCTCAAGCGCGGAGCCTAAAGATCCTTCACGCGCTCAGAGATTACGGGGTCGACGACGCCTCACGAATACCTTTGTCTGCAGCCCTCGAGGCGATAGACAGATTCGTGAAGTATGAAGAGCCGCTGATCAGCTAAGACCGGCAATCACACGCCGTAAGCTTTCCCGAGCTCCGGGTCCCGTTCAGCCACGCGCTTCGCTAAATCAACAATGACCTTTGCCTGCTTCCAGGTCGCATCATCTTGCATCTTTCCGTCCAGCATTACGGCGCCCGTGCCATCGGGCATCGCCTCTAGGATGCGAAGTGCGAACTTCACTTCATCGACATCCGGGCTGAACACTTTCTTCGCAATATCAATCTGCACTGGGTGAAGAGACCAAGCACCGACGCACCCCAGCAGGAACGAATTGCGGAACTGAACCTCGCAGGCGTCTACATCCTGAATATCGCCGAACGGCCCATAAAAAGGACGGATGCCGTTAGAGAGACAGGCATCCACCATTCTGGCAACTGTGTAGTGCCAAAGGTCCTGCTGCGCGAACACGCGATGGCTACCATCCTCTTTCGGGTCTTCAATCACTCCATAGGAAGGATGACCGCCGCCCACGCGGGTGGTCTTCATGCCTCGGGATGCGGCAAGATCAGCAGGCCCCAAGCTCATGCCATGCATGCGCGGGCTCGCCGCCGCGATCTCGTTCACGTTCTTCACGCCTTGCGCCGTTTCAAGAATCGCGTGAATCAGGATCGGCTTTTTGACCCCGTTTTTTGCTTCCAGTTGCGCCAGAAGCTGATCGGCGTAGTGAATGTCCCAGGCGCCTTCGACTTTCGGCAACATAAGCACGTCCAGCTTGTCACCGACGGCACTCACAATTTCTACGATGTCATCCAGGGCCCAGGGACTGTTGAGCGCGTTTACGCGTGTCCACAATCCGGTATTCCCAAACTCATTCTCGCGGGCAACTTTGATGAACCCGGCGCGCGCTGCCTCTTTTGCGTCGGCGGGAATGGCATCTTCCAGATTCCCCAAGATGACGTCGACCTGTGGGATCAGATCCGGAATCTTTGCGTGCACTTTCTCGTTATGGGCTGGGAAGAAATGGATCATTCGTTCAAGCGCGAGAGGCAACTCTTGGAATGGAGTAGGGGCGCCGATGGAGAGAGGCTTATAAAATGACGCAGGCAGCTTCATGATGGTTCACTTGGTTCGTATTGCGATGCGGCGCAGCATAGTCATGGCAAGCCGCTTTCGCCAGCCGGAATTTTTCTCGCGCATTCAGACGGTTAGAGCGTCCTGCTCACGCGCCATTGCGCGCTTGAAGTCCTCAGTCTCAGACACCCGATGTTCGCCGTTCAAATAGGCCTTGGCATTCTCGTAATAGAAAGCTGCATTCATGATGTTCGCGGCGGAACTGTCGCGTTCCTTAACGACTTTGCCAGGCGACCCGACGACTATTGAGTTGTCTGGAATGACGGTGCCCTCTGTCACGATGGTGTGTCCGCCGATGATGCAGTTTTGCCCTATCTTGACGCCATCCATAATCGTTGAGTTGATCCCAATCAGACAATTGTCGCCAATCTCCGCACCGTGGATTGTGCAGTGATGGGTAATGGAACAATTGTCCCCGATGATTGTCGGTGTCGTATTCCCGACATGGATCATCACAAAGTCCTGGATATTGGTTCGCTTCCCAATGCGCACTTCATGCATCTCGCTTCGGATGACGGTGTAGGGCCAGAGAGAGGCACCTTCATCGATGAAGACCTTGCCGTAGATCATCGCCGTCGGATGAATGAAGGCAGGTTTGTTTAGCGCTACGCCTGGACCGAATTCAGACATGGTCGTTCCTTATGTTTGTTTTTCTTGTTGTGCTACGGGACCAGCAGCCAGGATCGCAGCAAGGCCGACAAGTGACGCTGCTGCGCCGTAGAGATAAGACGCCGCGTATCCGTTAGCAGCTTCATAGATCAGGCCATAAACAGCCGGGCCGCTGGCGACACCGAATGTCGTAAACAGTTGGGATGTCGAATAGATACGAGCGTAGGCCAGTGTGCCAAACGCTTCTGCAATCAGGAGCGGCTGCATCATCAGCAGGTTGCCAACGGTCATGCCAAACAGGGCCGCGACCAGGAGCAACGTCGTGGGTGTCGCCGCGAAGGCATAAAAGCTCAATGCGATTGCCTGCACGACCAAAAGGCCAGCCATAAAAAACCGGGACGAGATGTGGGGAAGGATCCATCCGCCCACCAAGCGTCCCGCAATGCTGACCCCTGCCATGACCGAGACTGCCAGTGCCGCTAAGTCTCTATCGTCGGCGCGCCCAGCGACCAGAGAGAATTGATGGGCGATGGACCCCACCTGCGCCATCATCGACGTCATAAAGGTGATTGTCGCAAAGATGAAAAAGCGACTGCGAACGGCGGTCTGGTACGAAACACCGCTGACCGATGGCTCGATCTCACCATCCCCGATCGGCACATCGTCGCCATCGGGTGCCAATCCCATCGCCGCCGGACTTGGGCGGAACAACACAATCGCAACAGGAGCGATCCCGAAAAACATACCTGCACCAAGCCAAGGCGCTGCGCCGCCCAGTCCTAACTGCTCAATCAATTCGGCGGAAATCGGTGTCAACAATATCCCGCCAAGCGAGAGGCCTGTTGAGGCGACAGACAAAGCGACCGAACGCTTCTTCTCAAACCATCGAGCGACAAGCGTGGTGCAGGGAAGGAGCGCACAGGCGGAGTATCCGACGCCAAAGAGGGTATAAAACAGGTAGAGCTGCCAGAGCTCATTGACCCAGCCCGCACCCGACAAGACCAACCCCGCGAGCACCGCCCCGGCAGCAATAGTCCAACGGGGGTCATACCGCTCTATCAACCATCCGACAGCAAGACCGGCTACGCCCGACGAGATAAAAAACGCCGCCGTTGCCCCCGACGTATACCCAACTGAAAATCCGCGTTCGTCGACAAAGGCCTCCAGATAGACCGACAGGTTGTAAAAGCCAAAACCGGCGGAGACCGTCATCACAACAAAGGCCGCGAGGACGATGTACCAACCATAAAAAATGGGCGGCCTGTCGGCAGGCCTCGTTGACGTCGGGTTTTCTGTCATGCGCTAAGGGGTCTGACGGCTAGATGAAAATCAATGTCCTACACATAGCAGACGCGTCTGCGATGACGAGAGCCAATTTGTGTTCAGCTGGGCTCACCACATGCAACACAGATTGCGAAAAAGTGGCGATGCGGGGCCTCTTCGGCTAAGACTCTACAAAAACAAACAGGAACTGCTGGGAGCGCCGTCAGATGAAACTCTACAATTCAATTGGTCCAAACCCTCGCGTCGTTAAAATCTTCATGGCCGAAAAGGGGATTGAACTGCCTTTCGAAGAAATCGACATTATGGCAGGTGCCAACCGTCAGGCGGAATATCTCAAAGTCAATCCAGCTGGTCAGCTGCCAGCACTTCAGCTTGATGACGGCGACGTTGTTACCGAGATCACGGCGATCTGTGAATATCTGGAAGAACATCGGCCATCGCCAGCACTGGTAGGGACCACTGCAGCAGAGCGGGCAGAAACACGCAAATGGGTACGCCGCGTTGACCTGGGCGTTTGCGAGCCGCTGGCGAACGGCTTTCGCTATGCGGAGGGGCTACCTATGTTCAAGGATCGCTTTCGGTGTCTGCCTGAGGCAGCGGAGGGTCTTAAGGCAATCGCTCAGGACAAAATTAAATGGCTCGACGAACAGTTGGACGGGAAGGAATGGTTGGCCGGGGACCGATTTACTCTCGCAGACATTCTCCTGTTCGGTTTCCTCGAGTTTGGCGCGTCTGTTGGTCAACCCATTGATCAATCCAACAAAAACATTGTGGCCTGGTACGACCGAGTCCAGGCTCGCCCAAGCGTTGCAGCGGCAGCGTAAGGTTGTCCGCAATCGTCGGGAACCACCCGGCATCCCTGTATAAAGAAACAATCGAGGTCGGCGATGCAGGAAGAGATACTCACCATCACAACAGCTGATGGCGACATGGAAACATTTGTGGTGTCGCATGAGGACGGGCCGCGAGCACCGGTAATCCTCTACATGGACGCACCCGGAATCCGCGAAGAGCTCTACGGGTTCGCCCGTCGCATTGCCGCGGAAGGCTATACCGTCCTGCTTCCTGACATGTATTACAGGCTCGGGAAACTGCGCTTCGATCTATCGAAAGCCGACGATGCAGTACGCCAGGAAATGTTCTCCGCCATGCGCTCACTGAACAACGCTCTGGTCATGTCGGACACGGCGGGCATGCTTGCTTGGATGCAATCGGACGGGCGGATCAAGCAGGGGCCGGTCGGCTGTATCGGCTATTGCATGAGTGGCCAATATGTCGTGTCGGCTGCCGGGACCTACCCGGAACAGTTTGCCGCCTCAGCTTCTCTTTATGGCGTCGGGATTGTAACCGACGCGCCTGACACACCGCATAAGCTGGCTGCCAACATGAAAGGCGAGCTCTATCTCGGCTTTGCCGAAACAGACGAGTGGGTGCCTGACAATGTCATCCCGGACCTGCGTGCCGAATTGGACACGCATGCTGTGCCATATACGCTAGATGTCTGGCCTGGCACGGGTCACGGCTTCTGTTTTCCAGAGCGGGACGCTTATGTGAAGGACGCTGCAGAGCAGGTTTGGGACAAGGTCTTCGATATGTACAAACGGCAACTGAGTTAAACCCTCAAGTCGTAAAGACGCTTTACTTTATTTCTCGATCTGCGATAAAATCTCCTCAAGCGGTGGGGGCCGTCTAAAGGGAGAGTCACGTGCGTCATTTCACACAGGTTTTTGTGCTGTTCGGGGCAGCCTTGTTCCTCTCATCATTTGTTGCAGAGCCCGCAGCGGCTGCTGCCACGTACGAAGAGTTCCGTCATTGCCTGGACAGCCCGACACAGGGCAATCCTGCCGCCGGCGATGGCTGGTGGAGCAGGCGAAGCGCTCAGGAGCAGCGCTACATGATTGAGCTGCCCTGCGAAGAAAAATACATCGTTGCGATCTGTGTGTTCCTCTACGACCCCGATCTGAAGGGATGTACAAACAAGGGTGTCGCTCGATTCAGGGCGGATCGGCATTGCGCAGAACAAGGTCATGAAATTCTGTCGGAAGAAAGGGCAGCGTGCACGCAAGAGTACGTGGCAAACTTCAAGCCGGTGTTCTAATCTCACCGGATGAATGACCTTCCACCGACCGACTGGGAGTCACCTGCTGCGGTGACTCTCGGCAAACAACTCTTAGAAATTGATCCGGAACGCGGCTACGTCAAAGCTTCTTATGTCGCTGGCGAAAACTTCGTCAATCGGGGAGGGCGCATCTACGGCGGCTTTCTCGCAGCCATGCTGGACGGCCTTTGCGGACACGCCGTTCGATCGACAACAACCACGCCGACACCTCAGGTCACGCTCGAACTCAAAACAAGTTTTCTTGGCCGGGCGGATCAGGGAACACTGATCGGAGAAGGCTGGGTCCGCCACAGGGGCAAGTCCATTGCCTTTGCCGAAGCGGAATTGCGCCGGGAAGACGGAGAGTTGGTCGCCCGAGCCAGCGGTACTTTCAAGCTCGGACGTCCCTCGCAGCCCGCTGAATAGTCTTCTATTTCTCGAAGATGCGGGACGCACCGCCGAGGAGCGACCCTTCGCCCTGGTCCGACCCGCCAGCTGACGGCGCGTGCTCAAGAATGCGATCGGCAAGGCGGGAGAAGGGCAAGCTCTGCAACCAAACGGTCCCTGTCCCCTGAAGTGTCGCGAGGAACAGGCCCTCGCCGCCAAAAATCATGGACTTAAGACCCCCCGCGCGCTCAATGTCATAATCAAGTGATGGGGTGAAAGCGACGATACAGCCTGTATCCACGCGCAGCTTTTCCCCGTTCAACTTCTTTTCAACAATTGTGCCGCCCGCATGAACAAACGCCATACCGTCTCCCTGGAGCCGCTGAAGGATGAAGCCTTCGCCGCCAAAGAAACCGGCACCCAGCTTCTTGTGGAAGGCAATGTCAATGCTTGTGCCCAATGCCGCTGCTAGAAATGAATCCTTCTGGCACAGAACTTCGCCCGTCACCGCCTGATCGAGCGCAATGATTTTGCCAGGGAAGGGGGCGGCAAAGGCCGCAGACGCTTTCTTACTTCCGTGATTGGTGAAATGAGTCATGAAAAGCGACTCGCCGGTGAATGTGCGTTTGGCCGCTGAGAACAGTTTGCCCATCACACCCTCATCGGGCTTTGATCCATCTCCAAGGCGGGTCTCAAACTCGATGCCGTCTTCCATGTAATTCATAGCACCAGCTTCCGCCACGACGGTTTCGCCCGGATCGAGTTCGATCTCCACGAGCTGCATGTCATCGCCAATGATTTTGTAGTCCACCTCGTGGCAGTTCATTTTTTTCTCCCGATAAGATCACTCACCAAGTATCGATGAATGATCGTGTCCTTTTTGTGTCCGCCGATTTGGGTGGCAAAGATTGTAGACCGCGCATGATCCAGTGGCGTGTTTCAAACGGGTCGATCACACCATCAATCTCAAGGAAGGATGCCATGTTGATGGCTTTGCCGTTGGCGTAAGACCTTGCAACCATCATCTCAAAGAAGTCCTGGCGTTCCTTCTCGTCTTCGATGGCTTCCATTTCCCTGCGATAGCCGAGGCGTACCGCACCTTCCAGTCCCATGCCGCCGAACTCCCCCGTCGGCCAGGAAACGTTGAAGAAGGGAGCGCTGAAGGTGCCGCCGGTCATGGCTTGTGCGCCCAGTCCATAGCCTTTACGCAGCACGATGGTGAAAACAGGCACCGACATGTTCGCAGCTGTCACAAACATACGCGACACGTGGCGCACCTGAGCTGTTTCCTCTACTTCCGGGCCCACCATGAAACCAGGCGTGTCACAGAAGGAGAGAATGGGCAGGCCGAATGCATCGCAGAGCTGCATAAATCGTGCAGCCTTGTCGGCAGCGTCCGCATCGATCGCGCCGCCCAGATGGAACGGGTTGTTCGCAATCAAACCCATAGGGCGACCTTCAATGCGAATGAAGCTTGTTAGAATGCCGACGCCGAAATCCTTCCGAAGCTCGAGCACACTGTCTTTGTCGGCAACTGTGTCGATGACAGTTCTGACATCATAGGCGCGCAGCCTGTTCTCGGGAATTAGGTGCCGCAATTCTCTTTGGTCGGCGGCCTCCCATTGTTCGAGCGGTCCCTGAAAATAGGAAAGATATTTCTTAGCGGCGGCAACACCTTCTGCTTCGTCCGCGACGGCAATGTCCACAACGCCGTTTTTTCGGTGCACGTCAATCGGCCCGATGTCCTCCGGCCGGTAAGCACCGAGACCGCCGCCTTCGATCATGGCCGGACCGCCCATGCCTATATTTGAATCGGCCGTTGCGATGATGACATCGCTACAGCCAACGAGCGCCGCGTTCCCTGCAAAACACCTGCCTGAGACGATGCTGACCACCGGCACATTGCCGCTCAGCGCAGCAAAGCTCTTGAAGGTGGGGACATCAAGGCCGGCCACGCCGGCTGTGTCGGTATCGCCGGGCCGTCCGCCGCCGCCTTCACCAAACAGAACAAGCGGCAGGTCCCACTGATGTGCGAGACTCAACATCCGGTCGGTCTTTTTATGGTTCATATGTCCTTGGGTGCCGGCGAAGACTGTAAAGTCATAGGCGAGCACCATGGCGCGCGATGCCTCTTCGCCAAATTTGTCGCCATTGATGGAGCCGACACCGGTGATCATACCGTCGGCCGGGCTCATCTTAATGAGGTCTTCCATAGAGCGACGGCGCCGCTGGGCGGCAAGCACAAGGGCGCCATATTCAATGAAGCTGTCCGGATCACACAGGTCTGCAATGTTCTCCCGCGCGGTGCGTTGGTTGCGTCCGCGGCGGCGAGCCACGGCATCAGGGCGCCCTTCATCCAATCCAATGGCGTGTCGATCACGCACTTCCTGAAGGTCGGGGCGGATATAGTCCAGATCTACTGCCGCGGCGGCGGCACTTTCGGACATGCCCACATCTCGTTCTTCAATGAAGAGAAGGGGGGCGCCTTCCATCACGGTATCGTCCGGCTTTGCGGTCAATTGACGGACGACGCCGCCTGTATTGGCGGAGACAATGTGCTCCATCTTCATCGCTTCAAGGACGGCGATCTGTTGGCCAGGGGCGACACTGTCTCCCTCCGCCACATCAATGCTGACGACACGACCCTGAAGATGGGCAGGGAGCGCCCGCGTGCCATCCGGTCCGTCTATAACGACCTCCGGTGCGGCCATCCGTTCCGCCGCTCCGCCCTTAGCAAAACGAGTCTGATGATTGCTGTCCTTGGCGAGATCGGCGGCATGATCAGCGATAAAGGTTGTGTGCACATCGTTCTCAGTAAATGCGGGCATGTCGAGCAGGTTCAAGTGGAAGGGAATATTGGTGCTTACCCCTTCGATGTTGAACTCCTCCAGCGCCCTCTGGGTCCTTTTCACCGCGTCCTGATAATCGGCGCCGGGCGCATAGGCGATCAGCTTCGCCAGAAGAGAGTCGTAGTGCGGATTGGTTGTGTAGCCCGCATAGCCAAACCCATCGACACGAATACCCGGACCGCTTGGCGGCTGGTATGTCGCCAGCGTTCCGCCGGACGGCACCGCTTCGCCGGCCTCATTCATGCTCTCCATGTTGATCCGGAGCTGGATGGCATATCCGCGTGGCTGCGGCGCGTCGCCCAGGCCGATCGCGCTCAGTGTTTTGCCGCCTGCGATCCGCAGCTGGGTTTTCACAAGATCGACGCCGGTCACTTCCTCTGTGACGGTGTGTTCCACTTGCAGGCGCGGGTTGGTCTCCATGAAAGCAAAGCTCTGATCCGCCTCGTCCACCAGAAACTCGAACGTCCCGATATTGTCGTAGGAGGCTGCCTTAGCGAGTTTGACCGCTGCGGCTGTCAATTGCTCACGCAAGGCGTCACTGAGTGTCGGGCTTGGGGCAATCTCGACCAGCTTTTGTCTGCGTCTTTGGAGTGAACATTCGCGTTCGCCCAGGTGAACGACATCTTTTCCGTCACCAACGATCTGGATTTCAACATGGCGGGCGCGAGTGATAAGGCGCTCTACATACAGCGTATCGTCGCCAAAAGCGGATTTTGCTTCCGACCGACAGCGCGCATACGCGTCGTCGATATCGTTGATGTGGCGAACCGGCCGCATGCCACGCCCGCCGCCACCGGCGACCGCCTTGATCATGATTGAGGCGTTTTCTCCAAGACCCTTGAAGAATGCTTTTGTGTCTTCAAGGCTGGTGGCGCCGTTTGTACCTGGTAGCAAAGGCACACCGACCTGTTCCGCCAACTCCCGCGCTCGCGCTTTGTCGCCAAACAGAGCGAGTGCATCTGGGTTCGGCCCGATGAAGGTCAAACCCGCATCTCGACAAGCTCTCGCAAACTGAACATTCTCGCTTAAGAAGCCATATCCTGGGTGGACTGCGTCACATCCGGACTCTTTTGCTGCCTCTATGATCTGCCGCGCGTCGAGATAGGCTGGAACACCGCTGCCTTTCAGCGCAACTGACTCGTCAGCAGCTTGGACATGAAGCGACTGGGCATCGTCTTCTGAGTATATGGCGACAGATTGAATATCCATTTCCGCCGCAGCGCGCGCAATGCGCACCGATATCTCGCCACGATTGGCGATCAAAAGCTTCTGAAACCCCATGGAATGTTTGCCCCGTTTGCTCCCCAGTCAGGCGATGCGCGCCTGCTGGCGGTTATTATGAATTTCGATTGGCTTTAAGCTACCAGAATGAGGGCAGGGGGATCAAAATTCACCAGGGCGATCGAGGTCGCCACCCTGGGCTGTGACGATTATCTGCATCAAAGCGGCACGGTTCAGGATTGTGATTTTCCCGTAGGACACATCGATCCAGGACTTTTTCTTCCAGACATTCAATTGGCGCCCGACAGCCTCCCGCGTTGCCCCCACCATGTGACCGAGTTCTTCCTGTGGTAGGTGGAGATCAATAAGGATGCCCTGATCCGCCGGGGCCCCATGTTTATCCGCCAGGTCCAGAAGACGCCGCGCGAGACGGAAAGTCACATCATGAAAGACCGTTTCTTGAAGCAGTTCGCCCACCAGTTGGATGCGGGCGCCCAGGAGTTCAATAATCGGCATAAACATAGCTGGTTCGCTGGTCGCAAAGGCCAGCATGTCATCGCGGGTGAGACAAAGCAGATCCGTTGGCTCCGTCGCGGTGGCGTCAACCAGCCGGTTGCCCCCCTCAAACAATCCGAGTTCGCCAAACCACTCGCCTGCATCCGCCTGATTGAGGGCGGCCGTCTTGCCGTCCGCTGAGTCGACGGACAGCCGTAATCGGCCTTTGAGGATGCCGAAATAACGGTCTGATGGGTCTCCACGCGCGTAAAGAGGATCTCCGGCATCAAGGGACAGAGGTTTCGCCCGTTCCAGAACGGCAGTTCGCGACTGGTCAGACAGAACCGAAAACAGGGGACTTTTCAGGACCAGATCATCGGCTGTAAATTTCTGGCCCGGTTTTCCCATGGTTTTCCTCGTTTTTGGCCACAATCAGTGCAAATGTGACCCAGATCGCAGTCTGATTTCCAGTTTCTCTTTAAGACAGCGGCATGGCCTGACAGAGGCCGCACGCAAATGGAGGAAAACCATGTCAGTCCAAGAAGCCGCCCCAACCAGTGTTCGCGAGAGTGTCTCCCCTGAAGAATGGGAGGCGCGGGTTAATCTCGCCGCCTGTTATCGTCTTGTCGCTCATTATGGGTGGGACGACATGATCTTCACCCATATCTCGTCCAAGCTTTCCGACGGGACTTTCTTGATCAACCCATACGGATTCTTCTTCGACGAGATCACAGCCAGCAGCCTCGTCAAAATCGACCTTGAAGGGAATAAGCTCGACGACTCGCCTCATTTCGTGAACCCGGCAGGCTTTACCATCCATAGTGCCGTCCACGAGATCCGCCATGACGCCAACTGTGTCATTCACCTCCACACCATCCCCGGTACGGCCGTTTCAACGGCTGAGGAGGGCCTTCTGCCACTCAATCAGACAGCCATGCTCATCCGGGAAGAGCTTGCCTATCACGAATATGAAGGTGTCGCCGTCGACCATGACGAACGCCCCCGTCTTCAAGAAGACCTCGGCGACAAGAACATGATGCTCTTGTGGAACCACGGCACGCTCACTGTGGGTGAGACCGTCGCCGAAGCGTTCATGCGGATGTACTATCTGGAGCGCGCCTGTGAGATGCAGGTGGCGACACTTTCGTCAGCCAAGCAGATCCACAACCCGATGCAGGGCATTCCGGAGAAAACGGCGACACAAGGAACCGACCCTGAGCTTGCGCAGAAAGTCACCAACCATCTCGCCTGGCCCGCCATGTTGCGGAAGCTGGATCGGATTGATCCGTCCTATCGCGATTAATCACCGGTCATAGTCGAAAAGAAAAAGGCGGCGCTCGCAAGAGTGCCGCCTTCTTTGTTGTTCAGGAGCCGGTTGCTTACGCTTCAACCTCAAAAGTGAGGCCGGCATTTGCGCGGAGCCGATCAATGATCTCCATGCCGAAGGCAGGCGCTGGTGTGTAAATCCCGCCCGGCAGGTCTGCCACGTTCTGGATCAGGCAGATTGCGCTCTCTGCGATCATCTTGGAGGTTGAGCCGTAGCCCGGGTCTTTGTCACCGGTGACGCCGACCTTGATAGATGCACCATCGGGCATCTCACCGATGAAGAGCACATCATAATTCCCTGCTTCACGCTCTTCCTTGGAAGGCCCTTCACCAGGCTTCGGCGCATCATCACCACCGGTGATGTCGGTTGCGGCGATTGCTTCCGCGGTCTGTTTCCCGGTGTCCCCCGGGCCCGCCAGCATCATTTCGTCGTACTGAAAGTCGGTGCCGTAGGCGTGGTCGAGCAGGAAGTTGGAGCGGTGGATGTTCTTGGTGTTGATCACCGCCATAAAGAAGGGCGCCACCCACATATCAACAGCCGGGTCTTCATAAGGCTTCATGCCGTCAGGCTGTTCGATGCCCTCGTAGCCAGGTGCGAGCGAATAGGGGTTGAAGAGATGGCCCATCATTTCCGGTTCTTTTTGGGCAAGTTCGAATGTCGCGCGGCCACTGGCGGCTGTGCCGCCGGAGAGCGTTCCGTTCATGGCGCGGACGCGGCCTTTGACCCGCGGTGCCGGTTTGCCGAACTTGGCCTTGGCCTCCTGCTGCAGGAAATACACACCCATGTCGAAAGGGATTGAGTCGAAACCACAGGAGAAGACGATCCGCGCGCCAGAGGCCTTTGCTGCTTCGCCATGGGCATCGATCATTTTGCGCATGAAGGGTACTTCGCCGCAGAGGTCGACATAGTCGGTCCCGGCAGCGGCACAGGCAGCAACGAGCGGCTCACCATAGTGCAGGTAAGGCCCGACAGTCGTGATCACGACCTTGGTACTCTCCACCATTTTCTTCAGCGCGTCAGCGTCAGCGGCATCTGCCGCAATCAAAGGTGTGTCTGCGGGTGCACCGATCAGGTCACGGACAGAGGCGAGCTTTTCCGCACTCCGGCCGGCCATGGCCCATTTTACGGATCCATCCGCATATTGTTTGCTCAGATATTCTGCCACCAGGCGTCCGGTAAAACCGGTCGCGCCATAGACGACAATGTCGAACTCTCTTGTCCCTGCCATGAATTCATCTTTCTTCTAGTGTGATTTCGGCGTTTGTTATCTGGCCGCTACCGTAGGGGAAATTTCACTTTATTCAACAGCGTCCTCACAGAACGATTGGCTGTTTTCCCCAAAACCGTATATGACCCGGGTTTGCCAGCGCCGCCCACTCCCTCGCAGGCGCTTAGAGCCGGAACACCAAAAACTATGCCAGCAGCTGACAACATCAACCCTGTGCTTGCGCGCGCTCTCGAGAAAAAGGGCTATGCCCAACTGACCGAGGTCCAGGAAGCCGTCCTTGCACCTGAAACCGACGGCACGGACCTTCTGGTGTCCGCCCAGACAGGCTCCGGCAAGACGGTCGCATTTGGGCTCGCCATCGCCCCGACCATTCTGGGGAACCAAGAGAAATTTGGACCGGCCGTCCTGCCGCAGGCTCTTATCGTCGCGCCAACGCGCGAACTGGCGATCCAGGTCCAGCGCGAGCTCACCTGGCTCTTCGGCGAAGCCAAAGGGCGGATCGCTTCCTGCGTCGGCGGCATGGATCCGCGCGCTGAGCGGCGCGCCCTGTCGCGCGGCGCCCACATCGTGGTGGGGACGCCCGGGCGCCTGAGGGACCATATTGAACGCGGCGGCCTGGATATGTCCGGACTACGCGCCGTTGTGTTGGACGAAGCCGACGAAATGCTGGACTTCGGTTTCCGGGAAGATCTGGAATTCATTCTCGACACGGCCCCTGCAGAGCGTCGGACGCTCATGTTCTCTGCCACCGTGCCCCGTACCATTTCCAAGATGGCTAAGCGCTACCAGAAAGACGCGCAGCGCATCAGTACTGTAAGCGAACGAGAGCAACACAGCGATATCGAATATCGGGCGCTGACGGTCGCGCCAAGCGACAAGGAAAATGCGATCATCAATGTGCTGCGCTATTATGAAGCCGAGCGCGCCATCGTCTTCTGCAAAACGCGGCAAGATGTAAACCGGCTTTCCAGTCGGTTTGGCAATCGAGGCTTTTCTGTCGTGGCCCTCTCCGGCGAGCTCAGCCAGAATGAACGCACACACGCACTCCAGGCCCTGCGTGACGGTCGCGCACGAGTTTGCATTGCAACCGACGTCGCGGCGCGGGGCATTGACCTGCCAGGCTTGGAACTGGTCATCCATGCGGACCTGCCGACCAATAGCGATGTCCTGAAGCATCGCAGCGGACGAACTGGTCGGGCAGGGCAGAAGGGCATTTGCGCGCTCGTTGTGCCGCACACAATGCGCAAACGGGCCCAGCGATTGCTACAGGGCGCAAGGCTTGAGGCCGAGTGGGCGGCAGCGCCGAGCCTCAAAGAGATCGACGCGAGGGATCAGGAAAGGTTGCATGCCGATCCGCTACTCACACAGTCCTACAGTGAGAAAGATCTGAGCGCGGCGCGGGATCTGTTGGGGCGCCATGGGGCAGAGCAGGTCGCCGCGGCTTTTCTTCAGCAACGAGCAGCCAAGATGCCGTCGGCGGAAGAGCTGATTGATGCACCTCTCCAAAAAGACACCCGTGCGAAACGCGAAAAACAGAAACGAGACCGCGAGCCCTTTGGCGAGAGCGTCTGGTTCATCATGACAGCCGGCAAAAAGCAGCAGGCAGAACCCAGCTGGCTGTTGCCCATTATTTGTCGTCTTGGCCATGTGACCAAACGCGAGGTCGGCGCGATTAAAATCGGCGAAACGGAAACCCGATTTGAAATCCGCGCAAAAGACGCCGGGCGCTTTATTGACGCGGTCAAGGCTTCAGGCGGTGGGGAGAAGTCGATCCGCATCACCCAGGCAGAGGGCCACGCCGAGGGTTGGGTTCCCGAAGTCACCTCGCTCGACGAGCTTAGACCACCTTCGAAGAAGAAAGAGGGCGACCGGAGCAAGGCCAAACCGCGCAAAAAGGAGAAATGGTCTCGCGCCCGGAAAAATGCGGCAAAAAAGCAACGCGAGCAGGCAAAGTCCAGCGACAAAAAGAAAGCCCGCAAGAGCGGCCCCAGTTCTGATGGGATGGATGCGCTGATCAGGAAGCCGAAGAAGAACCTGTCCTAGCTGCGTTCTTTTCTGAACCGTTCAATCCAGTTTCGGCTTTCGGCGTCGGCTATTTTTGCGGTTGCGGGCTCGATGTCTTTTGCAAGTGAGGTGCCCGCGCCAAGCGCCTGCAGGATCGTGGCGATCACCGCCCGTGGATCTTTTGACAGCTCCTCATAGGTCACAGGCACTGGCTCAATGTTTTGAGCTGTAAACCAGCGCTGCCAGGCAGCGTCATCGTGCACGAGTGCCGCGACCTCCTTTTCAATCGACTTTGCATCGTAATGGTTCGGTTTGGGGTTTCGTACGCCCTGGCGGACCGATCCGTCTGACGCCAGGTGCCAGAGGCCGCTTTGCTCCGCTCTTACTAGGGACACCGCCTGAGCCACCTTGTCCTCGCGAACGAGTTGGACGTAAAGCGGGCGACCAAACGCGGTTTCGAGCAGGGCGGCATCGCTTTGGGCGTCTGGAAATATTGACGACAGCCGACCAATGAGGCCCTCCAGCGTGTCCCACATGACACGGAGTCCGAGCATGCCGGACGCGTCTGTGCCGCGCGACCGGATAGCCTTCAGATAGGCGCGTTCAAACTCCACGTCGCTCACCTCTGTATCAACGCCCAATTGACGAGACCAGTCAGCAATTGACTCTGGTCGATAGTAGGAGGCCGGCCGACCCAATACGCCGGTTGCGGTCATCAAATCGCACAGCATGGTGCTGCCGCTTCGCGGGGTCGCACAGAGAATGATGGATCGAAAATCGGACATTGCGTCAGCGTAGGGTCCACATTGAAGCTCAGGCAAGAGGCGGGAACAAAAAAGGCCGCGGCATTGCCGCGGCCTTCCCAATGGAGCCAGATCGGGGTGTTCCGTCCGATCCAACCTCCCTCACTCAAACAAGGTCAAACCGGTCGAGGTTCATGACCTTTGTCCAGGCGGCCACGAAGTCAGTGGCGAATTTTTCGCCCGCATCTTCGCTGGCATAGACTTCAGACAGTGCCCGCAGCTCAGAGTTAGAGCCGAAGATGAGATCGGCACGTGTACCGGTCCATTTCACAGCACCACTCGAGCGATCGCGTCCTTCGAACACCGCATCATCTTCTGACGCTGCGTTCCAGGTTGTGCTCATATCCAGCAGGTTGACGAAAAAGTCGTTCGTCAGTTTGCCGGGCTGATCCGTGAAGACACCGTGTTTGCCGCCGTCTGCATTTGTGCCAAGGACCCGCAATCCGCCGACCAGTACCGTCATCTCCGGTGCGGTCAGTGTCAGCAATTGGGCCCGATCAACCATCAGTTCTTCCGCTGAGACCGTGAATTTGGCCTTCAGATAATTGCGGAATCCATCGGCTGCCGGTTCCAGCATCGCCACTGATGCAACATCCGTCTGTTCCTGCGTTGCGTCCGCGCGGCCAGGCGAGAAGGGCACAGTCACACTGTGTCCGGCATCCTTGGCGGCCTGTTCAATGGCAGCACCGCCGCCCAGAACAATCAGGTCAGCCAGTGACACTTTTTTACTGCCGCTCTGGGATGCGTTGAAGTCGGACTGAATGCCTTCAAGAACCTGCAACACTTTAGCGAGCTGTGTGGGCTGATTGACTTCCCAGTCTTTCTGAGGGGCCAAGGCGATCCGTGCGCCATTGGCGCCGCCGCGCATGTCCGACCCTCGGAACGTCGAGGCGGACGCCCAAGCCGTTGAGACCAACTCGGACACGGAGAGGCCGGAGGCCAGGATTTTCTCCTTGAGGTTTGCCACATCCTGATCGTCGATCAGTGCGTGTGTTACTTCGGGGATAGGGTCCTGCCAGATCAGCTCTTCTGTCGGCACATCTGATCCGAGATACCGGGAGCGGGGTCCCATATCCCTGTGAGTCAGTTTGAACCACGCCCGCGCAAACGCGTCCGCGAACTCATCCGGGTTCTCATGGAACCGGCGTGAGATAGGTTCATAGATCGGGTCCATGCGGAGCGCCATGTCGGCCGTCGTCATCATGATCGGCACACGCTTGTCCGAGCCGTCGACCTCCGGCGCATGATCTTTTTCCGCCAGGTCCTTTGGCGCCCATTGGTGTGCGCCCGCAGGGCTCTTGCTCAGTTCCCATTCATAGCCGAACAGGACATCGAAGTAGGAATTGTCCCAAGTGGTTGGCGTCGGCGTCCAGGCGCCTTCAATGCCACTGGTTATCGTATCCACGCCTTTGCCGGACCCATGTGTGCTGAGCCAACCCTGGCCCAGTGCTTCAATCGGCGCGCCTTCAGGCTCGGGTCCCACCTGCGCCGCATCGCCGGCACCATGTCCTTTGCCGAAGGTATGACCGCCTGCGACGAGCGCTACGGTCTCTTCGTCATTCATCGCCATGCGGGCAAAGGTCTCACGAATATCGCGGCCGGACGCGACCGGATCAGGATCGCCGTTCGGGCCTTCCGGGTTCACATAGATGAGACCCATCTGTACAGCGGCGAGAGGGTTTTCCAACTCGCGATCGCCTGCGTAACGATCATCACCCAGCCAGCTGTCCTCCGCGCCCCAATAGATGTCCTGCTCAGGCTCCCAGACGTCTGCTCTACCGCCGGCGAAGCCGAAAGGTTTCAGGCCCATTGACTCAATCGCGCAATTGCCCGCCAGGATCATGAGATCGGCCCAGGAGAGTTTGTTGCCGTACTTCTTCTTTACAGGCCACAGCAGCATGCGGGCTTTGTCGAGGTTGCCATTATCAGGCCAGCTATTAAGCGGAGCGAACCGCTGCGTGCCGGTGCCAGCCCCGCCGCGACCGTCGCCTGTCCGGTAAGTGCCAGCACTGTGCCAGGCCATACGAATGAAGAGGGGACCATAGTGACCGTAATCCGCAGGCCACCAGTCCTGGGAATCCGTCATCAAATCGAAAATATCTTGTTTTACTTCATTCAGATCGAGCTTCTTAAACTCGCTCGCATAATCGAACTCTTTGCCAAGCGGGTTGGACAGGGCAGAGTGCTGACGAAGAATGTTGAGCTTCAGTTGGTTGGGCCACCAGTCTCGGTTTGATGTGCCATTGCCGCCTGCGTGTTTGTCGGTGCCGCCTGAGAAAGGGCATTTGCCTTCGCCGTCCATAACCATCTCCTGTCGCTTGGTCTACCTGTTTAGAATCTCTCTAAACAGAGATATAGCGACTTAGAATTATTCTAACAAGGGGGATGGGTGACTTTTTTCGGGGTCCGTCTTGGATGTGCATCAGACGAGCCGGTTAGATGCAACCTCCCAGAAAACAGCCCGTTTTCGGGATTTCCTGCTTAAAACGCGGCAGCGTCAGACAACTTTGTTGGCAATCAGCGAGTCAGCACCTGCTTTGATCGACTCAGCGGCAGGGCGAAAGCTGACCCCGAGCATTCGCCGGGCTTTCTCGTTGGAAGCCATGCGCTGCTTATCCAGTTCCGGCAGGATCTGCTTCATCACCGGATTGAGCATTGCCAGAAACGAGACAAGGAAACTTGGCAGCGACCGGGTCGGCAGCTTCTTGCGGTAGTCTGGATATCCCTCCCGAAGCTTGTCAGCGATATCGCGGAACCATTGGTACTCGCCGGCAGCGATGAAGCGTTCGCCGGCCGCCTCCGGTGTTTCCATGGCCGCCACGTGGGTCGCCGCTACGTCGCGAACATCAACGATCTGGAAACCCAAATTGGGCATCGCGGGGAGGGCACCGCTCAATAGTTGGGTGAGGAGCTCAAGCGACGCGGAAAAGTCTCCGCTGAGCACGGGCCCCAGCACTGCAGATGGGTTGACGGTCGCAAGTTCCAGACCGGCACCTTCGCCATGCACATAGTCCCAAGCGGCTTTTTCTGCGATGACCTTGGAGCGGGTGTAGGCCGTGTTGTCTTTCAGGTAGTCAGGGTTTGACCAGTTTTCTTCTGTCAGGAGTTCCGGCAGTTTTTTGTAGCCATAGGCAACCGCCGCCACAGATGACGTCAGTATGACTCGTTTCACACCTGCTTTCTTTGCAGCCTTCAAAGCCCGAATGGCACCGTCGCGCGCGGGTCCAATAAGGTCGTTAGGGTCCTTTGGTAATTGCGCGGGTATAGGCGAGGCCACGTGATGAACATAGGTGCAACCGGCTGTGGCCTCATCCCAACCATCATCCGATGTGAGGTCGGCTGCGAACAGTTCGATCCCATTGGCCGCGGGATTTTCTTTTGAGAGCAGCTCCTCGAGAGCAGTGCCCTTGTCCAGCGAGCGGATGGTTCCGCGGACTTTGTACCCCTTTTCCAACAGCGCCAAGATCACTTGCTGGGCGATATATCCCGAGGCGCCTGTAACAAGGACGGTAGTATCTGCATTGGACATGATGGCTCTCCCTCAATCTGATGCTGTTTGACCTTATGATGGGGTCTCGATTGAGCGGTGCCAATAGATTGGACGAGTCCTTGGCGCGTTTTGCAGGTTTTTGGCGTGTTTTGCGTTTGTGGGGGCCCATTGCGAGAAAACAGAGACTCTCGGAGCCACGCCGAGAGCCTCCTAACGCTTGCGGTCAGCCTTCCATGACTTTCAAGCAAACATACTGAAGTTCGCCAGCTTCGTGAGCTTTCGCTTCATCTTCTTTCAGTTTTGCTGGTACCGACGCAGTGATCGCGGCTTCGCAGGACGACCTGTCATTGAAAGTCCCCGCGTCGGTCACCGCCCATACGTGTGGACCACTCAGAAGATGAATTGAAACCGCAAGAATTGCATACATGAAAACCCCCTTTAAGAACTGAATCATCTCGGCAACTTGCCGGGGACTTAGGTAGCAGGTGGGTGCGGTAGGGGAAAGGACTCGCTGGACAATTCAATTACGTAGCCAATTGATGGAGGAGCGGTCGACTAGGGCGGCACGTGTTGCACGGATGTGGGACTTTGTCATAGAAAGACGCTATCCTCCAAAACAGGGATAGTACAAGACGACCTCGCACCAGGCCAAAAACACGAGCGAGCACTCAGGCAAAATAGATGAGATACTTGGCGACATTTGGAAGACAGGCGTTCGCGACGCTGCTCTGCCTGTCGCTGGTGGTCTGGTCCGTCATGCCCGCAGCGACGCACGCGCCGGCGGTCTTAGAGACGATCCAAGACCACATGGAGATGATCTCAGACCATGGGCATTCGCACGGTTTCGAGGAAGATCTCTACTGGGCGATGCACGGGCATAGTCATGACGTCACCGACCACGACCATAGTCAGGTATTTCTGGTACCAAACGCGCAAATGAGGCTGGCCTCGACATCGAGTGAGCCATGGTTGCGCTTGGCGTCCTCCGACGTTCCTTCTCAAAAATTTCGAATAGACCGACCTCCGCGCACCTGATCAGCGCTGCGCCATTGCGCGGTTTTACTAATCATTTACAAACTAAAGCGGAGTTATTCCATGAAGACCCTCACCGAGGGCGCTTGCCGCATGCCCATGCGCCTCGCGCTCCCTATCCTGTCAACGCTTGCCCTAACGACAAGTGCCGCCCTTGCTCATGACGTCACTCCCGGCGACGCGGGCTATATCCAAGAGATATGGGGGGTGCATATTATCCCCTTCATCTACCTCGGCGCGAAGCACATGATCACAGGATACGACCATATCCTGTTCCTTCTGGGTGTCGTGTTCTTCCTCTACCACATGAAGGACGTGGCGATTTACGTCAGCCTTTTCGCCCTCGGCCACTCGGTTACAATGCTCTTAGGCGTGTGGTTCGGCTGGGGCATCAACGCCTATATCATTGATGCGATCATCGGCCTGTCGGTCGTTTACAAGGCGCTCGATAACCTCGGAACCTTTCAGAAATGGCTGGGTTTCCAGCCGAACACGAAGTGGGCCACTCTGATCTTCGGCCTATTCCATGGGACAGGTCTTGCGACCAAAATCCTCGAATATGAAATCGCGGAAGAAGGGCTTCTCGCCAACCTTCTCGCATTCAACTTCGGGGTGGAGGTCGGCCAGCTACTCGCGCTTTTCGTGATCCTCATCGTTATGGGATACTGGCGGCGCAGCCCGAATTTCATGCAACAAGCCACCTTCGCCAACTGGATCATGGTCGGCCTTGGTATCATGCTGACCTACGTTCAGGTCGCAGGTTACTTGGCCACCGCATAAGGAACAAGAATATGCACAATGCACCCAAGCCCACGCTCGAAGACCTGCCCACAAAGGCGCAACTTCGGCGCTCATCCATCATTGCCGTCATCGGAGCTGTTTTCATCGGCGTGGCCGTCTACATGCCCGCCGAATTGGGACAGGATCCGACTGGCATCGGCACGATCCTTGGTCTAACAGAAATGGGTAAGATCAAGCAGCAGCTAAAGGCAGAAGCTGAAGCCGATTCTCTTCTACACGATGAAGAACAATCTTCCCTGATGAACGACGTTCTAGCGCTGTTCGTCGGGACGGCTCATGCGCAAGAAGCGTGGCAAGATACGATCACTTTCACCCTCGAGCCTGGCGACTACACCGAGATCAAAGCCACCATGGAAGAAGGCGCAACGCTTTTCTATTCCTGGACCTCCGAGGGTGGCCGGATCAACTTCGACCTCCACGCCCACGCTGACGGACAGAACGTAACCTACGAAAAGGGTCGCGGCCAGACCGAAGGCGAAGGCAGTTTTGAGACACCCTTTACGGGGGACCATGGCTGGTTCTGGCGCAACCGTGACGACGAAGCGGTTGCGGTGAGGCTTCAGCTGCGCGGCGAATACAGTGCTATCGTTAGGGACGAATAGGTGACGCTGGGCGCGCCCCGAGAAAATCCGGGCGTGCCCTCGCGCAATCTGTCTTCGCCGCTCAATTTGAATGAGATTCGAACCACCGGCAATGCACTATGCGCATTGCCTACCTTTGTGGTGGGTTCGTGATCCGATCGATGCTGATGCAGATGTCTATGCAAGTAGCGGAGAGGTGACTCCCAATTTTGATTTGCAATTACAAATTCGCGAGGTTAACCATAATGAATCGTTTATTTTATGGGGGCGGTCGTTATGGGGTTCACAGGTACAGCGCGAAAAGCACTGCAGCAATTAAAAGCCCCTTTAACAACCTGGAACATACAAAGAAAAAGGCTAACTGAGACGGTGCCAAAGATCTTTTGCGTTTTCTTTGGCCTCTTACTCATTAACGACTCTGTCTTTGCCCAAACCGCCGAACATAAAGAGGCGGATGTTGTGCTCCGCGACCTTGTCCAGACACCGCACCACAATCTACTGACCCTCAGCGATCCCCAACAGTTTGCCTATGTAAAGGCAACTTTGGATTGCGCAGGCTTGACGGCGCAAGCGCGCCCGGCGCTGCATGCACAGTTGGAAAACGCGAGAGCATCGGAAGCAACGCAGGCCGACGCGCCACAATGGACAAACCTTGCCGCGTTAAATGCGGCATCAGACGCCAGCCCTGTGGTCGTTCCGATAAACATCGTTGAAAATCTCAACCCGGTATCCGCAGGTTCGGAGGATTATACCTCAACCACGCTGTCCACGTTCAATGCGACCGAAGATGACCTCGTCAGTGTGAATGTGTCCGTCTATTTGGCGGATGCAAATGGCGAGAAAATTGGCGACTGCGCCAGTGGCAGCTGGATGAAGAGCAGCGCTTCCACGGACAACAATGTCACGGTCACTGCAACGGGGACTGCACCCAATTCGACTGATGCGGTTTTCACCCGTGGGGTCTACACCGCAAACTATGAAAGTGGCGCTGTAAGCACGGGCCAGTTTTATGCGGAATACACTCCAGGTGCATCGAACAATGGCATCCGTTTGACCAATGATGCGCCTGCTGACCTTAACGATGACAGCCTCATCAAGGTCTGTACCTACCGTTCCGAAACAGACTGTGACTATTGCTACAAATGGGGGAGCACAAGCAATTGCAAAGTCATCATTCCTGAACAAACGGGCGAGCCGAACGCAACAAATCACAGCTTCATCGCCTTTCCGATTGGTGGTGCGATCGAATTACCTGACGGCCAGACCGTAACGTATGGCGGAGATGGGAAAACCCCTGACTCGGGTCAGATCAGTATCCTGATCTCCGATAAGGCCAGCGGAGGGTGTGCGTTCAATTTCAGCGCCAGTGACTTTTTCTCAAGCAATCTGTCGAACCAGACAGCGCAAGGATTCAGTTGGGCTATCGATCCCGCGGACTGGGGCGTGGCAAATGGGTGCCCTTCAAGCGGAGCGGATGGGTTTTACAGTTTCACTCTCGGGTTCGCCAGCAGTACGGGTTCAGTGATCGGATATATCGGCAATGGAACCGGCTCCGGTGCACAAGTTTCCCTGGAAACACCGCCCATACGACTTGTCTACGGATGTTTGCGCGACGGCACCGTTATTCAATTGGCCGACGGTTCCCCAGTCGAAATCCAAGACGTTGAGGTGGGGAAGTCTATTCGTAGCCTGAACGCCGACGGCGAACCTTCTGAAATGGTCGTTGAAGACATTCTTCATGGACTGCCAGAGACACTCTATCTGGTACAACTCGACAGCGGGCATGAAGTTGGAATGACTCGCGGCCACGGTGTCACGCTGGCGGACGATGACCGCAAAATCCTGGCAGCGGAACAGCTGCGCATCGGGCATCGCCTTTTGACTGAAGACGGAGCTGCCCGCATCACAAAAATCACAATCACGGAAAATACCGAAACACTGGTCTGGAATCTTCGCCTCAAGTCCGCTCCGGACGCGGATGAAAAAGATCTCCAGTTCATCGCAGACGGTGTGCTGGTTGGTGGTGCGCGTCTGCAGGAACTCGCTGAGGCCGGCGTGAGTGAAACTGCGCATACGCCCTTTGCCTATCTCCCGGAAGTTTGGCATCAGGACTTTTTGAACTGGCAGAGCGAAAAGCGCGCGGCTTCGAGCAACTGACCTTCCACTTACTGCTGGAGATCAGATCGTGCCAAGCGCAAGTATTTCGATCACAACTGCTCAGGTCACGACAGTTTCAGGAACGCCGCAGCTTGCGATCGGCTGGACGCAAACCGGTTGCGCGCCTCCCTATCAAGTAACCGTCAAGAACGAAACCGACACAAGTCAGCCAGACCAAACCTTCTCCGAGGCAGGCTGGACGGGATTTCCGCCGGAGACCTGTACCCCCGTCACATTTACGGCGGGAGATAGCTATTCGGTAACTGTATCCCAGCTTTCGGGTGGCAGCCCGATCGTCACCAGCGCAAAGGTCGACTTATTGACGGAAGTCCCTGCGCCAACCGCACTCGTTTATGACGGTAGCCAGGTTACCGCGACGTGGAACGCTGTTAGCGGCACCGCACAATACACACTCTTCAAAGGCGTCTTCGGCCAAACGGCGCAAGGTGTCAATGTTGACGGGTCGTTGACGACCTATGCCGTGACCTGGAGTTTGACCGATGGGCCATCGCCTCCTCAGGGTGAACCCAGTCCGTTCTACATGTACATTCATGCGGCGGGAACTGGGGGCACTGCCACCTCCGCGTCAAAGAACTACTACCTTCTCGATGAACTGCCTGCTCCATCGCAGCTCTCCTATGATGGCACCGACCTGTCTGCGGCGTGGTCTGCAGTAACCGGGGCGACCAACTACGCCGTCGACTATGGAGAAGCCGACAAGCCGCAGACGACGATTACCACACCGGACACCAATAAGACTTTTCCCTGGACAATTTCTGGTGGCGGGTCCGGCGGGCATCCCAGCAACTATATCGTTCAAATCGCGGCGCTCTACGACACGGTGGTTTCTGCCGTTAGTCCGCAATATTACATGATTGCCGAAAGCCCACAGGTGACGGCATTTCAGAACGACGGCACCGACTTTGAGGTGACTTGGACGTTGGTCGACGATACTGGCGGTACGCAAATCGTGCTTACTTCCCTTGGAACGCCATATCCAACGAATGTCGCTGCGCCGGCAACTCAAAAGACGATTGACCGCACGCCCCAGTCGGGCAGCACATTGACGGCGCGCTCTTACACGAACGACGGCGTGGTTCTGGGGCCAGCCTCCGCCGCACTGACCCCGATCACCGAAGCCGGGACCATCACCTCGGTTACAACAGTCAACGGAGGGCTGGAAGTTGACTGGGATGCGTTTACAGGCACGCCCACGGTCGACGGCACTCAGCTTTCCGTCTCTGGTCAAACGCCCGTTTCGGGACCTGCGTCCGGTCCCCATGTCTTCGATGTCCAGATTGGGGGAGGCGCTGATACGGTCACGCTGCGCGGCACATCGGGAAGTGTTCTCATCGGCCCGGCGGGACCAAGCGTCAGTCCTGTCATGGATACGCCGTCTGATGTCATCTTGCTTTGGAACCAGACCGACTTCATCGTCTCTTGGTCACCGGTTGCAGACAGCGCCGTGACCGGATACCTGGTCACGCTCTTCATCAACGATGCAGCACAGACGCCCGTTGCGGCAGCTTCGCCGCCATTGAATATTCCGCAGGCCAGTCTTGCTGACGATACGATTTACCAGGTCGTGGTTCAGGCCGTCAGCGGGATTGCAAAGGGACCGCCTTCGGCGAAGGCCGCAGGTCCTTACAAGTCGTCTGTAACCTACACCAACGATACCCAGGGTCGTTTGATCGCAGAAGCTTGGGCACCCTCCAGCACCATTAGCTACACCATCGACGCGGCGGGAAACATTTCCGCCGTGACGCCGGCCAGTTAGGGAAGCAGATCGTTGACCTCACCATCCGCCCCCGATGCGCCGACACTGGCACTGGAAAGTACCTCAATTCCCTCGAGCAAAGTTGCAAGCTTTTCAGCTACAGACTCCAGCATTGTATCCGACCCGCTCCAAACGGCCCTTAGCGGTGCGATGACTCTTGAATGCTGGGTAAATCCGTCTTTTGAAAATTCCACCGATGTATTGTATTCGCTAACAGCCGGCTCGGACACATTGTCTTTGGTCAACCCGAGCAATCTGACGATTTCGCTTGGGACTGACACGGTCGAAACAGGCGTTGCGCTTGGGACCGGACTTTGGCGGCATGTCGCGCTTTCTTTGATGGAGGCCAGCAACGGAAAGATCGGCGTCTGGCTCACCCTTGATGGCCAGCGAAGCTTTCTCGGCATGGGTGTCTTAACCGCACCTTCCGGTTGGCCGGCATCTGGGCAAACCGTCACCTTGGGCAAGTCGGCCGCCACAGGCGCGACCCCTCTTGAAGGAATTTACTCTGAGTTCAGGGTTTGGGACGGCGCGGTCCCTTCCGGGCTGATCAACACTCGCCGATATGCGCGCATTACTGCAGGAAGTGGTGGTCCGCTGCTCGCATGGGCACTGACAAGCGATCCCGCTGGGAGCACCCCCACCAGTGTTACCTACACAACAAGCGATTTGGTGTTTTGGGCTGATACGCTAACAGCGTCATGGACCGCGGCCGGGTCGACGACCTACGCTTTGAAAGCCGCTGCGAAGGACTTAGTCTGGAGTGCGATCTATACCGACATTGCAGGCGCAAGTCAGGCCATTGAAGGATTTTGGCTGGATCATGGCATTACCGCTTCCTTACAGGCGACGGCTGGCGGGGAAGCATCGCCGTGGAGCCCGGCGGCGACAGGGGCTCTGTTCCGTCTCGGAGCGCCCGCGACAACCCTTTCTGTAGACGCAAGCGGAGCATCGCCCTCAGCCCAACTCTCTTGGGGCGTGGTGGATCAAGCTACGCAGTATGCGGTCACACTGACCGAAGATGGATCGGCACCGGTTTCCTCTGAGCAGACGGCAACCACCCTTGACCTGACGGACAAGCTCTCGAGTGAGAAAGCGTGGAGCATTGCTGTGGCTGCGCAATCCAGCGTTGTAACCGCTGGCGTTAGCGCCACACCAGACTTGGGAACAGCAACGCCGACCGTGACTTACACGGTGGATACCGCAGGCGAAATGGGCAAGCTTGACCTGTCCTGGAGCGCCGTGGACGAAGCGTCGAATTATTTCATCTCCTGGACTGTCTCCACCGGGACAGCGCCACCCGCGCAGTTTGTGGACGGCGGCACGACCAGTATTGCGTCTATCCAGGTACCCGATGGGGCAGACGGGACCACTTACACAGTTCAGGTACAAGCGCTTTCGGCATCTTCTTTTGGTCCGACGGCAAGCGCCGATATCACGATCTCTGCTTTGGTGGCGCCGACGAATATTTCGGCTGTTACAGCGCCAACAATCGACGCGACAGATGGCGAGATTACACTCTCCTGGGCTTACGCCTCACCGCCTTCCGGCCTCGGCTTTGAGGTTGAAATCGACGATGAAAGCGGCGGTCAGGTTGCATCCGGACAGGCTTCCTCGACATCTCTTGCGCTGTCTGATGCAAGTTTCACAGCGGCCACCTGGTTTACGGGCCGGGTCCGCTACGCCTCTGGCGGTTTGATCGGACCCTGGGCAAGCATGACCGTGTTTGTCCTGCCGAGCCCGGACAATTTCAATACGTCCTACAATGATTTGACCGGTGATGTGTCGGCGAGTTTCGATCCTGTAACGGCTGGCGGGGCGACCAGCAAATCAGTGACCATTGAGTACACCATGCATGTGGTCGGACCGATCGACGGGACGGACTGCACTGCGGTTCCCGCCACACCAACGGTGAACACCACACTTGGGCCGGTCACATCGAACACACCGACCTGGAAAACATCAGATATCCCAAATTTTGATTCAACCAGCACCTACAGCGCTACCGCCAGCGCGGTCGCGACGTTGAATGGGCAGACGAGCACGAGCAAGCCGAGCAGTTGCGACACGCTGGAAAAATACGTGCCGGACGGACCAGACCCGAACGACCACACAACAAACGACCCGATTGGCGTGGCTGCGGGCAACATGCTCTATTTCGAGACTCCACTGTCTCTCAATACGATCCTGCCGATTGATCTCACCTTCTATTACAATTCCGGATTTCCCACCCATTCTGAAAACGCGATCATCACCGATAGCGCGCTTGGCGCGCGCTGGCGGCATTCATTTGAAACCCGGGTGATCGCCGACTCACAGAACAGTGTGATCTATGTGATCCTTGGTACCACTGCGATCAGCGTTTTCAATGGAACGGCAGGATCAAATGGCCGCTATTCATCCAACAGCCCGTTCAAGGGCGACACGCTTTGGCAGACTTCAGGTGGTGGCTACCGGTTTGTTCAGAAGGACCAGGTCGTCTGGCTGTTCGATAGCAACGGCAACGCAATTGCTGCGCAGGATCGCTTCGGCAACCAGCTGACGCTGCAATATGACAACGAGTTGCTGCACACCGTGTCTTTGAAGGGTGGCACGGCGTCAATCACTTTTGGTTATGATGGCAACAGCAAACTGAATTCCGTTACTGGCTCAAACGGTCTCGCCCTGACCGTAGCGGTTACCAGTAACGAGCTGCAGTCCTACTCCATACCGAATATCGGGACTCGGACCTTTGCCTATGCAGCTTCCGGAACCGCCTTGTTGCAGCAGGTCACAGACCCTTGGGGCAACATTGAAGTCTACAATGAATTTGACAGCCAGAACCGCGTTCACAAACAATATGACAGCGCCGGTTATGCGAGTCCCACCCAGTATTTCACACAGCTGGGTTACGGTACCACGACCTATCTGACGAAAACCGTCAACACAACAACGGTCACCCAGCCAGAGGGCGGTGTCACTCTCTACTACAGCGATCCGGACAATCAGGCTCTTTTGTACGAGGAAACCGCGATCGGGACTAATGCTGACGGCGAGGCCATCTCGGAGATCGTGACCACCAGCTATAATGGTTTCTTCCAACCAGAGAATGTGACTGTCTATCGCGGGCCCAAGTCGTCCTACAGCGCGGGCAAGGGCAACACGACCGCCTATGTTTATGACGCGAATATGAATCTTGTTCAGATAACGGATTCAGCCGGTCGCACCCAGACCTGGAGTTACGACAGCAGCAACAATCTGCTCGACCAAACGGACATCTGGGGCAACAAGGAATCTTACGTCTATACTTCCGGCAACAGGGTCAGCACGGTGACTAACGTGCTGGGTGAGATCACGACGCTAGAGTATGTCGCCGCCGGTTCGACCAACTTCAATGGACAGGTCCACACGTCGACCGACCCGTATGGAAATGTCACCACCATGACGTACCATTCGGACAGCGGTCTTCTTCAGCAGATCACCGAAATCACCGGCGATGTGACAAACACGGTCTATGACAGTTCCGGCCGTGAACATACGGTCACAAAGACGGAAGCCGACGGTACACAGCAAAGCCTTGTGACCAAGGGATACGACAACCTGAACCGGATGACGTCTTTTAAGGTTCAGATGGGTACGCAGAGCGCGGCAAATGCGTTCTCTTATTCGTGGCTTTATGACTCACCGGCGAACACCATTGTCCAGACAGATGCGCTCGGAAACACGCTGACCACCCAGCTGAATGGCAACCGGCTTCCAGCGACGGAGACCTACAACACTTTCAACGGTGTCGCGGTAACCCGAGCATATGGCTACGACAAGGATGCACGCCTCAAGTCTGTGGCGCTGGGAAGCCGTCAGCCTACGGTCTTTGCCTATAACGCGCTTGATGAAGAGGTTTCGGTTACTGATCCGCTCGGGAATGTGACCAGCACATTCACACAGCAGGTGGTGACCGGCGGGAACGGCCCCTATGACACACAATCCATCGTGTCCATGCCTGTGCTGGAGTATCTCGATACACAGACAAGTAGCACCACCCCTGCGCAGTTCACTTCCACGACGACTTGGGACGGCAGCGGACTGCTTACCGGAGAGGAGCTCCTGCTGGCAACAACGGCCAGCCCGCCAGCAGCGCTATGGCAGCAAAACCAGTCCTTGAGCCGGTCAACGTCAAAAGTCACAGATGGCAATTTCACATCTTATGATCTGACCACGACCCAAACCATCACACCCGTTGTGCCCTCCGGAACCGCGGTGAGCGATGAGGTACAGGTCGACGGGCTGTATCGGACCATCCGACTGACGAATGCCGACGGCAATTCTACGTCTATTGAATATGCCATGGCAGCCGATCCACGCGGTGGTGCACTGAAAGTCCGTAAGGAGACAATCACTCCTCCCGCTGGCGCTGCGATCGACCAGTATGTGGATCCCTTGCTAAGGCTCGTGGGCGAGGCCTCAGGGACGGGTACGGAGGCTCGTGCGAGCCTTTACCGGTATGATGCACTCCACCGGCTGAGCAAGACGATGACTGCGGACACATTTGCCAATTTGAATGCGGGCGGGACCTTAAGCGCTGCAGGCGCGGAGATGACATCCTTTTCCTATGCGTTTGATGGCAGCACAACGCCACCGTCCGTCCGGCTTGATGTAAACCAACCAACGGCAGACACCACCGCTGCAGCGGTGGTCTACGAGTCGCGCTATTTCGATGCCCTGAACCGTGAAATCAAGCTGACATTTGCCGATGGCGGCGCCTACAGCAATACCTACGCGCCCTGGGGAAGTCTTGGAAGCCGGACGCTGCCATCCGGTGGGGTGCTGACGTTCGGCTTCGACGATGCGGGATCGGTCTTGACCGTGACGCCGGGCAGCCTGCCGGAATTCACGCATGTGCTTGACGATGCCGGAAACCGCACAAGCACGAAAATCGGCGACGCAGTGGAAGTCTCGCGCGAATTCGATAGCTGGAACCGGTTAATCAAGCGGACAGCCGCGAGCAACACTGTGCAGCAAACCATGTGGCCGAATGGCCGGTTGCGCTCGCTCACCTATCCAGATGGCAAGATAGTCAATTATGCGCTGGACGGGTTCGGCAATTGGAAGTCTGTCACCGATTGGAGCAGCCGGGTTACCAATTACGCCTATACGTCGACCGGCCAACTGCAGTCCATTACCTATCCAAATGGCGCCATTGCAAGCTACGGCTACAATGATGCTGGTGCCCCGCAATCGTTCAGCCTGACCGGCAGCAATTCTATCGTGCTGGCGGATTTGACTCTCACACCCAACCAGCACAATGAGCCGGGTACGGTTGCCGGGATCTGGGGACTTCCGGTCAGCTTACCATCAGCTGCTGTAACGCTCGGAGTCTCAGACGATGTGGTGACCAGCTACAACGGGACTGATCTGTCTTCAAACACCGACAAGTCGATGACCCAGGTTCCTCCGCCACCAGGGGGAACGACGCCTATTACGATCGGCTATGACAGCATCGGCCGGCTCCACAGCTCTGGCTCCGTGACATATGGCTATGATGTTGACGGATTGAGAACCACCCGGACCGAAGACTCAACAACGACGACCTACACGTTCACCCCGAACGGGTTTTATGATGCTTTGCTGAACCTTGGCAGCGCCGAATTCGGCATTGCCGGCACTGCGTTCGGCGCGACAGGTACCGGCAGCGTGGCTGACCTGCCGATCTATGGGGATGATGCCGGGCCTGCTTGTCTTTGTGAAAACCTTGACATGCTGCTCGAGGCTTCGAGCAGTGGAACGCTTCAAGCCCGTTATCTACACGGACTTGGGCCGCTCATGGAGGAACTGTCTAGCGGTGACGTTGCTTATTATCATGCAGATCCCTCCGGAAATGTGATCGCGACAACCGACGCCGACGGCATGCCGTCCGGCCTCTACAACCGCAACCCCTATGGGCTTGAGCGCGGGAGCACGGGTCAAGGCGATCCACTATTCGGTTTCGCCGGACGTTTCGGCGTGATTGATGATGGTACGGGTTTGCTGGGCATGCGCGCCCGGGCTTTTTCGCCTGACTTGATGCGATTCACCAGCCGGGATCTCCTTTCTGGCAATGCGGCATCCGCCACAAGTTTGAACCGCTTCCAATACGGCCTCAACAGCCCGGGGAGCCTCGCCGATCCCCTAGGCCTTGCAACCATACCCGCAATCATCGCGGGCGCTGCCGGGGCGGCGGCCGTTGCTTGCTTCTTCTTCTGTGGAGGAGGCGGCGGCGGCGGTGGTGGCGGCGGTGGCGGCGGCGGTGGTGGCGGCGGTGGCCGCGGTGGCCGCGGTGGCGGACGTGGTGGTGGCCGCGGTGGCGGCCGTGGTGGTGGCCGCGGCGGTGGACGTGGTGGTGGCCGCGGCGGCGGACGCGGAGGTGGTACTGGCGGCGGCAGTAGCGGTGGAGCCAGCGCCTGGTTCCGATCGCTCCGCGAAAGTGCTGGCAACACATTACGCAACAGGTTCGGGAACAGCGGTTACGAGAGAGTACCTACCGACGATCCGTGGGGGAACGGAATCGAGATGAACGAGATGTCGCCGCGAACCGAAACTCCTCCGCATTTGAAGTTCGATTAGCAGCTGCACCGGCTGTCAAATGACCGCCGGGGAAAACGTGAATTGTGAGGTACAGGGTCCCATGAAAAGCGCACAGGAATTCGCAGCCGCGGTCAATGCACTCACCGGTGAGGTTGCCTTCGACCTGCCTCTTCTGACGCTGCCCGGCCCGTCATCTCTTCAGGTTGTCTGCGCGCTTTCTTACTCGAGCGCGATTGATGATACGGTCCAGCATTGGAACCTGACACACCCGACCGGCGTTGCGGGGTTGGGATGGTCTTTGAGCCGTTCTGCGATTCATACAATCAGGCCGCTGGGCGCAAGTTCCGGCGAAACGGAATATCTGCTTGTTCACAACGGAGCCGCAACACGGATCTTCTACGCTTCGGAGACAGGCGGGGGGACTCAGATCTGGACGGCCACTGCGCAACCATTTTGGCGGATTGAATATACGCCCGCCAACGAAACCTGGTGCGTCACGGACGAAAACGGCACAATTTACTCTTTCGGAGGTATCAAGGGTACTGAGTATGCTGTCGCCATCGGTGACTGGCTCGCAAGCACCAACTTAACGACCGGGCAGGGCCGGGTTGCCGAAACCTGGAACCTGACGTCGATCCAGGACTTGTTCTCCAATACTTGCGCTTTCGAATACACCTATGTGAGCGAGACGCTGGACGCAGCCGGTTTGTCTTATACCCAGGCCACCTACCTCAAAAGCATCACCGGTCCTTGGGGCGACAAAATTCAATTTACTTATGCCGATAAAGGCAGCGATGAGTACGCGGCACCCTACACCTCACCTGCAGCGCCCAACGCTTATCAGGCGCGTTTCGAAACCAAGGCATTAACGTCTGTCGCCCTGGTTCCAGGAGACCTGGGCAGCGCTCTGGTGACTGTCAATTTGAGCTATGACACCTCGTTCAAGGGCGGGCAGGGCAGTGGGACAGACTTCACCAAACGGCTTTTGACCGGAGTAGAGCTTGACTACGCAAGTGGCCAGACCTTGCCTCCTTTGAATTTTACCTATGTAGCCAACAAAGATTCACCCGTAAAACCTGGAGCGCTTGAAACTGTTACAACTCTTGAAGGTTCGGTCGTCAGCTATTCCTATGCCACGGCAGGCGGAGCGACAGGGGTTCTTCAATACAGTCAGCGCGATCATGCAGTCTCCCCGCCAACCGTAACCGGCGTGACCTTCGGGTCGCCACGCTTTCTGTTCGAGCAAGAGTTCGTGGTTGTTAGCTGGATTGGCAGCGACAATTCACTTGTTGTTCAGCCTTATCGATGGCAAGGGCGCTGGCTGGCTGGCCCAGTCACAACAATCGCCAGCGCTGTAACATCCGGATATGACGGAATTCAGTTTGCGTCATCACCAAGTGTTTTTGGTGTCTATGCAGGCGGCAAGCTGTATCCCTTCGCGCCTGACGCCAATACACCAGATGGATGGCTGACCGTAGCAGCGGGACTATCTGTCCAGGTTCCTGCCGGGAATGAATCTGTTTCAGTTGCGGCAGGCGACCGGTTCTTGGCCGTTTTGTGCCAACCTTCCGGCGATTTGTTCAGAAGCGATTTTTCTTCGCTTGCCTGGACATCTTTGACCCAGGTCTCAACCGGCCTGTCGTCAGGCACCTATTCCCTATCTGCGCAGACCAACAAGATTCTACTTGCGACCTCTTCCACGACTTCACTCACCGTTTGGATGTCGGTACGCGGCGTTGATGAGACTTGGTCAGCGACAACGCGAAACCAATCGGTATCGGTCGCCGAAGTTCTAGATGTTTCGGTTCACATCGGAACCGGGTGTGCATTGATTGCTGTTGGGGGACAAACGGGACCTTACAACGGACTTTCAGGTTACGCGGTTGCTTTCAGCAGCGATGGTTCTCTGGGCGCCCTGTCATCTCTTGGCAGTCTATCGGGGCTTCTTGCGAGCACGCCGCTACAGGCATGCGGGGTGACGGTGCGGCTCGGACCGCTGGTTTGGCGCTTTGACGGTCGGACCTGGATTGAAGCGAATTTGGGAACGCTATTCGGTGCTACTTACGACTCCGCGCAAGTGGCGCAGGACATGGCCTGTGCGACAATCGAGGCTGGTGGGTCCAAGAGTTTTTACCTGGCCGCGTTTGATGCCAATTCGGGCGCATGGGCGCAAAAGGCAACGGCGGCAAGCCCTGGGACTGGCGTAGGTACTGCGGTGGCCCCAAACACTCCTTATTCGCCAAGCCGCTATGCAGTTCTGTCGGACAGTCTCTATTACATGAACTCGGATTTAAGCTGGAGCGCGGTTTCTGGAGGCATGCCAGACAGCCTGTCGGCAACAGATGCTCCCAGCGTCCGGATTTTGAATGAAGATTACCTGATCTATCAAACGACTGGACCTGATAGCACAACTACGACGGTGGCGTTTCTCGGCAACGGCGGTGTCTTTGGTTCAACTGTGTCCACGACTGGAGCGCTACTTGTTACCGATGAGGTGGACGACTATTTGATTGGCGACCATGCATTTGTCACCTACACCGGCACCTGGGACGGCAGCGGCTTCGCGCTGACCTTGCACCGTCCGGTCGCGGGCGAGATTTCCGATCAATGCAGCGCTGTGGCGGTCTCTTCAGTGTCCACATCAAGCGGTCTAACCAGCGATGCGGTAACGGTGCCCGGCGGCCAGTATTCCGGCAGCATCGAATTGAATAGCGATACGGTGACGACCTACGTCTTTGATGCGACGGCCGCCGTCGCCAGTCCGGACGGTAGGTTCGGCCTTTACAATCACGTTACCCTTTATGCCGGATCAGACTCGGCAGCCGCAGGTTTGGGCGGAAGCAGCGACCTCTACCAGTTCAACGGCCTTGCATCGACTGAGACGCCCGTTGTCGCACCCCCATCAGATGGTGCATCGACCAATGCCGCTGAGGCTCCCTCGGTCCTGAGCGGTCGGACTTATTTGACCCAACAGACTGAGACGGGTGGAAGCGTTGTCCAACAATCCACTTCCTACTGGTGGGGAACTGTGGCCGGATCTACGAATGGTTTCACCGCCTACAGCAGGGAGCGCAAGACCGTTGATTTGCTTGACGGGGTTGCACAGACCGTAAGCCGTGCGTTCGATAGTGACACTGGACTTCCAACGGCAGTTGATACCGATAATGTTGATGGTGCCGGGAATACGGTGACGACCAGCGCGGCAATGACGTATTTCTGGCAGCACTACGATACGAGCCGCACGCTGAATATCCTGAGCCCGGTCATAGAGACCATAATTTCCGCGACGACAACACCTCAAGGTGGCGGCTCGCCAACAACAGATACGATTTCGTCAAACGTTGTGACCTGGAACAATAGCTGGCCGTCAAGTGCCAGCGGCTGGGCACCAGCCGTCACCTACCGCATGACCGATGCTAGTGCCGCCGCCTTCGATGCATGGACGCCAGGCTCAACTCCGCCAACAGGCTGGCAAACGGTTGCTCAGGTCAAAGATTACAGCATTGCGGGTCAAGTGACCGAAGCAACCGACATTATGGGGAATACATCGGTTTATCTGACCGACCAGCTTGATCGGATCACGACGGCCAGCGCTGCCAATGCGGACCAAAACTCATTCTCTTATTTTGGTTTCGAGGTATACGAGAGTACCAACGGCTGGGTGCCGCTCGGGGCCGGTGGGCTCAACAGCCATATTATTGACACAGACGCCCACACCGGCTCGCGCAGTTTTCAGATTCCGGCAAACAGTCCGAATGGCTTGATTGGCCGGTCATTTGCGCCAGCAGATTTGAACGCAGACTATGTATTTAGCTGCTGGGCCCGCACGCCGATAGCGTTTGAGGCGGGGCCTCAGACCGCAAGCGCGGAGATCTCGGTTTATTGGAAGGAAAACGGGGATCAAAAGTCTGCGGCGCTGACCACGCTCACGCTTTCCGGAACAGACACCGGTTGGGAATACCGGCAGACGCTCTTCAACATAAACTCTGCGCTTTCGGGTAAGACACCGGACACAGGCTCGGTCTACGCATTTATTGTCTTGAACAACACGAATACAGATCAGGCAATTCTGATTGACGAGCTGCGGCTGTCGCCCCTCAAGGCAACCTTTAGCGCTGGTGTTTATGACACCGAACGGTGGTTGCCTCTGGCGGCTATCGATAGCAATGGGCAGTCCATCAGTACGATCTTCGGTTCCACTTTGGAACCGGTCGCGACGATTGGTCCTGATAACGAGATCGTTTCAGCGCAGTTTGCAGGCCTGTCGCGGCAATTGCCGATAACGGGCGGTGATTTTTCAAGTGGAACGCCCAACACCACGCTCGCCTTACTGCCGGGCGGTACGACCCAATATGACGATTTCCACGGAGATACGCTGTCGGCCGACTGGACAGTGACAGCCGCAAATGGCGGCGCGTGGTCGATTGCTTCCGGCAAGCTGAGTTATACCGGAGGAGCAACAGGATCCGGCGTGGGCGGGACGGCGTCGCCGAAAAATGCCAATACGGCAAACTTCGCTGTGCGAATACAGGTCGCGCCGGCAGATGGCGCAAGCCCGGCAATTGGCGACGGGACAGTGTTTCTACGCTGGGATGCTTCGGCTAACTCAGGAGCGGGCGGTTACACGCTGGTTTCACTCAGCGACAACACCTTGACTGTTTTGCAGGAGGCGCCTGCGACCGTCGCTTTGGGTAGCGAGTGGACGTTCACAGCCATAGACGGTTTTTACACCTGCCTCGTTAACGGCGTACCGCTTTTCGCATATGACAGCGGTTCGGTCCCATCGACCGGCGGTTTGACACTTGCGGTCGACACAGCTGCTGATTTTGATGAACTTATTCGGATGGATGATCCGCGGATGAGCTTGTCTTTTTCGGATGCGCGCGGACTGCCCTTGCAGGCAGTCTCGTTCCTAGGGCGGAACTCTTCAGGAGCCTTTCAGCTGCAGAATGAAGGAGGCTTTGCTGACGGCCTGGGGCGGCCCGTCATATCCCGCCTTCCGGTGACTGCGGACCTCGTTCTTCAAAGTGGCACGGGGACCACGCCGCCAGAACTGCCCTCTGGTGCACCGGACCAGTATCTGGATGCACCGGATGGCACCGTTCAAACAGTCAAGAACTACATTGAAAACGGAGTGGCTCTAACCGGCTCGCAAACTCAGCTCAGCTATAGTTCCACCGTTTTTGAACAATCGCTCCTGGGCAGGCCCGTATCCGTATTGCCAAGCCGTGACGCTGTCGATTCCTCAGGAACCGGATATCTAACGAGCATCGCCTATTCGGGCGTCAGCGCGCTCGCCACAGCAACGCCGGACACCGATTCTCCCGTCGTCTATCGGAAAGCAGAAGTAACCCGGCAAATTGGTCAGCATTCCTCGTCTCCTGTTTCCGTCAAGACCGGTGAAATTCGGGACCTTGATGGACGACTGCTACAGCGCTACGCGGGACCTTCCTCAGCGCCGACCACTCTTGTGGAGGCCATAACGTATGACGCCGCGGGCAGGGTATGTACTCGAACGCAGGCAAACGCGTTGACTCCTCCCTCCGGCACCACGGCGGCGACTTGGACGGAGAGCAACTCCTACGACTTTTTGGGCCGCTTGACCCAAAAGACAACGCCGGATGGTGGCGTGACGAAATACGCCTATGACAGTGCGGACCGGTTACGCTTTGTGATGACATCAGAAGGTGCGGCCGCTCAGTCCGGCGGCTCCACCGTGCAACGTATCGAGTATCTGCGCTATGACGTGCTAGGCAGACCGGTCGAGCGCGGCTGGATCCAAGATGCCAGCTATCAATGGGACAGCAGCGCACTGCTGGCTCAGATCAATTCACAGGAATTCCCCAAAGTGACGGGTGGCGGCGGAACCGGAGCCACCGCAACCGGGCGCTGGCGTTCTCTTTTGACCTATGACAGCGACGGTACGACGACGACGGAAAATCTGATTGGACGGATCTGGAAGAGCCAGACCCAGCAGGACACAGGAACAGCGGGTGTGGTTGAGAATATTACCTATGATGGGCGTGGCCGGGTTCTATCTACGTCCAAAACCGTCGGCGCAAACGCAGAGGTGACCACCGGCTATAGCTATACCCCTGGCGGGGAAATCGGTTCCATTACCTATCCAGAACTGGACAGTCAGAGCTTCAGCGTTGGCTACTATTACGACCGGTTGGGACGCCTTGCCGGAATCGGCAACGCGACCGGGGACCGCGAAATCATCGACCCCTCCCAACCCGTCGATTGGGTGCAGGCCCGCTACGCGGCCTACAGTTATGGCTATGAAGGAAGCCTATCCTCGCTCGCCATCGACCGTCCTCAGTCTTCTACGGCACCGACCTTTACTCGTGACTTCACTTATGACGCCGACAGTCGCCTGACAGGTATCGCGGATCCCTATCTCGACCTTTCGTTGAACTACACAGCGAGCGACCAAACTGAATATTCAGACGGACGTGTCGGAAAAAGTGTCGCCGAATATCTTTTTAGCGAAAAGTGGGCGACGCCACCCACGCCGTTAGAATACGACTATGCCTATGACTCCGTGGGCCGTCTCACAGATGCCGCATCCAGCCTTACTGCAGCATTCGGGTTCGCGGCAGACGGTGCGGCCGCTTATGACCCAAATGGCAACCGCCTGGCCTGGAACCGGGGCGCTACAGGCTACACGGCAGCTTACCCGACGACTGATGCCGGAGCGCCCGGGACGCCAGCCAATGGCTATTCCAGCCTGACACCGAGCGTCTCCGCACCTGCCGACTTTGACAGCGCGAGCGGAAATACAGCAGGGGAGTGGGTTTGGGAGAGTGTCAATGGCGGGCCGTCGACCAGTGTTTTGTCAACGACCGATCCCCATTCCGGAAGTCAGTGTTTGCAGCTCGGCGGCGGCAATGCTTTGGGTCATGCCGAACAATTGCTTCTCGATACCTATTTGTCACCAGACGCCAGCCTGACGCTCACGGTCTATACCAAGCCGGATACGGGTTACAGCGGTACGCCCGGCGATCAGGCGAGATGGGTGCTGACCCTGTTCGGGCCCTCTGGGCCGATTGCCGAAAAGACGCTGCAGACGGTCCCGGCGGGGACCACCTGGCAGCAGCAGACGGTCAGCGTTGATGTAGCCACCGTTCGCTCTTCCTTGGGGCTTGGCGGAAATGTGACACGGGCTCAACTGTCTCTTGTTAACGCGACACGCGCGACGGGATCAGCGTCTTCCGGCCCAGCGGTCTTTGTGGACGATCTGTCTTTGACCTTGGTATCGCCAACCACCTGGTCGCCGTCCTACGACCAGAACGGAAATATGACCTCCCTCCCGCAGAATGATCTTTCGGTCACCTTCGACACGGTGCTGCGGCGGGCAGACAGCGTAACGGTCACTGGCGGCGACAGCGTCAATTGGCTTTATGATGGCGGCGGTCAGGCTGCGCAGGAAACAGAGACATCAGACGGTTCGACCGTCGCAACACTGACATCGTACTACGATCTCACTGGCAACCTCATCGCGCGCGAAGAAACCCGAAATAGCACGACCACCGTGAACTACTTCGTCAATGGTCCGTCTGGCATGGTTGCAACCGAGCAAAACGGCCAGTTGATTTATACATTGACGGACAACCAAGGCTCAATCCGCGCTTTGGTTGACGGCACCAACTACGATGCCGTGGGATCCTTCGACTATCAACCTTTCGGTGGCCTCAGTCGCGTCAGTGGTGACTATCCGGCCCTCGCTCAGTTCACAAGCCATCGGATTGATCCGGTCACCGGCCTGGTGACCACCCCGGCGCGGCTATATGACCCGGACACGGGCCGGTTCCTTCAGATCGATCCGCGTCGTGACGGTCTAAGCCCCTACGCTTATGTTCAGAACGACCCGATCAATCTGGTCGATCCAGATGGCGAATTCCCGCATCAAAATCTCCGGTTTGCCTTCATGGGCGCGGTTAACGCGGTTGCGCTGAGCTTCTCCTTGAAGCAAATCAGCGACACATGGGATCGTTTCAAGGAGGATTGGGTTGATGTTGGATGGACGATGCTGGCCAGCGCTATTGGCGTTCTGGTGCCTTATGTCGCCGTTCGGTCTTTGACGCCCTTGAACCGTGCAACCAGCGGCGTTCTCTACGCGGCGGGGCGCATTTTTCACGATTGGGGCGGTCTTGTTGGCAATTGGGGCCCTCTCCCGCGCTGGGTGCCCATTGTGTCCTTCATCAGACAGGCGGGCAGTCTTTTTATTCAGAAGGAGATCGCAGGCTATGCCTATCGCATGCTGAGCGGCAATTGGTCGCCGCAGGTGAGAAATCAGACTGGTAGCGAAAAGGCTGCAGGATATCTCGCGCCCTATCTGGGCCAAACGTTTGCGGGGCCGGATTACAACACAGCCTATCTGTTGGTATCGGAAGGGTTGGTCAGACATGCGGGCACACCGCTGAGCATTCATGAGAACAGAAATGGCCTCGATCTCCCGGTGTTCTTCCCGGCTAATTTCAACCCAGCTTTCGATGAACATGCGAGTAGCTTCCACTGGGTCTGGCCCTGGAGTCTTGAGGGGAACGGAAATCTGCGGGGTGATGTCCTCACTGTCGGCGAATTCCACGGACACCATCTCACGTATGATAACCTAAGGGCAGCCCAACAGACGTTGCAGCACGATATGGCCGTCGATTTCGCGATGGTTGTTAATCGGAATGCGCATACAACGCGCTATGGTGGTCCGGCTCATACCGGATCCAGCGCCTTCATCCGGCGTGGATACGCTTTGCGTTGCGCCGCCTATTCTTTAGGAGCGAACTGGTTTCAATTGGTCCACAGCTGGTCTTATGACGATCCCTACACCCTGCAGCTTTATCGCCATATGTTTCCTGATGAAGGCTAGCCTACCTTAAGCGGTGGGTTCGTGATTCCACCAACGCCGGTTCGGACACTCAAGGGAAGTGGCGGAGTAGGTGGGATTCGAACCACCGGCAATGTATGGCGCGCATTGCCCGCTTTTAGAGGTGGGTTCGCGGTCCCGCCCACGATGGTCCAGTCTGTATAGGAAATGGCGGAGGGGGTGGGATTCGAACCCACGAGACGCTTGCACGCCTGCCGGTTTTCAAGACCGGTCGATTCAACCACTCTCGCACCCCTCCGCAGGGGCATAATCAGCCGACTCACCGGGTATCTTCCCGGCGCGCTGATCGTTTAGCAAATAACGCTTCTGTGCACAAAAGAAAGCTGCAAAATTCTCAGCTCACCATCTCGCTGATGGGAAGGGGGACGGGCTGCACCCAATCTGTCTTGCTTTCAATCGCCAACTCGACGCCGGTATCAGTCACCACGACGCGCTTGCCCGCACGGGCCGGCAGAGGCACCTTGTTTTCGATGCAGTAGGCGATGAGGGAAGCGATTATGTCGCTTTCCGTAAAGCCGATTGTCTCTTCGTCTTCGAATGTGAGTTGGGTCGAGCCTGTGCCGCTCCTGTCAACACCAACGGCCTTGATTTGATGCGCTCGGTATCGAACGCCGCCGCGCATTTCATTGTACCGCATCAACGCTTCCAAAAATTCATTCATTGAAAAGACGATTTCACGTTTTTCATGCGGCATGGTGAATCTGCTCGATCTGGGCTTGTGGTCAGAATGGATTAATCAAACTGCAAGGAAACAAGGTTAACGCGACGCATTTTGCGCCCATCAGGTGAATAAACCTGTAAGAAATGGACTTTGCCAAGTTTCCCGCAGTTTGCCACAATGCGCCGCAATATACCGGCGTCAGGGGGCGCTGTAAGAAAGAACGAGTTGGGTGGAGTTTATGGCGATCGATTTTACGCAGTGGTGGGTACCAGCGATCATTATGCTTGTGCTGGGAACCGGAATTTTCATTGCAGGCCTGCGCGAATACCGAATGCCAATGCCCGCCGCCCCAGCGCCTGAAGAAGTTCAAGAGGCGAGCGCGGAAGCGGCGGCTGCACCTGCTGAAAAAGAGCGACGCAGCTTTCTCGTCCGTACAAGCTGGATCTGGGGTTCCGTGCTCATCGGCGCGGCTGCGCAATCCTATCTGAGTTTCGTTGCGGCTTAAGTGCCGGGCGGTTTTCGCTTACCTGTTTAGACACTCTCCACGCAAGGAAGCTCCGGCAAGAGACCGCCTTCCGGCAGAGCCAATATGGCCTCTATGAATCCATTCGGTTCTGAGAGCCCTGCGTGGGTCAGAAGCATATGCGCCTTGTCGATCATCTCGCTTCGGGTCAGAGGCGCCTCCGGATCGCCTTTGGCGTGTTCCCTGGTCTCAGCAAAAATCTCACCTGACGTCAGTTCAAGGGTTACCGAACTTCCCCACGCATTGGGATAGGCAGAGGCGAACGGCTCTTGAAGCCTCGGTCTGATCTTTGGTCGCGCTGTCTCTAATTCGCCGCGGGCTTTTTCGCCAAAAGCCTCAAAATCCACTTTGTCGAGAAGCAATGCCGCCGCAACCGTGTGGTGCAGTGAAAATTTGGCTTCATAGTCCGTTGTCGGATCAACCCGATCACACACGTCCAGCGCCGCCTGATAGACGCCCACCTCAACAGACCGGATCATATCCTCCGAGAGCGGTGTGCCTTGGTTTTGCACCTGTGCGCGGATGGCTTCAGCGGCATCTATGGCCGGGTGGGTATGGCGGCAGGAAGGCCATGGCTTTATGGAGGTGGTCGTCAGCTGCCATGGGTCATCAGGGTCCGCCAGCACCGCAGATGGATCGGCATCTGGGCAGGTTGCTTTGAAGAACCCTTTTTCGCCTTCCAGGATCTTGGGCGGACCGGTGAAGCCATATTTTGCAAGTTCGGCCGCGCGAACGCCGGCTTCCGACGCATGCCCCGCATGCAGGTGTTTGGTCATCGCCCCCGTTTCAAGAAACTCCCACAAGCCCGCCGCCTGGCTTCCGGCATTCCCTAGAGCATGGGTCGTTTCGGCGTCACTCAAGTCCAGAAGAGCGGCGCCAGCCATGGCTGAGCCGAAAGGACCGCAGGTCGCCGTGTTGTGCCAGATCCGATAGTGCTCTGCGCCGACCGCCATACCAATGCGGGTCGTGGCTTCAAAACCATGGAGAACTGAGGTCAGGAAGGCGCGACCATCCAGGTCGTGTTCCGATGCCAATACCCAGGCCGGGGGTACGACGACACATCCCGGATGCACGACCGATTGGCGATGAAGGTCATCAGTTTCCAAAATATGAGTGAGGGCACCCAGCAAAAAGGCCTGCTTGCCCGTATCGGGTGTTGTGTTTGATCCAGCGCCCGCGTTCGACCAGGCAGTCAATGTTCTGCCCGGTTCGGAGTTCCGTCCGGCGCATGTATTGGCGATCGCATCCAGCACATAGAGTGCCGCCGCCGATAGATCAGCCTCGGTGACCGGCTTGGATCGGATTAGGCTCACCAGCGAGCGGGTCAAAGAGGGGGCGGGCAGGGTCAATTCGTGAACTTTCGTAAAGGTTTTGTTCGCACTCATGGGCCCAAAATTCTGATGCCTCTGACCCCATTGTGCTGGGGCGACATAGTGACCGCCCGGGACCGCAGACGCAATGCGGCCGGATCCGGCAGCGACTGAGTTTCGTGGCGTCGGCATATTTGCGGCGCTATAAGAGATTTCAGAGGATTTGACCTGATTCGGTGAAATGCAGGCGGCGAAAGATATGGAAAAGCAGACAGCATCTTCCCCCCCATGCCCTGGCGGAGAAACAGCGGAACCCATGCGGCGCACCCGGCGTCCGTCGGCACGGCGGCTATCAGCCATGATTGGCCTCTTGATGGGTCCGCTCATCGCGGCTGGTTGCGCAGAAGCCCAGCTTGGCGCTCATGTGGCGAAGTCGTTGGGGCAAGGCACCGGCGGTGGGGTCTATAAAGTTGGCAATCCCTACAAAATCGACGGTCAGTGGTACTATCCGGCAGAAGATGAAAACTACGACCGCAAAGGCATGGCGTCCTGGTACGGCCCAAATTTTCACGGGAAACCAACGGCTAATGGCGAGGTGTTCGACCAGAACCTGATCACCGCCGCTCACCCAACACTGCCCATGCCGATTTATGCGCGGGTCACCAATCTTGAGAATGGGCGATCGCTGGTCGTCAGGATCAATGATCGAGGTCCCTTCGTGGCGGATCGCGAGATCGACCTATCCCGCCGGTCAGCTGAGCTTCTAGGATTTCTGAAACAGGGCACAGCGCGCGTCAGGGTTCAGTACCTTCGTCGCGCACCTCTAGACGGTGATGTGCCGGACGTTCAATCCGTCGTTGCTGAAAATCAGTTCACAGCGCCGCCACCTCAGCAACCAACAGATCGTGACAACGCAATTGCGGCGCCCACGCAAGCGGTCCAGGTCGCATCCCTGACACCCACCTATCCCGCAAGTGCGGCCAGCGGCACGTTGCGCCCGTCTGATATGGCGCCCATTCCGGATACACCAGCGGCCACTCAGGCGCCTGCGACCCAAACAACCAACCTGGCGCCTCCAGCTCTTCCAGGCACTTATGTTCAGGCGGGCGCGTTTGCCAATCAGGCCAACGCTGAAGCGCTTCGAATTCAGCTGTCCGATCTAGGTCCTGTTGAAGTGAACCCCATTAACGTGAACGGCACGGAGCTCTACCGGGTCCGGGTGGGCCCCGTTCAGGATCCACAGGCGGCCAACAGTTTGTTGCAGCAAATTACGGGTCGTGGTCACACAAACGCCAGAGTTGTTATCCAATAATGGCTCGCAAGGCGGTACCTTGACCGCCGTAACACTCAAACTTGAAGAGTCTCATGATCTTTCGTCCTCTTTCGCACTCCATTTTCGCCCTGCTGTTCGTGGTGGGTTCGTTCACGTCCACTACCGCAGCGGGCTTTGAAACCAAAGCGACCTTCGCTGTTCTGATGGATGGCGAAACCGGCGACATCCTCTACGAAAAGCAGGGTGATGTGCCGATGGCGCCCGCCAGCATGACGAAGCTCATGACGATGACGCTGCTGTTCGAAGCGCTAAAAGAGGGACGCCTTAGTCTGACCGATACGATGACGGTCAGCGAAAACGCCTGGCGCCGGGGCGGTGCCGCTTCCGGTTCATCCACTATGTTCGCTGAGGTAAATTCGCGCATTCCTGTGGAAGACCTCATCCGGGGCGTGATCGTTCAGTCGGGCAATGATGCCTGTATTGCGATCGCCGAAGGTATGAGCGGGTCGGAAGAAGCATTTGCCGAAGAGATGACACGCAGGGGCAGGGAGCTTGGGCTTGCTCAAGCGGAGTTTCGCAATTCGACTGGCTGGCCGCATCCCGAGCACAAAATGACTTCCCGCGAGCTGGCACAGCTGGCTCGCCACCTCATTTATGAGTTGAGCGACTATTATCCCTACTATGCGGAACGCAATTTCACCTGGAATGGAATCTCGCAGTCCAACCGGAATCCGCTGCTCTATATGAATCTCAACGTCGATGGTTTGAAGACTGGCCACACGGAAGCATCAGGATATGGCCTGGTTGCCTCTGGCGAGCAGAACGGGCGGCGTCTCATCATGGTGGTCAACGGATTGACGTCTGAACGGGAGCGGTCTGAAGAGAGCGAAAAGCTTCTCCGCTGGGGTTTCCGGGAATTCAAAACCTACGATCTCTATGCAGCGGGCGAAGTGGTTGAGAACGCCGAGGTCTGGCAAGGCGTTTATGACCTCGTGCCGCTCGTGGTTGCGGAAGACGTTAGTCTCACGCTTACGCGCGCGGCCCGCCGGGACATGAAAGTCTCGGCAAACTGGGATGGCCCGATCGCAGCGCCCATCAAGGCCGGGCAAGAAGTCGGAACCCTGACCATTGAAGCGCCTAACGCGCCCACACGCACATTTCCCATCTACGCCGGCGCCAATGTCGACCAGATCGGCCTGTTCGGCCGCGCGATGAGTTCGCTCCTTCAAATGGTTACAGGCGAATAGAGCCTCATGAGTGCCGACCGCCCGCAAACAGGCCGCTTCATCACATTTGAAGGCGGCGAGGGGGCGGGCAAGTCGACCCAGATCAGACTCCTCGGCGAAGCGCTGGAGAAAGCTGGACACAGTATCCTTCAAACACGTGAACCTGGCGGCTCGCCCGGGGCAGAGGAGATACGGTCACTCCTTGTTACAGGCGAAAGTGATCGATGGACGGGCATGACCGAAGTCTTGCTGCACTTTGCAGCACGTGCCGATCATTTGGAGCGCGTCATTCGTCCCGCCCTTGAGGCTGGCACGTGGGTGCTTTGCGACCGTTTTGTCGACTCCTCGGTTGCTTATCAGGGTGTAGCCCAAGGGTTGGGGACAAATGTCCTGCAGGACCTGACGCAACTGGTTGTGGCTGACACCATGCCGGACCTCACGCTGATCCTTGATCTGCCGGTCGAAGAGGGGCTCGCTCGGGCGGGCAGCCGCGGCGACGGCGAAGACCGGTATGAGAAGATGGGGCAGGCGTTCCATCAAACCCTGCGTCAGGCTTTTCTGGGTATTGCGGAGGGTGCGCCGGACCGGTGTAAAGTGATCGACGCAACAGACAAGATCGACGCGGTGCACCAGGCCATCTGGTCGGAGACGGCGGCCCGCTTCGGGCTCTGACAGCCCGCCCCGGTCATGGTAAGCTGCGTCCATGAGTGATCTTCCTGAACCTGACCGCTTGGGCGACTTCACACACCCGCGCGAGACGCCCGTCCTTTACGGGCAAGCACCCGCAGAGCAAAGCCTGTTCGACGCGTTCATGAGCGGGCGCATGCATCACGCCTGGCTGCTAACGGGTCCGAAGGGGATCGGCAAGGCAACGCTCGCCTATCATATGGCGAAGTTTGTGCTGACCTATGGAGACGCTGACAAGGCGCGGGCGATGGGTGCCGAGAACCTCGCTATCTCGCAAGACATGCCCGCTGCGCGGCAAATCCTGTCGCAGGGCCATCCAGACCTCTTGGTCATACGCCGTCCCGTCGACGACAAAACCAAAAAGGCGAAGTCGGTCATCCCGGTTGATGAGGTCCGCAAGACGTCGGGTTTCTTCGGAAAGAGTGCCGGGGCGGGTGGCTGGCGTGTCTGCATTGTCGACAGCGCCGACGAGATGAATGCGAACTCTGCCAACGCGCTGCTCAAGGTTCTTGAAGAACCGCCCGCAAAGTCTTTGTTCCTGCTGGTCAGTCATCAACCCGGACGGTTGCTGCCAACCATTCGATCCCGGTGTCGGCAGTTGCCAATGCCTGCCCTCAACAGCAGCGCCATGGATCAGGTGCTCGGCGCCAATGGGGTGGATCTCAGCGGAGACGATGTTGCGGCCATAGACATCCTGGCCGAAGGGAGCGCAGGGCGGGCGCTCACCATCGCTTCCGGCGGAGGGCTGGAGCTCTACCGATCCATGGTAGACCTCATTTGCCAACTGCCTAGGCCGGATATCGCCGCAATGCATGCACTGGCGGACAAGGCTGCGCGGCGCGGCGCTGAACAGACATTCGAGATCTTGATCGACCTGATGCGCGATTGGGTGGCGCGCGCCGTGCGCCAGGGGGCCGGAGGCCCGCCAACACCCGAAATCGTCCCAGAGGAAGCCGCCGCCATGGCGCGGCTCGTGGGCAGTGGAAACCTTGATCGCTGGGTCGAGGTATGGGAAAAGATCGGCGATTTGGCCACCCGCGCGGAAGCGCTCAACATGGATCGTAAGTTGGTGATATTGAACGCATTCTCGATGCTTGAGGCCGCCGCTTCCGGCATGGCCCGCTCCGCTTGAACCGTCGACACCGCTATCGCCTGCATTTGGTCCGTTCGAACAAATTTTCCTGAAGAGTGCTTCTCACAATGTCCGCCGCAAAGTCCTTCTACATCACAACGCCGATCTACTACGTCAATGACGTGCCCCATATCGGGCATGCCTATACGACGCTGGCATGTGATGCTCTGGCGCGTTTCAAGCGGCTGGACGGGTATGACGTCCTTTTTCTGACCGGCAATGATGAGCACGGCCAGAAGGTCGAGAAATCAGCCGAGGCACAAGGCATTACGCCCCAGGAGCTTTGCGCGCAGATCTCCGGCCGGTTTCAGTCTCTCGCAGAGACGATGAACTTCTCCATTGATGATTTCATTCGGACGACCGAAGACCGGCACATCAAGGCAGTGCAGGACATCTGGCAACGGATGGCCGATAAGGGCGACATTTATCTCGACTCTTATGCTGGCTGGTATTCCGTCCGTGACGAAGCCTTTTATGGCGAAGACGAGCTGCAGGACTCTCCTTCAGGAGATAAAGTCGCGCCGACAGGCGCACCGGTGGAATGGGTTGAGGAGCCGAGCTATTTCTTCCGGCTGTCCGCCTATCAGGACAAGCTTCTGGACCTCTATGATCAGCCGGGTTTCATTCGCCCAGAAACCCGCCGCAATGAGGTCGCGAGTTTTGTGAAGGGCGGCCTTCGGGACCTGTCGATTTCGCGCACGACTTTCAATTGGGGCGTGCCGGTGCCGGGTGATCCGGATCACATCGTTTATGTGTGGCTCGACGCGCTCACCAACTACATCGCCGCTGCAGGCTATCCGAACGCAGATAGCGACCTCTTCAATAAGTTCTGGCCTGCGGATGTGCATGTGATCGGCAAAGACATTCTGAGGTTCCACACGGTCTACTGGCCGGCTTTCCTGATGTCCGCCGGTATCGAGTTGCCATCACAGGTGTTCGCCCATGGCTGGTGGACGAATGAAGGCGAGAAGATTTCCAAGTCGCTCGGCAACGTGATTGACCCGTTCGAACTGGTGGAGACCTATGGGCTCGACCCGGTCCGTTACTTCCTGCTGCGCGAAGTGCCCTTCGGGAATGACGGCGATTTTTCCAAGACCGCGCTCATCAACCGGATCAACTCGGACCTTGCCAATGATCTGGGCAATCTCGCGCAACGCTCGCTCTCCATGCTGAACAAGAACCTTGGCGGTGTCGTTCCGGAGCCTGCTGATCTGCTGCCGCAGGATGAGGCCATTCTGGCCCAGGCGGACGCAGCGCTTGAGCTTGCCCGGGGTCACATGGACGACCGGGCCATTCACAAAGCGCTTGGCGCGATCTGGGATGTGGTTGCGGAAGCCAATCGCTATTTCGCGGGCGAGGAGCCCTGGGCGCTCAAGAAAACGGACCCGGTGCGCATGGGCACGGTGCTTTATGTGACCGCGGAGGTTGTGCGCAATGTGGCGCTGCTCGCGCAGCCCTTTGTGCCGGCTGGGGCCGCCAAGCTGTTGGACGTGTTGGCAGTGCCTGAGGGTGAGCGGACATTCGAATTCTGCGGGGCGGCGCATCGCCTGAAAGCAGGCACCGAATTGCCGAAACCTGAGCCGGTCTTCCCGCGCTATGTGGAGCCGGAGGCTGGGCCATGAGTGCGCGTCTGGTCGACAGCCATTGCCATCTGGACTTCAAAGACTTCAACGGCGAGTTGGATGATGTGGTTGCGCGCGCGGGCGAGGCGGGTGTAGGCCTCATGGTCACCATCGGCACGACACTCAAGGGCTTTGACGGCGTGCTGAAGGTCGCCGAGGCTTACGACAATATTGTCTGCACCGTCGGCATTCACCCTCATGAGGCGGAGTCTGAGCCGGACGTGGACACCGCGCGTCTTGTTGAGCTCGCCCAGCACCCGAAGGTGGTCGGCATTGGCGAGACCGGGCTCGATTATTATTATGAGCACAGTCCGCGCGACGCTCAGAAGAACAATTTCCGCGCCCATATCGAGGCGTCACGGGAAACCCAATTGCCGCTGGTCATTCACACACGTGATGCGGATGAGGACATGGCAGAGATCCTGACAGAAGAAATAGGGAAGGGGGCATTTCCCGCTCTGCTCCACTGTTTCAGTTCCGGGCGGCCGCTCGCCATGACGGCTCTTGATCTGGGGCTCTATATCTCGCTCTCTGGCATCGTCACCTTCAAAAGCGCCGCGGACCTGCAGGCCACCGCGAAAGACGTGCCGCTGGAGCGCCTGCTGGTGGAGACGGACGCTCCCTATCTGGCACCGGTGCCGAAGCGCGGCAAGCGGAACGAGCCCTCGTTTGTCGCCCATACCGCCGCCAAGGTCGCTGAGCTGCAGGGCATTGAGACCGACGCGCTCGCCACGGCAACAACCGACAATTTCTTCCGGCTCTTCACCAAGGTGCCGCGGGAGCGGCTCACATGACCACACGTTTTACGGTCCTGGGCTCGGGCTCCTCCGGTGGCGTGCCGCGCATTGGTGGCTATTGGGGCGCGTGCGACCCCAAGGAATCGAAAAACCGGCGGCGGCGCTGTTCGCTCCTGGTCGAACGCTGGGAAGACGACCCGGCGAAGAAAACAACCGTGTTGATCGACACCTCGCCAGACATGCGCGAACAGCTCATCGACACGGGCACGCAGTGGATCGATGGGGTACTATTCACCCATGATCATGCGGACCAGAGCCACGGGATTGATGATCTCCGCATGGTGGCGATCAACCGTATGCAGCGGGTGAACGTTTATATGGATGCCTATACGTCTGAAACGCTGATGACGCGGTTCGGCTATTGCTTCCAAACGCCGCAAGGCTCCAGCTATCCGCCGATCCTGAATGGCCACATGATCCGCCCCGGCGAGCCGGTGACGATTGACGGGGAAGGGGGTGCCATCACCGCTCTGCCCTTTGATCAGGACCATGGGGATATCCGCTCGCTCGGCTTTCGCATTGGCTCTGTCGCCTATTCCGCTGATCTGGTGGGATTGCCGGAAGAGAGTTTCACGGCGCTGGAAGGCATTGAGCACTGGGTTGTGGACGCGCTCCGCTACAAGCCCCACCCAAGCCATGCCCATGTGGAGATGACACTTTCCTGGCTGGAACGGCTCAAGGTACCTCATGGGGTGCTCACAAACCTCCATGTGGACCTGGATTACGCCACGCTCGCCAAGGAACTGCCGGACGGCCATGAGCCTGCCTATGACGGACTGACGATCACCGTTGAAGACTAAAGCACCGGCCAAATAGGGTTAATAAATGTCGATAAGCACTTGGAAACGCGATGGTTTTGAGATTTCGACAGACCTTGGTCGCGTGGACAGAGACTGGCTGTTGGGCACGCTCGCCAAAACCTATTGGGCCAGCGGCAACACGCCGGAGACGCTCTGGACATCCCAGGAAAACTCAAGGGTCTACGGGCTCTACGAGGTGCAAGGCGCGCAGGTTGGCTTCGCCCGTGTGGTGAGCGATATGGCGCGTTTTGCCTGGCTTTCAGACGTGCTGGTCGACCCAAAGCTTCAAGGCCAGGGCCTCGGCAAATGGCTCATGGAGGTCGTTACCGGCGATCCGGCGCTCGCCAAGGTCAATCGCTGGATGCTCGGCACCAATGATGCTCACGGGCTTTATGAGCAATATGGCTTTGAACGCATTGTCGGCATGGAGGCCGACAAGGTGATGGTTCTGCGCCGCGACAAGCACTGACGCGAGAGCTCGCGAGCGTCAGAGATCCCAAACCTCAAAGATCATCGTGGGCGCCGTCGCAGAACGGTTCACGCTTGGTGGCTTTGCACTGGCAGAAGAACAGCGTGCGATCTTTTTCCGCTTTGTATTCCATGGGCTCAAAGGACGTGCCTTGATGAGACCCATCGCAGAAGGGCTGGTTGGCGGATTTCCCGCAGCGGCACCACCAGTAACTTTCACCGGCTTTGACCTCGACCTGAGCGGGCTCTTTCGCCGCGATTGTCGGCTTGTCCATAAATGTCTCCTCCAGACAGGGAATGTCGCAGATTCCTGAAGCGTCCATAGAAGCGCATGCTGGAAAGCAGGTCGACCAAAATTGCTTGCGCTAAGTGTCAAAAAGCTCATGTACACCGCTGAACAAAGCCGATGTTGGTGTCGTCAGTTCAAGGTTGACGGTCACGTGATTGGTTCCGGGCGAGGGGATATCAGCTCTGAAATTGCCGGGCCAGCGCTCAGCAATAAGTCGGTTTTGAGCGTGAAAAGCTGCTGTTTCGTCTCCGCCAACGCATGTGATCAAAGGAGCAGATGTCGGAGGTTTCAAGCGCGCCGGGCTGTAATCACGAACATCTTGGTCGCTCAGATTCAGAGTGTCTTTGAGAAACGGCGCTCGACGAAACGGTTCCAAATCATGGAGCCCGCTGATTGAGGCCCCGGCTTTCAGCAATTCTTTGGGAAGGCCGGGTTGTACTGCCTGCCAGTCCGTCGCCAACATCATTGCGGTGAGATGACCGCCGGCAGAACTACCTGCGACAACCATTCTCGATGAATCAAATTTCAGCTGCTGTCGCTGGCGCCAAAGCCAAATGACCGATTGCCTGACGTCACTAACGATGCTTCCCATGCGAACAGTCGGTGCCAGCCGGTAGTTCACGACAGCTACCGACACACCAACACTGTTCCAAGCTTCGCCCACGGTGGAGAAGAACTGTTTGTCGAACGCATACCAGTATCCGCCATGGATATAAATGAGAAGAGGGGCATTGTCGTCTGCGGGGAAATAATCCAGCTTTTGTAGTGCTGCCTCACCGTACGCATATTCACGATATCCGGAATGTCTCTCGCGACAAGCAGCGTTTGGTGCCACCAGAGCTTCCGCGATTGTGTCTATCTCTGGGACTGCAATGCTTATGTTGTACTGACGATCCAGCTCAGCTGGATCGTCAAAATTAATGCCACGCGCGCTCATTTCGAGCCGCCGATTTTAGCCTGTCCTTCAATTTCAATAAGGTATTCAGGCGAAAGCAACGCCGTCACACCAATCAGTGAAATCGTTGGCAGGTAGCCATCCGGGAATGTCGAGAATATTGCTTCCTGGAGTTCAGCAGCATGAGCGGCAAATGCGTCCATATCCGCGACGAATATCGTGAGCTTAGCAACATCTTTTATGCCGCCACCGCCAGCCTCTACAATTGCCTCAATGTTCTCCAGGGCGACTTTTGCCTGCGCGGCAATTCCACTGACGGTCACACCGGTTTCTCGGTCGATGCCAACCTGGCCAGCAATAAACAAGTCTTCACCCGCAAGGATCGCGTTGGCATGCGTCTGAGGCTGCGCGCTTGGATTTGGCTCAATTCGTTTCATCATCACTCGTTTCCCCTATGCACCAATTTTTGCCGCTGAAGCAGACACGGCCTCTGCCAGATCAAGATCACCTGTGCTGGCAATAAACATGGCACTGACGGCCTCCAGAGTGTCCGGATTTGCTTCTTCGGGCGTACCGGATGCGAAAGGCGGGTTAGGGGCGTATTCCATACCCAGTTGAGACTGACGGGCGGTTTCGTCCCCACAGATGTGGGCCATCAGCGCCAGACCAAAATCGATCCCTGCAGTCACACCGCCGCCAGATGCTCTGTTGCGATCAATGACCCATCGATCACGGACAACTTCGGCGCCATAGGCTGTCAGCAAGTCGCGAGCAAACCAATGCGACGTCGCGCGATATCCCTTAAGCAGACCAGCGGCCCCGAGAAGAATTGAACCTGTGCATACACTTCCAATCCAATCCGCTCGTTCGCCGCGGTCCGCCAGAAATTGGAGCGCACGCTGATTGGACAGCAGTTCAAACGTTGGTGCAGGACCGCCCGGTACAAAAAGAATGTCCGGTTTTTCCCAGGCCTCATCGAACGTATGACTCGCATTTACGCTCAGAGCCGAGTCTGTGGATACACTCCCGGGTTTCTCGGCCACCAATTGAAACTCTGCGCCGGGCCAGCTGTTCCAGGTTTGAAGAGGACCAACCAAATCAAGGAGGGTCATGCCTGGGTACATAAACATCTGAATTTTCATAATTGAGTGTTCCTTTCCTTTGTTGGACGGAACATAGACACGCACCCTTGTGTCTGTTATGACATAGTTATGTCCATTTCTGCCAAATCGCGGCGTATCATTGTTGTCGGGTTTGAGGGAGTCCAGCTGCTGGATCTTGCCGGTCCATCAGACGTGTTCTCCGTCGCAAACGTCTTTGCGCCGAACAGCTATGAATTGGTGTTTGTTGGCACGCGGTCCGATGTCACGGCGACAAGCGGGCTGAATCTACGGCTGCAAGATCTGCCCAGAGTTGCGATGACAGACACGATTTTGGTACCAGGCGGACCGGCCAAGGGCGTGAGAGCCGCCATGGCCGATCAGGTGCTGATGAAATGGCTTCAGCGATCCGCAGACAAGGCAGAACGCGTCGCATCCGTTTGCTCCGGCGCTTTTTTCCTAGCAGAGCTTGGTCTGCTTGACGGGAAACGCGCTGTCACTCATTGGTCGGCCACAAAGCAGCTCGCCCGACAAGTCAGCACCACGCGGGTTGAGGAAGAAGCAATTTTTGTCGAGGACGGCAAGGTCTGGACTTCCGCCGGCGTGACCACAGGTATCGACATGGCGCTCGCACTCGTGGCACGCGACCTAGGAGATGCGGTTGCACTCAGGGTTGCGAGGAGCCTCGTGGTTCATCTCATGCGGTCTGGAAACCAGTCTCAGTTTTCGGAGCCGCTTTCGCTGCAGCTCACCGCCGGACCGGACCTTGGTAAACTCATTCCGTGGCTTGAAAGCCGGATAGATCAGCCGACGAGCGTTCTGGATATGGCCGCTGAAGTAGGACTGAGCGAGCGTCAGTTTCATCGCAAATGTGTCGCGCAGTTTTCGCTGACACCGGCCAAGCTGCTCCTTGAACTCCGACTCGACAGAGCCCGGCATCTGCTTCGGGACCCGGACATTCGTATATCAACGCTTTACGCTCAATGCGGGTTTGAGAGCGCAGCAGCGCTTTCAAAAGCGTTCAAGAAGCAATTTGCGGTGTCCCCAAAGGCGTATCGGGCACATTGGATGAGTGGGTAGATAGCCGGGCGAAAAACCCCAAAGTCCCACAATTCTGACATCTATTATTTCCCATAATATAAACAATCTGGTCTTGGAGGTTACTTCGTTCGGGGTCTGTTCAGGCCGCTTCGGAGGGGAGGGAGACACCTGCATTTTTTGTCACCTCCTCAGCGATCCGTGTACAGATTGATTTGGCTTCGCCTTCGGCCTGCCAAACTGTTCGCCATGCAAGCCCTATCTCGGGTGGAATATCGGCCATTTCACAAAGGCTTATGACATAAGCAGGAGATGGCACGCTGATCTCTCGTCGCCAGCCTGAAAGAGCTGATTGCGATAAATCCAATCTCATCGCTAAATGACGGTCTGACCTAATTTTGGCGTGATGTCGCGCTAAGTCGATCAGCGTGGAAATATTCATGTCCAAATCCCAGGGTTGGCGGTGCTGCCGGAAGTAAAGTTAGCAGTATTCGCCCAAGTAACAAAACCATTGACCAGCGGCTAAAGCACTGACCTTTTTGACAAGTGATCACACATTGTGGTCATTCGTCCTCCCAGGACTGGGGGTGTTGGTGAGCCTTTTCTGTGAGCTGCATCAACACCCTAATCCGGGGGAGGTGAGCAAAACCGGAACTGGGAGTTCACCAATGGTTCATTTCCTCGAAAAGGTCTTAGTGGGATGCGCCTTCGCACTGGCCGTCCTGCTCATGTGGGCGACGATTGCGTCTGGTCCCGCATTCTCACGGTTTGATCAGGGTGTGTTGCCGTACACCGGCCCGCGCCCGCCGATCACATTTCAGATCACGCTTGGGCGTCCGGATGACATTAAGGACGCCTGCGAAATCCTCACCGGCACACGGCACAATGCCTGCGCCAAATTTAAAACAGAGAAAAGTCTCTGTTGGGTATTTGCTCCGTGGCCGGAAGATCGTTTCGACCGATACCGCTTCGATCTCCTAGAGCACGAGTTTGGCCACTGTGTCTCGGGTGCGTGGCATGGATGAGATTAAACTCAGAGCGGACGTTTACAGTCCGACCGGAAAGCTGTTGCGGTCGTTCGACGTGACGGCAATCCCAGAAGGTGAGCTTGCCGAAACACTCAGAGCGCAGATGGGATACGCGGCAAAGGAAACCCGTGTTGTCCAGCATGAGCCCGAAGAGACTAAAGGTCCATGCGTCATGACCGTGGACAGAAAGTCCGGCATGGTCGCCAAGGTTCTCGATCACTTCCCCTCACGTCGCGCCTTCGCGGGGAGGGCTTGGTGATGGCGTCAGCATCGAGTGCCAGCACTGGAGAGCAAAGACAAAAGGCGTCTGGTTTCTGCTGCCTGTTCTGTAAATTCTTTGATCGGGCCGAGGCGACAGAGCCATATGGCCGGTGCCGTCGCAATGCTCCATATGGCAATGACACCTATGGAAGCGCCTTGTGGCCGAACGTCCAGACAACGGACCGATGTGGACAGGGGCAGCGATCATGAACCCTGACACCTATCAGTTTTATTTCAATCGCGCGGACCATCAGGTCCGTGTGCGTGTCTACATGGACGGCTCGACGCTTGAGGATAAGTTTTTCCCGACGTGGGCGGATGCGTTCATGTGGGTGGCCGACGAAATGCGGAAAGCTCAAGAGCGAGCCGAGGAGGCCGCATGAACCATCTCACACAAAAGCTTAGGCAGGGTACGCGCAAGCTGTGGGCGCAAAAACTCCATGCAGATCGAATTCTGTGCGGCTTGTCTGTGAGCGATGTTGCTCATTGGTCAGCAGCTATGGGCGAGACCGAGCGTGTCTCGCAGTCTTCTGTTCGTCGTTACGAGCAATCCGGCCCACCTAACCTTCAAGCGGGACTGAAAACAGTCAGAGCCATTCAGACCGCCACCGTGATGAAACACGGCGGCATCCAGTTGGACCTTGAGGAAGTCCTCAAGCGTGCGCCGAGGCGACCTTGATAGATACGCAAACAGAGTTACCCCCCAAGGGCGGTTATCGAGATACCGCCACTCAGGAACGCCATGCACTGCGGACCTTAGCCGGTGAAACTCTCGACAATGCGAGATTGCAGGCTTGCGGACAAAAACCAACCGGCCCAGCGGTGGAGATTTGGGGCGGCGACGGCGGCGCACACTTTCGAGGTCTGGAAACCTGCGGCAGCATTTGGACATGTCCTGTTTGCTCTCACAAAATATCGAACCGACGCGCGAGCGAGGTGCAGGAACTTGCTGACGCTCACGAGAAGGCGGGTGGTTCCGTCTACATGGCGACCTTTACGCTCAGGCATCACAAGTTCAACAAGTGCCGCTCTCTCAGAGATACGGTCGCGACGGCATGGCAGAAGATGCAGGCCGGGGAGCCGTGGAAACGTCTTAAGTCGAAATATGGAATTGCCCACACGGTGCGCGCATTAGAGGTTACCCACGGGGCAAACGGGTGGCATCCACATATTCACGTTCTGCTGCTGACAGAATCTGAACTGGATGAGGTTGAGACCGAAGAAATGCGGCTCGACCTATACGAGCGCTGGGCGACGAAAATCAAAGCTCTGGGCGGCTCTGTCGCTCTAGGTGCGTTCGATCTCCGCAAAGCATCCTCTGGCGCTGAAGCGGCTGCTTATGTCGCTAAGTGGGGCGCTGGGCATGAGATTGCCAAAGGCGCTCAGAAAGACGCGGCGGGTCGGTCTGTCTGGAACCTGTTGAAAGCTGCGGAGCATGACGACAGCGCGGCTCGGTTGTTCCGCGAGTTTGCCAAAGCGTTCTTCCGGGCTCGGCATCTCACCTACTCGAAAGGCTCCCGCGAAGCCTATGACCTCCGTTACCCGGCAACGGATGAAGAGCTAGCTCTTGAGGGTGAAAGTACTCAAGAGGTGATCGACAAGATCACGGGTGAGGTGACCTATGAGCAAGTCGGCCGCATTGCGTTGCTCGATTTTGGAACATGGCGCCGGGTCTGCCTGAAGGGCTTGACCGGCGCTCTGCTCGATGCGGCGAGGGAGGGGGGAGCGGATGGTGTCACACGATTTCTGTCTGCTCATGACTGCCATTCCTATTACGACGCGGCGGAACACCCCGCACCCAATTACCGACCGAGACCGGCGCGGAATGATCGTCGGTCGTTTGATCCGGGCGGGCAGTTTGAGACTGCACGAGATTTGAGAAGGAGCGCTGAAGATGCCCAAAAGTGAAAACCCGATACTCGGAAACATCAAATGCGACTGCGGCCACTCGGTCACTGTGTCCCTACAGAAGGGGCGGAACCGGAAAGGCTATTTCGGTTGTGGTTGTTATGAAAAAGCAGTCCTGACCGCTGAGAAGACAGAAGAGTTTTTTCCCGCCGCACCGTCAAGCGATCCAGAACCAGAGGTAAAAAATGCCAAGCCCAGCAGATCAAGTGAAGCCAGCGACAACGGCAATGACGGAGACACAGCAGACGAGCCTGCCCCCGCAGTCGTCGCAGAGCAACCCGGAACCGACTGGGGCGTCAACAGCGATTGGTGATTTAGACGATCTGGAAATTCCGTTTTTCGAGGCGGAAGCCGGTCTGGAACTTGGACCGGAGCCGGGCGCAGTTGCCGGTCCCGGTCTGGCGCCTGGCACGCTCACCAAGGATCAGTTTTTTGGAATGTTTCGGGCTTTGATTGCGGCACCTAATGGCGTGCTGGCATTCCAGAACAAACCGGAATTGAAAACGATCATGATTGCGGAAACCGATCAGGGAGCCCGCGCCGCGTCGGATGCACTCTGGGACATTTGCAATGAGGTTCCTTGGCTGCGCTGGATGATTGAGCCCGGTAGCGTGTGGGCGCAGCGTGCCTTGGTGATTGGTGGCTTTGTTGTGCCACTGGCAATCTCAGCACGGGCGGAATATGCCGCAATGAATGCGAAGCCCGTCAACCCCGAACCGAAAAAGAAAGAGGGGGAGGCCACGCCGGTTGATCCGAATTTCGCACCGAACCCACCGGAGTTTTCCGGGTGAGCAAAGACGCATCTATAGACTGCATTTTCGGAATGCGCGGTTCCGGAAAAAGCACCAAGGCTATGGAGCTTTTCCGGAAATCCAATATGCCGGGCATCGTGGTTGACCCAACCCGGTCGTGGGGCAAGGATTTGGGGGTTGAGGTTTCCGGATCGCTGAAGGCGGTCGTGTCGAAAATGCGAAATAACTGGAAGAAGAAATTCCGCATTGTTTACACACCGCCAGCCGGTCATGAAGCCGCCGCTCTGCACCACATATCCGGAATATTGTTCCGGGCGCAGTCCGGATATTTTTCCGGAAAGCATCAACGCCAAGTGATGCTAGTGGCCGAAGAGGCGAACCTGTCTTACCCGTCAACCACGCTCCCAGCGAACCTGAACGGCTTCACTGCCGCAATCAATCAAGGGCGTCACTATGGGGTCAATGTGATCGCGATCACGCAGCGCCCGGCGCTCATCCATCCAAACTTGCGGGGCAATGCGAGTGACACCTATGTATTCCGGCTGGCCGATGATCGAAGCCGCTCGGCGGTCATGGAGATATGCGGAACCCGTCACCGGCAAACGCTGCAATCTCTGAAGAAATTCCACTTCATGCGGATTGCTGATGGTGAGGTGACACTAGGAAAAACCCGCCGTCCAAGCCGCTAATCCGGAATTATTTTCAGAAATTCCGGAATTCTGTTGCCAAACCGTTTTTTGTGTCCTCAATGGGGAGCCATCTTGAAAGGGCTTCCGCCGATGGCACTCAACAGCAAAATCATTGTCTCTGGGATCGTCGCAGGTGTTGCCGCTTTCGTTATCAACGAAATGGTCGTGAGACCGTATTTGGAGCAACATTATGGACAAGTTCGCTAAATCAGCGCTTCCCGTTCTCGTGGGTGTACTGGCTGCCGGTCTCCTCATGCACTATGGCCGGGACCTGCCATTGATCGGCGATGCACACGCCGGTTTCGATAGCTGATCTCTGTTTTCCGTAAACGGATCAAATTCTGAAAAGGGAAACAAGATGGCACGTCAACTAAAAGCGCCGCAGGTCAATGGTGTGGGCACGGGTCAAACCGCAACGCTCACATTCCCGACGCGCGGCACCTACCGCGATATTCATCTGCTCTACAAGCGAGCGGGTGTGGTCGCAACACAGGCCGAAATGGAAGCCGAGATTACAGAAATCCGGCTGAACATTGGTGGCAAGACACAGCAGCTTTGGACGGTCGCTGACCTGTTCAAGCACAACGCTTGCTTTGGCACACCCCCAGCCGATGACGGATTTATTCCGCTCATCTTTGTGCAACCTCATCGCCGCGAACCGGCTGGTGAAGATGCTTTTGCGTGGGGCATGGGGGGCGTTTCAACCTTCACGATTGAGGTTGATTTTGCGGCGGGGATCGTTCCGGCGATCACGCTGGATGTCTACACAGACTGGTCACCGATCACGACGCCCTTGGGCATGATCTTGAAGACACGGCATGTCAGCCAGGTCGCAGTTGCGGGTGTTGGTCGCTTGACCGTTCCCAACATCGACAACGCACAGAACTATCTGGGCTGGCACATCAAGAGCCGGGATTTCTCGATCCTTCGTCCTAAGCTGGAAGGCGCGGAACTTGTGAACGCACCTATCGAGGTCATCCACAAGCGGCTTGAGCAATATGGTCTTGTCCCGCAGGCGGGCTGGACGCACTTGCTGGCTGACTATGATCGCCGCTTTGGGGGCAGCTTCCCGCTGGCTCCATCCAAGCAGTTCCCGCAAGGGCCGTTGTTCGAATTCGAGGTCGAAATGTCGGCAGCGAATTCATTCGACATGATTGGGCTCGCGGTCGGCCAGGCCGACTGATCTTCGCAGCCGGAGGGCTTCAAGGCGGGCGTGGTTTCTACCCCGTCCGCCTTTTTTGAAAGAGGTTAGAATGTCTTCATTCAGACTACCCCAGCCACGGCCCGGACGTAACGTGACGGTTCCCGGCAACCCGAGTTCCTCTGACAATATTTTTGACAATATTGGGTCGAGTGTCGGCGGTGTGCTGGACCGGCTGTTTGAGCTTGGTGGCGATGTTTTTGAACAGGCGGCAGCAATCAAGTCTGTCGAGCTTCAGCGCGATTTTGCAGAACTTCTGGGCGTCCAATTTGATGACCCTGCACAGGCACCAGCCCCAGCAGTAACGGTTCCTGCATCAAGCGGGTTTTCTGTGTCGCTGCCCATCATGTTGGCGGGTGTCGGCGGTCTGGTCTTGGTGATGGGTCTATGGGCAAGAAGTCGGTAGGTGGAGGGTTTAAGAACTTGGACCCTTTTAGCGCTTTGGGAATTGGCGGTTTGCCGTCTTTCTCTTTTCAGTCTGGCCCGGCGCTCTCAAGCGCTGGCGCTGAAACCACGGTTGGTGTGCGTGTCGGGAATTTTTCAACAGGAAGCTTCGCGACGGGCGGCGCGTCCATTGATGAAAGCGGTCTCACCACGCCTTTGTTGATCGCTGGAGGATTGTTTGCAGCATGGCTGATCTTTCGCTCAGGAAAATAGATGCCGACACGGCAGAGCGTCATCTGTCGCGTGAGAGCCTGTGTGGACCGAAAGGAAAACCGGCTGAATGCGAACCGGGTTTTTTCACTGACGAGGTAAGAGCGGGGCGCATGGCCGCTGTGGGCTTCTTTCTGGCGGGTGATCATATCGCCAGTGTGGCCTTGGGTGCTTGCGAAGGGCAGACAGGCAAAGAGCTCGAAATCAATGCACTTGCCGGTGATGTCGATGACATGGGCCTGATTTCTGAAGGGCTCGGGCTCCTAGAGGAATGGTCAAAGTCAAAGGGCTTTTCTCAGATGCGCTTTCACACCTTCCGCCGTGGCCTGATGGCGATCAGCGAAAAGCGCGGCTGGTATCCGTCCGAAATCATCATGAAGAAGGTGTTCGCATGAGCAGTTCGCGCAGTCAGTCAACGACACAAAGCCGCACACAAACGATCACCAACACCAACAATTACGATAACCGGGTTGCGATCACGAGCGACGGCGGTGACGTGAACAATGTGTCTGGCGTGGGCACGGTTATCGGCGATGTCAATCAGTTAGGCGATGGCTCATTTATCTTTGACGGAGAGGGGAACCTCAACGCCAATATCAAGGTTGTGGCCGCAACACCGTTCGGCGGAGAGCCGCCGCGGGATGTCATTACTGATATCAACATCGTCCAGAACATCACGGCGAATGATCCGCGCATCGCGCAGCAGGCACTAGAGACTGCGGGCAGCTTCCTTGATGACACGTCCGCGCTCATTGATGCAGCATCGCAAGGCGCTCTTGGGCTTGTAGATGGGGCCATAGGTGACATTACCGGGCTGCTCGCCGATCAGGGAACGGAGAGCCGGAGCTTCCTCACCAATATTCTAAATCAGATCACGGGGGCCAATGCTGACACTCTGAGCGGTGTCTCTGATCTGACAGAGGATGTTTTGTCTCGCCTGTCATCGGGACAGGCAGACACGCTGCGTGGTGTCTCCGACTTGAGCGAGGATCTGTTGAGCGAATTTTCATCATCGCAGGCGAATGCGCTTGATGGTGTGCTGTCATCTATTGCCGAGCTCCGCGCCGCCAATGAAAACAACGCGGCGATCACACTGGAAGCGGTGGACGCACTGGCCAACACGCGAACCAGTGAAGGCTCACAACTTGTCGATAGTCTGCCGAAGCTGGCGGGTGTTGCTATGGCCGGTGTCGCCGCGTTCTATCTTCTGAGAAAGGCCGCATGATGACCAAAATCAATGTCAGCAAGTTTAACCGGGTTGACGGCACTGAGGTCCCGTTTCGCGTGTCTGGAACGCGCGTCGGCATTGCGCAATGTAGCGCCCCCGCCGTGTTGATGTCGGTCAATGGAGGTGGGTTTTTTACGATGCCACGTGGCGGGCATGTGAAGCTCGTAGAAAGCGCCGCTGTTGTTCGGATCAAATCCATCGACGGTGAGCCCATCCGTGGCGAGTTGTGGCATGGCGATGCAGAGGTTGATTTTTCTGGTGTCGAAAAAATGAGCCGACCTGAAGAGGGCGCGTTCCTCGGTGGTGTGACGGCCTCCACAACCTTGGTCAATGAAGTTGATAACGTCTATGGCGGTGCCCTTCACAGCATCTACATGGCAGGGACAACGGATCAAAGCAGTCTTTATCTGTTTAAGGGAGGCTCATTCCTTCGACTGCTAAACAGCGTCAATGGTGTTGTGCAACTTCAAAACCCGCTTGAGATGTTGCCGGGCTATGGGCTTCGCGTTGTGAAAGGTGATGTAACCCCTGTGACCATTGGCGTCGGATTGGAGTGGTTCTGATGGATAGCCAAACCCTTCTGGCTGGTGGCCTTTTCATGATCGCGGCGGCGCTTGCTCTGCGCGAAGAAGAAACCGGGCAGGCGACGCCTTCCAACGTGTCTGGTGCAGTCGATACCTTGCGCGGCACGATCCCTGCGGGCATCGTTCCGTCTTTCGATTTCTCAAGCATCTTTGGTCCCAAGGATGAGCCTGAGCCGGTCGCCAGCGTCTCTAATGACGTTGATGTTCTGGCGCGGACGATCTGGGGAGAGGCGCGGGGCGAAAGCAGGCAAGGGCGCGAGGCTGTCGCATCTGTGATCATGAACCGGGTTGCTGATCGTCGGTATCCAAAAACGGTAGCGGGCGTCTGTCAGCAGCCGTGGCAGTTCTCTGTGTGGAACCATGGCGACCCGAACCGCGAGAAAATTCTCTCTGTCACGGTGCGCGATGCCCGCTTTAAGGAATGCCTTTCGATTGCGGAAAGGGCCGTCGCCGGGTCATTGATTGATGCGACAGGTGGCGCAACGCACTACCACACAACTGGCGTGCGTCCCAATTGGGCGGATGACACGAAAGTCAGTGCCCGGATTGGTGCGCATATTTTTTATCAGGGGATTGCATGATGCATCCTTTTGTTCTCATAGGTCTGGTGGGCGCTGGCTATCTGGTGTTTCGCGATCTTGACGAAACGCTAGACGCGGCCACACGGCTGACTGTCGCCGCAACGGTTGCCGGTGGTGTCTATATCGGCGGCAAGTGGCTCAAGGTGATCTGATGGGACCGGAAATTCTCTCACTCATAAGCGCAGGTGGAGACTTGGCTGTCATAGCTGTTGTGTATGCGCTCTATCGTATTGATCGCAGGCTCTTTGCGGTCGAAATGAAGCTTGAAAGGAAAGAACATGGACTGGTTCAAAAAGCGGGCTAAAGAGCCTTCTACCTATGCTGGGTTGTCGGCGTTCACGCTGGGTCTCGGCGTGCTGTTCAAGATCGAAGAGGCGCCGCAAATCGCAGGTGCGATTGAGCATGTCGCTCCGGCGTTCTCTACAGGTGACTATGTGGCTGGCGGTGCCGGGCTCGCTTTTGCTCTGGCGTCGATCTTCGTGAAGGAAAAAGGCGAATGAGTGAGGTTTGGTTTAAACCCGGCACAAAGCGGCTCGCCAAAGGCTGGAAGTGGGTCAAGGGTCAGGATGCGCCGGAATGGGTTGGTGAAGGCCCAGACCCGCGCAAGGCGGTGTCGGCCACAGCATCTCGGAAGTTCCTGCCAAGGCATCTCTGGTGAGCAAGCACACCGGCTGCAAGGTTCTCGGCTCCGCGTTGAAATCAGCGCGGGGCCGATTGCGTTGGTCTTCCTATGCTTGGCAAAAGGTGTCAGCGGTTCAAGCAGCGGAACGATTGGAAATCTCGCGGGCGGCGCTGACGGCCTATGAGAATGGTCTCAGGGCCATTCCAGAAGAGGTTCTGCGCAAGATTGAGGAAACCTATGGCGTCAAATTTGAGGGCGTCACCTATGTCACTAAAGTCCACCACATGGGCTATTTCGCCATCGCCAAGGGTGATGCTGTGAAGGTCGACAGGATCCACCAGTAGCAAAACGGCAAGATCTCGATGGTTTTGCTACCGGTCGATCGACAGGTAGCAATGCCGGCATGATCGAGAGTAGCAATCAGCCAGGCTGGCCAGTAGCAGGCTCCTGGAGCACTCATAAATTGTTGTGGGTCGAGTGCGGCGGCGTGACGAAATAATAGTGCCCGTGACGGCCATGGAGCTTTGCCAGATCAACCATGGCCTCCATGGCGTTCTCTGCAACAAGGTGCTGGGTGGTGCGTCGCTTATGCGTCATGCAGATCTTCTGGAACGCTCTATAGGCCGGTCGCATGGCCATGAGGCTATCGTGCCAATCATCGGGGGTGAGGCCGTCTTTTCGAGTGCCCATTTGTCGGAATCCTATTTTTGAAAATAGGAAATAAATCCCAAAGCAGCCGGAAGGTCAATCTTTGTCGGAGCTGTCTTTCCACGCTTTCAGATAAAAGCCAACTACCCATTGAAGCAATGCCCCGAGGCCCGCTGCGAGCATCATCATGAAGAGCAAATCTTTTTCGCCCTCATCAATGGCCCACATGACGGCGATGGTAAGAGCGCCTAAGAGCGCGCCAAAAATCGGATGATATTGTGAGATGGGAGCGTTTGACCTGCGCCATGTGATCTCATTGAACCGCTTCCATCGTGACATTTCATCATCTCCCAAGTTTGCGCGAGATGATGCGTGAAACCGACTTTTCGTGCAAGGTTCCGCCGTTCCATTGATCAACGACGGGGTGGCGTGCAATCTCTTTATTGGTGTAGCCGAGCGCGGCTAGCCGCATGATTTCTCGATCCCGGTACCATCGGCGGGCTGTGGTCCGGTTCTTCAGAGCCCAATCGAACCAGTGCTGAATTTGGGCTTCTGAGGTCTTGCGGTTGGCCGCTATGGAGGCAATGGCGTTGCTTTCTGTGAGACCGCCAGCGATTAATTCAGCGACCTTTTTCCAGATGTCCTGAAGCTCTCGACGTTGGCGTTTTTGTTCAGCACGGGCTCTGAGGCGGGCAGCATCGCGCCGCATGGCGTCCATTTCCTGCTCAAGCACCTTGGCGCTGGCCTCCAAAACCCGCGCTCTGGTCTCATATCCCAACATTTTCACCCCCGTAACAGTCTCAGGGGGTGAAGTAAAACCATTGCTTTTTACTAAACCGTTATTTCTAGCCATATTCGTCAAGCGCTTTTTTACCATAATATAAATTATGCGCGTTTTGGATATCTGTAGCGGGTGATACGAACGCCGAGAACTGATACCACCCTCGCGTCGTTCAATCGCCCGCGAGGGTCCCCCCATGTCGCAATACGAAGATAAGTTCCAACAGCTGGCAGAGCTCGGTGCTGGCGACTTTGCCCATCTGAACGGGTCGCTGGAGGAGCATTTCATCGGTGTCTACGATCTCCTGGTTGACTGGAACGCTGCGCCGGCGCTTCAGGATGCAGGTCTGTTTCACGCGGCTTATGGCACCAGCGGCTTCACGGACCAGATGGTGTCGCTCGATCAGCGCCACCTGATTGCCGACATTATCGGCAAAGCGGCCGAGGAGATTGTCTATCTCTATTGCTCCTGCGACCGGGATGTCTTCTGGCCGCGGATTGGGGTTGAAACACCCCTGCTCTTCGAAGACCGGTTTTCCGACACCGAATTCGAGGTCTCATCTCAGCAGCTGCGTGAATTCTGTGAATTGACGGCCGCCAACGAGCTTCAACTCGCCGCTGCCGACCCAACCTTCGCGGACAAGTATCGCGCGGAGTTCATTGACGTCTTCGCCCGCATGAGACCCTGGCTCACGCCTCAGGCGACGGCCTACGCACACTCGGTACTTGAGGCCGGGTGATCCATGGACCGGCGCTGCGCGGCCGTATCTTTGTGCCTGAAATGAAGTCTCTGCGGCTTTTTGGAAAGTACTTCCTCGACGCCTTAAGGCGTCTCGTCAGTACTGGTTTCGCGCGATGGTTGTAGTAGAAAATCACTCAGAAGATTCCACTGGCCTCAAAGGGCTTTCGCTTCCGCCCCTCCCAATCAGCGCATCAAATTCCATCGGCGTTGATAAGATTGCGTAATAAGTGTTTCCCACAATCATGCTAGCAAGTTTATGCGTGCGCCCTACTGCAACACCGTTATCGATTTCTTTCGAATGTTCAATCAACTTTGCCGTTGAAGCTGCACCGGCAAGCGTAGAATGCATTAGCTGAACGGAATAAACCTGCATCCTCTCGTCGAGACTCTCAAGCCAGCTTTTGAAGTCCTCCTTCTCCAAATCAATCTTCGCTGCTGCTTCTTCCGCATCAAGACCCATCTGCTGCAAAGACTTCATCAGGCAGCCAATTACCACCTCCCGATGCCTTGTCCAGAATTTTGCACTAAATCCTTCGTCGCCTTGCAGGTCTGACAACTCACGAACAGCTTCGGCGTAGAAAGAGCGACTTTTCGGTCTACGAGTGGAAATCTTTGCCTCGACTATCCGGGCCTGTTTCTCAACATCCTTGACCTCAGCTTCAAGCTCTAATTCGTACCCTCGACCTTTTGCACGTTTTATCCGATCTAACAATCTCACGACTGCTGCGACTAGGTCCTTGCCGTACCACCAAGCCAGCAAAATAATTGCGCCGGGCCACGCTCCATGCTGGAGCAGACCAAGGACAAAATCTCCAAACCCGACCATGTGCACAGCCATTGCGGAAAACAGTACTGCTATGCTTGCGCCGACTGCTTTGATATACGCCAGCAAAAAAGCGCATATGCCAGTGATTGGCGCCCAAATGTAAGCGCTCAGCCACTCCGTAACAGGTGTCCAAAAGTAGGACCCGAGCCACGCCTTAGCAGCTTCCCAATATCCCATGAAACAGTCCCCTCAAAAGTCGAGGTTTCGTTCTATCATGACGCCGTGAAAAGCCGCGAAAAAAGCTGTGCTTTATTAATGCTGTTTTGGCGGTGGTTTTTCGAGCAGATGAGGCTTTCTGCCAATCCCCTCAAACCCGAAAAGCAACCAATTTGGTACTGTCTGATGGCAGGCCCATCTGAAAAAGCTTCACATTCGAAAAATTGTCGATGACCTTCGATAAGGTCACAACCAAGTCTTCCTGCGGACTGTTGCAGCCGACATAAATTTCTTTGACCGCACTCGGCTCATAGTAGAAGTAGCCCTTATTGTTCGCCCAGAATCGCCATTCCTTTTCGTAAGACCAAGCACGCGCTTTAACGGAAAGGTCACCAAGCAATACATGATAATTTCGTTCTGCTTCTGGCTTCTTCTCTTCCAAAAAGCTCGTTGCCATCTCGGTCAACGTTTGCTTCCTCAATTCATCCGCGTAGGTGACTTTAGCAAGCTGACGATGGTTCTCATTAAATTCAATCCCGACAACACATCCATTATGCTGCGCAGCATAGTGCGACCACATAAGCATACTGTCCGGCGTTTCGCTAAGTGAGGAGAATGTCAAACCGTTAAGGGTCTCTCGACGCATCTCAGTTCGAAATTCTGAGAATTTCTCTCTGCCTAACGATAATGCAAGTGGTAGTGGACCGCCATCCAATTGGTCTTTGATCCCTTCAGCCTCCGCTTTGAGTTGCTTCATCTCCTCTTCTGAGTACATGTACGATCCCCTTTTCAAAGACTCATGGGGATCATTCGTTTCATTCACAGGGTTACACCAGAGGCCATTGTTAGCTAGTGCTTTGAACGTGAAAATGTCGCATGGGTAATACTTGTAAAGCATCATTGTATTGTCTTTCCCGCGCGCTCAAGAACTGAGATTGGGTTCTAGCATGACGCAGTGAGAAGCTGTGAAAAAGCTGTGTTTTGTCGGTGCGCGCTGGCGCGGCGGGGTTTGTCGCCCCGCCACGCCTTGAGCTTATGTCTGAAGCGATTTCCAGAAGATGACCTTGTCGTCTCCGGCCGCCCAGAAGTCGCGGATCCGCGCTTCTTCCGTGTAGGCTTGGCGGCGATAGAACGCGCGGGTGCGATCAAATTCGACGGTGCCGGAGGTGTCTACGATCAAGATGCGGTGGCCGCGGTCCCTCAGGTCCTGCTCCAGCGCCCGCACGAGCGCGGCGCCGGCGCCCTCACCCTGTTTGTCCGGATGCACGGCAATGGCCAGCATGTTCCAGGTGCCCTCGGTCATGTCCTCCGGCACGGCATAACAGAAGCCGATGGCTTCCCCCTTGGCCTCGCAGGTGAGCCATATGTCCGCGCGCGGTTCGCCGGACAGGAAGCCCTGCACCATGTCCGGAAGCAGATTGCTTGGGAAAAGCCCCGTCGCGTCCAAGACGTCTATCAATGCGGGAATATCTTCGGTTTTGGACTGTCTGATTTTCATGGGTCGGAAACTTTCACAATGCCGACGGACAAGCAGATAGCGCGCGCCGTCGGACTTTTGGCCGGATCATCTGCTGAAGTTAAGTTTGAATGGGATGGAACCCGGCCGAGCAAATGCTAAGGGCGAGCCTGGTCAGCCAGCCGCCCTGCTTCTGTCAAAACCCCGCGAAATGGGATTTAGCGGTTGCCCACAATCGTGAACATAAAGTCTCCCTTACCCGGCATCTGTGCCGGGCGTGTATGCAGTCTATCTGGAAGCGGCGCCAGCGCAAGATGGCTGGCCGGAGGTTTCAGCCCGCACCGCCAATGAGAAACACTTGCGCTGCCCCCTCTCCTCCGACATCGTTAGACAAACACATTCCAAAAAAGAACTTCTGGGGGACCCATGCTCAAGCTTCATTTCGCACCCAATTCCCGCGCGCAGCGCACGCTCTGGCTGCTGGAGGAGTTGGGGCTCCCGTACGAGCTCAACCGCATGGACTTTCACCCGAAGGACCTGAAGTCAGATGAGCATAAAGCGCGCCATCCCCTTGGAAGGATTCCGGTTTTGGACGACGGCGATGTCTCCATTTTCGAGAGCGGTGCGATTGCGGAGTATATTCTGGAGCGGCACAAGAATGGGGGCCTGAAGCCCGCCGTCGACGACCCGCTCTACCCGGAATATCTGCAATGGTTCCACTATTGCGAAGGCATGGTGATGCCGCCGGTCAACACAATCGTTGTGCACACGATCCTGCTGCCGCCGGAGCGCCAGGACGAAACCGTACGCGGCCAGGCGCAGCGGCTGCTCACCCGCGCCCTCGCCCCAGTCAATGAGGCCATGGAAGGCCGAGAGTATATTCTCGGGGACTTCTCCGCCGTGGACACCATGCTGGGCCATGCCATCTACATGTCGAACCGGCTGGGCTGCGTCACCGACGAGATGACCAATCTCAAGGCCTATGTGGAGCGACTTGAGACCCGGCCCGCTTTCCAGAAAGCCATGTCGACCTGATTCCAACAGGTATCTGGTTGCACTCATTGAGCCCCGCAAAACCGCCGTTTCTCGTGATTGCCCCGCCGATCGAACTAGGACTATATTCCTATATTGACCCCAAGTAAGCGCAGGAGGCAAGCGATGGCGACAGGCAGGTATAAGGGCAAAAAGGACCGGATGACCCCGGATGAATGGCATGACAGCCTCATGGCCATGCGTCCGGCCTATGGGGAGCTGGTGAAGATCACCATGACCCATCGGATTCAGTCGGTTCAGTACAGTGCCGCCCTGATCTGCATGAATGCCATGGCCGATCTCGCCAAGCTGCATGGGCGGCATATGCACCATTATTTCGGTTCGATCCCCGACAATAAGAGCTATTAGGGCTGAGTTGCGATTGGATGCCTGGCGGCGGGTTTCCATAAGCCCACCTGCCCCGGTATAAGTCCTTATCGATATTTACATCTCAGGGTCATATCCATGCCGCTCAAAGCCGCGATTATTCCGGTCACCGCCTTTCAGCAGAACTGCTCCTTGCTGTGGAACGATGAAACCATGGTGGGCGCCGTTGTGGATCCCGGCGGCGATCTCGACAAGATCGAAGACGCGCTGAAACAGATGGGCGTGTCACTGGAGAAGGTGCTCCTCACCCATGGGCATCTGGACCATGCCTCCGCGGCGGGAGAACTGGCGCAGAAGCACGGCGTCCCCATTGAGGGCCCCCACAAGGACGATCAGTTCCTGATTGATGAGCTGCCGGACCAGGGCGCCAAATATGGCATGCAGGTCTATCCAGGTTTTCTGCCGGACCGCTGGCTCGAAGACGAGGACACGGTCGAGCTTGCGGGCCTCAAGCTCCGCGTGCGCCACTGTCCCGGCCACACGCCGGGCCATGTGGTCTTCATTCACGAGCCCTCAAAGCTCGCCATTGTCGGCGACGTGATTTTTCAGGGCTCTATCGGGCGCACGGACTTTCCGCGCGGCAATCACGATCAGCTCATCTCATCCATTCGAGACAGGCTGTTTCCGCTGGGCGGCGATATCGCCTTTGTTCCCGGCCATGGGCCCATGTCGACATTTGAGTTTGAAAAGAAAACCAATCCGTTTTGCTCGGACATGGCAGTGGGTGCCTAAGAACACCGGCTGATTTAAGAAACCAGTAAGCCGCTCCGGGCTGCATGGCCCAGTACCCGCATGGTCGTTGCCTTTGCCCGCGCCTCCGGCGTTCCCTCGGTGGCCGCGAGTGTCAGTTCGCCTTTAGCAACCGATGCTGCCAGTTCCCCTACAATCTGTTCTAAGGATTGAATGCCGTCGAGGCGGCCCAGAATGAACCGTGCCGTCTCATCGACGGCGATGGAGTGCGGCAACAGACTGGACAGATATGCGTCGCCGCGGCGTGCCTGCTTCAGCGCCAAGGGCGATAGAACCGGCCGCTTGGATAGCCAGGACACGGCACTGTTTTCCGCAAGATGGGCGGTCATGGCGCCCGCGGGCAGGAGTTTTCGGGTCACCGACAGCAGGGCTTTCGACACACTGGCGTTATCCGCTGATGGAAAACCGGTAGGTTTCAGCGCGGCAACGACATGCTCGACCAACTGTCCCCCTTCAACCGGGAAGTATTTGTGCCGTTCCATAAGCGCAAGCGCGACGATCTCAATCGGATTGCTCGTCCGGTACTTCAGCGGCCCGACAAATGTCACAGGTTGACCTGACAAAAGAGTCTTGTCTGACACTGTTTTGTCGCCCCGCGCCAACTCGCTGGTAAACCGAAGCGAGTCAAAAGCTGAGCTCAAGTCAAACTCGTCTCCGGTTCGGTCATCGTGGACCAGAAGGACATGGCGACGCTTGGTATGCCGATGTTTGTCAATCAGACCAAATAGCTCTGGAGCGGCAAGTGTCGTCGCATCGGCTGGGCGCGCGTCAGCTGGCACCATCGCGATACTGGATTTCGCTGGGTCACTGTCGCCAATCGGTTTCAACTTCGCCGCATCCGCCATCGCCAGAAAAGCTTCAATCGATAAAGCCTGGTGATGCGGGTCGAGCAAGTCACGATAGATCTCCGCGTCCGACGCGCGGGCCAGCCGCGTTAACTCCACACGCAACAGACGTTCATCGTCAGAGGTTGCCGGGGAGAGGGTTTTGGCCAGATTGGTCACGCGCGTCCGTATAAGCGCGATTTGTTCGTCTAAGGCTACGGCAGCGTCGAGGTCGTCACAAAGGCGGCTCTTTAGGTCTTCAATCAGATCCCACCCCGGACTGACGTCAAGGCCGATACAGGCGACGCCCTTATCGCTGAGATGTTTCTTCGCCAACACAAGCAGCGCCATTCTTTCCGCCGTCGCTGCCGTCGAAAAGACATCCGCCGCAGAAATGAAATCATATTGGCCAAGCCCGGTGCTTTCGAACGCACCGAGATCCATTTGGCCGACGGAGATGTTCTGCGCAGCCGCTTTGTGCGACATGGCCTCGGTGTTGACGTCTGGGGCAAGCGCGGCCAGCGTGAATGCCGTCTGCGGCGCGGCGGCGGCATAAGCCAGAATATTCGCCCCAGGACTGCTGGAAATCTCCAGATAGGTCGCTTCGGTCAACGGCGGGACCGGGTATCCTTCGCAGAGCGCGCGGGCCCCCAATCTCGACGGCGAGAGAGTTGGGAGTACCTTTTGCGGGCCAGCCGCAAGAACCGTTGCGACCATCGGCGTCGCAGCGCTTCGCTTGTCTGTGGCGAACGTCGTCACGCTCATCCCCCATTTGGTAAGCCCAGTTGCGCAGTAGGATAGGATTAGAAGCTTAACGCAGGGTGGACTTTTCGGGCCGAATGGGCTTCTTTGTTAAGAAATGACAAAAAGTCAAAAAGTGCGGAGCCCCCGTACATAAAAGATCAGACGCCCTGGGAGGCCTTATGAGTGACAACCGACTGCCTCGCTGGCGGATCGCCATGTTCAGTTTGCCGTCGATTCCAATTTCAGCATTGGGATTGCCGATCGTTGTTTACTTGCCGCCTTTCTACGCCAGCGAAATGGGCCTATCGCTCACGCTGGTCGGAACGATCTTCCTGATCGCCCGTCTCTGGGACATGTTTACTGATCCTGTCCTGGGTATTGTGTCAGACCGCATTCCAAGTCGCTGGGGGCGTAGACGTCACTGGATTGTCATATCCGCACCGTTTCTCATGATTTCAGCATTCATGCTTTTCATGCCGACGGTGCCCCTGACCGGCATGTGGATGTTCGATTGGATCGGCGGGCTCTGGACGGTCTTGGGCGGTACAACCAACGACACGGCGATCTACCTGCTGTCGTGGATGGTCATTCTCTATATTGGGTGGACCCTGATCACCATCTCCCACATGAGCTGGGGGGCAGAACTGTCGCCCGACTATGACGAAAGATCGGTTGTGCAAGGATGGCGGGAGTTCGCTCTCATTTTTGGCATGTTCACGGTCCTGGCCCTTCCAGCGATCCTTGAAGCGGCGACTGGGGAGGCATCCGGCGCGTCGGGCGTCGCGGCCATGGGCTGGTTCATTATCATTCTTCTGCCAGTCACCATTGCCCTCGCCGTGGTATTTGTGCCTGAACGCGCGTCGGTGAAACCCGCAGCATTTGACTACAAAGAAGCGTTGAAAATTCTTGTGACCAACCGGTTGCTTCAACGCATTCTGGTCGCCGACCTACTGGTAGGCATCGGACCGTCCATCACTGGCTCGCTCTATATCTTCTTCGCGGCTCAGGTGATGGGCCTGCCTGACAATGCGAGCCAACTGCTCCTGGTCTATTTCATTGCCGGTTTTGTCGGCGTTCCGATCTGGATCAAGCTTTCGGCCGTTTCCGGCAAACATAGGACCCTGGCCTACGCTATGATTTACGGCGCGATCTCTCTGCCAATGGTCGTTTTCTTCCCGACAGAGAGCTTTTGGTGGCTCTTCTTCGGCAACACAGCCTACGGGATAGCGTATGGCGCAGGCTCATTCCTGCAGCGCTCTGTAATGGCTGATGTGACCGACTATGACAATCTGGAAACAGGCGAGCAAAGAACCGGCATGTACTACTCGCTTCTCACGATGACGAGTAAGCTCGGTTCTGCCCTCGCCATTGGCATCACATATCCCCTACTCGACTGGATCGGGTTTGATGCAGCCGGCACCAATTCGCGCGAGACGCTCGATCAACTTCTTTACATTTATGTCGGATTCCCGGCTCTGTTTATGCTGGCAGCGGCGGCGGTCATGTGGAACTTCCCGCTGGATCGGGCCGAACAAATGAAGTTGAGGGAGAGGATCGCCGCGCGCGATCAGCATATGCTGGATGAACATCCAGTCACTGATGCCGCGGCTGCCGTTGCGCAGGTCGGCAGCGGTGGCGGCATCGCTGACGCCCCGACAAAATAGAGGACATCTTGTGAAAGACACGCCTGAAGATCTCCGATCCATAGAGGCCCTACTCAACATCATGTCCGCCCTACGCGATCCTGATGGCGGCTGCCCGTGGGACCTTCAGCAAAGCTTTCGGACGATTTCACCCTACACGCTCGAAGAAGCCTATGAGGTTGCAGACGCCATCGAGCGGGACAACCTGGACGACCTCAAAGAGGAGCTTGGGGATTTGCTTCTTCAGGTGGTGTTTCACGCTCAAATGGCTGATGAGCAAGGGGCATTCGCGTTTCCTGATGTCGTCGAGGGCATTTCATCGAAGATGGTGAGGCGCCATCCCCACGTCTTTGACAATGGTGCGTCCGATACCCCGGAAAGCGTCGCGGCGACATGGGACGAGATCAAACAAGCGGAAAAAGACGCAAAGGGCCGCGAAACGACTGGGCTGCTTGACGATGTGCCTGTCGTGCTGCCGGCTCTAGTGCAAGCTGTGAAACTGCAGAAGCGCGCTGCCAAGGTGGGGTTTGACTGGCCGAACGCTGCACCGATCCTCGACAAGATTGAGGAAGAAATCGCCGAGCTAAGAGTGGAAGTCGCGGCGGATGACAAGGATAAGATCGAGGAAGAGTTTGGTGACCTGCTGTTTGTGCTGGCGAACTATGCACGGCACCTAAAGGTTGACCCTGACGCAGCGCTGCGGCGCGCCAACCAGAAGTTCAGGGATCGATTTGCGACAATGGAGAAGTCAGCGGCGTCGGACAACACGGACCTGGCAGACTTGTCTTTAGCCCAACTTGAAGACCTTTGGACACAAGCAAAACTCAAAGAGAAGGCTTCCTAAACAAGAATGTCCCGAGCGGCCAACCAGATATGCTCATTGGCCGCCAATATGTGTGGTCCCTTTAGGACGCTTGGCCGATAGTCTTTTCCCGTTTCGACATCTCGCGACACGCCGCCTACTTCCGCCAGGATCAGACTGCCCGGCGCATGGTCCCAGGGCAGCATGCGGTGATAGGAAGCAAGGTCTTTGACCCCTCTTGCAATATCCGTGTATTCGCGGGCCGCGCACATCTCGTTCTGCGTATTGCTGACGTGGTTTTTGAGACGGGTAAGGCCCTGCGCCCACCGTTCAGGAAAGTGTTTCATATAGAAGGCAGCTCTCACCGTTTCCAGCTGTTGGGGCGAACTTCTGCGTGAAAGCACTATGGTCTTGCCGTCTGCCTCAAGCCTAGCGCCGCCGCCACGCTCTGCCAGGAACATCTCGTTGAGCGCCGGAAAATAGATAACCGATTGTACTACCTCGCCGTTAACGGCGAGGGCGACCATGGTCGCAAAACCGATGTCGCCATTTACAAAAAGAGCGGTGCCATCGATCGGGTCGACATACCAAGTGGGGTCCATACCAGTGCTTTTCTGCAACAGATCCGGGTCTGCGGCGGTTGCTTCTTCGCCCACGACAATTGAGCCGGGAACAAGTTCAGCGAGACGCGGTGCCAGAAAGAGCTCTGCTTCCCTATCCGCTACTGTGACGAAGTCGCCCCTGCTCTTTTCTTCGATCTCTTGATCGGTGAGTGATCTAAATCGCGGGAGTATTTTTTCGGCGGCAGCTTCGCGGACGATAGTCGCGAGATGATCCATATCTGCCGTCATTCAGCCGCTTCCACGAATTCCGCCAAAGCATCACGGACGAGGCTGGGGAACTTCTTCTCGAAGCGCCCCATCTCGGGCGTGGCAAGGTCCACATCAATATGAGTGATGCCGCGCTCGTCTGATTGGCTATTGCGGACATTCCCGTGCCGGTGCAACCAGGCGATCGCTTCGCCATTTTCAGGGGCAATCGAAAGGTGAAGGCTCGTCATGTCACTTGCGAGCAGTTCATCAAGTTGTCTCAGAAGTTGCTCAACGCCCTCGCCGGTCAGCGCCGACGTCACCACGATATTGCTTTCACGGGATGCCAATTCCTCAAGTGCAGCAAGATCGTCTTCGTTCAAAAGATCTGACTTATTGAGAACCTCGATCAGCTTGTCTTCATCTCGTGTATCGATGTCGACGCCCAGGCTTTTCAGAACATCGGAAACATCCGCTTTTTGCGCTTCGGTTTCTTCATGCGCGATATCGCGGACATGGAGGATGATCTCTGCCTCCAGAACCTCTTCCAATGTTGCACGGAAAGACGCAATCAGATGGGTCGGCAGGTCCGAGATAAAGCCGACTGTGTCCGATAGGATCACCTTGCGACCACTTGGAAGCTCGATAGCCCGCATTGTGGGATCCAGCGTGGCGAAAAGCAGATCTTTGGCGAATACTTCTGACTCTGTGACCCGATTAAACAGTGTCGACTTACCCGCATTGGTGTATCCAACGAGTGCTACTACGGGATAGGGAGCGGACCGTCGCGTCTTGCGATGTAGCTCTCGAGTCTTCTTTACTTTCCCAATGTCTTTTTCAAGACGATTGATCTTCTCCTGCAACGCTCGCCTATCAGCCTCGATCTGCGTCTCGCCAGGGCCGCCGAGAAACCCTACGCCGCCGCGCTGCCGTTCCAAGTGGGTCCAGGAGCGCACCAAGCGGCTCTTTTGATAGGTGAGATGGGCAAGTTCGACCTGCAGCCGACCCTCACGAGTCCGCGCCCGCTCACCGAAAATCTCCAGAATCAAACCGGTCCGATCGAGAACCTTAACCCGCCATGCTCGTTCCAGATTGCGTTGCTGTACAGGTGAAAGCTGACCATCGACAATCACCAGCTCGATATGTTGTTTCTTGATCCGCGCGCCGAGCTCCTCAACCTTGCCCGTCCCCAACAGAGTTGCCGGGCGGATCGCGTCGAGGGGGACCACGTCAGCGGCGACAATGTTCAGGTGGATCGCCGCAGCGAGCCCAACAGCTTCTTCTAGCCTCTCAGTGGCCGATCTGCGCTGGTCTACACCCCGCTTCAACCAGGGCAAGAGCACCCATGTGTTTGTCGTTGGTTGTTGCTCAACCTGAAATGCTGGCCGGGAGCGTTTTCCGCTCCCGTCCATATTCAAATCACCCCAGTTTGGATGGTCAGTCGTCAAGCGACCTCAGCTTTCCTCTTCGTCCCCTTCAAACAGGGATACAGGTTGTCCCGGCATAATCGTCGATATGGCATGCTTATAGACGAGCTGTGAGTGCCCATCTCGACGCAGCAACACGCAGAAATTATCGAACCAGGTTATCACACCCTGCAGCTTAACGCCGTTCACAAGGAAGATTGTGAGAGTCGTTTTGTTTTTCCGGACGGTATTGAGAAAAGTATCTTGGAGATTTTGCGGTTTATCCGACATTTTTTTCCATTCCGGTCCGCGTCGATCGCTTTCGCCGCCGATAATCCCTTGTCTGGCATGCGACAGCTATCGAACGAACCAATTTCAGCAAGGTTGCGTCAGTTCCACATCAACGCAGCCTTCCTCCTAAATTAGCGGGACATGGGCCGCCGCCCCGCTTTGATAACTCTGCCCCCGACCAGGCCCGTGATAATCATATAGACCAAAATCAGAGTTGGTCAGTACCTGACCAGCCTAAAGTTCGAATCCGTTCAAGTTAAGGCCAAGTTTCTGGCTCTCTCCCGATAAAGACCATTCAGTTTTTGTGTCATTGGGCCCGGCGTCCCGTCTGAAACCTGCACCTGATCGATTGAGACCACCGGCATGGCCCCCACCGTTGAGGCCGACGAAAACGCCTCGGCGGCTTCGAGCGCTTCGGTGCGGGAAAATGCCCTTTCTTCGACGACAATGCCTAATCCGGAGGCACATTCCAATAGCGCCCGCCGTGTAATCCCCCCTAGGATGTGATCGTCCAGATGGCGCGTCACGAGAACATCGTTCCGGGTCACGATCCATGCATTGGTCGAGGTGCCCTCAGTTATGTGGTCATCGCTGTCCACTAACCATGCTTCGAAGGCTCCGTCGCTTCTCGCACTCTGTTTCGCCAGAACATTGGCAAGCAGACCCGTTGATTTGATATCACACCTGGCCCAACGTTCGTCCGGTCGCGTTACCACTCTAATGCCTGCAGACCGTCGTTTATTGAGAGCATCCTCATCCGTGCGCTTGGCTGTCACCACAACCGTGGCGGGTACTGGCTCAGCCGGAAAAGCATGATCTCGCGGCGCAACACCTCGGGTCACCTGGCAGTACACAATGGCATTGTGCAGTCGATTTTTGCGAAGGACTTCGCGGTAGATTACAGACAACACGTCTGAGGTAACCGGGACTTTTATGTCCAGTTGCCCTAATGAGCGTTCAAGTCTTTCAAAATGCCAACGTTCATCGATCAATCGCCCGTCTTCAACTGCGCAGACTTCATAAACACTGTCGGCAAACTGGAAGCCACGATCCTCAATATGCACAGCCGCTGTGGCATGTGACACATATCGGCCATTCACATAGGCAATGCGGGTCAAAAGAAAACTTCCTCTCTCAAGTTCGCCATGGTTCGCGGCTGAACAGCGCAACAAGGGCAAGCAATTCCAAGCGCCCTAAGATCATGCCAGCCATCAGGATCCATTTGGTAGTCAAGGACATGTCCGGATAGAGCGGATTGTCTCCATCCATCAATGGATGAACCAAATCATAGGCAGGACCGGCATTTCCGATCGCTGAAGCAGAGGCGACGAGTGCCGCTTCAAACCCAAGGCCTGATGCTGCCAAAGACGCCGCCAGGACGGCGTACGCCACCAGAAACAGCACGAAAAAGCTCCAGACAGATTTCATGATCTGAATTGAAACTGACCGCTGTCCGAAATGGGTGCGTATGATCCCATGGGGGTGTACCAAGCGCTTCAGCTCACGTGAGCTTTGCTTCACCAGAAGCGCCAAACGCATCAGCTTGATTCCTCCGGCGGTGGACAGGGTTGCGCCTCCGACCAAAACCAAGCCGATAACAAATACGCTCGAAAGGCCGGCGTTTAGCGATGGGTCGGGCGACATATACGCTGTGCCTGTCACAAGGCTCATCGCCAAGAAGAGACCATTGCCTATTGCGGCAATCACGTCGCCCGTTTCGCCAAGCGCCATAAACGCAAAAAGTGCGCCGGCTGCCACCACCGCGAGGCCGAGATACATGACTTCCGGGTCTTCTCTGTATTCGGCCCCTCTCCCGCGTACCCCAGCGCGGTGGGTTGCAAAACTGATCGCGCCTAACCCCATGAAAATGAACAGAAAGGCCATTGCCCAGGGTGCGCGGTAGTCGGCGAGGCTCGTGTCCGACGGCATAAAGCCTCCCGTGGAAATCGTAGATAAAGCCAGGCAAAACGCATCAAAGGGCGGAACACCTCCCGCCCAGAGCAACAAGAAAGCTACGGCGGTAAATGCCGCGTAGATACCGCCGACCGCTTCGGCAGTTCCCCGAAAACGATCCAAAGCGCGCGCTTTATCAGCCCGTGTAAGAGGTGAAACACGAAGCGCCATACCACCAACACCGAGAGGTGCCAGCACAGCAGCACCCATGACGATGCTCGCCCATCCGCCAAACCACTGAAGTACAGACCGCCAAATGATTATGGATCTATCGATGATGTCCAATGTCGGAATGACTGACGCACCGGTTGTCGTAAAGCCAGATACGGCTTCAAAATAGGCATCTGTCGCATTGACGAAAAAGCCGGACACATAAAACGGAACCGCAGCGAATAATGGGATCGCAACCCAACCGGCAATAACGAGGGTCAGCAAATCGTACTTTGAAGGGCGTTTCCTCACATCACGAAATGCCATGATGAGGGCACCGCCGCTGAACCCTGCAAGCAAAAGTGTGACAGAAAACGCAACGATGGATGCGCTCTCGCTGTTGAAAATAGCTGTTGCCCAGGGCAACAAAACAGCCACAGCCAATAGTAGCAAAAGCCAGCCTAGTGCGTGCAATACAGTGCTGTAACTCATGGTTCAGCCCGCATCGCTTTGATTAGAAGAACTCAAGACTTACACGGAACATCTGTTCCACGTTCGCGACACGATCGCGCTGAGCAAACATAACCACCTTGTCGCCCGCCTGGATTTCCGTCGCACCATTTGGGGTGACAACCTCTCCGTCCCGCGCAATGGCGCCGACGATCAAACCATCCGGCAGTTCAACTTCCCGCAGCGGCTGTCCAACCAGTGGGGATGTCTCGAGTGCTTCCGCCTCAATAACCTCCGCCGCACCGTCTTGCACCGCCTGCAGACCGCGAATTCGGCCCCGCCGGACATGCCGCAATACATGACTCACCGTTGTTGAGCGCGGATTCAAAAATGCATCAATGCCGAGAGATTGCATCAAAGGCGAATAGATTTGATTGTTGATGAGACTCAACGCGCGACTGCTACCTTCCCGCTTCGCGAGGACGCAGGTCAATAGGTTCACCTGGTCGTCATTGGTCAAGGTCACAATTGTCTCGGTTTCTTGCACGCCGGCTTCGCGCAGCAGTTCCGGATCGAGCCCATCTCCGTTGAGGACAATGGCACGCTGCAACCGATCAGCCGCAAATATGGCACGATCCCGATCCCGCTCGAGGACCTTCACCCGGACAGCGCTGTGTTGTCTCTCCAGTTCCTGCGCGACATAAAGGCCGATGTTTCCGGCACCAACAATGAGAACCTTTCGCGCCTCTTGTTCTTCGTGACCGAAGATTGACAGCGTCCTACGCACCTCAGACTTATCCGCAGCAAAATAAACCTGGTCTCCCACGATCATCTGATCGTCGGAATGCGGAACGAAAAGATTTCCATTTCGTACAATGCCAACGACGCGGGCCTTGAGATCCGGAAACAGTTCGGTGAGCTGTCGCAGCGGCGTATTGACGATCGGGCAGTCTTCATCCAACGCGACGCCGACGACATTTACAGCACCATCTGCAAATTCGAGGATATCGAATGCTCCAGGCACCGCCAGTCGACGCAGCACGGTGCGGCCCACCTCCAATTCCGGAGAGATAATCACGTCGATCGGCATATGGTCGCGGGCAAAAAGATCTTGGAAACCGGCCTGCAGATAGCTCTGCGCTCTGATCCGGGCAATTTTCGTCGGTACATTGAAAACCGAGTGCGCCAACTGGCAAGCAACCATGTTCACTTCGTCATGGAAAGTCACTGCGATCAACATGTCGGCGTCCGGAGCACCGGCACGCTCCAGAACATCTGGGTGTGCACCATGACCGACAATTGCCCGCACATCTAAAATGTCAGAGACCCGCTGTACCAGCTCTGCTGACTGGTCAACGACAGTGACATCATTGTTTTCCGCCGCTAGCTGTCGGGCGATACCAAAACCCACCTGCCCGGCCCCGCATACGATGACCTTCATATCATCTGTTCTTTCTTGAACGACTTTTCAGATATCGATCCATTTGGCCTAATCATCCTAGACCTGCATTGAGGCACGGTCAGAGGTGTTGACGCCCAGAGATTTGAGTTTCCTATGGAGCGCTGATCGTTCCATCCCAATAAAAGCAGCCGTTCTCGAAATATTGCCGCCAAAGCGGCCAATTTGCGCAATGAGATAGTCGCGCTCAAAGGTCTCCCTCGCCTCGCGCAACGGCATCGACATGATGTGCTCCCCGCTCGATCCGTTCATGCCGTTGGCAGGTGTCGTGCTTTCATCTGTCGGAAGCTTGTCTGCTGTGATCACCGCATTCGGGTCTGACGACGTCAGAATCATCAACCGTTCGATGTTGTTTCGCAGCTGTCGCACATTTCCAGGCCAGGAGTAGGACTGAAGCGCTGCCATTGCATCTTCACTGACCCTGCGCGGCGGCAGACCCGACGACCGGGAGATCTGCGAAACAAAATGGTCCACCAAAAGCGGTATGTCATCTCGTCTTTGCTCCAGCGACGGGACGTTGATTGGAACCACATTCAGGCGGTGGAACAGATCTTCGCGGAACCGCCCTGCAGATATCTCTTCTCGCAGGTCTTTGCTTGAGGATGAGACAACTCGTACGTCGACTTTGACCTTGCTGCTACCGCCGACGCGCACAAAGGTCTGCTCAACCAGAACACGCAGAATTTTGCTCTGGGTTTCGAGCGGCATGTCCGCCACTTCATCCAAGAAGAGTGTGCCGCCGTGGGCTTGTTCAAAAACACCGACTTTACGCGGTCCATCTGTCCCTTCTTCTGTGCCAAAGAGTTCGATCTCCATGCGCTCTGGAGCCATGGTCGCCGCATTAATTGCCACAAATGCGCTGTTTGCCCTTCGTGAAGAGGCGTGAAGGAGGCGCGCAACCACTTCTTTGCCGCATCCCGAGGGACCACAAATCAGCACGCGGCTACCCGTAGGCGCCACTTTTTCAACCGTTTGGCGCACAATATTCATGTTGGGAGACGCGCCGATCAGCGTCGTCTCCTGGCCTACTTTTACACGCAGCTCAGCGTTCTCTTTGCGAAGACGATGCGCCTCAATCGCGCGCCTGATAATCAAGATCAGTCGATCAGCCTTGAAGGGTTTCTCGACAAAATCATAGGCTCCTTTTTTGATCGCCGAGACCGCTGTCTCAATATTCCCATGACCGCTTATGATAACCACCGGCAGATCAGGATATCGCTCGGAGATCACATCAAGCACCTCCAAGCCGTCTAGCCGGCTTCCCTGAAGCCAAATGTCCAACACGACCAGGCTCGGCATCCGCTGCTCCAATGCCTGCAGAACACCGTCACTGTCGGCAGCCACGCGAGTGTCATATCCCTCATCCGACAATATGCCGGAGATCAACTCGCGAATATCTGCCTCGTCGTCAACTATGAGAATCTCGGAAGCCATCAGCCCCTACCTGTTTCAACTAAACTCAATTTGTCCATCTCTGCGGACATTTTCTTTTCATCGCTATTTGCATGCTGCGCCCCGCTTCCGACACACGGGAAGCGCAGCACAACTTTTGCACCGGCGTCCCATCCCTCTCTTTTGGGCGCATCCAACAAGTCAAGTGTGCCACCATGGTCTTCCATGATTTTCTTGACGATCGCCAGGCCCAATCCGGTGCCCTTGGTACGCGTGGTCATGTAAGGTTCAGTCAAACGCATTCGACCAGTGTCAGGCAGACCTCGCCCTGTATCCGTAACGGATATTTCGATTAGGTTGCCGTCGGATGTCGCAACCGTCTCAATCCGGTTGTTGTCGGTCTCCGATGCTTCATCTTTTCCTTCAATCGCTTCTGCAGCGTTTTTCAGAATGTTGGTAAGCGCTTGGCTGATCAGACGTGCGTCTCCCTGAAAGCTAATTGGCGCCTCTTGCAGGGAAAGGTCATATTCGATTTCTGGATGTGCAACCCGTTGCAGGAAAACAGCCTGTCGAACAATTTCACCTAGATCCGCATCCTTCATCACGGCTTCTGGCATGCGCGCGAATGACGAGAATTCATCTACCATGCGTCCAATATCACCTACCTGGCGAATAATCGTGTCGGTGCATTGCTGAAACACATCAGGGTCGTTCGCCACCTCACCGGCATACTTCCGTCGCAAGCGCTCAGCTGAAAGTTGGATAGGCGTTAGCGGATTTTTGATCTCATGAGCAATACGCCGGGCGACATCTGACCAAGCAGCATTACGCTGCGCGGACACCAGTTCCGTGATGTCGTCAAACGTAAGCACGAAACCCTGAAGGTCGCCGCCTGACCTTTCGCCTGTCACGCGGACATTAAGCGTTCGTTCTCTTCCTGACCGGAGCAAAACAACTTGATCTCTTGCCGAACGACGGGCCTGCGTCTTTGCAGCCAAAACAACCGATGACAGTTCAGGCACAGCGTCGGACAAGGGTTTTCCATAGGCAGATGCCTCATCAAGTGCCAAAAACTCTTGGGCGGCCCGATTAGCGTGATTGATACGCATATTGGCGTCGAGGCCGATCACGCCGGCGCTCACGCCAGCTAACACCGCTTCTGTGAAGCGGCGGCGGTCGTCCAGCTCATAGTTGGCGGTCACCAATTCGTTTTGTTGGTTTTCGATCTGGCTGGTCATACGGTTGAACGCCCGCCCTAGCGTCTCAATCTCGTCGTCATGACTGCCGATATCCACTCGGGTCGACAGATCGCCATCACTCACACGTTCTGCCGCGATCACAAGGCTGCCAATAGGAGACACAATGCGGTTGGCTGCCCAAAGGCCCAACCAAATCGCCGCCAATAGAACGACGAGTGCCAGCGTCACGTAAATCAGCGCGAATGTGACCTGAACGGAGCTCAACCCCCCTTCCAAGGTTTCATATTCCGTCACTGCCGCTTGGGTCAGCGTAAGATGATCGAGCACGCGCGCATCGACAAATCGAGCAACGTAGAGATAGGTGTTGTCGAAGGCTGGCAGTTTCACCAACGCCCTGATCTGATCTCCATCGTTGGCCGTGTACAGGACAACCAGCCCATCATCCGCTTTATCAAACTGATCGGCACCGGGAACTTGCATTGACGGAGCAACGGCAGCGGTCGCCCGCAGAACTGTCTTGCCCTCGCGGTCGACCAAATAGGCTGCAGGCAGGGACCTCAACGCAGCCTGGGTCGCAAGGAGCTGCTGTCCGCGTTGGAAGTTGGAAGTGAGATATGGGGCGGCACGGTTGAGGTCGTTTGCCATTGCCAAAACGTCGAGACGCAACACCTGATGATGCTCGTCAAGATAGGCTTCGGCGACCTGGAGGGCGTTGTCGATGATGGCGCGTGTGCGTTCGCTGAACCAAGTGTCGAGGCCCCGGTCCAGCGTTACAACGGCAAATACAGCCACTGTGATTGCCGGAAGAACTGCAATCAGTGAGAACATCGTCACCAGGCGGACGTGCAGCTTCGCACCAGCAATGCCGCTATGGCGCTCCATCACAAGTCGGATAATCCGCCAACCGATGAGACCGGCTAGGATCAGAGCGACAAAGAAATTGGCCAACAACAGCGCCGTTACAACGCCTTTGCTGGGCGCAAAGGGCGTGAGCCCTGTCAGCGTCATATAGGTGAAAGTGCCCAGAAAAACGGCAATTACCACCAGTCCGATCGGCAATGTCGTTCCGAGCCTGAGGCGCCGCCCAAGATCAGACTTCCGGACCCAGCCGGACCACGTTGTCATGTAGTCGATTGTCGCCATTGAGGCTTCGAACCATCCTGCACTGTTGCCGTCATGCCCAATAGATGAGCAAAACCTGTGTCAGGAAGGCCACGGACCATCGCTGACCGGCGCATTCTGGCGCTTGTTGCGGGCCCTTTCAACAACAATGTTGCAGGATTACATCAGTGTGAACAGGTCATTATCCTGCTGGTTAACGGGGCATACGCACAACCTGAACATCAAGTTCGCGGATTTTCTTGCGCAAGGTGTTGCGGTTTATGCCGAGCAGCTGGGCTGCTTTTATCTGATTGCCCCTGGTCGCTGCCAAACTGATGGTGAAAAGCGGTTTCTCTATGTCTTTAAGAACACGCTCATAGAGCCCTTCTGGTGGAAGCTGGTCCCCATGTGAGGCAAACTCCCGGCTCAGCGCCCGCTCGACTATCTCGCCCAGCCCTTCATCAATCGCGGCAGGTTCCGACACCTGTCCAAAGGCTGGCTCGGTCAGCTCCGTCTGGAGCACCGACACGCCAATTGTGTCTTCAGTGTAGAGCGCAGCCAAGCGACGCACGAGGTTCTCAAGTTCACGCACATTGCCCGGCCAGCGATACCGTTTCAGGAAATCCATCCCGTCAGCGTCCACCGTTTTGGGAGGCAACCCTTCTTCCTGTGCCAGCGTGAGGAAGTGCCTCACCAAGTCCGGAATGTCTTCTATGCGCTCTCTGAGAGGCGGCAGACGAATGGGAACCACGTTCAGGCGATAGAAAAGGTCCTCTCGGAACAGGCCCTGATTGATGAGTTGGCGCAGATCGCGATTGGTCGCGGCGACGATACGGACGTCGGTCTTGATTGGTGTTCGACCACCCACGGTCGTGTATTCGCCTTCCTGAAGCACGCGGAGAAGCCTGGTCTGAGCCTCCATTGGCATATCGCCAATCTCATCTAGAAAGAGCGTGCCCCCTTCAGCCTGTTGAAAACGCCCAGTGCTTCTCTGGCTTGCGCCGGTGAAGGCGCCTTTCTCATGACCAAAGAGTTCGCTTTCGATCAGTTCGCGGGGGATCGCCGCCATGTTGATGGCCACAAATGGCCCATGGCGCCGTTTCCCATAGTCGTGCAACGCCTTGGCGACCAGTTCCTTACCCGTCCCGCTTTCGCCAGACACCATGACCGAGAGGTCGGTCTGCATCAAACGCGCAAGAACCCGATAGATTTCCTGCATCGCGGGCGAGCGGCCGATGAGCGGAATTTTGTCGTCATCTTCCTGCTGTGAGGCGGGGACGGCGCTCACGCCCGGCGTCGACAGGGCACGTTCCGCCACGGCCACCACTTCATTCAGATCGAATGGTTTCGGCAGATATTCATAAGCCCCGCGCTCAGCAGCGGTGATCGCTGTCATCAACGTGTTCTGCGCACTCATCACAATCACCGGCAGCTCCGGGCGCACTTTCTTGATCCGAGGCAGCAAATCAAAGCCGTTTTCGTCGGGCATCACCACGTCGGTGAACACCAGATCGCCATCCCCCTGGTTCGCCCACCGCCAGAGTGTTGCAGCGTTGGACGTGGTCCGCACATCGTACCCCACTCGCCCCAGCGCATGGCTCAATACGGTTCGAATAGCTGCGTCGTCATCTGCAATGAGAATGGTTCCAGACGGCATGCTTTAGGTTTCCCTTGGTTGGGTCGTTTCATCTACCGAGTGCATCGGCAGCAAAACTCGAAAAATGGTACGTCTTGGCTGGCTGTCGCATTCGATGATGCCGCCATGATCCCCAATAATCTTTGCAACGAGGGCTAGACCAAGGCCAGTGCCAGAGGCTTTTGTCGTCACAAAGGGATCAAACAGGTAGGGCACCAGGTCGTCGGGCACGCCTGGTCCGTTGTCGATAATGCAAATCTCAATCGGGAGACCGACACGCTCCTGACTGCCGGGAACAGAGAGACGCACGCCGGGTCGGAACGCCGTTGTCAGCGTTATTTCGCCTTCGGGTTTGTCGATAGCCTCTGCTGCATTTTTCACCAGGTTCAAAAAGACCTGAATGAGCTGATCTTGGTCCCCGGGAACAGGTGGCAAGGAAGGATCGTATTCCTCTGTAATCTTCAGGGAACTCGCAAAACCGGTCGCTGCCAGCTGCTTGACGCGGCCTAACACAACGTGAATGTTGGTTGGCACCCGCGGCACCGGTCTTTCGTCGGAAAAGACTTCCATCCGATCAACCAGCCCACAAATCCGGTCCGTCTCGTCGCAAATCAATCGTGTCAGTGCCCGGTCATCTTCACTCGCCACTTGCTCGAGCAACTGCGCAGCACCACGAATGCCGGACAGCGGGTTTTTGATTTCGTGGGCGAGAACACCTGCCATGCCCGCCACAGATCGAGCCGCACCTCGGTGAGTGAGTTGCCTGTCCATTTTGTGGGCCATTGTGCGTTCTTGAAGAATAACTAGAACTGTCCCAGGCATATCCACGATTGGAGACACCTGAATATCGACTTCCCGCTCACCGAACCTTGGAGAAGCAAGTTCGACGCCATACTCGTTGACGGACGCTCTGTTCTCCATCACTTGAGAAATCAACGACAGAAGTGGACTCCCGAATGATACGAATTCCGACAAGGGATGCCGGGTGAGGACCGCACGGCTCGCGTCAAAAAAGGTCTGAGCGGCATCATTGACGAAATTCGCCTGCAGATTATCTCCGACTGCAATCACAGGGTGTGGCATTGCATTCATTAGTTGAGCAGCGTCCGGCGTCAGTCCGTCATCATTTGTTTTCAGTTCGTGAACGCTCATGCGGCTGTCCTTTCGGTCTCGTAAGTGAAGAACCGCTCCAGCCTGTTCAGAACAAAGTGTGGATCGTCACTTGGCAGGACCTGCGCCTTGATCAACTCGACATCGCATTGCCAATCATCGGCTGCGGCATCGAGATACCAACCGAGATGCTTTCGAACGATGCGACTACCGAGCCGGTCACCATAAAGCTCCAGGGCATCGAGATAGTGGGCTCGGATAAGTTCCCACCGGCCTTCTGCGTCGGGCGCTTCTGTGATCGGGCGCTCGGACAAAGCATCATCAATCTGTTTTAGAAGCCAGGGACGTCCATTTGCGCCCCGCCCTACCATGACGCCCCAAGCTCCGGACGCATCCAGACACTCTTTCGCATCCTCAATTGAGAGGATGTCGCCGTTCGCGACGACGGGAATGTCTACCGCATCGACGACAGGACGAATTGCCGCCCAGTCGGCCTGACCTTTGTAGAACTGACAGCGCGTCCGCCCATGGACGGTCACTAGCTTGACACCTGCTGCTTCAGCACGAGCCGCGAGTTCCGGAGCATTTAGAGAGTCATGGTCCCAGCCGAGACGCATTTTCAACGTCACGGGGAGCGTCGTCGCTTCGACCGTTGCTTCAATCAGCGTCAAGGCATGATCAAGATCTCGCATGAGCGCCGATCCGGATAATCCTGATGTCACTTGCCGTGCCGGACACCCCATATTGATGTCAATCACGTCTGCGCCGGCTTGCTCGGCGAGTCGGGCACCTTCGGCCATCCAGTGCGTTTCGCGCCCGGCCAGCTGAATCACCAATGGTTCGAGCTTGCCGCTCCCTGCTGCCCGCCTCACAACATCCGGACGCTCGCGGGCCAATTCTTCGCTCGCGACCATTTCAGATACAAGAATGGCTGGAGACACCTTCGCGACGGCCGAGCGATAGGGCAAATCCGTAACGCCGGACATCGGCGCCAAAAAAACACGGCTTTGGTAGATGGGTGCCCCGCCTGGAATGGTCATTATTTAGGCATATCTCGTTTTGCTTAAATCTTGAGCAATTAGTACCGGTTCCGGTTCCCGAGCGCAACGCTTAAGTCATATAAACCCTAAAAACTGAGGTGTTTCATGGGGTTGCCAAGGCACTTTTTAGGTGCGAAACGAGGAATATGCATGTTGTCGCCCTAATTGTTGCCGCCGGTCGAGGGACCAGAGCAGGCGCCGGTTTGCCCAAACAGTATCGCCCGATTGGTGGCGTGCCCATTCTGGCGCGCACCCTCAATGCGTTCTGCACTCATCCAGATGTGGACGGTGTCGCTGCGGTCATCCATCCTGACGATCAAACCCTCTATGACAGCTGTACTGATGGTCTTCCAAAGCTCCTTCCGTCGGTCCCAGGCGGGGCGACGCGTCAAGCGTCGGTGCGTGCGGGATTGGAGGCCTTGGCGGCAACAAAACCGACCCATGTGCTGATTCATGACGGGGCCCGGCCCTTTCCCCCATCCGATATGATCCGCCGTGTGGTGCGCGGCCTAAAGGAGCATCAAGGCGTTCTGCCGAGTTTGGCCGTGACTGACACATTGCGCACCAATGAAGAAGGCAGAGCAGGCGGCACCATCGATCGCTCTAACCTTGTGAGAGCCCAAACGCCTCAAGGTTTTGCCTTCGATGCGATCCTGCAAGCTCACCGCAACCATCAATCCACGGAGTTCACCGACGACGTCGCCCTCGCGGTGAGGTCCGGTATTGAAACGCGCCTTGTCGAGGGTTCGGAGGAAAATTTCAAAGTGACGACACCTGAAGACTTTGCACAGGCCGACCGTTTTCTGAGCGCGTCGCAGGAAACGAGATCAGGATCCGGGTTCGATGTGCACCGGTTCACCGAGGGCAACCATGTCACCTTGTGTGGTGTTTCGATCCCTCATACACAAAGCCTTCTTGGTCATTCCGACGCGGATGTCGGCCTTCACGCCATTACAGATGCATTGCTGGGGGCGATCGGGGCTGGCGACATTGGCGACCATTTTCCACCGTCCGACCCGCAATGGCAGGGTGCCGCGTCAAAGGTATTTCTGGAACATGCGGCGTCCCTCTTGGCGGCAAAGTCCGGCAGCATCTCAAATGTTGATGTGACACTCATTTGCGAGGCGCCGAAAATCGGTCCGCATCGCGAGGCCATGCGCGCGTCCATATCCCAGATTCTCGACCTAGCTATTGATCGTGTCAGTGTGAAAGCGACAACGACCGAGGGTCTTGGATTTACGGGACGGAATGAGGGCATTGCCGCCCAGGCTCTGGTGACGGTGAGCGTACCTCGCCCCGCGGTATCCGAATGACCAAACTTGCAGCGCTCATCGCGACCTGGTTTGGATCGGGCTATTTGCCCAAAGCACCGGGCACCTGGGGATCATTGGCTGCGATGCCTTTCGCCTGGGCCATCTTGTTGGTCGCGCCCAGCTCTCTCGCGTTAATTGCCGCCAGCCTGCTGTTGCTTTTCATCGGTGTTTGGGCGTCCGCCCTCCACAGCGAAAGGCTCGGTACTCATGACGCCGGCGAGATCGTTGTCGACGAAGTTGTCGGGCAATGGATTGTACTCGCCGTCGCGCCGTTTTCCCTTCTGGGCTGGATCGCCGCATTCGCCCTCTTTCGCTTTTTTGATGTCATAAAGCCATGGCCGATCAGCTGGATCGACAAGCGCGTTTCGGGCGGTTGGGGTATCATGCTGGACGATGTTGTGGCGGGCATTTTCGGGGCGCTCACCCTTATGCTGATTGTGTCCGTGGTTGGAGAATTTTGAATGTCCCTGTTTCCTCGCCCGATCCTTCAGCTCGCAGAATTGGTGCTCGCAGACGCCAGCGAGAAGTCACTGAAAATTGTCACCGCGGAAAGCTGCACCGGTGGCCTCGTGGCAAGCTGCCTCACGGAGGTGGCCGGCTCATCCGCGGTTGTGGAACGGGGCTTCGTCACCTATTCCAATGAAGCCAAACGCGACATGCTCGGCGTGCCCGGCGATATGATTGCCGATCATGGAGCGGTCAGCGAACCTGTCGCACGGGCAATGGCCGAGGGCGCGCTTGAAGAGTCCCGTGGTCATGTCAGTGTGTCGATCACGGGCATTGCTGGCCCCGGCGGCGGAACCGCCCTCAAGCCGGTGGGCCTCGTGCACATGGCTGCCGCAAGGCTGCGCTATAGCATCATCCACGAAGTTTACCGGTTCGGGAATGTCGGCCGCGACGAAGTGCGCATGCAAGCCGTGCAGGCGGCCCTTGAGCTCATGCGCCGCCAGATTGATCGCTGATCAAGGCGCCTGCTGATCACTGGGACTGCTCGTCGCCGTAAAGCTCATCAGCGCGATCAAAAAAGGCCGTGACAATTTTGTGGACGGCTTTGTCAAACATGCCTGTCACCATCTTCTCCATCACACGACTCCGAAACTCAAAGTCGACAGCAAAATCGACCTCGGTTCCTTCTGGCGTTGGCTCGAACCGCCAATGATTGTCGAGATGCTTGAACGGTCCGTTGACATAGTCCACGTCTATGGTCCGATGCTCCGGATTTAGTGTCACGCTGCTGCGAAATGTCTCTCTGAACATTTTGTAAGAGATCAGCACATCCGCCACGATGATCTGATTGTCACCTGCGGTTCCTCTGCTTCGGACGCGGACGCCCATCACCCATGGAAGAAACTGCGGATAACTTTCGATATCCGAGACAAGTTCATAGAGTTTTTGAGGTGGATGCGCGACCAGACGGCGCTCTTTATGTGCAGGCAAGGAGTCAGCTTCTGGAAAGTTTTGCTTCTCGCGCTGCCCGCAACGCCGCGAAGTCCGCATCCGCGTGATAGGAAGATCGCGTAAGCGGCGTCGCCGATACCATCAAAAAGCCCTTGGAGCGGGCGGTTGTCTCATACCCCTCAAATTCCTCCGGCGTCACGAAACGGTCTACCGCCGCATGTTTGCGCGTTGGCTGGAGGTACTGCCCCACGGTCAGGAAATCGATATCGGCGGACCGCATATCATCCATGACCTGCATGAGTTCTTCGCGGGTTTCACCGAGGCCCACCATGACGCCGGACTTTGTGAAGATCGTCGGGTCCAGTTCCTTCACGCGCTGAAGCAAACGGATGGAATGGAAATAGCGCGCGCCGGGCCTGATCGAAAGATAAAGCCGCGGCACCGTTTCCAGATTGTGATTGAAGACGTCGGGCTTTGCTTCAACTACGACCTCAAGCGCGCCTTCTTTGCGCAGGAAGTCCGGCGTTAGAATTTCGATGGTGGTGTCCGGCATGCGTGCGCGAATGGCGCGAATGGTCTGTGCAAAGTGTTCTGCACCACCGTCGTCCAGATCGTCCCGGTCAACGGACGTGATCACCACATGCCTCAGACCCAGTTTCTCGACCGCATTGGCCACATTTTCCGGCTCTTGCGGATCAAGCGGGTCCGGCAGGCCTGTGCTCACGTTGCAGAAGGCGCAGGCCCGGGTGCAGGTGCCGCCCATAATCATCATGGTGGCGTGCTTCTCGGTCCAGCATTCTCCAATGTTCGGACAGCCCGCTTCTTCACATACGGTGACGAGCCCATTTTCCCGCACAATTTTCTTGGTCTCGGAGAAAACTTTTGACCCAGGGGCTTTCACGCGGATCCAGTCAGGCTTGCGCAACACGGGTGTATCCGGCCGGTGGGCTTTCTCTGGATGCCTTGCTCTTTCTTTAGGCCGCTTCTGATCGCTGCCGACTGTTTTTAGGACCGTTACCATGTGTATCTGTCTGCTGAGTCTCTTGATCTCTATATGGGAGTATAACCCACAAAAGTTAAGATCGGTCGGCCAAATCACCCATATCCCAACCGCACAAACTGGTCGTCCGACGCCTCTGCCTCACACAAGGCGACCTGCAAATCACCAACCTACTCGCCGGTCAGATGTGCAAAGCGCGTCCGAAGGCATCCAGCACAGACTCATGCATCATCTCACTCAATGTCGGATGAGGGAACACTGTTGCCATCAAATCAGCTTCTGTCGTCTCCAATTGCCGGGCGATTGTGTAGCCCTGGATGAGTTCTGTGACTTCAGCGCCCACCATATGGGCACCCAGCAGTTCACCGGTCTTCGCATCAAAGACTGTCTTGACCAGTCCCTCTGCCTCACCGAGCGCGATGGCCTTGCCATTTCCGATAAAGGGGAAGCGTCCGACCTTGATCTCATGCCCTGCCTCTTTGGCGGCAGCCTCTGTGAGCCCGACACTCGCCACCTGCGGGTGGCAATAGGTGCATCCCGGAATTTTGCTGGTGTCCATTGTATGCACACCCTTCACACCTGCAATTCTCTCGGCCACCATCACACCTTCATGGCTTGCTTTGTGGGCGAGCCAGGGCGGGCCCACCAAGTCGCCAATGGCATAGACACCCGGCACGCCGGTTTCACACCATTCATTCACTGTGACGTGGCCCCGGTCCGTCTTCACACCTGCCTTCTCTAGACCGATGTTTTCAATATTCCCTGTGATGCCCACCGCGGAGATGACTTTCTCCGCTTTAACGGTTGAGGTCTTGCCGCCTGTGTCGATGGTGGCAGTAACACCCGATTTCGACCTTTTGAGGTCGGTAACCTTCGCGCCGGTCAACAAGGTCATGCCCTGTTTTTTGAAAGCCTTGGCGGCAAAGGCGGAAATCTCCTCGTCTTCCACCGGCAACACACGGTCCAGAAGTTCGACCACGGTGACGTCGGCACCGAAGGTTTTGTAGAAGCTCGCGAACTCAATGCCGATGGCGCCGGAACCTATGACCAGGACTGACTTGGGAATAGCCTTTGGAACCATCGCTTCGCGATAGGACCAAACCGTGTCGCCGTCCGGCTCAAGCCCAGGCAAGGTCCGCGCGCGGGCGCCAGTCGCCAGGATGATGTTCTTCGCAGAAATGTCCGTCGTTTTTCCCTCGGCCTCGACGGTGAGTTTGCCCTTACCGGCAAGGCTACCGGTGCCGACGATTACATCGACTTTGTTCTTCTTGAGCAGGAACTGAACGCCTTGAGACAGCTGGCCCGCGACAGCGCGGGAGCGTTCAACGATTTTGGTTCCATCGAAGGAGAGCCCTTTGACCTTCAGACCGAACTCCTCCGCGCGCTCCATATTGTGATAGATCTCCGCGGAGCGCAGCAGTGCTTTGGTCGGGATACATCCCCAGTTAAGGCAGATACCACCAACCTCCGCGCGCTCAACCACGGCGGATTTCAATCCAAGTTGGGAGGCGCGAATAGCCGCGACATATCCACCGGGTCCGGACCCCACGACAACAACATCATATGATTTTTCAGCCATTGTCTGTCCTCACAGCAACATAGAGGGGGGATATTCGATGTAGGACTTAAAGGCCGCCAATAGCTGTGCGCCCAAGGCCCCATCAATGGCCCGGTGATCGCAGGAGAGCGTCACGGTCATGACAGTCGCTACTTTCACTTCTCCGTCGACAATGGTCGGGCGCGCTTCGCCTGCTCCTACTGCCATGATGGCCGCTTGCGGCGGATTGATCACGGCGGTGAAGTTCTTAATGCCATACATGCCGAGGTTGGAGACTGAGAAGCTGCCACCTTCGAATTCTGCCGGGGATAGTTTTTTGTCCCGGGCACGCGCCGCCAACTCTTTTGCTTCGGCCGAGATTTCCGCAAGTCCCTTTTCGTCTGCGCGACGGACAATCGGCGTAATCAACCCACCTTCCAGTGCGACCGCGATCCCGACATCTGAATGATGGTGCTGCAGAAGCGCATCGTCTGCGAAGCTCACATTGGCCTCGGGCACTTTCTTAAGTGCCAAAGCTGCTGCCCGCACCACAAAGTCGTTGACGGAGAGTTTGATACCTGAATCCGCGCCTTCTTCATTCAAGTGTTTGCGGACTTTCAGCAGCTCATCCAAGACGCAGTCGATGGTGAGGTAGTAGTGTGGGATTTCTTGTTTCGACTGCGTAAGGCGCCGCGCAATGGTCTTACGCATGGAATTGAGCGGGATCTCATCATATGTCCCGGGTTCATAAAATGCCCGCGCATCCACAGATGACATGGGCCCCGCGGGTTTGCCCGCCGGGCGTGCTGTCGATTTTGGCGCGGCTTCGACATCCGCCTTCACGATCCTTCCGCGTGGCCCGCTGCCGGTGACTGTCGAGAGGTCAATGCCCTTGTCCTTGGCAATCCGTTTGGCGAGAGGGCTGGCAAAAATCCGATCGCCTTTTGGTTCCGCTCCTGAGGACGTGGCGGTCGGGGGCTTTGCCGCTGGCGTTTTCGCCTCAGTATCAGTACTGGACGGTGCTGCTTCGGCCGGCGCGGGTGCCGGCGCTGAAGCTGCAACACCTTCGGCTGCACTTGCGTCTTCACCTTCTTCTAGGATCACGGCGATGGTGTCATTGACGGGCACACCTTCGGTCCCTTCCGCAACCAGAAGTTTTCCGACCGTGCCTTCGTCAACGGCTTCCACCTCCATGGTCGCCTTATCGGTTTCGATCTCAGCGATGAGATCACCAGCGCGAACCGCGTCGCCCTCTTTCACCAGCCATTTGGCCAAAGTGCCCTCTTCCATTGTCGGAGAGAGGGCCGGCATGAGAATTGGTATCGGCATGACGTCCCTCCCTAGCGATACATGACTGAGTTGACGGCGGTGACCACTTCAGCCGCACTTGGCAGCGCGAGCTTCTCAAGGTTCGCCGCGTAGGGCATGGGCACGTCCTTGCCTGAGACCCGCAGGATTGGCGCATCGAGATAGTCGAACGCCTTCTCCTGAACCTGCATCGCGATTTCCGATCCGATGCCGCAAATCGGCCAGGTCTCTTCGACAACAACCAGACGGTTTGTCTTCTGCACCGACGCGATGATCGTGTCTGTGTCCAAGGGACGCAGCGACCTCAGGTCAATCACCTCTGCACTGACGCCCTCTTGCGCCAGCTTGTCTGCAGCGTCCAGCGCATAGGTCAGCCCCATACTGAAGGACACGATGGTGACGTCGGTGCCTTCGCGAAGCACCTTCGCTTTCCCAATGGGCACGATCCAATCATCTACGTCCGGCACGTCGAAGGAGCGTCCATACAGGATTTCGTTTTCAAGAAAGACGACGGGGTTTGGATCGCGGATGGCCGCTTTCAGCAGGCCTTTCGCGTCTGCTGCCGAATAAGGCGCCACAACCTTCAAGCCGGGCACATGGGCGTACCAGGCCGAGTAGTCCTGACTGTGCTGAGCGCCGACGCGCGCAGCCGGGCCATTGGGCCCGCGGAAAACGATGGGACAGGTCATCTGACCGCCGGACATATAACGTGTCTTGGCGGCTGAGTTGATGATGTGGTCGATGGCCTGCATGGCAAAGTTGAAGGTCATGAATTCGACAATGGGCTTAAGACCGGCCATAGCCGCACCGGTGCCGAGGCCCGCAAAGCCATGTTCTGTGATAGGCGTATCCACCACCCGTTTGGGGCCAAATTCTTCGAGCAAGCCTTGCGTGACCTTGTAGGCGCCCTGGTATTCCGCAACCTCTTCGCCCATGACAAACACGTCGCCGTCGAGGCGCATCTCTTCGGCCATGGCATCCCTTAGCGCTTCGCGCACCGTGGTGGTTTGCATTTCAGTGCCCTCGGGCACTTCCGGGTCAGCTGCAACGATCGCCGTTGCTGGCTCTGGCGCTGTGTCTGACGGCGCAGTGTCACCTAGTATTTCAACCGTTGCCGAAGCTGGCGCTGCGGTTCTTTGTGGTGCACTTCCGATCGCAGATGCCTCTTCACCGTCCAGCAAGAGAACGGCGATCAAGTCATTTACGGGCACATTTTCAGTCCCCTCCGCAACGACGAGTTTGCCAATGCGGCCCTCGTCAACTGCTTCCAGCTCCATGGTCGCCTTGTCGGTCTCGATCTCGGCGATTACATCCCCGGAGCGGACTTCATCGCCTTCCTTCACCATCCATTTCGCGAGTGTGCCCTCTTCCATGGTTGGCGAGAGGGCGGGCATTAGAATCTCGATGCTCATGCCTGCACCTCCTCAATGATGTCCGTCCAGAGTTCCGACGGATCGGGTTCCGGACTCTCCTGAGCAAAATTGGCGGCCTCTGTGACGATGGCGCGCACCTCTGCATCGATTTCCTTCAGTCCGTCTTCATCGAACTTCTTCGACCTCAGCAACCGAGCTTTCACCTGCTCGATCGGGTCATGTTCCTCCCGCATTCGATTGACCTCTTCCCGCGCGCGATATTTAGCGGGGTCCGACATTGAGTGCCCGCGATAGCGGTAGGTGTTCATTTCAAGGATGAAGGGCCCTTTGCCGGAACGACAAAACTCGGCTGCGCGAGAAGCGGCGTCTTTGACGGCGCGCACATCCATGCCATCGACTTGCTCTCCTGGAATATTGAAGCTAACGCCCCGCTTTGAGAGGTCCGTCTGTGCCGATGCCCGACTGATAGCCGTTCCCATCGCGTATTGATTGTTCTCAACCACATAAACGACCGGCAGTTCCCAGAGCTCCGCCATGTTGAAGCTCTCGTAGACTTGTCCCTGGTTTGCCGCCCCATCGCCAAAATAGACGAATGAGACGTTTCCGTTTTCCTGGTAGCGATTTGCAAACGCAAGGCCTGTTCCGAGTGAAACCTGCGCGCCGACAATGCCGTGACCGCCATAAAAGTGCTTCTCGGCGGAGAACATGTGCATCGACCCGCCCTTGCCTCGCGACAGTCCCCCTTCGCGACCAGTCAGCTCCGCCATGACCCCATTCGGATCCAGTCCCATGGCCAGCATGTGGCCGTGGTCGCGATAGCCGGTGATCATCTGGTCTCCGTCGACAGACGCCATCTGCACACCCACGACGACCGCTTCCTGGCCAATGTAGAGATGGCAAAACCCACCGATCAGGCCCATGCCATACATCTGCCCCGCCTTTTCTTCGAAACGGCGGATCGTGAGCATCATGCGATAGGCTTCGAGGTCTTCGTCGTGGCTAAAAGCCGGCACATCCGGCTGTTTTTTGGAGGTCTTTTTTCGAACTGCTGTCTTCTTTGGGGCTGCCTTCTTGGTCGCCATGTATCGGGGCCTCGCGGTTTTCATGCGGGCGCTAACGCCCTAAATCCGCTTTGTAAGATACGGCCCAAATGTTTGATTTGTATGAAATAATTCGTGATGAACTGAATTTCAGTTAATCAGCCCAAAATCCGCGCTCTTTACCGAAAGTCAGTTTCGATCGGACAGCCAAAATCACTTTGGATCACGATAAATGGTCAATTCATCGGGATGGGCGACGCCCAAATAGGCTCGTGCCCGCTCATCCAGAAGATCAGGATCCAAGCTTTCCGGCCGCAACAACGCCACCTGGCGTTCCAACCGTGCTCTGTCTGAACTGATTTCCTCCAGGTTGCCCTGAAGCGTTTCGATCTCTACGGCGAGCACCGACCAAGCCCGCAGGCCCTGGTCACCGTTCACCGCATTCACGATAAAATAGGTGAGCAAGAGGCCACACAGGATCGGCAAGACAAGCAGCCGAAGCTTGAGCGGTTCATGAGTTGCGACGAGACCAAAGCGTTCCATAGGGATGAGAGAATCACAGAGTGATTCGCCCGGTCAAGCGGAAATGATTCGCGATTCTCTCAATGAGTCCAAATAGTTGGAAGTGTGTCCGGCGGGACTCACTCAGGCTTCTGGAAAGGTTGGCTCGGGGTCGCCAGCACTCCACTGGGGGTATTTTTTCATGACCGACTGGAACCGCTCTGATGCCAGAAACCGATCTAGCCAGGCGCGCAAGTGTGACCAATCCTGTGCATCGAACCAGCGGCGGTCCGTGTTCGCGAACTGGCGGATAAAAGGCAGGATTGCATAGTCAGCAAAGCTCGCTCGAGACCCGAAGAGCCATTCTTTGTCGGCCAAGCGTGCGTCCAGCTCTGTGAGGAGCTCAGACGCGGCTTCGCGATGTTCTTCGGCTACAGCGCCTTCATACCGATTGGCGTATTTGTAGCGATCAAGGTGATGTTTGAAGGGCCCGTCGATCCGGGCGACAAGTTCGTCCATTTCGGCACGATCGACTTCAAGCCATCCTTCCGGGTCGGCCTGGGCCAGCGCCCAGTTCATGACATCCAGGCTTTCCTCCAAAACGGTGCCGTCGCCCAGAATCAGAACGGGGACCGTTGCCTTGGGAGACACCGACACCATCTCCGATGGTTTGTCACGCAGCACCACCTCACGTAATGCGACGGACTGACCGCTGACAGACAGCGCAAGCCGCGCGCGCATCGCATAGGGACAGCGCCTGAAAGAATACAAGATGGGCAAATCCTGCGTCATTTGTTCAGCTCATTTGTCTTGTCATAGCTCGCTCCGAGATGTTGTTCATTGCGCGCTTTTGCAAGATCAATCTGCTTCTGGCGGGACCTAAACCTCGCTTTTTGTTCCGCGCTCGACTCATCAAAACAATGCGGGCAGCTGACCCCACGCTGATATTCAGGTGCTGCTTTTTCTTCCTCGGAAATGGGGCGTCTGCAGGCATGGCACATGTCGTATTTGCCGGGCGCCAGGCCGTGCTCGACAGACACGCGTTGGTCAAACACGAAACATTCGCCCTGCCAGAGGCTCTCTTCTTCTGGCACATTTTCCAAGTATTTCAGGATGCCGCCCTCTAGGTGATAGACCTCGTCAAACCCTTCAGCCTTCATGTAGGAGCTGGCTTTCTCGCAGCGAATACCCCCGGTGCAGAACATGGCGACCTTCGGTTTCTTGTCGCCTTTTGCCCTCTCCTTCAGCGTCCTTACCCAATCAGGAAATTCTCGAAAGCTTGCGGTCTTTGGGTCTTCCGCGCCCTGAAAGGTGCCGATAGCAACTTCATATTCATTGCGAGTGTCGACCAGCACAATATCCGGATCAGAGATCAGCGCGTTCCAATCTTCCGGCTTGACGTAGGTGCCCACCTGTTTGTTTGGGTCCGCGGCCGGTTGCCCCATTGTCACGATCTCACGCTTCAAACGTACCTTCATCCGATGAAATGGCATGGTGGGAGCGTGGGAAAATTTGAGGCTCATGCCATCAAACCGATCGTCCGCCTGAATATGCGCAATGGCCGCCTGAATGCCGGCGTCCGGCCCTGCGATCGTGCCGTTCAAGCCTTCCTCAGCAAGCAGGATCGTGCCCATCACACCATTCTGACGGCAAACAGATTGGAGAGGCGCCTGAAGCGCCTCAAAATCTGGCAGAGCGGTGAATTTATACATCGCCGCAACGGTATAGGTCTGATCGGTACTCATCTGTTTCATCCTGACGAACTTGCAGACTGGTTACCTCCCTCAACCCAAATCTGCAAGCCAAGTCGCCTACCGCCTGAAAAACCAAGATTTTCCTTGGTTTTTCCTTATCCGATACCCTCGGCTTCATGTTTTGTAAAAAGGATAGTGCCACGCTGAGGTGAAGCTTTTGATTTGGACCCAAAGTCTAGGGTACGGGTATGACGTTTGATGAGGTAGTCACGCAATCGCTGGCGCCGGACACATTGAGAGCCCTGATTGACGGATATCAACAGGCTCAGTCCGAGAATGATGTTGCATCTCAGGACAGGTTGCCGATGCGCGCGATGGCTTCGATGCTCCCCAACATCACGCTGATGGAGCGTGTCGACAATGACACGATCATCTATCGGATCGCGGGTGAAAACATTGTTGGTCGCCTCGGCTTCAATCCGACCGGAAGCAATTTCCTCGACCTGATTGAACCCTCGGTGCGGGCGGAGACAGCACTGACAAACAAGTTGGGTCTGGACGAACGGTGCGGCCACTATGCGGTTTACGAAAACCAGTATGAGTCTGGCCGCAAAATGATGAGTGAAAGTCTGATGCTGCCGATGCGCAAGTCTCAGGACGAGCCAGTAAACCTAATTTTTGGCTACCATGTACACCATCAAGCAACAGACATGGGATTGTTGGGCGCGCGAACAGCGCTCGGAGTGCGTTGGGTTATCGCAGACTATGTCGACATTGGCTTCGGCGTCCCTGAAAGACTGTCGACCTCGGACCAGACCGACGGACGGAGGCGCGCCTGACGCTCTGGCGCCCTTTGCGAATAGATACGAACAAAAGGCCACCTAATGACGTTTGAGGAGCTCATCTCCGGATCATCTGACCCCGACCGGGTCGGCGCTTTTGTTTCTGCATATAGGGCAAGCCAGCAAGGCGTTGCAGTCGGACAGCGAGATTTGCTTTGCATGCGCCGTCTTGCCCCAATGCTCGCCAACATTACGATGACTGAATATGTTGACGACACTTTGATCATCTTTCGGATTGCCGGTGAAAACATTACGGACCGATTGGGTTTCAATCCTGCCGGCCGAAACACATTAGATCTCATCGCCCAAGAAAAGCGTGAGGAGGCCGTTGCTCTTCACCACGTCATTCTCCATCACCCCTGTGGCACCTATGTGGTTTATGAAAGTGTCTTCCGGTCCGGCAAGCGGGCGAAGAGCGAGAGTATTACGTTTCCGCTGCGCAAAGACGCAGCCACCGACACCTATTTCTTTTTCTCCTTTCATCTGCACCATGAAGCCACCGGTTTCACGGAAGTTGGGGAAACTACTGCCCTTGGCTTGTCTGAGCTCAAAACCGAGCTCATTGATATTGGCTTCGGAATACCCGATGCGCCGCAGCAGCCCGAGAGCAGGGAAAAAGAGGTGTGTTAAGCCGGCACACATCGGCCTTCACATTTCATAAATCCCAAAGTGCAAAATTGGACCCTAGTCTAGCTTTTAGGTCCTGATATGCGGTGGTGCTATGACGCTCGATGAAATTGCTGAAATTGCGCTTGATCGTGAAGGATTCGATCTGTTCTTTTCCTGCTACCGCGCAGCGCAAACCGGCCCAACACCAGCAAGTCAAAATGCATTGCCAATGCGTCAACTTACGAAGGCGATGCCTCATGTTACCCTGCTGGAATGGAGGGCTCCGGAAGAGATCATTTTCAAGCTTGCGGGCGATTCAGTTATCGAACGACTGGGGTTTAACCCAGCGGGGTCAAATTTCCTCGACCTCCTGCATCCGGATCAACGCGCTGACTCAGTAGAGGGCCATCAGATTATGCTGGCGCATCAATGCGGGTGTTATCTTCTATATGAGAGCGAGTTCGAGAGCGGCGCCCGTGCCACAGTGGAGACAATCACTCTCCCCATGCGAAAAACCGATGGCGACGATGCAAAACTTTTGATCAGTTTTCATTCCCACCAAACCACCAGCAGCTTTGGTGAACATCGCGATGGTACGGCGCTCGTCAGCGATTGGCGCCGGGTAGAACATGCCGACATTGGCTGCGGTGAACCGCCAGACCTTCCCTTGATTGCCCGCCAGAACAGTAGGCTCGAAACTGCCTAAGCCACAGCGACAGCGACAGCGTTTGTGGATTACAACGACGGATCTGGCTAATCCATCTGCGGTTTGGCACGGAGTTTCTTGAGCGAGCTTCGCTTGCCTTTTCCCTCCAAGCGCCTCTTCTTTGAGGCCAGCGTGGGTTTGGTTTTCACGCGATGCTTTACCGGCTTAGACGCACTCAAGATAAGGTCAAACAAGCGGGCACGAGCAGCTTCTCTGTTCAGCTGCTGCGACCGATGCTCTTGAGCGGAGATTGTGAGTATGCCTTTGGATGACAGGCGGCGCCCCGCAAGTATCTTCAAACGGTTTTTCACCGCTGGTGACAGTGACTGTGTTCGCGCAACATCAAAACGAAGCTGAACAGCTGTCGCTACTTTGTTGACGTTCTGCCCGCCTGGGCCGCTTGCCTGAATGAATGTCTCATCCAGCTCTGCGTCATCTATCTCAATACGTGCGTTGATGCGTATCTTCGCCATGGTCGATCCTCAGCGGGCCATCAAGTAGTTCGCTGTGGCGATTCCGCAGGCACGGCCAAGCGCGAAACACGCGTTCAGAAGATAACCTCCTGTCGGGGCTTCCCAATTCAACATCTCACCTGTGACAAATGTGCCCGGTTTGGCTTTGACCATGAACCCGTCATCCAGTGCATCAAACGCAATGCCTCCAGCCGACGAAATCGCTTCTGCTATCGGGCGCGTGCCTCTCAGCGTAATTGGGAGACCCTTGATGGCTTTCGCAAGGTTTTCGATATCATCGAGCTGGTCTGCCGCACATTCTCTTAAGAGATTTGCTTTCACACCAGAGAGAAAGACGGTCTTTTTCAAGTAGGTTGAGAAACTCTTTGAACCGCGCGGCTTCGACAGTCTGGCAATGACTTTGCCTAAGGACACGTCCGGCATCAGATCCAAATACAAGTCTGCTTCGCCTTTTTGCTTCAGCTCTTCGCGCAGCCCACGTGCATGCTGATAGATGCCGCTCCCCTCAAGGCCATACTCTGTCACGACACACTCACCGCTTATGCGCTCATTCCCATTGATAAGCGCAATAGACTTAATGGGCTGCCCGGCAAATCGTTCTTTGAAATGGTCAGACCATGGGTGATTGAAGCCGCAATTGGCGGGTTCGAAAGGCAGTACATTTATGCGCTGCTCTGTCAGATGTGGGACCCAGTCAGCGTCGGATCCAAGTTGAGGCCAGCTCGCACCGCCCAGGGCCAGAACGGTCGCTTCCGCGTCCACGGTCTTAGCCCCGTCCGGCGTCTCAAAGATCAATGCGCCCGCCTCGCTCCATCCACACCATTTGTGTCTTACATGGACCTTCATGCCTTTTGCTTTGAGGTCTCGTATCCAGGCGCGGAGCAGCGGTGCCGCTTTCATGCTTTTCGGGAAAACATGCCCCGACGAGCCAACAAATGTCTCTGTTCCTAAATCCGCAGCCCAAGCGCGAACGGCGTCCGGAGGGAAATCACTGATCGCGTTTTCAATATCAGCGCGCGCTGATCCAAAATGTGTCAGGAGTTGCTCGACAGGTTCCGCATGGGTGAGGTTGAGCCCGCTCTTTCCCGCCATCAAAAATTTGCGTCCGAGCGAGGGCATAGCATCGAACAGATCGACCAAGAAGCCCTGACGTGTCAAAACGTCGGCAGCCATGAGCCCCGCCGGGCCGCCGCCAATAACCGCGACCTTTACTTCCACAGGGATATGACCCTGCACCGCCGTGTCAGCAATGCGTCTGCACAAAAAGTGATGCGCGCCACGAGATAGGCGTCCCGCTCAAGCTGCGCATCGCTGGACATGAGATTAGCCCTTTAGCACCGACCGACCTGCATATTCGGCTGCAGGGCCGAGCAGTTCTTCGATCCGGATCAACTGGTTGTATTTGGCCAATCGGTCGGACCGGGCGAGTGACCCGGTTTTGATCTGTCCGCAATTGGTGGCGACGGCAAGATCGGCGATGGTTGCGTCTTCGGTCTCGCCAGAGCGGTGCGACATGACAGCGGTGTAGCTTGCTTTATGGGCCATCTCCACGGACTCAAGAGTTTCCGTCAGCGATCCGATCTGGTTCACCTTCACCAGAATAGAGTTGGCAACACCCATCTTGATGCCATCATGAAGCCGGGCTTTGTTGGTGACAAAAAGATCATCGCCGACCAACTGAACCTTATCCCCGATACGATCTGTGAGCGCCTTCCAGCCGTCCCAGTCATCTTCATCCATGCCATCCTCAATGGAGATAATGGGATAGCGGCTGACCAGATCCGCCCAGTAGTCGACCATACCCCCAGCATCGAGCTTCTTGCCCTCGCCTTTGAGGTTGTAGACGCCGTTTTCATGAAACTCGGTCGATGCCGCGTCCAGGGCCAGGTAAATTTCTTCGCCTGGTTTGTAGCCCGCTTTTTCGATGGCTTTCATGATGTATTCGAGCGCGGCGTCGGTGGAGGCCAGGTTGGGCGCAAAGCCGCCTTCGTCCCCCACGGCGGTGTTATGGCCATCAGCATTCAGTTCAGACTTCAGCTGATGAAAGACCTCAGCTCCCATGCGAACGGCCTCGCGACAATTTTCTGCTGCGACAGGCATGATCATGAATTCCTGCACGTCGATCGGATTGTCGGCATGTTCCCCACCATTCACGATGTTCATCATCGGAACCGGGAGGGTCCGTGCGGCAGGACCGCCAACATAACGGAACAACGGCAGTCCAAGAGATTCAGACTGCGCCTTTGCAATGGCCATCGAGACACCCAGAATCGAGTTGGCCCCGATCCGTGCTTTGTTTGGGGTCCCATCTAGCTCACACATCAGGCGATCCAGGTGGATCTGCTCCTCTGCGTCCATGCCCCCGATGGCATCAAAGATCTCACCATTGACGGCTTCTATCGCCTTCAGAACACCCTTGCCGCCGTATCGACTATTGTCTCCATCTCGCAGCTCCACAGCCTCGTGTGCGCCTGTTGAAGCGCCTGACGGCACAGCGGCACGTCCAACAGCGCCGTCCTCCAGGACGACGTCGACTTCGACGGTGGGGTTTCCGCGGCTGTCGAGGATTTCGCGGCCAACAATGTCGATAATGGCGCTCATAAGGGGCTCCCAATAGGTCGGTGATCCGGTGTTTCCGGATACATACCCAAGGCGGCCGTACTTCGAAAGCGTTTTGGCGAAAATTTCGCTATTTCTCTGGATTCCGACGCATCGACAGAGCCGCCGACCCGGATTCGGACCGTTTTGGTGTGGCGCTGATGCTTTCTATCGACCCAGCCTGGCATCCAGGCTGAACGTGTCGTCTTCACGGAAGGCCAGGAGCACCAAGGTGGCGGCGAAAACTGTCAGCGAGGGAAAGAAGAGGACTTCCCTAGACTCTTCGCTCAGCAAATAGAGGCCAAGAGGATCCAAGATATACCGCCAGATCGCCAGTAGACCGAGACCCAGGACAATCGACTGGATCGGGTAGGTAATCCGCCGGAACAGGCCAAGTACAATCGAAAGGCCGAGCAGGACCTGCAGGATGCCAAGCGGCAATTGGAGAGCTGCCATGCTCAGCGCACCGCCATAGTAGGTTTCGGACACGCCGATAGATGCATCGGGTGCCGCAATCTTTATGAGCCCCCAAATGGCCAGGAGGAGGCCTGTTCCGGTTCTGAGGATGAGGAGAGAGAGGGGCTTCATCATGTGCGGGTCTTTCTAATGTGTTCTTCCGACGCCGCTAAGCATAGATGGAGTGGCCCCGTGCCTACCAATCACTTCCAGTCATTTTCATGTGTGACCGGCGACTTCACGAATGTCTCTGAAGCTGGAGAGAAAGGAGTCCAGGAGCAGACGGTTTCTCCGATCCTTGGGCTGTTGCTGAGACTCAGGATCGGCTTTGAGTGCAAGCAGATTTATGAAAGCCCTCTGCATTTGCTCGCCTACCTGCTCGAAGGGAACATACGCCATGCGCCAATCTGCAAAATCACGATCAGTAACGGGTCTCGATTGCAGCGTAATAAGCCCTCGATGTTGCCTCGCCGGTTCGATCCGCTCATGGACACAGCGTAGGACCGCTTCTTCTGGCCCCTCCAGAAATTGCATGAAGTTGCCGTCATGAAACAGGAGCATGCCGGTGACGCCGTCCGCTTCGTTCCGGAACCGCGCTGTCTGTAAAATGCGTTCAAGCTCGCGGGGCGTCACCGTCCCAATCGCTGAACTGAGGTAGATGTAACTGTAAGTCACAGCCTTAACTCCCTTCCCATAAGGAGCAAAACTCGATGTCCCGTATTTGTGCTGAGGACGTTCCCGCGAAAACTCTTATGTCTCCAACACCTAATATTTGATAATATCTTTGATTTATTAATGCCCGTTTACCGAGAACTTGCATTTCTACGAGTATTCAGCGCTGTTTTATAAACTGAATTGGCCACCTCATAATGCAGCTTATAAAACTTGCGCTTCGGCCATTGATTTAGCGGAGTCGGTAATCAAGGTTCGGGCTCGCTATTGACGCTTCGGCTCCAAGAGGTATCAAGGCGCCCATGAAAAAGTCTGACGCAGCTATGGTTCTGTTTTCTGGCGGCCAGGATTCGACGGTCTGCCTCGCCTGGGCGCTTGAGCGATTTGGGTCGGTTGAAACTATTGGCTTCGACTATGGCCAGTCTCACAAGATCGAACTGGATTGTCGGCAGACACTTCGCGCGAAACTTATCGAGAGTTTTCCTCAATGGGCTGAGAGGCTCGGGCAAGATCACCTGCTGCACCTGAATGCGCTCGGCGAAATCAGCGAGACGGCCCTCACCCGAGATCAGGAAATTGTCATGGGTGAGAATGGCCTCCCGACCAGCTTTGTGCCGGGGCGCAATTTGCTTTTCCTGACCTATGCGGCTGCGGTTGGGTACCGGCGTGGCGCATCGCACCTTGTTGGGGGCATGTGCGAAACAGACTTTTCCGGATACCCGGATTGTCGGGACGAGACCCTGAACGCGCTCACAGAGGCAATAAGCCTGGGTATGGATCGCTCATTCAAGCTGCATACGCCACTTATGTGGATCGACAAACAAGAAACCTGGGCAATGGCGGAAGACCTTGGGGGGCAAGCCTTGATCGATCTGATCATTGAAGACACACATACCTGCTACAAGGGCGATCGAAAACATCGACACGCTTGGGGTTATGGCTGCGGCGAGTGTCCCGCGTGTGAGCTACGGGCGGCAGGGTACAGAAAATGGTCAGAACGCGTCGCCGGAACTACAGGCTGAGCTCATGTATTCGGTGAAAGAGATTTTTTTCACACTTCAGGGCGAAGGAAAGCAGGTCGGGCGCCCTGCTGTGTTCTGCCGGTTTTCAGGGTGCAACCTTTGGAGCGGGCGCGAACAAGACCGCGCCGACGCTGTATGCACATTCTGCGATACAGATTTTGTCGGAACTGATGGACAGGGTGGTGGCAAGTTTGCCAGCGCGACCGAGCTCGCTCGCGAAGTTGCCTCACATTGGCCCGCCGAGGCGGCATCGGCCCACACGAACGCCCAGAAGTACGTGGTCTGCACCGGTGGCGAGCCTCTTTTGCAGCTGGACCAGCCGCTCATTGAGGCCTTCCATGAACTGGGTTTTGAGATTGCGGTAGAGACGAATGGCACCATCCAGGCCCCCGACGGGATAGACTGGATCTGCGTCAGTCCCAAGGCGGACGCCCCTTTAGTGCAGACCAGCGGGTCTGAGCTCAAACTGGTCTACCCACAGGGTCTCGCTCAGCCCGCGAGATTTGAGGGGCTCGCTTTTGACAATTTCCTGCTACAACCCCTCGAAAGCGACGACTATCAGTCGAACGTGCGTGCAAGCGTCAAATATTGTCTTGCCCATCCAAAGTGGCAGTTGTCGCTGCAAACACACAAGTATCTTGGGATCGATTGATGCGTATCTACAAAGAGTTCGGATTTGAAGCTGCGCACTACCTGCCGTCAGCGCCCGACGGGCATCCCAATTCGCGTCTGCACGGCCATTCGTTCCGCGCCGTGGTCTGGATGGAAGGCGACCCAGATCCCGAAACCGGCCTCATCCGAGAGTTCGGAAGCTTGCTCGAAGTCCTCAATGAGGTGAAGGCGGATCTTGATCACCGGTGCCTGAATGAGGTTGAAGGGCTCGCTGTCCCGACGCTCGAAAACATCTGCATCTGGCTCTGGGAACGGCTGTCTCCAAAGCTGCGGCGCCTGGCTCGTGTTGAGGTCCACAGAGACAGTTGTCACGAAGGCTGTGTATATGACGGTCCCGGCGACACCACAAAAGGCTGACTCCCATGCCCGACTACACCGAAGAACTGACTCAGCTTGGTGCAACCACCGAAGCGCCCGCATCTCCCGAAGCTGCAACACTGGAGCGGGTGCACAACCCACAAGCCGGGACCAACTATGTGGCCCGCTTCGTCTGCCCTGAGTTCACGTCCCTCTGCCCGGTCACCGGACAACCGGACTTTGCGCATCTTGTAATCGACTATGTGCCCTCCCAATGGCTGGTCGAGTCAAAATCACTCAAGCTCTACCTCCAATCATTCCGAAATCATGGCGCCTTTCATGAAGACTGCACCGTCGGCATAGGACGGCGCCTGGCCCAAGAATTGGAACCTGTTTGGCTGCGCATCGGGGGCTACTGGTACCCACGTGGCGGCATTCCCATCGATGTGTTCTGGCAGACGGGTCAACCGCCGGAAGACGTCTGGCTGCCCGACCAAGGCGTGCCGCCCTATCGCGGCCGCGGATGATGTCTCTAATCGAGACAAAGAATGATCTGCCGTTAACGAACAATGTTGGCATTTTAGCAAACCCTGTCTGACAGAATTGTCCGTTCCTGGCTGCTTAGGGGCAGCCGCCTGGGATTGGACATGCGGACGTGAACAGACCAACACATGCTGAGGCCGATCAGGTCACACCGCAGGAGCCGGCTGCGACCAATCCGAGCACTCATGTGTCGCAAGCAGACCGAGACGAGATAACGCACGAGTCGCTTGGGGTGACCGCTGGAGCTGTCGCTGCTATCTACCTGTTTCTGGGTGTGTCCCACATATTTTTTGTCCCGGCGCCCTACCATGTCCCACTGGCAGCAATCGCGATCTCGAGTTCCCTGCTTATTGGCCTGGTGGCCCTAGCCAGCTATAGATCCGTCATTCCTCGGCAGGCGGCTAACCCGATTATGTTTGGGGCCGGGCTTGTGGTCCTCTCCAATGCGGTGCTGCACATCTATCTGACCGATGATCTGATGCAGACCACAAACCTAGCGCTCATCCTTATCGGTTGGGGGCTTTTCGTTTTGTCGACGCCGTGGTTCATAACCTTCTTCTGCTGCACCGCAATTGCGTGGCTGGTGCTGCAGCAGATGGTCACCTATGACGCGCAAATCATTAGCCACTACACATTCATGTTACTCAGTGCAGCCGGCATCAGCACGGCGACATTTGTAGCGCGGTATACAACCTATAACCGTGTCATCGCCTATCGAAAGCACGATCATCAGGTTCAGGAATCTCTGCGCCAAGCCATTGCACGGGGTTTTGAAGCCGACGCCGCCGAGGAACGCAATGACGCCAAAGATACTTTCATCGCTCATTTGAGTCACGAACTGAGAACGCCACTCAATGCCGTTGTCGGTTTCTCCCAGGCCATGAAGATGGAAACCATGGGTCCTATCGGGAACCCGAAATATCTCGAATATGTTCAAGACATCACAGACGCCGGAAATCATCTCACGTCCATACTCGAAGACCTGCATGACCTTGTGCTTGTCGAAAAAGGTCAGCTCAAGGTCACTCTTGCGACTTTCGGTGTGCCGGAAACCCTTGAGAGCTGCCTGTCATTGGTCGGACACCGCGCCGATACAAAGCAAATCCAGATTCAAGCCGAGTGCGATCCAAGTCTTGAGTTTCTATCGTCAGACAAGCAGCGGTTTCGCCAGGTATTTGTGAACTTGCTGACCAACGCCATCAAATACACACCCGATGGCGGAAACGTCCTGTTCAGCGCTCGTGTCTGTGACGACGGTCGTCTTCTTTTTGAAGTGGTTGATGACGGGGTTGGCATGAGCCGCGAGGAACTGAAGAAGGCAAGCTCACCCTTCTGGCGGGCTGGTCCCGACATGTCCGTCGGGGACGTTGAAGGATCAGGATTAGGTCTCGCCATCACGACTCAGCTGGTCGCGCTGTTGGGCGGTACGTTTGAGCTGTCGAGCGAAAAAGGTCACGGGACCACCGCGCGGGTCTGGTTACCCCAATCATGTCGTGCCTATGAGATGCCGAGCGCAACATCGTTTGCACAAGACTGGCACCGGTAACACCGCCGCTCTTCAGAGCACCGCAAAAGGATCTTTTTAGACCAACCGACTCTGCGTAAGCGCTGCTTCTATGAACGAGCTGAACAGCGGGTGGGGGTCGAGCGGTTTCGATTTGAGTTCGGGATGAAACTGCACTCCGACGTACCAAGGGTGATCCGGTATCTCGACGATTTCGGGGAGCAATCCGTCAGGCGATGTGCCGGATACGACCATGCCTGCGGCCTCGAGCTTTTCCCGATAGGCCATATTGACTTCGTAGCGATGGCGATGCCGCTCGCTGATCGTCTGGCCGCCGTAGATGTCAGCGACCTTGCTGCCTTCACTCAACACTGCGTCATAGGCTCCGAGCCTCATAGTGCCGCCGAGGTCGCCACCTTCGCGCCGCTTCACGAGCTCGTTTTCCTGCATCCACTCGGTCATGAGACCGACAGCAGGTTCCGGTGCATTGGCGCGAAACTCAGTCGAGGTGGCATCTTCAAGACCTGCCAGGTTTCGTAAGGCTTCGATTACCGCCATCTGCATTCCAAAACAAATGCCGAGATAAGGAATGCCGCGTTCGCGTGCAAAGCTCGCCGCAGCAATCTTGCCCTCAGCGCCGCGCTCCCCAAAGCCGCCGGGCACCAGAATGCCGTTTACATTTTCCAGGTGATGAACGGTGTCTTCTTCTTCAAAGATCTCAGACTCAAGCCACTTCACGTTAACGCCGACCTTGTTTGCAATGCCGCCATGGGTGAGCGCTTCTGTCAGCGACTTGTAGGCATCTTTGAGGCCCGTGTACTTCCCGACAATGGCGATGGTCACTTCGCCTTCGGGTTCGCGCAATGTCTTCACCAGCTCAAGCCAGTTTTCCAGCTTAGGCGCCTCGGCGTTCTCGATGCCGAAAACAGACAGAACCTCCCGGTCCAACCCTTCCAGGTGATAGGCATGAGGGACGTCGTAAATCGTGTCGACATCCATCGCCTGGATCACGGCACTCTCGCGCACATTACAGAATAGACCGATTTTTCGTTTCTCATCGGCCGGGATTGGGCGGTCGCAGCGGCACATGAGGATGTCGGGCTGAATACCGATTGAGCGCAGCTCCTTCACGGAGTGCTGGGTCGGCTTCGTCTTCATTTCACCGGCACTGGGAATGAACGGCATCAAAGTGAGATGAATGAAGCAGGTCGCACCACGTGGCAGATCATTGCCAAGCTGCCGGATGGCTTCAAAGAACGGAAGGCCTTCAATATCGCCGACGGTCCCGCCGATCTCACAGAGAACGAAATCAACGCCGTCATTACCATCTAGAACAAAGTTCTTTATTGCATCGGTAACGTGCGGAATGACCTGTACAGTCCCACCCAGATAATCGCCACGGCGCTCTTTGGTGATGATGTTTTGATAGATGCGCCCGGTCGTAATGTTGTCACCTTGGGTCGCAGGCACGCCGGTGAAGCGCTCATAGTGGCCAAGGTCGAGGTCTGTCTCCGCGCCATCGTCGGTGACGAACACCTCACCATGCTGAATTGGGCTCATCGTGCCCGGATCAACATTCAGATAGGGATCAAGCTTTCGCAGACGGACCGAAAAGCCGCGCGCCTGAAGGAGCGCACCAAGTGCTGCGGATGCCAGTCCTTTGCCAAGGGAGGAAACCACGCCGCCGGTTATAAATATGTACCGCGTCATGGACCCTCAAACTATATGGAACGCACAGCGATTCGAAGCGGATAAACACGCTGCGGAGAAATTCTTTTAGACAGTGGCCTAGAAGGCTCGGTTGAACCGGGTTTTACTCTGCGCGCGGTACCAGCGGTCCTTGCGAAGCGGGCTCTTCCGCTCCAATCGGCGCCGGCGCAGGTGTTACCGGAACTGCATCCCCATCAGTGTTGGGAACCAATGGCGATGACTCATCGACGGGCACAGTGTCCAGGATCGAGGCGTTGCCGCTTTCCTGTTTGTAGAGAAGCGTCAGGCTGATACTGGTGAGGAAGAACATGCCGGCTAAGATCGCAGATGCCCGGGTCAGAAGGTTGCCTGCGCCCCGACTGGACACAAGGCCACCACCGCCACCACCGCCGCCGATGCCCAATGCCCCGCCTTCTGAGCGCTGCAGCAAAATCGTTGCGACAAGTGCAATTGCAATCAACAGGTGGATCACAAGTAGAATGGTGGCCATGGGATGGCTCCTCGGTGACAGGGCGTCTGCCCAGACAACAATATCGCGGCCCTGCGTCGAGCCGGGCGTTTTCTAGCCCACAAAAACCCTTTTTGCCAGCCCAGAACCGTTAAATATCTTTGATCAACCTGCGCTGGAGGTTCTGTATACGCTGGGCGGCATTCCTAATGACTTTTTGAAGTCTCTGCTGAAGTGGGCGCTGTCAGAAAACCCGCACCAAAACCCGATCTGGGTCAGGGACAACTCACCCGCCTCAAGCAGACGACAGGCCTCCCGAACGCGGATCGCCCGGACAAGCTCAGATAGGCTGGTTTCTTCGTTTGAGAGGGCTCTTTGCAGGCTGCGGACAGGCTGGCCCAGCTCTTTTGCGATCATTGGCCAGGTCCATCCCCTGGCCACATCACCTGCGATCAGCCGCGTGACCGCCCCCGTTACCGGCTCGCCTTCATTGCCGCCATAGACGACGAGCCGATCTGGCTCGGCTGCAAAAGGGGCCTGCGCCGCGAAATCATGCCATTCAATCCGCCCCAGAGCGGTGCTGATTGGTAGCCTTTCTGCCCCGACCATGACCTGACCGTCCTTCATGAGAGTGAGCGGTCGGCCCTTATCAGGCGTCAACAGGAGCGACACCCCTTCCGCGCCGATCATCTCAAGCAGGGACGCCATGACCCCGAGCATGAGCAGATCCTCCGCAGGATGGGTTGCCTCACCGGTCACTTTGTGCCGCCGGGTCAAGAACGATGCGCTGCCTTCAGGCATAAGGTCCAACCGATTGGTTGAGTGGGTATAGCGTTCAAACCGCTCCCATTTTTCGGCCATGATGAACGGTGTCCGGGAGTTCAGCAGCACATGGACGATGGGGTCGAAGCCCACATGCTTCAGATCCTGCCCGAGATCCAGGATCAGAGCCGCGCCGCCGCCTTCATACGCGGTCGCCAGCAGATTGCGCTTATATCCAGCGGGTGCACGGGCGCTGTGCGTGGTCTCCGGGACATCGGCATCTAAGGGCAATAAATCCGGTCTGCGCGCCTGCAAACCGCGTATGACCAGGGCTGTGAGGCCCGAACTGGTCCATCCATCGGCTTTTTCTGCCCCGCCGGCTTGGCTGGGGGCGCTTTGTGAAACGGTGCCCATGCATAGAATCTTCGATCGGTGGCGCAGATATTCAAGTCTTTAATTGCACGAAGAGCTAGATCAGCGTCAGGATAGTTCGCCTTGGGAGATGGAAATCATGCCTGACTCACAGCTGCAACCCGCAACCCGGTCCATTTACCTCGCCGCCGCAGGGTTCCTGGTCCTGCACATCGTCATTCTCTTTGGCGGATTTACGACCCTTGCCGCGGCATTTCAGTTTCCGGAGGTGCTGCGGCTCCCCACGCAGGAACGTCTCGCCCTTTTTCGGGAAAATCAGCCGATCATTGTCGCGACCTATTGGGCGCTCACGATGTCCGGCTTTACCCAAATCTTTGCGGCAGTCTTCCTCGCCCTGGCGCTGAGGCCTTATAGCGGCGGTCTGATCACTCTCGCCCTGATTTTCGGAACCATTACCGGCGTCGGACAGGCCATGGGATTTGGCCGGTGGGCCATTCTCATCCCCTACCTCGCAGAACGTATGGCCGACCCGACCATCAGCGAGAGTGCCAAAGAGATGATCGGTCTGATCGAAGGCAGCTTTAATCGCTATGCAGGCATGCTCGTCGGCGAACATTTGTCCAATATCGCCTGGGGGTTTTGGCTCTTTTTTGCCGGTCTTGGCATCCGCAAATCAGGCGTTCTGGACCGGCGCCTCGGCACCATGGCGGTTGTTTTGAGCCCGCTCCTCTTCGTGCTGGCGGCAGAACAGATGGGCTACGCTGAGAGCATCTTGGCCATCCTGACGGATTTCGGTCTGCCTCTTTTGGCGATACTCCATTTCGGGCTCGCGTGGCAGCTGGTCCAGCGTAAGGACCTCTTGCCAGCACCCAATCTGGGTGCCGGATTTGGCATCGTTGCCCTCCTGCTCTATGGCGCGATGGTGGCGCCGACGCTCCTAAGTTGATTTTTTTCAGCGACTTAGAGCGCTTTCCGGATTCAAACTCTGAGCTGCTCTACAGGTAGGCGGAGATGATCCCGAAGAAATCGGAGGCTTTGAGACTTGCGCCGCCAACCAGGGCACCATTGACGTTCGGGACGCTCATCAGTTCATCGGCATTCGCGGGCTTCACCGAACCGCCATAAAGGATGCGGAAGCCGGCCCCGTCCTCTCCAAATCGGGCCGAGAGGCGCTTACGGATATGCGCGTGGACCTTCGCCACATCCTCTGGCGTCGGTGTCCGGCCGGTGCCAATCGCCCAAACCGGCTCATAGGCAATAACGGTGTTCTTGGCAGTAAACCCGTCATCCAAGGAGCCTTTTAGCTGGCTGGTTATCACTTTGAGCGTGTCGCCGGCGTCGCGCTCTTTTTCCGTTTCTCCTATGCAGACGATGGCGGTAACGCCGGCCCGATGCGCAGCCAACGCCTTGTCCTTAACTTCGGCGCTGGTTTCCCCATGGTCTGCCCTGCGCTCAGAGTGACCGACGATGACATACTTCGCGCCGACATCCTTAAGCATCTCAGCGCTCACATCACCTGTATGGGCGCCGCTCTGGTTGGCGTGGCAGTCCTGCGCGCCAATGGCAATTTTGGAGCCCTTTGCTTTGGCTGCAAACGCCTGGACCGACGGCATTGGCGGGCAAATCAAGACCTCGCAGGGGACGCGGCCTGCTTTTTTCATTTTCGAATTGAGGGCGTTAATCTCTCGAGCCGAGGCTTTCAGACCGTTCATCTTCCAATTGCCCGCAACCAAGGGTTTGGGTTTTCTTGCAGCCATTCTTTGTCTCCCTGAAAGCTCTCTTGCGCGGTTTATATTTGCGTTTACCAGAACTGCCAGCATGCGCCAAGAAAGAGCCGTTGCCCATGCCAAATTTCTTTTATGCCACTTGCCCTTATCAGGACTGCACCCCTATCATGCGCCCCGTTAGGAGGCGCTGATTTGGCGTCTCTTTTTTTCTAATTCTGCCAGGCGGCGAAAGACACTACGCATATGCTCCACCAACTTCGAAAAACAGCAAGCGGCTGGGTCGCTTACCTCATCATCGTACCTTTGGTGGTCGCTTTTGCGGTTTGGGGTATAGGCGACATTCTGACTGGCTTTGGCGACGATACCGTTCTGACAGCGGGCGAAACCGAAATCAGCGTCCAACGTTTCAATGCGGAATATGCTCAGCGCCTGGACGATTTTAGCGATCAGATCGGCCAATATATATCTCCGCAAGATGGGCGCCGTTATGGCATCGACAGACGTGTCCTGTCGCAGCTGGCTGGGTCCGCTGTTTTGTCCGAAGAGGCGCGTGTGTTGGGGCTGGCCGCCTCTGACGAAATGGTGGCGACCGACATTCGAACAGATGAAACCTTTTTTGGGGCCTTCGGACAGTTTGACCGGCAGACCTTCGAGCTGGCCCTGCGCCAAAACCAGCTTACAGAACAAGTCTTCGTGGCGGACCGGCGTGAGTTCTTGACCCGCGACCAACTGCTTTCGACTGTCACAGCGGGCGCTACGCCGGCTGCGGGTCTTGCCGAGGCGCTCTACGAATACAGATATGAACGCCGCCAGGTCCGATACATCACGTTGCCGCCGGATGTTGTGGAGGCCGTCGAAGATCCGACAGAAGATGTCCTAGAGGCCTATCACCAGCAAGCCGCCATCCGGTTTACGACACCAGAAACCCGATCCTTCAGCGTCGTCACTATTCGCCCGAGCGACATCGCGCCAACCCTTGCCGTCGATGAAGAGATTCTTCTTTCGGAGTTCGAAGACCGGCGCGGCGAGTTCGATCAGCAAGAGACGCGGACAGTGATTCAGATTCCCGCAACCGATAGCAATGCTGCGCTCGATATCAGCCAGCGGCTTCGCGGGGGGGCGGCAATCGAAGACGTATTGGGGGAAATTGATCTCACCATTGACGATGTCACGATCAGTGATGCAACCATCTTGGGTTTCCTCAGCCCTGACATTGGAAAAGCCGCATTTGCTCTCGAAGACGGCGAAGTCAGCGATCCAATCGAAGGTCCTCTCGGTCCGGTTATCTTGATCGTCACAGGCATCAAGCCTGCTGTTCCCGCCGTCTTTGAAGATGTGCGGGATGAGCTGCAGCAGGAAATGGTCGCGCAACAGGCCTCTGATGCGGTTTTCGACATTTATAACTCGATTGAAGATGAGCGCGCCGGCGGCGCCTTGCTTGCAGAGATAGCGCGCAGCCAATCGTTGGACATCGTCACAGTCGAAGGCGTCACGGAACAGGGATTGACCGTCGCCGGCCCTCCGCCTGAAAACATGCCCAATATTCAGGGCCTGACGCCGTTGGTTTTTGCTAATGATATTGGCATCGAAATCCCGGCAGGCGATCTGGACGATGAAGGCTATTTCTGGGTTGAGGTCACCAATGTGGTACCCGCTGAGCTGAAACCGCTCGATGAGGTGCGTGACGACGTGGTCGATTTGTGGAAGCGCGAACAGCGCAAAGTCCTTCTTGAGGAACTCGCTCAATCGCTTGTCGAGCGCGGCAATCTAGGCGAAAGCATGGACAAAATTGCTGCGGAATACGATCGGGCAGCTTTTTCGTCTCCGCTTATGCTCCGGCGGTTCAACAATGAGACCTTTTCGCGGATTGGCGTGACGAATGTGTTCGCGACGCCCCTCGACAAATTCACCCATGCGCTCGCCGGATTTGGGGACAGTATGGTGCTGATGCAGGTCACATCTATAGAAACCCCCGAGCCGGGTGACGGAACCGCTGAACTGTCTGAGATTGAGGAAGGCCTCAAGACGACCGCCTCAGATGACCTCATCGCGTCTCTTGTCGTCGCGCTGCAGGAGAAGTATGAGGTGGAAGTGAATTATGGGCTCCTCGAGCAGATGCTATCCCCGGGCACCGGTGGCTGATCCAGGCGCTTGAACACAAACTACTTATTCAAAGGAGACTGACCCTGGCAGAGGCCCGGGTCGGGTTGTTTTATGTTTCATCCCGCGTTTGACGATTTCGAGTCTGTCTACTCCAGTGGAGTGGCTCAGGTTGTCTGGACGCGGTTGGTCGCCGATCTGGAGACGCCTGTTTCCGCCTACCTCAAGATTGCCTCAGAACAGCCGAACAGTTTTCTTCTAGAGTCGGTCGAAGGTGGCGACACACGGGGTCGCTATTCCATCATCGGCCTGGCGCCCGATGCCATTTGGAAAGCGCAAGGCGACCAAGCTGCGCTCAATGTGCATGCGGAACATGATCCAACTGCGTTTGAGCCCTGCGACAAGGGAACGCTGAACGCCCTTCGGGACTTTATTGAAAGCGCCCATATTGATCTGCCGGAAGACTTACCGCCGATGTCCGCAGGTGTCTTCGGCTATATGGGCTATGACGCCGTCCGGCTCATGGAGCATTTGCCAAACGAGAATCCGGATGCGTTAGGTCTCCCAGATGGGCTCTTTCTGCGGCCCACAATGATCGCGGTTTTTGACTCGGTTAAAGACGAGGTCATTCTCGTCACCCCGGTGCGTCCCGCAGAAGGCACTACGGCGAAAATGGCCTATGAGAAAGCGTTGGACCGGATTGAACAAACCATCACCCGTTTTGATCAGGCGCTGCCCCATGCAGAGCCCGAAATAGACGTCGCCGCTCTCCCCGCACCGACCTCCAACACGCCGAAAGAGACCTATTTCGACATGGTCACGCGCGCGAAAGAATATATTGCGGCGGGCGACATCTTTCAGGCGGTGCTCAGTCAGCGATTTGAGACGGACTTTGAGCTGCCGCCCTTCTCTCTTTACCGTGCGCTAAGGCGGATCAATCCATCGCCCTATCTCTTCTTCCTCAACTTCGAAGGGTTTTCTCTGGTTGGCTCCAGCCCCGAGATTCTCGTTCGTGTGCGGGACGGCAAAGTAACCATCCGCCCCATTGCCGGGACACGGCACAGAGGGAACACCCGTGCCGAAGACGAGGCGATCTCGGAAGATTTGCTAAGTGATCCTAAGGAACGCGCTGAGCACTTGATGCTCCTGGATTTGGGACGCAATGACGTGGGGCGTGTATCGAAACTGGGCTCGGTGAATGTGACGGACCAGTTCGCGCTGCAATTCACCTCCCATCTGATCCACATTGTGTCGAATGTAGAAGGTGATCTTGATCCGCGTTTCGATGCCATCGCGGCACTGATCGCCGGACATCCGGCAGGGACCGTTTCTGGTGCCCCCAAAGTCCGCGCAATGGAGATCATCGACGAATTGGAGCTTGAGAAGCGCGGCGCCTATGCCGGTCTTGTCGGCTATTTCTCAGCCGGCGGTGACATGGATACCTGCATTGTGCTGCGGACCGCGGTTGTTAAGGACGGCAAAATGTATGTTCAAGCCGGAGGTGGCGTTGTCGCCGACTCGACGCCTGAATATGAATATGCAGAGTCGGTCAACAAAGCTAAGGCCCTTTTCCGGGCGGCCGAAGAAGCTGTCCGCTTTGCATCAGAGGCTGGACGCGGCCAATAGGTCTGCGCTGCTTTGCGTCTCTGGGTCTGCCATCCGGGTAATCGGCACCAACTCAAGGCCTTTGGCCTCTAATCCTCTGCTCCAAACTTCAAGCACATCGAGTGTCAGATCGTGTGGGTGTGCAATCGCGATCGCCCTGCCCGCCGCGCGGGCCGTGTTCTCCAGCTCGTCCAACTGTGCCAACAAGCCATCTACACCAACGGCATGATCCAGAAAAACATCGCGGCTCACGGTTTTGGCGCCTGCCGCAGCGCCGATCTTCGCGGCAAGCGTGTTCGCCGTCGTGCGGCTGTCGAGGAAGAGCAATCCTCTTGCACGCGCCTCGCGCATGACCGGCAGCAGCGATCTCACGTCCGCTGTAAACCGGCTACCCATGTGATTGTTGAAGCCGACGGCACCTGGAAACAAATCCAACTGCCGCGCCAGCGACGAAGCGATCTGTTCGCTTGAATGATCCGTTGAAAGCGCATTGGGGCCTGGATCGGCATCGCCCTCAGGTTGCATAGGAATATGTACCATCACCTCATGCCCCCGCGCCAGCGCCTCTTCCGCCAATCCTTGCGATGCCCGTCCATAGGGCAGAAAGGATAGGGTCACCTCAGCAGGAAGCGCTATCGCCCTGCGGGTTGTCTTGGGGTCAAGCCCCAGGTCATCCATCACAACAGCAATCTGCGGCAGCTGCGGCTCGCTCGGTGGCAAGCTCGCTCGTTCGATGATGGGCTGCGCTGGCTGCAAAACCATTTCGAGGTTCGATGGTGACAAATCTGCGGGCAGATCGAGCAAATCTGGCTCGGGTTTTGGCGCAGGGTCGGTGGACAGTGCGGCTACTGACAGGTCAGTGATGGGATCAGGATCAGCAGAGGCCGCTGTAAACGGATCCTCGTGGTCATTGAGGGCGCGGGCGTTGGTCGGTGCGATGACGCGCGGCATTGGCCTGTTAGGCGCCAGGGTCATGCCAGCTGTGCGTTGTTGTAACACCTCCGACGATCGCACGTCGGCGACCAATTCGCTGGCCCTATCTGGTAGGGCGTAGCCGGCGGACAGCCCCGCCAACGCGCCGAGTGCAAGTGCAGCACATACAGCAATGACGTAGCCGCCCGACCCGGCGGGGTCAGACGCGTTACCGTCTTTTTGCTCGTTCTGTTGCACGTGGCGTGGTCCTCACTGCAGATTTGTCCACAGATGCGGACGGCCCCAATATGCAGTAGATATCATCCACTATTTCACCATATGTTGTGCCTGGTCTGCAATGCGGGGAATGGGCTTATCCACAGGTTTTGACCGATGATTTGTGCCTCTTGTTGCGAAATGCCAGCGTCCCTATAAGAAAGTCCCTATGTTGCAATCACTTACCCTTTGGCCCGACGGAGAATGCAGCGATGCTGCTCTTGATCGATAATTACGACAGCTTCACCTATAACCTGGTTCATTTCCTAGGTGATGTGGGCGCCGATTGCGTCGTGCACCGAAATGATCAGATCAGTGTGGCCGACGCATTAGCGCTCAAGCCCGATGCTGTCGTTATCTCGCCAGGCCCTTGCGATCCCGACCGCGCCGGTATCTGCCTTGATCTTGTCGAAGCCGCAGCAGCAGCGGAGCTTCCTCTGTTTGGCGTCTGCCTGGGTCATCAATCGATCGGCCAGGCCTTTGGCGGGAAAATCGTCCGCGCGCCGGAAATGATGCACGGCAAGATGAGTCCCATTTCACACGAGGGCAAAGGGGTGTTCGCCGGCCTGCCCAACCCGTTTGAAGCGACCCGGTACCACTCACTCACCATTGCGCCTGAAAGCCTGCCCGAATGCCTTGAAGTAACCGCCCATAGCGATGACGGGGTGATCATGGGTGTGCAGCATAAATCGCTCCCCATTCACGGGGTTCAATTTCATCCTGAGAGCATTGCGTCTCAGCATGGCCGTGACGTCCTTGCAAACTTCCTTGACCTCGCCGGCGTGAAACGCACGGTCCCTGCCTGAATTTGAATGAGTAACATGACCGACTTTAAGAGCCTGATTGCCAAAGTAGCCGACGGACACGCCCTCTCGAGTAGCGAGGCGGAAGCCGCCTTTGACGCGATGATGTCTGGCGAGGCGACGGCTGGGCAGATCGGCGGGTTCCTGATGGCCCTGCGGGTGCGTGGCGAAACAGTGGATGAGATCACCGCTGGCGCCAAGATCATGCGGGCAAAGGCGGTACAGGTGCCCGCGCCAGCAGACGCCATCGACACGTGCGGCACGGGTGGAGATGCTTCGGGGACCTACAATATCTCGACAGCTGCGTCCTTCGTTGTAGCCGCCTGCGGTGTCCCTGTTGCGAAGCACGGCAACAAAGCCCTCTCCTCCAAGTCCGGTTCAGCTGAAGTATTGGAGAAGCTGGGGGTTAAGCTGGATATTGGCCCCGATCAGATCCGCCGGTGTATTGACGAAGCGGGCATCGGGTTCATGTTCGCGCCTGCCCACCATTCCGCCATGAAACATGTGGGTCCAACCCGCGCAGAACTTGGCACACGGACCATCTTCAATTTGCTGGGGCCCCTGTCGAACCCAGCGGGTGCCAAGTTCCAGGTGGTCGGCGTCTTTGACTATAAGTGGGTCGAACCGCTTGCCCATGTTCTGAAGAATCTGGGATCGACGCGGGTCTGGGTGATGCATGGCAGTGATGGACTGGATGAACTGACCACCACCGGGCCGAGCCATGTCGCAGAACTCAAAGACGGAAGTGTTTCCACGTTTGAAGTGACGCCGGAAAAAGTCGGGCTGCCACGCGCGGACGCCGCCGATCTCAAAGGCGGTGATCCCGACGAAAACACCGCGGCGCTGAAACGCCTGCTCGAGGGTGAAACCGGACCCTATCGCGACATTGTTGCGCTCAACGCGGCGGCTTCGCTCGTGGTTGCGGGTAAAGCGCCATCACTCAAAGAGGGTGTGCAGATGGCTGGCGACGCGATTGCATCCGGCGGCGCAAAAGCGGCGCTTGATAAGCTGGTCGCGGTCTCAAACGCGGGCTGACAGATGGCAGATATTCTCGAAAAAATCGGTGCCTATAAGTTGGAAGAGATTGCTGCCGCAAAGTCTGCTCTTCCGCTGAAGGATCTGGAGGATCGGGCGAAAGCTGCGTCTCCAACCCGCGGCTTTGCCAACGCGCTTCGCACCACCGTCGATGCAGGCCGCTATGCGTTGATCGCGGAGATCAAAAAAGCAAGCCCATCCAAAGGCCTTATTCGGGAAGACTTCGATCCGCCAGCATTGGCGCGAGCCTATGAGGCTGGCGGCGCGACATGCCTTTCTGTGTTGACGGACGGTCCGTCTTTTCAAGGTGCGCCTGAATATTTGACGGCAGCCCGCGCGGCTGTTTCTCTGCCTGCGCTCAGAAAAGATTTTCTCTACGACCCCTATCAGGTGGTCGAGGCACGCGCGTGGGAGGCTGACTGCATTCTGATCATTCTATCGAGCGTCGATGATGTGCTTGCAGCGGAATTGGAACAGACGGCCTTTGACTGGGGCATGGATGTGCTGATCGAAGTTCACGATGGTAAAGAACTGGACCGGGCGCTCAACCTCAAGAGCCCACTGGTCGGCATCAATAACCGGAACTTGCGGACCTTTGAGACCAGCCTCCAGACCACCTTGGACCTCGCGCCACGGGTCCCCAACGACCGAGTGATTGTCGGAGAAAGCGCTCTCTCTACACCCGCTGACCTTGCGACACTCTCCGGTGCAGGCGTGAATTCATTCCTCATCGGCGAAAGCCTGATGCGCAAGGACGACGTGGCTCAGGCGACACGAGAGCTTCTGCAAAAGGAAGATGCATGACGGTCCGCATTCGGCCGGTCGCACCAGACGAGATCGCGCTGCTGGGCCCGATTGAAAAATCCGCGGGTGAGTTGTTCCGAGATCAGGGCATGGATGATGTCGCCAATGGCGGACAAATGCCCGCGAACTTCATCATCTCCTTTACCCGTTTCGGCGGTGCGCTGGTCGCTGATGTCGATGGAACGGTCGCGGGGTTTGCTCTTGTCGCAGCATACGACAAACAGGCGCACCTGTATGAAGTCTCGGTCGCGAGAGAGTTCCAGGGCCAAGGTATCGGGCGGAAGCTCGTCGAGGGTGCCTGTGCCTGGGCGGCCTCTCATCACCACAAGGCAATCACGCTCTCAACCTTTAGCGATGTCCCCTGGAATGCCCCGTTCTATGCAACACTCGGATTTGAGGTGCTGCCTGAAGCGGAGTGGAGCCCGGCTTTCCACGTGCTGCGAGGGCGTGAAGAAGATGGCGGCCTCGACATTAGTCGACGCTGTTTCATGAGAAAGGAATTGCCATGAGCGAGAAAAAGCTCAGTCACGTGGATGCGGATGGCCGGATCGCAATGGTCGATGTCACTGAAAAAGACGTGACCGACCGCGTCGCAACCGCCTGTGGCCGGATCACCATGGAACCGGCAACCCTCGGTCTTATCCTCGAGAACCGGATCGCGAAGGGCAATGTGATTGAGGCCGCTCGCTTGGCCGCCATCATGGGCGCGAAACGAACGCATGAGCTGATCCCGCTCTGTCACCCGCTTCTCCTCAACAAAGTAGCGGTAGAGATTGAGCCTGACGAAAAAACCAGCTCGCTCGAAGTCGAAGCGACCGTGCGCGTTTCGGGCAAGACCGGCGTGGAGATGGAAGCCCTGACGGCGGTGAGCATAGCGTGTCTGACCATTTACGATATGGCCAAGGCCGTCGACCGCAGCATGACCATCGGTGAGATACATCTCACGCACAAATCCGGCGGCAAGTCAGGAACCTACAACGCATCATGAGCGCAGCTCCTCTCCTACCCGTCGACGATGCGATTGCGCGCATTGGATCAGCCATCTCTCCTCTTCCAGCGGAGGAGGTGCCGGTCTCCGAGGCGGGCGGGCGCGTTCTGGCAGAAGGCCTGATCGCGAGAAGAACGCACCCCCCTTTTGACGGCTCTGCGATGGACGGCTATGCGGTGCGGCTCACAGACACCGCGATCGTACCAGCGACGCTGAAGGTGGTTGGAGAAAGTGCGGCGGGTGGGTCCTACGACCAATCGTTGGGGCAAGGTGAAGCGGTTCGCATTTTCACCGGGGCGCCTCTGCCAGAAGGCGCCGATACCATTGTCATTCAGGAAGACACAGAGCGCGACGGCGATACGGTGATCATCCACGAAGCCCCCAAACCCGGACAGCATATTCGACGTGCAGGGATCGACTTCAAAGAAGGTGACGCCTTTTTTGGTGCGGGTCGGAAGCTTTCGGCGAGCGATGTCGCGCTGGCGGCGGCGATGAACATTCCCACGCTTTCGGTAAGCCAAAAGCCTCGCGTTGCGTTTTTTGCCACGGGTGACGAACTGGTTCTTCCTGGCGAGGAACCGGGGCCAAACCAGATTGTCAGCTCCAACAGCCCTGGCCTCTCGGCGCTCATCACAGAGCTTGGTGGGGTCCCTATGGACCTAGGGATCGCTCGCGACAATGAGGCGAGCATCCGTGATTGTGCTGAACGCGCCCGCGATGCGGATGTTTTGATGACCGTTGGCGGCGCGTCTGTTGGTGATCATGATCTGGTACAGCCGGTGCTCACATCCATGGGTCTCAGCGTCGATTTCTGGCGCATTGCCATGCGCCCGGGCAAGCCCTTGATGTTCGGCGATTTCAATGGAACGCCGTTCCTGGGCCTGCCCGGCAATCCGGTGTCAGCTTTGGTCTGCGGGCACCTATTTTTGCGGGCCGCCATCGCCGCGAGGCAGGGGCAGAAACCGACACACCCCACCTTCACGCCGGTGACCCTCAGCGCAGAGCTCCGCGAAAATGACAAGCGACAGGACTATTTGCGTGCCACCCTTGCGGTCAAAGACGGGGTTTGGATGGCGACACCTCTCAACCGCCAGGACAGTTCCATGTTGAGCGCCTTATCGCGAAGTCACTGCCTGCTGGTCCGCCCGCCTCATGCGCCTGCGGCAAAACCTGGGGACATCTGCCCCGCCGTTTTGCTTCGCTTACCGGACTTATCCACAGATTAGGGTTGACGGGATAGTAGAACCAAACTAGAACAGAATCAGATGTTTTTGATTTGTTCTCAACTCCTCCGAGTTGTCCACAGATCTCAGACCGTTCGATGATTTGGTTACTGCACTTCGCGGCGCTCTGTTGAGAGCTTTGAAGTACAGGCATCCTGGAGATTGCTGATGCTGACGCGCAAACAACATGAATTGCTTATGTTCATCAATGAAAGGATCAAGGAAACCGGTGTTTCCCCATCCTTTGATGAGATGAAGGATGCGCTGGATTTGCGGTCAAAATCGGGCATTCACCGGCTGATCACGGCGCTGGAAGAACGGGGGTTTCTGAGACGATTGCCTCATCGGGCAAGAGCTCTTGAGATTTTGAAGCTGCCAGAGTCGGCCTCCCCGAGCTTCGGCCGGAACAGTGGTTTCTCGCCGGCCGTCATTGAAGGCAGTCTTGGAAAGACGCAAATGCCGTCAACGCTGCCTGCCAACGAAGATGCCATGCCGGTGTCCGTGATGGGACGGATCGCCGCCGGTACCCCGATTGAAGCGCTTCAGGAAGAAAGTCATCAGGTGTCGGTGCCCGTCGACATGCTGGCGCGTGGCGAACATTACGCGCTTGAGGTCAAAGGCGACTCGATGATCGATGCCGGGATCCTTGATGGTGACACGGTCGTTATTGAGCGGTGCGACACTGCCAATAATGGCGAGATTGTTGTGGCTCTGGTGGACGATCAGGAAGCGACGCTGAAGCGCCTCCGCCGCAAAGGAAACTCAGTGGCGCTGGAAGCTGCCAACCCCGCTTATGAAACCCGGATCTTTGGTCCGGATCGCGTGAAGGTGCAAGGGCGACTCGTCGGGCTCCTTCGTCGCTACTGAACAGTGTAGGTCGACCAGGGCCGTTCTCCACGCCAATCGCGAACGGTTTCAACGCGTTCGATATTGCCGTCACCATCGAGATAGATCGCGTGGGCGCCCTCCCGTGCAACGTCGAACCGATCGATGATCAGGATGGCATTGCAGGTCTCTCTGATCCCGCGGCGGACTGGAACCGATGCAATCAAGATTTCCGCCTCTCTACAGTCGTCGGCTAACGCGGCAGATGACCGCGATATGGCAACAATTGAAGCTCCTTCCGCGACGCACCCAATGTCGTCGCAGGCTAAGCGCCGGTCTGAAACATCTGTATCTGCTGCCTCGCCGTTTCGTCTCAGCCAGCTCTCCCGCGCGTAACGCGGTGTCCGGCCAGTCCATCGGTATAGCCCATCTGTTTGTTTGACAGCGGCAAGTTTGGCATCTCCATCTACAAGAATGTCCGGCGCGATGGGCTGGGAGGCCAACAAGAGGCCCAGGAGCAGAGGAAGGATGCCCAAACGTCGAAGGCTGGTCTGCCAAAGAGCAAGCCAAGCGCCACCTAGCGCGATGAGGATGAGCGTCCCTGTTGAAAAGGACGCGACCGTAATCACTGCCCCTGCCCAATGGCTCACCTCGCCCGCGACCCAGATTACACCCGCGAGTCCCACTTCCATCACCCACAGCGCTGGGGCTTCCAAGCCGAGAGGCATAAGCAAATAAGCCACCAGCGCCGCGGGCATGATCAGGATACCGACCAGCGGCATGGCGGTGAGATTGCCAATCAATCCGTAAGCAGCCATGCGATTGAAATGGAAGGCTGCAAAGGGGGCTGTGGCGGCGCCGGCAACCAGACTGGTGACACAGAGTGTCACGATGTAAACGACAGCGAGCCGCATTGCGCCAGACAAGCCGGTAGCGTTTTCCTTGAAACGCAGGAGCTGCAATTCGCGGTGCTGGTAGACGGCGACCAATGCCGTCACCGCTGCGAAAGACATTTGGAACCCAGGCTCCAACAGGCTCTCTGGCCTGATCAGCAGAATGAGCACAGCTGCCAATGCAACGTTGCGAAGAGAAAATGCCGGTCGGTCGATCAGAACAGCTATGAACATGAGGGCTGCCATGATGAATGCTCGCTGGGTGGCCACCGATCCCCCGGAGAGAAAGAGATAGGCAAGAGCGCCCAAAAGCGCTACCGACGCCGCCCATTTTTTGATGGGATATCGGTGCACAAGCTGCGGCACAAGGGCCAGGAGAGCGCGGACCATCCAGAAGAGCGTGCCCGCAAACAAGGCCATATGCAGGCCAGAGATCGCCAAAATGTGGGCGAGCCCAGCGTCCCGCAGATCTTGTTCAACCTGGTCATCGATTGCATGTCGGAGGCCGGTCATCAGCGCGGCAGCCACAGGCCCCTCCTCCTCAGACATATGCGCCATCACATGGCGGGCCACGCGTTCCCGTACTGACGCAATGGCGACCTCAAAGCCGCCTTGCTGTTCGGCGCTGACAATTTTTGGGGGTGAGAGAGTGACACCGGTCCCCCCGAGACTTCGAAACCAGGCTTGCCGCGCAAAATCGAACGCGCCCGGAGCCACCGGCTCTGCCGGCGGCCACAGCATGACCCTGGTTTCGATTTCGTCGCCTGGCCAAATGGGCGCGTGGTCCTGACGGACGCGCAGCCTGACAATTGCAGGAAGCGCCGAGTCGCCCAGGCCGCCAATGAATGTGGGCTCTATGAGGAGGGTTGTACCTCCTTCCTGATTCAGACTCGCTTGGAGGACCTCGCCCGTCAGCGTCGCTCCACGCATTTCGTTCTGCAACACGGGCGCTGCCACGCTGATGGTACGTACTTGCGCCGCGAGAAATCCAAGCGAGGTACAAAGCACAAAGGCTGCGCAAATCGCGAACCATCCGCGTTTGCGCAGGACAAATGTCAGGAACGCTGCCGCTAAAAACCAGACAATGGACCAGCCAATGTAGGGTTCGATGGGGAGCGAGAAATAAATCGCAATCCCTGTGGCAAGGCCTGCCGGCGCCCACAAGCTCAGATTGTCCTGTTCGCGGATACAGAGCGTCTGCCAGCGTTGGGCCAACCGGCCCCAGGCAGCCGCAATCAGCGCTTTTGAGTCCTCAAACGACCATTTGCCGGGCCAATGAGACCGAATTTTCCCGAAAACATCCATTTCATCATTGAGTATGGCTCAAAAATCGCAGGTTTGTGCCAAAAAGTCATGCTCAACAGGCCTTTGGTGTGAGCCCTTGATGTGCTAAAGAACCCCAGCCGAAGGGTCGTATTTCCCTCGCGGCGACTTAGCCTGTGGGGCGCCTTTCCTGGCGCACCTTCCAGCGGTCTTCCGACCCGGCTTGCCCCTATTGTGATCCACCCCCCACCGCGAGGAGAACCTCGCGATGCACCTGGAGCTTGATTGAACCTTTGAGCGGATCTGAAACAATTGTGACGCGTTTCGCCCCCTCTCCAACGGGTTTCCTCCATATTGGAGGGGCCCGAACGGCGCTGTTCAATTGGCTTTTTGCGCGCCATCACAACGGCAAATTCCTGATGCGCATCGAGGATACGGATCGGGAACGTTCGACGGACGAGGCGATCGACGCGATATTCGCAGGCCTCAAATGGCTGGGCCTGGAATGGGATGATGAGCCGGTCTACCAGTTCGCTCAGCAAAACCGTCACAAGGAGGTGGTTGAGCAGCTTTTGGCGTCCGGGAATGCCTATCATTGCTATTGCACGCCTGAGGAACTCACCGCAATGAGGGAAAAGGCGCGGGCTGAAGGCCGACCGATGCGCTATGACGGCACCTGGCGCGACCGTGACGCCTCAGACGCGCCGGACGGGGTTGCGCATGTGGTCCGGTTCAAGGCACCAAAAGACGGCAAGACACTGGTCAAAGACCAGGTGATGGGTGATGTCACCTTCGATAATGATCAGTTGGACGATCTTATCCTGCTGCGATCAGACGGAACGCCCACCTATATGCTGTCAGTTGTGGTCGATGATCACGATATGGGCATTACGCACATCATCCGCGGCGATGATCACCTGACCAATGCGGCGCGCCAGTCACAGATTTATGCTGCGCTTGGCTGGACACCGCCGATTTTCGCGCATGTCCCGCTCATTCATGGTCCGGATGGGGCGAAACTCTCGAAACGACATGGCGCGCTTGGTGCCGAAGCCTATCGCGATATGGGGTATCTGCCCGAAGCGATGAGGAACTATCTCGTCCGCCTTGGCTGGAGCCATGGCGATGATGAGATTTTCTCTACGGAACAGGCGATTGAGTGGTTCAACCTGGACAGCATCGGTAAATCCCCTGCACGCTTTGATTTTGCCAAGCTGGAAAACCTCAATGCGCACTATATCCGACTTGCGGATGACGACCGGCTAACAGACTTGACGCTCGCCGCCATGGGGACGCTGGAAGGCTGGCCAACTGAGGACGGTACCTTCCAGACGCGATTGCGCGCCGCCATGCCTGGATTGAAGGAACGCGCCAAGACCTTGCTGGAGCTTGCTGAAGGGGCTGACTATCTGCGTCGCTCTCGTCCGCTGGAGCTGACCGGCAAAGCCAAAAAGGCGCTGAACGATGATGCCCGCCTTGTTCTTGGTCGTCTGGCTGATGCGTTGCCGGAGGAGTCATCCTGGACGGCTGACGGGTTGGAGCATGCCATCACAGAATTTCTAACCGCAGAAGACATCAAACTCGGAAAGGTGGCGCAACCGCTTCGCGCTGCCCTAACCGGTGGCAGTGTCTCACCCGGAATCTACGACGTACTCGCTTCGCTCGGCCGGAAGGAAGCGATTGAGAGGATAAGAGATCAAGTTTAAGCCTGGGCCCCCGGCTGTGGCCGGAGCAGCACCAGGTATCTATAATGCCGCAACCATTCGAGCCTGACGGAGCATCTAAATACCGCGGCTCGAAGACAAGTGAAGGAACAGGTTTACGCCATGACGATAGATAGAAGTGCACGCCAGACAAATGAAACTGCCAAGCTTGAAGTTGGCGGCGAAACCTATGATCTGCCGATTTTCCAGGGTGTTGTGGGCCCCCGTGCCATCGATGTCAGCAAGCTTTATGGACAGTCCGGCTATTTCACCTTCGATCCCGGATTTACATCGACTGCAAGCTGCGACAGCGACATTACCTATATCGATGGCGACAAAGGCGAATTGCTGTATCGCGGCTATCCCATTGAAGGCCTCGCTGAAAACGGCAACTTCCTTGAGACTGCCTATCTTCTGTTGAACGGTGAGCTGCCGACCGCCAACGAATTCGCTGATTTCGAGAAAGCCATCACCAATCACACGATGGTTCACGAACAGATGCAGAATTTCGTCCGCGGTTTCCGCCGGGACGCGCACCCGATGGCGATCATGGTGGGTATGGTTGGCGCCCTATCTGCCTTCTACCACGACTCGACCGACATCAACGATCCGCACCAGCGGATGATCGCAAGCCGACGGATGATTGCGAAAATCCCGACGATCGCCGCGATGGCTTACAAGTATTCGATCGGTCAGCCTGTGGTCTATCCCCGCAACGATCTGGGCTATGCAGAAAACTTCATGCACATGTGTTTCGCGGTGCCTGCTGAGGAATATCACGTCAATCCCGTGATCGCGAAGGCGATGGACAAGATCTTCATCCTTCATGCCGACCACGAGCAGAATGCGTCGACGTCAACGGTCCGGTTGGCAGGTTCCTCTGGCGCCAATCCGTTCGCCTGTATCGCAGCGGGCATTGCCTGCCTTTGGGGTCCGGCTCACGGCGGTGCCAATGAAGCTGCGCTCAATATGCTGCAGGAGATCGGCTCTGTCGATCGCATTCCAGAATATGTCGCGAAGGCAAAAGACAAGGACGATCCCTTCCGCCTGATGGGCTTCGGCCACCGGGTCTACAAGAACTATGATCCCCGGGCGACAGTGATGCAGCAGGCCTGTCACGAGGTTCTGAAAGAACTTGGCATCAAAGACGATCCGCTTCTGGACGTTGCGATGGAACTTGAGAAAATCGCGCTCAATGACGAGTATTTCATTGAGAAGAAGCTCTACCCGAATATCGATTTCTATTCTGGCATTACGCTGAAAGCGCTGGGCTTCCCAACCACTATGTTCACTGTGCTCTTTGCCCTTGCGCGAACGACCGGCTGGGTCGCCCAGTGGAACGAGATGGTTCGGGATCCGGAGCAGCGGATTGGCCGTCCACGTCAGCTCTACAATGGCGCACCAAGCCGTCCTTATGTCGACGTCGCAAACCGATAGACCTCGGCTGATATGATTTGAGAGAGGCGCTTGTCGAACCGGCAGGCGCCTTTTTTATGCGATTGGGTCTTCGCTGAGCATTTTCAGCACGACGTTGGCTGCACGGGCACTCGGACTGGGGCCACCGACGCCCATAAGGTTTCGCATTTCACCAAGATCTGCCAACGCCTGACGTCGCTCATCGGTATCCCCAATCAGCGGGACGAGAGCCGTACTTAAGTCCTGCGGTCTGCAATTGTCCTGGAGAAATTCTTTCACCGCAGGCTTGTCCAAAATCAAATTCACCAAAACGACCGTTGGGACCTTGAGAAACCTTGAGACGCTCCACGCGGCAATCGGATCAATCTTGTAGGCAATCACCATGGGCACACCCGCAAGGCCCAGTTCGAGAGAAACTGTTCCAGATGCAGCTAAGGCTGCGGTTGCAGATGCGAATGCGCCCCGCTTCTCCTCTTCGCCGATGGCCAGAACAGGGGCAATGGGCCAGTCTTTCACTGCCTCAATCACGACGTCCTCGACATGGGGCACAACGGGTATCACCACACGCAGCGCGTCAAACTGTTCTTGAACCTGCGCCGCCGTTTCACCCATCAGCCCGATGAGGCGCTTCACCTCGTTCATCCGGCTCCCCGGCAGGGCCAGCAAAACAGGCGCGTCGGGTGCAATTCCTTTGTTTTCGCGGAAGGCGGTTCCTTCGTCGGCCGACGCGATCTTTTCGATCGCAGGGTGGCCAACATATTCGCAGTCCAATGACGCTTCGGCTCGAAAAAATGCCGGCTCGAATGGAAGCAGTGCCAGCACCTTCTTGAGATAGGTCGCCATGGCTTTGGCTCGCCCCCGACGCCACGCCCAAACACTGGGAGATACATAGTTCGCAATCGGAATATCAGGAGCTTTCTTGTGGATCCGTTTTGCGACTGTATGGGTAAAGTCGGGGCTGTCGATAATCACCACCAGATCGGGGCGAGTCTCAACCGCATGCCGGGTGGTCTCAGACATGCGTCTCAAGATGAGCGGAAGCCGTGGGATGACCTCACGCGGACCCATAACAGCAATGTCGGTCATCGGAAAGATTGACGACAGGCCTTCCGCTTCCATACGGGTGCCGCCAACACCACTAAAGCGCACGCGCGCACCCAGCGCAGCTCGTAGGGACGCCATCAAGGCCGCACCCAACGTATCGCCCGACGTTTCGCCGGCAACCAGCATGACATGATGCTCGTGACCGTTCATAAACTGCTATCCCCGGTTCCGGCGGGCAGGCCAATTACAAATAGGCCAAGTTCTTCTGCGCGCTTTCCAACACCGTCAATATTCGCGATAAGAGCGCCTTTTGCTTCATAGGCAATGCCGGCCAGGCCCGCGTTGGCCGCATTTTCAACAGTAGTAAGGCCTAGTGTTGGCAGGTCGATGCGTCTTTCCTGCCCGGGCTTTGGGAGTTTTACCAACACGCCTGAGCGGCCTGGCCGGGCGGGCAATCGCGCGACACGCTTCAGCATTTCATCGGTGCCAGCCTTATCCTCTACATCCAGTACCTGTCCGCTGGCGACAACAGCCCCCTGTCCCAGGTCTTGGGTACCGCGTTTCCGGACAATGTCGACAGCCATTTGGATGTCCGTTTCATCAGCCAAAGACGGTTTGGTTTTCGTCAGCAGTCCAGGCGGTGCAACAAGGTCCGCCGCAAACTCCTCTGCAGGCCGAATGTGAAAACCGTGTTGGTCCTCAAAGTATCTGACGGTGCCGCTGAGCAAGCCATCGTCGCCGCGCCGCAGCAGGCCAAGCACATGGAACAGAGACCGCAGAATGGTCCAGTCTGGCCGAAAGTTGAAGAGTGTCGGCCGATCCAAGGGGCCAATCATTACAAGCTCTCGACATTGTGCTTGTTTAAGCAGATCAATCGTTTCGCCCAAGGCGCCGTAGCGCACCCAGGCGTGCGGAAACTGCTCAATCGTGGAGTCGCTCCACCCTCGAATTCCAACAATAAAAACTGGTCGGCCTTTTGCCGCAGCGGATTCGGCGACCACACCTGGAAGAGGACCACCCCCCGCGACGATGCCGAGAGGAGTCCGTTCGGAACTGGAAGCGCCCATTTCTATTCTGCGCTCTCTACGCCTTATTCATCGGTGGCGGCACGGGGCATGCAAATTGACCTGTTGGTCTCTGCCTTTATGAAGCTGATAATGTCCATAACATCTTGCTGCTCGCTGAACAGAGCTGCAACGTCTTCGACGCGCTCGCGAAGTGTACCTTCTTCTGCAAAAAGCATTCGGTAGGCTGCCCGGAGCGCGTGTATCTGTTCGCGCTCAAAACCACGGCGTTTCATGCCAATAACATTCAGCCCGGCCAGGCGCGCCCGGTTGCCAAGAACCATACCGTAGGGAATGACATCATTTTCAACACCGCTCATGCCACCGATGAAGGAATGCTTCCCAATCCGGGTAAACTGGTGCACACCGGCACCGCCACTCACAATCACGAAGTCCTCAATGATGCAGTGGCCTGCCAGCATGACGTTGTTTGAAAGAACAACACCATTTCCCACCTTGGTATCATGTCCCACATGTGAGCCAGTCAGGAATGCACAGTTGCTGCCCACTTCCGTGACCAGACCACCGCCTTCCGTCCCGGCATTCATCGTCACATGCTCGCGGATCATATTGTCTGATCCGACGATGAGTTCGCTGTCTTCGCCCTGATATTTCAGGTCTTGTGGCGGTTGACCGATTGAGGCGAAAGGAAATATCTCCGTTCGCGCTCCGACACTGGTCTTTCCATCTACAACAACGTGAGAGTGCAGCTTCACTCCCTCCGCCAATCGAACACGTGGCCCGATAATCGAGTAGGCGCCGACAACAACATCCGAAGCCAGTTCAGCCGATGGATCGACAATTGCGGTTTGGTGAACCTGCGTCATTCGCCGTCTTCCGAATCTCGGATCATCGCCGCGTAGTCCGCTTCGGCCACGACAGCGCCGTCTACCTTTGCAATACCTCGAAATTTCCAAACTGGACCGCGGTTTTGCAGTTTTGACACATGCAGCTCCAACTGATCGCCCGGCACCACCGGCTTGCGAAATTTCGCTTTGTCGATTGCCATGAAGTAGACGACCTTCGAGCCTGCGTCACCTGAGGTGCCGTGAATTACCAAGGCACCAGCCGTCTGAGCCATGGCCTCCACAATCAAAACACCAGGAAAGACTGGGTGCCCCGGAAAGTGCCCCTGAAAGTAAGGATCGTTGATGGTGACGTTTTTGACACCGACCGCCGACTCGCAACCATCCATGTCGCGAATCTTGTCGATCAGCAGCATGGGATAACGGTGCGGCAGGAGTTCCATCACCTTATTTATGTCCGCGGTCGCAAGGTCTTTTGTGGTGCTATCCGCCTGTTTGTCTGTCGTATCAGTCATCTCTCTTGTTCCAAACCTAAACGCCCCAGAAGCGCCCCGGACCACGCCCTGTCGGTATCAGGAGTCAGCGCTCTTTTTCTTCCCGTAATCCTTAGCCATTTTCTGCAACGCAATCACCTCACGCTGCCATTCTCTCACAGGCTTTGCGGGGGTGCCGCCCCAGCGCTGACCCGCGGGAATATCGTGAATGACGCTTGAGCGCGACGCTATCTGCACACCGTCACCGATTTTAATATGCCCTATCGTGCCAACCCGCGCACCCAGCGCGACATAGTCGCCAAATTCTCCACTGCCGGAAAGACCCGATTGCGCGACGATAATACAACCTTGACCTATGACCACATTGTGGCCGATCTGAACTAGATTATCGATCTTGGTACCCGCACCTATGATCGTATCTGGCCCCGCGCCCCGGTCGATGGTGGTGTTGGCACCAATCTCTACATCATCTTGAATGATAACGCGGCCAAGCTGCGGGATTTTTTCATGGGTCGGGAGGCCCATCGCAAAACCAAAACCATCCTGACCTATGCGGACACCGGCGTGAATGATCACCCTATCCCCGATATGTGCATGAGAGACCGAGGCCCCAGGGCCGATGTAACTCTCTCTTCCAATCGTGGTGCCTTTGGCGATTACAGCACATGAAGAAATCACCGCCCCAGCGCCGATCTCACAGTCAGCGCTTACAACAGCCCCAGGCTCTATCGTCACACTGTCTGCGACTTTTGCTGATGGATGGATCTGTGCGCTGGAGCTGATTGCCTTTTCGTCCCCGTAGGTATCCAACGGGCGACAGCTTTTTGGGTAAAAACACTGCGCCGCAAGAGCATAGGACCGATAGGGCTGGTCACTCACGAGCAACGCTATGCCCGATGGCGCCCGATCTATGAATTTCTGGGCGACAATGCAGGCGCTCGCTTTGGTCGTCTCAAACGCTGCGACATATTTTGGATTATCGAGAAAGGCGATTTCATCAGCCCCCGCCGAGTCCAAAGGCGCTACATCTTTGATTGTCAGAGACGCATCTGATCCCTCGTGAACAGTGGCTTCTATGCGCGATGCCAGATCCCCAAGCGAAAACGGTCCCTCTCTTTCAAAAAAGCGTGGATCAGCCATGGTCCCCCCAGGTGCCTTTGGTCAAAGTCACTATTGGGCCGCCGCCTCTGGGCTTACAGGTGTCACGGTCAGTTTGGACAATCGCTGGTTCAACAACGCCATCGCTTCAGCGGTGATATTGAGGTCTAAGCCTCCAGCAAGAACATTGGCCTGATCGATCAGCAAGCCAGCATTGTGTTTCTGTAGGAGTTCGCCAAAGATCGGCTTGATTACCTCAGCAATTTGGCTGTTCGCCTGGGCCGCTCCGAGCTGGATTCCCTGCTGTCGTGCAGCGATTTTCTGCACGTGTATCTGCTGCCGCTGGGCAAGTTCAGTCGCCTTCGCCTGAAGCTCCTCCGGCGTGAAATTCCCTTGTTGTTCGCGAATACTGTCTGCCTCAGCAGCCAACGCTTGCCTGGTTGTCAGGTCTTCCTGCTGAAGTGCCGCGGCCAGTTCCTGGACCTGACGCGTCACGTCTTTGCCTACTTCTGAGTCAGTAAAGAGTCCTGCCATGTCCACGATCAGTATGACCGTTGGCGCTTTTTCCGCCTGAGCAGATGGGCTCATTCCCACTTGGACGACCAGCATAGCTGCCGCCACGATGAACACTGCGGCAAGTTTTTTTGCTGCCTTATTGAAATACATCATACTTTTTCCGTTGCTTTAGAAACGCGTACCCGCAGAGAACCTAAAGGACTCCGTCTTGTCGTAATCTTCTTTCTTGATCGCCTGACTTAGGTCCACCCTGACCGGGCCAAAAGGCGACTGCCAATAGATGCTGACACCTGCAGTGACTCTGGGCGTCAGATCGTCTTCGGCGGCCACAGTCCGCACTGTCCCAAAGAAGACATCATTTTGATCCGCCGTCCCCACAATACCTACATCTGAAAACAGACTGGTCGTGATATCCAGAGCCTCTGGCAGGAAGTTTGGAAAAGTCACCTCCGCGCTACCGACAGCGAAAGCCTGCGCTCCCAGGGCATTATCGGAGACAAGGTCTCTGGGTCCGACACCTGAGCGTTCGAAGCCGCGGAAATCAGAGCCACCGATAAAGAAACGGTCCGAAATGTTGACGTCCTGACCGATCCCATCGATGTAGCCAGCTTTGATCCGCAAACTTGCCAGAAACTCTTCGGTGATTTCGTAATATGTCCGGGCCGTCAAATCGTTTCGGACGTACCGGACGGAACCACCAACACCGGCGAATTCCTGATCGATCTCCAGATCCCATCCACCTGTCGGCTCCACAGGGTCATTTCTTCTGTCCAGGTAGTAGGTATAGCCGACCGAAGACTTAATCTCGTCGCGTTCCGCAATAAAGCGTTGTGCCGACGAGGTCAGGTTGGTGATCTGCTCACGCCGGAGGGCATAACGCGTCAGAATTCTGCCGTTTTCCGAAAGCGGAAACCCAAAACGGAAGCCAAAACCCGTCACGCGCTCATCGAAACCAGACTCGTCCTGAAAGTCATTTTCAACTCCGAATATGTCGACACCCGCCACTAGGTCACGACCGAGGAAGTAGGGCTCGGTAAATCGCATATCGATCTGCTGGCTGTTTCCCGAAAGCGCCAGCCTCAAGCGAAGGAGTTGTCCCTTACCCATGAAGTTGCGCTCTGTAAGACTGATGTCGGCCAGCGCACTGTCCGTCGAAGAGAAACCAAAGCCAAGCGACAGCTCCCCTGTGGATTGCTCCTGGACCGATACATTGACAATGGTTTGGTCAGGCGCCGATCCAGGCTCTTCTGTCACCTCAACAGCTGCAAAGAAACCGAGGGCACGAATATTCTTTTCAGAGCGTTCTAACAGGACGCGGTTGAACGCATCGCCTTCGGCCATTCTCATTTCCCGGCGAATAACACGGTCAAGGGTGCGCAAGTTTCCATCGATATTGATGCGCTCGACGTAGGCCCGCGGCCCTTCAGTAATCCGATAAGTCACCGCGGCAATCAGAGTTTCCTTGTCTCGATTCACCCGAGGGCGGACCTCGGAGAACGCATACCCTTTGGTACCCGCTTCGAACGTGAGTGCATCGACAGTCTTGTCGATCAAACCGGCATCATAAGTCTCACCTTCGACCGTCAGGATCAGAGAGTTCAGTTTCTCAACATCCAGTTTGTCCAGCTGGGTCGTCACCTCGGATGGGCCAAACGTGTATTGATCCCCCTCCTCAACGGTAAAGGTAATAAAGAACTCTTCACCGTCGCGACTCAGGTCTGCGACGGCCGACACGACCTGAAAGTCGGCAAAGCCCTCAGACAGGTAGTGGCGCCTTAGAAGCTCTCGGTCGAAAGCAAGTCGGTCGGGATCATAATTGTCGGAGCTTGACAGAATTTTCCACCAGGCTGACTCCGATGTCGCAATAATCTCCCTCAGCCGACCGTCAGAAAATTCCTGATTGCCGATGAAGTTGATGCCGCCAATCTTCGTCACTGGTCCTTCATCAATTTCAAAGACCAAATCGACGCGGTTCTGAGGCAGCTGAATGACCTTAGGCTCGACCGTCGCCGAGAAACGTCCCGACCGCCGCATGACATCTACAATCCGCTGAACATCACCCTGCACTTTTGCCCTGGTGTAAATTGTACGGGGCTTCAGCTGAACTTCTGTTTCAAGCGCATCATCGTTAACCGCGCTATTGCCTTCAAAGGCCACACGGTTGATCACCGGGTTTTCCGCAATCGCGACGATCAGCCGATTGCCTTCTCGGCGGATGGTCACATCAGCAAATAGACCCGTCGAAAAAAGCGTTTTGAGTGACTGGTCAACGAGCTCGTCGTCGTATTCAGTGCCTTCCTTGAACACCATGTAGGAGCGAACCGTCTCGGCTTCGATACGTTGATTGCCTTCGACGACGATGTTTGTGATGACATTGCTCGATGCCACCTGAAATCCTGAGAGCGCGGTCTCGTTCGCATAGGCCCCCGGTGCGCCGACAGCCATGCCCAACATCGCCATCATCATTGCAAATGGCACCATAGCGGTTGTCAGGAGACTGGATCTCTTATCAATCATCTGCGTCATACGCCCCATACGTTCGTCCTCGCCTTAACTCAGGAGGTTCGAAAGAAACTCAAACACCCGCAGGTGCGTTAAATCATTCCACGTCGCAAAGACCATCAGCATCATCACCAATGCCAGACCGATGCGAAAACCATATTCCTGCGCCTCATCACCCATGGGCCGACCGCGCACTGCTTCGACGCCATAGTAGAGCAAATGCCCTCCGTCCAGCATAGGGATCGGGAACAAATTGATCAGACCGATACTAACGGAGAGAACCGCCGCAAGGTTGATCAGAGCTGCCAATCCGAGCGTTGCTACCTGGCCGGAGGTTTGCGCAATTCCTAGCGGACCTCTGAGTTGGCTTGTGTCCTCGCGGCCGACAATCATGTCGCCTAGAAACTCGAAAGTGCGCGTGACGATGAACCAGGTTTGTTCAACACCCATCCAGACCGCAGTGAAAGGACCGTGACGCACATGGATTGCGTTCGCCGGATCCGGGTCCGCGCCAATGCCGAGCAAACCGATCCGTTGCACATTGCCAAACCGGTCTGTCATTTCATGAACTTTAGGGGTTGCTTCAAGCAGGACTTGCTCCCCGCTACGATCGACCAGAATTTCTAAACGTTCGTCGGCGCTGAACGACACGATCATTTGCATTTCACGGAAACTGTCGATCTTGGTGCCGGAGATTTCCAGCACGCGGTCACCGACCTGAAAGCCAGCAGCCTCAGCTGCGCTCTCGGCCCTCACGTCCGCCACAATCGGCGCAACAATTCGTTCGCCAAACGCCAGGATCAATCCGGCGAATATGACGATTGCAAGAATGAAGTTCGCGACAGGGCCCGCTGCCACGACAGCCGCGCGGCTTGAAAGCGGCTTGGTATGGAAATTACCGTCGGCCTGCTCAGGCGTCATGTTTTCGAGGGCATCTCTCGACGGCGTGCTCGCCGCGTTTTCGTCACCCAGAAACTTCACATAGCCGCCAAGCGGAATCCAACTGATCTTCCAGCGGGTGCCTTTGCTATCGTTCCATCCGTAGATTTCGCGACCGAACCCGATGGAGAAAGTCTCAACCGTGACCCCCGCCCAGCGGGCCACCAGGAAATGGCCCAGCTCGTGGAAGAACACAACGATTGTAAGTACGAACAAGAAGGGAATGACATAGCTGATCAGAGATCCGCCTACCCCCCCAATTCCGGTAATGAATTCCATACTGGTGACAGCAACTCTTGTTTCAGGGCGACGCCCTTTTGTTTCCCCCGAAGACGCCAGCGCGCCCAGTGCCGCTCAGCAGAGAAATGTCTGTTGAGGCGATGGCATACCCTAATTCAGCTAGCGCGCTTTTGCACCCATTCCTGCGCTTTTTGACGCCCCAAATCGTCTAAATCCAACACATCCTCGAGAGTGGTAAACGGGGCAGCATGAGCGCGCGCCGCAAAATCTTCCATAACGTCCGCCGCCAACGCCGAGATGTCCAGAAACCCTACTTTTCCTGCGAGAAATGACGCCACAGCAATTTCATTTGCCGCGTTCATCACCGTCGCGGTTCCGTCGTCCAGTCTGAGCGCTTCTGCTGCTAAGGCAAGGGCTGGAAACCGCTCTAAATCGGGCTTTTTGAAGGTCAACTGACCGATTTCTGCGAGGTTTAGACGTTCCGCCGGTGTTTCCATTCGCTCCGGCCAGGCCAGGGTGTAGCTAATCGGCGTGCGCATGTCAGGTGACCCAAGTTGTGCCAGCACGGATCCATCATTGTAGGCCACCATCGAATGAATGATGGATTGTGGGTGAATTACAACTTCGAGTTTTTCCTGCCCGACTGGAAATAAATAGTGGGCTTCAATCAATTCCAGGCCCTTATTCATCAATGTGGCCGAATCAACTGAAATCTTCGCGCCCATGGACCATTGGGGATGGGCAACCGCTTGCGCAGGCGTCGCTTGCCGCATTTCCTCCAAAGACGTCTCCAGAAAAGGACCGCCCGATGCAGTCAGGATGATCTTATCGACACAGTCGAACTTGGTCGGATCCAAAACCTGGAAGATCGCATTGTGCTCAGAATCGGCCGGCAGCAGAGTCGCCCCAGATGCCGCGACTTCAGCGAGGAAGATATTCCCGGCGGACACAAGGCACTCTTTGTTAGCCAATGCCACATAGGCACCCTGCCTCACCGCTTGAAGTGTCGGCGCCAGCCCTGCGGTCCCGACAATCGCCGCCATTACCCAGTCTGCCGGGCGGGCGCCCGCTTCTTCCAACGCCGCACGACCAGCCGCGCATTCAATGCCCGTCCCCGCGAGGGCGGCCTGTAAGTCGGCATAACGTGTCTCATCGCCGACCACGGCGAGTTCTGCGTTGAATTCTTTAGCCTGCTCCGCCAGCGTTTTCACGTTTGTCTGAGCGGTCAGCGCAACGACGTCATAGGCGTCTCGATGACGTCCAATAAGATCAAGCGTGTTGCACCCAATCGAGCCCGTTGACCCAAGGATAGAGACGCGCCGGCGCGCAGCATCAAGTTTCGGGGCAGGATTGATACTCATGCCATCCACCCAACCAAGTAATGCACGGCGATGACGACCAGTGCGACGAATGTCGCGGCCAACATGAGCCCATCAACACGGTCGAGGATGCCGCCGTGTCCGGGAATGATGTTGCCGGAGTCTTTGACGCCGGCGCGCCGCTTTAATGAAGACTCGTACACGTCGCCCGCTTGTGAGAGCAGTGCGACGAGCGCAGAGAAGACTGCCAGCGCCAGGACTATGGTGGCGGTCATTTCAAGACTTCCCACGCCCGCGATCACAAACACCATGACACCAGCGGTCGCGGCAGCGACCATACCGCCAATCAGGCCAGACCAGGTTTTGTTGGGAGAGAGCTTAGGTGCCATCTTGGGACCGCCAATCGCGCGGCCCACAAAATAAGCGCCAATGTCGGTCGCCCACACAACGCCCAGCAGCCAGATGATGGTCAAGCGCCCCATGTCGCTTTCGCCGCGCAACCAAGCGAAAGATGCGACGGCCCCTCCAACATATGCGAAACCGGTCAGCGCGCGCAGGGGCGACACATTCCGCCACAAAGACAGCGCCATTGTGAGGCCAAGTATGGTGACAAAAAGAGCGAGCGCGAGCCCTGAGTCTCCCACGCCCATGCACAACAGAAAGACCAACAATCCAATCGTCAGCGTAATCTGTTCTGTCACGGCCCCGTCCTCCGGGTCCGCCAATCTTGCCCACTCCAGCGCCATTAGAGGGCCGGCAATCATCAGCAGGGCAAGAAATGGCGTGCCGCCAACCCAGACCGCACCCAGCACGATAGGCGCCAGAACGACCGCTGAGGCGAGACGCACGCCAAGCGAGGACGAATTGGGTTTGGCTGGCGTGGCGGCGGTCAAAGCGTCTAACCCTCTCCAAACCGTCGGTCACGGGAACGAAACTCAGACACAGCTTCTTCCAAAGTCTCTTTGGTGAAGTCTGGCCAAAGGACATCGGTAAATACGAACTCTGAGTAAGCGCTTTGCCAGAGCAAAAAATTAGAGAGCCGCTTCTCACCACTGGTGCGAATGACAAGGTCCGGATGCGGAACCCCGGCCGTGTCTAAATGGGCTTCGATTGTGTCCGGGGAGATCTGATCAGGCTCGATTTCGCCCTTCGCTACCTTGCGCGCAATGCGCCGCACCGCTGCAGCGATTTCCAGATGACCGCCATAGTTGAAAGCGATCACCAAGTGAAGATTGCCGTTCTCAGCGGTTAGCGTTTCGGCTTCTTCGATCAGAGAAATAATGTCGGGATCGAGATGGGTTCGTTCCCCGATAATTTTGATCTGCACACCATTCTGGTGCAGTTCCGCCAGGTCACCGCGGATGAACATTCTGAGCAGACCCATTAGGTCCGACACCTCTTCGGGACCCCGGTTCCAGTTTTCCGACGAAAAGCCAAACAGCGTTAAATATTCAACGCCAAGATCACCCGCTGCACGGACAATCTTTCTCACCGCCTCGACACCGGCTTTGTGACCCAGCTTTTTGGGCAGGTGCCGTTTCGCCGCCCAGCGCCGGTTGCCGTCCATGACAATCGCAACATGTCGCGGCGCTTTGGCTTCCGCTGTTTGTTCTTTTTCGATCGGCGTCACTACTCGGTTCCGTTTCGCAGTTTGGGCGAAGGTCGCTCTTTAAACCTGCATGATCTCGGCTTGCTTCGCCTCAAGCGTTTTGTCGATTTCGGCGATGAATTTGTCAGTGGCTTGCTGGACCTTATCGCCAGATGCCTTCTGCTCATCTTTGCTCATATCTCCGTCTTTCTCCAGGCGCTTGAGCTCATCCATGCCATCGCGGCGAATGTTTCTCACTGCAATGCGTGCATCCTCAGCATATTTCGCTGCAACTTTTGTCAGTTCCTGACGGCGTTCTTCATTCAACTCAGGAATGGGGATGCGCAGGAGCTGACCGTCGACTGCAGGGTTGAGACCGAGGCCCGCTGTGCGAATGGCTTTTTCCGTCGGTCCGACCAGCCCTTTGTCCCAGACTTGCACGGTGATCATCCGGCTCTCCGGAACAGAAACCGTTCCGACCTGATCGATCGGCATCATGGAGCCATAGGCTTCCACCTGCACCGGTTCAAGAAGGCTGGCCGATGCACGGCCGGTTCTCAATCCGGAAAACTCACTCTTTAGCGCGGCCACGGCCCCCGTCATTCGGCGGTTCAGATCGTCAAAATCAAGTTCCTGCTCAGCCATGGTTCCGTTCCTTTTTGTTTGTGGGTGGCACTCTGTTTTGCGGCACAAGCTGGCCGTCTTTATGCCCCACCATCTACCTTTGTGAATAGCCCGTTCCCGCGAAGCACTTCAACGAAGCCCCCTGGATTGTGGATTGAGAATACCAGAATGGGAATAGCGTTTTCCCGAGCAAGCGACACTGCCGACGCATCCATTACCTTCAGGTCTTTAGCAAGCACGTCTGTGTAGGAAAGCCGGTCATATCGCTCCGCCTGCGGATCGGTTTTTGGGTCTGCCGTATAGACGCCGTCGACCTGAGTTCCTTTGAGCAGCGCGTCACATCCCATCTCTGATGCCCGCAAGGCAGCCGCCGTGTCTGTTGTAAAGAACGGATTGCCTGTTCCAGCGGCGAAGATGACGACGCGGCCCTTCTCCATATGGCGCTCGGCTTTTCGGCGCACATAAGGCTCGCATACGCTCATCATGGGGATCGCGGACTGCACCCGGGTCGGCACGCCCATCCGTTCGAGCGCGTTTTGCATGGCGATGGCATTCATGACCGTCGCAAGCATGCCCATATAGTCCGCGCTCGCACGCTCCATGCCTTCCGCAGCGCCAGAGAGCCCGCGGAAGATATTCCCGCCACCAATCACCAGGCAGACCTGCACACCGACTTCGACAGCCTGTTTTACTTCATCGGCGATGCGATCAACGGTGCCTACGTCAATCCCGTAGGCTTGTTCGCCCATAAGAGCTTCACCGGAAACCTTGAGAAGAACCCGCTTATACTTTGCGCCGCCCGCGTCGTTCGGATCACTTGCCATCTAACGTCTACTTATCCCCGTTGGCGGCCCAATTGCATTCCCCCCGAATGGCAAAGCGACCGCATAAGATTAAGGCGTGCGAGTGAGGATGGCAGTCGCCCGCGAATCCTTTGCTCACACGCCTCAAACATAGCGTTACCGGCGAAACATGGCGACCTTGCGGCCGGCCATGCCGCCAAATCTCGGGCTGATTTAGCCCTTTGCGGCAGCTGCGACTTCGGCTGCGAAGTCTTCTTCTTCCTTTTCGATGCCTTCACCAAGCGCCATCCGGACGAAACCTGCCACCGTGATCGGTGCGCCAACGTCGCCTTCAGCGTTCTTCACAGCTTTTTCGACCGTGTTTTCGCCATCGATGACAAAGGTCTGCGACAGAAGGACAACTTCTTCGTAGAACTTGCGGATCCGGCCTTCGATCATCTTTTCGATGATGTTCTCAGGCTTGCCGGATTCACGTGCTTCGGCGGCAAGGACATTGCGTTCCCGCTCAACCACGGCCTGATCCAGCTCTTCGACGCGTGTCGCAAGCGGGCTCGTTGCCGCGACATGCATCGCGATCTGCTTGCCAAGAGCCGCCAGCTTATCGGCGTCCCCGTCAGACTCAAGTGCAACCAGCACGCCGATTTTGCCCAGACCGGGTGCCGCCTGGTTGTGGACGTAGGATACGACGACGCCTGCATTGACGCTCATCGCTTCGGTGCGGCGAACGTTCATGTTCTCACCGATGGTGCCAACGGCCTCGGTGACATAGTCGGCGACCGACTTGTCTGAACCTGGGAACGATGTGGAGAGCAGCTTGTCCAGATCGCCGCCAGCCTCTTTCGCAACGCTTGCTACGCCCGTCACCATGGTCTGGAAGTTTTCGTTCCGTGCCACAAAGTCCGTCTCGGAGTTCACCTCGACAACTGCACCAGACGTGCCCTCAGCGACCACACCAACAAGGCCTTCAGCGGCCACGCGGCCGGCCTTCTTTGCTGCTTTGGCGAGACCTTTGGTGCGCAGCCAGTCGATAGCAGCTTCCATGTCGCCGTCTGTTTCTTTCAGGGCTGCCTTGCAGTCCATCATGCCTGCGCCGGATTTCTCGCGCAGTTCTTTCACCAGGCTTGCTGTGATTTCAGCCATTGGTAATCCTCATTTGAAAGTGCGGGTCCGGTTCGCAGAGGCGAAGCGGACCCGTCAGTAAATAACGCTGTTAAGTGACAGTCCCTTAATCAGGACGCGTCGGCCGGTGCTTCAGCTGGAGCTGCTGCTTCTGCTGGCTCAGCTGCGGCTTCTTCAGGCAGGACCTCAGCGACAGGTTCAACCTGTTCGCCAATATCAACGCCTGAACTTGCCTGACTTGCGGAGATGCCATCAATGGCCGCCCGGGAAATCAGGTCTGTGTAAAGCGCAATCGCCCGTGCCGCATCATCGTTCCCTGGGATCGGGTGGGTGATGTTATCTGGGTCGCAATTGGAATCGAGGATCGCGATGACAGGAATGCCGAGCTTGCGAGCTTCCTTGATGGCGATCTCTTCTTTGTTGGTGTCGATCACGAACATGATGTCGGGTACACCGCCCATGTCCTTGATCCCGCCGATGGACAGTTCAAGCTTGTCGCGTTCGCGGGTCAGGTTCAGGAGCTCTTTCTTTGTGAGACCTTTGCCTTCGCCAGCAAGCAGCTCTTCCAGATCGCGCAGACGGCGGATGGAGTTGGAAATGGTTTTCCAGTTGGTCAGCGTGCCGCCCAGCCAGCGGTGATTGATGTAGTACTGCGCGCACTGTTTCGCGGCCTGAGCGATCGGCTCAGATGCCTGGCGCTTCGTGCCTACGAACAAGACGCGGCCCCCTGCAGCAACCACGTCACGAACAGCGACGAGGGCCTGATGCAGAAGTGGAACGGTCTGTGTCAGATCGACAATATGGATGCCGTTGCGGTCGCCGAAGAGATAGCTCTCCATCTTCGGGTTCCAACGGTGAGTCTGGTGACCGAAGTGAACACCGGCCTCCAGCAGTTGACGCATAGAATATTCAGGGAGTGCCATGACGCCCTTTCTCCTTCTTTTCCGGTTGAACCTCTGCGGGGGGAACCCAGGGAAACCTCCCAAGGACCGGATCGAGTTTCTTCTATGAGGGGGCCTTTGGTCCCGCCTGCCCTAAGGCATTTGGCGCCGCGTGCCCCATGAAAAAGCCCGTATCCCCGCATGTGGGATGGGCGAACGTATAGGGCGGCGTCTCAAAAAACGCAAGCGCCAATTGGGGTTAGGCCAAAATCACCAGAATCCGGCCCGCTCGCTCAAATGTCCTGGACATCCACGACGCCGGGCACGGCCTGAATGGCCGCCCTAACCGGCGGTGTGATGTGGAACCGTTCCTTCAATTCCACCTCCACTTCGCGGCCCTGACCAGCCAGCAGAACCAGGGAAACGACACCCCTGCCCTGATCCGGCAGGCGAGATTTGATCGAGGAAAGCGGCTCCGGCGTATCCAGGAAGATTTTGAGGCCGTCTGCAGCGGTTGCCGCGACCTCGTCCACCGGGCGCACGGATTGGGCCCGGAGACGCACTTCGTCCCCGTCCCGGTCGATTTCCACCCCGATCACTACCGAGCGCCCAGGCTCCAACAGCTCCCGGAAGGAATTGAGAGCCTCAGAGAAGACCACCACCTCAAACCGGCCTGTCGGGTCTGACAGGGTCACAAAAGCAAAGGGATTGCCCTGTTTTGAGCGCCTGTCCTGACGGGCGGCAACCGTGCCAGCAACCCGCTCCGCGCTTGAGGTTTTCTGGAGCAATTCGGCATAGGTCACAACGCCGGTCTGCTTCATCGCCTTGGCATAATCGTCCAGCGGGTGGCCGGAAATATAGAAGCCAACAGCGTTGAATTCCTCGTTCAGCCGGTCCATGGGCAACCAGGGCTCCACCTGGGGCAGCACCGGATTGTCCATTTCACTTTCCATGGCGTCGCCAAACAGGCTCACCTGCTGGCTGTCCCGCTCGGTCGCGGCCTGGTTGGCGAGGCTCATTATCAGGTCCACAGAAGCCAGCACCTGGGCGCGGTTGGGGTTCAGGCAATCCAGGGCGCCGGCCCGCACCAGATTTTCCAGCTGGCGCTTGTTGATCCCCTTCGGGTTGAGCCTGCGGGCGAAATCAAACAGGTCCTTGAAGGGGCCGTTTTCGTCGCGCTCTTCCGCCAGCTGCTCCATCGCCTGACGGCCGACATTCTTGATCGCACCCAGCGCATAAAGGATCTGGCCGTCCTTCACATCGAAAGCGGCCTGGGAGTCCTGCACACTCGGCGGACAAACCTTTATCTTAAGTTGGTCCGCTTCCTGCTTGAAAACATGGAGTTTTTCTGTGTTGTTCAGGTCCAGGCTCATGGAGGCCGCCAGGAACTCAACCGGGTAGTTCGCCTTCAGATAGGCCGTCTGATAGGCAACCAGCGCATAACAGGCGGAGTGGGATTTATTGAAGCCGTAGCCCGCAAACTTGTCGACAATGTCGAAGACGTAGTTGGCCCGGTCGGCAGAAATCCCCTTCTCTTTTGCGCCATCCACGAACCGGGCGCGCTGGGCATCCATCTCGGATTTGATCTTTTTGCCCATGGCGCGCCGGAGCAGGTCCGCATCTCCCAGCGAATAACCTGCAAAGACCTGGGCCACCTGCATCACCTGTTCCTGGTAGATGATCACGCCATAGGTGTCAGCCACCACCGGCTCGATCAGCTCATGCAGCACCTCTGGCTCTTCCCGGCCATGCTTACAGGCCAGATATTTTGGAATGTTCTCCATAGGGCCCGGACGATAGAGGGCCACCAGGGCGATAATGTCCTCGATGGTGGAGGGCAGCGCCTGCCGGATCAGGTCCCGCATGCCACCACTTTCCAACTGGAAGACCCCGACTGTCTCGCCCCGCTGGAGCATTTTGTAGGTCTTCTCGTCATCAAGCGGCAGGTTTGAGAGGTCGATCTTGATCCCCCGGCGCTCTACCAACTCGACCGCCTTTTGTAGGACCGTCAGGGTTTTGAGGCCCAGAAAGTCGAACTTTACGAGGCCTGCAGGCTCAACCCACTTCATGTTGAACTGGGTGACGGGCATGTCGGACCGCGGGTCGCGATAGAGCGGCACCAATTGATCGAGCGGCCGATCCCCGATCACCACACCGGCAGCATGGGTCGAGGCGTGACGATAGAGCCCTTCCAGCCGGAGTCCCATTTCCAGGAGCTTGGCCACCGCTTCTTCGCTGTCCCGCTCTTCGCGGAGGCGCGGCTCGCCCTCGATCGCTTCAGCCAACGTCACCGGATTTGCCGGATTGTTGGGGATCATCTTGCAGAGACGGTCCACCTGGCCGAAGGGCATCTGCAGAACGCGCCCCACGTCCCTGAGCACGGCACGAGCCTGGAGCTTTCCGAAGGTGATGATCTGGGCCACCTGGTCATGCCCATAACGATCCTGCACATAGCGGATCACTTCATCGCGCCGGTCCTGGCAGAAGTCGATATCGAAGTCCGGCATCGATATCCGCTCGGGGTTCAAAAACCGCTCAAACAGGAGGTTGAACCGGAGCGGATCCAGATCGGTGATGGTCAGCACCCAGGCAACCACCGAGCCAGCCCCTGACCCACGGCCGGGGCCCACCGGGATGTCGTGGTCTTTCGCCCATTTGATGAAGTCCGCCACAATCAGGAAGTAGCCGGGGAAATCCATCTTGATGATGACGTCGAGCTCGAAATCCAGACGGTCCCGATATTCCTGCTCATCGGCAACGGTGTCGGTGACTGCCAGCCGTTGGGTGAGCCCTTCATGCGCCTGGCGCCTGAGCTCGTCCGCTTCGCTCACCTCGCCATCGCCGGACCCGAAACTTGGCAGGATCGGATCCCTGGTGTGGGGCCGATAGGCACATCTGCGCGCCACTTCTATTGTGTTTTCAATAGCTTCCGGCAGATCGCTAAACAATTCTGCCATCTCTGCCTGGCTCTTGAAATAGTGTTCCGGCGTGAGCCTGCGCCGCTCTGTCTCAATGACGTAGGCCCCAGCTGAGATGCAGATCAGGGCGTCGTGAGCCTCGAACTCATCCTTGGTCGTGAAGAAACATTCATTGGTGGCCACCAGGGGCAGATCCATCTCATAGGCAAAGTCGATCAGCGGGCCTTCTGCTTGCCCCTCTTCCGCCATGCCATGGCGCTGCAGCTCCACATAGAGCCGGTCGGCGAAGATGGCTTGAAAGCGGGCCAGAACCTCTTTCGCTTTGTCGCCTTGTCCGTCCACCAAGAGCCGGTTGACGGGCCCTGCTGGGCCGCCGGTCAGGCAGATCAGCCCTTCGCTTAAACTCGCCAGGTCTTCGATGGAGATATGAGGATCGTCTGTGCCCTCCGTCTCCAAATAGGCTTTGGAGGTGAGCCGCATCAGGTTGGCATATCCAAGCTCGTTTTGAACCAGGAGCGCTATGGACCCATCCGGCTCCTTCCGCTCATTGCGGCCAAGCCCAGGCCCGTCACCATCGAGCTTCAGGTCCAGAGCCAAGGTACATCCCGTGATGGGCTGAATGCCGGCTTTAGAGAGTGTCTCTGAGGCTTCCAGGGCGCCAAAGAGGTTGCCTGTATCCGTAATGCCCACCGCCGGCATCTCAGCTTTCCGTGCGAGCGAGGGCAGTTCTTTCAGGCGGATCGCGCCTTCAAGAAGCGAATAGGCGGAATGCAGCCGCAGATGGATGAATTGAAGGTCGGATGGGTTTTTCGACACTGGGTGGGGCTCTCACTCTCTCAGGTTGAACGGCGTCGCACCGACGTGTCCGTCCATTCCTCCTGATGCCCATTGTCGGACGCGGCCCCCGCCGTGTCACCTGTCCCGCTTAAGGAAAGTTGTGGAAAAGACGGATAATCGCGCAAAAAGGGACTGCGATTATCCGCCCAGAATTGATCAGGCTCTGCTCAGCCAATCATCGTTGTTTTGGCGATCTCACTCCAAAGCAAGACAGTCCAGCCCATGGCTGCGACGCTTGCAAGCGCTGCAACGTCCTGCATCCACTCGCGAAGTCCGTGACCTTGGGTTTGTTCCTTGAGATACCGCATAGGTGCTCCTGTTTGTTGTTCATAAAGGACCGATTTGGCCCGGTACGCCAACGCAACTCGGACAGTTGCCACCCACCCGGTAATGCACGTTTTACGATAGTGCTTCACGTTTGGATCACGTTGGTTGTGGGGATACGCAAACAAACTGTGCACAAAATATGTTCTTGTTTTGTTCCTTTGTCAAGTCCCCCCGTTTTCTCGAGAAAACTGCATATTTCCGGCATGGTTCGCGACCTGCGACACCCTTGCGCCTCGACGAAAAGCGATTGCTGTCTTAGATTTTCGGGCACCAATACGGATGCGTATGGAAGATGCCAGGCACCTTTGATGAAAGGCCGATATGTCCCGCTCCGATACCCTGCCCCCGGAAAGCTGGCTTCACGGCTACGCACGCCCCCAGGACTTTATGGACTGCTTTAGCGTGGCCCTCACCGACACTTGGGCGCTCAACGCGGCATCCATGGCGGAGATCGCCGATCTCCTGGTATCGGTCGAGGTCCCCGGTGCGGACCAACTTGTTCAACTCCGCAACCTCATCGTGAAACCGCTGGGCCTGAAAACATCAGATGAGGTCGACGCCGAGCCCCCTGCCACCAAAGGCGGGGCGCCGGAGATTGGCGACAGGATCGGGTTCTTCAAGATCTACAGCATCAGTCCAAACGAAATCATTCTGGGCGAGGACGACGTCCATCAGGACTTTCGGGTCTCGCTTTACAGGCAGGTTGAGGCGCCCTCGAAGCTCTATGCAGCCACGTGCTGCCAGCGGCACAACCTGTTTGGCTATGCCTATTTGGCGGCCATTCTGCCGTTTCACAAGATGATCGTGAAAGGCATGTTGGATGGCCTTACCAAGAAACTCTCAAGCTCTGGCAGAAACGCCGCGGCAGTCAGCTAGAACACACACCCACCAAGCGTCGCTTGCAGGCTAAAGCGAGCCGTATTGCTCCGCCAGCGACGCCCCCTCCAGGAGCTTTCCGTCATGGAGCAGCACGACGCGATCCATTTTTGCCGCCAGGTCCAAATTGTGGGTCGCGATTAGCGCCGCCGCCCCCTCACCTCGGGTTACATCTACCAACTCACCAAAAACCGCTTTCGAGGTTTTGGGATCGAGGTTGCCGGTCGGTTCGTCCGCCAGAAGCAGCTTGGGCTCGTTTGCCAGGGATCTCGCAATCGCTACCCGCTGCTGTTCCCCTCCGGACAGCTCCGCCGGACGGTGGTTCAGCCGGTCACCCAGGCCAAAGCTTGATAGCAACCGCGCTGCTTCCTCTTCGGCGCCCTTTTTGGCGTTGCCGGCGATCATCTGCGGCAGAACGACATTTTCCAACGCCGTGAACTCAGCAAGAAGGTTATGTGCCTGGTACACAAAGCCGATATCTTCGCGGCGGATTGCTGTCCGCCCTGCATCATCCAGAGCAGTGCCGTCCACGCCATTAATCAGGACCCGCCCGCTATTGGGTTCTTCCAGGAAGCCCGCGATGTGGAGCAGCGAGGACTTGCCGGCGCCGGACGGGCCGACAAGAGCCACGATCTCTCCCGGCAGCAGAGTCAATGACAGGTCATCGAAAATGTGGAGCTCTGTCTCACCTTGCTGATAGGTCCGCGTGACCTCATCCAGAACGAGCGCTGGTTCATCACTCATAGCGAAGCGCCTCCACTGGGTCGAGAGACGCCGCGCGCCAGGCGGGATAAAGCGTTGCTCCAAATGAGAGGACCAAGGACATGATCACCACGGAGGCGACTTCCGACGGGTCCATCTCGGCTGGCATGCGGGAGAGGAAATAGACCTCCGGCGAGAAGAGCTCGGTGCCCACAAGGGCAGAGAGAGCCTGACGCAGGGTCTCAATATTTGCGCAGAACGCGGTGCCCAAAATGAAACCTGCCAGGGTCCCCAAGACGCCAATGCTCGCGCCAGCGATAAAGAAGATTCGCATAACCGCGCCCCGGGACGCCCCCATGGTTCGAAGCACCGCGATATCGCGGCCCTTGTCCTTCACCAGCATGATGAGCCCGGAGATGATGTTGAGGGCCGCCACCAGAAGGATCAGCGTCAATATGAGGAACATCACATTCCGCTCGACCTGCAGCGCGCTGAAAAAACTCTGATTGGTCTGCTGCCAGGTCCAGACCCGCAAGAGTGGGCCGGCAGCCTGAGCCACGGGTACGATGTAATCGTTGACCTGGTCCGGCTCCTCGACCATGACCTCAAGGGCTGTGACACCGTTCCCCGCCCGGAAATATTGTTGGGCTTCTCCGAGCCCCATGAACATGACCGAACTGTCATACTCAGACATGCCAATCTCAAAGACAGCCTGAACCGTGTAGGCACGCACACGTGGCGCTGTGCCGAACGGGGTGACCGCGCCGCGCGGCGACAGGAGGGTCACCTGGTCACCAATGGTCACTCTCAACAAGGAGGCCAGGCGACTGCCGAGCGCAACCCCGCCGCTCGTATCAAAATCCGCGAGCGTTCCGGCAATCAGATTTTGCGACACGGAACCAAGACCGGCGATATCTGATGCTCGCATTCCGCGGACAAACGCGCCCGATGCATTGCTGCTGCTCGACGCCATCACCTGGCCCTCGACGAGCGGTGCCACGCGCACCACGCCGTCCGCCTGACGGATCGCCTCCGCGACGGCGTCAAATTCACTGACATTGGTGCCAAGCGCGCGCACCATCATGTGACCATTGAGGCCTAAGATCTTGTCGAGAAGTTCGGTGCGAAATCCGTTCATCACCGCCATGACGATAATGAGTGTGGCGACGCCCAGCATGATGCCTGCGAACGAGAAGCCGGCAATCACAGAGATGAAGCCTTCCCTCCGCCGAGCGCGCAGATAGCGCAAGGACACCATCCACTCGTACCGCGAGAAGGGTCCGGTCGCAGATTTTCCCTTGGGCGTGGTCTCGCCTTTGGCCTCACTCTCGGTCGGGCTGATCGCCGTGTCCGTCATACGTCCTGTCACTCCAAGCCGCTACGGCCGTCAGAAGCTCGGCCTTAAGCGCCGATCAGTTGGGTCAGTGCTGCATCCGGCGTCATTTCTTGCCGCTCACCGGATGCTCTGTTCTTCAACTCCACCACACCGGATTTCAAACCGCGCGGTCCAACAACGACCTGCCATGGCAGGCCGATCAGGTCCATGTTCGAGAACTTGGTGCCGCCGCGCGCGTCCGTGTCGTCATACAGCACATCTACACCCGCATCGGTCAATTTCGCGTAAAGCTCCTCACATGTCCGGTCGGTCTCCGCATCCCCGGATTTGAGGTTGATAAGACCGACCTTATAAGGAGCGACAGATTCTGGCCAAATTATGCCGTTCTCATCATGGCTTGCTTCAATAATGCCGCCCATGAGCCGGGAAACGCCAATCCCGTAGGAGCCCATCTGGACCGGCACATCCTTGCCGTCAGGTCCCGTAACGACAGCGTTTAGGGGCTCCGAATACTTTGTACCGAAGAAGAAGATATGCCCCACTTCGATGCCGCGGGCAGAGAGACGGTCCGCTTCTGCGACCTCTGCTTCAAACTTGGCTTGATCGTGTATCTCATCCGTTGCCGCATAGAGGGCGCGGCGCTCATCGACGATGGATGAGAGGTCGGCGCTATAGTCGATGTCTTCGCCAGGAATTTCCATCTCGATCAGGTCTTTGTGACAGAAGACTTCCGACTCGCCGGTCTCCGCCAGAATGATGAACTCATGGCTTAGGTCGCCACCTATGGGCCCGGTATCGGCTGCCATGGGCACCGCCTTTAGTCCCATCCGCCCGAAAGTGCGCAGATAGGCGACAAACATCCGGTAATAAGCTTCGCGGCCCTTCTCCTCATCCAAGTCGAACGAGTAAGCGTCTTTCATGAGAAACTCTCGGCCTCGCATCACGCCAAAGCGCGGCCGGATCTCATCACGGAACTTCCACTGGATGTGATAGAGGTTCATTGGCAGGTCTTTGTAGCTGCGCACCCCATTTGCGAAGAGCTCGGTCACCATCTCTTCGTTGGTGGGACCGTACAGCATCTCCCGATCATGGCGATCAGTGATGCGCAGCATCTCCTTGCCATAGCCGTCATAGCGTCCGGAGCGCTGCCAAAGCTCGGCGGATTGCAGTGTCGGCATGAGCAGCTCTACCGCACCTGCACGATCCATCTCTTCGCGTACGATTTGCTCAATTTTTTTGAGCACACGAATGCCCAGCGGCAGCCAGGCATAGATCCCTGCCGCGGTCTGGCGGATCAGGCCCGCGCGCAACATCAAACGGTGAGACACGATTTGTGCCTCAGCAGGGTCTTCTTTCAAAGTGGGGAGCAGAAAATTGGATAGGCGCATAGGAATTTGACGTCTCTGGCAACAGCGGGAACACGAGCACCACCGCTCTTTCCAGAACGCCGCCGCTTCGAAATTATTCCTCAGTATTAGGGACTTAGCCGTCTGTTGGCAACGCCCAACAGGACGCTTCTATTGAATGGATGGCCCTTCGATCGCGGCTTGTTGCCGGCCCTGCAGGGACGACAAAAATCCGCGAACATCAACGTCCGGCCCCTCAGGCACGCCTCTGCCGGAAAACAGCTCGTGGGGACCCGCCTCAAGCTGAGCCGGCGTATAGGCCATGGTGACATCGTAGGTCCGGTCGATCTGGTTTCTTAGGAAACGCTGTGCCCGGTACCAGCGGTCCTTTGCGGGTCCATCAGCACAAGATGCCAGTTCCGCCGGGTCGGTAGCGCCCCACCGGCGCTCAATACACTGGTAGGGATCAAATGACAGGTCATAGATGCGGCCGACAACTTCATCGAGGGTGAGACGCACCGGCGCCCCATTTGACCGCACATAGGTGGTCACACATTTTGCGCTTTCTTCGTCATAGACGCGGATGAGATCCCCAATGAGATCATTGCCCTGATAGGTCACGGTCGACGCGCCCTGCCCGTGCATCTCAATCAAGGCTTCCACATGGTCGCGCTGTTCCTTCATCGCGGTCTTGAGGCGCGCGTCGCGGGACGGCGTCGAGTAGAACTCCCAATAGCCAAATGTGCCGTAGATATTCTGCGGCAGTCTGTTGGGGGCATTGACCTTATCGATGCCATTCAGAATGGCTGCATCTACCGCCTGTTTTCTGGCTCGGACATCATTGCAGAGCGAGCGCATGGAAGACCGGAGCTCCTGGACCGGCTCCATCACCAGATTGCCGCGCGCCATCACCGCCCGGACATAGTGATAGTAGTCGAGTGTCTCACCGTCTCTGGAAAACGAGGCTTGCCGCCACTGACCGAGCGCCCTGGTCGACGTGTCGGTCGCGTCCGTGCCGATATATTGCATCAAGGAATAGTTCTGGATGGCCTGATTGGGCGTGGCTTCGATGCGTCCACCGACCAGCGTTCCGTTGGCTAGACGTCTGGCACCCACAAGGCGGATCGGCCGCCAGTCCTTAAACCCGGTGCCGAGACGCGGGTGGGTGCGGAGGAAATTCCGCCCATAGAAGGACCTGGAAACAGAATTGTCTGGGTGAGCAGAGAGTGTCAGCACGCGCCCATCGTTTTCCACACGCCAAACCAGTACGACATGACCGTTCACATCGTAAACGATGGTGCCAGGCCGGATGCTCTCGCGATCAATCACCGGCGAATACATGTCCGTGAAATAGGTTTGATCGTTTGCCACCGCATGGTGTCGATAGCTGCCGGTGGAAATGGCGCTTCTGAGGTCCACCAGAATTGAGTTGGCATTGATGCCGTTTTGGGTTGCGGGGACTGACTTGCGGGACACGACGCGGTTCCCGCCGCGGGTATAGCGAATGTCCCGGGTCCATCCCGATTGCGGCAGAACGCCATTCTGATAGGCGAAGGGCAGACCGTTCATCCAGGCGTAATAGGCCCGTAGTAGGTAGGGAAAGTCGGCGCAGTCAGCGCGAAAACGCGTGTGCCCGTGACGGTGCCTATAGGGGTTGGCGGAACTTTCCAGACAATCGTCGACGTTCCAGCAATCCGCCGCGCCAATCGCGGCCACGAATTCGGAGTAACCGCGTTCGTCTGTCTCGGTCCAGGTTTCCTGGGTGATCTTCCAGGGCTGCGCCGGCGCCGCCAGGGCGGCGGCCTGACTTACGCCAAGGATGCCGACGGCCACGCCTGCCAGCAGACCAACCTTCCTTACGGATGGGCCAAAAAACTCAACCAGATTGGAGATCATCCCCTATGCCCCTTGTCCGTACCCCACCAACAACGCGATTGCAGGGATCAGCCTCCAAAACAGACGGCCAAGAGTCAAGAAAAGTCAGGGAAAAGTGAGGCAAATAGCGGGATTGTGACCCAGAAGACCCGGTCAGGGTGTCACTCTTGTGTGGCTTTCGCAGGCTGCCCGGAGCGCATTTTCGTGCATCCAGACCAGTTCCTGCCCGTCCAGCATAATCCGGCCGTTTGCCGGCTCATAAGTTACGGTCGCGACTTCCAACCTGGGTGTCACGGCGACATTGCTGTTTGGGAGCGGATCGATGCGGACATCAAATTCATAAATCGGGCGGGGCGCGTGAACAAAGGGTGTGTTGACATCAGCAGGAACCGTCTTCGAACCGTTAATGGTGACGCCCGACTTATAGGCGACATCTTCACGCGGCTGATGGGCGGTGACGATGGCGCAGCTTCCTGAGCTGATCTCAACGATCTCCGGCTTGGCACGGGATGCGAGCATGTCCGCACCGGCAAGACCGGCCTCAGGTGGCACAGGATCACCCGTCGCGAAGAAACCCGCGAGGAGAACTGCTGCCATTTGTGCCTGATCGTTCATGTCATCATCCTAACGTCCAACTCTTTAAGGAGTCCTCATTGGACGTTAACCGTCTTTCAATAAATTTGGCGAGATATCGGCACTAATCCTAAAAACTCAATGAAAACCGTGGTTCTTGAGCGAACACGGCGAATTCATTTTTCTCTATAGGGTGTGGATAACACGCTAAAGGTCAGTCATAGCACCCACTCCGTAGACGGAACAACATCTTCCTTCATGGCGAAACGTCGCAGCTCGCACTAATTCAGATTTGCCTTAATGCCCACAAGAAACTGCCGGTCATTTTGCTCGGTCTGCAGCTAAAAGACTAAGACCGCCTTGGCGGCTGTGCGCTCGCGATAGGCCGCGTCCCATTGTGCGAGCCTTGGCCGAGCGGCCAGCAGGTCCAGCTTCCCATATCTGGCAAACTGCAGGGCGGCCTCCAGGGCACAATCGGCTGCGGTCACCTGAGCGCCCGCGATGTGCTCCCGCTGGTCAGACAATAGGTTCTCAAGAAAATCCAGCGGTTTGGCGACCGCCGCCAATGCCCACTCTGCAATCTCAGGGTTTTCGCCATAGCCCGCCGGAGATCTGGTCATGTGAACATTGATCGCGATGTTTCGCAGAAGATCGGCGTCAATCATGCGCTCGATTGATCGCACAATCCCCCGTTCCACTGGTGTGGCTCCCAGCATAGGCGGGTCCGGATACAGTTCTTCAAAAAACTCAATGATCGGAAGCGACTCGAATATCACGGTTCCATCCTCGAGCTCGAGGAAGGGCACACGTTGAAGAGGGTTTTTCTCCGTGATGCTCTCGCCTCGCTGCTCACCTTTAACGAGGTTGACCATCACCTTCTCTAAGTTGATGTCAGTGCCAGCTGCCCTCTTTTCTTCGAGGTAGAGCTCTACCTTGGTTGGGTTTGGCGCCAGGCGTTGCGTGAAGAGTTTCATTGGTCGGTAGGCCGTATGATTGTCGCAGACTCGGCCAACTTATCCGTTCCACCAGGGCTTGTCCGAGAAGGCCCTCAAATCCAGTTCAAACGTCCAAGCGCTTCGATGTTGTTGCGCAAGATGAAGATAGGTCTCCGCCATCTTCTCAGGCAGCAAGAGCCCATCATGGTCGAGGCCACGTTCTTCCCTGAGCTTCTGAAAGGCTTCCGGTCCCAACAGTTTGCCAAGGGTGTCCGGCGCATCGACAGCACCATCAACAAGCACATGTGCGATATGGATGCCCTGTGATGAAAATTCCGCATTGAGCGATTGGCACAGCATGCGCCGCCCGCCAACAGCGGCCGCATGCGCATGCTGACCGGCATTGCCGCGGACCGCAGCTGTTGCCGACGTCACAAGGATGTTCCCACCGCCCCGCTCTACCATGAGGGGCGCAAGAGTATGCGCGAGGCGAAACAACGAGAGAGTGGCGATACGCCAACACCGCTCAAAAGCTTTATAGGTAGTTTCAGCAAGCGGTCGGTTGCCGATCTGCGCACCCAAATTAAAGATCACGGTGTCGATTGGTCCGATGTTTTGCTCGGTACTAACAACGAGATCTTCGATGACGTCCGGCTCAGCTGCATTCAATAGGTGGCCTGTTGCTTTGCCACCATCAGCCTTTATCTCACCGACCATCCGGTCCAGACCCTCTTTGTCCGTTCTGCGACACAGAACCGTGTAATACCCGTCCGCCGCAAAGCGTTTGCCGACACTTCCCCCGATGCCCGCACCAGCGCCCAAAACCAAACAGACTTTTTCCATGTCGCCTCTCCCATACGGTCTTTTTGTTGATTGACGGTACCAAATCGGAGCCCGCTGTCCCTCGCCAATTGTGATGTCGGGCTGATTGCAGATGATCAGTCTGCCGATTGATTGGATGCCCCTACGACAACACCTCACCAGATTAGAATCGTTCCGAGGAGAGGCGAAAAAGGTTCGAAAATTACGTGACTCAAGGGAAAACCGTCGATATATTCCCCCGCACATAAAAAGGGGCTGGGCATTAAACCCAAGTCTAGGGAGGACACATCTGGCCAAGAGCGGACCACATCACGCTCGGCTTCCGGGACAAACCTGATCGAAGCGCCAGATGAGATGACTGCAGCAAGGTCGTGGAAACGCGCCTTGCTTTTTTTTGTCTCCGATTCCGCATACCCGACCATCTATTGACACTATAACTGCCAATAGTAGGATGGACGTCTGAATGGGTGGGGGAATGTCGTGAAAAAACTTGTTGGTTTCGTCGCCGCGCTGCTGATCCTGGTGGTCGGGGGCGTCGCGAGCTTTCTATTCCTCGCGCCCCGTCCCGCTGACACGACAGATCTCAGCATTTTCGAGGGCGACGCGTCACTTATCGATTATTGCGATTTGCCCGAGCTCGACGGGTCGGGGTCTACGGCCTCGCAAATCCCGAAGGCCTATACGCCGGGCTGCGGATGGGATGAGTTTCCGTTGCCCGTTCTGGCGGGGTGCACAGAGCCTCTCGCTGACGGCGTGGTCGATATGCGGGGCTTATGGCTTGCGGAGACAGGAGCAGTCGGCCACGTGGAACGGATAGAGCAATGTGGGAACAGAACCGTCGTAACGTCATCCGGCATCATTCATGATTTCCACACAGACGGCACGCTCGCCAATGGGTCGCGGGACATTGAGCCGCCACGGTGCATCAATACTTTGGTGTCCATCGCATTCAACGATGAAGGCGTGATGGAGTTCAGCCCCTTTGGCCTACCGGTCACGATCGTCACCCGCCGTATGGACGGCGACTCGCTGGTCTGGACCTATCCGGCTATCGACGGCGACACGCGCATGAAACGGATTTGTAAGCTTCCCGACCGATATCTCGGGTATCAACCGCGCGATTAATATTCGTCGTCGAAGGTCGGGGCGAACGGCAGGTCATCCAGACCGACCCCACTCAGTTCCAAAAACCAAAACACGCCTGCGAAAATCACGGCCGACGCAGCTGTGGTGATGAGGATCTTGCGAACGATTTGCGGACGGACAGGAGCGCTTGGCGCCGACCCTTCCTCGACATCGCCCGCTTCTTCCTGAGTGACTATCCCAAACGGCAGCACGACGAAGAGCGTTAGCCACCAAATGATGGCATAGGTGGCGATGCCGCTGACGAGGGTCATGCTTGCTTATGCCTGTTCCAGTTCGACCAAGGTGCCGAAAAGGTCTTTTGGGTGCAGGAAGACAACAGGCTTCCCATGGGCGCCGATACGCGGCTTGCCCGTTCCGGTAATGGTGACACCATGGTCAGTCACCTGCTCACAGGCCGCATCAATGTCATCAACCTCGACGCAGATGTGGTGAATGCCACCTTTAGGGTTCTTAGCCAGGAAGCCTGCGATGGGAGAATCATCGCCCAGAGGTTCCAGAAGTTCGAGCTTGGTGTTGCCCAGATCAACAAAGACCGTCGTTACCCCATGATCGGGCTGCGGCACCTGTCCCGAAACTTTGGCACCGAATTTGACCTTATACATCTCAGCCGCTTCGGCGATGTCTGGTACCGCAATGGCGACGTGATTTAGCTGACCCAGCATTTGTAACTCCTCGATATTCCCATGCCTTTATTTAGGCCGATGCGGGCGCCGCGGCAAGCATCAGACACGAGTGACAATGACTTCGACGGCGGCCTTTTTGCCCCATTCCTTGCGGATGGCACTGCGAACAGCTCTGCGCAGATACTCGCCTACCTGCGCCTCATCCTTCCGTTTCCGCTGCGGCAATTGATCAAGCGCACCATCCAGAGCGTCATAGGCACGCTCTTCAAACCGCACCCCATAATTGTCGCGTTCAGGTAGTCCGATGAGGCGAATTTCCGGATCGCCCCGAACGGCGCCCTTTTCGTCGAGGGCGACGGATACAAACACCGCTCCGCCGAACCCCAGCCGCCGGCGCTCTTGGATACCGGCATCCCAAGAAGGAACGAGCACATCGCCATCCATGACCACCCGGCCCGATGGGACCTCGTCCACAATCTCTGCGGCCCCGGGTGCGAGCCGCACCATAACGCCGTTCTGAATGACCAGTGTTTCCGGAACCTGCAGTTCTTTGGCCAAGGCCGCGTGTTCCAACAAATGACGGGCCTCACCGTGAACGGGGATCGCCACTTCCGGTTTGATCCATTGATACATCGCTGTCAGTTCATCGCGGCAGGGATGGCCGGAGACGTGAACGAAATGGTCCTTCTCCGTAATCACGCGGACACCCGCCCGCGCGAGATCGTTCTGCATTTCAAAGATCGCGACATCATTGCCCGGAATGATCCGCGAGGAGAAGATCACTGTGTCTCCTTCCTCCAGGACAATGTCCCGATGGGCATCCGCCGCGATGCGGGCAAGTGCCGCCCGCGGTTCCCCTTGCGATCCGGTGCACAGGAACAAGACTTTGTCTTTTGGCAGATAGCCCGCATCCTCCGCCTCAACAAAAGGCGGCAGGTTTTTCAGGTGGCCTGTGTCGCGCGCCGCTGCGATCACTCGAAACATGGACCGGCCGGCAAGCACGACATGCCGGCCGTTTGCTTCCGCTGCACGAATGACGCTTTCCAGCCTGGCCACGTTCGAAGCAAATGTTGTGACGACAACGCGCCCGTCCAGCCCGCCTATGAGATCCGTCAGACTGGCCGCCACATCTGCTTCGGAGCCTGCCTCGCCGGGCGTGAATACATTGGTGCTGTCGCAGACAATGGCGCGGACGCCCTCTTCCCCAATTTCGGCCAGTCGTTTGCTGTCGAGCGTCTCCCCGATAACCGGGCCCGGATCAATTTTCCAGTCGCCGGTATGCATGATCGTGCCGAGCGGGGTACGGATTGCCAGCGCATTGGGTTCCGGTATCGAGTGAGTAAGCGTCACGAATTCGATATCAAACGGTCCCAGATCGAACCGTGCGCCGAGATCGACGATATTGAGTGGGACCTCCTGCTCGATGCCGGCTTCAATCAGTTTGCCTTTCACGAGTTCTGCGGTGAAAGGCGTGGCGTAGACAGGACACCTGAGCTTCGGCCACAGGTGGGCAACAGCGCCAATATGATCCTCGTGAGCGTGGGTGAGGATGACGGCGATCAGGTCCTGACGGTTTTCTTCGATAAAGGTCGGATCGGGCATGATGACATCGACACCCGGCGTACGCCCGTCGGAGAAGGTGACGCCGAGGTCCACCATGATCCATTTGCGGTCTTCCTCGGTTCCGAACCCATAGAGGTTCAGATTCATGCCGATTTCGCCGGTGCCGCCAAGCGGCACGAATACAAGCTCCGCGTCGGTAAGCATATTACTGTCCATGCCTCACCTTACCGGTCGGCGCTCCCAGTGCAAAAAAGACGTCGCCCGCGGCAATCGGCTGCAGCGCGCCCGTCGGCAAACGAAGTTGAAGGGCGCCGTCTTCCGAGAGGTCTTCGAAGGTCCCGACAAGTGTTTCGTCGGCCAGCCGGACGTTAATCTCCTGGCCCAATCCTTGGGCGCGCTGGAGCCATGCTTCTCTTACAGAAGCGAACCCCTGCGGTTGTTGCCAGACTAAGAACCATTTGTCGAAGGAGGTCGCAAGAGCGGTCAGCGCGCGGTCCACGCTGGTGGTCTCTCCACCTTCTGCCTGAAGGCTCGTCGCAGGATAGGGCGTGTCCTCGGGGAAGTGCACCAGGTTGAGGCCAATCCCGATCGCCAGCCAGGAGACCTCTGCGCCGCCAGCGCTTTCGGACTCCAGCAGAATGCCGCTGGCCTTCTTGCCATCGATCAGCAAGTCATTGGGCCATTTGAGGCTTACCTGAGCCGCTACACTATCAGGTAAGAGCAAGGTGGCAGCCTCATGCAGCGCCAGCCCAGCGACAAAAGAAAGTTCGCCTGCTTCCGCCGGGCCGCAGTTTGGGCGCATGAGAAGCGTGCACATGAGATTGCCCACCGGCGAGGTCCAGGCCCGTCCTCTCCTGCCCCGCCCCGCCGTCTGGCGATCCGCGACGATCCAGACAGGCCCTTTGGTCCCGTCCGCTGCCAGGCGTTTCGCCTCTTCGTTCGTGGAGTCGATCTCGGCGTGGTGGCTCAGCGTGTAGCCCGCTGGGAGAACGATGCTCTCCGCCATTCCTATTGAACAGACGTGTCGGGCGCCGCTGGTGTTTCCACCTCAGCCGCTTCGACCGTTGGCACCAGCGAGTTCGCCGCGCTCTCCGCCATATCGAGGACCGGCGTCGGATAGAGAATGAAGAGCAGCGTAAACAGCGCAGAGACCGTGAGAACTGCTCTGATCTCTGATCCCAATGGTCCTGCGAACGCAGGCGCCGGATCATCGAAGTACATGATTTTCACGACTCGGAGATAATAGAAAGCGCCTACAACACTCGCCAGGACACCGATAATCGCGAGAGCATAGAGGCCTGCATTGATGGCTGCGAGGAACACATAGAATTTCGCAAAGAAGCCTGCGAGCGGCGGAATGCCCGCCAGCGAGAACATCAGCATGGCGAAAACCGCCGCCAGCATGGGCTGGTTCTGCGACAGACCAGCCAAGTCGGAGATTTCTTCGACCGGTCCTTCTTTGTGGCGCATCGCCAGAATGCAGCAGAAGACGCCTGCATTCATGACCAGGTAGATCGTGAGATAGACCACGACGCCCTTCACCCCTTCAGGCGTGCCAGCGGCGAGACCGACAAGGGCGAAGCCCATGTGACCGATCGACGAATAGGCCATCAGACGTTTGATGTTGGTCTGTCCGATCGCGGCGAAGGCCCCAAGCACCATAGACGCGATGGAAATGAACACCACCACCTGCTGCCACTGGAAGGTCGCATCTGCGAAGGCGCCATACATCACACGCAGGAACAGCGCCATGGCGGCGATTTTCGGTGCTGCCGCGAAGAACGCGGTCACCGGCGTCGGTGCACCTTCATAGACATCCGGCGTCCACATGTGGAATGGGACGGCCGAAATCTTAAACGCCAGACCCGCCAGCAGGAACACCAGACCAAAGATCAACCCTGTCGACATGCCTTCCATGGCAATGACACCGGCCAGCACGTCGAAATTCGTGGTCCCTGAGAAGCCATAGATCAGCGACGAACCGTAGAGGAGCATGCCGGACGCAAGCGCTCCCAAGACAAAATACTTGAGGCCTGCCTCTGTGGAGCGTGTGTTGTCTCGGTGGAAGGACGCCACGACGTAAAGGGCCAAGCTCTGCAGCTCCAGCCCCATATAGAGAGCAATAAGGCCATTTGCCGATACCATCATCAACATGCCGAGGGTAGCCAGCAGGATCAGGATCGGAAATTCGAACCGGTCAATATTCTCGCGCGCCATAAAGCCCTGCGCCATAACAATAGCGACGCCGGAGCCGAGCAAGACCAGACACTTCATCACGACAGCAAAGCCATCCATAACGAATGCGCCACCAAAGGTCAGGACACGCCCCTCAGGCTGACTGATCACCGCAAAGGCAGCAACGATCAGCAGAAGGATCGATCCGATGCTCACGCTTCTGCTGGACCCATCCCCTCTAAACACGCCGAGCATGAGCAGCGCCATGGCACCGACGGCGAGGATGATTTCCGCAAGGGCCGGGCTTAAGTCCGGCATGGCAAGGGCGGTTTCCATAGTCTTACGTCTCTCCAGGCGTCTTGCGCATTAACGGCCGAAGCCAGCCCAAGCAAAGTCAAATGTGCCGCCGCCGGCCAGCTCATGGGCCTCAACAGCAGCTGTATAGTTTGCGATCAGATTGTCGACGGACACCGCCGTCACATCCAGAATTGGCAGCGGATAGACACCAAAGAAGATGGTCGCCGCAATCAAGGGCGCCAGTGTCGCGAGCTCGCGGGGGCTCACATCCTTGATGTTCTTCAGGGTGTCTTTCTCCAGCTCACCGAACACAACACGGCGATAGAGATAAAGTGCATAGCATGCGGACAGGATGACGCCGGTTGCGGCCAGGAAGGCGACCCAGGAGCTCACCTGAAAGACGCCGACAATGGTCAGGAATTCCCCAACAAACCCGCTGGTCCCCGGCAGGCCCACATTGGCCATCGTGAACACCATGAAAGCAAAGGCGTAGATCGGCATGCGACTGACAAGGCCACCATAGGCCGCGATTTCGCGGGTATGCATCCGGTCGTACACAACGCCGACGCAGAGGAAGAGGGCCCCTGACACCCAACCGTGAGAGAGCATCTGGAAGATGCCGCCCTGCACCCCCTGGGTGGTGGCAGCGAAGATCCCCATGGTCACAAAGCCCATGTGTGCCACAGACGAATAAGCGATCAGCTTTTTCATATCTTCCTGCACCAGCGCCACGAGCGAGGTGTAGATGATGGCAATTACGGAGAGGCCAAAGACCAGCGGTGCGAACAGATCAGACGCGATGGGGAACATTGGCAGCGAGAAGCGCAGGAAGCCATAGCCCCCCATCTTCAGCAAGATGCCCGCCAGGATCACAGAGCCGGCAGTCGGCGCTTCCACGTGCGCATCCGGCAGCCAAGTGTGAACCGGCCACATGGGCATCTTCACCGCGAAGGATGCAAAGAAGGCAAGCCACAGCCAGGTCTGCATGCCGGCTGGGAAATCGTACGCCAGAAGCGTTGGGATATCCGTCGTGCCCACCTGCCAGTACATGGCCATGATGGCGAGCAGCATGAGCACGGAACCGGCGAGCGTATAGAGGAAGAACTTGAAGCTTGCATAGACGCGCCGCGCGCCGCCCCAGACACCGATGATCAAGAACATCGGAATGAGGCCTGCTTCGAAGAAGAGGTAGAAGAGCACCAGATCCAGGGAACAGAACACACCGATCATCAGCGTTTCCAGGATCAGGAACGCGATCATGTATTCCTTCACCCGCGTCTGGATCGCTTCCCAGCTTGCCAGAATGCAGAACGGCATCAGGAAGGTGGTGAGGATCACAAACAGCATCGAAATGCCGTCGACACCCATATGGTAGTTGATGGATCCGCCGAGCCATTCGCCCTGCTCAACAAACTGGAAATCGGCGGTGGTGTTGTCGAACCCTACCCAGATGACCAGGGACACAATGAACGTGATGGTCGTGGTCCAGAAGGCTACCCAGCGCGCATTTCTGTCGGCGACTTCCACGCTGTTCGGGATGGTAAGGATAAAGAGTGCACCGACCAGTGGCAGGAAGGTGATGATCGAAAGCCAAGGAATACCAGACATTATTGGGATCCCCCGAACATGAAGTAAGTCGTCAGCGCGGCGATACCGAGCAGCATGGCGAACGCATAGTGGTAGACGTAACCGGTCTGAAGACGGCCAATACCCCGTGTGACATCCAGCACGCGTGCGGCGATCCCGTCAGGGCCGAGCCCATCAATCGTTTTCCCGTCCCCCTGCTTCCAGAACAGACGACCGATCCAGAAAGCCGGCTTCACGAAGATGAAGTCATAGAGCTCGTCCACATACCATTTGTTGAGGAGGAACTTGTAGAGAAGCTCCTGTTCTCTCGCGAGGGTCTTCGGCGTCTCCGGGCGGAGGATGTAGAAGTACCAGGCCGTGACAAACCCGATGGTCATCATGATCAGGGGTGAGAACACCACCCAGGCTGGAACCTGCTTGAGTTCCACAAGGATATTGTTGCCTTCGGTCGTGAAGATCGACGCTGCCCAGAAACCATCGGCCGCACTGCCGATGAAGAGGTTGGCGAACATCATACCCGCGCCAAGCGCACCAATGGCCAATAGGACCAAGGGAACCATCATAGATGGTGGGCTTTCATGCACGTGGCTCAGGACTTCGTTCGACGCCCGGCTCTTGCCGAAGAATGTCATGAACATGAGGCGCCAGGAGTAGAAGCTGGTAAAGAGCGCAGCCACAACCGTTGCCCAGAAGGCATACATGTGGACCGGGCTGGACGCCGCATAGGCGGCTTCAATGACGGCATCCTTCGAGTAGTAGCCTGCCGTGAAGGGGAACCCGGTCAGGGCAATGGTCCCAATGCCCATCATCAGCGCCGTTGCCGGGAGCATTTTGTAGAGACCACCCATCTTCCGCATGTCCTGCTCGTCCGACATGGCGTGAATCACAGAGCCACTGCCAAGGAAGAGAAGCGCTTTGAAGAAGGCGTGAGTGAAGAGATGGAACATCGCCACCTCATAGGCGCCCACGCCGGCCGCCACGAACATGTAGCCCAGCTGCGAACAGGTGGAATAAGCGATGACCCGCTTGATGTCGTTCTGCACCAGCCCAACGGTCGCCGCAAAGAAGGCTGTCGTCGCACCGACAAAGATCACCACATTGAGCGCATCTTGTGAAAACTCGAACAGCGGTGACATACGACACACCAGGAAGACGCCCGCGGTCACCATAGTCGCAGCGTGGATGAGCGCAGACACCGGCGTTGGGCCTTCCATCGCATCTGGCAACCAGGTGTGGAGCAGGAACTGAGCCGACTTGCCCATCGCGCCCATGAAGAGCAGCAGACAGATTGTCGTTACGATTGGAAACTCTGCGCCCAGGAACATGAAGCTCTCATTGGCGAGGCCTGGAATGGCGGCAAAGATCGTGTCGTATTCCACCGACCCGACGGTGAGGTAGATTGCGGAGAGGCCCAGGATCAAACCAAAGTCCCCTACCCGGTTGACCACAAAGGCTTTGATGGCCGCCGCATTCGCTGTCGGCTTTTTGTACCAGAAGCCGATCAGCAGATAGGACGCGAGCCCCACCCCTTCCCATCCAAAGAAGAGCTGCACCAGATTGTCGGCTGTCACCAGCATCAACATGGCGAAGGTGAAGAGCGACAGATAGGCAAAGAAGCGCTGCTGATGCGGGTCGTGGCTCATATAGCCGACGGAATAAATGTGCACCAGTGCCGACACATTGGTGACGACCACCAACATAACGGCTGTCAGTGTGTCGATGCGCAGGCGCCAGTCTGCTTCGAAGGACCCACTATCAATCCAGGTGAGGACCTGAACCGTTTCAGCCTGCCCCTGCAGAGCCACATTATAAAAGGCGACCCAGCTCAGGAGCGCAGAGATAACCAGACCGCCACAGGTCACCCACTGAGATGCGGTGACGCCAATCTGGCGTCCGAACAATCCGGCGATCAGACATCCGACGAGCGGAAGGAAGACAATTGCTTCGTACATGTGCCGCTCAGCCTTTCATCAGGTTGATGTCTTCGACGGCGATGGAGCCGCGATTACGGAAATAAACAACAAGGATGGCGAGGCCGATGGCCGCCTCTGCTGCTGCCACGGTTAGCACCAGCATGGCAAAGACCTGGCCGGTGAGGTCACCCAGATGCGTGGAGAAAGCGACAAGGTTGATGTTGACCGCGAGCAGCATCAGCTCAATCGACATGAGAATGATGATGACGTTCTTCCTGTTCAGGAAGATGCCGAAGATCCCCAGAGTGAAGAGGATCGCCGCCACCGTCAGATAATGTGCAAGACCGATTTCCATGTGCGTTTCTTTCGTGGCCGGACCTCAGAGGCCCTGACCAGGTTCCACCTTCTTGATTTCTATTGCAGTCTCAGCCGTGCGCGCGACCTGATCCGGGATGCTCTGTCTCTGGGCATCCGGTTTCTTCCGGAGCGTCAACACGATGGCGCCAATCATTGCGACCAGCAGCACCATGCCGGCAGCCTGGAAGAAGTAGACATATTGCGTGTACATGACCTGACCGATGGCTTCCGCATTGGTCACCTCTTCGATGGGCGGGATGGGCGCTGCTGCAAGAGATGCGACTTCCGGCGCCAGCGTCCATGTGCCTGCGACCAACAGAAGCTCAAGCAACACTATGAGTCCGATCAAGGCGCCGATGGGCATGTATTGCAGGAAGCCTTCGCGCAGTTCCGCAAAGTCGATGTCGAGCATCATCACAACAAAGAGGAACAGAACGGCGACCGCACCCACATAGACAATGATCAGGATCATCGCCAGGAATTCCGCCCCCATAAGGACAAACAGACCAGCAGAGTTAAAGAAGGCCAGGATCAGAAAGAGCACCGAATGCACTGGGTTGCGGGCAGCGATCACCATAAAGCCCGCGGCAATGGCGACGCCTGCAAAAATGTAAAAAGCTATGGTGGCGAGGATCATTGCCCCTTTGCCCTCTCTCGTGTTGCGTAACCCGCCCTTCGGTCCTTACCGATAGGGTGCGTCCAATTCGATGTTCTTAGCGATTTCACGTTCCCAGCGGTCACCATTGTCGAGCAGTTTTTCTTTTGTGTAGAACAGCTCTTCACGGGTTTCCGTTGCGAACTCAAAGTTTGGTCCCTCGACGATGGCATCGACCGGACAGGCTTCCTGACAGAAGCCGCAATAGATGCATTTCGTCATATCGATGTCGTAGCGGACTGTGCGCCGCGTCCCATCATTGCGACGGGGTCCCGCTTCAATCGTGATGGCCTGCGCTGGACAGATCGCCTCGCAAAGCTTGCACGCAATGCAGCGTTCCTCGCCGTTCGGATAGCGGCGGAGCGCGTGCTCCCCTCTAAAGCGCGGGCTCAGCAAACCTTTTTCATACGGATAGTTCAGCGTTGCTTTTGGTCCGATGAAATATTTGAAGGCCAGGAAGAAACTGGAAACAAACTCCGCAAGAAATAGGGAGCGTACAGATTGTGTCAGACCGGACATGGATCAGCTCTCCTTCAGGTTACGGCGCAAGATCGAACGCGACCAGCACGGCAGCCGTCACCACAACCCACCCAAGCGACAGCGGCAGGAACACTTTCCAGCCCAGGCGCATCAGTTGGTCATAGCGGTAGCGCGGCACATAGGCGCGAACCATCGCAAAGAGGAAAAACACAAAACAGACTTTGAGGACGAACCAGATAATCCCCGGCACCGCATGGAGCGGACCCCAATCAAATGGAGGCAACCAGCCGCCCAGGAACAGGATCGTCACCATGGCCGCCATCAGATTGATCGCGACAAACTCGCCCAGGAAGAAGAGCAGAAACGGAGTCGACGAGTATTCCGTTGCGTAACCTGCAACCAGTTCGGATTCCGCTTCAGGCAAGTCAAAGGGCGGTCTGTTGGTCTCCGCAATCGCGGAGATGAAGAAGATCACAAAGGCCGGGAAATGAATGAGCCAATACCAGCCAAACAGCCCAGCGCCGGAGTCCTGCGCACGGACAATGTCAGAAAGATTCAAGGATCCCGCCGTCATCAAGACACAGACGATCACGAAACCTAGGGAAACTTCATACGACACCATCTGCGCCGCAGACCTGAGTGCGCCCATGAAGGGGTATTTCGAGTTGGACGCCCAACCGCCCATGATGATGCCGTACACACCCAGCGACGAAAACGCGACGATATAGAGGATGCCCACATTGATATCGGCCACAACCCAACCGTCGTCAAACGGGATCACCGCCCAGGCACTTAGAGCCAAGGTCGCGGTGATAACCGGCGCCAGAAGATAAATCCCCTTGTTGGCGCTTGAGGGAATGATGGCTTCTTTGAAGAGGAATTTTGTCAGGTCGGCGAAAGACTGCAGCAGCCCCCATGGGCCGACAACGTTTGGTCCGCGGCGCATCTGTACCGCCGCGAAAATCTTACGGTCGGCATAAAGAATGTAGGCTGTGAAGAGCAGCAGCCCCACCAACACGCCCAGCGATTGGCCAACAATGATAAATAGTGGGAAGCCGTATGTGGTCCAGAGCTCAGCCATTGGTGCCGGTCGCTCCTGCTTCTTTGTTGCCGTAGGTCGCGGCGCAATCAGCCATGATCTTGCTTGCGCGGGCAATCGGGTTCGTAAAGTAAAAATCGGTTACAGCGTTGCTAAATGGCGCATCGTCCATGGCACCACCCGTTCCGCTTGTGACGCTTGATGCGCTCGAGACAACATCAAGCTGTGCCAGATGCGGATAGGCCTCGAAGAGCGCCGCACGGAGCTGCTGCAAGCTGTCATAGGGAAGCGTCTGCCCCAATACGTCGGAAAGAGCGCGCAGGATGGACCAATCTTCGCGCGCGTCACCCGGCGGGAACGCTGCCCGACGGCCCATCTGAACCCGGCCCTCGGTGTTCACCCAAAGCGCACTCTTCTCCGTATAGGTCGCTGCCGGAAGGATCACGTCCGCGGCGTGCGCGCCAGCGTCCCCATGCGTCCCCTGGTAAACAACAAACGCCTTGTCGAGCTTTTTGGTGTCAATCTCATCGGCGCCCAGCAGGAACACTAAATCCATGTCGCCGGCCGCGGCGGCGTCAAGAACACCAGCCACATCTTTCCCGCCCTCGCCCGGCACGAAGCCAAGATCAAGGCCGCCGACGCGGGCAGCGGCGGTGTGCAGCACGTTAAATCCGTTCCAATCGGCTGAGATCGCGCCTGCTTTTTCGGCAATCTGAAGAGCGGTCGCATGGACCGCTGCACCGTCTGCGCGGGTGAGCGCGCCCTGCCCGAGAAGGATCATCGGCCGTTCGGCCACTTCAAGCACACGGGCAAACGGATGCGTGCCGTCCGCAATCTCTTTCAGAGTTTGTGGTCCCGCGCCGAGGTGTTCTGTGTCATAGGTCAGATCAACATCTTCGCCGACGATCGCTACAGGGAAACCACCGACGCTCCAGCGCTTTCGGATACGGGCATTCAAGACCGGTGCTTCTGTGCGCGGATTGCTGCCAATGATGAGCAGTGCGTCGGCGTCTTCGATCCCTGCGATGGACGAGTTGAACAGATAAGAACCACGGTCCCCTGCGTTCAGCTTGGTGCCGTCCTGACGGCAGTCGATGCTGGTAACGCCGAGCGAGCCCATCAGATCTTTCAGAGCACTCATGCCCTCAACACAGGCGAGATCACCGGCAATCGCGGCCATCTTGTCTGGTGTCGTCGCGCTCACCTTTGCGGCGATCGCCTCAAAGGCTTCATTCCAGCTTGCTGCGCGAAGTTTTCCGTTTTCACGCACGTAAGGACGATCAAGACGCTGAGATTTCAGTCCATCCCAGATGAAACGTGTCTTGTCGGAAATCCACTCTTCATTCACGTCTTCATTGAGACGCGGCATAACCCGCATCACCTCTTTGCCACGCGCGTCCACCCGAATGGCGGAGCCGACTGCATCCATTACATCAACGGTCTCCGTCTTGCGAAGCTCCCAAGGACGGGCCGTGAAGGCATAGGGCTTGGACGTCAACGCACCCACAGGACACAGGTCGATTACGTTGCCTGACAGTTCTGAGGTCAGAGACTTCTCAAGATAGGTCGTGATCTCCATATCTTCGCCGCGGCCGATCGCGCCGATCTCCGGCACGCCTGCGACTTCCTGCGCAAACCGCACACAGCGCGTGCAGTGAATGCAGCGCGTCATGATGGTTTTGACGAGCGGGCCCATTTCCTTGTCTTCGACCGCCCGTTTGTTTTCATCAAAGCGCGACGTGTCAACGCCGAAGGCCATGGCCTGGTCCTGCAGATCACATTCCCCGCCCTGATCGCAAATGGGGCAATCCAGCGGGTGATTGATGAGGAGAAACTCCATCACGCCTTCACGGGCGCGCTTCACGGTTTCGGTTTTGGTGTGAACCACCATGCCATCGGCCGCGGGCATCGCACAGCTCGCAACCGGCTTTGGAGATTTCTCAATCTCGACGAGACACATGCGGCAGTTGCCGGCGATCGAGAGACGTTCGTGGTAGCAGAAGCGCGGCACGTCTGCGTTCGCCTCTTCACAGGCCTGCAGAACGGTGACCCCGTTTTCCACCTCGACTTCGACACCATCGACTGTGAGTTTTGGCATGGGTCTACTCCGCCGCTACCGGCGCTGCACCACCCGCTTTGCGGGCTGCAATACGCTCTTCGATCACTGGTCGGAAATGCCGGATAAGCCCCTGGACTGGCCAAGCAGCCGCGTCGCCCAGGGCGCAAATCGTGTGGCCTTCAACACGTTTCGTCACGTCCAACAGCATTTCAATTTCTTCGACTTCCGCCTCGCCGGTGACAAGACGCTCCATCACGCGCCACATCCAGCCTGTGCCCTCGCGGCAGGGTGTGCACTGACCGCAGCTTTCATGTTTGTAGAACGCGGAGAGGCGGGCGATCGCCTTGATAACATCGGTGGACTTGTCCATGACAATCACCGCTGCCGTTCCAAGTCCGGACTGCACATCCTTCAGCGAGTCAAAGTCCATGAGGACCGTGTCGCAGATGCTCTTTGGGATGAGCGGCACCGAGGACCCACCGGGGATGACCGCCAGGAGATTGTCCCAACCGCCGCGCACGCCACCGCAATGCTTGTCGATGAGTTCCCGTAGCGGAATGCCCATCTCTTCTTCGACATTGCACGGATTGTTCACGTGCCCTGAAATCGAGAAGACCTTGGTGCCCGTATTGTTGGGACGGCCAAGGCTGCCGAACCAGGACGCACCCCGGCGCAAAATGGTTGGCGCAACGGCAATGCTCTCAACATTGTTGACCGTGGTCGGCGCGCCGTAGAGACCAACATTCGCCGGGAATGGCGGCTTCAGGCGTGGCATGCCTTTCTTGCCTTCAAGGCTTTCAATCAGCGCAGTCTCTTCACCGCAGATGTAAGCGCCGGCGCCATGCACAACATAGAGATCGAAATCCCAGCCGCTGTCGGCGGCGTTCTTACCGAGCAGCCCGGCGTCGTACGCCTGATCAACCGCGCGTTGTAGCTGCTCGCGTTCGAAGATGAACTCGCCGCGTACATAGATGTAGCCAGCGTTCGCGCCCATGGCGAAACCGGCAACAAGGCAGCCTTCGATGAGCTTATGCGGATCGTGCCGCATGATCTCCCGGTCTTTACACGTGCCTGGCTCAGACTCGTCAGCGTTCACAACAAGATAGTGCGGACGCCCATCTGACTCCTTCGGCATGAAGGACCATTTGAGACCCGTCGGGAAGCCCGCGCCGCCTCGGCCGCGCAAGCCGGACTGTTTCATCTCCTCGATGATCCAATCGCGTCCCTTGGCAATAATGTCTTTGGTGTTGTCCCAATCGCCACGGCGACGGGCGCCTTCAAGGCCATAGTCGTCCAGGCCATAGAGATTGGTGAAGATGCGATCTTTATCCTGCAACATCAGTCGGCTCCCCCCACTTCGGTGAGGCTTGTCAATTCGCCTGCGGGCTCAGACCCTTTGCGATCGCTCTGAGGACCAATTTTCACCGGCCGTCCTTCTTTCAGATCTGTCAGGAGCTTCTCGAAGTTCTCGGCGTCCAGATCTTCGTAGAAATCGTCGTTGACCTGCACCATGGGTGCATTGGCACAGGCGCCAAGGCACTCAACTTCCATCCAGGAGAATTTGCCGTCGCTTGAGACCTGACGTTCATCGCCAATCACTTTCTTGCAGACGGCTTTCAGATCGTCTGAACCGCGCAACCAGCATGGCGTTGTGCCGCAGAGCTGAACGAAGTGCTCGCCCACGGGTGACAAGTTGAACATCGTGTAGAAGGTCGCGACTTCCATGGCGCGCATATGCGGCATGTCGAGATAGTCCGCAACATATCGGATTGCAGGTTCCGGCAGCCAACCACCCGCCTGCTTCTGCGCGCGCCACAACAGCGAGATGATTGCAGAGGCCTGCCGACCGTCCGGGTATTTCTTGATCTGACCGTCCGCCCAGGCCTTGTTCTCGGCCGTGAACTCAAACTCATCAGGCTGGTTCGGGTCCAGTCTGCGCACACTCATCGGTCAACCTCCCCGAACACAATGTCGAGCGAGCCCAGGATCGCCGATACGTCAGCGAGCATGTAGCCCTTACATAAGAAATCCATCGCCTGTAGGTGCGAATAGCCGGGCGCTTTGATCTTGCAGCGGCTGGGTTTGTTCGACCCGTCTGAGACGAGATAAACGCCAAATTCACCTTTGGGGGCTTCCACCGCGGCATACACTTCGCCGGCGGGTACGTGGTAACCCTCAGTGTAGAGCTTGAAGTGATGGATCAGGCTTTCCATCGACTTTTTCATATCGCCGCGTTTTGGCGGCGCAATCTTGCCATCGGTCGTCACGACCGGGCCTTCCGGCATCTGTTCAATGCACTGCCGCATGATGCGAACGGACTGACGGCATTCTTCGATGCGGATGAGATAGCGGTCGAAATTGTCGCCGTTCTTCCCGACCGGGATGTCGAAATCGAGGTCGCTGTAGCATTCATATGGCTGCGAGCGGCGGAGATCCCAGGCCATGCCTGAACCGCGCACCATCACACCAGAAAAGCCCCAGGCCTGTGCATCTTCAGCAGATACGTTGCCGATATCTACGTTGCGCTGTTTGAAGATCCGGTTGCCCGTGAGGAGCGCGTCCACGTCATCGACGATCTTCTCGATGAAGTCGCAATAGTCATGAATGTCCTGCAACAGCTTCGGCGGCAGATCCTGATGCACCCCACCAGGCCGGAAATAGGCTGCATGCATCCGGCTGCCAGATGCGCGCTCATAAAACGACATGAGTTCTTCACGCACCTCAAAGCCCCAGAGCGACGGCGTGAAGGCGCCCACGTCCAGAGCCTGGGTCGTAACATTCAGAAGGTGATTGAGAATGCGCCCGATCTCTGAATAGAGCACCCGGATATATTGAGCGCGTTTTGGCACCTCGATGCCGAGCAGCTTTTCGACAGCCAGGGAGTACGCATGCTCCTGGTTCATCGGCGCCACATAGTCGAGCCGATCAAAATAGGGCAGCGCCTGAAGATAGGTTTTGTTCTCGATCAGCTTTTCGGTGCCGCGGTGAAGCAGTCCGATATGCGGATCGACGCGCTCAACCACCTCACCTTCCAACTCAAGCACCAAGCGCAGCACGCCGTGCGCTGCCGGATGCTGAGGCCCGAAATTGATGTTGATGTTTTTGATCTGAGACTCGGCCATGGACTATCCCTCACCCTCAGATGCTTTTTCGTCTCCCGGCAGCAGATATTCGGCTGCTTCCCAAGGACTTTCGAAATCGAAGTTCCGGAATTCTTGGGTGAGCTTCACAGGTTCATAAGCAACCCGCTTCAGCTCATCGTCGTAGCGCACTTCGACAAATCCGGTCAGCGGGAAGTCCTTCCGCAGAGGATGTCCTGTAAAGCCATAGTCGGTCAGAATACGGCGCAGGTCCGGATGGCCGGAGAAGAGAATGCCATAGAGGTCAAAGGCCTCGCGTTCAAACCAGTTTGCTGCCGGGAAGACACCCACCACGCTCGGCACCTGCATCTCTTCGTCGGTTTCCAGCTTCACGCGGATGCGCTGGTTCTGATGCATTGACAGCAAGTGGTAGACAACATCGAAACGCTTGGCGCGCTCCGGATGGTCCGCCCCGCAGATATCGACCAACACCGAGAAATGACATGCCGGATCATCGCGCAGGAACTTAAGCACCTTGATGATCTTGTCAGCGGTGGTGTTCAGCGTCAGTTCACTGCGTGCAACATCCGTGGAGACGATCGCGTCGCCAAGTCCAGCGGCGATATGATCCCCAAGGTCTTGCAGACTTTCGTCCATGTCGTTTTTCTCAGACAATTGGCATCTCTAACAATGTGGTCAGCTCGATAAAGAAGAACTCTTCGCCGAGCAGGTATTCTTTTAACGTTCGATCGTCCCGGTGCGGCGGATTTTCCGCTGCAAAGCCAGGATGCCGTATAGGAGTGCTTCAGCAGACGGTGGGCAGCCAGGAACATAAATGTCCACAGGAACGATCCGGTCGCAGCCGCGAACCACTGAATAGGAATAGTGATAGTAACCGCCGCCATTTGCGCATGATCCCATGGAGATCACATAGCGAGGGTCAGGCATCTGGTCATAGACCTTACGGAGCGCAGGCGCCATCTTATTGGTCAGCGTCCCCGCGACGATCATCACGTCGGATTGACGTGGGCTCGCGCGAGGCGCGGTGCCAAACCGCTCCAAGTCATAGCGCGGCATGTTGGTCTGCATCATCTCCACACCGCAACAGGCCAGACCAAAGGTCATCCACATCAACGACCCTGTCCGCGACCAATTGACCAGATTGTCGAGCGAAGTCACCAGGAAATTCTTGTCAGCAAGCTCATCCGACATTTGCTTGAAGAAGGGATCATCTTCCCCAACGGGTGCACCGGTTTTCGGATCAATAACCCCTTTTGGGGCGTCTGTGATAATCGGGCCGGCGGTCATACGCACACTCCACACATCTGACGCAGGAAAAGGCTCAGTCCCATTCGAGCGCGCCTTTCTTCCATTCATAGATAAAGCCGACGGTCAAAACGCCTAAAAACACCATCATCGACCAGAATCCGAACAGGCCAACCTCGCCGAGCGAGACGGCCCAAGGGAAAAGGAAGGCAACTTCCAGATCAAAAATGATGAACAGGATCGCAACCAGATAGAATTTCACATCGAAGCGCATGCGGCTGTCATCGAAGGCTTCGAAACCACACTCATAGGCCGAGAGCTTTTCCGGATCCGGGTTCGACGGGGCGATCACAAATGGCACAATCAACAATGCAATAGATATGACGGCCGACAGACCGAGAAAGATCACGATCGGCAGATACTCGCTTAAGAGCTGTTCCATTTTCAGCACCTGAATGACCTGGCCCAGGGTGGTGGTCTGGCCAGACCTGTCGGCGGAAATCACCCTGTTGATTTCGCATCTGCGAAGCCCGGGTGATTCTCGCGTGTTGCCCCTCTAAAATCGCGCGGAGTATAGCCCTCGGGCCCCCCGAGTCAAACGACAGACCGCGTCAAAAAGGCGCCAAAACGCACTGATTTTGTGGGTCTTTGCAGGGTGCAGGTTGGGGTTAAGAACCACTCGCAGCACGGACGTTCGATCGATCGCGGCGCGGACACAAATCAACACGTCCGCCCGGCCTCCAGGCAGATGAGTCCGCTCATTCTTTTGGAAAAAATGGCGGGAGTGACGGGACTCGAACCCGCGGCCTCTGGCGTGACAGGCCAGCGCTCTAACCAGCTGAGCTACACCCCCTGAAACGAAAGCGAAATGCCTTCGGGGATGCGGTGATGTACGGCAGCCCCTAAGTGCTGTCAAGCAGCGAATGGCTGATTTCTGCGTTTATTCGCTTCTCCTTGCCAAGGCTTGGATTGCGATAGGCCAGAACCAGTTGACGCTTCTCATTCAGCGTTCCTCTTGGGAGCAAAGTGTCATTTCTGCGGATGAATCACCCGTCGGCGCCACTTTTGCGACGTGCCGGGACCGCCTGGCTTTTAGCAGCCAATTTTTTTCGTGCCGATGCGACGGAAGTTGGCCGCCGGTGCGTTTCATCCTTGAGGGATGAGGAACGCCGCCTTTCTCCAGGCTGCGTGAACCTCACTGATCATCGTTTCGCTTGCGCGATTGATTGGGCCACCGGGACGAAATGCCTCATGACGCGCCCTCTTCCGGCTCTGCCTGCCGCTGTCTTTTGCCATTCCCAATGGCGCACTGGCAGCACCGCCTTATTCAACGCCTTCCGCGCCGACCCCAGATTCATGTGTTTCTATGAACCGCTCCACGAAGGCCTGCGCACGATGACAAGGCGAAAAGCGGCGCGTTTCGACCCGGAAGACATCAAACGCATGGGTCATGACGGCCTCTCAAAGCCCTATTTCGCGGAATATGTTCCGTTGCTAACGCTGCGCGGAGGGGTCAGCAGATTCCCGGGGCACCTTTCCTACAAAGAGTTCTTTGAAATCAGTGCACGCGGCCAAATGAACCTGCGCGGATACTTTCGATGCCTTCTGGACCTCGCACAGTCCAGAAACAAGGTTCCCGTCTTTTGCCTCAATCGAAGCTGGGGGCGTATGAAACCTTTCCGTGAGATGTTTCCGGATAGCGTTCATGTCTTCTCACTCCGCGGACCAGCCGAGACGTGGCACTCACAACAGGCACGGCGAAGCTACTTCTTTGCCCGACTGCTTTACATATTGTCTCAAGCAGAGCCGAACAGGTTTGGATCCGCATTTCCGGAACTTACCGGTCTATCGATACTGGAACGGCTTCGGGTCGCCAAAACCTTCAAACAGAAAATCGGTCATATATCAGATGATCGAATTGCCCCTGTGTTCTGGCAAGCCTATGCCTGTGCCCTGTTAAACGGTGCTCTCTATGCGGACTTCATCCTTGATCTGAGCCAGACTGCTTCTAAACAGGATGACCGCGAGGCCTTGGGCCAGTACCTCGCGCCACTGCCTATGCTTTGTGAGGGGCAACCACTCCCGGACGGCCTCAAAGCGTTGCAGCGATTAGCCCCTGCAGCTTCACACCACGGAACCGCTAATTTTTCTGAATGGTGCGAACCCTGTTCCTTTGGTCCAATGGACCGACTTCTCCGGAACAGAGACATGCTGCGGAAGGCCGCTTGCCGAGCCGGACCAAAGCTCGCACCCGCAAACAGGCAAATCTTGGGCGACCTCATTTCAGACAGAGCAGAGCTTGCCGCGATGGCACATACGGCATAGGGTTTCTCCATGGTAAGATAAGCGACCAGATAAGACTCCCGCCACCTAATGCCCTGCTAGAGGGTGAAGGTGTACCGCCTGCCGCATCGTCGCAGCGGGCAACGCGCGCGTGTTTGTGCAGCGCCCTTTCTGGTCCTTAGATTATGTCTCGCCAAAATCTCTCACAATGGCTCACGCCTCAGGCGCGCGTGAGCAATTACTATTTTTTCCAAGCCATGAGTGTGGGCGTGATCAACGCCTTTGCGGGTATCTGGTTTGCCTCCGAAGGCATCACGCCAGAGCAGATTGGTATCATTACGTCCCTCCCTCTCTTAGTGCTTCTGCTCGTTGGCGTCCGTGTCGGGCGGATCGCCGACCGGGCGGCCGACTGGCGAAACGTCATCGTGATGGGAGCGCTCCTGTCTGGCGTGCTTCCGTTGGGTCTCTTCTTTGCCGATGGGTTTGTCGGCATCCTTGCCTTGTGGACCATCTGTGTTGTGTCACAAATGGCGGTCCTTCCCGTGGTTGATGCGGCTTCCATCAGACTTGGCCGGAGAGCCGGATTTGATTTCAGTCAGCTCTATGCCTGGAAGACCGTAGGGTACATGCTCGCGATGTTTTTCGCCGGCTTCATCATTGCCGAATTCGGCATCAGCGCCTTTCTCCCGTTGTTTGTGGGCCTCTCTCTTGTGAGGGCAGCCATGGCGTTCGGTTTGCCGCGTTTTCGCGATATGGCGGTGGATGCTCTGCCTTCGCCTGGTGGTACGCGCCTGCGCCAGATTCTCCGGCCCTGGTTTCTCTTTCCGCTGGTTGGCTGGGCGTTGGTCCACTCAACACACTTTGTCTTGAACGGGTTTCTTGGGCTGCTATGGCATGAGCAGGGCATCCCTGAGAGCACAATCGGTCTTTTGATTGTTTTCGGCAGTGTTGCCGAGATCGGCATGTTTTTGGGCTTCAAGCACATTACCGTGCGCTTCTCGCCGCGGGTGCTTATCCTGGTATCGTGCGGCGTCGCTGTCGCTAGATGGACCGCCTTCGCTTTCTCGCCAGACACGCCGCTTCTGTTTGCGTTGCAGCTGCTGCAAGCACTCACCTACGCACTCGGCTTTCTGGCCTGCACGCACTTCATTGCGGATGTGACCGATGACAATATCGCAGCGCAGGCGCAGAGCTTTTTCGGGATTGTTCAATCCGGCGTGGCAATCGTGGCGCTGATTTCCTTCGGCTGGCTGGCCGGTCTCTTCGGCGCCTATGCCTTCCTCGCGTCAGCCAGCCTTGCGGCGTTGGGGGCTCTTCTTGTGACGATCTCTATGACCCTCAAGAAGTAGAGCCCCGCACAACGGCTAGGCCGATGCTTTGGCGTCCGCCGCATCAATGTCGCTGGCGTCGTGACGCTCAGGAACCTGACTGCTTTCTTCACCCCAAACGCGGTTCACTTTCTGGCCGCGCCGTACAGCAGGACGGGTGAAAATTTCTTCCGTCCAGCGGTTCACGTGTTTGTAGGACGCGACATCAAGGAACTCTTTGGATTCATAGAGCAGTCCTTTGGCGAGCGCTCCGTACCAAGGACAAGTGGCCATATCCGCAATTGAATATTCGTCCCCTGCGAGGAACTGATTGTCCGCCAGGTGCCGGTCCAATACATCCAGCTGGCGCTTCACTTCCATGGCGAAGCGGTTGATCGGGTATTCCCATTTTTCCGGCGCATACGCATAGAAATGACCGAAACCGCCGCCGAGGTAAGGGGCACTGCCCATCAACCACATAAGCCAAGACATGCACTCGGTGCGCTTCTTCAGATCTTTGGGCAAGAAGGCATCAAACTTCTCGGCCAGGTACCAGAGGATGGCGCCCGACTCGAAGACCCGCGTCGGCGTTTCCGTGCTGTGGTCCATCAAGGCCGGAATTTTTGAGTTCGGGTTCACATCGACAAAGCCGCTGCCGAACTGATCACCCTCACCGATATTGATGAGCCAGGCGTCATATTCCGCGCCTTTGTGCCCAAGAGCGAGCAGCTCTTCGAGCATCACCGTCACTTTGACGCCATTGGGGGTAGCCAGCGAATAAAGCTGCAGCGGGTGCTTGCCGACCGGCAGTTCTTTGTCGTGGGTCGGGCCCGCGATCGGTCGATTGATATTGGCGAACCGGCCGCCGCTTTCGGCATCCCAAGTCCAGACTTTCGGCGGTACGTATGCTTCAGTGCTCATGCGCTGCACTCCCATATTGTTCTTAATGCGATCTCGGACCTAAGTGCCCATCCGGGTCGCCAAATTCAATAGTGGGAAAACCTAGCCGATCTCGCAGCGCAATCCCACCAGCCACACGCGCATGTGATGGCACCAGGAATTTCGGCCTAAATACATTGAAATTGGGGAAATGGTGGGCGGTGACGGGATCGAACCGCCGACCCTCTCGGTGTAAACGAGATGCTCTCCCAGCTGAGCTAACCGCCCGCTCAGAAAATGTCTGAAGCGCCGCCGACATTAGTCATGGAAAGTCCCACGTCAAGCGCGAATTATGCCCATTTTGCCGCAATACACGGCTGAAAGCCTTGCTATAAGCTGAAGACCATTCAGTCAGCAGGGTCTCCCATGAAACTCATCCTCAGAGCGCTCGGCGCGCTTCTTCTACTGCTAACGGCCTTCCTGGGCTGGCTTTCATTGCCAACCTCAACCCCGCCCTTCATTGACGATGCCGGCGCACCCATAGCAGGCAGCATCGCTGAAGAAGAATGGATCGAAGTGAATGGCTTGCAACAGTGGACCCTGACGCGCGGTCAGGATCGCGACAATCCGATCCTCCTAGTGCTCCATGGCGGACCGGGCGCCGGTGAATTCGCCTGGTTCCGCGCCTACAACAGCAATCTCGAAACCGAGTTTGTTGTGGTGCATTGGGACCAGCGGGGCGCCGGCAAGAGTTTCGACCCTGCGGCGACGCCGCCCGAATCCATGAACCTGCCGCAGTTTATCGCCGACATAGATGTGGTGGTTGATCACCTGCGGTCCAAGTTTGGACGCGAGCGCATTGCCCTCCTGGGGCATTCGTGGGGTTCATTGATTGGCACCATGTATGCGGCTGCTCATCCCGAGAAAGTGTCTGCCTATATCGGGATAGGGCAAATTGCCGACATGACCGACAATGAACGTGTTTCCTATGAGTTTGCGCTGGCAGAGGCGACACGTCGCCAACATGAGCAGGCAATCAAGGAACTGACGGAGATTGGCGCACCGCCCTACAGCGTGGAGGCAACCTTGGTCCAGCGTGGGTGGCTCACCGAGTTCGGCGGCGGGCTCACCCATGACGGGCGCTCTCAGGCCAGTCTTGCCTGGGTGGCCCTATCGACCCCGGAGTTCAACCTGCTTGACCTGGTTGCTCTGGCAAGGAGCGCTTTCTTCGCGCTCGATCATTTGTGGGAAGGCCTCTCAAGCGCCAACCTCGATCAGACCCTACTCACATTCGACGTGCCTGTGTTCTTCATTCTTGGACGGCATGATTATCAAACGCCGTCTGTGCTCGCAGAACCCTATTTCAAGCAGCTGAACGCACCGGACAAAGAGCTGTTCTACTTTGAAAACTCGGCCCACGCCCCTCCCTGGGAGGAACCGGACCGGTTCTTCGACGTTATGGTCACAGACATCAAGCCAAGGCTCTTGCCGGACCGCTAAAAAAGTACTTGCTGGCGGCTGTGAATTGAGATCAAAGGCGACCCAGAAAACCTGACCTCTTTTCGCAAGACGCGCAGACGGCCGCGTCGTGTGGAGATGCCTCATGACACGCAGCCTCGCACCCTTCTTTTCCTTGTTTCTCTCCACCGCCATCCTGCTGCTGGGTGACGGGCTTTTTGGCACGCTTTTGCCGATCAGGGGCAGCCTCAATGGGTTTTCCGCCACCAGCCTCAGTCTTATGGGCTCGGCCTATTTTGCGGGCTACATGCTGGGGGCCTTGTTCGGGCCGGCGGGCATTATGCGGGTGGGTCATATCCGGTCTTTTGCGGTCTTCGCGTCGATCGCCTCTGCGGCCCCCCTCGCCCACATGCTCCTGTCCGAGCCCATTGCCTGGGTACTGCTGCGGGTTGCCACAGGGTTCTGCATTGCCGGCCTTTATATGATCATTGAGAGCTGGCTCAACGAACAGGCGAGCAATTCCAATCGGGGCACAGTCTTAGCGGTCTACCGCGTGGTGAGCCTCGCCGCCCTGACGCTTGGCCAGCTGGCGCTCAATCTGTTCGACCCAAGCGGCTTCGAACTCTTTGCCGTCGTCGCCATCCTGACGTCGTTTGCGCTTGTCCCTGTGTCCCTAACAACGGCTGTGCAACCGGCACCCATCGAAACCGCGCGGGTGAAGCTCTCAGAACTTTGGGCGATTTCACCGGTGGGCGTCATGGGGTGTTTTATCGTTGGACTGGTCAATGGGCCGTTCTGGGCGCTCGGGCCCGTCTACGCACGGGATGTCGGACTCGACATTCAAGGTGTTTCCTTTTTCATGACGCTGGCCATCCTGGGGGGCGCGCTCCTACAGGTCCCCGTTGGGCGCCTCTCTGACAGGGTTGATCGCCGGTGGGTGCTGATTGTGGTGCTGGCCGGGGTCGCGCTCACAGCTGCTTATCTCAGCATTGCGGCAGGACAGGTCGGTCCGTCGGGCATCTATGTCGGTGCCTTCGGCTTTGGGGCTTTCGCGCTATCCCTCTACGGTCTCTGTGTGGCGCAGGCGAATGACCATGCTGCCCCTCACCAATTTGTTCTCGTCGCGAGCGGCCTAACCCTGGTCTTTGCAGTGGGCGCCATGACCGGGCCCCTCATGATCTCCGGTTTGATCACCATTTTCGGCATTGGCGCGGTGTTCGCCTTGTCGGCGGTCTGCTCCAGTCTGTTCATCCTGTTTGTCCTGGCCCGGATCCTCTCCCGGGAGGCTGTGCCGGAAGAGGAAAAAGAAGACTTCGTCGCCGTACCCATCAGCCAGACCACCGCAGCGCCGCTTGAGCTGGACCCTCGGGCCGAGGGCGAGGAAGACCCAAACGCGACGGAAGACCCGGGAAAATAGTGCTCTTTGGCGCGCGCCCAACAAAAAAGGCCGGCTCGCACCGACCTTCTTGCGTTCTCTGGCTTGAGCCTAAGCCCAGCCGGAAAGCCTTAGCTGTTCACAGCGTCCTTCAGACCCTTACCAGCTTTGAATTTCGGCTGGTTTGACGCCGGAATCTGGATTTTTTCGCCGGTCCGTGGATTACGGCCTTCAGACGCATTCCGCCGGGTGACGTTGAATGTGCCAAACCCTACCAGGCGGACTTCATCACCACCCTTAAGGGTGGAGGTGATTGTATCAAACACGCAGTCGACGGCTTTTGTGGCGTCGCCCTTTGCCAGACCGGTTTGGTCGGCGATGACAGCAATGAGATCGTTCTTGTTCACGTTCGGCCCCTCTAGGCTGCGGGGAGCGAATCCCCAGGAGATCGGGGAAAATTGTAAACACCCAGCGAGAGCGGGGTCAAAGGATTAAGCGCAGAAAGCGCAGATTTCTGCGAGTTTTCAGACAATCATATGTTTGCTGCGCCTGCGAACGACGGGCACAAAAAAAGCGCTGATCTCCCCAGCATAGCTGATTCAAAAAGCGCTTTTTCTCTTTATTTAGTGGGCAGTAAGCCCCTCAGCTGATGTGGTATCTGCACCCTGCTGCGCTTGTTGCGCTGCGTAGGCTTCCTCATCCCACTCAATTGCCTCAGGCATCTTGGTCAAAGCGCGCACAAGCACTTCATCCACGGTTTCTACCGGCACAATTTCCAGCTGATTCTTTACGTTGTCGGGGATATCCGCGAGATCCTTGGCGTTGTCCTTCGGAATGAGGACCGTCTTGATGCCGCCACGAAGGGCTGCAAGCAGCTTCTCCTTCAGGCCACCGATCGGCAGGACGCGACCGCGAAGCGTAATCTCGCCGGTCATCGCCACATCCTTGCGGATCGGAATACCGGTCATGATCGACACAATGGTTGTCGCCATGGCGACACCTGCGCTCGGCCCATCCTTCGGGGTTGCCCCTTCGGGCACGTGGACGTGGATGTCTTTCCGGTCAAAGACCGGCGGTTCCACTCCAAAGGTCGTTGCCCGCGATTTGACGTACGAACTCGCCGCCGAAATCGACTCTTTCATGACGTCTTTCAGGTTGCCGGTGACCGTCATGCGGCCCTTGCCCGGCATTTCGACGCCTTCAATCGTCAGCAGTTCGCCGCCGACTTCTGTCCAAGCCAGACCGGTGACAACGCCCACCTGGTCTTCGCCGTCAATTTCGCCATGACGGAATTTCGGCACACCGGCAAAGTCAGCCAAATTGTCTTTTGTGACATTGATGGCTGTCTTGTCGGAGGTGATGAGTTCCTTCACCGCTTTCCGGCAGAGGTTCGAAATTTCACGCTCCAGGCTCCGGACACCGGCTTCCCGCGTATAGGTGCGGACCAGCTCAAGCAGGCCTTCATCATCGATGGTCCACTCTTCCGCCTTCAGGCCATGGTTCTTCATGACCTTCGGGATGAGGTGTCGGCGGGTGATTTCCACCTTCTCATCTTCCGTATAGCCAGCGATGCGGATGATCTCCATCCGGTCCATCAACGGGCCTGGAATGTTGAGCGTGTTGGCTGTCGTCACGAACATCACGTTCGAGAGGTCATATTCGACCTCCAGATAGTGATCCATAAAGGTGTTGTTCTGTTCCGGGTCCAGCACTTCGAGCAACGCTGAGGACGGATCGCCGCGGAAGTCCGCGCCCATCTTGTCGATCTCATCGAGCAAGAAGAGCGGGTTGGAGTTTTTCACCTTCTTCATCGACTGGATCACTTTACCGGGCATCGACCCGATATAGGTCCGACGGTGACCTCTGATCTCAGCTTCGTCACGGACGCCGCCCAAAGACAGGCGCGCGAACTCGCGGCCCGTCGCTTTCGCGATGGACTTGCCCAGCGACGTCTTACCGACACCTGGAGGGCCTACGAGGCAGAGGATCGGCCCTTTGAGTTTGTTGGCCCGCTGCTGTACGGCGAGGTACTCAACGATGCGCTCCTTGACCTTCTCCAGACCATAGTGATCCGCATCCAGAATCTCTTCCGCTTTGGTCAGGTCTTTCTTGACCCGGCCCTTCTTGTTCCACGGAATGGACAGGATCCAATCCAGATAGTTGCGCACGACAGTCGCTTCAGCGGACATCGGGCTCATCTGTTTGAGCTTGCGCATCTCTGCATCGACCTTCTCACGCGCCTCTTTCGAAAGCTTGGTCTGTTCGATCCGGCTTTCCAGCTCATGCAGCTCGTCGCGGCCGTCTTCGCCATCGGAGCCGCCCAGCTCCTTCTGGATCGCTTTCATCTGCTCGTTGAGATAATACTCGCGCTGAGTCTTCTCCATCTGACGCTTCACGCGGCTGCGGATCTTCTTCTCAACATTGAGAACAGAAATCTCGCCTTCCATCATCGAGTAGACACGTTCCAACCGCTCAGCGGTGCTGGCGATCTCAAGCAGTTCCTGCTTCTCTTCGAGCTTGATGTTGAGGTGGCTCGCGATTGTATCTGCAAGCTTGGCGTAGTCCTCAATCTGCGTGACCGAGCCGAGAACTTCCGGCGGCACCTTCTTGTTGAGCTTCACGTAGTTTTCAAAGTGCCCGGTCACGGTGCGCGCAAGCGCTTCCAGACGCTCGTCATCCGCATCCGTGTCAGGGATAGGTGTTACATCGGCTTCAAAGAAATCCTCGCGCCCGGTGAAGCGTTCAACGCGCGCGCGGGAGGTGCCTTCAACCAGAACCTTCACAGTCTGGTCGGGCAATTTCAGCAGTTGAAGAACCTGCCCGACTGTGCCGACGTCATAAATATCGCCGGGATTGGGATCGTCATCACCCGGATCTTTTTGCGCCACCAACAGGATCTGCTTGTCGTCCTGCATGACCTCTTCCAGCGCGCGAACGGATTTCGCACGGCCAACGAAGAGCGGGACGATCATGTGCGGAAACACGACGATGTCGCGAAGCGGAAGCACAGGCAGGACACCGCCGGTGAATTCCGGCACATCGTCGCTTGATCCCTGTCTTACTGCTTCGTTTTGAGGTTCGTCGTGATTGTCACTCATATTGGAGACCCTGTTGTTTCTGGAGGCCGCTTTGGTGGTCCGACCGGCATCCATGGGCTGATTTGCTCATCAGTATGCCATGGGATTGCTGAACGAATGCTGACCATGAAACTAGCCGGATTCGCGTAAATCGGACTGATTTTCACCTAAATCAGCGCATTTGATGTCGATTAACAGAGAAATGGCCCTGAAGGCAAAAGCTTTCAAGGCCACTCAATTCGATATTATGGAAAATAAATTCCCTATCAGGCGCTTGTCTCTACGTCACCCGAGCGTTCTGAATAGATGTAGAGCGGCTGGGCATCGCCTTCGACGACCTCGGCAGAGATCACCACCTCTTCGACGCCTTCCAGTGCCGGCAACTCGAACATGGTGTCGAGCAAGATACCTTCCATGATGGACCGCAGACCACGGGCGCCCGTCTTGCGCTCAATCGCCTTGTTGGCGATGGCAACCTGGGCATCCTCAGAGAAGGTGAGCTTCACGTCTTCCATATCGAAGAGACGCTCATACTGCTTCACAAGTGCGTTTTTCGGCTGCGTCAGAATTTGAACGAGGGCGTCATTGTCGAGATCGCCCAGTGTGGCAATCACAGGCATACGACCGACAAATTCCGGGATCAGACCAAACTTCAACAGGTCTTCGGGCTCCAGCTCGGTGAGAACCTCACCTGTCCGGCGCTCATCTGGATCTTCGACTTTGGCGCCAAAGCCAATGCCCGATCCCTGGCCGCGAGAGGAGATGATTTTCTCAAGGCCTGCAAATGCGCCACCGCAAATGAAGAGGATGTTGGTTGTGTCGACCTGCAGGAATTCCTGCTGCGGGTGCTTGCGGCCGCCCTGTGGCGGAACGGATGCAACCGTGCCTTCCATGATCTTCAGCAGCGCCTGCTGAACACCCTCGCCCGACACGTCGCGTGTGATTGAAGGGTTGTCAGACTTGCGGCTGATTTTGTCGACCTCGTCGATATAAACGATGCCGCGCTGCGCCCGCTCAACATTATAGTCCGCTGCCTGAAGCAGTTTCAGGATGATGTTCTCGACATCTTCCCCGACATAGCCGGCCTCCGTCAGCGTCGTCGCATCGGCCATGGTGAATGGTACATCGATGATGCGCGCGAGAGTCTGCGCAAGCAGCGTCTTCCCGCAGCCGGTTGGACCGATCAACATGATGTTGGACTTCGCGAGTTCTACATCGTTGTTTTTCGCCGCATGGCTTAAGCGCTTGTAGTGGTTATGCACCGCCACTGAGAGGACACGCTTAGCCGCGGCCTGCCCGATCACGTAGTCGTCCAGCACGGACATAATCTCTTGCGGTGTCGGAACCCCATCGCGGGATTTCACGAGCGAGGTTTTGTTCTCCTCGCGGATAATGTCCATGCACAGTTCAACGCATTCATCGCAGATGAAAACCGTCGGCCCAGCAATCAACTTGCGGACTTCATGCTGGCTCTTACCGCAGAAGGAACAGTAAAGCGTGTTCTTGGAGTCACCGTTTCCGCCGCCGCTTACCTTGCTCATACACTCTCCTTGTGGCCCAAAACCTTGGACCGTCTCTCACGCGGCAACCGTCAGGACGCGATTACCTAAATTTCGTTCCAAGAGCCTCAAAACTCTAAATGGACATGTGGCGGCTTGTTGTAAACACACGCAAATGACCGGTGGTTCTGCGATTCATGCTCGCTGGAACTATTTTATCATACGAGCATGTTAGCGCCTGAGGCATCAAGATTTCATTAATACGTTCAATTTCAATGGGTTAGCTGCCATATAACTTTGATTTGACCGAGCCTGATCGATTCAGAATCGATAAAATCAATCTTCGACCTTGCCGAAATCCTCGCGGGTGGCACCGACTTTGTCGATCAGACCAAAATCCATCGCCTGCTCTGGTGACATGAAGTTATCCCGCTCTAACGCGTCGCGGACGGTCTCAATGTCCTGCCCTGTGTGTTCCACGTAGATCTGATTTAAGCGCTCACGAAGCGCGAGGGTTTCTCGCGCGTGGATCTCAATATCTGTTGCCTGCCCCTGGAAGCCGCCTGAAGGCTGATGAACCATGATCCGCGCATTCGGAAGCGCAAAGCGTTGTCCCTTTTCACCGGCAGCGAGAAGCAGTGAGCCCATGGAAGCCGCCTGGCCAACGCATACCGTCGTGATGGAAGGCTGGATGTACTTCATCGTGTCGTAGATCGCGAGACCAGACGTCACCACGCCGCCTGGCGAGTTGATGTACATCGAGATCTCTTTGCTCGGATTGTCTGCTTCAAGGAACAGAAGCTGCGCTGTAATCAGCGTTGCCATGCCATCTTCCACCGGTCCGGTCACGAAGATGATCCGCTCCTTCAGAAGACGGGAGAAAATATCGTAGGCGCGCTCCCCACGGTTGGTCTGTTCGACCACCATTGGCACCAGGTTCATTGTGAGCTCGAGAGGATCTTTCATGGTTCGCTTTCCAAGGGTTGCACGCATCACTTCGCTGGCACACCGTTTTGGGAAACAGCGCTGCCGCCAGCCGGGTCGTCCCACAACTAGGCATAGGATGATTCGGTAAATGGACCGTGGAGAACTATAGCGCAAGCGCCGAATTCTTCACCGTTCACCATATAATATGGGGTCGGACCGCAAAAAAGCCATTCTAACGCCCGAAATCTCTAAAAGCGGCGTATAATCAATCATCTAGTTCACTTGTGGTCGCGGGGAGCCTCATGCGTTTCGTTTCATGTAATTTCGTCAATTCCGGCCGGATTTTTGGCCTCGCCCTCCTATTGCCGGTTGTTGCCGCCTGCAGTTCTGAACGGGCGGGCGATGTCACCATCATCAAACACCCTGCCTATGAGTGGGACCTCAACGACAATGGGGCTGTGACGAAAGCGGAATATAAAGCCTACCGCGAAGGGATTTTTACAACCGCCGACGAAGATCGAAATGGCGTGGTTGATGAAGACGAATGGGACGACATTCGCGATGACAATGAGACTGGTATCCGGCGCGCTGCCTTTATTGCCTTGGACTTCGATGGCAATGGTGTTTTGACCCTGGGAGAAATCATGGCACTGCCTGATTGGGACTTTTCAGCGCTGGATGTGAATGGCGACACGGTTATTAGTTCGGCCGAATTAAACGACGCTTCGAAAAGGCGCACGCGCGGAGGGTTGCGGCGTCGAGATGCTGATGAGGGCTTCAGACGCAACCCGGACGCTGGAACGTATTAGGAGTCGTTCTGCCATCCATTCGAGCATCAAACCAAAAAAGGCTGAAGATCACTCTTCAGCCTTTCTGCTCGGGAACAGCCCCAATTAGTCGTCTTTCTTTGCAGCTTTTTTTGGCGCGGCTTTCTTCTTGGCCGCTGTCTTTTTCGCTGCAGTCTTTTTGGCTGCGGTTTTCTTAGTCGCCGTCTTCTTTTTAGCGGCTGTTTTCTTCTTAGCCGTCTTCTTTTTAGCGGCTGGCTTTTCGTCTTCTTCTTCCGCATCCGGGTCTGACGTAAGCTCTTCCTTGGTTACGACTTTGTCGGTGACCTTCGCCAGTTCTGCGATGAAGGCGACAACCTTATCTTCAAACAAAGGTGCCCGGATTTCAGCGATTGCCTGCGGGTTCTTGGAATAGAACTCATAGACCTGCTGCTCCTGACCTGGGAATTGCTGCGCACGCTGCGCCACCGCCCGGTTTACCTCTGCGTCTTCGACCTTCACGTCATTCTTGGCGCCGATTTCGGCGATCACCAAGCCCAGCCGCACCCGTCGTTCTGCAATGGCCTGATACTCGGCGCGAAGCTCGTCTTCGGGCTGATCCGCGTCTTCGATCTTCTTGCCTTCCTGTTCAAGCTCGTGCTCGAACTGGTGCCAGATCTGATCGAATTCCTGCGTTACAAGCGTCGGTGGCAGCTCGAAAGAATGGAGCTCATCAAGCTTGTCCAGCATGTCGCGTTTCAGCTTCGCCATGGACACATTGTCATAGTCGGCCTTGATCTGCTGGGTCATTGCCTCACGCAGCTTTTCAAGGTTCTCCATGCCAAACTTCTCAGCGAAAGCGTCATCGATGGTCACTTTTGCCGGCGCCTCGACACCTTTGACCGTCGTTTCGAAAACGGCTTCCTTGCCCGCCAGGTTTTCAGCCTGGTAGTCGTCCGGGAACGAGACCGTCACATCAAGCTTGTCGTCTTTCTTTGCGCCCACGAGCTGATCTTCGAAACCTGGGATGAACTGACCTGAGCCAAGCTCAAGGCGTGCATCATCTGCCGTCCCGCCATCGAACGCCTCGCCGTCGATGCGCCCGATAAAGTCGATGACCACCAGATCACCCTCTTCAGCCTTGCCCTCTTTTGGCTCGAAATTCTTTTGAGCTTCTGCTAGGCGTTCGACAGCCTCATCAATTTCTGAGTCCTCGACCTCGGCAACAGGTTTTTCCAGTTCGATCTTGGAAAGGTCCGCAATCTCGAAGTCAGGAACGATCTCAAATGCGACCTTGAAGACGAGATCTGCCTTGCCATCAATGACTTCCTCGACTTCGCCTTCCAGGTTGATTTCAGGCTGCATCGCCGGCTTCATTTCACGTTCCTGAAGCACGTCACCGCTCGACTGACTCACCGTCTCCTGGATGACTTCGGTCATGACCTGTTTGCCAAATGTGCGGCGGAGGTGACTGACGGGAACCTTGCCCGGACGGAATCCCTTCAGGCGGACCTGGTTTTTCATCTCGTCGAGCTTGCCAGAGAGTTTTTCCTCAAGGGCTGCTGCTTCAATCGTGATCGTGAGCTCGCGCTTGAGACCCTCAGAAACCGTCTCGTTGACCTGCATGACTAATATCGCTTCCGTTCGCTTGTCGCCTGTATCGGCTCGATTATTCCCGCTTTCCCCCCAGAATCAGGCAGTCACGAACCCCGGCGTGGTGCGGGCGAAGGGACTTGAACCCCCACGCCTTGCGGCACTAGAACCTAAATCTAGCGTGTCTACCAATTCCACCACGCCCGCACGGACTACCTGCCATAAGGGCAAAAGCGAGCCGCTGCGTTCTTGGCCTTTAAGGCTGAACGCGGCTCGTCTGAATTTGGCGCCCTCTATAGCAAGGGTCTCCAAGGTTGGAAAGCCCAATAAAGGCAGGCATTTGAAGGGTTGGATCGGCTTTTGGGCGCCATCAGCCCGCCACTCAGCCGCGAGACCTTGCCAAGGCTCGGTTTTGCACCTGTCAGGCCCGCATTCAGCAGCGGCAGGGTCGCCTATCCACCCACCCGAAACGAAGCTGAGACCCCTTCAAACCGGGTCTGTTCCCCATCCGCGCCGCTCGCCATGCCAAAGTGTCTGACCCGATAGGTTCCAGGCGCGAGGGATTCCGGCAATTCCCAGATCACCTGGGCAACCAGCTCCCCGTCATCATCGCCGGTGCGCCAGCGAATTTTCGTCTCCCAGTCTCCATCGGTGGCCACATTCGCCCAGCCTTCCGGTGTCTCCCGTTCAATATCTGCAAATGTCGAAAGGGCGTCATGATCTGCCGTCGGATTACCGGAATGGAACTCCACCGTCACCACGTCACCTTGAACATATGACTTCTGATCGAGCGGCAGGGCATCGCCAAACTCGCTCCCTGCTGGGACAGCGTCGGCGGTACCGTCATGGAGAGCGGTCGCGGCTGATTTCCCCCGCCAATCATCGTAGATGATCGAGTTTTCGACCGGTTTGCCGTCGTCTAATGCCCGGGCGAGCTGCGCAGCGGTCTGTCGATAGGCTGGGAGCGTCCATTGCCCGTGGAGAGTGTGGCCACCTTCATATTGCTGGACCCGGTATTCCTCCGGCGTCGTCACATAGCCTGCATATCCGTTCACATACCCGGCGATGACGATGTGTGAAAGCCAATCACCCGTTTCGGCTCGAACGGTATCTTTCAGGCGCCGTGCCGCCATCGTCGTCACTTCGGCCGGCACTGTCAGAATCGCAAGCTGTCCTATCCGGGCCAAGCCGATCGAACGTATTTGAGACTGCATAGGAGGGGCGCCTGTGCCGGTCTCAAAGAGGATCGGCTTCGGCGTCTGACATTCAACGACTTCCTCCGTTGGCTCCGGCGCACCGGTCAGCAACCCGATCAGAAAGTCGAGATAGAAGCGGGACTCGGTCATCCCCTCTCTAAACAGGAAATGCCCGCCACCATCTTCCGTCGATCCGCCCGCGAATGAATAGCCATAGGCAGAGGGACAGGTGGCCTGAACGCCTGAACCGGTGAACTCATCGGTAACTTCGAGAGACGAAAGGTCCACATAGAGTTGCCGGTAGTCTATCGATCCCGACAAAGCCTCTTGCGCCGTCTCATAGAGATCGCGCGCGACTGTCAACTGTCGGGTCCCGATAATCGCCGTGCTCTCAAAGTCATCCCTGCCGGGCCCGGTATTGTTCAAGTTGAGGTTCGGCGTGATATCGCCCGGCGTCGACTGAGCAAAGGCCGCAACAAAATCATCCGCCGATTGATACTCAACGCCCATCGCCTTTTCGAACGCCAGCGAGGCATAGCCCTTGTGGTCGCCTGATATGAGCCTGTTGTCGTAAGTCATGGAGGTTGGGTGCACCGCGAACCAATTCACAGTACCAACGGGCCCGTCACCTCCAACAAACTTCAGGAGCGTCATCTCCTTATCCATTGGCTCGGCATATCGCGCACGTTCTTCAGGCGGGTTTTGCTCATAAGCAGCCATGGAACGATTGGAGCCGGCGCCCTCCACATCCCCTTTATTGATCAGGATATCACCTGGTTGCAGGTCGTTGTGGGCGGCACTGATTGCCGAAACGATGCCCTCAACGATCCGCTCAAAGCGTTCGGGGTAAAATGCGCCGGCGAGCCCAAATTCAACTCGTGTATGCCAATATCCACCTGCGCCCGCATGGGTGTGTGTGGCACTCAGGATCACATTGTCCAGCGAGTAGCGTCCCGGAAAGCGCGCCTGCAGACGGTCCAAAACTTCAAGCGTGATGTTGTGCTCAATGCTGCCAATGTCGGCACTCACAAACACGAGACGTTTATCTCCGGCCGGTTCTGCGATGATGAAAGCTCGGGCGCGCTGCCGAATATGTAGCCCTTCGGTCAGTTGGTCTTCACGCCCAAAGCCCCACATCTGAATGCCGAAGGCAGGGCCGGTAATGTCGGTCATGCCTCGGCCGATGAGATATTCGGCCGCTTCCGCTCGGGAAGCTGGTGTCCCCAAAATGAGAAACACCGCCCCCAGACATGTGACAATGAGATGTTTCATTTGATGCGCTGCCCTTAGCTCCTAACCCCGGTTAGGGCGCATCATCAATCAAGTGAGTGAAAAAGACTAGTCTTAACTAACTATTTGCAGTTCTTCACAGGTGTTTTTCAAGCCACATCACATCCCAATAGGAGCCGAACTTTCGGCCCACTTGCGAATAAGTCCCCACCTCGGTGAAGCCGAAACGCCTATGAAGTGCAAGAGACGCCTCATTGGGCAGCGTAATGCCCGCTAATGCCCGATGGACATCCTCGTCCTTGAGGGCCTCGAAGAGCCGCGTGTAAAGCGCGGAGCCCAACCCTTGTCCGCCGGCTTTTGGATCGAGATAGACGCTTACCTCAACGGATGTTTCGTAAGCAGCCTTGGGTCGGTAGGCGCCGGAACAGGCCCATCCCAGAACAGCGCTTCCCCGCACAGCGACAAAGCATTGGTGCCGCCCTTTGGTGCCCAACTTCTGGCGCCAATAGTCGCTGTCCTCCACCGTCTTCTCTTCGATGTCGAATGTGATGGGCGTTTCACGGATATAGTGATTGTAGATGGCATTGACCTGCGGAATGTCGGCCTCCACAGCAAAGCGAATGGTGACGTCGCTCACGAGGACCGCTCCTGCAGCAATGCAGGCAATTGTTCCGGCAGATCCTCCGCAATCAAGCCACGCCCGACCTTGCGACCCGCCGCGCCATGAAGCCAAACCGCTGCTGCGGCCGCCTCAAACGCCGGCATGCTCTGCGCGAGGAGCCCTGTGATCATGCCGCCTAAAACGTCGCCGGATCCGGCAGTTCCGAGCTCTGGTCCTGCGTTTGCATTAATAACCGCTCTGCCATCTGGTGCAGCGACAACCGTGTCAGCCCCCTTCAACACAATCACAGCGTGCGCCACCCGCGCCGCCGCTCGCACGCGGTCCAGCTTAGACCCTTCGAGCTCAGGGAAGAGGCGTTTGAATTCTCCTTCATGGGGTGTCAGCACAACCGGACCGGCAAAATAGTTTTCTATGGCAACGAACAGGTCACGCGGATTGGCTTCAAACGACGTCAGCGCATCCGCATCGAGCACGGTCGCGGCGCCTGATGTCAGCACTGCTTGAACATTCTCGCGCGTGTCCGCGCCAACACCGTTCCCCGGACCGACCAGGACAGCGTTTTTTCTTTTGTCTTCAAGCAGGTCCGTTAAACCTTCGGCGCCTTCGAAACGCTGCAGCATGATCGCGGTCAGATGCGCGGCGTTCACCTGAAGAGCATTTGGCGGAGACGCCACCGTCACGAGGCCCGCACCTATCCGCAAGGCAGCTCTCGCCCCCAAACGGGCGGCCCCGGTGGCGCTCGGCCCACCCGAAACGGACACCGCATGGCCTCGCGAATATTTATGTCCGTCCTCGACAAGATCAGGAAAGTCAGCTTCCCAAACCGGCGGACTGTTTTCAAAGGTCTGAATGGCGAAATCGTCCAGCGCAGCTTCCTCAATCCCGATATCCGCCACAATGGTTTCACCGCACCGCGTGCGGCCGGGCAGCAGAAGGTGACCTGGCTTCTTGCGAAAGAATGTCACTGTAAGCGCGGCTTGAAATGCCGTACCTCGGACAGCGCCGGTGTCTCCATCAATGCCGCTCGGCACATCGACCGCCATCACAGGCGTGCCTCGTGCGGTCGCTGTTTCTGCAAGCGCTCTTGGCGTCCCCTCGAGGTCCTTGGAAAGTCCAGCGCCAAACAGCGCATCGACGATCAGGTCAGCATTATCGGTTGCATCGGGCGTGAGCGCATAAACCGGCCCGTTCCATAAGTGGGCCATATGACCTGCATCGCCTTGGAGCGCGTCGCGTTCGCCCAAAAGGAATACCGAGACGCCCCACCCCACTTCGCGGAGCAAGCGCGCAATGACGAAGCCATCGCCACCATTGTTGCCAGGACCGCATAACACGGCCACCTGACATCTCTCATAGCGTTCCATGATGGCGTCGGCGCAGGCTTTGCCGGCCAATTCCATGAGGCTGATCCCACTCGTGCCGCGCGACATCGCCCATCGGTCAGCGGCATACATTTGCTCTACGGTTAGAATCTCACTCATGGGGCGAGTATAGGCGCGTTGCAATGGCGGAAAAAAGGCGTCACCTGATTCAACGGTGCCGCCCATATCTTTCGGCGTACTGTTTCGGCGTCATGCCGCTCGCCCTGGCAAACTGTTTTCGAAAGGCACTTTCGTCTGCAAAGCCAGTCGCTATCATCAAATCCGGTATCGATGCCGCACTTGTCTCGATCATTTGCTTGGCGACATCCATCCTTATCTGATTGACCAAAGACTTGGGCGTGGTGTCCGCACTCTCCGCGAGGCGGCGTTGAAGTGTTCGCGGCGTAAGACCAAGTTCGGAGGCGATCTCGCTCAACGCGGGCACGGCCGGCAGGCTCGCCAACACGATCTTTTCGATCCGTTTTGCGAGTGGCGGTGTTGTCTTCATGAGGTCAATGGTGCGGAAGGCAGACTGAGACGGCGGCGCCCTTTCGATCATGGCAAACTTCGCAACCAAGGAGGCCAGCGACCGAGAGACGAGTTTCTCGATCAGGTGCAGCCCCAGATCGAGGTGCGAATAAGGACCCGCTGCGCAGATAACGTCGCCATCGTCAGTGAGCGTTTCTTCTTCGCTCAATTGAATCTCTGGATAAGCCTCTTGTAGGTGTTTTTGCGCCCACCAGGTCGCCGTCGCCTTGCGTCCGTCCAGGAGACCCGCCTCCGCAAGGAGAAAAACAGCGCTGCATTGCGCAGCAATGACACCGCGATTCGATGCCCAACGTTGCAGGGCAGAAACCTCCGTCCCCCGCGACTTGGCTGTCGCAGCGAGATCAAGACTTTGGGTCATGCAACCTGGCACCACGAGAATGTCATCTTGCTTTGCGGCCGGCAGCTCTCGTTCGACAGGCAAGAACATGCCCTCGTCCGTCGGCACCGGATCTGCCGTGAGACCGACGATCGAGGGATTAAGATTGAGGGTGGGTTCCCCCAGTTCTTCCGCAACTCTGTTGGCCATATGGAAGACTTCCTTGAGGCCAAGGACTGCCGAGCCGACACACCCAGGCAACGCCAGAACAAACAGATTGGGCACGAAAACATCTCCAAAGGTTTTTTGTCGTTTTTGCCTATTTATTTGTCTTTTTCGCCAATGGTCAACCCTTATGCGTTCGGCGATGTTTTTGGGGTCTTCCCTGCTCAAGAGGTTCCGAAATGCAGAATTCCACCCTTTCTCAAACACTTCGCTTTTTGCGTGGTGTGCTCGTCTTCAAAATCACCGCGACCGTGCTCCTATGGGCCGGGCCGCTCCTCTTTTTCCCCGTGTCGCTGTTTGAATCACTCATGGGCCAGGCGCCAGAACCGATCAGCTACGCACGCTTGCTTGGCGTCGCCTATCTCGCTCTCATCGTAAATTATGCAGGCGGTTTCATGCTGGCCGGACGCGGCTCAGTCCCCTGGATCACAATCTGGACCGGCCTCGTGAGCAATGGCGGCGGCCTCTTGATGCTGGTCTATTTGAACCTGTCAGGCGCACAACAGGCGTCAGCCCTCACCTGGACGTCGATGACAGCGCTGACCCTTATCGTTGCCGGCCTGGTCATCAGCACGGTTAGGCTATCGTCAGCGACCCCAGCGGCCGCAGCAGCAGCTTAGTTGACCTTGGTCTCGGCTTCGCCACCCTGTTCGACGACGGACAGGGTGGTGCCATCGGTTTCGAACACGGTCACCGAGCAATTGTCCGGACGGAAGCAGATCACACGGGGATCGTTCAACGCGTGTCCGACGGCTGCGTTGATTGCGATGAAGTGCGAAAAGATGACGGTGTCGGATGTCAACTCCAATAGCGCGTCGACAACAGACTGTTTCCAGCCAACCAGGTCAAGATTATGGCCTACCGGAGATTGCGTTTCCGCCCAGGTGCCCCCCATGATCTGGCGCAGCCAGACACCGCGCTCGTCCAGACTCAGATCAGGTGACGGGATCTCCGCGACGCGCGGCTCGATCGTTGCTTTCAGGTCCCAAGCATCTGACAGCGGCACGGCCGTTTCCTGACACCGGCGGAGGGGACTCGACAGAACCGGTAAGACCTCAGCCTCACGAGACATGATGACCTTCGCTGCAGCCTCCGATTGCGAGCGACCTAAATCCGAAAGACCGGGGTCCTTATCTTCGCTCCAACCGGCTGCGGCTTCACCATGTCTAATCATGTAAATGCGTGGCATGCTCTTCTCCCTCGCCCAGTGTCCCTCTGCCGTAGCTATCGACAGACGTCGCATCGGCGAATAACCTTCTTGTGTGTCAATGCGGAGGGAATAGCATGTCAGACCAAGACGGTCCAAACACCGGGTCCAACAACGCCGATATTGTGAAACTCATCTATCTTTTGAATTTCGGTGGGTTTCTGACCGGCGGTCTCACAACCATTATCGGCCTGGTCATGGCTTATCTCAGGCGCTCTGACGCGGACGACCTGGCCGAGACGCATTTCACTTATCAGATCCGCACCTTTTGGATCGGCCTGCTCTACGGCGTTATCAGTTCTCTGCTGATCGTTTTTGTCGTCGGCATTTTCATGCTGTTGGCAACGATCGTCTGGATCATCGTGCGGAACATCAAAGGCTTCTTCTGGATGAATGACGGGAAGCCCGTTCCAGACCCTGAAACCTGGATCTGGTGACGCGCCTGCGCCTCGCTTATTTGAATATTCCTAGAGGACCTTCGCGCCGTGCCACAGATTCCTGAGTTCGCACCAACCGACGAACCCAAAGCCATCGCCGAAGCGTTTGCTGAGGCTGGCGCTGTGGTCATTCATAGGGCCCAGGAAGCCGACAACATAGAGGCTGTGAAGGAGCAGTTGCAGCCTTACATGGACGCAGCCCCAATGGGCAAAGACAACCCAGAGGACTTCTATCCAGCGAACACCCGCCGTGTAACCGCGCTGATCGCACGAGCGCCCGGTACGCATGCAATGGCATTGCATCCAGCGGTTAACAGCGTAGTGGCTGATTATCTCGGCGGCAATTGTGAAGGTTACCACCTGCACGTGACTGCGGCCTTGGAGATCGGCCCGGGCGCTCGCGGTCAGGTCCTCCATCGCGAAGATGATCCTTTCGACTTTTTCAAAGTTCCCCGCCCCAACCTTGTCATGTCGGCCATGTGGGCTCTGTCCGACTTCCGGAAAGACAATGGCGCGACCTTCATCGTGCCGGGCAGCCACAAGTGGGATGCAGGACGGACCGCGGAGCCCGACGAGATTTTGAATGCTGAGATGCCGGCGGGGTCGGTGCTTCTGTGGGCAGGCGGCACGCTTCACGCGGCCGCACCTAATGTGTCCCAGGACTGGCGCTATGGGATCATTCTGTCTTACGGGCTTGGCTGGCTGCGTCAGGAAGAGAATATGTTTCTCGACACGCCCCCGGATATTGCGGCCAAGCTGCCGGAGGACGTCACAAACCTACTCGGCTTTAAGATGCATGGGTCCCTGGGCCTCTATGACCCATCGGTTGGCACATAAGAAAAGGCGGCTCCATGAGCCGCCTTTTTTTGAACTGAAATCGGACTATTGTCTATGCGAGCGTAAACACGTTGAGGCCGGTATCCGTGTGTTCGACAGTGCCAGGACGGCCAAGGCTTTCCTGGGTCAGCAGGCTCTGAATGTCTGCTTCCGCCGTAACGTGTGACACGAAGCGAGCGTCATCTGCGTCGAGCCGGCCCATCACAATGCCGAACTCAGGTCCACCGCGACCGTGCATCACGGTAAAGGTTTCGATCTTCGCTGCGCCATTGGGTTTTTCTTCAACGCGAGGATGGTCCATCGCGTCCAGTTCCGCTTGATAGGTGGCGGGGTTCTCGCGTTTCCACGGTCCGTCTGTCGGCGTCGTGGAATAGAGACCAATGCCGTGTTTGGTGACGTAGTAGCCGTTCGACGTGCACATGCCCTTTTTGCCTGGGTTGGCGCGAAGCTTCTCGACCATGGTTGCAATCGAATGCATGACATAGTTGTTTCCGGCGCCGCCGAAATACGGCAAACCGCCAGTGACCGTCAGCGGGCGCGAATCGCCCACCTGTATCCCCAGTTCCTTCATGCCAATCTGCACGGCACTCGGGAAGCAGGAATAGAGGTCCATGATGTCAATGTCATCTATCGACCAGCCGGCTTGGGCGAAGGCCTTCTGCCCCATCGTGCGGATGGCCGGACTTGAATGAAAATTCTGGCGTTCCGTCAGGAACCAGAGATCGTTCGCATCCCCTGAGCCGTGGAGATAGACCCACTTGTTTTCCGGCACGCCCAGCTCGCGCGCTTTCTCCACCGACATCATGACCACCGCTGCCGCTTGATCGACGGCCATGATGGCGTTCATGTATTTGGTGTAGGGATAGCCGACATAGCGGTTCGCATCGGTCGGCGTCGCAATCTCTTCCGGAGATCGCTCAACCGGGAACCAGGCCTGCGGGTGAGCAGCTGCTACCTTCGTGAAAGGCGACATCAATTCGCCGATGAACAATTGATGGTCTTTGACTGACCTGCCTGCCTGACCGCGAAGGGCATTTTCGAACAGCGGGTAGCAGTTCACGGGGTGCTGCAGCTTGTGGAGGTTTTCTACCTCCGTCACACCTTCTTTTTCATATCCAATGTCGATGCGCGTGCCACCTGGATCATCATTCCAGGTTTCTGGCGTCTTGCCCGCCATCAGGAGTTTCTGCATGGAGCCGAAACACTCGACACCGGCAAGAAGCACGACGTCCTGATCGCCCTCAGCAATGCGCTCTGCTGTGTAATTCACCAGCATTTGGGGGGTGTTGCCGCCAGTCGGTCCGTAACAGGTATTGGCGGGTGTGGCCCCCAGCTTGTTCGCCAGTGTCTGAGGCAGGTTTGCATATTGACTGATCGGCAACTCCCGGCTGCCCGGGCTGTCGATCACAAAGCGTGTGCAGGTGATGGTATCGAGCTTGCCCGTCAGGTCGGCAATGGTGGTGTCTGCCAGCGCAAGTTTCGCGGCATCTGCCATCAGGGAGGCAGGATCTTTGATCTTATCCAGGTCTTTTTCTTTTTGAACAACCTGCCCACATCCAACCAGGATGGGCGTACGCGGATCCACCATCCGATAACTCCCGTTTGTTTAGCTCTGAAGCCCGATTGCGGGTGAAGATAACCATAGGCATTGCGCTGTCCAGTGCAGCAATATGACGTCGGGTTTTGTGCCGCTCACGCGCAATCACAGAAATGTCAGTCAGGTTCAATTGGATTTCGCGGAGGCACGCGTATCTAGTGGTCAACCTGACCAGAAGGGGTACGTCATGACCGACAAAGACACATCTGCAGCGCCAATTAAAGTCACGCTCTACCGCTGGGCCGGCCAATGGGGGCCGTTCAAGGTGAAGATACCTTGCGGCGAATGCGCTCTGACTGTCGATATTATCGAAGACACCACGGCGAATGAACTGAATGGCGTTCCCGTGGAACTTGATGTGCGTGAATGGCTGTCGGAATGGTGGAAGCCACTTCGAAAGGGTGCATGGCATGCGCCCATCGTACTGGTTGAGGGTGAGGTTGTTTCAGAGGGCGAAGCGTTGAACCGCGGCGTGTTGGCGGAGAAGGTCATGAACATCGCAACAGACCGCTTTGCACTTGAAGGCAATCAGATGTTCGGCAAAGAAAGTTGCCCGCATTGCAAACGCGCAAAAAAATACCTCGAAGATGCCGGCATCGAATACACCTATCATGATGTGGTGAAGAACCCAGGCCGCATGTACGAGATGTTCCCGCGCGTGAAGGCGCATATTGGCGAGAAGACGCCGGTGACCGTACCGCAGATTTGGCTCGATGGCGAATACATTGGTGGCGCAGATCAGCTGTCTGAAAAGCTTGGCATTGAAGTTGAACCGCAGGTGGACCGGGCGCGCTCATCGCTCTCACCATCCAAGTGGTTTGGACGCCGCCGGAAAGCGGCGGCTTAGCTGCTGCGCTTTTCCGCTGCCCACAACAACACCAATAGAGGCGGCAGGGCCAACTCGACGATCATCAGCACAATGAAAAGTGGATGCGGCTGGCCCACTGACCAGAGAGACAAGAGGCGCCCCACCCCACCGGCAAAGAACAATCCGGCAAGCCAGGGGACCAAGTACAGGTTCAGAGGCAAGTCGCCAGCGGTGCGGATCAAGATAACGCCGTAGGCAATCCAAAACACCGCATAAAAGCGCAGCTCAGAATCCACGTCAGGCGATGAAAAGCCTTCTGGCAAGTCCGGCGCGGAAACAAGCACAACGATGATGGCAGCAAAAAAGTCTGCCGTGGTCTCTGCGCCCAAAAACATCATCGACAAACCGATGCCAACTGCGGACGCGCCCAACACATAGAGATTGATCCGAAGCAACGGACCCATTTTGCACTCCCAGCCAGTTCAGGTGAACTAGGCCGGATGTTTGCACGCGGCCCCATGGGTGCGGATAAGGCAGATTGTCGCGTAAGGATGTTCGCAGGAGCGACAGCTTCGGCGCTTAAGCTGGGTTTTTCTCGCGATAGTCAAATGCGCTCAGAAGGAAGCGCGCGCCCAGAACAAGCGCCTCCGCATTCACGCTGTGATCCAGTCCGGGCATGATCTGACCGGCGGCGACAATGCCAGCGGCCTGCAAAGCTTCCAGCGCGGGCGCTTGCGCAGACGCCGGCACCATCGGGTCGGCATCGCCATTGATGAGCATGACGGGCGGTTTGGAGAGGATTTCCTCCGCCAGCTTGTCCCGACCGACCAGTCCCCCGGCATACCCCAGTAGAGCTGCCGGCGGCACAGGCCGCCGCAATCCCACATGCAGCGTCATAACTGTTCCTTGCGAAAAACCGACAAGCGCTAGACGGTCCGGCGCCGCGCCCGCAGCATCCAGCTCCTCATCAATGAGCGGCTGCAGGGTTTGTGCAGCAATCTCAACTTCCGGAAACAGGCGCGGGTGGCCCGGCGGTAATCTCGGTATCCATTGAAAGCCGCCGGGGGCGTCGGGACAGGGTGTTGGCGCAGACGGCGCGGAGAAAGCAACGTCGGGCATGGACTTCGCCCAATAGTCGGCGAAGGTCATGAGGTCTGCGCCGTTCGATCCCAGGCCGTGCAGAAAGAGGACGAGCCATTTGGCGTCACCGCTCAGCGCTTCTCGTCGGAGGGGTTCGCTCATCCGAAGTACCGCTTCAACCGGAAGGTACTTTCTTCCAGCACTTCTGGCTGTTTGGAGAAACAGAAGCGCACCATGTTGCGAGGGATGTCTGCCGCCCCTTCCCTCGGTTTGTAGAAAGGGCTGACCGGGATTGCGCTCACGCCTGCCTTTTCCGTGATCTCTTTGCAAAAATCCAGGTCTGTGCCATTGAAGCCGAAGCCTGAGATGTCTGTGGTCACGAAATAAGTGCCGTCGGCACGGACCACGTCAAAGCCGACAGCGCCCAAACCTTTGGACAAAAGGTCCCGCTTCTGTTGCAGATCACTTGCCAGGTTCTGAAAATAGGCGTCGTCCTGCATCAGGCCCCAGGCCACGGCTTTTTGAAAAGCGGGTGGCGTGGTGAAGGTGACGAATTGGTGGGCCTTGTTGATCAGCGCCAGCAGATCCGCCGCAGCAGTGATGTAGCCGATCTTCCATCCTGTGAGAGAGAAGGTCTTTCCGGCAGAGGCAATGCGAACACATCGGTCCCTCATGTCCGGCAGTGCCATCATCGTCTCATGCACGGCATCTGAATAGACAAGGTGCTCATAGACTTCATCCAGCACAACATAGGCGTCGTGTTTCACCGCCAAATCTGCAATCCCCTGAAGCTCTTCTCTGGAGAACACTTTGCCGGTCGGGTTCATTGGTGTGTTCACGACGATGAGCTTCGTTTTGTCAGAAAAGGCGTAGGCCAGAACATCGAGATCGAGGTCCCAATGGGGAGCGTCCAGCGCGACAGTTACCGCGCGGGCGCCAGTCGCCTCCACCATCGGCAGATAGGAGTCATAAAAAGGCTCGATCAGGATCGCCTCATCGCCGGGGTTGAGCAGCGCCAAGAATGTGTCTGCCAACGCTTCCGTCGCGCCAGAGGTCACCAGCGTCTCCGTTTCCCAGTCGACATCAAGCCCGTAAAACCGTGTGTCATGATCCGCGACCGCTCTGCGGAGTTCCGGAAGTCCCATCGATGGTGGGTATTGGTTGGGCCCTTCCATGACCGCCTGCGCCGCTCGTTCCCGCAGCTCCACAGGACCTTCGTCGTCTGGAAAGCCCTGCCCCAGATTGATAGCGCCATGAGCCGCCGCCATCGCCGACATGGTGCTGAAGATGGTTGTGCCGAGCCCTGAAAAGACTGTGTTCCCTGGCCGCATTGCGCCCCCAAAAAAGCGGTGAAATTCGTGGTGGGCGGAGCATTTCAGAGGTTGGCCGCCGGGGCAACGGGAGGGGCGACATGAAAAATCGCCCTGTATTTGTGCATTTGCCTATTTTTTGTGCTCAATATCTGCCCAGCAAATAAGCTAAAGACACCAGGTGAACCCCTATCTCTTTGTTTTCATTCATCAATTCAGCGCCCAAAGCGATGGCATAGCTTGTGCTAACCAATTCTTACCGCGGGCGCGGCGGTGACGCGTCAGATTGAAAGCTACACAGGCTGCACCTGGGAAGGAGGCACGTATTCGCTTCACAGGTGGGTCGGGAAACAAAAAACGATGAAAAAAATCGAGGCGATCATTAAACCGTTCAAGCTCGACGAGGTGAAGGAAGCGCTTCAGGAAGTCGGGCTCCAGGGGATCACGGTGACCGAAGCCAAAGGCTTTGGCCGTCAAAAAGGACATACAGAGCTCTACAGAGGCGCTGAATATGTTGTCGATTTTCTCCCGAAAGTGAAAATCGAGGTGGTCCTCGACAATGAAACCGTGGAAAAAGCGGTTGAGGCTATTCAGAATGCGGCCCGCACAGGCCGCATTGGCGACGGAAAGATCTTCATCTCTACCGTTGAAGAAGCAATTCGTATCCGTACCGGGGAGACCGGCGACGAAGCGATTTAAGACCGCATGCCCCGCCCGGGGCTTGTGCAAACCTAACCGGTAGGCAGAAGCCTGCCATCACTTACGAGACACAGCAGGGAAAGAGAACACTATGGCCGATGCCGCCGCTGTCCTACAGACAATCAAAGACAAAGACGTGAAATATGTGGACCTCCGGTTCACCGACCCGCGCGGAAAAATGCAGCACGTGACGTTTGACGTCTCAATGGTCGACGAAGACTTCTTCACAGATGGTCAGATGTTCGACGGCTCTTCAATCGCCGGTTGGAAAGCAATCAACGAGTCAGACATGATCCTGATGCCTGATTGCGCAACGGCCGTTATTGACCCCTTCTATTCGCAGACAACCCTCGCTGTTTTCTGCGACATCATCGAGCCAAACACGGGCGAGCTTTACGACCGTGACCCTCGCGGCACTGCGAAACGCGCAGAAGCCTATCTGAAGAGCACAGGCATCGGCGACACGATCTATTTCGGCCCTGAAGCTGAATTCTTCGTCTTCGACGATGTGCGCTTCTCTGCCACGCCTTACAACACCGGCTTTGTTCTCGACAGCGTTGAACTTCCAGACAATACGGGCACCGAGTATGAAATGGGCAACCTGGGTCACCGTCCACGGACCAAAGGTGGCTACTTCCCGGTCAACCCAATCGACAGCGCGCAGGACCTGCGTTCTGAAATGCTCTCCACTATGGCTCAGATGGGTGTTGAAGTTGAAAAGCACCACCACGAAGTGGCCGCGGCCCAGCACGAATTGGGTCTGAAGTTCCAGACGCTGACAACGGTTGCTGACCACCTGCAGATCTACAAATACTCGATCCACAACGTGGCCCATGCATTCGGCAAGTCCGCTACTTTCATGCCGAAGCCTGTCTTTGGCGATAACGGTACGGGCATGCACTGCCACCAGTCGATCTGGAAAGACGGCAAGCCAACCTTCGCAGGCAGCGGCTATGCAGATCTCTCTGAAACCTGCATGCACTACATTGGCGGTATCCTGAAGCACGCGAAAGCGCTGAACGCTTTCACCAACGCTTCAACCAACTCCTACAAGCGCCTGGTTCCAGGGTATGAAGCTCCTGTTCTGCTGGCTTACTCAGCTCGCAACCGCTCCGCTTCCTGCCGTATTCCTTACGGCACGTCGCCAGCGTCCAAGCGTATTGAAATCCGCTTCCCAGACCCAACCGCCAACCCGTACCTCGCCTTCTCCGCGATGGCGATGGCTGGTCTCGACGGCATCCAGAACAAGATCGATCCAGGCGATCCAATGGATAAGGACCTTTACGCTCTGCCACCGGAAGAGCTGGCCGACATCCCAACGGTTGCTGGCTCGCTTCGCGAAGCTATCGAGAGCCTCGATGCTGACCGTGAGTTCCTGACCAAGGGCGACGTCTTCTCCAACGAGCAGATCGATGGCTATATCGAGCTGAAGATGGAAGAAATCGAACGCTTCGAAATGACACCGCATCCGGTGGAATTCGACATGTACTACTCTGTCTAAGAGCAGACACATATTTTCTGAGAAGGCCGGTGGAGACACCGGCCTTTTCTTTTGGCTTCAGCTCTTAGACAGTTTTAGTTGATTTCCGGCCATGTCTTGCACTCTCTCTATAAGTGCTGCTGCCGTCATACCAGTGCCCCTCATGCTTATGCTGAAATCACCAAAGCCCATTAGTCGGTTCACCCAACGGAACGAGGGTGGTCGGCGTCCAGATTGCCGATACAGCTGATTAAGATCGCGTACTCGTATAGAAAAAAATTCCTCTGCACGGACTTTGTCTACACCAACATGCTCAACACTCGACCAGGGTATGAGGAGAGCCTGCTTTGTTTCCGGATAAAACACCAGTCCTGTGCTTACGACACATAAATCTGGCCTTCCAGTTAAGAGCTTCTTGACCCCGATCAGCATGCAGACTGGAAAGAATAGGGCGCCAACCCACGCCGCCAAATGGACGATAATTATAGGTTTATCCAATATGGCCTCAAGGTGCCCCTCCTGGGCTGCCCGAAGCGTAAACGAAGCAATCAAAATGCATGCTGCTACAAGAGGTACACCAGCGATAAGCAACAACACTAGCGATAGCTTTGACTGTCTAATACAAAATTCGCAGGGAGGACTCATCCATATCTCTTGCTTGTTTGAAGAATCAAAAACAAATTGGCATTGCAGATCGAATTTTTATTCAGTCTACTGATTTCTTTGAATCAAGTGTAATAGGTCAGCAATGCAGACTCATACCATGATGCAGCGTCGCATCGCACGATTCCCTTGACAGAAAGCCGATTCCTTGCTACACAGTTAATGCTCAATTCATAAGGAGGTTTCGAAGATGACCCCACCTGCGAAGAGTAGCGTAGCTTGAAACGACTGGCGCATATGCCATTTTCAGGCAGTGATATTTCCAAAGAATTTTTGAAGCGTAGAGTCCGAACGGCGTGTGCAGAAGCGCAGCTCAAACGCAAAGGATTTTAGGCCAGATAGCGCAAACACAGACCTTTAGCCACAGCTGCATCCAGCAGCGTCGGTCTCTAGACATACGATGAAAAGCCCGGCTCTTTAGCATGGGCACGTGCGAGAAGCACAAGAGCAACCCCGTCCCAGGTCGCCGGCCTGAGGAGATCGGGGTTGCGTTGTTTGGGCGATCAGACTCTCGAATGAGAGCACCCTTCCGTTCACAGACGAATCAATTTCTTCGAATCGTGTGAAAGTCGCTATAGGCAGGGACCGTCGTTAAGGCTGCCCGCACTTCTTTCACCACAACGTCCGGACGCAGTTGGCTGGGCGGATCTTGGTCCATCTCTGGATCAGCGGCGCTGGCCTGGAGGTCATCTCTTGTCGGCGCTCCGAAACCTAGTTCAGGCACCACCCATGTAGTTGGTGTCGACCACCATTGATGGTCCGCGTTCTGTTCCAGCTCGTTGAAGCGCGCCGCCAGACCGTCGAGCTTCTTCCGTGGATGCGGCTTGATTGACGTCACATCGAACCAGGATTCCGCACGATAGAAAAAGCGATACTTCCAGCCGCCGTTAGACGGGACCACCACCAGCACCCGAAACAAATCGCCGGCGGCGTGGCGAAGCCCAAAGAGCGTGGTCTGGCGATCGATTTCCAGGACGGCCAGGTCTTCTTCCGGATACTGGGTCACCTTGATCCCTTCGCCCGCTTCTACCCGCGCAATGTCCGCAACGACTTGGTCGTGCCGCTCTTGCCAGCCATTCTGCAATGCAAAGGGATCGTCCAGCAGCGTGTCTTTTAAGAGCTCAAAGCAATGTTCGTACGCTTTCGTCAGGTTCTTCAGGTGCTGCTCCGTCATTGGCGCACCATAGAAAGGCTCAAACTGCGCAACCTCTGACATCAAAGTGAGCTCCAGCGCCAATGCGTCGGGCCCAGACCAGTTCGCCATATCCCCCGTCGCTGCCGTTCGCAGGATCAGATCCTGATGCTCCAGAGCCAGTTCAGGGTTGAGCACGCAGAACGCCGAAAGGACACCATCCGCATCGATGTGATTGTTGGTGACGATGGAATAGTCCCCCAGCAGACCCTGACGCTCCTCAGGGGACATGCCGGCAAGTATCAGGGCCGACCCCGTTGTCAGGTCATGGCGCAACGGTCCCGGCGTGGAATGACCTGGCCAATGGCTGAGCGTCCGGTATCCGTCTGTATAGCCATCAACCATCAGTGTTTCTTTGGGGTCCAGCCCATCTTGAAAGGGCTGAAACACGAGATTGGACATGGTGCTTCTCCGTTTGTTTCGTCCAAGAAACACCCGATCACATATTAAGTAAAGTATTTTCTTTCTTTATTAAGCCGACAAGCGTTCCGCAAAGAGACGAGCATAGAGGCGGGCCCGCGCATTGAGGTCGCCAGGCTCCACCCAATTGCGATCCATCTTCGCCCATTCCTCCCTTTCAGGGTCAAGGCCCAAATCCATTAGATAGTCACCGTCAGCGATAAAGAACTGACGCCGGTACCCCAGCAGAAAGCCTCCATGGTCGGCCTGGATTTCACACGCTTCCTGGTAGTCCGCTATCCAAATATTCTGATGGGCCATCATGCGTTCCGGACAGAGGATGGTGCCGAAATCTCCGCCGACCTCGTCCCCTTCCATCACGTGCGCCAAGGACGCCCAGGTTCGAAAGCCCAGCTCCATAGCGATGACATTGAGACAGAGGCGTCGTTTGACCTGCCCGATCAGTTCCTGGTCGGTGAACGAGGCCATTTTAGGCAACGCACGCATCCGCGCGACCTGAACCGGTTCGCCTTTTTCGATTTGTTTGTGCAGTCGACGCGCCTTTGATTTTAGAAACATCAAGACGTCGGTCACAGTCTGGCCTAATGGCGTTTCTTGGGGGGGTTCCTGTTGGCTCTCGGATTCAGGTGCCACGGACATGAGGTTACTCTCCTTAACGCCCCTCTTCCGCTCCACGGGGTCATAAGAAAGCAACTTGTCAGATAAGGACTGTCGCTCAACAGATGGGCGGGTGCTTTCGCTTTTGGCGGACCAGGCGCGCCCGCAGCGCCTTTCCAGCGTCTTCTACGCCGCTCATGCGTCGTTGGCAAGGCGGTTTAGCTTCTCACAAATTTGGAGGTTCGCGGCTCGTCCATCACATAAAGCGTGTAGTCGTCATAAAACTTCTCCCGCCCTAGTTCCTGAACCCGTAAGTGCTCCGGATGGGTGCGCCAAGCTTCCAGCGCTTCCGCGCTCTCCCACTCGTGAACAGAGACGCGTTCTCCGTCATCGGCGAAATAGCCCTTCCAGGAGATGAAACCGGGCATCTTGCGGGCGATCGCCCCCATTTTGTCCGCAAGGTCGTAATAAGCGTCCGCGTTTTCGGGCCTGATCCGCGCGCGGAAAATTGCGACGATCATCTTGTTTCTCCTTCCCGCTCTATCTGATCCAGTACGAAATCCGTCCGCTCTTTAATAGGTGTTTTGGGCAGAACGATGGTGCGATATCCAAACTCAGCGAAGCTGACCAGCAAGCGATCATATTCGGCCACTGCGTCGTCGAAGCTTGCCTGCCGCTCTGCATCCTGTTCGAAGATTTCCGGCCAGGGCGGCGTCAGAAAGACCAGGTCTGCATAGCGCCGCTCATTGATCAGCTGTTGATGGCTATTGCTCAAGTGACAATCAACGTGGGTGACGTAGGAGATGGCATCGAGGAAGGAGCGGTCGTAGAAGACCGGGCCGGTCATGCCGGCAGCTTTGTCGAAAGCTGCCACCGACATCTCAATAGCTCTAGTGGCAAAAGCCTCTGGGTTTACCCATGGCAAGGCGTCTCCGCCTGTCGCCTGTTCTTCACGCACGATTTGGCGGCCGGGCTCCTCAAATACTGGGAAGCCGCGCCGCCTTAATTCGTTCAGCAGTGTCGACTTGCCGCCCCCCGAACATCCGGACAGCACATACCGATTGGGTCCGCTCACGCCCTTGCTTAGCGCACTCCTGCCTCTTCAAGGTGAGGTCCGAGACGTCCGGTGATCCACGCAAAGAACATGCGGTAGTCGCTGATGAGCGACCAAATTGGATAGGTAAAGGTCGCCGGCTTGTTCTTCTCGATTGTGAAGTGTGCGACCCAGGCGAAGAAATAGCCCGATAAAGGCGCGGCCAAAAACCACCAGGCATTGACGAAGATGCCCAAGCCCAGCGCCACGATGGACAAGACTGTCCCGATATAGTGCATGGTCCGGCAGGCAGGAACAGAGTGCTCCTGCAAGTAGTAAGGCCAGAACTCGGCATAGGTCGTAATCCGGCCACTCTCACTGGTCTCAACTGACATGACACTTCTCCTCTTCGTTAGAATTCAAGCTGCGTCGGCAGGCTTGGCAATTACCGCAGACCGGGACCCAGTGCCCCGGATCACTGGCCACGCCAGCTGCTCGCCCAGGGTGACGGGCTCTAGATCCTCAACGCCGAACTCTTTTGGAACCTGTCGCGTGATCTTAGCGGTCCCGAACAAAACATCCCAGAAAAACAGCAGATTGCCGAAATTGCCTTTGTAGTTTGTGATGCCGTCAGACTTGTGTTTGCCGTGGTGTGCGGAATGTGTGGCCGGCGTGGAGATGGTGCGTTCCACGACCCACATGACCGGCGACAGCCATTTAATCTTGTAGAGCGGACCGTCCCAGCGGACGTCAGAGTGGGCACCAAAAATCACCACCATTTTGACCACAAGGTAGAAAGCATAGACATAGCCGAGGCCCATATAGATGAGCGCACCGGACAGCCACAGACCCGGCATCATGGCGTAATAGAACAGATTGTTCCGATAGACGATGCGGATGCTCAGATACTCAGAATTGTGATGCGAGCGATGCAGATTGTAGAGCCACGGGAACGTGTGAGACGCCCGGTGCCACCAGTACTGCGTCATATCATCAAAAATGAGCAGTAAAAGAACCTGCGCGGCAATCGGGATAGCGATCAGCATATCCTCTGTGCCCGGCGCAAAAGTACCCATCAGCCAGGTGGAGCTGAAAAGAATTGCAGGCTGCGTGAAGGCAACCAGCGCAAACATTGAGATCATCTCGACCTTGGCGTCATCTGGCTTCTCGCCGTCTTTTTTGAAGAAACCCGTACGGATTGCTTCTGCTGCTGCAAACGCGATGAAAAAACACAGGATCACTAGAATTTCCGGTTTCATGTCGTCCTCCTCTGGTTGCTGACCCCTTGATACGGCGGCTCTGCGCGTTAGAATGTATAAATTTTTACATTTGGAGAGACTTTTTGGTCAGCCGTCTGGATTACGGATTACCGGGACTTCAAGAGACCCTGCCCGCCCCCTTGCGGGAGGCGCTTTTTGATGCCGCCGTGTCTGTCAGCTATTCCGACGGGCAGTTGATCCAGGCCCGCGGCGACATGGATCCCTCCCTGACGATCGTGAAGTCCGGCGCTGCTCGCCTCGGCCAAATCGGGATTGATGGCAGCTATGCCGGCATGGCTGTCATGGGTCCTGATCAGTTCTTCGGGGAATTCACCATCTTTGGCGGGCTGCCGAGAGAGTTCGACGCCTTTGCCGTAGGGCAGACCGTGATTGCCAAAATCAGCAAGACGCGATTTGACCGGTTGCTCGACAAACATTCGGGCATCCGGTCCTACTTTCTGGCGTTCCTTGCCCAACGCCTCCACGCGGCGCTCACATTTGTCGACGACCTAAGACATTTGTCCCTTAATGCGCGGGTCGGCAAGACGATCAATATGATGCATCAAGCGGATCGCAGGCAGCGGACGGTCAAAGTCACCCATGAAGAACTTGCAGAAGTTCTGGGTGTCACACGCGTATCCATCAACAAAGCGCTTAAAGAGTTGGAACAACTTGGCTTGCTGTCCAGGGCATATGGCCAGATTGAGATACCCTCTACTGACGCATTGGATGATTGGGTCAGAGATCAATCACGCCCAAGCGCATCGGAGAGCTAAAGCGCAAAGCTGACAGATAGTCAAAACTTTCCTTCCGAAGACACCTCCCCCTACACTCAGTGTAACGCGTCTCGTTGGGAGGAAATCATGGCCGTAGCAGCCCGCAAAACCAGCACAAAAAAGAAAACCGTCAGCAAAAAGAAGACGGCGAGGAAGAAATCGCCACCAGCCATGAAGGAAGCAACGCTGATCACCGGCGCGTCGGGCGGGATTGGCGAAGCGCTCGCGGGCGAGTTTGCCCAAGGTGGCTCCAATCTCATTCTCGTGGCGCGCTCCAAAGACAAGCTGGAAGCCATCGCCTCGCGTCTCGAAAAAGACCACGGGATTGCCGCCATTGCCCTTCCGGCTGATTTGTCAAAACCCAACGCGGGACAGAAACTGTTCGATACAGTTGCGGCAAAAGGCATCCACGTTGAGACCCTGGTGAACAATGCCGGTGTTCTCGAATTGGGGGCTTTCGCTGAAATCTCCACTCAGCGGCATTTGGAACTCACCCACCTCAACGTCACCACGCTCACCGAGCTCACCAGCTTGTTTGTGCCAGCCATGGTTGAGCGCAAATCCGGCCGCATACTGAACGTCGCCTCTATCGCGGCGTTTCAGCCTATCCCGTCTCTCGCGACCTATGCGGCGACCAAGGCTTATGTGCTGTCGCTGACGGAAGCGCTGTCTGAAGAATTGAAGCCTCACGGCATCACGGCAACGGCCCTTTGTCCTGGCTTCACAGCAACGGACATGGTGGCGACTGCCCAGGCGGGCAACGAGGCTGCCGCCAAGCTTCCAGGCTTCCTGATTTCTGACGTGGCCAGTGTCGCGGCCGAAGGGTATGCAGCCTGCACCAAGGGCGAAGTAATCCGCGTCCCGGGTATGGTCAATTTGGCCGCGTCTGTCGCCGGCCGCGCCACGCCCCGCTGGCTCGTCCGTGCTGTGTCAGGAGCGCTTGGCCGGCTCGCCCTTTAAGACAAAATTCCAAATCAAGCCTTTGTTTTCGCTACGGTTTGGGTCACACTACTTCCAAGCGGTCGGGGGACCGGGTTCTCAAATATGAGACCCATTTGAAATTGAGGAATGCCGGAAAAAACCGGATTGATTGTTCGCGCGAATGCGTGAGCTCAGGGAGGATATGATGGATCACAATATTGGGCTTCTGCTGGAAAAGCGTGCCCACCTGAACCCCAAATTGGAAGGCTGCGTTGAGACAGAAAGCGGTCGTCGCTTCACCTATGCCGATCTCGACACGCGCTGCAACAAGACCGCCAATATGCTGTTGGGTCAGGGCGTGAAGCCCGGCGACCGCGTTGCGCTCTTGATGATGAACGGCGTTGAGTTTATCGACGCCTTCTTTGCCATCGCCAAGATTGGGGCAGTCTGCGTGCCCCTCAACTGGCGCCTGACGCCGGATGAGCTCTGCTTCATTCTGAAAGACAGCGGCGCGACCACCCTCATTTTCAGCTCTGACTTCACCGAAGCTGTTGAGGACATACACGGCCGCGGCGGCGATGCCACAGATGTAGCACGCTGGATCAGCGTTGGTGAGCGGTCAGCTATCGCCGACGATTATGACGCGCTCCATGACGCCGCCTCAAGTGATCGTCCTGCCATCGGCGCCAAGGACGACGACATGCTGTTCATCATGTACACGTCCGGCACGACGGGTCTGCCAAAGGGCGCCGTTCACACACACAATTCAACCATGTGGGGATCGCTGACCTCCCTTGCGACCAGCGACATGCAGCAAAAAGACCGCTATCTGCTGGTCCTGCCGCTCTTCCATGTCGGCGCGCTCAGCCCGCTCATCTCCTGTGTGCATGGCGGCGGCACCTCCGTGGTCATGCGTGGTTTCGATTTGGACGCCATGTGGACCAATATTGAAGCCGAGAAGATCACCACCATGCTGGCTGTGCCGGCCATGTTGAACTTCATGCTCCTCTCGGGCGCGAAAGACACCAGCGACTACTCGTCCCTTCGCTGGGTCATGAGTGGTGCGGCACCGGTGCCGGTGACCCTCATTGAGACCTATGCAGGCATGGGGATCGAGATCCACCAGGTCTATGGCTTGACGGAAACCTGTGGTCCGTCCTGCTTGATCTCGCCAGACGATGCCATGGCAAAAGCCGGCTCAACGGGTAAAGCTTTCTTCCACACCAATGTCCGTGTTGTTGACAGCGATGGCAATGACATCAAGGCAGGTGATGTCGGGGAAGTCCTGGTGTCTGGCCGACACATAATGAAGGAATATTGGAACCGCGCCGACGCTACCGCCGAAACGATTGTCGATGGGTGGCTCCACACGGGCGACCTCGCAACGGTCGATGAAGATGGGTTCGTCTACATCCAGGACCGGATCAAGGACATGATTATTTCTGGGGGTGAAAATATCTACCCGGCGGAAATCGAAAATGTCCTGCTGGCGCATCCGAAGATTCAAGACTGCGCTGTTATCGGTCAACAGAACCAGCAATGGGGCGAAATCCCGATCGCAGTTGTTGTGCCGGAAGATGACAGTCTGACCGAAGCGGAAGTAATGAAACACTGCGATGGTAAACTTGCGCGCTACAAGCTTCCAAAAGGTGTCGAATTTATCGACGCTATCCCTCGGAACCCGACCGGCAAGGCGCTGAAGCGCATTCTGCGGGATCAATTCCCTGGGGAAGAAGCCAAGGCGAGCTAACGACACCAGTACGACAAAGGGAGGCCGGGCACGACAATGTCGTGTCCGGCTTTTCTATGTCGGTGCTAAATCCACTTAAGCCACTTGAAAAGAGCGTAGAGACCGGCGGCCAGGCCGCCACTTAGGACGCAAACAATCCAGAACGCATATGGAAAGTCTGCGCCAGGGACACCACCAACATTTATGCCGAGCAAGCCCGTCATAAATCCAAGAGGTAGAAAAACAGCTGCAATTATTGAGAGCAGCAGCATATTGCGGTTCATTTCCTCAGCCCGATTGGCCGCCCATGTCTCACTAATCACCGTCGCGCGCTCTCGTGCTGCATCAAGCTCATCAACAAGACGAACGGTTTGGTCACATGCTTCACGTGTCAGCTGTCGATCTGTATCTTTTAGAACAGAGATGTCTGAGAGACTTATCCGTTCCAAGGCGCTCCGCTGCGGCGCGACATACCGGCGGACAACAATCAACTGCCGCCGTAGCTCGCTTAGAAACATCCGCTCTGTCGCTCCGCCATTGTCCAAGCTTCCCTCTTCAAGGTCATGCAATTGGTCCACAAGGTTTGCGACCATGCTTTCAATCTTACTGCTCATGTCACAAACAAGATCCGTCAGAAAGCTACCGATCGTTTTTGGAGCGCTGCCATGTTCGAATGCTTCAGAAATTTCTTGAACAGACCGGACCTGCCTGAGCTGAACGGTGATAATCCTTTTCGGTTCCATCCAAATCCTAACTGACACCATGTCGTCAGGATCAGCGTGGGACTGTGTGTTCACGCCGCGCAAGACCAGCAAGGCGCCGCCAGCGAGCTTGCTAAATCTAGGTTGCGTTTCATGCGCCAACAGAGCTTGTGTAACGATTGGCGGCAGATTGAGGTCTTCAAGCGCCTCGTGAGTGCCGGTGTTGCGATGAAGGACTATCCGAATCCACTGATACTCAGCCTCCGCGGGAGCGCATGCGGCTGAAAAATCAGAAAGCTGGCGCACATTTCCATCCGCACCGACCTCATAGGCGGCGAATGACAGTGCATCGGGCATATCGTCTGGCAAAACACGCGCTCCGTCATATTGGTTTGGCATTGACCTTACCTTATTACGCAAAGTGCAATCTAATCCCAAGAGTGGTACCCAATAGAGATACTATCTGTTGCAGATTCGGTTTCCACGCCTGGTCTGCAGGCCGACGGGGGGGTGCGTGGCTAACAAGAAGCTCGAAAACCGCTATGTGAACGATCTACGTCGTCAGGGATATATTCTCGACTCTGCCCGTGGCTTTCGTATCCAAGCGTTACCAATTGTCCTGTCGGTTCTGTTCCTCGGCGCCATTGGGATTTCAGTCGCATCAAGCTCCCTGATCGGACCGCAAGGAGGCATCAACGCGACGCTGATCCTCGTCTTATCGGCAATGTTTGGCGGCTATATGGCACTCAATATCGGCGCCAATGATGTCGCCAACAATATGGGTCCAGCCGTCGGCGGAAAGGTCCTGACGATTGGCGGCGCCGTCGCCATTGCGGTGGTTTGCGAAGCAGCCGGTGCACTGCTCGCAGGCGGCGATGTGGTGAGTACCGTGGCGAAAGGTATCATCAGTCCTGAGGGCGCGGTGGATGAGAGCGACTTCGTCCTCCTGATGATGAGTGCTCTCATTGCGGCAGCGCTCTGGATCAACCTGGCGACAGTTTTAAACGCCCCCGTGTCCACCACCCATTCAATTGTGGGCGGGGTCCTTGGGGGCGGCATCGCTGCTGCTGGGCTCAGTGTTGTGAACTGGCCCACCATGGCAAGCATCGCGGCCAGCTGGGTGATCTCTCCGGTATTGGGTGGGGTGATTGCCGCGGCCCTCCTTGCATCGATCAAAACGCTTATCCTGAACAAAGAAGACAAGCTGGCAGCCGCACGCACCTGGGTCCCCTTTCTTATCGCGCTGATGGCCGCAACCTTTGCTGCTTATATGGCACTTAAAGGCTTGAAACGGATCTGGAAGCCTGGCCTAGAGGAAGTAGTCTTGGTTTCTGCGCTCGCGTTCATCATCGCCGGCGTCTTATCCATTCCCTACATCAAACGTCTATCGATGACCTTGCGGAACAGAAAGAAAGAGATACCTAGGCTCTTTCACCTGCCGCTGATTTTGGGTGCGGCCCTACTATCGTTCGCCCATGGTGCAAACGACGTCGCGAATGCTGTCGGGCCGCTTGCTGCCATTGCATCCGTGGTGACAGAGACATCGGGGTTCCAATCGAAGGTCGCGATCCCGTTCTGGGTGCTGGCCATTGGCGGTTTTGGTATCGCCATCGGACTTGCGCTCTTTGGACCAAAGCTCATTCGGACAGTGGGCGAGAAGATCACCCGTCTTAACGCCATCCGCGCCTATTGTGTGGCCTTGTCGGCAGCAATCACAGTGCTGATCGCGACCAATATGGGACTGCCCGTGAGCTCCACCCATATCGCCATCGGTTCCATTTTCGGCGTCGGCTTCCTGCGCGAATATCTAGAGAACCCGAAACGCAAAGATGGTCGGCGCAAGGTTCTCTTAAACGCAACGCCAGACGAAGCCTTGCGCCAACCGGTTATTCGTCAGAAGAGAATGCTTGTAAGGCGCCGCTTTGCATATTCGATCGCCGCAGCGTGGGTCATCACCGTGCCGGCTGCCGCAGCCCTGTCGGCTACGATCTATCTGGTACTTGCCAGCCTATGAAGGTTCGGCAGCAGGGCTTCAAAGCCATCGAGCGCGCTGCGAATGTCCGGGCCGCCTGCGATGCGTCTGGCGTCGCCCATCGTGACCCAGTTGCGGTCGCGGCTCTTGCGCTCAGGCCATTCGTCATGCTGCTCAGTGAAATGGAGCGGAATGTAGGTTACCAGGAGGTCTCGGGGCCCATCCGCCAATTGCTTCACCGCTTGCACATCATGCGCGAACTGGTCCAGCGCGTGGCCTCGGATGCCCGCTTCCTCATAGGCCTCCCGCAGAGCGGCTTCTGCGTGAGTCTCGCCCTTCTCCACGGACCCTTTTGGGAATATCCACCGCTCATGGGTGCGCGACGTGATCATCAAAACCAATGGTTTCTTCTCACGTATGACAAAGGGGATTGCGCCAACCTGGCGTAACATGACCAACTCCCAAATGATTGCAGTCCAGCAAAGCCCCACCGAACTCACGGGCATATTGTGTCGGGATTCGAGGTTAAAGCCAAGTTGAGGCCCTGCCGTCCGGCATCGCATACCTCTCCTGACAAGAAACGACAGGGTCCTATGCTAGTATTCTCTGCGACCAATATGAGATCGGACAGAGACGGCAATGCCCCAGAAGACTGACATCCCGTTCGAAACAGACAGTGTTGCGGCAGTGTTTGAGGGCTATCAGGGCAAAGCGCGCCAGAAGCTTCTAGCGCTCCGCAACCTGATATTCCGGACTGCAGCTCAAACGCCTAGTGTAGGCGAACTTCAGGAAACCCTAAAGTGGGGACAGCCTAGCTATCTCACCCCGGAAACGAAGAGCGGCAGTACGATCCGCATAGATGCGATCAAGGGTGACCCAGACCACGTCGCCGTTTATTTCCATTGCCAGACCAACCTGGTCTCGACGTTTCGCGACATGTACGGCGACAGCTTATCCTTCGAGGGCAATAGGGCCCTCATTCTCGACGCCCGAAAAAGGCTGCCTGAGAAAGAGCTGCGGCACTGCCTCGGGCACGCGCTCACCTATCACCTCGCGAAGAAAAAGAGGGCTTGAGCGCTTGCGGATGAGCGCTACGCCGCCTTCTCGCCTCTCCAGAATTTCAGCATGCGCCCCGTAACCCCATCGCGCACAAAAATCATGTGGTAAAGGGCTGCGACTATGTGGAGACCAATCAGGGCAATGATCAGGTTCGTCGTCAGTTCATGAAACCCGCGAATAAAGAGAAATGTTTCTTCGGCGCCTGTGCCATCTCCATACGCAAACAAGCCAAACGGTTGGATGAGTGTATCTGCGTTGACTGCGCTCAGGATGCCAGTTGCGATGAGCGCTCCGATCAGTCCATAGAGCGCCCAGTGCGCCACATGAGCCAGGACCTTCTGCCAGCCGGGCATGTCGGCGGGCAGCGGTGGCGCGCCGTGCTTCCACCGCAGATAGATGCGGATCGCAAAGAGAACTGCCACGATCGTCCCTAGTGTCGCGTGATCATTTCTGGATTCGAACCGATCAAGCTCTTCCATTACGCCGCCAAACTTCTGCGCAATGTAGAGATCCATCATGATCGCAATGGCCATCAGCCAATGAACGACTTTCTGCGCGACCGCGTAATCCTGCTTTTGAACCTGCTCCATGACCACCAGCCCTCCTCTATCGGCTCCGCTTGAGCTCCTTGCCGGCGGCGGCCAGCGAGGAATATAATTATGTCACTTGACATATTTATTGATCCTTTATATGTCAAGTGACATGAATACAATTATTTCCGGAACTAGGCCGGGCAAGCGCCGACAGCAGCAACGGGCCGCAGAAACGCGGGAATCGCTGCTGCAGGTGGCGACAGAAGCCTTTGCGACGCACACTTATGACGGTGTCTCGATCAGAGCGCTTGAGGTTGAAGCTGGCGTCCAGCGTGGCGCCGTGGCCTACCATTTCTCAGACAAAGAGGGCCTCTGGAAAGCGGCGGTTGATCGGATCCTCGCGGTCCTTCAGGCCCGCGTGGAGCCACTCGCGCCGGTTCTGAAAGACCTTGATGATGACGGTCAACTCAAAGCTGTCATCACCGCTTTTGTGCGCTTCAGCGCGGAAGCGCCAGAACTCAACCGACTGATCATTCAGGAAGGTCGGACCAGCAGCTGGCGGCTGGACTATCTGATCTCGACCTTTCATCGCAATCGCCTCGCCTGGCTCGAGGATTTTGTCGGGGTCGTTCAGGACCCACACTATTTCTACATGACGGTCGGCGCAGCAACGATGGTCTTCAACGCCGAACATGAGTGCCGCGAACTCTTCGGCGTCAACCCGATGACCGACGAATTCATTCGCGAACATGCAACGCGGGTCGCCGATATGGCCGTCTATCTACGCAACCGGGAACAGACGGGGACGTCATGATTGGTAAGTCAAAGAAGAAACCTCAGACCGTTTTGGTATGCGGTGCGTCGGGCGGCCTTGGCCCCGTGCTCGCACGCACCCTGCAGGACAAAGGTCTCGTTGTGCGCGGGACCATGCGTGATCCCGCCAAATCCAAAACGCCTGATATCGAGATGTTGGCCATGGATGTGCTGGACGAGCAATCGGTGATTGATTGCCTCGCCGCCGCAAAGGAGGCCATGGGCAGTGTCGATGTTGTCGTGAACTGCGTAAATGAGATGGTGCTGGGCTCCGTCGAAGAAACGTCGATGGAGGAACTCAGCCGCGTTTACAGCATCAATGTTCTGGGTGCGGCGTCTGTTGCCAAAGCGGCTGTGCCCATCATGCGGGCGCAAGGCCATGGGCTCATCATCAGCATGAGCTCCCTCGGCGGATTATTGGCGGTACCTTATCTCAGCGCTTATACATCTTCGAAATTCGCCCTCGAGGCGTTCAGCGAAGCGCTCTATCACGAAGTGAAAGCGGACAATATTGATGTCGCTATCATGCAGCCTGTCGCCATGCATATGGACCGGGCGGACACGGGCGACCACTTGAAGGTGGCCGCTGGCGCCTCTGACACATCGATCACGCAGTCAATCGTGCGGATGATGGCGAAGGACACGCGCGAGAGTAAACTCACACCCGAGATTGTCTCGCTCGCTATTTATGATGTGATCAAGAGCAAAAAGCGCAAGCTCAAAAAGCCGCTGGATCGCGCCCGCGTCCTTGGCAAGGTCAAACGCATCGCGCCCCAATCGCTCATCAACAAGATGATTGATGGACTGGTGCGCGACGCTCAACGTGCCTAGGTAACGTCGACGGTAGGCATATTTACTCGGCCGCTGCCAGTGTCTCGACGGTCTGAGGTCCACGAATAAGTCCGCCGGGACGTTTGTCTGTGACAACGCCGCCCTTGAAGGTCACCTGCCCCGACTTGATCGTGTAGTCATAGCCTTCCGCCTTTTGCAGCAGACGCTTGCCGCCAGCTGGCAGGTCAAACGCCAGCCAGGGCTTGCCGAGCTTAATGCGGTCCATGTCGACCACATTCACATCTGCCAGATAGCCAGGCTTCAGAAGCCCGCGGTCGTTCAAGCCATAGAGGCGCGCTGTATCAAGGCATTGGCGCTTGATCGCATTCTCCAGGGTGATCGTTCCGCGTTCGCGTTTTTTCACCCAATGCTCGAGCATGAAGGTGGGGCTCGCCGCATCGCAGATGGTGCCGCAATGAGCGCCGCCGTCTGACAGGCTGTTCACCGTGTCGTCCGCATGTTGGAGATCGACAAGGAAATCGAGATTGCCATCCACGTAGTTCAGGATCGGCAAATAGATGAAGCCCTTGCCTTCGTCCGCCATCATCATGTCGTAGGCATATTCAGGGCCGGACTTGCCAGCGGCTGCAGCGCGGGCCGCAACACTCTCGTCTGCCTGGGGTTCGTAGTTGAAGTCTTCGTCCATCTCGAATTGTTGCGCCCAGCCACTGGTGATGATTGCGAAGACCGGACCCAGATCGATGTTTTCCGGCGCGATCGGCTGCTCACTCAGCAATTGCGCCTTGAAGGCTGGGTCTTTCAGTTTTGCATACTGCTCTTCCCATGGAAGCTCGGCGATCGTTGCCCAGCTTGGGTGCGAAATGAATGGATGCACGGTGCCCCGCCAAGCCATGACAATGCCGTTCCCGCGGAGCGCGATCTGCGCCACGATATTGGCACCCTTTGCATTTTCCGCCCGCATTTGCGCGATCTGCTCATCCAGCGGGAACGCCTTGGCGATGGATTGAAGCGCCGCAAAGGTCACCGGCATGCCCGTTTCGCGGCTGAGTTCCCCCATCCACTCAAACTCTTTCCATTCTGGATTGAGGTCGGAGGCCATCTCGAAAACACCATGACCGACGCGGCCCATGGCACGGCCGATGCCGATGAGCTCTTCTTTGGTGGCGGTGGTGCCTGGCACCAACTCCCCGTCGATGGAGCGATGAAGGATCGTACGCGACGTGGAGAAGCCAAGAGCGCCTGACTTGAGGCCGTCTTCTACGATCTTGGACATTTTCTCAACGTCTTCGTCCGTTGGGACCGCGCCGGGTTTTTCTCGATCGCCCAGCACATAGGCGCGGACCGCGCCGTGCGGCACATGGGTCGCCACGTCAACGGTGCGTGGCAGGCCTTCAAGCGCATCCATATATTCCGGGAAGGTTTCCCAGTTCCAGGGCAGGCCTTCGGCAAGGGCCGTGCCTGGAATATCTTCCACACCTTCCATAAGACCGATGAGCCAGTCATGCTTATCTGGTTTCGCGGGCGCAAAGCCGACGCCGCAATTGCCCATGACAACTGTGGTCACACCATGCCAGCTGGACGGCGCCATTTCATCGTCCCAGGTTGCCTGACCATCATAATGGGTATGCACGTCAACAAAGCCCGGCGTTACGATCCTTCCGGTGGCGTCGATCTCTTCGCGGCCTTCCGCTTTGACCTCGCCCACAAGCGTTACGCGGTCGCCATCAATGGCCACGTCGCCCACAAAGGGTGCCGTCCCTGTCCCGTCAACGATCGTCCCGCCGCGAATTACCAGATCATGCATCGTCTCTCTCCCATTCCTCCATATGACTAATTGTCATGAAAGTAACAGGTTCCGCGAACGGATCAAAATTGTCGGAAGTGCAAAGGTCTTGAATGAGGCAGGGATATTGTCGTTTTTGAGCCCGGGAGGTTTGTGACCCTGCGGAAACCCAACATGCGGCTGACAGGCCCTACTCATCCATCTCGCTGATCCACTCGCGGATCAGCGCTAGACCCTCCTCGTGCACCAAGCTGCGGCCGGTTTCCGGCATCATGATGCCAGGGTCTGTGGAGGCCATGCGGAAGTAGAGGATCGACTCCTCCGGATTGCCCGGTGCGATGTCGAATTCAAAACCGCCGGAGCCGCGGCCTGCAGCGACGGGACGTTTGTAAACACCCAGCCTGGAGGTATCGTCTTCTTCCCAGGTCAGAAACAGACCAGAGGTTTTGCCTGGACCCGCATCGGTGTGGCAATGGGCGCAGTTCATCTCTAGATAAGCACGTGCGCGCTCGTTGAGTGATGCGTGATCTTCGTCGAGCCAATTGGCAATGCGCGGGAGATTTGCGGGATCATCGGGCAGTGGCGACAGGAGGCCAGCACTCGCCCAACGGCTCAGCTGATTTTCCGTGCCGCTTGCATAGTCAAAGTCATGATTGAGGTTGCGCACCTTCGGACCGATGGGCACGAACTCTCCCCCGGTTACATGACAGCCCTTACACTGGTTCACATTCGGCACGGCATAGCGGATCGGCAGCACGGTGCCGTCGGGCTTCGTCCACTCAACGGTCAGGCGCTTGCCCGCCCTTTTCAGCACCGCGTCCGTGTCGTCTTCATTCCACACATAAGGAAGCGCGATCCATCCATCGCTTTGGTGGATGAGCAGCCGGGTTTCAATCAGATCGAGACCATGGGACGCCGTTGCTGCAGCATCCGGGTAGGCGAATGTTTTCACCAGGATCGTGCCGACCGGGTAGTCCGGCAGCCCTGCCCCTTGATAGGTCGCCGGCTCGCCGTCCGGTAGTGAGATGAAGCGCATCTTCTCCGCATAGTCGGTGAAGAGCGGTGTAATGAGATCGTAAGGCAGAACCCCATCCGAAGGCGCCTGCTCGCCCAAATCCGCAAACAGGCCATAGTCGGACAACAGTTTTGCGGGCTTGTCTGCCAGCGCCACTGTGCGGTCGACGGCCGCCGCAGAGTTGACCGAACCGACCAGCAGCACCAGAACGAGGAGGGCTTGCCTCATGAAGCACTTTCCTGATTGAGCCGGACCGGGCTGATCTCAGCCGGTTTGCCGGCATGGTCCGGAAGCTCCTTGTCTATTCCGTGCAACCAGCGTGCTGCATACCAGAAGGTCACGTCTGCGTTGACGAAAGAAACGTCGCCGCCATCGGCGCTTTCATTGTCGCCGATATAGATGCCCTTGTCCGCGTCCACGCCGAAAAAGGTCTGCATCCACGGCAGCCGGCCGTCCCAGACAATATCTGGAATGGGCGTGCCCACGATTTCCGCCAGCAGGTCGCCAATGTCATTGTCTGGCGCGAAGCCGTTCCGGCCAAAAATGTTCGAGTGGACGGAAATCCCTGCGGGGAACGGCTGATACTCAGCATCGTCCGTGTCTTCCGGATAAGCGACAATCAGGATGCCGGTTGTGGCGTTTTCATCGATCTCATTGCCGAAGACTTCAACGTCGCGGTTGGCCATGACGATGATGCCAGTCCCCATGGGTGTGATGCCGACAATGTTCCCTTCGGGCGCAAAGTTCGGCGTGTCATTGTTGAAGGTCTTGTTGTTGAAGACGCGAACCGTGTGGCCGCCCTGCTGCGGCAAGCCTGGCAGATCAAAGATCAGAATGCCGCCTGTGTTGTGGGTCGCCACATTGTCATGCACGTCGGCGTAGTAGGAGTTCTCGATCTCGATCCCCGCGACATTGTATTCCGCGCGGGAGTTGCGAACGATGATGTGCTGCGATTGGCCCACGTAGATGCCGGCATCCGACGCGCCGATGGCGACACAATTGTCGATCAGCACATGGGTGGAGGAAACGGGATAGAGACCATAGGCGCCATTATTCTCATCCGGTCCGTTGGTCCATTCCACGCGGATGTCACGAAAGGTGATTTCGTCTGAGCCGTTTGCCTTGATGGCGTCGCCCTTCACGTCTTCGACAGCAAACCCTTCCAGAACGATTTTGTCTGATGTGACGAGCAGACCTTCACCGCCTGCTTCCTGGCCTTTGAACGACAGAATGGTGGCGTCGGGCCCTTGGCCTCTCACCGTCACACCATCAATGTCGAGGGAAAGACCATCAGTGAGTGCAAAGGTGCCCGCAGGCAAGATGATGGTGTCACCGGGGCTCACATCGATCAGCGCTTCCTGGATGGTTTCCTGCGGATCGGCTGCCAATGCGCCCGCATCCAATTCCAGCACAGCAGCACTTGCGCCGCCCCCCATCATCAAAAGTCCGGCCAAAGCCGTTCCGGCGAATTTCATGTTCATATTGCCACCCTTTCAAAACATGAAACTATTTCATATTATAGCCTGCCACTTGTCAAGGACGTGGAAAAAGCCCAAGAAACCTCATGCGAAAGCCTACTCAGGAGAGAGCCCGAAAGCGTGTTGCTGCCATCTTGGCTGCGGCGACTGACCTCATTTCTGAGGGCAGTGTGGAGTCGGTTACAACAACGGATGTGGCGGAAAAGGCTGGCGTGCCCGTGGGCTCGATCTATCAGTACTTTGAAGATGCCAACGACATTCTGCGCACCGTGCAGTCCGCCTATGCCGCTGAGCTTGTGTCTGCGTGTCATGACGTCCTGGATCGTCTGCCACCTGATACGGATTGGCAGACGGCTACTCGGCGCTCGTTCGACACCTATTGGGAAGAGCTCCTGAAGCGCCCGGTCTATGTGGCGCTGCTTCGCGAAGCGACCCGTACCCAGTCTTTCGTCGACTCGATCGGGCTTGGTGGCGGCGGCGAGAATGACATTGGCAGCCTGTTTCATCGAAGTCTGAAAGTTGGCGGCGTCACGCTCCCGGCTCAGACAGCTGACGCCGTCACAGACACGGTGTTGGGTTCTCTCTCGGCGCTCACTGACCTGGCCATGCTCATCGACGATCCGGGCGAGCGGGAAAAACGCCGTCGGGAGATGCTGCGTATGATCGAGCTTTACCTCGAAGATACGATGAGGGTGGAAGGTTGACAGCGCGATAGCAACACGCCCACCCCATCCACCCCCATGATCGAGTTATGCAACTTTCAAAAGCTCAATCTCTTCTTTGGCCGCAGTGACCTTTTCGGTGGCGTTTTGGCCAAGCGCATCGGCGGCGACAAAGGTCACATCAGTGATGCCGACGAATTTGAGTGCGTGCCTGAGGTAAGGCGTCGCAAAGTCGATGTCGCTGCCCACGGGGGTCCCGCCCGATGCCACAAGGACAATTGCCCGCTTGCCTTCGAGCAATCCTACGGGTCCGTTCTCCGTGTATTTGAACGTCACACCGACACGGGCAATCAGGTCAACCCACGCCTTCAGCGTCGCCGGGATGCCGAAATTGTAGATCGGTGTTCCGATCACCAAAGTATCCGCCGCAACCAACTCCTCAATCAAACTGTCGGACAAAGCTAGTTTGGCTTTCTGCGTTTCGCTCCGCGCGTCAACGGGCGTGAAGTTGGATCCGACCCATTCCTCATCGACAAAGGGCAGGCCTTCGGACACATCCCGTTCTTTGACGAGAATGGCCGTCTGGCTCGCCAGATGGTCGATGACTTTGGATGTCAGTTCACGGCTGATAGAGCCTGTTCTGCGGGCACTCGCTTCAATGCGCAGGATGGTGTTCGGGTTGGTCATGATGATCTCCTTTCGACGTTGAAAGGGGATATATCATTTCTGATTTGGAGAATTAGATCTTCTCAAGTAAAAATACTGTTCTCGTTAGGAGAACAAATGGACCGATTTGACGAATTTGAGACCTATGTTCGTGTGGTCGAGGCGGGCTCTCTAACAGCCGCCGCAGATCAGTTGAACATTGCGAAATCGGCGGTCAGCCGACGCCTGAAGGACCTCGAGACACGTCTCGGCGTGCAATTGATGACCCGCACGACACGCCAGATCACGCTCACGGATTCCGGAAAGGCGCTTTATGAGCGGGCGTTGCGCCTGTTGGCCGACTGGAAGGAAACGGAAACCGCGATCAGCTCGGACACAGCTGAGATATCCGGACTCATCAAGGTGGCCGCCCCTTTATCCTTTGGTGTTGCCCACCTTGGGCCCGCCATCATGGACTTCACGGATAGGCACCCGAATGTGCAATTTGACGTCGACTTCAATGACCGCACGATCGACCTGATCGCCGAGGGGCAAGACCTCGCCATTCGTATCGGCGCATTGCGCGACTCCGGTTTGGTTGCGCGCAAGCTGGCGCCGATCAAATCCGTGGCTTGCGCAAGTCCTGACTTCATTAAACGCAACAGCCTACCGAAAACGCCGCAGGACCTCGAAGCCTTTCAGGAACTTCGCTATTCCAATCGACCGGACAAGGCGTGGCATTATACTGCGCCGGACGGATCGCGGGGGACGATCAAAATGTCTTCGACGCTTGCAGGCACCAATGGCGAGTTTCTAAGGGACGCTGCGCTGGCAGGCAGAGGTATTCTCATCGAACCCTGTTTCATCATTCACAATGAACTCCGCGATGGGTCTCTTGTTGACCTGTTCCCGGACTATGAATGGCAGAGTCTCGCCGCCTATGCTGTCTACCCGCCGACGCGGCACCTCTCCAGCCGCGTTCGGGCGTTCGTCGACTTTCTGGTGGAGCGGTATAAGGGCACGCCTTACTGGGAGGTATATTAGGTCTGTGCCAAGAAGGGTCGGTCAGGCGACTTCTATGACGGGAACCTTCGCGATGCGGCGCGCGTCCCTGCTGCGCGGCACTTCAGCGATCCGGGCATAATCCCTGTAGATCGGCTTAAGTTTGGCGCCACCGAAGCGCTCAAGGGCCGGGCCCAGGTCAGCCCTCGGGGCCACATGGAACAGCGTGAGCCACCAGGTCAACAGCCGCCGGAACCAGCTCGGCAGACGTTTCTGTTCGCCGAAGTCGACAACCACCAGCCGGCCGCCTTCCGCGGTGACCGCATAGCCTTGAGTCAACGCGGCTTCCCAGTCCGGTATCATGGAGAGTGAGTAAGAGAAAAAGACACGGTCAAAACGCGCGCGATTGAAGAGCTCAAGTGGTTCAAACTCAGTGGCGTCTGCCTGCGCGACCTTGACCCGATCCTCCAACCCTGCCCGCTTGATCTCGGCCCGTGCCGTAATCAACATTTCACCGGAAATGTCGAGGCCATAGAACAGCGCGTGCGGATAGCGCTTCGCCGCTTTGATGAGATTGCGGCCCGTGCCGCAGCCGATCTCGAGCACAATGCCACCTTCAGGCGGAGCGAGTTCGGCGATCAGGCGGTCGCGCCCGAGCAGATAATATTTCCGCGTGACATCATAGAAGTGCCGCTGGCGGCGATAGATGCTATCCATCAGGGCGCTGGTCGAGTTCATGGCCCTATCCCTCGAACGTGTAGAGATGAACGCCGCCGTAAATCGCGGAGCGGTCGCGGGCTGTATAGCCAAGGCTTTCTTCCTGGTGATAGTGCCAACGGCCGAGCGTTTCATCGGCCACCCTGCCCGGCAGGATTGTCTCGCTGCCCGCGGTTCGGAAGATGACCCGAGCGCCAGGCTCTGCCGTGCGAGTGATTTCGCTCCAAAGCTCATTCAGCTGCAGGTCGGTCATCCAGTCCTGCGCGTCGAGAAGCACATAGGCGTCGAACGCCTGTTCCGGTTCGTCCGCCAGGAGTTCCGTAAAGGACCGGTGCATGACCCGCACCCTATCCGCACGCGCGCGCACCTCCGCGAAATGACTGGCCTGCAGATATGGCGGCAAAGGCCCCGCCGGTCCTGGCGATGTATCACCGTCTGCGGGCGCATAGCCGCGGCCAAAAGCCTGCCAGGCGAAATAGTTTTCGTTCATGGGGAAGTCACAGACGAGCTTTTCAAGTCGGCCTTTCAGCACGGCCGCCATGTCCCCGCCGCCGTCGGCCGCCAGGGCTTCATACTGCGCAGGGGGAATGCCAAGGCCGTAGAGCGACATTTTCTTGGAGGTCACCCATTTCACCACCCGCTTGTCAAAGAGCGGCGCCAACACGCGGTCGAAATAGGAGCGCTGTTCGGCAAGGCTGCGGGTTTTTGTAAGCTCGCTTGGGTCCACGCCCAGCCGGCGTGCCATGAAGTGCGCCGCGCCGATGAAATAGCCCAGAAGCCCGTGGTGATAGAGATCACGGGAAAAGAGCGTGTAGCGGCGCTGACCCATGAGGTCGCGGCCTTCCCAATAAGACCGGCTTTCCGCGTCGAGCTTCGACTGCAGGAAGCGTTTGTACGCAGTGATGTTGGACTTGCGATCCGCGTCCCCAAAGAAACGGTAGAAGCTTTCATAATTGGGCAGTTCGCGGGCCGCCGTGAGCTTCAGCCGCGTCAGCGCCAGATGCGCCCGGTTCAAGTCCACGGCGACAATCTCGCGGGGATTGGCGGTGAGATAGGAAAGCACGTTGCAGCCGCCGGACGCGATGGTGAGCACGCGGGATTTGGAGGTGAGCGCCAGCGCCTCCATGTCCACCTTCGGGTCTTCCCAGATTTGTGGGTAGACGAGGCCCTTAAAAACGAAGGTGAAGAAGCGTTCTGTGAAGCCGGCGCGTGACGCCGCCTTGTTCTGATGCACGGCGGACTTCAGACGCCGGGTCGTGTCTTTGAGCGCAGTGGACGAAAGGTTGAGTTTTATGGACGCCGGCGTGGAGGGCATGGGGGCCGCCTTTGTGAGCAAAAAGAGACACCTCGCAGGCGCCGACTCACTTCCGCCGGTCAGCCCTGAAGCTCTCCTCTGCTTAACAGGGGGCCCATGACAGTTTCATTGCGCGAATGCGTCGGAAAGGTGACGACGCCCATATCCATCGCAGAGAGGGTCCATCGGTTCTATCTTCCGCAGCAAGCCGCCATCGCACTCTTGGTGTATTGCAGATTTAGGTTGTTTTGTTCCAACGCTGGCGGAAGTGTCTCTGGTGTCAAATCATCAAAGTGAATTGCCCGCTGCACCTCATAGACTTTGTCTTCACCCTGAACATAGGTAACGGAGAGAAACTCGAACGGCCTGACGTCAATCTGCGGCATTTCTCTCACCTCTGGTTTTGTAATGCACCCGAAGGATGTTGAGAAACTGACCTTGCCGTCTATGCGCCCTGGTTCTAGCACCGGGTTCATGAGTGCATCTGTACAGTTGCCGATGTATGAAAGAAGTTTGATGGATGCATAGTCCTTCAATGCGCCATTCGCGTCGATATAAGTGCCGGACATGCTCGATATTGTGATCATTTCAGACCAGTTGGTCATGCTCTCACCTGAAGGCACAAATTCGTGCAATTCGACGGGATTCTGGTCGCTGAAGACATGGACGAACCCGTCGGGGATCGGCACTGTGAACTTCCGACCCTTGTCAGCTGTCACATCAAACGCGTGAGCCGCGGGGATGAGCAAAAAAAGGGCGAGCGCTGTGCGCACCAAAATTCTTGTATGCATGGTTTTACCTCACTAACGCATCCGCTGTACGGGCTTCGTTTTTAGCGTAGTCGCGGAAGGCTTTGAATACACCCATATTCGTATCCGGATCCTGACCATCCCCCATCCGCAATATCTGCAGGCAGAACCAGCCCTGCTGCCCCCAGCCGTTGAGACCCTTGATCAACGCAAAGGGCGAGTGCGGCCCAAGCCAACCGGGGCCGATGCGCAGTGTCTTTTCAAAGGCCGGTGTTTCGGGCATCTCCCCCGAGAGCAGTTTGTTCGGAACGTTCGCGTCGACACAGAGCGGGCGGCCGAGGCCGACCATGTCCATTTCGCCCGACGCCAGCGCTGCATTCATACCTTCGATTGAGCGGAAACCGCCAGTGACCATCAGCGGCATCGTGGTGGCTTTGCGAATGTCCGTTGCATATTCCAGGAAATAGGCTTCGCGGGCGATGGTGCTTTCCGCGCGCTTTTCTGAGCGCTCGGGATTGAGGGTCATGTCGTCATAGCCGCCCATGCGCGGTTGCTCATAGGTGCCGCCGGAAATCTCAAGCAAGTCGACCGTCTCGTCGTTCAGCCATTTGGCCACCTGAAGCGAGTCCTCGTGTGAGAAACCGCCGCGCTGGAAGTCTGCCGAGTTGAGTTTGACCGCCACGGGGAAGTCAGGCCCGACGGCACCGCGCACAGCGCGAACGATTTCAAGGAGGAGTCGCGCTCTGTTTTCGAGACTGCCGCCCCACTCGTCCGTGCGCGTGTTCACGTCCGGTGAGAGAAACTCGGAAATGAGATAGCCGTGAGCACCGTGCACCTGCACGCCGGTGAAACCCGTGTCCCGCGCCACCTGCGCCGCATGGGCGAAGCGGCCAATCACATCCCTGATCTCGTCACTCGTGAGCGCGCGGGGTTTGCCAAACTGGCTACCGGGCATTTCAAGCGCAATGTCCGAAGGGCCGACCGGCTCCGCCGCCACGGACGCCGGTGTTTGACGGCCCGCATGGCTGATCTGCATCCAGAGATGGGTGCCATTTGCGGTGCCGGCTTCCGCATAGGCGCGAAGGGCCGCAATCGCCTCATTCGACTGGGGCCCGTCAATTGCGACATTACCGGGCCGTTCCATATAGCGCCGGTCCACCTGTACATTGCCCGTGAGCAGCATGCCTGCACCGCCTTCCGCCCAGCGCTTGTACAGATTGACGTGCCGATGGGTCGCCTTGTTGTCCGGGTCGCCCAGCCCCTCGGTCATGGCGGCCTTGCAGAGCCGGTTCTTAAGGGTCACGCCGCAGGGCAGCGTCAGCGGGTCGTTGATGGTGGGCATGTCGGTCCTCCCTGGAACGTCAATCTTCAAATGTCGATTTGGCGATCATAGGAGGCATTCTCTCGCTCGCACAAGCGACGCCGGGTTAGAATGAAGTTTGATTCGGTTCGGGGTCGTGGACCCCCCTTTCCATTGAGTTTTTATGCCCGCCAAAAAGAAAACGACGGCCCGCAAGACGGCCTCCAAGTCCAAGAGCAAAGCCGCTTCGGATGATCTCTTCAGCACGCCCAAGGCACGAGCTGGGGCCCGCGCTGGAGCGAAAGCCGCTAAGAAAGCAGCACCGAAGGCCGCCGCTAAGAAGACAGCCTCGAACAAGAACGGCTATTCAGCCAAGGACATTGAGGTGCTGGAAGGGCTGGAGCCGGTCCGGCGCCGACCAGGCATGTATATTGGCGGCACGGATGAGAAGGCGCTGCACCACCTGTTTGCGGAAGTGCTCGACAATTCCATGGACGAGGCGGTTGCCGGTCATGCGAGCTGGATCGACGTTCACCTCTCAGCAGATGGCTCTCTCAAAGTCGCTGACAATGGGCGGGGCATCCCCATCGACCCGCACCCCAAGTTCAAAAGCAAGTCGGCGCTTGAAGTCATCATGACCACGCTTCATGCGGGCGGTAAGTTTGGCGGTGATGCCTATGAAACGTCCGGCGGCCTGCATGGTGTTGGTGTGTCCGTGGTGAACGCCCTGTCCGACACGCTCACCGTGGAAGTGGCACGCGACCAACAGCTTTATGTGCAGGATTTCGCGCGCGGGAAAGCCAAAGGCAAGCTGAAGAAAAAAGGCGCCGTCAAAAACAAGCGCGGCACCACCGTCACCTTCCACCCGGACGCGGAGATTTTCAAAGGCGGGCTCAAGTTCAAGCCTGCGCGCCTTTACAAGATGGCGCGCTCCAAAGCCTATCTCTTTGGCGGTGTGGAAATCCGCTGGTCCTGTGATCCTTCGCTGGTCAGCGACAAGGATCAAACGCCTGCGAAAGATGTTCTGCATTTCCCGAATGGGCTTGTGGATTACCTCACAGTCTCCACGGAGGGACTTACCTCCGTCACCGCTGAGCCTTTCACCGGACGGGTGAAGCGGGAGAATGGCGGTCATGGCACCGTCGAGTGGGCGATTGGCTGGTATAATAGCGACGGCTTCATCTCGTCCTACTGCAATACCATCCCGACGGCTGATGGCGGCACCCACGAGGCGGGCATGCGTTCCGCGCTGACGAAGGGCCTCAAAGCCTTTGGCGAGCTCACTAACAATAAAAAGGCGTCGCAGATCACCGCTGATGATGTGGTGACGTCCTGTGGAGCGCTTTTGTCGGTCTTCATTCGTGAGCCGGAGTTTGTCGGACAGACGAAAGACAAGCTCGCGACGGTCTCTGCGCAGAAGCTCTCCGAGGCAGCCATCCGCGACCATTTTGACCATTGGCTGTCGGAGCGCCCGCAACAGGCGGCGAAACTGCTTGAGTGGGTGATTGATCGCTCAGAGGAGCGGTTGCGGCGGAAGCAGGAAAAAGAAGTCAATCGCCAGTCGGCGACGCGAAAGCTCCGGCTGCCCGGCAAGCTTGCGGACTGTTCCCAATCCGGGGCCGCCGGGTCTGAGCTCTTTATCGTTGAGGGCGACTCGGCTGGTGGCTCTGCCAAGCAGGCGCGTGACCGGAAAACGCAGGCGATTTTACCTCTTCGCGGGAAGATCCTGAACGTTGCGAGTGCATCTGCAGACAAGATGTCTCAGAACCAGCAAATCAGCGATCTCATTCAGGCGCTCGGCGTGCGGCCTGGTCAGTATTACCGCAATGACGATCTGCGCTATGAGAAGATCATCATCATGACCGATGCGGACGTGGACGGCGCGCACATTGCGTCGCTCCTTATCACCTTCTTCTTCCAGCAGATGCCGGATCTTATCCGGAGCGGTCATCTGTTCCTCGCGGTACCGCCGCTCTACAAGATCGCGCAGGGTGGCAAGACGGCCTATGCCCGCGACGACGCGGACAAGGATGCTTTGATCGAGAATGAATTCAAAGGCCGTGGGAAAATCGAGATCAGCCGCTTCAAAGGTCTTGGCGAAATGCTGCCAGCGCAGCTTAAAGAAACCACCATGAATCGGGCCAAGCGCACGCTGTTGCAGGTTGTGATGCCGGAGGAAGAGGTCGCCGAAACCCGCTCCTCTGTCGCTCGTCTGATGGGTAACAAGCCGGAGCTGCGGTTTAAATTCATCCAGGAGCGCGCTGAATTCGCAACGGATTTGGACATCTAGGCCGCGTTCGCGTCTAAATTAGACTTGCTATTCTAACTGTTGCGCGAAAGCCACGAAACCTGTGGCCGTTTTGTTGACATTCCTCTGCTACCCCTTATGTTCCGGCCCAATTCGTTTGGCAGCGCTGAACTCTTGCTGCCATGTGCCGTTGCGGCCTTCACCATCCGGGTGACTGTCACACGGCGTATCTGAAACGGCAGAACAGAGACATATGACAGCTGACGAAACGGGCAGTGAGCCCAAAAAGACGTTTGATGATTTGGGCCTAGGTACCAAGGTCCTCGATGCGATCGGCCAGGCCGGTTACACCCACCCTACCCCCATTCAGGCTCAAGCCATTCCAGAAGCACTCGCAGGGCGGGACATTCTGGGTATCGCCCAGACCGGCACCGGTAAGACAGCCTCCTTCACGCTGCCCATGATCGAAAAGCTCGGCCGCGGTCGTGCACGCGCGCGGATGCCGCGCTCGCTCATCGTCGAGCCAACGCGCGAACTCGCGGCCCAGGTAGCTGAGAATTTCGAAGTCTATGGCAAGAACCACAAACTTACGATGGCCTTGCTCATCGGTGGCGTTTCGTTCGGAGACCAGGAAAAGAAGCTGGACCGCGGCGTTGACGTTCTAATCGCGACCCCTGGTCGTCTGCTTGATCACTTTGAGCGCGGCAAAGTCCTGCTCACTGGCGTGCAGACACTGGTAATCGACGAAGCCGACCGGATGCTCGACATGGGGTTCATTCCCGACATTGAGCGCATCTGCAAGCTCATTCCTGGCAAGCGCCAGACCCTCTTCTTCTCGGCGACCATGCCACCGGAAATCACGCGCCTGACAAAAGCGTTCTTGAAAGACCCGGTCCGCATCGAAGTAGCGCGTGCGTCGTCTACGGCCTCAACGGTCACGCAGAAACTCATCAGGACCCATCGCCTCGACAAACGCGAAGTGCTTCGGGACATTCTCAAAACCGAAGACGTGAAGAATGCGATTGTCTTCTGCAACCGCAAGCGGGATGTGGGCATCCTGCATCGCTCGCTGGTAAAGCATGGGTTCTCTGCCGGCTGCCTGCACGGCGATCTCGACCAGAGCACGCGCATGCGCACGCTGGATGGTTTCAAGAATAATGACATTCAGATCCTTGTCGCCAGTGATGTCGCCGCACGCGGGTTGGACATACCGGATGTGAGCCATGTGGTGAACTTCGATGTGCCAAGCCACGCAGAAGACTATGTGCACCGGATCGGCCGTACCGGTCGCGCCGGCCGCGAAGGTGCCGCCTTCATGCTGGCGACCAAGGAAGATGGAAAATATCTCTCGGCCATTGAGAAACTGATCTCCAAAGAAATCGACGACGACACGCCTTACGGCAAAAAAGGCAAGAAGCCTGCTGCGGCTGACAAGGGTGACGCCGAAGCGTCTGACTCAAAGGAAGACGCGCCGAAAAAGCCACGCCGGGGCCGCCGCAAGAAAGCAGAAGCGGCGCCGGAAGCTGCTGCGGAAGAGTCTGCGGACGCTCCGAACACCGACGAGTCCGCTGGTGAGGAAGCCAAGGACGACGCTCCAAAGCCCAAACGCACCCGCAAGACAGCGGCGAAGAAGGCCAAGAGCGCACCCGCCCCTGTGGAGACTGATGAGCCGTCCGATCCCAAGCCAATGCGCGGGAAGAAGGGTCAGGACCCCTTTGGCGGCCACATGCCTGCATTCATCGCACGGCCCATCGTCCGGCGTGCTGAAAAAACTGAAGCGAGCATTGACGAAGCAGAGACCGTCGACGCTTAACGCGAACCGGCTCAGGCTTTCCCTCACTTGATCGGTGTCTTGCAACGCCGCGAACAACCTTGTTGGAAATTGGTTCAATATCAGGTTGATGTTCGATCGTAGATGGCGCATTCTGATTTAGTAAATAGCTATTACTAAATTGGAGGGAGCTATGGGGAAGTTGCACAAGGTCGTACTGGCCGTGCTTGTGGCCACGGGAATGGGCGCGACCTCAGCGGCAATCGCGAAGGTACCAGAGAGCCAGGCCGCGCGACTGGGACGGGACCTGACACCCCTTGGGGCTGAAAAAGGTGGCAATGCTGACGGGTCGATTCCCGCCTGGACAGGTGGTCTTAGCTCACCGCCGTCCAATGTCACGTACCAGGTGGGTATGCATCACCCGGATCCGTTCGCGAACGACCCCCTTCTGTTTACCATCGACGCAAACAATGCCGCGCAATATGCGGATCGTCTGACGGGCGCGCACAAAGCCCTCCTGGACATCTATGGCAGCTCTTACTTCATGCCCGTCTACAAGGCCCGTCGGACCTGCACCTTCCCGGACAATGTGTTTGCAGCGGCACGAAACAATGCGCTGGTGGGAGAACTGGCCGAGGGCGGCAATGGCGTGACCGGTGCCATCATGTCGAAGCCCTTCCCGATCCCGAACAACGCGCTCGAGATCATCTGGAACCACATGCTGGTTTTCATCAATTACAAAGCGACTCGACAATATGCCGCCGCTGTTCCCACGGCGAGCGGTGACTATACGCTTTACACAGTTCAGGATGAGGCGATCGTCGCCTGGAATGATCCGACTAAGGATAAAGCGGAAGACCTGGAGAACATCTGGGCGCTCTACATTGCTCACACGGTTGCACCAGCACGGCGCGCCGGAAACGTGACGCTTGTGCACGAAACCATAAATATGGCGCAGCAACCCCGGCTCGCCTGGCAATATAGCCCGGGCACACGCCGGGTACGCCGTGCGCCGAACATTGCGTACGACAATCCGGGCGTGAACTCGGACGGCATGTTCACGGTGGACAGCCTCGGCGGATATAACGGGTCGCCGAACCGCTATGATTGGACCGTGATCGGCAAGAATGAATATTACCTGCCGAACAATAATTACCGCCTAGGATCTGACGCGCTGGAATATGACGACATCATTACCGCGCGCCACATCAACCAGGAACACACGCGCTATGAACTTCAACGCGCCTGGGTGATCGAAGCCAACCTGAAGCCGGCAACCCGCCATGTCTACCAGCGGCGGCGCATGTACCTGCAGGAAGACAGTTGGGGTGTCATCGCGACGGAGCTTTACGATACGCGCGGCCAGCTTTGGCGCACGCAGGAAGGCTACCCGAAAACCGCTTATGAAGTGCCGCTCTGCGCCGGTGCGGGCATGGCCTATTACGATCTCACCAATGGGCGCTATCTCATGGGGGGCATGATCAACCAGGAACCGCCCGTGAACTTCTTTGCGACAGAGTTGCGCGAGGATCGCTATACGCCCGCCTCTATCAGAAGGTTGGGTGTGCGCTAACTCACCACCGCTCATGAAAAAGGGCAGCTTCCCGATACGGGAGCTGCCCTTCTTTCTGAAGACGTTTTGCCTACTTCTTGATCTGGCTCGCCAGGTTTTTCTTCGTCTTGTCCCCGTAAGGCGGTCTGAACATCTCTGCGACCATCTTGGATTTGGACTGGGTGTAGATGGACTTAGCGTGGCTAAACTCCTTGAACCCGTCGAACCCGTGATAGGCGCCCATGCCGGACGGACCGATGCCGCCGAAGGGCAGATCTTCCTGAGAGATATGCATGATGACATCGTTGACGGTCACGCCACCTGCAGTGGTGTTTTTCAACACCTTGTCTTCTTCCGCCTTGTCCTCACCAAAATAGTAGAGACCGAGCGGGCGATCGTTCTCATTGATGTAATCAATGGTCTCGTCGCTCTCCTTGTAGGTTTTCACCGGCAGCAAGGGACCGAAAATCTCTTCTTGCATGATCGTCATGTCCTCAGTGGGATCAAGCACGATGGTCGGCGGAATCTTATGCGCTTGTTGCTGCGAGAAATCCTCGTTGGCCGGATTGACTTCAACAATCTTGGCGCCCTTGGCTCTCGCGTCCTCAATATAGCCGTTGAGGCGATCAAAGTGCCGCTGGTTGACGATTGAGGTGTAGTCCGGATTGTCTTTCAGGGTCGGATACATTTTCGCGACAGACTTTTCCGCCGCACCGACAAAGGCATCTACCTTGCCTTCGGGAACGAAGACGTAGTCCGGCGCCAAGCAAATCTGGCCAGCATTCAAGGTCTTGCCATTCATGATCCTTGCTGCCGCATCATCTACATCGGCGCTCTTGGACACGATCACCGGTGACTTGCCCCCAAGCTCCAACGTCAGCGGCACCAGATTCTCCGCTGCTGCACGCATCACATGGTGTGCGATTGACGTTGCGCCTGTGAACAGAAGATGGTCGAAAGGCTGTCGCGAAAAGGCTTCACCGACTGCGGGACCACCCGTCACCACAGCCACTTCCGTCTCATCATAGGCTTCGCGGAACAAACGAGCCATGACGTCGGACGTGACCGGCGTGTATTCAGACGGCTTGATGACTGTGCGGTTGCCTGCGGCGAAAATACCCGACAAGGGCACAAAGGTCAGATTGACCGGGAAGTTCCAAGGACTAATAACACCGACCACACCTTTTGGCTGGTATTCAATCCGCGCTTTGGCGCCGAGCAGGCCCAAGGGGAACATCACCTTGCGCTTTTCAGGCTTCATCCAGTGTTTCAGATGCTTTTTTGAATGCTTTAGAGGACCAATCGAACTCATAATGTCAGTGAGGAGCGACTGTTCAATGCTTCGGTGCCCGAAGTCAGCAGCCATCGCCTCTGCGAGCTCTTTCTGATTGTCCACCAAGAGAGCAATCGCGCGGTCGATCCAATCGATCCGTCGCTCCAGACTGGGCGCTCCTTCCTTGATATGCGCCGCCTTCTGTCGGTCCACAATCTCCCTGATTGCGCTGCCTGCTGAGTCGGCGTCGGCACCCCTTGTGTCTTCAGCTACGCTCATTTGTTCCTCCGAATAGCGGCTCTGGCCGCACTTTGTTGCTTTCCTGCCCCTGAACTCTTTCAGGGGCAGCTCATCCGGTCCGCGCGGCGAAAACTCAACCCTGCCGCTGTCTCCCTTGCGCTTGACACTAACATCGCCCTACGGATCACGCCACATCATCAAAACCGCACTCGACAACGGGCTTTCCGCCGGTTTTTCCCCAGTTTCCGCCGGGTTTTGCCCCAGGAATGTCCCAATATTTACGTTCGCGTAATAAAGCCCGCGTAGATTGATGGGCGTAGGCGCACTTTTGTTGAACCGGGGAAGTATCGTGACATCTGTATCCAACACATCACCAGCTTTGGAATTTGGCTCTAAAGCGATGCAGTTGATGGACGATAACAATATTGAGCCAACGCCTGGTGCTTATGGCGTTTGGTATGCCTACGCCTCTGGCGAGAACCCCGAAATAAATCAAAAGATCAATGAACGGTTTGAGGCGTCCATGCCATTTGACTCGCCGTTCATGTACGAGCTGGAGTCACTTCTGAGTGCGCCTGAAGAGCAACTTGCCGATTCAACAATTGAAGCGGGCGAACAGTTGACCGGCAAGATGGACAACGTGATTGAGCTGATCGCCAGCGTGTCTGGCGATACCAACCGCTTCGGCAAATCCATGCAAGGCGTGAGTGCAGCCCTAAACAATGAGATTTCCGCGGCTGACCTGGGTCAGGTCGTTGAAACCATCGTTGCCGCAACCAAGCAGATGGAAAGCCGGTCTCGTGAGCTCGAAGCAAAACTTACCGAATCAAAGAATGAAGTCGAAGAATTGCGGGGTAACCTTGCTCAAGCCCGAACCGAAGCTCTCACCGACCAATTGACAGGCATTGCCAACCGCAAGGCGTTCGACGAGGTGCTGCTTAGTTCTGTTGCAGCAGCTTCGCAAAATGGCCAGGACCTGTGCCTCGCCATGGCGGACATCGATTTCTTCAAAAAATTCAATGACACTTTTGGTCACCAGGCCGGAGACCAGGTGCTCCGCCTTGTCGGTCGTTGCCTGAGCAATAATGTGAAGGGACAGGACACACCAGCCCGGTATGGCGGTGAGGAGTTCGCAATGATCCTGCCGAACACGGCTCTGGACGATGCGCTCAAACTGGCCAACCATATTCGCGAAACCGTCAAGTCCCGCGAACTTGTGAAAAAATCGACTGGCGAGAATCTGGGTCGCGTGACCATGTCTTTAGGCGTCGCACAATTCAGCATGGGCGATACGCCACAAGCGATGATCGCGCGCGCCGACGCGGCACTCTACCAAGCCAAAGAACAGGGTCGGAACCGAGTGGTCGCAGCGGATTCCCCAGCGAGCAGCGATGCCATCCAAGCCGCTGGCTGATGCCGAATACTCTGTAGGCTTGTTGTTTACGTAGCGTCGGCTGCGTTTTCCCGAACTCCCACCTATTCCGCTTCCGTCAAAGGTCCGGTGCCGGTAAGGTTTGCGCCAATTTGGCGTGCCTCTACCTCGCTGCAGCGTGGACACGTCGCAGAAAGACGACGAGGACTTATGGAAACGATCAAATATGAAGTGTCTGAGGGCATTGGCCGTCTGACGCTCAATCGGCCTGAGGTTTTAAACAGCATCAACATGGAGATGATCGCGGAGGTGCGTTCAGCTGTCGCTGACTTTGCGGCCGACGATACCGCACGCGTGCTCCTGCTCACCGGTGAGGGCCGCGGCTTCTGCGCCGGCGCTGACCTGTCTGCAAATGTTGCGGGTGACGATAACATGTCGCGTGGGGAACGTGTCGCACACGGCATGGAGATTGGTTTCAACCCAATGGTCCGCGAGCTTTCGGAAGTGCCCAAGCCTGTGGTCACTGCTGTCAACGGTATGACGGCTGGCGGCGGTGTCGGCCTGGCGCTGGCAGGCGACATTGTGATCGCTGCGCGCTCGGCCAAGTTCGTGCAGGTGTTCGGGCCGCGTCTCGCCCTCATTCCTGACATGGGATGCACATGGTTCACGCCCCATCTGGTGGGGCGTGCCCGCGCCCGCGCCCTGGCGCTCTTAGGCAATAAGCTGCCCGCTGAAACAGCCGCAGAATGGGGCCTCATCTATGAATGTGTGGATGATGAAAAGCTGAACGAAACGGCGATGGCCTATGCAACACAACTCGCGGCTGGTCCCACCAATGCTTTCGCCGAGATCAAAAAGGCCTTGGACATGGCCGAACACAACACACTTGCGCAGCAATTGGACTATGAGCGCGATACGCAAGGCATGCTCGGAGATCATCCGAACTTCGCTGAAGGGGTCGTCTCTTTTCTCAAAAAGAAAGAACCAGAATTCGTTGCAGGCTAAACTGCAGCAAAACAAACAGGGAGAAAGTGATGGACTTTCAACATGTACGCCTAGAAATCGAGGATGGGATCGCGACACTGACGCTCAACCATCCAGAAGTCATGAACGCGGTCTCCATGGAGATGCTTCAGGGTCTTGAAGAAGCCATGGATGTGGTTGAAGACCCGGATAGCAATGTGCGGTGCCTTGTGCTCACCGGCGAAGGTCGTGGCTTTTGTGCCGGCGCCAATCTCCAGGGGCGCAATGAAGGGCCTCAGCCGAAAAACCCGGATGCTGGCTCTGCGCTTGAGAAGGCCTACCACCCCTTCCTCCGCCGCCTACGCAACCTGCCCTTTCCGCTTGTCACGTCCGTCAATGGGGCCGCTGCCGGGGTTGGCATGAGCTTCGCGCTGATGGGCGATATGATCCTTTGCGCGCGCTCCTCTTATTTCTTGCAGGCTTTCCGTCGCATCGGTCTGGTGCCGGATGGTGGCTCGACCTGGCTTCTGCCGCGTCTTGTCGGCCGTGCACGTGCCATGGAGCTTTCCATGATGGGTGAAAAGCTGCCAGCAGAAACAGCTCTGCAATGGGGTCTGGTCAATCGGGTGTTTGACGACAACGCGCTTCCTGAAGAAACAGATAAGATCGCAAAAGAACTGGCTAACGGCCCGTTCTCACTGGGCCTTATCCGTCAGCTCTATTGGGAGAGCGACGACAACACTTATGAAGAACAGCTCAACCTGGAGCGTCAGCTTCAGCGGCAGGCTGGAAGAAGCGACGACTTCAAGGAAGGCGTCAGAGCTTTCCTTGAAAAACGACCCGCCGAGTTCAAAGGCGAATAAGCCTGGGCAACGACTTGATTGCAAAAGGGTCGCTTCCTGTCGAAGCGGCCCTTACTTCTTTTTGGCCTTGGTTTGAGACGCCTTTTTCTTGCGCTTTGGTTTGGCCTTCTTGTTCCGCGTCGCCGCCTCAATGGCCTCTTTCGCCCATTCCATCAGTTCTTCAGGGTCGTCGAATAAACGGTCCGGGATCTCCCAGTATGACATAGATATCTTGCGGCCCTCTTTCCCGTCTTTTGGCGGCGCTTCGTACAGGAACTGAGGCATGCCTTCATCTTCGTAGGCGCCTTTGTTGATGTCATCTGCTTTGAAGTGGAGCGTCTCGCTGGCAATGAGGCCAAACATCAGATCGCCATAGTAGACACCGGCTCCGCCAAACATGTTTCTGATGCGTACATGTCCCAGCGGCTCCAGAACCTCCAGGACAAAGGCTTTGTACTCGGGGCTAACCGCCATACCTATTTGTTCAAATTGGGGTTAGTTGGAGGCCGTCGCGGGCGTGATTGTGAAGCTCTCGCCGCACCCACAAGCATCAACAGCATTCGGGTTGTTGAATTTGAAGCCGCTGGTGAATGTGTCCTGTTCCCAGTCCATTTCGGTGCCAATCAGAAAGAGTATCGCTTTGGGGTCGATCAGGATGCGCACACCCTTGTCTTCCACAACTTCGTCGAGAGGTGCGACCTCTTCCGCATAATCCATCGTATAGGCCATGCCGGCGCAGCCGCCTGTTTCCACGCCAATACGAACGCCAACGAAGTCTTCTTCGGCATTGGCCATGATCGCCTTGACCCGTTCCGCTGCACGGTCGGTCAAGGTGACTGCTTTAGGTCTTTCTCTCACCGTCGTCATAGCAACTCCGATCAGCTCGCTCTTTCAAATCGCATTTTCGAACCGCAAAAGTCTGCAACTTTTGGCTGAAAATGTTCAGTACATATTGAGCGCGACACGCGCTTCATCGCTCATCCGGCCAGGATCCCACGGAGGATCAAACACCAGATTAACATCCACATCACAAATCCCGTCTACCGAACGGATCGCATCTGCGACCCAGCCCGGCATCTCACCCGCAACCGGACAGCCTGGTGCCGTGAGAGTCATATCAACCACAACATCTCGGTCATCTGAGACATCGATCTTGTAGATCAGTCCAAGCTCATAGATATCGACCGGAATTTCCGGATCGTAGACCGTCTTGATCGCGCCGATCAGATCATCTGTCAGACGGGCCAATTCATCGGCTGGAATCGCCGACTGCGACGCAGCCTCACCGGCGGTTTCCGGTGCTGCCTCTGTTACAGCCTCTTGTGGCAGATCTTCAGTCATATTCTGATCCACTTATTCTCTTCTTCAGCTAAAGAACTTGATGGCACCTGCAATCGAATCCGCGAGGGCATCAACTTCAGCCTTGGTATTATACATCGCAAATGACGCGCGGCACGTGCCCGTCACATCAAAACGGTCCATAAGCGGTTGCGCACAATGGTGTCCCGCCCGGACAGCCACGCCCGCCCTGTCAATCACGGTCGAGACGTCATGTGGGTGCGCCCCTTCCACAATAAAAGAGACGATCGCGCCTTTTTGAGGCGTTGTCCCCAAAATCCTTAGGGAATTGATCTCGGAGAGACGCTCTGTGGCGTAAGCCAGAAGCTCTTTTTCGTGAGCATAGATGGCACCCATGCCGAGGGATGAGACATAGTCGACCGCAGCGCCAAGCCCTATCGCCTGAACAATCGGCGGCGTGCCGGCTTCGAACCGATGCGGTGGCTCACCGTAAGTGACGGTGTCCATTTTCACTTCGCGGATCATCTCACCGCCGCCCCTGTATGGACGCATTGAGGCGAGCTTGTCGCGCTTGCCATAGAGGATACCGATCCCGCTGGGCCCGTAGAGCTTGTGCCCAGTAAATGCGAGGAAATCACAGTCGAGGTCTTGCACATCCGTCGCCATATGAACGACCCGCTGGCTCGCGTCGATCAGGATGGGGACTTCATGGTCATGAGCGATCCGGACCATTTCCTTCGTTGGCGCGATGGTGCCAAGGGCATTGGACATGCCGGTCACGGCAACCAGCTTCGTACGAGCGGTGAAGAGCTTCTGGTACTCCTCAATCAGCAACTCGCCTTCATCGCTGACCGGCACCCATTTCAGTACGACGCCTTTGCGCTCCCGCAGGAAATGCCAGGGCACAATGTTGGAATGATGTTCCAATACAGAGAGGATGATTTCATCGCCCTCTTCCAGTTCCGACCCCAGGCTGTCTGCAACCAGATTGATGGAGTCGGTCGCGCCGCTGGTGAATATGATCTCATCGGACGACGCCGCGTTCAGGAAAGTGGCAATCTTCTCGCGTGCATCTTCGAACTTTTGCGTCGCTTCGTTTGAGAGATAGTGAAGCCCGCGGTGCACATTCGCGTACTCGTTCTCATAGGTACCGCGCATCGCGTCAATCACGACGCTCGGCTTTTGCGCCGAGGCGGCATTGTCCAGATAGACGAGCGGCTTGCCATAAACCTCGCGTGCGAGAATGGGAAAGTCGCGCCGGACAGCCTCGACATCGAAACTTTCGGTCAATGGAGGGGTGCTATCAATCATACTCATATTCTACACCTCCCCGCCTACGTCACCGTGAAACCAGAGTGCTGCTCGATCGCTCAGCGCATCTTTGGCGACCTCGTGGGAGATTTGCTCCAGCACGTCGCCCAAGAAGGCTGAAATCAGCATCTGGCGGGCAACTTTTTCTTCGATGCCTCTAGAGCGGAGGTAGAACAGGGCATCGCCATCCAGCTCGCCAATGGTGCTGCCATGGGCACATTGAACATCATCGGCATAAATCTCGAGCTCCGGCTTGGCATTCATGGCCGCATCGCGCGACAGCAGAAGCGCATTGCTCATCTGCGTGGCGTCGCTCTTCTGAGCCTGCGGCGCAACAATCACCTTGCCCTGGAAGACACCGGTGGCTTCCCCGTCCAACACGCCTTTGGCAAGCGCTCCACTGGTGCAGCCAGGCACCGCATGATCGACGACAATCGTCGAGTCCAGATGCTGCGTGTCCCGCATAAGATACGCGGTGTTGCTTTCCGCATGGGCACCTTCGCCGGTGAAGCGTATAGCCGTCTGAAGCCGACCTGCTCTTCCGCCAATGGCGAGCGTGTTGGCAATATAAGAAGCATCTGCCGCAACATCGCCCAAAACGGTCGCGACATGAACGGCGTCAGAATCTTCATCCTCGATGCGGACATGCGTGAGCGACGCACCTTCACCCAAAGTGAGGTTGGTCAAGCGGTCGACAAGGTAGGTTCCGCCCCACCCGATCTGCGCTTCCAAGAGAGTCAGGGATGAGCCTGCACCGAGCTCGACCACGTTCCGGCAATGGGCGGCTGTGTTACCGCCGTCGGCCGTATAGTGGATAAGTTGCACGGGTTGCTCTAATTGAACCCCATCGGCCAACCTGATAACGGCGCCATCTCTCGCACAAGCCGTATTGAGCGCGGCCATAGGTGCCATCGCCTCAGGCCCGTTTGCATCAAAGGCCGTTTCGAATTTGGTGCCGCTTTCCAGAGCAGTTCCGAGTGGCAGGATGTCGACGCCAGCTGGCAGGCCATCCAGTTCCGAAAGGTCTTGGCGGAAAAAACCGTTCACAAAGACGAGCTTGAAAGACTCAATTCCGGCGAAGGGATTACTCCGCTGCTCAGGCACCAGAACTGCGCCTTCATGCGGCGCAGCCGGCCGCCAATCTGTTTTCGCCACCAGACGCGACAGGTCCGTATAACGCCAGGCTTCTACACGGCGATGGGGGAAGCCCGCATCAGCGAAGCTTGCGCGCGCCGCTTTTCGCCGCACGTCGAGCCAGGCCGGCCCTTCGGCCGCGACACCGTTTGCGTCGAGATATGCCAGTGCCTGATCGCTCATGCTGCACTCTCTGTCAGATCACCATAGCCGGACGCTTCAAGCTCGGCCGCGAGTTCCTTGCCACCTGAGCGGATGATCTTGCCCTTGGCCAGCACGTGGACATGGTCCGGCACGATATAGTCGAGCAGTCGCTGATAGTGTGTGATCACCATCATAGAGCGGTCAGGCGCGCGCAGACGGTTGACGCCCTCAGCCACAATCTTCAAGGCATCAATGTCGAGACCGGAGTCTGTTTCATCAAGCACGGCAAGTGACGGCTCAAGGAGCGACATCTGTAGCGTTTCCGCGCGTTTTTTCTCACCGCCGGAGAAGCCCACATTGAGCGGGCGCTTCAACATCTCTTCGTCCACTTTGAGCTCTTTGGCCTTCTCGCGCACAAGCTTCAGGAACTTCACCGCATCCAGCTCATCTTCGCCGCGTGCCTTGCGCTGTGCATTCACGGCAGTTTTAAGGAAGGTCATGGTTGTCACGCCGGGAATCTCGGTGGGGTATTGGAACGCCAGGAAGATGCCCGCAGACGCGCGCTCTTCAATCGACAGTTCCGTCAGATCTTTGCCCTTATAGGTGATCGACCCTTTGGTGATCTCATAATCCTCGCGGCCAGCCAGCACGTTTGACAATGTGCTCTTGCCGGAGCCGTTCGGCCCCATGATCGCGTGCACTTCGCCGTCTCCAATAGAGAGCGAAATGCCGTTCAGGATGGGGGTCCCGTCTACACTTGCGTGGAGGTCTTTAATCTCAAGCATTCTTATTCGTTCCTTCTGGCGCGGGCCATCTAATCCTGTTTCACCGCATTTCCGGACGCTGAAGTGCTTCAACTTCAGCTGGAGATGCTCTAGCCCACACTGCCTTCCAGGCTGATGCCCACAAGCTTCTGGGCTTCAACGGCAAATTCCATTGGCAATTGCTGCAGCACGTCACGGCAGAAACCGTTCACGAGCAGCGCCACTGCTTCTTCCTCATCCAGGCCGCGTTGGCGGCAATAGAAGAGCTGGTCTTCGCTGAGCTTCGACGTGGTCGCTTCATGTTCCAGCACCGCGCTTGGGTTCTTGCTCTCAATATAGGGCACTGTGTGTGCGGAACAGCGGTCGCCGATGAGCAAACTGTCGCACTGCGTAAAGTTCCGAGCGTCCTCTGCCTTTTTGTGCACCGACACGAGACCGCGATAGGTGCTTGACGAGCGGCCCGCGGAGATACCCTTGGAGATGATGCGACTCGATGTGTTTTTGCCGAGATGGATCATCTTGGTGCCGCTGTCGACCTGCTGCAGATTGTTGGAGATCGCGATGGAGTAGAACTCGCCGACGGAATTGTCCCCGCGCAACACGCAGCTTGGATATTTCCAGGTGACGGCAGACCCGGTTTCGACCTGCGTCCAGGAGATCTTCGAATTGTCGCCGCGACAGTCACCCCGCTTGGTCACGAAGTTGTAGATGCCGCCATTGCCGTCCTCGTCACCGGGGTACCAGTTCTGGACGGTGGAATATTTGATCTCCGCATCCTCGAGGCAAACAAGTTCCACAACGGCTGCGTGGAGCTGATGCTCATCACGCATGGGCGCGGTGCAACCTTCGAGATAGCTCACATAGGCGCCATCTTCCACGACGATCAGTGTGCGCTCGAACTGGCCCGTATCTGCTTCATTGATCCGGAAATAGGTGGACAATTCCATGGGGCAGCGCACGCCCTTCGGCACATAGACGAAGGAGCCGTCAGAGAAGACCGCGGAGTTGAGCGTCGCGAAATAATTGTCCGTGACCGGCACCACGGTGCCCAGATATTTCCGTACCAATTCGGGGTGATCCTGCACAGCTTCGGAGAAAGAACAGAAAATCACACCGGCTTCTGCAAGGCGTTCCTTGAACGTTGTCGCCACAGACACACTGTCGAATACTGCGTCGACGGCAACACCTGCGAGCGCCATTTGTTCGACCAGCGGAATGCCCAGCTTCTCATAGGTTTCGAGAAGCTTTGGGTCGACTTCGTCGAGACTCTTTGGACGGTCATCGTCGCTCTTTGGTGCCGCATAATAATAGGCGTCCTGATAGTCAATTTTCGGGTAATTGACCTTTGCCCAATCAGGTTCTTCCATGGTCTGCCAGCGGCGGAAGGCATCCAGCCGCCATTCCAGCAGCCATTCCGGTTCATTCTTCTTGGCCGAAATGAAACGCACCGTGTCTTCGTTCAGACCCTTTGGGGCCTTTTCGGACTCGATGTCTGTCGAGAAGCCATATTTGTACTTTCCGACGGCCTCGTCGACGGCTTCAACTGTTTCCCGTGTGGCAACCATACCGCTTACCCTTCCGCTGCAGCCAGGCGGGGGCCCGAGCTACTGGTTCGCTTACTCATTTGAACCGCCTTGATCCAGGCAGCACAAAACTTTTCGATATCTTGTTCCGTTGTCTTCCAACCGAGGCTCACGCGCACTGCGCCAGGTGCAAGTTCTTCGTCAACGCCCATGGCATCGAGAACATGGGAGCGCGCGACCTTGCCAGACGAACACGCAGACCCGGCGCTCACCGCAAGGCCTGCCAGATCCAGCTGCATCAGCAAGGTCTCGGCTTTGAGGCCCGGCGCAGCCAGGCAACTTGTGTTCGGCAGCCGCTCAACAGCGCTGCCAAAAAACTCGACCTCTGGCACGGAGGCTTTCAAGCTTGTTTCGAGACCATCTCTCAAGACACGCATCTCTTTGGCTTCGTCCAGACTGCGCACCACAGAGGCCGCAGCGCCAAACCCTGCGATGCCGCTGACATTCTCCGTGCCGGATCGACGGCCACGCTCCTGCCCGCCGCCTGTCTGGCGCGCCGCAACATGGGTGTCCTCGGCCAGCACAAAGGCGCCAACGCCCAAAGGCCCGCCAATCTTGTGCGCTGAAAGCGTCGCCATATCGGCGCCAGAATCTCTCAGCTCAAAAAAGGCTTTGCCCGCCATTTGGACTGCGTCTGTGTGCATAATACCGCCGCGCTCATGCACGAGTTCGGCGATCTGCGTCAAAGGCTGCAGCACGCCCGTCTCATTATTGGCAGCCATAACAGATACAAATGGTCGATCGCCGCCGTTTTTGAGCAGATCGCTCAGGACCGTGGGGGAAACGCGTCCGTTTTCGTCAACCGGAATTTCACTCACTGGGATTGCAGCTTCCGCACCCGCAAGTTTCGCCGCCTCTGCAACTGAAGGGTGTTCCACGGCTGAATAAAAAATAGATGTCGCGCCGCGTTCCGATGCCTGCCGGAAGGCAAGATGGTTGGCTTCAGTTCCGCCGCTGGTAAAGGTCACACAATCAGGTGCAATACCCAAAAGGGTGGCAATTTCCTGTCGTGCATTTTCAACGAGGGCGCGTGCTTCTCGGCCCTCCTTGTGAACAGAAGACGCATTGCCGATGCCGTCCATTGCCGCGCACACGGCCTCGTATGCTTCCGGGCGCAAGGGCGCGGTCGCATTGTAATCGAGATATGTTCGCTCACCTGTCATCGGCTGGTGCAGTCATTTCTTCTTTAACGGCCAAGTTCCAAAGCTGTTTTTATGTCATGGCCGTAGTTTAAGGCTAGGCGTCAACCTGCCACATCAAGGGCAAGTTCCCGGGGTTCCGGCATTACCATTGCTGGTGTCGCTTCCTGCTGATGCGCCGTCCGGCGGACCTGCCGGTTCATCACATCCTGCAATGAAACACTGTCCAGATAGAGATGGATCTGATGGCCCAGCTCGTCCCATAGGTCGTGTGTAAGGCACCGCGATCCATCCGACAGACAGCCGGTTGCAGAGTTCGATTTGCATCGTGTCGCCGACATAGGTTCGTCAACAGACAGGATGACATCCGAGATGCGCGTCTCCTCCATGGATCGCGCAAGCAGATATCCACCGCCTGGGCCCCTCACAGAACGCACCAATCCGCCGCGGCGCAGCCGGGCGAACAATTGCTCTAGATATGAAAGCGAGATTTCCTGGCGCGACGCAATATCTGCCAGAGACACGGGACGTCCCTCGCTGTGTTTCGCCAGGTCAGTCATCGCCATGACGGCATAACGGCCTTTTGTGGTCAGTTTCAAAATTTCTCTCCTTCGGTATTGAGCACGGCACTCTGCCGTCTCTTCCCACCCACTTTGTCCCACAGTGCCCTGCTTCTGGGCCTTTGAGACTGTGACCAGGCCAAATTCAAGCGCTCTACCAATTTCTTGCGCATTGGGCTGCTGCCTGTGTTAAGAAACGGCGCCTTTTGTGGCACCTCAGACAATCAGCTCGGGCAAAAAGACCAGTGAACCGCTCTTTTACCCACCCTGGTAGTCAAGTATTTAGAGCTCTGTTCCCGGACTTCCAGCCTTAATAGCTGATTATTTTACTCGGGAATAGGGGGTAGCGGAAAAATGGCGGAAAACTGCCCCTTTTTTCGCGCGTTCAGGGAACAAACGATATGCCGGAAGTTATTTTCAATGGTCCTGCGGGGCGGATCGAAGGCCGCTACCACATCAGCCAAAAGCCAAACTCCCCCTTGGCGCTGGTGCTCCACCCGCACCCGCAGTTTGGCGGGACCATGAACAATCCGGTTGCCTATTCGCTCTATCAGACCTTTGTCGACCGTGGATTCAATGTGCTGCGCTTCAATTTCCGAGGCGTTGGGCGCAGCCAAGGCGTTTTTGATGGCGGGATTGGCGAGCTATCAGATGCGGCCACGGCGCTGGATTGGCTGCAGGCGCAACACGCAGAAGCGCCGCAATGCTGGATTGCCGGCTTTTCCTTTGGGGCCTGGATCGGGATGCAGGTCCTGATGCGCCGCCCTGAAATTGACGGATTTATCTCCGTCGCGCCGCCCGCAAACATGTATGACTTTTCATTCCTGGCGCCTTGCCCTTCTTCCGGGCTCATCACATCGGGCAGCGTCGATCAGGTTGCCCCGGAAGCCGACGTGTTACGGCTGGTCGAGCGTCTCAAAACCCAAAAGGGCATTGTGATCGAGCACCAATCCATCGCTGGTGCCAACCATTTCTATGATGACCACATGGACGAAATGCTGGGCGTTGTGGGCGCTTATCTCGACAAGCGCCTTGCGCCTGCCCCAGAGGCCGAGGAAGAAGAAGCGAGTTAGGCTGGCATCTTCTCTGCCCGGTGAAGCACACCGCCGGTCTGCGGCGCCGGTACGCGCGTTGTGCCTGGCACGCTGAGCGGCAAGCCTCTGAGCGAGCGAACCGCGAGATAAGCGAACGCTTCCGCCTCAATGTCATCACCGCGCCAGCCGACACTTTCAGCCGGCTCCACAGGCACGCCCAGCCTTGCGTGCAACTCATCCAGAATGGCCGTGTTATAGCGGCCGCCACCGCACACAATCCATATATGCGGTTTGGCCGGCAGGTGCTCCGTCGCCCGCTCAATACAGGCCGCAGTAAAAGCCGTGAGCGTCGCTGCCCCATGTTCAAGGCTGAGCCCCGCCACCGGGTCCATCGGGAAATCCAATCGATCGAGAGATTTAGGCGGCGGCACCTCAAAGAACGGATTGTCGAGCATTTTTGCCAGGATCGCCTGGTCGACCTGACCTGCCTTCGCCAGCTTGCCGTCTGCATCCATGCGACCGGCGCCATGAGACTGGACCCAGTCGTCGAGCGCGCCACTCGCAGGGCCGGTGTCGAAGGCCAGAATATCCTCCGGCCCCTCGCCCAGCCAGGTGACATTGGCGACACCACCGAGATTCAAAACAGCGATGGGCCGCGGCCCCTCCAGGTTGGCCGCCAGCGCTTTATGATAAAGCGGCGCGAAGGGTGCCCCCTCGCCCCCCGCGGCAACGTCTGCGCTCCTGAAGTCATTCACCACATCGATACCCAAAGTGGCTGCCAGTTGGTCGCCCAGGCCGATCTGGACCGTGCGCCGGTCATCCGGCGCATGGAGGACGGTCTGGCCGTGGAAGCCAATCACATCGATATCTGAGGCGGTGAGATCATTCTCTTTCAAAAACGTGGTGACGGCTTCGGCATGGGCCGCCGTTAACTTGCTTTCGGCGGTGGCGACCGCCTCCGGCGTAGGATCGCCCACCTTCCAACTCGCGGCCGCCTCCACAGCCTCGCGGAGATAGGCCCTCTCTTCGTCGGAATAGATGAGTGCACCAGCGGGCCCCGGGTTCAGATAAGTCTCACCATCGGTTTCCAGGCCGGCAATATCGATCCCATCCATCGAGGTACCGCTCATCAGCCCGATTGCTACATATTTCTCAGCCATCACTCAGTGCCTCCCCGCCGCACCGTTTCGTCCCGTCTCACCTTTCGATGGGCCTTGCCATTTCGGGCGTAATCCGTGATACACCAGCCGGACGCCGCGCCCAAGCGGCAGAAGTACTAGAAAATGGCCTGACCCCATGAGCAGTTACAAATCTGATTTCCTGAACGTGATGGAGGAGCGTGGTTTTATCGCCCAGTGCTCCGATTTTGACCTGCTCGACGAGCGGCTCTCCTCAGGTGTCGTAACCGGCTATATCGGGTTTGACTGCACGGCCCCCAGCCTTCATGCGGGCAGCCTTATTCAGATCATGATGCTCCGTTGGCTGCAGCAGACAGGCCACAAGCCCATCGCGCTCATGGGCGGCGGCACGACGCGGATCGGCGATCCGTCCTTCAAGGATGAAGCGCGCCCGCTCCTCACCGATGAGTTGATTGATCAGAACCTGGTCGGCATCCGGAGTGTTTTTGACAAGTTCCTGACCTTTGGTGATGGGCCGACCGACGGCATTATGGTCAACAATCGCGACTGGCTCGACGAGCTGCAATACATTGATTTCCTGCGCGACTATGGCCGCCATTTCTCCGTCAATCGCATGCTGAGCTTTGACAGCGTGAAACTGCGCCTGGATCGGGAACAGTCCCTCTCTTTCCTTGAGTTCAATTACATGATCCTGCAGGCCTACGACTTCGTTGAGCTGAACAAGCGCTTTGGCTGCAATCTGCAGATGGGCGGCTCTGACCAATGGGGCAACATCGTCAACGGCATCGAGCTTGGGCGACGCGCAGACGGCGCAGCTCTGGTAGGTCTCACCACCAACCTGCTCACCACATCAAGCGGCGGCAAGATGGGGAAGACCGCCGATGGCGCAGTCTGGGTCAATGCGGACATGCTCTCGCCCTATGATTACTGGCAATACTGGCGGAACACGGAAGACGCGGATGTGGGCAAGTTCCTGCGTCTCTTTACTGAACTTCCCCTCGATGAGATCGCACGCCTCGAAACCCTCGAAGGCGCTGAGCTAAATGACGCCAAAAAGGTGCTAGCGACGGAAGCCACGGCTATGGCCCATGGCCGTGCCGAAGCCGACAAGGTAGCGGAGACCGCTCGTGTTGCATTTGAGACAGGCGCCGTGGCGACAGATCTTCCGACTGTCGAGATTTCTGCCGCTGACTTGGAGGCCGGCGTGGGCATCCTGTCGGCTTTTGTTACGGCCGGACTGTGCGCCTCGAACGGTGACGCGCGCCGTCAGATCAAAGGCGGCGGTGCCAAAGTGAATGACAAAGGCGTGCAGGATGAACGCGGGTCTCTTACGAAGGATGACCTAACTGACGAAGGTGTCATCAAACTGTCGATCGGTAAAAAGAAACACGTGCTCCTGAAGCCGGTTTGAGTGCTGTCTCCTGTCATAGACTGTCAGGATGTGGCGTTTAGACCCGTGAGACAGTCACTAAAATCCCTTATCTTCTTCTGCAAGGCCGCTGACTTTGGCGCCGATGGAGGAAAGGACAGGGATCATGACCGACGAAAACCCCAGCATCATGTCTCACGTGTCTTTGGGCACGAACAGGTTCGACGAAGCCGTTGTGTTCTATGACAAGGTCATGGCGACCATCGGTGCAAAAAGGATGATGGAACATCCGGGCGCCGTTGCTTACGGCAAACTGTTTCCGGAGTTCTGGGTTCAGACACCTTTTGACGGCGGAAAAGCAGAGACAGCCAACGGTGTTCATTTCGCGTTCCTGGCCGCCTCCAAGGATGAGGTCCAGGCGTTTCACAAAACCGCTCTTGATGCGGGCGCGACGGACGATGGCGCACCAGGCCCCCGTGCTGACTATGGTCCAGGATATTATGGCTGCTTTGTACGAGACCTGGAGGGTCACAAGATCGAAGCCATGTATTGGGATGAGAGTGCGGGCTGAGTAAGAGAGCCCGCGGCCCAGTCACTCATCCTGCCGCCGGGCTTTATCTTTCTTGGCGCGCTTGACCATCTTGCCAAAGCTGCGGTCCCGGGAGTGACGCTGGGCCAGGGTCTCCGTGTTGCGAACCTCCTCTGCCGCGAGCTTCTGCCAACGCTTGAGCCGCTCGGGGTCAAGCTCGCCTTTTTCGATAGCCTCGCGGACGGCACATCCCGGTTCCTGATCATGCTTGCAGTCATTGAATTTGCAGGAGGCCGCCAGCTCGAGAATGTCCGAAAAGACTTCCTTGATGCCTTCTTCCACCTCTGTCAGCTGGATTTCCCGCATGCCTGGTGTGTCGATGAGCCAGCCACCTTCCGGCAACCGATGCAGGGTACGCCCGGTGGTCGTGTGGCGCCCCTTTGAGTCATCCAAACGAATGTCACGGGTCTCAATTTCGTCCGTTCCGATCAGCGTATTGATAAGGGTCGACTTGCCGACACCTGATGAACCAACGAAAGCGACCGTCTGTCCGAGCCCGCACCAGGGCTCAAGACGCTTCGCGGAGGCCGCGTCGCGGGCATCAATGCTTTCCACAATCATGATCGGATCGAGCGCAGAGACGGCATCTGTGAACTCCTGTGGGTCGTCGACCAAATCCGCTTTGGTGAGCACAATGACCGGCGTCACCTGTGCTTCGTGGGCCAGCGATAGGTATCGCTCCAGCCGCGCCAGGTTGAAGTCGAAATTACAGGACGCCACGATGAAGAGCGTGTCCACATTGGCCGCGATCAATTGTTCGCCGCGATGGGATCCCACCGCTTTTCGCTTAAAGAGGCTCTTGCGCTCGAGCAGTCTTTTAGGACGGTAAGTATGCGGCTCCAGAAGCAGCCAGTCGCCCACAGTTGCCTGGGCGCCCTCTCCATCTTTGGAGATGTAGGGCATGGTCATCCGGTCCAGATCTACGCCGATCACATGGATCTGATTGCGATGAACCGATTTCACACGGACCGGGATGTAGGTTTCGAGATCATCCGTATCGAGTTGGCTTGTGAAGAAATTGCTCCACCCATAGTCAGCGAGCTCCGAGACTTGGATGGTCATCTCAGGGTGCCAATCGCATCTAACTCAAAAACGCGCAGTCTCATGAAGCTCCTGCTTCTCAATTTGACGTAGTTCATTTCGCTTGCGGCCCTCAACATAAGGCGCTTTTCACCCTGTGTCAGGATGCATGAGACAGCGAAAAGCCCGGCAGCTTGACCTGCCGGGCTCTGTTTTTCTAAAGTGAGTTCCGATCTATTCGGCAGCCGTGCCCGACAGAGCGAAAATGGCGTCCTTGCCATCGCCGCCATTGATCTCTTTCAGATATTTGATGCCTTCTTCGGCAATATCATCACCGACCATGCGGTCGCCTTCGGCATAGAGCTCCTGCATATCGACATAGGCCGCATAGTGCGGCGCTGTGCGCTCAGTGATGATGCCGGCTTTCAGAAGGGTCTTGATAAGGGTGCGGAAGATGCTCGTGGATTTGCGCATCTGTCGGCGGGCTTCCTTATCGCCCATCGCTTCCATCAACGCCGACTGCACCCACTGCCAATCGAGACCGATCTTGGCGTACATGTCTTTCTTCTGCTCCGGGCCGCTGGAGTTGCGGAAGAGCATCATGAACACTTCCAATGCCCAGTCTTCAATCTGGTCGCGTTCCGCTTCAGGCAGGTTTGGCACGGTGCGGTCCGCCCAGATTTTCCCGAATTTGTGGTGGAAGGCTTCGTCGGTCATGACCAGTTGCATGAGCCGCGTCAATACGGGGTCTTTCGCATTCGCATAGAAGCTGGCGAAGGTGCCCATGGCGAGGCCTTCGAGGACCATCTGCATGCCGACCAGCTTCTTCCAGACGATGGGCGTGTTCACCAGTTCGACAAGAAGTTTCTCAAGCACCTGGCCGCAGGGCGTCGGTCTACCCCAACGCGCTTTGATGTATTGCGAGAAGCCGGTCACGTGGCGGGCTTCTTCCCGGGTCTGGTTCGCTGCATATTCCTGCGCACCCGGGTCACGCATGATGTGGCAGAGCGAAGCCGACAGATTAAGCGCGCCCTGCTCCCCGTGCAGGATGGACGACATGGTCCAGCGCACACTTTCATTCACGAGAAAGACTTTTTGATCCTGGTTGAGCTTGTCAGATACCGCCGTGCGCAGTTCCAGATTCATGTCTTCGGATATCAGCATGTCCCGCTCAATGTCCCACGGGGTTCCAAAGTCGATGTATTTTGTGTCGAGCGGGTCCCAGAAGTGGTCGTGGGTCGCAGAGATGATCTTGTCGAACGCCGTGGATCGGCTGCCATAGCGATCCACTTCCATCATGGCGGGGAAATCATCCGGCGCGACCGCATCGTAAGCCGGATCAATGGTCATGCTTTTCTGATTGTCTGACATTAACTGGGCCCCTCCTCCAAGGTCTTCAGTTGAAATGACGTTAGCGTCACTTTAGTCCCGAAATCGATGCCAAGCCAAATCTGGGCGCCTGTGTCAGGGTTGAGCGGGCAGCCCAGGCGCCGGTGACGTACCGTTATCTGCGGTTGTTGGCGCTTCCGCGACCGGCGGAACTTCCGGCTCCATGATCTCACCAAACTCGAAGATTCGGCGCAAAAAGCCCGGTGCCAACGCCGCCAAAGGATTCACGGTGATAATCGGCTGGTCGGTGGTTCCGCGCATGGCATAGGTCGCGGCGAAAATGCCTTCGCCGTCCCGACCGACCAGAATATCGCCAAGGATCGGCACGGCGCCCAGAGCCGAGTTCAGCGTATAGGCAGGTACAATGGTGCCGTTCAGATCGAAAATGCCCTCGCGCCGATCAACCTGGCCCTTAATGGAAAGCCCTATCGCGGGACCGCTCATGCGCGCATCGAGCACATGGAACCGTTCCGTCGTCATTTGGAAAGGCATATCGAGCCGCACGAACCGAATGCCCTCGCCCTGCAGCGTGTCGCCGATCCCCGTCAGCGACCCAACGGTCAGTAGGTTCGCGAGCAGCGGCGCATTCACGATGCGGAAATTGTCGACGATGATTTTCCCATCCAAAGGTGCGCCCGGGACCGTGTCATCAAAGGTGCCCGTCAGATCCAACCGACCACCCTGCATGCTCTGGTAGAAGTCGATCCCTCTGAGAACACTGCCGGCGGCGTCCGACTGCGCCGCGACCGCACGTTTGCCGTCCGGCGTCGGCGAAATGGTGGCCCTCAGTTTGGCGCTCGCGCCAATGTCCCCGGAGACCACAAGGCGCTGCGTCTCTCCCTTCAGGATCAGTAGATCTACATCGACATTCTGAGCGCGGACATTGCCGTGCGCGAGTGTTGACGGGAACCGAGCTGTGAGCGCGATATTGGTTTCTTCTTCGGGCGTTATTTCCGGCAGCGGCGCAATTTCGATTTCGCTCGCGGTGTCTGCGCCATCTGCATTTTGTTGGGGTACCATTTCCGTCGCCGACACTGGAGCCGCACTGCCAGAGAACAGATTGGTGAGGACACCCCGCGCATCGAACCGGGGACCTTCGGCATGCATCTCCAGGACACCGTTGTCCAGCCGCATCGCCCGGAAGCTCGCTTCAGTCTCGGTGCCCAAACGCGCGTGGGGCAGCACAATCTCTAAAACGTCTCCATTGTCGGCGAGCAGGACAGACCCAGACAGGTCAATCTCTGCGCCGGCAATGGCGATAGCATTCAGACGAATTTTGCCTTCATCCTCGAACAGGAGATTAAAGCGCCCCTGTGCGGGCGAGCCCGCCGGCTTCGACCATAAAATGGTTTCTTCCTTGAGAACCGCATCGGTCAGCATCATCGCGACTGTGCCGTCAACGAGATTTGGGCCCGACCCGCGAACCGTCACGTCTGACGTTACCGGGCCGTTTACGAGGGACCCGACACGAAGCCGCAACGCTTCCCGCTGTTCGTCGTTGGTCGTGCTGCGCAGGCGAAACACACTTGATGGTTCGTCCCCGCTTTCAAAGGTCTCGTCCCAGGTCAGGTTCACCGGCACACCATTGAGCGTGATAGGTCCTTCTGCGCGAAGGCCCCGACGCTCGACCTCGATCACAAGTTCGCCGCCGTCAATGGACACGCCTTCAATGACATTCGGGAGGCCGACTTCCCGCGCCACCGCACGACCGGAAAACCCGACATCATCCATGGTGACGTCTTTGGAGAGCGGCAGGGTCAGGAATGCCTGCACGTCGCCATATCCACCGACGATTGCCGGGTCCATCCCGAAGCGGGAGATAAAGCCAAGTGGGGGGTGGTCCAACAGCGCCAGGACTGTCGCGGTGGCGCCAGCCACACTCATCTTAATCTCACCGGGTCCGCCCCGAACATGCAAAGCGGTCGCAGCGAAATGTCCTGAATTGATCTGCAGGCGGTCATTAGCGATGTCGATAAAGGCCCTGTCGACCCAGGCGTCAAAGCGATCCCCCTGCAGAACGCCGCGTCCTGCCACGCGTTGCATCGGCGGCATGTCCCTCAGATACCTGACGGTTGCGCCGGATAGGGTGAATTCAAGGTCGAGGGCTTCGTCTGGGAGCGCTTCTCGCCGGTCTGCAGCCGCTATCATGCCGCCGGCCAGGTCGATGTTGATGCGCGCGTCGTCTATCGTGCCGCCGGTGACATTTTCGTCGAACCAGTCACGCGCGCCTTTCGCAAGCGGTTTGGGCCAGATATCGCGAAGTCGCTCTGTCGAAATGTTAGAGGCTTCGCCTTGCGCCAAGATCGCCGGAGACTCCGGATGATCAGCTATCCGCCCCGACAAGGCGAGGACGCCCTCGCCCACCCGAATGGACAGCGCGCTGATGTCGGCAGCAAGGTTGTCGAAGTCGAGGCGTCCCGTGAATGAAATCGCATCAATGTCCGCGACGCCGTCGGTAAAGCCGTCTATGTCGAGGAAAAGGTCTTTGACATTGAGCGCAACGGTGGCGCCGGAGATGTGGAACCCGTCGGGCTGATCATAGACCGCGTTGCCGCTCACGGTGCCTTTATTGTTGCCCGCCTCAAAATCTAATCGCTTAAGCAGGAGGATGTTCTCTGCCGGGTCGAGTGTGAGTTCCGCAACTGCGCCATCAATCGCAAGCGGAGGACGACCGTCCGGCAGAACCGCCTCTCCAGATCCGACCGTGAGGTCAAGTTCCGCACCGAGCCAGACACCATTTCGGCCAATGGTGACGGTCCCCTCGCCAGACACCGGGGCGTCTAGAAGGGCGAGATCTGTGAACATCGGGCTGTTGCGGGCGAGCGCTGCTGGCACAAAGCCGCTGCCTTTTGCCTGAAATACAACCCGGTCTGCACCGGCAGGCGCGCTCCCCAGCATTTCCAGATCGAGCCGCGCGTCACCGGCGACGAGCTCCGCATCCAAAAACGCGGACACGCCGTCTTCGCTCCGGCTCAATTCCAAGGTGGCGTCGTCGGCGACCCACTCCACGTCATTGATCTTGTCTAGGAATCTCAGAGACGCATTGCGCATACCGAATGACTGCAACTCGCTCAGCAAGCCAGAATCGTTGGGCGGTTCCGCTATCTGCGTCATCACCTCTTCTAGATCAATCACAGCTTCGGCGTCGGCTTGGTCCGGATTTTCCGCCAGAGCCAACTGAACGCCGGTGCCGGGCCTGCGAACGATAGCGGCGCTGACCCCGACAAGCTCTACGCTCTGCAACGCCACGTTTCCGCGCAGCAACGATCTGGCTCTGAGATCGATCCGGATTTCCGGCACGGTGACCACCGGTTCGTCCGCGGCATCATGGAGCTCGACCCCTAGCAGGCTGATGACCAGCTGCCGGTCGTCGGGGACCCAGCGAAGCATCGTGTCCTGAAGCGCCAGTTTTCCCTCCTGGAGCTCAGCATTGGCCTGCTCAAGGATTGTCTCGTTCAAAAAGCTGAGCGGCACCGGGCCCGCAGCCAACCGCCAGACAAGCAGGGCCAGCAGAACGGTCACAGCCGTCACAAGGACGCCGAGCGCTTCCAATCCATATTTGACCGCTGGCCGGATCAATTCTGTTGTCGCCTCGTTCTATTGCCGGAAATCGCCCGGCAGGTCTGTCAATGTGTTCGCCGTGCCGCCGGCGACTACATCAATGGGTCAGTGACAGAGGTGCCTATCGACTCGCGACCAAGATGTCTCATAAATATGGCACCAAGGTGTTGAAATATCTCAAACTCAGCTAGTTTCTGCCGATGAAACTCCCGACGGCTTGCAGGCATCATTTGTCCATCTCGCCGTGACATCCCCCACCCCTTCACTTCCCCATGAAAGAGATCTGAAAATATGGCCAAAGAGCTTAAAGAGGGCTTGAAAGCCCCTGCCTTTTCCCTTCCTACCGACGGCGGCGGCAAGGTCCGCCTGGCGGACCTCAAGGGCAAGAATGTAGTCCTTTACTTCTATCCCAAAGACATGACCCCCGGCTGCACAACCGAAGCCATCGACTTTTCAGGGCATTCTGCGGCCTTCAAAAAGGCAAATACCGTGGTGATCGGCGTTTCAAAAGACAGCGTGGAACGCCATGACAAGTTCAAGGCCAAACATGATCTCACTGTTACGCTCGCCTCGGACGAGAGTGGCGCGATGCTTGAAAAATACGGCGTTTGGCAGGAAAAGAAGCTCTACGGCAAGGTCTTCATGGGGATCGTGCGCTCCACCATCCTTATCGATGCCAACGGCAAAATCGCCAAAATCTGGCCAAAAGTGCGCGTGAAAGGCCACGCGGATGAGGTCCTTGAGGCCGCAAAAGCTCTTTAGCATGACCCAAGAGTCCGGCCAGATGAGCTTTGCGTCAGTCGGCGAGGCGGCCATCGCTGTCCTTCAGACAGCCAACGCGTCCGCCAAGGCTGACCTGGCCCAAATGATCGGGACGTCGTGGCGCACTGGTGCGCTGGATTTCGGCTTTTCGGAGGATGGACCGCCAGACCGACCGGCCCGCCCTGCCAAACCTGAACTGCGCTTGCCCCGAGACATGCCGCGGCGCCGTGCCGGAGGCGAAAAAGGACGCTTCGCTCTCTTACACTCTCTGGCGCATATTGAACTGAATGCGATCGATCTCGCCTTCGATATGGTTGCCCGTTTTGGGCCGCAGCAGCCCAGAGAGTTCACGTCCGACTGGATCAACGTTGGCGCTGAAGAAGGTAAGCATTTCAAGCTCTTAAACGACCGACTTCATGCGCTTTCCGGTGCCTATGGTGACCTGCCCGCCCACGATGGCTTATGGGACGCAGCCTTTGCCACCCGCTTTGACCTTCTGGCCCGGCTGGCGGTGGTGCCCATGGTGCTGGAGGCCCGCGGTCTGGACGTTACACCCCCGATGATCGACAAGCTGATCCGGGTTGGTGACGAGCTTAGTGCCGACATCCTGCGGATTATCTATGAGGAAGAAAAAGGCCATGTAGCGGCCGGGAGCCGTTGGTTTGCCTCAGAAATCGCCGTTCGCGGACTTGACGCCGAAAGCACTTTTCACGACCTGGTCCGACGCTATTTCAAAGGTGACCTGAAGCGCCCTTTCAATGACGCGGCGCGCTCGGCGGCGGGCCTCTCCTCAGCGCTCTACGAGCCGCTGGCCGAAAGACCGAATGAGGGCTGAATACGGTCCCCAAGCCCCGACCCTAAACAAGGTCTTCCGCGGATGCTCAGAATTTAAATTTCGTTAGTGATTTGGGTGTGGAAAACCCATTTTTGTCGCGTGAGCTTTAAGGTTAATACGATATGTTAAGGTCCATCTGTTGAAATCTTTGTCAATATAGGATGGAATTGCGTCCTAGTTTGTGTGTGGGGTCACAAGGGGTTTTCGTGGGGCATGATTGAGACCATCTCAAGGTTGATGGATAGGGCGCGGGAGATGACCGCGCACCTGTATGCAGAGCGTCAGATTTATCTGAGAAGTCACGGGCATGTGCAGTTTGTTTCGCTGTCGCCGCTGACTCAAATTGGCATGGCAGCCATATGCGTGGGCTTTCTGTCCTGGGTCGCCTTCACCTCTGTGAACGTTGTTTTCAAAGAGCAGATCATTGCGTCGAAGGATCGTCAGTTCGTGAAGGTCCAAGCTGCCTATGAAGAACGCATCGCACAGATGCAGGCGTCCTATGATGACCTGAATGGCCAGCTGATTCTGGCCCAGGAACGCTTCATTGCGACCACGCAGGAGCTGGAAGCGAAGCATGACCAGATCGCTGAGGTGCTTAGTCACCGTGAGGCGGCTGTTCAATCGCTGAACGCGCTGCGGACACGCATCGCCGAGACGCAATCAAACGGGACTAGCGGCCGTAGCAACAAAGTCATGATGTCGCTTGCGGACGCTCCTGGCGCGCCACGTGTGTCTCGCTCAGAAACGGTAACAACCCTGGGCACGGCCGACGAGTCCACCAGCCTGTTCAGTGTTCTGGCAGGCGAACAGCCATTGGCGTTCGGCGGTTTCCTTCGCGGCTCGGTTTTCGGGAGCGATCCCAGTTTTGATCTTGAGACGCGTCTTTCCAGCCTCGACCAGGCGCAACAAAGCCTGATCAATTCCATGGAAGAAGCCACGGACAAGGAAATCCGTGAGCTTGAGCATGTGATCGCCATGACCGGCGTTACGTCGCCTGAAGAATTCATGGAACGTGTTGATGCAGACGGTATTGCTAGCGGTGGTCCGTATATCGATCTTGTTGGCAGCGACGGTCTTGCCGGTGGCGGTACCGCAACCTCGTTCAATCGCCAGGTTCAGCGCATTGCGCAGAACCTTGACCACCTTGCTGCTTTGAATTTCACGGTAGGTCTTCTACCCCTGGCCTCACCGTTGGAAACCTATCGGGTGACCAGCAATTTCGGCCCACGGATGGATCCGTTCAAACGTCGCATGGCTTTCCATTCAGGTCATGACATGGGAGCGCCCTACAACACCCCTGTTTACGCACCTGCCCCCGGTGTGGTCACATATGCAGAAAGGCGCGGTCCCTATGGGCGCATGGTCGAAGTCGACCATGGCAATGGGTTCCGCACTCGCTATGCCCATCTCAACAAGATCAGCGTGTCTGTTGGTCAAGAGCTGGGCTTTCAGGATTTGATCGGGAAAGTTGGATCTTCTGGTCGATCAAGTGGTCCACACCTTCACTATGAAGTGTGGTTCGACGACCAAATCAGGGATCCATCAAAGTTCATTGAGGCAGGTAGGTATGTTTTCACGCACGAAGGATAATGAGAAGCCAGTGAGCGCGCAGCCAGCACCGCAGCGGCGGCCCAATTCGCGGACGGCACCATCGATCATCTCGAATGATCTTGTTGTTCAGGGCAATCTGATTGCAGGTGGCGACATTCAGATCGACGGCACCGTTGAAGGCGACATTCGCTCTGCCTCCATCACTATTGGTGAGCAGGCGTCCATTACAGGCGAAGTTGTAGCGGACGATATTGTCATCCGTGGACGTGTCGTCGGTGGCATCCGCGGACGCCGGGTGCAGCTCTGCTCCACATGTCACGTTGAAGGCGACATCCTTCATGAAGCGTTGGCCGTTGAAACCGGCGCCTTCTTCGAAGGCAATTGCCGTCACTCAGACGACCCTTTGGCGGATAATGCACAGGCGAGCGAGCCAGCACGTGCGGCAGCGACACCGCAGCCCGCCCCAGCACCTGCAGCAGCTGCAAAAACCAATCGAGGTGCCGCTCCTAAGGCGGCAGAAAGCCCTGTCGTCGTCAAAGACGGCGGTGTTGTTGTGAAGCGCCCCGCCGCTGAATAAGACACACCTCTAAGAGTTAGAAAGCTCCGGCGCTTCGGCTCCGGGGCTTTTTCTTTGTCTGAAATATATTGTCAAATTTGCAAATCTATTCACAGCACCCTATATTCGCTTCACCAAAGGAGTGAGTTATGGGCCGTCCCAGTTTGCGCGACGTGAGAACAGAAGAAATCCTTACCGCCTATGAAACCTGCGTCGCACGCCATGGTCTGGATGGTGCCACGCAAGAACGCATAGCCGAGGAGGCCGGGGTTAAGCGCACCCTGCTTCGCCACTATCTGGGTAATAAGGACGAGATGGTGGATGCGCTGATCGGGCATGTCGTTGCTCGGTTCAATGCTGAAACGGACCAGATGATTGCGGCCCTTCCGGTATCGGACCGTCCAAAGGCCTTGCTGGATATTCTCTTTGGGCCGCTTGGGGTCACCGACACATCCTCGGTCCTCACCATCAGTGCGCTTGGCGCCGCCAGCGACCGGTTTCCAAAAGGACGAACAGGTCTTCTCTCCGCCATAGGCCGCATGCTGGAGGTGATCGCAAGGGAACTCAGCGATGCTTACCCGAAAGCTGGTGAAGAGCGGTGCCGCGTCGCCGCTCACGGCATTTGCCATCTCTATTTCAGCATCGACAGTTTGATGATGATGAGCCCCCCGAAGACTTGGCAAACGCGCGCGCGGAATGCCGCCGACATCCAGCTGCAAGCGCTTGAGGAGACTAACCCATGACGCAAAGCATCAAATGGCGCGCACTCTTGATACTGACCTTCATGGTCTATGCGGTTCTGTTCGACCAGAGCTGGCCCTGGGGCCTCTTGTTCCTTTTCTGGATGTGGCCGTCGATCCGCGAAGGCCACCTGACTCTTGGTGACGACCTCTTCCGAGAAGATGACCCCGTCCTTTTTTGGGTGTCGACCCTATTCATCCTCAGCCTTTGCGTCTGGCTGGTTCTGATGGATCTGATTCCAGCATTGGAGATGTTCACATGATCAACACCGACCCGAACCGTATGCCGGTCCTCCCTGTTTCTGCTTACACGTCGCAGGAATGGTTCGACCTGGAACAGAAGCTGATTTTTTCCCGGGTTTGGTCATTTGCGGGCTTTCCCGAAGATCTTCCCAATACCGGCGATCATGTAGCCGTTCAGGCGGGGCTCAACAATATCCTCGTCATCCGGGGGAATGACGGCGTGCTCCGGGCCTTCCACAATATCTGTCGGCACCGTGGCGCACGCATGTTGCGGCCGCACGGAAAATCGGCGTCGGCAATTACCTGCCCCTACCATGATTGGACCTACGACTTTGAAGGGAATCTGCGCGGTGTCCCGAATAAACAGGAAGAATTCCCCGATCTTGATCCCGCTTGCCTCAGTCTTCACAAGGCGTCCATCGCCGAATGGCGGGGGATGCTGTTCGTGCATCCAGAACCGAGTGCGCCGCCGATTGAAGACTGGTTTGGTCCGATCACGCCCTATCTGGGGCCCCACCGACCAGATCAGATGATGGAATTGCCGGACTATGCCAACGAGACCGTCATCAAGGCGAATTGGAAATTCGTGGCTGAAAATTACATTGATGCCTACCACCTGCCTCTGCTGCATTCCGGCACACTCAGCATGTACGATCATCGCAACGCAGAAACGGGATTTGTTGGCGATCATTTTGCGTTTTACGAGCCGCTCGCGGCGGACTATGCGGAAAACCTGGAGAAAAACGCACCGAGCCCGCTGGTGGAGTTCGGCAACGACCACCGTGTCGGCGCCTATGTACCACTCCTCTTCCCATGTATTGGCTTAAGTGAGACCGAGATCAGCTGGTCTGTCTTCCACATCATTCCGCAGGCACCGGACAGGACGCTCGTACAAACGCGAACCAAGCTGCCCGTCGCATCTGAAGCTGCCTTTACTAAAGCGGCACGGCGGTCCTCGAGCTTCTGGAAGGAAAAGACGCGCGGCAAGTATGACGGCGACCCTGAGACAGATCCGATGTCGAGCGGTGATTTCATGCTGGAAGATGTCTTTGCCTGCGAACAACAGCAGGCATCCATCACCTCACCCTATTTCTCGGTAGGCGCCTCTGCGGACAAGGGCGAAAAGCCGGTCCGCGACTATCAAAAGATCGTCGAGCGATGGATGCAGCAGGCAGACTGATCAGTCCAGGTCGGCGACTTCGGCCGTTGTTCCTTCTACGCGCGCAGCAAGGGCGGCGGCCATAAACGGATCCAGATCGCCATTGAGCACACCATCCGGGTTGCCGGTTTCCACGCCTGTGCGCAGGTCTTTGACCATCTGGTACGGCTGCAGCACATAAGACCTGATCTGGTGTCCCCATCCGATCTCAGTCTTTGAAGCCGCTTCCGCATTGGCTTCTTCCTCGCGTCGCTGCAGCTCAGCTTCGTAGAGACGGGCGCGCAACATATCCCAGGCGGTCGCGCGGTTTTTGTGCTGGGAGCGCTCGTTCTGACATTGGACCACAATGCCCGTTGGTTCGTGGGTGATACGGACAGCGCTGTCCGTTGTGTTCACGTGCTGCCCGCCGGCGCCGCTCGCGCGATAGGTATCGATCCGGCAGTCGCTTTCGTTCACCTCGATCTCGATGGAGTCATCAATGACCGGATAGACCCAGACTGAGGCGAAGCTCGTGTGACGCCGCGCATTTGAGTCATAGGGCGAAATGCGCACCAGCCGGTGCACACCGCTTTCGGTCTTGAGCCAGCCATAGGCATCTTCGCCCTTCACAAGGATCGTGGCTGACTTGATGCCCGCCTCTTCGCCGTCGTGACGTTCGATCAGCTCGACCTTATGACCTTTGGCTTCCGCCCAGCGCGTATACATGCGCAGCATCATGGAGGCCCAATCCTGGCTCTCCGTGCCACCTGCCCCAGAGTGGATTTCGACATAGGCATCCAGACTGTCGGCTTCGCCTGACAGAAGGGTCAGAACGCGCTGGCGTGCCGCGATATCACGGGCCGCTTCAAGAGCAGCTTCCGCTTCCTTTACGACGTCGTCGTCCCCTTCAGCCTCTCCCATCTCGATGAGCTCAAGATTGTCATCAAGCTCTGCCTCAATCCGCAGATAGGTTTTAATGCTGTCTTCAAGCTTGGTGCGTTCGCGCATGAGCGCTTGCGCCTTTTGGGGGTCATCCCACAGGGTCGGGTCTTCGGACTGCGCGTTTAGCTCGTCCATCCTCTTCTGGGCTGTATCCCAGTCAAAGATGCCTCCTCAGCAAGGCCAACGAGTCTCTGATCTCGTCAGCAATCGCTATTGTTTCTGCGCGCATTCGTAGAAGTCCCTTTTAATCTGCGGCGCGACCATACCGGTGCGCAGCTGATTTGCCTAGATGTCTTGAGAGAGGCAGTTGCGAGGTCAGTAGAGCCCGCCGGTCCCATTGCCCAGAGGTGTCGACGTACGTGACGTGATCGGTTCCCCATCGGGGCCGCCGACCCCATCAAGTTCCGGCAATCCGACGTCCACGGGCTCGGGCGCCTGCGGCTCCGTGCCTTCCTTGAAGGCTTCCAGGATCACATTGCCCTCGCCGGGGCCAGCCAGCAGACCGGTCTTGGCGTTGACCCGGACGAGGTTGATGCCCGCAGGGATACGGAAAGGAACCGGCGCAGTATCGGCCAACGCCGCGCTCATGAAGTCCCTGAAAATGGGTGCGGCGACCTTGCCGCCAGTCTCACCACGACCCATCGGGCGCGGTGTATCGAAGCCGACAAACACGCCAACAACGAGGTCTGACGAAAAGCCGACAAACCATGCATCACGTTCATCATTGGTGGTGCCCGTTTTGCCCGCCAGCGGATGTCCGACAGCGCGTACCGACGTCGCCGTGCCGCGTTCCACAACGCCTTCCAGCATAGACACAATCTGGTAGGAGGTTTGCGGGCTCAGCACCTGGGCGCGGGTGTCCGGCAGTTGCGGAATTGCCTGATCCTCCCAGATATCGGCCACGCAGCCCTCGCAGGTGCGCTGATCATGGCGGAAAACCGTTGTTCCGCGGCGATCCTGAATGCGATCAATCAATGTCGGCGTCACCTGATGCCCGCCATTAACAAGCATGGCATACGCGCTGGTCATGCGCAGGAGTGTCGTTTCGCCCGCGCCCAGCGCCATCGACAGCACGCGCGGCATGTTTTCCGTGATACCAAAGCGGCGCGCATAGTCACGGACTGTGCCCATGCCAATGTTCTGTGCCAACCGCACCGTCATGACATTCCGGGATTTTTCGATCCCCAGACGCAAAGTCGAGGGCCCGTAAAAGCGGTTGCCGTAGTTTTCCGGCTTCCAAAGTGCAAGGCCCGGTCCCTGGTCCATCACGAACGGCGCATCGAGCACCATGCTGGATGGCGTGAAACCACGGTCAAGGGCCGCAGCATAGACAAACGGCTTGAAAGCCGAGCCCGGCTGCCGTGTGGCCTGCACAGCGCGATTGAATTCCGAGAGCTCATAGGAGAAGCCGCCCTGGAGCGCGAGCACGCGGCCTGTATGGGCGTCCAGCGCAACGATGGCGCCGTTTACTTCCGGCAGCTGCCGGAGCGCGTAATGCTTGAGCGCGCCATCCTCACCAATGACCGGGTCGACAAACACGATGTCGCCAATCGCCAGAACGTCATGAGGGCGTTTCACTTCCGGACCGACGCGCTTGTCGTCGATATACCTCCGCGCCCAGGTCATCTCGTCGAGCGGAATGGTAGACGTCACAATCTCATCGCGGAAAGCGCCTGAGACTTCCCGTGTCGGGCGGAGACCGATCTTGGCATAGTCTTCCGATAAGCCGATGACGGTTGCGAGCGTCCACGGCGCCAGGTCTGTCGCGAGATCGATCTCAGTGAGCGCCGTCGTCCAGGTGGTGTTGGGCGCCAACGTATCGATCGGCCCGCGCCAACCGTGTCGCTGGTCATAGGCGATCAGCCCCTCGCGGAGTGCGTCGCGCGCCTGCCCCTGCAGTTTGGTGTCGAGGGTCGTGCGAACAGACAGACCGCTTTCATACAGCTTTTCTTCGCCGTAGCGCTCATAGAGATCGCGGCGCACCTGCTCCACGAAGTAATTCGCTTCCACCAGCTGCGCGCCGAATGCGCGCGGTGTTACAACCAGGTCTTCAGCACGAGCGACCGACGCTTGATATGTCGAGATGAAGCCATTGTCGAGCATGCGGCCGATCACCCAGTTCCGGCGACCGATCGCTTTTTCGCGGCGGCGGAACGGGTGGTAATTGTTGGGCGCCTTCGGCAGTGCGGCGAGATAGGCCGCGTCTGCGAGGGTGAGTTCAGTCAGGCTCTTGTCGAAATAGTTGAGCGCGGCGGCTGCGACACCGTGGGAGCCCAGCCCCAGATAGATTTCGTTCAGGTAGAGCTCAAGGATCTGATCCTTGGTGAAGGCGCGCTCAAGCTTCAAAGCGAGCAGCGCTTCGGTCACTTTCCGCTGAAAGGTGACGTCGCTGGTAAGCAGGAAGTTTTTCGCCACCTGCTGCGTGATGGTCGACGCGCCGACGAGACGCCGGTCGTTCATCACGTTCCAGACGTTCGTCACAACCGCGCGGGCGATACCGCGGGAGTCGACGCCTGAGTGGGTATAGAAATTCTTGTCCTCAGCCGCGAGGAAGGCCTGAACGACGTGTTCAGGGATGGTCTCGATGGGCACGAAGATGCGGCGCTCGCGGGCATATTCAGCGATAAGGCTCCCGTCGCCCGCATGAACCCGGGTCATGATGGGCGGTGCATAATCCGCCAGGTGATCGTAGGAGGGAAGGTCGTTCGACAGACGCCACAGCATGTAAAAACCAGCCAGAGCCGCGCCCAATCCAAGCACAACCAGACCTGCAAATAGAGTGGCAAACACACGCAACATGCTTCGATTGGCCCCTTTCGCCGCACTCGGTGCCGGCGATGTCCCCGGCTCAGCCCCATTCACCCGGCGTCGCGACGCGATGCCAGACCATAGGTTTACCACGGCTGCGCGCAACCGCGAGATGGTGTCTTCAGAAAATAAGGCCAATTTGATGCGTGATGGTTAATAAACGGGGGAAACCAATGGTTTTCGGGTTCTAGCGGCGAATTATGGCAGCCATTTGGCCTCCGGGGATAAGTCTGAGTCAGCGCCCATTCGACACCTGCTGGAAAAAATCTCGAATTATTAATTGAACATGTTCAATTAATAACCTATATAGACCTCGAAGCCGATGAAACCTGAGGAAAAGCCTGATGACCGCCCCTTCAATCGACAAAGATTTCGCCGACAAGTTCATTCACTCCGTCAACCGCCCACTCGAGTATGGCGTCTACTTTCTGTTTCATGATTGGTGGGCAGAAGCGCCACAGTCGGCCATCGACTCATATCTGCAGCTGTTGAACGACCTGCCGCAGACCAAGAAGTTTCTCGACGAGCGGTATCTGGCTGATCCCATTCCACTTGATCGTCTCGCCCAATGTGCTCCCGGCACGCTCGGCCACGGGTATCACAAGTTCATTGTCGACAATAAGCTCGAGGAAAATCTCGGCCGGAACTACAAGAAGTTCAATGAGGAGCTCACCAGCTCAGGCAAGCTGGACCGTCTTCCAGACGAGCTCAGCTTCTTCATGGTCCGCGGGTTCCAAATCCACGACATGATGCACGTGCTGACAGGCTACGACGCGACCTATGCCGGTGAACTGGCGGTGGCCGCGTTCTATCTTGCGCAGTTGCAGTTCCCCTATCATGCGATGCGCATGGCGGTAACGACCGCCCACATGGCCTATCTCGACCCTAAGATCATCACCTGGGCGATGGATGCCATTTGTGATGGGTGGCAGTTCGGTCGTAGCTCTCCGAACATTCAGTTCGAGCGCTGGGAAGATGAAATCGACACACCCCTGGTCGAGCTCCGCCGGAAGTGGAACCTGAACACTGAGGCACTGGCCGCTTAAGAACACGGTCACACCTCGAGAAAGACAGCGATGGCAAGAACAGCCGCGACACCAGAACAGCGGGCGCAGATACGGGAGCAAATCCGTGTCGCGGCCGCTGCTGTCTATGAAGAAAAGGGCATGGCTGGTACCTCAGCCCGCGCGATTGCTGTCAAAGCCGGCGTGTCTGTGGGCACGCTCTACAGCTATTTCGCCAACCTGCCAGACCTGATGCGGTCCTTGTGGGCAGAACCTGTTGAAGAAGAGATGGTCCAGCTCCGCGCAGCAATTTCGGAAACCACAGATCCGTTGGACGCTGTACAGCTCTTGCTGAAGGGCTATGCCAGCTTCGCCTTCCGCCGACCGGATGTTCTCAAAGGGGCCTTCCTGTTTGTGCGGCAGGACGACGGGTCCCCCCTGCCGCCCGCTCCGGCTTCCGTTGAATTTCAGCGGATGCTCATCGACGCCATCGAGGCGGGACAGAAAACAGGACAGATCAAATCGGGTCCAGCGGATCAGATGGCGCGAACACTTTGGGCCGGCGTTCATGGCGCCTTAGCGCTGCCAATCAACATTGAAAGCCTCGACTTCGGACCACCCACACAATTGGTTGACGACATGATCGAGACGCTGATGGGGAGCATCACGCCTTGAATTGGCTTTCTAGAGCCAAGCTTGATTGCTCCCTCACCAACTCCTGTGCATCAATTGGCTGTCATATCGCGCAGTGTCATCTTCCCCAGCTGTGACATGTGCACTTCATCTGGACCATCGGCAATCCGGCAAAACCGTGCCCGGGTAAACACAGCGGGGATAAGCGTATCCTGGCAGACACCCTTCCCTCCAAACACCTGCATGGCGCGGTCAGCGACATCCTGCGCCATTCTTGGCGCAACGATTTTCACCATGGAAATATAGGGGCGTGCTGCATCAAGCCCTTCTTTGTCCATAATGCTGGCGGCCTGTAGTGTCAGCAGACGACACTGCTCAATATCACAGCGACTGCGTGCAATCTCATGCTGGACGCTGGTTTTTTTGCTGAGCTTCTCGCCAAAGGCGACGCGCTCTTCCGCGCGCTCACACATGAGTTCGAGGCAACGCTGAGCAAGACCGACAAAGCCCATGGCATATTGAAATCTGCCAGGTCCCAACCGCCCTTGCGCGATTTCGAAGCCACAGCCTTCACCCTTGATCATGTTAGTCGCCGGGACGCGGACATCCTTGAACAGAAGCTCTGCCTCACCGCCCGGTGAGTGCAGATTATCGAAAGCCCGAAGGGGTCTGACGAGTTCGACTCCCGGTGTATCCCGCGGCACAAGAATCGTCGAGTGCCTGCGGTGGCGGGAGGCATTGGCATCCGTTAGCCCCATGACCAACATCAGCTTGCAGCGAGGACCAACAGCGCCCGTGGTCCACCATTTACGGCCATTCAGCACATACTCATCACCATCCCGCTTGATTTCCAGTTCCATATTTGTGGCATCACTGGAGGCAACCTGCGGCTCCGTCATCGCATAGGCTGACCTGATCTCGCCTTCCAGCAGTGGCGTAAGCCATTCATCCTGTTGCGCTGGCGTGCCGTACTTGGCCAGCACCTCCATATTGCCTCGATCCGGCGCGCTGCAATTGAAGACTGGTTGAGCCCAGGTCACTTTACTCATGGTCTCAAAAAGTGTCGCGATCTCAAGATTGGTCAGTCCGGGGCTCCACGGTTCATACTCCTCCGGCAGAAACAGATTCCACAGTCCGGCTTCTTTTGCCTTCGCCCGCAGCTCATCAAACCAGTCAGGCGTCTGCCAGAGATTGGCCGGATCGAGCGTAAACTCTTCGAAGTCATGCTCTCTTGGATAAATGTGCTCGCGCATGAAAGCTTCCAGACGGGTATTCAGCTCAATGACTCGTGGTGTTTGCTCAAACCCCATAACGTTCCCCCCATAGGTTGATTGAATTTCAACAGACCTGAATTCTTGGCAATGCTGAGTATAGTGAACACGAACAACTTGTCTGAGTTATCTTGGTCGGAATTCGACCGACCTGGAAAAATGCGCGCGGTATCCAAGGAAGTTTCAGGTCACATCGTCCCAGACTTCAAGGTGGTTCACACGTTCCACGCGGCGATCGGTCCGCAAGGTCAGGATCGGCTCGAGACCTGTCTCGGCGAACAGAGATCGGATGGCATTCTGGGTTGTGTCGTCTGCATTGCCAAGGTCTCAGCTTGATGCCAAAGCGACGGCGATCACATCGATGTTCGAAGGTGTCGGATTGTTTGTCGCGCCGGGACGATCTCAATCGAAGAGCCGAAAAGCAGTCACTGAACAGTTGAAAGCGGCCGCTATTGCGATCGCGCGCGCCTGATCAATACGTGCCTTCGGCGAGGCGCTCGCCGAAATAGCTGTCGATTGACTTCACAAGCGTGCCTGCAACCCGGCGGCGCCAGCTTGCTGTCGTAAGATTGCGCTCATCCGACCTGTTGGTGAGAAAACCAAGCTCAACCAACACCGACGGAACATCCGGCGCTTTTAAGACCCTGAAGCCCGCGAACCGATGAGTACGTTGGAGGAGCGGCGTCACCCCTTCCGCGTTGCGCACGACGGTGCGGGCAAACCGCACGGAGAAGTTTTTTGTTTCGCGTTGCGCCAGGTCGATAAGGATGTCCGTCACTTCCGACGACTCTCCCTGGAGATCAACGCCACCAATAACGTCTGATCTGTTTTCCTTGGCGGCGAGCGCGGCCGCCTCTTTGTCAGATGCCGTTTCAGACAGGGTGTAGATCGACATGCCACTCACGCCCCGCCGGTCGATGGCGTCCGCGTGGATCGAGAGAAACAGGTCGGCATCGTGGCGGCGGGCGATGTTCACTCGTTCGCGCAAGGGGATGAAGCGGTCCGTATCACGCGTGAGGTGCACCTCATATCGGCCCGTCGCGCGAAGCTGCGCGCTAAACTCTTTGGCAAAGGCAAGCACCACGTCTTTTTCAAGTGCGCCTGATTGGCCATGTGTCCCCGGGTCCACGCCGCCATGTCCCGGATCCACAACAACCACGCGCTTGCGATCAAGGTCTGCGGTTGGCTCTTGTGGTGTAGAGACCGGCGGTGCGGCCGCCGTTGGCGGTGCGATTGGGCGACCGAGACCTACTGTCTGGGCGAATTCTGCAGCTGTCGCCGACTTAAGATCGACGACGATGCGGTGCCCAAAGCCACTCTGTGCCGGCAGCGCGAAATGACGGGAAATAGCAACAGGTCCCGTCGCATCAACGACGATGCGAGACAGACCTTCCTGGAACTGTCCGTAGCGAAATCCGGTGACCAGGCCGCGACCCGTCTTGCCCGTTTCGGGCGGCAGCTGGAAATTGACATTCTGAAGGTCAATCACCACGCGGTAGGGATCCGCCAAGGTGAAGACGTTCTGCGGCACGCTGGTGCCTTGTCCAAAATCGATGACAAGCCGGGTGACGTCCCCCTGCTCGCCAAGGCGCACATTGGAGACAAGCGGCATTGTCGCGGCTGCAGCCGGTCCTTCAGCAACAGCAGGCGTCGCAGTCGCAAAACCGGCAACCGCCAACAGGCAGGCCATCGCGCCGGCGGCCAGGCAGGTCGCTCCTTTCGCGATCATCCGATCGATCTTGCTGAATAGGTCTCTACGCATACGCTACCAGGTCCTGTCGCCACCGCTTCATCCGTCATCCCCTACATTTTCAATGGGAATCAGGTCCTCAACATACCCCGTTCATCGAGCGCCACGTCGCCGGTCGCTTGGCCTCTGACCGGATTGGCTGCAAAAGCAGAAACGCATGAATTCGCGATTTTCTGTTTCAGGGCCAAGTTGCCGTGTTTCGCTTGATATTGCGTTACTTTGCGGGATTTTAACGCAATATCAACGGTTAAAATGGTTAATGAATTCACACCGTTTCGGATGCATGGCGCAAAGCATTGCTTGCCAAGCCTGAATCCAAAACGGTACAAGACACACACCTAATTCGACGGTACGTCATTTGAGTCGGTCCAAATCAATGATTGGCCCGATGGACGGGCGGGAGGAGGCGGTTTTCTCAGGAAAACTGCCCGCTTATTCGAAGAAATCGCCTGAAAACCAGGCAAAACTCGGAAAAGCTCACGCCACCAACCCGATGATGTAGCGCCCAGGTTTGCTTGACCCAGGCCATCCGGCTTTCGCCAGACAAACCACAACTGGACGAATGTTCGTCTTTTCGGTTGATCGTGCCCAACAACCAACCAAACCAAGGGCACACAGAGAAACGATGCAAACGACGCAGTTCATGACGACAGGCGAAGCGAATAGGACGGTCTTTACCGATCGCCCTGCGCGCCGCTTTGACGTCAGCGCGTTCCGTTTGCCCCAACCACTTTCATCAGACCATGCGCCTTCTGCTTCGGCACCTCGCCAGAGCCCCTACCCGCATGGCACCACAACAAACGCCGCCCCATTGTCGCGCCAGCTCCGTTTAGAGCTCGGCTCCCGCGATGGCGTGATACGGCGTCTCGGAGAACCCCCTCATGGGAAACAAAATGCTCATCGATGCCGCCCACCCGGAAGAGACCCGGGTTGTGGTGGTTCACGGCAATCGGGTCGAAGAATTTGACTTTGAATCCGAAAACAAGAAACAGCTGCGCGGGAACATCTATCTCGCCAAGGTAACGCGGGTCGAACCGTCCCTTCAGGCAGCCTTTGTGGAGTATGGCGGCAATCGCCACGGCTTCCTTGCGTTCAATGAAATCCATCCGGACTACTACCAGATCCCCGTCGCAGATCGCGAAGAGCTTCTGAAGGAGTGGGCTGCAGAAACCCGCGCCGACGAAGACGACGAAAGCGATGATGACGCCGAACCAGAAGTCGATGCCAAGGCTGAAGACGAAGACGGTGCCTCCGATGAAGAGGCGGACGGCGAAACAGCTGAAGACGCTGAGTTGGACGCAAGCGCCGAAGATGTCGACGCTGAGGCAACCGACAACGAGTCGGACGACGCTGACGGCGACGAAGAAGCCGCCGATGTCACATCTGATGACACTGTCGAGGCGATGGGCAGTGAAGATGCCATTGAAGAGGCCCAGCCCAAGAAACAGCGCCGCCAGATGCGGTCCTACAAGATCCAGGAAGTGATCAAGCGGCGTCAGGTGATCCTGATCCAGGTTGTGAAAGAGGAGCGCGGTAATAAAGGCGCAGCGCTCACGACCTATCTCTCGCTCGCAGGACGCTATTGCGTGCTGATGCCCAACACGGCACGGGGCGGCGGCATCTCCCGCAAGATCACTAATGGCGGTGATCGCAAGAAACTAAAAGCTGTCGCGGAAGGTCTCGATGTGCCGGAAGGTATGGGGCTGATCGTGCGCACAGCGGGCGCGAAGCGCACCAAGACAGAAATCAAGCGCGATTTTGAATATTTGCTGCGCCTTTGGGAACGTGTCCGGGACCTCACACTTGAATCCATGGCCCCTGCCCTCGTTTATGAAGAAGGCAGTCTCATCAAGCGATCAATCCGCGATCTCTATTCCAAGGACATTGATCAGGTTCTGATCGAAGGCGAAAGCTCCTACCGTGAAGCCAAAGACTTCATGCGCATGCTCATGCCGAGCCACGCGAAGAATGTACAGCCTTACAAGGAGCGTGAGCCCATCTTCCAGAAACACAGCATCGACACGCAGCTTGATGCCATGTTCTCGGAAACCGTCACCCTCAAGTCCGGTGGCTATCTGGTCATCAACCAGACGGAAGCGCTGGTGGCCATCGATGTGAACTCCGGTCGCGCGACCAAAGAACGCAATATTGAAGCGACCGCGCTGAAGACCAACCTCGAGGCCGCGGCTGAAGCGGCGCGTCAGTTCCGGCTCCGCGACCTTGCCGGCCTTATCGTCATCGACTTCATTGATATGGATGAGAACCGGAACAACCGGGCGGTAGAGCGGAAGCTGAAAGAAGCCCTGAAATCAGATAGAGCCCGGATCCAGGTCGGGCGTATCAGCCATTTCGGACTTCTGGAAATGTCGCGCCAACGGATGCGCGCCGGGATCATTGAAGGATCAACGGTGGTTTGCCCTGCCTGTAACGGGTCCGGGTTCGTCCGATCTGTCGAGTCGACGGCGCTCCATGTCCTCCGTGCGGTGGAAGCGGAAGCTGTCAAAGGCAAGCATCCGGCCTTCACGGTCACAGTGTCGCCTGACGTCGCGATTTATATCCTCAATCAGAAACGCTCCCATCTGCTCGAAATCGAATCCACCTATGGCGTTTCGATCTACGTGGAAACGGACCGGGATGTGCATGGGTCTGACCACAAGGTTGAGCCCGCTGCTGCGCGCGGCGCTGTCCAGGCGCGTCCTCCGGTCACCGGCGCCGATGTCGCTGATGAGGTTGCCGAGGACGAGGCGGACGCTCGCGCGGACAATGACGACGAGGAAGAACAACCCAAACGCAAACGCCGGAGACGGCGTCGCCGGGGTGGCCGCAAGTCAGAGGGTGAGAACGCTTCCGACGCTGAAGCGGAAGCCAAGTCTGACGATGCCAGTGAAGACGAAAATGGCGATGCGGATGCGTCCGCTGCCGCGTCTGAAGGAGATGAAGACAGCTCCGAAGAAGAAAAGCCGAAGCGCCGTCGGCGCCGGGGCCGTCGTGGTGGCCGCCGCAACCGGAAGCCTGTCGACGCCGATGCTGAGAATGCCAGCGCTGACGCAGACGCCGCCGCAGAAGAGGCCAGCGAAGCGAATGAGGCCAATGAAGACGGTGAGGCCGAAGAGGCCCCGGTTCTGGTCGCCTATTCACGAGAGCCAGAGGCCGAGGACCCGACAGCGGAAGCGGAACCTGTAGAAGTGGTAGAAGCCGAGGCAGAAACTGCTGAAACAGCGGAGCCAGAGGCCGAAGCCGAACCGGAGCCAGAAGCGGAAGAGACCCCGGCCGAGGAAGCCCAGGTTGAAGAAGCAGCTGTCGATGAACCCGCAGCTGAGCCCGAGGAAGAAAAACCCGCAGGCCCAGCTCGGAGCGGTTGGTGGCGGCGCCGGTCTTCTGTGGATTAGAGCCCGATAAAGCCAGACTAGTTATACGCATAAGGGCGCGGTGGTATTTCCATCGCGCCCTTTTTCCTACTTACGAAAGACTATTTATTCGACGATCTCAATCCATGGTTCACGGTCTTCTTCCCCGCCGAAAAAGTCCGGGTCCCATGCCACGCGCCACAAGGACACGTCCACTGTTTCGCCTCGCGGCTTTGCCGCAAGTGTCGCCAACATCTGTTCTACGCGACCGGCTTGATCTTCATTGGCCGCAAGATTGTCCTGTTCCGAGGGATCGACCTCAATGTTGTAAAGCTCAAGGTCGCCAGAGCTGAATTGGATGAGCTTCCACGGGTATTGGAACAGGGCTTCGCCATCTATTGCGGCGGCAACATAATCCCTTGGTTCACCCGCCTGACCTTCTTGCAGGAGGCCCCATCGATCTATGCCATCGAATTCCATGGCAGTTGTCTCCGCCTGCAGCATGGACAGAAGCGACGGCACGACATCCTGCACGGTGACCATGTCGCCGACCTGTCGTGGATCCAGTTCGCCCCGCCAGTACAGGAACGACGGCACACGGACCCCGCCTTCATAGAGAGTTCCCTTGCCGCTCCGCAGTTCCCCATTGTCAGCAGCGCCTTCAAGAAAGTTCACCCGCGCGAACTCCAAGATGGTCACCGGTAGTTCCCATTCACCAAACCAATCATCAAGGGTGGTAAAGAAGCTGAGCGCAGCCGGCGGTGCCGTCGAAGGATTGAGACCGCCATTGTCGCTCATGAACCAGATCAACGTATTGTCGAGCATTCCTTCAGCTTCCAGGGCGTCCACGATCTGTCCGATACCTGTGTCCAATTCCGTCACCATCGCCGCGTGAACACGGCGATACGGGTCTTCAATATCTGCGTAGGTTGCGATTACCTCTTCGGGGGCCTCATTCGGCAGGTGGGGTGCACTGAACGCCGCATACAGAAAGAGGGGTGCCTCAGGATCCCGATTTTCAATGATGCGCACGGCCTCATTGGCCATCAGGTGAGTTGCATAGCCCTCTTCCCTCAGAACGGCGTCGTTACGCGCCCAGTCATACCCGCCGCCATGCACATGGTCCCAATATCCGATGCCTCCTGTCAGATGGCCATAAAACGAGTCGAACCCCCTGGAAGTAGGCAGATACTCGCGTTGTCTAAAGCCCAGGTGCCACTTGCCGACAAGGGAGGTCTGGTAGCCCATGTCTTTCAGATATTGCGGGAGAAGCTTTTGGTCGAGAGGAAGCCCCGTCGGCACCAGTTTGGACAGAGCGAGCGTTATCCCTAAGCGGACCGTCGAATTGCCGGTGAGTAAGGAAGCCCGAGTAGGGCTGCACATTGGTTGCGCATAAAATCGATCAAGCGTCAGTCCAGCTTCTGCCAATGCGTCCATACGAGGAGTCCGGATTTCACTCCCGTGATATCCCACATCCTTCCATCCCAGATCATCTGCAACGATCACAACGATGTTTGGAAGGGACGGTGCGCCTATTGTGCTTGTGCCCACTTCGTCTTCGATCGCCCATGCGGCTGGCGAGATCAAAAGGCTGGCCAGGAAAAACAGTCGATACATAGATGGTCCCTCTAGGTTGGCTTTTATGCCGGGCCCTGCCCGCGCCTGCTCCTATTAGTAACCACATGTATTGTGCCTTTTCCAGCGCACGCGCCGTCAACAGATTAATCAAAAATGACTGATGTGTTTGGGCCAGCGAGAGCGCCAATCAGGCGCTTAACCATTTCTGAAGCCGGCGCGCTGCTTCAGCCATATCTGCTGTTTTTCCCGCAAAGGAAAAGCGGACATATTGACGGCCATGGGTGGGATCAAAGTCAACACCAGGTGTCGCCGCCACACCTGCCTCCCGCAGCATTGCTTCGCAGAAGGTCGCACTGTCTTCCGTCAAATGGGAAACGTCCGCATAGAGATAAAATGCGCCATCGGCAGGCGCAAAGTCCGTGATGCCTGCTTTAGGAAGCTCCTCCAACAGTAGCCTCCTGTTCTCGGCATAGACAGCCACATTGGCGTCGAGGAGCAGCGTCTCATCGAACGCCTTTTCTGCCGCAATCTGCGAGAGAGTCGGCGGTGAGATGAACAGGTTCTGCGCCAGGCGCTCTATGGGGCGAACGAGGCGTTCCGGGACGACTGCCCAACCGAGCCTCCACCCCGTCATGCAATAGTATTTTGAGAAGCTGTTGATCACGATGGCGTCGTCGCCAGCTTCGAGAGCTGAGACATCTTCCTGATCATAGGTGATGCGATGGTAGATTTCGTCTGAGAGAAACCACCGCCCTGTTGCGCCACAGCTTTCCACCAGAGCCTTAATCTGCTCGCGTGTCAGCATGGCGCCCGTCGGATTTGAGGGACTGGCAACCAGAACGCCCTTCAACGGTCCGCTCTGTTCTTCTGCCCGCTCAATCAATTCCGGGGTAAGAGCCCAATCACTCATTGGCCCAACGGGAATTGTCACGGGCTCACACCCGAGCGCTAGCAGCGTATTGCGATAGGCCGGATATCCGGGTTCCGGTACGCCCACTTTGTCTCCTGCCTCAAAACAGGCGAGAAAGGTCAATATGAAGGCCGCCGACGACCCCGCTGTTACCACTACCCGCTCTGGATCGACGACAACGTTGTGATGCTCGGCATAATATTGGGCGATGCGTGTCCGAAGCGACGGCACGCCAAGCGCATCCGTATAAGCCAAGGGGCCCGCGTGTAACGCATCGCTGGCGAGAGATCGGATGGTCTCCGGTACCGGTGCACCTGGCTGCCCGACTTCCAGGTGCATGATGGAGCGGCCTTCAGCCTCGAGCTGATTTGCAGCCGCCATCACATCCATCACTACAAATGGATCGACGGAGCTCCTCCCGGATGGACTGGGCTTATCAGCACACATGAATGGCCGCTGATCTTGTCGCGCGTTTATCCACCGATGGCTTCGGCGCCAAGCCCCGCTCCGTCTGGATCGACACCCACTTCGCAGGCGGCCAGCGCGCCAACGAAACCAGATGGACAATTGATGGCATTGATCAAGGGGGCAGGTCCGGTGGTGGCAGCATTGAGCGCATCGCTAAAGCCGTTGCCATTGTTCGCGAGCAATTGGCGCGCGACCTGCTGAACACCCGCCACCGCGGACGGCCCTCCGCCTGATGCCGCGACATAGGCGACTGTTGCTTGGTCAGGTGCGACGGCGATGACTGGCGCCAGGAAAGCCGGCGCCAAACCGCTGACCGGATCGTCTACAGATCGCGCGAGGGTGATGCCCATACCGCTAGCGGTGCGCCCGATCCCGAAAGGACCATTGTTCGTGACCGCACAGGCAACTGCATCACCATTGGCCGCCGCTACCGCAAAGCCCGTTGACCCCAGGTCATTCGGAAGTTGGCCGGGTGCCCCCAGTTGCAGCGCCACATTCTCGGCGGCGCGTGCCGCGCTCGCGCCATCGCTTGGCGTAACCCCCTGCAGGTCCGTCCACAGTCTTTCAGCAAAGGTGCCTGCGCCGACGCTGGCTGATGGTATGCGCAGGGTGATCTGGCCAGCCGAGAGCTTTCCTGCGTCGCTCACAACGGGGAGGTAGTTCCTCAAGTCCGTTGCGGACACATTGCCACCTGCCTCACGAATGGCGGTGGAGAAAGTTGTCGCTGCGTCCCCAGCGTAAAGCGCCGCGACACCGCGGGACCGAACCAGTCCTAAGGTTGAGGCCAGCTCAATTTGTGTCGCTTCATCGAGTTCCTGCAAAGGCAAACCGGTTGGTGTCAGAAGAGCTCGTGCAAGTGCCTGGTCGCCCCGAATGGTACCTACGTTGCGCTGCAGCGAACGCGCCATCGCCCGCGAGACAGGTGTTCCCGTCGCTGCAAGGCGTTCGGCCGGCGCCAGCAGACTTGACCATGTTGCCTTTCCATACCGCGCATGCATCAACGCAAATCCGCGAACGTTTCCTGGGATCGAAACGGGACCTCCCGCACTCGCCCGGCGCGGCAGAAACTCAATGCTCTCCGTCGTCCGCTCGGAGCGATCGTGAACGAGGCAGATTCCACCGCCACCAAGACTGGCTGCTTGCGGCTGCGTCACGGCCAAGGTGAAATAAAGCGAAACCGCTGCATCAACCGCTGTGCCACCCTTCTCTAATATATCGCGTGCGACCAACACAGCTTGAGGCTCGTCGGCCACGATGAAGCCTCCTACGGCGCTCGCCGTGTTTGCTTCCGCAGACGCACGGCCGACTCCGGTCAACCCGCGACTGTTCCGATCCGCCGTCGTGACGGTCCCAAGTGGCGCGCTGGTGTCTGGCGCGTCAGGGCCAAAAAGGCTTCCGCATGACGCAAGTCCCGCCGACAAGAAGAGCGCTGTTGCGACTTTGAAAACAGCACGTGGCGATTTCCGGCGTGTGGTGCCGGTACGGTCAAAATTTGGCCTCATTGGATCTTGAATTTCCCTCAGTCGCGAAATGAATGCCTAGGCTGCCTATTTGCCTGACATCTCACGGTCTAGCACCTCTGGCCCTCTTTCTTCAAGAAACGGCGTTGACGCCGCGCTAAACGGGCAGCTTAGGCCTTGGGGATTTGACAGATTAACCACGACGGGCCCCTAACGCTCAACGCGACTTTAGTTGCAGCTGGCTGCGACGCTGCGTAGGACGGTTTGGGTCACATGTGCGCGATGTGACCGGTCTGCGATTGACCCTGCGGAACCACTCTCCTACGGTCTTGAACTGTGGGGTGTCACTTTAACGCCGAACAGCTTGCGGCTGTCATGCGGCTGACATATGGGATGATCTTTCAGCGAGTGCATCGCTCGTCGGAGGCATCTGGAATTGGAAATTATAATGTTTGCTTTGATTTCACGCCCACGTCGGATGTTGTCGACCATCATGGTCCTGACCATGATGGTCACCTTCTCAGCTCCAGCCCAGGCGATATCGCTTATTCGGGATGCGGAAACTGAGTATCTGATGCGTGAATTCTCCAATCCGATATTCAAGGCCGCCGGTCTTGATCCCGATGCGGTCAAAATTCACCTGGTCAATGATAGTTCGCTCAATGCATTCGTCGCGGGCGGACAACGCATGTTTCTCTTTACGGGTCTGATCCAACAATCCGACCGGCCAAACATGTTGATCGGCGTGATCGCCCACGAAACCGGGCATATGGCAGGCGGTCATTTGTCGCGCACACAACAAGCGCTCAAATCTGCGGCTGTTCCAGTTATTGTCTCTACGCTGCTTGGCATCGGGGCCATTGTTGCCGGCGCAGGTGACGCCGGGTTCGCGCTCATAACTGGCGGTCAAACCCTTGCGCAGCGAGATTTCCTCTCTTACAGCCGTGTGCAGGAAGCCTCAGCTGATCAGGCTGCCGTCACTTATCTTGATCGCGTTGGTTGGTCCGGACGGGGCATGATGGACACGTTCTATCTGTTCCGCGGTCAGGAGGTTCTCAGCGAGCGCCAACAAGATCCCTATCTGCGGTCTCATCCGCTTTCTACGCAGCGCTTGAGCGCCCTGGAAGATCGCGTGTTGAGGTCACCATTTGTGGATGTGCAAGATCCACCAGAATGGGTGGCTGCGTTTGAAATGATCAAGGCGAAGTTGCATGGATTTATTGACCGTCCAGCCCTCACCTTTCGTCGTTTTCCTGCATCCGACACCAGCCTCCCGGCGCGATATGCGCGCGCTGTCGCCTATCACAAAATGGGCGATGTCGCCCGAGCGACCGCAGAGCTTGAACCGTTGCTTGTTGCCATGCCGAACAACCCTTTCGTCTGGGAGTTGAAAGGCCAGATCCTCTTTGAAAGCGGCAAGATCGCAGAATCGGTGGATCCATACCGCAGAGCGGTGGCCCTCGCGCCCAATTCTCCCCTGCTTCGTGTCGGGTTGGGACAGTCCCTGATCGGTCTTGAGCGCGAGAAGGAAACGATTGAAGGGCTAGAACAAATCGAGATTTCTCTGCGAAGCGACAAAGAGAATTCACGTGCCTATCACCAGGCGGCGATCGCCTACGCCCGGCTCGGCGATTACGGCAATGCCGAATTGTCTACTGCAGAACGCTTTTATGCCGTTGGACAATTGCCCCGTGCCAAACAACATGCCGCGCGCGCTCAAGTTGAGCTGAATGAAGGCTCTCCAGGCTGGCTGCGTGCCGAAGACATTCTCCAAGAAAAACCACAAGGAAGCTGAAATGACGATTGGGCCTCGTTTGCCTCGCCTGTTTACCGGACTTATGGGATCTGCCGCCCTCGCGGCATCGCTTGCCATCGGCACGACTTCTGTTTCGGCAGAAAGCGCTCAATCCGAGTTCAATGCTGATCAGACCAAAGCGATTGGACAGATTGTCCGGGAATATCTGCTTGAGAACCCTGAGGTCATGATTGAGGTCTTTGACCGATTGGAAGCTCAACAGGCGGCGGCGGAGAAAGAGGCGGCAGAAGCGGCGATTGCCAGCAACAGCGACAGCCTGTTCAACGATGACTATTCCTACGTATATGGCAACCCGGACGGCGACGTCACGATCGTTGAGTTCTTCGATTATAAGTGCGGCTATTGTAAACGTGCGGTCGATGACATTCTGGCCGCCGTGGAAGAGGATGGAAATGTTCGCCTTGTCTATAAGGAGTTTCCGATCCTCTCAGAGCAATCGGAAGTAGCGGCTCGAGCCGCCATGGCAGCGATCTCTCAGAACAAATATATGGAACTGCATCTGGCGCTCATGGCGACGAGTGGCGATCTAGACATTGATCGGATCATGCGCATTGCAGATGACGCGGGTCTCGACACGGACCGTCTCGCCAAAGACATGGAAGACCCGGGTATCCAGAAAGCGATCGATCGCAATCACGAGATCGCGCGCGCAATCGGCATCGAAGGCACACCAGCCTTTGTCATCGGCAGTCAGATGGTGCCCGGCGCTGTGGGCAAAGCGCGGCTGCTCGAAGTCGTCGAACAGGAGCGGACTGCCTGCGTCAGCTGCTGAGCAGCTCTTCTTCAGATTAGACCTGCGACAGGTGAGCTCGGGTCGGCGTAGCGTTTGCGCGGCATACGCCCTGCGAGATAGGCAAGGCGTCCCGCCTCCACTGCCTTCTTCATGGCCTCGGCCATGAGGACCGGCTCCTTCGCTTCGGCAATCGCCGTGTTCATAAGCACACCATCGCATCCGAGCTCCATCGCCACCGCCGCGTCCGACGCCGTGCCGACGCCAGCGTCCACGAGAACTGGCACGTTCGACTGCTCAATAATCAAGCGAATATTGATCGGCGTTTGAATGCCCAGGCCCGATCCGATGGGCGCGCCCAACGGCATGATGGCCACACAGCCCATCTCTTCCAGGCGTTTGGCGAGCAGGACGTCGTCGGAGCAATAGACCATGACCTTGAAGCCTTCCTTGATGAGGAGCTCCGCTGCGTTGAGTGTCTCAATCATGTCCGGATAGAGCGTCTTACGATCGCCCAGCACTTCAAGCTTCACCAGGTCCCAGCCGCCTGCCTCACGCGCCAGGCGGAGCGTGCGCACGGCTTCATCGCCCGTGAAGCAGCCGGCCGTATTCGGCAGGTAGGTATATTTCTTGGGGTCCACATAATCGACCAGCATGGGCTCGTTCGGATTGGTGACGTTCACGCGGCGGACCGCGACGGTCACGATCTCCGCTCCGGACGCTTCTATGGCGCGCGCGGTCTCGTCAAAATCCTTGTACTTGCCGGTACCGACAATGAGGCGAGAGAAATAGGTCTCGCCGGCGATGGACCAGCTATCGCGGACGGTCTCGTCTTCTGTTTTCACTGCTGCCTCAGCCATTCTAGCCTTTCCTTACCCAATCAAACTTCGCATCATCTTATCGATCCTCGCTTCGCTCCGGTCGGATGATGCTTGGTGTCCTTTTATACGCATCATCTTATCGATCCTCGCTTCGCTCCGGTCGGATGATGCGTTACCCGCCGCCGACGAACTGAACCAGTTCCAGCGTATCGCCATCTTTTACTTCTGTTTGATCATAGGCCGACCGGCGAACAATTTCGAGATTATGCTCCACCGCCAGTTTCTGCGGATCGAGGCCGAGTTTGACCAGCAGGCTCGCCACGGTCAGCGGCCCTTCAAATGTGTGGCGCTCTCCATTGATGGTGAGGGTCATGATGTCATTGCGCCCACTCGTTCCTGACTTTCCGGCGAAAAATCCAGCGAACTCCGCATTTAGCACGGTCTGAAACATTCTGAAATCCAAACTGGTGTGAAAAGGTCTAGAATTGCCGTGAGGACGTCATTTCGGGGGGAACCAATCATGACAAAGACCACGCAAATCCTTCTGACACTCACCGCCATCCAGTTCGGGATCATCCCGCTTTTCGCGGACATCAACGCATCCCACCTGTTTCATGAAGGCTGGCTCCCCCATGCCCGTTTTCACACCGCCTGGGCCATCACGGTGGGTGCCTGCTTCGCGATCTATGTGCTCCTGCTCGTCTGGACGCCTGCCCGCGATCGGGGGGCACGGTTGCGATATGCGTCAGTGCCCGGGTGTATTTTCTTCGGTGCCTTTCTTGCGGTGTTTGCGGTTCAGGACTCTTTCGGTGGCGCGCTGGCCGACGTCGAGGACGCGCCCGAATTCGTCGGGATCAATGCGAACCTGTTCGCGTTTTCGATTGCCGCCATCATTCAGGCGATGGCCACTTTGCTTGCATGGCGAGCCGGAGACGCCTGACCCTTCCCTCGCGGGGCGCGTGATTGAAACAATCAACGGTGCCTTCCAGATTGTCGGTGGAATGCAAGAGACATTGTGGTGATTCAATATGCCAACTTATGAGGCTCTTCGGAGGTTTGCCAAGAAGCCGCCCGTTTTTTCTCGGAACACTGTCTCGGATCTATGGACAGACGACCACGTAGCCGAGCGTATGCTGAGTCTGCATCTTGACCCAGAGGCTGCTCTCGCGTCACGGCGCGCGTTCGAGATCGATGCTTCTGTCGCTTGGTTGGACGATCAGATTTCGCTCCGAGACAAACGCCTGTGTGATCTCGGCTGCGGCCCGGGCCTCTATACCAGTCGCTTTTGCTCGCTTGGCTCCGAAGTCATTGGCTTAGACTTTTCTCCTACATCTATCGCCTACGCCAAGCGTAAGGCCGCTCGGCTTCAGCAACAAATCACGTACGAAGAGGCAGACTATACAAAAGCTGATCTGCCCCCTGGGCTGGACATCGTCACCCTGATCTTCTGGGACTTCGCAGTGATGGCCCCCGAAACCCGGGCAGCCCTGCTTCGCAAAATCAAAGACTCATTAAATGCTGGCGGTTGCTTCGTACTCGATGTTCCCTCTCTTCATGCTTTCAAACAATTTCGCGAAGAGACCATTATTGAACCACAGTTGATGGAGAGCTTTTGGGCGCCGGGCCCTTATGTCGGACTGAAAAAGAGCTACCGGTATAAGGCGGAAACTGTCTCGCTTGACCGTTACTGGATTGTCGAAGACACCCGCGAGCGCGAGATATTCAACTGGCTGCAGTATTTTTCGGAGGAGACACTTGTCGCAGAACTGAGAGGCGCTGGATTTGCGCCAACCGTCATAGCGGGGTCCCTCACTGGTGAACCAGTCCGCGAACAATCTGACACATTAGCGGTTATTGCCGAAGCCCGGTGATACTCCCTTCCCTCGCGGAACGAGGGGCTTAGCGGCCGCCCCTCGACGGGCCCTAACCCACGCGCTATCCATAGTCCCAACAAGGAATTGGGAGGATTGATGCAATGAAAGACGCATTGGATTTTACCGGCCAGCGAGTGCTGGTCGTTGGCGGGTCGAGCGGGATCGGCAATGGAATTGCGCGTGCTTTTCTGGACGCGGGTGCCGAGGTTCATGTCTGGGGTACACGGGCCGCAGCTTCCGACTATGCGGACGATGACGGGTCCGACCTTTCTGACATTCACTATGCCCAGATGGATGTCAGCGACTTTGATGCCATCGAGGCGTACGCGCCACCATTCGACAGTCTCGACGTGTTGGTCCTCTCCCAGGGCACGGTGCTCTACAAGCGGCAAGAGTTTAAAATGCCGGGCTGGCAGAAAGTCATGGACGTGAATATCGGGAGCCTGATGGCCTGTTCCGACAAGTTCCACGATATGCTGGCCGCGTCCAAGGGGTCGCTGATCACAATCTCATCCACCGCAGGCTATCACGCCACCCGTGGTAACCCGGCCTACAGCGCATCAAAAACCGGCGCAATCGGCCTCACCAAAACCCTTGGTGAAGCCTGGGCCAGCGACGGCATCCGTGTGAACGGAATTGCACCCGGCCTGGTGGACACCAAACTCACCAAGGTCACGACAGAGAACCCTAAGCGGTTGGAAGGCTCACTCCGCAACATTCCACTGCACCGTCTCGGCACGCCTGAGGACATGGCGGGCGTCGCCCTCTTCCTGGCTTCTCCCTTGTCGGCTTACGTCGTCGGCCAGACCATCCCGGTCGATGGCGGACTTATTCTTTCTTAGAGGAGAGACGTCATGAAAGCGTTGACGAGCCACGGGGCGGGCGACATTCGTTACGAGACCTACAAGGATCCGGAGTGCCACGCGGATACCGATGTCATTGTGAAGATGAACACCTGCGGAATTTGCGGGTCTGATTTGCACATTTATCACGGGGCGCAATTCACGGGCGACACAGGCTTTTGCGTCGGACATGAGGCGACTGGCGAGGTCGCTGAAGTCGGTCGTGACGTCAGTCGCTTCAAAGCAGGCGACCAGGTCATGCTGTCGGCCGCCGTCGGGTGCGGTGCGTGCGGCCCCTGCCTTGCCGGACACATCAATCGCTGCGCCAACAATCAGATGGGGTGCTACGGGCTCGGGCACAATCTGGAGGGCTGTCAGGCGGAGGGCATTCGCGTGCCTATGGCGGACTTCAATTTGCGGGCGATCCCGGAGGGCATCTCGGAAGATCAGGCACTCATGCTCACCGACAATCTGCCGACAGCCTATCTCGGCTGCCAGAATGCGGATATCGGCCCTGGTAAGACCGTTGCCGTGGTGGGCCTCGGGCCCATTGGCCTCATGGCCGTTGAAATCGCCTTTGTGCTCGGTGCGTCAAAAGTTTACGCACTGGACCTGGTTCCGGAGCGCCGGGCGCGCGCCGAACAGCTCGGCGCCATTCCGGTTGATCCAGCCAACGCCAAAGAACGGCTGATGGAGGAAACCAAAGGCCGCATGCTCGATTGCGCGGTTGAAGCCGTTGGCTCCGACGCGACGATCCGTGCCGCTATTGATCTTGTAGGGCCACAGGGCACCGTTTCCGTCATTGGCGTCAATCAAAGCATGGATTTTCAGTTCCCGATGGGTCTCGCCTTCATCAAAGGCCTCACCTTTAGGATTAGTGCCTGTTCCGTGCAATGCCATTGGGACGAGCTGATTTCCCTTATCCGCGGCGATCGGCTGCATCCGGAGATGGTGATCACCCATCGGATGTCCCTGTCTGATGGCCCAGAAGCCTACCGGCTCTTTGATACCAAGGAAGACGGCGCGCTGAAGATGGTGATGTCTGCGTGATCCGCTCGAAAATTCAAGCGCTTAACGGATGGTGCTGACGGGTCGCAGCGCGTATATAGGGGCGACTCGCGTTAACCTCACGGCCAGGTGTTAACCCACCTCCCCGTGATTCAGCGTAATGTCGCAGCGTCGACCGGCGGACCACATTTTCGCCCTTTTCGACTTCTAGATAAGCGTGCCCGACGGGCATTTCGATTTTCGGCAGTTTTCTGCCGTTTATGGGCTGAAAGAGATGATGGATACGGGGCATGGCTAAGCCGATCTATGTGCTGAACGGGCCTACCTTGAACATGCTTGGTACGCGTGAGCCCGAAATCTATGGCTCGCAGACGCTCGCCGATGTTGAGGCCATGACAGCTGAGCGCGCCAAAGCGCTTGGCCATAGCATCGATTTTCGGCAATCCAATTCCGAAGGCGAACTCGTCGACTGGATCCTCGAAGCCCGCGAGAAGGCGTCTGGGATTATCCTGAATGGCGCGGCGTACACCCACACGTCGGTTGCGCTCATGGATGCCATTTCTGCGGCAGAGCTCCCTGTCGTCGAAGTTCATATCTCGAACATTTTCAAGCGGGAAGAATTCCGCCACCATTCATTCGTTTCACCGGTTTCTCTCGGTGTGATTTGCGGGCTCGGTCCGATCGGCTATGTGCTGGCGGTTGAAGCGCTCGCGGCGCATCTAGAAAATTAGAAGACAAAAGAGGGCACAGAGCCACATGAGCACAAAAGGCGTCGATCAGGATTTGGTCCGGCAACTCGCGGAGATTCTGAAAGAAACAGATCTGAGCGAGATCGAGGTTGAAACCGATGATTTGAAGGTGCGCGTCGCACGGCAATCTCAGGTCGTCAATGTGGCGGCGCCTGTTGCCGCTGCGCCCGTCGCCTCTCCGGCAGCAACCGCTGCCGCCCCGGCACCTGCGGCTGCTGCTCCTGAAGGTGCCGCCAAGTCCTCGCATCCTGGCGCCGTCCCCTCCCCTATGGTCGGTACTGTGTATGTGGCCGCCGAGCCTGGCGCTGCGGCATTTGTGAGTGTCGGGACGCAAGTGACCCAAGGGCAGACGGTTCTCATTGTGGAAGCGATGAAGACCATGAACCAGATCCCCGCGCCGAAGTCCGGCACGGTGACGGAAATTCTTGTGGAAGATGGACAGCCGGTTGAATTCGGCGAGCCCCTCCTCATCATCGAATAAGAGCCGGAGCGCGCGCCCCAATGATCGAGAAAGTTCTCATCGCCAATCGCGGCGAAATTGCGCTTCGTGTGCATCGGGCCTGCAAAGAGATGGGCATTTCAACCGTCGCTGTGCATTCTACCGCAGACGAAAATGCCATGCATGTGCGGCTCGCGGACGAGAGTGTCTGCATTGGTCCACCCGCAGCGGCCGACAGCTATCTCAACATTCCCGCGATCATTTCCGCCTGCGAGATTACCGGTGCCGACGCGGTGCACCCCGGCTACGGGTTTCTTTCCGAGAACGCGCGGTTCGCCGAAATCCTGGAAGCGCACGACATCACCTTCATTGGTCCAACTGCCGAGCACATCAATCTGATGGGCGACAAGATCGCGGCCAAGACCACTGTCAAAGACCTTGGAATTCCGGTTGTGCCGGGCTCTGACGGCGGCGTCACCAGCGACGAAGAGGCCATGCGTGTCTCGAAGGAAATCGGCTTTCCGGTCCTCGTGAAAGCAGCTGCCGGCGGCGGTGGCCGCGGCATGAAAGTGGCGCCGACGGAGGATGATCTTCTGGAAGCGCTGCGTACGGCGCGCTCCGAGGCGAAAGCGGCGTTTGGCGATGACGCGATGTATGTCGAGAAATATCTCGGTCAACCGCGTCACATTGAAGTGCAGGTCGTGGCGGACTCACATGGGAATGTGGCCCATCTAGGCGAACGTGATTGCTCCCTGCAACGCCGTCACCAAAAGGTGCTGGAGGAAGCGCCCTCGCCTGCACTCAATGAAGCTGCCCGCTCAAAGATTGGCGAGATCGTTCGCAAGGCGATTGGCAATCTCGGCTATCTCGGTGTTGGAACCATTGAGTTTCTTTATGAGAATGGCGAGTTCTATTTCATCGAAATGAACACGCGCCTTCAGGTGGAACACCCAGTCACCGAAGCGATCACTGGCATTGACCTGGTGCGCGAGCAGATTCGCATTGCGGCAGGGCTCGAAATGAGCTTCACGCAGGATGATGTCGAGTTTGTAGGGCATGCCATTGAATGCCGGATCAATGCGGAGCATCCGAAAACATTTGCCCCGTCGCCAGGCACCATCAAAGGCTTCCACCAACCTGGTGGGCTTGGTGTGCGCGTCGACAGTGGCGTCTATGCCGGGTATCGAATTCCCCCCTATTATGACAGCCTGATCGGTAAGCTGATCGTGCAGGGCCGGAACCGAAACGAATGCCTGATGCGCCTTCGGCGGACCCTGAACGAGTTTGTGATCGAGGGTGTAGATACGACGATCCCGCTTTTTCAGGACCTGGTGAATGAGCCCGACCTGATGAATGGCGACTATCACATTCACTGGCTTGAAGAGTATCTCGACCGTTCGTGAGGCACCGAACCGCTTCGATGGATGAAATCAATCCTGAGACCCTTTTGAGAGCTTATGCCTACGGGATCTTTCCCATGGGAGAGGCTCGCGGCTCAGATACCCTTTATTGGGTTGATCCAGAATTTCGCGGCATCCTGCCCCTCTACACGTTCCATGTGCCTCGGCGTCTTGCGCGCACGATCAAGGCGGATACTTTCACCGTCAAGGTCGACACCGCCTTTCGCGAGGTTATGGAAGCCTGTGCCGAGGAAATGCCAGGGCGCGGTGGCACGTGGATCAACGAAGCGATCCTGAAGGCCTATACAGAGCTTCACGAACAAGGCCACACTCATTCGGTTGAATGCTGGCAGGGTGACCGGCTTGTGGGCGGCCTTTACGGCGTGTCACTTGGAAGGGCGTTCTTCGGCGAAAGCATGTTCAGCCGAGAGCGGGACGCGAGCAAGGTTGCGCTCGTGCATCTGGCCGCGCGGTTGATCCAGGGCCGCTATGTGTTGTTGGACACGCAGTTCGTCACGTCTCACCTTGAACAGTTCGGCGCGATTGAAATTCCCCGAGACGCTTACAAGACGCGTCTGGCGGAGGCGCTTACAGGCACGCCTGGCGATTTCTACTCGATGGCGCTTGATGCCTCCGGCGCTGACATTTTGCAGTCGATCAGCCAGACGTCATAGACAGGATGCTCAACGGCGTTCAGGCCAGGGCTGGACGCAAACATCCATCCTGAGAAAAGGCGCGCCGGTGGCCGTGGAAGCTCCGCTTCCGCCGGGTCTCGTTCTTCCAGCTGATCGGCAAGCGTCTTGCCGATGTCGAACACTTCAACAAATGCTGTGGTTTCAGGCGTTTCCGTCGGCGGGCGCTTGTTGCAGGTGTCCGCGAGAATTTCGAGCGTGCCGAATTGAACCCTTTCGCCAATGGGAACCTCTAGGCGCGTTATGCGGGCGGTGATCTTGTCCAGACCGGTGAAGATTGCCGTCTCACCGACCGGTTGCGCGATACCGGGTACGCTCGCAAAACAAGTCATCCCGGCCGCCAGAACAGCGCCACGAACGCTTGAGCGCAGTCTGCTCACTCGCTGCCACCTTGTGCGCTAAAGACTGCCTGACCTACCAAGCCGATCAGATCAATGGAGCCTTGGGTGAATTGAATCTCATCGCCGCTCGCAAGCATCTCTTCCGATCCACCTGGGGTGATGGAGACATAATTGCCGCCCAACAGACCTTCGCTGGTGATCTTGGCGGACGAGTCAGTCGGAAGCTGGACTTCGTCCGTGAGGTTCAAAGTAACCACAGCAAAATAATTGTCGGTGTTGAGGGACTGCGCCGTCACGGTGCCAATCTTGATACCTGACATCCGGACATCCGAGCCGGTGGCCAGACCATCTACGCGGTCGAATTCAGCCGTCACCTCAATGCCACTGACATTGCCCACGTCGGAGACAGAGTATCCATAGGCCAGAAAGGCTGCCGCAATCGCAATAACGATGCCGCCGACCAATGTTTCGACAAAGCTGTTATCCATCTTGAACTTCCCTGCCTTTGCGGCCCTGTCCAAGGTCATCGACCCTGCGAAGGCTGCACGGCGGCTAGCGCACCGCCTGAATCACTCACACTATCCCTACGGTTTAATGATATTCCGTTTGGGATTTCCTAATAAGGCCTCTATCGCGCAGAAGTGTGGCCATCCTGCGCCATTTCGGAAGGTTTTTCGTTCTTTTTCGCTTATTCGGGAGACCAGGCGTCGTAATCGCCCGTGACACGGGGGCGGCCGCCCTGGGTCGAGAGGCTGCCGTCCGGCCGGTAGGCGTAAGGCGTGCCGGTCAGATTCGGTTGGTGAGGCTTTTGCCACTCCCGGACGGTGTACTCTTCGTCTGTGGGCACATTATCGACGGTCTTGTGGATCCAGCCATGCCATTCTGGCGGAATGCGCGATGCCTCAACCAGACCGTTATAGACCACCCACCGGCGGTCTTCTTTTGACCGGTAATACTTGTTTCCCTGCGCGTCTTCCCCCATCAACTCGCCGTGACGCCAGGTATGGAAACGCGTGGCCAGTGTTTGGCTATGCCACCAGGTAAAAAACTGCGCCAGAAAGCTCATGGCAAGGTCCTGAATTCCATCTCGTAACGCGGGTCACACGCGAGATTCTTGGTGAGAAACGCGGCGAATATGGCATTCCGCGGGAGCGCCGTCCAGCCCTAGAGGCGCGACTAGGGAGGTGCGGCTAAGAGGACCGTGGCCACCAGATCCAGATGCCCGTCAGGCTCAGGACCAAGAGTAGGATGGCCGACGCATCCATAATCCAAACACCCAAATCCCCGAAGAAATTCCCCGAATGGAGATCAAGGATAATGCGGTAGAGCGGCAAGCCTTCACCGCGCAGATGCTGGTTCATCGCTGGGATCAATTCTGCGGGAATGGCCACCTGTGATGACCAGGAAATGGGCTGCACGGGTCCCTCAGCAGCGGTCCAGACGGCAGCGTCCCTATCAGACGAGAAGAACGTCTCACCTGCCTTCACGTACAGGCGTGCACCAGAAGTCCCAATTGCGCTGACATCTGCGCCAAACACGACAGGGAGGAACCGCTCCACCAGCTCCCCATCTCGGGTGAGCAGTATCAGTTCTCTTGGCAAGGCAAGTACCACGAGCTCTCCAGCCGCCACGCCTCCCACCAAGTCACCGGCGCCGCCGACCAGAGGTGCCTCGTCAAAGAAAAGCCAGCCGCCCGCTGAGCTGATGGCGGTGTTGCCGACATCAAAGGCGCGTGCCGTCTCGTCGACGCCTGCGATGCCATACCAATCGAGGATCCAGCTGCTCTCAATCTTGGTCTCATCGAGCTTTAGTGAGGTGGCGTGGTTCAGCAACAGTCCGGTGACGCTCAGCAGCACCACAAAGGCGGCGGCGGTCAATCCGATGCGGCGATGCCAGAGCCGCAGCGTTCTCCCAGAGAGCATGGGTCAGGCGTCCTCGCGCACAATGTCGTCCAGGCGAAGCGCGAGACGCGCAAGCTTTGTGAGTGCGCGCACAGACAAGGTCGCTCCAGATATCCCATCAACCTGCTCGGAGAGTCTCTCATCTTCGCGCAAGCTCATGCCGCGAAACTGATCCGTGAAAAATGGGTAGCGCACTTCCCAGCCATGGCTTTCGCGGTAGATCAACACCTGCACGCGTTCAATCGTTCCAGACTTAACGGAAATCCCCGTCGTGATGGGCTGGGTTTTTCCAATTTCTTCCAGGATCCACACGGTCCGTTCTGCATCCTGCCAGTACCGCATCCTCAAGCCGCCGGGCTTGCGGCCAAGGATCTTTTGGATCTCGGTTTTGACGTCACCTTTGAGCCAAAGGAACGACGGGTCCGGCGCGGTGTTCCCAAAAACGTCAGTCAAGAAGGCATCAGGCTCCATAAACACATCGACGGCGCGTGCCGGAGCTATAGCAACCATCGTAGCGATAAGTGGAATAATGAAAATCTGCTTGAGCATTTCTTAGCCTGTTATGCGGAAACGGGGCGCCTCATTCTGGCGCCCCGCTCATATTACTCAGTGTTGGTTTCTTTAGAACTGGAAACCGACACCTAGATTGACGCGGTCATCTTGCGTCCCGCCTGTTGGCGCGCTGTCGAACTGATAATCAGCTTTTAGCACTGTGTCAGGCGTTGGCCAGAAGTTTGCGCCGAGGCGTGTCTGAGAGAATTTGGAGTCGGTGTTGTCGCCACCATTGTTATCCCACTCCGCATACTGGACGAAGAAGCCCAGATCGCCAATGTCTGTCGCGAAACGATAGGACGGTTCAATGTACCACCCATATTGCTCATCGCGACCGACTGCAGCTGCAGCGTTGCTGTCCAGATCCCAGAATGCCGCAAGGGCTCTAAAGCCCACCCGGCCCGGACCAAAGGCCATGGACGCATCGATGTGCGCTTCAAGCAGGGTTGCCGGCGTCTCTTCGGCAGTTCCTTGTGTCACGTCGAATTGGTGCTGTGCAGTGACGCCAACCTCGACGCCTGGCATGCCCGTCCATTGTACGCGGCCAGTCACGGCACCATCAGCTGCCCGTGCTTCAGCCACTTTCTGGCGACCGTTGCGGATCTTAAAAGCGTTCGATCCCGTTGTCGGAACCTGAAGGCCAGAGTGATACATCACGTTGTAGCTGAATTCATTGCTCAGCTGACCATGCGCGCCAACACCGGCTTCCCACCAAGTGGTTGGAATGATGTTCTTTTCGACCTCGTTTCGCTCAACGCCATAAAAGGTCGGCGGTTCGTGCGTTTCGTTCAGAATGCCGACGGGGATCAACTGCACACCAGCCGTCAGTGAATGGTACTCAGCCACATCGAATTCGAGATAAGCCTGCTCCAGCTCAACCTCGCCCGGCTGACCTTCGCCGGCCAGCGCGTGTTCAAGTTCTACCTCAGCAAACATGCGGACACTGTCAGTGAATTCATGGGCGATGAAGAGAACAAACCGGTGGAAATCCACCTCTTGCTTGTCGCCGCCATTGTAGTGCAGTTCACCATAGCCGCCGAGCGATGTACGCTGCCACCAGCCTGGCTCGGACGACCCGCCACCGTTTGAGGCGATTTCTTCTACAACCTCGCCGGTTGCTTCGACCTTCTCATCCGTGTCTTCGAGCTTGGATGTGAGTTCGTTGATCTGGGCCTGTTGGGCCTGGATCATCTGCCACATCTCCTCGCGGGTGGGCAGATCATCGGCGAATGCCGACGTAGAGAGGAGCGCCACGCTCAAGCCGAGCGCTCCCGATTTGATAAAGTTTTTCATATGCATTTTCGATCCCATTCCCGCCCCTAACCTGATTTTTGATATGTTTAGGGGCTTTCAGCGGAACGTAATGACGCTCTTGCGAGTCATTTTCAAACAAAATTTGATAGTGCTTCGCATTACTGACGGTGTGTGCTAATTCTGCATCATGAAAAATCAAGCCCTGCCCACACCAAATTCGGACGATCAAACGAGGTCTGGAGTGATGTCCCGCCGGCGGTGCCTCACCCTATTTGCGTCGGCAGCGGTCCTGCCGGTAGCAGCAAATGCGGCACCCACTCGCCCCGCCACATGGACCGGCCAATCCATGGGCGGAGACGTCTCTATCGTTCTTGATGGTTTCAGCAGCGGAGAGAGCGACGCACTGACTGAGCTCGCGCTTGGCGAACTGAGCCGATTGGAAGAGATTTTCAGTCTGTACAGACCGACCTCCGCCCTCTCCAAACTGAACCGTGACGGTGAACTAAGCGAGCCGCCTCAGGAACTGGTCGCCGCGCTCGAAGACTGCCGGATGCTCTATGAGCGATCCGGAGGGGCCTTTGATCCAACTGTGCAGCGCATGTGGGAGTTTTATCAGCAGAGCTCCTACCCTGTCGTAGATGATCAGCGAGCCGCGCCTCGTTTCGCCGCCGCCTTGCACTCAGTTGGGTTCGACGACGTAAGCGTCTCACCTGGTAAGATTACCCTGCCAAAAGATGCGTCGCTCACCCTGAACGGCATTGCGCAGGGCATCATCACCGACAGGGTTGCAACTCTGTTGCGCTCTGCTGGCGCGCAAAACACGTTGATCAATCTCGGTGAATTCAAAGCACTGGGGCCAAAGGCTGACGGCTCTCCATGGACGATCGGCCTTCGCGATCCAAGCGCCGCATGGCGATTAACGGCAAGTGTGCCGCTGGTCGACTGTGCGCTCGCAACATCCGCTGGGTCCGGGTATCGGTTTCGCGACGCCCACCATCTAATCGATCCGTCAACGGGCAAGAGCCCTCAGCATTTCACCTCCGTCACGGTTGGCGCTCCGACAGCAGCGCTCGCAGACGGTCTCTCTACGGCGCTTTACGTGCTGCCTCTGCCCCGCGCACGCGCATTGGTGCGGCAACATGAAGACGTCGCCGCCCAATTTACATTGGCAGACGGGCGCACTTTTGCCACAGATCGTTGGAGCGATTTGTTCGGCTAAATGTCGAGGTCCCAGGCAGCGCCTTCGGCGACTTTCTGTTCGGCAACCGCGACGGCGGCTTTGGGAAGCTTCAAGGTCAGTTGCTGGCGCATCTGGCCGTCTTCTTCGAAGAACGGACGCCGGTCGGCGAGGATCCAGTCAACGCGGTGCAGCAGGTTTGCTGGGGTCAAAGGTTTGACCAAGAACTGACTAGCACCAGCATCAAACGCCTGCCGGATCAAGCGGGGACGACCGTGGGCAGTCAGCATGATGACCGGAATGAAACAGGCCGGTTTGTTGTCGGCCTTCCTCAAAATTTCGAGAAATGAACATCCGTCCATCGGCTTCATTTCCCAATCGCTAATAATGAGGTCTGGCTGGCGGATCTTGATCTCGGACAGCGCCTCCGTTCCATCCGTCGCTTCGCGGATTGAATGGACGTCAAAGGCTTCGAGGATGGTATGGACCAAGCGGCGCATGTGGGCGTTATCGTCCACCACCAGCACGTCGAGCGTGCTGAGCTCACGCCCATAGGCGTTGCTGTGCTTTGCCGCGATGGTTTGCGTGCTCAATTTGGACCCCGTCTCAGAAGCAGACCGTGATTTGCCCGCCGTTTACCAAAAATGCCGAGCTTTCCTGCCTATTTCTTTTACTCGGTAAATCCTTCCGATTAGTAACCAGACTTTGTGGAAAAAGAGTCGATTCGCGATTCTTGTGCCGCGGACGCAGCGCAGATGGGTCTCCCGCCGCGCATATTTCGAGGCCCGTAAGCCATTCGACACAAGTCCTTGACGCACCCGTCCGGGACCACCACAGTTTGTGTCGGCTCAGATGAAGAACACAGCATCTGGTACCAACCGAACAGAAGACGGCGACCAGGTTCCGTCCGTCCCTTGCGCACCTGACCAGGGAAATCTCCCCATTAGATCAGGGGGTTAAGGACGCGGGACCACAGGAAAATTGCCCCTGATGCTGTTCGAGGCACCGGCAACTGCGCATCTGAGACCCGGGGTTGAAGGTTGGGTCTCGTCGGCGGCGAGCACCCTCAATGCAGAAGGAAAACGGGGGCCAGATGCGCATACAACGGTGTTTCACAGACGAAGCCAAATCGCCTTATGAGGGGATCGAGTTCCGCACGACGACCAGCGAGATCCGAAATCCCGACGGCACGATTGTGTTTCGGCTCGATGACATCGAAGTGCCCGCTGACTGGAGCCAGGTCGCGGCCGACATCCTGGCGCAGAAATATTTCCGGAAAGCCGGCGTCCCTGCCGCGCTCCGCCCGGTCAAAGATGACAGCGTTCCGACATGGCTATGGGCCCATCAAGCCGATGAAACCCGCCTTCAGGATATGCCAGAGGGCGAACGCTTTGGGCCGGAGACCGACGCCCGTCAGGTCTTCGACCGACTGGCCGGCACCTGGACCTATTGGGGCTGGAAAGGCGGCTATTTCGACACGGAAGCGGATGCACGCGCGTTCTATGACGAACTGCGTTTCATGCTCGCAACACAGATCGCCGCGCCCAATTCCCCACAATGGTTCAATACGGGCCTCCACTGGGCTTATGGGATCGATGGCCCGGCTCAGGGACATCACTATGTCGACTTTCAAAGCGGCGACCTAACAGTCAGCGATAGTGCCTATGAGCATCCGCAGCCCCATGCCTGCTTCATCCAAGGCGTCGATGATGACCTGGTCAATGAGAATGGCATCATGGACCTGTGGGTGCGGGAAGCCCGGCTCTTTAAGTTCGGGTCCGGCACCGGCTCCAACTTTTCGCATCTGAGGGGTGAAAGCGAACCCTTGTCAGGCGGTGGCAAGTCATCAGGCCTGATGTCTTTCCTGAAGATTGGTGATCGGGCGGCTGGCGCCATCAAGTCCGGCGGCACTACGCGTCGTGCGGCAAAGATGGTGGTGGTCGATGTGGACCATCCGGACATTGAGCACTTCATCAACTGGAAGGTGATTGAGGAACAGAAGGTCGCGGCGCTCGTCACAGGCTCTAAGATCAATGAGAAGTTCCTGGGCGCCGTGATGCGTGCCTGCGTCAATTGCGAGGGGCCCGAAGGCGACTGTTTCGATCCGAAGAAGAACCCGGCGCTCAAGCGCGCAATCATCGCGGCGCGGGAAGCCATGATCCCCGAAAACTACGTGCAACGGGTGATCCAGTTCGCCAAGCAGGGTTTCAAAGAGATCGAGTTCCGCACCTATGACACGGATTGGGACTCAGACGCTTATCTCACCGTGTCCGGTCAGAATTCCAACAATACAGTACGTGTCACTGACGATTTTCTGAAAGCGGTTGAATCCGACGGCGACTGGCATCTGATCCAGCGCACGGACAGCGCCATCGCCAAGACACTCAGTGCTCGCGATCTCTGGGAGCAGATTGGCCAGGCTGCCTGGCAGAGCGCCGACCCTGGGATTCAGTACCACACGACGATCAATGACTGGCACACCTGCCCGGAAAGTGGCGAGATCCGCGCAAGCAATCCGTGTTCGGAATATATGTTCCTGGACAATACGGCCTGCAACCTCGCGTCGATCAACCTGATGCAGTTCCGGCAAGCGTCAGGTCGCTTTGACGTCGAAGCTTTCGAGCATGTTGCGAAGCTTTGGACCGTGGTGCTGGAAATCTCCGTCCTGATGGCCCAGTTCCCGTCGAAAGAGATCGCAGAGCTTTCCTACAAGTTCCGGACACTGGGCCTGGGGTTTGCCAATATTGGCGGCCTCCTGATGTCTCAGGGAATTGGCTATGACAGCAAAGAAGCACGGGCCATCACAGGCGCCATTTCCGCCATCATGACCGGCGTGTCCTACGCAACATCGGCGCAAATGGCGAAGGAGCTGGGTGCCTTTCCGGGATATGGCGAGAATGAAGGCCATATGCTTCGTGTCATGCGCAACCACCGCGCAGCTGCCCACGGGGAAGCAACGGCTTATGAGGAGCTTTCGACCAACCCCGTCCCGCTCGACGCCCCGAACTGTCCCCAAGGCGACCTGGTGGAACATGCCCGAGCTGCATGGGATCTCGCGGTCGGCATGGGCGAGAAATATGGCTACAGGAATGCACAAGCGACCGTTGTCGCGCCCACGGGCACGATTGGCCTCGTCATGGATTGCGACACAACCGGCATCGAGCCCGACTTCGCGCTGGTGAAGTTCAAGAAGCTCGCCGGTGGCGGCTATTTCAAGATCATCAACCGAGCGGTACCGCAAGCGCTCCGCACGCTGGGTTATAAGCCAGATCAGATCGAAGAGATTGTGGGCTATGCCGTGGGTCACGGAACACTTGCGAATGCGCCTGCGATCAACCACGAGACGCTGGCCGCCAAAGGCTTTACCCAGGATGCATTGGAGATTGTGGAGGGTGCCCTAGCAACCGCCTTCGACATTCGTTTTGCCTTCAACAAATATTCGCTGGGTGAGGCGTTCTGCACCGAGACGCTGGGTCTCGACGCGGACGCTATGGACGATATTGATTTCGACATGCTGAGTGCCCTTGGCTTCAGCAATGACGAAATCGACGCCGCAAACCTCCATGTTTGCGGTGCGATGACGTTGGAAGGTGCGCCTGGCCTCGCAGATGCGCACCTTCCCGTCTTCGATTGCGCGAACCCGTGCGGACGTACGGGCAAACGCTTCCTCTCTGTCGAAAGCCACATTCGCATGATGGCGGCGTCACAACCCTTTATCTCGGGCGCTATCTCGAAGACCATCAACATGCCCAACACGGCCACGGTGGAGGACTGCAAAGAAAGCTACATGCTGTCCTGGAAACTGGGGCTCAAAGCCAACGCGCTCTATCGCGACGGCTCCAAACTCTCCCAGCCGCTCAATGCACAGCTGGTGGACGATGACGATCTGGACATGGAGATGGCGGACTCGGAAATTGCAGATGGGGCCCTCGCCGCGGCACCGTCACTCATCGAGCAACCTGCTGCTGCTCAGGCGGCAACACTTGCGGTCAAACTCGCGGCCAAGACCATTGAGCAGGCACAGGAGGCCGCATCTACAGCGGCCACCTCTCTTGGGGCAGCGATGATCGATGGCGAACGCGGCAAGCGGGCGAAGCTGCCTGATCGCCGCAAGGGCTACACCCAGAAAGCGGTTGTGGGCGGTCACAAGGTCTATCTGCGCACGGGTGAATATGAAGACGGCACGATCGGTGAGATATTCATCGACATGCATAAAGAAGGCGCCGCGTTCCGCTCTCTCATGAATAATTTCGCGATCGCCATATCACTCGGCATGCAATATGGCGTGCCGCTTGAGGAATATGTCGAGGCCTTCACCTTCACCCGCTTTGAACCTGCGGGTCTGGTCCAGGGCAATGACACGATCAAGAACGCCACGTCGATCCTCGACTATGTGTTCCGTGAGCTGGCGGTCTCTTATCTCGGCCGTCACGATCTGGGTCATGTGGACCCGGCGGACCTCACCCCCGACGCCATGGGCGACGGGGAAGAGGAAGGCAAGTTGCCGCCGGCACCTATGCCCGCGACCGCCATTGCCTCGCCAGGCTTTGCGCGCAACACACAGCTCGGGAACCTTTATGTCGTGCGCGGCGGAGCCGCGACGGTGCGCGCCGGCCAAGCCGCCGAAGCGCTGACCGCTGAAGCAGACGCCGAGCCGGAGACCATGCTCACGACCGAGACAGAGATTGTCGCGACGGAGCAGATCGCGGTCGCCACAACGGTTCAGGCCGGGGGCGGCAACACGTCGATCTCGCGGACCATGTCCGCAGCCGTGGAAGCGCGCATGAAAGGCTATGAGGGCGAAGCTTGCGGCGAATGCGGCAACTTCACCATGGTGCGGAACGGCACCTGCCTCAAATGCGACACGTGCGGCAGCACCAGCGGGTGCAGCTGAGGTAGAAAGAGGGCTCTCTACCCCGCTTTGCGTCCTTCAATGATCCGGCAGGTTGCAGTTGCATAGGCATAGGCGCGCCCGTCGGCGTCTTCGAGGACGCCGTCGGCGATCGCCATGGTCTTGGTTCGGTCGACAACCTTTGCGGTCGCTTTCAGTTCTTCGTTGTAAGGGACCGGCCTCACCATTTTGACATTCAGGTCAACGGTGCCATAGCCCACCCCTGCGCCGAGGATCGTATGCACCGCGCAGCCTGTGGCTGAGTCCAACACGGTCGCCGCAAAGCCACCATGGACGGCTCCGAGCGGGTTGCTGTGCCGGTCATCCGCCTTTGCCTGGAAGATCACGCTCCCCTCTTCGGCTTCCAACACCTTCATCGGGATCACGCCGGCGATCCCCTGATCGCCCATGTTTCCGGGCAATGTGATGGCGAACTTCATAATCTCAAGACCGGTCATTTCTTCCAGGTTCATTTGGGTCTTCCTCTTACTTTTCTAGGTGGGATCGGGGTGTGTCGATATGATCGATGGTCGCGTTGGGAGGATCTCAAACCAACTTACGGGTTCCCTCTTTGAGGCAGCTTTCATCGAAGATGATGAGGGGTTTATGGCTGGGCAGAACCAAGCGCTCAGGGGCGTCATCGAGGTGGATCACCTCGGACTCAATAGCGCGCGGATTGATTGTGCCGGCTTCCAGCTCAGACATGACATCGGGCAGAAAATTTCGGGAGGGACAAAAGCTGGAGCGAAGCGTCACCCCGGTATAGTGCATGGCGTCTATCGGAATGGAGACCTCTTCCAGGTAGATCACCACATTTTCGACCACCGCGCCGTAGGCGGCCGCAAGCAGGCAAAACCTGAGGGCCTTCTCGCCTTGCCGTTCATTGACGATCACATCGTAGACCGGCGGGACTTCCAGGTCGTCCGCCCATGTGAGCGTTTCGGCGCCAATGTCTTTCGCAACGGACAGGCGCCGCGGATCATCATCGACATAGGTGACTTCCCGCGCACCAGTTGCCAGCGCCCATTGCACGGCGTAAAGGCCATAGCCCGCATTGCTGGTGATCAGGACACGGGCGTCCGGCTTCTTTCTGATGTGCGGCACCGTCGTGCTCCACGCGTCACTCAATGTGTCCCCGGCAGCCACGGCGGCGAGCGGGTCTACGCTCGCAGGAATTTTCACCAAGGCGTGAGAGGCGTAGGGAACCCGGTAGCTCTCGGAGAACATGCCCCCAAAGTCGGACCCATCCGGCATGCCGTAAGCGGCAAAAATGGGCACCTCTTTTTCATGGCAGTTGAGGGGATTTTTGTCCCGGCAGGACGGGCAAACGCCACAAGTGCGATGATAGGGAACGGAGACAATGTCTCCAATCTCCAGGTCCTTTACCGCGTCACCTTTGTCGATCACGCGGGCCACGGATTCATGTCCGAGCGCGAAGGGCGGCTCGAAGGGGCTGTTGCCGGTGATGATCATTGTATCGACGTAACAACAGCTCGCGGCGATGGTCGAGACAAGAACCTCATGGTCGGCCTCAATCTTTGGTGCGGGAATGTCCCGCCATCCAAGCCTATTCACCTCCTCAAAAAATAAGCTCCGCATGAGGCCCCCTTTGACTATCCGTCTGTTTTTATTGTAGTTTTACTCTGTCACTTCATTTTTGTAAGTGACTATAGATACGACTTTCTGGCTTTGCAAGAGTTACTTTCCATATTAGAGTCTGTCCCGCTGCTTTGACTTAGAATGGACCTGCGCTGATGGCCTCCCCTGACCTCGACACCCATCGATCGACCTGCCCGCTCGCGAGCACCCTCGACTTTGTCGGCGACAAATGGAGTCTGCTGGTCATTCGCGATCTGGTTTATTTCGGCACATGCACGTTCAAAAAGTTTCAGAGTTCCGCGGAGAAGATCCCTGCGAAGACGCTCGCCGACCGTCTCAAAAAGCTGGAGGGTTTGGGGATCATCTCCAAGCAGCCCTACCAAACCCGACCGCTACGCCATGAATATGAACTGACGGAAAAAGGCCTGGCGCTCCTGCCCGCGCTCAAAGCGCTCACCTTATGGGGGCAAGCGCATATTGATGACAGAGACACCATCGTCGCCGTCAAAGATGGCGTTCAGAGCATGACACGACCGGTGTCCGTCGATCTCGCCTGGCTCGAAGTCTCCTAATTCCGTATACGGATTTTCAACTCAACACGCCTACTCACCCCTCGTGCCGCGCACGAAAGTAATAGTCAAAAGAGGACAAACCCCATGAGTGATACACCTAAAGGATATTGGATCGCCCACGCCACGGTGACCGACCAGGCGAAATATGACGAATACCGCGCCGGCGTCGCGGAGCCGTTTCAAAAATATGGGGCAAAGTTCCTCGCCCGCGGCGGCGACTTTGAGGTGGTGGAAGGCCAAGCCAAGGAACGCCATATCGTGGTCGAGTTCCCAAGCGTCGAGGCCGCGAAGGAATGCTTCCACTCGCCGGAATATCAAGCCGCCAAAGCCAAACGCAAAGGCGCGTCAGAGAATGACGTGATTATCGTCGAGGGGGTTTGAGTGTAAAACTTTTGATTTCTGTTTGACTAGTTGTGGGTCCTAGTTAAAACTTCTGTTTCTATAGCATAATAATACGTATGACTGACTCCGCAGAAGAAACCATAGCAGCAATCCCTCACTATATTACGAGTGAAAAGCCCGAACTATTTTTCGGGCTAATTGGCGCCGTGGGTACCGATCTGTCAATGGTCGGCAAGCATCTTGGGCATGAATTGGCAAAAGTTGGATATGTGCCGCAGATCATACATCTCAGCAAGTTGCTTCCAGACCTTGATGGATTTGAGTTCCTCTCATCGGAAATGGACGGACGGGAGGACAGGCGAATTCATGCGCTCATGGACGCCGGCGATAAGTTGAGGACACAGGTCGGAAGAAATGACGCAATGGCTTTGCTCGGGATTGCGAAGGTCAGAGATTTCAGAGAGCAAACTAAATCAAGCCCGGAATCGCCGGTCGAGGGCACGGCCTATATCTTTCACTCGCACAAACACCCTGATGAACTAAGTACGCTCCGGGATACATATGGTCCGCTTTTCTTTTCGATTTCTGCATATTGTCCCAAAAGTACTCGCATCCAGAGGCTGGCGGACAAAATTGCTAAGTCAACGAGTGCATATGCTGGGTCAGGCTTTAAAAAAGAGGCGGAAGAGCTTGTAAGTCGGGACGAAAAAGAGCTCGGTGTGGAGGAAGGGCAGAATCTACGCGACACATTTCCTCAGGCTGACGCATTCGTCGACGCAACTCACGAAGAGACTCTCTCAGATCAGCTGAAAAGAATCGTCCAGATCATCTTTTCTCATCGTTTTGAGACCCCCACCAAAGATGAAATTTCTATGTTTCATGCGAAAGCAGCTGCTCTAAGGTCCGCTGACCTCGCGCGCCAGGTCGGCGCAGTAATCACTACTGAGAACGGTGATGTTTTAGCTTCGGGATGCAACGAGGTGCCGAAAGCAGGCGGTGGTTCCATTTGGGCTGGCCCTGGCTACGAAATTGAGGATGATGATCGAGATTTTAGAGTGGGTTATGACTCCACTGCTAGAATGAAATCGGAACTCATCATTGAGATACTCGAACGTTTTCAAAAACACGGTTGGTTTCGAGATGAGTTTACAAACACTGAAGCACATGAGCTTGGCGCAGAGATCACATCCGGCGCAAAAAAGGAGATCCTAGCTGATACTCGAGTTACAAGTTTGATTGAGTTCGGTCGTATGGTTCATGCCGAAATGTCGGCTATCACAAACTCCGCCCAGCGGGGGCTATCAGTAGATGGTGGTGTGCTTTATTGCACCACATTCCCTTGCCACATGTGCGCAAGACATATCATAGCGGCTGGTATTAAACGCGTTGTGTTCATTGAGCCGTATCCAAAGAGTTTGGCTCAGGAATTGTATCGGAAATCAATTGTGGTCGATGGCAACAGTAAAGACCGTCTGGGGAGAGTGAGCTTTGAGACGTTTGTCGGTATTGCTCCAAGAAGATTTATTGAACTATTCGAGATGCATGATGACCGAAAAAACCGAGATGGGCACGTGATTGAGTGGCAAGAGAAGGATGCAAAACCGTCTATTTCTTCTTTTTCTTCATATACTTATATCGAACGTGAGCATCTAACATTTCTCGAGTCAAATAAGCCAGATGTTGATAATATTGATTCTGCACCGCAGGAGACCAACAAATGAGGAAAGATTCTAACTGGCTTAAACACCAAATTAACCAAGCCAAAGAAAGCGGAAACGATTGGCAACATCAAAACCAATCAAGAATACAAGCGGAAGCGTCCTCACGCCGAGTTGCTTCAGTAGAAACCAAGTCTCTTTCTGAATATGAGAAAGTGACAGACCGCTAAAATCAAAAAGACGCCCCGCTATAGCTCTCTGGCGGGGCGTTCTCTTTGGTCTCGTAATTTGTATATAGCTACTCATCTAGCCCCTCCTCATAAACACCTGATTCTGGTATGCTGATCTTGCGGCAGGCAAATTCCTGCCGTGGGGCGTGAGAACCTCAACAACAGACATGCGGTCACCCGTCGTTAGGTTTTACCTAAGCAGACATGCGTGGCCGGGTGACGGTCACGCATGTCCAGGGTTCACACCTAAAGGTGATCGTGCTCCACGTCTGTGGGGGTTTCTCAACATCCGGCTGCTGCCGGACCTGCCTCTTCTCGTTAGAGCAACAAGGGGCGGACATGACCCAGGACGACAATCCAGACAACCCACCTGACGATGGCGATTTCACCCTCGCCTTTTTGCCCCCGCACACGCGCATGCATTATGACGATGCTGAAGCCCGCCTCCACAATACGATTGCGAATGTGAACCCGGAGCGGGCGGTGGATTTTCTCCAGAAGATGCATGGGGTCCAGGCGGGTCAGGAGGCACTCTTGCGCGCACTCACCGCAGAGCGGCAGCTGCATCGTGTCACCGCGCGCTATTGGCTTGAGGTGTATGAGAAGCTGGTGGGGTAAGCCTCGGTGTGCCCCTCACCCCTCGTCGAATGTAAAAACATCTTCCAATGGCTTGCCGAACTCACGCGCAATGAGGAAGGCAAGTTCAAGCGAGGGGGAATAGGCCGCCTTCTCAATCGCCACAATGGTCTGCCGGGTGACGCCGACGCGCTCCGCCAGCTCCTTCTGGGTCATCTCGTCATGATCAAAGCGTAAGCGGCGGATGTTGTTCGCAACGCGCGTCTTTTTGGGGCCGGCCATCTCTCAGGCGCCCGCTCGGTAGAAACGGAACTGAATCAGCGAGGCGATGATGTCCGCGCCGGCGAAAGACAGCATCACAAGGTGGAAGACGAGGAAGGCGCTTCCCCCAAGCGCTAACACCAATATGGACAGCGTAACGCCGGTGCCCGTCAGATAGTGGGCGATTTTAAAGCTCTTCAGTTCAATCAAGCGGTCGCGCTCATCCATGATGTAGGCGGTCTCATCCTCTGCGTCCCCCGCGGCCTTTGACAACACGATGTTGAAGGCGATGACGGTGACAAAGGTTACGACAATGGTCCCCACGACGAGCGCCAGAATGCAGGCACCCAGCAGTGTCTGTGCCCCCGGGCCGTCAAAGCGCCCTGCATCCGCCAGGCCCGAGACAACCCAGCCATAGGTGCTGAACACAAGCACCATGCTGAACAGATAGGCCACGATGTTTCTCTCTTTGAAGGACAGTGATTGCAGCATGCGGCTCGCGCTCCTTGGTTGCGACACGGGGCACGGGTGGTGATCCCACCGTGATCAAGTCAAGTCTGATTTACTCCATGTATGTATTTTCATACCTTGTGTCAAATATTTTTTACTTTCTAGATGCGCCGACAATGGGGCCCCGTCGGCTGCCGAAGGGACTCCGCGCCCCGTTTCCGCTCTCTGCATTGACGTGTCATGGCCGGACTGGGTTCGGGGCAACGGCCTGGTTTGTCGGACCGGCGTGGTGGTGACAGGATAGCTGGGTCAGAAACAAAGGACTGAGCCTCATGACATGGACCGTACGACTAGCTCTCGCCCTGTTGACATCCGGCGCCTTCGCAGCGCCTGCTCTTGCCGGACACCACGCGGCGGGCGACGTGGCAGCAGCGCCGGACGCCGGTTTCATCGCGCAGACCGCCGACGAGATTGTGCTGCAGCCGGTGCCGGGACTGGCCGGTCTCAGCGGCGCAGTTCTTTATGGCAATCCGGAGGAAGCCGGGCTCTATGTGATCCGTGTACGGTTCGACGCGGATGTGCGCAGCCCACCCCACTCGCACAATCAGGATCGCTTTATCACGGTCATAGAGGGCACCTGGCATTTTGGGATTGGCGCGTCTGGCGGGTGCGAGGGTACCAAGGCGCTCCCTGCCGGAAGCTTCGCTTTTCATCCGACGGGCGCGGTCCATTATGACGGCTCCTGCGGTGAGCCGGTGACCGTGGAAATTCGCGGGCAAGGTCCCGTCTCCACGGATTTCGTGCGGTTCGAATAAGGGGATCTCTCGTGAGCAAAATTATCCCAGCACGGATGACCGCCGAGATCGACGGTGACTTTGTTGTCTTTCTCATTGGCATGCGGATCAATAAATGGTGGCTCCCCCATAAGTGGGTGCCGGTCGCGCGGGCGATGAGCCGCATGCTGAAGGAGCTTGAAGAGACGCCCTCAGAGGAGACAGGCTTTCTGGGTGTCGAACGCACGGGGCTTCTTTTCGTGCAGTACTGGCGGTCTTTCGAGCAGCTGGAGGCCTACGCACGCGCAGGCGATCACGAACATTGGCCTGCCTGGGCCCGGTTCAATGCTCTGTTGGGCAGGACGCGCGGTGACGTGGGCATCTGGCATGAGACCTACCTGGTGAAAGCGGGCTCTTATGAAAACGTTTATAGCGGCATGCCTCCTTTCGGCCTCGGCAAAGCGATGGAAGCCTCAGGCGGGCTTGTGCCCGCAACCGGGTCTCGAGAAGCCGCGCGGGACCGACTTCGGTCGCAATGACCGCGCATAAGTGCGCGCGCATGGATCAATGCCGCAAGGTCTCGTTAAATGTTTCATTGTAAAATCTCTACTGGAAATTGTTTCACCATAGAGGTGGTTCTGTTGCGTGCTGCATGTCTCAAATCGCCTAAGCTCGCCGCCTTTGCGGACCTGTGGCATGAGCTTCGCGCTGCTTCCCCAAAAGACCTGCCGTCGAATAAGGATTTTCCGCTGGAAGATTTTGCACGCTTTCTGCCTCACCTCGCGGTGACACGACGGCGCGGCGACGGCATCCCCTATTACCATTTCTACGGCACAGACCTCGCGAAGGAGTTCGGACACGATCTGACTGGCGAGGACGTCACCGCCGACATGACAGAAGAGGCCAAAGAGCAGTTTCTTCAATCCATAGCAAATGCAGACGCCCTGGAAAAAGCAGGCACCTGGATCAATGGGCGGTGGTTCATCGGTGAGATGGCGACGAAGGATGGCAGGAAGGTGGAACTCGAAGGGCTCACCCTGCCCTTTTTTGCCAAAGGCGGCGAAGTCCGTCGCGCAACCTATAATGCCGTAGTCGGCGGTGTGGCGCTTGGCGATGCCCTCGGCGGCCATCATCCCAAGACCGAATTGATTCAATTCAACGCGCTCGATGACAGGCCAGCGTGGATGCATCTGCGCTCCAAGATCCTTGCTGCCGAATAGATACCAGACGATCGCGTATAGTCGCGCGTCTGGACAAACTGACATACCCATATTAGAACGCTCATTTCAATATGAGGGTTCCGATGCCATCGTTAGCTGTTCCGTCAGACGCAACCCTTGCCTTCGCCTCGCTCTGGTACACTGCACGGGAAGAGGCGGCCGTCCCGATTCCGCAAAAGTCTGACCTGCCGCTTCGCGGTCTCGCTAGCTTTATGCCCAATCTTCTTTTGCATCGCATTGACGAGGACGGACGTGCTTTCTGTCTCCTGTTCGGAACCGCCCTCAACGATGCCTTTGGGCAAAATCTGACGGGCACCTATCTTGAGGAAAGCATGGGCGTTGAAGATGCCGCAGCGCGCAAGGAGACCTTCGATCGTTTCTATGCTGAGAATGGCGCCGACGCCCCGTTTGGGAGGTGGGTCAGCGGCTCGCTGAATAGTCGTACGGGAGAGGTGATTGGGTTTGAAAGCTTGGCCCTGCCCTATATCGAGCCGTCAGATGGATCGACTCGCGCAATGGTGCATGTGCTCCCGCTGGCCAAGCTTGGCTATGGAGACCGATTGATCCCGCATTTCACGGAAACCACCGTGAAGATGTTCGCGCCGGAAGGCCCCCGACCTGATTGGCTGAGGCCGACGCCGTCGACCTGAGCCCTTACTTCTTTTCCGGCGGCGGAATATGGCGCAGATGAAGCTCGCGGAGTTGGTGGTTAGCCGGCTCTGACGGTGCCCCCATCAGCAAGTCTTCCGCCTGCTGGTTCATGGGATACATGGTCACTTCACGAATGTTCGCCTGATCCGCCAACAGCATCACAATACGGTCAACACCAAGCGCGATGCCACCGTGAGGCGGCGCGCCGAAGCGGAAGGCGTTCAACATGCCCGCGAAGTTTTTCTCCGTGTCTTCCCGCGCGTGCCCCGCGATCTCAAAGGCTTTCAGCATGCATTCCGGATCTGCGTTCCGAATGGCGCCGGAGCCCAGCTCATAGCCATTGCAGACCAAGTCGTATTGCTGACCCATCACGTCGAGCGGATCCTGAGAGTTCAAAGCGTCAAGGCCACCGACCGGCATCGAGAATGGGTTGTGGGAGAAATCCACTTTGCCTTCTGTCTCGTCAAACTCGTAAATCGGATAGTCGGTGATCCAGCAGAAACGGAAGACGTCCTTTTCGATCAGCTCAAGCTCGGTGCCGATGCGTGTCCGGGCATTGCCAGCAAGCGCTGTCGCGGCCGCTTCCTTGTCACAGGCGAAGAAAAGCGCATCGCCTGATTTCACGCCGGCTTTTTCGGCCATGCCCTGCAGAATGTCGGCGGGGAAGAATTTCGCAATCGGTCCTTTGCCTGCAAGCGCACCATCGACTTCCTCGAAGACGATATAGCCCAGTCCGGCAGCGCCCTGATCTTTGCGGGCCCAGTCGTTCAGTTTGTCAAAGAAGGAGCGTGGTCGATCAGCGGCGCCAGGTGCAGGGATGCCGCGCACAATACCCCCTTGCGCGATCACATTCTTGAACGCTTTGAAGGTCACTTCCTCGGGCGTGAAGAATTCCGTGATATCGACAATCTCGATCGGGTTGCGCAGATCCGGCTTGTCGTTGCCATATTTCAGCATCGATTCCTTGTAGGGAATGCGAATGAACGGCGCCGTATCCGCCACACGGGGTGTCGCCATGGCCCCGGCAAAGACCCCGAAGGTATCTGCCATGACTTTTTCCATTGCGGCGAAAACTTCGTCCTGCTCAATGAAGCTCATTTCGACGTCAAGCTGATAGAACTCTCCCGCCGAGCGATCCGCGCGGGCATCTTCGTCCCGGAAACAAGCGGCAATCTGATAATAGCGGTCAAAGCCCGCCACCATGGTCAGCTGCTTGAACTGCTGCGGCGCCTGCGGCAGCGCGTAGAACTTGCCAGGGTGCAGCCGGCTGGGCACCAGGAAGTCCCGCGCGCCTTCCGGACTGGAGGCGGTCAGGATCGGCGTCTGATAATCCAGGAAGCCCTGATCTTCCATCGAGTTGCGCATGGCGCGGATCAGTTTGGAGCGCAGCACAATGCGTTCGTGCAGACCGTCCCGGCGCAGATCAAGAAAGCGATTGCGCAGCCGAATGTCTTCGGGATACTCCGGCTCGCCGAACACGGGCAGCGGCAGTTCCTGCGCTTCGGACAAGATCTCGGCGTCCTTTACCAGGATCTCAATAGCACCGGTTGGCAGGTTGGGGTTCACCGTATCTTCCGACCGGGCAACGACTGGGCCATCGATCCGCATGACGGACTCAGCGCGCACCCGCTCGGCCAGCTTGAAGCCATCGCCCATATCCGGGTCGAATACCAGCTGGGTTAGACCATAATGGTCACGCAAATCGATAAACAGCAGACCGCCATGATCGCGCTTCCGGTGGACCCAACCAGACAGACGCACGGTCTCGTCGACATTTGATTTCGTGAGCTCGCCACAGGTGTGGCTGCGATAAGGGTGCATTTTGGCTTCAACCCTGAAAAAAGGCAGGAATTACAGGGTGCGAAGCGGATGCCGCCCCCAGTTCTGGGTGCCGAAAAGCGCATGTGACAGGCGATTTGTCAAGGTCTGACGATGAAGGCTCGCGGGCGCCACGAAACCGCCGGACAGCATCTGCAGATGGGGGCGACAGACCGCCCAGATTGCGCTATAGGGGCCCATGGAAATTATTACGACGACGTCCCAGCTGGAAGCCGCGTGCGACCATCTGGCGAAGGCCTCTTACATCACCGTCGATACAGAATTTATGAGGGACTCGACCTATTGGCCGATTCTCTGCCTGATCCAGGTCGCCGGTCCTCGCCATGAGTTCATTATCGACCCGTTGGCTGATGGTATCGAGCTCAAGCGGTTTTACGAGCTGATGACCGACCGCAATGTCATCAAGGTGTTCCACGCGGCCCGCCAAGATATAGAGATTTTCTATCACGAAGCGAAGGCGATCCCGGACCCGCTGTTCGACAGCCAGGTCGCAGCCATGGTGTGTGGATTCGGGGAGTCCGTCGGCTATGAGACCCTTGTGCGCAAGATCGCAAATGGCAAGGTCGACAAATCGTCCCGGTTCACAGATTGGAGCCGGCGGCCCCTCACCGACAAACAGCTAACCTACGCCATGGCGGACGTCACCCATCTGCGAAAAATCTATGACGTGCTGGCGCGCCAGATCGCTGAGAATGATCGCGTATCCTGGGTGGCAGAAGAAATGGCCATTCTGCAGAATCCGGAGACCTATGCGCTGCGCCCTGAGGCAGCATGGAAGCGCATGAAAATGCGCGTCAAGGGACGTAAGGCGGTTGGTGTTCTGATGGAAGTGGCCGCGTGGCGCGAGCGCCAGGCTCAGGAACGCAACACGCCGCGCAACAGGATCATGAAGGACGATGCTCTGTTTGAGCTGGCCAACCAACAGCCGAAGGACTTGAAGAGTTTGGACCGTCTGCGCGCCGTCCCCCGCGGCTTCTCCAATAGCCGGTCAGCCACCGGCTTGCTGGAAGCCATCGAAGCTGGGGTCAATCGCAACGAGGCCGAGCTTCCAACAATCGAAGACCCCCGCCCGCTCCCATCAGGTATTGGACCTTTGGTTGAGTTGCTCAAGGTCCTGCTCAAGATGCGCAGCGAAGAGAACAATGTCGCGCCCAAGCTCATTGCCACTGTTTCTGATCTTGAGCAGATCGCGGCCTTCAAAGATGCGGATGTAGATGCGCTCAAAGGATGGCGCAGGGAAATCTTTGGCGGCGATGCGCTGGCGCTAAAACAAGGTAAACTTGCAATCTCAGCAAATGGTCGGCAACTTAAGCTGACACGATTAGAAACAAAGATGGACGCTTGACCTATAAAACCTAGGTTTTTACTCAAATTGTATTAATCCAAATTTTATAGATCGAGGTGTTAGGTGCCCCCCTAGTCTTTCCGGGGGAATACCAATGTCCAAGATTGCCAACATCTCGATAAATGCGAGAATTTTTCTCTCTGCTTTCGTTCCACTGCTCATGCTGATGATTGTGGGGACGTTCTCTGCAACAGAGCATTACATCAGCTATGCATCACTTGATCGCTTGCAGCAGCTCTCCAAAGCAGCGCCAAAACTGAGTAGCATTGTCCATGACCTGCAGCGCGAGCGTGGTTATTCAGCAGGATTTATCGCAACCAAGGGCGGAGCGACCTGGCGCACCAATTTGGATGCTCAGTACACGAAAACGGACGAGACCCTGGACGCAACCCTGTCGGATTTGAAGGCGTTTCCAGCAGCTGCATATGGCGCAGAGTTCGCGGCATCGCTAAACCAAGCCTTGAAGCTGATTGAGCAGTTGAGCGACCAACGGCAGCGTGTCCAATCTCTATCCGTGCCGGTTTCGGTCATGGCTGGGTATTACACCTCCACCAATAGGCAATTGCTGGACGTTCTTTCTGCCATTGCAGCGCTTGCTGATGATCCCACTGTCAAAGGTAACGCGATCGCCTATGTGAACCTGCTGGAAGGCAAGGAGCGCGCAGGATTGGAACGTGCGATGGGCGCAGCAGGCTTTGGCGCAGGACAGTTCCCAGCAAAGACATTTGAAAAGTTCTTGATGCTGCTGGGCGCCCAAGACGCGTTTATGTCCAACGCGAATGCCTATGCCACGAACGATATCCGCGCGTTCTATGCAGAGACCGTTAACGGACCGGCCGTCACAACAGTTGATACATTCCGCAATGTGGCCCGCGAGGCAGGCACCGGCCCGATCCCGGCCGGCTATGATGGCCCACAATGGTTCAAAGCCATCACAGAAAAAATCGACTTGGTCTACCTCGTCGAAGCTCGGGCAGCAACGCAACTGGTTGAGGGTGCTGCGTCAGCCCGTAGCTCCGCATTGACCACCCTTCTCGCAATCGTGGTCGGTGTTCTGGTCGCGTTTATCGCTTCGGCGGTGCTGTGCTGGTTCTTTGCGCAATCGATCGTGCATCCACTGAACAACCTACGTGGGGAACTGGGTGACATTGCAGAGGGTGCCTATGACATCACAGTGTCCGGCACGGACCAGCAGGGTCAGTTGGGCGATATGGCCCGAGCCGTCGACGTTCTTCGCGCCACCAGCCAAAAGGCAGAACAGGCCCAGGCAGAAAAAGAGAAAGCTGAACAGCTTGCTGAAGAGGAGCGGAGAGAAACGATCAATGCGATGGCAGATCAGGTTGAGCAATCCCTCAGCGAGATGGTCACAACGCTCTCTTCTGCGTCTACAGAACTGTCTCAAACGGCCAGCAGCATGTCGGACCTCGCAGAAGCGACAAACAGCGAGTCAACGAAAGTCGCTGAAGCGAGCGATAATGCAACGCAGAACGTTGAATCCGTTGCCAGCGCTTCGTCTCAGCTTTCGAGCGCAATTTCCGAAGTTACAGAGCAGATCACGGTTGCCTCAAAGCTTACCGTGGAATCACAAACCACGTCGGAGCAAACCGAAGACCAGATGAAGGCGCTGGCAGAGGCAGCTGATCGCATCGGTTCTGTTATGTCTTTGATTCAGGAAATCGCCGAACAGACCAACCTGTTGGCTCTCAATGCAACTATTGAGGCGGCCCGGGCCGGGGAAGCAGGGAAAGGCTTCGCGGTCGTGGCCGCAGAGGTCAAAGACCTGGCGAACCAGACCGCGAAAGCGACCGAAGAAATCTCCGGTCATGTCATGCAAGTGCAGCAGGAAACAGCAAACGCCTCCAACGCAATGTCGACCATCCACAGACAAATTGGCGAGATCAATCAGGTCACAGCAGCTGTTTCTGCCGCCGTTGAGGAACAAAGCTCCGCAACAAACGAGATCTCCAGGAGTTCGGAGACGACGGCCGAGATGAACAGGAGTGTCTCTGACAGCATCCAGAACGTTCGTAACGTTGCCCAGGAGTCCGGCGCGGCTGCCAAGCAGGTTTCGAGCGCAGCGGACGAACTCTCAACAACGTCTGAACAATTGCGCACGGTTGTCGCTGATCTCATCCGCTCCATCCGCGCTGCTTAATGGGGGATAGGAAAATGAAACACCAAAAAACAGCCACAACATTCGGCGTCATCGTCGGCTTGGCGGTTGTACCGTCACTCGCGACGGCGGATGAGGTCACGACATTTGAGGAGCTGTTTATCAACGGTTCAATCATTGCTGATTTTCGGCTTCGGTACGAAGCAGTCGACCAACAAGGACTTGCAAATGATGCCGAAGCTTTGACGCTAAGGGGCCGGATCGGCTTCGAAACAGCGGAAGCCTATGGTCTGTCTGCGTTGGTGGACCTGGAGACAGTGCACCATCTCGGCGGAACAGACTTTAACGACACGTTGAACGGAAAAACCACATTTCCGGTGGTCGCAGATCCAGAGTCAACGGAACTCAATCGCTTGCAGCTGCGCTATCGCCGCGATGAATGGATTGATATCACTCTCGGCCGCCAGCGCATCAAGTTGGACGACGATCGTTTTATCGGAAATGTCGGGTTCCGCCAGAATGAGCAGACATTCGATGCTGCCCGTTTAGATTTCACTCCATGGGAAAACCTCACAGCGCGCTATATCTACCTGCACCAGGTAAACCGGGTGTTTGGGGAAGATTCTGCGGTGGGCCGCTTCGACCTCGCAGGCCATGCGCTAAACGTATCGTATGATTTTGGCCCAATCGAAGCAGTGGGTTACGCCTACCTCATCGAAAATGAGGATGTTGCCGGGCTCTCTAGCCAGTCTTACGGGCTGCGCCTGAGAGGCACGCAAGAATTTCAGCCGCTCAAGGTGACTTATGGCGGTGAAGTGGCGCAACAGTCCGACTATGAAAACAACACAGCCGATTTTGAGCACCTCTATTATGCCCTAGACGCCACAGCGTCGTGGGCGGGCATTAGTTTAGGCGGTGCCTATCAGGTCCTAGAGGGCAACGGTGCAACGGCGTTCCAGACGCCTTACGCAACCGGACACAAATTTCAGGGATTTGCTGACCTGTTCCTCACCACTCCTGCGACGGGCATTGAGGACCTGAGTGCGACGGTAAAATACACTGTCAAAGATCTCGGCTGGGCGGAAAAGCTTGGGGCGTTTGTCACCTATCATGACTTCTCTGCAGAAAGCAGCGGTTTGAATTATGGATCCGAGGTGGATCTTGGCGCATTTGCGAAGTTTGGACATGGCCTCGGCGCTGAAGTTAAGTACGCAGACTATCGCGCCGACGGTTTTGGGACCGACCGCAATAAACTTTGGCTGACAGCCTCTTACAGCTACTAAGAGTTCGTTAACCAGCAGAAAAGCAGCACCCAACGCCGGGCGCTGCCTTTTTTCTGCGTGCTTGTGCCGTCCATTCGAAGATTAAATCCATGCATCTATTTTGTGAGGAAATCGTTCACCAACGAAAATATGAATCTTCGCTTTTAACTAGAATTTAGAATTCTCCGTTGATCTTGTAGGCAACGGGAATTCAAGGGACGGGGAGTCAGATGTTGGGTGGAATTTTCAATGCCAATATTGGCAAACGGATTTTTATTGCGGCGATTGTACCTATCGTGGGCATTGCGCTGTTTGCAGCCTATATTGTTAGTGTTGAATTCCAACGCTATTCGTCATTAAGCCAGCTCCACAAACTGGCAACCGTTTCGCCGAAAATCAGTTCGGTCGTCAACGAATTGCAGGGTGAGCGGGGCATCTCCGCAACCTATATCTCTTCGGGTGGCAGCGGTGTGTGGTCGAGACGCCTGGATGAGCAGTTTTCCTCGACCGATACAGTCCTGACCGAGATCCTGCCCTACCTTCAGTCTTTTCCAGCAGCAAATTATGGGGCGGCTGTTGAAGAGCGCCTGACTACTGCTCTGGCAGAGCTCGAGCGCCTGGAAGGCTTTCGTGAACGCACCAAGTCCACGCGAACCACCATCGAGGCCACCACAGAATATTACAGCCAAACGATCCGCCAGCTTCTGGACATTGCGTCTGTTGTATCCTCTCTCGCCGACGACGCTGAGATCAAAGGTCAAAGCACGGCCTATATGAGCCTTCTTGAAATCAAAGAGCGCGCCGGCCTGGAACGCGCCATGGGTGCTAAAGGGTATGGCGCCAAGGCGTTTGACTCTCTGACCCATACCGAGTTTGTGACGCTGATCGGCCAGCAGGATTCCTACATGGAAGTCTTTCGCGCCTATGCATCACCAGCCGCCGTCGCCTACTACGATGAGACCGTCGTCGGTACGATGGTCGATGATGTGGAATATTGGCGCGATATTGCCGTCGAAGCGGGCTACGACATGCTCTATGACGACATTACCGATATTCAGTGGTTTGACGGGATCACACAGAAAATCGATCTTATCACTCAAGTTGAGAACTATGTCTCCGAGGAGTTGATCGCGACAGCGGATGGCGCGCTCAGCTCTGCCTGGATGGCGTTGATGGTAACACTTGCGTCTTCCATCGGGTCTCTGATCGTTGCGGGCGTTGCCTGTTATGTGGTTGGACGCTCCATTACAAAGCCGCTCGCCGGTCTTCAGGACGTCATGGGTGAAGTCGCTGATGGGGCCTTCGGCGTCGAGATTGCCGGAACAAATCGCCAGGATGAAATTGGTGATATGGCGCGCGCGGTTGAGGTATTCCGTGACCAGGGTGCGGCTGCAGAACGCCTGAAAGAGGAGCAGGAGCTTGCCGAGAAGCGGGCTGCTGACGAGAAACGCGAAAGCCTCAACAAAATGGCTGACGATCTCGAGGCCTCTATCGGTCAGATGATTGATGCCCTGACGTCGTCGTCCACCGAGTTGGAGTCGACCGCCCGCTCCATGAGCGAGCTCGCAGGCACGACCAACGAAGAAGCAATTTCTGTGAGTAACGCCAGCACCGGCGCCACGCAGAATGTCGAAACCGTTGCGTCTGCCGCGACCGAATTGTCCAATGCCATTGGCGAAGTGACGGAGCAAATCTCGATTTCGGCTGCATTGACGCAAGAATCGCGTGCCGCCTCAGAACAGACAGATGTGCAGATGAAGAATCTTTCTGAAGCAGCCAATCGGATCGGGTCTGTTATGGAACTCATTCAGGAGATCGCTGAACAGACAAACCTGCTGGCACTCAATGCGACCATCGAGGCCGCGCGCGCAGGCGACGCGGGCAAAGGTTTCGCGGTCGTGGCCTCCGAGGTCAAGGACTTGGCCAATCAGACGGCCAAGGCAACTGGTGAAATCTCAGATCATGTGTCGCGGGTCCAGGAAGAAACCAAAACCGCCGCAGAGGCTATGACCGGCATCGCTGCTAAGATCGGCGAAATCAACCAGGTGACATCGGCGGTTTCTGCCGCGGTGGAGGAGCAGAGCTCTGCAACCCAGGAAATCTCCCGCAGCGCGGAAGAGACTGCTGAGATGAACCGGAATGTCTCCTCTAGTGTGGACACCGTTCGCACGGCGGCGGAGCAGACCGGGTCGGCAGCTGATCAGGTTTTGAGCTCGGCGGAAGCCCTCTCCAAAACAGCCGAAGACCTCCGCAAACAGGTGGGCGACTTTGTTTCGTCCATCCGTGCCGCGTAAACAGCTTCATCCCATCAAACGAAAGGCCGCTTCTCCGGAAGCGGCCTTTTTTGATCAAACGATTTCTGTTCTTGCCTGAAGATCCAGCGCACGCGCCAGTGCGCCCAAGCGTTTCTCGACGACTTCGCCGCAAAACTCCTGGTGCGAACGCTGCACATTCAACGTCAATGCATCTTTGGTCGGGACTAGGCGGGTGTAGGGCAGCACGCCGATGCTCGCCGCGCAGAGCGTGAATGCGACACGGAGGGCAAGCCCGGTGATACGCGCCCGGTGATGTTCCTTCTCCGCCAGCAATCCAGACAAAGCCGCCACGGCTGCCGGCTCCCCTGCTCCCTCATGGCGGTGGAAACCAACCCGGGCCAGAAAAACCCGTTCGGAATGAGACACGCCCGCAAGCGGCGCCAAAAGTGTCTGTTCAAACGCATGCATCGCGCGGTAGTCGGGATGCACATACCAGCCGATATCTGCAAGGGTGCATGCTGCCAACCGCAGTCGCTTCTGCCCGTCGGTCTCCCCCAACCCTTCCGGACCAAAGAGCGGCGCGATCCAGTCAGCCAGTTCATGTCTATGGTCTGGAAAGCGCACAAGGCGTTTTGCCAAGTCGCTTGCCCCTACCAAAAGCGGGTCGCCCGACCGGTCAGCCTCCGACAGTTGATCGAACAAAACGCCTTCGCGGAGGCCATACGCAGATATCTCGACCTTCTTGACCTTCGTTGCAGCGATCAACCGGCTAAGCACCATCGCGCCCACTGGCAGCGCCCCAACGCGCCGCGACGACACGTCTGGAATTTTCGCGAGTGATTTTGGCCCCAGGCGTTCGATCAGTTTAGCAAGGTCTCCCGCTTCGGACGCCGGCATCTGATATTCATGAAGGACGCGAACAGGATAGTCGTGCTGCGCCATGTGAATACGGGCGAGATTTCGCCACACACCGCCTACAGCATAGAGCGTGCGGCCTTCGCCACTTCCGAGCCAATCAACCCGGTCCAGTGCTTTATCCACCTCTTTGACCAGCTCTTTTTGCGACCAGCCACTCCCTAGGAGGCGCAAGGGACCTAAGGGAAGCGTTTCCCCCTTGCCCATTTGGCCGTCTTTAAGATCTACCAGCTCCAGGCTGCCACCACCTAAGTCGCCAATGATGCCGTCGGCAGTCGGTATGCCTGACAAGACTCCGAACGCGGCATATTGCGCCTCTTCCTTGCCGGAGAGGACATGCATTTCCAATCCGGTTTCTGCCTCGACGGCTGCCGCGAACGTCTTGCCGTCCTCCGCATCACGGACTGCGGCGGTAGCAACCATTGCGGTCTGTTCCACATCGAGTTGATCGAGCAGCGCCGCAAAACGCTTCAATGCTCGCATGGCACGTTCAATTCCGCGGGGATCCAGGCGGCCGGTTTCGCTCAGCTCGGCACCAAGCCCTGCCATCACTTTTTCATTGAAGATAGGAACAGGATTGCGTTTGGCACCTTCATAGATCACCAGCCGAACAGAGTTCGAACCAATGTCTATAATTCCGAAGCGTCCACCAATTTGCGTATGCGGTTCTGCCCGATTATCGAGCGGTGATCCGTCAAGTTTACGCTGGAGGTTGGTCACCTGGAGTAGGCTCGTTTCGCTTTAGTGATTTGCCGCGACCCGACAAGCTCGCATTGTTCATAAAGAAGGTGTGCGCGTTAAACGGTTCCACCCCTGACTGCCGTTCAATACGCTCATAGCGACCGTCGGGCAACATATACCAGCTTTGCTCATTGTCCTTAATATTGGCAACCATGATCTGGTCCAAAATCTGTTCATGAACAGTTGGGTTCGTTACAGCTACAAGGTTTTCCACCCGGCGATCGAGGTTTCTGGGCATCCAGTCGGCGGAGGAGAAATAGATTTTTGCTTCGTCTGACGGCAATTCGTGGCCATCACCAAAGCAAACGATTCGCGAATGCTCCAGGAACCGGCCGACTATGCTTTTGACGCGGATGTTCTCTGAGAGGCCGGGCACGCCAGGTCTCAGACAGCATATACCGCGCACAATCAGGTCGATCTGAACCCCTGCTTGGCTGGCCGCATAGAGCGCATCAATGATGATGGGATCGACCAGCGAGTTGACTTTCACCCAAATGGAGGCCGGGCGGCCTGCCTGGGCGTGCTCCATTTCCCGTTGAATGTGGCCCAGAAGCCGGGCGCGCAGGTTCTTGGGCGACATAGCGATCTTCTCAAGGCGTTCCGGCTCGGCGTACCCGGTCAGGTAGTTGAACACCTGAGCCACATCTCTCCCAATTGCAGGGTCATCAGTGAACATGGAGAGGTCGGTATAGATCTTAGCTGTGATGGGGTGGTAGTTGCCTGTACCGAGGTGCACATAAGATCGCAGATGCCCACTCTCGCGGCGCACCACCAGACTCATCTTCGCGTGGGTTTTGAGCTCAATGAAGCCAAAGACAACCTGCACGCCGGCGCGTTCCAGGTTTCGCGCCCAGACGATATTGGCGGCCTCGTCAAAGCGGGCTTTGAGTTCCACCAGCGCCGTCACCGACTTGCCGGCTTCTGCCGCCTCGATCAAAGCCTGAACGATGGGTGACCCTTTGGACGTTCGATAGAGCGTCTGCTTAATGGCGACCACATCCGGATCCGCTGCAGCTTGGCGCAGGAACTGAACGACCACGTCAAAGCTCTCATAAGGGTGGTGGACCACAAAGTCCTTCGCCCGAATGGCCGCAAAACAGTCGCCACCGAAGTCGCGTACGCGCTCCGGGAAGCGTGCGTTGTAGGCGGGGAACTTAAGGCTCGGAAAATCGTCGACGATCAGCTGATCAGTTTGCGCAAGGCCGATCAGACCATCGACCAAGACCAGCTCTTGCTCGCCGACTTCCAATTCCTGGACCACCAGCTTGCGCAGGCTTTCCGGCGTGTTCTTTTCCATTTTCAACCGGATAACACTGCCGCGCCGACGGCGTTTCAAGGCGGACTCGAAGAAGCGCACCAGATCCTCGGCTTCTTCCTCGATCTCGATATCGCTGTCGCGTAATACCCGGAAAGCGCCCTCACCGATCACCTCATAGCCGGGGAACAACCTGTCGAGGAACAGGCGGATCAGATTTTCCTGGCTCAGGAAACGGATTTCCCCGTCGGCATCGTCTGCCTGGGGCAGCCGAACGAAACGCTCAATCTGCTGTGGCACTGGCAGCAGCGCATTCATGAGCTTGCCGTCGGTCACGCGGCGCAGCTGCAGTGCCAGGCTAAAGCCTGAATTCGGGATAAAGGGGAACGGGTGTGCCGGATCGATGGCAAGTGGCGTGAGGACCGGGAATACGGTCTCCAGGAAGCGCTCTTCGAGCCAGGAGAATTCGTGTGGTGCGACCTCGTCTGCGTCGATCACCGAGATCTTGTTCGCGCGGAGTTCTTTACGCAGCTCTTCCCACTGGCGTTGTTGTTCCGCCATCAGCAAATAGGCGGCTTCGTTCACCCGCGTCAGCTGCTGAGCTGCTGTTAGACCATCCTGGCTCCGTGTTTCAACGCCTGCATGGACCTGGCCTCTGAGACCCGCCACGCGAACCATATAGAACTCATCCAAGTTGCTTGCGGAGATGGACAGGAACCTTAGCCGTTCCAGAAGGGGATGGTTCCGGTTTTCAGCTTCTTCAAGGACCCGTTTGTTGAAGGCAAGCCATGAGAGCTCGCGGTTCATGAACCGTTCGGGCGATTCAGGATCGATCGCTGGCACGGAGATGTGAGGCTCCGCTGCCTTGTCGCCAGACTTTATGTCCTCATTCGCAGCGTCGGATGGTCGGGGCGTGCTCATACTCGTTTCTCGCGGGCTGCCGGGCCAACTTCATTCAAAGGGCCAGTCGGTGGACTTACTCCCTTGAAAACTAACTCAAAATTGTAACTGAGTCATGACGATGGCCTGGCCTGTCGGAGCACCTCGGCGACCAAAGGCACCGTAATCCGCCGTTTTCCGGCAAGCGCCGCCTGGTCCACCTCTGCAACTATCTTTCTCGCCGCTTCAATAGAGCGGTCCATATGGGTCGCCAGATAGCGAAGGGCTTGCTCTGGCGCCCTCAACTGCCGGTCCTGAAAGAGCTTCTCTAGCACGGCGCGCAACAGATCATCGTCCGGCATTCCAATCTCCGCGCTCACAACCGCCTTCAGCCTCGAGGCCAAGTCCGGCAGCGCAATGGTGAGACTGGCGGGGCTCTCCTTAGATGTCATCAGCAGCGAGACCCCCTCCTCCTTCGCCAGGTTGAGGAGGTGAAACAGCGCGGCCTCCTGGGCCGCGGGGAGCTGATCCACATCTTCCAGCAAAACCGCCTTGGCTTGGCACAGAACGGGCACGCGGGCTTCTTCCAGCTCTCGAGCGCTAAGAGACTGGGCCTTGCTGGCGGCCTTCCAAACGGCGCCCAGATGGCTTTTTCCAGCACCTGCTGGGCCGACCAGCATCGCCGCTGGCGTCGACCAGTGGGGCCATTGATCGACCAGGGCGACCGCTGCCCGGTTGGCGTCAGCGACTAGAAAGTCGTCGCGTTCGAAGGCGACGCGATGCGGCAGATCCAAGGGGATTTGCGAGGGCGTCACGTGTCGTCCCCGCCGTTCCCCTGATAGAGCGTGCTTACGAGGTACCTGGCTGTTGCAAAGCGGACCAGCACGCCTAAAGCGGCCGCGACCGGCACTGCGAGCAGCATGCCCACAAACCCAAAGAGGTAACCGAAGGCAAAGAGAGCGAGCATGACCCAGAGCGGGTGCAGCCGGACGCGGTCCCCCACCAGCTTGGGCGTGAGGAAATTTCCCTCAATAAACTGACCCACACCAAAGACGCCGGCGACGGCAATGATCCATCCATAGTCCGGCCAGAACTGCACCACGGCGATGATCATGGCGAGCACAAAACCGACAATGGTGCCGACATAGGGGATAAAGCTGATGATCCCGGCGATGGCGCCCACGATAAATCCGAATTCCAGGCCCAGGACTGAAAGACCAATGGCGTAAAAACTGCCGAGCAGCAGGCAAACAGCGCCCTGCCCGCGGACAAAGCCCGCGAGCACCTCATCGATTTCCCGGGCGATGGCGCGAATGGTGGCGGCATGATCGCGGGGCAAGAGACCGTCCACCCGTTCCACCATATTGTCCCAGTCGAGCAACATGTAGAACGCCACAATCGGGGTGACGAACAAGAGCGAAACCAGGCCGATGATCGCCATGCCCTGTTGCCACAAGCCTGCGAGAGACCCGACAAGCATGTTGAGAACACCTGTTGCCCCTCTGCTGATCGCCGCCTGAATGTCTGTTCCCTCGCTTGCCAGCAACTGGCCGAGCCGTCCCTCGCTAAAACTCAGGAGCAGAACCTTTGCGCGTTCCGCAAGACGGGGTGCCGCCTCCAGCAGCGCCACCATCTGCTCGTAGGCGAAGGGCATCAGGATAATCAGGGAGACAAAGAAGAGAAGGATGAACAGCGCCGTGATGACGGAGGTCGCCGCCAGACGGGATAGCCCCCACTTCTCCAACCGATCCGCCGCCGGGTCGAGCAGATAGGCGGCAGCGAGGCCGGCCACGAAAGGCAATAGGACGCCGCTCAGCAGCCAGACCAGCGCAATGAAAACAACGAAGCCGGCGACCCAGATCATCGCTTGGCGTTGGATGGTCATTGCGTTGTTCCTTGGTTCCGCGTGCGATGTCGAGGTTTAGCGAATGGCAGCAAGATACCAATAGCCTTCAAGATTGTTCAGCGTCAGGCTCTTCTGTGCCAGGTTCAGCTCCAGCGTGTCCACGGTACCGACATAATCGAGCTCCACCTGCGCGCCTTCTGTTGAAATCGCAACGATGGTGGTTTTCTGGATGAGTGGGATCTGAGCCAGGCGGTTCCTGATGGCCTGCCATTCGCCAATCGATTCATAGGCAACAGACGCCGACAGAACAGCCCGTTCTGCAAAACGAACCGTGCTTTCCCTTTTCCAATCCGCCTGGGTGGCGTCCACAAAACGAGCCGCCAAACGGTAGGCTGCGGTTTCAAGCGATGGCGCACTTGTCTCACGTCCAGACCAGGACGTCGGCGACCCTTCGCCCGCCGGATAGGTGACGACACGGACAGACAGAGCCGACGGTGTATCCCCTGTTTGCGCGTGGGCCACCATCACCCGGTCTGCACCGTAACGCGATGCCAAGTTCGACAGGGCGGGCCTATCACCTCCCAGCGCCTGCTCAACGCTCAAAGACGTCATATCCCCAATGTCGCCAAGCGGCACGACCATCGGCGTCAGAATGTTGTCCAGGTCTGTTGCAGCCCAGGCCGCCGTCCAGGCATTGCCTTCATCCCAGAGACGGTCGCCGGTCTCATCCGTCAGAACGGGTACCAGCACGGCTGTTCTCTCCCGACTTTCAGAGAAGGGAATCGACCGCGCCGTAAACAGGTTTCGGACAGCGGCGGGCTGAAAGCGGACACTCAGACTGGCGAGATACCTTGTGGCAGAACGCTTTTCGTCTGCGACCTGAAAGGAACGCACCATGCCTTCCGCCAATGCGGTATCGACCGTGGGCAGAAGAGACCAATCTTCCTGCAGAGCCAAGCGTTTCAGCAGGACTTCCAGCGCGCGGCGCTGACCGTCTGCTACTGCGGCATTCCGTGCTTCGGTCGCCGTCTCAGCCGTTGCATCAACGGGGATGCCGGTCACGGTGAAAACATCCGCAGCGATGGCCTGCGTACTGGTGCCGCCGAGAAGCAGGATGAATGCCAACAGGGCCCCGAGGTAGGCCTTAGTGCTGACTAGTCTGAATTGCCTTTTCATACTCACTCATTTCCCAATTTGGGCCGACTTCTGCCCCGTGACCTGCGCGTTCCCGGCAAACTACATCATTGAACGCCATCCATGAAGCACAACCACGGCCAAATTCGGGCCATTTGGCATCAACTTCGCCTTGCATCGTGGCGCATTTTGCGGTGTTTTGAGCGCGAACTTCGAGGCTGTCCTCGTCGATTCCTTCGAACCTGACGCAAGGCCCTCCCGCCCCATGACCAAATCTTCCGACGATCGTCCCAATCGCTACACCTACCGCGACGCGGGCGTTGATATCGACGCTGGGAATGCCTTGGTCAAAGCCATCGCACCTCTTGCGCGCGCCACTGCGCGGCCGGGGGCAGACGCGAGCCTTGGGGGCTTCGGCGGGTTCTTCGATCCCAAAGCGGCGGGTTTTAAGGACCCCCTCCTCGTCGCAGCGAATGATGGCGTGGGGACCAAGCTCAAAATCGCTATTGAGACCGGAAAGCACGACACGGTCGGCATCGACCTCGTGGCCATGTGCGTGAATGACCTGATTGTTCAGGGGGCCGAGCCACTCTTCTTCCTGGACTATTTCGCAACCGGCAAACTGGAACTCGACGAAGCAGAAGCCGTAATCGCAGGCATTGCCAAAGGGTGCGAGATGGCCGGCGCTGCCCTTATCGGGGGTGAGACGGCGGAGATGCCCGGCATGTATGCCGCAGGCGACTATGATCTTGCGGGTTTCTCCGTCGGTGCTGTGGAACGCGATGCGGTGCTGCCCCGGCCAGACGTTGGGCCAGGCGATGTCCTACTTGGCCTCGCCTCAAGCGGGGTTCACTCAAACGGCTTCTCCCTTGTGCGGCGTCTGTTGAGCGACCATGGCATCGGATTTGATGCGCCCTTCCCTGGCGGTTCAGGTGAGACGGTGGGCGACGTTTTGCTGACGCCGACGCGCATCTATGTGAAGCAGTTGCTGGCCGCAATGAAAGCAACCGATGGCATCAAAGCCCTGGTTCACATCACCGGTGGTGGCTTCACTGAGAACGTCCCCCGGGTGCTGCCGAACAATATTGCCGCCGACATTGACGGCGCCAGCTGGTCCCAACCACCGGTCTTCAAATGGTTGGCCGAGCTTGGTGGCATCGACAATGCCGAAATGGGCCGGACGTTTAACTGTGGCATCGGCATGGTCGTCGTCGTCGACGCCGACAGCGCAGATGCCGTCACCGCAGCCCTTGTGAACGAAGGCGAAAGCGTCGCGCGCATCGGCACCTTGCGGGCCGGGAAGACGGGAGAAGTCGTGATTACTGGGCAGCTGGGATCTGCTTCATGAAGCTCGGTGTGCTCTTCTCTGGCCGCGGCAGCAATCTCGGTGCCCTGATCAATGCCTGCAAGGACGAGACTTATCCTGCGGAGATCGCCATCGCGATTTGCAACAACCCGGACGCAGACGGCATTGCCATCGCGGAAGAAGCAGGCATCCCGGTCCAGGTGATCAATCACAGAGAGTTTGAAGATCGCGACACGTTTGATGCCGCCCTTGACGCGACACTCAAAGAAGCCGGCGTCGAACTTGTCTGCAATGCAGGCTTCATGCGCATTCTCACCAGCGGCTTTGTGAAAAGCTGGCACAATCGTCAATTGAACATTCACCCCTCCCTCTTGCCTGCCTTTAAGGGCCTGCATGTGCACGATCGGGTTTTAGAGGCGGGGGTTCGCTTGACAGGGGCGACCGTCCATTTTGTCCGTGACGAAATGGACGAGGGGCCGATTGTGGCGCAGGTGGCCGTGCCGGTGGAGCCAGACGACACTGTCGAGAAGCTGATGGCGCGAGTCCTGAAGGCCGAGCATCAACTCTACCCCATGGCCATCCGGCTGGTGGCTGAAGGCAAGGCCCGTGTACAGGGCGAGCGGGTGGCGATTGAAGGTGCTCCGGACTCAAAAACGGGCCCGCTGTTCATTCCGCCACTTGGGTAAGTGGGGCGCCAGCGGACCCGCTTTTTTGATTTGTCTGTCGGACGAATTAGCCGACGATTTCCGCGTCGGTGAAGAAGAACTTGATTTCTTCCGCAGCGGTTTCTGGCGCGTCTGACCCGTGTACTGAGTTCGCTTCAATCGACTCGGCAAAGTCCTTGCGGATGGTGCCGTCAGCAGCATCAGCCGGGTTGGTTGCGCCCATGACTTCCCGGTTTTTGGCGATGGCGTTTTCCCCTTCGAGAACCTGAACAACAACGGGGCCGGATGTCATGAAAGCCACGAGATCGTTGAAGAAGGGGCGCTCTTTGTGCACGCCGTAGAAGCCTTCGGCCTGTTCCTTGGTCATGTGGATACGCTTCGATGCGACAACACGAAGACCATTGTCTTCAAAACGGGCGATGATCTGGCCGGTCAGGTTACGGCGGGTCGCGTCAGGCTTGATGATGGAGAATGTGCGTTCGAGAGCCATTGGGCATTCCTTAGTGTCAAAGAGTGTCTGTAAAGACCGGGTTCTGCCCGCGTTGGGCTTGATTTGGCGCGGGTTATAGCGGGGCTTGGTGGCATCGGCAACCGGTGCGTGCTAGATAGCCCCCAATTCCGCCAAGAAGCTCGACGGCCTGACGACGCGAACCCCATGTTGCACATTAACGACATCACCTACCGGATTGAGGGCCGCCTGCTGATCAACCATGCGACGGCTGCAATCCCTACGGGACACAAAGTGGGTCTGGTGGGCCGCAACGGGTCAGGCAAATCGACCCTTCTGAAGCTCATAACCAAGCAGATTGAACCGGAAACCGGCGGTATCTCGCTCCCCAAAAGGGCGGTCATCGGGGCTGTGGCGCAGGAGGCCCCTGCTGGTCCCATCAGCCTTATCGATACAGTGCTCGCGGCCAACAAAGAGCGCTCAGCGCTGCTCGACGAAGCCGAAACGGCGACTGATCCCCACAGGATCGCCGAGATCCAGACCCGCCTCGCCGACATGAATGCCCATGCGGCGCCTGCGCGCGCGGCAACCATTCTGGCCGGGCTTGGGTTTGATGAGGAAGCGCAGGCCCGTCCCTGTTCGGACTTTTCCGGCGGCTGGCGTATGCGTGTCGCTCTTGCCGCGGTGCTTTTTGCAGAACCGGATCTTCTGCTTCTCGACGAGCCCACCAACTATCTCGATCTGGAAGGATCGATATGGCTGGAGAACTATCTGAAGACCTACCCCTACTCTGTCATCATCGTTAGCCACGACAGGGACCTACTGAACAGGTCGGTCCAGGGGATACTGCACCTCGACCAGATGAAGCTGACCTATTACCAGGGTGGGTATGACAGGTTCGAGCGGACGCGCCGCGAAAAGCAAGCTCTGCAAATGGCCATGAAGAGCAAGCAGGAAGATGCGAAACGGCACATGGAAAAGTTCGTGGAGCGGTTCCGCTACAAGGCCAGTAAAGCGCGCCAAGCTCAGAGCCGGCTGAAGGCGCTGTCCAAGCTTGAACCAATCCCCGATATCGTCGCCGACCGGATGATGCCTTTCCATTTTCCGAATGCCGAAACACCTCTTGCCTCACCCATCGCACGTCTGGAAGGCGCCTCTGTTGGTTATGAGGAAGGCGCGCCTGTTCTTTCCCGCATGGACCTCAGGATCGACCAGGACGACCGGATTGCGCTTCTCGGCGCGAACGGCAATGGCAAGTCGACCTTTGCCAAACTCTTGTCGAACAAACTCAGCACCCAGGCCGGAAATTTCTACAAGTCCAAGAAACTCCGAGTCGCCTATTTCGCACAGCACCAGCTGGACGAATTACACGCAGACTGGAGCGCCTACGATCACTTCCGGGAGCTGATGCCCGATGCGACCCAGGCGCAGGTGCGCGCGCGTACCGGTGCCGCGGGCTTTGGCGCCGACAAAGCCGATACGAAGGCAGGCAATCTGTCAGGTGGTGAAAAAGCGCGGCTGCTGTTTTCGCTTGCGACATTTCATAAGCCGCATCTGATGATCCTTGACGAGCCCACCAACCATCTGGACATCCAGGCGCGCGAAGCCCTTGTGATGGCGCTCAACGAATTCGAGGGTGCCGTGATCCTAATCAGCCATGACCGGCACTTGATCGAGATGACGGCTGACCGGCTTTGGCTTGTGGCCGATGGCGGTGTCACCCGATGGGAGGGAGACCTTGCGGACTACCAGAAATGGCTGCTGGACCCTGCCCGCCGCAACGGGCCCCTCTCCCATGTAGACGGTGAGGAACAGGCCGACGCGGCTGATCCGGAGGCCACACGGAAACAGCAGCGCCAGGAGGCTGCCAAAGCGCGCGCCTCCATCGCGCCGCTCAAAAAGGACATTGAGGAGGCCACGGCGGCGATTGAAAAGGCGCGCACCTTTATTGAAAAGGTCGACGCCCGTCTCGCTAATGGCGGGCTTTATCGGACCGACCCGGACCGGGCCGCCGAACTTGTGCGCGGTCGCGCGGCGGCGCAGAAGTCCCTCGATAAAGCAGAGGACCGATGGCTGGTGGCCTCTGAGGCCTATGACAAAGCCAAAGAGGCGATCGCCAAAGGCACGGACGCCAAATCCAAGCGCTACTCGAACTGAGATCCCAGCACGCCGGAGGCAATCTGATTGCTGGTGCGGGACGCGTCATGACCGACGATGATCGCAAGTGTCGGATTCTCAGCTTCCAGCCTTTTCAGTTCAGCTACCTGAGCGTGGGTGCGCGGTCTGTCCTCGCCTAAGAACCCGTAGCTCACCAGATTGGGGCGCGTTCTGACCTGATCAATGCCGGCATAGTTCCAGGCGACATCGCCAATGAAGAAATATTCCTGGCCGTCATCGCGCTGCACATAGACAATCTGGCTTCCCGGTGTGTGACCCGCCGCCTCGACCAACACGACGCCTGGCGCAATCGCCAGCATGCCGTCATAGGAAAGAGGCTCATAATCATCGAGCGCCCCGGCTGGATAGCGCACCGGACCCCATTTTTCAGGGTAAGCGAGTTGCAGATCTGTGAGGCGCACGCGCTCCAACAGAGCAATGGCATCCGGGTGCGCCACTGCGCCACCCACATGGTCATAATGCTCATGGGTGAAGACGATCTGCTTTGCGCCACTAAGCGCTGCAACAAGTCGTGCATAGGAGTCCTGGTCGAAGAAAGAGGCGCCGCCACCAATTGCCGCCTGCTCTTCGTTCATGGCCGCGTCGATCATGATATGGCCGTCAGGATAAACAACCTGATAGGCGTAGATGGGCAGGCTATGGGGCGCCCAGCTCCACCCGGTGATGACAGCCGCGCCCGGGAATTCGATCCCCACCGGCGCTTCGGCAATTACTTTTGTCGGAAGCGGTCCCTCCATACTGGCGCTCAGCGCCCGGACCTTGTCGATGTCGATGCCGTAGAGCGACTCGTCCACATCGCTCATCTGCAGGAGGGCGATGTAATATCCAAGTCCTGCGAGAACCAATATGGCCAAGAGAACCGCGCCAAGTTTTTTCATGCTCATCACTCCACCGATTTAGCCATTTGATCAGGCTTTTTTCTCCCACCCCCCGGCGTCATTTTGCTGCCAGTAGGTCACGTCATGATCTGCGTCACTCAGGGTTTTCCAATGCCCCCGGGCAGCGCCGACGGCCGCCTCATCGCGCCCATCAAACATGAGCACACAGCGTTCATAGGGGTCAATGTTCGAGGGAACCGCGCCGTCGACCAGAAACAGCACGGCTGCCTCATTGGGATTCTCATCGCTGCTTGTCAGCGCAATGGGTTGCTGGTCCAGCGGCCCATCTTCCCCTGTTCCGTGGGGAAGGAATGAGTCGTCGCTGTAAGTCCAGAGAGCCCCGTTCAGCGCTTCAAGGCGCTCGGGATTTCCGACCTGCACAACGGCTTTCCACCCGCGTTCCAAGCTGCGCTCCAACAGCGCGGGCAATACCTGCTCCAGCCCCGTTTGCTGCAGATGGTAGAAAAGGACTTCCGTCACTTTTCGTAATGGTCGGCGACGAGCTTGTTCAACAAGCGCACGCCATAGCCCGACCCCCAACTGGTATTGATCGCACTTGCCGGTGAATTCATCGCTGTGCCTGCGATGTCGAGATGCGCCCAGGGTCGGCCATCAATGAAGCGCTGCAGGAATTGTGCGGCAGTGATCGACCCGCCATATCGCCCGCCGACATTTTTCATGTCCGCGAATTTGGAGTTGATCATCTTGTCATAGGGGTCGCCCATGGGGAGCCGCCAAACCTTTTCGTTGACGGTTAGCCCTGATGCGGTGAGCTGTTCGCTTAGTTCGTCATCATTGGAAAAGAGCCCTGCATATTCCTGACCAAGGGCTACCATTATGGCGCCGGTGAGTGTTGCAAGGTCGATCACGAATTTCGGGTCAAACTTGTCCTGTGTGTACCAGAGAGCATCGGCAAGAACGAGGCGTCCCTCCGCATCCGTGTTAATCACTTCGATGGTCTGCCCATCAGCGGCAGTCACGATATCGCCGGGGCGCTGAGCACCCGCGTCCGGCATGTTTTCGACGAGACCGATCACGCCGACAGCGTTCACCGGCGCTTTTCGTGCAGCCAATGCATGCATGAGGCCGGTGACACAGGCAGCACCGCCCATGTCGCCTTTCATGTCTTCCATGCCACCGCCGGGTTTGAGAGAGATGCCGCCGGTGTCAAAACACACGCCTTTGCCGACAAAGGCGACAGGCGCTTCGCCTTTTTCACCACCCATCCACTGCATGGTCACAAGCTGGCTTTCCCGTACGGATCCTTGGCCTACGCCCAGCAGCGCTCCCATGCCGAGTTTCTGCATGGCTTTCTCACCGAGCACGTCCACCTTGACGCCCAGATTTGTCAGGTCTTTTGCGCGACCGGCAAACTCACTCGGGTGAAGGATGTTGGCGGGCTCATTGACCAGATCACGCGCGAGACACACGCCGTCCGCGACCTTGCCCAGCGGCGAGTAGTGCCGTCGCGCCTGGCTGGTCACAGCCGACATGACCGTCATCTTGGTGAGCTTGGTCTTGGACGGGGCCGGACGTTTTTTCTTGGAGTAATATTTGTCAAATCTGTAGCCGCGAAGTTTCGCTCCGAGGCCCAGGTGCGCCGCCGCTTCTGCCTCGGCAACTGAAGAACCTTTGACGGCATCAATTGCCACTGCAACTGTCTTGTCGGCGGTCTTATCCAGATGACCGACCAGGGATCCCCCCAAAGTCTCATAAACATCAGGCGTCAGTTTCTCTGGTTTTCCCAGACCCACCAGAACGACTCGGGCTGCCGACACGCCTTTGGGCGACAGAAGGTCGATCATCTGGCCCTTGGCACCCTTGAAGTCTGCGCCCTTCATGGCGCGTTTCAGTGCCCCGCCCGTCTTTTTGTCGATTTCTGCCGTTCGACCGGCCAGCGGCTTGCCTTCCGCGGCAAACACGGCCAACGCGCCTGTCTTGGGCAAGGAAAAATCGGCAAAAGTCACATTCATGGATCGCGTCCCTTAGTTGTCGCTTTTCTTCAAAGACCTTTCCTGGGTGTGAGCGTCGAAATCTCGCTGATTTCTGCGGCTTCCCAGAAAGGTTAAAATGGATTAACCATTCCTTCTTATCATGCAAGCTATCTTAGAGCGAATTCGGGGCCTAGGCCCTTTTCGAATAGCAACTTTTGAGACCTAAGGACACACGGGATGATGAGCGGCTTTACCCGCTACATTTTATGGCAGGCCACCGGCCCGCTCCTGCTTGCGACGCTGGCGTTGACGGGCATCATCTGGCTGACCCAGGCGCTCAGGCTTCTCGATGTGATCATTGCCCAGGGCCAAGGCGCGGGTACGTACTTCTTTCTCACGCTGCTCTCTATTCCAAGCGTGCTGACGCTGGTCCTGCCCATCTCCCTGTTCATCGGCGTCCTCTATTCGCTGCACCGGCTTTATTCGGACAGTGAGCTGGTTGTGATGTTCTCGGCAGGCATTAGTCGTTGGGGCGTCGCCAAACCGCTGCTTATGCTCACAGGTCTCGTCAGCGTGGTGATCCTAAGCCTCAACGTGTATCTGGCGCCCGCAGGTCTCAGAGAAGTGAAGAAGCGGCTCTATGAGATCCGTGCCGATTTCGCGTCCGCCATGATCCGCGAAGGCGCCTTCAACAATCCGATCAATGGACTGACCGTCTATGTTCGAAACCGGACCTTTGACGGGACGATCGAAGGCATTCTGGTTCACGATAACCGCGATCCGGCGGAGCCCGTAACCTATATGGCTGAAACCGGGAACATGGTGTTCTCAAACACCGGCCCGCGATTGGTGATGTTCAACGGCAACATCCAACGCGCCACCAAAGAAGAGGAAGGCACCTCCCTCAGCTTGCTCTACTTTGACAAATATACCTATGACCTGAGCCAGTTCGCGTCTGGCCCGGCGGACAGTTTCTATGAAGGCCGAGAGAGGTATTTGACCGATCTTCTCTGGCCCGACCCGGATGATGTCTATGCCACAAATTACCGGCCACGCCTGCTTGCGGAAGCGCATGACAGACTCGCCGGCATCTTCTACCCTTTCATGCTGACCTTCATTGCGCTGGCCAGCCTGATATCAGCTGAATTTAACCGGCGTGGATATGCCGTGCGGCTGGCCGTTGCGGCGGCTCTGGCGCTGGGCGCTCGACTTGTCTCGCTTGTCCTGTTCAGCACCACCGTTACCTACACTGAAGTCGCCTTGGCGATGTATCTGTTTCCGCTCACAATCTGTGGTGTCGCGGCAGCGTCCATTGCGGGTCTGCGGATCGACCGACTGATCGCTCCTCTGCGACACTGGTTGCCGTCTCGGTCCAAAACAGCGATCACCGGAGGGGGCACCTGAGCCAAATGCATCTTTCGTGGACATTCTCTCGCTATTTCAGCCGTCAGTTCTTTTATGCGGTCGGAATTGCCTTTCTGATATGCCTCGCCATCATCTTCCTTGCGGATTTCGTTGAACTATTGCGGCGCACATCCACCAAAGAAGATGTCGGCATTGGCATTGTTCTATCGATGGCACTCTTGCGCCTCCCCAGTCTTGGCTGGGAAGTCATGCCGTTCGCCGTTTTGATTGGAGGCATGGCATCGCTGCTCCGGCTAAATCGAAGCCAGGAGCTTGTGGTCGCGCGCGCCGCGGGCGTCTCGGTCTGGCAGTTTCTTATGCCCGCCGTTTTCGTCTCCTTCTTTATCGGGGTGATCGCAGTGACGGTCTACAACCCGATTGCAGCAACGATGGTATCGCAATTCGGGCAATTGGAGACCAAGTTCATCAAGGGGCGTGCGAGTCTGCTGTCTGTCGCGCAAACAGGTTTCTGGCTCAGAGAGTCGGACCCAAATGGGAAGTCCGTTGTCCATGCGTTGCGGGGCAGCAGTACCGACGGCATCGAACTGCAGGAAGTGATCATCTTCCGGTACACCGCAGACGATGTGTATGCCGGGCGTCTTGATGCTGCGAGTGCACACCTAAGACCGGGCTACTGGCAATTGGCAGAAGTCTGGGTTGCCGAACCATCCGGCCAGCCCAAATTCCACGAATCTTATCAGTTGCCGACGGAGCTCCAGCCGGAGCGAGTGCAGGAGAGCTTCAACAGGCCCGAGACGATTTCGTTCTGGGATCTACCGCAGTTTATTGACCTAGCTGAGGAAGCAGGCTTTTCCGCCCGGCAGCACCGCATTCATTTCCACTCCCTACTGGCCAGTCCGATCTTGTTTGCAACGATGGTTTTGGTGGCGGCTACGTTCTCAATGCGCATTTCACGGCTCGGTGGCGTAGGACAGCTTATCGTCGCCGCTATTTTCGCAGGATTTATGCTGTTTTTTCTCACCCGGCTCTCGCTTGCGTTTGGCAGCTCTGGCATCATTCCGCCTATTCTTGCGGCGTGGGCCCCGGCACTCATCGCCATGCTCCTCGGTCTTTCGGCTCTTTTCCATCTGGAAGACGGCTGAATTCGTTAGAAAATGAGCAAAAGTGCCGGTCAAGGTCTGCAACAGGTTCAGATTGTCTGATAGACAGTAAGACATAAGACGCGCGGGGGATGTGCGCGTTGCGACGAGCGGGGACGATGGTTTTGAGTTGGCGGCACTTCTTCAGAAATGGATGTTGCACGTGGTTCCTCGCAGCAACTCTATTGTTCGCTTCCAACAGTGTTTCAGCAGACGAAATTGAGCCTGGCGGCGAAGTCCTCATGCAAGCGGACGAGTTGTCTTATGATCAAGAATCGAACACCGTAACCGCGACAGGTAATGTCGAGGTCGCTTATGGCGAGCGCATTATGACCGCCGACAAGATGACCTACAACGAAACCACGGGCGTTGTTATTGCCTCCGGCAATGTTGTTCTCTTAGAGCCGAGCGGTGACGTAATCTTTGCAGAACGCGCTGAGCTGTCGGACGAGTTGCGGGAGGGCGTCGTCGACACGCTCCAGGTATTGATGGTGGACAAATCCCGTCTGGCCGGCAATGAAGCCCAACGGCGGGACGGCAATGTGACAACTCTCTACAAGGGCGTTTTCAGCCCATGTGAGGTGTGTGAGGAAGAAGGCAAAACAACCCCGCTTTGGCAGATCAAAGCGTTCCGTGTGATCCACAATCAAGAAGAACAAAGGATCATTTACGAAGATGCGTTCTTTGAATTGTTTGGCATCCCCATCGCCTACGTCCCCTTTTTCTCGCATCCGGATCCGACAGTGGATCGGCAATCCGGATTCCTCGCGCCGTCGTTTGGCAATTCCAGCGACTTGGGGACATTCCTGCAGGTGCCTTACTATTGGGTAATCTCCGACCAAATTGATGCGACCATCGCGCCGACCTACATGACCAAAGAAGGCACGCTCTTCGAGGTTGAGTATCGCCAGGCGCTGGAAAGTGGGTATTTCGAAGCTGACGTCGCCGCAATTTGGCCAGACGGCGAACAGATCGCCGGCACACCCGCTGATGAGAACTTCCGCGGGAGCCTGTTTTCAACCGGTCGGTTCCAAATTGACGAGCAGTGGAGCTGGGGTTTTGAGAGCCAATTGACAACGGATGATACGTTCCTCCGTCGATTTGACCTTTCCGACGAAACTGACCTTACGAGCACCGTCTACGCCAAAGCGGAGAGTGGGCGAAATCTATTCACAGCAGAGGGCTTCTACTTTCAAGGTTTGCGCTCCACAGACAATGCAAGTCAGACGCCCATCATCGCGCCACTCTTGAACTACCATCATGAATTTGGCGGCACAGTTCTTGGCGGATCTACTGCCTTAGACCTCAACGCGATGATCCTGAACAGAAACGACGGCGCAGATTCCAGACGGGTATCAATGGACCTTGGTTGGGACACCGAGGCCATCACATCGACAGGCGAAGTCTATTCCTTCTTCGCCAATCTGCGCGGTGACGTCTACCACACAGACAATGTGGTCCTTGACAGTGGACAGGTATCGACCCCGAAGACCGTTGCACGTGCGCTGCCAACTCTCGGCGCGGAGTGGCGATGGCCGCTCGTTCGTTCGGGCGGAACCACGAGACAGGTTGTTGAACCCATTGTGCAGCTTATCTATGCCCCCAATACAGGTGATCGCGACGATATCCCCGACGAGGATTCACTTAGCTTCGAATTTGACACTTCGAACCTTTTCGATGCCAGCCGGTTTGCGGGCCTGGATCGCTGGGAAGGCGGGTCACGCGCGAATGTCGGACTTCGCGCGTCAATCTACGGCGAGGACGGTGGCTCGGCATCTGTCGAGTTCGGCCAGACTTATCGCCTGAGAGAGAACAACACCTTTGACAATGTTTCGGGCTTGAGGGATCAGGAATCCGACTATGTTGGGCGGATCTCCGTTAACCCATCCGACAATTTTTCGATCGACCACAGGTTCCGGCTCGATAAGGATGACTTCACATTCCGGCGCAACGAAGTTGACGCAACGGGACGCTGGGGACGCCTGTCAGGCACACTGGGCTATGCCTTCTTCGATCAGAGCCTTTCGGCAGCTCTCGGCGAACGTGAAGAATTCATCGGCACTGCTGCCTACCGCCTGACCGACTATTGGACCGTTAATGCAGCCACGAGGCGGGATATTGAAGGCAGCCAAACGCTCAGCAACTCAGTCAGCCTCGGATATGCAGATGAGTGCTTGAGCGTTGGACTTGGCTTTTCCCAGTCCTTCACCCGGGATAGGGACATTGAGCCCGCAAATTCGCTCATCTTCTCCATTGTCCTAAAACATTTGGGCGGGACACAGTTCACGAGTGACTTGGGCTCAAGTTCCGGCAGCTAGTCCTCCTAACAAGTTGATTCAGCGGACAAAAATTGTATTGTGGGGCCATACTAAGTGGCTCATACGGCCGCCTGTTTGAGGCTATTTCCCTGGTTGTGAAATTGATGACACACGTGTCCTTGCGTACCGATCTACTGACGACTGACAAAATGATCTCAGCTCTTTTTCAGTTTCTGCTGGCCGTTGGGCTTGTTCTCTCAACAACTTCACTTCCCGCGCGCGCGGCGGGCGAGGTTTTGGGCATCGCCGCCATCGTCAACGATTCAGTGATATCTAAATATGACCTTGACCAGCGGGTCCGCTTGGTTGTGGCGACCTCTGGTATTCAGCCGACCCGCGAAAACATTGAACGGATTCGTGAGCAGGTTCTTAGATCCCTGGTAGATGAGCAATTGCAACTACAGGAAGCCGAACGGCTTGAGCTAGAGGTCCAAGACGAGGAAGTTGACGAATCGATCAGCGGTATTGCGCAGCGCGCCGGCATGTCGTCCGAGGAAATCATTGAATATTTGGCCGCGAGCGGCGTCAACGAAGCCGCTCTTAGAACGCAGATCACTGCGGATACTGCCTGGAACAGGGTTATCGGCGCCAGGTTTGCGCCATTGGTTCAGATCGGTGATGACGAGATTGACGAAACACTGGCGCGTATTGCCTCTGATGCATCCCAGCTTCAGTTCCAGCTCGCTGAGATTTATTTGAGTTTTGACAATCCCAACCAAGAGCGCGAAATGGCGCAAGGCGCCCAACGATTGGTCGAACAATTGCGAGCAGGTGCGCCATTTGCAAACGTTGCGCAACAATTCAGTCAGGCAGCCTCCGCCGCGGTGGGCGGTGATATCGGGTGGGTGTCGGAAAGTCAGTTAGGACCTCAAATCGCTGCAGCGGTTTCGCGAATGGATGTCGGTGCCGTCTCCAATCCCATCAGGTCTTTGAATGGCTTCTACATCATGCAGCTGCGCTCAAAACGTCAGGGTTTGGGACCGAACCCGCTGGAAACTCAGTTCCAGATCATACAGGTGATTTTTCCAATCGCTGCAGACGCGTCGGAAAGAGCGCTTGCGGGCCGCGTTGCCGAAGCGAACAAGTTTAGGTCAGAGTTTCGAACGTGCGCTGCTGCCCCTGAGCAGATTAGTGCGTATGCAGGAGCGCGGATTAGTCAGCAGTCGTCCATCACGGCGGCTCAATTGAGAAATCCCTTGCGAGACCAATTGCTGAAAACCGAAGCAGGTAGTGTGGTTCCTGTCGGGCGCACCGAACGGGGTATTGAGGCATTGATTGTTTGCGACCGGAAAGACGACCTTGGCAATCAGCCGACGCGGGACTCCATCGAGAACACGCTGTTCAATCAGGAAGTCTCGATGATGGCTCGACGGCATCTGCGCGACCTTCGACGCGATGCCGTTATCGAATACAGATAGAGCCCTCGTTTATTCTTGGGGCCTCGCGTTAGGGAGGGCCAACAATGTCATTTGATCGTCCCAGCCCCGCCGCCCCTCTGGCGGTGACAATGGGCGAGCCTGCCGGTATCGGGGGAGAAATTCTTCTCGCCGCTTGGGCACAGCGCAGCGAATCTGACCTGCCCCCGTTTTTTTCGATCGACGACCCCGAGCGTCTCAAGGCTCTCTCGGACCTATTGAGCCTAGATGTCCCAATACAGGTGGTGTCGGCGGCGGATCAAGCGAGCGGTGTGTTTGCAGAGGCCTTGCCGGTGCTCTCGGAGCCGCTTCAGGTGCCAGCGCAAGCCGGTAAGCTCGACGGGCGGAATGCGCCAAGTGTGCTCGGCTCGCTGCAGCGCGCTTTGGAATTGGCGCTCTCCGGTCAGGCATCCGGCATTGTGACCAACCCCATCCATAAGCAAACGCTTTACGATGCAGGCTTTGCGCACCCAGGTCATACGGAGTTCCTTGCTGAAGCCACTGACGGCACGCCGGTGATGATGCTCTCTTGCCCAGGCTTACGCGTTGTGCCGGTGACTATTCACATTCCCCTCTCTGACGTTCCCGGCCAGTTGACAAGTGAGTTGATCGTCGCGCGCGGAAAAACGCTCGCCGCCGCCCTGGAGCGTGATTTCGGGCTTGCGCATCCGAGAATAGCGGTCGCTGCATTGAACCCCCATGGCGGCGAAAACGGCGCACTCGGATCGGAAGAAGAGCGCATCATCGAGCCTGCAGCGCGGGCACTCAGAGACGCCGGTATTGATGCAACCGGTCCATTTCCAGCGGATACGCTGTTTCATGCGGAAGCGCGGCGCGGATATGATGCTGTCCTCGCGATGTATCATGACCAGGCGCTCATTCCGCTGAAGACCATCGACTTCGACAATGGCGTCAACACGACTCTCGGCTTGCCGATCGTCCGCACATCGCCGGACCATGGCACCGCCTGTGACATTGCCGGGACCGGCAAGGCCAACCCGAACAGCTTCATCGCCGCGCTGCGCCAGGCAAGCGCCATCGCCGCACACCGCGCAATTGCCCCATGAGCGACGCAGACGGTCTCCCGCCTTTGCGAGAGGTCCTCGCTGCTCACGGCCTGAGCGCCAAAAAGTCATTGGGGCAAAACTTTCTGTTGGATCTCAATCTGACCGGCCGCATTGCCCGAACCGCTGGGCCCCTTGACGATGTGACAATATTGGAGATCGGGCCTGGTCCCGGCGGCCTCACCCGTGCGCTGCTTTCCGAAGGGGCACGAAAAGTCGTTGCGATTGAACGGGATGAGCGTTGCATATCCGCTTTGACAGAGATCTCGGAGAGCTATCCAGGACGGCTCACGATTGTTGAGGGGGACGCCTTGGAGCTCGATCATTCCAGCCTCGTCTCCGGGCCTATCCGCATCGTCGCAAACCTGCCCTACAATATCGCGACTCCCTTGCTCACAGGATGGCTCGAATCAGAGCCCTGGCCGCCCTGGTTCAAGAGCCTCACTTTGATGTTCCAGAAAGAGGTCGCTGAGCGGATCGTCGCAGAACCCGGCAGCAAGGCCTATGGGCGGCTCGCAATCCTGTCCCAATGGCGGTGCGTCGCCCAAAAGATGTTCGATGTGGACCGCATGGCCTTCACGCCGCCGCCCAAGGTCACCTCCTCTATCGTGCATTTGGAGCCGCGTGACCAACCCCTGGCTGAGGCCGATCTGCAGGACCTGCAGCGGGTGGTCAAAGCCGCGTTCGGTCAGCGGCGAAAAATGGTGCGGGCCAGTCTCAAGGCGCTTGGAGTCGATCCCTTGGCCCTGTGCGACGAGGCCGGAGTGGATCCCTCTACCCGCGCTGAAAAGCTCTCCATTGAGGAATTTGCCGCACTTTCTAGGGCCTACACCGCCTTGAAACGGAGTTGAGCCGGGAACCGCCCCGTGCCACATTGCGCCCCAACAAATATCGGCCAATTAAGCCTAATAGGGAACGCGTGATGAAATCTGAAGCCATTGTCGAATATGGAGCCCCTCTGCAGTCCGTTGAGAGCGACCTGCCAACACCGGAAGGCACCCAGGTCCTTCTCAAGGTCACCCATTGCGGGGTCTGCCACTCAGATGTTCACCTGCATGACGGGCATTTCGACATGGGCGGCGGCAACAAGCTTGATGTTCGCGGCGGTCGGAAACTTCCCTTTACATTAGGTCACGAGATTGAGGGTGAAGTGATCGCGGTTGGGCCGGACGTCGAAGGCGTAGCGGTCGGTGATCAGCGCGTTGCCTATCCGTGGATTGGGTGTGGCGAATGCCCTACCTGCCGCCGCGGAGAAGAGCATCTTTGCAACAAGCCGCAAAACCTGGGCATTCAGGTCGCCGGTGGGTATTCCACTCATGCGCTTGTGCCGCACCCCCGGTACCTGCTGGACTATACGGGCGTCACAAAGGGTCTGGCTGCGACTTACATGTGCTCCGGGCTTACCGCCTATTCCGCCATGAAGAAGCTGGGCGACATCAGCCCGGAAGAACGGGTTGCGATCGTTGGCCTGGGCGGCGTGGGCATGATGGGCCTGCAGTTCGCCAAGACGCTTTTTGACGCGGCCCCGATTGGTGCCGATGTTGACGAAAACAAGCTTCAGGCGGCCATGGGCGCAGGCGCTCACGCGACCTATAACCCGAAAGACGAAGACGCGATCAAGCAGGTTTTGGCAGACACAAATGGCGGCGTTCCAGCTGCTGTCGACTTTGTAGGGTCTGAGTCCTCGCTGCAGTTTGCATCGTCGATTGTTCGTAAAGGTGGCCAGGTTGTCGTCGTGGGGCTCTTTGGCGGTGGCTTCTCCATGCCGATCCCCATGTTCCCCATGCGGGCCATCAGCATTGGCGGCTCCTATGTCGGGTCTCTTCAGGAAACTATCGACATGATGGAGCTGGTGAAAGCCGGCGAAATTGACCCAATCCCGGTCGAAGAGCGCCCGCTCGGCGACGCAACGAAGTCGCTCGACGATCTGCGGACCGGCGGCGTCATGGGCCGTGTCGTTCTGAAGCCATAAGACGGGAAGGCGCTCTGCATGATCCGCATTTGGGGCCGTGCCAGCGCCTTTAACCTTCAGAAGGCCTATTGGACTTTGCTGGAGACAGACCAGCCTCATGAACGGATTGATGCGGGCGGCGATTTTGGCGGTCTGACCGACCCTGAATTTGTGGCCCGCAATCCCAATGGTCGGATACCGGTCATAGACGACGATGGCTTTGTCCTTTGGGAAAGCCATGCGATCGTGCGGTACCTGTGCGACCGCTATGCGCCCACCCTGGTGCCAGGGGATGCGCAAGCACGGGCGCTCGCCGCCCAATGGATCGACTGGTCCCAAACAACGCTGCAACCTGCGTTCATGGACCTGTTCTGGGGTCGGGTGCGCATGCCCAAGGAAAAGCAAAGCGCCGCATTTGTTGAGCGGGCTTTGCGGCAAACGCTGGCAGCGCTTACCATTCTTGAAAATGAACTTTCAGATCGCCCCTATCTTGTCGGCAATTCGTTCTCTATCGCAGATATTCCCGCCGGCACGCATCTCTATCGATTTTTTGAGATGGCGGATATCGAACGCCCGCCCCTTCCGAACGTTTCCGCCTGGTACGAGCGCCTTCAGGAACGTCCTGGGTATCAACAAGCGGTTATGGTGCCGTTCGACGATTTGATCGGAAAAGAGAGCTTCTAGCGCCTACTCGTTTGTCGCGTTTCCGGACGCAAAACCGCAAGAACATTTTTCTTGAAAACGCTCAGAGAGCCTGTTGCAGCTGCTGAACGAAGGTCCTGAGGCCCACACGGCGCTCCCGACGGACCCGTTCCGCAACCAGAATAGCGGTCAGCTCAGCGAGTGCTTTCTCCACATCGTCATTCACTATGATGTAGTCATATTCCGCGTAGTGGCTGATCTCATCAGACGCTTTTGCCATCCGTCCTGCCACCACGTCCGGCGGATCTTGCGCGCGGGTGTTGAGCCGCTTCTCCAACTCGTGCCCGCTGGGTGGCAGGATGAACACTTTCACGAGATCGCTCGAGGCGCTCTCTTCAAGCTGCTGAGTCCCCTGCCAGTCAATGTCGAACATCACATCGCGCCCGGCGGACAAGGCCTCTTCGACCGGTCCCTTCGGGGTGCCGTAATAGTTGTCAAATACCTTGGCGTGTTCCAGGAACTCACCCTTGTTCCTCATCACGCCGAAATCCTCGGTGGTCAGGAAATGGTAGTCCTTGCCATCCTCCTCGCCCGGACGGGGCTTCCGGGTCGTCGCTGACACGGACATGGTGATCTCACCGTCACTCTCGAGCAACCGGCGGGACAGAGTCGTCTTGCCGGCACCTGACGGCGACGACAGGACCAGCATTAGTCCCCGGCGATGGATATCAAGGTCACTCATTCGACGTTTTGCACCTGTTCTTTCAGCTGATCGATCACGGCTTTGAGGTCCAGTCCGATCCGGGTGAGGTCATTGTCTGCCGCCTTGGAGCAAAGCGTATTCGCCTCGCGGTTAAACTCCTGCGTCAGAAAATCAAGACGGCGACCGACAGGCTCATCGCTTGCGACAAGCTCCCGCGCCTGAGCCACATGGGCGTTGAGCCGATCCAGTTCTTCCCGCACATCCGCCTTAGTCGCGAGAAGGGCCGCTTCCTGGGCCAAGCGATCTTCAGGTAGTGAAGGCGACGCCTCCAAAAGCTCGGTGACCTGCTCTTTTAATCGCTCTTTGAACGCCTCTGTCCCACCTGCTGGGGATTTCGCGGCGTCACCAGTCAAAGCCTCTATTCGGTTGATCTGGCCCTTTACGATTTCATCCAGCTTCTCGCCTTCGTCGCGACGCGCGGATGCCAACGCTTTGGCCGCTTCGCCGAAAGACGTGATCAATGCCGCTCGCAGCGCCTTTACATCGGCTTCGTCCTCTTCCACCTCAGCCGTCTCCAGCACGCCCCGGATCGCCAGAATCCCGTCCGTCGTGGGCGGGGCCAACTCCACGCCTTCTGCAGCCGCCGCACCCGCGACCGCTTTGCTCGCCTGCAAAACATCGCCGAGAACAGCCTCGTTCACCCGCACGCTTGTTTCCGCAGCTGACCGGTCCATCTGCAGAGCCGCCTGACAGTTACCGCGCTTGATGGCCGCACTAAGCTCATCGCGCAAAGCCGATTCAATATCCTCAAACCCGGCCGGAAGGCGGAAACGGCAGTCGAGGCCTTTTCCATTCACGCTCCGGATCTCCCAATGCCACCGATAAGCGCCATGGCCGCCCTCCGTACGGGCAAAACCGGTCATGCTTTGCAAGGCCATAAACGCATCCTTAGTTGGGAATCAACAAACGCAGAAACTGCTTTATCTCAGTATAGCAATGCTGGGCGCTATAGGTCCTACTGACGGCGTGATCGCTCTATGCGGCGCCATTTCGCGACATTTCTATTGTGTTCCGCGAGGGTCGTCGCGAACGCATGTCCGCCGGTGCCGTCGGCCACAAAATAGAGCTCATTTGTCGTCGGGGGATTAAGCACGGCGGCGATGGCAGCCTCACCGGGGTTCGCAATCGGCGTCGGCGGTAATCCGTCAATCTGATAGGTGTTGTAGGCCGTTTTCCGGTCGATTTCAGATCGCCGGATGGGACGCCCCAATGGACCCTGTCCGTTTGTGATCCCATAAATGATGGTTGGGTCGGACTGAAGCCGCATGCCCCGTCTCAACCGGTTGATGAAGACCGCCGCCACCCGTGGGCGCTCCGCGGCGACGCCGGTTTCCTTCTCTACAATTGAGGCAAGAACCACGGCCTCTTCGATGTTGGAGATGGGCAGGTTTTCCGCGCGTTCGTCCCAGAGACGCTCGACCACCTCATCATGGGCCGCTTCCATTTCTGCAACAATGTCCGCCCGGCTTGCACCGCGGGTAAAGAGATAGGTCTCGGGCAGTAAGGCGCCTTCCGCCGGCAATTCCGGCGGCTCGCCGACCAACACCGGATCGGCGGCGATGATCTGCATTGCTTCCCAGCTGGTCAGGCCTTCAGCGACGGTGAGTTTATGGAGGATCGACTTGCCCTCCTGCAGGATGTTGGCAATCTCATCCATGCTTGCGGCGCCGGGAATGAGATATTCACCCGCCTTCAGGCTTCCCGCCCGATCCGTCACTTGCAAAGCCAGCCTAAAAATCAATGCGTTGGAGATAAGGCCGCTTGCCTCAAGCTGTGCTGCCGTTGCATTGAGGCCTGTGCCTCGTTCCAAAAGGAACACAGTGTCTGAATCCGTTGGACCGGGCCGCTCAAACTGATCTTTTGCGTAGTAGAAGCCGCCAACCGACGTGCCTGCAACCAGGAGTACGGCCAAGACACCAGCGATCAGAACCCACTTCACCCATTGGCGTGGCGGTTCAGCGTCGCTCTTACTGTTTGCATCGGCGCTTGAAGCTGGCTGGGTATCCGCGGCTTTGTCTTCAGACGCCGGATCGGCATCTGTTTCCGCTGAAGCCTCTGGCTTTGGGTCGTCGGGCGTGCTGCTCAAGCGTCCACTTTTTTCATGACAAGCGACGCGTTAGTGCCGCCAAATCCGAAGGAGTTGGTGAGAACTGCGTCCACGTCTTTTTCGCGCGCCTTAAGTGGGACAAGGTCCATCTCGGTTTCCACAGAGGGATTTTCCAGATTGATGGTCGGCGGTACCACATTGTCCCGCATGGCGAGGATCGAGAAGATGGCCTCCACCGCGCCCGCGGCCCCCAGAAGATGACCGACTGAGGACTTGGTGGAAGACATGGACATGGTCTCAATCGAGTTCCCGAAGAGGCGGGACACGGCCCCGAGCTCAATCTCGTCACCGAGAGGTGTGGACGTGCCGTGGGCGTTTACATAGTCGATGTCAGACACACCGAGGCCAGAATGGCCCAGCGCCATCTGCATGGACCGGAAGCCGCCGTCGCCATCAGAGGCCGGGGCCGTAATGTGGTAGGCGTCGCCTGAGAGCCCGTAGCCGGCAACCTCTGCATAGATGGTCGCGCCGCGGGCTTTCGCATGTTCGTATTCTTCCAGCACCACAACGCCGGACCCTTCACCCATCACAAAGCCATCACGGCCTTCATCATAGGGGCGGGACGCTTTTTCCGGTGTGTCGTTGAAACCGGTCGAGAGCGCCCGACAGGCTGCAAAACCTGCAATGCCCAACCGACTAATCGCCGATTCAGCCCCACCGGCCACCATCACGTCAGCATCACCAAACATGATAAGGCGCGATGCATCGCCGATTGCGTGGGCGCCTGTGGAACAGGCGGTCACGACCGAATGGTTGGGTCCTTTAAGACCATATTTGATGGAGACATAGCCTGACGCCAGATTGATCAGACGGCCTGGGATGAAAAACGGGCTTACCCGTCGAGGGCCTTTGTCGCGCAGCGTGATCGCTGCTTCTTCAATCCCCGGAAGGCCACCGATCCCAGAGCCGATCATCACACCGGTTCGGCATTTCTCTTCTTCGGTTGAAGGCTCCCATCCACTGTCCTTGATCGCCTGCTCGGCAGCCGACAGGGCGTAGATGATGAATTCGTCGATCCGTTTGGCTTCTTTTGGGTCTACCCAGTCGTCCTGTATGAAAGCGCCCTCGCCTTCGCGCGGTACTTCACAGGCAATCTTACAGGGTAGATCGCTGGTATCGAATTTGGAGATCATGCCTGCGCCGGACTCGCCGTTCAGGACCCGTTTCCAGGTGGTGTCGACGCCACATCCAAGCGGTGAGACCATTCCCATGCCTGTAACAACAACACGACGCATTCGCATACACTCCAAGTTCTTAGGCCAAGCTGAGTTGGATCTTATTGTTCAACGGGGTGGGCACCCCGCCGTCAGCCTACGCTGAAAAGACGACGGGCGCATGCATCCTTTGGATGCAGCGCCCGACATCGTTAATGCGATTAGGAATTGGCGCCGATGAACTTCACTGCGTCGCCAACCGTCAGAATGGTCTCTGCAGCGTCGTCTGGAATTTCAACACCGAACTCTTCTTCGAAAGCCATGACCAGCTCGACATTGTCGAGGCTGTCTGCGCCAAGGTCATCGATGAAGCTTGCGTTTTCCTGCACCTTGTCGGCTTCTACACCGAGATGCTCTACAACGATTTTCTTCACGCGCTCTGCAATGTCACTCATGTTCTGTCCTCAGATCCTTCGTGTTCTTCCCCGGCGCACTCGCCTGGAATTGTTTATCAGCGCCTTACCGGCGCCGGTGGCTGGCCTCGCGCAGACGCGCTTGGAAACTCTTGTGGCGGGTGAGGTTTAGGACCTCATCTTCTCCCTGTTACCACTCGGCGGCTGTTCTGGCCTCTAAACGCCGCTTTCGCAAGTAAAAATCGCGGGTTAGGTAACACACTTTTTGACGTCGCGCCAGTTTTGACAAAGGCGAAAATGGCCCAATGGTGTGCCTCTAAGTCCTTGATATTGCTTGCTTTAAATCATGATCATGCCGCCGTTCACATGAATTGTCTGTCCTGTGACGTAGGCGGCTTCCTCTGATGCCAGATAAAGCACGCTGGAGGCGATTTCATCTCCGGACCCCATACGGCCCATGGGAATCATCGCATTGACGCGCTCCTGCTGACCTTCATCCAGCGCATCTGTCATCGCGGTGGCGATAAACCCGGGCGCCACACAATTCACAGTGACATTCCGGGACGCGACTTCCTGAGCGATGGATTTGGTCATGCCGGTCACGCCAGCCTTTGAGGCGGCGTAGTTCGCCTGTCCTGGATTGCCCATCGTGCCAACCACAGAGGTGATGGAGATAATTCGTCCCCAGCGGCGCTTCATCATGCCCCGCATGGAGGCTCGTGCCAGACGGAAGGAGGCAGTCAGATTGACGGCAAGAACCGTGTCCCACTCCTCGTCCTTCATACGCATGAAGATATTGTCTTTGGTGACGCCGGCATTGTTCACCAGGATATCCAGCTGCCCCATGGCCTCCTCAGCCTGCTTGGGCAGCGCATCCACGGCCGCGCTGTCGCTCAGGTTGCAAGGCAGGATGTGGGCCCGGTCGCCGAGCTCAGACTGCACGGCTTCCAACGCCTCAACCCGTGTTCCGGAGAGCGCCACGGTCGCTCCTTGAGCATGTAGTGTCTTGGCGACGGCGGATCCGATGCCACCCGAAGCGCCGGTGACCAGCGCCGTTTTTCCGGTTAGATCAAACATAAAGGTTCTCCTGGAGCAATCGCGCCCAACTAATTGAAATCAAAGGGTTTCGAGAAATGACGCAATGTCTGCAGGAGTGCCGACAGCGGCACCTCCAACAGACTTATCGATCCGCCGTGTCAGGCCAGTCAGCACCTTGCCTGCCCCAGTTTCCACAAGCTCGGTCACGCCCTGGGCGGCGAGATATTTGACGCTCTCGCGCCAACGAACCATGCCGGTGACCTGCTCGACCAGAAGCTTGCGGATCTCGTCCGGGTCCGACACGGCCGACGCGGTCACATTGGCCACAACCGGAACGGACGGCGCCTTCATTTCGACACCTGCCAGAGCTTCCGCCATGGCATCCGCTGCAGGCTGCATAAGGGCGCAGTGGAAAGGGGCGCTCACGGGTAAGAGCATGGCGCGTTTGGCTCCTTTCTCTTTAGCGAGCTCAGCGGCACGCTCGACGGCGGCTTTAGAGCCTGAAATCACGACCTGGCCGTCGGCATTGTCATTGGCGGCAGAGCAAATCTCATCCCCGGCCGCTTCAGCTGCCACGGCCTGGGCATCTTCGAAGGACAGCCCCAGCATCGCTGCCATGGCGCCCTCGCCAACCGGCACCGCGGCCTGCATCGCCTTGCCACGGGTCTTCAAGAGCCGTGCTGTATCTGCGAGAGAAAAGGTGCCAGCCGCGGCGAGGGCTGAATATTCGCCGAGAGAATGGCCGGCGACAAAACTTGCCTTGTCGGCCAGCGACCAACCGCCTTCGCTCTCCAGCGTGCGCATGACAGCGACGGAGACAGCCATCAGCGCCGGCTGAGCGTTTTCGGTCAAGGTGAGCTCATCTTCCGGGCCGCCCCACATGAGGCCGGTCAGATCCTGTCCGAGCGCGTCATTCACTTCGTCAAAAACAGCCTTGGCGACCGGAAAGGCCTCAGCCAATTCCTTGCCCATGCCGACTGCCTGCGATCCCTGCCCTGGAAAGGTAAATGCCCGTGTCATGCGTCCCCGCTTTATTCTTTGTCATGCGTGACCCTTAAAACCCCTGAAATAGGGCCAAAGTCAGGCGGACAGAGATACAACGTGGCTCAAGGGAGTCAAGCTGATGCCGACAACACTAGAATGGTGGCCCAAATGGGCATAAAGCCCCTTGCGTCCTGCCTTTTCCTGACTATAGTGCGCCGCTTCAGAGAGGCCCCGGTTGGGGGCTGAAGGAAGCGTCAGGCGCCAGGTGATCTGGGGTTTGGCAGGAGAGGTCTCCGCGCTTCCGGTGTCTCCGCTTCTTTGATGCACCTTTAGAGCCTTCCGGGGCTCAAAGGGGGCTTTGCGCCGGGGTCCGTATTTGAGCGACGGGCTGATGCCAGATCGCTCCAGGAAAGGAAGGCCGATATGCCTCTTTATGAGCATGTCTTTATTGCGCGTCAGGATGTAAGCGCGCAGCAGGTTGAAAACCTGACGGAGCAATTCTCCACCATCATCACCGAAAATGGTGGCTCCATCGCCAAGAGCGAGTATTGGGGTCTGAAAAACCTTGCTTACAAGGTGAAGAAGAACCGCAAGGGCCACTACCAGCTTTTGAACATTGATGCGCCGCATGCAGCCGTTGCTGAAATGGAACGCCAGATGGGCCTGAACGAAGACGTTCTGCGCCACCTCACACTGCGCGTCGATGAGCACGAAGAAGGCCCATCTGCCATGATGCAGAGCCGCAACGAACGTCGTGGCGGCGGTCGTGATCGTGGCGACCGCGGCGGGTTCCGCGGTGGCGACCGAGATCGCGGTCCGCGCGAAGATCGTGCCCCCCGTGAAGAAGCAGCTGCAGAAGCTGCCCCTGCTGCTGAGGAGACAAGCGAATGAGCGTCCCACAATCTGCCGCTCGTCGGCCTTTCTTCCGTCGTCGTAAGACATGTCCCTTCTCTGGCGCTAACGCCCCAAAGATTGACTACAAAGACACGAAGCTGCTGCAGCGCTATGTGTCCGAGCGTGGCAAAATCGTGCCAAGCCGGATCACGGCCGTTTCAGCGAAAAAGCAACGTGAGCTTGCCCGCGCAATTAAACGTGCGCGCTTCCTCGCTTTGCTGCCTTACCTGATCAGCTAAGACTTTCGGTCGGGCGGACGGCGCCGCCTCTGCCCGACCAATTATCTGACGTTTTAAACTCGCCTCGGAGATCTTCCCATGCCGCCATATTGGGCCATCGGTGTTGGGTCTGGTCTTGTCGGGGCGTTGCTGTTTCTGACAGCAGGGGTCGGGTCCCCTATTCTTGGGCTCCCTCTCTTTTTTGCGGCGCTGCCCATCTTCCTCGCCGGTCTCGGCTGGGGGTCAAGATCAGCGCTCATCGGTGCCGTGACGGGCTTTGTTGTCCTCTCTTCCACATCGAGTTTCACCGCCGGTCTTGTGTTTCTTGTGGCCGACGGGCTCGCGCCTGCCTGGCTCGCCTATCTTGCACTGCTCCATCATGTGGAAACCGCACCCCGGCTCACCCCGGCTGAGGCCGCTCGCCTGGCGCGAAAGGGCGAAGCCCCTGCTCCTGCCGACCCGCCATCAGAAGATCCTGCAGCGACTGAGTGGTATCCGGCGGGCGCCCTCGTTGTCTGGACCGCGCTCATCGCCGTCGGTGTGCTTGTTGTGTCCGGCCTGTCGACTATGGCCATGGGTGTCGAGGGCGGGCTTGAAGGCGCATTGAGGATGCTTCTGTCGGAAGACCTCATTGAAGGACGGGCGATCGAAGCAGGTCTCCAGGACCTTGGCCTCAATGCCGATCCAGACAGAATCCTGAGCCTCATCGTGATCGCGTTGCCCGCTTTTGTGGTTATGGCCTGGAGCCTGCTCACGCTCGGCAATATGTGGCTTGCCCAACTCATTCTGGAGCGGTCCGGCAATAATCTGCGGCCAACCCCGGATTTGCTTCAAATTGAGTACCCGCCCTTCCTGCTCGGCCTGTTCCTGGCCGCGCTGGTTCTGTCGCTTATCCCCGGCTCAGCGGCCCAATTGGGCGGCGCAATCATGATTGCCCTCCTAGTCCCATATTTTCTGTTGGGTCTGGCGGTAATCCATGCTATTTCGCGCGCTTGGACGGCCCGGATCGCACTTCTGGGCGTTTTTTATGTTTTGCTGATTTTTACCGGATGGCTGATCGTACCGGTCTGCCTGATCGGACTCGCGGAACCCTGGGCTGGCCTACGCGCCCGGTTCGCACAATCTGAGGCCCCGACGGGCGAGGAGATAAGTTAATGGAAGTGGTTCTTCTGGAGCGAATTGAAAAGCTCGGACAGATGGGCGATGTGGTTCAGGTCAAAGACGGGTATGCCCGCAACTTCCTGTTGCCACGTGGCAAAGCTTTGCGCGCCAACAAAGAAAACCTGTCGCGCTTTGAAGCGGAACGCGCTCAGCTGGAAGCGCGGAACCTGGAAGCGAAAAAAGAAGCTGAAGGCGTACACGAGAAGCTGGACGGATTTTCGATCATCGTCATCCGTCAGGCAGGTGAAACCGGACAGCTTTATGGCTCAGTTTCTCCTCGCGACATTGCTGAAGGTTTGACAGAAGGCGGCTTCTCCGTTGCACGCGGACAGGTGGTCCTCGCAGCGCCCATCAAAACCCTCGGTCTCTATGACGTATCTGTAAAACTTCACCCTGAAGTGACATCGACTGTTGTGGTGAATGTGGCCCGGACAGAAGAAGAAGCTGAAGCACAGGCACGCGGCGAAGACATCAACGCCTTGAACGATGATGATGAAGACGAGTTGGATGCCAGCGAGTTCTTCGATGAAGATGCAGCGCCTAACCTCGAAGAGGAAACAGCGGAAGAAGCTGAAGCATCCAGTGACGAAGAAGCTGAAAAACCAGCTGAATAATCATCTTTCGATCTATGAATTCCGAAGAAGGGCGCGTCAGCGCCCTTTTTTGTTGCCTGGAGGTCCACGCGCAAGCTTGATCTAACGCGTAATTCGTCTTTCAATATTGGTCCCAGTGGTTGGTCGTTTAGGGGCGCATGGACTGAGTGTGCATGCAGATGACATACGGCAGCCAAATGAGGGGGAAGCGCTGTCGTCCACCTGAAGATCAGGAGGCGGTAGATGTTTGCGTTTGTACTTGATCGACTAATTTCGCACGGAAACCTGACGCTGATTAATGCGTCTGGAAGCGCTCGCCATTTCGGCGACGGCACAGGCACGCCGGTCACCATCAGACTTCACAAAAAAGGTCTTGAGTGGCAGCTGGGCCTCAACCCCTATTTGAAGCTCGGCGAAGCTTATATGGATGGGTCACTTACCATCGATGCGCCAGCCCGCATTTATGATGCGCTTGATATCGTCCTCTCAAATGTCGGCATCGGCTGGGCACATCCGCTTGCTAGATTGGTCGGGCGCATAAGGCGTGCGAAGCGCCGGATTGATCAGTTCAATCCGGTTGGCAGGGCGCAAGCCAATGTTGCACATCATTATGACCTGGATGCCGGGCTCTATGACCTCTTCCTGGACACAGACAAACAATATTCCTGCGGGTATTTCGAAACGCCAGACACCAGCCTTGAGGCGGCCCAACTCGCCAAGAAACGGCATATTGCGGCCAAGCTGAACCTCTCACCAGAGACCCATGTGCTCGATATTGGGTGCGGCTGGGGCGGTCTGGCCCTCTATATCGCCAGGGAAACCGGCGCCCGAGTGACCGGCGTCACACTGAGTGAAGAACAGCTCAAGATCGCGACAGAAAGGGCCGCTCTATCCGGTCTGTCGGATCTTGTGGACTTTCGGCTCCAAGACTATCGGGAGGTCGATGAAACCTTCGACCGCATTGTATCAGTGGGCATGTATGAGCATGTTGGCGTGCATCACTATGACGAATTCGCCGCCAAGATTCATTCGCTCCTGAAGACGGACGGGATTGCCCTCATTCACACGATTGGACGTCTCGACGAACCCGGCGCCACAAATCCGTGGATTGCAAAATACATCTTCCCTGGCGGGTACATTCCGGCACTCAGTGAAGTCGCCCCGACACTGGAACGTCATCAGTTGCTCTTAAATGACCTGGAAGTTTTGCGGCTGCATTATGCTGCGACACTGCGTCATTGGCGGGACCGCTTTCTCGCACGGTGGGACGATGCCGTCACGCTCTATGATGAGCGGTTTGCTCGCATGTGGGAGTTTTATCTCGCAGGGTCGGAAACATCCTTCCGCCATGAAGGGATGGTTGTCTTTCAGTTCCAACTTACGCGAGAGATAGATGCGCTTCCCATTACGCGGGACTACATATCCGCCTGGGAGCAGGACCACCGCGACTCACTTGTCCAGCGAAAAAGTGCATCGGGAGGATGATTTCGCCCAGGACAGAATCAACGCTCGGTTTTTTGTCCCCGTTTTCCACAGGTCGCGAAAATAGTTCGACGAAAAGAGAGCGACCTGCTTTCCGCTAGGTCGGCATTGGCTTAAAACAGGAGCATGGAAAGCACGCTCCCGGCATATGACGATCCTCAAGATGAGGGCGACGAATATCGTGTCGCGCCTCACAATATTGAGGCCGAACAAGCGTTGCTGGGTGCGATCCTGATCAATAATGATTCGTTCGACCGGGTCGCTTCCTTTCTTGAGGTGTCGCACTTCTACGAACCGCTTCACGCGCGAATCTTCGAAGCGGTCTCCAAGCTCATTTCCGGCGGACACATCGCAACACCTGTCACGCTGAAGAGTTATTTCGATCAGGACGAAGCCCTGCAGGAAGTCGGCGGCGCTCAGTACCTTGCCCGGCTCGCCGGCGCCGCGACCACCATCATCAATGTCGCTGAATATGGGCGCACCATTTACGACCTTGCTGTGCGGCGGGACCTTATCCGCGTTGGTGAGGAGATTCACAACCGCGCCTTTGATGCCGGTGTCGACGACCCGCCGTCTAATCAAATCATGGATGCAGAGCAGTCCCTCTACAGCCTCGCGGAAAAGGGCAAATATGAGGGTGGCTTTCAAAGCTTCTCAGATTCCATGCGCATGGCCGTCGATATGGCCGCCGCGGCTTATGAGCGTGATGGGGGGCTCTCTGGCATCTCCACCGGTCTCCGGGACCTCGACGAGCAGATGGGCGGGCTTCAGCCTTCTGACCTGATCATCGTCGCAGGCCGCCCTTCCATGGGTAAGACGGCGCTTGCCACCAATATCGCGTTCAACGTGGCAAAAAACTACAAGGCGGAGCATCACACGGACGGCACGGTCGAAGTCAAAGACGGTGCCATCGTGGGCTTCTTTTCTTTGGAAATGTCCTCTGAGCAATTGGCGACCCGCCTGCTCGCCGAACAATCCCGCGTGCCGTCCGGCAAGATCAGACGCGGCAAGATTGACGAGAATGAGTGGCATCAGTTTGTGGACGCCAGTCGTGAGCTTGAAGGCATCCCGCTTTATATCGACGATACAGGCGGCCTTAATATCGCCTCTCTCGCCGCGCGGGCGCGCAAGCTCAAGCGGCAGCGCGGGCTTGGCCTTATTGTCGTTGACTATATCCAGTTGCTATCCGGGTCCGGCAAATCCGGGGACAATCGCGTCCAGGAAGTCACAGAAATCACGACGGGCCTCAAGGCGCTCGCGAAAGAACTGAATGTGCCAATCATGGCGCTGTCTCAATTGTCACGTCAGGTTGAAGCGCGAGATGACAAGCGGCCCCAGCTCTCGGACCTTCGTGAATCGGGGTCGATTGAGCAGGATGCAGATGTTGTGACGTTCGTGTTCCGAGAAGAATATTATGTGTCGCGGCGCGAGCCGTCGGAAGGCACACCCGAACATCTGCAATGGCAGACCGATATGGAAGCCGTTTTCGGGAAAGCCGAAGTCATCATCGGCAAGCAACGGCATGGGCCGACGGGTACTGTGCGTCTGCAGTTTGAGGCAGAGATCACGCGCTTTAGTGACCTCGCCGACCGCGACCGCCTACCCGACTATATGGAGTAAGCAGGTTTGCCGTCTGACCGCACGCCGCGCGACATTGGCGCTGATGAGATGGCCAGCGCCCGCGCCGCCGCTTCCAGCGGAACCCTCACCATCAGTCTGGATGCGGTCGCGGAAAATTATCGCCTGATCCAATCGGAGACGACGGCAGATGTCAGCGCCTGCGTCAAAGCGGACGGATATGGCCTGGGCCTAGTGCCGGTCGCCCGCACGCTTGCATCTGCTGGGTGTTCAACCTTTTTTGTGGCCACCGCCATAGAAGGCGCCGAACTCCGCTCTGTTTTGCCCGATGCAGTGGTCTATGTGTTGAACGGTCTCTATGACGGGTCGGAAGCCCTCTTTGACACCGAAGACCTCCGCCCCTGCCTCTCCGGTCTGGAAGAGGTGCGTGAATGGGCATCCTACTGCGGACAGGCCGGACCCTTGCCGGCGGCGCTTCATGCAGACACAGGCATTCATCGGTTGGGGATCCAACCAGAGGATGTTGAAGCGGTGGCAGAGCTCGCGGCCTCCTTTGAAACGGACCTGGTGATGAGTCATTTGGCCTGTGCAGATGACGCGAGCCACCCTCTCAATGAAGAACAGCGCGGCTTGTTTGACCAATTGCGTCCGCGGCTCCCGGATGCGCAGGCAAGTCTCGCCAACACGGCGGGCATCCTGCTTGGACCCCAATTTCATTACGATCTTGTTCGCCCTGGGATCGGTCTCTATGGCACCAACCCCTTTCCCAAGCCAGGCCACCCCTTTCATCCGGTCGTCAGCCTTAAATCACGGATTATGCAGGTCAAAACCCTGGAGCCGGGCGCACATGTCGGGTACGGCGCAACCTTCACCGCCAAGCGACCGACACGGATCGCAACTATTGCGACAGGCTATGCCGATGGATATTTCCGAGCGCTGGGAAGCTCTAGTGGCGATGGTGTGTCCGTTATGATTGACGGCCATGCGGCGCCAGTCATCGGACGAATCTCAATGGATATGATCACGGTCGATGTGACCGATCTGCCACCAGACGTCCCAAAACGGGGATCTTTCGCAGAATTGATTGGAAAATCGACCACCGTAGGGGATCTTGCTCGGGCTGCGGGCACGATTGGTTACGAAGTGCTTACCCGTTTGGGGTATCGATATCACCGGACGTACACTTCATCGGACGGAATCAGTGCCGCTTGAGTGTGCGTAAAGAGTGAGGCAGAGGGAGCTAAGTTTGAATCCGCTGGGGATAATCGGCAAAGTTGTGATCACGGCGCTCGGTGAAACGGGACGACTGTCCGTGTTTACCTGGAGAGCGATCACCCACCTGCTGCGTCCGCCCTTCTATTGGCGTCTGATTGCTCAGCAGATGATGCGGATTGGCTACTTTTCCCTGCCCGTCGTGGCTTTGACCGCCTTCTTCACCGGCGGGGTGCTTGCGCTGCAGATCTACTATGGCAGTGATCAGTTCAACTCAGAGAATATCGTTGCGACCATCGTGGCCCTCGGCATCACACGAGAGCTCGGACCGGTTCTGGGCGGCTTGATGGTTGCCGGACGCGCCGCCGCCGCCATTGCCGCGGAGCTCGGCACGATGCGGGTGACGGAGCAGATCGATGCGCTTTCCACCTTGTCGACAAACCCGTTTAAATATCTGGTGGTGCCCCGTGTTGTTGCCGCGGTGATCACCCTGCCCGCGCTTGTGTTCATCGGCGATGTAATCGGTATTTTCGGCGGCTTTGTCGTGGGCACCCAGACACTGGACTTCAATGCCGGCGTTTACGTGAAAACCACGGTCGACTTTCTGGAGCTTGATGACATCACTTCCGGCCTCATCAAATCTGCGGTCTTCGGCTTCATTATTGCCATGATGGGCTGCTACCAGGGTTTCCATAGCCGCGGCGGCGCTCAGGGCGTCGGTCGTGCAACCACAAACGCGGTTGTGAACTCTTCCATTCTCATTCTCGCAGCGAACTATGTGATGACGTCGCTGTTCTTCTCGTCTTAAGGCTGGGCCCATGAATATCTCCGTTCCAGCAAAAGACGTGAAGATTGAGCTGAATAACGTGCACAAACGCTTTGGCAAAAAGGTGGTGCTGCACGATATGTCTCTGACCGTCCCAAAGGGAAAGTCTCTGGTTGTGATTGGCGGTTCGGGCAGCGGCAAATCTGTGATGCTTAAGTGTATTCTGGGCATCATTCGTCCTGAAAAAGGCAGCATCAAAGTCGACGGCAAAGATGTCACCCGGCTCTCTACCTCCGAGCGGGAAAAAACCCTGACAAAATTCGGCATGCTGTTTCAGAACGCGGCCCTTTTTGACAGTCTGCCTGTCTGGGAGAATGTCGCCTTTGGTCTCATCCAGGGCCGCAATATGCGGCGCAAGGATGCCAAAGAAATCGCGATCGAGAAACTCGGCCAGGTGGGTCTGACGGCTGACATTGGCGAGCTCTACCCGGCCGAACTCTCTGGCGGCATGCAAAAGCGGGTCGGCCTCGCGCGCGCCATCGCGACAGATCCGGAAATCATCTTTTTCGACGAACCCACCACCGGCCTCGACCCTATCATGGCTGATGTGATCAATGACCTGATCGTCAATAGTGTGCAGAAGCTGGGTGCGACAGCGCTCTCCATCACGCACGACATGGCAAGTGCGCGAAAGATCGCGGATTACATCGCAATGATCTATAAGGGTGAGATCATCTGGGCGGGTACCCGCGACGAAGTCGACAATAGCGGCAATGAGTATGTGGATCAGTTCATCCATGGCCGCGCTGAGGGTCCCATCAAGATGGATGTGCTCAAACCCTGATGGCCGCGCGCGCCGCGTGTCCTCTGTCGATTGGTAAGGAAGAACGTGGCTAAAGCCCGTCGTCAATTTGTCTGTCAGGCCTGCGGTGCACAAACGCCGCGCTGGGCCGGTCGCTGCGATGCCTGCGGCGAATGGAACACAATAACTGAAGAAGTCGCGGAGAGCTCCGGTGTTGCCGGCGGTCCTGCGAAGGCAAGTTCGACCAAGAAGGGTCGGCAGATTGCGCTCGTCCCATTGGCAGGCGAGGCAACCGAAACGCCGCGCCGGACAACAGGCCTTAAAGAGTTCGACCGTGTTCTCGGCGGCGGCCTCGTGCCGGGCTCAGCGGTTCTCGTCGGTGGCGACCCCGGCATCGGGAAGTCGACATTGCTGCTTCAAGCCATGGCCGTGCTCGCGCGAAGCGGCGCCGAAGCGGTTTACATTTCCGGCGAAGAGGCCATCGATCAGGTCCGCATGCGGGCCAGGCGCCTGGGGCTTGATGACGCGCCAGTGTCGCTTGGCGCCGAAACCAACCTCAGAGATATTCTCGCGACCCTGCAGGACGGACCGGCGCCCGACGCCATTGTGATCGACTCGGTTCAGACCATGTGGACGGATGCCCTTGAGTCCGCGCCCGGCACAGTGAGCCAGGTGCGGGCGTCCGCCCAGGAACTCACCCGCTTCGCCAAGAAGTCGGGTGCGGCCATGATCATTGTCGGCCATGTCACCAAAGACGGGCAAATTGCGGGACCCAAGGTGGTCGAGCATATGGTCGACACGGTGCTCTATTTTGAAGGCGAGCGCGGCCACCATTTTCGGATATTGCGCGCTGTGAAGAATCGCTTCGGCCCCGCCAACGAAATCGGCGTCTTTGAAATGGCAGAAGGCGGCCTGATGGAGGTCGAAAATCCTTCCGCGCTTTTCATTGGCGAACGCGACCGCGAAGCCAGCGGCGCAGCGGTGTTTGCCGGGATTGAGGGCACCCGTCCGGTCCTTGTTGAAATTCAAGCGTTGGTCGCCCAAAGCGCACTCGGTACGCCGCGACGGGCGGTGATTGGCTGGGACAGCGGTCGGCTCTCCATGGTGCTCGCGGTGCTGGAAGCCCGTTGCGGCCTTTCCATCGGGAATCAGGACGTCTACCTCAATGTTGCCGGCGGATTGCGGATCGGAGAGCCTGCCGCCGATCTTGCGGTGGCGGGCGCTCTCATCTCTTCGCTATCAGGCCTCTCTATCCCGCCTGACACGGTTCTCTTTGGTGAAATTTCGCTTTCCGGGTCTCTCCGTCCCGTGAGCCAGATGGAAGCTCGCCTGAAAGAGGCTGAGAAGCTGGGCTTCAAACATGCGATCCTGCCCAAAGCCGCAGGACGGCAGAAGCCCTCTGGCGGAAAACTGAAGCTCACGGAACTGGAAGACCTGGGTGACCTGATTGCCAAACTGTCAACAAATGACACCTCGCAGCCTCACGCCCGTGAAGCATAAGGTGACCGGGCGCCTGGAGGGCGTTAAACTGTGCGCGTGTGGCGTTGGAGTTGGGGGACAGACCCGTCATGACCCTTTTTGATATTGCTGTCATTGCGATCATGGTCGTATCCGGCCTTCTGGCCATGGTCCGAGGGTTTGCGAGCGAGATCCTCTCGATTCTTGCCTGGGTCGTGGCCGCTCTTGCTGCCTTGCTGCTCTATCCTCTCCTTATTCCGCTCGTTCAGGCTGTGGCTGAACCTTACTGGCTTGCCCTGGCCATATCAGCAGCAGGGATATTCGGCGTGGTCTATATCGCCATTTCGGCGCTGACCTATCGATGGACGGACCGGGCCCATGGCGGAGAGATCGGGTTTTTAGATCGCTCCCTTGGCTTCATTTTCGGTGTTTTTAGGGGCCTTCTGGTCGTAGCCATTGCGTTCCTGCTGTTCACCTGGCTGGTGCCGGAGCGCGAGGATCAGCCCGATTGGATCGCAGACGCCCGCCTTCTGCCGTTGGTGGACTTCGTGGCTGGCGGGCTGTCTTCGCTGGCCGCGCAGCAGTCAACAGCCCCCACAGAGCCTTTCTTTACGCCTGAGGGACGGCGCAACGCTCCTCCGGCGGATCAGGGGACAGAAGAGCCCAAATCAGGCACTGACAGCGACGATACGACAGGGTATAAGCCTTCCGAACGGAGGGGGCTCGACCAACTTTTCGAAGCCACACAGGAATAGAGGACGACCACCCAGATGTCCGACACAGGTTCCACGACAGGTTCTCCATCAAGCGCCTGGGCCCTGAGGGCCGACCAACACTCTCAGCATGAAAACCAGCAGCCAGCGCATGGCGAAGGTGCAAGCGTCATCCTGGACAGCCACGATGAGCTCTACGCCGACCGCCTTCGCGAAGAGTGTGGCGTGTTTGGTATTTTCGGTCATCCAGACGCAGCGGCGCTCACCGCACTCGGCATGCATGCCCTTCAGCATCGCGGACAGGAAGCGGCGGGCCTCGTCTCCTTCGATGGCGAACATTTCCATTCAGAACGCCGCATGGGGCTCGTAGGCGATCATTTCACCAGCGCCAAAATGATGGATAGGTTGGCGGGCACGAGCGCCATCGGTCATGTGCGCTATTCGACCACCGGCGAAACCATCCTCCGGAATGTCCAACCCCTCTTTGCGGATCTGTGGGGCGGCGGCTTCGCCATCGCCCATAATGGCAACCTCACCAATGCGCTTACCCTTCGTGACGATTTGGTTCGCTCTGGCGCGATCTTTCAGTCTACGTCCGATACAGAGGTGATCCTTCAGTTGGTGGCCCGTGGGCGCCATGACCGGACCACGAACCGGTTTGTCGACGCGCTCCGCCAAATTCAGGGTGCCTATGCCTTGGTGGCCCTGACCAATAAGAAGCTGATTGGTGCCCGTGATCCGCTCGGCATTCGCCCGCTCATCCTGGGCGAGCTAGACGGATCGCCGATCCTCACCTCCGAGACAGTCGCGCTGGATATTATCGGCGCGAGTTTCGTACGTGAGATTGAACCCGGCGAAGTCATCGTGGCGACCAAGGACGGCATAGAAAGCCTGCATCCCTTCCCGCCCATGCAGCCCCGGCCCTGTGTGTTCGAATATATCTACTTTGCACGTCCCGACAGCGTTGTCGGCGGCCAGAGTGTCTACAATGTCCGCCGCAAAACAGGTGAAGAGCTCGCACGTGAATCTCATGTAGATGCAGACGTGGTTATTCCCGTTCCTGACTCCGGCGTCCCTGCGGCTATCGGCTACGCCGCTGAATCAAATATCCCGTTCGAGTTGGGCATCATCCGGAACCACTATGTGGGCCGGACCTTCATTGAGCCGACGCAGCATATTCGGGCACTCGGCGTGCGCCTGAAACACAATGCCAATCGCGCGCTTGTGGAAGGCAAACGGATTATCCTGGTCGACGACAGTATCGTGCGCGGTACGACGTCGGCGAAGATTGTGAAGATGATGTATGAGGCCGGTGCCAAGGAAGTGCATATGCGCATTTCCAGCCCGCCCATCACCCATCCCGATTTCTACGGCATCGACACGCCAGACCGCGATCAATTGCTCGCCGCCAACTATGATTTGGAAGGCATGCGCAACTATATCGGTGTCGACAGCCTTGCTTTTGTTTCCGTCGACGGGCTTTACCGCGCGCTAGGGTATGATGGTCGGGACAATGATAACCCTCAATTTGCTGATCATTATTTCACCGGCGAATACCCGACACAGCTTGTCGACCAACAACAAGAAAAACGCTCCGCCCAGCTCTCTCTGTTGACGGAAATCGCTTAAAGGCAGACCCAAATTATGGCTGGACGACTTGCAGACAAGCTCGCGCTCATTACCGGCGCGTCACGGGGGATCGGCCGGGCTGTCGCCCTTGCGATGGCTGCGGAAGGTGCGCACGTTATCCTCGTCGCCCGCACCGTTGGCGCACTTGAAGAAGTCGACGACGAGATCCAAAAGGCAGGCGGCACCTCAACGCTTGTGCCGCTCGACCTCACTGATTTTGATGCCATCGACCGTTTGGGCGGCACCATTTTTGAGCGCTGGGGCAAGCTCGATATCCTGGTCGGCAATGCCGGTATCCTGGGGCCTCTCACGCCAGCGGGACACATCTCGCCGGACGATTGGGACAAGGTCTTCGCGGTTAATGTCACGACGAACTATCGCTTGATCCGATCCCTCGATCCCCTGCTCCAGCGGTCAGAAGCGGGTCGCGCGGTGTTTGTCACCTCCGGCGCCGCGCAGAAATGTCGTCCCTATTGGGGTGCTTATTCTGTATCCAAAGCCGCTCTCGAGGCGCTTGTCAAAACCTGGGCCCATGAGGTCGAGAAGTCGGAACTGCGGGTCAATATGGTAAGCCCCGGACCGATCGCCACCAAAATGCGTGCGACAGCCATGCCCGGGGAAAATCCTGAAACACTTCGCACACCGGAGGAAATTGCGCCGCTCTTTCTCGACCTAGTAAGCGCTGATTGCACCCGTCATGGCGAGGTGGTTGCCTTCCAGCCGTAACGCCTGTGATTGACCGCGTGCGCTGGTACCTTGTCACAAGCGCCACGCATGCCTACCTTACAGAATACCACCGCGATCAAAGTGCCGTTTAAGGAAAGGGACAATGGACAAATAGACCGAGCATAAGGAATTCGTCTTGCCGGAGATTTGATCCATGCCACCATTTTTGGTTGCAGGCGATGCCGTCGCCTATCTGTTGCCCGACGGAACAGAACTTTTTTCAGACGTTACATTCGCGATTGGACCGAAGCAGCATGTCGCGCTTGTGGGCCCTAATGGTGTGGGTAAATCGAGCCTTGCCCGCCTCATCATACAGGCGCGTCTTCCGGCCCGAGGTACTCTCTCTCGTCACGGTGCCATCGCTCACCTCGAGCAGGATGCGGTGCCAAACGCAAAGCTGCGCATTGTCGACTATCTTCAGATCGGCGATCCGTATGACGCTTTGATGCGCTGTCAGGGCGGCATTGGTTCATCGGATGACATTGCGCTGATCGGCGAGAATTGGAGCCTTGAAGATAGGCTATCTCAAGACCTTCGAGGTGTCGGCCTGGCGCACTTGTCGCCGACCCAGGATCTGACCACACTCAGCGGCGGTGAATGGCTTCGCCTGCAACTTCTGGGCATGCAGCGGCGCGAACCTGATCTCCTTATCCTGGATGAACCGTCGAACCATTTGGATCAATCAGGCCGCACCTGGCTCGAGAGCTGGCTGCGCGATGCTGATTTTGCCTGGCTTCTGATCTCGCATGACCGCCACTTGTTAAACCTGCCTGAAGAAATCTGGGAGCTCACAGCCGCAGGGCTCGAGGTCTATGGCGGTACCTACACGCACTACCTGTCGGAAAAAACATCCCAGCAAAATGCCGCGATGGCCCAAGCCGCCCATGCAACACGGGCCCTGCAGCAGGCCAAACGCGATCATCAAGTATCCCGGGAACGCCAGCAACGCAAAGCGGCCAAGGGCAAGCGGGCGCGCACCAAAGGCGGACAGCCAAAAATGGTTCTCGATGGTCGACAGGCACGGAGCGAACATACAACCGCAAGATTGTCACAAATTAAGAACACCCGTTTGTCGACAGCGGATGCGGAGGTCACGGCGGCCAAGGCGCGGGTACAAGACCAAGTTCCCGTGCAGTTCGATGCGGCAGCAAGTGCCGTGACAGCTAACCAGCCGATCCTTACGATAGATGATGTCAGCTTGAGGTATGGGGCGCGCAGCCTTTTCTCGCTTTTTGATCTCTCACTTAAGGGACCGCAGCGTGTGCACCTCGCCGGGGAGAACGGCACCGGTAAGACGACACTTCTTGACCTTATCTCCGGGGTGAAAGCACCAGACACCGGCACCGTCACCCGACATGTGCCCGTCGGATACTTGTTGCAGCAGCAAAGCTGCCCAACAGTTGATACGCCGGTTGAGCGATGCCGTGCTTACAGACCCGCATGGTCAGAGACCGACATCCGTACGAGCCTCGCTCGCGCAGGGCTGCGGCGCGACAAGGCCATCATTCCTTTCAATAAACTTAGCGCTGGCGAGCGGCTCAGGGCCGATCTCGTTCGACTGCTCAACTGCCCGTCCCCTGCGCAACTGTTGCTGTTGGACGAGCCCAGCAATCATCTGGACATTCAGGCGCTGGAAGCACTCGAAGGTGCTCTTGCGTCCTACCGAGGGTGCCTACTGTTTACGTCTCACGACCCCGTTTTCGCGGAGAACATAGACGTCACAGATAGGGTCCACCTTCAACGGGGTTAGCCGAGCTTGCGTTTTTTCGCCTTCGACTCGTATGGGTTATCGCGCTTGCGCATGTTCAGGCGGATTGGCACGCCGGGCAGATCGAACTCGTCGCGCAGGCTATTCACCAGGTAGCGCTTATATGACGTAGGCACCTCGTGCGCCCGGCTCGAGAAGATCGCGAAGGTCGGCGGGCGACTTTTTGCCTGGGTCGCGTAGCGTAATGTCACCGGGCGCCCTCGTGATGCCGGTGGCGGATGCCTGGATGTGGTGACGCTCAGCCATTTATTGAGCTTCGCGGTCGGAATGCGCGCGTTCCAGAGGCCGTGGATTTCCTCAATCTTCGGCATCAGTTTTTCAACGCCCTTGCCCGTAAGTGCAGAGAAGGTCACGATCGGCACGCCACGTACCTGGGGCAGGAGCCGTCCCAGCTTCTCCTTCAGATCTTCCATGGTCTCCTGCGGTGTCTCCACCAGATCCCATTTATTGACCGCGATGATGAGCGCACGCCCCTCCTGCTCAACCAGGTCTGTGATGTGGAGGTCCTGTTTTTCGAACGGAATGGTTGCATCGATCAGAATGACAACGACTTCGGCGAAGCGAACAGCCCGCAGCGCATCCGCGGCTGAGAGTTTTTCGAGCTTCTGCGTTACCCGCGCCCGTCGACGCAGACCCGCTGTATCATGCAGCTTCACGCGGCGACCGCGCCATTCCCATTCAACACCGATCGAGTCGCGGGTGATGCCTGCTTCCGGACCGGTGAGCATCCGGTCCTCGCCGAGCAGCTGATTAATCAGCGTTGACTTGCCGGCATTGGGTCGCCCAACCACGGCGACACGGAGCGGCGTCTCAAGATCCGGTTCGTAAGGCGCATCAGGATCAAAGCCCTCCTCATCCCCCAAGGCTTCTTCGATCGCCTGATTGGCTTCAGCTTCCTCGAACGCCTGCGCAAATGGCAGAAGCGCGTCGTAGAGATCGCCCAGGCCCTCCCCATGCTCTGCAGAGAGCGGTATCGGCGCACCGAGTCCTAGCTCATAGGCCTCCAGTTGGCCTGCCTCGCCAGCGCCCCCTTCACACTTGTTTGCAGCCAGGATGACCGGTGTTTCCACTTTCCGCAGGAGCTGCGAGAAATAAGCGTCCGCCGGTGTCACGCCGGCACGGGCGTCAATCAGGAGTAGACAGACGTCCGCTTCTGAGATGGCGAGTTCCGTTCCCCGCTGCATCCGGGCTTCGAGCACATCGCCCTTGGCGTCTTCTAGGCCTGCTGTATCGACAATCGTGAACTCAAGCTCTGCAAGGCTTGCCTCCCCTTCCCGTCGATCGCGGGTAACCCCGGGCGTGTCATCGACGAGCGCCAGTTTCTTTCCAACCAGGCGGTTGAAAAGGGTCGATTTTCCCACGTTTGGGCGGCCGACAATGGCGAGTTTAAACGGCATCGATTTTCCGGCTGCCTTTCGCAGCGGTTCCGGACGAGGTTAGCTCTCCAGATTGCCTGGACAGGAACCTTGTTGTTATTTCAAGGCGACCAGACGTGCGTCATCGGTCAGCACAAACAATGTTTCATTCGCGAGAATTGGCGGCACGAATACCGTATCCGGCAATTCGATGCGGCCAAGTTCTTCACCCGAATAGGGCGACAAGGACACAGCCTCACCGAGCGACGAGACCAGGACCAAACGGTCTCCCGCCAGAACAGGACCGCTCCATTCAATCGGGCCGTCGCGATCTTCTTCGTCCTCAAAACGTTCGAGTTTTTGGATCCAACGGATCCGGCCATCGCGTCTTGAAAGCGCTACGACCTCTGCATCCAGCGTTACAACAAAGATGAACCCACCGGCGACCCAAGGTGTCTGGGTCCCCGCGATGTTGCGCGTCCAGACCCGTTCGCCGGTTCGAATGTCAATGGAGACGGCACGGCCAGAGTGGCTAACAGCGTAGACGCGGCCTCTGTCAATTACCGGTCTGCCCGCAATATCGTTCAGTTCTGTTAGCGATGTGACATTGCCTGTGCGCGTCAGGCTGTCTGACCAGAGCGAGTTTCCATTCTCAACGCGGAGCGCATAAAGCTCCCCTGAGGAATAGGGCGCGATCACAATCGACCCCGAGACAGCAGGAGACGTTGCCGCCAAAATGCCCGCGCTTTCAACAATGCCCCGATGACGCCAGAGCACCGATCCATCCTCAATGTTAAGGCAAATCATCTGATTGTCGGACGTGATGGTGAACATGCGGCCGCCGTTCACCGTCGGCGCGGCACGGAAGGGAGTTCCGACAGCCGTCCGCCAGATGATGTCGCCGGTGCTCGCATCAAGGGCCAAAGCCTCGCCAAACCCGGTTGTCACAAAGAGCCTGCCGCTATCATACGCGACGCCACCACCACGCCCCTCGTCCGCATCTTCCTCTTCTGGGGCGAGCTCGGCCTCCCAGGCTTCATCGCCGGTGGCGGCGCTAAACGCACGCACCGTGGCTTCTGTGTCCAGCACATAGACCTGGCCAGCAGCGGAGACGGGGGCTGTTGCAAGCTCCGTCGATCCGCTCGAGCCGGATCCGGCATTGGCACTCCAAAGTTCGTCGAGCGACCCTGAGGCTTGCAGATGATGCATTGCATTATCGGCGTAGCCGCCAGGTTGTGGCCAATCCTCATTCACATAAGGACGCGGCAGAATGACTTCGAGGGAGGCCAGACGCGGATCCGCTTCGAGTTTGCGTTCCAGTGCCATCACAGAAATGCGCTCTCCCGGCAGCGCCTCCGTTTGTTCCGCAGAAACAAGGTCACTAATTGTGTCGCACCCGGCCAGGGATATTGCTGCAACCAACCCCAATGTCGCCATACGCGATGTTGTCATTGCGCTTCTCCCGTCGCATCTTCTGAGGCGGCCGGCGCGGCTTCCTCTGGGTTACTCTCTAGTGCCTCCAAGGGAACGCTTTGAACCGCAGGCACGTGCGGCGCAATGAGCGCGAGCATGACATGGGCGCGGTCTCGGACCCCCGGCGTCGCGGTTTGATCACCGACAATGGCCTGAAAGAAGCTCTGTGCCTGAGCGTATTTCTGTTCCGCATAGGCTGCCATGCCCAGGGCCTCTCTGGCGGGGTTACGCCAGGGTTCTTCGTTATCCGCTAGCGGAACCAAGCGCACTGCAAGGTCGTCAAAGCTGGTACGTCCAACCAGCAGCGTGCCGGACTTAACCTTGGCCAAATCTCTAAGAATGTCGTCTGCACTGCTGTCAGCGGCAATTGTATCGTAGGCGGCAATGGCTTGATCGATCTCGCCAGCGTCCGCAAATGCCCCCGCAGCCCTGAGCCGAGCAAGGGCGGCATATCCGCTCGGCGCCGTCTCGGCCAGGGCGCTGAAGATTAAGGGTGCATCAGCCCCATCTTGGGCTGCGTCCACCACAGCCGTCGCAAATGCTTTTGAGGCTGCCTCAGACTGAGATTGTGAATAAGCCTGCCATCCGACAATCAGGCTGGTGATGGCAATAATGCCTACCACGAAGCTGATCAGGTAGATGCCGTATTTGTCCCAAAGCTGCTGTAAGCGCTCGCGGCGAATGTCTTCTTCGACTTCGCGAAAAATGTCGGCCAAGAATAGTCTCCGAGGTAGGTCGATGGGTCTGCCCGGCCGGCAGTCCCAATATCGGTGTTGGGCCGGTAAAGTAACGTCAATTCAATGACTTGCCAACAGGGCTTCCGCCCGCAAATCAACCAGAAGTCGGAATAGGTTTAACGTCGCCGTGGCCGGGTCAATCGACCTTTTTCATGGCGTATGTGTGTTCCTTCGCCGGGAACGCGCGGCCACGCACTTCGTCCGCGTAGGCCTCCGCCGCACCCGCAATGGCGGCGCCGAGAGTTGCGAACTCCTTGACGAATTTCGGCGGTTTGGGCGACAGGCCAAGCATGTCTTCCAGAACCAGAATTTGCCCGTCACAGGCGGCGGACGCCCCGATGCCAATAGTCGGAATGCCGATCTGACCGGAAATCTTTGCGGCGAGCGGTTCCGCCATGCCTTCCAGAACAACCGCGAAAGCGCCGGATTCGGAAATCACCAGCGCATCGTTCTCAATCTCAGCCCAGTCCTCTTCGACCCGGCCTTGGGTCTTGAAGCCACCCATCACATTGGTGCTCTGAGGTGTGAGGCCGATATGCGCCATGACGGGGATGCCCCGTTCGCTAAGGTATTTGATGGTGGGGCCCATGCGGGCGCCCCCTTCAAGCTTCACGGCCGTGCAGCCGGTTTCCTTGATAATGCGGCAGGCATTGCGGAACGCAATCTCCGGTGATTCCTCATAGGAGCCGAAGGGCATGTCGACGACTACCAGCGCGCGCTCTGTGCCCCGCACCACGGCAGCGCCGTGGGCGATCATCATGTCGATGGTTACGCCGAGCGTGTTTTCCATGCCGTACATGACCATGCCAAGACTGTCGCCAACCAACAGGAAGTCGACATAAGGGTCGATATAGCGCGCCGTGTGGGCGTGATAGGCCGTTAATGACACGATCGGCGTGTTGCCCTTGCGTGCCATGATTTCAGGAACGGTGATGCGCTTGATCTTGGCGTGTACAGACATGCGTCCTACCTCCAATAAGAGTTTCGTTTTGATGCAATCAAAACAAACTCCGTTTGCTCACTTTGGTCGCGTTTCCGGACGGTGAACCGCCAAGGCGGATTTGGCACTTCACCTGGAAACGCTCCACGACCGCGTTTCACCCTCAAAGATGACTCGAGCATGACCCGGGGGCGGTCAATTCCCCTGCCATATGGGGGAAATATGAGCGTCGGTCAAGCTTCCGCATCAGTCTCATTTTTCTCTTTAAATTCAAACGCTTATAAATTCACACCGTTAACTTTATTGTCGTTGACAGTCATGTTTTGGAGATCGAGACACCCCCATCCACCAAAAAAGCAGTCCCGGTCACAAAGGATGAGGCATCAGATGCAAGAAAGAGAGCGGCCTCCGCCTGCTCTTCCGGTTCAGAGATTCGCTTGAGCGCATGCATTTCGCGCACGAAAGTTCGCATGTCGTCAGTGTCAGCCATTACATCGGCCATGGCTGTCTGGGTGCCTCCCGGCAGCAACGCGTTAGAACGGATGCGTTGAGCGCCATACTCGACCGCGAGCGACTTCATGAGCCCGATCATCCCTGCCTTGCTGGCGCCATAAGCCGCGACACCAGGCATTGCGGCTGTATGCCCGACAAAGGAACTCACAAAAACAATCGACCCGGCGCCACGATCTAGCATGGCAGGTATCTGGTGTTTGGCCCCCAAGAAAGCGCTGGTCAGATTTGTGGCCAACACCGTGTCCCACTGATCACGTTCCAGATCGACCACAGATCCCATGGGTCCCATTGTGCCGGCCGCGTTGACGGCAATGTCCAGACCACCGAACTCTGATTGGGCGCACGCGACGAGGTCACGAGAAAAAGACTCATCCACGGCGTCGCCCATCACGGCCGCGGCGTTGCCGCCGTTCGCTTCGATTTCAGAAACCAGGCTCTCAAGTTCAGCCTGGCGTCTTGCGCCCGCGACAATTTTCGCGCCCTCTGAGGCAAGACGGAGTGCGGTCGCACGTCCGATCCCGGAGCTTGCCCCGGTTACGATTGCAACTTTACCTTCACATGATTTGTTCGTTGTCGCCATTCATCGGTCTCCACAAATTGCACCGCTGCAACTTAGGGAGATCGGTCTGGCCTAGCTCGCCGGTTTCGGTCGTTCAATGATTGAGTACTGTCGTACAGCTCATCCGTCAGCCTATTGGCCCTCACCAAGAGCCGTTGATCAGCTAGCCTGGCTCAAATCTCTATATGCCACAGACACAACTGCGACACTCAAAATCATCCACCCCATCAACATAATGCCTGCTAGCATCGGCTGGACAATTGCGGTCAGCCCCATCACCAGAGCAACTGTTCCGAGAACAAAGGAAGCCACCAGAAAAATCATCACGAAAATCGCACCAGTAAGCACCTGCGCGGCCAACAATCGCCAAAAATTGCCTTTGGTAATTGAGAGGATCTTTCCGACATTCAGGGGTTCGTCCACAGCTGCGGCTGGAAGCAGCAGGGTCAATCTGATGGTGTAAAATATCCCAGCCAAATAGAGTGCCGCTGAAACGAGGCCCAGAAGTGTGGCAACAACCGTCCCCTGCTCGACCGACATACTCAGCGAATTTACGATCCAGGATGGCAGCGACAACAGGCTGATGAAAATGGTGAGTAGAAGGAATCTCGCTTCACGCTGACCAAAACGAAAATTGAAGGTGGAAGCGCCCGTTTCGCCCAGGAGGATAAACCTATGCCACGCGACTGCGATGATCGGCCATACAAACAGCGTTAAAAGAAAAATCACCACAAGCGGCCACCCGATTAGAGTTTCCACTAGTTCAGCACTAAAAGCTTGTACTTGCTCCGGCGTGGGATCGGGAGGTACTTGGAGCATTCTACTTTGAATGAGGGAGATTACTGCCATCATCCCCCCCAGATACAAGATGACTGGAGCCCAGACCAGTTTCACCATGTCGCCAAGATGAGACCAAGCGCCTTTGTATGCTTCGGACACAGTCGCCACTACATCGAGCTTTGCCATGTTAGGCCCCCCACTCCTATCTCTGTTTATTGGCTACTCACGCCCAATGCTTCGGCCCGGTCGCGGAACTCTTTATTGTCCGGACTGATTTCGTGCGCGCGGAGGAAATCCCGACGCGCATTCTCAGGATCGCCCGCAGCCTCGAACAGCAATCCCCGCACATAAAATGCTGCTGGGTTCTCTGGATTGAGCTCTATGGACCGATTGATGTCACTCATGGCTTCAACAGGTCGGTTCAGTTCCCGATAGGCATTCGCCCGATTTGAGAAAAGAAGCGCGTCATTTGGCGCCATCGCCAGCGCGGAAGAATAGTCCACTACAGCCATTTCCAGATTGCCGGTATTCTTGTAGGCAACACCCCTGTTGAGCAGTGCGACAACCATGTCGCCCGGCTCCAGGTCACCGGACTGAATGGCCCTGCTGCAATAATATATGGCGAGCTTCATATCCCCGCCGCGGAACTGCTCGTAGCAATTGTTGTTGTCTTCGACACCGTTTGCCTGGGCGGCCGTCATAGCCCCAAGCAGCACCCCAACAATCGCCAATCCTCGCATTCCACGCATGCCGCTTCCTTCACCGCAAACCACTCACGGTGAAAGACTACCTGCCTTTGGAGAGCGTGGGAACAGTCCCTCAGGCGGAAAATGCGTCAACGGCCACGGCGGTATTCATAAAGTCTCTGAAGCGCGACCACTTGCCGTTCGCCATGGTGATCACATGAACAAAATCCGATTTGATCGTGCCGCCGGTGGATTTCGCAGTCAGATGAAGATGGCCTGTCACGATGACCTTGTCCTGATCAGCCAGAAATTCCTCTGGCTCGAAGATATGAATGTCCACGGAAGACAGCACTGTCTCGAAGAAGGTCTGTGCTTCACCCAGACCGTTATAGGTGCCTGCATAGGGAATGATGTCCTCGGGCCCATAGAATTCGATCCGAATGTCTTCGTTCAGAAACGTCAGAATTTTTGGAATGTCGCCGGCGCCAAATGCCTCAAAGAGTTTCTGAGTTTCGGCAATGTTCTGCTCACCTGACATTATGCGGCCTCCGCTTCCGGCCTTACAAAGCGCAAGACCAATCGCTCAAACCCATGGTTCAGGAGGCTTGCGGTTTGCGGGACTGGAAAAGATCCGCCGAGGAAAACCTCATCGCCCCTCTCCAGAATGCCCTCCAAGAGCACACGAGCCTCGAGCTTTGCCAAAGCAGACCCAAGGCAATGGTGAATGCCGACACCCAATGTGAGTTGTTTATTCAGGTTGGGACGGTCCAGGTCGAACTTGGCTGGGTCCGGAAACACCGCCGGGTCATGGTTTGCTGCGGCAAAGAAGAGCGCCACCCAATCCCCTTTTTTGATTTCTGCATCACCGACGCGTACATCGTCTGTCGCAATGCGGAACAGCCGCTGGGGTGGTCCAGAGTGTCTTAGCGTTTCGTCTATAAAAGGCGCCAGTAGAGATGCATCTTCTCTCAATCGCGCATGCACTTCCTTCATGGTCGCCAGGTTGTAGAGCAGATTGCCGATCAAAAAAGTTGTGGTCTCCGCGCCCGCGACCACAAGCGTGATGCAAAACCTGATGACCTCCTCGACAGAAAGTTTTTCGCCCTCTGCTTCCGCCTCCAGGAGCGCGCGCATCAGGCAATCCGGCACCTCTTCCGACGCTGCGAGCGCGCCGGCCATAGCGGAGACCTTTTCGATGAAATAGGCCGCCAGTTCCTCATTGCTCGCCTGACGCTCTTCCGCCGTCAAGTCCGCTGACAACATGAACGCTGTGGCCCAGTACCGGAAGCGATCCGCATCAGCCGGCGGCAATCCCAACAAATGCACCATGACGCGGGCCGGGAGAACAGACGCGACTTTCTCCATGACGTCAACGTCGCTTGGCCCAAGCTCACTGAGCAACTCTTCGACTATCGCCCGCACCGCAGGGGCTTCTGCTTCCATACGTTTGCGCGAGAAGGCCAGATTGACGATGCCGCGCAATCGGTCATGTTCAGGATTGTCGTGGTTTACCAGCATCAGTGTTGGCGCCGAGGATGCTTCCTGCAACGGATCTCTTGATGAGAAAATTCGGTGATCCCGCGCTGCGGCTGCAACATGCTCGTATGACAATAATACCCATGCTGACACCGGCTCATCCTGCCCAGGCACGGTTCCAGGCGGGTAGTCGGCATATCCTTTGACCGGACACACCGCTCGCAATCGATCATACAAGGGGTAAGGATCTGCAATGGTCGACGGTGCCGTGAGACGCGCCAAATCAGCTGCAACTTCTGATGCGTTCATCTGTTCCTCCCAGACAAGACAAATTATTTACATCATAAACTATTTCCTTTGTAAACTTTTAAAGCCTGACGAATGGAGGAGAGCGGCCTAGACTCCAAACAAACGCTAAGGAGAATCGCGAGTTTAATGTCTCAGAGAAAAACCAAAGAAGTCCCGACTAAGGCACCGACAGACGCGGCCCGCCAATTTCTCGAATTCTACTACCCCATTCACTACAAGGCAGGCATGCGGGTCGAGGATTCCATGCGCGGGGGCGAGTTGGGCCGCCATCAGGTCGCCATCCTCTGGCTCATTCATTCTGAAGGCGTCGACGGCCGGTTGATGAACCGAAAAGACATCGAACGGCATCTCGGTGCCTGGTTTGAGATATCTGGGGCGGCAATCACAAAGGCAATCCGCAGTATGGCGAGCGCACCTCTCTCACTCCTGACACTGGAGGAAGCCGCGCATTCAGGCCGGGAGAAAGTAGTGACCCTCACGCCCGGCGGTGAGCGGTATGTGGACGGTATGATCAGCCGCGGTGACGCCTTCATCGAACGCATCATCGAGACCATGAGCGATGAGGAGATCATTCAGGGCCTGCACTTCTTCCAGCGGATCTCCGACATTATTGACGAACTGAAGTAGAGGTCCGTTCAGGCTGAAGGGCTTTACGCTCTTTGCGCCATAAGCGGAAGAAGATTGCCAAAAGCGCGCTCCCACCCTCCGGCAAAATCTGTCGCGGCCGCTTTGTCGGGTAGGGACGAATGGATCAGACGGAGGTGGGTCTCCTGCCCGACAGCGTCCATCTCAATTTCCACTTTTGAAAAAGGTGTCAGATCCTTCTCCCCGTCGACGGAATTCGTAAATTGTGCCCAGGTAAACGCAAGCCGCTTTGCCGGTTCGATGATCAGGTACTCCCCTTCGAAGCCCGTCGTTCCTTCTTCATTCTTCGACTTCACAAAGCACCACTGCCCGCCAACACGAAGATCAATGGTGGCGGAGGCAAGCGTGTTCGGTCGCGGGCCGAACCACTGCATGATGATCTCGGGGTCAGTCCACGCTTCAAAAACATCCGAAGGGGATGCCTCTAATGTGCAGTCGACGATAATCGGATCATCGCCAGGCTCGGTTCGAACGAATTCTGTCATCGGCGTGACTTCTTTTTGAAATGGCGGGCCAAACCATCGAGCTGCTTCGTCCAGAATTTTCTGTAGTCAGACAGCCAGTCTGCCGCATCCTTCATGGCTACCGCGTCGAGACGGCAGTGTCGGGTCCGCCCGCGCTTTTCCACAATGACAAGACCGGCATCGCTCAAGACGCGCACATGTTTCGACACAGCGGTTTGCGACATGTCGAAGGGCGCGGCAAGGTCCGACAGGGTGGCCTCGCCCTGCATCAAGGTGCTGAGGATCGCGCGGCGGGTCCCGTCGCCTAAAGCTGAGAAGGTTGCATCCAGGTCAGACATGAGCGCTCCGTCAAAACAAAACCAATTGGTTGAGTTTTAACACAACTGCCCATCAGCGACAATTGTTCTGTGGGCCGCTCTATTGAGATTGCTCGACCATATAGTCGACGGCGGCTTTAAGCTCGTCGTCAGAGCAATCGAAGCACAGACCTTTTGGCGGCATTCCCTTAAATCCGTTGATGGTACTGTCATACAAAACATCGATGCCTTTGGCGATCACCGCTTCCCAGGCCGCCACATCGCCCAACTTCTGTGCGCCGGCTGTGCCCGACAGGTGGCAGGTGGAACATTTTGACTCGTACACCTCCTGGCCAGAGCGCGGGCCAGACGCGTGGGCAAATGTTGCGGCCGTTGTGAATCCAACTATTAGGAGACCTGAAAGAAACGTCTTCATCCTACTTCCCATTCCAAACGCTGCGTACCCACTCAACAGAAAGGGTATGCGCTGTCGCCATTGCGGTAAAGTCGAAACTCAAGGTGTGACTTTGAGCGGCGTCTCAACCGAATTTAATTCTTTGGTCAGCCATGCCACAAAAGCCTTTAGCTTTTTCGAGTCGGATTTTTGGGGTCCGATAATGACGCGGTAGACCAGTCCCTCAAGACGTATGTCGGAACGAAACGGCTCCAACCAGCCTCGCGTCACCATATCCCCAGCGAGGATATCGCTTAGAAGAATGAGGCCCTGTCCGGCCAGGCCTGCTTGAAGCACTTCGTGTTCCTGCAGAAACTCTCGAAATTTTGCACCTTCAGACGGCTCGTCCTCTGCGGCGGCAAACCAATCCGTCCACGATGTTTGTTTCAGGTGCTTCGACATCCAGGCCGTGCTGATGAACTCTGCGAGCGACAGGTGCTTCAAGTTCTTGATGTACTCCGGCGAGCCAAACGCCCCAACGCTTTCTCTCAAAAGGATCGAGTCGGTTTCCAAACCCTCATAGTTGCCATATCGAATAGCGACATCAATCGTGCGGTCCCTTTGTAGATCAACCACGCTTGTGGAGGAGACTGTGCGGATTCTGAGTCCTGGGTGCTGTTCCTCAAATGACTGAATGCGCGGTGCCAGCCAAAGGGATGCAAAGGCCGGCGTGGTCGAGATCGTCAGCGTGGTCTCAGCGATGGTGAGTGCGTCAAGCGTCTCTTCAATGCGCGAGAATGCGAATGCTGTGGCTTCAGAAAGCTGTCGGCCTTCTTCCGTCAATGAAACCTGACGTGTCCCCCGCACAAACAGCGCTATGCCCGTCTGGGCTTCCAATCCGCGTATGTGATGAGAAATTGCAGTCGCCGAGACGTTCAACGCATCGGCGGCAGCTTTGAAACTGCCCATCCGCGCTGCTGCGTCAAACGCCCTGAGAGCAGACAAAGATGGCAAAGACATTCCGACCTCATAGATGAGTATGACTCATTTATAAACGCGAAAGCTGTGTTTGTCACACCTTATAAAGAAGCCATTTTGGTCCTACGCCGCAGCGAACGAACACATATTATTCATTCTTCGACCGCTGTAGAGGCGTTGTCGAAACAGCATGAACGGAACATCCCATGTCCACCCTTCTTCGTATTGATGCAAGCGCCCGCCATGCGCGGTCTCTCACGCGCATGATGAGCGATCATTTTCTCCAGGCATGGCGTCGGGCCAAACCCGATGCGGCGGTTATTAAGCGTGATGTGGGATTGCATCCGCCCGCGCCGATCTCGGAACAATGGATTGATGCTGCTTTTACGCCGGTCGACGAGCGAACCACCGAACAGAAGGCGGAACTCGACACCTCCGACCGGCTGATTGATGAGGTCGAGAAGGCGGACATCATCCTGATCGCAACGCCGATGTATAATTATGGCCTGCCCGCCTCCCTGAAAGCCTGGGTCGATCAGATCGTCCGGGTTGGCAAGACCTTTACCTTCGACCTCGCGCGAGGTGATCGACCGCTTGAACCGATCTTCTCCGGCAAGACGCTCGTGCTCCTGACCGCCGCGGGAGAGTTCGGCTTTGGCCCGGGCGGCATAAACGCCGGTGCAGACCACCTTGTTCCTCATGTCCGCACCATCTCGAAATATATCGGGGCAGATGGCCTGCACCACATTGGGATTGAGTATCAGGAGTTCGGCGATGACCGCTTTGACACATCAAAGACGGAGGCACTCACTCGTATTGATCAGCTGGTCGCTACTCTCGCGGGACAAAGCAGCACCCTTCAGGTGGATGCTTAGCAATTATTCCCACTCGATGGTGCCGGGCGGCTTTGACGTGACGTCATAGACGACCCGGTTGATGCCTCGGACTTCATTGATGATCCGCGTCGAGACGCGGCCTAAGAAGGAGTGTTCGAAGGGGTAGTAGTCGGCGGTCATTCCGTCGGTTGACGTGACCGCACGCAGCGCACAGACATAGTCGTAAGTTCGGCTGTCCCCCATCACGCCGACAGTCCGGACGGGCAGGAGCACAGCGAAAGCCTGCCAGATTTCGTCATAAAGTCCGGCGTTCCGAATCTCATCCAGATAGACCGCATCCGCCTTTTGCAGGATGTCGACCTTCTCACGGGTGATCTCGCCGGGAATTCGGATCGCAAGACCCGGACCCGGGAAAGGATGGCGGCCGACAAAGGCTTCCGGCAATCCAAGCTCGCGACCCAGCGCGCGGACCTCGTCTTTGAAGAGTTCCCGAAGCGGCTCAACCAGATCCATGTTCATGCGTTCCGGCAGTCCGCCCACATTGTGATGGCTCTTGATCGTCACGCTCGGGCCACCGGTGAAGGAAACGCTTTCAATCACATCCGGATAGAGCGTGCCCTGTGCCAGAAAGTCAGCGCCGCCAATTTTCTTTGCTTCTTCCTCAAAGACATCGATGAAGGTCGCGCCGATGATCTTGCGCTTCTTCTCGGGGTCGGACACACCTTCCAGTTTGCCGAGGAAAAGATCTTTCGCGTCCGCATGGACCAACGGGATGTTGTAATGGTCACGGAACAGGTTCACCACCTCGTCCGCTTCCCCTGCCCGCATGACGCCGGTGTCGACAAACACACATTGCAGCTGATCGCCAATGGCTTCATGCAGCAATACGGCAACCACCGAGGAGTCGACGCCCCCGGAGAGACCGCAAATGACGCGACCTGACCCAACCTGTTCGCGCACTTTCGCAATCTCGGTATCCTTGAACGCCGCCATGGTCCAGTCGCCGGAGCATCCAGCAATTTTGTGGGTGAAATTTTTGAGTAGCTCAGCACCGCGCGGTGTGTGCACCACTTCCGGGTGGAACTGAACGGCGTAAAACTTCCGCGTCTCATCTGCGATGGCCGCATAAGGCGCGCCTTCCGATACGGCGACGGTTTTGAACCCCTCCGGAAGCTCAACCACGCGGTCTCCGTGGCTCATCCAGACTTGTTCCTTGTCGCCTGGCTTCAGCACACCGTCGAAGAGGGCGCAGTCTTCAACCACCTCAATGTCGGCCCGACCAAACTCTTGATGATCGTGGCTCTCGACGCGCCCCCCCAATTGCGCACACATGGTTTGTTCGCCATAGCAGATCCCCAAAACCGGTACACCGGCAGTGAATACGGCCTCTGGTGCCCGCGGCGTATCAATGCCGGTCACGCTCGCCGGACCGCCGGATAGGATGATCGCCTTCGGGTCGAATGTTTCGAGCGTGTCAGCCGCTGAGTTAAATGGAACAATCTCACTGTAGACGCCACTTTCGCGGACCCGGCGGGCGATGAGCTGGGTTACTTGGCTACCAAAATCAATAATCAGAATACGGTCGGTCATGCGGCTCTACTGATGTTCAGGGAGAAATGGATTGCTTGTGATGGGACTCACCATTCCATGTCGGCTGAGTCAAGGAAACACCGGCGCACCTCATTGGATGCGCTCCAGAACCACGGCGAAAAACCCGTCGGTTTCGGTGCTGTCGGGCGTAAGACGAAGGCGCGGCCCTTCAGGCGCGTCGGGCATGGGCACCCCTTCAGGCCAGGCGTCGCGCCAATCCCGCTCCTGGAACATGGTGATTTCTCTCAGGAAAGCATCGATCTGCCGGTCATTCTCGCTCGGCAGCACGGAGCAGGTGACATAGACAAGACGACCTCCTGGGCGCACCAGGCGGGCCCCACGGATCAGGACCTCTATCTGCGCAGCGCGGTAGGTGTCCAATTTCTCCGGCGTCAATTGCCATCGGGCCTCGGGCTGGCGACGCCATGCGCCGGTGCCGGAACAGGGCGCATCGACAAACACGCAATCGATCAGGCCTTCCAGATCAGCCAGGTCAGGGTCAGCGGCATCTGGGTCAAAGGGGTGAAGTCGTCGAGTCTCAATTGTCGCCGCCCCTGCCCGTTCTGCACGCGGCTTTAGACGTCCCAAACGCCTCGGGTCGGTGTCGCACGCAATGACCGAGCCTTCGCCCGAGAGCATGGCCGACAGGGCGAGCGCCTTGCCGCCCGCGCCTGCGCAGAGATCAACCACGCGGTCACCGGACTTAACGCCTGACACCATGCAAGTCAGCTGAGAGCCCAGATCCTGAATTTCAACCAGACCCTCATTGAAGGTCTTCGTGTGTGTCACCCGCGCGTTGTTCATAGAGCGCAGGGCCCATGGCGAGACGTCGCAAGTGTCCGTGTCAATGCGCTCACTCGCCAAGCGTTGCTGTACATCTGCGCGCGTCGCCTTCAAGAGGTTCACTCTGAGGTCTACCGGTGCGCGGGTGTTCAACGCCTCCAGCTCGCTTTGAAGATTCTCTCCGAAAGCGTCTGCCAATTCTGGCAATAGCCATTCCGGCACATTGAACCGCGCATGATCAGGCGCTGCCCTTAAGCGATCGTGTGCGTTCGACAGGGCAGAGCATTCACGTTCATCTAGAGGTGACGGCGCAAAACGCTCCCCGTCAAAAAGGCTATGAATATCTGGTAGCTGCAGTTCGTCTTCAACCAGGAGCGATGCCAGGATCAGTGCCCGCGGGGTCAAGCCATCCACTGCAAAGCTGTAGAGGGCGCGATGGCGCAGGACATCGAAGACACGCGCCTGGATTGCGGCGCGATCCTTGGAGCCTGCATAGCGATTGGCCTTCGCCCAGGCAGCCAACACCCGGTCCGCCATTTTCCCCTTCTCGATCTGATCGAGAATTTCAATAGCAGCAGAGAGGCGGGCGGCGGGCTTCATGAATGTCGTGGATTTGCTGGTTAGCCCCGAGCACCCGGATAGTTGGGCGACTCCCGTGTGATGGTCACGTCATGCACGTGGCTTTCGTGCAGGCTCGCTGCCGAGATCTTCACGAAGTTGGCGCGCTCCCGGAAGTCCGCCATCGTGGCTGCACCTGTGTAGCCCATGGCAGCGCGCAGGCCGCCGACAAGCTGATGAACAACACTGCTGATTGGACCTTTGTAGGGCACCTGACCTTCCACACCTTCCGGCACAAGCTTCAGCGTGTCCTGCACGTCTTTTTGGAAGTACCGGTCGGCGGAGCCAACGGCCATGGCGCCAACAGAGCCCATGCCCCGATAGGATTTGTAAGACCGGCCTTGATAGAGGAAGACCTCGCCTGGGCTTTCTTCGGTGCCCGCAAATAGGGATCCGATCATCGCGCACTCCGCGCCAGCTGCCATTGCTTTCGCCAAGTCGCCAGAGAATTTGATGCCGCCATCCGCAATAACGGGGATGTCAGACTTCTGCGCCTCTTCCACACAATCAATGATGGCGGTGAGCTGAGGGACGCCGACGCCGGCAACGATCCGGGTGGTACAGATGGAGCCCGGCCCAATGCCTACTTTCACCGCATCCGCGCCCGCATCAATGAGCGAACGTGCGGCCTCGGCGGTCGCAATATTCCCCGCGACAACCTGCACATTGTTTGAGAGCTTTTTGACCCGCTTCACAGCGTCGGCCACATGGATCGAATGGCCGTGGGCGGTGTCGATAACGATCAGGTCCACGCCGGCATCGATCAACTGTTCAGCGCGCGCAAAACCATCATCCCCAACGGTCGATGCTGCCGCTACGCGCAAGCGACCCTGATCGTCCTTACAGGCATCCGGGTGCGTCTGTGCTTTTTCCATGTCCTTCACGGTCACAAGGCCTACGCAGCGATACTGATCATCCACCACCAGCAGTTTCTCGATGCGATGCTGATGCAGCAGCTTCCTCGCCTGATCCTGCGTGACGCCCTCTTTCACCGTGATCAGGTTCTCATGGGTCATGAGATTGCGAACCAGCTCAGCTGGATTGTCCGCGAAGCGCACATCCCGGTTGGTGAGGATGCCGACAAGCTTCTGCGTCGATGGTTCAACGACAGGAATGCCGGAAATGCTGTGGCGTTCCATGAGCGACAGTGCGTCGGCCAGCGTATTTTCAGGGCTGATGGTCACCGGATTTACCACCATGCCGCTCTCGAAGCGCTTCACCCGCCGAACTTCTTCCGCTTGTTCGTCGGGGGTCATGTTCCGATGCAAAACACCGAGGCCGCCTGCCTGGGCCATGGCAATCGCTAGCCGGGCTTCTGTGACCGTATCCATAGCCGACGAAATAAGCGGGATACCCAGCTTTATCGATCGGGTAAGGCGGGTGGACGTATCAACCTGGCCTGGCATCACGCCGGATTCGGCGGGCTGCAGGAGCACGTCATCAAATGTAAGAGCTTCGCGGAACATGGGGCCAACCTCCGGCTACAGCGGGATAATGATGTTGGCGCTGGTGTGTAACACCAGATTGAAAAATTGCAAAGAACGATATTGTGACGCAGCCTTGCGCAAAAAGCGGGTCGCTCAGAGCAGGCTCTAGTAGCCGTCTTCCTCGTCCGCCTCGCGGCCCCGAAAGCCGGTGGCAAGAACATACATTTCAGAAGAATCGGCACGGCTCGCCGCGGGTTTCACGTGGCGGACGGTTTTGAAATCCCGCTTCAGCATGCCCAAAAGCTCTTGTTCTGCGCCCCCTTGCAGCACTTTGGCGCAATAGGTGCCGCCTTCGGATAAGACGTCGTGGGCAAATTGGGCGGCCGCTTCCGCCAACCCCATGATGCGCAAATGATCGGTTTGCTTGTGGCCTGTTGAGGCCGCCGCCATGTCCGAAAGGACCACATCAGCCTCGCCGCCCAACCATTCTTTCACTTTGGCGTCTGCATCTTCTTCCATGAAATCGAGCACATAGAGCTCTGCGCCGGGAATCGGATCGACCTCCTGAAGGTCGATTCCAATGACTTTCCCCTTTCCCTTGTCTGCGCTTGTGCGGGCCACGGATACCTGGGTCCAGCCGCCGGGGGCGGCGCCCAGATCGACCACCCGGCCACCTTTTTTGAGGAAATGATGCTTGTCGTCCATTTCCGTGAGCTTGAAGGCTGCCCTTGAGCGATAACCTTCCTCTTTGGCGCGAGTCACGTAAGGATCATTTAGCTGGCGCTCCAGCCAGAGCTTGGAAGAGAGCTTGCGCCCCCGGGCGGTTTTCACCCGCTCGCGGAGATTGCGTCGCGCCCCTTTTCGGCTGGTACCGCCTTTGCCGGATTTCTCACTCATCGCAGGTACTCATGACTGCAAGTCTCCGCCAGCCGGAGCGCTTGTCTGGGACGTTTTGGGCTTTCGTCGTCTGCGCCGCCGGCGACGGCGCCGACCGCCGCTCCCACGTGTTTGATCAGCTTCCATGAGAGAAAACAAGATGCCTTCTCTCAAGCCTCTATCCGCGACCCTCAGCCGATCGGCCGGCCAGGACCGGGCAATCGCCTCCAAAATCGCGCACCCGGCCAGCACCAGGTCCGCCCGTTCATGGCCGACACAGGCATGGGCGGCGCGTTCGGCCAACGTCATGCCAAGAAGGGTTTCTGTGACTTTCGAAACGTCATCCAGGCCCACCCAGGCGCCATCGACCCGAGCTCTGTCATAGCGTTTCAACCCCAAATGCACACCGGCAATGGTGGTGACTGTCCCAGACGTGCCCAGCAGATGAAACGGCTTATCAGCGCAGTCATAGCGGGCCAGCCGCTCCTGGAACGGGGCGAGACGGTTGGACACATCGGCCACCATCTCTGCAAACAGCCCCTCGGAGACGGCATCTCCGCCATAGGTCTCGGCCAAAGTCACCACGCCGCAGGGAAGGCTTGTCCAATCGAGGATCTCGGGTTTAGGCCTGCCCTCATGATGCACCCACATAAGTTCGGTGCTGCCACCGCCAATATCGAATACCAAAGCCGCCGCATGGTCCGGGTCCAGCAGGGGCGCACATCCGCCTACCGCGAGTTGCGCCTCGTCGGCGGTCGAGACAATGTCCAGGTCGATGCCGGTTTCGTGCTTTACCCGGGCAATGAACTCTGCGCCATTCGTTGCGGTTCGGCAGGCCTCGGTCGCAATCGAACGCGCGTTGGTCACCCCCCGTCGTTGCATCTTGTCGGCACAGATTTTGAGCGCCGCGGCCGCTCTGTCCATCGCCGCTTCGCTCAGCTGACCCGTCGACGCCAGGCCTTCGCCGAGCCGCACGATGCGCGAATAGGCGTCGATGACCCTGAAACCCTCGCGGCTTCTCTTAGCGACCAGCAGGCGGCAGTTATTGGTGCCAAGGTCAATGGCGGCGTAGACCGGCGGATCTTTGGGAGCGGCGGGTTTGGCCTGCTGGGCGGGTGACGCCGGGAGTGTCTTGTCGGTCTGAGGCGTTCCTTGCTCTTTAGATGTCGCGTCTACAGCGTCGCTCGCCGTTTTTTTGCGGCGGCGCCGGCGCCGGCGTCTGCGTTTTTTAGGCTGAGTCTGGTCTTCACGCGCGGAAATACCGCTGGAATTCTGCCCAGCGGTGCCGTTCGATCCCTCCACTGGTCCCGCATCCGTTCGAGATGCCGCCGCCTCCCCCGAAGCAGCCTGGGACCGATCTCCCGTATCCGTCACATCGATCCACCTGGGAGCGCGGCGCAATTAAAGCGTTTTCGCTTCGTGTACCCGTCTCGACCAGGGTCCTTTAATCGTTAGTTGTGACTAGCCTAACAGGTTCGCGAGACGGAAGGAATGGCCGCTTTCAGGCCGTTTAACATCTGTTGACGGGACGGCGCCGGACACATAAGTTCTGCCCCACTTCAGCCGCCGGAAATGGCGCTGAAGCTGCCCGGATGGGGAATCGTCTAATGGTAGGACGCCTGACTCTGACTCAGGTAGTCTAGGTTCGAATCCTAGTTCCCCAGCCAATCCCTCCTTACAGAGAACCAAACGCCGGGCTTTCAGCTGGATCGGCCAAGCGTTAGAGCGCATTCTCGACCCGCTGCTTCAGCGCCACGTTCATCGCTTCAAATCCTCTGACCGTGTCATCGCCAATGAAGGCAAAGATCGGATAGCTCAGCACGCCAGTGAAATTCTCGCCGTGGCGGAAAAGCGTTGTACCGCGATCCGTTTCCTCGAGAAGGAAATAATGCTCGCCATCGAAGATCCCTTTCACGCCAGCGCTGCCCAGCCACCTCAGCTCAGCGTCTGCTTCTGCGACCAATATGGTCGGCGAAAAGACATTGGTGGAGCCTTCCTGTAGCTGCAAGACATTGCGCAGCTGTGCGCCTTCTTTGATCTCGCCCTCCATGGAGATGATTAGAGGATTCCAGTCAGCGTGCCCCTGGGTATCCGCCAGGACTGCCCACACGGCAGGGGCCGGGGCTGCAATCTCAATCTCTGTGTAAACGGACGGTCCCGTCACTCTGCCGATCCCGTAAATGGCGATCACCGCGAGGAGGATGTAGCCGGTGACTCTGACGAATTTTCGCATGGTCTTTGGTCCTTCTGGTTGGGCGCATGGCGGGCGCGCCGATCTGTCGGATCCAAGATTTGGATATTTCTATCCGAATATAAATGGCCTCTTTCTTGATCTTTAATATAAATATTTTAATATATACGGATGGCGCTCCAGCTCGATCACATACGGACCTTTCACGCGGTCGCGCAGCACGGTTCGCTGCTGGCGGCCTCGCGACATCTGGGCATGACACAGCCGACCGTGGGGCGTCATATCGACCTGCTGGAAGACGCGCTGGGGCTTCGCCTTTTCAGCCGCGGGCGTGAGGGCATGCGCCTCACACCGAAAGGGGCTGACCTCCTGTCCGCCGCTGGTGACATGATGGAGACCGCGACCGAGTTTGAACGCGTCGCCGCCGGATTGGAGGAACAGGTCGCAGGCACCGTTCGCATCTCGGCGAACGAGATATTCGGATCTCTCCTGCTCCCTAGCCTCCTCCGCCCGTTCATATCAGACCATCCAGAGATTGAGGTTGAGCTGGACGTGAGTAATCAGGTGTCCAATCTGCTTCAACGAGATGCGGACATTGCGATCCGCTTGTTTCGACCCACTCAGAATGACCTGGTTGCCCGCAAGATTGCTGATATCCCGCTCGGGCTTTTCGCGCACGAGACCTATCTCGCGCGACAGGGGACCCCTACAAGCATCGGGGATCTGAAAGCACACGTCCTCATCGGACAGGACCGAGCTACCGGGCTCATCAATGCCTACGCGGCAACTGGCGTCGCCCTGCAACCACATGACTTTGGCTTCCGGTGCGACAATGATGTTGCGGAAATCAACGCCGTGCGGGCTGGCATCGGCATCGGCCCTCTTCACCTCGGCATGGCGGCGCGTTGGCCGGATGTCAGGCAGGTATTGGCGGACATAGCCGTGCCCCCGCTTGAGCTCTGGCTCGCCTGCCATGCGGACGTCCGACACAATAAACGTATTCGTGTGGTGATGGACTTTCTCGCCGAGGCGCTCAAATCGCCTTACGCAGCCGCTCTTCTCTGAGCGACTTCTCTCAAACGCTTAGTCAAATACCCTACCAGTCTCCTGTTCATAAAGAGCAGGCAAAAGATCGGACAGATATCCCATCTCCTCAATGGCGTGAGTCATAAGGGCCGTTGCTTGCTGTTCGTCCAGCAAGATGTACCTCACCAGCGCAGTGTTACCGATAATGCCCTCGATGGAGGTGACCGAATTGTTGCCCTCCCTTCTGGCAACATGACCCATCCAGAAATTGCTGCGCATTTCAGCGCCCCATGGCGTGTCGCGCACCACATGGCACATTTCGGCCAGGTAAAGCGGTTCATCCAGCAGACCGGCCCGTGCGCACAGAGCAAATGTGCTCTCATCCAGTTCAGGCATTGGCCCTAGCACCTCTTCCGGAGGCACAAACTGGATACGCAGCTTTTGCATCTCGCCGCCAATATATTCGTGGACCAAATGACTGGCCCCAACAATCTCGCCCGGGACCTTATTCTCCCAATCCATCCAGACATGGGCGGTCGGGTGCCACCATTTATAGTGCTCGCTTGTCTGCAGAAAGTCAGTGAACCACCACTTCACCATCTCCGCTTTGACGCCCGGCATGCGCGTGAGTGCCGAGACCTGATAGGTCCCGTCTGACAGGCGCTCTACGCCAGTTTCAAGCGCATCGTACCCCGGTGCCAGAGCATCGTCCGGATCGATCGTGTCAGCGAACGGGACGAAACCCCAAATGGCGATGACCAACGCCACTGCTCCCAAAACACCCATCAGTTTTTTCATCATTCCACCTCTTTTATCAGCTTTTTGGCATTTTATTCCATGAATAAAGAATTTTCTAGTTTTTTCTATGATCATAGAATATAAGAGGCTCGAAATCGAAAAAACGAAGGAAAAGCTGATGAAAACCCAACGCTCCCTCTATCTGCTTGGTGGCTTTGTGGGCTTGGCCGTATTGGGCCTGGTTCTGCTCGCGGCCAATCGTTCAGCCCTGATCAATTGGCAGATTGAACGCGGCGTTCAGGAAGGTGTTGCGTCACAAAATATTTCGCCCACCCGCTTCGAGCTGATCTTTTGCGGCACAGGCACGCCACAGTTCTTCCCGGATCGCTCACAGCCCTGTCTCGGCGTCGTTGCAGCGGGCAAGTTTTTCCTGTTTGACGCGGGACAGAATGCGTCCCGTCAATTGAGCGCGACCGGGTCTCCCTTCACCAAGCTGGAGGCGGTCTTTCTTACCCACCTGCATTCAGATCACATGTCGGGCGTGGCCGACGTATTGCACAGCAGCTGGTTGATGGGGCGGCAGCATGATGTGGCTGTTGTGGGCCCTCCCGGCACTCAGGAATTGCTGGATGGCATCCACCAAGGGTACGCAAACGATATCGAGGAACGTCAACGCGTGCTGGGTGTGGAGTATCTGGAAACCACGGTTAACCTGGCTGAGGCCAAAGAAGTCGTGATCGACAATGAGGACGCGGTCATCGTTTATGACGCTGATGGTCTGGTAGTCGAGGCCTTCCGGGTCGATCATCCCGACTGGCCTTATGCCTATGGCTACCGCATCTCCTATGGCGGTAAGACGGTCGTGGTGAGCGGAGACACCAAATACACACCCGTCATTGCGAAACACGCGCGTGGCGCCGACATGCTGATCCATGAAGCCGTCAATCTCGATATGATGGAACAGATTGCGTCAGCTTTGCGTGAATTCGGCGGACCGGTGAACCCCGACCGACTCGAGCTCATCAGCGCTGTGCATACCCCGACGTTTGAAGTTGCGCGTGTCGCCAAAGAGGCAGACGTGGACACGCTGGTGCTCACCCACCTCATTCCACCGATCCCCGCCAACTTCATTGCCGAGGAACATTACAGCCAGGGCATGGATGAGATCTACGAAGGTGAGCTTGTCATGGCGCGAGACGGGATGCGCATAACGCTGGTAGAGTGAAACAAAGACATTTGACTCGGCACTGAAGCAACATGGCACACTCATCCTCGGAGCGCTCTCGTGGACGCCCGCGATCGGAAAAATCGGACGATCTGCGGCGGGCTATTCTAGACGCGGCGGTCGACCTGTTCGGCGCGCGGGGCTTTGAGGGCGTCTCCCTCGGTCAAATCGCATCCGAGGTTGGCGCAGATGTTGCCCTCACCCGCTACTATTTCGGTTCCAAGCACGAAGTATGGATCGCCGCGATCACCCACCTCACCCAACAGATTGAGGCGGAAACAAGCCGGCATTCCGATCTGGCCGAACTCAGTCAGTCAGATCAACTCAAGGCTGCGATCCAGGACTTCATCGCGATGTCAGCCAAATGGCCGCAACTCAGCCGGATCATTGTCTTTGACGGCGACAAAGAGGATGAGCGCGGCAAGTATATCGCTCAGCATGTGGTCCAGCCCTTCTACAAACGCATGTCCAAGCTGATCCGGGGCGCCAAAAAGGAAGGCACAATTCCAAATGTGGCCGAGCGCACCCTGTTCTTCATGATCACCCATGGGGGCTCTTTTCCAATGGCGCTGAGCGCCCTCACCAATGCCTTTCCCGGCGGCGACATCACAACAGACAAGGCGTTGAAGGCCCATGGCGACGCGATCATTAAGCTGATCTTCAATGACGACGCGGCATGACGCGTCGAGTTCCCGCAAGGCCGATCGCGTTATACCTCTTGGGACTCCTCTCGTGCGTTGCACACCTGGAACACGCAGCTGCGGAAGACCCAATCGACATTGTTCTTGTTGGGGACACAGGGTTTAACAGTGCCGGTGCACGGGTATCCGCAGAGGGCGGATTTAAGCAGGGACAGCTTGTGCGCATTGATGATGCGCTGTCCGGCATCATCCACGATCTTGATGCTGACCTTGTGCTTGCAAACCTCGAGACAGCCGTCACCGCCCGGAACGACATTCACAGCGTCTCCAAACGCTTTACCTTCCGAACTCACCCGAAAGCTGTCGAGGCCTTTGTTGATGCCGGCATCAACGCTTTTTCGCTGGCGAACAATCATGCGCTGGATTACCGGCAGCGCGGAGCCGGTGAGACACTGATCAACCTGGAAAGCATGCGTTCGCGCGGCCTGCTCGCCTTTCCCGGCCTTGGCCAGATCCGCGACGAGGCTGCCAAACCGCATTCGTTTTATCTTGCAGGGACACGGGTTGCGGTTTCATCCATCGGCATCGGCGGATGGGGATTACCGACAAAGGCGCCGAATGCGGGCATGCTGACTTATCCCGCCGACTTCGAGACCGTGAGGCAGCTTTTGCAGAGTGCAGATGCGGATATGCGCATTCTAGCGGTTCACTATGGTCGAGAGTTTCAACCGGCCACATCCGATGCTACCCGCGCACGGTTTCGTGCCACCATTGCGCCGGAAGGCGTCACCATCATCGCGGGCCATCACAAACACATCGCGACCGGGATCGAGATGGTTGAAACGGCGAGCGGCGGCACAGGCCTCATCTTCTACGGGCTCGGCAATTTTCTGCATCTCGGTATGCAGAACATGGGGCGACATGACATATGCCACGACTTCGGTCTGCTGGCACGCATCCGATTGATCCGTGCCGACGACGGGACGGTTTCGCTCCATTCCGTTCGGGTCGTGCCGCTAACGGATATGCATCGGTCGACAAAGCCTCTGGCACAGGAGCCCAGTGCACTTCGGGTGGCGGTACTCAACCACCTCTCGTCGCAGCTAGACTCGCCGCAGGAGGGCGCTCTCGGTTTGCGCTTCAGTCTGATGGAGGACGGGTCTGGCCTCTGGTGTCAACCATCGGCGGCGGAGGGTGCCTTCTGCGCCAACACCAAGCCGGCGGAAGTTCCACAAAATACGGCCGCCCACATTGCCCGGGCCTGCCGCCGGGTGCTCACACGTTAGGTCGACTGCTAGGCGGCCAACCGCGCCTTTGCGGCTGACTTGGTTGCATCAAGTTCTGCCTGGCCCATGCCAAACTGGTTCGCAATGGCCAGAATTGCGTGGTTCTCGAAGCGGTGCAACTCGCCATCAGCGAGAGCGATTTCCCATAGCCCCTCGACCAGAGACATTTTCTGGTCCGCCGAATATTCCTTGTTCACCGCCTGCAGCAGATGATTGTCATCATAGGTGATGCGGGGTTTGTCCGCTGCCTCGGCCAGAATCTCACCGACCTGCGCTTTGCTCACGTTGAACCTGCGGGACAGAATGTCTTCGATTGCCTCCCGCTCGGCGGCATCGAAGTCATCATCCATGCGAATGATCTCCAGCAGAAGGCCGACGGCCACGGTGTTTTCATCGGGCATATCACCCGCCCCTGCGATCAGTCGTTTAAGTGCGTCGATCACGTTAAGTCCCTCAAAAGCGCCTGTTTTCGTTGCCGGAATATAGCTTGCCGGAAAGGTGCCATGCGAGTGTCATTGCTTCGTCTTGTTGTGAAGTTTTGATGACAGACCAAATCCCGATACCAGCTACGCCGTGGGACGATTTCCGAAAACATCCTCAGGCATGGTCCTAATCCAGGCGCCTATTTCCTGCAGATGCCCACACGGGTCGACATCATGGGAGCAATGCCCAGTCTCGTAGGATGAATGCGCGGGCTCCGGCACAGGCATCTTGCCGGTTTCGCCAAAGACCGACGCAACGGGCTTAGCGTTCATTGAGACGGCACCTTCGAAGACGACGCCCGCCACGCGAACATCCTTCAATCGGTCCACGCCGAGGCCAAACGGATCGTCTTCCAAAACGACGAAGTCCGCCTTTTTGCCGGCGACGATCGACCCGATCTCGTCATCCATGCCAAGGGCAAAGGCTGCATCAATGGTGATGCCTCTCAGAGCCTGCTCCATGCTCAACCGTTCTTCTGGCGATACTTGTTTTCCAGACCGGGTGATGCGCGCCGCGGCGCACCAGGCGAGAAAGAGCGGCTCAAGCGGTGCCATCATAAAGTCAGAGTGAAAGGACACGCGCATATTGTTGCGCAGGATTGACTGCGACCGAACAAGTTGCCCCGCCCTTTCCGGTCCGAGATCAAGGTCGGCCAGCGTGTCTGACAGGGCATGAATATAGTAGGGATTCACACTCGCATGGGCGCCAAGGGCTGCCATCCGCGTCGACTGTGCATTGGTGTGAAAGCCTACGTGATGCATCATGAACCGGTGATCGAACCGCGGTTTGGCATCCTGGGCTTGGGCCAGGGCGTCGAGCACAGAGTCCATGCCCTTGTCGCCGTTGACGTGCACATGAATCTGGTAGCCGGCCTCCCAGAAATGTTTGACCCCCTCGGCCAGCACATCCGGCGACATAATCCATTCGCCTTCGTGACCGTCTATGTAGCCCGGCTCATTCATCTGCATGAGCGCGGAGAACATGGCACCATCCGCAAACAGTTTCACCGCTTTCAAAAAGCGCACACGGCCTTCGTCCTTGCCAAGTAGCTCCTCCATCGCTTTCAGACCTGCTGCGAAATCGATTTCTGCATCGGGCGGGCCCGCACTCCGCGACACTGCGCGATTACTGAAACCTCGGCCGTCAAACACATTAACGACGCGCATGGGCAGTTCCGGTTGCTCTATGACGGCATCGATCGCGGCCAGCTCGTAGTCCGGATGAATTGTGCCAAAGAGCATGTCGGCGGCGGTGGTGATGCCGCCCTGTCGCATCAGATCGCAGGTGATGCCGAGGCCTTTGCGATACCAATCATCTTTGAGAAGCGTCGACATCAGCTTGCCGGTGACCATCATGTTGCCGGTCTCAAAAAAGTGGCCGTTGTCAAAGTCAACCTGCGGGTGATCACCCACCACTTCCTCCGTCAAACCGAGCGCCGTCATAGCGGCACTGTTCAGGTAGGTTTCGTGAAAGGAGCGCTGGAAGAGGATTACGGGACGGTCGGGCGCGATCGCATCCAATTCGGGTCGACCCCATTTCCCATGATCCAAAGGCTGATAACCGAAGGAAATGAATAGCTCTTTCGTGTCCGTCCGCGCCGCCAGTCTTTCTCGCAAGCGTGCTTCATACTCAGCAGGCGTCGTTGCTGCCGGGTGAATATCACCACCTGCCATGCGCCACGGTTCCGGCGCGATGATCTCCATCGGCGTCAGGATTGCGCCGAGAAACGGATGGACATGATTGTCAATGAACCCCGGCATCAAGACTTGATCGGCGAAGCGATCGTCAATGGTGACCGCCCGGCCAGCGAACCAGGGTTCCATGGAGTCGAGGTCGCCGACTGCCATGATGCGCCCGTCTGCCACGGCAACAGCGCTTGCCTCCGGCAGTGTTGGGTCCATGGTGATGATTTTGCGCGCGGTGAACACGGTGACGCTCTGAAGCGGACCGGCTGCTTTTCTTTTCATGACACCCCCCAAGGCCATTTTTCTTTGAGTCTAGCACCTCTGTACGTGATGGGCACCTCTCTGAAGGTTTGAGGCGGCGGGTTTCAGGTCAGCGGTGCTCGACACTAAAGTCCTGCTGGCAATATGGAGAAAAGGCAGCTATGAGCCAGAGTGTGTTCCTGCTGTCCCATCGATCCAAACGGTGTCCGTCCTCATGTCCCATTCGTACGATGCGATTGTTCTTGGGGCTGGCGGTGCCGGGCTCATGTGCGCCGGCATGGCGGGTCAATTGGGGCACCGTGTGCTGGTCCTGGACCATGCCAAGAAGCCTGGCGAAAAAATCCGCATTTCAGGCGGCGGGCGGTGCAATTTCACCAATATACATACTGACGTCGACCGATTTTTGTCCGCCGATCCGTTCTTCGCCCGCAATGCCCTGAACGCCTATACGCCATCGGATTTCATCGCGCTCGTTGAAGCTTATGGCATCGCCTACCACGAGAAAACGCTCGGCCAATTATTTTGCGATGGGCCTTCTCAGCAGATTATCGACATGTTGTTGGCCGAGTGCGCCAAGGGCGACGTCGGCATAAAGCTCGAGACCTCAATTACCTCGGTCCAAAAAACCGACACTGGCTTCAGAGTCGAGACCAGTGCAGGGCCTGTCGAAAGCGCATCTCTTGTGGTCGCCACCGGCGGTAAGTCCGTTCCCAAAATGGGCGCAACAGGCCTTGGTTATCAGCTCGCGGCACAGTTCGGACTCCCCTTGGTTGAGACGCGGCCGGGACTGGTGCCGTTTACCTTTGACCCCGCCTGGAAGGAGGCTCATGCGGGCCTCCCCGGCGTTGCGGTTGATGCAGAGGTTTCCACTTCTGGCACAAGCTTTAAAGAAGCTCTTCTCTTCACCCATCGCGGCTTAAGCGGCCCTGCCATTCTGCAAACCTCATCCTATTGGCAGGAAGGGACGCCGGTTGAGATCAACCTTCTGCCAGCGGCCAACTTGTTTGCCGACCTCTCAGAGATGCGAGGGTCACGTCCAAGGACCGACATCACAGTCGCGGTGTCTGACTTTCTTCCCAAACGCCTGGCGGAACGGGTGACCGACCAAATCACCGGACATCGGCGTCTTGCAGACCTGTCTAACAAACGCCTGAAGGAGGTGTCAGATCAGGTCCACAAATGGAGCCTCACCCCCACAGGAACCGAAGGCTACCGGACGGCAGAAGTCACTGTCGGGGGTGTTGCTACCGAGGCGCTTTATCCCAAGACCCTCGAGGCACGGTCGGTCCCGGGTCTCTACTTTATCGGTGAGGTTGTCGATGTCACGGGGTGGCTCGGCGGCTATAATTTCCAGTGGGCATGGGCATCCGCCGCGGCGGCAGCGAGGAACCTCTAGCGCTCCTGTTTACCAGGGCAGCGCCGTGCCATCGTAAGCGAAGAAGCCGCCCGATTGTTCCGGCGACAATCCATCGACGACGGTTAGCAGGTTCGAGGCAGATTCTTCCGGGGTCTGCACATTCGCCCGTTTATTGGTGAAGGGATCAGAGAGCGTCGTTGCTACGGTGCCGGGATGCAATGCCGCGCAAATTGCCTCAGGTTTACGCCTTTTGAGTTCGATCGCCGCGGTGCGAACAAATTGATTGAGCGCAGCTTTCGAAGCGCGATACCCATACCAGCCACCAAGCTGATTATCCCCAATGCTCCCCACCTTGGCCGACAGGGTCGCGAAGACGGACTTTCCCTCTCTTGGCAAAAGCGGAAGAAAGTGCTTCATCAGCAGCGCTGGCCCGGTGGTATTAACAGCGAAAAGTTGAGCAAGCTGGTCACCGTTCAGCTGCGCCAAGCTCTTTTCAGGCTTGAGATCTTCGTGGTGCAGAAGACCGGTTGCATCAACAATCAACCTCACCGGTACGTCGCACCGCGAAACAACATCAGCCGCCGCCGCAATGCTGTCCTCGTCCAGGAGGTTGAGCGCCGGGTCGGTTGACCGCCCAAAGGGCATCACCTGCGCGAAACACTGGATATGTTCAAGTAGATCGACAAACGCGCTGCCTATGCCGCCGGTGCCACCGACCACTACTGCGACACCGTCAGATGGAAAGGAAGACAAATCGTTGAACGCGGTCAAACTGAGGCTCCGTTGCGGTATGACATGCAGGGTTTACGGATATCTCGCGCTTCTAGATCAAACGACTACTGTGCCGCGCGCCGCTTGAGCGCTTGAATCTCATTCTCCAGTACGTTCAGAAACTGGGACCGATCGCGGGCGGTGAAGCCAGCATTGTACGTCTGCGTATTGGTGCTTTCGCGCAAATGCTGTTTGAGGTCCCGCATGCCCAGCGCCATGCCTATATTGTCTTCGCTGAAGACCTTGCCTGTGGGTCCGAGAACTCGCGCACCCTTCTCAAGGCATCGCGACGCCAGGGGAATGTCCGCGGTAACTGCGATGTCACTGGCCGTCACCCGCTCTGCGATCCAGTCATCCGCCACATCAGGTCCTTCCGGCACAACAATCTGGTTGATGAGCGGATGGCGACGTGGGCGCATGCCAGCATTGCTCACAATAAAGACGGTGAGACCATGGCGCTCGGCCACCTTCTCGACTTCGTCTTTGACCGGACAGGCATCGCCATCAACATAGATCTGGATCACTTATGGCTTCTCCCTGGCCTCAATGCTGCACGGCGCAGATGTCTTTGGGTGTATCAACCCCCGCCCTATCTGCCGAACTTTTCCACAGCACCTATCAGCCTGTCCTTAACACTTGAGCAATCAATTGGCACGCTTTCGCCCACCACCCTTAAACACCGCTGTTGGATTTTAGGATGTGCATTCTGAAACCGTTAATGAAAGATCAATTCGATGCCTGGCACTGGCCTACAACCAAAGTCGATTAACGGCAAATTATCTTCTCAACATTAGAAGGTTAAATAAATCTGCAATCTTTGTTTGAGTCCGGGGTCATTTTAACGCATGCAAAGTCGCCAGGAAGGACTTGCCGAGACGGGTAAAGGTGGGACCGCTCCCCCGATACTCTCCAATCGAGCTCGTGGTGACAGCAACGGGACGATTGGCGGAGTGTCCATGTCCTTCGACATGCACCCGATCATGATGACCTTCCTCGACTCAAAAGCAGAAGAGGCATACCGGCAGGACAATTATGCACGGCAAATAGGCTTCACGCGTTTCTGTATTGTCGCCGGTGCGGTCATCATGGCTGCATTTGGGATCCTCGACTATTTCATCGTTCCCGACATTCTCTATGAGGCCTGGTTTATTCGCCTAGGCCTCGTCTGTCCGCTTTTGCTCGGGATCGTCGCTCTCTCCTACGCCCCTTGGTTCAACCATCGGCATCAGTTTTGGCTGTCGTTTTCAATGGCGACACCTGGTCTCGGTGTGGTCGCCATGATCGCATTGGCGGCTGCCCCCGGGAGCTACCTCTACTATGGCGGTCTCATCGCCATCATTTGTTTCAGCGCATGTCTATGGCGTTTGAATTTTACCTATTCGCTCGCCTGGTCATTGGCCACCTTCACGGCCTACGAGTTTGTTGTGCTCTTTATTAATCCACAGCCAGAAAACGTGCTGATCAACAACACGGCATTCATGCTGTTAGGCATCGCGACATGTAACTTCCTGAACTATGTGCATGAGCGCCAAATGCGTTTTGCTTTTGTGGATCATGAGCGGTTGAAGTCCGAACGCGAACGGTCTGAGGAGCTCTTGGAGAAGTCCGAAACAGCGAACCGCGCGAAGAACGATTTCCTTGCGATCATGAGCCACGAATTGCGCACGCCGCTTAATGCCATCATTGGCTTTTCAGAGATTATCGCGACGCAGATGTTCGGGCCGATCAATAATGAGCGCTATGCAGATTATGCCGGCGATATTCGCAATAGCGGCTCGCATCTTCTGAGCATCATCAACGACATTCTGGATCTGTCGAAGGCTGAAGCCGGAAAGCTCGAGCTTGATGAAGACGCATTGGATCCCGTTGAAGCCCTCAACCAGACCATGAGGATGTTCCGCCCGCGCGCGAGCGAACTGAAAATCAAACTGACCTTCCGCGTGCGCGACGATATTCCCTGGCTGTTGGCCGATCCGAGATTGTTCAACCAGGTGGTGATCAACCTCACGTCAAATGCGTTGAAGTTCACGCCTGAAGGCGGTCAAGTGAGCGTCGAACTGGGCCTCTCCGGCGCAGGCGAGCTGGAACTCAAGATCGAAGATACCGGCATTGGCGTTGATGAAGATGACATTGAACGCATCTTCGAGCCATTCGTTCAGGTTGAGAATGCGATGAGCCGCACACAACAAGGCACAGGTCTCGGCCTGCCGTTGGTGCGGAAGATCATGTCCTTGCATGGCGGTGACGTACGGCTGGAGAGCCAAAAAGGCTCCGGGACGAATGTGCATGTGACATTTCCCCGAAGCCGATTTGTCGATGCCCCTTCAGAAGAGGGGATGCGCTGGGCAACCTAAGCTGCCGTCCACGCAGCCGCGCTATGCTGGCTTACGCACGGTCATCACATAGACGCACTTGGTCTTGTCTTCTTCGAGCGATATCCGCTCACAATCCAAGCCTTCGACCATGTCCCACATTTCGTCGGCAGTTCGATAGACCAAACTCCAGTCCGTGATGAACTCCAACGGCCACATACATGTTTCGCGGCCGACCTTCACGTTTGCCAACACCATGTATCCGCCCGGCGCCAACTGATTGTAAAGATCATGCGTCAGCGCTTTTGCGCGACGCGCGGACAGGTAGTCATAAAGCCCGAGGCTGTAGATCATGTCCTGCGGCGGCAGCGAGTTGAAGAGCGGGCCCGCCTTCAGCAACTGGGCAAATGAGGCCTGCAGGCATTGGATACGGGCATTGCCGCCGTGCCGCACCACCTGCGGATGTGCATGCTCGTAGGCATATGAAAGGGCGTCGTGGTCCTGATCGATCAGTGTGAAGTTGACTGGTCGCGGTAGGGTGCCAATCTTCAGATAGTCTGCAACTTCGTAGGCCGATCCGCAGCCAAGGTTGGTGATGTTCATCACCTCACTACCTGCTGTTTCGCGAACCTTCTGATCGATGAATTTTTGGGTCATGCGCAACCGGGTACCCACACACTCGCCGGTTTCAATCCCGATCCGATGGAGGAGCTTCTGGTAAGGCGTGTCGCCTACTTTCTCCCACCGATAAACATAGTTCATGATCTGATAGTCGCCCGGATAGCCCAGTGGCTTCTCATAGCAGCGACGCATTACCGGTCCCGGCATGAAATCGGGCGTCAGGACCTGCTCGGTATAGCGTTTGTGTTCTGCCAGGGCGATTGGATCGCTGAGCATAGGAAAGGTGATATCATTGCCCCGGTACCAGAGCTCCTTCCATTGAGGCACCATCTTGTCTTCACACGCGACAAGCGCCTCGTGCAATTGTTTCGCACGCTCTTCTTCCGACACATCGCCCAGCCTGTCTTCAAAGCGGGCGAGCAGGTCACGGTAGGATCGGAACAGATAGATGATCTCCGCCGCCAGCTCCTGATATTCCGGCAGGATGTTCGACGCTGTCCCAAATTGGGGATCGGCAAGAGCACGAGACAGAAGGAACTGATCGTGATCTGTCACAACGGCAGGAATATCGATGTAGCCTGTTGTCAGCTCTACGGCCACTGTTGTCCTAACGCCGCTCGGTTCAATTCGGCGAATGCGCCCAGAGCCTTCGTAGAGCGTGTCGTCTGCAATACATAGACGGACTGGAATTTCGTCGCCCAGTCTTCCGTCCCAGTAGTCGAGTTCGCCGCTTTGGGCCGCGAGCCCGGTCATGGAGACGTCTTTCAGTGCCGCGCGATCGCCGCCGAGATCTACGGCAGGCACGATGTCCTTGAAAAGATGGTCAGCCCTAAACCTTTCAGCCCGATAAAAGACCTTTCGGCCTTTGGCACCCGTGAGCTGCTCATATGTACGCATTTTTACTATTCCTTGATGAGCAAAACTGATTTTGCGGTTTCAATATAGGACACCCGAATCTGATCTGGTTATAAATTTCCAAGCTTAACCATATATATGCAAGGCATTAGTGCTGTTTCATCACAGGTCATCCCTTGCCTGTAACTGCAAGTTTACTGCCATCTCTATCCATCAACCGGAGCAAGGGCGGCAAGAGGAACCAGCAAATGCCCAAAGCCACCACGACAATGATCGAGGTTTGGATCCCGAGGGATCGGTTGATCTGAAATCCCGACAGGGACAACACGATGAAGCCGGCTGCGAGCGACACGCTGGTTATCACCATCGCAACTCCTACGGTTGAGAAAACGGTCTCAATTGCATCCGCCGGTGATGCACCTAAAGCCAGCTGCCGTCGATACTTCATGAGAAAATGGATCGTGTCGTCCACCACAATCCCTAGCGTCATCGTGGTGATAACGGCGCCTGCGATGCCAATGTCCTGAATGAAGTAGCCCCAAAGACCAAATCCGACAAGGGCGGGCAAGAGATTGGTCGCTAAACTCAATGCCCCATAGGCAAAACTCCGCAATGCGATCGCAATGATCATTCCGATAATCAGGATCGACACGAAAGTCCCCGTGATCATGGATCGGATGTTGTCGTTGGAGAGATAGGCAAAGAGCACGTTGATACTGATGCCGGTCGTCGCCGCCTCCCGCGGTGCGTTTTCGCTCAACCAGGCTGTTGCCCTTTGATGCAGGTCGCGAATATCTCCAGATGTGAGCCCGCGTAGAATGATTGTCACACGGCTTGCGCATCGCGAGACATTGATCCTGTCGGTGATGGAAGCGCCAAAGGGCAACGACAGTTCGTAGAGGAGGAAATACTGAGAAATGAGGTCAGCGTTATCTGGGATGCCATTGTGAGACGGTTCGTCGTCCACGCGCATCGCTTTGTGGATGCGCCGCGTGATCTCAGAAATATCTGCTATACTGGCGACACCGGGTTGCGCGCGCAGCCAGTCCGTGAAGTCTGCCAGGAAATGCTGGTATTGAGGCTGGTACACACCACCGTCGACACCAGTCTCTAAATCAAACTCCATGATGTTAAGACCGGTAAGACGTTCTTCGGCGAAATCGGACGCCACACGGTACTGAAACCGGTCGTCAAAATAGCGCACAAAATCATCGTCGAGCCGGATTTGACCTAATCCCCCAACTGTGGCCAGAACCCCTGCCGTCACCATGATCAGAAGGCCCCAGCGAAGTCTGTTAATGGCACGCCCCACGCCTGCCATGAGCGTTGCCGACCGGTCCTTGGAGGGCTTCAAGGGCAGCAGCGTCAGTACTGCAGGCAACCAGGTAAAGGTGAGCATGTAGCTCAGGACAATGCCGGCAAACACAATATTGCCCATGTCATTGAGCGGCGGCGCGTCGGCTCTGTTCATTGCGAGAAAGCCGACCGCCGTTGTGAGATTTGTCAACCCAACAGCGGCCGCGTTGGTTTTGATTGCGTTTCTGATTGCGGTTTCATTGTCGGCACCGGCAGCAAGCTCATGCTTAACAGCAATGACCACATGGATGGTCGATGCGAGCGCAATGGAAATCACGATGATCGGGGCGGCGATTGATGCTGGCGTAATAATGTGACCGAACCAGCCCGCGACCCCCATGGACGCAAGACTGGCAACGCCCAGTATTGAGAGGACAGCGATGGTTCCATTACGCGACCGCAAGAACACAGCGACGATAATTGCCGCGACAATCAGCGCCACGGGCACCAACAACCGCGCGTCCACGTGCGACGCTTCGTTAAAAGTGGTCATCAACATCACATTGCCGGTGAGGTCCACCCGCAAATGCGGATAGTCGGTCTCGATCTGCTGCACCAACCGATGAGCAGCCTGTGTTATCTCCTGGACCTCAGCCGAGGCAGAAGGCGGCAGCTTGAAATTGACATTCACACCGGTTGCGCGACCGTCGTCCGACAATAACCGGTTGACGATCAGCGGATCAGCAAGGGCTTCGGCTTCGATTGCAGCAGCAATATCTGGCGTCAACGGCTGCGACGGGGGCACCATCTCCAACACGGAAAAGGCATCCTCATCAGAGACAATCCGCGGAAAGTTCGTGAGACTCTCAACCTGCGTGGAGTGCGGCAGTTGCCATGCACGGTCTGTGATCTCGAGCAAGGCTTCCAGCGTCTCGGGTGTCGCTATCCGGCCGGCGATCTCATCGCGTGGACTGATGACAAACAGAATGTTGTTGTTATGGGAGAACTTACGCTCAAAGCCTCTGAGCTGAAGCAGAAGCTCATTTTGCTCAGAGTAAAAAATACGCGTGTCAAAGGAGACTGTCAGGTTCTTGCCCCCAGCCACCATGGCCAGAAACAGGGACAGCCAGACGGCCAGCACCAATCTAGGAAATTTTTGACTAGCGTCACTTGGCCAATTACTGGTCAGGTGCCCCACTCCACTTCACTTTACTCTTCTTAGACTTGAAGGCTTCCCTTTGAGACGTCAATTCCCACAATCTGAAGCGCAAAGAACAGCGTGCCCTGATAGAAGGTCTCGCTTCAATAGAACTTTGTGTTTGAAGGAAAAATAATCGCTTTCCAGGCGTGCTCGGCCGCGAAAAAGGTGCGTTTTTGCACCTCTCACGAAATATTAAGCAAATAAAGGCATGATTTCATTTAATTGGGCGTCTTCATGCGCAAATGCGCTGGGGACCGGAAACCGCGACGAATTGTTGGATTGATGTCTGAGTTAGCGACAATCAGCTCATCCGAGCTCCGCAAACTGTCACAACGGGAGTTGTTGGCGGGTCTTTCGGATATGTCGCCAAGTGCCATTGATCGTTTCAAGCGGATGCGAAAGCTGAGCGCGGAGCATACTCAAACTCTTACCACCTTTCTCAGGGAACACCCGGAAAAGAGACTGACGGCGGAAAACAGCAAAACGCCTCCGTCACCAGTGAAAATAAAAGCGCAAACAAAAACCGGCTCACCTAAACCAGTCGCCAAAAGCGCGCCAGCGAACAAGCCGGCTGATGACGATGGCTATGTACAGCTTTGGAGCCGTGTGCGTGCATGGTGGGACGGCGAGGAATTTGTGCCACAAGGCACCAAGCCCGCACAGAGCAAACCTCGGATGGCGATCGATGCGGCTGAAAGCGCTCCTGTCGATCCTGTGGCGGAACGCCTCAAAATTATTCAAAGCATCTGGGGAGAGGGAAATGCTCTGCCCGGCGGCAGCACCATGACCCTTAATCTGCTTGCAGAAGCGAAACCCTCGGCGGACTCCGTAATCGCTGATTTGAGCGCAGGGCTCGGAAGCGGTGTGCGTCACATGGCTTCAACACTAGGCGCGACGGTGCATGGCTTTGAACGAGACGAGACCTTGGCTATCGCCGCTCAAAAATTTTCGGAAGCAACTGATTATGCTGAGCGAGCCTCCATTCAGCCCTTCTCGCCCAATCGTTTTGATCAGGTCCTCGACAAAGATACATACAATATCGTCGTTGCCCGCGAATTCCTTTGTTTTGTCGCAGACAACAAATCAGCTCTCACAGCCGTCGGCGAGTCGCTGAGCCCAAACGGTTCTTTCGTTTTTACCGATTTTGTCCTCGCCAATAGAGCGACAGAAAACAAATCAGTTATTGAATGGCGCCAGGCAGAACCTAGTAAGCCCTACCCGTCTACTGTCGACGAATACCGAGAACTGCTTCACGAGTTGCGTTTTGATGTGAAGAGCATGGATGACATCAGCCGCAGCTACAGCGCAGCAATCCAGTCTGGCTGGAAAGCGATGGTTGAAAGCCTGAAGTCGGGGTCGTTCTCGCGCACCTACGTAGACGCCCTTATGGAGGAAGGCCAGATCTGGCTTGCCAGGTCTCGAGCATTGGAGAGCGGGCAGCTCCGGGTGGTTCACGGACGGGCTGTGATGCAGCGCGGGCCCAAACGATCACTGACGGACGCGATGTCGATCGACTAACGCCTCTCTGGCCTCAGGGGTCCACCCCGCTGGGCCGCACGACACGCTCCACATCACTGATTTCGTTACAAAATCTTACAATTTCTTACTTGCCGCGCCTTGGCGTGTGATATATCGAACCTATATATAGCCACGATACGCACCCCCAACAGCGTGGAAGCCTCAATCCCCCCTTGAGGCCCTATAGGAACATGGACGTCAAAATACTCTGCCTCGGCGCGCTCGATTTGGGCGACGCAACGGGATATGAGATCAAAAAAATGTTTGAAACGGGCATTTTCTCTCATTTCCATGAGGCTAGCTTCGGCTCGATCTATCCAGCGCTCACCCGCTTGACGGATGACGGGCTGGTTACCTGCAAATCGCAGCAACAAGGCGGCCGGCCTGACAAGAAAATCTATTCAATCACCACGGAAGGCAGGCGGGAGCTGGAGAAAGCCCTGGCCCGGCCCTTGGCGGAAGATCGTTTCAAATCAGAGTTTCTGTTTGTGATGCTTTTTGCGGGCATGCTGTCCCCTGAACGTGTGACCAGCCTGCTTGAAGACCGCGTTCAAAGTATTCGCAGCGAGCTTCAGGATCTGCAGGCTGAACAAGACAGTTGCGTCAATGCCGGACAGGAGTTCGTTCGGCGGTATGGGGAAGCTGTAATGAAAGCTTCCCTGAAATTTATCGAAGAAAACCGGCATCTGGTGGAAGACCCGGTTCGTAGTAACCAAGTAGAGCCCGTGCGCTGACGCAACGCGGTTCTTAAAACGACATGCCGCCGTCAAGGTGGCGATAAGGCCCACTAAGTGGCCAGGAATAGAAGGTTAAATGAGATGAGCTTGCGGCGTTCTCACATTTTGGCACTGATTATTGCGGCCATCATTGGCGCATGGGTCCTTTCCGGGCAGATTGGTGATGGTGAAACGGACGTTGCCGTCGTCAGCGAGGATGGCGAGGTCACGACTGCGTCTGACGCCGCGGAACCTGCGATCCGCGCACCGCGGGTACGAGCCGCAATATTTCATGCTGAGGCACGAAACACGGAAGTAGTCATTCGTGGCCGGACAGAGGCTGTGAGATCTGTGCAGGTGAGAGCGGAGACGTCTGGGACCATTGTCGAGCTGCCTGTTGAAAAAGGATCGACAGTAGAAAAAGGCGATGTGATCTGCCGTCTATCTCTTAACGCGCGAGATGCGCGCATGGCTGAGGCAGAGGCACTCATGCGCCAACGCTGGCTGGAGCTAGATGCAGCGCAGAAGCTCGCCGCGCGCGGGCACCGATCTGAAACACAGGCGGCCGCCTCTCAGGCGGCTTATGACGCCGCTCGCGCCCAGGTGAAACAGCAGGAAGTCGAACTTAGTCATACGCGCATACTTGCGCCGTTTGATGGCGTGATGGACGAACGGCCCGTTGAGGTCGGGGACTATCTTCAAGTCTCACAGCCCTGCGCAACCATTGTCGATATGGACCCCTTCCTGGTCATCGGTCAGGTCGCTGAAACAGATGTGGACAAGCTGCAGGAAGGCACTGTTGGCACCGCGACATTGGTGACCGGCGAAACCATCGACGGTAAGGTTCGGTTCATCTCAACCACTGCCGATCCTGCAACGCGGACGTTCCGGGTGGAGCTTGAAGTGCCGAACCCTGAACGCAAGCTGCGGTCGGGCGTCACCGCCGAGATCCGGGTGCCCAGCACAGAAGTTATGGCGCATCGTATACCTCCATCAATTCTGGGCCTTGATGACGCAGGGACCATTGGATTGCGAATCCTCGACGAAAACAATGTTGTGCACTTCAAGCGTGTGCAGATTCTGGCGGATGGTCCAGACGGCGTCTGGGTCACCGGCCTTCCGACCAGTGCGAAACTCATCACTGTCGGACAAGATTTTGTCGTCCCCGGACAGACCGTGGATGTGACCTATGAAGACGAGATAGGGGCTGCCTCATGAACAGCTTTATTGACGCTGCAATAACGCGCACCAGAACCGTTATGACATTGATGGTTCTGATGGTGCTTGCTGGCGTTTCCTCCTACATCTCCATCCCGAAAGAAGCGGATCCGGACATCCAGATCCCCGTCTTCTATGTGTCGATCGCGCACCAGGGTATCTCACCGGAAGACGCTGAGCGCCTACTCATCAAACCCATGGAAACCGAACTGCGGTCGCTTGAAGGTCTCGACGAGTTAACTGCCATTGCCACCACCGGACATGCGGGCATCATCCTGGAGTTTGATGTCAGCTTTGACAAAGACACAGCGCTTGCAGATGTACGCGAGAAGGTCGATCTGGCTCAGGCAGAACTGCCCAGCGAAACGGAAGAGCCGACAATCCGCGAGTTCAATACCTCTTTGTTCCCCGTATTGATTGTTACCCTCTCGGGTGACGTGCCGGAACGGACGCTCTTTCAGCATGCGCGCGCTCTGAAAGACGAAATTGAAGGCAACGTGCCGACTGTCCTGCAGGCCGAACTCGTTGGCGAACGCGAAGAGCTGCTTGAGGTGATTATCGATCCCTCACGCATGGAGTCTTACGACGTCTCTCAATCCGAGCTGATCAACGCAGTCTCGCTCAACAACCGCCTGGTCGCTGCAGGCGCGGTCAATTCCGGCGAAGGTCGCTTCTCGGTAAAAGTTCCTGGCCTTTTCGAAGACCGTGACGATGTGTTGAACCTTCCGATCAAGGTATCGGGCGATGGCGTTGTCACGCTGTCTGATCTGGCGGACATTCGCCGGACTTTCAAAGACGTGGATTCATTTGCGCGCTTTAACGGTCAGCCCGCGATTGCGTTGGAGATAACCAAACGGATCGGTGAGAATATTGTTGATAATAATCAGCAGGTCGTCGAGGTCGTAGAGCGGTTCTCGAAGGATTGGCCCGAGGAAATCCAGGTCAATTACACGCTTGATGCATCAACCTGGATCTTCCGTGCACTCGGCTCGCTGCAAGCATCCATTATCACCGCAATCGCGCTGGTGATGATTGTCTGTGTCGCGGCGCTGGGCATGCGCTCGGCACTCCTTGTCGGTATCGCGATCCCAACATCCTTCATGATTGGCTTCCTGTTCATGGCGGTCATGGGCATGACGGTCAACATGATGGTGATGTTCGGCATGCTTTTGTCGGTTGGTATCCTCGTCGATGGCGCCATTGTTGTGGTCGAATATGCCGACCGAAAAATGGCGGAGGGCCTGAACCGGCTTGAGGCCTATTCGCTCGGTGCAAAACGTATGTTCTGGCCCATCGCGTCTTCCACAGCGACGACACTGGCGGCCTTCCTGCCCATGCTTGCCTGGCCGGGCGTCAGCGGCGAATTCATGTCCTATCTGCCGATTACGCTGATCGTCGTGCTGACGGCTTCGTTTATCACGGCGATGTTGTTCCTGCCCGTTCTGGGGTCTTTGGTGGGTAAGACCGAAGACCAGGATAGTGACGTCCTGAAAATGCTGGCCGGTGCCGAAACAGGTGATGTGCGGGAACTTCCCGGGCTCACGGGCACCTATGTGCGCATGCTCGACAAGCTGGTTCACCACCCCCTCCTCGTACTTAGCGGCGCGAGCGTGGTCCTTATCGGCACCATCATGGCGTACGGTACATTCGGAAACGGTGTCGAGTTTTTTGTCGATACGGAACCCGAGCAGGCAATCATTCTGGTTGGCGCGCGCGGGAACCTTTCGGCGACTGACATGCAGCGCCTGGCGCAGGAAGTGGAAGAAATCGCCCTGTCTACGGCAGGCGTGCGCACAGTATTCTCTCAAGCAGGCACATCTGTCGGTGGTGGTGGCCCCGGCCAGGGCGGCGGTGACCGTCCGGCGGACCTGATCGCTGAAATGATGATTGAGCTCGACAAGTATGAGACCCGTCGCAAAGGCGCGATCATCCTCGAGGAGATCCGCAGCAAGGCATCAGCGATACCCGGGATCACCGTCGAAGTGCGGAAGCGCGAGGATGGCCCACCGACGGGTAAAGATGTTCAGATCCAGCTCACGTCGACAGACACTGATGCGCTTTTGCGTACAACCGAGTTCATTCGCCACCATGTGGACAATACGGACCTTGGTCTTATCGATGTCGAAGACTCCCGTCCGCTTCCCGGTATTGAATGGGTCTTGTCTGTTGACCGAGAAATGGCAGGCCGCTTCGGTGCCGACATTACGACCGTTGGTGCCACCGTCCAGCTTGTGACCAACGGCATTCTCATTGGCAATTATCGTCCGGACGACGCTGAGGACGAGGTTGATATTCGCGTACGGTACCCGACAGAATATCGAAGTGTGGCGCAGCTCGATCAGCTGCGGATCCGGACGAATAACGGTCTGGTTCCGATCAGCAATTTTGTCTCTCGCGAACCGCAGCAACAGGTGTCTACGATTGAACGTATTGACGGCAATCGTCGGTACACGCTGAAAGCCAATACGGGCGTCAACCCGGAAACCGGCGTGAAACGCAATGTCGACGAAGTCGTTGGCATTCTCGAGGACTGGGTGGCGGAGCAAAACATCGATCCACGGGTGACCATCAAGTTCCGTGGAGCCAATGAAGAACAGGCGGAGTCCGGGGAGTTTCTGTCCCGTGCTATGCTCGCGGCGCTGTTCCTCATGTTCATTATCCTGCTGACGCAGTTCAACAGCTTCTACTTCTCGGTACTCACGCTCTCCACGGTTGTTCTCTCAACCGTCGGGGTGCTCCTTGGCATGATGGTGACCGGGCAAACCTTCTCCATCATCATGACGGGGACCGGGATTGTGGCGCTTGCAGGGATCGTGGTGAACAATTCCATCGTTTTGATCGATACCTATCAACGTCTGCTGCGCGACGGCATGGACGAAATCGAGGCCATTCTCAGAACGGCCGGCCAACGGTTGCGACCGATCCTACTGACCACGATCACAACCATGTTCGGGCTTCTGCCCATGGCCATCCAGGTGAACGTCAACTTCTTTGCCAGGGAAATCACCTATGGCGGCCCTGTTGCCGCCTGGTGGGTGCAGCTCTCGACGGCCATCATCTTCGGTCTCGGCTTCTCCACTCTGCTGACCCTGGTGCTGGTGCCGGTGCTGCTGGTCGCACCTAGCCGATTGAAGAGATCATTCCAAGATCGACGTTTCCTGAGGCGGCGGCGCGAAGACTGGGGACACTCACAAGCGGCTGAGTAAAGAGCTCAGTCTGACTTGCCCTGATGCTTTGAATTTTAGAAGGCCCTGCTGGAACGGCGGGGCCTTTTATTTTGTATCCGCCAGGAACTCGTCTTCATCATCATCTGACACGAATGCTGTACGCTTCTGATGATGGCGATAGCGCATGGTACTGATCGGCAGAACCGCAAGGTAGGCGGCGACCAGAACACTCAGGGTGATCCAGGGATAGCTGAACAGCACGGCGACAGACAAAGCGACGCCTAGCAGCACTGGCAGCATTTCATCCCGGCGCACCCGCATGCCCAATCGTTTGCCTGAGAAGGTTGGGATCTTGCTCACCATCAAGAAGGCAATGCCGGCGACGTAGGCTGCTACCAGAACAGGCACGTCCTTTAGGAACTCGATACCGATGAAGGACAGATAGAGCGGCAGCATGACGAGCCCTGCCGCTGCTGGCGACGGCACGCCCACAAAATAATTGGCGGTCCAGGCTGGCTTGTCAGGGTCCTCAATCGCCACGTTGAAGCGGGCAAGGCGCAGGGCGCAGCAGACCGCAAAGCCAAGGACGACGATCCAGCCGAGACCGCCCAAACCGTCCAGGGTCCACAGGTAAAGCAGCATGACAGGCGCCACACCGAAGCATAGGAAGTCCGACAATGAGTCGAGCTCTGCGCCAAATTTGGTTGTGCCTTTGAGGAGTCGTGCCACGCGGCCATCCAGGCCGTCCAGAATTGCCGCCACACAGATTGCCAGCACCGCCAGTTCAAATCTTCCGTCCAGCCCAAATCGAATGGAGGTCAGGCCGGCGCATAGTGCCATGACCGTCAGGCTGTTGGGCACGAGGCTACGGATGGGCAAGGTCTTAAGGCCGCGGCGCTGATTAGCGCCAGGGGCATTGTCGCGGGATCCGAACGGAGAGATCGCCATGGGCTGCTCCTCTATTCCATCAACTCAAACTCTCGGACAGGCAGTCTCGGCCTGCTACCGGATTTCTGCAAGCCTGGCTGTTTCCTCTGACTTTGTGTCTGCGAGAACTGTTTCGCCGGCGATCATGGTCTGGCCGACAGAAACCAGCGGGGCTTCGCCCGGTTCAAGGTAAACATCGACCCGGCTTCCGAAACGGATCAGGCCAAAGCGTTCCCCTGCCTGCAGTGCATCCCCATCCTTGATCTCGTTTACAATTCGGCGGGCGACCAACCCAGCGATCTGCACCACCACATAGCTTTTGCCGTCGGCAGTATCTATGACCAGCGAGTGCCGTTCATTGTCATCGCTTGCTTTATCGAGATCGGCATTCAGAAAAAGTCCTGGGCGATAGGCGGTCCGGGTAACGGTGCCCGACACGGGCGACCGGTTCACGTGGCAGTTGAATACGTTCATGAAGATGCTGATGCGCGGACGCGCCATTTCTCCAAGACCAAGCTCGGGCGGCGGCGCTGCCTCCGTGATCAGGCTCACCACGCCATCCGCAGGCGAAATCAACAATCCCTCGCGCGCGGGCGTCAGCCGGTCAGGGTCGCGAAAGAAGTAGACACACCAGGCCGTCAAGATGACGCCTATCCACCCAAGCGGCTCCCAAATCAGGAACAGGAGCAAGGTAACGGCGGCGAAAATGAGGATGAACTTGTGCCCTTCTTTGTGAATCGGCACGAGAACAGAGGTGAGTGCGTCCATTGACGGTTCCTGAAGTTAATTGCGCGGCATCGCCGCTGTTTTGCCCACCTTACAGCGGCAATGGCTTCAGGTTAAGCGCTGTCTTAGACGTTTTGGGGCTCGCTTAACGCTTGGGTTTCCGCCGCTTCTTCCAACTGGCGGTTCCACATATCCGCATAGGTTCCGGCCGATGCCAGCAACTGTCTGTGGCTTCCTCGCTCAACGATCTGGCCTTTCTCGAGGACCAAAATCTCATCGGCATCGACGACCGTAGACAATCGGTGGGCAATGATCAGCGTGGTGCGGTTCTCAGAGATGATGCCCAAGGCAGCTTGGATTTCCCTCTCCGTCGCGCTGTCCAGCGCAGACGTCGCTTCATCCAGCATCAGGATAGGAGGGTTTTTCAGAATGGTGCGAGCGATGGCGACCCTTTGCTTTTCGCCGCCCGACAGTTTGAGTCCGCGCTCGCCGACCATCGTGTCATACCCGCGAGGCAGGCCTGCAATAAAGTCTGAAATCTGAGCGAGCCGCGCCGCTTCTTCCACCTCGGCATCGGTCGCATCCGGCCGACCGTAGCGAATATTGTAGCGGATCGTATCGTTGAACAGGACCGTATCCTGCGGAACGATGCCGATGGCGGCGCGTAAGCTGTCCTGCGTGACCCTCGATATCTCCTGCCCATCAATGGTCACCGACCCTTCCTGAACATCGTAAAAACGATAAAGGATACGGCTGATGGTCGACTTTCCGGCTCCAGAAGGCCCGACCAGAGCAACAGACTTGCCCGCCGGCACCTCAAATGAGACATGACTCAGAATGCCTCGGTCCGGGTCATATGAGAAAGAAACATCGTCAAATCGGATCGCCCCGCCGGACACTTTCAGGTCTGCGGAACCCGGTCGATCCACGATTTCGGGTGGGACTGCAATCAGGCCGAACATGGTTTCCATGTCGACCAGTGCCTGCCGGATTTCCCGGTAGACTGAACCCAGCAGATTGAGGGGCGCTGACAGCTGGATCATGAAGGCATTCACCATCACGAATTCACCCACCGTGAGTGTTCCGTCAGCGACGCCATAGGCGGCCATCAGCATGAGAGTGATCAGACCCAGCGTGAAGATGAGGGTCTGCCCGGTATTCAGGATCGAGAGCGACGTCGACGTGCGGATCGCCGCGCCTTCATAGCCTGCCATCGCTTTGTCATATCGGCCGCTCTCGTGGCTCTCATTGCCGAAATATTTGACCGTCTCATAGTTCAGGAGACTGTCGATTGCCTTGGTGTTCGCTTCCGTGTCGCGGTCGTTCATCTCGCGCCGGATGGCCGTGCGCCATTCCGTCGCCCAGTAGGTAAAGGCGATATAGAGGGAAATGATGCCGCCAGTGACGGCCGCGTAGCGCCAGTCGAAATTCCACCAAAGGATGCCGGCGACGAGCAGGAGTTCGATGATGGTCGGAAAGATGCTGAACAGAGAAAACCGCAGCAAAAACTCGATTGCCTTGGTACCGCGCTCGATGATCCGGCTCAGGCCCCCCGTCCGGCGTTCCAGGTGAAACCTGAGCGACAGCGCGTGAATATGCTTGAACGTGCGAAGTGCCAGCGTTCTGACAGCATTCTGTCCGACCCGGGCGAAGAGGCCATCACGTAACTGCGCCATAGCGATCATCATGATCCGCGCGACGCCGTAAGCCACGACCAGCGCAACGGGCACCGCGACGATCGCGGCCGTCGACGTCTCATCCGCCGTCAGTGCATCGACCGCGTCCCGGTAGAAGAACGGCGCATAAACAGTGAAAGCCTTTGCGGCAAACATGGCAATGAAGGCCAGTACGACACGTGTTCGCAGATCCGTGCGGCCTTCAGGCCAAAGAAGCGGCAAGACGGCGCGGTAGGTACTCGTCGTCTGCGGGGGCAGAGACAGGTCAACTGGTTCCTTCATTGCGCCGATGCGTGGCGTCATGCGCCCTCCTATGGTGCTTGTTCGACTGACAACTTCAGATTTTCGCAGAATGCAGAAGAAAACACCCCGGCCTGCGGGACCGGGGTGCAGAACAAGCGTTCTTTCTATTTAGGGCGTATGGTTCCTGGTGCCAAGTCCTGGTGCCGAGGGCCGCGTTTAGAGGCTTCTAGAACGCAGCGCCGACGCCATTACTCAGCAGGCGTCGACAAGATCTGCCCTGGGTAGATCAGGTTCGGATCGCGGATCTGGTCGCGATTCGCCTGGTAGATAACCGTGTAGCGGAAACCGCTGCCGTATAGCTGGCGGGCGATGTTCCAGAGATTGTTGCCCGGCTGGATGACAACCTGGCCCTCCGCGATCTGACGACGCACCTCTTCCGCGACACCGCGCTCAAACGGCACTTCGACGCGGGCAGAAACCTGTCCGTTGGCGTCCAGCTGATCGATGCGCATGGTGTATGTGCCCGGTTCTACCGCACCGTTGGGACGCAATTCCCAGCGGCCTTCCGCATCAGCTACAGCGTCCCCGATTGACTGGTCATTCAGGTAGATGCGAACTGTTGAGTTCGGTTCGGTCACCCCTGAAATTATGACATTGCCGCGCTCATCATAATCCACGGCTTCAAGAACCAGGTTTCCTGCGTCAGACGGCACGCCGGGTCCCTGCAGGACACGGCTGGCCTTCCCGGGTTCTGCGAGCACGACCAGCGCCTGTCCGCCTTCCTGCTCCGGAACCGAAACAGACACCGACTGGATGGAATCAATCTCGCTGCCATCGGGGTTTCGGGCTGTCAGTGTCAGCTCAATATCGCCGGGTGCTAAGGGGGTGTCGAGAACGATAACCCACTCACCTCGCCCGTCCGCTTCTGCCGTGGCGATGGCTGTTCCATTTCTTTTCAGCGTGATCGTTGCGCGCGGTTCAGAGCGACCGGCGATGACGGCCATGCCGTCCCGTTCGACGCGCACAATGTCAAAGGTCGGCACCGTCTTTTCGGCCACTTCTTCCGCAATCGGCGTCTGCTGGGTCTGGCCGCCGGGTGTAGTGGATACAGATTCCGTCTCTTCATCCCCGCCCATAAACATGAACAAAGCGATGATTACAGCGATGATCGTCGCGGCTGCCGCGCCGCCAATGGCTAGAATTCGCGGTGACATTGGCTGAGACCCCTCTTTCGGTTTCTTCCGTCCTGGTTATTCTACTGCGCCATGCTAACGGGCTGTGCGGAAAAAGCTTCCCTCTGCCGCATGCATGGTTAATAGCTGTTCCGGACTGGGACGATCGCCACAGTACACGGTGTTCATGACGTTAAAGTGCAAATACGGCACCATTTTGAACCCCGTATCAATGCACAGAACCAAGGAGACTGCATGCCCCGCCTGAATGTCTGCGTTTATTGCGGCTCCAGCAAAGGCGAGGCGCCCGAGTTTGCCGACATGGCAGAAAGCCTGGGCCGCACTTTTGCGGCGAACGATGTGGGGCTGGTCTATGGCGGCGGCGGCATAGGCCTGATGGGCATCTGTGCACGGCGGGTAATGGCGGATGGCGGCCATGTCACGGGCATTATTCCTGACTTTCTGCAGACAAAAGAAATCGCTTACAACGAAGTGAGCGAGCTTCACGTGGTGGGCTCCATGCACGAACGAAAGCAGAAGATGTTTGAGCGGGCGGACGCCTTTCTTGCGCTGCCTGGCGGCATCGGAACCCTGGAAGAAGTGATTGAGATGCTGACCTGGGCGCAGCTTGGGCGGCATAACCGCCCTATTCTCTTTCTCAACCTGAACAATTTCTGGGATCCGCTCATCAGCCTGTTCGATCACATGATCGATCAGGGGTTCGTGCGCTCATCCATCCGAGGTCAATATGCCGTGGTGGATCGCGTGGAAGATGTCTTGCCTCGGATTGAGGCCGCACTCTAATGGACTGGCTGGAACCGGGACGCGCGTCCCGATTCCCTTGTTTTGCCAATTAGGCGACCGCCTCAAGCTTCACTTCACCTTCACTCAGGAAACAGGATTTGGTGAAGAGCGACAGATTAAGCGGATTGGGTGTGCGCACATCGGCCAGGGTGGGCAGATCATGCGCGCTCAGCTCATATTTCCGATCAATCTGGGAGATCAGAATAATGATGTGGCCGGCGACAGCTGCCCAGTTCTTCAGCGTTTCAATCTGCTGATTGATCTCAGGACTGGTGCGGCGCTGATCCAGTATCTGCAGATAGTCGATGGCGACGACAGTACCGCGGGGCTTTTCCCTCAAGCGATCGACAATGTAGTCGGCGTCAATGTCATCAGACGTGTCCAGGAGAAAAGTGTTTCCCAGCTCTTGAGGATCACAGCCAATGGATTTCAGTCTTTGGAGCACATTCGCGTCGTTGTAATCCAAGGTGAAGAAGGCACCTTCTGCGCCCGTTTTGATCGCCTCGACAACAATCTCCAGTGCCATCAGGGTCTTGCCGTGCCCCGGCCGGGCACCCATCAGCACCAGGTCGCCCGGTTGCAGCTCAGCCAATACTTCAGAGGCCGGTTTGTCTTCAGCATATCTCTTTGCAAGATGACTCCAGCTTTGGAAGCCTTCTTGTCTGGCGACACGGTCGAGTGCTTTGTGAAGGGTGATCCCTTCTTCCCGCGACATGATCTTTGCTTGCCGCTTCAGGCGATAGATTGGGGCAGATAGTCTCATACGAGAACCTCCTATTGCGAGCGGTGGTCGCAATCCCTCCTTTTGCGCATGCTCGAACAGACGGTTCGATGAGTTGATCACCCCACATGTCAGATGCTTCCCCAATGGAGGGGGGCGGCGCGGGCCAAGCCATGCAAAAAGGCTATGGCGCTCTGAGCTTCAAATCAACGATTCGCTTCAGGGCGCGACTCGGCTGCCCGTGCGACGCGGCGAAGCTCGCGTTCTCGGCGCCAGGTATCCCAACTAAAGAGAGCAAGACCCGCCCAGATCAGACCAAACGTAATCAGATGGGTGTCCGTCAGCGGCTCGCCATACATCCAGACGGCGATCACCAGTTGAACGGTCGGCGCCAGATATTGCATCAGGCCCAAGGTGGCCAGACGGATACGCTGCGCCCCGTAGTTGAACAGGAAGAGCGGAATGACCGTCATGGGCCCCGCAAGCATGAGAAGAAAGACCGTCCACGCACTCTCATGCATCAGCGCCGTGCCCGCAGCGCTCTCCATGAAAATGAGATAGCCAATGGCGAAAGGCAGAAGGATCAAGACTTCAATGGAGAGCCCTTCTAGCGGCTCAACATCTGTAATTTTGCGAAGATATCCGTAGATCGCGAAGGTCACCGCAAGGAAGAGCGAAATCCAGGGGACGGCGCCGAAATCAATGGTCATCCAAAGCACACCGATTGCCGCAAGCACAACGGCGGCAATCTGCGGCCGTGTCAGCTTCTCTGAGAGGAAAGCGACGCCGATCAAAACGCTAATGAGCGGATTGATGTAGTAGCCGAGGCTGGTCTCCAGCACCCGCTCTTCATTGATGGAATAGATGAAGACAAACCAGTTGGTGCCGATGATCAGACTGGTTGCGGTCAAGGTCAGGAGCAAGCGCTTGTTCGTCAGCGCTGCAAAAAAAGCGGCCCGGCGCTTGAACAGAAAAATCAGTGCTACGGTGAGCACAACGCTCCAGAGCGTGCGATGGGCGAGGACCTCATAAGCAGACACATGGGTGAGCTGCTTATAGAAGATGACCGTGAGGCCCCAAAAAGCATATCCGGACGCCGCGCCGATGCCGCCCAACAGGGCTTCACGCCCGGCGTCCTTCTCCAGATTTGTACTCACCCCAGCTCACCTTTACCGGAAGCCCGGATGAGCGGGCTTCCGCTTGAGCGCCGGGCTTTAAATCAGGCTTCAAGTTCAGGCAGCGGCCCGAAGAAACCATAGACAGCGGAAATCATTCCGTCGTCGTTCATCATGCACATGTCGAACCCCGTCAGTGCCAGTTCGTCGCCATTATGTATAGCCCAATTGTAGCGATACAAGCCGTTGTGCGAGTCGATGCCACTCGCGCGCGAGTTGATGGCGTCCGGCGCAATTTCGGTCCGGAACTCGTGGATCATCTCAACGAAGGCATCAATGCCTGTCACATCCTTCTTCGGATCGAGAAAGTGCACGTCGGGGGCAACGGCTTTTTCCAGGTGTCCACGAACTTTGGACAGATCCATTTCGTTCCAGGCCGCCAGCATGTGGTCGAAATTTTCGGGGTAACTGCTCATAACGTCTCTCCTGAGTAAAAAACGAGGGAAATTTAAAAACCGACTGTCTGTCGGTTTTACCCACGCAGAGGTTTGTTGTAAAGTCCTTTTATGGCTACTCAATCAGAAAGACGTGCTGCGACACGCACAGCACTCATCACATCCGCCGAAAAACTCTTTGCAAATCAAGGGTTTGAAGGAACCTCCACCGACGACATTCTGGCCAATGCCGGGGTGAGTCGGGGGGCGATGTATTATCACTTCCCCACCAAACGGGACGTATTTGAAGCGGTTTTTGTGGCGTCTGCAGACGGTGCGATCAAGCGTTCCGGCCGGGCGGCCAAGAAATCGGAGTCGCCCCTGGAGAGCCTGATCAATTCCTGCCTTTCCTGGCTGAAAGAGGTCAGAAAGCCCGAAATTGCGGCGATTTTGATCGACCAGGCCCCCCAGGTGCTGGGCTGGGAGCGTGCCCGCGACCTTGAAGCCGAATCTAGTCTGGGTCTGATGACAGCGGGTCTAAGAGCAGCCTCTGAGGCTGGAGAAATTGCCGTGCCGTCAATTGAGATCGCGGCCCGGTTTCTGAATGCCGTGCTGGCTGAGGCAGCCCTGGTCGCCATGCACAGCGATCGCCCGGTGCCTCAGGAAGAATTGGAAGCCTCTATCCGACACCTGATCATGGGCATGGCGACGCAGTCAGAAAGCGCTTAGCTCCCCGGCTGTTTCAGAGTCGTCTGACTATCAGATGACAGGGGTGCCGGTGCGCCATCCCGCAGGAGCTTGTAGGTGATGCTGTCTGTAAGCGCCTGAAAGGACGCATCGACAATGTTGGGCGACACGCCGACCGTGAACCAGCGATTGCCCTCCCCGTCTGCACTTTCAATCAGCACCCGGGTGACGGCCTCCGTGCCGCCGGTGAGAATCCGCACCTTAAAGTCCACCAGGCGGATTTCGTCGATATAGGACTGGTACTTGCCGAGGTCCTTGCGCAGCGCCTCATCGAGAGCGTTGATTGGACCGTTCCCCTCCCCCACGGAGATGAACTGTTCCCCGTCCACCACAACTTTGGCGGTGGCTTCCGACACAGTCACCAGTTCACCCAGCGCGTTGTAGCGGCGCTCAACGAGCACACGGAACGAGTTCACCGTGAAATATTCTGGCACCTGCCCCAGCATCTTACGGGCGAGCAGTTGAAACGAGGCTTCGGCGCCATCATAGGAATAGCCCAGATATTCCCGCTCTTTCACCTCTTCGAGCAGGCGGTTGATGCGCGGGTCCTTACTATCGACGTCGATTCCGGCCGCCTCAAATTGGGCCAGGACATTGGAGCGACCTGACTGATCCGAGACGGAGATGTGGCGTTTGTTGCCAACGCTCTCCGGCTCCACATGCTCGTAGGTGGACGGATTTTTCAGAATGGCCGAGACGTGGATGCCAGCTTTTGACGCAAAGGCACTTTCGCCGACATAAGGCGCATATCTGTCCGGCGCACGGTTCAGGAGTTCGTCCAAAGTGCGCGACACATGCGTCAGGTCCTTCAGCTGGGATTTCGTCACGCCGATCTCAAAACGGTCGGCATATTCAGGCTTCAGAAGAAGAGTTGGGATCAGCGACACCATGTTAGCATTGCCGCAGCGCTCGCCCAGACCGTTGAGCGTGCCTTGAATCTGACGCACACCTGAGCGCACAGCAGCTAGCGTGTTCGCCACCGCGTTCTCCGTGTCGTTGTGACAATGGATGCCAAGCCGGTCACCAGGAAGGTCTTTCATGAGGTCGGAAACAATCTGCTCCACCTCGTGCGGAAGCGTGCCGCCATTGGTGTCGCAGAGGATCGCCCAGCGCGCGCCCTCGTCCAACGCCGCCTTCACGCAGGCCCGCGCATAATCCGGGTTCGCTTTGTAGCCATCGAAAAAATGCTCGCAATCGATCATGGCCTCGCGACCACGTCCGATGATTGCGCGGACGCTGTCTGTTATGGTTTCGAGGTTTTCCTCGTTGGTGATGCCGAGCGCCACGTCCACGTGGAAGTCCCAGCTTTTGGCAACCAGGCACACAGCAGCCGCCGAACTGTCGAGAATGGCTGCGAGGCCCGGATCATTGTCAGCCGACCGCCCCGCCCGTTTTGTCATGCCAAAGGCCGTGAAGGTCGCGTTGCTCAGCTTCGGGTCGCTAGAGAAAAAGTCGGTATCGGTCGGGTTGGCGCCTGGATATCCGCCTTCCACATAGTCGACACCCAATTTGTCGAGCAGACCCGCAATAAGCCGCTTATCCTCGACAGAGAAATCTACGCCCTGGGTCTGCGCACCATCGCGCAGCGTCGTGTCGAAAAGATAAAGCCGTTCTTTGCTCATAATACTTATCCATTTGCTGGTCGCATTTTCGAACCGCAAAACCGCTACACACTTTTGCTGAAAATGCTCAACGGACAAAATCCGCCAACCGTGTCCCCTGCTATACCGCCGGCCGGTTCTTTGCGTCTGAATTTCTGAAGAAAACGTGCTCGAACGGCGGCGGCCAATGCTCTTAGCCGCTGATAATCAGACCCTTAATAATGATCGCGTTGATGATGTTCATCGGATCGGTCTCGCCGTTAATGCCCAGTTTTAAGCTTTTTGCCCGCTCAAACGGGCCAAGGCCCGCTCACGCCCGAGAAGAGGTAGCAGGTTTGCGAGCTCAGGTCCATGGCGAAGACCTGTGAGTGCTAAACGCAGTGGCATGAAGAGCGCTTTGCCCTTCCGGCCTGTTTCTTCCTTGAGTGTTCCCGTCCAGCTCTTCCAGGTCGTCTCGTCCCAAGGCTCGGCAGGCAGTGCGGCCGCCGCGGCGGTGATGAATTCCGCGTCTTCTGCTTCGATAAGAGGTTCGACCGGCCCATGGGCCACGTGCCACCATTCCGCGACACCATCGAAGAGAGTGAGGTTGGGGCGCACAGCGTCCCAGAATTCCACGCCGCCGTCGATCCCGCGCTCAGCCAGACGGCCCACCACATCTTCAAATGGCATGGCGTGCAGAAGGGCAGCGTTAACACGCTCCAATTCCCGCTTGTCGAACCGATGGCCGGATCTGCCGACATCTGCTGGCGCAAACTCGTCCGCCAGCGTGGCGAGTTGATCGCGGGCGACAGCTGCATCGGACGTGCCCAATTTCGCCAGGAAAGAGTTCACCGCCATGGGTTCAAAACCTGCGTCCCGGAGAGATTCAATTGAATATTCACCGCGGAGACGTTTGGAGAGCGGCTGACCCTCTTCATTCAACAAGAGAGAGTGATGTCCAAAAATGGGAGGTTCAGCACCCAGCGCACGAAACACCTGCACCTGTGCGCCGGTGTTGGTCACATGATCTTCGCCGCGCACGATGTGGGTGATGCCCATATCGATGTCGTCCACGACGCTCGGCAGGGTGTAGAGGTAGGACCCATCGCCGCGAATGAGGATCGGATCAGACAGGCTCTTGGTGTCGACTTTCACCGGCCCCAAAAACAGATCGTCGAACTCGACCACTTCCGGATCAAGCTTGAAGCGCCAATGTGGTTGGCGGCCTTCAGCCTCAAATGCGGCCTTCTCTTCGTAGGTCAGATCAAGCGCCGCGCGGTCGTAGACGGGCGGCAGTTTCCGACCCAGCTGACGTTTGCGTTTGCGGTCCAGCTCGTCAGGCGTTTCGTAGCAGGGATAAAGGCGACCTTCGGCTTTCAGCTGTTCCACCGTCTCTGCGTATCGATCAAAGCGGTCCGACTGGCGAAAGGTCTTGTCGTGGGTCAAGCCCAGCCAGGCCATGTCCGCGACGATCTTGTCGGCATATTCCTGAGTGGAGCGTTCCGTGTCGGTGTCATCGAGGCGCAGAATAAAGGTACCGCCCTCTTTCTTCGCCAGCAGCCAGTTGAATAAGGCGGTGCGCACATTGCCGACATGGATGGTGCCGGTTGGGCTCGGCGCAAATCTGAGACATGCAGTCATAATGTTCCTTACCGCGCGTCGCGATAGCCGTTGGTGATGGGATAACGCCGGTCCCGCCCGAAATTGCGCGACGTGACCTTCACGCCAGGTGCCGCTTGACGACGCTTATATTCTGCAATGTAGAGCAGATGCTCGATGCGCTTCACCAAGTCGCGTTCGTGGCCGCGCTCCACAATCTCGGCAACGGGCATCTCCTTCTCGACGAGACATTCCAAAATGTCGTCCAAGACCTCATAAGGCGGCAGGGAGTCTTCGTCTTTCTGATCCTCACGCAATTCCGCAGACGGAGGCTTGGTGATGATGTTGACCGGGATCACCTCGCCCTCAGGTCCCAGGCCGATCGATGGCTTGTTGGCGTTCCGCCAGCGGCAAAGGGCAAAGACCTGCAGTTTGTAGAGATCCTTGATCGGGTTGTAGCCGCCATTCATGTCGCCATAGAGCGTGGCATAACCGACAGACACTTCCGACTTATTGCCGGTCGTCACCACCATGCTGCCAAATTTGTTGGAGAGCGCCATAAGAATGGTGCCGCGGGTCCGCGACTGGAGATTTTCTTCCGTCGTGTCGGACTGCGTCTTCGCGAACATGGGGTCAAGCGCTGCGAGGAAGCCTTTTACGGGCCCCTCAATGGGAACGCTGTCATAGCGCACGCCCAGTGCCGCAGCACATTGCTCCGCATCGCTCACGCTTTCATCGGCTGTGTATTTGTACGGCAGCATGACGCAGTGAACCTTGTCCGCGCCTAAGGCATCGACGGCGATCGCCGCGCAGATCGCGGAGTCGACGCCACCTGACAGCCCCAGCACAACACCAGGGAAGCGGTTCTTGGTGACATAATCGCGCAAGCCCAACACGCAGGCATTGTAGATGGCTTCGTCGCCGTCAGGGATCGGAGCCGCATCGGCTTTGGCGCAGACCCAGCCACCATCCTCGCGGGTCCAGGTCGTCACATGGACGCATTCCTCCCAGGCGGGCATTTGTGCGGCGAGAGAGAGGTCGCTGTTCAGGATAAGAGATGCCCCATCAAACACGAGCTCATCCTGTCCCCCGATCTGATTGAGATAGACAAGTGGCAAGCCCGTCTCATTGATCCGGGCGACACAATGCTGCATCCGCGCATCGTGTTTCTCTGTGTCGAAAGGCGACCCGTTTGGGACCAGCAGGATTTCGGCGCCGGTCTCTTCCAAACACTCGGTCACGTCCTCAAACCAGATGTCTTCGCAGACGGGCACGCCCAGTCGCACGCCACGGAACGGCAGCGGTCCCGGCATGCTGCCTGGGGTGAAGACACGCGGTTCGTCAAACACGCCATAATTTGGCAAATGCACTTTGTGACGTTTGCCGACAATCTCGCCACCGTCGATCAACACCATTGAATTGTGGAGGCCGAACTCCTCAAGAGACGGTGCGCCGATCAAATAGCCGGGTCCACCGTCCTTGGTGTCCTTTGCGAGCTCTGTCAGCGCCTCATCCACCGCGCGTTGAAAAGACGGCTTCAGGACCAGGTCTTCCGGCGGATACCCAATCAGAAAAAGCTCCGGGAACATCACGAGATCGGCATCTTCTGCAGACGCTTCGGTCCGCGCGGCGCGGGCTTTCGCCATGTTGCCGGCAATGTCGCCCACAGTCGGGTTCAATTGGGCCAGGGCTATTTTCAACTGATCGGTCATGGAGGGTCTGGGGACTCAACTCTGTGTCGGATTTGAAACGTGTTTCTAACTTGCTGTTCGTGCATGAACAATAGGGGCGCTCAATTACGTACGGGATTTGGGGACTTACAGGTGGTGCATAGCTCTCGCCCTGTCTATATGCTGGCGGCAACAAACATTAAAAATGGGGAGAAATAGGATGGCTGACGCCACAAACCGCCAGATCCTGCTGGTCGAAACACCCAAAGGGAAGCTCGGCCCAGAACATTTCAAGCTTGCAGAAACGCCCGTGCCGTCGCTCCATGACGAGGGCAGCCTTCTGCTGCGGACTCACTATATCTCTTTGGATGCGGCGAACCGTGCCTGGATGCAGGGCGCGACCTATCGCGATGCGGTGGAATCAGGCCAGGTCATGGCCGGCGGCGCCATCGCCGAGGTTGTCGATAGTAAATCGCCTGATTTCTCAACTGGCGACCTGGTCTTTGCGGATACAGGCTGGCAGGACTACGCCGTGGTTCCCGCCAAGGTCGCCCAGAAAGTGCCCGCTATGGAACCAAAGACACATCTGTTGAGTGTCTATGGTGTGGCGGGGCTCACCGCCTATTTCGGCCTTCTTCATTGCGCGACGCCAAAGGCTGGTGAAACGATCCTCGTGTCGGCAGCGGCAGGCTCTGTCGGCACGCTTGTCGGACAGATCGCGAAAGCGGCCGTGCCAGACTGCACCGTCATCGGCATCGCGGGCTCCGACGAGAAGTGCCAATGGCTGAAAGATGAGCTCGGCTTCGACGAAACGGTGAACTACAAAACCGAGCCGGTTTTCAAATCGCTGAAAGCCGTGGCACCCCAGGGCATCGATGTCTATTTCGATAATGTCGGCGGGGACATTCTGGAAGCCGCCCTCTTCCGCATGAACAATTTTGGCCGCATCGCCTGCTGCGGTGCTGTCTCTCAATATGACGGCGCTCCGCCTTCAGCGGGTCCGCGCGGCGTGCCCGGTCTTATCGTCACCAAACGTCTCAATCTCAGAGGCTTCATTATGTCCGACTTCCCGAACGAACGGGAAAAGGCATTGAAGGACCTGGAAGGCTGGGTCGCAGACGGCAAGATCAGGGTGCAGGAAGATGTGATCGAAGGGTTGGAAAACACGCCCGCCGCCTTGATTGGCCTTCTTGCCGGTGAGAACCGCGGCAAGCGCATGGTCAAAGTCGTCTGATCTTCAAATATTCAATTTCATCATCACCCCCAACTAACAGGAGACAGAAATGTCAAATATGATCAGCAAAGAAGTGCAGTTGGCTGCACGGCCGGAAGGCGAACCGAAAGACAGCGACTTCCAAATCGTGGAAGTGCCCGTGGCCTCGCCGGGCGCCGGTGAGTTCTTGGTTCAAAACCTTTGGATGTCGGTCGACCCTTACATGCGTGGCCGCATGATGGACCGCGAAAGCTACGTACCTCCATTCCAGATCGGCGCAACCATGGACGGTGGCTGCATCGGCAAAGTGATCGAGTCCAACAATGAAAATTTTGGTGTTGGCGACTATGTGAACTCGATGAATGGTTGGCGCGAATTCTATGTCACTGACGGCACCATGGTGAACAAGATCGACCCGGCCATGGGTCCCATCGAAGCTAATCTCGGCACGCTCGGCATGCCGGGTATGACTGCCTATGCGGGCCTCTTCAAGGTGGGCGAACTAAAAGACGGCGAGAATGTCTTTGTTTCCGCCGCGTCAGGCGCTGTGGGTGCCGTGGTCTGTCAGCTGGCGAAGGCACATGGTTGTTATGTTGTGGGGTCCGCCGGATCAGACGACAAGTGCAAGTGGCTGGAAGAAGTCGCCGGTATCGACAAGGCGATCAACTACAAGACGTGTGGTGACCTGGACGCCGCTGTCCGCGACGCCTTCCCGAAAGGCATTGACGTCTATTTCGAGAATGTAGGTGGCGCACATCTTCAGGCGGCGATCAACTATATGAACCCGCATGGACGCGCCGCACTCTGCGGTATGATCGAACAGTATAACGACACGGAACCACGCCCAGGTCCGAACAATCTCATCCAGATTGTCGGTAAGAGCCTCAAGCTCGAAGGTTTCATTGTGTCAAACCATCTCGACATCATTCCCGAGTTTTATGCAGAGATGGCAAAGCTGATCAGCAGCGGCCAGATGAAGACGGAACAGACCGTCGAAGACGGTATTGAGAATGCACCAAAGGCATTTCTCAACCTCTTCTCGGGTGCCAATTTCGGCAAGATGCTGGTGAAGATCAGCGACGATCCGTCTTGATCACCTGTCTGGCTTTTCGCCAGTCGCGTTGATAAGATTCTGAGCCCGGCGGCACCAGCTGCCGGGTTGTCTTTTGGAGGAACACAACTCATGCCGACTACAAACCACCGCTGGGTGCTCGCATCCCGACCCGATGGGAAACCTGCCCCGGAGAATTTCCGGTTGGAAGAAGTCGAGCTTGCCGATCCGGGCGAACATGAGTTGCTAATCCAGGCCAAATTTATCTCCATCGACCCGGGCATGCGGTCGCGCCTGTCTGCGGACAGCTATGCGGCGGCGCTGCAGATCGGCGAGGTGATCGAAGGCGCCATGGTTGGCGAAGTCATTCAGTCCAACAATGAGAAGTTCGCGGTTGGCGATCTGGTTACAGGCGGATTTGGCTGGCAGTCTCATGCGCTTTCAAACGGGCGTGGCCTTGCAAAGCTGGATGCTGCCATGTTCCTCGGGCCGCTCCGTGTGACGGCAGCGATCGGCGTACTGGGAATTCCGGGTCTTACCTCCTATTTCGGCCTCCTCGACCTTGGACAGCCGAAGGAAGGCGAGACGGTTCTGATTTCTTCCGCCGCCGGCCCAGTCGGCGCCACGGCTGGTCAAATCGCGAAGATGAAGGGGTGCCGCACGGTTGGCATCGCCGGCTCCAAAGAGAAATGCGCCTATGTCACCGGCGAGCTCGGGTTCGATGCCTGCATCAACTACAAGGAAGTCGCCAACCTGGAAGATGCGATCCAAGGCGCCTGTCCGGATGGTGTCGATATCTATTTCGACAATGTTGGCGGCGAGATGTTGGATGCCGCGATCGCAAACACGAATGAGCGGGCGCGGATCATTATCTCCGGCGCCGTGGCGGAATATAACAAGCCAGAGCCGCGCGGCATCCGGAACACACTGCGCTTCATCACCCATCGCCTCCGCATGGAGGGCCTGGTCGTGTTCGATTATTTCAAACAGTTCCGCGATGCCCAGGCGGAGATGGGTGGGTGGATTATGCAGGGCAAACTGATCTACACCGAAGACATCAGTGAAGGTCTTGAGACAGCGCCTGCGGCATTTGCCGGGCTCTTTGAGGGCGAGAATTTCGGGCGCCGCCTTGTCAAGGTGAGTTGAGTGAAGGTGAGCTGATTTCCTCACGAAAAATTCAATTTCATTTAGTACCGCGCGCGTCCTGTCTATGGAAGAGTTGGCGCTCCTCCACGTGATCAGGGTGCGACAATGCAATCAGTGAAAGAACGCTATTCGGCGGCGGCATTTGAACGGGAAGAAGCGCTCTGCTGCCCCGTCGACTACGACCCGAAATACCTCAAGATCATTCCGCAGGAAGTCCTCGATAGAGACTATGGCTGCGGTGACCCCTCGACCTATGTGCGCTCGGGCGAAACGGTTCTCGATCTCGGCGCGGGCGGCGGGAAGATCTGTTTTATCGCGGCACAGATTGTCGGCCCGGAAGGCAAAGTCATCGGAGTCGATGTCAATGACGACATGCTCGAGCTCTCCCGCGGCGCCCAACCTGCGGTGGCGGAACAGCTTGGATATGACAATGTCGAATTCCGGCATGGCAACATCCAGGACCTGAAGACTGATCTTGATGCACTTGATCATTGGCTGAGCGCCCATCCGGCCAAATCAGCCGCGGACTTCAAAGCGTTGGAAGCGCATCTGGAAACAAGTCGGCAGACACATCCGCTCGTTGCCGATGACAGCATCGATGTTGTGGTGTCGAACTGTGTGCTGAACTTGGTCTCAGACGAAGAGAAGCCTCAGCTGTTTCGGGAGATCTACCGCGTTCTGAAACCGGGCGGCCGGATTGCGATTTCAGACATTGTTTCGGACAAGGAGTCACCCGAACACTTGAAACAAGACGAAGAGCTCTGGAGTGGATGCATTAGCGGTGCGCTTACGGAAGAAGGCTTTGCCGACGCCCTTGCAGCGGTGGGGTTCGCAGGTGTGCGGCTCGACAAGCTGGAGCAAACGCCGTGGCAGGTGGTCGAAGACATCGAATATCGCTCGGCGACCTATGTGGCCTATAAGCCCGCGGTCAACACCGAGGCTGAGGCTCTTGAGGTGATCTATACGGGCCCGTGGGAGCAGGTGACGGATGAAACCGGGCGGACCTTCCAGCGTGGCCGCCGCGTGACCCTCACTGGCGAAGATGCAGACCGGCTAAAGAGCGGCGCGTTCGCGGGCCAATTCGTGATCTTTGGCGAAGAAAACGAAAGCAATAGCTGCTGCTAACAAAAAGGCGGGCTCCGAGTTGACTCGGGCCCGCCTCTTTCAATTCTTTGCCGCGCTGTTAGATCGAGACCACGTTGTTTTCCGGCGCCCGGCTGTCGCGTTCCTTCTTCAGCCCTTCGGCAATGAGGAAGGCAAGCTCCAGAGACTGGCTGGCGTTCAGGCGTGGATCGCAGTGGGTGTGGTAACGGTCAGACAGGTCTTCTTCGCCGATCGCCTGGGCGCCGCCCAGACATTCCGTCACATTCTGACCCGTCATTTCGAAGTGTACGCCGCCTGCATGGGTGCCCATATCGCGGTGCACGCTCATGAACTGCTGCACTTCCGCCAGCACCCGGTCTACTGGGCGGGTCTTGTAGCCTGTCGAGGCTTTGATGGTGTTGCCGTGCATCGGATCGCAGGACCAGACCACCTTGCGGCCTTCTTTCTCGACTGCTTCGATCAGAGTCGGCAGATGCTTCTCCACATTCTCCGCCCCAAAACGGCAGATCAGCGTCAAGCGACCGGACTCATTGTCCGGGTTCAACATATCGATCAGACGTAGCAGATCGTCGGGTTCCATGGACGGACCACACTTCATGCCGATCGGATTTTTCACGCCGCGGCAGAATTCCACATGGGCGTGGTCGGCCTGGCGGGTCCGGTCTCCGACCCAGAGCATGTGGGCTGAGGTGTCGTACCAATCGCCGGACGTTGAGTCGACGCGGGTCATGGCCTGCTCGTACCCGAGCAGCAAAGCTTCATGGCTGGTGTAGAAAGAGGTGGTCTGCAGCTGCGGGACAGTGTCCGCATCAATGCCGCAGGCGCGCATGAAGTCGAGCGCTTCTGTGATGCGCTGCGCCACATCTTCGTACCGCTTCTTGCCCTCACCTTCGCCGACGAAGCCGAGAGTCCACCGGTGAACGTAATCCAGATCGGCATACCCACCTGTCGCGAACGCACGGATCAGATTGAGCGACGCGGCTGACTGGCTGTAGGCCTGCAGCTGACGGCGCGGATCCGGCACACGCGCTTCTTCGGTGAATTCGATCCCGTTGATGATATCGCCCCGGTAGCTCGGCAGGGTCACATCGCCAATGGTCTCGCTGTCGGACGAGCGCGGCTTTGCAAACTGACCGGCAATCCGGCCGACCTTCACTACCGGCACTGCGGCCGCGTAGGTGAGGACCACCGCCATTTGAAGCAGCACACGGAAGGTGTCGCGAATATTGTCCGGATGGAACTCAGCGAAGCTTTCGGCGCAATCGCCGCCCTGAAGCAGGAAGGCGCGGCCTTCACAGACCTCCGCCAGATCCTTCTTGAGGTTCCGGGCTTCCCCTGCAAATACGAGGGGGGGAGATTTAGCTAGAGTCGTCTCCACGTCTGATACCACAGCCGCATCCGGATAGGTCGGGACCTGGAGAATGGGTTTCTCTCTCCAGCTCGAAGGGGACCAGTTTTTCGATGCGCTGCCGTCTGGCATGGCTAACCTCTTGTATTTAAGCACTTATTCGCAGGGCTTGCGTCGGGTCCAACCACAGATGGAACCTGAATTCGGTTTTTATCCACAGCGTGGTCGGAAGGCCGGAAGTTATAGGCCCAATCAGTTCCAATGAAAAGGCTAAGTGCTTGAGATGGTTAGTCCCTTTTGACGTTTCAATCGCTCTCACTGGCTTGTGAGCAGCCTAGCCCTCCATCCCTTCTGCCCAGCGCTTCTGCATTTCTGCCGGGGAGACGTCCTCTGTCTGGGTGGCGATGAACCAGGTGTGCCCAAACGGGTCCTGCAGCATGCCGCTCCGATCGCCAAAAAACTGATCTTTAACCGGCCGAAGCTCGGTGCCGCCTGCCGCAATCGCACCCGCGAATACACTGTCTACATCGTCCACGTAGATGTGGAGTTTCACCGGCGATCCGCCCAGGCTTTCCGGCGATAAAGCGCCAAAATCCGGGTATTCGTCGGACAGCATCAGCGTTGAACTGCCGAGCGTCAGCTCAGCATGGCCGATCCGGCCATCAGCAGGGTCTTCCAGGCGGTATTTCTCAACGGCGCCAAAGGCACGCGTGTAGTAGTCAATCGCTGCGGCTCCATCACGCACGGCGATATAGGGCATCAGACCGTGAGCTTTGACCTTGGTCATGATCCTTCTCCTTGCCAAATTCATTTAATTACGTTACGTAGTGTTTCATAATGATCGAAAGAGTCAAGACTGAAAAACCCAAGCGCGGGCGCCCGCGTAGCGAGGCCGCGCGGCGAGCGATCCTGGATGCCGCCAGTGCGCTCCTGGAAGAAGGTGGGATATCAGCGGTGACCATGGAAGCCGTCGCCTCTCGGGCAAAAGTGGGCAAGCCCACGGTCTATCGGTCTTGGCCGAACGCCCAGGCGCTCGCCATGGCCGCCCTTATGGCCAGTGACACATCAGCGACGGACGTGCGCGAAACAGACTCGCCTTTGGCGGATCTTGAGCGGCAGTTGCTGAAGGTGGTGGCAAAGTTCGCGACCAAGCGCGGGGGTCAGGTGCGCCTCATGCTGGCGGCGGCTGAGCAGGACAGCGAAATTGCCAAGGGATTTCGGAATCAGGTGATCCTCAAGAGCCGTGTTGAGGGGAAAGAGATTCTCCAACGCGCCATAGCCGACGGAAAAATCCGCGCGGACGCCGATATCGAGATCGCGCTCGATATGATCTATGGACCGCTCTTTTATCGTGTCCTAATCGGACACCTGCCCCTGGACGAGACATTCGCCAAGGGGCTCCTCAAGAACGTCATTCAAGGTCTTACCGCTCAAGGGTAATATCCCAGTAGCTAACATCGACTTGAAACCTTCAAACGAATGGTTTGTTCAAGTCGTTTCAGATCGGTCTTCCTACAGTCAGCCCTCAACCACAGGAGAGGCTTATGAAGACCATCATGCGCTATGCATTCCTTCCCTTAATGTTCTTAATAGCCGCGTATGCCCTCTGGCTTGTGGAATCAGGTTCCAATCATTGGTGGCTGCTGGCTCTGTTTGGGATCGCCGTGCTGACCTCGTTCCTGGCCGAACAGTTTGTACCCTATGATCCCCGCTTCAACTCTGACATGGGCGACCGGGGCCGTGACTTTGCCCACGCATTCGTCAACGAAGCCAGCAACTTGCTGAGTGTCTTTTCCATTCCGGCGCTCGTCGCCCTCTTGGGGTCAGGCGGCCTGTGGCCATCACATCTCCCTTTCTGGGTCCAATGCCTTGGTGCGACCCTATTCGCTGATATCGGCATCACATTCGCGCACTATGCAAGCCACAAGTGGAGTTGGCTGTGGAAATTCCACGCGGTCCATCACTCCGTCCGGCGCCTCTATGGGTTTAACGGGCTCATGAAGCACCCGATACACCAAGCAATCGAAGGCATGGTTGGCGTGGCGCCCCTTGTTGCTCTGGGTATGCCGCTGGACGTAGCCGTTGTTCTTGTCTTCATGATTGCGTTGCAGTTGCTGCTTCAGCACTCAAACGTCGACTATTGTGTGGGCCCACTTCGGTGGTTCCTCGCCATCAACAAGGTCCATCGTTTTCATCACCAGAAATGGTCTCGTGATGGCGATGTCAATTTCGGACTTTTCACCACGCTAGGCGACCACCTCCTGGGCACCTATCACTTCGAGCGCGACAAAATGATTGGGCCAGACGATTTGGGTATTGGCACCGACCCTGCCTACCCGCAATCCTATCTGGCTCAATTGGTCGCCCCGTTCACACAGAGATAAACTGGTTCGACAGAAGGCCAGATGCGGGAGGTGTACCAAAAAGGTCCCGAAAACTTCTCGTAAAGTGCGCTTGGTCAGCAAAGCCGGCGAGGTGTGCCGCTTCGGTGGCATTAGCACCTCCCGCTATTGCGTTTGATGCTGCTACGACACGAGCCCATCTGACGTAGGCTCGAAATGCTATACCAAGATCTCGGCGAAAGAGGACGGACAGGCGTCCAGGCGATAAGCCTACCTGATCAGCAACCGTCCCTAATCGATGCGTACCACTCAGGTCAGCGCCAATGATCTCTGTTGCTTGGAGCAGACGCGGATCAGGGTTTGGCGGTGTGTGCGGCACGGGACCCAGCCAGTCGTCGATGAGTTGTCGGAATCCCGAAGACCAGCCCAAACCCTCCGCCTGCGTCACAGCCGCGCCGAAGCCTTGTGCATCAAGCGGAGTGCTACGCCAAGTCAGACCGGTCTCCCCACCACAAACTGAGTTCAGACGCTGCCCCAGCGTCGTGATCGGATCTGCGTACAGAGAAATGATTTCCGCCTTGGCGCCCAACAAGAGGTGAGGCGTATTCTTTGCAACCAGAAGCGCTTGCGCATCATGTTGCAACTTGCCGTTCAGTTCGACGTCCAAGGACCCGTCAATGAGGACGGTGAACTGTAGCGCGAGATGTTGGTGGGTTTCCGCATCGCCAACCGGTCCCCGATAGACGGCCCAACCGACACCAACGTCTACTGCGCCTGCCCATTTTGCGTCTGGCATAAGGAAAGCTAGTCCGCAGCCTTAAGCTCTGGCGCGACCCACTTTTCTTTCATGGTGACCAGTTCTTCCGCAGCCGTTGGGTGGACCGCGACCGTCATATCAAACTGCGCTTTGGTGGCACCCATGGTGACCGCAATGCCGATCGCCTGGATCATTTCGCCCGAATGAGGTCCGATGATGTGGCAACCCACGACCTTATCCGTTGCCGCATCAACAATGAGCTTCATCATTGTCTGTTCGTTGCGGCCTGACAGGGTGTGTTTCATCGCCCGGAATTTCGATTTGTAGATATCGATCTCCGAGTATTGCGCCCGCGCTTCCTCTTCCGTGAGACCAACGGTGCCGATCTCAGGCTGAGAGAACACGGCGGTCGGTATAATCGAGTGATCGACAGCCACCGGATTGTTGTTGAACACAGTCTCTGCGAACGCCGCGCCTTCGCGGATCGCAACCGGTGTAAGGTTCGCCCGGTCGGTCACATCGCCGACGGCGTAGATGTTCTCCACATTGGTCTTTGAATATTTGTCGACGAGGATCTCGCCCTTGCCACCAAGCTCAACGCCAGCGGTCTCCAGACCCAAACCTTTCGTATTCGGGTCACGCCCGATCGCAAACATGACAAGCCCCGTCTCCAAGACCTCTCCATTGCTCAGATGAGCGTTAAATCCATTGTCGGTCTTTTCAATCTCGGTGAATACGCTCCCGGTGATGATGCGGACGCCCTTCTTCTCCATCTCTTCGTGAAGCGTTGTGCGCAGGTCATCGTCAAAACCTCTGAGAATTTCTTCGCCGCGATAGAGTAGCGTCGTATCGATCCCAAGGCCGTTGAAGATGCCTGCAAATTCGACCGCGATATAACCGCCTCCCGCAACGATCACTTTCTCCGGCAGTTCTTCAAGATGGAATGCTTCGTTGGACGTGATGGTGTGTTCGACGCCTTTCAATCGATCGTCCACGTTGGCGGTCGCACCTGTGGCAATCAGGATTTTGTCGGCAGTTACATCTCGATTCTCGGCAACCAGATGGACGGTATGCGCATCTTTCAGGACGGCGCGGCTCTCAATGATCTCGACGCCTGAATTGTTCAAATTGCGGATGTAGATCTGATTGAGGCGATCAATCTCCTTGTCTTTGTTATCCCGCAGCGTCGCCCAATCGAACGTCGCCGGCGGGACTGTCCACCCGAAACCTGCTGCGTCCTCAAATTCTTCATGGAAATGGCTTGCATAGACAAACAGCTTCTTGGGAACGCAGCCGCGGATCACGCAGGTACCGCCCACACGATATTCTTCCGCCACTGCGACTTTTGCCCCGTGAGAGGCCGACATGCGCGCGGCTCTTACGCCCCCAGACCCAGCGCCGATCACAAACAGATCATAGTCATATTTCGTCTCAGACATGGCGCAGTTCCTTCTCGTTCTTGTTGGTCACCTTCTGGATCGCTCTCAGATCGGGGTTTTTGTTATTTCGGCTCTACCAGATGTGTCCCGTCGTCGGTTCCGACAATAGCCACACTTGCGATCCCGATAAACAAACCGTTATCGACCACGCCCGGGATCAAATTCAGGGCCCTGTTGAGCCCGTCCGGGTCCGGAATTTCACCAAATCTGCAGTCATAAATGAAGTTTTCGCTGTCGGTGAGAAATGGCTCGCCATACTCGTCCGCGCGGCGTTCAATCACGCCTGAGCACCCAAACTCGGCTGCGATGCGCTCAATTTTTTCTTCCGTCGTCCGGCACCCAAACGGGATCACCTCAATAGGCAGAGGAAAAGCGCCGAGCGTCTCGACCTGTTTGGAGGCGTCAGTGATCACGATCATCCGGTCCGACGCCGTCGCCACAATCTTCTCGCGAAGCAAGGCGCCGCCGCCGCCCTTGACCAACCTCAGCTGAGCGTCAAATTCATCGGCCCCGTCGATTGTCATATCAAGATGTGGCGTGTCCGACAGCGTTGTGAGCGGGATGCTGAGCTCGGTTGCTAGCGCCGCCGTCCGGTCGGACGTCGGCACGCAGACTGTGTTGAAGCCTTTAGCAACCTTTTCGCCGAGGAGACGGACGAGATGTTCGGCAGTTGAGCCGGTGCCGAGGCCGAGCTTCATACCGTCTTCCACAAATTCGAGCGCACGCTCCGCTGATCTTTTCTTTTGGTCGTCTGCGCTCATCCTACCTTCGCCTCTCCTGGCGAAGTCATTCAGAGCCCCGCCATCGCCACATATTTGATTTCCAGGAATTCCTCGATGCCCCACTGACCGCCTTCGCGCCCGACACCCGATTCCTTCCAGCCGCCGAACGGCGCCACCTCGGTCGAGATGATCCCCGCATTGACCCCCACCAGCCCGTATTCAAGCGCTTGGGCGACTCGCCAGCAGCGGCCAATATCGCGGGCATAGAAATAGGCTGCAAGACCAAAAGGCGTGTCATTTGCCAATTTCACGGCTTCTTCTTCGGTTTCGAAGCGGAACACCGGTGCCACCGGGCCAAAGGTCTCTTCGCTGGCGATTTTCATGTCTGGTGTGACGTCAGCGAGAACCGTCGGCTCAAAAAAGGTCCCGCCCAGTGCATGGCGTTTGCCGCCAGTTAGGACACGGGCGCCTTTATCGACGGCATCAGAGACATGCTCCTCCACCTTCTCCACACCCGCCATGTCGATCAATGGTCCCTGGCCAACACCGTCTTCCAGGCCGTTGCCGACTTTCAGGTCAGCGGCCTTCGTCGCCAGCTTCTCGACAAACGAGTCGTACACACTGCTATGTACGAGAAACCGGTTGGTGCAAATGCAGGTCTGGCCGGTATTGCGGTATTTGGCGGCGAGCCCGCCCTCGACAGCTGCATCGACGTCGGCATCTTCAAACACAATGAATGGCGCATTGCCGCCCAGTTCCATCGACATTTTCTTAATGGTTGAAGCCCCTTGCTCCATCAAAAGCCGACCCACTTCCGTTGAACCGGTAAAGGTGAGCTTTCTGACTTTGGGGTTTGACGTGAGTTCACCGCCAATCTCGCCTGACTTGCCGGTCAGGACCGAGAAAACACCCTTGGGCACACCGGCGCGTTCCGCCAATTCAGCCATCGCAAAGGCTGAGAGTGGGGTCTGGGTTGCGGGTTTCGCGACGACCGTACATCCAGCAGCCAAGGCCGGGCCGACCTTCCGCGTAATCATGGCCGCAGGAAAATTCCAGGGCGTGATCGACGCTACAACGCCAACGGGCTGTTTGAGGACAACGATCTGCCGGTCGCTTGAGGGGCTGGGAACGACGCTCCCGTGGATCCGCTTGGCCTCTTCAGCATAGAACTCCAGAAATGAGGCCGCATAGGTAATCTCACCTTTGGCTTCCGCCAGGGGCTTTCCTTGCTCACTTGTGAGGATGACGGCGAGGTCGTCTGCATTCTCCATCATCAAATCGAACCAACGGCGCAGAACGATGCTTCGTTCCTTCGCTGTCAATGCAGCCCAGTCGGGCCCGGCCGCATAGGCTGCGTCGATGGCGCGCTCAGTTTCGGCTTGCCCGAGCACCGGTACGTTGGCGATCACCTCACCGGTTGCCGGATTGGTCACTGCCGTTTTCTCAGCATCTTCGCCGGTCCAGCTCCCATCTATGTAGCAAAGAGCGCGTAGAAGATTGGGGTCGCGAAGGTTCATGGAGCCGTCCTTTTGGTCTTAAATCGGGCGTTGCCTCGCCCTTCCTGATATCATTTTGCGCATTGAGATGCGGACGCATCAAGGGCATGGCAGCGCTGCCCTGGTTGATCGGCATAAAATAATCGACACCCGCTTGCGATAAGAGGACCATGTTCGGCAATGACCGGCACAGATGCATTCTCTGACACTTACACCGCCGCTCGGGGTCGATTTGTCGATGCTGCCCGAAAGGCGGGCGCTGAGCTGCAGAGCTATGTCAACCCAAACGCAAAGGGGCCTGCCGGCGAGACCCTCACCATGGACACCGCCTGGTTTGGGCCTCGGGACGCTGGCGCGGTCCTGATCAACACCTGTGGCACCCATGGGGCCGAAGGTTTTGCGGGCTCCGCTGCTCAGTTGGACTGGATTGAGACCGGCGGGCCGTCCTCTCTGCCCCCCGGGGTGGCCGTCCTCATGATCCACGCAGTCAACCCGTTCGGTTTCGCCTGGTGTCTCAGGGGAACCGAGAACAATGTCGATCTCAACCGGAACTGGTTGGATCATGACGCGCCCTATCCGGAAAATCCGCTCTACGAGCAGGTTCACTCGGTGCTTTGTCCCAAACATATGAATGAAAAAGCGATCCAGCGTCTTTTAAGCGAAGGCGCGCGCCTTATCGCCAAACATGGACAATGGGCGCTTGAGGACGCAATCAGCCGTGGCCAGTACACCCACCCTGACGGCTTTCATTTTGGCGGGAGGCAGTTGGAGTGGTCGACGGTCACCTTGAAGGGCCTTGTGGAGCGCGAGTTGGCCTCGGCACGACAGGTTGCCTTCATCGATTGGCATACGGGGCCCGTCGGGGACGGGGAATTGATTTTCCTCTGTTTTTCTCCACCCGGCAGCGCCGGCCTCGCGCAGGCGAAGCAATGGTGGGGCGACGACGCTCTCAACGCCGACCATGTCGACCACCTCTGGGGTTCCAAGCGCCCTACCCGTAACGGCATCCTTTTCTGGGGGATTGAGAATACGCTGTCGCCGGGGACACGTTTTGCGGGCGCGGTTGTGGAGTTCCGCTCTGCGACACCAAAGAGGAATGCTGCCGACGCGCTTCGGGTTTCCATGCTGGAGCGGTGGCTGCGTTTTGAAGGCGGCCTGGATGCGCCAGAAGCTGCTTCTTACCTCGACGAGATACGGGAAGACTATGCGCCACACCGAGAAAGCTTTCGACGCAATGTGATCCAGAACGCACGCACCACCTATGCTCAAACGCTCGCTGGACTCGCTGATTGGCGGGGTGCTGACGCAGCGGATTAGACTCGCTAGACGTGTTTGTTCAGAGATTGAATCAGGTAGCTAAGATCGCGATTCAAGTAAACCGACCGCCAAGAGAGTTATCCTCATCCAATCTGTGAAGGTGCCGCGTGGTCAGAATTTGAGTCCGGTTCTGCGCATAAGCGGTTGAAATCGAGTCTGTTTATGACTTATCCACAGAACGCCTTTTCTCATCCGCCAATTGGTGCCTGATTATGAGTTCCTCTCCTGTCGTTCTATTTGACCTCGACGGCACACTGGCCGACACAGCGCTCGATCTCTGCCACACGATGAATGTGTTGCTGGACCGTCACGGCCGTTCGCACGTGCCCTATGAGCAAATGCGGCCAATGGTAGGCGCCGGCGCCCGGAAGATCATGGAGCGGGGATTTGAGGCGACTGGCACGCCGGCCGATGAAGCCCTACTCGATCAGGTGTTCGAAGAATTTCTCGACTATTACGGTGCCCATATTGCTGACCATACGGTTCTCTTTCCGGGGGTACGTGCGCAACTGGAAGCACTGCGTGCGCGAGAAATCGGGCTGGCGGTGTGCACCAACAAATCCGAAAGGCTGACTCATCAGCTGCTGACGACGCTCGACATCTCGGACTTTTTTCCGGTCGTCATCGGGGGGGATACGCTGGACGTTCGCAAGCCTGACCCGCGCCACCTCACAGAAGCGGTGTCTCGACTGGGAGGTGATCCAGCCGGCACCATCATGGTCGGAGACAGCGGCCCCGACATAAAGGCCGCGCGGGCGGCGGCAGTCGCATCAGTCTGCGTGACCTTCGGCTACACAGACACCCCGGCGCATGACCTTGGCGCCGACCATCTGATCGACCATTTCGATGCCCTGCCGCAGGCCCTCAAAACGCTTCGCCCAGAGCACTTTTGACGGTCAACAGAGGTCCAGAGTATCGTCACCGTCTACCAGCCGGATCGCGCGGTAGTCACACTTACCCGTACCCCGCTGAAACAGAGAGTTGGCGATCAACCAGACCTGCACAACCTTCGCGGGAACATCGCCACCAATCGCGCGCTCATAGTCCTGTTTGATCGATCGTTCCTCAGAGAGCCACTTTCCAACGTCTTTTTTCGTCCGGACCACCCAGTGGGTCTCGCGCTCGTCCCACCAGGCCAAAGGGCATTGGAAGATCGTGTCTTCGGGCAAGGCCGCTGACCACATGTAGGTCAGGTCCAGACCATTATCGAATTCAACGGCGATAGAGAGATAGTCGTGGGTCGGCTCGATATCCTCCGGCAGCACTGATGGCAGTTGGTGCGCGATCCAATCCCAATTGAGGGTCAGCGTGTCCGTGAGCGGGCGCTCAGCCGGGATCTGCAGGATCCCCACATCTTCATGGGTGGTGCAGTTGATGCAGGCGTCATCCTGAGCTGGCGCAGGACGGTAAAGCTCTCCTTCGCCCAAACGCCATAGATAGCGCCATTCTTCTGGCGGCTCGATGGGGCTTTTGGTCCGTTCTGCGGCTTCACTGAGCAAGTCTCTCAGGTGACCCGACGCCATCGACGCCAATGCAGAGAGACCCGATGCCGCCTCGTCCCTCCATTTGAGGATGGCAGCTTCAAATTGCCCGGTGGGTCCCTCCGGCACCGCACCGCCCAGAAAATCACCCGCAGGGGTTTCAAAAGCGCCGGGTCCTGCGGCAATCAGATAGAGCGGGCCAGATTTTTCAGCGGTGATCGTGCTCGCCTCTGACGTCAGCTTGAAGAGCGGACCATCGCCAATCCGCGCCCAAAGCGTCGAACCAGCGTCTAAGCGGATGTCCAGAGGCTTCGACATCCAGAGGTCACCCTGTCCCAGAATGCTCACCTGGTCGCCTGCTTCTAACGCGATCCCGGTGTCTGCCCATTCACCCTTTTCCACCGACAGGGTCAAGAAAGCGGAGGCTGCCAGCGCGTCAGCTTGACTATTCGCCAATAATGGCGCCAGGTCTCGCTCAAGTGGTACTTTGCTCGAGGAGGGATGCCCTCCCAACAGATGTTTGGTCACCCGCGGGGCTGCAAACCGCGCCAGGGTTGTTAGTGCGCCGAGGCCACTCGCTTTTTCCGCCATTCATCGTCCTCCCATAGTCGGACGCTGCCACACCCGCACGGATTATGGAAGACGAGGGCTATCGCCGAGGTCAGTTAGTTTCTTAGGAGAGATTGCGGGCGGCTTGTTTGACGATCCGGGAAGTTGAAGTCAACCGAGGTCTGAACAGGATCGAAAATCCCTTCGAGGGTCGATTTCACAACACCTTCGGTGTGGCAGATTGTTTCGTTGGCATCGCCGATCGACTTGCATTCGATATTGGCGGCGTTGATTTCGTATGAGAAATAGTTGCCCGACCCAACAAAAGTACAGGGAGGCCTGCCAAAGAAGACATGCTTGTATTCGGCAATCTCCATATCGGGCAGTTGTTGGGTCGCACGGGTTGGGGCGTCGCTCGTCCGGTGGCGGAAATAGACTTTATGGAAGTGGGTGTCGAAATAGAGCCGGCCCCTTGTGTAAAGGCACAACTGAGTCACCGAGGTTTCCATTGCCGTCATGGTGGGCGGCACGATCGGCGCGTCAAAGCCCAGTGACGCCGTGACGGAGCGCGATGGCGGGATCAGATCAATGGCTCCTTTGAACAGTGAGACAGATTTCTGATCCGGCGACAAAAAGGCGATGCTGCCGACATAGTCGGTCTTTCCGACATAGGAGGTTCCGTAGTTCGCAACTTCGAATGCCAGCGTGTCTCTTTCAACAGAGATGCCAAGAAACTTCAGGCGCAGCTGCTGCTCCCATTGGAGCAGAAAAGCGATCAACACCATGATCGCGAGAAAAATCAGAAAGATCCGACTCAATACTGCTGGAAACACAACACCAGCCCCCAAACTCTACGCACACCCGGGCCGTCTGGCCCTCTCCCCAGAGCTAGAATTTACCACGATAAGCAAAAGCTCGCTGAAAATCGTAACTTATGGTTAACCATGCGGCAGGAGCTGGTGTTTGTCCTAGGCGGCGTCCCCTTTTCCCAGCAGGGCGTTGATAGCTTCCGCGTCATAACCAAGTTCCGTTAACAGCTGCTCCGTGTGCTCGCCCAGATGCGGTGCCTGCCGCCTTATCTCCGCCTGGGTTGCGCTGAACCGTGCCGCTGGACGGGGCAATCGGAAGGGACCCAAATCCTCCTCTTCATGCTCCGTGATGATCTCATTTGCTTCGATCTGCGGATGGTCCAGCAGCGTGGAGCGATCCAGGATCGGCGCACAGGGCACCTGATTGGCATCAAGCACGCTGAGCCATTCTGCGCTGGTTTTGTTTTTGAGCACTTCCTGTGTCAGCGACAGCCGAGCGGGTGCATTCACGACCCGGCCACTTGGTGTGTTGAAACGCTCGTCGTCCAACCATTGCGGTTGTTCGAGGGCGGCGCATAGCCCCTTCCATTCATCATCTGAGACGGCACCGACGGTGATGTACCCGTCCTTGGTCTTATAGATGAGGTCCTGTGAAAGCTGAGCCCGTGCTGCATGCTTTTCACCGCCTGGAAAGGTGAGCGCCACCAACCCTTCCGCCCACAGGAAGGAGATCATGGCATCCAGCATAGAGAGCTTGATGTGCTGACCTTCGCCGGAGCGCTCCCGCGCAAACAATGCCGCGGTAATGGCCTGCGCGGCCGTGACCGCCGTCAGTTTGTCAGGAATGATGGTCCGGATCATGCGCGGCCGACCGGTGTCCCTGTCAGCCTGGATGGCTGCCAAGCCTGACAGTGCTTGGATCACTGGATCATAGACACGCTTCTTTGCGTAAGGCCCCGTCTCGCCAAAGCCTGAAATTGACACATAGATCAAGTCCGGGCGTTCTTTGCGAAGCGCCGCCTCCCCAATGCCCATACGCTCCGCGGCACCCGGTCTGAAGTTCTGCACGACCACGTCTGCAGTGCTCACCAGCTTCTTGAGCGCCTCGAGACCCTGTTCACTTTTCAGGTCCAGCACGACGGAACGCTTGTTACGATTTGCCGCGAGGAAAGTAGCAGTCCGATCGCCCTTGGCCGGGCCTAATACGCGGACGAGGTCGCCGGTCTTCGGTTCCACCTTGATCACATCAGCGCCCTGATCGGCCAGCATCATGGTGGCGATCGGACCCGATATCATGGTCGTTAAATCGACAATTCTTATCCCGTCCAAAGCGCCTGGCATGTGACCACCTCCTGATTGTTTGGAGCATTCTGACCAATTTGCGCGTCCACGCCAATCACGCTTGCGCTAAAGAGGCGTATCTGCATGCTTGCCGCATCCAAACTTACCATTCAGCTGCATTGGGACCATCATGACAGATACACAAACACATGATTTAGATAAGAACACCCTCATGGACACGATGGGACTGGTTCGCACTGTTTCCATGGATGCAGACGAAGGGCGTGCGGTTCTCGAATTTGAGGCTAAACCGTCTCAGTGCCATTCAGGTAATATTGTACAAGGCGGTTTTGTCACCGGCTGGATCGACGCGGCGATGGCGCGCGCGCTCATCATCAAGACGGAAGGCACACTTCTGCCCCTGTCCCTGGACATCAAAATCGCGTTCTATGCGGCAGCACATCCTGGGCTTGTCCATGCTGAAGCCTGGATTGAACGGCTGGGGCGTAAAACGGCTTTTGTTGAAGGCCGCCTGACGACGCCCGACGGCACCGTGATTGCCAAGGGCATGTCGACGGTCCGTCTGGTCCCGATGGCACCTTAGACTCTCCAAAATGGATCAAATTTCATTCTTCCTGCGTGGCTGCATGTGTTCAGGTGCCTGACTGTAGTCTCTGAAGGATCCATCGCGCTGTGCGACAGCTGCTTTCACGCCCTCGTTTTGTGCCATGCTCACAAACTGACGCCCTTCCGGCGTGTTTCGCATCACGCCATCCAAAATGGGCCCCAGAACCTGGGTGCTGTTCATCCCCATATTGTCGTAAGCTTGGTTGACCACAAGTTTCATCGACGCCAATTGCGTTAGAGGGAGGCTTGCGAGTTTTTCCGCCTCTACGCGCACACGCTCATCAACTTCTTCAAGAGGGACCGAAAAATTGATGAGTCCAATTTTCGCGGCTTCCTCTCCGCTCACCCATTCGCCTGTTAACGCATAGTATTTCGCTTTGGCTAAACCCAAACGATAAACCCACATGCCGGTAAGATGGCATCCCCAGACGCGAGAATATGGCGTGCCGAAGCGCGCGTCATCGGATGCGATTACAAGATCTGCACATAGTGCAAGCTCTGAACCTCCTCCCACACAATAGCCATGGACCTTGGCAATCGTCGGCTTCAAGCCGCGCCACAAACCCATAAAGGTACTGATGTAAGATGTGTAAGGGTTGCATACATCATGCACATCTCTCCCAGGGTCATATCCTGCTTCCTGGATCACACTGAAATGTTCGAGCCCATCTGAAAAATCAAACCCGGCACAAAAACTGTTTCCTGCGCCTTCCAGGATGATGACTTTTATCGCGCTGTCCCTGTTGGCGTCACGCAGCGTATCTTCCAACGCATTTATCATATCAGGGCGCAACGTGTTCTGTTTTTCAGGTCGGTTGAGCTTAATGGTCGCAACGGCATCCTGCTTAGCGTAGATGAGTGCCTCTGTTTTCATGTTGTTTTCTTTCAGAGTAAAAAGGTCTTACGGATTAGGCAGTTGGCTACCGGTTCAGACTCCATCTGCCGCTTCCACAGAATAAGTTTGTATGCTGACTTTTTGAAACCGCATAGCAAAGGGGTTATCGCATCCCGTTAAAATGCCAGAATTAGACCGAGCACAATCGCTGCGCCTGATGTAAGCGACAGGAATACGCCAGCACCTTCAATGACAGTCACGAATTGTTCACTTGCATTCGTGCCTGTGTGACCTTCGCCTGCGATCGGCAGAGCTTTGCTTGCCCCGCTCACCGCCGCAACAGTGATGCCAAACCAGATCAGGTACATACTCAATATCAACGCCATTTTGACAGGCGTGTGCCATATAGTCGGCAATGCTACCAAGCCCCAAATCATCCCGAATATCATCAATGCCATGCCGGATTGCACTGCCGATAGGTGTGCTGAGAGAGCCATGCGTGAGTTCGTGAATTTTGGGATCGCTACGCCCTGGATAAGCCCAACTAAGAAGAGCAATGCTCCCGAGAAGATGAGCTCCAATCCGGCGGGTTGAATCGTGAGGGTCATTGTGTTGTGTCCTTTTGTCGGATGCATCCCGCGCAACAACTTGCCTGCGCGAGACGCCTTAAGTGTTTATGAAATCAGACCTCAGGCAGCTTGCGCCAAGAGGAAAGACTGGCCTTTGACCCATCCTTTTTTCAGGACAACCTGGGCGTTTTCGTCCATCTCAAAATGGTCCGCGCCATCGAACCGTCGTGCGGAGGGATCATTTGCCTGGCCAAGTATCAGGACCCAGCTCGCGAAAGCTGTTGTTCCGTCCGCAACGACTGATAGGGCTTCATAGGTATGGTCTCCCAGCATCTCAAAACCCTGCAGAAAGGCCTGTCGGATTTCTGCTTTGCCGACATATTCATCTCCGCGCGGCCCGTCGCCGGCTACATCGCAATAAGTCGACTCTTCAGCAAACAAGCTCATGATTTTTTCGATGTCCTGAACCGCAAATGCTTCCACAAGTTGCATTGCAGTTTGTCGGCAACGATCCGTCAGATCGCTATCTGACTGAGTGGGGCTGGACAGAGTTGTTATGGTCATCTTGATGTTTCCTTTTGATAGAACTAGAACCGACTGCAAGTCAGAATATTACCGACCCTGAGTCGGTATGTAATCTATTAACCGACCCTAGGTCGGTTTGTCAAGAGAGGTATCATTGGCCACTCAGGAAGAAAGACGCACGGCCACCCGTGGAGCCATCATTGAGGCGGCTCAGCAGCTGTTTGGTGACCCTGGATTTGATGCGACAAAAATCGACGACATCGCTGCAAAGGCAGGTGTCGCAAAGGGCGCCGTTTATCATCACTTCAAAAACAAGAATGAGATATTTGAAGCAGTATTCAGTCAGGTGTCCTCGGAAATTGTCACCGCCATGGTCAGCGATATCGAGCCCGGCGTCGGGACACTTGAAACACTCACGCACTCCATGAAGCGATTTTTCGACTTATGCGCACCGCCGCATGTGTCTCGGATCATGTTGTTGGACGGACCCGTTGTGTTGGGGCATGCCAACTGGCAACGATTAGACGCGCAGCACTTTGGTGGCCTGGTCACTCAAGCGCTACAGGAAGCGATGGACGCTGGCGCGATAAGACAGCAACCCCTAGAGCCCCTATCACGGGTCCTGTTAGGGGGCATTCAAGCTGCAGCAATAGACTGCGCGGCGCAGAAGAACTTTGAGGCGGCCGCAAAGAGTTATCTCGAGGTTTTCGAAGGCATATTGCACGCGTTGACCTAGCGCAACCGTCACAAAACTGACTGCGCACCATCTGGTATTTTCACTGAGAGCAATGGACCAAAAGTGCGTTTGCAGTGAAAAAGAGATAAAGTCGTCCGAGCTTTTTTTGAGTCTGAACCGATAAAGGGTCATGAAGGAAAAAGAACTCAGACTGGCCCTGGTGTGTTACGGCGGCGTGTCGCTTGCCGTCTACATGCATGGCGTCACCAAAGAGTTTCAAAAACTCATTCGGGCGTCTGCGCTCTATCATCAGATCAGCGATCCGGCTGACCGAGCTCACGAAACCTATCTCAATGTGAACGATGACCCTAACCGGGAGACCGACACGGAGAGCGTGTATTTCGAACTGCTTCAGGAAATCGGTCAGGAACTCGACCTGCGCGTATTTGTTGATGTCATCGCGGGGGCGTCCGCCGGCGGCATAAACGGCGTGATGCTGGCCCGTGCGCTGGCGCACGACTTGCCGCTGGATGCACACCGCCAAATGTGGCTCGAAAAAGCTGACATCACCGCGCTCATGGATCCGGAAACCATTGCCGGCAGATGGAGTAAGGCATTCTTGCGTCCTCTTTTCTGGGACATCAATGATCGGTGGTTGAAAAAGATCGCGCCAGAACTCGAAATGCGCGAGAAGCTTTCGACCTTCATGAGATCGAAATGGTTCGAACCGCCCTTCTCCGGTCTGTTAATGACCGACATGCTGCTGGATGCCTGCCACGCCATGGGGGAGCCGCGGACGCGTCGCGCAAGCCTTCTGCCGACCGGACAGGAACTGAATCTGTTTGTGAGTGTCACGGATTTTTACGGGTATGAACAAACCATACCCCTGCATGATCCGCCAATCGTTTCTGAACGCGAACATAGGCATGTGCTGAGGTTCGACTACCTGCAACACTCCGACGGCGACGTGCGCAGTCAATTTGATGCGCCAAACATCCCAGGCCTTGCTTTCGCCGCCCGCGCCACGTCTTCGTTTCCCGGTGCCTTCCCCCCAACGCAGATCAACGAAATCGATCGGGTGTTAAACAACCGGGGCGAAGAGTGGCTCACGCGCGATCGTTTTATTGCGCGCAGCTTCAAGTCGATGATCGACATCGGGCATAATCCGCTCACCAGCTCGTTCATCGATGGCAGCGTCTTAAACAACAAGCCTTTCGCGGAAGCGGTCTCGGTGCTTTCCGACCGGGCAGCCTATCGGGAGGTTGACCGGCGCGTCATCTATATCGATCCTGACCCTGAAAGCGGCAAGATCGAACGCGGCGGCGCCCTGCCCGGCTTTTTCCAAACGCTGCGCGCCTCTCTATCCGACATTCCGCGCAATGAACCGGTTCGAGACGAGCTCGCCGAAATCAATGAAATCAGCCAGCAGGTTCATCTTTATCAGGAAGTCCTCAAGGCGACGCGCCCGCATATTCAGCGCACGATTACCGGTATATTGCCGGAAGGCGTTCCCACTCATCCGACGCCCCATCAACTTGCGCAGCTCCGCGAAACGGCGAACGGGCATGCCGCACGAGACGCCGGCTATGCTTATGATGGATATGTGCAGACAAAAGTCTTGTCCGTCCTTGCCTGGGTGTCTGACATGCTGGCGGACCTTGCACCCCAGGTCGCGCAACCGAGCGACCGAGCGGCGCTGGCTCGGTCGGTGGAAGAATGGGCGAGGTCGGAAGGCATATTCCCGGTTGAATTCGAAACAGGCGACAGGACAGATGAATTTACGCCCACCACCGCGCGGTGGGTTACCTTTTTGAGACATTTCGATGTGGGCTTTCGTCAGCGCCGTCTGAGGTTTGTCATTCGACGTTTGAATGAGCTTTATGCGACCTCCGACAATCCAGAGACCCGCATCGACAGTCATGGACTGGACGAATTTAAGGGCGTGCTCTATCGGGCTCTGGAACGACTGCAACGCCGCGATGCCTGCACGTTCTTCAAAGCCGCCATTCATGAGAAAGCTGGAAAGCTGTTGTCGAACACCGGTGGTAAAGCTTCTCCGGAGCAATTGGACCCGTTGCTTACCGACATGCGTCAGAACTTGTCATTGCTTGATGTGGATACCCTGCTTGATGACGAATTCTCGATCATGATCGTGAATTTCCTGCCCGAAGAAACCCGCAAAGACTTGATCCTCGCCTATCTGAGCTTTCCGTTCTTCGACGTCCTGACCTTTCCTCTGCTTCGGTGGCAACCCTTGGATGATGTGGATACCGTGCTTGTGGCGCGCATCAGCCCACAAGACTGCACCGCGTTGGAGACTGCAGAGACGCGAACCGCCCTCAGGGGTCGGGAACTGGGCCACTTCGGCGCCTTCTTCAGTCGTGAAGCCCGCGAACATGATTATGTCTGGGGACGGCTGCACGCCGCAGAACGCCTGGTCGACTTTGTGGTCGACGCTGCCGCCTCTGGATTGCAATCCATCTCGATCAATGAAGAAGCCGTCAAAAGCCGTCTGTTCCGGTCCATCCTGAAAAACGAAGCGGAACATCTGACAAAAAGTGGGGCCTTGTTGCGCAACCTCTCCGACAGAACCGATGCGTTGCTCGCCGGAGAGGCCACGGACACCCAATAAGCGCCTATCCGATGGGAATAGACCGTCCCTTTGCCGGCGCACCTGGTTTCTTCGGCAGTTCAATGGTCAAGACACCCTTCTTGAACGTTGCCGATACTTTTTCCTCGTCGACGTAGGACGGAAGCGTAAAACTCCGCTGGAAGGAACCATATTGCCGTTCTATGCGGACCGCCTTGCCTTCCTCTTTCTCCTCATGCTCATAGCGTTTTTCCCCTTTGAGGGTCAGCACGCCATCGTCGACAGTGAGGTCGATATCCTTTTCCTCCATGCCGGGCAATTCTGCCTCAAGGGTGATGGCCTTGTCGCTTTCGCGGACATCTATGCTGGGCGTGAGCGTACCTCTGTTGAAGAAGTCCAGCCGGTCAACAGGACCGCCATCAGAAAGCGTCGGCGACCGCCCAAAAAAGCGGTCAAAAAGATGGTCCATCTCCGAGCGAAACCCATGAAATGGTTCGTGCCATAACGACGAGCCAAACGGCTTTGTGATGGGGACAGACGATGATTTTTCACTCGTTTGATCTTTTTCTGACTGGGCCATGATGTACCTCCTTGCTCAAATTGCAGCGTTCTCAGACGGACAACCGCTCACTCTTCTGCGGAGAACGCTCGAAAGCCCCGAGCCTTTGATAGGAGGATTTTAGTCAGGTCCGGCTGGCCTTCAATTGACGGGAATCAATCCGCGATTGGTTTTTGGCCGTTCTCGGTCATCCAGGTTTCGATGTCGTGCCAGACCACTTCCCGCTGGAGATCGCGCAAGAGCATATGCCAACCGTCTGGGTAATCCTTGGTTGTCAGCGCTGTCTCAAAACGCCCCCGAATGTCGCTCACGGGACCGCGCGGGATTATTTCGTCTTTCTCCCCGTAGAGAAGAAGCGTGGGCACGTTGACGGACTCAATGGAGAGATAGGCTTCTTCCATCAAGTCAACTAATCCATAGACAGCATCAATCCGCGTTTCTTTGATCACCAATGGATCGCGGGAGAAAGCACGCAGCATTTCGATATTGTCTGACGGCCAACGCTCCAGGCTTGCGCCGGTCAGGGTGTATTCCGGTGCCGTGTGCGCAGCCAACCAGAGCGTACTCCGGTAGAGCGGGTTCAGCGTGGACCATCCCCAGACCGCCGGGGCGACCAATACGGCCCCGTCGATCTCTGTACCGCCGATACCCACCGCCGCGAGTGTTACCGCTCCGCCCATGCTGGTTCCGACCACGAAGAGAGGAATGTCGGGGTGACGTTCTTTTAGGAGGCTGATTGCGGTGCGCAGATCGCTTACCAAAACATCCGCGCCCGCCCATTTTCCGCGGGCGGGTGCTTCGCCAAAGCCTCTTTGGTCATAGGCATAGACAGTAACGCCTCGTTCCACAAACCAGGGTCCGGGCATTTCAAAGGCGCGGGAATAATCGTTGAAGCCGTGTACGCCGAGCATTACCGCACGTGGTTTCTCTGCTCCCCATACACGCAATGGCAGCCTTGCCGCATCTTCCATGACCAGAGTGTCACCGGCGAGTGCTGGGGGACGTACAGGCGTTCCGACCGTGAGTGTCTGGGGCGCACAACCGGCGAGGAGGAGAATGACGACGGCCCAGAGTTTCATGCGTTCAAGCGCTCTTTTTGAGAAGTCTTTTGACTTCTTTTCTCAAGACCGGCAGCAGGTCCGTTTCAAACCACGGATTCTTTTTCAACCAGACATTGTTCCGCCAGGACGGATGCGGCAGTGGCAGATGGGTCGGCATATAGTCACGCCAGTGTTCCACTGTCTCGGTAAGGGTTTTCTTTTTGGACTTACCCAAATGGTAGGCCTGCGCGTACTGGCCGATCACCAGCGTCAGTTCCATATTAGGCAATGCATCGAACAGCCGTTCGCGCCAGAGCGGCGCACATTCCTTACGAGGCGGCAGATCGCCGCCTTTGGCATCAAGGCCCGGAAAGCAGAACCCCATCGGCACGATCGCAAGCTTGGTCGCGTCATAGAAGGTATCGCGGTCCATGCCTAGCCAGTCGCGCAACCTGTCACCGCTTGGGTCATCAAAAGGCACACCGGACGCATGAACCCGGGTGCCCGGCGCTTGGCCTACGATGCAAATTCGCGCCTTGTTTGAGACCTGCAGGACGGGACGCGGCTCATGGGGAAGCGGCTTCTTTCCCCCCTCCTCGTAGCACACCCGGCACTTGCGGATGTCCTTCACGAGGGAATTAAGAGCCCTGGCACTCACAGGTGGCTGCCTCTCTATTGAGATGCCTCACGGACCATGTTGCGGCCGATGATCATCTGCTGGATTTGGCTTGTGCCTTCATAGATGCGGAAGATCCGGACGTCCCGGTAGAAACGCTCAACGCCGTAATCGGCGACATAGCCGGCACCGCCAAAAATCTGCACCGCTTTGTCTGCAACGCGCCCCACCATCTCCGACGCGAAGTATTTGCAGCAGGAGGACTCGGTTCCGACATCCTCGCCTGCGTCGCGGCGCTTTGAGGCGTCCATGACCATACAGCGGGCCGCATAAGCCTCTGTTTTGCAATCCGCCAGCATGGCCTGCACCAATTGGTGGTTGCCTATGGGCTGGCCGAATTGCTTGCGCTCCGCTGCATATTGCGTCGCGTCTTCGATGAGACGCTCAGCCACGCCGACGCAGACTGCTGAGATATGCAAGCGCCCACGTTCAAGCACTTGCATCGCAGTGACAAAACCTTTGCCTTCTACCTCGCCGAGGAGAGAACTTGCGGGGATACGTGCGTTGTCGAAGATCACGTCGCAAATGTGGGCACCCTGCTGACCCATCTTCTTCTCAGACTTACCAAGCGAAATGCCCGGCGCGTCGGCGGGGCAGACAAAAGCAGACACGCCCTTTGCTCCCGGCGTATCGGGGTCAGTCCGGGCCATGAGCGTGAACATGCTCGCCTTTGCCGCATTCGTGATGTAGCGCTTGGTACCATTGACGATGTAGTGGTCGCCATCGCGGATCGCCGTGGTGCGTAGAGACGCCGCATCGGATCCGGCTTCCGGTTCGGTCAGGGCAAAGCTCGCAATGGCTTCACCGCTCGCAAGTTTTGGCAGCCACTCTTCTTTCTGGTCCTGGCGTCCATGCATAACGATGCCCTGGGAGCCGATCCCCACATTGGTCCCAATGACAGACCGGAAGGCAGGAGATGTTCGGCCCAGCTCAAACATGAGCAGGCATTCCTCCTCCATGGTGAGGCCCAATCCGCCATATTCGGTCGGGATGGAAATCCCGAACAGGCCCAGGTCGCGCATTTCCTGCACGATCTCTTCGGGCACTTCATCATTCTCTGATACCTGGTCCTCGATGGGCCGAAGGCGCTCATCGACAAACCGACGGATGGTGGACAAAAGCTGATCGCGTGTTTCGAGATCAAGGGCCATGCATTCCCCGCTAAATCTTAGTGCAAAAGTTGCGGGACTTTAGGCCATGGAGACCGGCAGCGTCAAAACACACCACCGAGATAAGCTCAGATGCGGTAGTAGACGGATGCGCCCAGAATATTGGTGATCTGGCACCCGCCATTCGAGAAAGGCAGGTAGATCATTTCGTGGCGCTTGAACCCGTCCTGCAGAGAGCCGTTGGGGCCCGCCATGGCGATAGGTTTCCGCTGCGCAATCACCCATTCATACGTCTGATGCAGAAGTTTACCGGTAGGCAGTCCGCCCGACTCGATTTTGGAGACTTCCATGCCCGCGGCATTCACACCAAAGGCATTGACGATGTCTTCACCCATAATGCGGAACCAAAAGCTCAGCGGGTCATGTTCGACTTTGATGACAAAAACCTGCGAAAGACGCTTAGGTAGAGCGACAGGATCAATGCAGGAAGAACAAGGCATGGGCATGCCATCTCTTGCCTTGTTCCAAAAGTCAAACATCTCCTGAAACACATCGCCCTGCAGCGCGGACAATTCGACCTGCTTAATCTGGTCGTTGCCCACTTTCCGGCGAAGTTCCATCACATCGCTGGAGTAGGACGACTCAATATCAATTCGCTCTTGAAGCCCCATTGTGGCTACTGCCTTCATAATCTCGACTTATCTATTCTGTTGGATTTCTCCTAATGAAGACCTAAATAGAGGGCCAGATCGCCCTTTTTGGGGCAAAATAAGTCCATTTCCATGGCTTTTTCGCGCGCGAACTGAGACAAGACAAAAAAGAAGGCATCAGACAATGAACGCACCGACAGGACGCCTTGAGGGATACCAGGCCTGGGAAGGCGGGACAGATCCGTTCGAGGATTATGCGGGCCCGTACTTCTTCAAGAAGATGGAAGACGGCTCAATCAGATGTGCTTTTGAGGCCCTTCCCCATCACTGCAACGGCGGCGGCTTTCTCCACGGTGGGTCGCTCATGACCTTTGCCGACTACGCTCTTTTTGCCCTTGCGGGCGACGTGCTGGATGGGCCGGGCGTGACTGTGTCTTTCAACTCGGAATTCATTTCGGCTGTCGGCGCCGGCAACTTCATCGAAGCGACGGGCGAGGTCGTCCGAAATACACGCTCGATGGTCTTTGTGCGGGGCCAGGTGTTTTGCGGTGATGAAACGCTTCTGAACTTTAGCGGTGTCATCAAACGGATCCGAAAGTAGGATTGCTCTCATGGTAACGCTGAGCGCACTCGATCAATCGCCCATTCGTGAAGGGGGCACCGGCGCGCAAGCGCTGCAGGAAACGATTGATCTCGCGCGGGCCTGCGAGGCTGCTGGATATCAGCGCTACTGGGTTGCCGAACATCACAGTGGGTCGTCCTTCGCAGGTTCCGCTCCGGAAATCCTAATCGGAGCCATTGCAGCCGCCACCAACACAATTCGTGTGGGGTCCGGTGGTGTGATGTTGCCGCACTACAGCCCCCTAAAAGTCGCCGAGATTTTCCGGGTGCTTCATGCGCTCTATCCTGACCGGATCGATTTAGGGCTTGGGCGCGCGCCTGGCTCAGACCAGAAGACGAGCCGCGCCCTGCAGCCAGGACCTCAGGCCTACCCCATCGACGTGTTCCCCCAACAGGTTGAGCTATTGCAGCAATTTCTTGAAGACGCGCAAGGGCTCCAAGGCGAAGCCGGCGGTCTGCCGACTGATCATCCTTACCAGGGCATCCATGCGGTACCTCGAGGGCCTGGCATGCCGGACCTCTGGATGCTGGGCTCCAGCAATGATGGTGCTGCCTACGCCGCACAATTTGGCATGCCTTATTGTTTTGCGCATTTCATCAACCAGGACGCGGGAACGTCACCGCTTGAGATTTATCGTAAGAGCTTCAGACCCTCTCGGATCTCATCCCAGCCAAGGGGGTCCATCGGCGTCTCCGTGATGGTGGCCGATACAGAAGAAGAAGCCGAAAGACAGTCGGCCTCAAGAAATCTATGGGTGCTCCACCTTCTTCAGAACAAGGCAGGCCCCTTTAAGTCCCTTGATGATGCTCTGGCTTTCCCGCTACGTCCGGATGAAGCGCAGATGCTGCACGGTGTGAAACAGCGCAGCATCACCGGCACACCGGAGCAGGTGCGTGGACGTCTTCTTCAGATGGGGGCGGAATATGGCATTGACGACTTTGTCATCCTGACCATTACGCCGGATCACGAAGCGCGCGTTCGGTCCTACGAGTTGCTCGCGCAGGCGTTCGACCTCAAGGCAGCAGCCTAGTTAATCCGCAGGTGCCGGCTGGACCGTGTGTCCCAGGCGACGTGCCTTGCGCTCATAGGCGGCGCGGATACGGGCGTGCCGTTCTGACGTCAGTGGAAAATTCCAGATGATCAATACGGAGCAAACCCAGAGGCAAAGCGGCAACAGGCAGTAGACCATGGTGATCCCGAAAATACCCAGATCCGTCTGCGTCTCTGCTTGAGGATCAAATCCCATATAGGCAATCAGCGGTAGCGCGATGCCGACGCCGGCGGCCTCGAAAAACTTCCGGACCATGCCCAAGAAGGCAAACAAAAACCCTGTCCTGTGTTCCCCTGTCCGCATGGTGTCGAGGTCCACGACGTCCGCCAACATGGATGCGCCAAGTATGGGTGTTGCCCCTGCTGCCAAGCCCTGTATGAGCGTCGCGATCAAAATCGCCGCGAAGGTGTACTCCGGCGCCGAAGGTATCAGGAGATAGACAACAGCTGGCACGGACGAGAACGCGACAAGGGAGCAGCCCGCGGCGACACAGAGTGCACGGTGCTTGCCGAGTTTCTTGCCCAGCACTACCCATATGGGTGAGCCAACGATTGCCGCGATAAACAGGACCAGGATGATGATAAAGCCTGCTTCTCCGATCTTGAGGACGTGGTCAAAAAACAGGATGGCGACCGCAGCATTCAACGAGCCTGCGAGCGCGCCCACCATGGTCGACAGTAAGATGCGGCGGAACGGCCCGTTGCGGGCAAACGCCTTCAGCCCCTCTTTGAAAGGCACGTTCTGCGTTGTCTGGGATTTCGGTTCGGCCACCGCCGTGAACAAGATCAATGCGCAAAGGGGTAGCAGGACAACGGTCAGCCAGCCCAGTGACGCCATCGCCTCCCGCGATGCCGAGTTGATCGCCTCCCCTGCCTCGGCACCTCCCGCCATAGAGACGCCTAGGATCGGCGCGCTGATCGCCAGAACGAGCCCCAGCAGCAGAAAGATTTCTCGAGCGCCGGTTACCCGACTGCGCTGATGGTAGTCGGTGGAAAGTTCCGCCCCCCAGGCGGCGTAAGGAATCCCTATCAACGTGAAGCCCAGGTAGATTGCTGCAATCCAGACCAGCAAATAGCCAAGGCTCACCGGTTCAGACGGCACAAAGAGCATGTAAGCCGACAGCACCATGATCGGCACGCCAACGGCGATCCACGGTCTTCTCCGGCCAAACCGGGTGCGCGTGCGGTCGCTGAAGCGCCCGATCAACGGATCGGTGATCACGTCGGAAAACCGCGCAAGCATGAGGACCAACCCAACGGCCGCCAGATCGAGGCCGAGGGTACCGCTATAAAACGGCGGTATGTAGATCGCGATCGGCAGGCCAATGACGGCCAGCGGCAGGGTCATCTGTGCATAGGCTGTCAAACGCCAGGTTGGAATCGAGTCAGCCGTCGCCCCAGCCGATTCTTGTTCCTGATTCTGCGCTGACATGGTCCCTCCTCACCTACCGCCAAATGGTAACACAAACTTACGATCGGCCAAAAAGCCCAGAAAACGGCGGATAAATGGCTCAAATTGACGGGATCACGAGCCCGTTCATCTGGTTCAGGAACCGTTCAGGTGGATCTTGGCATTTTCATATCAACCGCTGGGAACAGCGGCCTGAATGCCCCAGCCAGTATGTCATGCGTTTTCTGGTTGGGTCCTGAGGGGGCAAGGCGGTGTCTGAATGTACCCCCGGCCACCGCCTTCGCCCCTCTCAACTTTCCTACATCAAAATAACGTCAAGCAGCCGCACTCGGTCGAGCTGAGACACGTTCATGCCATGCCTTCAGGTTGCTCGCATCGTCAGGGATGGGAATACCGACGAAGGTTGCAAAGTCGATCACGCACAGCGCGGTAATGTCTGCGACAGTAAACGCGTCGCCTGCGAAAAAGTCGCGACCCGCCAAATCTTCGTTCATCCAGTTCAAAATGTACTCCGCGCGCTTTTTGCCAGCCTCCCCTGCTTCCTTGATCTGACCGCCCAGACCGGCCGTCAGTGGATGGCAATGACGCCAATAGGCCCCCACCGTGCTGAGGAGCTGAAACTCAATACGGCGGTTCCACATTTCGACTTGTGCCTGCTCCAACGGCGTTGACCCAAAGAGCGGGTTTTCCGGATGCGCCGCTTCGAAATAGCGACAGATGGCGAGGCTCTCGGCGATGCATGTGCCGTCATCCAATTCCAGAACCGGTATCTGTTGAAGAGCGTTTTTCTCTTTGAAGGCTTCGGTCCTATTTGCGCGTTCCATCACAGGAGTTGGCTCCAAGGGTACGTCAATGCCCTTCTCCGCCAGGTAAATGCGAACCCGACGCGGATTGGGCGCGCGCGTATCGTCATAGAGTTTCATGGGGGTCGTCCCTTCTTGAGTTTTACGAAATCATTCCGATGGTCGCGCCGGTCATGGCGGCCGCGAGGGTCCCGCCAATGAGCGCTTTCATAGCGAGTGATGTGATTTCCTGACGGCGTTCCGGCACGATGGCAGAGAGCCCGCCGATCATGATGCCGACGGAACCCAGATTGGCGAAACCACACAATCCGTAGACCATGATCAAGCGGGATCGTTCAGAGAGTTCTTCCACCGGTGTCTGGGTCAGGCTCACATAGGCCAGAAATTCGTTCAGGATGGTTTTGGTGCCCATGAGCTGTCCTGCCACCGCAGCCTCACTCCATGGCACTCCCATCAACCAGACGAGCGGCGCAAAAAGCCAGCCGAAAATCCGTTGGAGCGTGAGCGGCGCGTCCCCGACATTTGGGAAAAGGCCCAGCAGGATGTTGGCAAGCGCGACCAAAGCGACGAGGACCAGCAGCATTGCCAGAATGTTCAGAAACAATGCCAGCCCATCCAGGGTGCCGCGGGTCACCGCATCCATGCTGCTCTGGTATCCAAGGTCGTCTGCGCTCACCTCGCCGTCTGTCGGCATTTCGTCAGCGGGCCCCGGCACCATGAGTTTCGCGACCAGGACGGCGGCGGGCAGAGAGATGAGCGAGGCTGTGAGGATCTGCCCCATCGCGCCTTCAAGAATGGACGACAGCACAAAAGCGTAGAGGACAATGACCGTGCCGGCGACCGTCGCCAGTCCTACCGTCATGAGGATGAAGAGCTCTGAGCGCGTCAGGCGCGCCATATAGGGCCGGATGAGGAGAGGCGACTCCACCATGCCCAGAAACACATTGGCTGCGGTTCCAAAACCGACGGCCCCACCCAAATTGAAAGAGCGCTGTAGAGCGGCGGCGAAGCCTTTGGTCACCCAGGGAAGAATGCGCCAATACCACAGCAGGGCAGAAAGAGCAGAGACGACCAAAACCAGCGGTAGCGCCTGAAAGCCCAACACGAACGCATTCTGCGGGTTGGACACATCAAACGGCGCATCTCCACCGCCGACATAGCCAAAGACAAAGGCTGTGCCTTCATTGGTGGCTGCCATCAGGGTGTCGACAACACCATTCAGTGCAATCAACCCATCACGGGCCAGCGGCACCTGCGTGAGCGCGACCGCGATCAAAATCTGCAGCCCCAGACCTGTCGCGACCAATCGCCAGGAAAGCCGAGATCTGTCCTCACTGATCGCCCAGGCAAGCGCCGTTAATGCCAGCAAGCCAAAGGCGCTCTGCGCCGCGTAAATGGTCATGAAGTCCCCAATTGCCGCTAAACAACCCCGCGCATCTTACGGGCATGAAGCGGCACGGCAACCACAATGCCTTGAAATCTCACCCTTTTTGATCCCCAGACCCATGGCTTGACCCATTGGGCCCGCTCGGGCACAAAGAGCGCCAAATTTCCCTAATTCCGCGGGCGGAGGGGCTTATGTTCAGTCTGGACGCGCCGCCCGGGTACCTAAAAGAAAACACCTCACAAGGAGACAGTCAGACATGAGCATTAGCTTTGAGGGCAAGGTTGCCATCGTAACCGGCGCAGGCGGAGGCCTTGGCCGTTCGCACGCTTTGGATCTCGCCAAGCGCGGCGCAAAGGTCGTCGTCAACGATCTGGGCGGGTCTGTCGACGGGTCTGACGGTTCGTCGGCCGCTGCAGAAGCTGTGGTTGCAGAAATCAAAGCCGCCGGCGGCGAAGCCATCGCCAACGGGTCTTCTGTCACCGACGACGCAGGCGTTGCCAACATGGTCTCGCAGACCATGGACGAGTTTGGCCGGATCGACATTCTGATCAACAATGCCGGTATTCTGCGCGACAAGAGCTTCGCCAAGATGGAGATCGGTGATTTCCAGATGGTCATCGACGTCCACCTGTTCGGCACCGTGAAGCCGACCAAGGCCGTCTTCCCAATCATGAAAGAACAGGGCTATGGCCGCATCATGGTCACCTCTTCTTCCTCAGGCCTCTACGGCAACTTCGGTCAGACGAACTATGGCGCTGGCAAGCTGGGTGTTGTTGGTTTCATCAACACGCTGAAGCTTGAAGGTCAGAAGGACAATGTCCGCTGTAATGCGCTGGCACCGGTTGCCTACACCCGCATGACCGAAAATCTGATGCCGCCGGAAGCAGAACAGATGCTCACGCCAGAAAGCGTGACACCTGCCGCCATGTATCTGGTCTCTGAAGATGCGCCAACGGGCATGATCATGTGCGCGGGCGCTGGCGTCTTCTCAGTCGCAAAGATCATGGAATCAGACGGCATGTATCTCGGACGGGACGGCCTCACGGCAGAAGACGTTGCCGAAAACATCGAGAAGATTTCCGACATGTCCAACGCCAAAGCCTTCTTCATGGGCGGCGAGCAGACCGGCAAATTCTTCGAAAAAGCATCCGGCAAGTAAGCTTCTTGCTTGTTGATTTTGAAAGGGGAGCCTGGTGCTCCCCTTTTTTGTGCCTCACGCGCGGCTCGCTTGTCTCCTAGGGCCGCTCGTTTCATAGTCACCTCAAAAGACCACGTAGAACAGGACCTGCCCCTTGCTTAAGAAAATTGGCCTCTCGCTCGCTGCCTTGATTGTGGTCCTGATTGTTGGCATCGCCCTCACGCATCAGATCTTCTACTGGAGTAAACAGTCGGCTGTGTTCGGTCGCGACGGTGAGGTCCGCGGACAAAACGGCATGGTCGTGAGCGCCCATGCGCTGGCAAGCCAGGTCGGCATTGATGTTCTGAAGCAAGGTGGCAACGCCTTCGACGCGGCGGTCGCGGTGCAGTTTGCGCTCGCAGTGGTCTATCCGCAGGCGGGCAATATTGGCGGCGGGGGCTTTCTGGTCTATCGCGAGGCCGATGGCTCCACCGGCACACTGGACTATCGCGAACGCGCGCCCAAGGCCGCGCATCGGGACATGTATCTGGACGCGGAAGGCAATGTCATCCCGGGGCTCAGCCTCACCGGTCCTCTGGCCGTTGGCGTTCCGGGGACCGTGGACGGCATGGTCGAGGTGCATGCCCGCTTCGGCTCCCTGCCCTTTGCCGACCTTGTTCAGCCCGCCATAACGCTCGCCAGCGATGGGTATGTTCTGACGCCCAAGGGAGCGGGCTCCCTTAATCGGTTCCGGGAGACTTTCGGTCGGGTAAACCGGTTCACACCTGCGGCCCTCAAAGACACGCCCTGGGAGGCCGGTGATAGGATTTCCTATCCCGATCTCGCAGAAACGCTCACCCGGATTCGCGACGAAGGCCGCGCTGGGTTTTATGAAGGCGTCACTGCCGATCTCATCGTCGATGAGATGGAGGCCGGTGGCGGTCTCATTACCCGCGAAGACCTGTCGGACTACCGGTCTGTCTGGCGAGACCCTATCATCGGGACCTATCGCGGACATCGAATTATCTCCATGCCGCCGCCGTCATCCGGCGGCATCGCTCTGGTCCAGCTTCTGAAAGGCATTGAGGCTCATGACGTGGCGGCTATGGGCCACAATTCCACCGACCATATCCATCTGATGACCGAGCTGGCACGGCGGGTCTATGCGGATCGGGCGACCTATCTGGGCGATCCCGATTTCGTTGACGTCGACATCGAACGCCTCACCAGCGATGGGTTCGTCGAAGCCCGAATGGCGACCATTGATATGTACAGTGCCACGCCAAGCGAAGACGTCAAACCCGGCACAGTTGAGGTGATTGAAAGTGTGGAGACCACCCACTATTCCATCGTCGATCAAGACGGTAATGCGGTGTCCGTCACCACGACGCTCAATGGCATGTTCGGCGCCAAGCTGGTGGTGAAAGGCGCGGGCTTCTTCCTCAACAATGAGATGGATGATTTCTCCATCAAGCCCGGCCATCCGAACCAGTTTGGTCTGGTGGGTGCCGAAGAAAATGCAATCCAGCCGGAAAAGCGGATGCTCTCTTCCATGACGCCCACCATCCTGGAAAAAGACGGGGAACTTTTCATGGTTGTGGGCTCGCCCGGGGGCTCCACCATCATCACCTCAGTGTTCCAATCCATTCTGAATGTGATCGACTTTGGCATGACGCCGCAACAGGCCGTCGATGCGCGGAAATCCCATGCTCAATGGCTGCCGGATGTCATTTTGATGGAACAGGGCAATCCCGATTTCTTCACCCTGCTGGGTCTGCTGTTTCGAGGGCATACGCCGGTCATCTATCCATTCTTCGATTGGGAACTTGGACGCCTTGAGGTGATCACCGTGGGGCAAGATGGCGCGCTGATCGGTGCCGCCGACGACACGCGCGGCTTCGACGATACAGCGATCGGGTATTAGCCAAAGACTAAATCACTTCGCGCTGAGTGATTCTCGGTCAAAGGCACCGAAAGCACTGCAATTCGCACAGGTTTGACGGTTCCTCTCCTGTCTCTACAATCCAGCTATCGCTCATAATCATCGCAGGCTTCCCATCTCCTTATTCCGTCTCCTTGGCGTGCTCTTGTTTGGCCTTCTGTGGCTCACGTCCAACGCTCATGCCGACACCTGCGATTTTGACCGACCGATCATGTTTGGTGGGCTCGATTGGGACTCGGCCGCGTTCCACAATGAAGTCGCCCGGATCATCCTGGAAGAAGGCTATGGCTGCGAGACGGACGCCCTTCCGGGCTCGACCCTGCCGCTGGTGACAGGGCTTGGCCGCGGCGACATTGACGTGCTGATGGAGGTCTGGCGCGATAATCTGGTGGAGCCCTGGACAGCAGCGTTGGAACGGGGCGATGTGATTGATCTGGGGATCAATTTCCCTGACGCGGTCCAAGGCTGGTACGTGCCCCGCTATCTCGTGGAAGGCGACGCGGAACGCAGCATTACGGCCGCAGCGCCTGAACTCAAGTCCGTCTATGACCTGCCGCGCTATGCTTCTCTCTTTACCGACCCGGAAGAGCCCACCAAAGGCCGCTTCTATAATTGCATTTTGGGCTGGCAGTGCGAGCTGTTGAACAGCGCGAAGCTTCGCGCCTATGGGCTCGATGACAGTTTCACCAATTTCCGTCCTGGCGCCGCGTCGTCTCTCGCCGCCGCCATCGCCTCGGCCTATACGCGCGGGCAGCCCATCGTTGCCTACCATTGGGGACCCACCTGGGTGCTGGGCGCGTATGACATGGTGCTTCTGGAGGAGCCGCCTTACTCACGCGAGGCCTGGCAGGCGTTCAGCGATGATCCCGACAATGCGCCGCCGACCGCCTATCCCACGACAGAAGTCTCCATTGGGGTGAACACGAAGTTCGCGGCAGAGGCGCCGCAGGTCATCGCGTTTCTCAAGCGCTATCAAACCACCTCCGCCATGGCGAGTGAGGCCCTCGCCTTCCTCAACGCCAACAAGGAAGCAACCACGCGCGACGCGGCCCGGAATTTCCTGGAAACGCGGCCCGATGTCTGGCGGGAATGGGTGACGCCGGACATCGCTGCGCGCATTGTGGGCGAGCGTCAAGAAGAAGAAGCCTCGTCCTTCCCTCAAGAATGGCGCTTTCCGATCTCCACCTGGGTGAATGAGTGGATCGAGGGATTTGTGGCCGATTATGGCGGGCTCTTTGAAGCCGCGGGCAATCAGGTGCTGAAACTCATTCTTCTGGTCGAAGGCGGGCTCCAAGCGCTGCCCTGGTGGGTCGTGCTGGGTCTTGCCGCGTTCATCGGCTGGCATGCGACGGGGAGCCTCTGGGCGCCGGTCGGCTTCACGGTCGCGCTTTTTTCGGTCGGGGTTCTGGGGCTTTGGGACCTCGCCATGCAGACCCTCGCGCTCACCACGGTCTCCGTGCTCGTCGCCCTTGTCATCGGTATCCCCTTCGGCGTAATGCTGGCGAAGCTGCCGCGCACCCGCCGCTTCTCGCTTCCGGTACTAGACGCCATGCAGACACTGCCGAGCTTCGTCTATCTCATTCCGGCGCTCATGCTCTTTGGCCTCGGCAAGGTGCCTGCCGTGTTTGCCACGGTGATCTATGCGACGCCGCCGCTCATTCGCCTGACGGACCTCGGCATTCGGCTGGTCGCGGATGAGTTCACAGAAGTGGCGGCGGATCTGGGCGCGGAACGCTGGCAGCAACTTGTAGATATTGAAATGCCGCTGGCGCTTCCCAACATCATGGCGGGGATCAACCAGACCATCATGATGGCGCTCTCCATGGTGGTGATTGCCTCCATGATCGGTGCGCGCGGACTCGGCGAACAGGTATTGCTCGGCATTCAGCGGTTGGATGTGGGCCAGGGCCTCACCGCGGGCATTGCGATTGTGGCGCTGGCCATTGTGTTTGATCGGATCACCCAGGCCTACGGTAAGCGGGAAATCAAACGCCCAGCGCTTCTGCGTCCTGTGAGGCGGTTGATCCAAAGTGCAACCCAACGAGACAGCTGATGGAACCCCGACTTATCCAGGCTCCCTTGTCTCAAGACTTTATCGATAGGTTTGTCGCCGCCTCGGAGCGCATTTTTGGGCAGGACGCTGACGCGGCCTGGCTGAACTCTCTCAAATGGCGCCTTACCAACATGCCCGATGTCACGGTGTTTGCTGTTGAAGAAGATGGCCGTCTCATCGCCTACAAGGCCGGACACTCCCTAGCCTACGATCGATATTACAGCTGGCTTGGCGGCGTCGACCCGGAGCATCGGCGCAGAGGCTTGGGCAGCGTTTTGATGGAAGCGCAGCATGAATGGCTGGGCCGCGATCGCTTCAAACAGGTCGAAACCTACGTAGAGCCCAAGAACACGGCCATGGTCCAGCTCAATCTGAAGCATGGCTTCATCGTCGGTGGGCAGTTCATGAAGGACGGCAAACCCTTTCTCATCATGCAGAAGTCTTTCTAGACAGCGGGGCGCGCTTGGTCTATATGCGCGAAATCATGTTTGCGACAGACCCTCCGACCCCATTCGGCGAACTCAATCAAGTTCTTTTGTACTGGATGTCCGGCGTTCATAAAGCGCTTCAGCAAAACCTTTTGGGTGTGTACCTCCAGGGTTCCTTTGCGCTCGGAGATTTTACGGAAAAAAGTGACGCCGACTTTATCGTGGTCACTGAACAGGATCTATCTATTCAAGAACTAGCGGATCTCGCGCGGTTGCATAAGGACATTCACACACTGCCATTCCTCACCTGGCGCAACGCGTTGGAGGGGTCCTATGTGCCTCAGCCTTTGTTCAAAAACCTCACATTCACACCACGTGACCCGCCCGGAGAGTCCCGTTCAGCAGATTGGCGCGACCCCGGATTGGCAGACCAGCCGGCACGTGTTTACCCTTTTTGGTATCTTGATCATGGATCTGACACTCTGGTTCGCTCTGAACACGACAACAATCAGGTAGTCCGCTGGATATTGAGAGAACATGGTGTGGTTCTCTCCGGTCCCGACCCCAAAACACTCATCAATCCAGTCACGGCTGACGCGCTCCGCGAAGAGGCTCTGGAAACGCTCTCTCGAAGTCTGGCGGCTGGCATGGAACCTATGAACATGCGCATATGGCAAGCTTTCTGGGTGATCCTTTTCTGCCGTATACTCCACACACTTCAAAAAGGCGAAGTAACCTCGAAGCGGGCAGCAGCAGCGTGGGCTCAGAAGACACTCGACCGAGACTGGACGGGCCTTATCAAACGGGCCGAGGCAGTCCACAGCCTAGATGATGAGGAATCTATGCAACCCGCTGACCGCAAGGAAGTCGAGGCGACACGGCGGTTTGCCGACTATGTTCGCGGCTGGGCTAAAACCTCGCTGTAAGAGATCGGAGAATATCTGGCTAACTCTGCCCGACTGTTTTTTCCATGTGCCAGGCCCGCGCAGGCATGGGACCCAGATGGGTGCCGATCTCATCGTCAAAAGCGTAAGCGACAGTCCAGCCATGCTTCTCATAGAAGGCCCGCGCCCGGTCATTCCCTTCCGCGCAGTGAAGCCAGATGGTTTGGTGTCCTTCCGCCCGCAGGATGGCTTCGACCGTAGCAAGAAGCCGTGGCGCCACCTGTTTGCCGAAATGGCTCGGCAAGACAAACACCTGCCCTATCCCATCGCCTTCCCAGCCTGAGAACCCGACGATGTCATCGTCCTCCTCCGCGACAATCATCCGCTCAATATTCGAGCCGATCCGCGCCTCAAAATAAGGAAGGTCTCGAAACTTCGCCGCCTCAGGCTGTAAGTGAGCGTGCCCGGCGTGCCAGCTGTCATTCCAGACACGCGCAAGAGCGGGAATGTCCATCTTTTCAGCCTTCCGGATGTTCACATCATGAACAGACATGTGTCACCTCAAACAAAAAGGGAGTGGACCTAAATCCACTCCCTCAAATCCTGTCAGCAGAAGTGGCGTGGCTTAGAGGCCCAACACCGCTTTCGCCATGATGTTGCGTTGAACTTCGTTCGAGCCCGCAAAGATCGACGTCTTACGCACTGAGAAGTAGTAAGGCGCAATCGTCTTCGCGTAGGACGGACCGACATCCGGTTCGTTGGACTGGATCAGCGTGTCTTCGACATAAGGCTGCGCATAGGAGCCGACAGCTTCCAGCGCCAGCTCGGTGCATGCCTGCTGCAGCTCTGTGCCACGACATTTGAGGAGTGAGCTTTCCGGACCCACATTGCCGCCGGTCGAAAGTGCTGAGAAAATCCGCAGTTCCGTGAACTCCATGGCACGAACCTGGTTTTCAACGTCAGCGATCTTGGCCTTGAATTCCGGCTGATCGATCAGCTTGCCGCCATCAATATCCGTGTCGGCTGCAATGTTGCGGATGTTTTTCAGCGAGTGATAAAGGCCAGGCGAATAGGCATTGCCACGCTCAAACTCGAGCAGATACTTCGCGTAGGTCCAACCTTTGTTTTCTTCGCCGATGCGGTTCTCAATCGGAATTTTCACATCATCGAAGAACACCTGGTTCACTTCCTGGTGCGGCGCTGGCGATCCATCAAGGCAGACGATCGGCTCAACCTTCACCCCAGGGGAGTCCATGGGCACCAGCACAAAGGAAATACCTTCCTGACGCTTGCCTTCATTGGATGTCCGCACGAGACAGAAAATCCAATCCGCATGCTGTGCGACTGACGTCCAGATCTTGGAGCCGTTCAACACATAATGATCGCCTTTGTTTTCGGCTTTCATCTGCAGGGACGCGAGGTCAGAGCCGGAGCCGGGCTCAGAATAGCCCTGACACCACCAGACGTTGGTTTCCAGAATGTCCGGCAGGAACTTCTTCTTCTGCTCTTCAGTGCCAAACTTCATGATGACCGGGGCCACCATTGTGATGCCGAAGGGCACAGTGTGCGGCACGTGTGCGCCACTCATTTCAACGTCGAAAATGTATTTCTGCGTCTGTGTGAAGCCCGGTCCGCCATGCTCAACAGGCCAATTGGGCGCCGCCCAACCTTTTTTCGCCAGAGCCTTCTGCCATTTCACGTGCAGATGCTTGTCGATATAGCCGTTCTTCGACCGAGAAACCTGATCACGGATATCGTCCGTATAGTTCTCAGCGATGAAATCGCGCACTTCCTTGCGGAAGGCTTCGTCTTCTGGACTAAAAGAGAGGTCCATAAATGTCTCCTACTGCGACCGACTTAACTTAGTCGATAAGGTCGAGATACTGAATGTCAGGTGCGCCGGCGAGTACTGCACCGAGAGCTGGACCTGCCGCCTTGAAGTAGTCCGTCTGGCCATGCGCTTCGAGCGCTTCCTGGGACGCGTACTTCTCCATGATGACATAGGTCTGTGGATCCGCTTTAGACTTGGTGAGGTCGTACTGAAGGTTGCCCTCTTCGTTCGATGTCACCTTGTCGCGCAGATCTTTGAAGGTTGCTTCGAAATCAGCTTCCTTGCCTTCTTGCACTTTCAATGTCGCTACAACGCCAATCACGCCCATGGAATTTCTCCCTGAAATTTGTGGATTTTGAATTTGCCCGGACTTTAATGGCTGAGGGGCCATTCAGCAACGAAAAGCCTCTGCAAAAACAAACAAAAAGGCGGTGCAGAAATGTTCAGCACCGCCTCTCAAGACCTTGTTTTCCCTACGTTTTTTATTGCCCTTTGTAGGATGGCTCGCGTTTCTCAAAGAAGGCGTCGAGGGCTTCCATATGATCATCTGTGTGGTGTGCCAATGCCTGCATGTTCGCCGACATCTCCATCACCGTGTCGTAGGAATTCATCATGCCTTCGCGCATCAGGCGCTTGGTCATGCGCAGGACATTGGGTGACTGACCACAGATACGGCTGGCCAGTTCGTTTGCGCGATCCATCAGCTCATCATGGGGCACAACTTCAGACACCAGGCCCCAGCTTTCCGCTTTTTCGGCACTGATCACGTCACCGGTAAAGAACAGCTCAGATGCGCGGGCCATACCGATGATCTTGGGGAGCAGCCACGCCCCACCATCGCCAGGGACCAGACCGATTTTCAGGAAGGTCACCCCGAACTTGGCTTTGTCCGACGCGATGCGCGTATCGCACATGCAGGCCACATCGTTCCCGAGACCAATAGCAGGACCGTTCACCGCGGCAATGACGGGGACCTGCATGTTCCAGATCGACCGCACAATTCGATGGATACCATTGCGGTATCGGTCCGCAATCTGAACACCTGGTCCGCTGAAGCCTCCACCCTTTTCTCGCATGGCTTTTACGTTACCGCCTGCAGAGAAGGCTGATCCCGCACCCGTGAGAATGACGCAGCGCACGTCCATGTCTTCATTGATGCGTTTGGCCGCCTCCGTGAAGTTGTCCGCGTCTTCCGCCTCTCCTAAAGGATTACGGCTTTCGGGTCGGTTTATGGTGAGCGTGACCACATGGCCGTTCTTTTCAAAAATAAGTGGATCAGACATGGACTTTTTTGGTTCCCCGCGTTTCATCCGCGCCAGGCGGAAATTATCGTTTTAATTTATGGGCTTATGAGCCAGTTGTCTCTAGATCAACATGAAACGGGCGCAGTTTTCCACCGCTTTCCACGCCCAATGAACTTTTTTAACCAATCTCCCGAAGTGGTTTTTAACACTTTTGACCGAGGCTTCCGCCACTTCAAGTGAACGACCGCATGTTGAGCGGTCGCGCCACGCCGGGGGGCTCTGGGATCATGAGTAAATTGCTGAACTGGTGGGCTGGCCATTGGCCGGTCGACGAGCGGCATGCTCCCGTCGACCTTCAGCTCATGCGGCAACTGGCGACCGCCCATGCCCAGAGCTACAAGCAGAACCTTGCCACCGTCTACGCCATCGCACCGACCTTTCTGTTCTGGAATGATTGGCTGATCATTGCCGCGTGGCTCTCGGCTACCACTCTCGCCCAGGCCCTCAGCTCTCTCAATGCACGCGCTTTCCTCAAAGCGTCCGAGGGAGAGCCACTGACACCGCGGCAACGCCGTTTCTGGTCGTGGCGCCTCGCGATCATGTCCGCCTGTTACAGCGGCACCTGGGCATCCTGCATCGTCCTCTTCTGGGTGGATGGTGTTCTAGCGAATAACTTTTATCTCGTGGCGTTGATCTCCATTTCACTGGCCAATGTCACGCTCGCAAACTCAACCTATCTTCCGAATTATTTCGGTGCTGCTGGCGTGAATTCCATCTTTATGCTGACGAGCCTGCTGGGTCATCAGGACGCGGTCTATTGGGGCATTGCCCTCGCCTATTCCATGTATTTTGGATCTATGGCGGCGCACGCCATTCGTATCAACCGGTCTGCGCGCGAGATGATCGAGATGTCCATTGAGAAGACAGCCCTGATAGACGCGCTTTCACGGGCAAAAAAGAAGTCCGATGAAGCGCGCGCGGTCGCCGAAGACGCGAGCCGCGCCAAGTCCCAATTCCTGGCGAATATGAGCCATGAGCTGCGCACACCGCTCAACGCGATTATCGGGTTCTCAGAAGTCATCAATCGAGAGGTGTTCGGTCCGCTCGAAAACGAAAAGTATCTTCAGTACACCGGCGACATCCATTCAAGCGGCAGACACCTTCTCGCGCTCATTAATGACATTCTGGATCTGTCTAAAATCGAAGCCGGGCAATACTCAATTTTTGAGGAACGTGTGGATCTTGCCGTGATCGCGGATGACTGCCACAAGCTTTTGGACCTTCGCGCGAGCGTCAACGACATCAAGATCGAGTGCCGGTTCAACGGCTCGGTGCCAGACTTGCGTGCCGACAAACGGGCGGTTCGCCAGATTTGGCTAAATCTTCTCACCAACGCGGTGAAGTTCGCCCCCAGCGGAAGCCGGGTCCACATTGTTGCCGGACATGAGCCTGACGGGTCATTCTACATCGGGGTCCATGATGAAGGTCCCGGGATTGCTCCGGATGAGCTCGAGAAAGTTCTAGAGACATTTGGGCAGGGCAAAGAAGGCGTGTCGCGCCCCGGCTCGGGGACCGGCCTGGGCCTCAGTATCGTCAAGGGCCTGGCGGAAGCCCATGGTGGCCTGCTCAACCTGGAGAGCGAACTGGGTGTTGGTACGCGGGCCAGTGTGACCTTCCCCCGCGAACGGATCATGACGCCGAGCGGCGGCACGCTCAATCGCCTCTCCAAAGCCTATCCCTAAAGACCTCGAATTACGGACATAGAAAAAGCCGCGAGGCATAAGCCCCGCGGCTTTCTTAAATGCAGTCGCCGCTTGCCTTAAGCAGCAGCCGAATAGCGTGTGAGGTGATGGTCGACATTGCCGAACTGAGTGTCGATCATGGTCAGACGCTTGAAGTAGTGCCCGACGTTAAGTTCGTCGGTCATGCCCATGCCGCCATGCAGCTGAACAGCTTGCTGACCGACATAGCGACCCGCTTTGCCGATCTGGACCTTGGCACCGGACGCCGCCTTGCGACGCTCTTCTTCATCTTCACCGAGCTTCAGCGTCACCATGTAGGTCATGGAAACGGACTGCTCGTAGGCCATGAACATATCGACCATACGGTGCTGCAGGACCTGGAACTTACCGATCGGCACACCGAACTGCTTGCGGGTCTTACAATACTCAACCGTCGCATCGTTCAGTTCTTTCATGCCACCGGCGGCTTCTGCGCTGAGTGCTGCGATCGCCTGATCCGTGACTTTTTCGATCAGTGGCAGTGCCTTGCCGATTTCGCCGATAACCGCATCTGCGCCCACCTTGACGTTCTCGAGGGTGATTTCCGATGCCCGGCGACCATCCACTGTCGGATAGTCACGGGTTGAGACACCTGCTGCAGATTTGTCGACGATGAAGAGCGATACACCGTCTGCATCGCGCTGGCCGCCGCTTGTGCGGGCCGAAATGATGAGCTTGTCCGCCCAAGGTGCGCCCAGAACAACAGCTTTATAGCCATTGATGACATAGCCGTCACCATCTGCCTTTGCCGTCGTTACCAGGTCAGCCAGGTTGTAGCGGCCTTGAGGTTCGGCATAACCGAACGCCCAGACATTTTCGCCGCCGATGATGCCAGGAATAAGCGCTTCCTGCTGAGCTGCCGTACCGGCTTCGCGCAGGAAACCACCGCAAATGACGACTGTTTCCATGAAAGGCTCGATCACAAGGGCACGACCGAACTCTTCCATCAGGATCATGGTTTCGATCGGACCGCCACCGAGGCCACCCTGCTCTTCGGAGAATGGCGCTGCCAGGAGACCAAGTTCAGCGAACTGACCCCAGATTTCCTTGCTCCACCCATCGGCGCTCGCAGAAATCTTGCGGCGTGTGTCGAAGTCGTATTTGTCCTGAAGGAAGCTCTGCACCGTGTTGCGCAGCAGCGTTTGTTCTTCAGTGAATGAAAAGTCCATGATGGTTCTTCCCTGCGGTCGTCGTTCTGCTGTTTTTTGAGGTGCCGCCCACAATTATTGCTGCGGACGGCCCACTTTCATTGGCTATTGGGCCTATGTGTTAGAGGCCCAAGACCATTTTGGCAATAATGTTATGCTGAATTTCGTTCGATCCGCCATAGATCGAGGTTTTCCGCATATTCTGATAGTTTTGCGCGACCCCGATTGAGTATTCCGGGCCGGGCGTGAAGGCGTTGTCGCCTTCGCCTTGTCCGTGCGGCGCATAGACAAAGGCGTAGTTGCCGACAGCTTCCAGGGCGAGTTCTGTGATCCGCTGCTGGATCTCTGTCCCCTTGATTTTAAGGATGGAGCTTTCCGGGCCAGGACCTTGTCCACGACTCTCGGCAGCCAGTGTCCGAAGCTCGGTAACTTCAAGCGCCGAGAGGTCGATCTCAACTTCGGCAATCTTCCGCCCGAACTCGCCATCTTTGATGAGCGGCTCGCCATCCAGAAGTTCACTACCCGCGATGTTTTTCAGACGTTCAACGGCTTTTTTCGAACGGGCCACACCGGCAATGCCGGAGCGCTCATTGCCGAGCAAGAACTTGGCGTAGGTCCAGCCTTTGTTTTCCTCGCCGATCATGTTCTCAGCCGGCACTTTGACATTGTCGAGGTAAACCTCATTCACCTCATGTGCGCCATCCATCGTGATGATTGGACGCACTTCGATGCCGGGTGTCTTCATGTCGATCAGGAAGAAAGAGATGCTTTCCTGCATTTTCGCATCCGGGTCGGTGCGCGCCAGGCAGAACATCCAGTCGGCAAACTGCGCCAATGTCGTCCAGGTTTTTTGACCATTGATGACGTAGTGGTCGCCTTCGCGAACGGCTTTCGTCTTCAGTGAAGCAAGGTCAGATCCTGCACCTGGCTCTGAATAGCCCTGACACCACCAATGTTCGCCATTGTAGATACCTGGCAGGAAACGCTTCTTCTGCTCTTCATTGCCGAATGTGTAAATCACCGGGCCGACCATGGAGAGACCGAACGGAAGCAGCGGCGTGGTTTCAGCGCGCGCGCATTCTTCGTTCCAGATGTAGCGCTGCGTGATGGTCCAGCCGGAACCGCCATGCTCTTCCGGCCAATGAGGTGCCACCCAGCCTTTTTTGGCGAGAATTTTGTGCCAAGCGAGCATGTCGTCGCGGCTCATGTCGCCACGGGAGCGGGTGTTGGTGATGCGCGGATAGTTTTCTTCGATGAAGCTGCGGACCTCATCGCGGAACGCCAGATCTTCTGACGAGAAACTCATGTCCATAGGAAGTACCTCCTGGATCTTCTGCTTACGTTTCCCAGAGCGGGGTCTCTGAGAATCTGATTTGGCGGGATTTTACTGACAAACTGTCAAGCTGCAAGGCAGCTAAACGCCCGGTTTCTGAACAGCGACGGCTGCAGATCTGCACAGATCAATGGCCACAACCGACCCCAACCCGCTGCTGTTTTTCAGCCCCAAGCCTAGAAGTGGCTCAAAGCCTAGTTCTTTCAAGAGTCGCTCGTGGCCAGCGTCCACATCCGCATGGGTTGCCCGACAATGGGCGATGGAAGCGGGATTTGCGGCCTGCAATATGGCGGCTGCCGCGACGGAAACAGGTCCATCCAGCAGGACCGGAATGTTCTGATACCGTGCCGCCAGGATAGCCCCAGCAACTGCGGCAAATTCACGCCCCCCTACTCGACGGAGCACCTCCAGCGGATCGCCGGTATTGTCTCCGAGGCGCGCTACCGCAGCGTCAACGGCTTTGATTTGGCTCTCGTACAAATTGCTGCTTGGTTCCTCGCCGAGCCAATCCTCCGCCTTTCCGCCAAAGAGCGCCAGGGCAAGAGCCGCAGCAATTGTACGGTTCCCTACGCCAATGTCGGTGAGGCACAGAAGATCCGTGCCGCCGGCGATTGCCTCCATTCCGAAAGCCATGGTGGCAGCGCAGCCCGCTTCATCAAGCGCGTCTTCAAGGGTGATGTCCGGGGTCGGCAGATCAAGCGCCAGATCAAACACTTTGAGACCCACATTGCTCTGAAGGGCGGCCCGCGAAACAGCAGCGCCCCCTGCCGCGATCAATTCCACACGTTCCTGAGTGCCAGACATAGCCTCTTCTGCCACGCCTTGATCGAGAATGTTGTGATTGGCGGCAAAGACGGCGACAAGCGGCTGCGTTATGGCGGGAATTGCCCCCCCTTGCCAGGCAGCCAGCCATTCGCCGAGTTCCTGCAGTTTGCCCAGCCCTGGCTCCGTCCCAGCACGGACGGCGTCTGCTGCTTCTGTGTTTGGCAGCGGCGGTCCGTCCAACAAGCGGCGGATATCGTCGAACGGCAAGCCGGTGGTGGCGCGGTCCATGGAAAGCTCCTGACTTTTAACTTCGGAGGGCTATATAGAGCGAAGGCGCCTAATGGCCAAATAGCGGTCCGGTCTGTATGGTCCCAGCTGCTTTAGAGGAAAGAGTTCCAATGTCCACCGATCCGATCAAAAGTCCCTGCAAAAGGCTCTGCGCCGTTGACGGTCGCTTGGGTTTTTGCCGCGGCTGCGGACGGACGCTCAAGGAAATTGGCGGATGGAGCCAATATAGCCATGAAGAGCGGGATGTGATTATGGATGAACTGCCAGGCCGCTTCGCCGATGTCGGGCTTGTAGCGCCGGAATGATCTCAAGCCGTATCTTCGACTGAGCGGGTCCCAAGAGGATCGGTCTTGAGCGTTTTGCCATTGAGTGCGCCCAGCCAATCGAGGCTTTGGCGCAGGGAGACAATCTCACCGATGGCAATAATGGCCGGTCCCTTGAAGCCGGTGCGTTCGACTTCGGCGACCGCCGTCCCCAATGTTGCTTCGAGCACTTCCTGATCGGGCAGGCTTGCATTGCGCACGAAGGCGATCGGTTCGCTGGGCAGGCGCCCGTTTTCCAGCAGCAATTTTATAATCGCGTCCAAGTGAGAGAGCGCCATGTAGAGCACAATGGCCGGCGACCCTTTTGCGATCGCGGCCCAATCCAGGTTCTCCGGTACGTCGCCACCTGCCATGTGGCCGGTCACAAAAGTCACCGCGTGATTGGTGTCTCTGTGAGTGGCGGGGATGCCCGCGTAGGCCAGGCCGCCAATGCCTGCGGTGACACCAGGGATCACCCGGAAAGGAATTCCTGCTTCCACCAAACTCAGCGCTTCTTCGCCGCCTCGCCCAAACACGAACGGGTCGCCGCCCTTTAGCCGCAGCACCCGCTTGCCTTCGCGGGCAAGCTCAATGAGTTTCGCGGAAATGTCCCGCTGTTTTGCGCTGGGCTTGCCCCCGCGTTTGCCCGCGTAGAATTTTTCGGTTCCAGGCAGGGCGAGCGCCAGTATCTCTTCGCTCACCAGCGCATCGTGGACAATCACGTCTGCCTGCTGGAGCGCATTTACGGTGTGGAGGGTAAGGAGACCCGGATCACCCGGTCCGGCCCCGGCGAGCCAGACCCAGCCTCTGTCAAAAGTCGGCAGATCAAGACCTTCAACGGCGCGTGGCGTCGCTTTGTCTTTGCCCCTTGTCAGGGAGATGATTTTGCCTGGCTCACTCATTTTACGCTTTAAGAAAGTGAAAATAAAATTTATCCGGCCGAAAGGTGTAAATAAGGCTCCGGAGGTCGTCGATCAAGGCCAATTTAGGATCCACACCCATCTGGGTCAAAAACAGCACAAACCTTAACTCGATCCGCCGATTTTCAATCACTGTTTTCACGTTCCGGCAAAGTCCCATATCCATAATCGCGCCATGAGGAAGAACACGTGGACATGGGTTGGACTGGCTGGCCTTGCGGCGACCGCCCTTCTGTTCGGCCTGCTGCAGTTCGAACCGGCACTGCTCGGACAACAGCAGAAACTATCCGGCATGGTTATTGGCGCTGGACTGTTGGGTCTTGCGGGCTTGAGTTTTCTCGTCGGCTGGCGGCCCAATTCGGGGTTTGCCCTCCGTCAAGCCATGAGCTGGGCCGCCATCGCGCTCTTCGTCACCATCGGCTACGCCTATCGAGATGATCTTATAGGCGCTGTCCGATTGACCGACGTGGCGAACCTTGCAGCAGAAGCCGTCGAGACGCGTCCGTCGGAGTCGCGTTACGGCGTCGTTAGCCTGGGCGGTGACGGTAGCGGGCATTTCTGGGCCGACGCAAAAGTCAATGGCACCCATGTGCGCTTTTTGGTTGATACCGGCGCGAGCCACATTGCGCTCAGCCCGTTTGACGCCCAACGCCTCGGATATAATCTGGATACGCTCGATTACCGGGTTCCATATCAAACCGCTAATGGCGTGGCCTACGCGGCCCCGCTCACACTTGAGGCGGTCTCGATCGGTTCCATCACCGTCTCAGACGTGCAGGCCTCTGTTCTGCAATCTGGTCTCTCACAGTCACTGCTTGGCATGAGCTTTCTTGGCGAGCTCAGCGCGTTAGAGCTCTCTGGAGATCGGCTGATCCTTAGAGAATAGTTGGGTACCGGCGCGAAAATCACTACGCTGAGGCTATGTTTCCTACCGACCTTTCACCCAAAGAAATTCTTGATTTGGCTGCCAAACGACGACGGCGGGCAGGATGGGTGTTTCTGCTCGGTCTCCCGCTTGCGTTTGGAGGCTTCATTTTGGCGGCAGCGCTCGATCCCGTTATTGGGCAGGAGCGTGCCGGGCTTGTGATGCTCGGAGGTCTCGTCGGCGCCTTCGTGCTTTTCTTCATTGGGGTCAACCTTTACAGGTGTCCCTCCTGCGGCAGGATCCCCGGAGAATGGACCTCACCGCAACGGTTCCGTCTTTGGTTTGCAACGAGTGTGTGTCCGCACTGCGAGGCGCAGCTTCGGTAAGAGCTAATGCTTAACGGCCATTGGCCCATCTTTCGCAGACCCTTTACAAAAATGCCTGTATAACCCCCCTCTCCGCTCTCAACTTGAGCGGGAATTGCAGATTGCAAAGGATCATTCGCATGTTGCCTAAGCCGAGCCCCTCGATTGCGCCAAACTCGGAAGAGTTCGAGACAGCCCCTCTCGTCGCCCCCCAAGGGTTCCGCGAATACGACGCGCGCTGGCTTTTTCCGGATGAGATCAATCTGCGCGGCATTCAGGCGCTTGGCATGGGTCTGGGCACCCTGCTGCATGATCTGAAAGTCGACCCTCGTATCTCAGTGGGCCATGACTACCGATCTTATTCCGGGTCCATCCAACAGGCACTGATGAACGGTCTGATGGCGGCGGGCGCAGAGGTTTTTGACATCGGTCTTGCTCTGTCACCCACCGCTTACTTCTCGCAGTTCGCACTCGACGTGCCTGCTGTGGCGATGGTGACGGCCAGTCACAATGAGAATGGCTGGACGGGCGTGAAGATGGGCGCAGCGCGTCCGCTTACGTTCGGGCCGGAAGAAATGAGTGCGCTTCGCGAAATTGTGCTGAACGGCACCTACCAGGCGCGCCCTGGCGGCAGCTACCACTATGTCAATGACATGCGGGAGCGCTATATCGCTGATCTTACAGATCGCCCAAAGATCAAACGCAAACTGAAAGTGGTCGCTGCTTGTGGCAACGGCACGGCGGGCATCTTCGCTCCGGCGGTTCTCGAAGGCATCGGTGTTGAGGTCATCCCGCTTGATTGCGAGTTGGACCATACCTTCCCGCGCTACAACCCAAACCCCGAAGACATGGAGATGCTCCATGCCATGCGCGACAAGGTTCTGGAGACCGGCGCAGATGTGGGTCTTGCCTTTGACGGGGATGGCGACCGGTGCGGTGTGGTCGACAATGAAGGTGAAGAAATCTTCGCGGATAAGGTGGGCGTGATGCTGGCGCGGGACCTCTCCGCCAAACATGACAATGCGCAATTTGTGGTCGATGTGAAATCAACGGGGCTCTTCCTCACCGATCCAGTTCTCATCGAAAACGGCGCCAAGACAGACTATTGGAAAACCGGGCACTCCTACATCAAACGGCGGGCCCATGAATTGGATGCGTTGGTCGGGTTCGAAAAGAGCGGTCACTATTTCTTCAACCCGCCAATTGGTCGTGGCTATGACGACGGGCTGGTCTCGGCCATCGCGATTTGCGACATGCTGGACCGCGCACCTGACCAGAGCATGGCGGATCTGAAACGCGCGCTGCCCAAAACATGGGGCTCACCGACCATGTCCCCCCATTGTCCAGACGACAAGAAGTATGGCGTTGTGGATCGCATCATTGAGCGCATTCAAAGCATGGCAGACAAGGGCGAGCCATTGATCGGCCAGTCTATCCGGAGCGTCGTGACGGTGAACGGTGTTCGCGTGACCGTTGAAGATGGCACCTGGGGTCTCATCCGCGCTTCATCCAACAAGCCTGGCCTTGTGGTGGTTGTGGAAAGCCCTGCGTCCGACGCCAACAAGAAGGCCATGTTCGACGCGCTTGATGCGTTGTTGGCAGAAGAGCCCAATGTCGGTGAATATGATCAGAAGATCTGATCAGATACCGTTCAGTAGCCCATAGAACATTCGAAGCGACGTGAGCAGCAGAAAGAACGCGAAAGCGCGCGAGAGCGCTTTGCGGCTGATGGCGTGTGCCAGGCTCGCGCCCCAGGGGGCGGCCAGGACCGTCGCAGGCACGATCAGCAAAAGACCGATGAGGTTCACATAACCAATGCTGAAAGGCGGACGGGCGTCGACGCCGATGCCTGACAGCATGAAGCCAATCGCACCTGGCACGGAGATCAGGAGTCCCAGACCCGCCGAGGTCGCAACAGCCTGGTGAATGGGCCGTCCAAAGAGCGTCATGACAGTCACACCAAAGGTGCCCCCGCCGATCCCCATCATGGCGGAAACGCCGCCGATGGAGCCGGCAATCGCGCCCTCGCCCGCGCGTCCTGGCAGTTCATCTCCCAAACGCCATTCTTCCTTGCCGAAAGCCATGTTGAAGGCGACGAGCAATGCCACCGTGGCGAAGATCGCTGTAAGGGCAGCCCCGTTCACATAGGCCGCCAACGCGGTGCCGACGCCGACACCGATCAGCATGGGAAAGGCCCAGCGTTTCAAAAGGTCAATGTCGACCGCGCCCTTTTTGTGATGCGCCCTGACCGACCTTATGGAGGTCGGGATAATCGTGCCGAGCGACGTCCCGACCGCCAGATGCATGCGCACGCTCTCGTCAATGCCGATAAGCGTGAACATATGAAAGAGCACCGGTACGATGACGATGCCGCCGCCCACACCAAGAAGGCCCGCCAGGACACCGGCGATCACACCGGTCACCAACAGTGCGCCGGCGAACAGAATGAGTTCGCCGAGTTCCAACCCCATAAACTCCATGCCTTACGCCCTCACCCGTTCCGCGTCACGGGGCGACTCTTCGATCGCTTCCGTTTTGATTTTTGAGAGCGCTTCCCTCACGACAGAAAGACCCGCCCCTTTTTTGTAGGCGTTCTCGCTGATATGCCGCCGCCAGGCCCGCGCGCCCGGCATGCCTTGAAAGAGACCCAATATATGCCGGGTCATGGCGTGGAGGGTCACACCCTCTTCCAGACGCCGCGCCATGTAAGGGAGGAATGCGTCAATCACTTCGTGGCGTGTCCTGACCGGTTCAGCGCTCCCGAACAGGCGGCGGTCAACCTCAGCCAGGACATAAGGCCGTTCATAGGCCATGCGTCCCATCATCACCCCATCCACGTGAGCCAAATGCGCTTCCGCTTCGTCCAGCGACGTGATGCCGCCATTGATACAGATTTCGAGATCGGGATATGTCCGCTTCATCTCATAGACAAGGTCATAGTCAAGCGGAGGAATGGTGCGGTTTTCTTTTGGCGACAGACCTTCGAGCCAGGCCTTCCGGGCATGGACAATGATGGTGCGACAGCCAGCGGCGCTCACCTTGTCGATGAGGGTCGGCAGCGCATCGCGCGGGTCCTGCTCATCAACGCCAATTCGGCACTTCACCGTCACCGGCACGTCGACCGCTGCCGCCATTGCAGCCACGCATTCGGCCACCAGGTCTGGTTCTTTCATGAGGCACGCACCGAAGCGGCCGGACTGAACCCGATCCGAGGGACAGCCAACGTTCAGGTTGATCTCGTCGTAGCCATAGTCTTCGGCAATCCGCGCGGCTTCTGCGAGTTCCTTTGGGTCGCTGCCACCCAGTTGCACCGCTACGGCATGCTCAGCGTCGTCAAATCCCAGCAGGTAGTCCCTCTGCCCATGGATGATGGCTGGTGCCGTGACCATCTCGGTATAGAGCAGTGCGTGTTTTGAGATGAGCCGCAGGAAGAACCGGTCATGACGATCGGTCCACTCCATCATCGGTGCCACGGAAAAGCGGCGATTGGGCTCTGGTGTACTGCTCATGAAACCTTCTATGCCTGACGTCTCCTCCGACGGCAAGTCCGCCTGATGTTCATTCTCCTGACAGACTGGTGTCAGCAGAAAAACGCTACGCACACCGCCAAAGAACCTAGCCTTTCCCAACGTAGAGCAGCGCCATGACCCAACCCATCACTGTCCTTGCCACCAGTAAACTCGCACCTGGCGTGACCGAAGCTGACTTCATCGCCGCATCCGATCAATTTCAACGCGACTTCGTTGACCATCAACCGGGTGTTTTGCGACGCGACCTGCTTCGTAAGGACCGCGGCTTATATGTTGAGGTGATCCATTTTCGCGGCGCTGAAGACCTGGAGGATGTGCAAGAAAAGGAAAAGACCTCGGCGGCCTGTCACGCTTATCTTTCTACGCTGGTCATGGACGGAAGCGATGGAACGGGGCTAGAAACCTTCACGTCCCTCGCGACTTATCTGCCAAAAGGCTAAACCACAGCTCATGGAACCGTTCAAAAACAGAATCTCGGCAGAGCTGGTCGGCCATATTGCCTCCCAGCTGCAAAGACATGTCCCCGGGTTCAAGCCCGCACCTTTCAAGAAACGCATTCTCGCCGACCTAGATGACCTGGAGTTGAAGGAACGGGCACAACTGATTGCCGATCATCTACATGAAGCGCTGCCAAGTGCACCGAAGAAGCGGGCGAAAATCATCCGCGCGATGCTGCACCCCCGCGGAACTGAAAACGGGCAACAGAGCGACGCCGACGGGATTACCGGATGGGGCATGTTTCCGCTCGGCATGGTCGTTGGACAACATGGGCTGAAAGACTTTGAGGGGTCTCTCAATCTCCTCAAGGATATGACCGGTCATTTCTCGTCGGAGTTCGATGTGCGTTATTACCTGATCGAAGATCAGGAACGCGCGCTCAAGCTCATGAGCGACTGGGTGGATCACCCCAATTTCCATGTGCGGCGTCTGCTTTCGGAAGGCACGCGCCCCCGCCTTCCCTGGGGCATGCAGCTGCCGCGCCTGATCGACGATCCATCACCCATGCTGCCGCTGCTCGAAGCTTTGCGCGACGACCCTGAAGAATATGTGCGCCGATCCGTCGCCAATCATCTAAACGACATTGCCAAGGACCACCCGGATCTGATCGCGAAGCTCGCGAAAAAATGGCTCAAAGGTGCAAGTCCAGCGCGGGAAAAACTTGTGCGGCATGCCTGCCGATCTCTCATCAAGCAGGGGCATAAGCCGACGCTCGATGCGTTTGGCCTGGGCGCGCCTGAAATTGCCGAGCCAAAACTCACGATCAACACCAAGACGGTTCAGTACGGCGACGCGCTCAGTTTCACGGCCTCGTTGCAGTCGACGTCCAAGAGGTCGCAATCCCTGGTGATCGATTATCTCGTCCATTTCAAAAAGGCCAACGGCGAGCGGGTCGGCAAAGTCTTTAAATGGAAGAAGCTCACCCTCGCGCCAGGGGAACGCCTCGTCATTGACCGTGCGCACGCCATCAAACCCATCACGACCCGTAAATATTATGCGGGCAAACAGGGGCTGTCGCTCCGTATCAACGGCGCGGATTTCGGGTTTAAAGAGTTCACGCTGAAGATATGACGGCGCAGCGGCCTTCTTCGTTGCACATACCAGGCACATATTCATAATAAACTAAATCGTTCGATTCATTTTATGGAAGTGGGGCGGGTTTGATGAAGCGGATCGCAATGTTTCTGGACGGGACCTGGAACGATGAGGAAGACAAGACAAATGTTTGGCAAAGTGCATTTGATCTTGCAGAGAGTTCGCCGTCGGGTGTTCCTCAACTAGGTGAGTATGACGAAGGCGTTGGTACTCTTCCATTCACGCGCACAGTTGGCGGAGCATTTGGCGTAGGGCTCGGACGGAACATCCGACAGGCGTATGACTTTCTTCGCTTGAACTATGTAGAAGCGGGCGAAGACCGGGACGAAATCTTTCTGTTTGGGTTCAGTCGTGGCGCGTTCACCGCACGAAGCCTGGGCGGCATGATCGCAAAATTCGGCATCCTGCCAGCTTCTGCTCCCCTGTCCACGGCCACCCTTTTTTCACTCTACAAAAAGGGACCGAAACAACGGTCTCTTGAAGACCTCATAAACACGGACCCAAAAACCAGAAGCCCGGATGAACAAATCATTGTTGATGAGACACGTCCTGCCGGAATCAAGTTCATCGGCGTTTGGGATACAGTTGGCGCATTGGGAATTCCCTTAGGAAATCTCACTGGAATCAGCACAGCGTCGTTCACTTTTCACGATACGCGCCTTAGCGACAAGGTCGAAAATGCCTTTCACGCGCTAGCACTCGACGAACATCGCGAACCATTTGCGCCCACGCGATGGACCCTGCCAAAGGGCCACGACCTTCGTGATGGCCAGAAAATCGAACAACGTTGGTTTGTTGGGGCCCATTCAAATGTCGGAGGTGGGTACCGCAATGACCGCGTGAGGCTTGTTCCGTTGAACTGGCTTCAGAGCAAAGCTACCGAATGCGGTCTTGCATTTAGAAATCCGATCGCCGCACTAGCATCAGATCATTATGGCCCTCTCAATGATTCCTATGCAGAAATGTTCGGAGGCATCTACGCCAAATGGCCTACAACAGAACGCCATCACCGACAGATCAATGTTGCCCCCTCAAACAATGAATACTCAATCAATGAGTGGATTGACGGAAGCGTTTTCGATCGATGGAGGCATAGTTCCTATCGGCCCAAAAGCATCACAAATTGGGCGAGGGAGAAAAAGGTCGACCTCATGAAGGTGATAGGTGATCAGCCTGCATGAACAGTTAGACGCCGATACCCCCTTGCGAGACTATTCCGGCGCAATCACCCATGTCAGACCGTCAGTCGTGGGCGTCGCTTCTACGGTCATGAAGGTGCGGTGGGCGGCGACCGCGCCTTTCCAGATTTCAATCCAACAAGAGAGCAGATGGTCGCGCTCGTCACCTTCAAGGCCACGGACAATACGCAAGCCGTTCTGTTGGACTGTAAACGCGCCTGTGGTCGGACCCGGCTCGACATGGGTCTCATCGCCCATGCCTCGCATCATGTGGCTGAGAAAGCTGGCGGCATATTCCGGCCCACCTTCTTCTGCCCCAACAGCAGCCGCCATGTTCTTGTAGTGATGCAGCCCCGTCAGGCGTGCAGAGAGGTGTCCCAGTTCCAACGCTCGCTTGGTACCAAGAACGCCGACCAGTTCCCGCACGCCGTTTCGAATATATTCGATGGCGTAGTTGCGATTGGCTTTGGCAAGGCGCTCCTCAGACCATTCTGCATCTGGCGGGGCGGGCTGGTCATCCGGGTCATAGGCGGGCGGGCGCTCATCCGGCGCGAAAGCGACACGCTCGTCGTCCGTCAGATCGTGGTCATACTCCTTGAAGTAGCCGCAGAAGCCGAACTGCCCCGTCATGTCTTCCGAGACGCAGACAAATCCGAGCCGTGGATTGCCGAGCGACTTGCCGTTCTGTCCGTACCACCCCTTCAGAAATCCGCGACTGGCTTCAACCGGGATGCCGCACACCACAGCGCCGTCATACATCCAGCGTGGATAGCGAAAACGCACCCAGGCTTTGCTATCGCTTTCGTACATGTATTCGACGGCGACGCCCCCCATGGAGTTTGAGAGCACATGGTATTTTGCACAGGCGACAGCGTCCGGAAGGCCTTCCAGCCCCAGCTTGTTAAAACTCGAGAGGAATTTTTCCTCATGCTGACGGCGAAAGAGGCGAAACATCCAGTCGCCAATCACTTCGGGGCCCTCGCGGGTGGAGACCATCAGCTCAAGGCCCAGCAGATATTGATGATGGAGATCTGCCTGCGCAGAGATGGCGGCCAGGTCCTGGTTCATGTCGACGCTCCCTTCACGGTCAGTCTTGTGTTTTCTTATCAGGCATGTGCACGGATGATTTCTTCGATCCACGGCAGATGTTCACGACCGACAAAGATCTGATCGTCGATGATATAGCCTGGCGCATCGACTATGCCCGCCTCTTCGGCCTGCGCTTGGGCTTCCGCCTGGGCCGCGCGCAGTTTGTCAACTGTCAGTCCGTCCGTGGTCATCCCTTGTTGCGCAAGGATCCCGCGCACTACATCGAATTCATCGAGATCCGCTTGGTCCTGCCAATAGGCATGGAAGGCGGCTTTGACAAAAGCGGTCTGGTCTGTGCCTAACGTCGCCAAGGCACCCAAAGCGGAGGTCGTGTTGCCTGGCTTTTCGGGGAATTTCAGCGAGAGGCCGCGCAAGGCTGCATATTTTTCATGGATCGCGCGCTGGGACTCCGCGCGCACGCGCCTGTGAGATTCGCCGACGGTTTCTTTGCCGGACATTATTGGGATGTCGCGCGCTGTGGTTTCAAACGGGCGCCAAATCACATCTACGCCATGCTTTGCTGCCAAAACGAGCGTCGGTTCAACAGCCAGGTATGCCGCCGGAGATTTGAAGTCGACATAGACTGTCAGCATGGCGTGATCTCATAAGCGATGTCAGGCGCTTGTCCTTGGCTCCCGGTCAGGCGCCATCTCAGGTAGGGAATGTGTTCACGACCGAACAAGATGTCATCGCCGATCACATAGGTCGGCACCCCATAAATTCCGTTGGGGTGGAACTGTGGCTGCAACGCGTCGTGAAGGGCGCGGCCTTCATTGGATTGAAACTCGGAAAATCCTTCCGAACTGATGCCGGCAGTGCGGAGACACGCTTCGATGACGGATACATCTTCAATGTCGAGTTCTCTTCGCCAAAATGCCGGATAAACTGCCTCAAAATAAGCGCCCAGTTTTTCGCGGGCCTGCTGCACGGTCCACAGAATGCCAATATTGGCGATGGAGGAGTCCCAGATCTTTTCCGTGCCTTTGAGCACCAGGCCCTGGCGCTCGGCATAGCGCCGCGCATCGCGATAGGCATAGCGGAGGGCATTCCAGGTTTTGGCGCTGCGGCCTTCGGACTTAACGACCTTGCCTTCTTTCTTCTCGGCGGAGCCCAGATAGCTAGGAATGTCGAGAGTGAGGGGCCGCCAATCAAACTGCATCCCGAGTTCTGCCTCAAGCGTAAGTGTCGGCCGGATTGCGACGAACGCATAGGGGCTTTTGACGTCGGCATAGACGATCATGGGGGCGTCTGTTTCAAGTACGTTCAAGATGCTCTTTCGCCCACCCCTTGTTCAGTGGAGCGTCCGGCCACCACCGCTGAACCAACCCACCACACCTTTGTTTTTAGTATGGGCCCCATTCGAACTTACCAAGTGGTAGGTGTCAAGCCCGCCTAATTCGGGTAGCGGATCTAATTGTCAGGAATGCCCGTTGCCGCGGCGTTCTCCAGAATGTCCCGCAGCCATCCCTCGATTTCTTTAAGGGAAGTCTTGCGCCCGTCGAAGAGACGCTGAGTCCAGGCTCCCAGCATCGTTGTGAGCACCTGTGCCGCACAGTCGGGGCCCACAATCGCCGCCGTCATCTCCAGATATCTCTTATTGGCAAGCTTCATGTTTTTGTCGCGGGCAATGTCGCTCGGGGATCTGCCCTTCAGATAATCCATGAGCAGGAAAGCTTCGCCCTGGAACCCCTTCTCCACTTCCTTGAACACAGTCATCAAGGTGGCAGCTTTTTCGCCCGGACTTGCGGTTTGTAATTCAGTTGGGATCAGCGCTCCATCGCGGTCGACGACATATTCTGTGCAGGCAGAAAACAACAGCTCTTTTGAGGGAAAGTAGTGGTAGAGCGCGCTTTTGGAGATGCCGAGCTCGTTGGCAATCTGACGCATGCCGAGGCCACTGAACCCGTGCCCTGAGAATAGCTGCGTCGCCTTCTCAACCAGTTCCCGGCGATAGGCGTCATGATCCACGATTTTTGGCATTCTCATCCCACCTTTGGCTCGGCTGCTTGACTCTTCAAATCAGGTACGCTTTATTTTCGTCCAAGTGGACTATAAAAGAACCGGGCGCGATGAAACAACCGATAATCGACTGGACGCTGCCGCCAACTCATAACGGCTCCCGCGGACCCATTGATCGCCTGTTGGGTCCGGGAGCGACGCCTGCGGAATATCTGATTCAGCTGGTGCTACCCGGTGCGGTAACGGTGGCAGCCTATCTCCATGCGCAGGCAGCGTTCTCAGAATGGCCATGGTGGAAGCTTCTGATCTATTGCGTGTTGGTGTTTGACATTGTCGGCGGCATCGTCACCAACGCAACATCAACGGCTAAGCGCTGGTTTCACCGAGAGGCTCAAACCTGGCGTGATCATCTCGGGTTTATCGCGCTCCACTTTCTACAAGTTGCCGTCATCGCGATGCTTTTTCGCGACTTTGATTGGGCCTATGGGGTCTTTCTTTCAGCCTACTTGATCGGCGCTGCCGGCATCATCCTCTTGCTGCCGCTTTACCTGCAACGACCGGTTGCCCTTTTCCTCGTCGCCATGGGCATGCTACTGGAAATCTATGGATGGGGGCCGTCAGCGGAGGTTCCCTGGTTCACAGCATTTCTTTTGCTCAAGCTGTTGGCCGCTCATTTGCTGCGCGAGGAACCCTATCGTCCCAACTAGCGAGCCGGCCTTACCGCTGTTCTTTCAGCACGTGCCAATAGGTCCGGACCTGCTCAACGTGTCGTCGCGCCTCGTAGCCACGCGCATATCCATGACGCAGTGTTGGGTAAACCTTTTCATCCGACAGATATCTAAGGACCTTCTTCACATCGACCCAGACATTCTTGTCCAGGCCTCGCTGCTCGGCCAACGCCCGGGCGTCGTATACGTGACCCATGCCCATATTGTACGCAGCGAGGGCAAACCAATATCGATCATCCCCCTTCACGCCTTCCGGCACGCGCTCAAGCAACTCGGCAAAGTACCGCGCGCCGCCCCAAATGCTCTCGCGAGGGTCTGTACGATCCGACACGCCAACACGTTCCGCTGTTGAACGGGTGAGCATCAAAATGCCGCGCACACCAGTGGGACTCACCGCATCGGGATCCCATTTGGATTCCTGATAGGCTTTGGCTGCCAGAAGCATCCAGGGGATCTCGTTCCGCCGCGCGCTGGTTCGAAAATCGCGCTCGTATTGCGGCAGGACTTCCTTGATGTCACGGCGAAAACGCACCATGTCCAAATAGTCGAACTTCGGAAAGAAGCCGAAATGGGACGCGGTGAGGCGGTCGATCTCCTTCGCCGTGCTTGCCCGCGCAAACCACGCATCTACCGCGTCAGCGAGTTCATCGGCGTCCGGCGCGATAACCCACGCCAGCGGTTCCTCTGCGGTCAGGGCAAACGCCTTGATCAACTCAGGATAATGCCGGCGTGTAACGCGGAACACGGGGTCGTCTGCCACCGTGCAATCAAATTCCCGCTCCCAGACCTGTTGCATAAGCGTTTCCGGGCCGATGTCGAGCGCGGTCCAGGAGAGCCCCTCAACCTCAGTCGCCAAGTTCTCCAGGGCTGCTTCATGAGAGCTCCCTTCGGTGACGGCTACCGACCGGCCCACAAGGTCAACGGCGCTCTTGGGTGGGCTACCGTCTTTACGGCAGACGACCACCTGGCGCACGCGATCATAGGAGGCAGCAAACCGATAACGTTCGTTTCGCTCCGGCGTGACCGTCAGACCCGCAGCAGCGATGTGCGCGCTGCCATCCTTTATTGCTTCAAATATTTCCGGGACGGTGTCGACTTCCAAAAACTCAACATCGACGCCCTGCCCCAGCGTGGACGCAAAAGATTGCACAAGGTCGACTTCAAAGCCCTCCTCTGTGCCATCACGGCCGAGATAATAGGTCGTCGGCGAATTGCGCGTGACAACGACCAGGCGTCCCTCTTCCTCGATCGCGGCAAGAGAGGTGTCGAGACCCCAGTCACTCAAGGATATGTAGAGACCGGAGACGATCAGCAGTCCAATAATCAGATAAGGGAGATGCGCTTTGTCGAACAGGACTTCGTTCGGACGCCGTCTTCTCTTGGTATCACTCAGCGCCCTTCTCCTCCTCGCCTTATGCGCGGCGAGCTTAGCAAAGCATCAATAAAAAAGCCCGCGGGGATTTCCCCACGGGCTCTCAATTTGGACAACGAATTGGGCGCTATTTTGGCAATTCGTTGTAGGGTTTGTCCTTGTCGACGCGGATGTCCTGCGGCAGGCCAAGAACGCGTTCTGCGACAATATTGCGAAGGATCTCATCCGTACCGCCAGCGATGCGGTAACCGGCGCCGCCCATCCACTGGTTCTGGAAGACGGCTCCCTGTGGGGAGACGTCACGGTCCCGGATGATGCCCGCCTGGCCTTGCAGGTCCATCGCGAAAGACCCCAGGTCCTGCATCTTCGCCGCAGAGACGACTTTGGAGATGCTGCTTTCAGGTCCTGGCGTCTCACCTTTCGACAGGGCCGTCAGCGTGCGGAACCGGGTATATTTCAAGCCTTGAGTCTGCACATACCAATCAGCCACACGCTCGCGGACGGCGCCGTTCGACATGGCGGCCATCTGCTCCAACTCGCTTTCGCGGCCAAGCGCCATCAGCTCTTCCCAGTCGGCGCCGCCGCCGCCGCCAACGGCCAGACGTTCGTTCATCAACGTGGTAAGCGCCACTTTCCAGCCATCGCCAGGGTTCCCGAGACGGTTGGAGTCCGGCACACGCACATTGGTGAAGAAGACTTCGTTGAACTCGCTCTCACCGGACATCTGCTTAATCGGACGGACGTCGACACCTTCCGACTTCATGTCGATGATGAACATGGTGAGGCCTTTGTGCTTCGGCACATTCGGGTCTGTCCGGACCACGACGATGCCGTAGTCGCAATAGTGGGCGCCTGATGTCCAGACCTTCTGACCATTGATGACCCAGTCATTACCGTCTTTTTCAGCCTTGGTGCGAAGACCGGCGACATCGGAGCCACCGGCAGGCTCTGAGAAGAGCTGACACCAGATTTCATCGCCACGAATGGCAGGTGCCACATAACGCTCTTTGTGCTCTTCGGTGCCCCAAGCCAGCACGGTGGGTACACACATGCCGAGGCCGATCTGGAAGAAGCCACCTGGCACCAGGTAGTTCGATTCTTCCTGGCTGTAGATCACATTGTGAATAGAGGAGCCGCCCTGACCGCCATACTCCTTCGGCCAGGTGATGCAGGCGAAGCCACCTTCGGCTTTTGTCGCCTGCCATTTACGCGCCCGCGCCAATGCGTCTTCGAGGCCGAGCGATGGCAGCGCATCTTTGCTGCTCTTTTTGCGTTCAGCGTTTTGATCAAGCCAGGCGCGCACTTCTGCGCGGTAGGCTGCTTCTTCTTGTGTGTCGTTAAAATCCATGGATCGTCTCCATCAGAGGAAATGCAATAAATCAGAAAAGGGTCAGGCTGCGTTGCGGGTTTCGAGCCGCGCTACCAATTTGTCTTTCCACTCAAGGGCACTGCCCAGCGCGAGCGCCAGAAGCTTCGAGCGGCGGAAATAGAACTGGGTATCTGCCTCCCAGGTGTAGCCAATGCCGCCATGAACCTGGATGTTCTCCTGGGCCGCATAGCGATAAGCTTCCGTCGCCGAGATCCGCGCGGCCGCGGCCGCTTCCGGCAGCTCTGCGCCCCGGTCGTTCAGCATCATGGCGCCGAAATAGCAGTTAGAGCGGGCGAGCTCGAGCTTCACATACATGTCCGCAATCTTGTGCTTGATGGCCTGGTAGGACCCGATCAGACGACCGAACGCATAGCGCTCAAGTGCATAATCGCGGGCCATCCACATGGCCGCTTCCGCGCCACCGATCTGCTCAAACGCCATCAGCACAGCAGCACTGTCAAACACCGCGCTGGTGCTCGCCCAGCCTTCACCTTCGGTGCCCATTAGCTCCGCCGGGGTGTCCTTGAAGGTGATGTTGGCGTGGGAGCGTGTTGGATCGATGGTCTTCACGGCTTCGATGGTGACGCCACTCGCCTTCAGATCGACCACGACAAGCGACAATGCCCGGTCACCGGCACCGCCTGTGTTTGCCAGTACGACAGCGACGTCTGCAATGTCGCCGTCCGGCACAGCAACCTTGGTTCCGTTCAGCTTGCCGCCGTTGAAAGACACTTCGACGGTGCGCGGGCTTGCGGCCGTAAAGCCTTCTGCCATGGCAAAGGTGCCGATCACCTCACCAGCGGCGAGCTTTGGAAGCCAAGCCTGTTTCTGTGCTTCTGTCCCGGCCACCAGGAGCGCTTCCGTCGCAAGAAAGACAGAGCTTGAGAAGGGCACCGGCGCTGCAGCGCGGCCAAGTTCCTCGGCAACGACGCAGAGCTCAAGGGGCCCCAGGCCCAATCCGCCATATTCTTCCGGGATGGCCGTGCCGGTGACGCCCATCTCGACGAGCCCGTCCCAGACATCCTTGGCGAAAGGTTCGTCGCCATCCAGCACTTTGCGTACGCGGGCCAAGTCGCACTTGTCCGCCAGCATTTTCTTGACCGACTCTTTCAAGAGCTTCTGGTCATCAGAAAAATCGAAATTCATGTCGTCTCCCAAATGTCCCGGTTGGGTACTTCGCCCAACGGCTTTATGAGCGGCCAGCACTCACGTTTCCTGATTGAGAAACTAGACCCGGCCTCGCTTTTAGCAACAGCAATTCGGCCGGTATTCTTGCTCTAAACGCTTAGAAATCAAAGGTTTTGTGGCTGTTCATTGGTTCGCGTAGGGGAACCGGGACGCGCCTCAGCGGCTTGACGCAGGGTCACGTGCCCAAGCTATTCAGCCGCTTCGGTCTCTTTGCGTGTCGTCGGCGCAGGCTCATCCAAATCCAGGGCACTCAGATTCGCTTTTATGACGGTGAGCACGTCCAGCATTACGTCGATTTTGGCGGGCGGCACGTCCTTCAAAGCCTCAGCAAACATTGCCCGCGCGGCCTCGCGCATGTCGGGAAGCACCGCCATCCCCTGATCGTTGATATAGACTTTGCGCGCGCGACGGTCCGCGGGATCGGGTTCGCGGGTGATGTGTCCGCTCTCTTCCATACGATCGAGCAAACGACCCAGCGGCGCCTTTTCCATTTCAAGCTCATTTGCCAGCTGAGTCTGAGTGAGGCCACCATCCTGGCGCTCCAGATGGGCAAGAACCCGGGATTGCGCCTCCGAGATGCCAAGCCCGGACGCTTTAAGTGTCCGCGCCCAGTTCCGCCGGATCAGGCGCTGCGCATCGTGCATGAGCCAGGCGAATTTGCGCTCAAACTCGAAGTCATCGCCGTTTTCTGCATCGGACATTCGGACCTTATCCCCGCCTTGTGTGGGTCGCTTATGCTTGATTTAGGTGACTATTGCTGCCCTAAAAGGAACGCTGGATATAATATCCATAGTTACTATAATCAGGGCAACAAAAATTCAACAGCCGGTTTGGCCAATACGCCCATAGGTAAACCCCATGACCCGATCCCCCCACATGTGTGCCCCTTCGTCTTCTCGGTTTACCAGGGCTGTCGTTCAAGCGGCTGCTGTGGCGGCGGCGGCTTTACTCCTTGCGAGCTGCGGCGAAGACGAGACTGCTCAAACCGGCGGCGAGGCGGCACCGTTCGCGGCGGTTAGCGTATTTTCAACCCAGGTGGCGCGAGAGGAACTGGTCAAGCCTGTCACGGGCACCGGCACCATCGCCGCACACAAAACGACCGATGTCGGTCCATTGGTTGATGGGATCATCGAAGAGGTCTTTGTGCGCGTCGGCGACCGCGTCGCAGAAGGTGATCCCCTTTTCAGAACGCGTGACGTTGAGTTTCGCCTCCGGGTCCAGGAACTCGAAGCGCAGCATCGCCTGGCGGAAGCTGAAGCGCGCAATTCGCGCCGTGAACTTGACCGCATCAAGGAGTTGCACGGGCGCGGCGTCGCATCTGTCGGCCAACTCGACAATGTTCAGACCAAAGCAGATATCGGTGCTGCACGTCTCAGCATCGCGCGCGCACAATTGGACGCGGCGAAACAATCGCTGAAAGATGCGACGGTCACGGCCCCCTTTGATGGCGTTGTGACGTCACAGGACATTTATGAGGGTAAGTTTATGGCGACCCGCATGGGCGGTGGTGGCATGGGCGGCCCATCCGGCGTGGTTCAGGTGCTCAAGATCGACATCGTTGGAGCCATTATCAATGTGCCGGAAGTACATGTGGGACAGATCGGCGTCGGGACCAAGGCTCGCGTCTATGTCGATGGCATCGACAAGGTCTATGACAGTGAGATCCACATATTCAACGACCGCGTGGATCATACGACCCGCTCGGCGGAGGTTCGGGTCGGGCTCGCCAACCCCGATTATCTTATCAAGCCCGGCATGTTTACCCGGGCGGAGTTTTTTCCCCCGCCGCGACAGGCGCTCACCCTGGACCGCAAAGCGGTGCTTGGCATTGAAGGTAATCACTATGTCTTTATCGAAGATGCGGCCGGCCGCGCAAAGCAGATGCCTGTCCGCGTAGCGCAGATCGACGCCGAGCGGGTGGAGCTTCTGGAAGGTTTGAATGAAGGTGCGACGGTGCTGATCGGTCCGGCGCTTAGTTCCCTTGTTGAAGGCATGCCGGTTCAGATCGAGCCTGCTGTTTCTGAGGGGCAGCCCTCGGCGTCGCTTTCTCCAGAGCTCGCGACCGGAGTTCAATAGACCATGTGGATCTCCGACGTCTCCATCAAGCGTCCCGTCTTTGCGGTGATGCTCATCGGTGCCCTTGTCTCTCTGGGCTGGCTCTCTCTTGATCGGCTTGGCGTGGACCTCTTCCCAAAAGTCGAGTTTCCGGTGGTGTCCGTTGAGACACGGCTTGAAGGTGCGTCACCTCAGACCGTTGAGAGCGAACTGAGCGATGCCATCGAGGAGCAGGTGAATACAATCTCCGGCATTGAAACTCTGTCCTCGACAAGTTCCGAAGGCCGTAGCTCCGTAATCATTCAATTCGAGCTCGATGAAGATGCGGACGCGAAGGCACAGGACGCCCGCGACAAAGTGGCGCTGGCACAGGGGGACATGCCGCGCGACGCGGAGCAGTCGATCGTTCAGAAGATTGACCCAGACGCACAACCCATCATGTCGATCATGATCGCCGGCGACATGCCCATCCGCGACCTCACCCGTTTTGCCGACAAAACGGTCAAGGAACATTTGCAACGCGTTTCCGGCGTGGGATCCATTCGTGTTGTTGGCGGCCGGGATCGCGAGGTGCGCGTCTGGCTGGACGCGGTCAAGCTCAGGTCTTACGCCGTGACGGCAGACGATGTGATCAGCGCGCTTCGCCGTGAACATGCGGAGATCCCCGGCGGACGGCTGGAAACGGCCGGTCTGCAATCCGAGTTCTCCGTGAAGACGATGGGCGAAGTGACGTCGGTTGCTGAGTTTGGTGACATCGTTATCAACTTCCGCGATGACGGCCTGCCGACACGCATCCGCGACGTGGCACGCGTTGAAGATGGTATGGAGGACCGGCGGTCCTACGCCGAACTGGATGGGAAGCCAGGGATCTCCCTCGAGGTCCGGCGTCAGTCAGGCCGCAACACGGTCGAGGTTGCCCAGGCGATCCGCGCGGAGCTTGACGGCATTCGCGCCCTGGCTCCTCCCGGTGTGCGCATTGTGTCTGCCCGCGACACGTCCATGTTCATTGAAGCGGCGGCCAATGACGTTTTCGATGACATCATTCTCGGAGTCATTTTGGTGATCATGGTCACGCTCGCGTTCCTTCTCAGTTTCCGCGCGACATTGATCGTGGCGATGGCGATGCCCACCGCCCTCATCTCCAGCTTCTTCGCCTTCTATGTGATGGACTTCACCATCAACATGATGACGCTGATGGCGCTCTCTATCTCGGTCGGCCTTTTGGTGGATGATGCAATCGTTGTGCTCGAAAGCATCTATCGTAAGCTCGACGAGGGTCACCCGCCGATGGAAGCCGCGTCTCTGGGTGTTAAACAGGTCGGCCTTGCCGTGTTCGCCGGAACGGCATCTGTATGCGCCGTCTTTGTGCCCATCGCTTTCATGGAAGGCATGGTGGGCCGCTTTTTCTTCCAGTATGGCATGGCCATCACCTTCTCGGTTCTCGTCTCACTCCTTACGTCGATCACGCTGACACCGATGCTGTGCTCCCGTCTGCTGAGCGAAGCCGCTGACAAGCGAGAGAATATGGGACGTGTCGCCCGGTTCTTCGATGATGGATATGTGAAACTCGAACAGATTTATCGAAGCTTATTGGGTTTCGCGCTGTCCTATCGCTGGGTCGTCATGCTTGGGGCCGTGGGTACGGTTGTCCTTGGCGTCATGGTCGCCCGGACCTTGCCGATTGCATTTGATAGCAGCTCCGACCGCTCAGAGTTTCTCGCCAATGTCGACCTTCCCTTTGGAACCGGCATCGACCAGATGCGCACGATCGCGAGCCGCGTCGCCAAACGCCTGCGCGATGTCGACCATGTGACGACGGTTTTCTATACGATCGGCGCAGACGCACAGGAGCGGGTGAACGAAGCAGAGTTCTATATCGCCGTCACGCCAAAAGCGGAGCGCGACGTTGGTATCGTGGCACTTATGGATGCCGTACGCGCAGAGATGAAACTCTCAGCGCCGGAAGCGCAAAAAGTATCGGTCTCGGAAGTTCCCTGGATCTCCGGCGGCGACGCCAATTTCGGTATCAACTATGCGATCAGTGGGGCCGACCTGGGTGTCCTGCAGCAGCGCACCGATGCGATCCTTGCGCGCATGCGGGCCAGCGGCATGTTCGCCGACGTGCAATCCAGTTTTGAGGCGGGCAAGCCCGAAGTACAGGTCGCCATCGACCGCCGCCGCGCCGCGGACCTGGGCGTCAGCATGCGCACCCTGGCTGAGTCTGTACGCGCCCTGGTCGGTGGTACCGACGTCACAACCTACGAAGAGTTCGGGTCGCGCTACGATGTCCGCGTGCGTCTTGAAGAAGATCAGCGGAACGATGTCACCAAACTTGAGATGATCCAGATCAGGGCCGCCGATGGACGGCTCATCGACATTGCCAACCTCGCTCAGTTCGACATAGATGCGGGGCCCGCGCAGATCACCCGCCAGAACCGCTCTCGCAGCATCATGATCATGGCGAACACGCCGCAAGGTGTGTCGCTTGGTCCCGCAACCGACAAGCTCGAAGAGATAATTGCCGAAGTGGGATTGCCCGCCGGGTACATCTGGAGCGCGGAGGGCGAAGCCAAGCGGATGAAAGAGAATCAGCAAGCCATCGGATTTGCCTTCATGGTTGCCCTGGCGGCGCTCTATATGATCCTGGCGAGCCAGTTCAACAGTTTCGTCCAGCCGATCATCATCATGCTCACCGCGCCCCTGTCCTTTGTGGGGGCTTTCATTGCCTTAAAGATCTCCGGGCTTGAACTCACCATGTTCGCCCAGATTGGGCTGCTCGCCCTCATGGGCCTGGTGATGAAAAACGGTATTCTGCTTGTGGATTACGCCAACCAGCTACGCGAACAGACCGGGTCCGCGCGCGAGGCCATGCTGGGGGCCGGTCCGGTGCGATTGCGCCCGGTATTGATGACCGCCTTTTCCACCATATGCGGGATGATCCCGGTGGCATTTTCGGTTAGCCAGGGTGCTGAATTCCGCAATGCGATGGGTTTTCTTGTCATTGGCGGGCTCGCCTCGTCCACCTTCCTGACGCTGCTCGTTGTCCCCGCGGCCTATACGCTGATGGACGATGCGGGCAGACTCCTCAGACGGGGCATCAATCGGGTTACCGGTGATGGCGACGAGAGCGGCGCGCGCGGTTTGGCTAGGTTTAGAAGAAAGCTCTAAATTTTCTTTGGACGGTTGGCGCGGCGATCTTAAACGCATACATTCGCTGTTCCCGCGAAGTGTTTCGCCTGCCCCCGCTTGCTTAGAAGATTGTCGTGCCCATGAAAACGGAAGAACCGCGTCCCGTTCTCCTCAAAGAATACCGCCCGCCAGCGTTTCTGGTGGACACCGTTTCCCTAGACGTTTCCCTTGATCCCGAGAAAACAGAAGTGCGCTCTGTTCTGCAGATGCGTCGCAACCCCGACGCCGCGAGTGATGAGCCGCTTGTTCTCGACGGTGAGCATCTGGTGCTCAAGGAAGTGCGGGTAAATGATGAGCGGTTGGGCGAAAACCAATATCGGCTCGACGACACCTCTTTGACGATTGCAGACCTGCCGGATGTGTTCACGCTCTCGACGCTCACCACCTGCTCGCCTGCAACCAACACCGCATTGACCGGCCTTTATCAATCCAACGGTATCTTCTGCACTCAATGCGAGGCGGAGGGGTTTCGCCGGATCACCTATTATCTGGACCGGCCGGATGTGATGGCTGAGTTCCGCACGCGCATTGTTGCGAGTAAAGAGCTAGCGCCTGTTCTGCTATCGAACGGAAACTGTGTCGAGCAAGGTGAAACCGACGACGGTCGGCACTTTGCCGAATGGCACGACCCGTTCAAAAAGCCCGCTTACCTGTTTGCGCTTGTGGCCGGCGATCTCGCGATGGTGGAAGACACGTTCCGGACCATGTCGGGACGCGATGTCACACTCCGCATCTTTGTCGAGCCGGGAAATGAAGACCGGTGTGACTATGCGATGGAAGCACTCAAGCGCTCCATGAAATGGGACGAAGAGGTGTTCGGTCGGGAGTATGACCTCGACATTTTCATGATAGTGGCCGTCAGCGCGTTCAACATGGGTGCCATGGAAAATAAGGGCCTCAATGTCTTTAATGACAAGTATGTTCTGGCGCGGCCCGATACGGCGACTGACGCGGACTATGCGGCGATTGAGTCCATCATCGCCCATGAGTATTTCCATAACTGGACCGGCAATCGCATTACGTGTCGCGATTGGTTCCAGCTTTGCCTCAAAGAAGGTCTGACTGTATTCCGGGATCAGGAGTTCACCAGCGACCAGCGGTCGCGGCCGGTGAAACGCATTTCAGATGTCCGCCTGCTTCGCACACATCAGTTTCCTGAAGATGGGGGACCATTGGCGCACCCCGTGCGACCTGACAGCTATATTGAGATCAACAATTTCTACACAGCGACCGTTTATGAAAAAGGGGCGGAGCTTGTTCGCATGATCCATACGCTGCTCGGGCCAGAACGGTTCCGGAAAGGCATGGATCTCTATTTTGATCGTCATGACGGTGAGGCGGCGACGGTGGAAGACTTTCTTTCCTCGCTCGCAGATGGCGGCGATGAAGACCTCACCGCTTTTAAGCGCTGGTACGGTCAGGCCGGTACGCCGGAAGTTCTGATTGCGGGCAAATGGGACGCCGCGACAAAAACCTATGCGCTCAACATGAGCCAAGTGTCGGCACCGACGCCCGGCCAACCGACCAAAGAAGCGCTGCCCATTCCCGTTGCCCTCGGTCTGCTTGATTCAAAAGGCAATGAGATCGATCTTCAGCTCGAAGGTGAAGACGCTGCTGTCGGTACGTCTCGTGTTGTCACGCTGGACAAACGAGATCAGGTTTTCCGCTTCAAGAATGTGGCGGAGCAACCTGTTCCCTCCTTGCTGCGCGGCTTTACGGCGCCTGTGAAGCTCAACGCCAATCAGAGTGAACGTGACTGGACGTTTCTGATGGCGCATGACACAGACCCTTTCAATCGGTGGGAGGCAGGACAGAAATACGCCTCAGCCATTCTGATTGGGAATGTGGAGGCCATTCAGAAAGGCGAGAAGGAACGGCAGGGTAAAGCGTTCGCCGACATCATCAAGAGCCTGCTTGATGATCCGCAGCTTGAACCAGACTTTATCGCGCAGGTCATCACCCTGCCGGCAGAACAGACCCTCGCGCAAACGATCGCAAGCAATGTGGACGTGGATGCGATCCACAAGGCGCGCGAAAATCTGAAAACAGCGATCGCTGACTCTTTGTGGGACGGGTTCAGGTCGGCTTATGACCGGTTCAAGGTTGATGGCCCCTATTCGCCTGACGCAGAAAGCGCTGGCAGACGCACGCTGCGCAATGTCTGCCTTTCCTATTTAGTGGCGAGTACAAAACCGGAAGGCCTTGAGCTCGCCGCTGAGCAATTCAAGACGGCGAACAATATGACGGATCAGATTGCGGCCCTTGGCTTGCTGGTGGACCAGGATGGTCCAGAACGGGACGAGGCGCTCAACAGTTTTCATGATCGCTGGGCCGAAGATCATATCGTCATCGACAAGTGGTTTGCCCTCCAGGCGACATCTACGCGGGCCTCAGCTCTTGAGGATGTAAAACGCCTGACTGGCCATGCAAAGTTCTCCATGTCGAACCCAAACAAGGTGCGGGCATTGATCGGAAGCTTCGCGTCCGCAAATCAGGTTCGCTTTCACGCGGCGGACGGATCCGGTTATGCCTATATCAGCGATAAGGTTCTTGAGTTGGACCGGATCAACCCTCAGGTGGCTGCTCGCATGTTGGGCGCCTTCCGCTCCTGGCGCCAGTTTGACGCGAGCCGGCAGTCTTTGATCCGCGATGCCTTACAAAAGGTGGTTAACACACCTGGCATTTCGCAAGACGTTTATGAAATAGGCAGCAAGTCTCTGGGCTGAGTGACGCTCAAAAGTGAGTCATAAATGCACCGCTTTAGGCTGTTTTTGAGTTCGGCTGCGGCGCTGATCTGGACAAGTCCGCGCTGCGCCTGAATCATCAAAAACGCGAATCACTTTCGCAGAAACACACCTTTCTGCGGGTTTGGCGGACGCGTTATGGCGGTCTAGGATGGACCTCGCCAAGGGGGGCTTATGAGCATGAACCTTGTGGCCACAGTAAGAGAAAAGATGCCTGGTGCCATGTCGCAGGAAACAGACGGCGCAGACCTACCCTCCAAAACGACAGAACCCAGCGCCTGGGCCCAGAAGCTGACGCTCGGTGTCTCAGCGGTCGCCCTCGCCGCGGTGAACGGCGCGCTTTGGTGGCAGGATGGCCTTAGTCGACCGCTCATGTTCGCTGCCTTGGCAAGCGCAGCCTGTGTCGGACTTGGGTATGCGCTTGTTCGCTCCAATGAACGAAAATCAGAGGCGCAAGCGAAGGCTGCTGACAACCAACAAAGGTTTGATATGGCTTTCGCCGGGGCCCGATGCGGCATCTGGGATTGGGACATTGCCGAGAACCGGGTCTATTGGTCGAAAGCCATGTTCGACATGTTGGGCCGCAAACAGCCCGCAACGCGCATGACCCTTGCGGAGATAAAGGCCCTCACCCACGAGGAGGATGCAGGCGCCATCGACGAGATCATGGCGGCGCCGGAGAAAGCATCGCGCTCATACGACACAAGCTTTCGACTGCTGCACGAAGACGGCAGCTGGATTTGGGTTCATGCAAAAGGACAGGTTTGGAGCGGCCCGCGGAATACCGGAGACCGCGTGATTGGCCTGACAATTGACATCTCTGAACAGCGGAACGCTGAAGCCTCGGCCCAACTCGCCACTGACCGGCTGAGCGACGCGATCGACAGCATTGGCGAGGCCTTTGTCCTGTTCGATCAGGATGACAAGCTTTTGGCCTGTAACGATAAGTTTCAGGAGTTTCTTCAGATCGATCGCGAACGCACCGCAGCTGGTACACCGCGCAGAGCGCTCTTTGAAGATACAGGCGTTGCAGAGGATTGGCCGTTAGATCCCGAAGCTGCTGCGACCGAGATCAGACTGCCCAGCGGGCGCTGGTTGCAGATCAGCACGCGCTCCACGGCCGATGGCGGACACGTCAGTGTCGGAACGGACATATCCGCGATCAAGGCGCAGGAGGAAGCGCTTACCAGTCACCAGGACCAGTTGCAGTCGACTGTGAGCGACCTGGAACAGTCCAAAGCCAAACTTCAGGACCAGGCGGGCCAACTGGTCGAACTGGCGGAGAAATATGCCGCGGAGAAATCCCGCGCCGAAGCGGCGAACCGCTCTAAATCCGAGTTCCTTGCCAATATGAGCCATGAGCTTCGGACACCGCTCAATGCGATTATTGGCTTCTCTCAGATGATGGAAACGCAACTGTTCGGCCCGCTGGGCGCGCCGAAATATGATGAATATGCGACCGACATCAAAGCGAGCGGTGAACACCTGCTCGATGTGATCAACGACATCCTCGATATGTCGAAGATCGAGGCCGGACGTCTGACGCTGGAGCTTGAACAGCTGGACATTGCCGATGCCGTCCGCGACGCGCTCCGGCTTGTTGCCGGACGCGCCGATATTGCTCAGGTTCGGCTCAACAATGAGGTTGGCGTTCAGCCTCCGGTGCTGGCGGACAAGCGCGCCGTAAAACAGGTATTGCTCAATCTTCTGTCCAACGCGGTGAAGTTCACGGAAACCGGTGGCGAGGTGAAGATCACCGCCGAGGCGTCAGACGGTTGGCTTAAGGTCGCCGTTGCTGATACCGGCATTGGCATTCCGGCGGCCCATCTTTCCAAGCTGGGGAAACCTTTTGAGCAGGTCGAGTCTCAGCACAGCAAAAAGCACAAGGGCACGGGCCTCGGCCTTGCCTTGTCGCGCTCGCTGGTTGAGATGCATGACGGCAAACTCACGATCGAGAGCGAAGAAGGTGTGGGGACAAATGTGTCCTTCGGGCTCCCTCTGGCAGCAACGCACTAAGCCCGCGTCAGAGATACCATTCAAGCTCACGGTCAGAGATGATCTTATTGAACTTCTCAAATTCCAACCGTTTGGTTTCAGAATAAATATCGACAAACAGATCGCCAAAATAGTCCCGCAAGACCGGCGACCCCACAAAGGTGTCCAATGCGCGCGGCAGGGTTAGGGGCAGATCCGGGTCAACCCGGTCACAGGCGTTGTTGGATGTCGGCTCGCCGGGATCGATTTTGTTTTCCAGGCCATAGTCAATACCGGCAAGGATGGCAGCGAGAACAAGATAGGGATTGGCATCAGCGCCCGCGACGCGATGTTCTATGCGCCGCGCTTGGGGCGACCCGGTCGGAATGCGAAACGCGACTGAGCGATTATTGTATCCCCAGGCGCCATTCACCGGCACAAAAACGTTGGGCGCGAACCGCCGATAGGCATTGAGATTGGGTGCCAGCAATGCCATAGCAGCCGGGAGCGTGCGCTGAAGCCCGCCGATCGCATGACGCATCCGCTCGGTGCCCTGCTCGCTTCCATCGTCAAATATGTTGTTGCCGTCAGTGTCCAACAGGCTGGTGTGGATATGACATCCATTGCCGACCTGATCGACATAGGGTTTCGCCATAAAGCTCGCACGAAATCCATGGGCCCGCGCGGCTGCACCAATCAAATATCGGAGCAGGATGCCATGATCCGCAGAGCGCAGCGGATCAGGGCCGTGTTTTAGATTGATTTCATATTGGCCTGGTGCGAATTCGGCGACCGCCGCCGATGCCGGAACGGACAGGCCCGCCGCAAAGGTGCTGATGTCGCGGAGCAAATCGGCGAAGCCGTCCAACTCGGACAGGCCATAGACCTGATTGCCAGTCTCCCGGTCGCCGGTACTCGGATTAATCGGTGCAAGCGGCCGTCCGTCGGCGCCCGGCTTGGGATCGAGCAGATAGAACTCAAACTCCACGGCGGAGACCGGCGTCAGACCGCGCGCGGCCAGACGATCCGCGACCCGCGCCAACACGTTGCGCGGTTCGAACTCGCAGGCTCCCCCTTCGGGCATCTCCATGGTCATCATGACCTGCGCCTGATCCGCGGCCCATGGAACCGCCGCCAGGCTGCCTGCTATCGGGTATGCGGTGCCGTCCGGGTCGCCGTCAGAGAAGCCGCGCCCGTGAACATCTTCATTCTCGCCGGTCACATCCAGGAAGTAGACCGACATAGGCAGTTGCAATCCATCGGTAAATATCTTGCTTGCGTCCGCAAGCGGCACCCGTTTGCCACGCACGGTCCCGCACTGGTCGGTGAAGACGGCGTTCAGATAGGCAATATTGGGATGCGCCGCGCAGAAGGCTTTCCAATCCGCCAGCGTCGCTCTGCCTGCCGTCTCAGGCCTCTCTCGATTGCTCATAGCCGTCTCTTTTTCGCTTTGACTGTCGCCAATCATAAGCGAGAGACGTTAACAGGTACCAGCGGCAAGCGCCGACGCTGTTCTAAATCTTCATCATTCAGCGTCAGATGCCCCTAACCGTCGCTCCAACGCTCGCTCGACAGGACGGGCGCGGCGGATAGCTTCTGCGACTTTAGCCCGGGATTCAGGGGTCAAGTCCGCGAATACCTCCACCAAAATACCCTGCGATTGTGCGGCCATAGCATCCATTCCAGCGCGCATCTCTGCAAATGCGGCGCTGACCGCCTCGGGATCATAGGGATCAGCTCCTACGGCAACGCCGAGCGCCTGACGCGCCTGACGCATCTCACGCAAAAGCGGACGCAGTTCCCTTCGGTTTTCCATCATGGCGGCTTTGAGCCTTTCGCGCTCCTCACCCGACAATTGACGCGCCACGATATGATGCGGCATGCCCAGTGGTGATGCCGGTCCCCGAGCGCCGCGATCCCAGTTTCGAACCATGCCGACGGTGATGGCAGCGACCAAAAACAGGTTGATAACCAAGGAGGCCAGAAGTGCTGGCCCCAGCCATTTGCGGACGGGCCGTGTGGTGTTTGGCGTTTCGCTGTTCATTGCCATTCCTCCGCCAATGTTGTGTCACCCAGCGCCAGGGCGAGCACTTCGTAGGACTGTTCGTCGCTCCAGCTGTCCGTGGTGACCGTCGTGACAGCGCCCGACGCTACGCCCAAAACAATGGATGCTGCCAGGGCGCCCGCAGGGATCGCCGACGATCCATAGGGCCAAAGTACGTCCAGAACCTGTTTGACGAAGCCAAGTCCGCCAATCCCCTCATCCTTTTGCGTCGATAGGATCCGGCTCTGCAGGGCATAGCTGGGCGCTTCGACCGGCGCCAGCTCGAGTAAGGCGTCCAACTCCGCTTCTTCAGCTTGCTGTCGCGCCAGAACCGGGTCCGCCGCGATCAGCTTCCTGACAGCCTCACGGTCTGCTTCCGGCCACCGCTTCTCGTCTGCGCCATAGGCCTCAAGCACTTCGAGGACACGGGCTCTGGGAGTTTCATGTTTTGATGCGTCTGTCATCGTTTCATGCTCATCTTTGGATCGGATGGTGCCGTTCCATCCTCTCCTTTCAATTCAGACCATTCCGGTCTTAGTGATTGTTTCAGCGCTCGCCGTCCCCGCGACAAAAGAGACTCAAGCGCTTCCACGCTAATTTCCATTATTTCCGCCGCCTCTGAGTTTGAGAGGTGCTGATAATGCGACAAGACAATCGCCGCTCGCTGCCTTTCCGGCAGGGCTTGGATCGCGGCATCAATTTGCCGGCCAAGTTCCTGTCGATACACCTCTGCCTCCGGGTCAAGCTCATCGCTTGGCGCATCAAAATCTGGCGCAAGCGGTTCCGGCCTCTTTTTGCGTAACCGATCCAGGCATTGGTTCATTGCGATACGGTGCAGCCAGGTGGAAACCTTTGCGCGACCCGGTTCCCAACGCTCCGCAGCTTTCCAAGCCCGCATGAAGGTGTCTTGTGCGACATCTTCCGCTTCGGCCTGATCTCCCAACATCCGCCGAGCGACTGCCAAGACATGGGACAGGTGGGCATTGACCAGAGCACGGCCGGCCGCTGCATCTCCACTGGCAAGCGCGGCCATTAACGCATCATCGTTGGGTGCGTCTACCGGCGCTGCATATTCTGTCTTCAGAGGAATGACGCCCCGTCCTTTCCTCAATCGTCCCCGATACCCACTACTTCTATAATGAGGCGCCGCATCAAAGTCACCTGGTCTGGAAACAGATGCTTTCGACGCAGCGCCCACGGACTTACCGTTCGCCGAACCGCTCTTGCATCTTCTGATGCATCGCTTCGGCTTCTGCGCGTGTGATTTTCCCGTCACCGTTTTGGTCGACACGGTCAAACATGCCTTCCCGTCGCTGAGCGCGTGGGCTGGCGGCCAATTCTTCCTGGCTCAAGAGGCCGTCTTCATTGGTGTCCAGTTTGGCGAAACGCCGTTGCTGCCGTTCTGCTGCTCTCGCTTCGCGCGCAGCCGTCATCTCTTCCGGTGACAGGAGGCCATCACCATTGGCATCTGCTTCTTCGAAGCGCGCTTCGCGGGCGCTTTCCGCCTCTTCGCGAGTGATTTCGCCATCTTCGTTCAGATCAAGCATCTCGAACATACGGTCCGGGCTTGGCGGCCCGCCGCCCGGTCCTTTGGCAGCGATGGCGACCCCTGCGGAGGCCAGCAGTATCCCCGCCAGGGTTGATGACAGTATGAGTTTATTCTTACGCATTGTTCGTCTCCAGTGCAGGCCAAGCAAATCGTGCCGGCCAAGAAAGGTTGTGCGGTAGGTACGCAAGGGGTGGGGGGGGGGGCGCACCTACCGCATGAACACTCCTGGCGGATATTCATGATCAGAAGATCTCAAACCGGAGAAGCGGCGCCATTTGCATTCATTACATTGAACGCAAAGGCTTTCACATTCCGTCGGACAATCTCAAAATATTTCAGGAGAACCGGATAAACGGCCGTTTTGTGAGCTTTGCAGCAACTTTGCCGGTGCTCGGCATGTTAACACTGAAGTCCTCGGAGCCTCCCAGCGCCGACGCATCGATAATGGCGAGCGCGAGCGTGCAGTTTAGAGTTGGGGACCAAGCATGAGAGGTGATCGAACCGACCTGCCTGTCCCCAAGACAAACCGGGCCCAGGGGAGCTGCTTCTGCGACATCAAGCTCTAGCCCGACCAAGGCTTTTGTGCTGCCACTCTTCTCAATGCGCCTCAGGGCTGTTTGCCCGTTAAAGACGGATCGATCCAGATCTACGCATCCACCAAGGCAAACATCATAGGGGGAGAGTGCGTCTTCTGCGGCGACCGCTGTGAAAGCTGAGTGATAGTCGACACCTTCTAGCGCAACACCGTTTTCTACACGGGCAATGTCCCGAACCACTGCGCCAACGGGTCGGATGCCGACCTCCTGTCCGACACTCATCATGCGGCGCCAGACAACGGGTCCGTCGTCTGGATCACACCAGATTTCAAACTCTATGCCGCCCATCATACCTGTGCGACTGACGTAAACAGGCATGCCGCCAAGTTCCGCCCAGACGGCTTGGTTTCTTTCCAGATTGTCTACCCCGTCCACACCTGCCATTGCGAGCACGCGCGTTGCCATGGGCCCCGCAAGCGACAATGCGGCGATCGTCCCGGAGACGTCTTCCACCTGGACATCAAACCCTTGAGCCGATTGCAGCAGCCAATCCAAATTTGGTGTCCGCAAAACAAGGCGATACTCCTCGGCATCCAGGCGGAAAAGTATGCCTTCCGTAATGATGCACCCATCGCCCGCACAGAGGACCGCACGCACGGCATGATGCAGTTCAAGCGTCCCGACCGGCCGCGTCAACAGACGATTCAGATACGCGCCCGCTTCACGGCCCGATATGCGAATTTTCGCCAGAGGCGAGATATCTGAAAGACCGACGCGGGCTCGAAGCGCGTCATACTCCTGCTCAATGCTGGTATAGAGATTTGCGACTGTGTAACCGGAACACTCTGTCCAGCTGTTGCTGCGGTTTTCCACCGCTACCTCTAGGTGCAGCGGTGTTGTAAGCACGTGCCGTGCATAGGGTGGCTCGCTGGCGGCTTGTTCAAACCAGGCCGGGTCTGGCGCAACGCCCGGCCCGTTGAGAGGACTATCCCTGGACACGTCCAGTTCGTCCTGTGGGTTCGTCGGAACGGTCTCTTGTTCACTCATGACCTGTTCTCCGCCGCCAATGCTGCTTCCGCTGACAGTTTACCGGGCAGGCCATTCAAGCCGCCACCGGGGTGTACACCCGCGCCGCACAGATAGAGGCCGGCGACACCCGCTTCATAGTTTGCCATTCCTGGCGCAGGTCTAAAGGCCAGCAATTGATCGAAACTCATATTCCCCTGATGCCAGCCGCGCTTTCCCCACCCAAACCGTTCTTCCAGCTCCGGGGGCGTCAAGACTTCGCCAGCAATGATCTTGTCGCTGAGGTCGGGCGCATACTCGGCAATCGTGTCAATGATCCGCTTCACGAACGGTTCCTTCTGGGAGTCCCACCCACCTTCAACATCGTAGGGAACGTTGGGCACGATAATCGACATGACATGGTGCCCCATCGGCGCCAAACGTGGATCGTGGTAGGAGGGAATGATCACTTCCATCACAGGATCCAATGTGAGCTCCCCCCGCCTGGCAGCCGTGAAGGACCGCTGAACAGCCCCCATGTCTGGCGCAATCAGAAGCCGTCCGCCATATTCACGATCGGAGAAATTCTCAAAAGTCGGCAATCCCTCGAGAGCAAGATTTACCTTTGCTGCGGCGCCCTTCATCTTCAGTCGGCTCAGATGATTGACCCTTGGCGTTTCAAAGTGCCGCGGTCCTGCGAGATGAAGACAAGTGGTCTTCGGATCGGCGCTGCTCAAAACGATGGGTGCTTCAAAAACTGTCCCATCTTGCAGCCGCACACCCTTGGTACGCCCCTCCTCAATCAGGATTTCCTCCGCAGCACTTTCAAGTCTAATACGGGCGCCCAGTGCCTCCGCAGACGTTGCCAACGCCTCCGTCAGGGCACCTGTGCCGCCAACCGGGTAGCCCATGCCCTGCCCGATCGCTTCCTGCGTTCTTTTATAGATCAGTGAAAACGCCGTGCCGGGACTATGGGGTCCGGCATCTCCGCCAAGGGTTGCCTCAAGGGCGAGCGCGCCTTTGATCAAATCGCCTTCGAACGTTCGATCAAGCAGGGCCGCGATGCTCGACGGTACAAGTTGCAGAAAGGCCCGGAGGTCGGCAGGGCCCATGCTTTCCAGACGCAATGCCAACATAGCTGCTGCCTTGGTGTCTGCTTCAGATGCCATGTCCGGGATCGTTTGGTTCAAGAGCGGCTTCAGCAACTTCACATACTTGGCGATCCGCCGGTCAAACTGTTTGCAGGCGTCACCGTCATGGCTCGCATGAGCGACGATACTCGCAATCTGCTTTTTTCGGTCGGACGAAAGGACAATGTGTTTGCCATCGCGGTCGAGTGCGACAGTTGCCATGTCTTTTGTCGCCCAAGACAGACCGTGCTTTGAGAGTTTCAGGTCTTTTTCGATTTGTCGCGGGAAACCCGAAATCAGATGTGCTGCTGTCGACACCTGGTAGTCAGGCGAGATTTCCGCTGTCTGGGCTGCTCCGCCAACTGTCTCGGCACCGTCCAGGACCACAACCGATTTCCCCGCCTTCGCGAGGTATCCGGCAGCGACAAGGCCGTTGTGGCCCGCACCGATTACGATGGCGTCATATTGAAGGGCGTCGTCGCTCATCCGCGCCTCCCCTTCAATGAGCCCAAGATGCCTTGTGCCGCGTTAGCGCCAGCCGCCCCCAGCGCCAAACCTGCGGGATGTCCGCTGGCGGAACAGACATAGAAGTTTTTGATCGGGCTTTCATACCCGCTAAAGCCCGGAACCGGCCGGTTGAAAAACATCTGATCAAGCGACATCTGACCGAGGAAGGGATCCCCGCGCGTATATCCCGCCTGATCTTCGATATCCGACGGGAGCCTCAGCTCTTCTGCCACGAGATGGTCTTCGAAGCCTGGCAGGTGGCGCGAAATCATCTCTTTCACCGTCTGCACCAGCGCATCGCGCCGCGCGGTTGACCAGACGCCGTCATGAAGCTCCGTCGGCACATATTGAGCGGATACCGCAAAGATATGGCCCCCTGGAGGCGCGAGACTTGGGTCTTCAAGGGTCGGAATGGCGATCTCCAGAAGCGGCGCCGTCGGTGGACGCTCATCCAACCAATCCTCATACGCCCGTTCCATGGACTCCAGACTACCGCCGATGATCAAGCCACCACTCAGGGCCGGATTGTCTGAAGCAATCCCCTTGATCCCTGGCAGCCCTTTCAAGGCAAAATTGATCCGCGCGACGATGCCTTCCATCCGGACATTTGCGACGTCGCGTGCAAACCCGTCTGGCAGTCCGGACCATTGGAAAAGGCTGAGGAAGCTTCGTTTAATGTCCAGGTCTGACAAAACGATGCCCGCGTCAATTTCCTCGCCATCCGCAAGGACGACGCCAGCAGCCTTCTTGTCGACCATCTTGATATCGGTCACTTCGGCATCAAATCGTATCTCGCCGCCACGCGCGCGTAACACGCCCGCCAGACAATCCGCAAGTGCCTGCGTGCCGCCTTTGGGACTCAGGCGCCACGGCGCACCACCATTGGTACCGGTCATCCATTGAGCCGGCAGAAAAGCGGCTCCTGTGGGGTCAGAGGGGCTTAGGGCCCGTCCGATCAATGCCGGTGCGGCAAGGTGGGCGCGAATTTCCGGGCTCTCAAAATAGTCCTGCAGAAAATCATCAAGTGACAGAGACCAGAACCGGGTGAGGTCGTACAACGCTTCCGGTTCCATCTGCATCACGGATTTGGTGCGCGCCATCATCTGTTTAAACGCGGCAAGCGACCTTTCCCCCGGGTCTTGTTGCGCCTTCAACAGAGATTGGCGGATCAGTTCAGCCTGGCGCTTCATGTCCCGCACAAACCTGGGCCAGGCATCTGCGTCGTGGCGCGAATGCCGCGCCAGCTCCCGACGCATGACATTCTCGTTGGCGTAGTTGGCGACATGCGATCCGTCATCAAAAAGGGTGATGCCCCCTTCTCGCCGGACCAGTTGAAGCCCTTCGCGGGCCAGATCAAACTCCCGGATGAGTTCCGGTGGCACATAGCCGTTGGAGAAACCAATTGGTGGCGCTGAATAGCCGGGTGCTAGCTCCCCATGGGCCACACCGCCTCCTACCTGACTGGAGCGTTCCACAATCAAAACAGACAGGCCCGCCCCGCCCAGACGCGCAGCCGCAGTGAGGCCGTTCAGCCCCGCTCCGATTATGACTGCGTCTACGCGATCCATGGATCAAGCAACTCCAAATCTCATTCATGTCTCAGATAGAGACAAAATCCCAACTTCGCCCCGCTTGCACGAGTTCAGCTGCCCCTTAGTGGGACGACGCGCGTCACGCCGGCGGCCCCGTTAACCTTGTTTGTCGCAGAATTCAGGCATTCTTTGATCACGCCATGAACCCGGCACCATACAAGACGGTCTGGGGCTTTCACTGAACTGCAAATGTTTAGCCAAACTGTGACGACCGCCGAATTAGGTGGCAAGCGCACCGATGGTCTCAGCATAAGCGGTCATCACGTCCGCTTGAGCCTCGACGAGGGATGCCTGAAGGACAGCAAAGTCTGGCACATTGCCTGCCTGTGCGAGGCGCATCTTCAGGCTCTCCGTCGCTGTACCCGGCTGCAAATCGCCGCTCACACAAATGCGCATAACGTGCGTGAGGTCATGCTGCAAATCGAACGCAGACTTTAATCTGTCCGCCATGCTTTGGTTGAGGCAGCCAAGCTCGGCCGCTTTGGTGAACACGGAGCGGGTGTCTGGGGTCAAAATTTCTGGGTGGGCGTTTGCGTGCACCAGCTGGAGATATTGCGCGATAAACTCAAGGTCGATGAGCCCCCCACGTACATATTTGAAGGACCAAGGGTCTTTGGACCCGAACTCTTTATCGATGCGTTCCCTCATTTCCTGCACGTCTGTTGCGGTTTTCTGAGGGTCTCGTTCCCTCGTCAGCGTGTCTTGGATGATTTTTTCAACTTTCGCCACAATGGCAGGTGCCCCGCTGACAACCCGCGCGCGCGTCAGTGCCATATGCTCCCATGTCCAAGCGCTCTCAGCCTGATAGGCTTTGAAGGAGGCGAGTTGGGAGGCCACAGGCCCGGCATTGCCTGACGGGCGCAGTCTCAGATCCACCTCATAGAGTTTGCCTTCCGCCGTTGGCGCGGTGAGTGCGCTCACCAATTGCTGCGTCATGCGGGCATAGTATTGAGAGGCCACGAGGGGCTTTTTGCCGTCTGAGGCATCCGCATCTTTGGGAAGGTCATAGATCGTGATGATGTCGAGATCCGACGCGGAGCTCATTTCCCGGCTGCCCAGTTTGCCCATGGCAATCACCGCCATCTCACCGCCGGGCATGCACCCATGTTTTGCGTCGATCTGTGCCGCGACCTGAGTCTGCATTTGGCGGATCAGGGCTGTCGCCACGTCACTGTAAGCAGGGCCTGCTTCTCTGGCATTGGCACTCGCTGACAAGACCCGGACGCCCAGTCGGAACCTTTGTTCCCGCGCCCAGATTCTGGCGAAATCCAAAACATCCTCAAAATGTTGCGCAGCGCTTAGGGCGTCTGAAAGCTCCTCCTCCAAAGCGGTCGCGTCAGGGAGTGCTGAAAAGAAGTTTGGTGACAATACCGCATCCAGCACACCCGCGTTCTGGCTGAGATAGATGGCAAGGCGCGGCGCGGTGCCGCAAATGTCCGCAATCAGACTCAGCAGGCTGGGGTTGGCATAGAGCAGCGAAAACAGCTGTACACCGGCCGGCAAGCCGCTCAGAAATTGATCAAATCGGACAAAGGCAATGTCCGGCTCGGCCGTGCGCGACAGCGCGCGCAAGAGTTCAGGCATCAGCGCTGTCAGCCGCTCGCGCGATCTTGGACTCCGGGTGGCCGCAAATCGGCCCGTGTGCCATCCGCGAATGGTGGCCGACATCTCAGCAGTGTTTTCAAAGCCGAGTTCTGCCAAGGTGGTGAGTGTTTCCGGATCATCCTCCGTGCCCGTGAACACGAGGCTGCCGCCCTCTTCGCCCAAAGGCGGGGCGGTCTCGAACAGCGCCGTATAGTGGGTTTGCACATTCGTCAGATGGTGCAGCAGTTCTTGCTCAAAGGCCTCCCGGTCGCCGAACCCCAAGAAACTCGCGACATGCGCAATGCCCTCGGCTGTAGAGGGCAGAGAATGCGTCTGCTCATCGTCGATCATCTGCAGCCGATGTTCCAGTGTCCGCAGGAATCGATAGGCCACCTTCATTTGCTCCGCGACAGGCGGTTCGATCCATTCCTTTTCGACCAGCTTGTCCAACATGGGCATGGTTTGCATGCCGCGCAGGTCTTCGTCACGTCCGCCGGCAATCAGTTGCTGGGTCTGAACGAAGAACTCGATCTCCCGAATGCCGCCGCGCCCAAGTTTAATGTTGTGCCCCTCCACCGCGATGGTGCTGTGGCCACCGACGGCGTGGATCTGCCGCTTCATCGAGTGCACATCTTCGATCGCCGCATAATCGAGATATTTACGCCAGATAAACGGCGACATCATGGAGAGGAAACGCTCTCCCGCTTCCAGGTCGCCCGCAACGGGCCGTGCTTTGATGTAGGCGGCCCGTTCCCAGTTTTGTCCCCGGCTCTCGTAATATTGCTCGGCTGCGGGCAGCGACACGGCAACGCGGGTGCCGCCCGGGTCGGGCCGCAATCGCAAGTCTGTGCGGAAGACATATCCATCCGCCGTGCGCTCTTGCATAAGCTTCACAATGTCTTTGGTGAGGCGTACAAAAAAAGTGCTCTCGTCGAGGCCGTCTCTGAGGGCGAGGGTTTCTGGCTCGTAGAAAACGACAATATCGATGTCACTGGAATAGTTGAGTTCGCGCGCGCCGTATTTCCCCATCGCCAGGACGACGAGACCGCTTGTCGCCGCTGACACTGTGGCGTCAACAATGTCCCCCTTCTCTCTCGCCTGCTGCAGCATCCAGGCGAAGCCCGCGTCCAAGACCGCGTCGGCAAAACGAGTGAGATTGCCGGTCACCTCTTCTAAGGTCCAGAGACCGGCGACATCTGCAGCGGCGGTGAGCACGGCTATCTCAGACTTCGCCCGCCGGACGATCACCATCAGCTCTTCGAGGTTCGCTGCCCCTGCAGCTGCCGAAGCGACACCCTCTAAAGTCGCCTCGAATGCTTCATCAGGTGGAGCACTCGCGAGAGAAGGCAAAAGCTCCGGGTAGCGGAGACAGGTCCGGGCGATAAATGGGCTGCTGCCGAACAAACAGACAGCGAGAGCGCCAAAAGCCTCCGTCCCGGCCAGCTTCCGAAAGTCGCTCTCTTTCAGCGCGGCGCGCAGGTCCGCAAGAACCTGCTGGCCCTGGGTCTCATCAGCGCCTTTTGGCAACGCGTCTACAGCGTCAAGCAGGGACCTGTCGGACTTCTGTTCCATTGCACGTTTCACTTCGCCTTAGCCAAAGAAAAAGGCCCGTCGGGAACCGACAGGCCTATTCCTACAGCATTGCTGAAACAAGATCAGCAGCCAGCTGCGTCCTTCAGCTGTGAAGCTGGGCGGAAGCGCAGTGTCTTCGATGCTTTGATCTTGATCGCTTCGCCGGTGCGTGGGTTGCGACCCATGCGGGCTTTCCGTTTGGACACAGAAAACGTTCCGAACGTCCCGATCGTGTATTTGCCTTCTTTCTTCGATGCTTTGAGACCGGCTTCGATCTGACCGAATACCAGCTCAACTGCACGTTTTGCTTCTGCTTTGCTCAGGTCGCCAGCGTCTGCAACGCGCTCAATGAAATCTGCTTTGCTCATAAGTCCACTCTCCTATATTGGCCTCCGGGTGCCCCCGTCGCATTGAGCAGTAACAAATGAGAAAAACCGCCGCCACGAAAATTCGCGCTGTTTGGCCGCTTGGATGCATTTTTCCGGGGATAAACGTCAAACAGGGGCCGAAATGACGCAAATTGGTATCGGTTCTGGCACCTGAAACGCAAGAATCCGGCTTGGGAATGCGGGTCAGAGCGCATTTTCCGAATCAGTTTTAGACTACGCAAAACGCGAATCGTACTCAGGGAGCAGACATGAGCAGGATTGGAATGATCGGTATGGGGGGCATGGGCCATCGTGTCGCCGCCGAACTAAAGGCGGGCGGGCATGACCTCATCACATGTGTCGAAGGACGAAGTGCTCTTTCAAAGGAACGAGCTGCGGAGGCCGGTGCCCGAGAAACAGACTCGCTCAGCGCGCTTGTCGGTGAAGCCGAAATTCTCCTTTCTATTATGCCGCCGGAAGATGCGCTATCGGTCGCACAGGATGTCGCAGCCGCCTGCGCCGAGACCGGGTCCTCTCCGCTCTATGTTGACTGCAATGCCGTCTCTCCGGAGACCAGCCAGCAGATAGGCGACACAATTGTCGCCGCAGGTGGACACTTTATCGACGCAGGTATTATCGGAATGCCACCGCAAAACGGACAGCGCATCAGACTGTTTGTGAGCGGTAACAATCTGGAGGCACTTCGCCCCTTGGACGGCCATGGCCTAGATCTGAAGCCTGTTGGTCCGCATATCGGTCAGGCGTCGGGTCTCAAGATGTGCTACGCGGCACTCACGAAAGGGCAAATGACCCTGCATTCGGCTGTGTTGATGCTCGCTCAGGCTCTGGATCTCTACGACCCCTTTACGGAAGAACTCGCCCTGAGTCAGACGGATGCCTGGCAGCGCATGCAGGTCACCACGCCGTTCATTGCGCCCGACTCTGGCCGATGGGTCGGCGAGATGCATGAGATTGCTGCCACATTCGAAGGCGCCCACCTTCCCACCGGGTTTCACGAGGCTGCCGCCCAAGTGTTTGAAGCTGCCTCCGCGACACCCCTCGCACGGGAAACCCGTGAAACCGCAAAGTTTGACACGCCGTTGCCCGAAGTGGTGAAGCTCTACACGGACGCCTGCCAGGCAGCCCTCAAGGCGTCGCGCTAACGCCCTCTGACGGGCAGCCGTAAAACCGCTTTCAGACCAGGCTCTGCGTCACTGAGCTTGAGCTTGCCGCTATGCAGATGTGTGGCGGCCGACACCAGCGACAGTCCCAGGCCACTGCCGGGCGTATTGCGGCTTTCTTCCAGGCGAACGAACCGCCCCAAGACACGTTCGCGATCTTGGAGGGCAATGCCCGGTCCATTGTCGGAGACACTGACCGTCACCGCGCCCGGTTCGCGCTTTACTTCCACCTTGATCTGAGGCGCGCCGCAGGTCGCCTTGCTGCCATGCTTGATGGCATTGTCGAGCAGATTGGCAACCGCTTGCGCCAACAGCTCCCTATTGCCGAAGATTTCGAGATTATCATCGGTCTCAACTTTGCAGCCGATGCCAGCATCTTCCGCCACGGGCTCATAAAGCTCAACCGCATCACGCACAAGCTCGCCCAGATCGAAGCTGGTCATCGTGTCGCGCATAGAACCTGTTTCGGCACGGGCAATGGCCAGGAGAGAGTTAAAGGTCGAGAGCAGATGGTCTGCGTCTGCAATAGAGCGTTCGAGCTCAATTCGCACATCTTCCGATGAGCCTTCCTGCATCATCGCCATCTCCAGGCGGGTTCTCAGGCGATTGAGCGGGCTCCTCAAGTCGTGGGCCACATTATCCGTGACCTCGCGCATGCCGGTCATGAGGCTTTCGATCTGCTCTAGCATCTCATTCAGGTTTTCCGCCAACTGATCGAACTCATCGCCCGACCCGGCAACGGACACGCGCTGTGACAGGTCACCCCGAATGATGTTGCGGCTGGTCTGGTTGATCTCATCGACGCGCGCCAACATATTTCGACTGATGATGACCCCACCCACAAGTCCCAATGCCACAGTCAGCGCAATCGCCCAGGCGAGAGAGGTGGTGATGAGGTTTTCAATACTGCGGAGTTCCTGAACGTCTCGCCCGACGAGCAGGAATGATCCATCAGGCAGCGGAAAGGCGCGGGCGCGGGCAGAATGGACCTCCGAGCCTTCCATGGTGAGGCGGTTGAACTGAAAGTCCATCCAGCCGTCGGGGCCTGGCTCCACGCCAGGACGGCGGCCAAGATTTCCCGCAAGCACACTCCCTCTGGCATCAACGAGGAGATAGAGGCTTTGGCGCGGGTCGCGGCTGCGTTGAATGACGATATGCACAAGCTGTGCGAGACCGCCTTGGGCATATTGCTCTGCAAGGCCGGTGATCTCTGCCTGAACCGCTTCGTCGGATTGGCGCGCGAGGAAGCCCGCCGTGTTCCAATAGACATAGCCCAGGAGTGCGATCGCGGAAGTTGCGAAAAGCGCCAGATAAATGAGCGCCAATCGGAAGGTGGTTGTATTTAGAAGATTACCCTGCTGCACGAAGCGAGTATCCGGCACCTCGGATCGTATGCAAGAGGGGAACGTCGAAATTCTTATCGATTTTCGACCTGAGCCGCGAAATATGCACGTCGATCACATTGGTCTGCGGGTCGAAATGATATTCCCAGACATTTTCCAGCAACATGGTGCGGGTGACGACCCGGTCCGCATTCTTCATGAGATATTCCAGGAGACGAAACTCGCGCGGCTGAAGGTCGATCTCAGTCCCTGCCCGGGTCACCTTGCGGGCGAGCAAATCCACTTCAAGATCACCCACCTGAAGTTTGGTTTTCACCTGGTCGGGGTTTGACCGGCGGACCAAAACCTCGATGCGGGCCAAGAGCTCCGCAAAGGCATAGGGCTTGGTCAGGTAATCGTCCCCGCCCGCTTTCAGACCTTTGATCCGGTCATCTACTTCGCCAAGAGCGCTCAAGAAAAGGACCGGCGTTTCATTGCCTTGTTCCCGGACGGTGGCGACGACACTCAACCCATCCAGCTTCGGCAACATGCGGTCGACCACCAGAACATCATAAGGCGCAGACATGGCGAGCGTCAGGCCGTCATCGCCGTCGGCTGCATGATCTACCGTGTGACCACTTTCCCTCAGGCCTTTGACAAGGTAAGCCGCCGCCTCGAGGTCATCCTCAATGACCAGTACCCGCATGTGTTCTTTCCCTTTCGCCTCAAACTCCGCTTCTGTCGCGCTGTTGAGCGGTTCTTTCCATTCTAGCTTGGAAGTCGGTTGACTGGCGAGTGCAGCGGACGATCCGGACATGATTTCCTCTCCATGTTGGTGGTCACGACGGCGTTTCGCGGGGGGACAAAGGATGCCGTCGTGACCAATCAGGTTCCCTCACCTGATTCAGGGTCAGCCCAAGGGTCTAGGCTGAATTCTCAAGAGCCTCAGGTCTCAGCCAAGCGCAGGGCCACAAAGCGCTGCCCTTCGTCAGAGCGGACCAAAAGCAAGACCGATTTGCGATCACTTTCCTTGGCATCGGCAATGTCTTCTGTGACGTCTGACAGTGTCTCCACCGGATCGCCCGCGACTTCGACAATGATGTCGCCGGGACGCAGGCCTTTTTCAGCGGCCTGACTTGCCGGTTTCACCGCCCGGATCACTACCCCTTCAGAGCTTTGTGCCAACGCCAATCCTAAGCCGTCGAGCACGCCGTCCTCTTCAGGTGCCGTCAGAGAGGCCGATTGTCGTTCCTCCGGATAGGCACCAATCTCAACATTGAGTGCCTCACGCTCTCCGTCGCGCCAGAGGTTGAACTGTGCGGTGTGACCAGCTTTAAGTGCGGCGACTGCTTTGCTCACGTCCTTCGGCGTTTCCATCACCGTGCCGTCAATGGAGTAGATGACATCGCCAGGCTCCAGGCCCCCCGCCTCCGCAGGGCTTCCTGGCACCACCTGAGCAATAAGAGCGCCTTCATCTTCAGAGAGGCCCAAAGTCTCAGCGATTTCCGGACCGACGGGCTGAATAGCAACGCCCAACCAGCCGCGCTCAACACGTCCGTTCTCGCGCAGATCCGCAATCACGTCCGCGGCGACGTTCGCCGGGATCGCAAAGCCGATCCCTACATTGCCGCCGGTGGGCGAGAAGATGGCCGTATTTACACCAACAACATTACCCGCAAGGTCGAATGTCGGGCCGCCTGAATTGCCCTGATTGATCGAGGCATCAATCTGAATGAAGTCATCATAAGGGCCTGCGCCAATGTCGCGGCCACGTGCCGAGACGATGCCAGACGTGACGGTGCCGCCAAGACCAAACGGGTTTCCGACCGCCACGACCCAATCGCCGACGCGCAGATCATCACTTTCTTTGAAAGAGACAAAGGGCAGATCTTCGTCCGTCTCGATTTTCAGGAGCGCCAGATCGGTTTTCTCATCAGTGCCGACAATTTCCGCTTTGGCTTCTGTGCCGTCTTTGAAGACCACGGAGACTTCAACGCCGTCATCGACCACATGGTGATTGGTGACGATGTAGCCATCTTCAGAGATGACGAAACCTGATCCTTGCGCTTGTGGTCGTGGGCCACGGCGCGGCGCGCCTTCACCGCCCCGTTCGCCACGAGGTCCGTCGCGGAAAAACCGTTCAAACGGGTGCCCCGGAGGAAAGCCCGGACGGGGGCCGGATGAGGCGGCTGGCACCTGCTGTACTACCTGAATGCTGACGACGGCTGGCGTGACCTGCTCCACCATGTCGGCAAAGCCGGCCATGGGAACACCGGTCTGAAGTGCGCGGACACTCGTGTCGGCGGACACAGGATAGTTGAGTGACGCGGCGCCAAACCCGATGATGGCTGCGGCCCCTACGGCTGCAAAGAAGGTGCCTTTGTTGCAGAAGAAGCTTTTGTTTTGAGTGTCGTCAGATCGAGGCATTGAGAGGGAACTCCGTTAAATCAGTGCCCTCTAAACATGGGTGTTCCAGTCTTACTGTCACCTGAACGGTCGATTACATTTCGTTCAGCGCAGCGCCGCCTTCTCGCCACATTTGCAAGCAGTTTGGCTGAAACTCTAGGCTTTCACGCTTGTGAGGACCTCAATGTCTGACTCAAGTGTGCGGTGAACCGGACACTTATTCGCGATCTCTGCGAGTTTGGCGCGCTCCTCCTCACTCATGTCCCCTTCTATGACAAGCTCGCGTCGGATCACATCGATCTTCTGATTCCCTTCCGCCGCACATTCTTCGCAGTCATCCGCGTGCACTTTGTCGTGGGACAGGGTGACCCCCAATTTGGTGGCGTTGATCCCCTTGCGCGCCGCATACATGCGCATGGTCATAGAGGTACAAGCACCCAGCCCCGCCAAGAGCAAATCGTACGGTGCCAGGCCCGTATCATCGCCGCCCACTTTCTTCGGCTCATCAGCAAAGATTTCGTGATTGCCCACACGAACCAGGTGCTGAAACTTGCCAGCGCCGGTTTCTTCGACCGTCACTTTGCCCTGTTCAAGAGGAATAAGATCGGCCGCTTCGGGATCGGGAAGATATCGGTCCGCCCAGGCTGACAAGACATCGGCGACATAGATCGCGTCTTCCTTGCGGGTCAGCAGATGGTCCGCATCGTCCAGAGAGACAAAGCTCTTCGGGTGCTTCGCGGCCATATAGATGTCGGTCGCGTTGTCGATACTGACCTGTTGATCCAGGGGTCCATGGAAAACGATCAGCGCCTTTTTTAGTGAGGCGATTTTGTCCTGCAGGGTCGTTTCTGCAATGTCTTCGAGGAACTGCTTCTTGATCTTGAAGGGCCGCCCGGCAAGCATCACCTCCGCCTCGCCTGCGGTTTCAATTGTTTCTATGTCGTTCGCGAATGATTCCGCCACATGATGCGCGGTCGATGGCGCCCCAATCGTTGCGACGGCAACCGTTTCGGGAACGTCTGATGCGGCTGCAAGGACAGCAGCACCGCCAAGGGAGTGGCCAACCAGTATCCTCGGTGCTTCATGCTCGGTTCGCAAATAGTCTGCGGCGGCAACCAGGTCAGCTACGTTGGAGGAGAAATTGGTGTTGGCGAAGTCGCCCTCGCTCATGCCGAGGCCCGTGAAATCAAACCGCAATACCGCGATGCCCCGAGCCGCTAGCGCACCTGCAATTCTTGATGCGGCAAAGATGTCTTTGGAACAGGTGAAACAGTGCGCAAAAAGCGCGTAGGCGCGAATGGGGCCGATGGGACGATCCAGCCGAGCGGCAAGCGTGTCGCCCAAGCTGCCGGTGAAACTGATTTTTTCAGAGCGAACAGAACCGGTTGCCATGGAGCCCTCCCAGGGTGCTTTCCAACAAGATCACGCGGCGCCCATTTCGGACCGCGTCTCAGCCTAAACTAGCACCGATATGGAGAATGAAGTGGTCTGGCTCAATCTTGCTTTGGATCACGGGCGATCACAATCTTCTCAAGACGGGCTTTTTCCGCCTCTGACAGAGGCGCCGGCGCCTCTACGGTGCCCGGCTGGCGCCCACGGAGATAGATGAGAACCGAGGCAACACCGACGAGCAGTACCAGAAATGGGGAGAGCCACAAGAGGACTGTCCCTGCGCGAAGCGGCGGCCGCAGCAGCACAAACTCGCCATATCGATCGACAATGTAGGACATCACCTCTTCGTCGGTGTCACCGGCTGTGAGCCGGTCGCGCACAAGAACGCGTAGGTCTTTCGCAAGCGGCGCATCGCTGTCGTCGATCGATTGGTTCTGACAAACGAGGCAGCGCAGTTCCTGCGACAGGGTTCTGGCGCGTTCTTCCAAGACCGGGTCATCCAGGCGCTCGCCAGCGTCTACCGCCAGCGCCGGACTTGTAAAGACAAGCATTGCCAGAAGGGCCACAAGGCGGATCATGCGGCGGCCTCGGGCTTGGCATTGCGGGCTCTCACCGGCGCGCCGACGCGGTAGCGCCTGTCACTCAGGGAGATCATGCCGCCAATCACCATAATGACCGACCCGATCCATATCCACGGGACCAAAGGGTTCACATAAGCCCGCACGGTCCAGGCGCCGGTGCCTGTTGGGTCGCCCAACACGACATAAAGGTCCGCCACCCAGATGGTGTAGATGCCGGCTTCGGTCGTCGGCATTTCAGAGACGGTGTAGACGCGTTTCTCCGGCGTCAGGGTCGCAATCTCTCTCCCATTGCGCTCCACAAGGAAAGACCCTCGGTCGGCGCGGAAGTTGGGACCGTCATAGGCTTCAATGTTCTGGAACGTGATGGAGTAGCTGCCGACCTCAAACGTCGTCCCGGGCGTAAGCGCCTCGATAACTTCGACACGCCAGGAGGTGATGCCGACGATGCCGATCACCATGACGCCGACGCCGGCATGGGCCACACAGGTGCCCCAGGCGGAGCGCGGCAAGCGCCGGGCTTTGCTAAGGGCTTCGGCCATAGATGCCCCGCGGAACAGCCGCACGCGATAACCGATTTCTGAGAAGGCCCCAGCGATCAACCACACGCCAAGCGCAATGCCAAGCGGGGCTGCCCATGGGCCGTCATTCTGCCACATCCAGGCGGCGGCAAGGCCGATTGTGCTGATGGCTGCGGCGACGCCCAGGCGCTGTGTTGCCGCCAATACATCCGCCCTCTTCCACCCAAGCAGCGGGCCAAATGGCACCAGCAACAGAAGCGGGATAACAATCGGCACGAAGGTGAGATTGTAGAAAGGCGGACCGACGGAGATTTTGCTGCCGTCAATGGCATCAAGCGCCAAGGGGTAGAGTGTGCCCACAAACACCGCAACGGTGGCGGCGGAGAGCAGAAGATTGTTGACGATGAGCGCCGCTTCCCGGCTCAAGGGCGCAAAAACCCCCTCCACCTTCAAGGTGGGCGCACGAAGCGCGTAGAGCGTCAGCGCGCCTCCGACAAAGAAGACCAGAATGCCCAGGATCACGACACCGCGGGCCGGATCTACGGCAAAGGCATGAACGGATGTCAGAACCCCTGAGCGCACCAGGAAGGTGCCGATGAGGCTCAGCGCAAAGGTGAAGATTGCCAGCAGCAAGGTCCATCGTTTGAGCGCGCCGCGTTTCTCGACGACGATGGCTGAATGCAGGAGCGCCGTGCCCAAAAGCCAGGGCATGAGGGAGGCGTTTTCCACCGGGTCCCAGAACCACCAGCCGCCCCAGCCAAGCTCATAGTAAGCCCACCAGGACCCCATCGCGATGCCGAGGGTCAAAGAGCACCAGGCCGCCAGCGTCCAGGGGCGGACCCACCGCGCCCAGGCGGGATCGACCTTGCCTTCCAACAAGGCTGCAACGGCGAAGGAGAAGGCAATGGAGAAGCCCACATAGCCCATATAGAGAAAGGGCGGATGAAAGGCGAGCGCGGGGTCCTGCAGGATCGGGTTGAGGCCATTGCCATCAAACGGCGCCGGATCGAGACGCAGAAAGGGGTTCGATGTAAAAAGCAGGAACATGAGAAAGGCGGCGCCAATCAGTCCCTGAACGCCCAAGACCCTGGCGCGCAGTCCGTCCGGTAAGTTGTTTCCGAAGAAGGCAACCGCGGCGCCGAAGGTCGCGAGGATCAGAGTCCAGAGCAGCATTGAGCCTTCATGGTTTCCCCAGGCACCGGTGAGCTTGTAGATCATCGGTTTGGCACTGTGGGAATTCGCTGTCACGAGCGACAGTGAGAAATCGGAGACGGCAAAAGCATAAACAAGAGCGGCAAAGGAAACGGAGAGCAGCACAAATTGCACACGCGCTGCCGGAACCGCGAGACGCCCAAACGCCGCATTGAAGGGCATGCCAAGCAGTGGGCCTAAAGCCTGCACAAGTGCGACGCCCAGCGCGAGCACCAGCACAAAGTGGCCGAACTCAGCGATCATGGATACGCTCCCTGTCCATAGGTCTCGCTGTGGGGCGCTTCTGCGCCCTCACCCTGCCAATTGCCTGATCGTTTCAGCGCGTCGGCGACTTCCGGTGGCATGTAGTTTTCATCATGCTTCGCAAGCACCGTATCAGCGGTGAATTTCAGGTCGGCCAGCAAGACACCTTCAGCCACGACGCCCTGCCCCTCGCGAAACAGGTCGGGCAAGATTCCGTCATAAGTGACGTGCAAGGTTTCTGAGAAATCGGTTACGGCAAAGCGGACGAAGGTGCCCTCGCCGCGCTCGATGCTGTCTTCGACCACCAGACCGCCGATACGCATCCGCGTGCCTTCTTCCACATTCTGCTCGACAATGTCGGCTGGGCTGTAGAAGAACACAATATTGTCGCTCAGGGCATAGAGCACGAGCCCAACGGCCAGTCCCAGAATGCCGAGGCTGGTTCCAATCATCGTGGCACGGCGCTGCTTTCGCGTCATGTATCCTCGCAGTGATCAGGTGGACGACCAGACGCCCATCTTTCGTTGCCTCAGGTATACCCTTGGCCACGCAGGCCGCAAACCGGCAAATCGCCGCGCATCACAACCTTAAAGCCCCAGCGCTGCTCGGGTTATCGGCCCCACCATGCCATCGACGCCCAGCCCCAGCTCCTGTTGACGCTCTCGCACAATGCGCTCCAGGCTCGCATCGAAGATGCCATCCACATTGATGGCATAACCGGAGGCGACCAGGGCTTCTTCAAGCGCCCGAACGTCGGCACCACTCATTGGGGGATCGGTGAGTTTCAGGGTTCTGAGCCCTGCATCTTCCGCTGTCGCGCGGACGGGCACTGCGGCCTCTAAAACGTCTCTGTCGACACGCACGCCCCTTGCCACGAAGGGGAGATCAAGGGCCCAATTGCCTGCTTCCATCAGCGCCAAAAAAGTGTCCATGCGATAGACGGTTTTGTGAAGCAGGCGGTTTCGATGAGAGGCCAGCCAGTCGCGACGTTCCGTGACATAGTGTTTGATCCAGGAGCGACCTTCACCAGCGCCCGGCGTCCCATGTCTGTCCAATGTCCGGTTCTTGATGAAGCTCCAGGATCCATGGATGTGACTGTCATAGACCACTGCGACAGCGAGCGGGTCCGTCAGACCCAGTGCTTCGGCAGCGCGCTCTGCGGGGCGCCAATACGCGTCATCAAAAAAGCGGTCTTGTTCCTCTTGCATGACCGGATCATTGCCCGCGGCTTCAAGGAGCCCCTTCAATGTTGCGTCAAAATCGAGACTGACATCCATGTCCCTCAGCCGCTGAAGGTAGGGCTCAAGATGATGTCCGAAGGCCGCTCCGGCGGCGTTGACATAACGCTTAATCAAGAGGAATAAATTGCCGGACGCGAGGGTGGTTTGCGCCCGTCCGTAGGTGAGGTGGCCCGTATCACCCGGCAATACAGTCACCTTCCCATAGTCACCCAACGCGACCCCGGTTTCGAAAATGTTCACCACCGCCTTGGCGGCTTTCTTTTCTATGTCCCTAATCGGCATATCCACTCCTTACCCCCGCCCGGTTGACCCGAACCCGCAACTTGTGACTTCATATTGAAGTCTAGGGGTCGGTATGAGGATAGGGGATAGAATGAAATTGTCACGATTGCATTTGGGATGGCCTTCCCTCCCAAACCTGATCGCCTGCGGGTTCCTGGCGGTCTTCCTGACAGCCTGTTTCCCAACGTCTGAGCACCCCATCGCCCTCAATGGTGAGGCAGATACCCCGCAAATCTTCTCAGGGATCTGGGAGGGCGGCCTTGGCGACGGAAAGGCGACGCTGATTTTCATGGAAGGTGCCGAGAATGCGCCCCCTTCCCCACGTTTTACGGGTCTCTTTATTCGTCATCGCGAAGGCATGCCTTCGATCAATGAAGGATGGATGGAGTTTGAGGCTGAGGCGGCCGAAATACGGGGAGAGATTTTTCTGTCCCTCCTATTGAAACGGCTCGATGGCAAACCCGCTGAGCCGGATGAAGCAGGGTATTACCTGTTTCGCGTTCAAATGGATGGGGATGAGATGTCGGTCACGACCCTTGACGATCGCGTTATGGTCGAACTTCTCAATCGTGGCGCCCTTGATGGGACCGTCTCCACGTCGGTGGGGCTGCAGGTCATTCGGATCACGTCAGACAGCGTCGGTCTGCGCGCCTTCCTGGTGAATGCTGACTTGGACGAAGTCTTTTCTGAACCGTTTGCGCGCTTCACTCGTCAGCGGTAGGCGCATTCTGCCTCGCAAGAAAAGCCTCGCCAGCACGAACCTGAGCTTCGACGGCGGCCACCCATGGCGCACCTTCCGGTGCCTCGGACAGCAGCGCCTTCCACTCAACCAGAGCCTCTGCAACATCGCCCCGTTGAGCCTTGGCCAGAGCCACATAAAAGCGTGCGCGAGGATGCGTTGGATCTTCCCTTAGTGCCGCTTCAAAGGCTTGCCTTGCTGGTGGCGGAACCATGCCATCACTCGACAGCGTCAGTGCTTCGCCAAGTCCAGCCAATGCATCAGCCTCACGGCCTTCCAGCTGCATAATTGTGCCGAAGGCGTTGATCGCATCGCCGTAGCGGCCAAGCTGCATATAGACCGGCGCAATCAGCCGCCAACCGGTCGCGTCATCGGGCTCTTGTTTGAGCTGCGCTTCCAGCCGCGCCACGAGGCCCTCCACAGGCAGTTGATCGAGCGGTTGTTCCAACCGCTCAGCATAAGGAAGCCCGGGCAAGCCCGGTGACCCCATAACCAGGTAGGTGGCCAATACTCCCACGGGCAGCAGACCGGCAATAGCGGCCATGAGGATTCGATTGCGCCCCACCTGCGTCGATTGGGGTGTTTCGTTCCTCTCGCCGTCTTCGGCATCTGCGGCAGCGAGCAAGCGCCGTGAGATTTCTATGCGCGCTGACGCAGCTTCCGCCTCCGGCAGGATCCCCTTCTCAACGTCTCGGTCGATTTCTTGCAGCTGATCCTGATAGACGGCAATGCCTGCTTCGCGCGAGCCATGCGCCCTGCCCTCTCCCAGCACTGCGCGGAGAATGTAGGCAATGGTTGCGGCGGTCACGGCGGCAAACAGAAGCCAAAGCAACATCTCTTGGGGGCTCACGGGCACCGGTAATCTCCAGCACAGGTTGAGGGGCAGGTCTGCGGTGAAGATTGTATAGAGGGTCCGCCGCCGCGCGTCACCCCGTGGAGCGCTTAAGGCACACCTGGCAGGACACAGTTGTCTGCCATTGGTTCAAGCGATGACAGTTTCAGGCTGCTTTTGGTCCTCGGGTGCGTCAATTCGTTCCAACGGCAAATCAACAAAGACGCTCGTGCCTTCGCCGCGGGCGCTTTCGATTGTCAGCTCTCCGCCATGAAGTTCGGTCAGGCGCCGAGCCAAGGGCAGGCCCAGGCCGGTGCCTTCATAGGTACGGGTGAGCGTGCCATCAATCTGGCGGAAGGGCTCCAGCGCTTCGGGAATATCTTCAGGAGCCATACCGATGCCCTGGTCAATCACGGCGATACGCAACGACGTGTCAGTTTCTGAAACGTCCACACGGACCGTCGTTTTCTCACGGGAGAACTTAACCGCATTGGACAGAAGGTTGATCAGGATCTGTTTCATGGCGCGGTCATCGCAGCGCACGCCAAGCCCGTCGACGACGCTGCGCTCGAGTTTTACGCCTGCCTGATCCGCCCGCGGCGCCACAATCCGCATCACGGTGTCGATGGTCTCTTCAATGCCGACGACTTCTTCCGCCAGCTCAAACTTGTCTGCCTCAATCTTCGATAGGTCGAGAATGTCATTGATGATGTTCAGGAGGTGAATGCCGGAGCTGTGGATGTCCTGGGCATATTCCTTGTAGCGGTCATTGCCGAGCTCGCCGTAAATCTCGCGGTCCAGCGCCTCCGAAAATCCGATGATGGCATTGAGGGGTGTGCGGAGTTCATGGCTCATATTGGCCAGGAATTCCGTTTTCGACCGGTTGGCGGAATCGGCGACATCACGCGCATCGCGTAGGCGCTCCTCTTCCTCACGGCGGTGCGTGATGTCATGAAGAGCGATAAGGATGGTCGCCGCGCCGCGATAGCGCATTGCAGAGGTAGTAACATTCACCCACAGGTGACGCCCATCCGCTGACTCAATTGCGATCTCGGCCGGTTCGCGCGCATTCAAGAAAGTCGTCACATCTTCAAAGCGATTTTCCAGCATCCGGGCTTCGATGACTTTTTGAAGGTCCAAGTCTTTTATCTCGTCGGGCGCTACGCCGAGCAAATCACAGGCGGCGCGGTTGCCGAGCTGTATCTTGGTCTCACCGGGGTGCACAAGTACCAAAGGCAAAGGCGCTGCACGGAACACACCCTCAAAACTGCGTTCATTCGCCCGTGCTTCTGTTTCGGCAACCTGTCGTTCTGCAATCTCCTCGGCCAGGCGCCCTGCCATGGTCTTGTGGTGCTCCATGGAGAGATATTCGGTTCGGCGCAAGCGTCCCCAAAGTCTTCCCAATTGGATGCCCACGGTATTCACCGTCACACACATGATCGTCAATACGCCCAATCCATAAAGCGATATGTCAGGCGTGAAGCTGGTCGCAGTGACAAGACCGACACTGCATAAGATGCCGACCATTGCGTTCAGGTGCAGGCGATTTGGCACGGCGATATAGTAGGTAAAGAGGATGACAATGGTTGCGACAGCCATGTCCCGAACCGGCGATGTGCCGACAATCGACGACATCAGGAACACAGAAAAGAGGTAGAGCTGTGTGAACGTGACGCTCGCGTAGAAGGCTTTTGGGTCTTTTCCGTCAGAGAAGAGGACGACAGGCACGAAGGCCACGATCAAGGTCAGGACGCGCAGCGCCAGCAGCTGAAGAAAGGCCTGAGAGTAGCCAAGGGTGATGAAGTCGACGCCAGCAGCAACCATGAACACAAGAGCCGCCAGCATCACCGCACGGCTGCGCGCGATCACCTCACCCCAGGTGTCATTCACAAAACGCGCTTCCTGTGTCCGGTCCGCAAATTCCCCATCCCAGCGGTAAACAGGCTGGTCCGAATTTGTGTCGACCGGTTGTGTAATTTCTGTCGTCGACATGGCACTCACTCAACACAACAAAAGCGGATCTAGACATCTGACCTTCGCCAAACCCGCGGCACCCCAAGAGTTCCCGAAGGCTACATGCGGGACCGAAAAGATTTGGTTATGGCGAACGCACAATTTTCACTAAAAAACGACAGACCTGCGCTGGACCGCTCTGCGGCGCTATAGTGAGCTTCTGTTAACGATAAGGACCGCGATTCCCCGCGGTTTCCAATGGGAGTGATGACGTGTCAGGGGTTTTGGACGGCATAAAAGTTTTGGATTTTGGACGCTATATCGCGGGACCCTATTGCGCGACGTTGCTCGCGGATATGGGCGCTGATGTCATTCGGATTGAAAAGCGAGACGGGAGCGAAGATCGGTTCGTCCAACCCGTGATCCCTGACGCTGCGCCGGGGGAAGGCGGCGAAGGTACCATGTTTCTTCAGCTCAATCGCAACAAGAGAGGCATGACCCTCGATCCCATGTGCGACAAAGGGCGAGAGATTGTCGCTCAACTGGTATCAGACGCAGACGTCGTTGTCGCGAACCTGCCGCCCCAAACGCTAAGCGCCATGGGCCTGGACTATGAAACTCTGTCGTCAACCAATCCGAAGATTATTCTGACCACGGTCTCCGCATTTGGACATGGCGGCCCGTATTCGAACCGGGTTGGCTTTGACGGCGTGGCGCAGGCCATGAGCGGCGCCGCCTACCTTACCGGGCGCGCCGACGAGCCTACCAAGAGCTATGCCCCTTGGGTCGACTTCGGAACAGCGGTTCTTTCTGCCTACGGAACGATGGCAGCATTGATGGCCCGGCAACAGACGGGCAAGGGTCAGATGGTCGAAGGCGCTCTGCTCGCCACAGCGCTCAATTTCTTCAACTTTCATCTGATCGAGCAGGATTTGCGCGGCACCAACCGCACAGCGATCGGCAATCGCAGCCCCTATGCAGGGCCGGCGGATTGTGTGCAGACGAAGGACGGGTGGATCTTCGTTCAAGTCATCGGCGATCCCCTGTTCAAACGGTGGGCAAAGCTGATGGGGGAAGAGGACTGGCTTTCAGACCCTCGCTTCGCGGACGACCTGAAGCGCGGTGAGCACGGCGAAATATTGAGCCAGCGGACCGCCGATTGGGCCGCGCAATACACGATGGAGGAAGCACTCAGTATTTTGGGCGATGCGCGTATCCCCGCCGGGCCGGTCTACTCGCCGGCGCAGGCCCTTGAGGACCCCCACATCCAAGCCATGAAATTCATGACGCCGGTCGATTTTCCGGGGCTGCCGCACCCGGCCCCTGTCATGGAGACGCCGGTGAAACTCTCCGACACGCCCGGAGGCATCCGCCATCGTGCGCCCTTGCTTGGGGAGCATACTGACGCGATCCTCAGAGACCTGGGATATGACACAGCCGCGATTGACGCATTGCGCGCAGAAGGCGTGATCTGACTGACCACCCAAAAAGGGAATTCTTTATGCAGCTGCCCGACACTCTGCCTCATGTTTCGCTCATGGACGGGCCGACACCATTGCAGGAAATGCCACGCCTGCGTGAGGCGCTCATGTCCGACGGTCGGCCTTGCCCGCGGCTCTTTGTGAAGCGCGATGATCTCACCGGCCTTGCCGGCGGCGGCAACAAAACACGGAAGCTTGAATATCTCATCGGCGACGCGCTTGATAAGGGAGCGGATACAGTGATCACTGCCGGTGCGGTCCAGTCCAACCATGCGCGGCAGACAGCAGCAGCGGCAGCCAAGATGGGGCTCGCCGCCCACCTCATTCTGTTTGAGAGCGTGGCTTATGACGACCCTGCCTACGGCACATCTGGCAATGTTCTATTGGATGGTATTCTAGGTGCTGACGTTCACGTGCAGCCGAAAGATGCCGATGCCCGGGCTGTCTTCGAAGAGGTAACGTCCAAAATCCGCGACGCCGGCGGCACGCCCTATCTCATTCCCGTTGGCGGGTCCAACGCCATCGGATCGACCGCCTACGCACAGGTTTTCCTCGAAATCCAAGATCAGGCACGCGCCCAAAACCTGATGATCGATCGCATTTTTCACGCAAACGGCAGCCTGGGGACCCAGGCGGGCTTGCTGGCCGGTCGTGCACTCGCCCAAGGAGGGCCGAGAGTGGACGCGGTGAGTGTTTCCAAGCCCACTAGAGAGGCGCTTCTCAACGAACTCCTGGAGATTGCCAACCAGACCTCAGAACGCGTTGGCGGCGGAGCCGTGAGCGCGGACGATGTGCATGTGGATTTTCGCCATCTCGGTGAAGGATATGGCCTACCGACAGAAGCCATGGTCTCCGCGGTCGAACTGGTCGCACGGACAGAAGGCCTCTTGCTTGATCCTGTTTACACGGGCAAAGCGATGGCAGGGCTTATCTCGGCAATCCTCAAGCAGGAAATCGCAGAAACCGAGACAGTGGTCTTTCTGCATACCGGCGGCATGCCAGGTCTGTTCGCCTATCCGGGCGAGTTTCGATCAACATAGCTTGAAATTACGGGGAGATCCGCTTTTAAGCCGAGGCTTGAAGGGCAACCCGCCCCCGTTTAAGCAGCGTCTCTGCGCCTGCGTGGCCCGTCAGCTGCCCGGATATTTCCGCGGCAAGCTCCAGATAGGCCTCGGCATTGCCTGCCGTGTCTGCATCACAATGGCGCAGCTCCTCCAGGATCGCATCTTCATAGGTGACCATGAACGCCTCGAGCTCCGGCACAAGTTTGTCATAGGCTGCCTGAGCCCCAATCGATTGTGCCATGTCCTTTGTCTGAAGAACGAATTTCAGCTCGCGGCGGATACGCGAGACCTTCTCATCATCAGGCATGTGGGTGATGTCTACGCGGCGCGGGCCGGAACGACCGAAGCCCCCAATCCGTTGCAGCGGAAGGGCCGCGGCCAGGTCTTTTGGGTAATGCGCGAATTCATCGCTGATGGCGGTGGAGATGACGTTTCGTGCTTTCAGCAAACGCTGCCCCCAATTGCCGATACGCAGCAATTCAATTTCCCGCGTGATTCCCTTTGAGAGCTCAGCAAATTCTATGATCTGAATATGCAGCTCTTCCAAGTCTGACAGGCCCGGCCGGAGATTTTCGAAGAAAGAAGAGATCATCTCCAAACGACGAATGAGGCGCTCACCTAAGATGGAGAAGTCCGTCCGCGAGATCATCGTATCGTCTGTCTTTTGCGCAATTTTGCGCGCTAGACGGAGGATCTGCCATGGGCAATCAAGGCGCCCCATGACAGCAAGGGCGAGGTATATGGCGCGGTCCGGATCTCGTTCATAAAGAATGTCATAGAGGTCGCGAACCTTGGAGACCATTCGGTCGTCAAACGATGCAATGTGACGCGGCACACTCGCCTGCATCTCTTGCATTTCATCCAGAATGATGAAGACGTCCGCAACTTCGCGCGCGTCGGCGATGCCGTCATATCCGCCCAGGCGCGCAGCGGTGCTGTTAGCGTATTTGGTATCTGTTTCGCAGCGTTCAATCGCCGCCGACATAGCCGTGCCGGCAGCCTGCAAGAGGACCGTCACCGCGGCCTGCAGGGCTTCCTTGTCGCCGCTTTCGATATGGGCTTCGATACGTGCTACCATCGACGGCAGCGTGTCGGGAATAAGTTCGTCTTTGATCCAATTCCAGATCAGCTCAATCGACGCGCGTGGGATGAGGCCCGGCTCCTTTTCAGTCCTCTCGCCATCGAACAAAAAGTCTTCGAACGGGGCCGTGAACAGTCGTATGTCCGTGAGCGATCCGTCCCGTTTGTCTGGGGCGTTCTCTGGGGCCTTCTCGGTGGTGGCTTTCCCAAGCGCGGGCGCGAGACTTTCGCGAATGTCTTCAATAGGAAGCCCCAGATGCGCCGCGGGTAGTGTACCGTTTTCAACCGCATCCATAAGCTTCACCGCTGCCGGTGGCGGCAGATCGGATAGAAACTGTCTCAATGCATCGGTTTTCGTCACAACCAGCCTTCCAAATCGCTCCGTCGCGCAGGCGTCGTTATGCAGCCGCGCGGACACCCTGAGCGGGAATATCCCAACTTCTGTTGTATGGTCTCATGTTTAATAATCTGTTCACAAACCTAGTGCTTAAGCACTAAAAAAGGCCGCAGAACCTTGATTCTGCGGCCTAATTTCGTTCAAAAGCTAAATTTTATTGCATGCGCTCGATAATGATTGCCGGTGCCATGCCGCCAGCCGCACACATAGTGACCAGACCGAACTGCTTGTCCTGACGTTCCAGTTCATCGACCATTGTGCCGACCAGGATCGAGCCGGTTGCGCCAATCGGGTGGCCAAGGGCCATAGCGCCACCGTTGACGTTCACCTTTTCCCGATCAAGATCGAGATCGCGAATGAACTTTTCAGTCACCACTGAGAAGGCTTCATTGATCTCGAAAAGGTCAATGTCGTCGATCGACATGTCGGCTTTTGCGAGAACCTTCTTCGCAGCAGGAACCGGTGCGTTCAGCATCAAGGTTGGGCTGTCCCCCATGTTCGCCATCGCGACCACGCGCGCCTTCGGCTTCATGCCGTTTGCTTTTGCGTATTCCGGTGATGCCAGCAACAACGCTGCGGCGCCATCAACCACACCAGACGAGTTGCCCGCATGGTGCACGTGGTTGATTTTGAGGTCCGGGTATTTCGCAGCTACGAGTTTGCGGAAGGTCGTGCCCTCTTCGTCGAGCTCAAAGTCCGCAATCGCTTCAAACGATGGGGCAAGGCTTGAGAGCCCTTCCAATGTCGTCTGAGGACGCGGAAACTCTTCCTTGTCCAGCGCGAGCGTGCCGTCTTCGTGATAGACAGGCACAAGCGCCTTATCAAAGTGGCCGCCTTTGATCGCTGCGTCTGCACGCTGCTGACTTACGAGGGCAAGCTCGTCCAGAGCCTGACGGGGAATCTGCTCCAGCGTGGCAATTGCGTCGGCGCACACGCCCTGGTGCGGCTGCGGATGCTCATGACGCAGGCGTTTGTTGCCATTGTCCATGAAAGGCGAACCACCTTTGTTCATCTGTCCGAAGAGCGACATCATCTCGGTGCCGCCGGCGATGGTCAGATCTTCCATGCCGGACATGATGTTTGCAGCGGCGATGTTTACAGAGGTGATGCCGGATCCGCAGAACCGGTCGAGCGTCATACCGCTTGAGCGCACATCATAGCCTGCATCAAGCGCGGCCATGCGGCCCAGGTCACCTGACTGTGAGCCTTTCTGAGAGCTTGTGCCCCAGACAATATCGTCCACTTCTTCGGTCTTAATGTCGTTACGCTCTTTCAGCGCCTTCAGGACAGTGGCGCCAAGCTGCTGCGGGTGAATTTCCGCCAGCGCGCCTTTGCCTACTTTGCCGATGCCGCGCGGGGTGCGACAGGCGTCGATAATCCATGCCTCAGCCATGTTTCTCACCTTCATGTTTTTTGTTTCGAACAGTTGGGATAATGGGTTCCGTGCTCCCTCGCAACCGGTCTCGCCCCTCCATTTCCGTTGACGCAGGGGCCGCTTGCGGCTGCTCTCCAAAAAATTTGCATCAAGCCCGCGGGAATAGCCAGTTTTTCGCCAAAATCAGACAAACCGGGTACATTGGGTGGCAACAAATCCCACAATCGGGCGTGGAGGCGCTGGTGTTCGGTAGCTTATTTTCAGACCTGCAAGAACGGCTCATGCAGGAAATTTGGGCTGAACCCAAAGAAGACGTCCCGTTTTTCAAGCGCCCCTTTGTGGTAGCCGCTCAGATCTTATGGGTGGTCATTCGTGATGTTCTGACAGGACAGGCCAGTCTCAGAGCAATGAGCCTCGTCTATACGACGCTTCTCGCCATCGTGCCCGTCCTCGCGTTGATGTTTGCTGTCCTCAAAGCCTTCGGCGTTGATGATCAGATCGAAACCCTGATGCTCGAGTTCCTCGCCCCCATGGGCCAGCAAGGTGTCGAGATCACCGAGCGAACCATCGCTTTCGTCCAGCAGGTCAACATTTCCGTGCTTGGGTCGGTTGGCCTTGTGTTTCTGATCTACACGTTGATTTCCCTCATTCAGAAAATTCGGGACGCGTTCAATGCCGTCTGGCAAGTGAGCGCGGACGGATCCCTCGCTCGTCAAATGGCGTCCTATGTCAGTGTTGGTTTGTTGGGCCCGCTGGTGCTGTTTCTCGCGATTGGTGTGATCGCAACAACCGCCAGTTCGTTTTTGATGGATACGGTTGGTGCCTTCGGACCTGTGCGGGCAGCCATTGAAGAAGCGAGCCGGCTTGTGCCCTTCATCATGACCATGATCGTGTTCGCGTTCCTCTATCTTGTGGTTCCGAATACGCGCGTGAATATCTCCGCGGCTCTTGTGGGTGGTGCGATTACGGGCGTCATGTGGGTGGCGACCGGATGGGCGTTTGCGACTTTTGTGGTGACGTCGGCGAACTATGCCGCCATCTATTCTGCGTTTGCCAGCGTCATCCTCGGCATGATCTGGCTCTATGTCGCGTGGCTCATTGTGTTGGTTGGGTGTTCGATAACTTATTATTTCCAGAACCGGGCGCATCTATCGCCTGAATCGGGCCTCATGCGCCTGACCTTGGATCAGGTCAAACGGACCTGCCTTGTGCTCCTTACGGTGGTCCATCGCTCCTTCCACACGGGCGATACGTCCTGGACCAGTAAACGCCTGTCCCGCCGACTAGGCATTCCGCCGCAAACCGTGGAGCTCATTGCTGATCCTCTGCGGCGCGCCGGGCTGGTCGCCTGGGCCGGAAAAGAAAAGCGCCTGGTGCCGACAAAGCCTGCCGACATGACGCAGGTGAAAGAGGTGCTCGAGATTATTGCGACACATGATCACCATGGCGCTGCCGAAGACACCACGCTCGGCGCCGACCCGTCTGTCGATGCGCTGTTGCAGTCGCTTACGGAGGCTGAGAGTTCGGTCCTTAAACAAACGACAATCGCAGACCTCATCGCACAAGAGGGAACAGCCGCTACTTAAGAAAAACGCCGCCCTGACGGTAAGGTCAGAGCGGCGCTCGATTGGCAGAAATGTTTTGCGAGGAGGAGATTACATAACCTGCCATTGACCATCTGGCTGGCGACAGGCTGTTCCATAAGCCTGTTGAGGTTCGCCACCGATGTAAACGGTCTGCTGATATTCGCGGCAATAGCCTTGCGCGGATTTGTAGGAGCGGCCTGGGGACACAGTGCCGTAGTTGCCGCTGTCATCATTATACCAGTCTTGCTCATAGCCGGTATCAAGGGCCCGTTCCGAAGCGTAAGCGATGTGCTGACGATCACGGCGGTCAAGACTGCGGCCGATTCCCTGACCGAGCGCAGCACCGGCGACGGCGCCAACACCGGTCGCGATCAGACGGCCGCTGCCCGATCCAAACTGTGAGCCCGCAAGCCCGCCTGCGATGGCACCGATGATGGTTCCAGCACCTTCGCGCGGTCCGGCACCATGGGCGTAACAGCCTGTGAGAGAAACGGCGATGAGGCCCACCGTGGCCAGCTTGGCGATTTTCATAACGAACCCCGTTTGTTCGGTTGATCCAGATTTTTCTCTAATGACGCGTTCCCGGACGGAAAACCGCCTAGTCTGATTGGGCACTTTTCCTGGTAACGCTCTAGCGTGAGATCAACTTTATGTGGGGTGGTTTGATCTGGCCCTGAACACCCTGTTCATCTGGCGTTCATCTAAAAACCTAGGGAATCCGGGAAAAATCAGACGCGGGGAAGCGAAATCTCCGCGCGCAAGCCTTTTTGTTCACTTTCAGACAAGCGCAGCTCGCCGCCATAGAGTTCGGCTGTTTCACCGACAATATTGAGTCCGAGACCAGAGCCCGGCACTGCTTCGTCCAGACGCTCACCGCGCTTCAGCACCTGGGCGCGCTTCTCCGGCGGCAAACCCGGCCCATCATCATCAACGGTGATCGTCAGCATAGGGATGGTTCCGGCCGATGCCGATGCTGTTACCCTCACGTTTTTCTCCGCCCACTTGCAGGCATTGTCCAACAGATTGCCGACCATCTCTTCGAGGTCTTGCGCTTCGCCTTTGAAACACAGCCCCTCTTCCACCTGCATCGTGATCTCGACTTTGCGGTCCTGGTAGATCCGTTCCAGCGTTCGGGTAAGCCCTGCGAGCAAAGGTTCGACCGGTGCCGACGCCCCCAGCACACGGGCATTCGCAGCGGTGCGGGCACGGGACAGATGGTGTTCGATCTGCTGGCGCATCAATCCCGTCTGGTGGGTAACAGTGTGAGAGAGTGGACCATCATCATCGCGGGCTTCATTTGCCAGCACGCTTAAGGGCGTCTTGAGCGCGTGGGCCAGATTGCCCACATGGGTCCGCGCCCTCTCTAAAACATCGTTGGCGTATTCCAGGAGGGAGTTGAGCTCGTTTGCCAGCGGCTCAATCTCTGTGGGGAAGTCTCCTTTGAGGCGCGTTTCCTCACCATTGCGAATGTCGTGCAGTCCCTGCCGGACGCGTTCCAGGGGTTGCAGGCCATAGCGCACCTGAATGAGCAGCGCGATGAGAATACCGGCACCGATCACAGCAAGAGCTGCTGCCAGCAACCCGCCGAATTCGTCAACCTGCTCGTCCAGTTTGGAGATGTTCCCCGCTACGGCGAAGGAAATTTGGGCGTCGAGCCCCGGCACACGCACGACCCGCTCCACTACCCTCAGTGGCTGATTTTCAGGACCCAGGCTGCGGCCGGTCAGCAGTTCATCCAAGGGAGTGCCTGTCTCCAGCAGATCCCTGCTTGGCGTACGGAGCGCCTGATCGAACAGGGAGCGCGAGCGCAGCGGAGTTTGCTTGCCGTCGGTCGCTTCTGGCTTGCCGTCACCAATGGCGCGGACCTGCCAATACCAGCCTGAATAAACACGTTGGAAGCGCGGATCACTGAGTTGCCTTGTGAGGGCCAATTCGCCCTCGTCGGTCACCTCAATGGCGGCAATGAGACTGTCGAGGATGGCATCGAGGTTCGCATCAAAAGTGTCTTCCACCGACTGGCGAAAGATGGACGATAGGGCAAGCCCTCCCGCGATGAGAACAATGGCGAGCCAGATAGCAGCCGCGGCGGTGAGCCGGAACGCTAGGCTATCAAGCCGCATCTTCGGCAGTTGCAAGCCGGTACCCCAATCCCCGAACCGTTTCAATTATGTCTTTGCCGAGCTTGCGGCGCAGACGCCCTACGAAGACCTCAATCGTGTTTGAATCGCGATCAAAATCCTGATCGTAGAGATGCTCAACCAATTCGGTGCGTGAGACAACCTTATCCTGATGATGCATCAGATAGGCGAGCAAACGGTATTCCAGCGACGTAAGTTTGATCGGCTCCCCATTGAGGGTCACACGCGCGCTGCGGGTATCAATCCGCAAACCGCCAAGCTCAAGCTCACTGGTTGCATGACCAGCGGAGCGGCGCAGCAGGGCACGCACGCGCGCCAGAACTTCTTCCGTGTAAAACGGCTTGGTGACGTAGTCGTCTGCACCGGCATCGAAGCCAGCTACTTTGTCGGACCAGCGGTCGCGCGCAGTCAGAATCAGAACCGGCATGTCTTTGCCGGCGCGACGCCATTTTTCGAGGACCGTGACACCGTCCATTTCCGGCAGACCGAGATCAAGGATGACCGCGTCATAGGGCTCTGTGTCGCCCAGAAAGTGTCCTTCTTCGCCGTCGGTCGCGGTATCGACCACATAGCCCGCATCGGACAGAGCTTCGCGCATCTGGCGGTTCAAATCAGGATCATCTTCAACTACAAGCAACCGCATACCAACCTCCAAACCGTTGGCGCATGTTGAGCGTTATCGCCCACCCCTACGCACATTCATAATGCGGCCATTTCGAGCATTCACTGCAACCAGCAGTACCTCGCCTTCGGACAGCATTTTTATGTTGTAAACGCCCGCCTGCCGATTGAGCCCTGCATCCAGGAGGCGTCCTGGAAAGCGAGAGCGCACCGTCGACAAAGCCTGTTCCATAGAGATGTACTGCCCTGAGCGCACAGCGTCGCGGGCATCATCCTGGTCGGACCTTGCATAGGTATTGCCAAACGGGCCCGCCCAAATCCCTCGGGGATCGTCGTTTGCGAGGGCGATAGAGCTACTCGCAAAGAGACATGTCAGGGCCAAAAAAGCGGCAAATATGGTGGACTGGCGGTTCATGACACTCGTTGTACGCAAGATCGCCTGAACCCGCCATGAACATGGGCGTTCAGGTTCGTTAAGGAAGCCAGCGCACGTTCAAAGAGGATCAGAACCCTTCCATATGAACATATTCGCTAAAGTCAGCGCGGTCAGTCCTCAATGTGTTAATGGGCGCATTTTCGTCCATATATCCGATCCCCATGCCGCAAAAGAACATGAGATTGTCGGGAATGCCCAAAAATTCGCCAATGGTCTTGTACCAAAGCGCCCAGGCTTCCTGCGGGGCGGTGTGAAGGCCCTCTTCGCGGGCCATCAACATGATGCTCTGAATATACATGCCGAGATCCGACCATTGCCCCAGGCCCATTTGTCGGTCGATGGCGAAAAACATCGCAGCAGGGGCGCCGAAGAGATCAAAGTTTCGATTGAAGTGTTTCTGACGTCCAGCTTTGTCCTCGCGGGCAACATTGATGGTCGCATACATATCTTCGGCACATTTCGACCGCCGCGCCTTGTAAGGATCGGTCAGCTCTGCGGGGTAGATGTCATACTCTGTCCCGCCATCCCCAAAGGGATTGTCCACAATCTTGGACTGAACGATGGAGCGAAACTCAGCCAGTTTGTCGCCGCTGATCGCCCAGACATGCCAGGGCTGTAGATTGCCGCCAGACGGCGCACGGGCTGCGCTTTTCAGGATACGGTTGATCTTCTCCGCCTCGACCGGCTGATCGGTGTAAGCGCGGCAGGTGATGCGGGTGTCGAGAGCTTCTGAAACTTTCATGGAGACCGTCTTTCGTCGAACAGTTGGTCGAAATGACCGATTATGAGTTTAGCGCGCTGTCACGTCGGCCCAAAGGGCGTCTGCACCGCGTTCGATGGCCTGGCGACCCAGACGCGCGGCCCAGGAGCGGCCGCTGCCATACTCGGCCCGCCAGCTCCATAGCCGGCGGGTGACCAGATGCAGTCCATGCTCGTAGGTGAAGCCAATGGCGCCATGAACCTGATGGGATATCGATGTGGAGAGATTCACAGCTTCATCGATGCGGGTCTTGGCCACCGCGACTTCAAAACCGGGGTCTGCTGAATGACTCACGCTCTCGCAGGCATGGGCCGCAATGGCACCGGCCGCCGCCGCCTGGGTCGCCAACACGGCCAATTGCTGCTGCACCGCCTGGAACTTGCCGATCGGACGGCCAAACTGTTTGCGGTCATTTGCATATTCAACCGATTGGTTGAGAAGATAATCCAGACCCCCGGCCATGAGACCGGAGCGCATGAGCGCACCCCAGGTCTCGAGACCTTCCGTCAGCGCACACGGCGCCGAGGTCACGGCCTGCGCGTCGAAGGTGATCGTGTCGCGGGGTTCACGCGCAATGTTTTCTTCTTCTAAGATCTGCACGCCGCTTAAAGGTACCGACACGACTTGATACCCGTCGTCCGGTCCTTCGACCAGGGCGACGCCGATACTGGCTTTGCGCCCCCAGGGAACATGTTCCGCGGTTCCGCTTAAGGTGCCATCTTCGTTGAGGGCGACGCCTGTTAGCAGGGTCAAAGGCCCGTCGGGCACATCCAATCCGGCCTCCGACAGGAGCCACGCCGCCACCATGGTTTCCGCCAGCGGCACCGGGGCTGCATACCGGCCCTGGGCTCGCAGCAGCACCAGCGCGTCTCCCCACGTGCCGCCTGCCCCGCCCTGGGCTTCACTTGCCATGAGGCGGGTGAGCCCGTATTCCTCCAGGGCGGACCAAAGGGCCTCCGGCCAGGTTCCCTCTTCTGCGCCCTGCACCGTCTCTTTTGTCGCGTGATCGGCGAGCAGGCGTTCAATGGTTTCGCCGAGGAGATTTCTGAATTCGCTCATGTTTCTCTCCTCACCGAAGTCCCAAACCGCGGGCGATAATGCCGCGCAGAATTTCGCGGGTGCCACCGCGCAACGAGAAAGACACGCTTGCCTGTGTCAGGAAACCAAGAACCTGCGCATAGTCAGATCCGGTGCCAAGTGTGGCTTCGACGCCTGCCAATTCGTGAGCCTTGACCGGCAGTTCCTGTTCATAAAGAGCGCCAAGATCCTTCACCACAGATGCTTCCTGGATCGGGTTTTCTCCCGCTTCCAAGAGCCCCGCGATGGAGACGGACATTTGCCGAAGGGTCACAAGGTGGGCGACCAAGCGTCCAATTTCCGCGTCGGCGCTGGTGTCATTGCGGCGCCCAAGCTCGCGGATCAATTCTGTCAAAAGCAAGAAACTGGAGAGGTAACGTTCGGGCCCGCTTCGTTCATACGCGAGCTCAGCCGTGACCTGAGTCCAGCCATTGCCCTCCTCCCCGACCATCATATTGTCGGGCACGAACACATCTTCAAACACAACTTCATTGAAGTGGGCATTGCCGGTCAGGTCTTTGATCGGGCGAATGGTGATGCCCGGAGTCGTCAAGTCCACCAGGAATTGGGTGAGGCCCGAGTGCTTTTTGTCCGGGTCGAAGTTGGTGCGGAAGAGCGCAATCATGTAGTGCGCATTGTGGGCATTGGAGGTCCAGAGCTTCGTGCCGTTCACCAGCCAACCACCGTCTATCTTTTCCGCTTTGGTGCGCGTCGCGGCCAGGTCTGACCCGCTGTCGGGCTCGCTCATGCCGATGCAAAAGAGAAGCTCTCCTTTGGCGGCCTTGGGCAGGATCATCTGGCGCTGTTCTTCAGTCCCGAAGTTGAGCAGCAACTGCCCGCTTTGGCGATCGCCGATCCAATGCGCGCCCACGGGGGCTCCTGCCGCCAGCATCTCTTCCAGCATCACATAGCGCTCGAGCGCAGAGCGTTCATGACCGCCATATTTCTTTGGCCAGGTCATGCCGATCCAGCCTTTGGCGCCCAGCTTCTTGGAGAATTCCGGATCGTACCCGCTCCACGTCTGTGCTCGCACCACCGGCGGAATATCTTTCAAGGCATCGTCCAGAAACGCGCGGACCTCACCGCGAAGCGCTTCGGCTTGCGGCGGCAACCGGCAGGGATCAAATCGGAACGTCTGCATGGGTTTGGTCTTCTCCCACCTATGTCGGTTTCTGAATCGAGGCGGCACCTTGGGCCATCAGATCGCAGCGAGCAAGCCGGGGATTTTCGCCCGCGAAAAACCGTTGCCGACGTTGCGTGAGGTTTGTCTCACTTGCCCGGGTTCCCGATCACCGATACCGCAACACTACGACACAATTGCCGTTGACCCGCCGTCGATACGGAAGTTGGTGCTGGTGATGGAATCGGCAAGGGGGCTCGCGACAAAGGCAACAAGAGCTGCGACTTCTTCGGTCCGCGCAATGCGTCCGGTGAGACCGCCGGTCACGTCTTCCATGGCCTTGGCTTCGATCTCGTCCCAGGCGTCACCCCAGCCGTTTTTTTTGGCGAGCGACATGAACCAGGCTTCAACTTCCTTGGTCTTGATGAGACCCGGGGACACGATGTTGGACGTAACGCCGGTGCCTGCAAGTTCTTTGGCCAGGCTCACCGTCATCGTGTGGAGAGCCCCTTTGGACGCGTAATAGTGGGGCATGCGGGCCGCGGGCATGGTTGAGCCGACGGTGCCTACTTGAATGATGCGGCCCCAGCCGCGCTCTTTCATAGGCTCAATGAAGTGACGCACCATACGCACCGCTGAGAGCACGTTCACGTCATAGGCTTCATGCCAGGCATCGCTGTCGGCGCTTGTCCAGCTGGCGCGATCAGCCGTGCCGTAATTGTTGATGAGAATATCCAGGGGCCCGAGCGCGTCGACTTCTGCGGCGACCTGGGCGGCTCCTTCGTCGGTTCGTATGTCACCGGTGACCGCTTCGGCCTTACCGCCGTCGCCTCTGATCTGTTCGGCTACCGGCTCCGCGGTGCCTGCGTCCAGTCCATGGACCAACACAGTCGCGCCTTCGGTAGCGAAGAGTTTGGCAATTGCCTGCCCGGTGCCTCGATAAGACCCGGTAACAAGCACACGTTTGCCGGTGAGATGTAGATCCATGACGTTTCCCTGTTTTGTTAGGAAGTGTCATAGCAGGAAAGTTTGGACGGGGGAATTTGGGGGCGGTGCCCTAGTGCTCGAGTGACGCGAAGACCGGCGTGCGCTCTCCGGTGTAGGAAGCGTATTGCACGCCCACGCGAACGCCAGCCAGGAAGACCATCAGGGTGACGGTCATCAGGAAGAGTGCAAAGGACAGGCGGCGCATCGACGCCCGTCGTCTCTCTCTTAAGAAAATCATCCGCTGCGCCATGGCACCGATCCTTATGCTCGACATGGTTCTTGTCGAACCATCAGAGTACGGATGAAAGCCTAATCAAATGATAAATACTTCCTTTCAACTTACAAATAAATTGTCGGAATTTTTCCTAGTCTTTTGGCTTAGAGGCATAGAAGAGGTAAGGACCAACAATGGCGCGAATATCCATCTCAGCCGCCCATTTGGGCGTTTCGTCGTGGCAGTGGAACCGGCTTGCCCCGTCGGTCGGATCCGCGACGCCGCCGGTCAGCACCTGTGCGAAGACCGCCAATGCCCGAGCGGTTTCCCGGTCCAGAGGATCGGCCAAAAGCGCAGTGGCCCAGTGCTCTGCTGCTTGAGTTGAGTGCTCTAGATTCGTTCCATCACCCGCAGTCCGCCTGTTCAGCATCGCCCAACTGAGCGCTGTCAGCACATCGTTACTTAAGCCCCGGCCGAAATGGGTCACCGCCGCTCCCAGGACCATCAGGTCGCGGCCTGACACCGGCGCTTCCAGCGGGGGGGCTTCCGGGACGGGTGTTTCAAAATCTCTCATAGGACTCAAGGCACTAGACGGGTCACGCATTTGAAACTGCATAGAGGCGGTAGGGGTCATTGCGCGATCATACCCGATATAGGATTTTATTCCTACTATTGATTTTGGAAATCGGGCGCGATCAAGAGGCGGGAATGTCCAGGATCACATAATGGAGGGCCAGGCGCACCGCGCCGCCGGTGAAGTCGCTGCCTGTTGCAGTGATCCTCACCGGCGTGGCGCCATAATAAGCAGTCGGAGAGCCACTCACGCCATTGACCGTGCTGCCGGACGTGAGCCCGATTGAGGTGCCGTAGCGGCCAGGGTCTGCCGAGACGCCCAGTGTCCAGGCGGTGGGCCCCGTGACGTTGGTCAGGACTCTCCCCGTCACGCCGAAGACAATGGCACGGTCCGGAATGCTGAGGCCGGTGTCATTGAAGGAGCCAGCTACAATGGTGTGGTCGATTTCTGTGGTTTCAATTCTGGTTGCCGCAGCATTTGTAGTGAGGGCGGCAACTGTCGCTGCGGGGCCGGCACCCCAATCCGCCCCGTCATAGATGAGCCATGTCCGCGTGGCCGCGACCCAGGCCTGCCATCCGGTTTGGGGCGCGAGAAAGACCCACGCCCCGTCGATCCACGCGGCGACCTTCCCCTCTTCGCTTGCCCAGGCACCCGTGGCGCCTGATGCCACGATCCAGCGACCGCCCTCAGCCGGCGAACCAGGTGGGACGGTCTCGCTCGCGCTTTCCACGTTCAAGTGCACCAGTGCATCCAGTCGCGCGAGGGCGTCGTTTACGGTGACATGTTTTTGCGCCTGCGCCGCTTCCACAAAGGGCAAGGAAAGGTGCGTGCTATCAGACATGAAGGGTAGCCTCTCTTTCAGTGCCGCGCCCAAACGCCTGGCTCAGCTGGGCGATGCGCAGGGTCAGTGTCGGGAAGTCATCGCTGCCAAAGTCGGCGATCTGGTCGGCGCTTGTGTAAGTTGCTGATGTAACGCTGACGCTAAGCGTCCGTTTAACATCTGCTCCCCCCAGCACATCAATCTCGTAGGCTTCGACTTCTTCATTTAAGGGAACATCAAGGCCGACCCAGCTGTCGCCGCCCAATCGGGTGCGACGCATCCAGGTGAGCGCTATGTCACCCGTCACGTCTCGTTCACCTCGTAAATGGACCGGCGAAAAGGGCCTGAGCCCGATGCCATCAAAAGCCCGCACCTCGCTCGCGTAGGTTTCGTGGCCAATCTCATATCGGCTGGGTCCATAACGCCAATGGATGTCGAGGCCACGCTCTTCCGAGGACAGTCCAATCTGCTGCACCGCCTGGTCCAATAGAACGAAGCGTGCGCCGGCAACGAGGTTTGCCGCCATGGCGGCTTCCGTACCGCCCAAGCCACGCAGTAAGTCGGTCAAGCGGTAGGTATTTACGTCAACCAAATCAGCCTGGGAGAATTGAAAGACCTCCCACGACCCTGGTGTGGTTTCCAATGCAGCCAGGTTGGCGCCATTGAGCACGGCCTGCTCAGGCTGGCTCTGTAGCGCCCCGTGTGTGAGGCGCACCTCCACCGCGTTCGCCCGGTCCCAACGACTGACCGGACCGGCGACAAGATCCGTCGTCGTGCGTCCCATGGTCGCGGGCGCGTCAACAACACGATCCAGTGTGAAGCCGGAACCGGTCGTGCTTCGATAAAGCGCAACCCCTCCCGGCCACGGCGACGCCGTGGCTGCAATGAAGGGCGCATGCGGCACCTGCTCGCTGGTCAATAGGGGCAGGTCGAGAAAGGCCACATCCGGCGCGCCAAAACTCGGCACTGTTGCGGCCGGTCGCTCCCGGTCAGGGGCGGCCAAGAGGCCGAACACGCGGGCGTCGGTCTTCACCGCGTCAGCGTGAATGGCCGCTTCGTCGGATAGACTGGTCAATCGGTAGTCCGCCTGCCGGTTTTCAAGGTCCAGCGTCACAACGTCGCCAGGATCGAGCGCCAACAGGCTTGGTGGGAGTGAGAGTGTGGCCCGTTCGCGTTTCACCCACGTGTCCTGCAGCCATTTCTCGGCAATGCGGTGGGCATTCGTCTGGGTCAACACCATCGGCAAAGCTGCGGTTGAGACCCGCTCTGACGACACGGTTGCTCGGCGTGCTTCGACGGCGGCCTGACGGTAATCAGACTGCGCGTCCAGATAGGTCAGCTTGACCGTGAACGGCAATTCGGTTTCCTGACCCCGGGTCAGCGTGAAGCCGCCCTGAGCGGACGTTTGTTCAACCGCCAGTTGGTCAGGTGTGACCGTGACCGAGGGGGCGTTACCCGCATGCTGAAAGCGGATGACCCCTTCGCTTTCCGCGGCATCGAAAAAGTGAGCGAGCATGAGGGGTTCAAGCGCCTGTCGCGGTGACAGAACGCGGTCAATGACAAAGCCATCGACGGTGCCGGTGAGACGCCCGGCATCAAGGGGCAGCGCACCGCCTGCTTTTGCGATCTCGGACACAAGCAGGGCCAAGGGAACGGCGCCCAACCGACCGGTGATCCAATGTCCAAGCTTCCAATTTTCCCCGTCGGACCAAACCGAGGTAAGCGACGGGAAGGACGGATAGGGCCGAGCATCCCAGGTCCATACATAAAAACGATCCATGTCGACCATGCGCCCGCCATAGATAGGCGATACCGGGTTCGCGCTCGTGTCCTGCCAATGAGCGAGATGCGCTTCCAGGAAACGGCGCTGGACATAATCATCCCGCTGTCCATTTGAATAATAGGGCGGCGTGCTTTCAGATGATTTTGGATCCACAAATACGTTGGGCTGATTGACGCCTTTATCGATCGCGGGGCAGCCCAGTTCCGTGAAACGCAACGGCTTTGACATGGGCACCCAACCGGTCGGACTCGCCGCTTCGACCCCGCCCGGCCGGTCATAATGTGAATTGCTCCACCAGCCTTTCAGGTCCTTATATCTGAAGACCCAGGGCTTGGCATAAGCGCCATCGGTGATCGGGGTGCGAATCTGGTCGTCGCGATCACTGGTACTGGCATAGAACCAATCATAGCCCTCCCCGCCCGCAATATTGCCGGTGAGGTAGTTCAAGTCGTAGATACTCGCGGCGCCTGCTTGCGCATCCAGATGGGAGAGCCCATCGCGCCAATCGGCCAGCGGCATGTAATTGTCGATGCCGACAAAGTCGATATTCGCATCCGCCCATAGAGGATCGAGGTGGAAGAAGACATCTCCGCTGCCGTCGGCCGGTTGGTGGCCGAAATATTCAGACCAGTCCGCCGCGTAGGAAATTTTGGTCGACGGTCCCAGCAAGGCGCGCACTTCACCGGCGAGCGCTATCAATTCTGTGACGGCGGGATAGGTGGTGGCGCTGTCGCGGAGCTGGGTCAGCCCGCGCATCTCTGTCCCTATCAGGAAGGATTCAACGCCCCCTGCCCATGCACAGAGTGCTGCCTGATGCAGGGTCATGCGCCGATAGGTCCATTCGTCCGGACCGGAATAGGTGATGCCGCTTGTCGTGATTGCAAAGTCGCTCGCCGACGCAGTACCGAAGAAAGCTGCGACCTCCGATGCAACCGCCGCGGTCTTGTCAGACGACCCCACAAAACCGGGTGCGGGATCAATCGAGATGCGGCCACGCCATGGATAGGCCGCTTGTTCAACGCCACCGTAAGGGTCGGGAAGTGCATTGCCCGGTGGCACATCCATCAGGATGAAGGGATAGAAGCAGACCGACAGTCCTCGGCTCTTCAGGTCTTCAATCGCCCGTTTGACCGATGCGTCCGACGGTGTTCCACCAAAGGCGGGGCGGCCACCAAATTGGCTCACGGGCAGAGCTGAGCCTCGGTCCAAACCCGCCACCTGCCAGTCTTCTGGAACGGTTACCTTGTCCTGGCGGTCTACTTTGGGTCGCAAGGTGCATGAGCCAGTGCGCAGATCGTCGCCATACCAGCTCACCACGAGAGCCGCAGCGGTCAAATTGGGACAGGTCGCCTGCAAATCATCCAGAGATACCTGCCAATCGGTCCCACCGATGCGGTTATTGGTGTTTTCCGGATCGCTGACGCCATCGGCAAAGATCCGCCGCACCGCTTGTGTGTCGTAGCCAAACTCGGTGGCTCCGGGAATGATGGTTACCGCTTTGATGTCTTGTTCAATGTCGCTCAGCGCATGAAACACTTCAAAGGTGAGCTGCGGCAGACGGTTTCCGAAGTCCGATAGTTGCAGATCATCAAAGACGACGTAAGCGAGCCCCCGATAGGCGGGCACGTTGCCCGCCCCCTCCACCACTTCCATGGTGCTGTCCGGCTGTTGGGTCTCGGTTCCCAAATAGGTCCGGTATGACAACCCGGTCAGGTCCAGCAGGTTGCCGTCAGCCCAAATGCTCCCAATGCGCGTGATGGGCCCTTCGCAAAGCGCAATCGCGCAGGAGACTGAATAGGAATAGGTCGTCGTGCTCGCGGCACTGCCACCGCCACTCCCCTTACCGCTTCCGCCTGAATTTGTGCTGGCCGTCTCTTTGAACCTGGTTGACCAGATCACCTGACCGGCAAGGCGCACACGACCATAGACACGCGGGATGGCTGCACCTTCGGTTGAGACTTGCACGTCCAAATCCGACAGGCGCGGACCGTCCCGTGTGATCGACGTGCCAAAGAGCTGATCGTCGATCAAGGAGCCTGCAATGGTGCCGACCGCTTCGCCTATAGCCGCGCCAGAAACATGTGCCCCGAAAATACTCGCGCCCGAGGGTAGAAGGGCTGACCCTGCCGCCGACCCTGCGGCGCTCAAAAGGACAGACGCCACTAGACAGACCCTCCGGGAAAGCGGAACGCGTAAGCCAGGTGCCGTGGCCACCAGTGCCCCATGTGTACTTCAGCCACCGCGCGGCCAGAGCAGGCATGGATCATCCGTTCGTCAAAACTCTTGATCGCGGCATGCTTCGCCGCTGCCCTTGGCGTGATCCGGAAGAGGAGGACGTCGCCGGGGCTCGCTGATCGCATGTCCAACTCTCTAAGATGTCTTCTTGCGGCCTCCGCCATGGGTTCAGCGCGCGCGCCCTCTTGGTCCGGGATCTCTGCCCAGTCGGGGCTATAGGGTGGCGGCGCTTCCGGCTCCTGAGCGTAGAGATCGCGATAGATCCCGCGAATGAGGCCAAGGCAGTCAGCACCCACGCCAAGCCTGCTTGCCTGATGGCGGTAGGGCGTGCCGATCCAGCGGCGGGCACAAGCAACAATCTCTTCCGGTGTAATCGCGCGCGTCACGCCTGACTGCCTCCATCATTATTGTTGCCGCGCAGCGGATATGAGAGCGCAAAGTCATTCCCGGGAATATGCGGAAAGCCGCGAAACTGATCGGCATTCCCAAATTTGGTTCGGCACGTGCCGAACTGCTTGTCGCATCCTGCCGAAACGCTGAGCGTCGCGCCCACTTCGATCGCCCGCGCAGGTGCGTGCCAGGATTCAAGGATAACAAGACCGCCGCTGTTTGCGTGCCGCTTCACCTCCAACACTTCGCTCTCATTGGCGCCGGAGGTGAAGGTGAGAAGGCCACGGCTGAACCAGCTGTCGGCATAGGCATCAAGACCCGCGACGGTCATCTCACGATTGTCTGACACGCTAACCACCGAGCCTGATCCGGTGAATGCACTATCGCTTAGGGTCACACCACAACGCGCATCGCCAAGGTCTGCATCACATGCGTATTGATAGAGGCGACCGGTCGGCTGGTTTAGACGATGCGAGAGACCCCGCACCTCTGCGGTAAAGCCAGTCGGCCCTCGGCTTATTTCACCGAGATTGCCCTTGCGCATCAGGACCCGCTGGTCCGGGTTCTGCCAGTTCACCCGCCAGATTTCGATGTCTGCGTCGTCATAAAGACCGGCTGCGAGATCTCCTTCTTCCAGATGATCCGATGACAGCGCCCCCAAAACATCCAGATTGTCCACGGCAAGCCCCGCCGACGAGGCAAGCGCGCTTGCGGTGAAGCCTGCCGCCGCCTCAAACAGCGTGTCGTTGAAACTCAGATCACGATCATGGTCGGTGAAGCCCATCACGATGCCATCGCGACGGGTCAGTTTCCAACACTGACAGAGCGTCGTCGTGCCGCTGTCCAGATGCGCCTGAAAAGCCGGAGAGAGAGATTTCATTTTGGTCCTAAGAGCCCTAGAGCCTAATTTCCACCAGCGGGATGGAAGGGATATCGCCGGCATCAAAGCCCGCAAGTGAGACATCCAGAAAATCCGTGTCGAAGCGAACCGGCACATCGAACTCAAAGCCTGCGGTAACATTTGCTCCTGGGGCCGGTTCACGTCCGGATAGGAACGTCACCTGACCGTCAGTTGTATCCACGACGAAATCAGATGCGAGCGTTTGTTCAACATCGTCGACGGCAACCCGGACCGTACCGTCGATCGGTTTTGTGATTGACCGAGCGTAGGTGGTGCCGCCGGACGTGTAATGTTTCTTCAACGTGAAGACCGATGTGGTGCCATCTCCGGTCCCCAAGAGTTCATCTGTGGGCGTCACGGACGCGCTGAACGAGCCGGAGGCATGATCTGCACGGTCTCTCCATCGAAACCCATGCAGACGCCCGTGGCGGGCTTCAAAGAAAGCGATCACTGCGTGAAGATCTTCCAATGAGCGGACCCCGTAGCCCGCATCATATCGCCGACGACTGTCGGCCCAGGGACTGTTGCGCTCCTCATGTCCAGAGCTCAGCGTCACAATGTCCGTTCGACGCTCAGGTCCACCGGACGATCCGAAAGCGATGCTCAATGGAAACTGCACTTCATGAAACGCCATGAGAGCTCGCCCTCCTCAAAGGTTCCGATTGCCGCGACTGACCGTGCGCTGAAGCATCGCCGCGATCTGACCTTCGCTGCGTTTGAAACTCGCGGCATCAGTTGCTGTCACATTGAACGTGATATTTGGGACGCCGGCGGTCCCCTGCGCGGCCACACCCAGCTTGCCATCTGGGCCGCGTGCGAGCGGGAGGATTGCTTCTGCGCCCGCCCCGCCTGCGAGCCCAAGGCCGCCGTGCATCGGAAAAAGTGTGGGGTCTGATAGGACCCCACCCTTGGCAAACGCCTGCACCCGACCTTCCGCGAACGCATTCCCCTTCGCATTTGGTGTGAGGATCGATCCGAATAGGTCACCCAGCACAGAGCCACCTCCGGTGCTGCCCCCTATCCCCGTGCCAAAAATGTCCTGCACCGCCAGTTTTGCAAGATCGGCGGCGAGGTCCTTCAGAACATCTTGAAAGGATCGACCGCCGACGATCAGATCATCAAATGCCGATCCGAGGATGCGCTGCAGATCCTGACCGGTTTTGGCCGTGCGGTCCCCTTCTCGGGCAATGTCTGTCAGCGCCGTCTTAGCCTCTCTGCCCAGGCGTGTGCTGGCGGAGGCCGCTGCGGCAAACTCAGCCCGCAGACTTCGCAGGTCTGCGGAGAGATCGTCAACGTTAAAGCTGTCAAACTCCATCTAGATCACTCGCTGTTCGGGTATCTGGATAGTTGGCCATCAAACCTGCCAGGCCCACGCGGCGCATTGGTTGTTCTTGGGGTTGCACAAAGGTGCAAGCCGCAGTTTCCAGCTCACTCAAAGTCGCCGACCACAAGGCTTCCGGCGTCCACCGCAACACACCGCAGCCGAAGCTCATGAGGGCGTTCCAGGGAAAGGGGGCATGTCCTCGCCGCCCTCCCCTGCTCCATCGCGGGTCGGGTCCGCTTTTTCAACGGTCGTCGCGTCAGGGCCTGCGAAGGTTACCCGGAGCAGATCCGCCAGGGTGCGAATAAGCCCGGCCATGCCGCCATCAAAACTCATGGCGGCCAAGTTCAGACCGTTGGTCTCGTGCCCGCCACCTTTGAGGCCGGCCTCCAGAAGATTTAGGGCGTCCGCGCTCGTTAAATGACCCGTCGAAAACCGCTCTGCCAGCGCCAAGATGTCGTCACCACCATACGCTGCTTCGAGGTGAGCGAGCGCGCCCAGGGTCAGACAGAGCGTAAAGTTTCTTCCTCCTGCCTGGAGCAGGACTTCGCCGCGATGCCGGTTCACCATGTCAAAGGCTCGTAAAGAGAAGTTCGCCGGCGGATTCCAGAGACAGGTCAAAGCGGAGTTCGTCTTCATGGGTGCCAGCATACTCAAGCGCAGTGATTTGAAACGCGCCCTCCACTGTGCCGAAATCGGGAACAATCACCTGCCAATTACGAATGGTCCCGTCGAAGAAATAGCCTCGAACAAGCGCATCCGACGCATCGTCTTTGAAGATCCCGCCGCCGCTGAGGCTCGCGGTCTTCACGCCAGCGCCTGCCAGCAGTTCTCGCCATGCGCCCGCGGACTCCGTGTGGGTGATGTCCACGGTTCGGGCGTTAAACGACAGGGTCCGGGCGCGCAGACCGCCCATGGTCACGAAGGTCCCGAGGCCGTCGCTGTCAATCTTCAGCAATAGGTCTTTGCCACGTTGAGCGGCCATGCTCACGTCTCCTCTATTCGTCTGATCAAATCAGTCAGGTGGTTGGTTCGGTGTAAGCGCGGAAGACGAGACGTCCGCGAAGGGCTTCCGCCTCCGCGACATAGGCCACGCCTGCGCGTTCCAATTGCAGGTTCACAAGCGCATGTCCGGTCATTGGCAGCATCGCGTCCTGCAACACCTGATCGATGGCGCTCATTATGTCTTTTGTCTCCCGTCGCCCTGGCGCGCGTGACCAAACCGATAGAATGATCTGGTGAACTGCACCACCGCCGCTTCCGGAGCCGTCCGGAACCACCTCTGTGTCCCCAAGGGTCACAAAGGGAAAGGCAGCGTCCTGTGGTGGTCGATCAAACACCCGACCGCTCACCAATCCGGATAAAACCGCATCAGCCACGAGGCTCGCATGGACCGCCTTTTGAAGTTCCCAGCTGGCTGAGAGAGTCATTGTGCGCCGCCTTCCTCGCAGGTGCATGTGAGCCAGCGGCGGCGGCCGTCTTTATCCAGCACGGCGCGAATATTGAAATGCCTCGACCCTTGCCGGAACCGCATGTCTGTATTGACGCCCTCGCGGTGGCGGATGGTGACCTCCATCGCGACTTTTGGTGCCGCGCGGTCTGCTGCTTCCCGTTCCCGGCCTGATTTCTCAGCGATCGCCGCCCAAACGGTTGCGACGGAGGTCCACGTCTCGGTCGCACCTCCCCCGCCATCAGCCACTCGGGTGCGTTGTTCCAGCAGGAGCCGGTGGCGCAGAGCGGCGATCACAGGCGGAGCTTTCTGTAGGGTGCAAGCAGTCGACGAACAGCTGGTGTCAGCTGATCCCCATCGGCTGGCGCCGGCTCACGGTTCTCAAACCAGCGCGCCACGGTCATGAGGATGGCATGTCTGATGTTCTGCGGGACATCGCTGCCATTGGCCCCGAAGCCACTCGCAAAGCGCACGACGATCCCCGCGGCGGTGGACTGCGGCGACGGCCAGGTGGCACCATCTGTGCGCACCAGCCTGGCATTCAGCCCTGGCGCCAGATTGTATGAGCTCGCATCAAGGTCAATGCCGTCGACAGATACTTTGTGGATCGCCGTGACCGGTCCTAGGTTGAAGTCGATCACCGGGCCCGGCCAGGCATCGAGGATGAGATCCCAGGTCTGGTTGAGCAGCGCCAGACCGGCATAGGCCTCAATGCTCATTCGCGCTGCCGAGATGAAGCCTTCGATCAGACTGTCTTCGTCTAAGCTGTCAACGCGCAGGTGCAGTTTCGCATCGGCCAGATCAACAGGTTCGCTGACCGGACCGGTCACCAATGTATGGGGCATTGCATAGTCTCGCTATCATAACGATCTGGATATCAAACACCTCCCCATTTGGAGGAGGTCAGAATGGCGATGCCATTCTGGGTGGGGGAAGTATCTTCGGATGACACCCCCGCCCTATCCCTCCCCCGTCAAGGGGGAGGGAACAAGTGTTGGATCGCGGGCCACGACAATTTCTATGACACAGGCTTCACATTGCCATGGCCCAGCAAGGCCAATGCCGCCACCGGCGTGCCATTTGTGTGGGTGCCGGTAAGCTCCACCTGCACGCGGCAATAGCGGGCGTCGCCCACATAGCCGATGGCCAGGCTCTGCCCGTCTTCTGACGGATCATCGATCAGGGCGAAGGTGCCCGTCCCGTCTACCGCACTGCCGAGCACATCACTGTCGTTTACGACAGCGGACCAGTTGGTGCCGTCTTCGCTTTCCTCCAGCTTGAGGGCGAGGAAGACTGTCGGCGACAGCGTGTCGCCGCTGGTGCCCAACGACACGATGTGTTCGACACTCTCATAGCCTTGCCTATCGATTGGCGAACCGACGCGCGTCACTGTGGTCACGGATGGATCAAGGGCCTGTACGATACCCAGATTGGAATGCAAATCACGCATGAGCAGGTCTCCTTACGCTGTGCCGAATTTCAGAAGCTTGATCGCTTCGAAATTCTGAATGCCGCCGCCCACACGCTTGGTCGTGTAGAACAAAACATAGGGTTTGGCTGTGTAGGGATCGCGGAGCACCCGAATGCCCAGCCGATCCACAATGAGATAGCCACGGCGGAAGTCGCCATAGGCCAATGCAAAGCTGTCAGCTGCCACATCCGGCATGTCCTCGGCTTCGGCAATGGGCACGTTCATTAACCGCGGCGCGTCACCGGCGGTGAGGCTCGGTTGCCAGAGATAATTGCCATCCGCGTCTTTGAACTTTCGGATTTGCGCTTGCGTCTGCCGGTTCATGACAAAGTGAGCGTTGGCCCGATAGCCAGATTTCACGGCATAGACTAGATCGAGCAGGACATCTGACGGGTTGCTCGCCGGGAAACCACCGGAGGTGCCGGTGGCCACATAGCCCACCTTGCCCCAGGCCCAACTGTCATTGTCGACATTGTCGTAGGAAAGGAAGCCTCGCGGTTTTCTAACACCATCGCCGGCAACAAAAGCCGCGCCTTCCTGTTCAGCAAAGGCTGTCTGTACTTCCTCCGCGATCCACTGATCGATATTGACGGCACTGTCGTCCAGAAGCGTCGAGGTTGCCGCCGGCATGGCATAGAGCTCCATGACCGGGAACTCGAGTTCCGAAATCTTCGGCGTTCCGGTCTCTGCGCGGGGCTCCGTTTCCCCCACCCAGCCTGTTGCGGCACCGCTTGTGGCAAAAGGTTTCTTGTAGGACGCGGCCCCGATCTGACGAACGCCAGCAATGGCGCGGATGGGTGAGGCCTCAGATACGATCCGGTCGATCATCCGTTCCGTTTCGCTTGGAACCAAATATCCGCCATCCGGATCAGACTGAATCGACAAGGCCTTCTCTTCCAAACGGCGCAGTGGCCCGGCGCCGCCCTGGCGCACATAGGATTCGAAGGCGACCTTGTGCTCCCGCGCCGCAGGGTTCAGAGACGGTGCTGCGCCGATTTCAGGCCGGGTGAGCGTGAGAGCCAGATCGTTCAACGTCTTCTGTTGAACATCCAGCGCCGCGTTCAGGCGGTCGACCTTTTCCGTCGTGACAACATCCGCCGACAGCCTTCGCTCAACCTGAGAGAGACGATCGTCGTTGGCTTGTTTGAACGCATCAAAGCGCACCATGAACTCGTCCATGGCGTCGCGCACTTCATGGATTGCCGGTGCGCCGCTGTCTGCACTTTTTCGTTCTGGCGCGGCGGAACCGGCAGGCGCGCTGAGCGCGCGCCCAATACGGCCCACGCCAGTCTCTCTTGTGAGAGGCATATCTTTCTCCTTTGAGGGATTCAGTGAATGAAATGGGAGCTCACGGCGCGGATGGTCCGAGCGAGTGCCCCAAGGTCTTGGTCGGTGCAGCCAGCATCCCGCCGCGCCCTCACCGCCTTGTAGCCGCCCGCGATCAAAGCACGGGCGTCCGATCTGCTGAGCCCCGCATCCCGCGAGAGCCAGCGTTCAAGTTCTCTTTCCGTGGGCAGCTGCGCTGATTTCACTGCACTTACGCGCGCACCGGGCTGCATCGGAAACGTCACGACCGATATTTCCCACAGGTCAATTTCTACCAGATGTCTGAGGCCGGTTTTTGTGTCGCGCACGGCTTTGACCGTATGGAACCCGATGGAGAGACCATCAAGGGCCCCCGCCTTCATCAGTGCGTGGACGTCTCTCGCCCTTGCTACATCCAGTGTCAGTCGGCCGCGAACATAAAGGCCGCGCTCATCTTCGCGAATGTCATCCCAAGATCCGATCGGGTCCGCCGGGTCATGCTGAAAGAGCATGCGGACATTGCCCGCACCCCGGTTTGCAAGGCTGGCCCGAAATGCGCCCCGCTGGACCAGATCGTGGCCTAAGTCCTCGGCCCCGAAGAGGCTCGCATAGCCTTCAAAGGCGCCCGCCTCATCTACGTCCGCCACCTGAAACGCAGCACGTTTGGTTTCGCAAGCAGCATGTCTGTATCGCTCTTCTCCAGATTTCGTGGTCATGTTTCTCCCGGTACAAAAAAAGCGCCCCGCCGTGTCAGCGGGACGCTGTTTGAAACTTTTCATCCATCAAGCCGGTCACTCGGCCGCAATCGCCCGGTCAAGCTTGTCTTCGATCCGGGTGAGAGCCGCCCGCATGTAAGCCGCCTGGACCTCTAGCCGCGCGGTGCGTTCGCCCATGTCACCGTCGCTGATAACCTGTCGTTCGAGTTGATTGATCCGTTCCGACGCGGCGCCGGCCCAGGTGAGCGCACCGGCGGTCTGAATAAGGATCGCGAAGATAAGGGCAAGCGGGACGCGCCGATCCAGGTGCCATCGCGTTGCGGTTCTATCTTCATCCATCAGACTGCGCGCCTCCGATGCTCAATCCCACGGCCCGGCGTTTTTCATCATCGCTCAGAAAGTCTGCATCCTTTACGCGAGCCCATAAGCTCTCTCGTTCCCCCGCGAGCGCCGGAACATCGTCCAGATCGATTTCAAGGCGGAGGCCAGATCCAAAGCGTGGTCCCAACCAATGGGTGAGAGCGGTTGCTGATTTCCGCACCAAGGGCACGATGGTTTGGCGCCAGAAAACCAGGTTGGCTTCTTTGTAATTCGAAAACGTGTTGTCGCCCGGTATGCCCAACAACATGGGCGGGACACCGAAGGCCAATGCGATCTCTCGCGCTGCGGCGTTTTTCGCCTCGTTGAAATCTAGGTCGCGTGGTCCCAGACCCATTTGCTGCCAGTCGAGCCCGCCCTCTAGGAGTAGAGGCCGTCCCGCATTGGCCGAGCCTGCATAATTGTCTTCGAGTTCTCGTTTAAGGCGATCGAATTGATCGTCACTCAACGTGCCATCCCCTCCTGCACCCTTATAGACAAGCGCCCCCGACGGGCGGGCTGCATTGTCCAGCAAGGACTTGTTCCAGGCTCCTGCCGCATTGTGGATATCGACCGCCTTCGCGGCCGCTTCTAAGGGCGACAGGCCATAATGGTCATCGGTCGGATGAAAGGCTTTCATGTGCAGGATTGGCTTGTCAGGTTCCTCGCGGAACAAAACTGTGCGACCGTTCACCTCATATTCGTATCCTTCCGGCCAACCGCGAACACCAGGCACCACTTTCATGCGGTCCGGACGCAGCGCATAGAGCTCGCGCACCTCGTCGCCGACGCTTACCGCTTCCAGATAGGCGTTGCCCGCCACCTGCAGATGGCCGTACCACGCCTCAAGAAGATCGGTCCCGCTCTCGGCCGGGTTGGGCCGAGCCAGCAGCTCCAGAAGAGGATGCGCGCTCATGGTCTGGTCGCCGTCACGGAGCACCCAGGGAATACTCGCAGCGGCTTCCGCGATCATACGCACGCAGCGGAAGGCGACCGCGTTTTGTTCGTATCCCTCACGCGCAAGACGGTCATAGTCGCGCGGCGTCCAGACTGGACGCCCCAGAGAACTCAAGGCGATGAGCGCGCCGGTTGCGCTCGCTTTCGTGTCTTCAGGTCTCTGGAAAAGCCTCGCCCAGAGACCGGGCGGCTTTTGCTGCGTCACTCGTGTCATCATGACTCCCTTACAAGCGTCGAATGGCAGGGTCGCCCGCCGTTCGCATGAGATCGGTCAACGCCCAGACAAGGGCGTCGAGACGATCAGGGCTTTTGCCCTGCCCTACGAATTTACACATCTGGTCTTCCAGCTCCGGCATGGGCGCTAAATGCGAAACGCGGCCCTGTTCGTAGAGCGCGGCGACCGGTTCGGCACGAACGCGCTTGCCGCGCGTTGCGCGTACCTGACGCACAGGCAAGGCAGGTGCCACGTGTTGAAGCACACTGACAACCATCTCACCGCCCTGGTTCACTTCCGCGATCACCCGGTCCGCATCAAAACTTTTGTAGGCTTCCGCCACCCGGGTTGCCCAAGCTGCAGGCTTGGCCCGTGCGCGGGAATGATCAGCCAGCACATAGAAGCGCTCGTCGCTGCCAAGACCCGCAACGATGATGCCGCATTCGTCAGCCCCATCGCCGCTACTCGCTGGCGGATCGACTGCCACGACCACGCGCATCAACTCCGGTGCTGATGCGCGGCGGCTCTGTTCAATCATTGACCGCGTCCACAGAGCATCGGGATCGTCTTCCAGCAGTTCGCCGTCCAATTCCTGGCGCCCAAGCCTGGTGCCTTCGTAGGTTTTGATCACCGCGGAAAAAAATGCTTCCGCCAGGTTCGAACGGTTGTCATAGGTTGTTGCTCTCGTGACGGCCACCGTCTCATCCGCCAACAGGTTTTTGATCAACGGCACGGCGCGCGGCGTCGACGTCACAACCTGTCGCGGTCGCGTTCCCAACCGCAGTCCAAATTGCAACATGGACCAGGCCATTTCTGCATCTGGCCACTTGCCCGCTTCATCGCTCCAGGCCGCGTCAAACTGTGGGCCCCGAAGTGCTTCCGGATCGCTCGCCGAATAGAGGGTCGCTACCGCCCCATTGGGCCAAAGCAAACGTCTCCGCGTGGCTTCATACCGTGGCCTCAGGTGATCCGGGCCAACGGACCGGAGGCCAGACGGGCCTTCCACCATGACTTCGCGCGCTTCTGCGTAACTTTCGCCCAGCAATGCGATGCGTCCAGCGCTTGCGTCTTTCACCTGCCGCGCAACCCACTCCGCGCCGGCCCGGGTTTTCCCCGCGCCCCGTCCTCCCAGGATGAGCCAGGTTGTCCACCCGCCGTCCGGCGGCCATTGACTGGGGCGCGCCCAGAAGCGCCAATCGTGGGAAAGAAAACGGAGCTCAGTGTGGTTTAGATCGCCTAGAAAGGCATCGCGCTCAGCGTCCGGCAGCGATGCGAGACAATCGGCGCGCCAGATCCTTTCTGAGGGCGTCCTCGGCTTTGGCTCCGTCATCGCTTTCCTGTGATTGCCTGCTCCGTTTGGCTTCCGCAAGCTCAAACGCGGCAGCGCGTTTCAGTTCAATCAGCTTGTCCAAGGTCCGTGTTAGGTTCGACAAGGTGCGGGCATCGCGTTCGTGGTCCCGGCTTTCTGATCCATCCGCCAATCTTGTCTCGATCTCAGCGATCTGGCGTTCCACCAAAGCGGTCAGCCGCCTTCGCAAGGTCGCGGGGTCAACAATTCTTTGCGACTTGGTTGGCCTAACGGCTTTCTGTCTTTCATATCGCAACGGCCAGCCTTCGCGCTTTGCATGTGCGGCGATTTTCTGGACTGTGAGTCCATACTTCTTTGCGATTATCGCAAGCTTCTCATCGCTCTGGTAGACACGCTCGATATGTGTCCAGTCTACAGGCTCCTGCCCTCCTGTTTTGCTGATCGCAGTGTCGGACATGGCGCGGCTTGGCAATTCTAATTCGACATGGACCCATGCTTTCCGTCAAAGCGCTAGCGCCTTCGTTTCGGAGTAGCCGGGTGTTTCATACAATTCTGGAGATGGACTTCAGATGGGGTAGGAGCGTTTCAGGTTCAAGACAGAATTTGCATTTTCTGCAAATTATTTTCCCTGCTCCGGCCAGGTGACAATGCGATCTTCCAGATCGGTTGGGTCAACATCATCTTCACTGACTGTTCGGCCCCTGACCGACATGCCTGCCAGATGCACCGACTCTTCTTCCCCACTTATCAGCGGGTGCCACCAGGGCAGGTCTTCGCCATTTGCAATCAACCGATAGGCGCAGGTGGACGGCATCCAGTTCAGTTGCCGCACATTCTGGGGCGTCAGCGTGACACAATCGGGCACCTTGACCGAGCGGTTGGGATAGTCACCACACCGGCAGGTCTCGCAATCAAGCAGACTGCAGGTGATGTCGGTATATTCCAGCTCGCCGGTGTCTTCATCCTCAAGCTTGATCAGGCAGCACTTCGCGCACCCATCGCAGAGGGACTCCCACTCCTCGCGGGTCATCTCCGCCATCTTTTTGGTTTTCCAGAAGGGTTGCTCGTCCATGAGTGTGGGATTGCCTGTCCTTGATGCTCGGCAGCGAGTTTACGCTGATTCAGGCGTATGTGCAGAAGGAACGGCCTGCATCAGCCGCGGCACGACCTTTGCGACCCTCTTTGCAAGAAATTCTAGACAGGTCTGCTCTGTGCCATCGCGGCACAGGTGCGTCCGATTGTGAGACCGGAAACCGTGCGCGACGACGAAAACAATCAAGAGTTGCCCCAAAAAGGCACCCGCTCCCGCCATTTACTATGGCGCGCGGTCGGCGCACTTGTCTTTGCAGGTAGCGTCGTGTTCGGCACTCTGGTGCTCGATACGCTGCCCAAAATGCAACGGCAGCTGCTTGGGCCCCTGGGTCCTGACGCCCTCGCACTCACGGTGCTTGACCGGGACGGTGATGAGATTGCCAATCGTGGTGGGCGCTATGCGCCGATTGTCCCGCTCGATGAGATGCCCGACTATCTGGTGCTTGCGGTGATCAGCACGGAGGACCGCCGCTTTTATGATCATTTCGGCTTTGATGTGTTTGGGATCGGCCGGGCGATCATCGCCAATCTCAGCGCAGGGGGCGTTGTTCAGGGTGGCTCCACCATTTCGCAGCAGCTCGCCAAGAATCTTTACCTGGGCTCACAACGCACTTTCTGGCGGAAGGCTCAGGAAGCGGTCATCACCGTCTGGCTCGAATACGCCTATTCAAAAGAAGAAATTCTGACCCTCTATCTCAACCGCATCTATATGGGTGCCGGCGCTTATGGATTTGAAGCGGCGTCCCAGCACTATTTTGACAAGTCTGTGCGAGAGGTCTCCCTCGCTGAAGCGGCGCTCCTCGCGGGTCTCATCAAGGCGCCCTCGAGATTTGCGCCCACCAATGATCTCGCGCGCGCGCAGCGGCGTGCCGACATCGTGCTCACCACTTTGGTGGAGAGTGGGGTTCTGACCGAAGCCGAAACGTTTGAAGCGCGCGTTGCGCCTGCGACGATCATCAAGCGGGCACCGCGTCTGGGGTCCCAGTATTTTGTGGACTGGATCGCTGCCGAGGTCGCTGACATTCTGCCCGGGGTCAAAGGCCAGCTCATCATCGAAACGACACTCGATCCGGTTCAACAAGCCGCGGGCGAACTGGCGATCGCCGATGCCATCGCAGAGCGCGCGGCAAATCTTCCAGAAGACAGTGAGGAAGCGCCGGCACAAGGGGCGCTGGTATCGATGGACCCGGATGGCGCGCTGCGTGCCATGGTGGGCGGGCGCGACTATCTCGAAAGCCAGTTCAATCGAACTTTCCAGGCGGAACGCCAACCAGGCTCCGCCTTCAAACCCTTTGTCTATCTCGCCGCTCTGGAAAGCGGATTGACGCCGGAGTCCCGCGTAAGCGACCGCGCCATCGAAGTGAATGGATGGCGGCCGCAGAATAATGGCCGGTTCCGCGGCAATGTCAGCCTGCTGACGTCGATGAAGTATTCCATCAACACGGTCGCCGTGCGCTTGTCCGAACAGGTGGGCCGCGTCCAAGTCATTGACGCCGCGGAACGGCTAGGCATCACCTCACCGCTCGCCTCTCACCCTTCCATTGCACTCGGCACTGAAGAGGTGACACTGTTGGATCTCACAGCATCTTATGCCGTGTTTGCGAATGGCGGGTTCCGCGCAAAACCTTACGGGATCAAACGCATTCTCAATCCCGACGGCGACGTCCTGTTCGAACAACAGTCCCTGGCGACACGGGTCGTGGCACCAGGAGCGGCGCGCTCTATGAATTATCTGCTCTATCAAGTGATCTTGTCGGGGACCGGTTCCAAGGCTGCGATTGGCGGTCGGCCTGCGGCGGGCAAAACAGGCACCAGCCAAGAAGGACGGGACATCTGGTTCGTCGGATATACAGCAGATCAGGTGGCGGGCATCTGGTTTGGCCATGACGACGCATCGCCCATGGAGGGTGCCGAGGGTGGCGGATTGAGTGCCACCACATGGGCCGCGTTTATGAAATCCGTTCACGAGGGCATGCCGATCGCGGACCTGGCTGGTGGGAAACCCGCGCCGGTGCGCCGCGTCGCGCCTCAGAGCGATGCAGAGCCAGCGTTCGCCACAACCGACCAACCGGAATTGCATCGCTTCTATGTCTCGCTGTCGAACCTCTTCAGAGAGGCGCACCGGAAACAGGTGAACCCCGGACCGGGGTTCCGGCGCGGTGGGCAAACACTTCCGCGTTAACCTCAAAACGCGCTCTATCTGGCGCTTTCTCCTTGCTGTGATAAAACCTCTCTGGGGGATCGTGTTTCAGGAAACTGGGGGCCCATGGTTTCGGCACTTCTAAAAATACTCGGCGTTATTGTCGGCGGTCTCCTGATCGGCTTGGGACTGACATGGTTCACAATCAATGCGGGGCTTGGCACAGCCCTTCAAAACGGCGCCTGGTGGACCGATCCTGCGATTGGCAGTCCGGGTGCCGGGCCTTACGGTCGTGCCGCTGTTGCCCGTGCCGGATTGCTTGCTCTCAATAAAAGCGAAACCGTCTACTTTACCGCCACGACCGACGATGCAGGCGAAGCCCTCTCCACAAAATGCAGCTACAGGCTTGAAGGCTCCCCGCTGACAACGCGGTGGTGGAGCATTACGGCCTATGGCGCCGATCACTACCTCATTCCCAACCCTGCGAAACGCTACAGCCAAGCCATGAACACAGTCGTTCGCAATGCAGACAACGGATTTACGATTTCCGTGAACCCGACCGGCAGCGGTCGAAATGGTATTCCTACAGGTTATGACGGCAATGGGGACGGCGCTGCTTTCAGTCTCACGCTGCGCCTCTATAACCCGGAGGAAGAAACCTATTCTGATCTGGCGGGCCTTGCCCTTCCCACCATTACACGGGAGGCCTGCTCATGAAGGGATGGCCCTATTACCTCGTTGCGACGCTGATCCTCGGAGGCATTATCCACATTACGAGCGTACTTCTGTTCCCGAGCTTTGTGATGGACCGGCTGATCAGCGGAGTCGAAGACCAGGTGGGCATCGGCGTTGTGGCGCACGCGCCCCGTGCGACCGAAGAGAGCCGCACTGTGGTGCGCCCCAGCCCAGACCTCATCTACACGATCTGCGCTTTTGATGTGTCTGAACGGCCGCTTCACATCTCGGCGCCGGTGCCCAAAGACACTTATTTCTCCCTCTCCATGTTTGGCGACAATAGTGACAACTTCTTTGTGGTGAATGACCGGCAATTGGATGCAGACACAGTCGATGTGGTTCTGGTTCAGAACGAAGACCAGGTGACCAGCCTCGGCGGTGCACCCATTGTGGTGGCGCCCTCCGACCGGGGCGTCGTCCTGTTCCGCACACTTATCCAATCGGAAGACCGGTTTGAGGAACTGAATGAGACGCGCCTCGAAGCCATCTGCGAGGCGATGTAAGGGGTGTGAAAGCACATCCCTCCTGTTAAACTCCCGACGCGTGTTTATCTGGGGGTTCTATGGAACGTAATGTCCTCATCGGCGCTGGCGCCGTGATTGTTGTGCTGGCGCTGCTGGTCTTCTCTCTTTATATGCCCGTCTCGGATCCGTCCGAAGATGCCGGCACTGCGCCAGAGCTCCGTCCCATCAGCTTTGTGACCGACTGGAAAGCGCAGGCCGAACATGGCGGCTTCTATCAGGCACTGGCCAACGGCTATTACGCAGATGTGGGCCTTGAGGTCACCATCCGCCCCGGCGGGCCCGGCATCAATGTGCCGCAGTTGCTCGCGTCTGGCAGTGTTGATTTTGGTATGGGGTCCAACAGTTTCATCCCGCTCAATATTGTCGCCGCCGATGCAGGCGCCAAGGCCGTGATGGCGTCTTTTCAAAAAGACCCGCAGGTGCTGATCACCCACCCGCGCGACGATGTTAAAACGTTGGAAGACATGCGCGGCATGCCGATCATGGTGTCGGATGCGACTATCAGCGCTTTCTGGGTATGGCTTCGCTCCCGCTTCGGGTTCACCGACGACCAGATCCGCAAATACACGTTCAACCTGGCGCCGTTCCTGGTCGACGAAACCGCCATTCAACAGGGCTATCTCTCCTCTGAACCCTACTCGATTGAAAAGGAAGCAGGTTTCAAACCTCAAGTGTTCTTGCTTTCGGATCATGGCTATCCCGGCTACGCGACGTTCATCCTCGCCAATACGAGCATGATCGAGCAGGAGCCGGAACTGGTGCAGGCTTTTGTCGATGCAACGATCAAAGGCTGGGTCTCATTTCTTTATGGCGATGCATCGCCGGCAACAGCACTGATCCTCGCCGACAATCCGGACATGAGTGAAGACGTGGTGGCGCAAGCCATCGACAAGCTCAAGGAATATGGGATTGCGGATTCCGGTGATGCCCTCACGCTTGGTATCGGTGCCATGAGCGACGCACGGTGGCAGAACTTCTTCTCGGTCATGTCTGAAAACGGTGTCTATGATCCCTCACTCGACTGGCAACAGGCTTACACGCTGGACTTTGTGAACAAGGGTGTGGGCCTCGACCTTAAAGAGCAACTGACGGCTGAATGACCGCGCCTTCGCCCGCCTCCGGACATCAATTGCTCTCCCTTAATGATGTCAGCAAGACCTATGATGGGGCTGCGCCTGCCGTCTCGGACATCAATCTGTCCATAGAGCGCGGATCTTTCGTCTCGCTGGTGGGACCCTCCGGCTGCGGCAAAAGCACCTTGCTTCGGCTGATCGCTGGCCTGCTGGACCCAAGCCAAGGCCGTGTGATTTGGGACGGCGCAGGTCGACCGGACGACCTCGGATTTGTTTTTCAGGACGCCACCCTGCTGCCCTGGGCTAGCGCCTTTGACAACGTATATCTTCCTTTGAAGCTTAAAGGCATATCACGGGCCGACGCCGAATCCCGGGTGACGGCGGCGCTTTCGCGCGTTGGTCTCGCCGACGCGACTGGAAAACTGCCGCGGGAGCTTTCCGGCGGCATGCGCATGCGGGTCTCCATTGCGCGCGCCCTCGTCACTGAACCGCCTGTGCTTTTGATGGACGAACCCTTCGCTGCGCTCGACGAATTCACCCGCGAAAAACTGGATGATGATCTGCTGACACTCTGGCGCGAGTTCGGCTGGACGGTGATCTTTGTGACCCACTCGGTTTACGAAAGCGTCTATCTCTCCGAACGGATCCTGGTGATGGGAACCGGCTCAAATGGTTCCGGGGGCGCCGGGCGGATCGAGGAAGACATCCGGATCGACGCCCCCTACCCTCGGGGTCTCAGTTTTCGTCAGTCGCCCACCTATTTCGAGCACTGCAAGGCCGTCTCCGCGGCGCTCAGGGATGGTGACCTATGACCACGAGGTTTTTTCGCATCTTTGTGCCGATCCTTGTTGGTATCGCTGCTCTTCTGGTTTGGGAAGTCGCGGTGACGCTGAGCGATGTTCCGAAATTCGTTCTGCCCGCACCCAGCGTCATCGGCACAGCCCTGGTTGAAAATTTCGGGAGCCTGATGGGCGCCCTCTGGGTGACTCTTCGCATCACCCTGTTGGCGTTTGCTTTGGCCGTCGTTGGCGGCGTTGCCTTGGCCATTCTCTTTTCGCAAAGCCGCCTTATCGAGATGGCCCTCTTTCCCTACGCCATCATCCTCCAGGTGACGCCGGTGGTCGCTATCGCACCACTCATTCTCATCTGGGTGGGTTTTGACAATGTCAATCTGGCGCTGCTCATTCTCGCCTGGATTGTCGCTTTCTTCCCGATCCTGTCGAACACCACGCTCGGCCTGCGGTCCGTCGACCATAATCTGATGGACCTGTTCACGCTCTATGGCGCGACGCGTTGGCAACGTCTCTGGTCGCTGCAATTGCCCGCGGCGCTGCCTTACATTCTCGGCGGCATGAAAATCTCCGGCGGGCTCGCGCTCATTGGCGCGGTGGTCGCGGAGTTTGTCGCCGGGTCCGGCACCGGCACGGGGCTCGCCTGGCGCATTATCGAGGCGGGGAACCGGCTTCAGGTACCAACCATGTTCGCAGCACTCCTTCTGCTCTCACTTCTGGGCATTGCGATCTTCTTTGCGCTCTCACTGCTCGAGCACCTGGCTCTTCGCCGCTGGCACGAAAGCGCCGTGGATCGGCAACGATAGAAGAGGCGGGATGTAGTGCGCCTTTAGCCCATCGGTGGGTTTTGCGGTACCGAAGGGCAGCCAGAATCCACAGGCGACCAGTCTGTTGCTGAGTCGGCCCAGAAACTTGACCCAATGGTCACCCAGCTGCTGTCGGTCAGAGACCCCGCTTTGACAATTCTTATGCCGGGGCTCTCCTCAATGAAACTCATGATCGGCGATCCACAATTGGGGCAAAACCCCCGCGTCACATGGCTGCCCGCAGTCCCCTCAACGGTGTAGTATTTCAGCTCTCCTTCAATCTCGAAGGCGTCTGTGGGGACAAAAACGATGGTCGCTTTCCCGCTCCCGGTGGATTTTTGGCAATCTGTGCAGTGGCAGTGATGGCCTGACAAAACCAGATCGCGATCAAATTTGTAGCGAATGTCTTCACAAAGACAGCCGCCTGTGGCTATTTCACCCATTTCCAATGCTCCCCAAATGATCGCGTCGCGACCTGTATTGCCGTTCACCTGACTGCAAGCCTTGCGCACCTGAATGGCCCCTGGCAACACCCATTGGCAGGCGCCGGCGGTTCGCCCCCCCAAAGACCTGCCTTCAGAAGGGGAATACCGGACATATTCGCGGGTTTACCCGCCATTTTTACAACCACTAATTGTAATTCATTCTATTTCACACCCCACTTGACCCTGAATGCAAAAACAACCATGTTTGCGGCCAATAAATAACTATTTCCGGCGTCTGCGAGCGCGGGAAAGCAAACCACATTTTTGTTCTTGGGAGACTTGGCTTTGGCCCAGCACACCAATAAACGCGCGACCACCCAAGCTGTCACTGCTAACCGTCTGATTGACGGCGAAGTGGTGTATTTTGCAGCGGACGGAACCTGGTCCGATTGGCTCAAAGACGCCGACGTGGCCGATGGCAAAGAAGCCTGCGCAGCGCTCCTTGCGAAAGCCGAACCGTCGGTCGCAGCGCAAGAAGTCGTTGAGCCCTACCTCTTTGAAGTTGCGATTGAAGACGGGGTCATCGTGCCTGCCAGCGTGCGTGAGAAAATCCGCATGGCCGGACCAACCATCCGTCTCGACCTCGGCAAACAGGCTGCTTCGGCGTAACGCGCCGTACCAAAAGCATTTTTGAAGGCATAGCTCCATGTATCGTTACGACGAATTCGACCACACGCTTGTCAAAGAACGGGTGACCCAGTTTCGCGGGCAGGTTCAGCGCCGCCTGGCGGGTGAGATCACCGAAGATCAGTTCAAACCTCTCCGCTTGATGAACGGTGTCTATCTGCAGCTTCATGCCTATATGCTGCGCGTCGCTGTTCCTTACGGCACCCTGTCCGGCAAGCAGATGCATATGCTCGCGAACATCGCGACCAAGTATGACAAAGGCTACGGCCACTTCACCACGCGCCAGAACATTCAATATAACTGGCCGGCACTTTCAGACATTCCCGCCATTCTGGACGACCTTGCCTCTGTCGAGATGCATGCGATCCAGACATCGGGCAATTGCATTCGCAATGTGACATCGGACCAATATGCCGGTGCCGCGGCAGGCGAAGTGGATGACCCACGCATCTGGAGTGAGATCATTCGCCAATGGTCGACCTTCCATCCGGAATTCACCTTCCTGCCGCGCAAGTTCAAGTTTGCGGTTTGCGGCATGAATGAAGACCGCGCTGCGATCCGCTTCCATGACATTGGCATTGAAGTTGTGAAAGGTGCCGACGGCGCGCCGGCCTTCGACATTTATGTGGGTGGCGGCCAGGGCCGGACGCCGATGATCGGGCATCTGATCGGCGAAGCGGTTCCCGCGGTCGATCTGATCGCCTATCTCGAGTCCATCATGCGCGTCTACAACATGAACGGACGCCGGGACAATCTCTACAAAGCGCGGATCAAGATCCTGGTTCATGCGCTGGGTGCTGAAGAGATGAAGCGCCAGGTGGAAGAAGAGTTTGTACACGTCAAAGCCAAAGGCGTGGTGACCCTGCCGGAAGAAGAAATCGCCCGCATTCGCGCCTATTTCGCGCCGCCGGCTTACGAAACGCTGCCGGACGAGTCGTCGGCCCTCAACGAGGCGATGGCGGACAATAAAAAGTTCGCTGACTGGGTGAAAACCAATGTCGCGGAGCACAAAGTCGACGGCTATGCCATTGCCAACATTTCGCTGAAGCCTGTGGGCGGTGTCGCTGGGGATGCCAGCGATGATCAGATGCATGTGATGGCAGACCTCGCAACGAAGTACAGCTTTGACGAATTGCGCGTGACCCATGAGCAGAACATCGTGCTCGCTCATGTCAAAAAAGATGACCTGTTTGCCCTCTGGCAGGGTCTTGAGGAGGCAGCACTCGGCACGCCGAACCTGGCCCTTATCACCGACCACATTGTCTGCCCGGGCCTTGACTATTGCGCGCTCGCCAATGCCCGATCGATCCCAATCAGCCAGGAGATTGCTGAACGCTTCAATGATCTCGATCGCCAGCACAATATCGGCGAGCTGAAGGTCAAGATTTCAGGCTGTATCAATGCCTGTGGTCACCACCATGTGGGGCATATCGGTATTCTGGGTGTCGACAAGAAAGGCACGGAGTTCTACCAGATCTCTCTGGGCGGCTCGGCCGACGAGAATGCCTCGGTCGGGGACATTCTAGGCCCTGCCTTCACGGAAGACGAAATCGCGGACGCGATCGAAACCGTGGTCGAGACCTATATCAACATTCGAAATGACGGCGAGCGGTTCATCGACACCTATCGCCGTGTCGGCAAAGAGCCGTTCAAGGAGACTGTTTATGCCACTCATTAAGAACGGCGAGTTCGCAGACGACAATTGGGTCCTGGTCGGCGATGAAGAGGAGTTGCCTACCGATGCGCCGGTGATCGTGTCCGCTGCCCGCTGGCAGGCGGAGCGCGACGCGCTTATCGGGCGCAATGCGCCGCTGGGCGTCAAGCTTGAAGCTGGCGAAGCGCCTGAACTGATTGCGGATGACCTGGACCGGTTCCAACTGGTGGCGGTCAACTTCCCTGCGTTCAAGGATGGGCGGGGCTTCTCCTATGCCAGCCTGCTCCGCGATCGCTATGGTTTTGACGGCGAAGTCCGGGCCGTCGGCGAAGTGCTTCGCGACCAATGGTCTCTCATGGTACGATGCGGTTTCGATGCGTTCGATGTTGCGGACGGCACCAAGATCGAGGCCTTCAAGGAGGCCCTGGGAGAGTTCAGCCATGTCTACCAGGCGACGGGTGATGGCAAAAAAACCGTCTGGCAATTGCGCCACGGCGGTTAATCGCTCCCTCTTGAGAGGGTGGGCTGCATCGTTTCTCCTTCTCGCGAGCCTGCTCATGACGCTTCCTGCCCGCGCCGAACTGATTGTGCTGGCGGCGCCCACGACTTTCGACAGTTATTACGCGCCGGTCGCGAGCGATATTTTCACCTTCCATGTGGCTTTCGCAAAATCGATCAAAGCGCCTGACCGGGTGCTTATCCTGACCGACGCGCAAGGCTATGACCGCTATGCGGCCGCCATTGGTGAAGACAAGGTGTTGAACTTCCCTGTGGCTGATATTTGGGCGCGCGATTTTGCGCCTTCCAATGCCGCCCGTCCTATCTTTTTCCGCTACACAGCAGAGGGCCAAGGCGGCGGTGCTGAGGGTCAGGAATATGCGGACATTGTTCAGATCAACCTGGCGGAGCTCGTTGAGCGCGCGGGCCTCAAAATCGGCGCCACCCATCTTCTGAACGATGGCGGCAACTTTGTGGATGATTATGCCGGCAATGTTGTCATCAGCACCAAGTTCCTCGCCGACAATGACCTCACGGAAGACGAAGCGCGGGCGCAATTGCAGCGCGTCACGGGCATCACCAACGTTGCGTTTATCGATGCCGACGAACAAGGCGGGCTTGAGCATGCGGACGGGGTTGTGAGCTTTGTCGATACCAATACGCTGGTGATCAACTCCTACCCGGAAGACCCCGCCTACCGGCACCAGCTCTACAAGGATCTCGAACGCGGCCTGCCGGGCGTTACGATCCATGAAATTGTGACGCCCTATGACGGCTCAGAAATTTATGACGAGCAGTTTGGCTCGGCTTGCGGGCTTTACACCAATGCGCTGGTCACGCCGGCACGCATCTATCTGCCGCAGTTTGGCATCCCGGAAGACGCGATCGCGCTCGCCCAAGTCCGGGCGGTTACCAGCCGGGAGGTCATTCCGGTTTCCTCCGGTAAAGTCTGCCGGATGGGGGGCGGTGTGCGCTGCATGTCCTGGCAGTTGAGAGGCGCCCGGGCAGACGCCCTCCTCGCCTTTGCGGCTTCTGAGCGCGCGCGAAATTAAGCTCTCATAAACCCTAAGCGCAGATTGTCTAAAAACTAGCCATTACCTTTCAGCGTTTCTCCATACGCAACAGGGTACAACACTCCCCTGTTTCGAGGAGTATTCAGATGAGCGAGTCTCTGTCGCCTAATCGCTGGCATTTTGTTTCTGCAGCCGCCGCCTACTTGTTTATTGCAGTGATCGCTGCACCCGTGTTCGGCGCGAGCCCATCCGTTTTCATGGAGCAAGGCACGAACCGGCCCGGCGCCGACTATAAGGTGATGTCAGCCGGTCGGGAGGGTCCGCAATATTGCGCGTCTGCCTGTTTTGCCGATACGCAATGCCAGGCCTGGACTTATGTGCGCGCGGGCAATGAGGGTCCTGAAGCACAATGCCATCTGAAGCTTGATGTGCCGCACGCCCAGGCAACACCTTGCTGCATCAGCGGTGTCACGGTTGGATCAAGCACACCAGGCCGCACCCGCGGATATTGAAACTGATCTCACGCTGCTTTGATTGATTGACCGGCGCCGTTAGACCGGCAAGTCGGCCGCGGAGCGGCGTCCAAACAGCTCACCGCGAACCGCGCGATGCCGCGCCGCGTCACCTTTGATGCCCTCAACACTTTCCTCAAGCATGCCGAGCGCTTTATCAATCGTGGCGATCAGATCCCGTTCGGGAATGTCAAAGGCGGATTGTTCGAGAGCCACACGGTATTCAAGGTAGCGCGTCGACATCCGATCAGCCATATCGTCGATGACCTTGCCGTTCTCTTCGACACGCAAAACCACATCAACTGCGTCGGAGAAGGCAGCGCTATCTGCTTCCATGGCTTCGCGCACGAGTGCCAGACGCAGCGCATCCGCAGCGGTAACCGCAATGGAGAGGTTTGCAAACTGGTCGATCATGGCAACGTCCCGCAACACATCATTGCCAAACGCGTGAAGCAGGGAAGATCCGCTTTCTGCATGTGCTCTGCGTAGCGCGCGATAGTAAGCCTTCTCATCCTCGGCGGTGTGTGTTTCGGAGAAAATCCGTTCAACAAGGCCAGGCGTTCGGTCTGATGCCTGATCCTCAATGGTCTGAGCGATGGTCCGGAGCTGTTCCTCCTCCGCCGTCATGGGGAGGCTCGCGGCCGGACTGCCAGTCTCGGTAAGGCTGACAACATGTTTGCTGAGGTCGCTCAGAAACGAAAACTCATTTGGTTTGGTGCGGCCGAGATCGGCCTGCCCCGCACAAGCGGCAAGGCTCAAGGTCAGGAGCCCGGTCCCCAAAATCTGTGCGTGGCGGTGTGCCATATCACATCCAATTCCTTGCGACGCCCCCGAAGACCGATCTGAGGAGGGCACCGGCGGCATAGTTTCGCCACAAGCCTAGGGCGTAATCGTTAGATGGCTGTTAATGGCCAGGCTGGCCTTTGAGGCATTGCAGGGAAAATCCCCCGGAAAACCAAAGGAAACTTGGACATTTTGGCACATGGATGACTCACTCCCCACCTTTGGACCGTCGCCTGTCAAAGGGCGTCGGTGGTTAATGGTTTTGCTCCTGACCTCCCTTGCCATGGTCATTGTCGGGCTGCAGGTCCCGGCGGTAACGGTCAGTTCCTTCTGGTTCTACGAGAATGACCTTTCGATCCTGGACGGGATCCAGTCTTTCTTCGATGAAGGCCAAACAGCGCTCGGTCTTCTGGTGCTTGGCGTTTCGGTCATCTTCCCTGTCACCAAGATCCTGTTGGGGTTGTTGCTCGTGGTGCGGGGTCGTCGCCGATCAAATGGCACCGGCGCCCTGCTCGGCCTGCTGGTCTGGCTGTCACGATGGTCGATGACCGACGTCTTTGTCTTTGCGCTCATTGTGCTGGTGTTGAATGGTCAGCTGCTGACCACGGCGGACGTTCACGGCGGCGTGGCGCTGTTTGCCGGTGGTGTCCTGCTGTCCGCTTACGCAGTATCCGAAGTGCGGCGGCGCTTGACCGCTGCGCCCACCTAAAACCGCCCTGCCGAGAAGTTCTCCGGGTCCACAGACGGGTCCCGCCCGGCGATCAGATCAGCGATGAGGGCTGCAGAACCCATGGCCAGGGTCCATCCGAGTGTGCCGTGGCCTGTGTTGAGAAACAGGTTGTCGTGGCCGGGTGCCTTCCCGAGAACCGGCACCCCATCGGGCGTCATAGGGCGAAGCCCACACCAGAATTCCGGTTCGAGATCTTCGCCCAGCGCCGGAAATAGTTCTCGAACCGCTGTCAGCACAGACTGTGCCCGATCTGCTTCCACCGTGCGGTCATAGCCCGCAACCTCCGCCTGACCCGCCGCACGCAGGCGATTGCCCAAACGGCTCACCACAATGCGCCGCACCTCGTCGGTGACACTCACCTCCGGCGCCGAGCCATCGTCCGGCACGTCGAGGGTCACAGAGTAGCCTTTGACCGGATAGACCGGCAGGTCCATGCCCTCCAGGAGGCTCGGGCTCATGACGCCCGCGGCGAGCACCACGGCGTCGGCCTCGAGACGACGCTGGGTTGTGCGTACATGCGTGACGCGTTCTCCCCGCCGTTCCAGTTTGACCACGCTTTCGCCAAACAGACAGGTCACGCCCATCTCCGCAATCGCGTCAGCCAGGGCCGAGGTGAACTTGTACGCATCGCCGCTCTGGTCGCCGCTGGAATAAACACCGCCTGCGATTTCGCCGCGCTGGTGGGCCGAGGCCAGAGCCGGTTCCAGTGCCACACAGTCCGACGCGCTAAGCTTTTCCTGATGGAGACCATGAGGTTCCAGGCGTTTCGCTTCAGCGGCGGCATGGTCCACTTCTTTCTCCGTGGCGAAGACACGCAGAATGCCTTTCTGCTTGCGATCGAAGTCCGGCGCCATTCCCTTGGCGGTGAGATCGTCGAGCGCCTCCTGCAAGACGGTGCGGCCAAGCAGCGCCAGGCCGACATTGCGTTCCGCGCCGTCGCGCTGTGCTTTGAGTGTGCACCGCCGCCAAAATCGCCACAGCCATTTCCATTGGGCGAGGTCAGCTCTCAATCTCAGCCGCAGCGGCGCATCGGCGCGGCCGAGCCATTTCAACGCCTGGGTCGGCACGCCGGGACCTGCCCAGGGTGCCACCTCGCCAGCGCTCAGCTGCCCGCCATTGGCGAAACTGGTTTCGAGTGCGGGTCCCTGCTCTTTCTCAATGAGCGTCACATCATGTCCGTCGCGTCTCAGGCGATAGGCCGTGGCCACGCCGATAACGCCGCCACCCACCACAATGATCTTCTGCGGGGCAGACGCCTGGACTGGTTGATGGGAAGGCATGGAAGGGCGCACTCGTGACAGATCGAAGACGCCGTCTTCCTAGCAAACAGGTCCTCTCCCCGCAAAACAAAAGGCGGGATCCGCTCTCACAATTTTCGCAAGCGGCGCAGCGGGGTCAGTGATCCAGATAAGCGGCAACGGTCCGATTGAACTGGTCCAGCGCGCCTTCAAACCGCCCGAACAGCATGTCGGTGTTGGCGCCTGAGGCGAGGGTCGCCTGGATGCTCTCGCCAATGTCGAAATCTTCGGCCAAGGTGGTGCTTGTTATGGCGTGATTGCGTTCCCAGTGCTCGGCGTTGGCCATCTCAGACTTGGGCGCAAGGGTCGCTATGCGAATGCGTGTTTCGTCGGGGGCAACCGGCTCTTGGCTAATCCAGGCAATATGATCCTGCTGCACCAGGAAACTGCTGGACGGAAAAAGCGTATAGAGAATGTTCGCGTGGTCGCGGAGCTGCCAGGTGTCGCGGGTTTCGTCTTTGAGCTTTGCCATGGTCGTGCGCGGCAGGATCGAGCGCAGATGCGGGCCGAAGCTTCGATAGCTTGAGAGATTATCCTCAAAATGGGGACCGATGGTTTTACGGTGGGCCACCTTGAAGTGATAGGCCTCAATCCCGCCTTCAACCAGGATCTTCCAGTTCGCTTTCCGCACCTCCGTGTGTTCTGCGGCAATCGCAAGGCTGTCGATCTGCAAGGCGTCCAGGTCTTCAGAGAGGCTTGCCAGATAGTCCCGGATGGTTGGCGCATCTGGCGCGAAAGGACGAACCCAGATCAGGCCATACATTTCCACACACTCAAGCGGTTTGAGTGCGAAGTCTGCTTTCTTCTCATCCGGGAAGCCCTGCTCGAAATGGGGCGCGGCGATCAACTCGCCGGAATTCGCATAGGTCCACGCGTGGTAGGGACAGGAAAAGCGATGTTTGCATCCCGCCTCTTCGTCCACCAGGCGGGTGCCGCGGTGCCGGCACACATTCAGGAACGCCCGCACCTCGCCTGCCTTGTCGCGGGTGATCAGGACCGGCAGCCCAGCGATCTCACGACGAAGAAAGGAGCCGGTTTCCGGCAGCTCGCTGATATGCGCCGTAGGGGTCGGCAGTTTTCGGAAAATATGCCTGCGCTCGAGTGCCAGGCGGTCGGGACAGGTGTAGTGCTCGACCGGGTTCCGTGCGACAGCTTCATCCAAAAAAGCCTTGTTTTCTGCCTTCAGAGCGAGCAATTCGTCCGTGAGTTCAAGTTCTGTCGATCGATCCATACCACCTTCCTCGGTTGCCACGAACGGCGCTGACAAGGCTCGCGACTTACCGTTCGGTAAGTCTGTGTAACTTACCATATGGTAGGGCGTCAAGAAAAATAGGGATTCGCCACATGACCATCGATACGCGCGGACAATTCCTGGATTCAGCAGAGAAACTCTTTGCGGAGCGCGGCTTTTATGGCGTCAGTATTGCCGCCATCGGGGATGAGCTGGGGCTCACCAAACAGGCCCTGCTGCATCACTTCAAAAGCAAGGAAAAGCTCTATGGGGAGGTGCTGGCCCAGATTTCAGCCCGTATTGAAGAGATCGGCACCAATTCCGCCGGTTCCGCCGACGATCCCAAACGGGCGCTCAAGACCTATCTCCTCGACCTCCACAGCGCCTTTCACGCGCGGCCGGATCAGGCGCGGCTTCTGATGCGCGAACTCCTGGACAATAAGCGACGGGCCGACACGGCGGGGACCTGGTACCTGAAACCGTTTCTTGAGCGCCTGATCGCCATGATCAAAGCACAGCCCAATTGGCAGGACGCAAGCGACGGCGAGGCGTTGGCGCTCGGCTACCAGCTGCTTGGGGCCATCAACTATTTCGGCATTTCCGAACCCACCCTCAAAGGAATTTTCGGTGCAAAGGGCTACGCGGATCTGGATGGGTCTTTTAAGCTCCAACTTGAGCGGATGATCGACGCTGCGGTTGACGCCCGTCCCTGACGCGGGCCTCGGAGGTAGACCATGACGATTGACTGGAACGAGCCCTGGCCTTTCACGCCGTCTGCGCGCATGCCGCGCATCGTGCGCGCGGAAGGCCGCACCCTCTTCACCGAAGAGGGTAGCGAAATTCTGGACGCCGCCGCCGGTGCGATCATCTGCAATATCGGCCATGGACGCCAGGAAGTGGCGGACGTCACCGCGAAGGCGATGGCGAACACGAGCTATATCGTCCCACCCTTCATCACACCGGAACGTACCGCATTGGTGGAACGGTTGCAGCGGGATTGGCTGCCGGCGCATCTCACCCGTGTGCATCTCTCAAGCGGCGGGTCGGAAGCCGCCGATGCCGCCTGCCGTCTGGCCGTCCAGTACTTCCGCGCAATTGGTGACGAGAAGCGCTGGAAGGTGATCGGCAGAGACATCGCCTATCACGGGACCACCATCATGACACTTGCGGTCGGCGGTCACCCAGCGCGCCGCGCTGGTCTTGAGAATCTATTTCCCAAGGTGGGCCACGCCCCCACCCCCTATCAACTCCGCTGCCCGCTTGGTCGGGGCCACGAAGGTTTCGATCTGTGGGCGGCAGATGAGTTTGAAAAACTGGTTGAAGCGGAAGGACCTGACACGATCGCCGCGTTCATTGCCGAACCCATTACCGGGTCCAGCGGCGGGGCACTCATGCCGGGTGCGCGCTACTGGCCCCGCATTCAGGAGATCTGTGACAAGCACGGCATCCTCATCATCACCGATGAAGTCATGGTTGGCTTTGGCCGTACGGGGAAACGCTTTGCCGCGGAGCATTTCGACCTCAAGGCGGACATTATGGTATCCGGCAAAGGTCTTGCTGGCGGTTACGCGCCCATCGTGGGTGTCTTTGCGACTGAGGCCGTCGTCGAACCCATCGCCGCGCAAAACGGGGCGCTCATGTTCTACACCTATGGCGGCCACCCGGCGGCCTGCGCCGCGGCAGACAAGGTGCTGGAAATCATGAGCCGCGAAAATCTGGTCGCCCGCTCTGCAAAGATGGGGGCGCTGCTTGGCGAAAAGCTCAACGCAAAGCTGGGCGATCACCCTCATGTTGCGGAGATCAGAGGTCAGGGCCTCTTCTGGGCGCTTGAACTGGTGGAAGATCGTGACACGCTTGCTCATTTCCCCAAGGAAGCAGCCTTTACGGCACGCGTCACCGGCGCGGGCTTGCGGAACGGGGTTTTCTTCTATGCCGGTGGCACAGGCGAGGTGCGCGACATTGTGCTCTTAGGACCACCCTTCACGGTGAGCGAAGCTGAACTTGATCAGATGGTTGAGGTGCTCGCCCACTCCATCGACAGCGCGGCGGCCAAGATGGCAAAGCCGGGCGCGGCAGCCGGATAGGAGCCCGTATGCCTATGGCAGAATGGCCGGGCTCATTCTATTTCGGAGACTACTGGGCAGCCTACCGCGGGGCCGCTGGGGACAATGTTCCGCACGCCCACGCGACCCTTCAACTCACCTTTGCCTTACACGGCGAGTTGGTTGTCGAGGCGGAAAATGGCGAAGCTCGTTTAGGCACATCGTTGATGGTCCGTCCGAGAGTGCGCCACAGATTGAAGCCCCATCCGCAGGTCTTACTGCTTCTGATCGAACCGCACACACAATTGTGTCGATCTCTTCTGAACACAAGGGAGAATGCAGATATTCAAGTTGTCCCTGAAAGCACTGCGTCAAAAATTGATCCCCAAACCGATCTTGCATCCTGCCTCGCGCCGCTAATAACTGAAACATCGTCGGTCCGTCCCGCGCTGGATGCTCGACTGCAAAAAGCCATAGACTGGCTGGATACTCTCTCAGAAGACCCGCCCCTGTCTGCTGTCGCGGCGCATTGCGAGATATCCCTGTCCCGCCTGCGTGCGCTCGCGACCCAAGAACTGCATGTGCCGCTCTCCAAATGGATTTTGTGGCGCAAGCTCCGCCGTGCAGCCAAGGAGGTCGCGGCCGGGTCAGATCTCGCCTCCGCGGCCCTTGCGGGTGGTTTTGCTGATCAGGCTCATTTTTCGCGCACAATGAAAAACCTTATTGGTGTGACCCCCGGCATGGCCACCGAAACCCTTCAATAGACCCGCGTATCGCAGGCGAAATGTTCAATACAGAATTCCTCGTGCATGCTGCTATGGCTTCCAGCGTTCATGGAAGAAGAGGCCACTATGCACCCATCACTGAAAAACGCATTCACGCAGGAAATGGGGCGCGCCAGAGCAGCTTATCGCGCCGGCGATCTGACCCGCGCCTTTCACCATCTGGAACGTGCTCACATTCTTGGGCAACGGTTCTTCTGGCGGCACGCGCTCAGCCACTGGTGGATGCTCAAGGTAGGGTTGCGTCAGAGACGTGCAAACGAAGTCAAAGGACAGGTGTTGCGCCTGATCGCGACAATCCCCGGCTACTTGTTTGGCTGGGTGCCAAAGGGCAACACGGGAGGCGCGAACGTGTCGCCGATAAAACCGATGCCGCTACCGGAAGATCTGGCGTCCCTTCTTGACGACTACAAGGTCGGGTGGGATGTCGCGCGCCGTTTGACCTATTGGACCATCATTCTTGCTGCAACCATTTTGTGGTTTGAGAAAGGAGGCTAACTCAGCGCCGTGCCAAACAGCGTGCCCCAGAATTTGGAGGGCTTGCCGGATTCCATCTCGACCCGGTCCGCCTTGTCACCAAAATACTGAATGGCTTTCACGCCGAGCCAGCGAAGTGGCTCCGGTTCCCATTTGGACGGCGTGTCGTTTACCCAGGCGAGGTCCGTGATGTCGCTTTCGCGCTCCAGGACGAGGTCGGACAAGATGCGGCCCGCCAGGTTGGAAGCGGCGACACCCTCGCCGGTATAGCCGCCGGCATGGCCGAGACCCGTCTGATGGTCGAAGGCGACGGAGGGCCGCCAGTGCCGCGGCACGCCCATAAGGCCGCCCCAGCCATGGGTGACCCCATAATCTTTCAGGACAGGGAAGAGTTTTCGAAGCGTGCGCTCGACATTCTGCACCATGGGATCGTCGGGCGGGATCACGCCCCGTCGCTTTGAGCCGAAGTAGTAGCCGGCGCGTCCGCCAAAGGCGAGGCGCCAATCGTCGGTCTTCTGGCCATAGATGGTGACGCGGCGGCTGTCGCCGAAGGTCTCGCGATTGGCCAATCCGATCTCATCCCAGACATGATCCGGCAAGGGCTCCGTCGCCACCATCATGGAATAGAGCGGCAGCACCTCCCGTTCCTGACCTTTGATGGATTCCGTGTACCCTTCAGTCGCGCGAATGATCTTTTGGGCGCGCACCCGGCCCTTGTCTGTGTCGACATAGCCTGACGCCATTTCTGTCACGGGCGTGCCTTCATAAATCTTCACGCCTTTGGCGCGCACGACGCGGCCGAGACCCTTTACCAGCCTTGCCGGATGAATGACGGCGCAATGCGGCGTGTAGGTGGCGCCGTAATTGGGTGTCATGCCTACGCGTTTTTGGGACTCCTCCGGCGGCAGCCAGCGGTAATCGTCTTCCGTGAAGCCCAGTGCATGATGGTGGGCCATGTCGTCCTGCATGTCTTTCACGTGAAAGGGCGCAATGGCGACCTCCACTGTGCCGCCCTTCGCAAAATGGCACTCAATGCCTTCGCGCTGGGAAATCCGTCCGACCTCGTCGACCGTGTCGTGCATGGCGCGGAGCAGACGCACGCCGGCGTCGCGCCTCTTCTCATCCACCAGCATGCCGTCAATGCCCCAGGCAAGCCCCATGCACCAGCCGCCATTGCGACCACTCGCACCAAAGCCCACCGTGTTGGCTTCGAACACCGCAATGTCGAGCGACGGATCTTTTTCCTTCAGATAGTAAGCGGTCCAAAGACCTGTATAGCCCGCACCTACGATGGCGACGTCCACGTCAGTTGGGAGATTTCCTGCGTCTGCGATCGTGGAGGGCGTGTCGAGGGTGTCGAACCAGAAGCTGCCATTGTCGCTTAAGGGGCGCTCATCAGATGCCATTGCTGTCTTCCGCAGGTTGGGGTCGTGACTAACCCTGGTGATCTCTCATTTTCGGTGAGCCTAGACGCTCCGTTTGGTGGCCACGAGAAAATTTGCATCACGGCTGGTTGACTCTTGGGTGCCAGACCCTTAAATACACCTATAGGTTAATTAACTTATTGGTGTATTATGAAGCCCGATCCCCTCAGCGCCACCTTCTCCGCCCTGGCCGATCCAACGCGCCGTGCCATTCTTGCCCGGTTGGCACTCGGCGAGACCTCGGTGAAGGAATTGTCGGAACCGTTCGACATCTCGGCGCCCGCGATCACCAAACATCTCAAGGTTCTGGAAAGTGCCGGGCTTATTTCCCGCGGCCGCAAAGCCCAGTGGCGCCCCTGCGCGCTGGAAGCCGGACCCCTTCGCGACATCTCAGACTGGGTCGAGCAATACCGCCTTCACTGGGAAGGCAGCCTCGACCGCCTCGATGCCTACTTGCAGGACGTACAAAAAGGAAAAGACAGATGACTGCCCAGACAGAAGCTACCGCCGACACATTCGACCTTACGCTCACCCGTGTGTTCAAAGCACCGCGCCCGCTTGTCTTTCAAATGTGGGCCGACGCTGAACATAAAAGCCAGTGGTGGCGCCCCAAGGTCTTCAAGCTGGTCGACGCAGCAGAAAACTTCCGAGAGGGCGGCGATTGGATGTCGGTCATGGAAGCACCAAGCGGCAATCGCTATCGGATGGAAGGCACGTATAAAGAAATTGTCGAGAATGAGCGGATCGTCTTTTCCCACTATTGGGTCGAGGACGGCGAACGCGGGCCGATGACACTCATCACCGTGACATTCGAGGATGATCCAGACGGCACACGTCTCACCTTCACGCAGGCTTTGATCGAGAATGAAGCGGACAGAGATGACCAACAAAATGGATGGAACGAATTCCTGACCATGCTGGAAGCAACGCTGGCGGATGCAGGCTGATCGCCCGGCCTCGTTAGTGCTGAGGCATCGCCCAGTTTGAGGTCCCCTGCGGCGCGGCGGATCCCCTGCCGCGCAGTTGGGTTAGTCACCCAGATAAATCAGCAGACCTTATCTGTCTGTGGCTCTTGTCAGTCAGTTGCTCTGGGCCAGGTGAGATCCATCAGGTCCGTCAATGTCGGAACATCTGTTGGCGTCTTCTGCTTTTCACTCGACTTGGTCTTGGCCACAGGCATGGGGATTACATCAGCCGCTTTTTCATAGGTGCGGCGTTTCCCATTTGACTCCCTCGGCCTGAACTCGATGACATTCGGCATCGCCGTCTCCGTGGGTTAGCGCTCCCGGCTTAATCCGACATGGTTGCGGGAACCTTCCCCCAAAGTCTCTGCCGATTATCGTGAATAAAGTGTTAACGCGCTGATTGGGCTTGCGACAGAAATGGCTGTTTCCCCATGCTCGCCTTTTGATAAAGCCTCAATTTTTCACAAATTTGAGAAGGCCCCGCCCCACTGCTTGTTAAGAATTTTCGCTCAAATTGGAGGAAGACCAATATGGACCTGGGGCAGGCTGAGTTTCATGACCGAGCTGACGCATCTGCGAGATCTGATCGACCTTGCAAAAGAACCGTCGAGTGAACGCCGACGCGAGCTGTTGCGCAATGTGACTGACCTCTTCCTGGAAGACCCGACGGTTTACTCCGGTCTGGAGACAGAACATTTCTCCGACATTATGGGCACAGTGGCGCGATCGCTTGAGGCCAGTGTGCGGGCTGACTTGTCCCGGCGCCTCGCAACCGTCGCGGAAGCGCCCCGGGATCTGGTTGCGCAGCTAGCGAACGATGAGATCACGGTCGCGGCCCCCATCCTGGAGAGCAGCCTCGCTCTTACAGAAGATGATCTATTGGAAATTATCAGCCAGTGCAGCAATGCCCATCGGACCGTTGTTGCAGGACGCGAAGACGTGAATGAGACGATTTCCGAGGCGCTTGTGGATCATGGGGATGACAATGTCGTCAATGTCCTGATCAACAATGCCAATGCTCAGATTGGGGAGACAACCATCCAGAAGGTCGTCCGGCGCGCGGCGTCCAATGAAACGCTTCAGACTTCGCTTGTTGACCGGCAAGACCTGCCACCGGACGTGCTCCACGACATGTTCTGGGTCGTGTCGACCAAACTACGCTCGCGCATTCTCGAGCGCTCGGCAGAGCTCGATCCGGAAATTGTTGACCGCGTTCTTGCACAAACAGAGCGCAAGATCATGAAGGATGCCAATCGCCGTACGGACGAACGCTCCCGTGCGCAACAATTCATCGACCGGAAGGCGGAACTGCGCGAACTCTCCGAAACATTGCTGGTCAATCTGGTCCGGGCCAATCGCCTGGAAGAACTTATCTGCGGTTTTGCACGGATCGCCAAAATTGACGACGAAACCGCTGAACGCATTTTGAAAGACCCGTCCGGCGAAGGTCTTGCGATCGCCTGCAAAGCAACACGCCTGGATCGGTCAACCTTCTCGACCCTTGCAATCATTGGTACGCAGAGCAAAAAGCGCTCGGTTCAGGCAACCCGCGATCTGTTCGACATCTATGACCAGATCCCTCAGGACATGGCGCAGCGGGCCATGCGGTTCTGGCGGGTGCGGCGCGAAACACAAAGCGTTGCGGCTTAGCGAGCGGTTTTGGCGCATTTCCGGGCGCTGAAGTCTGCAACTTCAGCTGGAAATGCTCTAGGTTTTCTCAAACACCATCATTGACCAGCTCACGCCCTCTCGGCCCACCCTGTCGGGCTTTTCCTCATGGCGGACTAGCGTCAACCTTGCCGATGCGGCAAGCTTTGCCGCATCGTCAGGCGACAAGTCATACATAGTGCGGCCTTCCGGCACGGGCCCATGGCGCAGGCTCATCGCCGCGTGCGCTTCCGGCTTCATAAGGGCTGCGATGGCTTTGAAACCATCCGCGTGGTGCTCCTCGGGCAAGTGCATGAAAGACGCGCTGGCGAGGACAAAGTCAAAGGTGAGGCCCATCGCCAGCACGCTTTCCAGGCGTGGCAGGTGATCGTCTACCCAGGTGATGTTTTCATGATCGCGATCCTCGATCGCAAATTTACGCATCGCCTCCGCGGGCTCCACGGCGACGACCTTGTGGCCGAGCTGCGCAAAGCCTTCCGCATCGACACCAACACCAGCGCCAATGTCGAGCACGTGGCCCGGTTCTTCCGGGAAGAAGAAACGGAAGGACTTATGCCTTTCGGCGAAGGGAAGCTCTGCGTACCGACGCCGCAGTTCCTCCGCCTCATCGTTATAGGGCAGAAACCCGCGCGAGATGTTTTCGTCAGCCGCCGTCATATCACCCGCCTTGTCGTCATCCACCTTCTGGGCCTTCGGTCGGGTTGCTATCTGGCAGCATCTCCACATAGACGGATTGGCTTGGGAAGGCGAAGCCGGTGCCTGCCTCCTCAACGATCTCTTTAATCGCCAAGGCAAACTGCTCTTTGATTTCGAGCCACGCGCCCCAGTTTGTCGTCTTCGTGAAACAATAGATCATGATGTCGATGGAACTGTCGTTGAAGGCGTCGACGCGCACAAAGAGGGCCGTCTCAGGCGGCTGCGCGAATTCGTCGGACGCGCGAATGTAGCTCTCGATGCCATCGCGCACCTGTTTCAACTGATCCAAGGTCGAGCGGTATTCCAACCCGATTTTCCAGTAGATCCGGCGATGGGTCATTTTCGTGAAGTTGGTGACCGCTGCGTCAGAAAGCTTCTGGTTCGGTACATAGACGGGTGCCTTGTCGAAGCGGCGCACAGTGGTAGACCGGAAACCGATATTCTCGACGGTGCCTTCCACCACGCCATCGACCAGGATCCAGTCGCCTTTGCGGTAGCGCTTTTCGATCAAAATGGAGAGCCCGCCGATGAGGTTCTTGAACAGGTCCTGAGCGCCCAAAGCCACGGCCACGCCAAAGAGACCGAGGCCTGCAATAATGGGGGCCACCTGAATGCCCCAGATCTGGAGGATCGTGGCGGCGCCAACAATGATGACGCCCCAACGCACACCGGTGACAAGCCAGTCGACCATTTCATGGGTCAGCACCCGTTCCAGCTCTCGGAGCAAGAGGCTGAGCGGTGTCACCGCATTGTGGAGCGCCCAGAAAATCGTGAAGGCGATGAGCGATTGCACGGCATTGCGCGCGAGCTCTGCGGCTGTGCCTTCCAACTGCAGGTAATCGAACGCAAAGAACACACCAACGATGATGAAGGTGGCTTTCAGCGGGTCGGCGAGCGCCTCATGGAGATAATCGTCAATCTTCGTTTCCGTGTCCGCGACCCAGCGATCCACAAAGGAAAAGATGAAGCGGGTGAAAAGTCCGCGCAGAAAGTAGAAAACAAGAAAGATTCCGACGGCGGTCAAAAAGTGGCCAACGTCATAGCCGAGGATGCCGCTTTGCCAGACTTCGACAACCAGTTCCCACAATTCACTCAGCTGTCTGCCTAGCTCTTCCATATGGCGTTTACCTGCTACCGATCCACCCGTCTGTCATTGCCGGACTTGTTCCGGCAATCCAGGGTTCCAAACGAAAGCCCAAGTTTGTCGCCCCTGGACCCCCGGAACAAGTCCGGGGGTGACGTGATAATCAAAAAGTAGGCTTCTGCCAACTAAGCAGCGGCGGGCGCGCGTTCCCGCACCGCCGAGAAACGCACCTTTGGCCACTTCTCTTCTGTGTAGCCGACCTCCCAGGCGCTCTTCGCCATGAAGACCGGCGCCCCGTCGCGGTCTTCCGCCATGCTCGCCTGATTGCCGTCGATGAAGCGTTTCAGTTCCGCTTCGTCATCGGCGTCGACCCAGCGGGCGGTTTCATAAGGCGCCTGTTCGAGCCCCACCTTGATGCCGTATTCCGCTTCGATGCGTTGAGCGAGCACTTCGAGCTGCAGGCGGCCCACCACGCCGATCACCCAGTTGGCGCCGAGGTGCGGCTTGAAGACCTGGGTCACCCCCTCTTCTGCCAAGCTCTCGAGCGCACGACGAAGATGCTTGGCCTTCATGGGATCATCGAGGCGCACCCGTTGCAGAATCTCGGGCGCAAAGTTCGGAATGCCGGTGAAGATCAGATCCTCATTTTCGGTAAGTGTGTCGCCGACCCGGATCGTCCCGTGATTGGGAATGCCGATAATGTCCCCGGGCCATGCCTCGTCAACGAGCTCGCGATCCTGCGCAAAGAACAGGATCGGGTTGTGTACGCCGATGGCCTTGCCGGAACTGGAGAGTTTCAGCTTCATGCCGCGTTTGAACTTTCCGGAACAGAGCCGCATGAAGGCAATCCGGTCCCGGTGGTTCTGGTCCATGTTTGCCTGCACTTTGAAAACAAAGCCGGAGACCTTTTTTTCATCGGGGCTGATGGCCCGCACGGACGAGGGTTGGGGGCGTGGCGGCGGCGCAAAGGAGGCGACCGCGTCCAGCAATTCATCAACGCCCAATTCCCTGAGCGCTGTTCCGAAAAAGACCGGGGTCAACGCGCCGGCGCGATACAGCTCCAGATCGAACGGCGAACAGGCTCCCTGAGCGAGCTCTGCCTCTTCTTTCAAGGTGGTCAACTCATCATCACTCAGATGACGGGTGATCTCATTGCTGTCGACGCTGAGGCCGGTGTTCTCCGGTGTTTCACCCTGCTTGTAAGAGATGAATTCGTTCTGAGTGAGATCGTAGATCCCCTTCAGCCGGTTGCCCTGTCCGACGGGCCAGGTCATGGGCACGGTATCCAGAGCGAGGCGGTCGGCCACTTCCTGCATCAGATCAAACGGGTCCTGCCCTTCCCGGTCGATCTTATTGATGAAGGTGATGATGGGCACGTCGCGAAGGCGGCAGACTTCGAAGAGTTTCAGGGTCTGCGCCTCGATGCCCTTAGCCGCGTCGATCACCATGATGGCGCTGTCGGCGGCGGTCAGGGTCCGATAGGTGTCTTCTGAAAAGTCTTCGTGGCCCGGCGTGTCGAGGAGATTGCAGATGACGCCTTTATACTCAAAGGTCATGACCGCGGACGTCACCGAGATGCCGCGCTCCTGCTCGATCTTCATCCAGTCCGAACGGGCGCGCCGGCGGTCGCCCCGCGCCTTCACCTGGCCGGCCAGATGGATCGCACCGCCCCGCAGGAGCAGGTTTTCCGTAAGCGTCGTCTTCCCGGCATCCGGGTGCGAGATGATCGCAAAGGTCCGGCGCCGACGCACCTCCTCCGTTTTTGGCTCAGTGGTCGGTTCAGCACTATTTGTCAGGTCAGCAGACACGCTCACGGCACCGTCTTCCAGATTTGGGGGTCAGAATTGGCCGGACCCTATATCAGGCCGACCCGTTTTGCCAATCAGGTGAGCGGGTTCCAGACGGCTTCGTCCACGGCATGCTGGGTCAGCTTCCCGCGCATGCGCAGCTCATCCAGGATATCCAGCGACTGGTAGGGGATGCGCGCGCACGAAAGTATGGGCCCATCCCCATCATCGACCACACGAACAGCGTTGATTTGCGCCTTGTCGTGCAGCATGTGGCAGATGGCGAGGACAAATTTGGGCTCTTCTTCCGCCAGTCCCGGATTGTCCGACAAACCCTCTGTCAGCAATTGCATTAAATCGTCGGTTGTGAGGCCGTCATATTGTTCGGCGCTTAACGGAAATCCGTCCTGCTCCGTTGGCCCCGGCAGGGCATCGAGATTGACCAGTCTGTCGCGATACAGAAAAAGTGTCATTCGCCGCTGTTCCCCCTCAAAGACCGTTCCGCCTGCCGATCTTCCTTTGGTGATTGGCATCGTCGCAGATTCGCAGGCCCAGCGCGAGGCCGGGCTTGCGCGCTCTATTATGTCAGATTTACGCAAGGGTACTGTGTTGATTTGCATCATTGCATGGCCGCCCGTTTTCGGCGACTTTCGCGCCATCAACATTGAACTAAACGAGGGTCCGCACCCCGGTGCTGGCCCTCAAAGGAGATTTACATGACAACTGCGAGAGATATCGCGAGCAAACATATGGAGGCCGCTCTGGCCGACGCCAAAGCGGCTAACGTCCCGGCTGAATCCGTTGCCCGGGTGATGCTGGAGAAGGTGGTACACGTCTATAAAGAAACCCGCTCGGAAGAAGACATCGCTGCAGAGCTTGTGTCCACGTCCGAGAATCTCAGCCAAGACGAAGACTACATGTTCATGAGGCCGTAAGGCTGTAGCGGTCCTGACCGCAAAATTACGATGGCGGGTCGCCTTTCACCGGTTCGGTGAGGAAATGGCGGCCCTGCCTATCCTCAATTTCCACGACCCAAAAGTCTGGGTCGAACTTCTCCTGGCGCTCAAGATAGGCGTCGGCATCCGCCTCTGGAACCGGCCCCTCGCCGACTGAGTGCATCCAGATCCGGCTGCCATCCTCGCCCCATGTGGGGCCATACACGTCCGCAGTCCCATCGAGCCGCGCTACCTTGACATAGATGGTGCCCGCCTCTCCGTTCCCGCGGCGCACAACCATTGCCGGCACGTTTTCGGCGCCTGCGCGGCGGATCAACGCTTTGACCCAGATGTCAGCCTTGAGGTTCACTTCATCCCTGCCCGTCGTTGCGCGGCTCTGGCCGGTTAAGCCTAAAATCAAAGAAGGCGGTTTGGACCAAAATTCCGCCGACCATGCTTAACCCGACGATCACCAATCGCAAAATGGCTGGAAGCCGCCGATCCCTGTGCCATACACAAGAACCCTGGGTGTTTTTAAGCAAAGGAATTAATCAAGTGGCTCAAAACTCACAGGTTTTTGCCGTTTGAAGCGATTGCGCAGACGGGTGCAGACTTCTACACTGCTGGCCTTCAACAGGAAATACGAGACGGGTTCGTTAGGGGTTGTCGTCCGACCTGTTGTCGAATGATCCTGAATAAGTGGGGCCAAAGACGCAAAAGCGTCACCCGGCGAGGAGCGGTTGTGGCATGAGTAAGATGGGTATGGGACTTTCTAAGCAGATTAAAGCCATTGCAGGCAGCATAGTCCTGGCGATGACTGGCTTTGCGCCTGCGCAAGCAGAAGAGACGAATGTTGCCGCGCTTACAGACGCTATTCCTACCCCTGCCTATTACCTTCCTCTTGCCCGGCCCATTCAGCCCGGTGAGGTCCCGCTGACTGGCGTTCATGCCGTGGCTCGCCATTATGTCGCGTTTGACACGGCTGTCGACGAAGCGTTCAAGAGCCAGCTTGCAACGCCGCGCGAGGTGCGCCGTCTGCTGGATGGCCTGCGCTTTAATGAACCGCAGATGGTCGCACAGTCCTGGCTTGCCCACCGCGGTCTGATCGCGGCGGAGAACCCGGAATTCCAGGAAGGCGTGCGCTTGGCGCTGGCGCGTGACGGGGCTGTCTCGGTCATCCAGCAATTGTCCGGCCGGGGCAGCTTTGCCCGCAATCTGCATGGCGCAGACTCCGCGGTGTCTGCCGTCCTGGAACGGGTCGCCAATGACAATTACCGCATGACCGTGCTGAAAGGGCGTTTCCTCGCAACTGCGCAGGAATTTCAGACCAAGCGCTGGGGCATGATTGATCGCGACAACCGCGATCGCTCTTTCGACTTTGCAGATAACGGTCTTCAGGAAAGCTTTGGCGAGAAAGTCGCCGGCACATTGCGGAACTTCTCCCCCATCAGCCCGGCGCACGCCTATGCGTCACCTTTGATGGAGCGGGTTCTCGCTTATGGCGCGCTCCATGTGATTGCGACGTCGCTGGAGACTGATGTGTCCACTGAGGGCATGGCGCCTGCGGACCGCCGCACCACCAGTTGCCTCAACTGGGCGAAGCTCAATCTCAATCAATGTGTTGCCGCCGCCCACTTCCCTTCAGAGGAAGCCTGGTGCACCGCGACCCACGCCATCGACGATGTTCGCGCCTGCTGGGCGCAGGTGCTCCCCGCGGCTGATCGCTGAGGAAGACCGACTTTTCAGAAAAACCGGCAGATTTCTGCCGGTTTTTTTGTGCCCACCTTTCGGTCAATGGCAGTTGCTTTCAATTTGACGTAATTTTTCTCTCAGTTTGAATAAATATAGAATACAGTATTTATAAAATTCCCTCGTATTTATAAATCACTGATAATCCATATACTTCGATCCGATGCGATTGCAGCGATATATATTCAATTTTACTTATGTATTTAAATTCTATTCAGTGATTGAGGGACTAAGGTTCGTGCAAGTAAGGCCGGACAGACAAATGCTCTCAGGTTCAGAGACTTCCTGACCGGCCTAGTAAAGGGCCGATATGATGTTTTTGGTAAGAATTGCCTTCTGGGTCACCGTGGTAGCACTGGTGCTGCCAACCCCAGACTCTGCGACACCGTCGGGCGGGACCGGCGGATCCGCGATGACCGCCTCTTTCAGCGAAGAGCGCGCAGAGCAGCAGCTTAATCTCACCGATGTGGCTGGTGCGGCGATGACGTCTGCAGATGATGTCCTCAGCTTTTGCGACCGAAATCCTCAAACCTGCGAGACGGGATGGACCATCGCCATCCATGTCCAGCGCCAGATTAAGCACTATGGCGCGCTTGCGCTGGATTGGGTTGCAAGCCAGCAAAGCTCGACCACCCCGGCTCATCACCCTCGCGCACGACCATCAGAGGCGCCCTCACCCAGCGTCGAGGTCGTTCGCGGAGTATGAGCCACGAGCGCTGAGGTTCCCCCCTCCTCAGCTCTCTCCCCTAGGACGGTAGCCCCCGTCCATTGGGCGCACAGATTTCCGGTTTCCCGTGCCCTTTAACCGGTCATCTGTGCGCCCCTCTTTTTGCCTGTAACGCGTCATATCGCACCTTGCCGGACGGTCTTCAGAGGGCTATCTCATGGGTTCGCCTCCATAGTCGTCCGCGCAAAAAGGAACCTCATGGCCATTCAGGACCTGATCGACGACTTCAGTTATCTCGATGACTGGGAAGATCGGTACAAATATGTGATTGAACTTGGCAAAGGGCTTGCGCCTTTGACCGACGCGGAACATAGCGCCGACACCAAGGTCCAGGGCTGTGTCAGTCAAGTCTGGCTGGTTTGCGAAACTGACGACGGTGGCGCCCACCTTTCTTTCCGGGGCGACAGCGACGCGCTCATCGTCAAGGGTCTGATTGCGATCCTGCTTGCCATGTATTCAGGCCAAAGCCCGGACGCCATTTTGGCGGTCGACGCAAAGTCGATTTTTGAGCAGTTGGGGCTCGACGAACATTTGAGCCCGCAGCGCTCCAACGGCCTGCACGCGATGGTCTCGCGGGTTCGCGAAGACGCGGCCCGTCAGCTGGCTCAGTCTCACACGGATTGATCGATCCCATCGCTTGAGTCCCGGTCGTCGGCCTTCCAAACATACGCGACTTGTTTGTTGTCGTGGCGACCGTCCAGATTGTAGTGGTGCGCCAAACGGCCCAGCGCGATTTTGAGGACCAGCTTGCCGGACCTTTGTGGCCACCCAAGCGTCCGTTCTGATTGTTCAAGACCCTGTAGGTGGCAGCAGGTCTCAACGACAATGTCGGCGAGCCCCGGTCCAACAGCGTCCAATGCCCGTTCTACGCGTCTTCGGGCATCTAGGGCATGCACCGGCAGATCTGCCTGGCCGGCCAGACCTGTCGCCGATCGGTCCACATGGGCAAGCATGCCCTCCCAGTTGAGCGTCGTGCGCGCACCCAAGCGCGCAAATGTGAAATCCCGCCGCAGTTGTTCGCCCGCATCTGCTTCCGCTTCTGTCAGATAGGCGGTGCCCTTTTTTCCCTGGCGTCGCCGCAGCCAGCCCAATGGCGACTCTCCCAAATTCACCTCGCGGGTCACCATACCCCTTCCGGGTTCGTCAATCGCGGTCTGTCCTTTGATTTGGTGTTGCGCCTGCTGGGGGTCTGTGCCGGCCATCTGACGGCGCCACCAACTCAGGCCAACATCGGATAGAAGATAGACGGGCCCCTCGCCCATGGGAGACCCGATCTCCTCGGTCTTTGAGAGCAAGCGCAATAGATCCGAACGATGTAGGGCGCACAAAACCTCCATGTCGAGCTTCATAACGGGCTTTTTCCATCGATTTCGAGGACCAAACAGGCCTGCGCATTCCGGGTCTTCAGCCAATCGTTGGAGAAAGTGTCCCGCTTCCCGAAGTCGGCGAAACACTCGTACCCCCTCCCGACGCATCACACCTGCCGCGATTGCCATGCCCTGCCTCCTACTGGATGTTCGATGTGGCCCCGGAACGGGCGGCGGCCAAAATCGCAAGAGCCCTTTCCAGTCGATCAAGCATCAAATCAAGGCGGAGGTCGTCCCGTCGGTCTTCGACTCGCTCACATGCATAGGCAGCAGTTGTCCGATCCCGTCCGAAATGCCGGCCCACAGCGCCCAGCGACAATCCAAACGTGATGTGGCACAGATACATGGCAACCTGGCGTGCCTGTGCGACATGAGCTTCCCCGCGCGTGCTTGCACAGAGCGCTTCGGGCAAAATGTTGTAGACTCTCGCCACGACTTCGCAGGTCAGTCGCACGTCGGCTGCCTGATGCGCCCATAGGGCCGCTCGTTTCGCAGCAGCCTTCGATGTCGAAATACCGTAGCGTGATGGTTCCTCCGTGTGATTCAGTGAGACAGTAGAGGGTGTTCCGTGCATTTCTTGTCGCCTCCTATATGGCCGCCTGACACTTGCATTTCGGTCTCGTCGACCGGGCCCTTACATATAGGACCGTCCGCAAACCCCGGGGGTAAATTTTGCGTTTTACGCAATATTTTTTTCAATCCCGCGCCTATGCTGCCAGCGTGAGACGGAGATGAGAGAAAAGCTGTGAAAAATCGAATTCGACACTACCGGCGCCAAATGGGTCTGACACAAACAGATCTGGCAAACAGGCTGGGTACAACGGCCGCAACGGTGTCCAGACTGGAGACCGATGGAATCAAAATCTCCGTTGATTGGCTGACACCGCTCGCCAAGATCTTTCAGGTTCAATTGACCGACCTGATTGATGAACCGTCGCCTGAACGCATCGAAATGCTTGGAGAGCTTGGCCGTGACGGCAGGGTCATCGCGCCGAAACGCGCTCTGGACAGCGGATTTTTGCTGCACGTCCCCGCGGCTATCCCGATTGCTGTTCAGGTAAAACAAGACATTGGGCGATATCGGGCAGGTGCGCTGTTGATAGGCGATCGGCTCGTCGGGGACAAAATCAAAAACGGCTTCGACCGTGATTGTCTTGTGGGGATTAGAGGCGGCAAAACTTTTCTGCGGCGCCTCGTGCAAAGCCCCAAAAATGGGGCACGGTTTGGCCTGGTCCCCCTAGAGCCAGGTGTCGAAACGAAATATGTGAGTCAGCTCAGCTGGTGCGCACCCATCGTTATGACTGTTCAGTATTTTTGAGGATCTGGTTTACGTAATCCGTAACTTATTCCCGCCCGGATCTGCCCCGTCATTATCACACGATGGAGCAGACGGACCCCACCCTGGATGAGCTTGCGCGATGTAGCAGGGTTGCCTTTCGACGGCTTGTACGCGCGGGCGCATCTGAGCTCAATGCGCATCGCCGCGGTTCTGACCACGATGCCGACGGTACAGCGATGCGTACTGCCGTGCTCAAAAGACAGCTTCAGGTTGAACTCAGGTTGCAACGCTCAGCGCCCTGGGCCAGGTCGCCGCTTCACTACGCAGCTGTGCTTTCGCAGCTAGCCGCGTTGCAGCGATCTCAGTCAGCAGGGGTTAACAAGCAGCGACCCGACCAGCGACCACCTCCAGAAACCCGATCCACTTTGACACCCCAAGTGCCGTTAAAGCTCTGACCGTCGGCCGCCAGCCGAAGGCGGGCACCGCCCCGTCCAAGCTCCGACAGCCACATTCCTTTCAATGTGTCTCCCTCGCGCGACCCGATCAGAAGCCCAGGGCTCGGCGCAAATTCACTGCGGCGGTAGCTCCCAGTCACGTCACCTTCTCGGTCAATCAGATGGAGATGCCCAAATTCCGTGTCCCACAGACCGGTGAACCCGTCACAGCTGGGACCAAATGCATCGACATGGAGGGGATGTTCACTGAGCAGATGCCCGCCCCGATCCGGAGACGCGAACACCCTCACAACATAGCGCCCAGGCTCACCCGGCGCCGCAAGAAGGATTTCAGATGCGGCATTTCCCGCCAGTACATAGCGGCGTTCCCGTCTCCGAGTGTCGCCGGCTTTGGCGATGCTGATCGCACCGTCCGACAGAAGACACGCTGATGGAGCGGTATTGGCGGCTACATTTATCGCCTCGCCGGTCAGGTATGTTGCCTGATCAAGCAGCAGGTCGACAGATGACGAAGCCCGAACTGCCGCATCCTTGGCGCGTTCAAGGGTCAGAGGGAGGGCACCCGTCACTGCCGCCAACGCACCTATTGACTGATCGCTGGCAGAGCGGACGGGTCGACCACTGTACGAACCGGTTGTGACAGGGCATGCAGACTTTGCCCGGCAATACCCGAGGGCTGCAATCGCTTGACCCACCTTAATGTAAGCCTGGGCCAGCTCATTTGCACCACACACTGGTCCGACGAAAGCCTTCGGGTTTGCGCTAACCGGTTCCTCCGCAATGGCCAAGGCAGCATCAAGCCGCGCCGCGCTCAACATGGCGCGGGCCAGCGCTTCAAAATAGGCTTTTGTGTATTCCGGACGGTCCTCGCGGCGGGCCCATTCTGCTGCGACGTCAATCTCCGCAATCAGGGCACCGACGCGCCAGGCGTGTTTTTGCACACCCTTGCGCAGCTCGGTCTCGTCCACCCAGGCCTTGAGCCCACTTCGCATATCCAGCGCCCGCGCAGACAAGGCATCGGCGTCAAGTGACGTCTCTGCGGAATCGATCGCAAGTCTGACAAGGGCTCTTTCAACACCCCCCAAGACAACCGCAAGTCCGGTCGGTGCCGTTTCCTCGACAATCCCGGGAAGTGCGGTGCGCCCCCCAGCCAGCTCTGCTAATGACATTTCTGCGATCTTGAGGTCGGCCTCAAAGGCGGCGGAGCGTTCGCAGGCCATAATCGGGCAGACCAAGGCCTGGCATTGGCGTGCTTGAGCAATGACCAGGTCGGAGAGCTGCTCAATCCGCGTTGCAGCAGCACGCACCGGACCAGCATCGCGGGCGCAATCGAGGGGCTGGGTTGTTTCCGCCCGAACACTGTCGTGACGCTGACAAAGGCGTTCCCTTTCACAGTCACCGAGGGCGTTTGTATAACTTCGAAGGCCGGCGATCGCTCTCGATGCCGCGCCCTGCGCAGCTGTCAACGCGCGTTTCAACGTGGCTTCAGTCCCCGGCGGTGCGCGGTCGCCAATTTCGCTCAGCGCCGTTTCACTTTCGCGAATGTCTGCCAGGGCCTTTTCTGCGCGGACACGGTATTGAGATACGGTTTGTGCCAGATAGGTGCAGCGTTCGCAGGGTTGCTGTCCGACAACATTTCCACTCTCCACATCCGACAGGAGGTCGAGCACCTCTGTCATGTCTCTATCCAGCCGCGCTGTTGCGGGTGAGGCCAGCGGCTGAACAAGCCGTACAGTTGTATCGGGTCCCGTTGTGGTCAACCAGACCCACAAACCGACGCACACACAAGCGAGAAGCCCCAAAGCGGCCAAGATCAGGGGCGCCAGACGCTTATGTTCGAGCCACTCTCTCATGAGCTGATATGAACGATGCGCCGCATCATCCCGAAACGATCTGACCGGTTAGTATTGACCACATGTGGCCGTGACAGAGGCACTTCCCTCTTCAACCGTGGAGCACGCGCCGCTGCCAAAGCAGAACGCTGCCGGCACATTGGCGAAGAAAAAGCCGATGTATGAATTGCCCGCGCTTGTTTGAAATGTGCCCGTCATTTCAAATCGCCGTTTGCCGCGACGGGGAAAACTGATCACATCACCAACCGCAGGTTCGGACAGCGGGATGTAATCCCGCGCATCGAAGACGACACTTGCCGCCCCCGTCGCTCTTACTTCGCACCAGCCAGAGAACTCAGTTGAGCCCGATCCGCTGGCTGCTACCGGAAAGCTCGCCCGTTCGCCCAGCGCAATGGTCTGCGTCCCGCCTTCAAGGGTTGCCTGCTCGCTCGCGATGCCAGGCGTCGTCAGCAGCAGCGTGGATATCACTACTGCAGCAATTTTTGTTGTCGGTCGTTGGTTCATCATCTCTGTGGCGCCTCTCAAGGAACTGCAATCGCACGGTGCCGCCGCCGCGTTGCATCAGAGTGACGCGCACCTATTGAATGGGCAAGGCCCAACCCGGCTGTTCTCAGAGATTTGTAGTGGCCGTGAACTATTTGCCGCGGCGCGTGCCGCTGCTCTTTTGCCCGAGGCCCATTTTTTTTGCGAGTTTGGAACGGGCGGCTGCGTAGTTCGGCGCCACCATCGGATAGTCAGGGGGCAGGCCCCATTTGCGACGATATTCTTCTGGAGACAGGTTGTAGTGGGTCCGCAAGTGACGCTTCAGCGATTTGAACCGCTTACCGTCTTCTAAACAGATCAAATAGTCAGGAGTGATAGATTGGCGGACCGGCACTGCTGGCTCCACAATCGGCGCTTCTTCGCCGGCGCCTGCCTGGTCAACACCGCTCAAAGCCCCAAACACTGTTTCGATAAGTGCAGGCACGTCTGAGACGCTTACGGCATTGTTCCCAACGTATGCCGACACAATCTCGGCGGTCATCTCTACCAGATCCGCCTTATCTTGCATGGAACCACTCCACTCAACTGTTCCTCTTGGAATTCTTTGTTGAATCGCCGTCTTAATTGTCGCTAGCGACTAACAATAATTCCGGTGACTTATAGCAATCGAAAGAAACACAAGCAACGGAGCATCAGAATTTAACGCACATTTGGCGTTCATTTGCAGTTAATTGCGGTTAATTGCGTCTGCACTTGCAGACAGAAATTTTTATTATAGGCAAATTACAGAACTAAGGTCGTGCATGGCTAGGCATCCGGACCCTTTAGAATACCGAGATCGTCAAGATATCGGTCCAGCGCAACGGTCATGATGTCCTGATGGGTGCGCGCCAGAAGGACAGCAGCACCCTTTAATCGTTGATGACGATGCTGCTCCAGGCGCACAGAGACTTTGACGCGGGGTGGAACCGATCGCCGTCTTTCGACGAGCGGGCTGACGTCGCGTTTTCTGCGCTCAGGCCCTTTATAGACCTTTAGGTCTGCATCGTCTCCAGTCTGACAAGGATGAGCGCCGGCGGGCAGCGCGACGCGCTTGTTTCGCTTCGGGCCCGGTTTGGGTTTCATCCGTTTACCGAATGGTTGCCTCGGCTCTGCTTGTGGGTCGCGCAGGGGGGCAGGCGCAACATCCGGAGCAGGCTCAACCAGCGGCGGAGGCGTGGCGCCACCGCGTTCCATCATGTCAGCGGTCAATGTGGCAAATCCATCTGCAGCATGTGGCGCGGGCGTCTTCGGTTTCGAGGCGCTCATTTTTGGGTCTCCTGACTGCGAGAACAGGTGCGCTTATTCAACCGCAACACTGCACTCAGGGATCAAGTGGGTCTGGAAATAGGTTAGTGTCCGGCGCGGCGCCCGAAGGCAGGTGCCTGACGACCCAGCGCATTCACATTGGTCGGTACATGGGCGCCAAAACTGTCGGTGGGTGCATGGGTCATTGCAGGGCGCAGGCGCTCGATGCGGTCTGCCAGATAGGTCCACAAGGCTTCGACTTCTCCAGCGCTCTTGCCGTTGGATTTGGTTTCCATGACCGTTCGGCCGTCAATCATGCTGGCGGCAAAGTCCACCCGGTGATGGAGCGTGACCGGGGCGACAGTGCCATGCTGGGAGAGCGCCACAGCAGCGTCGGCTGTGATCCGGGTCCGCGCTGTCGCTGCGTTGACGACGAAGACCAGCGGTTTGTCATGCCATTGAGCGATGTCGACCGTCGGTCCGACCGCGCGGAGGTCATGCGGGCTTGGCCGGGTCGGGACCACCACCAGGTCTGCATGGGAAACGACATCTGAAATCGCGCGGGTCACAGCCGGTGGCGTGTCGACAATGGTGAGCTTCATGCCCGCCTGTGCCGCTTCGCGCAAAGCCGGACCAACGCCACCATATTCCGACTGGAAGGCCGTCAGACCTCCAAGAGATCGGACCTCCATCCACTTCTGCAGACTGCCCTGCGGATCGGTGTCAATCAGACCGACCGGCCCGGCGCCCGCCAGGTGGGCAGCCGCAGCCACGTGACCTGCAAGGGTTGTCTTTCCGACGCCACCTTTTTGGGCGGCAAACACGAGCACAAACATATCCGTCGACATCTCACCACTCCTTCGAGCGAAACTTGCCAGTGACCAATGACCGGCAAACCTCACCCTAGGGAGGCGCGAGTTAACAGATGTTCAAATGGACAAATTGGCTAAAACATTGACAAAACTGTATTTTTTCGCATTTTGTGAGATTGGTGGCGGCGCGTTGTTTAGGGCCTGAAGGAACATGTTTTTACGCGATATTTGGTATTTCGCGGTTGCAGGTGAGAGCCTGGCGCCGGGCGCGATGCAGCACAAAGTGCTTCTCGGCGAACCGATTGTGATCGGACGCGAAGCGGACGGCACGCCGTTTGCGCTGCGCGATATCTGTCCCCATCGGGGCGTGCCGCTCTCTTCAGGTGCCCTCTTCTCGCCGCAGACAAGTGGCTGCGGCACCAGTGCGATTGAGTGTCCCTACCATGGCTGGAAGTTCAGACCCGATGGGCGTTGCGCAGAAATCCCCTCGCTGGTGCCCGATCAGGATATGGACGTAGAGCGCATCAAAGTTCGCGCCTATCCGGTGCGTGAAGTCCAGGGGAATATCTGGGTCTATATCGCTGATGATGCACATCCGGATGCGGTGCCAACGATTGATCCACCCGTTGTGCCCGACTTCGACGCGAAAGTTCCCAACATTCGCGAGTCCATGGTGTTTGATTGCCATATTGATCATGCCGTTATTGGCTTGATGGACCCGGCACACGGTCCGTTTGTTCATCAGGCCTGGTGGTGGCGGTCGTCCAAGTCGATCCATGAAAAAGCGAAAGACTTTGCTCCGAACCCGCGCGGCTTCACCATGGTGGCGCACACGCCGTCATCCAATTCAGCCGGGTATAAGGTGCTTGGCGGTAAACCGGTGACGGAGATTTCGTTCCAGCTGCCAGGTATTCGGATTGAACATATCAAGATCGGCAAGAACACGGTTTGCGGTCTAACAACGGTGACGCCGCTGGATGAAAAACGCACGGAAATCACCCAGACGTTTTACTGGACGATGCCGTTTCTCTCTTTTGCGAAGCCCATTGCGCGTCTTTTCATGCGCGCCTTCCTTGGGCAAGACCGGGATATGGTCAACCTGCAGCAGAAGGGCCTCAAATTTGAGCCCCGCCTTATGCTGATCAATGACTCAGATGTGCAGGCGAAATGGTATCACCGCCTCAAGACCGAATGGGCCAAATCAGTCGAAGACGGGAGTGAGTTCGTCAACCCGATTGAGCCAATTACGCTCCGCTGGCGAAGCTGAGGCGACCATGACCTTACGAAGTACCTGCTCTGTTTGACAGGCACGCACACCATGCCTAGCGTCAACGAGGCATGAGAGATCGCATTATCGAAAATCTGAAAGCCCGGTTCGCCACCTATGACGATTTGTTGGCTGGCCTGGATGACGCTGCTCTGGAAGCGCGTATCGACGTGCCCAAGCACAAGTCGCTCAAGGAGCATCTATGGTGCGTCGTCGGTGCCCGCGAAAGCTATGCTGCTGCCCTCAACGCCGGAGCGTGGGAGGGGTTCAATTGCTCGATGACAGCGTTTTCGACAGATGATTTCAGGGGCGCTCTCAAGTCCTCAGCGCAGGCGGTGGCAGACGCCGTCGCGGACACACAAGAATGGACACCGGCGCATGACGACTTGTTGGCAACGCTGGCGGAACATGAAGTCATGCATGAAGGACAAATCATCCGCCATGTCTATGCCACCAACGGAAAATTGCCCTCTTCATGGAAATGGGCCTAGCGACTGAACGCAGGTAGCAGAGAGCAAAAAAGCCCCGCCGGTTTCCCAGCGGAGCTCTGTTTCATTGAGAGTTTCGATATTAGAAACGGTAGCCGAAGCCTGCACCGAAGATCCAAGGATCAAGATCAACATCCGCAGTAATGGCGCCGCCATTGATGCTGACATCGGTGTTGAGCCACAGTTTCTTCACGTCAATATTGAAGACCCATTGGTCGCCCAGGTCGTAATCCATCCCGGCCTGCAGCGCATAGCCAAAATTGTCTTCATAGTCGATGGAAGCAACCGCACCGCTGTCTTCGTTATAGAAGATTGTGTAGTTGATGCCTGCGCCAACGTAAGGCCGGAATTGCTCCTTCGGCGTGAAGTGATATTGCAGCAGAAGCGTGGGCGGCAGAATCCATACATCGCCCAGGTCAACGCCTGCCGTTGCCGACATATCGTGCTCTGACGTGGCAAGAATAAGCTCAGCGGCAATATTGTCTGTGAAGAAGTAGGTGATATCGAGCTCTGGCACCAATGCACCATCTGCTTCCACTGAACCGGCCAAACCGGTGACAGATGCGCTTTCATCCGGTGACACATAAATGCCGCGTACACGGATCAACCAAGGGCTGTCGCCACCCTCTGCACGCGCTTCAACAGCACTGCCAAAAAACCCCAATGCGCCCGTGGTAAGGCCCAATGCGAGAGCGATTGCACTCGTAACCACCCCAAACTTTTTCATCATCTTCTCCTCGAATTGCACGCGTACCTGGTGCGGTCAGTGAGGAGGGGCACGTCCCATAGGGCCCCTTCTCTTCGATCTGACAATCTGTCGGATTTAGAGTTGGGGCCTTGATCCGGATCAATTGCTTGGGGTGTGCGACAAAATGCGCGCGGTCCGATGCTATTTCGCATCAGACCACGCCGCTGGCGTTACGCACTTTGAATTGCGAGGCTTAGATTGCCTGAGCGGTGGCTTCCTGACGCCATCTGACTTTCAGGAAAGCCGCAAGCCCGTCAATAGCCTGCTCTCCTTCCGGCAGCATAGGGAAGAAGGCATGCCATACGTGGATCATGCGATCCCAGACCTCCAGCTTGCAGTCGACACCTGCCGCCCGCGCGTTTTTCTCAAACTCACGGCTATCATCCAGCAGGAGTTCTGCGTCGCCCACCTGGATAAAGGTCGGCGGCAGACCGGTCAGGTCGGCCAAGAGCGGCGAGGCAAGCGGGTCCTCTGCAGACGCGCCGCCCAGATAGAGCTGCGCCATTTCGGTGATGCCCGCGCGCTCGATCACCGGATCGGCGTCGGCGCGCGTCTCATATGTTTCTGATCTTCCCGTGAGATCGGTCCAGGGACTCAGAGCGATGGCGGCTGCCGGCATGGGGAGCCCCAGATCCCGGGCTTTGAGCAGGGTCGCGAAGGTGAGACCCCCGCCCGCCGAGTCGCCTCCAACGGCAATATTCGCCGGAGACATACCCTCGTCCAGCAGTGCCTTGTAAGCGGCCACCCCATCGTCTATCGCCGCCGGGAAGGGATTTTCAGGTGCGAGGCGATAATCAAAACTGACGACCCGCGCGTCCGCCGCTGTCGCAAACCGGCTTGTGAGATTGGCATGAGAATTAGGTGAGCCCAGGACATATCCGCCGCCATGGAAATAGAGCAGCGTGTGCTCCGGGTCTTTGCCTTCGGGCTTGAACACTTGTGCAGGTCTTCCTGCGAGCTCCGTGTGTTCCAGCGTGACCCCTTGCGGCTCTCCGAAGGCAGACCCTAATGCGTCCATTGATGCACGCCTTTGTTCGACGGTCAGATCTTCGTCGCCCATTGCGGCCTGTTTCATGAGCTCAATCACCTGGTCGATTGGCTGTCCAGACATGGTTCTCCTCCTCGTGATCTTGTGCGCTGCGGTACTGCCGACTGCGGCGCCCGCTGTTTTGTTGCGGCCATGATGACCTAAAGAGAGCGCAGCGAAAAGGAGTGAGCGGAAGAATTCGCCGTCCGCGAGCGAATCGGCGTATTTTATTTGCCAGGTGGCGAGCGGTGCCGTCGGCTTGAGTGGATGTCGGCCGCACGAACTCTGGGATTCAGAAGCATGGAAAATGTGGCCTATTTTGGCGGCGCTGACAGCGCGCATGGTATTGCCTACAGCCGCAATGCGTTCCGGCAAATGTCCCGTCTTCCCAAACGCCACCGCGCCCAATTGAAGACCGCCCTCATGTCCATGCGCAGTGACGACAGTAATGACCAGGTGCTGACCGGGTCGCGTCGCAGCCGGCGTCTCGATGACGGTCTTCGGTTTGTGTTTGAGCGGAACGGAAGCGCACTCACGGTGCTGGCGATTACCGATGCCGGCACTCCTCCCCAATCAAAGGACACACCCCCATGAGTTCTTCTTTAAAGCAGGACAGTCGATCCACCGAACCGCAACTTGTTTATGGGCCAAGCGGCGATGCGCTTTACGCGCTCGTGCCGGTTGCGGAGTACGAGAAGCTCAAACGCGCGGCGGAAGATATCGCTGATATCAAAGCAGCCAATGAAGCCCTGGTCGGCGATCGTGCGGACCTCATTCCGGCTGAGGTTGTTCACCGAATTGCTGACGGTGAAAACCCGGTCAGGGTTTGGCGCGAACATCGTGGCTTGAAGGGTGTTGAACTGGCGCGCGCAGCAGGCATCAGCCCTGCCTATCTTTCTGAAATCGAGACCGGCAAGAAAGACGGCACGTTCCGCACCATGACGGCGATCGGGCATTGCCTGGGCTTGCCACTTGATGACCTGGCCCCCATTGCCGACGATGACGAACGGGTGAGCCGCGAACAGGCCGCTCGGATCAACGATATTCGAGCCCAAATCCGCTACATCGAGGGCCTTATCGTGGGACCAGGGGATTTCAGCACCGGTGCCGTGCGACAGGCTGCGGCCGCCCTCGCTGCGGACGCAGAACAGATGCTGACGCATAGTGAGGCAGAGTCCGATTGGTTGCCACAGGTGCTTGAAGGGGTAGAAGAAATTCTCGACCTGATAGACAGAGCCGAAGGCGACATTATCGAGACGGCACGCTCAACCCGCGCGGATCTGGAGAAGGTGGTCACGCTCAGCGCCTTTCGGGCGCCCATCAATCAGGCAGGTGGTGCGTCTTAAGTTGAGGTTTCCGACGCGACGATCCGATCCCAGAAGTGCAGGATGGAATCTGCGCGGTCCATGGTCACGCTGTCAAACAGCCCAATGGTGCGTTCCATTTCATTCTCGCTCAAGGCACCACCGGGTCGTGCACTGCTGAGCGCTGTTGCGACCTGTTGAAACGCGTCACGGGAAAGACCCATCGCCTTGCCTGCCACCGCCATTGGTTCCCCGCCTGGATCACCGATAATCCAAGCCGCGGTGGTCGGCGATATGCCCGCCGACATGGCGAGAGCCCCCTGCGCCGTCTCCTCTGCCAGACCCGCGATCAGGCGAAGCTGTGCAGCTTCCGACATACGCTCTGCAGGACGCAGCAGGCGATAGGTTTCATGAAGCGCCGAGTCACCGCCGTGAAGCAAGCTAGCTATATCAACCGCATCTGAGAGGGCTTCAGAAATGCCACGCCGGTCTACAGCAAAGCGTTTCAGAATGAGGGCCCGCTCCTCACCGTCCGCCCAAAAGAACATGAGATGCGCCAACCAGGGTGTGAGCTCCTGTCGCCGCAGGAGCGCTTTGATCAATTCTGGTTTCGCTGAGGACCGGCGGACCATCGCTTCCAGTGTATGAGTGGAGAGGCTCGCCCCGGTATTTGCGACAAGACGCGCCAGAACCTCTGGTTCTCCGCGTGCCGCCAAAGCGTCACAGACCACCCGCGACAATTCAAGCCTTCCGGCGATGCAGAGTCGGTGCTCCTGGTCGCCCTCTTCCGCCACGCGGACAAGGTCGCAGTTTGAAAGGCAAACGCCCTCAGCCAATATCGGTTCGGCGACCTCAAACGGTTCCGCCAGCAAGGCAGACAGGAGCGCGCTCGGCGCGGTTTCGAGGGGCGCGACGCGACCGGCCAAACGCCGCTTCAACTCCGGATCCGTGAAAGGCAACAAATCGATCAGGGCGGTTTCCGCCAGCGCCAGCTCATTGGGGGTCATCTGGCCGGTACCGGTGAGAACAAGGTCGGCAAGACGCCGGGTCAAGAGGTCGTGCCCCTGACCGCTCAATCCGATCAGGGCCGCTGCCGCCGCGGCGACATGATCGTTTTCTTCCGGTGCTGCAGACACGGATAAATCCCCAAATTGGCGGTCCTGTGAGGCGCCTATGCAATCATTTGAGGCTTAAAATGGTGTGAATATGACCCTTCGCATTGGCGGCGATCTGGGCATTGGCGTCAATCCTCAAAGTCCGTTATCGTCTGTTTTTCGCGGAAAATTCGCGTACCGGTCGGCCCCTGGTGCCGACCATAGTGAAAGAGATTTGTTATGATTGTGCGTCGCGTCAAAGCCCTGTCCGGAATGGTGTTGGTGAGTGCAGCTCTGGGCCTGTCGGCCTGCGCCTTTGAGCGAGATCCTCAGCTTCTGCAAGACCCGCTTTATAAAGCCGGACATGCGGAGGGATGTCAGTCCGCCCACACGCGTGTGTCAGGGTTCGACGAAACCATACACCGTAACAAAGCGCTCTACGAAACAGAGCCTGCCTATCGTACAGGTTGGGGAGACGGATACGGCTCATGTGGCGGTCAATCGCGCTTTGATGACCGGTCGATCCTGAATGAGGGAAATGAAAACTCGGGAATTGGCTACTAGCATTTAACGCGGGTCCGGGGCGTACCATCGCCGACCATGAGCCGTTCGCAGATCAGGATTTTTTGGGGGGGAATATGCGTACACTTATCAGCGGGCTTGCCTTGCTGGCGATTGCCATTGGCGGCGTATTCTATGGAACATACAGCACGCTTGATCCGTGTCGGGCGCTTGCCCAGGAAATGGCGGAAGACACACTCGGCAGCATCGCTGAACGACCGATGCGCCTGGTCACAAGTCAAATGACAACCGGCGAGTGTGTGGAAGGTCTGTGGGAGCGATGGACAGACTTCGAGGAGTAGGACCCCGACACCGGGACCTTCTCGGTCCGGCCGGGTTCCTGGTGGCCGTTCTTTCGATTGTTGCCTTGACTGCCGAGTCCGCTGAGGCGCGGACGCGGGTCGAGACAGGACGCGACCTGCAGCAATTCTGTCAGCTTGCCATCGATCAGGAGCTTGAGCGCCCTGGAGAACGCGTCACCGGCAAGGCGCGGTACTGCCGACAATATGTGAGCGGTTTCTTTGCCAGTCTTCATGCCATGCAGGTGAATGAAGGAACACGAAAGGTCCACTCAAACGAAGAGACCGAACGTTTCCAATGTGCGCTGGTTCCCCGAGCTGCGACCTATGAGCAGCTGGAACGCCAGATAGTGCGCTATTCAGAGTGGCACCCGGAATTGCTGGATGAGCCAGCGATCCGGCTCATCCAACGGGCGTTTGATTCCATCGACCCCTGCTAAGGGTGCGCGGCAGACCTCACGCCACTTCCAGATCATCTGGCAATTTGCCAATATAGCGGGCCGATGGTCTGATCAGCCTGCCTGTGGCTTCTTGCTCCATGATGTGGGCGGTCCACCCGGCAACGCGGCCGATCGCAAATGTCGGCGTGAAAGCTGCGCGTGGGATAGCCAAAGCTTCCAGCAGGAGCGCCGTGTAGAACTCAACATTCGTATCAAGCGGCCGATGGGGTTTCAGTTCCTTCAAGACAGCTTTCGCGGTCGCTTCTACCTGGCGGGCAAAGGCCGTGCGCTCCTCGACACCCTTCAGACTTTTTATCGCGGCGCCGAGCACATCTGCGCGGGGGTCACGGACACGGTAGATGCGGTGGCCAAACCCCATGAGCCTGTCGCCTGCCATCACGGCGGCCCGCAGCCATGGCTCAATACTTTCAGATGACCCGATATCGTCCAGCATGTCGAGCACCGGACCAGGGGCTCCACCGTGGAGGGGTCCTTTGAGGGCACACAATGCCGCCAGGACCGATGAAACCTGCTCAGCAGCGGTTGAGGCCACGACCCTTGCGGTGAAGGTCGACGCATTCATCCCGTGGTCACTCACCGTCACGAGATATTTGTCCATGGCATCGACCGCGTCCGACGCGGGTTCTTCTCCATGCAGCATGTGCAGATAGTCCTGCGCATGAGAGCGACCGGCATCCGGTGCGACGGGGACCTTGCCGTCTGCGGCTCTGGACAGGGCCGCCACGAAGACCGGCATCGACGCCACCAGACGCACATGTGGCTCTGTGCGATGCTCGTCCGGCAGCAAGCTGAGCCCCGCCCTCAGGGCTTCAGTGATCGTCAAACCCTTCGCCGCATCTAAGAGCGTGGGAACCAACGCGAAAGCGTCAAGCCGGGCCGCGCCCAATGCGTCCCGGACCTCTGTCGCACTGCAGGGTGTGCCCGCTGTCGACCAAAGGGCCGCGGTCACCCCCTCGAAGTTCATGGTGTCGGCAAGGTCTGGCAAATCCTCACCCGCAATGATCAATCGACCTGCAGCGCCATCAACGCGGCTGAGCGCAGTTTCGGCGGCCACCACGCCCTCCAAACCTCCGGCGACGGTTTCCTGTTCGCTTTTGCTCATCATGCTTCTCCTTCTTCCAGCCTGAGGGGTGTTCTGCTGGATTGGCTGAACCCGCCTCTTCTTTCTGCAGTGCAACATGATGCCGCTTGTCAAAGTCGTCAATCTTGATTAAGCTAATCAATGTATGAACAAAATCATCAATACAGCACCAGAGGATGAGGCTCTCTACCTGAACGCCAAGGAAGCTGCGGCGGAACTGGGGGTCAGCCTGCCAACCCTCTATGCCTATGTGAGCCGCGACCTGATCCGCTCTGAACCGGTCCCCAATTCGCGGGCGCGGCGGTACCGGGCGGAGGATGTGCGGGGGCTCAAGGACCGCCGGACGGCCAAACTGGATGAAGCCCGGGTGCCGCCGGGGGATGCGGGCTACACGTTGAGCGGGGGTCAGCCGCTTCTGGATTCGGCCATCACCCTCATCGCAGACGGTCGTCTCTATTACCGCGGATCAGAAGTTACGGATTTGGCTGCTCACTCTTCCTTAGAGAGTGTCGCCACGCTGCTTTGGGATTGCGCCAGCGACCCTTTCCAGGACGATGTTCTGCCGCCTTCTTTACCGGACATTCCGGGAGACCTGCCCCCGGTCGATAGAGCGCTCACGGCCCTACCTATTGCGGCAACGCTCGACACAACCCTGTTCAACACAACACCGGAAGGCCTCGCAGCCACCGGTGTCAAAATCATGCGCCTGGTCGCCGCCACCATTGCGGGGCGACCAGCATCTGCGGTGCCCGTCCATCAGCAGTTGCAGCAGGCCTGGGACGCAGATGCATCGACAGCGGACGCCATTCGTGCAGCCATCGTTCTGTGTGCAGATCATGAGTTGAACGCGTCTGCATTTACCGCTCGCACAACCGCCGCCGCCGGGACCACCCTCTATGGTGCGGTCATGGCCGGCATGGCGGCACTTCAGGGCTCCAAGCATGGCGGCATCTCACGGCGTACCGAAAACCTGTTGCATGATCTGGCCGAGAGTTCCGACCCGGCGGAAAGCGTGCGCCAACGCTTAAGGGATCAGGAGCCGATGCCCGGCTTTTCCCACTGGCTTTATCCTAATGGCGACCCCCGCGCCAAAGTCTTGATGCGGCTCATGGCGGAGCATCGCGGCGATACAAAAACCTTCGCGCAGATGAACCAGGTTATCGAAACGATGAAGAGTGCCGCCGGCATCAAACCCAATATTGATCTGGCTTTGGCGGCGCTCTGCGTGACCTATGACCTGCCGCGCGGATCGGCGCTGTCGCTATTTGCGTTGGGCCGCACCGCCGGTCTCATCGCCCATGCAATTGAACAACAAATGCGGCCGGGCCTCATCCGGCCCCGCGCCCGATATACCGGCCCTACACCACGCTGACGTGATCCCTTGCTTTCGACTAAGGTGAGCATATGACCCAAAAAACTGCATTGATCGCCGGAGCGACAGGCCTTGTCGGCAGCCACCTGCTCGACCTTCTCCTTACGTCTCCGACCCATGACAAGGTGATCGCTCTCACACGACGCCCACTTGATCGTTCCCACGACAAGCTCGGCAATCTCGAGGTCGACTTCGATCAGCTGGAAGACGCAGTGCGCAGCTCCGACATCAAGGTAGACGAGGCCTATTGCGCGCTCGGCACCACGATCAAGAAAGCCGGCAGCCGAGAGGCTTTCCGTAAGGTCGATTACGATTATGAAACCGCCTTTGCTCGCGCGGCACTAGCCGCGGGCGCCTCAAAGTTTGCGCTCGTCTCTGCCGTCGGGGCCGACCCGCGCTCCCCTGTCTTCTATTCGCGGGTGAAGGGAGAAGCGGAAAAGGCTATGCTGGCGTTGGATTTCTCCACCATCCATATTTTCCGGCCCGGTGTTTTGTTAGGAGATCGCGAAGAGTCGCGCCCCGCGGAACATCTGGCCATCACCCTCACTCCTGTTCTGAACCTCGGTCTCCAAGGCCCTTTCCGTAAATATCGGGGCATCGGCGCGGACGTCGTCGCTCGAGCGATGATCGCAGAACTGGCATCAGACCGGGCGGGTGGTGTCCATCACTATGACGCGATGGTCCGGGCTGCCGGCTAGGCCGCCGCTGACGTGTCTTCGGTCGTCGCGTCGGAAGATTTCCGGTCTTCCTGCCCCATCACACGCTCGCCAGGTATGCTCGCACAGGCACAGGTCCCTTCCCCTTCCCGACTGGAGAGCGTGAGCGAACCGCCGACGGCCTCGACCATTGCGCGCGCAAGCGGCAGGCCGAGACCTGTGCCGGACCTCGTTCGCGTATGCGTGTTCTCAACCTGCTCAAACGGCTCAAAGATTTTTTCCATCTGATCTGCCGGGATACCAATGCCGGTATCATGGATCTGAATTTCCAATGTGCCGTTCGTATCGAGCTGCGAGCGAAGTGTGATCGTGCCGCCGGGATCGGTAAATTTGATCGCGTTGGAAATCAGGTTCAAAAGCACTTGTTGCAACTGGCGTTCATCCGCGCAGATCATCGGCACCTGCTCATCCATCCAGTCGAATTCAAAGGTGAGACCCGCGTCTTCTCCGGACGGCTGCAACATTTTCAATACTCTGGACACCGTCCGGGACGGATCAAACACTTCTTCATTCAGTTCAAACCGGCCGGCTTCGATTTTCGCCATATCTAGTATTTCGTTGATGAGACCCAGGAGGTGATCCCCACTCTGGTAGATGTCTTCGATGTATTCGCGGTACCGAACAGGCTGTAACGCACCATAGGACTCGCTGCGCACCAGATCGGCGAACCCGATGATGGCGTTCAAAGGCGTGCGCAACTCATGACTCATGCTCGCCAGGAAATTCGTCTTACTTATGCTGGCCTGCTCCGCCCGCTCGCGCGCTATGTCGAGCTCCCGCGCCCGATCACTCATAATGTCGGCGACTGACGCCAACACATCCATGACACTGCCTACACCCAGATAATGCTTGTCCTTGACGACAATAAACCCCTTCAGCATGGAGCCGTGCCCGGCGGAGACCAACAGCTGATTGAGTGTCTCTGCTCCCAAAGATGCGGCGACGATCATCGGGTCGCCGTCCATCAGCGCCGATATGGGTTTGCGCCCATAAATCTCTTTTCCGTAGAGAACCGTATAGGTCAGAGTGAAGTCCTGACGGTTCACAATGCCAACGATCTTGCGGCCCTCCAGCACCGGCAGATGCATGATTTCAGGGTCTGACATAAACCGGTCAAACACGTCTGCACAGGAGATGTGGGGGGGAACTGGGTCCACTTTGTGCGCAATCTGCTCGGCACTGCAGCCCGACTTAATACTCGATGTCTCACTGGTCACGCGATCACCCTTTACCACCTGAACGCAACAATATTGGGTAGGCGGCGCGCGCTGATTTAACCCTTCTCATTGCGGCCCGCGGCAATCCTCAGCGAGGTAACTTGCTTAGACGTTAAGGAAGACGCCTAATTCGATTGCAATTCAAAAGTTTCATATCACTGTCACATGGTTTAATGAGGAATGAATCAGGCGCTTCGCGATCAGCGCCGCACGGGGGATGTATGGGGACGCGTGACGCATCGGAGGCCCAAGCGAACCAGCTCACCTGGTATATGGTGGGACAGGGCAGCTGGTTCACCAGCCTTGGTTTGCAGTTCGTGCTCTTCCCCTTTCTGGTGACCTTCGTCCTGGATGTGTCGCCAGCGCTTGTCGGCATTGCGCAGATGAGCCTTTCTCTGCCCGCCATTCTGTTCATGCTTTTTGGCGGTGCGACGGCTGATCGCGGCGATCCGCGCACCATCCTGTTTCGCATTCATCTTCTCGCTGCGGTACCACCACTTGCGCTCGCCAGTTCCATGAATGCAGGGCTTCTTACATACGAGATGCTTATCGCGTACGGACTGGTTATGGGCACCGCGACCGCGTTCGCGATGCCCGCGCGCGACGCGACACTCAGCCGCGTTGCCGGCGACAATGTTCAGCGGGGTGTCACCTTGGCGCTTGCTGTTCAGCAAACCGCTCAATTGCTGGGTATGCTGATGGCATTGGCGGCCCATGTGATCGGCGCGCCTCTGCTCTTCGCGTGGCAGTCCCTTATCATGCTGGCGGGCGGCATCGCTTCACGCCAACTACCGAAAAAGCCCGACAACGGGAACGTTGTCCATGAGCGGCGCGCGCAGGCAATGTTGGACGGCCTTACCTATGTTCGACAATCGGACGTGATCCTGCCTGTGGTGATCGCCATGTTTGCCGTCGGCGTTTTTTATATTGGCGCCTTCCTCGTCATTCTGCCGCTCATCGTGCGCGACTTTTACGACGGCGGGATCATCGAAGTCGGTATTGCCAATATTGCCTTCTGGGGCGCGACCATTATCTCGACCGTCGCGCTTTTGCGGGTGGGCCATGTCGCCAGACGCGGGCGTGGTGCAATCATCGCGCTCGCCGTGGGTGTGCTGGTGGTCTTTGCGTTTTCATTCGAAATGCCTTTCTGGCTTTTCTGTGTGTTCAGTTTCATCTGGGGCTTGGGTGCCGGATGCGTCATGACCTTGAGCCGCACCATCGTGCAGGCAGAGGCGGACGAGGCTTACCGCGCGCGCGCCCTGTCTATTTTCCAGCTCGGGTTTGCCGGTGGCTCGCCACTCGGGTCGCTTATCATGGGTGTGCTCGCCGGGCTTGTTGGCACCCACATGGCGATGTGGGTACCCACCATTGGGATGACCCTGGTGCTCGCATGGCTTATGCTGAAATCACGGCTTTGGACGCTTCACGCGCACGACGCCATCTAGACGACCCAGAAGGACCGATGCCATGCGCCCGATGAACCTCTATCTCGGCGGCCTAGTCAGCTGGTTTGGGGCCATTGGCATTCAGACTGTTCTGTTTCCGTTTCTCGTAACAGGGCAACTCGCCTTGGGTCCTGCTGAACTTGGCTTTGCCATGATGGCCCTCTTTTTGCCAACCATGCTGCTGATCATGGTCGGTGGCGCGACGGCAGATCACGTGGACGGTCGGCGCATCCTGGTGCTGGTCCATTTCTTCGCGGGCCTTCCGGCGCTTGGCATTCTGATCGCACATCTCTTCAATGCGCTGACCTACGAGGTCCTGATCATCTACGCGTTGGCGATGGGGGTTGCGGGCGCTTTCATCATTCCTGCGCGCGACTCGCTTCTCACGCATATCGCCGACGGGAAAATCCAAAAGGCGGTGATGGCGGCTACTGTTTTTCAATTCGGCGCACAAATCGTTGGATTTGGTCTTGCCGCGTTAGAACCCCTGATCGGCATCGCCATAATCTTCGCGGCACAGACCGGCATGCTGTGGATGGGCGGTTTTCTGGCTCTTGGTCTTCCCCAGCACAAGCCAGAAGGGGCGTCTGCACCGTCGCTTGCGGCAATCGTTGATGGTTTTCGTGAGGTCGGCCGTGATGCCCGCCTGTTCGCGCCCACCGCGATTGTATTTGGTGTCGGTATCTTGTTTTTCGGGACATCACAGGTGGTTCTGCCCTTCATCGTCCGCGACGTCTTTCAGGCGGGGGATAATCTCGCGAGCGACCTTGCCATTGTGAATGTGTTCATGATGTGCGGCATTGTGTTTTCCGCATCTCTCATCGGCCGGCGTGGCGGCATTGAAAGACAGGGGCGCGCCCTTATCCTAGCCCTCGGCACTGGCGCTTTCATTATGGCCTCGTTTGGGTTTGTTCCCACCTTTTGGCTACTCACTGCGGCCACATTCCTCTGGGGGTGTGGGGGCGGCGTGGCCATGACCATGAACCGCACCATCATTCAGGAAGCAGCACCCGCCAGTCATCGCGGACGGATTCTAGCGGTCTTTCAAATGGGGGTCCTGGGCGGCGCACCCGTGGGCGCTTTCCTTTCCGGCTTTTATGTCGAATGGTGGGGACCGCAAAATGCCGTCTTGCTCCCCGCCGCAGGCATGCTGCTCATGTTGGTCCTGGCATGTTTTGCCACGCCGATCTGGGGCATGCGGTCCCCTGCAGCTTCCGCAGCGGCAGACTGACCGTTCATCCGTGATCGTGCTCTGAAACTTGCGCTGAATGTCTATTCAGCATAGGCCTTGGGTGTATTTCGCGCCCAAGGAACCACTCGTGTCCACAGAACCCCAAAACAGAACAGACCTGCACTGGTATATGGGTGGGGTGTCCGCCTACTTCTTTTCAGGCGGTGTGCAGACGGTTCTTTTTCCCTGGCTGCTGGTGTTTGTGCTGAATGAAAGCGCTGCTCTGACAGGCGTCGCACAGATGTTCGCCATGCTGCCCATGCTCATTCTCGGACTTTTCGGCGGTGCCACAGCGGACAGAAAGGAATTGCGCAAGTATCTGATGCGCCTGCAGCTGGCCGCGGGCCTTGCTCCTATTGGTCTCGCTGTTTTTTACATCGCTGGCTATCTGAACTATGAGGTTCTCATCAGCTACGCGATTGTGCTCGCTGCCTTGGGTGCCTTCACCATGCCGGCGCGGGACTCGCTCTTAAACCGTGTCGCCAATTCGAGCCTTGGCGGGAACATCCAGCAGGCGGTTCAAATGGCGACCGGCGCCCAGTTCCTGTCGCAGGTGGTTGGCCTTTCAATCGGCGGCCTTGCGGTTTTTGTGGGCGCCGTTCCGTTGATGGCTGCCCAGTCCGTGTCTCTTCTGGTTGCCGCAGTGACCACCATGCGCCTTCCCAAAGCGCCACCTACCGTCGCGCATACACCAGACAAAGATCGACCCTCGCAACTCAGTCAGATCCGTGAGGGCATCGATATCGTCTGGCAAAATCAGGATCTGCGGTCCGTCATTCTCATGATGTTCTTTGCGGGCATCCTCTATATCGGCGTCTTCATGGTGCTGTTCCCGATTCTGATCCGGGACGTCTATGGCGGCGACTCTTTCGAGATTGCTTTCATCAATATCTGTTTCTTTGGCGGGATCGGCGTTTCGTCCATGGTGCAGACGCGGCTTCGGCCGATTAAACGACAGGGGCGTGCCATTATGCTCGCCATGTGTTCAGGCTCCATCATGATGGTGTTTGTGCATTTTCACCCGCCGCTTTGGGCGGTTTATACGCTGGCGCTTTGTTGGGGCCTGTCGTCTGGCGTCTCCATGAGTCAGTCACGGGCAATCGTCCAGATCGCCGCTGTCGACAGTCATCGCGCGCGGGTGCTCTCTGTCTTCCAACTCGGGATGATGGGCGGCGGGCCGATCGGCGCCTTTGGTGCGGGCTTCGTGATTGAGGTTTTGGGGCCTCTCAACGCCGTACTGGTTCCCTCTTCCTGCATGGTCTTCCTGTGGCTCACCATGTTCTTTGCCACCAATCTCTGGAAGATCGAAGCGGGAACAGGTCAGGCAGCCGAATCCGCCTGACCCCTGAACGTAGTTACTTGTATTCGCGCTCGTCCCACCAGGGGAAGAAGACCGGCATGTCTTCCGACACTTTGCAGGGGTAGACCGCTGGGCGTTTTTCCAGGAAGGACATAACGCCTTCTTTCGCATCTTCAGATGCGCCGCGGGAGAAGATGGATCGGCTGTCCATCTTGTGGGCTTCCATCGGATGGTCCGCCCCTGCCATGCGCCACACAAGCTGCCGCGACAGTGCAATCGACACCGGCGCCGTGTTGTCAGCAATCTCACGGGCGATTTCACGCGCTTTTGGAAGCAGTTCATCTTCGGGAAGGACATCCCGCACCAAACCGCCTCGGAGTGCTTCTTGTGCATCGAATACCTTACCTGAGTAAATCCATTCCAAAGCCTGGCTAACGCCGACGACGCGCGGCAGGAACCAGCTTGAGCAGGCTTCCGGCACAATCCCGCGGCGGGCAAAGACAAATCCGAACCGCGCTTTCTCAGACGCCAGACGAATATCCATCGGCAGCTGCATGGTTACCCCGACGCCAACCGCCGCTCCATTGATCGCGCCAATCACAGGCTTCAGACTCTCATAGATGCGCAGCGTCAAACGTCCGCCACCGTCACGCACCGACGGGTGGCTCCAGTCGATCTCACCATCTGCGGATGCGGCTGACCCTGCCTTGTCAGGCCGATCGTCCCGGTTTTCATAGTCGAAGGTTTTCGCCCCCTGCGATAGATCGGCGCCGGCGCAAAAGGCTTTGCCTTCGCCGGTGATGATGATGGCGCGCACATCGTCGTCGGCGTCTGCCCGATCAAACGCATCAATCATGTCGATCATCATCTGACCGGTGAAGGCGTTCATTTTGTCCGGACGGTTCAGTGTGATGGTCAGGATATTGTCCTCGACCTCATATTTGATTGTCTCGTAGCTCATCTTTTTCTCCCTGTTCAAACCCTTCTGTGCCGAGGGATATGTTTCCCCTGCGTCACCCTTCCGGGCGGGCAAATCATTGCTCCCTCGCGAATTCGGCGGTGCATAAATGTCTGCACCTGATATAACAGCCTTCGTGAAAAGGCTGCACTAGAAAAGCCTGCGCGACGGTCTCGCAAGATCGAACAGACCGACCAACAAAGACACGCCGGGAGACGTACCTGATGTTTCATCCATGCCACCACGCCGCCAAAAACCCTGACAAGCCTGCCTATATCATGGCGGCAACCGGGGAAGTTGTGACCTATGGCGAACTGGAAGACCGCACCAACCAAGCCGCCCAACTCTTCCGCGCCGAAGGCCTGAAGCCCGGCGACGCGATTGCCATATTCATGGAAAATAATGCGCGGTTCCTGGAGCTGTGTTGGGCAGCGCAGCGGGCAGGCCTTTACTTCACGGCAATTTCCTCCCGGCTTACGGCGCCGGAAGTGGACTATATTGTCGGCGATTGCGGTGCGAAATTGTTTTTCACCTCCAGCGCCATTGGTGCCGTCTCAAACGAACTTGTCGGCCAAGGACTTCTGAAAGGCGTGACCAAGCGCTTCATGATCAACGGCAAGGACGATGGTTATGAGAGCTATGAAGAAGCGCGGAACGCCATGCCGACGGACCGGATTGCCGACGAAACGGCGGGCACGGATATGCTCTATTCGTCGGGCACAACCGGCCGGCCAAAAGGTATTCGCCGCAAACTCTCCGGTGGCCCGATCGACGAGGGCGAAGGGCTGCTCAATCTGGTGACTTTGCTCTATGGCATGACCGAAGACACCATGTATCTCTCGCCTGCGCCGCTCTATCACGCAGCCCCGCTGCGCTACAATATGTCGGTGCATCGCATTGGTGGGACCTGCATCGTGATGGACCATTTTGATCCCGAGCAGGCGCTTCAGCTTATCGAAAAACACAAGATCACCCATTCGCAATGGGTACCCACCATGTTTGTCCGTATGCTGAAAATGCCGCAGGATGAACTCCGAAAGTATGACCTGTCATCGCACAAGGTTGCGATCCACGCGGCCGCCCCCTGCCCGATCCCCGTAAAAGAGCAGATGATCGATTGGTGGGGCCCCGTGATCTATGAATATTACGCTGGCTCCGAAGGCAATGGTTTCTGTCAGCTGAACTCTGACGAATGGATGGCGCATAAAGGCTCTGTCGGCAAACCTTTGCTTGGGTCCGTTCACATCTGTGACGAAGAGGGCGAAGAACTCCCGACGGGCGAAGCCGGCACGATCTATTTCGCACCCGCGGAGGACGCCGATCCGGACGATATGTTCGAATATCACAATGACCCGGATAAAACGAAAGACTCGCGCCATCCAAGTAAGCGCGGCTGGTCGACATTGGGCGATGTGGGACGGGTCGATGAAGACGGATATCTCTACCTCACGGACCGTAAAGCCTTCATGATCATTTCCGGGGGTGTGAACATTTACCCGCAGGAAGCTGAGAATATCCTCATTACGCACCCGAAAGTTGCCGACGTCGCTGTTATCGGCGTGCCGAACGAAGACTTCGGTGAAGAGGTGAAGGCGGTGGTGCAGCCTGTGGACTGGAACGAAGCAGGCCCCGATCTCGAAGCCGAACTGATGGATTTCTGTAAGGAACAGCTCGCGGCGATCAAGTGCCCCCGCTCCATCGACTTTGACGAGGAATTGCCGCGGCATCCAACGGGCAAGCTCTATAAGCGTCTCGTCCGGGATCGCTATTGGGGCAATCATGACTCGAAAATCGTCTGACCGGCAGACGACAAAAACACCCCGTCGCCGGACTTCTCTTCCTGGCGACGGGACCATTCGCCGTGAGGACATCACGCCGGCTTTTATCGACCGTCTGGAAAAACAGGTCGCGAGCTTGCCGGACTATTCCCTCATCACACATGAAGAGCGGCAGGCGTCGCGGGAGGCTTTTCTCAGCACCCGACGCAAAAACCAGAGCCTGTGGGTGTTTGGCTACGGCTCCTTGATGTGGAACCCGGCCATTCATGTCGCGGAATCCGCGCGCAGCATGCTGTTTGGTTATCACCGAGCCTTCTGCCTGCACCTGGTGATTGGACGCGGCAGCCCCAAAAAGCCCGGTTTGATGTTGGGTCTTGATGCGGGCGGTTCCTGCGTTGGCCTGGCGCATCGCATTGCCCCTGAACATGTGGAAAGCGAAACGGAAATTCTCTGGCTGAGGGAGATGGTCGGGACCGGCTACGTCCCCAAACGGGTGCAGCTGCGTATTGGATCCAAAAAGGTCGAAGGGCTTACCTTCGTCGCCAATCGGGACAGCAAACGCTATGCCGGACGTATCCCGTTCAACAAAGCTGTGCGGCGCATGGCAAGCGCCGAAGGTGATATTGGGACGAACAGAGACTATCTCTACCGCACGATTGCTCACCTTAATGATTTTGGCCTGGCAGAAGGACCTCTTCATGCGTTGGAGCGGGCGGTTCGAGAACGCGCCGGCGACCTTTGAATTCGACTTAAAACAAGCCTATTATTGATAACGAACGGGGTACGTTCAGAATCAGAGGCTTGTCCATGTCATTTCTTCGTCCAGCTTTCATCTCTATTGCTCTGATATTGGGCATGGCATTTTCCCTGCCTGCTTCGGCTGTCGAAACCCATTCGTCAGGCAAGAGCTGCCGCAATCAGCAGGGTGTCGGTGGAAAATTCGATCGGGAGTTTTTCGTTTTCTTTGATGTTGGCTCCGCGGCACTGGACAACGAAGACAAAGCGATCATTCGTGAAGTCTATGAACGCGCGACCGGCCAACATGCGGTCCAGATTTGTCTGTTCGGCAAAGCGAGCAAGACTGGCGACCCCGCGTCCAATGCGCGGCTCGCCAGACAGCGTTCTGAAGCCGTTGCTGCGGAGCTCCGGCGTCATGGCTGGGAGCGCGGCAGGATCGCCATTGAGCCTGAAGGCGAAACCTGGGGGTGGCTTGAAGATCTCACCTGGGAAGCCGGCGAGGATCGGCGTGTCCGCATCAGGCTGTCGAAGTAAGCCGGAGGTACTCTGACATGCTCGCTGCCCGCCCCGTCAGAAAACGCCGCGCTAAGCCCGGCGAGCGGCTGGCCAAAATGCGCTCACAGCAGATAGAACGCCTGGAGTATCAGGGCTATGTCATTCCGCTCCATCCGATGATCGGTCACAATATGGGACCGGGCCTTTTTGACTGGGATCGGCTGGAACGACGGCAGATGAAGGAGGCGCATGCTGCGGCCTGGGCAGGGCCAACGCCGGAGACGGTGCTTCGCCGCGTCAGAAAAGCCCAGGAAAGCGGCGTTTCCTACCACGATTATGTCTTGGAAATTCTCGAACGAGGCCGCTACCTTTAGGCCAGATTTTCCAGGGCTTCGTCCCCAATATCAAAAAACACAACTGGAGGCATTTACATGCGCATTTTTGACACCGTTGCTGACTACGCGGCGGAAAAAGGAAACGAAATCGGCGTCAGCGACTGGGTCGAAATCGATCAGGACCGCATCAACATGTTTGCGGACGCGACCGGCGACCATCAGTGGATCCACATTGATCCAGAGCGCACGCAGAAAGAGCTGGGCATGCCGACAATTGCGCATGGCTACCTGACCCTCTCCTTGCTGCCAAAGCTGATGGGCGAAATCAGCGGCGTTAAAAGCGTCACGCGCGGGATCAATTACGGCTCCAACAGCGTGCGGTTCACCAACATGGTGCCCGTGGGCTCCCGGGTGCGTGGACGTCTAAAGCTTAAAGAGGCGACACCAAAGAGCGGCGGCACGCAAATCGTCAACGAAGTCTCTATCGAAATTGAAGGTCAGGAGCGCCCTGCCCTCATCGCGGAAACGATTACGCTTCTTTTCGAATAGACGTTTCACCCCTATCTTATGAAGCCTTCGGCGGGGTCCCTGCCGGAGGCTTTTTCATATCTGAAAGACCCACATGCCCCTCGCGCTTCCACCTACTGCTCCGATTGCCGACGAACGCTCCGTGACAGATACCCGTCATGGGATTACGCGCACTGACCTTTATGATTGGCTGCGGGACCCGGACTGGCAAACGCTGATGAAAGACCCCAGCGTTCTACAGCCCGATATTCGGGCCTATCTGGAAGCAGAAAACACTTATGCGGACTCGGCCTTTGAGCCGCTGGAGGATCTCCGCGTCTCTCTCTTTGAGGAAATCAAAGGCCGCATCAAGGAAGACGACAGTTCGGTGCCGGCGCCTCATGGGGACTGGCTCTATTACTCCAAGTACGAGACCGGCGCACAGCACCCGCTCTTTTGCCGGAAGCCTCGTACCGGTGAGGAAGTGGAGACCGTCATCCTTGATGGAAACAAGGAGGCAGAAGGCGAGGCCTATTTCAAAATCGGCGGCGCTTCGCGGAGCCCCGATGATGCGCTGTTCGCGTGGAGCAGCGACGTCAAAGGATCGGAATATTTCACTCTCAGGGTGCGCGACATCCAGACGGGTGCCGATCATTCAGACATCATCCCGGACACAAGCGGCGGCGCGGCCTGGGCACTGGACAATCAGACTTTTTTCTACGTGCGGGTGGATGAGAACCACCGCCCCAGCCGGGTGTTTCGCCACAAGCTGGGCGATGATCCGGCCAAGGATGTCTGCGTCTATGAAGAGGCAGACCCCGGTTTCTTTGTAAGCGTCGGCACAGTGCAGAGCGGACGCTATATCGTGATCAGCGCTCATGACCATCAGACCAGCGAGAGCCGTCTGGTCGACGCCACCACACCCGATGCGGAGCCCTTTTTGGTGGCCGCACGGGAACCTGGCGTCGAATATGATCTAGAGCATGATGCACCCCGTGACCGCTTCCTCATTATCACCAATGCGGATGACGCTGAAGACTTCAAACTGGTGGAAGCGCCCACGTCCGCGCCGGATCGCCCCAATTGGCGCGATGTCATTCCCCATGCGCCCGGCACCCTCTTGCTGGATCACTGCGCCTACGCAGATTTCCACGTTCGTCTGCAACGCGAAGACGGATTGAACAAGATCTTCATTCGCTCTTTAACGGATGATGGCGAGCACGCGATTGCGTTTGAGGAAGCTGCGTTTGATCTGGGGTTTATGTCCGGCCTTGAATATGAGACGAAGCAGGTGCGGTTCTCCTATTCGTCCATGACCACGCCTGAGCAGATATTCGACTATGACATGGGTACCCGCGAGCGCACGCTTCTGAAAGAACAGGAAGTCCCCAGCGGACATAACCCAGCCGACTATGTGACCGAGCGTATCTTCGCGACGGCAAAGGATGGTGCGCAGGTTCCGATCTCGCTCGTCTACCGCAAAGACACGAAGCTTGATGGCACAGCGCCTTGCCTGCTCTATGGCTATGGCGCCTATGGCATTTCCATGCCGGCGTCTTTTTCTGTCAGCCGATTGAGCCTGGTTGATCGCGGGTTCATTTATGCCATTGCTCATATTCGCGGCGGCAAAGAGCGCGGCTATGGCTGGTACAAAGACGGCAAGCTCGACAAGAAGTCCAACACGTTCACCGACTTTATCGCCGCGGGCGAACATCTCGCGGCAAACGGCTACACCGCCCGCGGCAACATCACCGCCCATGGCGGCAGCGCAGGAGGCATGTTGATGGGGGCGGTCGCCAATCTCGCGCCGGATCTCTTTAAGGGTATCGTCGCAGAGGTGGCTTTTGTTGATGTGCTCAACACCATGCTGGACGACACGCTGCCTCTCACGCCGCCCGAATGGCTCGAGTGGGGCAACCCGATTGAGGACAAGGCGGCCTACGAGACGATCGCCGACTATTCGCCCTATGACAATGTCGCCAAGCAGCCTTATCCAAACATTTTGGCGCTTGCGGGCCTCACCGACCCCCGTGTGACCTATTGGGAGCCTGCCAAATGGATTGCCAAGCTGCGGGAGCATTCAACCAGCGGCAATGCGATCCTGTTCAAGACCAATATGGACGCAGGACATGGGGGCGCGGCGGGTCGCTTCGAGCGGCTCAAAGAAACCGCGCTCGTCTATGCGTTCGCTCTCGCCATCCACGGGCTTGCCTGACGGTCTGATTCATTTGACGCGTTTCCGGACGGTGAACCGCCTAACCCGTTCGGCCTTGCCTCAAACCGGTGGCGGCTTCGTCCTCACCCTGGAAACGCTCAGACCGGCTTGTCACCAATGATCGTGACGCGCTCCATGCGGCGCTCAGCGGGCCAATAGTCAGAGACGGCATAATGCTGCGCGGACCGGTTGTCCCAGAAGGCAATCGAGTTGTTCTCCCACTGGAAGCGGCACTGATATTCCGGAATCGATGCCCGAGAATAGAGGAACTGCAACATGGCATCTGATTCAGCGCGGTCCCACCCTTCAATAAATTGGGTGAAGGCAAGGTTCACGTAGATCGACTTCCGACCGCTCTCCGGATGCGTCCGGATCACCGGGTGGTGCGGGTTCGGATACTTTTTGTTGTAAACCTCGATCTCTTCGTCTGAGAGGCCCTTCTTACGCAGCCCAGCGCGGAAGTTGGCAAAGTCGTGCACCGCGATAGCACCGTCGAGCTTTTCTTTGATCTCATCGGACAGATCGTCATAGGCCATTTCCATGTTGGCAAAGAGCGTGTCGCCGCCTTTCGGAGGAATTTCCCGTGCGCGCAATATGGATCCGAGGGAAGGCTCCAGACGCCAGGTCACATCAGAGTGCCAGGTGTTCTCCCTGCCCTTATTGTCCTTGTTGTGAAAGATCTTAAGGACTTCGGGATGCTCTGCGTTCTGCGGCCCAAATGGATGAACTTCCAGGTCACCGAACTTCCGGGCAAAATCCAGATGCTGTTCGGTGGTGATGTCCTGATCGCGAAAGAAGATGACCTTGTAATCCACGAGCGCGGCACGAAGCGCCGCTGCCAGTTCATCGCTCACGGGCTTTGTCAGGTCGACGCCCGAGACGGTGGCGCCAATGTTCGGGCTTAACGCGTCAAACGTCAGCCCAAGGGCCTCTGCATTCTTGATGGAAGCGGGTGCGTTCATTGCCGGTCTCCTCCCCAGGCAGTGCGAAAATTGCCGGCACAGTCTGGCGCGCGTTGACGGCCCCCGCCCCAAAATGATTTACTAATTCCACATTGCGGAATTAGTAAATCGGTCGCTATGACAGAAAGAACCATTGAATCGCTGACACGTGGCCTCTCGGTTGTTGAGGCTCTCAACCGGCGTGTGTACACAACCCTGGCGGACCTTCATGAGGACACAGGGCTTCCGAAATCGACATTGGTGCGGCTGCTCGACACGCTCATCGCGGCAGGCTATGCGCGGCGGATTTCCCGAAGTGCCGGCTATTGCCTGACCGACCGAGTGACGCTGCTCGCCGGTGGCTTTCAAAGTGCTGACCAGATCGTGGAAGCGTCGCGGCCTCACCTCCGCGCCGTGACGCGGGATCACAAATGGCCGCTCGCGATCGCCACCCTGGACGGCGATGCCATGCAAGCCCGCTACAGCACCCTTTCCCATTCCCCCTTTGCCCTTGACCGGATCTACATCGGGCGGCGCATACCGCTGTTGGTCTCCGCCATGGGCCGCGCCTATTTCGCCTTCTCATCTGAAGAGACGCGCGCCTTGTTGCTCGCCACACTGCAAGGCACAGGCCGGGAGGCAGACCGCGCCGCGCGGGATGAAAAATACATCACGCGGCTGATCGAAACGGTGCGTAAGGAAGGCTATGCGATTTCGGGGCCCATCCAGGACGACCGTGCCTTCGGTCTCGCAGTGCCGGTGCTGAAAGATGGCGAAGCGCAGGCGGCCATCACCATGCGCTTTATCCGTTCCGCGATCACTCCCGCGGATGCTGCGCAGCAGTTTATTCCCACCTTGCAGGAAACCGCGAAGGCCATCGCCGCAGAGATTTGACGCGTCTAGTCTTCTTCAACCGGCGTGATTGTGATGGTCACCTCACCTGGTCCCTCAGGCGTTACGGTCACCTTTTGTGCAATCGCGTCATAGTCGGCGGTACCGCCGTCTACCGATAGGCTGTACCCGTCGGGGTATTGCAGGACGGGCACGAACAAGATTGCCTCACCGCTTCCTTCCGGCTGATAGCGCGCGCCGAACTCTCTTGTCTCCAGTGTGAACTTGGTCTGCAGCGGCGTGCCTTTGCAGGCCTGAAGGTAAGGTCGCACAAACCCTTTCAGCGCTCGGCCGCCGGAGTTGATATCCGTTGGATCGTCCTGCTGATCCCGGCTGAAGATGGAGAGATCCTCCTGGTTCCACCCATCCCCGATCGCGAGGTCATTAGAATTGGATACGGTGTAATTCCAGTGGGTCGAGCTCAGATGCAGATCGTCCAGCGCGTTATAGAGAAACTCCAGCGCCATCACGTGGGAGGACCAGGGGGTTTCCGAGCGATCGCCCTCCGCCCAGGCCTGATAGGCCGTGGCGCCATCGAGGTCGTAAGGAATGCCGCATTCACCGATGAGCGTTGGCGCGCCGGTCCCACCATTTAAGGTGCGGCCGGCATTTTGAATGTTGGAGAGCTGGCGCTTGTAATGCGCTTCAATCTCTTCGCGCCCATTAAGCGTCTTGCCTGAGAAAGGATTGACGGCTGTGGGATACATGAAGGTCTTGGTCGTCAGCGTCGCAATGTCGTACCAGTGAGACGCATTAACGGTCCGATCCGGCGTTGCTTCGGGAAAGGCCCCACCCAGAAGACCCGTAAAAGGATCAAGCTCGGCAAAGATCAGCCAATCGTCCCGAACGGCGCGGACTTCTTTCGCGACCTTGTCAAAAAACGGCGCCATATAATCGTCTTCGAGATCGACCTTGCGACCGTCGACCGACTGGAAGAAGTCTTCGCGCAGCGCTTCGACGCCCTCATTGGTCCGGCGGTAAGCCCCCGCCCTCTCGAAAGGATCTTCCGCACCCGGCAGCCAGCAATCCACATTGTCTGGATTGATCACGCGGTCTTCGGTGACGATGGACGCCATCTCTTCCAGCGAAAACTCTAGCTGCGGCACCGAACGGGTGACACCACGGGCGACAGCGAGGCCATCGAGCGCCGACCAAGCGGGGCCCGGCGTTGCGATGCGCGGGTTCTCCTCCGACTTGCCCACATGCTGATAAGAAAGCCGCTGACCGACAAAGCCGGTGCCGGGCTCATTCAGCGTGTCAAAACCGATCACATTGGGAAGGTCCTTCACCCGTTTCGCAATCTCGACCAAACAGCCGGCATAATGGTCCTGCAGATAGTCCTGCACATTCTGCCCCTCAATGATCATGTCCGGCGCGAAATCGCGGCCCGCGAAAAACAGTGTCCACATGATGCCGTTTGCAGGCAGACGGTAGTTCTGCGCCCAGGTCATGGTGGGGTAATTGTCTTCCTGCCGCCCGCCCCGCGCATAGTCATATTTGTATTGCATCACATGGGCAGCGCCGGCCTCATGGAACTTTGTGAAATCGAGTCCCACCTTTTCAAAGATCCATCCCGGCGCGCCATCGCCGCCGGTCATCCTGCTCCAGACGTCCTGATGAAAGTCGACAAATACATAGAGACCATACTCGCCAGCCCTGCGGCAAAGCTCTGCATAATAATCGAGATAGTCTGTGTCGTAGGCGCGGGGACCTGCATGCTCAACCGCCTCCCAGGTGGTGAGAAGACGCAAACAGTTGAAGCCCCAGGCCTGCAACCGGGAAAAATGCTCGTCGGCCTCTTCTAAGGGGAACGGGCGGCCGACGAAGGAGACCGTGTGATGATCGGAAAAATCTGTGGGATGGTTGGTCCCGCCATCGGGGTAAGGCACTTTGCAATCGCCGCCGAGATTCACACCGCGCAAAATAACGCGGCGTCCGTCCGCGTCCATGAACCACGACCCGTCGATGCCAATTCTCGGTAAAGCCACCCTGTTCTCCCCGTCCTGCTTTTGTCTTGTTGAGCGCATCAAACAGGAAAGACGCCCGCGCTGCAATCGCAACAGTGACTTGTCATTCACATCGCAGTCACCCATTCTGCCGCCTCACGAAATTTTACAGGTGGTAATCCATGAGCAGCCCGTCCCTTCTTCCCCTCCCCGCCCATCCAGAAGGCGTATCCTGGCCGACCGATGGTTGGGAGGTCGGCGAGCCGAAGGCAGGGGTTGATCGGGCTCGCCTCGAAGCACTTGTTGACGACGGGTTCGGTGCGCAAAACGGACCGGAAATGGGGGAAACCCATGCGCTGTTGGTCGTTCAACACGGAAAGATTGTTGCAGAGCATTACGCGCAAGACTTCACTGCCGCATCGACCTTTCCGTCCTGGTCAAAAGCGAAGAGCATTACCCAGGCGCTCATCGGCATTCTGGTGCGCGAGGGCAAGATCGACATTCATGCGCGCGCAGATGTGCCTGAATGGGAAGACCCATCAGACCCCCGTCATGCAATTACGCTGGACCAGCTGCTGCGCATGTCGAGCGGCCTCGCCTTCCGGGAAGAATATACGGACCAGGCCCCTTCCGACGTGATCGAGATGCTTTGGGGCGCAGGCAAGGAGGATACAGCTGCCTTCGCCGCTTCGTTCGACCTGGAACATCCCATCGACTCCCATTGGTCCTATTCCAGCGGGACTTCCAACATTGTTGCGCGATGTGCCGCTCGAGCGCTCGGTGCCACCGGTGCCGACTTTGAGAAATTCATGCGGGACGAGTTGCTGGATCCGATTGGCATGAAGAGCGCCGAGCCGAAGTTCGATGACGCCGGCACTTTTATCGGCTCCTCCTTCTGTTTTGCCACCGCGAGGGACTTTGCGAAGTTCGGTACGCTTTATCTGCGTGATGGGGTGTGGGACGGTAAGCGTATTCTACCGCAAGGCTGGGTGGATTATGCGCGGACACCTACACCACAAACACCCACCATGCTCGAAGAAGACGGTCCCTACGCCGCCCACTGGTGGCTGGAGCGCGGCGGACCTGGAAGCTTCTCGGCCAACGGGTTTGAAGGCCAGTTCACGATTGTCGTGCCCGATTGCGACTTGGTGCTGGTGCGCCATGGCAAAACGGATGCCTCCCTTGGCGACAATATGAAAGCCTGGATGGCCAATGTGGTCGAGTGTTTCAGGGTTTGACGGAGAGCGCTTCCCCTGACGGCGTAAACGTTTAAGATCGGCCCCAACGAAATTTGATATGTGGGGGAAGACGATGAACGCGGAAACACCATTCACGACGCCTGAGGATGTCGGCCTCGACAGTGGGAAGCTGTCAAACCTTCCCCGCTATTTCGGGTCCTATGTCGAGAAAGGCAAGCTCGCCGGTGTCTCGACCCTCGTGGCGCGCGGCGGCAAGATCGCACATTTCGAAACGGTGGGCGAGCGGGATCGCGAAAACTCACTTCCCCTAGAGAAAGACACCATCTTCCGCATCTATTCCATGTCGAAGCCGATTACGTCGGTCGCTCTGATGATGCTGTATGAGCGCGGACTGTTTCAGCTTTCCCATGAGGTCCATCGCTACATTCCCTCCTTCAAGAAGCTTCAAGTGTGGGACGGTGGCACCTTCGACGACTACCGCACCAAACCGTGCGAGCGGGCGATGACGATCCGCGATCTGCTGACGCATACATCCGGTCTCACCTATGGCTTCATGCACGTGCATCCGGTCGACAAGATTTACCGGCGACAAGGCATTGAAGGTGCGGCCACCGCCAACGGCATGAACCTGGAGGAGTTCTGCGACAAGCTTGCGGACATTCCTCTGCTCTTTTCTCCCGGCACACAGTGGAGCTATTCCGTCGCGACAGATGTCTGTGGTCGATTGGTGGAAGTGCTTTCAGGACAGCCGCTCGACGCGTTCCTGCAAGAGCATATTTTTGGACCGCTGGGCATGGTCGATACGGGCTTTATGGTTCCGCCCGAGAAGATTGCGCGCTTCGCCGCCAATTATGAAAAAGACCCGAAAACCAGAGAAGTCCGTCTCTTTGATCCTGGCAGTGACAAGAGCACCTATGCCAGTCCGAAACCCTTTTTCTCCGGCGGCGGCGGGCTCGTGTCGACGATGACGGACTATTGGCGCTTCTGTCAAATGTTCCTCAATGGAGGCGAGTTGGACGGGGTGCGCATTCTGTCGCCGAAGACGGTTGACTATATGACCCTCAACCATCTGCCTGGTGGCAAGACCATGCCGGAGATGGATCAATCCGCCTTTTCGGAAACAGGCTCCGAAGGCACGGGGTTTGGTCTCGGGTTCTCTGTGATTATTGATCCCGCTGAAGCGCAGGCCGTCACATCAGAGGGCAATCATTCCTGGGGCGGTGCCGCATCGACCTACTTCTGGATCGATCCACAGGAAGACCTGATTGGCATTTTGATGACGCAGCTCATGCCCTCTCGGGCCTATCCCCTGCGCCCTCAGATGCAGCAGCTGGTCTACGGGGCACTCATCGACTGACATCACCAACTCTGGACGGCATGACCAATGATAATCTAAGCGATGAAGCAAGAGCGTCGCTCGACAAACATGCGACCGACCCTGTGGTGCTGGTGCCGTACGACCCGCTATGGGTCAAGCAGTTCGACAGCTTAGCCGAGCAGATGAAAACCGCCTGTGGCGATAAACTTGTTGCCATCCATCACATTGGCTCCACCAGTGTGCCAGGTCTGGCAGCGAAGCCCCTGATCGATATGCTACCCGAGCTTCGCCGACACGATGAGGGTCCTTCGCTTGCACCCTTACTGGAGCCGTTGGGTTTTATCTATTTCGGTTCTTATGGAATTGAGGGCCGCCACTTTTTCCGGCGCAAAGACTCCCTATCTGTGAACGTACACATGTTTGAAACCGGTCACATTGAGATTGAACGCCATATTGCCTTCCGCGACGCCCTGCAGGCTGATGATCAATTGCGTTCGGCCTATCAGCATCTGAAGGAAGAGCTTGCCGAGCGCTTCCCCAATGATGTGGAGAGCTATGCGCTGTCGAAAAGTGACTTTGTCGAGGGTGTGCTTCGAGACCTCGGCGCGCCAGAACGTCCAAATCTACGTGAAGAACAGAGTGGCGCCGATACCTGATGCCGCTCTGGATCCCCATCACCATCGCGGCCGCCTTCCTCCAAAATCTGCGGTCAGCCCTGCAGCGGCAACTCGCACGCGATCTAACGGCAACCAGTGCCACTTACGTGCGCTTCCTCTTTGGGCTGCCGGTCGCGATCGTCTACTTGTTGGGCTTGATCGCGACGTTTGATGTAGACCTGTATGCGCCGCCGCCTGAGTTTTACATCTATGCCGTCCTTGGCGGCGTGGCGCAAATCATTGGTACAGTGCTGCTCGTTGCTCTCTTTGCGCACCGCAATTTCGTTGTGGGTACGACCTACTCCAAAACGGAGACGGTCCAAACCGCTCTCTTTGGCATTTTTGTGTTTGGCGAGGCGATTACCGTCGGCGCGGGCATCGGCATTGCGGTCAGCCTTGTCGGTGTGATGGCGATCTCCATGGCGCGATCGGAGGCCACCCCCACAGCACTCATCACCTCTCTCACTGAACGCGCAGCGCTCATGGGGATCGGCTCTGGGGCGACCTTTGGTGTCGCGGCCGTCTGCTATCGCGCAGGTTCCCTGTCGCTTGGTATGGACGGTTTCCTCCTGCCCGCGGCCATCACCCTTGCGGTTGTGCTGACCATTCAAACCCTGCTCATGACCGCCTGGCTTCTATGGCGTGATCGCGCATCGCTTGTGGCAACGCTCAAAAACTGGCCTGCGTCGCTGGCCATTGGGGTCGCGGGTGCGGTCGGTTCCATCGGGTGGTTTACAGCGATGACGCTGCAGAACGCAGCCTATGTGCGTGCGCTCGGACAGATTGAACTGGTTTTTACCTTCGCCGTGTCCTGGTTCTGGTTTCGCGAGCAAGCCAACACAAAAGAGGTGGCGGGCGTTTTGCTGATTGTGGGTGGCCTTGTTGTCCTGGTTCTGGGAACCTAACGCCCATGTCAATCAAGATACGCCCGGAAGAAGCCAGAGACCACGACGCCATCTATGAGCTCACCCGCATCGCGTTTGAGCCGATGTTTTTCAGCGACGGAACGGAGGCGCCGCTTGTCGGTAAGCTTCGACAGGATGGAGATCTCACACTCTCACTGGTCGCCCAGCAAGATGGCGAGATTGTCGGCCATATCGCGTTCTCTCCCGCCACCATCAACGGACGTCACGATGGCTGGTTTGGCTTGGGTCCTGTTTCCGTACACCCAAAGCTTCAGAAGCAAGGCATCGGCCGCAAACTGGTCGAGACCGGCTTGAAAATGTTGGAAGAACGGGGTGCAACCGGCAGTGTGCTTACGGGCAATCCCGATATTTATAGCAGAATGGGCTTCCAAAGCGACGGGAACCTCAGCTACGGAACCCTGGAAAGACAGTTCATCCAATGGATCGTCTTTAAAGGTGCGCCACCGGTCGGCGAGCTAAAGTTCGCGCGAGCCTTTGGCGATGAATATCCGGAAGACTAAGCGGGGCTCATCCTTAGCCGCCGCCATGCATCTATCGCGTTACACTGGCACATCACCGGCAATGGTGGTGCGATGCATGACCCGCAAGTGCCCGTCATACCCGCCGTCTGCCAGATGCAGGCAGCAGCGGTTGTCCCAAAGCGTCAGCATGTTTTGCTGCCACTTGTGGCGATAGACATATTTGTCCTGAACCATATGCGCAAAGAGTTCGCCCAAAAGAGCCTGCGCCTCTCCATCTTCCATTCCGTCAATGCCGATCGTGTAGGTCGGGCTCACAAAAAGCGCTTTGCGTCCCGTCACCGGATGCGTACGGACGAGCGGATGCAATTGCGTTGTCTCGGCTTTGGTCGATGAGATGATTTTCATTGTGCGCTTTTCGGTTTCCTGTGCGAAGAGTCCCTTGGACCCATAGGGCAGGATGGCGCTGTGCACGGCCATCAATCCATCGAGCCGCGCTTTCATCTCGTCCGTTAAGTCGTCATAGGCCCGCGTGCCGTCGGCATAGAGCGTGTCGCCGCCTACTGGCGGTGTGACTTCAGAATGGAGAATGGTGCCAGCCGGCGGCGCCTCCTGGAAGCTCCAGTCCGAATGCCAGCCTGCGCCAAAATTGGTCGCCTTCTCATCCGGCTCGCGGCGCAGTTCCAGCACATGGGGCCGCCCTTCCATGGACTCGATGAATGGGTCTTCCCCGAATTCGCCGAACTGAAGCGTGAAGGCCTCCAGCTCATCAAGTGTGAGCGGCTGATCGGGAAAATAGATCACGCCATGGGCCGCCCAGGCGTCTTTCACTTCCTGCAGTGTCTCTGAAGGGAGAGGCTTGGAGATATCGAGCCCCGTGATGCCGGCGCCAAACCCGGTCGGGTTGGGTGCCACTTCAATGGACTGAAATTCAGAAACCTGTGTTTGCGCCATATATGTCTCCCCCTCTGACCCAAAGACTATCGCCAGACAGATAGATGCGCACCCTCGAAATTCTCCGGTTGCACAAAATCGAAAGTATCTATGACATCTGGGGGCACGATCACGGAGGACAGGATGGCAAAAGAGAAAAAATCGACAGACATGTATGTGGATCTGCCCGATGGCCTTACCCGGGACCAGATTATGGGCGTCGTTGAACGGGCGGCAGCGCAGGTCGGCCTCTACATCTCCCATATCGGCAGTTATTCGCGGAAAAAATATCCGAATTCAGTCCACTGGCATTTCAAGCGCGATGCCAAGGAACCAGGACTGATTGACGCGACCTATTGGGACGTCAAATCTCTGCTCTGGTTGATGGTGCGGCACCGCGAGCCGGAATGGGTTCAGAAAACCGCCCCCAAACTGAGACGCGCACTGCGGCAGGAAGTGAAGGCTCTATCGGGCGCATAAGCAAAAGGCCCGGCATTTCTGCCGGGCCGTTCACTGCGTGTTTCGGATGGATTACTCCGCAGCCTGTGCGCTCGAATTTCCAGACATGCCGCCGAGGCGGCTTGCGATGATCGCCTCTGCTTCGGTGACGATCCGGGAGATCAGTTCCGCGCAGGTCGGCACGTCGTGGATCAAGCCTTGCACCATGCCGGCAGACCAGATGCCGTAGTTCGGATCGCCTTCTTCATAGACGACCTTGCCGCGCTTACCGGCAACCAGATGAGCGATGTCTTCAATCGTTGCGCCGCCTTTGCGCTCAATGGCGACGACTTCCTGACTGACATCGTTGCGCGCGACACGTGCCGTATTGCGCAGGGTGCGGAAAATGAGGTCGGTCGCCCGCTCATCATTCTCTACAATCTGCTCCTTCACTTTCTGGTGGATGGGCGACTCCGCGGTCGCCATAAAGCGCGTGCCCATATTGATGCCTTCGGCGCCCAGCGCCAGGGCGGCCACCAGGCCGCGTGCATCACCGAACCCGCCGGACGCGATCATCGGGATTTTGACTTTGTCGGCTGCAGCAGGGATCAGGATCAGACCCGGAATGTCGTCTTCGCCAGGGTGGCCTGCGCATTCAAAACCATCGATGGAAATGGCGTCTGCGCCCATCTTTTCCGCCTTCAACGCGTGACGGACTGCGGTGCATTTGTGGATGACCTTCACACCGGCTTTTTTGAATTCGACAATGTGGTCCGCCGGGTTGTTGCCCGCTGTTTCCACAATCTTGACGCCGCTGTCGATGATGGCCTGACGGTACTCATCATAGGGCGGTGGGTTCAGTGCCGGCAGGATCGTGAGGTTTACGCCAAAAGGCTTGTCGGTCATGTCCTGACATTTCTTGATCTCCTTCGAGAGATCTTCCGGCGTCGGCTGCGTTAGTGCCGTGATGAAGCCGAGGCCCCCGCCATTTGCGACACCCGCCACGAGCTCCGCCCGTCCCACCCATTGCATGCCGCCCTGGGCAATCGGGTGTTCGACGCCGAACAATTCCGTAAATCTTGTCTTGAGCACGATTGTCTCCCCTGTTCGTCGGCACCTTTGATCACATCTTCTGTTGAATCTGGGCCGAGCTCTGAATTCTGGTCCTAGTGATTTAGCAAATCGATGCCGCTTATGCATCTTTCGCGCGTTTTAACCTCGCCACGGGGCGCTCCAAACCTTGAATTTTCCGCCGGGTCGCTCCACATTACGGTTCATAATTGCACAACAAGAGATCGCATATGAACACGGGCGCTGATTGGAACCTCTTTCGCACCTTCCTGGCCGTTGCAGACGCTGGATCCCACTCTGCAGCTGGTCGGCGGTTGAAACTCAGCCATGCGACCGTTGGGCGGCATATTGCTGAGCTCGAGCGGCATCTCGGTCAGAAATTGTTTGTCCGCGACGCCGACGGCTATGCCCTGACTCCCGCCGGAGACCATCTGAAACACGAGGCGGACCTGATGGCCTCTGCGGCGCTTCGCGCGGAACGGATTGCGGCGGCGGAAGGCGAAAGCCCTAAAGGTGTCGTCCGGGTTTCCACCGCTGCCACCCTCGCAGGCTATTGGCTTATGCCGCACATGCAGGAGTTCCACGAAACCTACCCCGATATCGAAATGGAATATGTGACCGATGCCTGGCCTGCCAGTGTGCGCCGCCGGGAGGCGGATATTGTCATCCGCCTCTACGGACCGGGGCAGGAAAACCTTGTAGGCAAAAAGATTGCGCGGTGCGGCGTCGCCTTTTACGCATCAAAACAATATGTCGAAAAACACGGTATTCCCTCGTCGCGGGAAGAATGGGCCTCTCACACGGTCATCGGGTTTTCCGGCGCCGCCGCCGAGACGGAACTCAATAAATGGTCCAACCATGTGACCCGCGAAGCCCCTACCTGGCTGCGGTGTTCGTCGACGGCAGACCAACTGCGCGCGGTCCGCATGGGAGTCGGTATTTCCGTGCTCACCTGTCTCATTGGCGATCATCACCCGGATCTTGTGCGCATTGCCCCGGACAAGCTCTTTAGCTCCACTGATATCTGGTTGCTGGCACATCCGGATCTGCGTCAGACGGAGCCTGTCGCCACGGTTTTTGACTTCATCGCTGAGCGGGGGAAACAAGACCGGGACCATCTTTTGGGCCGGGTCACCTAGGATCAAAAATGACTGGCCCCTTGTTCACAAAATGACATCAACCTGATCATAAACGAACCTGTCAGCCGGCACGAACCACACTATATTCCCGCTCAACTAAGTTGAACCAGATCGCTCGGAGATTGATCCATGTCGTTACCTCCCGTCCTGCAGAATTCGCTTGAGATTCCGGTGGTGGGCTCCCCGCTCTTCATCGTGTCGGGGCCAGAACTTGTTATCGCCCAATGTAAGGCCGGGATTGTTGGGTCCTTCCCCGCACTCAACGCGCGCCCTGAGCCTGTGCTGGAGGAGTGGATCATCCGCATCAAGACAGAACTGGCTGAATACCAGGCGGCCAACCCTGACAAAAAGGTGGCCCCGTTCGCCGTCAACCAGATCTGTCACGCGTCGAACAATCGCCTGATGCATGACATGGATGTCTGCGTGAAGCATGAAGTGCCGATCATCATCACATCGCTGCGCCCCCCGGCAGAAGTCGTTGAAGCGGCTCACTCCTATGGCGGCAAGGTGTTCCACGATGTGATCAACGTGAAGCATGCGAAGAAAGCCGCAGAGCAAGGCGTTGACGGCCTTATCCTGGTGTGCGCCGGCGCAGGTGGTCATGCAGGTACACTTTCACCGTTCGCTCTGGTGCGCGAAGTCAAAGAATTCTTTGACGGCACGATCCTGCTCTCCGGTTCTATCTCCGATGGCTTCTCTGTCGCGTCTGCCCTCGCACTCGGCGCCGACCTTGCCTATGTCGGTTCGCGCTTCATCGCGACGGAAGAAGCGAATGCGGACCCGAAATACAAAGAGGCTCTGGAGAAATACGCCGCTGACGACATCATCTATTCCAACCTCTTCACCGGCGTGCATGGCAACTATCTTGCGCCGTCTATTGCCGATGCTGGGCTCGACCCGAACAATCTGCCCGTCGCCGACAAGTCCAAAATGAACTTTGGCTCGGGCGGCAACATGAAACAGAAAGCCTGGAAAGACATCTGGGGTTGCGGTCAGGGCATTGGCCTGATCAACGACTCCCCGTCCGTTGCTGACTTGGTCGACCGTATGAAGGCTGAATTCAACGAAGCCCGCGAACAGTTCAACGCAAAGGCAAGCTAATCAATTTCCAAATTTTGGAATGACGGCCTCGCGGGCAACTACCCGCGGGGCTTTTTTGTTTGCAGACAGGGCTCAGTGTTTAAGCCCTGGTTAATTGAAGGCGGGCGGAGAAAGGATCAGATTTTTGCCTGCACCAGATATACGAAATGCACTTTTCACTTCTCTTAAGACTATCAGACTAGGCTTGCCCTTCGGACCAACATTTGAGGGGCTCGCAGAATGAGGATTGTGGATCAAACGCTCGCGGAGCAGATGAAATTCTCAGATCGTGAGATCGAGAAGCGCAAACTTCTTTTTGACATTCGCGGCGAGGACATTGCCACTCTGCGCTCCTGTAAGTCTGCCGTGGCGGAACGTCTTGATTGGGCCATTGACGAGTTTTATGCACGCCAAATCGACGATCCGGAAATCGCGCTTATCATCGGTGACTCTGAAACCCTGATGCGTCTAAAGGGCGCCATGCGCACTTACATCGCTGACCTTTTCAGTGGCGTCTATGACAATGACTATGTGAATTCGCGCCTGCGGGTCGGCAAGGTGCATTGGCGCATTGGGGTGACGCCCAAATATTTCCTTTCCGCCTTGCGCAGGCTCAATGTTGTCCTGTGCGCAATCATGGATGAAATATCAGATAACCCCATCGAGCTTCACGCCCGCAAAGAAGCCATCCAGAAAATCCTCTTCTTTGACTCCCAGCTGGTGTTCGACACTTACATCAATGCGCTCAGCACCGAAGTGTCCGCCGCGCAAGCGGAAACCGCCAACTACGCCAGGAGCCTCGAGGAACAGATTGCGCAGCGCACCTATCAGCTGAAAGAGCTGGCGCTCACGGACGAGCTCACCGGCGTCAATAATAAGCGCGCGTTTGGCGAACACGCGAAACGCGAGATGGCGGCGGCGCAACGGGCCAATCGCGAACTGTCTCTGCTCTATGTCGACATCAACGATTTCAAGCTGCTGAACGACACGCTGGGTCATCAGGTGGGTGACGACCTGCTGATCAAAGTCGCCCGTCATCTGGAAGGTGCTTCGCGCGATAGCGACATTATCTGCCGCCTTGGGGGGGACGAGTTCTGCATCCTCATGCCCAATGCCCCCGCAGCATTTGCGCTCAAGATTGCCGAGCGGTTTGCGGAGCTTATGTATGAGGAAGCCAGTTCACCAGTGGGCGCCAGCGTCGGCATTGCCACAACCGGGCCGACCCAGTTTTGCAGCATTGACGAGCTGGTCGCCGATGCCGACAAGAGCATGTACAAGGCGAAAGAACGCAATCGGGGCGGGAAGCCCGGCCTTGTCTGTATCGACAACCCTTTCATGGTTGTCGACACTGTCGATGTAACAAAAGATGAGCTCGAGTGGCGCAACGAAGCCGGCTGACAGCCCGCTTCGTCAACGCTCTGCCTCAGGCTGTGACTTCTTTGCCCGTCGGTGCGGGTACAGACGGTTTCAAACATCCAAGACCACCAAGTGCCTGATCCAGTGCGACCTCCAACGGCGTGTGAGGCTCTTCGCCCAGGAATGCGACAAGCTTTTCATTGTCGAGTTCGACAGTTTCCTGCCAGAGATAGCGCATCTCCAAGAGTTCGCGGAGCATGGTCACGAAGGGCGAGATCAGCCGGATTGTGCCCCAGGGCATTTTTTTGATCTTTATGCTTTCATCGCCCGCCACCCGCACGATCGCTGTTGCCATCTCAATACCGTGGTCAAAGAAGTGCCCACGGAAATGGAAGGTGTCGTTCTGTGCCAACCGGTCTTCGTGATCCATCAGGCGGCGGAATGTTTCCGCAAGGTCCGGGAGATAGGCCCAGGCGTGGCCCTTCTCATGAATACCCGGGTAGACGACTGACCTGATTTCTTTACCCGGCTTCACCATCGCGTTGGGCAGCCAAGAACCTGGTGCGTGCGAACCAAAGAAATCGCCGGCGCGGACGGTAAGGGAACGGATACCGGCATCGACCAACATCTGTTCCATCTCTACGCGGATGGCCCCCTTGTTTGTCTTGGGGTGTTGCGGCGAGTTTTCTTTCAGCAACGGCCAGGCATCGGGACCAAAATTGTAGACATTCCCGGGGAAGAGCAGACGGACGTTTTCTTCTTTGGCCGCTGCAATCGCATTGGCGAGCATCGGGACGGCCCGCTCCCGCCACTTCTGATAGCCGGGCGGGTTGGCGCCGTGGAAGATCGCGTCCACGCCCTTGGCGGCTTTCAGGACATCTTTCTGCTTCAAGGCATCGCCCTTTCGCCAGTCGGCCACACCAAGATGACCGAATTTTTTCGCTGCCAGTTTGGGTTTCCGGGCAAGCGCACGGACGGTCCAGCCATTGCGAGCAAAGGATTTCGCGACCTCACCGCCAATGCCGCCGGTGGCGCCGATGATGAGAAGGGTCTTTGGAGAAGCTTGAGCAGTTTGGGTCATCAGATGGGCTCCGTTTTGTTTGCCCTGTTGATATGCACCAAACGGTAAAGAATATAAATTGCCTAATTTTGTGTCTTATCTATACTTTTTTGTATGAATGAGATTGAACCGGATTGGGCCCTCTATCGCTCCTTTCTCGCCGTTTTGCGTGAGGGGAGCCTGTCTGCTGCGGCCACCTCGCTGAAGCTCACCCAACCGACCCTTGGGCGCCATATTGACAGCCTGGAAGCGACGCTGAACACGCCCCTCTTCACGCGATCGCGGATGGGCCTCGCACCAACCGATGCCGCCTTGGAGCTCCTGCCTCATGTAGAATCCATGGAAGCGGCTGCCGCAGCGCTCATGCGCACCTCAAGCGGCGAGGCTTCTGAGACACGTGGCACTGTGCGGCTCACCTCCAGCGAGATCATGGGCGCCGAGGTGCTGCCCGCCATGCTCGCCCGCTTCCATGAGCAATATCCCCATATCGACATCGAATTGAATCTGGACGACCGGCAGCAGGATCTGCTGCGGCGCGATGCGGATGTGGCGCTCAGAATGGCGCGACCAACCCAGACGGCATTGGTCGTCCGACATGTGGGCAACGCCCGGGTCAATCTCTATGCCCACGAGAGCTATCTCGCGAAACACTCCTTGCCCGCCTCTCTGCAGGAAATCACCGGCATGTCCGTCATCGGATATGACGACAATTCGCGGATATTGGACCTGATCCGGATCGGGCAACTCTCCGTGCCACCCAACACCTTCACGCTGCGCAGCGACTCCGAACTCGCGCAGTTGGCGCTCCTTCGGGCTGGTGCGGGCATTGGGGGCGCTCAGGCGGGCATTGCCCGGCGCGACCCGGCGCTTCGACCGGTTTTCCATGACCAATTCGAATTCAGCATGGAAATGTGGCTCGCCTATCACGAAGACCTACGCGCCAGCCGCCGGGTCCGGCTCTTGGTCGATTTTCTGAGCGCCGAACTCAAGGAATACGCAGCGGAAAACGCCCCATAGTCGGGGCCGTCTTCAAGTGCTATATCACTCACAAACATTCATCTTGATTGGAGCCTTTTCATGTCTCAGGCCGCCGCCTCCACTGACGCTCAGCCCGTCGCGAACCCCAAGCTTCCGCCGTTCAATTGGGAGGATGCCCTCGGCTTCGACGATCAGTTGACCGAGGAAGAACGGCTGGTGCGTGATAGCGCCGCCGCCTTCGCGCAGGACAAGCTGATGCCCGGCATCATTGAGGCCAACCGGAATGAGGTCTTCGATCGCTCGATCATGAACCAGATGGGCGAACAGGGGCTATTGGGGTCCACCATTCCAGAAAAATATGGCTGTGCTGGTCTCAACTATGTCTGTTACGGCCTGGTCGCTCGCGAAGTCGAGCGCGTCGACAGCGGCTATCGCTCCGCCATGAGCGTGCAATCAAGCCTGGTGATGCATCCGATCTATGCCTATGGCAGCGAAGAACAGCGGATGAAATATCTGCCCAAACTCGCGACCGGCGAATGGGTCGGTTGCTTCGGCCTCACCGAGCCCGACCATGGCTCAGACCCTGGTTCTATGAAAACCCGCGCGAAGAAGGTCGATGGCGGCTATTCGCTCTCCGGCTCCAAGCTCTGGATCACCAATTCCCCGATCGCCGACCTGGCGGTCGTTTGGGCGAAGACCGAAGACGATGTCATCCGCGGCTTTATTGTCGAGCGGGACTTTGATGGGTTCGAGACGCCGAAGATTGAGGGCAAAATGTCTCTGCGCGCTTCCATTACCGGCGGCATCATGTTGGACGAGTGTTTTGTGCCGGAAGAAAACCTGCTTCCTAATGTGCGGGGCCTTGCCGGACCATTCGGCTGCCTTAACCGCGCCCGCTACGGGATTGCCTGGGGTGTCCTTGGTGCTGCGGAGTTCTGCTGGCACGCGGCGCGCACCTATACCTTGGAGCGTAACCAGTTTGGACGTCCGCTGGCGGCTAATCAGCTCATTCAGAAGAAGCTCGCCGACATGCAGACGGAAATCACTCTTGGCCTCCATTCCTGCCTCCAGCTTGGCCGGAATTTCGATGCCAACACGGCGGCGCCTGAGTCCATTTCGCTCATGAAGCGGAACAATTGCGGCAAGGCGCTCGACATTGCCCGCGTCGCCCGCGACATGCATGGCGGCAACGGTATTTCCGATGAGTATCACGTGATCCGCCACACGATGAACCTGGAAACGGTCAACACCTATGAAGGCACGCACGATATTCATGCCTTGATCCTTGGCCGCGCGCAGACCGGCATACAGGCGTTTTTCTGAGCCAGAATGACTTCAACTGACTTGAGCGTCGCCCGACACAAGGGACACGGGGCGATTGAGGGAGCGCACGACATCGCTGTCGTGATCGACGTCATCCGTGCCTTCACCTTCGCCAAGACCGCCTTTGATAATGGTGCGGAGCGCATCCTGCTGGCCGAGGAGGTCGACACCGCTCGCGCGCTCGCCAGCGCCAATCCAAACAGTCTGCTGGCGGGCGAAATTGATGCGCTGCCCATAGACGGGTTTGACTTTGGTAACTCTCCGGCCCAGATCGCAGGGCTGGACCTGACCGGGAAGACGCTGATCCATCGCACGTCAAACGGGACCCGCATGGCAATCAAGGCGCTCGATGCTGCCTCCCATGTCCTGGTGACTGGCCTCAGTAATGCTGAGGCAACGGCGCAGGAAGTTGCAAGGCTCGCAGAGACCGGCGCGACACGGCTGCTCTTCGTTGCCACCCACCCGACCGGCGACGAAGATGTTGCCTGTGGCGATCTGCTCCTGACCCTGCTCGGGCAGCCAGGCGGCATCAGCCATGACCAGGCATTTGACCGCACGCAAGCGTCAGAAGCGGCCGCCAAATTCCTGGATCCTGTCCAACCTGAGTTCCCCGCGACGGACATGGTCCACGTGCTCGCGATGGACCCGCCTCACTATGCAATGCGCGTGACACTCGAGGATGACGTGCCGGTTGTGCGGAAATTCGCACTCTGATCGGCCAGACCTCTTCCGAACCAAGCAGGACAGGTTTAGACTTTGCCAACGACTCAGGCGCGACTCGGATCATTCCGAGCCGCGCCGTTTGCGCCTCTGGTCCCAGGTGTCGTTTGGGGAGGAGAGTCGGAGGCCGCTGACCCAAAGGTCAAACCCCATGTCCACCGGTGCGCATCGCCCCGGATCTCGCCGCCGGGGCTCGCTCCTGCGGCTTGTGCCGCTCATACAAGCCCACGCTCTAAAGTTCTGGGGCGGGATGATGCTCATCATTAATGGGCGATTTCTGGAAGCCGGTATGCCGCTGCTGCTGGCCGTTGCGGTCGACTCGCTGGGAACAGACAGCCCAAACCTTGCCTTGCCCGCGCTCGGGATTCTCGGCCTCATGGTTGCGCGCTATGTGTCCTTTTCCTTTGGCCGGCGTTTCGTTCGGCAAGTCGGGGTCGAGGTCGCCTTTGATCTCCGGCAAAAGCTCTATTGGCACTTGCAGCTTCAAGGGGCCCGTTTTTTCGCGCATTTCTCCACGGGTGATCTGATGGCACGTGCCATCAACGATCTTCAGCTCATTCGCATGATGATCGGATTAGGGTCGCGCCTGCTCCTCGTTCTCGGTGCCTCGGGGGTCATTGCCTTTACCGTGATGCTGACCTTGTCATCTCAGCTCGCGTTGATGTTGCTGCCGCTGATGCCCTTCATCGCCTTTTTTGGCTGGCTGATTGCTCGGAAAATTTTCATTCAATCAACAGCGGTGCAAGAAGGGTTCTCCGAACTCTCTGCGCAGGTCCAGGAAAATCTGAACGGCATTCGGACGATCCAAACGCATGCGCAGGAAGCCCGTGAGATCGATCGGCTGGAGCAGAAGAGCAGCGACTACGCGGGTGAGTTTCAAAGGCTCATGTTCTTTAACTCGGCGCTCACCTCGACCATGTTTGTCATGACGGGGGCGGCGACCATCATCATTGTTGGCTATGGCGGGTCTCTCGTTTTGGCCGGCGAGATCACAATCGGCACCTTCACCGCCTTTATTTTCTACCTCGCCATGATGCTGTCTCCCGTCAAAGAGGCGGGTGTCATGGTGACACTGTTCCAAAGAGCCGCCTCTGCGTCCGCGCGCATTCACGAAATTCTCGATCACGCGCCGGAAATCAGCGACGCCGAAGATGCCGCGCCGCTGGACGGCGTGGGCGGAGCGCTGACCATCAAACACCTGTCTTACCGGCATCCTGAACAAGAGGAGGCCGAGGGGTCCTGGCCAGCTCTTGATGACGTAACGCTGGACGTGGAGAAAGGGCAGACAGTGGCGATCCTTGGGCGTGTTGGATCGGGCAAATCCACTCTGCTGCGTTTGCTGGTGCGGCTGCTCGATCCGCCGCCCGGCACCGTCTATCTGGATGGTCAGGATGTTCGCATGCTGCCGCTCTCGCAGGTACGCCAGGAGATCTCCTTTGTGCCGCAGGACCCGTTCCTGTTTGCTGATAGGCTCGGGCAAAACATTACCTACGACAATCCGGACCGGACGGCAGAAGAGGTCTGGGATGCAGCAGAGGCGGCCGACCTTGGTGAAACCATCGGGACCTTCCCTGCCCAACTTGATACGGCGGTCGGCGAGCGCGGTGTGACGCTTTCAGGTGGACAGAAGCAACGCACAAGCCTCGCCCGCGGCCTTATTCGGGGCGCACCTGTGCTGCTCCTGGATGATTGTTTTTCTGCGGTCGACACGGAAACAGAAGACAAGATCCTGATGCAACTCAGAAAGCTCCGCGAGGGGCGGACAACGCTGCTTGTGTCACACCGTGTGTCCACAGCTCAACACGCTGACCGGATCTTTATGCTGGATCAGGGGCGGGTGATTGAAGCCGGCACCCACGCGGGTCTTATGGCAGCAGGCGGGCCCTATGCAGAGCTCGCCCGCCTGCAAAGTCGCAGGGATGCGCTTAAGTCCGACCTGGACGCGCAGAATGTCTCGGGAGGCGCGTCATGAGCGATCGCGTCAACCAAGAGCGGGACTATTCCGTTTTTGACAATGACATTGAGGGCAAACGCTTTGACTTACAGCTTCTGCGCCGCCTCCTCGCCTGGCTGAAGCCTTACCGCGCAAGGGCCTTCGCCGCGATTGCCTGTGTGCTGTTGGCTGCTACTGCTACTGTGCTCGCACCTGTGATTGTGACCCGCGTTGTGATCGACGGTCTTCTGCTTACCGGCGAGGGCATGGAAGCGCCCGATATGGGCCAGACTGACCTGGTCGCCTGGTTTGCGGAGACCAGCTCTCTCGACGCCCTCATCGCTGCCTGCGTGGTCTATGGCTTTTGGGTCATTCTTGCCGGTCTTTTTGCGCACCTGTTTCGCATCCTGCTTGCCGGATCGGTTCTGTCAGGCCTCAAAGATCTCCGCCGGGACGTGTTCGCGCATCTGGAGAGATTGCCCGCCACCTTCTACGACCGTGTCGCCGTCGGCCGTGTGATGACCCGGGTCACCAATGATATCGAGACTTTGTTTGAACTTCTGTCCGGATTCGGCGTTCTTATGGGCGAGTTCGTGCCCTTCTTCGTCGCAATCACCATCATGGCGTCGATCAACCCAGAGATGACCGGCATTCTGCTCTTACTCATGCCGATCGCTGCATTCGCCACCTATGTTTTCCGGATGGCCAGTCGCAAGATTTACCGCGACATTCGTTCCAGCCTGTCGCGTCTGAATGAGAACCTGCAGGAAAACCTGTCTGGCATGGAGGTGGTTCAGCTCTACCAACGCGAGGAGATCAACTTTGAGCGCTATTCGAGCATTAACTCGGAAAACCGGCATCAGGAAAACCGTGCTGTCGTGATTGAGAGCCTCTATGGCCCCGCCATGGACAGCCTCATCTTTCTCGCTATGGCAACAATCATCTGGTACGGAGGCGCGCAAGTTGTCGGCGCCGAGGTGACACTCGGCAGCATCATCCTCTTTGCCAGTTTCACCGAGATGCTGTTCCGGCCGATTGTCGCCATGGGCGAACAGTGGAATGTCGTGTTTCGCGCCATGGCGAGTTGTGAACGCATCTTCCAGGCATTGGACTGGCAAGAGGCACTAACCGAGCCCAAGGACCCGAAACCATTGCCCGCGCAGCTCTCCGGGGCGGTCAGTTTCCGCAACCTCAATTTTTCTTATCGGCCCGGACATCCGATCCTGAAGGATGTGAGCTTTGACATTACAGCGGGCGAGAAGATTGCAATTGTCGGTCCGACCGGGTCGGGAAAGACGACGCTGATCCGTTTGCTCTGTCGTTTCTATGATGTATCGCCCGGCGAAATCTTGATTGATGGCACTGACATCATGGATGTGCTGCCGTCTGCGGTCCGCCGGAAGGTCGGGGTCGTGCTTCAGGACTTTCATATTTTCTCAGGCAGCGTTCTCGATAATATCGCTTTGGGTGATCCCACGATTACTCGGGCCGCGGCCATTGAAGCGGCGAAGACCGTAAATGTTGATGCCTTTATCCGCCAACTGCCGCATGGTTATGACACACCCCTTGTGGAACGCGGCCGTAATCTCAGCCATGGGCAAAGGCAATTATTGGCCTTCGCACGGGTCCTCGCCGTTGATCCGGACATTCTCATCCTAGACGAAGCCACTGCCAGCGTTGATACAGAAACCGAGCTGGTGATTCAGGATGCTCTGCGAAAACTCACGGAAGGTCGCACCTCCATCATCATTGCTCACAGGTTGCAGACCATCCGGGAGGCCGATCGTATTGTGGTGCTGGCACAGGGTGCGGTGCGCGAAATCGGTCCCCATGAGGACCTCATGGCCAATGGCGGTCTCTACGCCACGCTCTATGAGCTGCAAGTTCAGGAGACCGATTGAGCCTTTACTGGTTTTTCAGTTTCATTTGAAAGACCATCCACCAAGGGTCCTCCAAGAATGGTCTCGTAGATTTTGACAAGCTCGGTGGCGCGTTGTTCGTTTGAAAAAGAGCGCTCCGCATGCCGGCGCGCAGCCGTTCCCATCTCTCGCCTCAGAGGCGCATCTTCAATCAAGTCCTGGAGTGCATCTGCGAGCGGAGCGACGGCCCTGGCCGGGACCAGCCGTCCGGTGACACCATCAATCACCACGTCACGACAACCGGGCACATCGGTCGCGATCGCTGCCCGACCTATTGCCGCCGCCTCAATGATTGATCGGGGAGCCCCCTCTCTATAGGAAGGAAGGCAGAAAAGGCTGCATTGCTTGTACACATCGATCATATCATTGCGCCATCCCCACCATTCGATATGACCGTCGTCAACCCATTCCTTAATCGTTTTCCGCGCCAGCGTCGCTGGGTTGCCTTGATCGACATCGCCGACAAGCACGAAGCGCGCCTGCACTCCCCTGAGCCTTAGTGTCTTGGCGGACTCGTAGAATTCAACCACACCCTTGTCCCTGAGTAATCGTCCGGCAAGCACGACGATTGGCGTTTTCGTTTCTGGCTCCAGAGCATGCACATATTTTTCGAGGTCTACGCCACCACCGATGAGAACAAAGGTTTGATCTTCGTGTACGTACCCTTTCTGTAGAAACACATCGCGATCGTTCGCATTCTCAAAAATCGTGACAGAGTGTTTTTGCTTAAGCACAAACCTGTATGCAATTGATGCGATAGCTCGCAATGTCTTAACCGCACGGGACTTGCCAATAAACAAGTAGCCAAGTCCGGTGACGCTCAAAACGACGGCGCGGATGTTAAACAAACGCGCAAAAATGCCGGCATATAGGACCGGGCGCGTCGTGGCAGCGTGTAATAGGTCTGGCCGTACAGCCCTTATAACGCGCGGGATCTCTTTGATGAGCGATAGGTCATAGAGGAACCGCATCCGATCTCTCGGGGCGTTTATCCTGTGAAGGGTGATGTTTTCCAGGTCCAGTTCGTCAAGGGCCGGGTCGTCGGGAACAGCGACATGAACCTCAGCACCAAGCGCAGCAACCCATTTTACCCGGTCCACCCAATGGACGGTGAAGTTAATCGCCAGCGGAAAAATATACAAAATGCGTTGTGACACGCTGTCCCCATTCCCACGTCAAGACTCTCCGAGCGCCGAACTTATTGTGAGCACAACACGCTCAACTTGCTGGTCACTCATCGAACTGCCCGACGGCAAACACACCCCCGAAGAGAATAACCTATCGGAGACGCCAGTCGAGGTAAAACGCTCATTTTTGAATACTGGCTGTTGGCTCATAGGTTTCCAAACCGGTCGACACTCCACATCTTGATCATTGGCGAAACGGCAGACTTCCTCCGGCGTAACCTCGGTTTTTTGAGGGTCGAGCGTAATTACCGACAGCCAGCGATTAGCGACGCCGTATCCCGCCTCAGGCATCATGGAGATCGACGGAATTGACTTAAACCTGTCGGCATAAATGGCAAATATTTCGCGACGGCGCCGCACCCTGTCTTCGAGTACCTCCAATTGGCCAACCCCAACCGCCGCACAGAGGCTGGGCATGCGGTAATTGTAGCCCGTCTCAATGTGCTCGTAGTGCGGCACTGGCTGGCGTGCTTGCTGAGATAGATACTTCGCCCGCTCGACCAGAGCTGCATCGTCGCTCGCAAGAGCGCCACCACCTGCAGTCGTGATCATTTTGTTCCCGTTAAAGGAGTAGGCGGCCAATTTCGCCCCCTTACCTGCATGGCGGTCTTTGTAGCGCGCGCCCATCGCTTCGGCTGAATCGACGACGACCGGAATATCGTACCGATCGCATATGCCGACGATCGCATCCAGATCACAGGATTGCCCATAAAGATCAACAGGAACGACAACCTTCGGCAGTTTGCCAGCTTGGTCCGCCTTTTTGAGTTCTGTCTCAAGAAGTTCCGGATCTAAAGTCCACGTATCTGCTGACACATCGAGAAAAACTGGCGCAGCGCCATGAAACTTGATTGGCGATACACCGCCAATAAAGGTGAGATCTGCCGTCCAAACCTCATCGCCCGGTGCAACATCCAGGAGCCGCAGCGCAATATCCATCGCGCCGGTGCCGCTCGAGAGCGCCGCTGCTGCTTTGTGACCGGTTGTCGCGCAAAGTGCGTCTTCAAAGCGATCAATCATCGGGCCAGCTGGTGCGATGAAGTTGCTGTCGAAGACTTCGCCTACCAACTCGCGTTCGCGACCGGACATATGAGGAACTGACAAGAAAATACGATCAGCGTTAGTCATTGGAAAGGCTCCGTGCAGGAACGCCTGCGACCTTTTCGCCGTCGGCAACATCCGAAATGACCACGGCACCAGCTCCTATCGTGACGTCGGCGCCCACCTGCACTCCTTGAATGATTGTGGCACCAGCACCCACCAAAGTACGTTTTCCCACGGTGACCTCCCCCGCCAATGTTACACCTGGCGCGATGTGCGCGAAGTCACCAACCTTACATTCGTGATCGATGGAGCAGGCGGTGTTGGCGATCACATGACAACCGATTTCAGAGTCGGGCTGAATGACCACGCCGCTGCAAATCAGGGACCCGGCGCCCACTTGGGCGGTGGCGTGAATGTCCGCTCCCTTATGCGCGGCAATAACCCAGGTTGCTGGTAACTGTGCGACCTTTTCCCGCGTTCTATTGTTCCCTATCGCGATAAATGCGTCCCGCCTTTCGTCCTTCCACCAGGTCATGTCGGGCGTCGGCCCGTCAATGCTCGATGAAAGAAGCGAGCTGCCAGTTTTGGACAAGTCATCATCAAAAATGCCCGCAATCGCCTGCCCGGAACTATCCAAGGTCGCGACAACGACCTTAGCGTGTCCTCCGCCTCCCAACACCCAAACGCCCGCCATTATTGTGCGTCCTCTTTCTTTTTACCGCTTGCCAGACCTGCCTCCACCTGGACATCGAACCTTGGCATGGTCTCGTGGCCTTCGGCGCTAACCCCCTCACGCGATAGCACGCTCAGAACAGTCTTTAAAAGTATCGCGATATCTCCCAGGAAGGTGTTGCTGTCGACATATTCAACGTCCAGCTTAAACCGCTCGTCCCAACTCTGACTATTGCGCCCATTGATCTGAGCCAGCCCCGTGAGCCCCGGCCGGACGTCATGGCGCCGCATCTGCTCTGGCAGGTAGTAAGGCAGATATGCCGGCAACAAGGGGCGTGGGCCAACGAAACTCATGTCGCCGCGAGCGATGTTCCACAATTCTGGCAGCTCATCAATGCTGGTCGCTCTCAGCACACGCCCTATCCGCGTTATCCGGACATCGTCCGGCAGGCTCTCGCCCTTTGCATCTACCAGATCTCTCATGGTTCGGAACTTCACAATTTGGAATGACCGTCCATACAATCCCGTCCGTTCCTGCTGAAACAGAACAGGGCTCCCCAGCGTTAGTCTGATAAGAACGGCAGTAAGTGCCATAGGCACCGCTAGGAGAATTAGCGCACTGACAGAGGCGGCAATATCAAAGCAGCGCTTGATCATATCGCGATCTTAGCTGCCCGCCCGCGCTGCGCACCATCCCCAAACAACATCTTCACTCCCCGTATCCTCGCGCCACCAAACCAGCGCAGCTGATTGTGTTCAGCTTTTAAGTCCGTTTTCTATGCCCTGGCCTTACCGATTCGGGCTTAGACCAACGCCCCTCCTTTGTAGCCAACTTCTGGAAACCATGCTGAGATCACCTAGCACGCGCGCGCCGGTGGCTCCGACTCAATTCAGGTCGACCATGGGAGGTGCTCTAATCTAGGTGTATAATCGACAGGGTACCATGTCGAAAGATGGCTGGGGCGGCAGGATTCGAACCTGCGAATGCCGATACCAAAAACCGGTGCCTTACCACTTGGCCACGCCCCAACTGACGGCGTTTGCCGTCAAGACATGCACATAGCTTGAAGCGCCGCAGGGTGCAATAAATATCGAGCAAAATCGCTCATTTCTGCCGGTTTCAGACGGATTTTTTGCCAGAACAGGGGTGACGCCTATGACAGACCAGCCAGATCTCAAAGATCAACCCTTCTCCCTTAAAGGATTGGACCATATCGTGCTGCGGACGCCCGATCCTGGTGGGTTGATCGCGTTTTATGTGGACGTCCTCGGCGCGGCCCTGGAGAGGGAAATACCGCAATATCACATCACCCAGCTACGGGCCGGGCATTCGCTGATCGACATTGTCGGAGTCGAGAAGCCCCTAGGCGGCGCGGAGGATCGCAATGTCGATCACTTCTGCCTGCGGATAGACCCATGGGACGAAAAATCACTCGCAGAGTACCTGACAGCCAGCGGCCTAGAGGTTGAGGAAAGTGGCATTCGATATGGTGCAGAGGGAAATGGGCCGTCGATCTACATCAAAGACCCTGAAGGCAACGTCGTTGAGCTAAAGGGTCCACCATCAGATTAGGGTGCAGCGCCTCAGGGAGCCCCAAGGCGTCCAACTGCTTCCTCCACGAGGCTTCCCAGATAGAGATGCCCGGAATGTTCATTGACGCTGGTGATCGTGCCGAACTTCCCGTTGGGTTCCTGCAGATTCTCGGTGACCTCGCCTGCCTCATTGACGTTCACAACCCATCCATACGGCTCGACAAGGGCATCGCGCCAGGATTCCGGCAAGCGCATGAGAATCTTGCGCCAAAAGGGATATGGCAGCAACTGGTCTAACTCCGGTGACCGCTCGGCCACTAGAGCAATCCAAAAGCTGCCGTCGGGCGCTCTGGAGATGTTGTCCGGGTGGGCTGGAAGGTTCTCAATGAACAGATCGGACTGGCCAGCGTTGGGACCTGTAAGCCAGAGGCGCGCGACACGGTAGCGGAACGTCTCGTTGACCAGCACAAAACTCTCATCCGCTGCGAGCGCAACCCCATTGGCAAATCCCAGCTCGGGCAACTCAACTTTGGTGACGCCCGTTGCGGGGTTAAAAGTCAGCAGGCGTCCAGTCGGACGGCTCTCGATCGCATCGAGCAGATTTTCGTGAATATCAAATCGGGTAGATGCATCCGAAAACCAGATTGTTCCATCGCTTGCGATGTCGAGATCATCGACGAAGATCATCCTTTCGCCATCGACACTGTCCGTTAGAAGGCTGAGGTCTCCCTCCGGCGACAAAGACAGCAAACCCTTTATCGCGTCAGCTATGATCAAATTGCCTGCCGTATCGAACTGCATGCCCAGCGGGCGACCGCCGGTATTGGCGATTTCGACCGGTTCTGCCTCAGGCCCTTCAATGGGGTTGATGCGGACAATACGCCCGTCGGCATATCCGGTGTAAAGCCAGCCAGCCGGGCCGATGGTCGTATCTTCCGGTCCCGCTCCTTTGCCTTCTGCCATGCGCTCGAGGTCCGACAGCGTGTCATTTTCGGCGAAGGAGCCTGCCTTGCCGAGATCTTCGGGCGGCGTCCAAGCTACCGGGTCAATGGGCACTGGCCAGAACAACAAATAAGCTGCCAACAAACCCATCAGAACAGCCAAAAAACCAAAGAATTTCGCCATTCTTTATCCCCCCGTTAAGACCCTTGCCTCATCTTGTAGTCCTTAAGTCTGGGCGTCAAATACTTGGCGGCCGGAGATGGGGACCGTATTGCGTAGTATTCGGGGGCCTTATGGCAGCATTTTTGCTGATTCACGGTGCATGGCACGATGAACGGTGTTGGGACCTTTTGGTCCCGGAACTTGCCGCTCGCGGGCATGCTGTGCACACGTTGACGCTCCCAGGGCACTGGAACAGGTCTTTGCCGAGCTACCAGATCTCATTGCGCCGATATGGCGAGGCGATCTGCGAAACCGCCCGTCAAATCGGCGAACCGGTGACCTTGGTCGGTCATTCCATGGGAGGCATGGCGATCTCGCGTGCAGCTGAGATGCAGCCGAGTCTGTTTGATCAGCTGGTCTATCTAACCGCCTATCTTCCCCGCATGAACAAGTGGACACGAATGCGGTCTCTGGCATTGGGAGACGAAGATACGCGGCTGTGGCCCACTATTCGAACTGACTGGTTCCGCTTTCGGGTGCATATCAAGCCTGAGCTTGCCGGCGACACTTTTTATCATGACTGCACGGAGGAACTTGCTGCCCAAGCGATTGATCGGCTTTGCAGCCAGTCCGGACTGCCGCTTGTCGAGTTCGCCAGAATAACGAGTGACGGCGCTGGAAGTCGTCCTATGACCTATATCGAATGCCTCCAAGATCGGGTCATCTCGCTGGATCTACAAAAACAGATGCAAAGGCACGCGCCATTCAAGCAGGTGTTATCTCTCGACAGCTCGCATTCGCCGTTCCTGTCGCAACCCGAGATGCTGGCTGATATGCTCCACGGCATTGTCGGCGGCCAAGTTTCCCGCCGGTCAGGCAACACCGCACGACACGCGCAACCGGCTGAGCGACAGGGCGTCGCCCTCCCACCTCTTGCTGAGGTAAAAGTCGGATAATATAATCCGGACCTACTTATTCATTTATCTGGCGGAGTGTGGCGCAGCCTGGTAGCGCACCTCGTTCGGGACGAGGGGGTCGGTGGTTCGAATCCACTCACTCCGACCATTTCTAATATCCAGTCCAACGCGGCGTCCAGCACTGAGCTGTCTGACCTATAGCTTGTTGACCAAATTCCTCACCCCTCTGCGGAACCTGACAGAGACAAAGGGCCTAATTGACGCCCACAAGGGTCTCACGAGTAACCATTTCAGTAGCGTAGGTGACAGGTGCCGTCTAAAGACTTGGTAGGTCAGGAGCTGCGGTAACATCCAGAAATTATATTGCGGAAGCAGGCCAGACTTTCTGAAACGCGTGATGAGCTGTTGGTCACCGCTTTCGTATATGGTGTTGAGGCACGCAATCGTCGCATCAATATGTCCTGACTTGCGGCTCAGGCTCACGTCTGAATACGACCCCTCGCGAACTCGAAAATAGCTCAGTACTTCTGGCAGGTAACAAACGCCATGAGCCAGTCCAAGCCTCATGATTGCGAGCCAGTCGGTATGCCATTGATGCTCCTGATGAAAACCGCCAATTTGGGCCAACATTGTTCGACGAAACATGACTGTATTGGATGCGATGCGGAAGCTCCGTCTCCGCAACATTTCTAGAAACTCATCCGGTGACAGACACAAGGGCGCGTTACCAACAAAGTTTGGGTAGGTGCGTTCGGTCGCTGAAACATCAAGAATTTCGGCTGGATCCGAGAACACAAATGCAGCATCAGGATGCGACGCCAACAAGCGTGCTGAGTGGAACAAGAAGTCTTTTGTCCAAACGTCGTCTGCGGCCGCCGTTACCACAAATGGTTTACAGGCGGCTCTTAAACCGTCTGACAATGCGGCATGGATGCCACCGTTCTCCGGGCGTTTTATCAGAACAATGCTACTATCTTGCCGCGCCGCCTCTTGCAAAATTTCCCAGCTTCCGTCGGTTGACCCATCATCAACGATGATGATCTCAGCAGGTACCAAGGACTGGCACTGGAACGATTTAATTCGGTCTTCTAGGAATTCAGCGTGATTATAGTTGAGAAGCACGATTGATACTTCAGGGAGGGAATTTCGCTTTTCATTCATCTGAGAACCAACGGGCAATCTTCTTTAAAACGGCTCAACGATCGACGATGCCGACTTTCGGAACACTGCCCTGAGCCGACAATCGAAAAAGCGCCTCACATTCCAGAATACCAACATCCGCGCCGCTTAGGCTTCAACTAGCCCATCGCTACGCTTCAAGAGAGAAAAACTCTTTCAGATCCTTGAATTTCGGACGTTCCATATCTCTTTCTAGAACCGTGCACTCAGACGCGTCAAAAGGCCAACTGATATCCAGCGATTCATCATTCCACGCAAAACCGCGAGCGAAATCTGGGACATAGGGGTGCCCCAGTTTGAAGATTACCTCCGAATTGTCTTCCAACGTACAATAGCAATGGGCAAAGCCTTCAGGCACGTATATCTGGTCCCACTCCCCAGGCGACAAAACCATAGAGACGCTCTTTCCGAAACTGGGTGAGCCAATCCGGATATCGACATTCACATCAAGGATCGAACCCCGCGTGACGCGAATGAGTTTAGGTTGAGCATGCGGCGGCAACTGATAGTGGAAACCGCGAATGGTTGCTCGGCGCTCCGTGAAGCAATGGTTTTCGTGGCAAAATGAGAAATCGATCCCGATTGCTGCCAATTGTCTAGCATTGTAGCTGGCGGCAACCGATCCTCTTTTGTCCGCCCTCGTGTCTGATCTAAACACGACGATCTCGGGTATCTCCAGGCGCTTTGACTCGAGCCATTCTTCCACGATCTCTGAACCAACTGCATCAAGCTGCCTAGATATGTCTGCCGTACTCACGACGCCCCTTTCGTATTTCTGTTCCGTGTTGAGCTAGGCCCCAAGCTCCGGTGGAGTGATGAGGTCATAAGCCTTCGGCGAAAGTCGCTCAGCTACCTTGGATGCTATTTCCGGTATCAGAGCAACGAACACAACGGTATCCGCAGGCACGTGGTCGGGATGGTAAACCGGTCGTCCGAGCAGGTCGGTATCCTGTCTGTTTTTGTCCTCATCAACAAAGAAAGACACTGCATCCCCGAACTGGCCAACCAACCACATTGCCGCAACTGACGTTCCGAAGACTCCTAACTTTCGGCCACTGCGCGCCGCCTCTGACACAGACAGAACCACAGACCTCAACCAAGCCAATTGAGCAGCCACTCGCTCTTTTGTCTTTGCCACATCGGAATCAGGAACAGTCTGAACCGATACCTGAGTTGCTGGGGCTGCCACAACTGAGAGTTCTTTCGCCACCCATGCATCGGTGACTATTGTTGTCTCATATCCGGCACGTGCTAGCAGGTGCGTGAGATCGCGCTTCGTGAAATGCGATGCGTGATCTGCCACAAGAAGGTCAAACGGCGTCACTTCTGCATTGGGAACCTGGATCATTAAGCGCCCAGATTGGCCTAATGCTGGTTTGATTGATTCAAGTGCTTCGTGCGGGTCCGCGAAATGCTCCAATGAATGAATCATAGTAATCAAATCAAATGACCTAGGGAGCTCGGCGAGCGGGCATGTAAACAGCTCTTCGAAACCTGCAATTCTTTTCAGATCCGGCTCATTTATTGTTGAGAGATCCTGGCCATAAAGTGCCCAATCCTGAAACACCTTGGAGAAAGCAGAAAGCAGCACTCCCGACCCGCTCCCGATGTCCAGCACCGACCCATCTTTCGCTAAGGGTACCAGGTCCTTCAGCCGCTCAATAATCGTGACGCTTCGAAGGCTCTGCGTTCCAGACCCTTGGTCAAAAACGGCTTGCTCTACTCCGTCCGATTGAAAGTAGGCGGCATAGTTCTGGTAGATCCCCTCAATCTCCTGCGTCCAATGGGCATCTGTCGGCTTCTGAACAGCGCCGCAATTGTTACATACTGCGAGACGGCCACCCGGCACGAACGGCTTACAGTCCGAGGTCACTCTCGAAAGGTCACCGAACTCAACAAACTCTTCAAGTGCCCGCTCACCGCACACAATACACGCGCAACTCGGCGACATATCCACCGCAGCCATATTCCATTCCCCTTTTTTGGCTATATGCCTTCCCAGCAGGCGTGGCCACCTAGGAGACAGCTGATCCATTCGCCAAACTGATTTCTACAAGAAGCTGTCTATGGCAATCTCTCACCATCCGAGACGAACCGCCAGCCAATGCATTTTGAGCAACGCTACTTCGGCAACACGGGCGCAAACGCAGCCCGCCCAAGCTCTATCTGCCGCCGCCAGATCTGGAACTCAATAGATGAAATCACTCCCGCTTCAATCATCGAAATACTTGGCCAGTTGTATCTGTTTAACGTAGTATAGATCAAATTTCAGGATGAAATTTCGTCAAAATTTGGGACGGGAGCACTATTTGCGCGGGTTGACACTGAGAATCTATTTCGCTTCTGCGGGCTGCAACCCAAACTGCTTAACCGTATCAAGCCTTCGTCGAGCGGCTTGCCGTGCCGCCACTCTTCCTAACCGGGAGCAATGCTGCAGCGACCTGCGGTGAAGCCTAGAGCCCTTTGGTCGATGACGACGCCTCAAATTTAAAGTTTCCACAGAACGGTATTCCATGAAGATCCTTAGAGTTTGCCCAGCACCCGGCTACACGAAAAGATTCCGTGCGGCTAAAAAACTCCGTGACAAAACCTTCAAAGAACAGGTCGATATCTATCGCAGCGAGAATGTCATCTTGCCCGGCGACTGGGCGGCTGCGATGGAGGCGCGTGGATGTGAAGTCTTTGAAACTAACTACAATGACTTTGCTCTACAGGCGCGGTGGGCGCAGGAGAATCAGTGTGCATACCTCATTTCTCAACCCGACTATGTGTTTTCAATCTTTAAAAAGCAGGTAGAAGTATTCAAGCCAGACATAGTTTACATCTATGCTGGCGCATTCTTTTGGCTCAACCGCAGTATGCGCGAAGAGTTACGGAATGTCGCCGGCGAAAACGCAATCATTACTGGGTTCTGGGGCGATGAGTTACCTTTGCCCCACACATACCGTGATTATTTCGGAGATCTCGATTATGTGTTTGCGAGCTCTTCGGTATATGAACGCAAATTAGCCCAAGCGGGTATTCCTGTTCGCACTATCGGGAATTCATTTGCGGCAAATATCAAGTATCGAAAAGATCTGCCTAAAAAGTATGACTTCACATTTTCCGGCGTGACGGGCTACGGATATCCGGACCACATTGGTCGTTATGATCGAATGATGAGTATCATGGAAAGGACCGACCTCAAGGTTTGGGCTAACGAACCAAAGCTTGTGTCAGCTCAGTATCGCGCGAAGATTGCCTTACTGAACTTCCTTGCAAAATACCCGTCCAACATTGCGCTGCGGATTCTCACCAGACTTCGCTCAAACGGTCCACAATTGTACAATCTGGCAATGCTGCTTCGGGAGACTGAGACTTCAGCGGAGCACGTCCTTGCATCAGGCGGGCACCCTCAAGGTGACTACTTCCAAGGCAAGCTGTCGCTTGCGCAGAAGTTTGGCTCACGTGTGAAGAAACCTCTGGTAAACACAAGTGAGTACTATGAGCTTTTGACTAGATCAAAGATCGTTCTAAACCTCCACCGCGATGAAGATGCCGATATCGGCAACATCAGATGCTATGAGGCAACAGGTGTTGGGGCGTGCTTGGCTACAGACCGTGCCGCGGAGTTGGGGGAATTCTTCGATCCGGAGAATGATTTTGTTGGGTTTAACTCTGTTGATGAGCTGGTCGAAAAGGTTGGGTACCTTCTGCGACACCCGAAGGAGATTGAAAGAATAGCTCAAAACGGTCAGAAAAAGACGCTGAGCCACCACACAACGGCGCATCGATGCGAAGCAATCCTCGAACATATTCATGAGTTTCGGAAGCAGGGATATCCTCTCGGCGTTCGAAAATCTCATCGCACAGTCGAAGCAACCTATGACCTGCAGAAGCACCCAATTTCTTTTGATATTGCCTTCTTTCTGCAGGCGGCCGATATCGCACGCCAAAAGTCAAATGCAAATAATCTGACAGTCAACCTCCTCTGGCCAGAAGATGTGACCAATCAGCCAGGTGTCTCCCGTGAGGCGAACGAGGCCGTAAATTCCGATGGCCGAACCTTCAGAATCCAGCACATCTTGGCCCAGATGACCGACATGATGGGTACGGCTAGCTACAGCAATGTGAGAACACGGCGATTTAGCACCCGGTTGGCGCAGGACCGAAAATACGTCCGGTCTGAAAGCGACGAGAGCGTGGGCGAAGGTCATAGCAACTCGTTCGAGGTGATACCCTATCCCGGCCCCGATGTGGATCATCATTCAGAATATTGTCGACTGATCAATGCTAACCCCGAATTGATGAAAGGGTTCCGGGCTAGCGCCGAGGCTCGTCGTTACATCCAAGACTGGCTGGACACTTTTGTAGATGGCCGACGGGTCCTTTGCATCACTCTGCGGCAATACAAGTTCGATACACAGAGAAATTCCAATGAAAAAGCCTGGCTACAGTTTCTTGAGGGTATTGATCAAAAAAAATACGCAATCGTGGTTGTTCCGGACACCGACTTCGTAACGGAATTTCAGGAGTCCGCGTTTGGCCAGTATCGCAACTTCGACCCAGTTTGCTTTGACGTGGATCTGAGGTTTGCGTTGTATGAACTGGCGTTCCTGAACATGTTTGTTAACAATGGGCCAGGTTCGGCGGCAACTCTGGACAAAGAAGTGCGCTATCTTATGTTCAAAATTATTGACGAGAGCGTTCCTCATTGTACTGAGGAATTTCTTGAATGGAACGGCTTCACCATTGGCGAAACCCCAAAGTATGCGAGCAAGCATCAAAAGTGGGTATGGGATGATGACTCATTGAACGTGCTAAAACGAGAGTTTGAGAACATGGTCAATGAAATTGAAGCTCAAGAAGATTGAATTCAACCGGAGGTTAGCGAACCGAATTTTCAAGAGGAAATGCGCGTTTACTAATTCTCTACGAAACGGCTAGCAGGGCATCTAGGATATGGACAAGAAAACAACCGCCGAGCCACAGTACAGCGTTGTGATGGACGTTCGTGAATCGGACGGCACAACAAAGCTCGGGATCATGAGCAATCAAGCATGGCATGCCGATCCCAAGCGACTTGCGTTCACTTTTTCGCGTTACAAATTTGTTGCCAAGATGCTTAGCGGATACGGGAACGTCTTAGAAGTGGGGTGCGCCGATGCATTCGCCACTAGAATTGTTTTGCAGGAAGTTGAATCGGTAACTGCGGTTGATTTCGATCCTATATTTATTGACGACGTGAAGCAGCGTCATAGTAAAACCTGGCCCATCGACGCATACGTCCACGATATGGTCAAAGAGCCATTTGGCGGTACCTATGATGCGGCGTTTTCGATGGATGTCCTGGAGCACATCGAGAAGAGTGAAGAAGACGCATTCCTTAGGCATATTAATGAATCGCTAGGACCGGGCGGCGTGGCGATATATGGAATGCCTTCGCTGGAGTCTCAAGCATATGCGTCGCCCGTCAGCAAAGCGGGACATGTTAACTGCAAGACCGGGCCCGACTTTAAGAAAACACTAGAGCGCCATTTCGACCATGTGTTTCTCTTTTCCATGAATGATGAAGTTGTGCACACTGGGTACACGCCAATGGCGCAGTACCTTATCGGCTTGTGTGTTAATCCGAAGTAGACGCACCTTTCGGACCATGGACACTGGCACGCAACCGCTCCAAAATCGGCATCAAAATTTTAAGTTGAGGACCCCAAGTGTCTGATAAAACCATCGCCCGTAGACCGATTGAGGCGAGCGACTTGGCGACCCAGAGGATTAATTACTCCGTACACAGCGCTAAGCAGAACCTTAGGTTTGCAGTCGCGGATTTGAGAGAGGGCTTATTAGACTATAGGGTTTGGTTTTACCTAGCCTGGTTTGACATACGCCAACGATACAGCCGATCATTTCTCGGCCCACTTTGGGTGACCCTCAGCACAGCCATCCTGATTTACGCAATGGGGCCCATCTATGGACGTTTGTTTGGACAGTCAGTCGGAGACTATTTTGTCTACTTGGCCACAAGCATCGTCACGTGGAATCTGGTAAAGTCTCTTGTCGATGAAATGAGTACAACATTCATTGCAGCAGAAGGCTTCATTAAACAAATCAGAAAGCCCTATACGATTTACGTTCTTAAAGTGATTGTGCGTAATCTGATGCTTTACGCACATAACTTTCTGGTCATCGTGTCGGTGTTTGTGTTCTTTCCATCCGTGATCGGGGCCTACACGATTTTCTTTTTGGTCGGCGTCTTCCTGGTCGCCCTTAACGCTTTTTGGTTGGGCATTATAGTAGGCTTGCTAAGCGCCAGGTTTCGCGACCTTCCGCAGATTGTCACTAGCATCACTGGAGTTGCATTCTTTCTCACCCCCATCATGTGGAAACCAGACATGATCGGAGCAGACAATCTGTGGATTGTTTATCTCAATCCCTTTTTCCATCTAATGGAAGTCGTGAGGCAGCCGCTTATTGCTAACGAAGTGAACTGGATCTCTATGGGCATTACGAGCGCGAGTGCGGTTATCGGCATTGCCGCAATGGTTCCCGTTTTTGCAAAGTTTCGCGCTCGTGTCGCCTACTGGCTTTGACCGACACAAAACTAAGACCAACCTCGCCCAACACGTGCGCTGAAGGACACCAAACTTGACATCTGAAATTGCACATGAAGTTTTCGCGGAAAACCTGGAGGTTGAATTCCCAATCTATGGTCCGGATTCTAGGTCACTGAAAAACACGACCTTCCGTCTGGCGACCGGGGGCCGTATTTCACGCGGACCAGATGACGGCAGGGTTGTCGTGAAAGCGCTGGACCAGATCAGCTTTCACTTCAAGCCGGGCGATCGTGTCGGGTTGGTCGGCAATAACGGTTCTGGCAAGACAACGCTACTGCGAACCATCGCTGGAATCTATGAGCCCACCGGCGGTACGCTTTCGGTACTTGGCAATGTTGCTTCGATGCTTGCGATCGGTTTGGGTATGGACGCCGAGTTGAGCGGCTACGAAAACATTATGATCCGCGGCCTGGTTATGGGCATGTCAAAGAGTGATGTCAGAGAGCTGGCAGATGAGGTCATCGAGTTTACCGAGCTGGGTGACTATATAAATATGCCGCTCCGAACCTACTCAACTGGCATGAGCATGCGCTTGGCGTTCGGTATCTCGACAGCGGTAAAGGCTGACATCATCATTATGGATGAGTGGCTCAGCGTGGGAGATGCTGAATTTGCAAAGAAAGCAGAGGCTCGACTTGAGCGCATGCTAGACGATGCGAAGATACTAATTCTTGCATCGCATAGTTCAGCCCTTATCGACATGGTGTGCAACAGGGTCGTTCATCTTGATCACGGAAAAATACTGTCCGATTCTCGCGACTGGGTACGAAGCAGCTGATCAGATTAAGTAGCGCACGATGTCAGGGATTACCATTATTGCACCAGCGGCACTTGCATATGAAGATATGAGAATATCCGTGGCTCGCTGGCGGAGTTGGTTCAGCCGGAAACGACTTCTCCAGAATGTTGGGCTCCTCGGGCTCGGTATCCTCACTGGCTGGTTCGGGGCGCACGCGATCGGCACATGCTTCCAAAGCCAGTGCTATACTATTGCGGATTGTCGTAACTGTTGACCGTTCGTCTTCCATCAGATCACGCCAAGGAATTCCAAATTTGAGATGGCAGGCGATTTGGCCCAATCAGCCTGCATGGCACTTCTGTACTGCTTCAACCGATCGCTGTTGAGAAAACGCTCGCAACTTGCGTCATAGACAGGTTTGGTAAGCGCTTCGGCTGTCCGATATTGTCCCTGAACTGGCTGAACATCGCTTGAAGTGTTCTCTCCCTTCTCAGCGATGCTCAGAATCAACCGGTTTGAAAGCCCTTTGTGCATGGAGTGTTCTGACGCAGCACCATGAGTCAGTGGGTTCCAATTCCATAACATCCAAGGCGACTGGATGTGGTGCGGGCTGCGTATGCCCTGAAACTCACAAACAATCACTAGAGCGTCGGCGAAGTCGTTGACCGCATAGTAGTCCAAAAAATAGTCAGGTGAATAAGTGATGTAGGCTCCGGGGTACATCGAGCCATGCTCAATATTCACAACGCGTCCGCCGGGCCTCAGCATCTTCGTACAATTGTTCATAAACTCGCCCGGACTAAAGAGGTTGTCCATGCAAGAACCGTTGAAGATGAAATCATACTGGTTCTCTAAATGCTCAGGCACCGGCTCGTTCATATCATGAACAATGTTCGCGTGTTCATATGCAGTTATGTCTAGCGCATCCATGCGCATGTCGCAGAAACTCGCAAACAAATCATAGTCAATGATTTCTCCGCCGCCTCTCGTATCTACGTCGGCTTCTGCGAAAGTGTCTGACATAGGAACACCTTCGGACTCGCAGATATGCCTCGCCTGCGCGACATCAAAAAAGACAGATTGACGCCCAATCAATAAGCCCTTGCCGACAAACGGTCGATGTTTGTGCTCTCTCAGAAACGCTCTGAAGATATGAGTGCTAATTCCCATGTTCGTCTCACATGTTTCTTCTTGAGCGCCTCAAATACTGCTGTTCGCCGGGTCCTATACCACGACGTCAAATCGAAGACGCATAGGCGGCTACCGCATTTTTTTGTTCGCTAGGTGGAGTACCGTCGGCGCAATCGTAGAAATGGCATTTCAATTCCACTGAACGTAACAGTGGAAAATCCCACGAGCAACAAAAAGTAGATCGTGAAACTCAACAGGTATGTTCCGAGAGATGGCGTACTAAAATGCGGTCCAAATACCAGCGGACGTAAAAGTGAAGTTTGTCGCTGTCTCTAATCGGTGGCGCCGCCACGACAAGCAACATCGCCAACGCCCTCAGGCCATCAATCTGTACACACCTTTCCGCCGCTGATGGCGCTACGACCCGTATATTTGCCCGCCGACAAATGATCATCGATAGCGTGCGCGTCGTGCCGTATAGCCGTGAATTCACCGGAGGGGTTTTTCGCTCAATTGGATTACCGAGGTCCCGCTCCGGCATCATTTTGTTCGACCGTCCGACGTGGAGCTTATGACAATGGCATGAAATCGTTCCGGGGAAACCCTAAGCACTCCAATTCACCATGTTGATCCGCTATCGCGAATGGGATACTAAAGTCTTGCGTTCTGCAACTTCCACTTCGGGGCCACAACCGTCCGTGGTAGACTTGACACCCTGCTTTTGAGCAGCCGAAGGATCTGCCTAATTGAAAGAACTGATATGCGTGCTCTTGTAACAGGTGCGGCTGGCTTTATCGGCAGCTCTCTGGTCGATCGGCTAATTTCGGACGGACATGACGTCGTCGGGATCGACAATTTCTCAACAGGACAGAGAGAATTCCTAAGCTCCGCTTTAGGTTCGGATCAGTTCCGGCTTTTGAACGCCGACCTCTTGGATGAGACTGCCCTGCGAGAAGCTTGTGACGGCAGAGACATTGTGTTTCATCTCGCGGCAAACGCCGATGTTAGGTTTGGCACTGAACATCCGTATAAAGATCTGGAACAAAACACAATCGCCACACACCGGGTTCTCGAAGCCATGCGGAGCACCGGGGTCAACCGCATATGTTTCTCATCGACCGGGTCTGTGTATGGCGAAGCTAGTCAGATACCAACGCCAGAAGACGCTCCGTTCCCGGTTCAGACATCGCTCTATGGCGCCTCAAAACTTGCCGGCGAAGGCCTTCTTTCTGCCTATAGCGAGGGGTTTGGGTTTGAAGTTTTCATATTTCGGTTTGTCTCCATTTTGGGGGAGCGATATACGCACGGACATGTCTTCGACTTTTGCAAGCAGCTGCTAGATGATCCTACCCAATTGGCGATCTTGGGGGATGGAAAACAGAGAAAGTCTTACCTGCACGTTCAAGATTGTATTGACGCAATACTGACCGCAGTGGAGCGGAGTCCTGATCGGATGAACCTGTTCAATCTCGGTCAAGACACATACGTTGAAGTCAATGACTCAGTTGAGTGGATATGCGGCCGTCTCGGCCATTCACCGACATTGAAGTATTCCGGCGGTGACCGTGGCTGGATCGGCGATAATCCCTTCATCTTTCTCGACTGTAGCCGAATGCGTTCTCTTGGGTGGGAACCTAAAAATTCCATTCAAAGCTCAATAGAAGCAACGGTTGATTACCTGATTGGCAACCAACATTTGTTTGGGGTTCGGACGTGAAGATATGCGTACAAGGGCTGTGGCATCTGGGTAGTGTGACCGCTGCATGTCTTGCCGAAGCTGGCTTCGATACTGTTGGGCTAGCCGAAGACGGTAATGAGGCAATGTCCTTGGGTTCTGGCGAACCCCCACTTTATGAGCCCGGCCTTTCCGAGTTGTTTGGCCGAGGGCTTGAATCCGGAAAGCTCAGATTCACATCAGACACGGCGGACGCGTTGAAGGGGGCTGATGTTGTATGGATTAGCTATGACACGCCAGTCAACGACGACGATACAGCTGACGTTGGCTATGTCGAAGACCGCATAGTTTCTTTGTTTGACCACCTTGAGGATCAGACTGTCGTTCTCATTTCCTCACAACTCCCGGCTGGAACCACGCAATCATTATCGAGAAAGTTCCAAGAGTTGAACTCAGAGAAGCAGATTCATTTTTGCTACTCGCCCGAAAATTTGAGATTAGGCCAAGCCATCGAAGCCTTTACGCAGGCTGAACGAATTATCGTTGGGACACAGAATGATTTTTCCAGGTCGGTTCTGGAACCAATTATTGGGTGCTTCACGTCCAACATATTGTGGGTAAAAGTTGAATCCGCAGAAATGATAAAGCATGCGTTGAATGCTTACCTGGCAACAGCCATTTCATTCACCAATGAAGTTGCGAATATTTGCGAACTCGTTGGGGGCGATGCACGAGAAGTCGAATCCGCACTTAGGCTTGATCCGCGTATTGGTACCAAGGCATATGTTCGCGCAGGCGCTGCATTCGGCGGAGGCACTCTCGCGCGCGATATTCAGTTTCTGCGTTCCCTCGCCACCGAACGAAACTTGGATGTCCCAATTGTAAATCATGTTCTAGACAGTAACGCCTACCATCAGCAATGGGTTGTTCGCCGATTGAAGGACCGCCTCGGCGACCTTGGGCAGAAGAGAATCGGAATTCTTGGACTCGCCTACAAACCAGGCACCGGAGCAATTCGCCGTTCCGTGGCAATAGATCTCGGAAGAACCCTATCAAGCTGCGGGGCGTCGGTTTTCGGCTACGACCCAGTTGTGTCTGAACTTCCAGAGGAACTGCAGCACGATATCTGCGCTACCCAGCGCCCAGATGATGTATTCCAGAACTCCGATGCCGTGATCCTAGCAACAGAGTGGCCTGAGTTTGGCAATTTGGACTATGCGTCGATGCAGAACCTGATGAACACGACGCTTCTAATAGATCCCAATCGGTTTCTCGAGGATAAGATTGGCGAAGGATGGGCTTATCTAGCTGTTGGGAGAAGTGAATGATCGACCTCCAGGGAAGAACTGCATTGGTGACCGGCGCCAGCATGGGGCTGGGGAGAGCTATAGCGTTCGCATTGGTCAAAGCAGGTGCAGATGTCTTCATTTGCGCGCGGACGGAAAGTGAGCTTTCAGCGACTGCTGAGGCGCTGGAAAAAGAGGCTTCCGGCAAGCAGACAGTCCGATTTGCGGCCGCAGACATTGGCTCTGTCCCGCAAATGGATCAACTGTTTCTAGACCTACAACAAGCTTTTCCGCGTCTCGATATATTGGTCAACAATGCCGGCGTCTATGGCCCATTTGGCGCAATCGAAGATGTCGATTGGCAACATTGGATTGACGCTCTTCACACAAATCTCACAGCAACCGTCTATGCGAGCCGTTTGGCCGTTCCAATCATGCGCCGTCAAAAGTACGGCAAGATCATTAACATCTCCGGCGGAGGCGCGACCAGTCCACTTCCGGGTATCAGCGCCTACGCTGCATCAAAGGCGGGCGTGGTGAGATTCACTGAGACACTGGCCCACGAAACGGCAGCTGACAATATTGATGTCAATGCTATTGCTCCAGGGATTCTTGATACACGTCTGACGGATCAATTGCTTTCGGAAGGTAAAGACGTCTTAGACAAGGCGTTTGTCGAAAGGATTTCGAGCGCAGCAGAGACTGGGGGAACGCCTCTCAGCCTGGGCGCCGACCTTTGCGTTTATCTAGCGTCGTCTCAAAGCGATGGTATCACTGGTCGCCTCATCGCTGCTCAATGGGACGCCTGGGAAGACCTCCAAGCCCATTCTGAGGAAATCGCCTCTTCTGACATCTATACGCTCCGTCGTATCATCCCCGCGGACCGGGGTCAGGACTGGGGCGACCGCTGAGGCATCGAACGTGGTCCAAGCTTATCAGGCCCGTCTTAACTGGCTTAATACTGATCGAAGACCGCCACTCATAATCATCTTGGAGACAATGGATTGGAATTTGGTGTAGCAATCATTGGGTGTGGCCTAATCGGAAAGAAGAGAGCTCAGAATCTGGGTTCGGCACGATTATTGGCCTGTGCCGATGTTTCAACCGAGAAAGCGGCTGACCTGGCGGCGAGCGTGGAGCCAGCAGCCAAATGGTACCCGGATTGGCAGTCGGCCGTGAAACATCCAGGGGTCAATATCGTAATCGTCAGCACACTGCACGACTCCTTGGCCGCGATAACAAAAGGGGCTATCGCTGCAGGGTGCCACGTTCTTGTGGAAAAACCTGCTGCACGCCGAGCATCTGAACTTGTTGGACTTGAAGCTGCGGCAGCAGATGCCAATGCGCTTGTCAGGGTCGGTTTCAATCATCGGTATCATCGGGCGTTTCGGAAAGCCAGAAAACTGGTCGACAGTGGTGCATTGGGACCCCTCATGTTCATCCGCGCCCGGTATGGGCACGGAGGACGGGTTGGCTACGATAAGGAGTGGCGTGCAGATCCCGTCATTTCAGGCGGCGGCGAGCTGATTGATCAAGGGCCACACTTGATTGATCTCTCAAGGTGGTTTCTTGGCTCTTTTGAAGAGGTCGACGGCTATGCGCCAACATATTTCTGGGACATGCCTGTTGACGATAACGGGTTCATGCTGCTGAAGACGCGCCAGAAGAATGTCGCTTTTCTGCACGTCAGCTGTACTGAATGGAAGAACATGTTTTCATTCGAGATATACGGCCGGGACGGTAAGATTGATATTTCTGGATTGGGCGGGAGCTACGGCGTTGAGCGTCTCGCTTTTTACAAAATGCTGCCGGAGATGGGACCTCCTGAAACGGAGATATACGAATACCCAATGCAAGACGACTCCTGGGAGTTTGAGTTTAATGAGTTTCTGCGTGACATAGAATTGGACCGGCAGCCCGATGCGGGTCTCGAAGATGCGATTGCGTGCCTGGATGTAATAGAAAGAGTTTACGAGAGGTCTAAATGATCATTGTACGCAGTCCGCTGCGGATCAGCTTGGGTGGGGGTGGTACTGATTTGCCCTCGTACTACCGTGACCACGGGGGCTTTTTGATCGCTGCTGCCATTAACAAATACGTTTATGTAAGCGCGATGAAACCGTTCACGCCTGGAATATTCTTGAAGTACTCAGAACTTGAACAGCTGACCCAAGTTCAAGATATCCGTCATCCGATTATCCGCGAAACGCTTTTGCATCTTGAGCATGCCGAGAAACAGATTGAGATAACCACCCTTGCCGACATTCCCTCTGGTACAGGACTTGGATCATCGGGCAGCTTCACAACGGCGCTGATCAAAGCTGTATCCAACCACTATATGCGCCATATTCAACCTCAACAGTTGGCCGAACTTGCTTGTCATATTGAAATAGATCGCTTGAAGGAGCCCATCGGCAAACAGGACCAGTACATCGCTGCGGTAGGTGGGATCACGTGTTTTACGTTCAATAGAGATGACACCGTAACTATTGAACCGCTCGCGATCTCTCAGGACACCTTGATAGACTTGGAAGACCGGCTTCTTCTCTTTTTCACCGGATTTTCGCGTAAGGCTGGATCAATTCTGGAGCACCAGAAAACTCAAACGCAAAACAATGACGGAGAGATGATCGAGAACCTGCATTACACGAAGGAGATAGGCCTCAAAAGCAGGCTGTTTCTAGAGTCAGGTGAAACGGATAAGTTCGGCGCCCTTCTACATGAGCACTGGGAACACAAGAAGAGCCGGTCTCAGGGCATGTCCAACCCTCAAATTGACCATTGGTATCAGATCGCCAGGGATAATGGTGCTATTGGTGGAAAGCTGGTGGGCGCCGGTGGCGGTGGATTTTTGATGTTTTATGCGGAAGATCACAATCGTCTCAGACATGTCATGCGTGATGCCGGTTTGACCGAAGTTAGGTTTGGATTTGATTTTGACGGCACGAAGGCAATTCTAACGTGATTGATACGATCGCTGTTCTGGCCGGCGGGCTCGGCACAAGATTGGGGACAATCACAGAGAAGATTCCGAAATCATTGGTTCCTGTGCTCGGCGAACCCTTCATCTTCCATCAGCTGCGTCTGTTTAAGCGGAGTGGCATTGCGCGTGCAGTATTTCTGATAGGTCATATGGGAGAGCAAATTGTTGATGCAGTTGGTGACGGATCCAGGTTCGGCGTAAGAGTTGAATACGTGTTTGACGGACCTAAGCTTCTCGGCACTGGAGGTGCGATTGCGGCCGCGGCGGATGTTCTAGGCAGCAATTTTCTGATGGTGTACGGAGATTCATACCTTGAGTGTGACTACCAGGACATCGCACAAAAGCACATGAGTTCCGGAAAGAAAGCCTTAATGGCGGTTTATGAGAACGCCGGCGCCTGGGACACAAGCAATATTGAATTGTTAAATGGGGAAGTTGTCGCGCACAGCAAAGAAAACCCGACCTCTCGAATGCGCCATATCGACTATGGCGTGGGCGCATTCTCCAAGACAGTCTTCGATACGGTCTCAACAACACAGCCTACTGATCTATCGGAGATTTATGCCCGTCTGGCGCAAGAGGGCCAGCTAACTGCCTATCAGGCATCGTCTAGATTCTATGAAATTGGATCTGAGTTGGGCATCTCAGATCTCGAGCGCCACCTGAAATCCTGACGGCCGATGTTGCGGACCACTAAGCTAAAGCACTAAAAAGCACCCTTCTGTAGGACACACTGCAACCGACGATGCTGGCAGCGCCAGCTTGTTCTGCCCCAGTGTCTTAGCTGCCTAAATCAAGCACCCGATCCAGGACAATTGCTGCGTCCTCCGGTTTGTATCCAGTGAGGTCGTTCAATCGCGAGCAATCCATGGCTGTATACCTTTGCGTGTCACCGGGATGCAGACCACCTTTGATTGCTGGCACCCCGACAACAGATTCCGTACTTCCAGTTACTCGCTTCGCGATATGGCACGCCGCGTCGAAATAGGAGATATCTTCCCGACCGGAAATCTGAACCGGCCCCTCTATTCGGTGTTCGATCGTATACATCAGCGCAGAAACGACGTCCCCCATTTCTAGAGGCGAGAAATACTGATCGACAAAGGCCTCCACGGTTTCTCCACGCAGTAGGGCTGCCTTCCAGGCAAACAGTAACTCCGAATTCCGGTCGACTACTTTTGTGAGCCGGAAAATCGTCGCGGTGGGACTGACACGTCTAAACGCGGACTCACATTCCATCTTCAGCCTTCCATAGACTGAGCTAGCCATAGGATTTGCTGGTTGGTCGGTATGAGGGGCGCTAGAGTCAAATATTGCGCTCGTTGAGAGCAAGACATTATGACTGCCCTGCGCCGCCAAGCGTTTGGCAAGAATTGTCGGTGACGTTACGTTGATCGTCCGTGCAAGTTCAGGATGCTTCCGGCAATCTGCAAATCGGGCCATCGCTGCACAGAACACCGCGACATCCACCTTGGGTAGAGCAACATTGATGTCTGTTGCTTCCGCAAGGTCAATCTTCAAAATGTTATCGTCATTCAGACGATTTGCTCGTCGAGAGGTTCCGTAGACAACAGCACCTGCATCTTTCAGGTGCTGCATTAGCGTAGCGCCGACATTCCCATCAGCTCCAACGATCAGAACACGGATTTTCTCTCTCCCCTATTCGACGCCGATTTCGTTCAGAATGTTTGCCGCGGACAGACCATGGGCGGCGAGCAACTCATCATGCGTTCCATAACAATGGACAAACTCGTCTTTCAGGGTGAAGGCATCAAGTCGACAGGACGCCTTCTCTTCCCAAGCAATCCGCCGAACAGCGTCGGACAGTCCACCTGTTGGAACACATTCTTCGATCACGATGACGCTTTCATACTCCGACACAACACGCGCAATCGTTGCACGATCCAACGGTTTGATCGTGTGGACAGAGTAGATCGAGGTGGATCTTCCGGACTTGTCTAAAGCGTCCGCAACCTCGAAGGCTTTCTTGATAATGGGACCATAGGTAAGAATGCATACATCGGACCCTTCGCGCACCTTGCGCGCTTTGCCGAACTCCCACGGTTCAGCATCGGTCGTAAAATTGGGCTCGCCTGCTTTACCGAGACGCAAATAGACTGGCCCCCGCTCCTGGGTGGCACACCAACGCGTTGCCGCCTCCGTCTCCGCCGGATCACACGGAGCAATAATGGTCATGTTTGGTAGAGCATTCGCGATCGACACATCTTCCATTGCGTGATGTGTCCCGCCAAGCGTCGAATAGGTTACGCCGCCACCAATGCCAACAACTGTGACTGGCAGGTTTTGGTAACACAGATCGTCGCGCACCATTTCGTATGGTCTGAAAAGGGTGAACGTCGCTATGGTGTAGGCAAACGGCCGCAATCCTCGTTGGGCCATACCTGCGCACATGCCAATCATAATCTGCTCAGACACACCGGTGTTTATGAACCTGTCTGGGAAGTCAGATCGGAACTTTTCAATGGAACCCGCAGGCGAAATATCTGCGACCACGATCGATAATCGAGGATCCTCGACACCTAACTCGTAAAACGTGTCGGCAAAAATGTTCCTCACTTGCCATCTCCCGCGATTTCAAGCAATGCCTGCTTATATTCTTCTTCATTTGGGGACCGATAATGCCAGATGGGAACGTGCTCCATATAGGAAACGCCCTTCCCTTTGACCGTTTTCGCCACGATCAGCATTGGTTTTGTACCCGACCGGTTCCAGATTGCTTCCGCGAGCTCCGCGCTATTGTGACCATCAACTTCAGTCACTTCCCAACAGAAGGACTCCGCTTTTTCCGCGAGCGGATAGAAGGCCGGATGTCCTTCGCTCATGCGCTCCAAGCCTGAAAAGTCATTATTGTCCACAACAGCAACCAAATTTGTGAGGCCTAAGTTAGCCGCCATCAAAATGGCTTCCCACGTCGACCCTTCCTGGAACTCTCCGTCAGAGAGCACACAATAGACTGTCAGGTCTGATCCCTTGAGCTTCTCCGCATAGGCTTGGCCCGTTGCGATGCCCAGCCCGTGCCCCAACGATCCTGTGGATGCGTGAATGCCCGGATTCTCATAATCAGGATGCGCGCCAAGTCTTCCTTCTGGCTTGCAATATTGTTCCAGATCCCGAGTTTCCAGGACACCGTGTTCTTCAAGGATGACATACTGAATCATACAGCCATGCCCTTTGGACATCAGAAAGATGTCTTCGGTCCCGCCGCTCTCATTCCTTTTCATCACGAGATTGTAGAGCACGTCCGTGACTTCCAAGCACGAAAATGCCGGCGCAATATGGAGCGCAGGGACACTTTGCGAGACTTCTAATATCCGGCGACGATAATTCTGACAGCGTAGGCGTGTCGCCTCCATGTCTATAGAATTTTTGCGATCCTGAGAGGTCGCACCCACATCACTCATTGTATTCTCCCCTGCAAGAGCCTTTGTATCACTATCAAGTGCGAGCCTGATCCACTAACAAAAAACACCCTGGGTTGGCCGAAGCAGTTTCTCAGCTGACATATGCATGTCAAAGACCCGGCGAGCGCCAAGCACTAAACCCTTTGCGTCTAGTCGATAATCGTCCAATCGTAGTCACCGGTATACCCAGCTTCTTCGAACAAGGCACACCAGCCATCGGGGTAGTCATAAAACTTGGCTGTGAGGACCCAGCTTTCAAAAATCTCTTTCTGCTCAGGTGTGTGGTAGCTGTCAACTTGAACAAACGCACGACCGCCAGAGACTCTCTGAATCTCTTGCATCACACCGATCGCCGTCGGGCGATCAAAGTTATGGACAGTATTCAGGCTCAAGACACAATCGAAACTGCCGTCTGGAAAGGGAAGCTTTTCGGCAGACCCCAGATGCAGTCGTCCAACCACCTCCGGCGGGCAATTCATCAGCGCATATTCCGAGATATCAAGACCGAATACCTCTAGCCCCGGACAAACATTCAAAAGATCTTTGACCAAAAACCCCTTTGCGCAACCCACATCCAGTACACGCATGCCCGGTTTCAAGCCAAAATGTTCAACAATGTCCGCAGCGACCGGCACCCATCGACCATCATACTTGTAGCCGCCATACCCATAGTCCCTCGGCCCATCAAAATATTCCTCACCGTATCGTCTGGAAATTTCGATTACAGCCGGGTCCTTGGCATCCATCCTTTTTTGAATGTTCCGTTTGGTTTTAGGTAGTGCGCGAAGCAGGTCAACATGTGCCATAGGATAAACTACTTGTCTGTGAAGGTTTTGGATGGCTGACCGGAACGGTCATCTTGGGACGAACCAGATGAGAGGGCCAATCGATCTTTCGACTCGTTAAGCCAGATCGCCCAACGGTCATAAGGTGTCACGCGGGGATCAAGTAGAATTTCCTCCGCACTAAAAACAGCCAGTGCCGCTCCCTCATGTAAACGTAACTCTGAAACCTGCTGCTCCTCAATCGAGACACTATAAAAGTCGCGCCAAACTTTGCCATGCCCAGCAAAAGAGAAATCCAGATCTAGGCGGGTAAAAAACTCGACCTCATCTTCGGATATCTGCAACTCCAGCTCTTCGTTGAGTTCCCTGCGCAAGGTCTCAAACGCGCTTTCGCCGGCATCAACGGCCCCACCAAACATTCCCCAGTGCCCGGGAAAAAAGATATTCTCCAACGGATCGCGCAGCTGCATCAGATACTGACCCCGCGCCGGCTGGATCATCGCCGCAGCAGCGTTTTCCGGACGCAATGGCGAGGTCCCATCTATGAAGGCCCGATCCGCGTCTGCTGGGTTCATCACGGCTGAGCGCTGGGTCATTGATCGTACTACCAATCAACCGCGCATAATGAAATCGGTCGACAGCGTTTTCAGCTCATCGAGGTGTTCACGCCCCCAATCAACCATTTCCGCCAGCCCCTCTTCCCAGGATATCTCTGGCTTCCATCCGACGTCTTTGTAGATCGCAGAACTGTCCAGCCAATACCGCGCGTCCTGGCCGGGGCGATCATCCGTCACCTCGCAAAGCTGCTCAAACGGCATGCCCAGCGCATCTGCTGTCATCTCAACAACCCGACGGATCGACGTCGGCTCGGCAGGGCCAGCATTGTATACGGTTCCCAATGGTGCCTTTTCGCACACCATATGGATTGCGCGACCCAGGTCCCTGTTGTGGATGTAAGATTTTTCTGCATGTCCGCCGCCATGCAAAGGAAGCTTCTCCCCCATGAGACCCAGCAAAACACTCTTTGGGATCACCCGGTGCAGTTGCTGCCCCGGTCCGTAAGCGTTGGACGGCCGGATGATGTTCATCGGGAACGGAGACACATTTTGGATGGCAAGCAAGTAGAGATCGAACGCCGCCTTCGATGCCGCATAGGGACTCGTGGGCTTGATCGGCTCGAACTCCGACGTTGCGTGGTCCACTGACCCATAAAGTTCAGATGTTCCGATATGAACAAAACGCTCCAGGTAGTCGCGCTTCATCAACTCCTCTACGAGCTTCACAAGCGCGACCGAGTTTGTTTCGAAATAGCGCCACGAGTTTTTCCAAGAAGCAGCGCCCTCGCCTTGTGCTGCAAAATTGATGATCACCTCGGGCCGCTCACGATCGAGAACCTCTAGCATCAGGTCCATCTCGTAGTAGAGGTGATAGGTATGATAGTCATACCGTGCATCACCATCTCCAATACCGAGAGAGAAGCACTTCTTCTTTTGAGGGTTACGCCCGATCGACACCACCTTCTCGGGATCCGCATGGTCCAGAAGATACTTCGAAGTGTGAAGGCCGAACGATCCACCGCCTCCAAGAACTGCATATTTAGTCAAAGTATTTACCCCTCAAGAGTTTATCTAGAATGCCGAAGCAATTGGTTAGGCAGCACCGGCCAACATGCCTTGATGTGAAGTGGAAAGGCCTTCACTTAGCGATGTGAACCCGAATTTCGGGAATGCTTTGTGCAAAGCGGTGACATCAAAACTCCGATGTGTGATGGGGTTTTGACGTTCCGTCAACTCAACCTCAACGTCACCATCGAAGAGGTCCGCCACCTGCGGCGCCAAATCAACGAATGCCACTGATTGGCCAGTCGCGACATTTAGCAGTCCCTGGCTGCGGTGCTTCAGCACCTCTATCGTCAAACGCACAACATCTTCCACATAAATGTGATCGCGTGTTTCTTCACCGCCGCCGAACAGGGTTATCTTCCCTTTGTCACGGGCCATACGACGCAACCTGTTTGGACCGTATGAGTTGTGTGTGTCGTCCGCGCCGTAAATTAGTGTCGGTCTTAATACAGCGAGCGGTGCTGACACTTCGCTCTTAAAGAGCAGTTCTCTGGACAGGTGCATCGCACCGTACAGATCCGTGGCCTCAGCTGGCGTTTCTTCGCTCACCAGCGCTTCGTCCATAGAGTAAACAGCGTCAGATGAGAAGTAGACCACATGAGATGGTTCAGACTCTTTCAATGCTTCCGCTACATTCGCAGCCATATTGATGTTCTGTATGAATGGGCCAACTCCGCGTCCTTTATCCGGCGTGATGGCAGCGAGCACAACAACGGCATCTCCCGGCTTGAGCAGCGCCGACAGTTTTGCTGCGCTTCCCTCGCTCGTAAGATCAACATCGCTCGATCCCACCCGAACGACCGTGGTGGATGTGTCCTCCAACGAGGCTGCCAGTCGCCGACCTACGAAACCACCAGCACCAATGAGCACAACTCGACTGGGCAGCGCGGGGGTTGAGTTAACGTGTTCAAACATGGCGACCTTGTTTCCTTGTTACCGGGAGGGAGCTGAAAATTAGTCTTAGCCGTTTCACGGCCCAACCCCAAGCGTTCTATAGTCCAGACCAGCCTTTTTGGCTTCTTCCCTCTTCAGAATGCCAAACGGGTCAAAAACGAGGTTTCCCGCCATGCGCGATGCCATATCCTCAGGATTGAGGTCAGCAAACACATCCCAGGGCGTCATAATCGCCACGGCATCTTTGCCATCAAAGACGCTTTTTGGGTCGACCGCGAGGTCAACCTGGCTCATGAGATGGTCGGGAAGTTTGGCCACAGGGTCATATGCCTCGATTGAGTATCCAGCTAGAGCAGACATTAAGCCCACAGAGGCCGAGTTTTTAAGGGACCCGGTGTCCTTTTTGTAGGCAATTCCGAGAACGCCCAGCTTCGGTTCTTGTTTCTTATGCAGGACGTGTTCGTGCAGCTCGGAGAGCACCCAGTTTTTTCTGTATCGACTATTGTTGACCGCCGCCTGAATTACCGCGGTATCGGTGCCCGCTGCAGCCCCCATTCGTATGACGGCCGCCAAATCCCGTTCCAAATTCCCGCCGGCAATACCCAAGCCGGCATTGATATATGAAAACTGCCCTATCCGCTTGTCTAGGCGGAGCGCGGGCACGATCTCACCCCAATCGGCACCGATGGACTCGCATAATTCGGCAAGGGTATTGGCAATCGTTACCGACCCCACAAGACAACAATTGATGGCAATTTTGGCCAGCTCCGCACTTTCGTAGCGCATTGGCAGGATCGGACACTCGTATGCCTTTAAGACCTTCTCAAAAGCCTGCGGCAACGGTTCCTGAGGCTCCGCACACCCGACTATGAACCGTTCGGGATTGAGGGCACGATCAAGCGCCTGACCAAAGACAAGCGTTTCGACCTGATAAAACAGCTTATGGGCGGGCAGCTTCAGACTCGCCGAAAAGCCGGGCTGCACCTGGCTCAAAACAACCAAAATTGCGTCAGCGCCGAGCTTTGGATAGACGGTTTCTACCAGGGATATCACCGGTCCCACATCGGCTGTTCCGGTATCATCGGTCGGCACGTCCGGCGCGACATAAACCACGTCAGCGTTTTCGATATCGTCCAGCGACGCCGAGAATGTGAGGTTAGAGGAGTTGGCGACAGCATCATCGAGACCCGGCTCACTGACGGGCAGGTTCCCTGCCTTCAGCTTTGAGATAAGGGCTACGTCCGGGTCAAATCCGATGACATCGTGACCTCTCAACGCTGCTGCCGCTGCAGAATTCAGGCCCAAATGTGTCATACCCGCAAATACGACCCGCATTAATTTTCCCTCTTCCGCACTGAAATCAAAGCTCTCACTTTGCGTTATGACTTATCTCGTGGATCCGGTGACATGTTAAGCGCGTCTGTTGACAGCTGGTTCAATGTATCGTTGATCCAAAGGTCGTTGCTCGTATTGCCAGGATCACCTTTAGCGATCAGATCCTTGAAGTGCACATATTCTGCCTCCCAGGTTGGGTCTGGCATCACCAATGTCACTGCCTCTTCTTCTGGTCGACCAGAAGGTAGAACTCGGTCTCGGATGCTGAAGGTAGACGGGCCCCATTTGCACAAAGAGGAGATGTGCGCGCTCCCTTTTTCAGCCAGCACATCCGCATAAAAATGATTTCGCCACATCAACAGGGTCATCTCGAGTTGAATAAGCGGGCGCCCCTGAGACGTGATGGTCACATGATCAAATGCGCGGTTCTCAAAGCGCGTCGCGGTGTTGACCGTATAGTTTTCGCGTTTTTCACCGGTCCAAAAGTTCAATGTATCAAGCAAGTGAGATGCAAGGTCCGGCAGAACACCCGCTCCTTCGTCCCGCCATTGCGAGTCTCGCACGAGGCGTGCCGTTCCATTGCCGTAGAACATGCGGATTGAATAGATTTCGCCCAAACGACCCGACTCGAGCGTTTCTTTCATTCGAATGAAGTGCGGTTCGAACCGATGGTTGTAGGCCGTGTAGCAAACGCGCCCTTGCGCCCGTGCCGTCTCAGCCAACTGCTCGAGCTGAGTTCGGTTCTTAGCCGCCAGCGGTTTTTCGACAAGGACGTGTTTGCCGCTCTCCAGAAGATATTGGATCATCTCCTGCTTAGGGTCGTCGGGCACACAGCATAGGGCCGCGTCATAACTCTGCAGCGGCACATCCTGGACAAGCTTGTAATCAGCAGTCTCTAAGTAAGGGTCGACGGTCGCAACGACGTCATCACCCCCGATGCGAAATCGCTTAGCGCCTTGCACACCCATTCCGACAACAATAACCCTAAGCTTTGGCACGTGTTCACACCCGATCAACGAACATCGGTTACTCAGCAGCGTCTGGTTCGTAGTCGATCAATTGCTGAATTCGATTCAGTCTTGAGCGAACTGCGTCTGGTGTGATCGGTATATTGCCATCATGCTCACACTCCAGCCCGGCTGCGACGCAGCCCAATATGGCCGCGATTACATCGTTGCCTGTTGATGTCAGTGCAAGAGATGAATATGCAAGCAACGCGTCTCCCGCACCTACAGGGTCGACCGCACTCTCCGCGAAGCTTTCTACAGAGACAACGGCCCGATTGTTGTCGTGAGGAAGCTCGCGATGGACCAGAATCCCGCGTGATCCCAGCTTCAGGATCAGCATCCGACAATTCGCGCGTTTACGAAGTTCCGTGGCGAGAGGACGCACAATTGAGTCTTGGTCAGCAAGTGCAAATCGGGCTTCTCGCTCATTCGGCGTGAGCAAGTCAAATCCCTGGAACTCCAATATATTTCCCCACCTGCTGGCAACTTGGCTGTCGGCCACGCGGATACACCCCTCCGGGATTGCATCGGTCAAGATAGGCACGGTTTCGCGGTTGAAAATTCCGTGACGGAAGTCACTGAAGATCACGACATCTGCAGTAGTTGTCTTAATTTCTTCGACGACTGTGTCCAAAATCTTGTTCGAAATCGCTCTGTTATCAAGGGTGTCAATTTTCAACAGCCGATAGTTACCATTGATCACAGTGTTTTTGTTGGTTGTTGGGCGGGTTGGATCAACTATAGGCTCGCATTCCACGCCAGCTGCCAGCAAATCATCTAAAACAAACTCTGCAAGCGTGTCCTGACCGAGCACGGTTGTAAACTTCACGTCCGCGCCCGCCGCTTTCAAATGTTTGGCAACGATCCCAGCACCACCGACGAAATCTTCGCGGCTCTCATGCCTCACACTCATGGTCGGCGTCTTTGTTCCGCCGCCGATCAACGTTGTACGAGTTAGACTATCAACAATCGTGTCTCCGACGACGTGAACTCGGCACCCCTTGAATGCATCCAATCCCTTTCGGACATCGTCTATGGACATGTTCTCTGCCGAGAGAAGAGCCATGACTTTTTCGATACCGATGTTCGGACGCGTGCTTTCGATAATGTGCGAAGACGAATAGACGATATCGCCAGGCGTAAATATCATCTCCCCGCCGAAACTATCCAACACGTCGATCTCTTCTTGAGTCCTAGGATCAACGTGACCGTCGGTGTACTCATAACCTTTGGCGAAGTAATCGGGTTGGATTTCAGACAGGTTTTTCAGCGGCTTTGCATTTTCGTCAACGATAACAAAGTCCACAACCTCCAACGCCGCGAGATTCATTGCGCGGAGATCTTCAGGTACGTAGGGACGCACGCCAACTTTTTTAATATGAGTGTCAGTGGTCAAGCTAGCGACAAGAATGTCGGCTTTCTCGCTCGCGTAAACTAGATGCCTGATGTGTCCTGGGTGAACAATATCAAACGTGCCATGGCACATGATCACCTTCTGATCTCGCGGACGAGGACCAATAATTTTTTTCAGCTCGTCAGCAGTCACGATCTTTTTTCTAAATCGCGAAAATTTGTCCAGGACCATTTGTTAGCTCTTTTCTTGTAAAATCAATTCATCCCGCCGCGCACCCCCGCTTCGGGAGGCGAAGAATTGAAGCGAGATACGCACCCAATGTCAGTTGGTCGGCTCCATATATTTGAACCAGGTTTTGGTCGCTTCATCTATCCCATCTGCGTCCCACAGCGGGGCCTCCGCCCAGTAGTCGATATTCTCTAGAATCTCTTTCACCCCATCCTCAAAACTCACCTGAGGTTTCCAATCCAGAGTGGATGTGATTTTGTCGATGTTCGCCCATGTGCAGTCTGGCTCGCCAGGACGCTTGGGAATATGAACCACGTCACCGCCCAATAGCTCTACGAGCCGGTTCACGCTTTGGGGGTTTCCTGCGCCAAGATTAAATATCTCACCCTCAGCTTCCGTCGTTGCCGCCGCATAAAACGCTCTGGCAACATCGGTCACATAGAGAAAGTCGCGTGTCTGAGTCCCATCTCCCACAACTGTGAATGGTTGCTGCGAGAGCTTTTGGCGCAAAAACACCCCAAAAACAGCACCATACGCGCCAGATGTTCGCGAGCGCGTTCCATAGGCATTGAATATGCGCACAGAGTTAACCGGCAATCCATAGACCTGATTCCAGTGCAACGCTGCCTGCTCACCCTGATACTTGCTCAGCGCATAGGGGTACTTTGTATCAATCGGATGATCTTCTCTGGTCGGCGTGCTCGCCAGTCCGTAGCAGGACGACGACGCGGCATAGACAAGTTTTCCAACACCTGCAGCCCGCGCAGCTTCCAGAACTTGAACCGTACCCTGAGCATTGACTGACATGTATTCGAGAGGCTGCTCAATTGATGGCACGATGTCGCCAATTCCGGCAAAATGAAAGACGTACTTCGCGCCTTCAAAAATGTCGCAGTCCGGGGTAATGGATCTAATATCCATTACATGGTTCTCGAGCTTGCCACCTTCCATATGGTGGGCAAGGTTAGCCTCCCGACCGCCCACCAGATTGTCGATGACTCTTACGTGGTAGCCCTCATCAATCAGAAGATCCACAACGTGGCTCCCGATAAAGCCAGCTCCGCCGGTGACGACTGCGATCGGGGCGCTCATTATTTCACCTGAAGTTTCTTGATCGTGCGGACATTGTAGTATTTGTCGTCTTCCATGGCGCCCTCAAGCTTGCCGGCTTTAAACGCATCACAAAGACTCTTAACCGCATCCTCAATTGAGCGAGCAGGCTTGAACCCAAGCATCTCACCAATCTTGTCGGAGTTGATCCTGTAGGACCGATTGTCGTCGGTCGGTGTTTTTACGATTTCTATCGGTGCCTTCTCAGGAAACTCCTGCTCTACAACGCTCTTAACGCGATTGGCGATATCATTGATCGTCTGGTTCATATATCCAACGTTGAAGATTTGCCCGGCAATTTTTTCATCCGGAACCGTCAACAACAATTTCCAAAGATCAACAAAATCGAGAACGTGCAGGTTCGGACGCTGCTGGTCCCCGCCGAACACCGTAATCTTGTTGTTCACGACAGCATGTGCAGTGAGAATGTTCACACTCAAATCAAGGCGCTGACGCGGCGCATACCCCATCAGAGTTGCGGGCCGGATCGCCACACAAACAAAATCCGGCGACTGGTGCTTGAAGAGAAGCGGCTCGCACATCCCTTTGTATTTGTTATAAAGCGTCAAAGGAACCAGCGGATGATCCTCACGAACCTCAGGCGCGTCTGACACTCCGTAGACGGAGGATGAGGAAGCATAATAGAAGCGCCGAACGCCCGCCTCTTTCGCAGCCACCACCATCGGCTCAAACGCATCCATATTGATTGACGTCGAAAGATCGTCATCAAGCTCGAAGCTGGCATCGTTTGAAATGCAGCCTAGGCTGATCACATGCTCCATGCCCTCACAGGCTTTGCCGACCGCTTCTGCGTCCCGAATATCGCCCTGGATCACTTCCAGGTTTGGATTGTCATGCGGCAGAAATTCATTGCCGAAGAACATGATATCGAAAACACGGACTTTGTAGCCTTCAGCCAGCAATGCCGGAATGAGCTGCGACCCCAAATAGCCCGAGCCACCCAATACTAAAACATTTGTCATCTAACGGTATTTCCCTGTGCACCTGGACATTTGCCACTTCTTGGGAGTGACTTTTCAGAAAACCAGGCAAGTTGTATCTAGAAAATGCGGAGCAGATTTTGGGTAGGCTTACTCCGCGGCGTCTGAAGCAGGTACTGAAATGTTGTATCCCGCCGACTGCGCGTCTTTGTAAAACATTTCAACAGTTTCCAGCGAAAACTGCTCGTGGTCCTTTCCGATTGAAGAGAGCTTGTTCAAAATCCCGTCTGTAGCCGTAATGATGTGACAGCCGATTTCATTCGCCTGGACAACATTGAGAACCTCCCGGGGACTTGCCCATAGGAGCTCAGCTTTGGGCTTGCTCTTCATGATTTCGAGCGATTCTTTCATCAACGGCACAGGGTCAGTCCCCGCGTCAGCAACACGACCTGCGAACACAGAAAGGATCGCCGGTGTGTCTGCGTTCAGAACGTCGACTATTTCTTTGACCTGCCCTGTCGTGAACATGGCAGTGACATTGACGACAATCCCATCCTGAGAAAGGCGGCCGACAAGGTCTGCGGTTGACTGATTCTGCGTGTTTGTAATTGGAATTTTGATGTTTACGTTGTCACCCCAGGTCGCTATTTCCCGCGCCTGCATCTCCATCGTTGGAATATCGTCGGCAAACACCTCAAAAGAAACGGGACGATCCGTCACTATTTCAAGCACCTTGAGCGCGAAATCTCGATAGTCATCGACACCGGCGGCGCGCATAAGTGTTGGATTCGTTGTGAATCCGCGAACCCAGTCCCTGGTGGACATCTCCCGAATGACATCCAAGTCTGCCCCATCGGCAAATACTTTGATCTGATACTCACTAGGCAACATTTTCGATTCCCCTCATCTCACAAACAAACCGGCTCAACCCTCGCCCGATATGATCTTTGCAACATCTAGCACGCTTGTAACGCGCTGAATGTGCTCCCCTATCCTACCTTCGGACTCTGGATAGCCGTAATCCACAAAAAAACAGCGACATCCGGCGGATTCACCTGCATCTATATCCCGCCAACGATCCCCTATCATGATACTTTCGCATAGCGAAATGTTCAATTTTTCCGCTGCGTTTAGCAGCATTCCTGGCTTGGGCTTGCGGCAATTGCACTTGTCGGCGTCAGTATGAAAACAAACTTCAACTAGATCTATCGGTAATTCCTGCGTCAAAAGCCGGTGAAACTCCTCAACTTTCTCAGCTTTTTGCTTCCCCGTTCGGACGTCCGGCTGGTTGGTAACAACCACACATAAGAATCCCTGTTCTTTGAACTGGGCGAGACCGTCCGCCACACCGGGTAAAATCTCAAACTCAGACAAATCTTGTGGTGGATATGGCTTCCCATCAACCACAAGAGATCGATTGATTACACCGTCTCGATCTAGAAAAACGGCCTTATTCATTAGGCGGCGTCGCCACTCTCAACTTCCTCCCACTTCGTTGCCTGAACCTGCAATGCGGGGTGAGAAACAAGACAATGCCACACGACGGCTTGGAAGGCTTCAGTATGAGGTGTGACCCGCGGGGCGTTAACCGTCGGAATGACCACTACGGCGTCGCCGACCTGCTTGGTAAACCCGCCATCGCGCCCCACAATACCGAAGATGCGAGCACCGCATTCCTTCGCTACCTTCAACGCTTCAATGATGTTCACGCTGACGTTTTTTTCAGCATTTCCGCCGCCAACTGAAAACACGAGCACGGCATCTTTTTCGGAGATGCGGCTTGTCTTCAACCAAGCCGCAAAGACACCGTCCCACCCATCATCATTAATGCGCGCGGTTAGCTCCGACACATTGTCCGTAGGGGCGTAGCTTTCCAGACCACAGAGCTTCCTGAAATCATTCACGGCGTGCGCGCAATTGCCGGCACCGCCGCCGACACCCAGCAAGAACAAACGACCACCGCCATTGCGTGTCGCCGCGAGGCCTTGGGCGATTGACTCGACGGTGGGCAGATCTATGCTGTTCGCTATCTCTGCAACTTCTTTGAAGTATTCCTCAACCATCGATTTTTCCCAATTCTTTGAACCTCTGCCGCCGCTTAACTAATTGCTCCGACCCGCGGCATCAATTACAGCAATGCCCCCAAAAACACAATCATGGAAGCACAAAAAAGCTCCATAAAAATGGGCCAGACAGCATAAGTAGAGATGCCATAAGGTTCTCTGCTCCCGTCCCAGTTTTTGCGACTTCTTGCAGAATTTTTTGCCCTCACCGGCGGGAACCAGAGGAGACCTGCAGCTTAGATGAAACGCGTTGTTTCCGTTATCGTTCCGACATACGGCCGCCAGCGCCAAGTTGACGCTGCTATTGGCTCGGTAGCAAGGCAGTCGAATTTGCTCGATATCGGGCTTGAAGTGATCGTTGTAGACGATGCCTCGCCGACACCGATTGATGTCTCCGGACGGCCATCCACAAAGGTCATCCGGCATGACAGTAACCGGGGCGCAGCGGCAGCGCGCAACACCGGCGTTGCGGCGGCGACCGGCGATGTCATCACCTTCTTAGACTCAGATGATATTTGGCTCCCGGACAAGCTGGCAGTTCAGATGGCTCTCTTCGAGCGCCTGTCTCAGGCCCACAATCCCGACCTGCTCGTAGTCGGCACGGGGTTTTATGATCCGGACAGAAGTTCAGGCAATCTGCGAGCTCGGATGCCGATGGACGCGACTGACCCTGCTCTGTTCGCCAGCGGCTGCTGGTTCGCTCCTGGTTCCAGTGTCCTAATGAGTCGCAAGGCGTTCGAAATCGTCGGGCCACAAGACGAAAACATGCGCCGGCTAGAAGACCTGGATTGGTTCATTCGCTTTGGAGAGGCGGGTGGCAAGTATTTCTGCACAGGCACGCACGATGTCGTCATCCGTCCTTCGGGCGAAGCGCCGTTCGACTCTGTCATGGTCGCGGTCGATCAGCTCACCACAAAATACGGCCCGAAGGGATCCACGCCTCTGGAGCCGCGTTCCTGGAACCGCCTTGCCGCCTATCTCTCGCTAGAGAAGGCTGTGGCCCATGTCGGCAATCGCGATCTGACATCTGGCACCCTAGAGATCATCAAGACGCTCCTGCGTAAGCCGCGGCTGCGTCCCTCAGTGGAGCGCTTTTGGGTCGAAAGCAATGTTGTGCCCGCTAATGTCGAGCAGACATACAAGATGATGCTCGACTCAGCAGATTGAGCCGTCGTTACAGGCTTACCGTCCAGTGAAGTTTGGCGCCCGCTTTTCGACGAAGTGTGCCACCCCTTCTTTGAAATCTTCGCTCGCGAAACTGGACTGCATCTCCGTGTCGGCCATGGCGGTCGAGACGTTGAAATCCTGGAAGAGGGATTTGTAGACCTGCCGCTTCATCACCGTCATGGATCGCGGTGATGCCGTTTCTGCGAGGCCTTTAGCATAGTCGCTCACCTCGCCCATCAGCGCATTGCCGGGCACGGACCGGTTCACGAGACCTAAGCGCGCCGCCTCTTCGCCCGTGAACTTCCGAGCTGACATGAGTATGTCGAGGGCATTCGCTGAGCCGATCAGCCTTGGCAGCAGCCAGGCAATGCCGTGCTCTGCCACCAAGCCCCGCTGCGCAAAGGCCGTCGTGAACTTCGCTGCATCGCTGGCGATCCGCATGTCGCAGAACAGGGTCATGACAAGGCCAATACCCGCGCACGGGCCATTGATCGCCGCAATGATCGGCTTGGGACATTCGAACATGTAGCCGAAGCGTCCTTCGAAATGCTCAAGAACCGACGGTCCAAGATCGCCGTCGAAGGAGACCTCCGCCTCTTCGCCTTTTTCGACAATGCGCCGCCGGCCATCGCCGTTCGCATCGATCTTTTGTAGGCCGCCCATGTCGGCGCCGGCGCAGAAACCTCGTCCCGCGCCTGTTATGACAATGACCCTGACGTCATCATCAGCGGCGGCATCGTTGATGGCGGAGCGCACGTTGTTTTCCATCGTCGCCGTCCAGGCGTTCAACTTGTCGGGCCGGTTGAGCGTGATGTTGGCGACGCGGTCGGCGACCTCATAGAGGATTTCGTCATAGGTGCTCATGTGTTTCTCCCCGTTTAGGCATTCTTTTGAATTTGCGTTAGCCTATCTTTTCATGCACGCGCAAGACGGCACAAGAGGGAGAGGAACATGACCGATTTCAGCCAAATTTTGGTCGATCACCCGGCAAACAAGGTGATGCGGATTACGCTGAACCGGCCTCAGGCGATGAATGCCTACACCACCCGGCTGTGCGAGGAAGTGACGGAGGCGATTGAGGCCTATCTGCGCGATGATAATCAGCGGGCTCTGATCATCACTGGGGCGGGCCGCGGTTTCTGTTCCGGCGGCGACGTGAGCGGCAATGGCGACGATGAGCATCGTGCGCTTATGGCGAGCCAGCTCTCCCACGGGCGCGAAATGCGGGACGGCATGCATCGCGTGATACTTGCCCTGCAACGCTGCGACAAACCGGTGATTGCCATGATCAACGGTCCCGCCGTCGCGGGCGGCCTCACCCTTGCGCTTGCCTGCGATATTCGGATCGCTTCCGACCAAGCAAAGCTTGGCGACACCAGCGGCCGGTTTGGCCTATTGCCCGACGAAGGCGGTGCCTGGTTTTTCCCCCGCGCTATGGGCATGGACCGCGCCCTCAAGATGAGCATGCTTGCCGAAATCTATGATGCTCGCACAGCCTTGGAGCTCGGGCTTGTGACAGAGGTTGTGTCGGACAATGCGCTGGCAGATGAAACTCTGAAACTCGCGACCGCGCTTGCGGAACGCGCGCCCCTCGCTGTGCGTCTGGCCAAACAGATGATGCTGCGGTCCCATGATGTGTCGCTGGAGCGCTCTCTCGGCGACGCCGCCTTGTCCGTCATGGTCACCAATCCGTCGGACGACGTGAAGGAAGGCGTCAAAGCCTTCTTTGAGAAACGGGCCCCAAACTTCTCGGGCAAATAAAAAGGGCCGAACTGCGTTTTGCAGTCCGACCCTTGCTCTTGGACGCTCCCAGAAACGAGAACGTTGTTTCGAAGGTCTTACGCCTTCTTTTGATTATGTTCGCCGACAATCTGCTTGGATTGCCGTTCCGCAAAGCCGTAAATGCCTTTGGACATAAGCGACGCCTCCGCTTTGCGGCGCGCACCATAAACCTCCGCGCGCAGGCCGTGCACTTCGATATCATCGGGTGCAGCGAGGCCGGCCATCTCCGCCAAGTGGCAGGCGAGCCTCAGATCCCCTTCGCCGACAAGTTTCGCGGCACGCGCTGCAAGAGCTTTGGCACCGCCCGCGAGAGACGCCATCTCCTCCGCCAGCGCTTTATCGGACGCAGGTTTCAGATTTGCCGGGTTGCCGTCATACCAGCCGCCATAAAGACGCCAGATATTGTGGATGACAAATTCGGGTTCATCGTACACCGGCTGCAGATAGGGTTTGCCCATCAGCTCAGCTGGCAGTTTGACGGAATGGATGATCTCATCGAGACGTGCGCCCGTGTTCATCATATCGACGGTCTGGCTCACAAGCGTCTCCAGCGCCGTCGCGATGTGATCCAGCACGGTGGCAATCCGCGCTTTGCCGCCGATGGGAAGACCATGGGCCGGCAATAGGAGCTCAGGTTCTTTGGCGATCATCTCCCTGAGCGCCTTCGCCCATTCAAGCGGATAGCGCTGCACCTTTTGCGGGTTACCGGCATTGGGGAAAACCCAGGTCACAAAATCACCGGAGCAGATCGCCTTATGCTCAGGCACCCAGGCCCAGAGATGGTCATCAGTCTCCCCGATAGCATGGTGCAGCTCAAACTGCGTATCACCCACCTTGGTATTGAGGTTCTCCCGAAACGTTGTATCGGGATCGATCCAGGGGTCGGGACCGAACCGCCGCTCGGCAGTCCCCTGCCCGTCGCCAGATTGGCCCATGCGGAGTTCCGTCGCCGGTGCGAACTGACGCGCATTGATGGTGAAATTGTATCCGTTGGTGGCCTCGTATCGCCGAAACCGCGGAGAGACGTTTTCATGGGCGATGATGCGTGGTCGGCGATGGCCTTTTTCGCAGGCCTCGCAGACGAAATGATTGGTGCCCCCCACATGGTCCGCATGGCCGTGGGTGTAGCAGATGTTGGAAACGGGCTCGTCGGTCCATTTGCGGAGCGAGTTCAGGACTCCACCGCCGAAGGCTTCCAGGCTGGTGTCGAACAATACAAGGCCATCGCCCGTTTTGAATGTCACCACATGGGAGAACGCTTCGATCAGAGCGATGCCATTGCCGAGCTCCGACAATTCCATCGTGGGGCGGTTTACAAGGCCTGCCCCTTCATAAATGTCATTGTCGATAAAACGTTCCGACAGCGCCAACAGATCAGCCATGCGATTTCTCCTGGTTCCTGATAGCAGGTGTTCCCAAGGACCACAGATCGCTCTTTGGTGTCGAGGATGGCCGTCCTAAATTCCACTCTGCGGGATTGCGCTGCAGCTCCGGGATTGTGCGGGCATTTGGTGATATCGCCCAACCGGGTATGATCGCGCCAGAGCCCGCGCAATTCGACGAGGCGACACAAATATTGGAGGCGTTGCGGCCGACTGAGCGGTCGACGCGAAGGGAGAATTTGATGAGCTTCAAAATGCCGGATCAGGGCCGCGATTGGGAAAGCCTGCGCCATGAAATGACAGAGCGGGGCGGCAATGATGTCAAATGGCGCGATGGCAAGACCGCCGTCTACGTCTTCAATGCCGGGCCGGACGTCGCGCGGGTGCAGAAAGAAGCCTACACCATGTACATGTCCGAGAATGGCCTCGGACCCATGGCCTTCCCGAGCCTGAAGCAGATGGAAGATGAAGTTGTCTCCATGGGGCTCAATCTGCTCCACGCACCGGAAGGGGCTGCGGGCAATATCACATCAGGCGGCACGGACTCGATCACCATGGCCGTGAAAACCGCTCGCGACTATGCGCGCGCCGAAGGGACACTCAAAGGTCGCCCCAACATCGTCGCTCCATGGTCTGCCCACCCAGCTTTCGACAAAGCCGCCAAAATGATGGACATGGAAATGCGGCGTGTGCCCTGTGGTCCTGATTTTCTGGCAGACGCTGCTGCTATGGGCGCGGCGATCGACGAAGATACAATCATGCTTGTGGGCTCTGCCCCTTGTTTCCCTTATGGGTTGGTTGACCCGATTGAGCGCTTAGGCGCGGTCGCCGAAGCCCATGGTACCTGGCTGCATGTAGACGCCTGTGTCGGTGGCTATTTCGCGCCGTTTGCGAAGATGAATGGCGTGCCCCTTCATCCCTTCGACTTTGAAGTGCCGGCGGTGAAGTCGATCTCAGCCGATCTCCATAAGTATGGCTACGCGGCCAAGGGTGCCTCAACCGTTCTGTTCCGCTCAGAAGAACTTCAGTCGCACATGGTGTTTGACTGTGCCGACTGGCCCGGCGGGCGCATGATCACGCCAACCCTTGCGGGCACGCGGCCTGGCGGTGCGATCGCCGCTGCCTGGGCGGTCATGAACTATCTGGGCGTCGAGGGCTATAAAGAGAAGCAGGGCATTGTCTGCGCTGTTCGCGAACACATTGAGACCGGCGTAAAGCGGATGGGCTTCAAAATCGTCGGCAAGCCTGTGTTGGGCCTGGTCGCTTTTTATCATCCAGACTATGACGCCTTTGCCCTTTGGGGAAAAATGGCGGAACGCGGCTGGATGACGTCGGTGACAACCAAACCGCGATCACTCCACCTGATGCTTTCGCCTTTCCACGCCGCTGTTCAGGATCAGTATCTCGCTGATCTGCAGGCCAGCATGGCCGAGGTTGACGCAGGCGCGGCCAGCGAAGTGAAAGAAGTCCGCTACAGTTAAGTGCAGGGGCGCATTAGCGCCCCTACGCGGCTATGTGAGCGCGATGTAGAGCAACATCCCCGCGGTGCCGACGCCAGCGATGATAGTGCCCAGTGCACCAATCGGACGAAGAGGAATTTCGGACCAGGACCCTGACAGGGCGATGGCGTGGGAAATTCGCGCTAGGACGAAGAGACCGCCGAAAACCAGCACCAATGTCGGGTAGCCACCGGACAGCTCCAACAGGGCCAGCAGAACGATAAAGAGGGCCGCGTTTTCAGCAAGGTTTCCGTGCCGTCTTATTGACCGCAGAAAATCGGGATCACCGCCGTCGCCAAAGCTCAGCCCTCGTTTCCCGCGCACCGTCCCAACTGACAACATCAAAACATATTGCAAAATACCCAAAACGCCGGCTACCGCGGCGGTTACCAGTGGAAATTCCATGTTTTTCTCCTCCCAACGGGCTGATTCACCCTCAATATTGCCTTAGTTGCATGCGAAATCCACCTACCGAAATAGGCTAAACCCAGCAGAAACCGGTGCTTTTTTTGGCCTTGCGACAATTTCTCCAAATGTTTGGCTTGAAACTTTTGTGCAGTGCACATATCTAGGATCCAAGAGCAAGAACTGACAAACAGTCATTCCCCCAACAGGAACGCTCTCGGCGGGCAAAGTACCGCTAACCCTTTGATCTTGGAGAAAGATCATGATTACAGCTAACCTGAAACAGACAAAAACAGATTCTCACCAGCCTCTCGGACAGACTTTCGCGAATGCGAAGACTTTGGTCGCCGAGCGCCTGAAGGCCTTAGGAATTGAAGACGCGACGGACTTTGCCACCAGCATTGGCTATCTCGTCGTCGGCGCCTACGGCATCACCATGATCCTTAACCTCACGGCCAATTACTAAGGCCACCAGATCGCGGTTCCGCCCAACAGTTTAGTCCCCCTCGAACCGGAAGCGCGTTTAGCCCCCACTTAAGAACGGCACCGGCGATATCCCCCGATCGCCGGTGCCCATAATCTCTTGAAGAGACCCCGACGAGCGGTCATTCTGCCCCCAATTTTCATCTGACAGATTTGGGAGCCAGACCAGATGGCCGTTGCAATCCCCTTTGTGCGTGACATTGACATTGACTATGGCCGGGTGGACCAGGTGAGCCCCCTCATCCGCCGGGTCACCGCAAACAATCCTGGCGGGTTCACCTTCAAGGGGACGGGCACCTACATCATCGGCGAAGGCACCGTGGCAGTGATCGATCCTGGCCCTATCGATGAGGCGCATATTGATGCCCTGCTCAAAGCGGTTGAGGGTGAGACGGTGAGCCACATCCTCATCACCCATTGTCATATGGACCACTCCCCGGCCGCGGCCGCCTTCAAAGCAGCGACCGGTGCCAAGACCTATGCCTATGGACCCCACGGCTCCGGGCAACCAAAAGATTCCGTCCAGATAGAAGAAGGCGCGGATCGCGACTTTGTGCCCGATGTTGAGGTCCGTCACGGGGATGTTCTCGAAGGTCCAGGCTGGAGCGTCGAGTGCGTCTTTACGCCCGGCCATACTTCCAACCATATGAGTTTCGCGCTGCGTGAAGAGAAAGCGCTCTTCACCGGAGACCATGTCATGGGCTGGTCGACCAGCGTCGTGAGCCCTCCAGATGGCGACATGGCAACCTACATCGCTTCGCTTGAGTTGCTGCTGGATCGCGACGACGAGATCTACTGGCCCACACATGGTCCAGCGATCACGGACCCGAAGCCCTTCGTTCGATCCTTCATCGCCCACCGGGAAGACCGAGAACGCCAGATCGTTGAGCAGATTGAGGCAGGTCGATCCACCATCGCCGAGATGGTGCCCATCATGTATGAAGCGACCGACAAGCGCCTGCATCCTGCAGCAGCGCGGTCGGTTCTGTCACACGTGATTAAAATGGTCGGTGACGGCCGCCTTGCCTGTGAGGGCGAACCGTCCCTTAGTTCGGCGTATCGTCTGTCCTGATCTCGCGCGGTTTACCGTCCAGGAAATCCTGAAGATTGTCGAAGGTCCCGTTCCAACCGCCCTGGTGACCGTCCCTGTCCGCCTTGCTGGTCAGCATTGCTTGATGCAGGTGAACCTTGGTGCCTGCTTTCGCATCTTCGAAGGTCACCGTCACGGTCGACTCATGAGACCGTTCACCGTCGATCGTCCAGCCCCAGGTGAAGACCAGCCGATGCGTCGGCGAGATCTCTTTAAAGACGCCACTGACAATATGTTGTGACCCTGATGGCGCGCCCATCACCACCCGCCAGGTCCCGCCTTCGACAACATTGAAGTCATGCTCGGGCAGCGAGAATCCTTTTGGGCCCCACCAGGCACTCATCTGCTGTGGCGTGCTCCAGGCTTCAAACACCCGGTCTCGCGGCGCTTTGAAGATCCGTGTAATCTCAAGGACGAGATCCTGCTCGTCGTTGGATGCCAGCGCCATATCAGGCCTCCCCATCTTCGCGGTCTTGGTTTTCGCTTTTGGTCAGGAGCTCATCGAGGCGCTCAAACCCATCCTCCCAGAACACAGCGATTTGTGCCATGAACGCCTTGGCTTCTTTCAAGCCGTCAGGCGTCAAGCGGCAGCGGCGACGTTGAGCATCAACTTCGCGGACGATTAGCCCCGCATTTTCGAGCACTTTCAGATGGTTCGAGATCGCGGGCATGCTGATGTCGAACGGCTCCGCCAGCTCGCCCACGGTCGCCTCACTTCTTGCCAGCCGCGCCAAAATCGCGCGACGGGTTGGGTCTGCCAGCGCCCCAAACGCCTGGCTCAACTGATCACGCGCCATCATTCCGTCCCATGCCGAGCATGAATTGTCACCACTCTTTAATTAAAGAGTTAATTACATAATAGGACAAGAGAAGGGTTTCAACCCATCGCTGCCCCAGTCGGAGTGATTAGCCTTTCAGTTCGTCCCTGAAGGCACGGATACGTGCCGCGTTAGCACCCAGATCGCTCTCGCCGACCCGCGAGGCGGACCGAACATCCACCAATGCGGCGCCGTTTTCGTCGCGCACGCGAATGACAATGTCATCCTTAAATCCCATCAAAGCGGTCGTATCTGTCGCTTCAATGCGTCCTTCTTCAACGGCCACAGAGACAATTTCCCATCCGAGCGATTGTGCCGCCGTTACGGCGTCTTCAAACGCAGCACCCGGATGTCGATCGAGCAGGATGGGCTGGATATCGGGATAGGCTGCCAATTGCAGCTCCGCCAGATTTTCGGGGCTGGTGCGGTCCAAGGAATTGTGCGCTGGCGTGCGTTGCGCACGCACGGCGACAAACACAGGCGGTTCGGACAGATCCGTCGAGATGTCATGAATGGGCGGGACCGACGACCCGTTCATGATTGCGGCACCCACGGGTGCGACGACAGCCAGACTGAGGAAAATAGACGCCATTGCGATGCTAGCGCCCCCTTTGCCGGCTCTGAGTGTAATCACCAGGCCGACGAGCGACACCAGGATGGCTAACACTCCGACGATGAACCCACCGCCGAGGCCGGCGAACAAGGCAATAGGCAGTGGCATGACATTGAGGCGAAGCCCCAAGACCGCCAAAACCGCAATAACGACTGAAAAGAGCGCCATCCGGAACCCCCAGCTTACCCATGCTGACCGATCGCTCATTTCTTACCCCTTTGCCTTGTTCTAATAGTCGCTTAACAGCCGCGGCTTACTCAGCCGCTGTCGCTGTCGGGAGTGTATAGTCTTTGAACTGCTCGCGCAGCGTGAGTTTCTGGATCTTGCCGGTAGCCGTGTGCGGAATCTCCTCCACAAAGACCACATCGTCCGGCATCCACCACTTGGCGATTTTGCCTTCCATGTAGCTCAAAACGCTCTCTTTGGTGAGATCGCTGCCCTCTTTGGGGATGACGATCAATAGAGGACGTTCGTCCCACTTGGGATGGACGATGCCAATCACGGCGGCTTCGACCACGTCCGGGTGGCCGACAGCGGTGTTCTCCAGCTCAATCGACGAAATCCACTCCCCACCGGATTTGATCACGTCTTTGGCGCGGTCCGTGATCTGCATGAAGCCCAGCGGATCAAGAGTTGCGACATCGCCTGTGTCGAACCAGCCATCCTCATCCAGGATGTTGCCGCCCTCACCTTTAAGGTAAGACCCTGCGATCGCGGGCCCGCGCACCATCAGGTGGCCAAAGGCAACGCCGTCGTTCGGCAGATCGTTGCCGTCATCGTCGGTGATTTTCATCTCTACCGTGTAGATGGCGCGACCTTGCTTCACCTTGATGTCGAGCTGCTCTTCAAATGGCAGTGTTTCCATGCCAGCCTTGAAGGAGCCGAGCGTGCCCATGGGGCTGAGCTCAGTCATGCCCCAGGCATGCATCACGGTGACATCGTAATCGCGCTCGAACGTCTCGATCATGGAACGCGGTGCTGCAGAACCCCCAATCACAACCTTGGTAAGATCCGGCAGCTCGGCTTTTGTTGCTTCCAAGTGACCCAGCAGCATGAGCCAAACCGTCGGAACCGCTGCTGTCACGGTGACGCGCTCGGTGCTCAGGAGTTCGTAGATGCTCTCGCCATCCATATTCGCGCCCGGCATGACAAGCTTGGCGCCACTTGCAGGTGCGGCAAACGTGATCGCCCAGGCGTTGGCGTGGAACATCGGTACGACCGGCAGCACGGTGTCTACGGACCGCATACCAATCGCATCGGCTCCGTTAGCCGCCAGGGCATGGATTACATTTGAACGGTGCGAATAAAGAACGCCCTTCGGGTTGCCCGTCGTACCGCTCGTGTAGCAGAGACCGCAGGCGTCTTTTTCATCGACATCTGCCCATTCGAAGTTGCCATCCTCGGCTTCGACAATCTCTTCATAGCAGTAGACGTTCTTTAGCGTCGTCTCCGGCATATGCTCCTTGTCGGTCAGGATGATGTATCCCTTCACGTTTGGGAGTGTATCGGCAACGGCTTCAATCACCGGCACGAAGGTCGTGTCGAAGAAGATGAACTGGTCTTCGGCATGATTGATGATGTAGGTGAGCTGCTCTGCAAAGAGGCGCGGATTGAGCGTGTGACAGACCGCGCCCATGCCCATGATGCCGTACCAGGCTTCCATGTGCCGGTGGGTGTTCCACGCCATGGTCGCGATCACGTCCCCTTGCTTCATGCCAAGCTTCTTAAGCGCCTGGGCGCATTTCCGGGCGCGCAGATGAATATCTGAATAGGTGCACCGGTGAATGGGGCCCTCAACGGTCCGGGTTACTATCTCGCGTTCCCCGTGAAACCGATTGGCGTGGTCAATAATGCTCATCACCGTGAGCGGCCAGTCCTGCATCAGGCCTTTCATGGAAATCTCCCTGTTAAAAGTCAGCTTTTTGCCGTTTGGAGGGAGTTTAGAGGCTTCCGCGGCTCCAAACAACGCTTCCCTCAAAAGGGCCAATTGCGCTTGCAGACCCGCCCAAGACGGCTAGTCTCATGCGCAACAACAACACAAGATCCGGAGGCTCTGATGACAGATTGGCATCACCAGCCAGCGTCAGCGCTGCTTGCTGCAATGGACAAGGGAGAGGTCAGTTCTGTTGAGCTTACCAACCACTTCCAAAGCCGTTTTGAGACTCAGAACGCCAAAGTGAACGCCATTGTCGCCACCAACTTTGACGGTGCCGCTGAAAGAGCGAAGCTGGCTGATGAGGCCCGCGCTAAGGGGGAAAGCTGGGGACCGCTCCACGGGCTTCCGATGACCATCAAAGACGCGCTCGAAGTCGTCGGCATGCCCGCCGTTGGGGGCGCGCCGATGTGGAAGGACCACCAGCCCCAAACGAACGCCGATGCAGTACAGCGCATTGTCGACGCAGGGGCTGTGATCTTCGGGAAAACCAATGTGCCCTTCCTGTCGGGCGATTTGCAGACCTACAACGATGTCTACGGCACCACCAACAATCCCTGGGACCTCAACTGCGGCCCCGGCGGCTCCTCCGGCGGTGCGGCGGCGGCGCTTGCGGCGGGTCTTACCCCGCTAGAGCTTGGGAGTGATATTGGCGGGTCCATTCGCACACCGGCGCATCTCTGCGGTGTCTTTGGTCACAAGCCAACTTACGGCATTGTCTCCAAGCGCGGACACCTGCCTGGTCCGCCTGGCGCCTTGTCAGAGAGCGACCTATCCGTTGTGGGGCCATTGGGTCTCTCCGCAGCGGATCTTGGTCTGCTGCTGGATGTGGTCGCCGGGCCGAATGCCTCTAACGCCGTTGGGTGGAACCTGTCTCTACCCACAGCACGGGTTAAATCACCAAAGGACCTGCGCGTCGCTGTCTGGCTCGACGATCCTTTTTGCGAGATTGACGCACAGTCTGCTGCCCACATCACGAACGCAGCCAACGCCCTCAATGATGCCGGGGCGAAGGTGGACTTCGGTGCCCGGCCAGAGTTTACACTCGAAGAGATCACGGAGTGTTATCTCCTCCTGCTTCATTCGGTTGTGACTCGCGGCATGCCGCCTAAGGTTCAGGAGAAGTGGCGCACGCTGCTGGCGCAGGCCGCGCCGGAAGACAAGTCTCACGAAATCCTGCAGGCCCGGGGAGGTCTGATGAGCCATGGTGACTGGCTCGATCTGCATGAGAGGCGGGAACAGATCCGCGCCAAGTGGGCTGCGTTCTTCCAAGACTGGGATGTGGTTCTCGCGCCGACGCTGATGCGTCCGGCCTTTCCTCATGACCAAACACCCAATTGGAGCAAGCGGAAACTCACAGTGAACGGCAAAGAGCGCCACTATATGGATGTACTGATCTGGGCTGGGCCGGCGGTGCTCTCCTATCTGCCAGCATCTGTGGCCCCGGTCGGGCTGACGGACGAAGGCCTGCCGGTTGGCGTTCAGATCATTGGTCCCTATCTAGAAGATAAGACCCCGATTGCGGTGGCGGGCATGATTGAAGAGCTTGTCGGCGGCTTTCGGGCGCCCCCTGATTTCGCGTAAGCAGACGCGTTCTGATACACCAGACACACTTGATTTAACCGACAGGACCCGTACCCCATGTCCACACTCAGCAATGCGGCCATTCGCGATATCGAAACCGTTATTCATCCCTACACCAACCTGGATGCGTTTCGAAAAACCGGCCCGCTGATCCTGGATCGCGGTGAAGGCGTCCGCGTTTGGGACACGGATGGCAATGACTATATCGAGGGCATGGCGGGCCTGTGGTGTACCGCGCTTGGCTATTCCGAGCAGGAACTGATCGATGTCGCAACCGAGCAGATGGGCCAACTTCCCTTCACCCACGTGTTCAGTGGCAAGACCCACGAAAAAGCGGCTGAACTCGCCGAACGCCTGAAAGCCATTGCCCCTCACGATGCTTCCAAAGTTCTGTTTTGTGGGTCCGGCTCAGAAGCGAATGATCAGCAGATCAAGCTCGTCTGGTACTACAATAATGCGCGCGGGCTGCCGCAGAAGAAGAAGATCATTTCGCGGATCCGCGGCTATCATGGCGTCACTGTCGCGTCAGCAAGCCTCACGGGTCTGCCGGCCAATCATGCCGACTTCGATCTGCCGCTTGATGGCATTCTGCACACAGACTGCCCGCACTTTTATCGCTACGCAGAGCCCGGCGAAACCGAAGATGAGTTCACCACACGTCTTGCCAACAATCTGGATGAGATGATCCAGCGCGAAGGGCCGGACACCGTCGCCGCTTTTATTGCGGAACCCATCATGGGCGCCGGTGGTGTTGTCATCCCGCCGGAAGATTATTTTGCGAAGATCCACGCGGTGCTCGACAAGTACGACATTTACCTGATTGCGGACGAAGTGATCTGCGGGTTTGGGCGGACCGGTAATATGTTTGGCTCAGAGACCTTCGGGTTTAAGCCAGACTCCATATCGGTCGCCAAAGCATTGTCCTCTGCCTATGTGCCCATCGGTGCCGTCACTGTCGGCAATGACATGTATGAAGCCATGCTGGAACAGAGCAAGAAGATCGGCACCTTCGGCCATGGCTTCACCTATACCGCCCATCCGCTGGCGGCCGCCGTTGCCTGCAAGACCCTCGAAATTTATGAGAAGCGCAACATTGTGGACCGTGTCCGCAGTCTCGCGCCGACATTTGAAAAACGCATCGCTGCGCTCGCGGACCACCCGCTTGTTGGCAATTCACGGTCGAAGGGTCTGATCGGTGCTGTCGAGCTTGTCGCCGACAAAGAGACGAAACGCGCCTTTGAGGTTTCACAAGGCGTTGGTGTCGCAGCGATGAACAATGCCCAAGCCCATGGCCTCATTGTGCGCGCCATGGGTGGCGACATTGTCGCCTTCTGCCCGCCGCTCATTATCGATGAGAGCGAAATCAATGAAATGTTCGACAAGTTTGAAAAGGGCCTCGACGACACCGAAGCCTGGGTCGTCAAAGAAGGTCTTCGGTAAATCTCATGAGTGTCTTTCGGTATCATCTTCGCTTTGACGGCAAAGTCAGCCCCCAGGACGAAATGGGCGAGCAAATGGGCGTTGAAGCAGAAGCCACCGTCGGCGCTGGTTTCGATGCGGCCATCGGCGCAGAGGGCACCCGCGCAATGTTTGACGCCCTTGTCGTGAACGATATGGACGGGTCTTTCACATTGCAGGGCGAAGTCACCCTCGCAGGGGGCACGCTCGCGGTCTCCACCTATCGACCCTCATCGTTGGAAGAAAGTCCCGACCCGACGATCCAGCGTGGCACGGCAGAGTGTCGGATCGACAGCGGCACAGGCGCTTTTTCGGGCGCGAGCGGCACGATTACGCTGAACTTCACCGTGGACGAAGACGCCCGCTTCACAGATTTGCAGACGGGGCTCGTCTTTGCCGGGTGACAGGCGATCTCTTGAGTCTAATCCTGTCGGTTGGGGTTGACGTAGCTGGCTGCGGCACCTCTAATTCCCCTATTCAAAATAGGTAATTTATTGCGTATTGACCGTCGGAGATTTCTGATCTCCCGCGGCAGGATTCCCGACCCGCAGTGCCCGCGGGACCTTGGGTGGTAGGCGTACCTCAAGGTCGACTCCTAACCGACGCCTCTTGGACCCGGCGCATGAACCCGCTCGTCAATGCCGCCTTATCACGCTCACGAACAACGCTGTCGATCCTAGTCGTAGCGCTGATCGCCGGCCTGTCCGCCTATATCGCCATCCCAAAAGATGGCGACCCGGACGTGCAGATCCCCTTTGTCATGATCAATGTGGTTCATGTGGGTGCTTCGCCCGAGGATGCCGAGCGTTTACTCGGACGCCCCCTTGAGCGGGAACTGATCGGCCTGGAAGGCCTCGTCGAGGTGCAGACATTCGCCATTGAGAGCACGATCGCCATGGTGCTCGAGTTTTCCACCTCGATCGACATTGACGAAGCTCTGGTTGATGTGCGCGAAAAGGTCGACATTGCGCAGGCAGAATTTCCTAGCGACACAGAAGAACCCCGCATCACCCAGTTCAATACTGCCACGCATAGTATTATGAGACTTGCGGTCTCAGGAACAGCTCCGGAGCGTACGCTCATCCGCCTCGCCCGCGAACTCAAGACGGAACTCGAGTCGATCTCCGCCGTCCTCAACGCTGACATGTACGGGCAGCGCTGGGAACTTCTTGAAGTCGTTATAGATCAGGCCAAGCTTGAGGCATACCAAATCGGCATCGGGCCGCTCATTCAGACCATTACTATGAACAACCGTCTGATCGCTGCTGGCGATGTACGCGCCGCTGAAGGACGGTTTGCCGTCAAAGTGCCCGGCCTGATCGAAACAGGATCTGACCTTGGCGCCATCACTATTATGACTCATGACGAGGGTGTGGTGACCCTCTCGGATATCGCCGACATTCGGCGGGGCTTCGCCGATCGCGCCGGCTATGCGACCTACAATGGACGCCCGACCATCGGCATGGCCGTGTCAAAACGTATTGGGGAAAACATTCTCGAAACCTCAGAGGCCGTGCGAGCGACAATTGACAAGGTCACTGCCGACTGGCCTGAAAACGTGCGCGTCGACGTCAGCTATGATGAAAGCGAGCGGGTCGGAAACATCCTGACCGACCTGCAGGCCAATGTCGTCAATGCGATCCTGCTCGTTATGGTTCTGGTGGTGCTGGCGCTGGGGTGGAAGTCCTCGCTCCTGGTCGGTGTTGCAATCCCGACATCCTTCCTGCTCGCCTTTCTAGCGATGACAGCGCTGGGCATGACGGCCAATATGATGGTGATGTTCGGTCTCATCGTTGCCGTCGGCATGCTGGTCGATGGCGCCATCGTCGTCGTCGAATATGCGGATCGCAAAATCGCCCAGGGTTTCGATCGCCGAACGGCTTATGGAGCAGCGGCGACGCGCATGTTCTGGCCGATCATCGCTTCGACGCTGACGACCCTGGCAGCATTTCTCCCTTTGCTGCTGTGGCCAGGCATTACCGGCGACTATATGCGCTTTCTGCCAATCACACTGATCCTCACCCTTTCGGGATCTCTTCTAGTGGCGGTGTTCTTCTTGCCCGCGCTTGCCGCCCAGCTCGGGTGGAGCGGAGGCGGCAGCAACGATATTGCGCACGCGCTGGATCCGATCGCAGACGCGGAGGCCGACAAGGCCGACGAAACGCAGCCCCTGGCCGCCGCCTATACACGGTTGCTCACCTGGGCGGTCGACCGCCCTGTGCTCATCACCTCCGGCGCATTTGCCCTGCTCGTTGCGGTCTTCATGATTTACGCACAGGCGAATAATGGGGTCATCCTGATCTCAAGCGAAGAACCGCCAGGTGCACAGATCATTGTCACCGCACGCGGCAACCTCTCGGCGGACTCATCCCGCGCCCTTGTCGCGGATATGGAAGAAGCGATCCTTGCGACCGAAGGGGTTCGCAATCTCTACGCTTATTCGGGCCCCTCAACAGAGCGAAACCCGTTTGACAATCTCCCGCGCGATACGATTGGCGAAATGTACATGAACGTCGTCGACTGGCGCGGCCGGCGTCCGGTTGCCGACATTTTCGCAGACATTAGAGCGGCGGCGGAAGAACTCCCTGGCATCCACCTTGAGATCAATCCCTTCGTGCAATCCTTTGATCGCGACAAGGACGTGGTCGTGGAGCTGGTGACGACCAACCGCACCCTTTTGCCCAAGGCGGCAGAGACCATTCGGCAGTTCATGGAACAGGAGATGGAGGGCCTGGTCGACATTGACGATACGGGGTCTCTGCCTGGCATTGAATGGGTGTTGGATGTTGACCGGGCGCAAGCCCAGAAGTTCGGCGCCAATGTTCTGACTGTCGGCGGCGCGGTGCAGCTTGTCACCAACGGCCTCAAAGTGGGTGAATATCGGCCGGATGATACAGACTATGAATTGGATATTCGTGTGCGCTTGGGCGAAGCGCAACGAGGCATTTCCCAATTAGACAGTTTGCGTGTCATGACGCCCGGCGGCCTTGTGCCGATTACCAATTTTGTTACCCGTGAAGCGCGCCACCGTATCAATACGCTTGAGAAACGGAATGGTCTTTGGATCATGAAGGTACGGGCCAACACAGATCACGGTGTGCTGCCCAACACGAAGGTCACGGCGCTACGAGAATGGCTTGGCGCGGAGGCACGCCTTCCCGCGGGTGTCACCTATCAGTTCGGCGGCGATGACAGGTTGCAGGCGGAATCGGAAGGCTTCCTCAATCTCGCCTTTACGGCTGCGCTCGGGCTCATGGCAATCATATTGCTCACCCAGTTCAACAGCTTTTACCAATCGATGCTTATCCTGTCGGCTGTGGTCATGTCCACCGCGGGTGTGCTGATCGGGATGATGGTGACCCAACAACCTTTCTCGGTCATCTTGACCGGCACGGGCATCATTGCGCTGGCGGGCATCGTGGTGAACAACAACATCGTGCTCATCGACACCTATCAACGTCTCATTAAGGCCGGGAGCGATGTGAACACCGCGATCATCAAGGCGGGCGCCCAGCGTCTCCGCCCTATTCTGCTCACCACCATTACCACCATGGTGGGTCTGATGCCGATGGTGCTGCAGGTGAGCGTCAATCCGTTTGCTGACGACTGGTTCGCCTATGGGTCACCTACCAGCTATACCTGGAAACCTATGTCCAATGCCATCGTCTTTGGCCTCGGCTTTTCGACGCTGCTGACGTTGATTGTCACGCCGGCGGCTCTTGCGCTGCCATTGCGACTTAAGAAAATTAGTGTACCTGTACCTTCCCGCGCACAGTTGGTCGCCAAGGTAAGATTGCCGAAGGCGAAAGTGCTAAGACGGTTCAACTGAGCTGGAGATCAACCTTGCGAAATTTCTTTCTCGTCATGGCGCTCGCTATTGTGGTCGCAGGCATGTTCATCATTGCGCCCACGTCGGGAGACCCGAATATGGCAACGTTCGCCGGCAAGTGGGTGTCCATGCAAAACCAGTACGCCGACGGGGTGAACTGTTCCAATGGAGAACCGACAATTGGGATGGAGCTTTATATCCGAGAGCAAACCCCACGAGAGGTCCGACTTATTCAGATCACAGGAGAGGACAGGCTTCAGTTTGCCTTCCCAGTTGGCGCAGAGAGACCCGGTCCGGAAACAAGGGTTTCGGATCGCCTGCGTTTTCACTCTGTCGTCGTCGATGTCACAGGGGATATGATCCGCTCCGGTACTGTGGACGTGCCGAACTCTGCATTGGACGAAAGCCGGATTAGCTCATTGATACTGAGTGGCAGTGAGATGCCTGCACCCTTCACGCTCGCATCACTTGGGATCACCAAAGATGAAAGACTACCAGTTATGATGGTGCAGGCCGCAAGCAGCGGCGTGACTGGAGACGAGCAGGTTGTGCTCACCGCCGATCAGTTCACGCGGTGCTTTCTTTGAGGGTAGTTGCCGGCGCGGGACACAATGGTTTCGCCCTGTTCGGTACGACGTCTCGACAAATACAAGCGTTTAGGCGACTTCTTCTTCCGGCTCCTCATCCGACGCGGTGTCTGATGACCGTATATGCTCGATGAAGGATGCGGTTTCACGGGTCAAGGTGTCGCAATTGTTCGACAGTTCGTCGGCTGCGCTTGTCACATCATTGGTCGCCTGACCTGTGACCTGAGCATCCTCGGTCACGGCTTCAATCTCGGTGACAACTGACTGGATCCGCTCCAATGCGGTGCGCGCCGCGCGGGCAACCTCATTTGTCATCGCCGACTGCTCCTCAACGGCGCCGGCAATCGATGTCATATTCTCGTTGGATTCGTTCACTGCATGTGTGATCGCTTCAACGGCCTGAGTCGAGCTACCGATTTCATTCAGCATTTGCGAGACCTGCGTCCCGATCTCCTCGGTCGCTTTCTGTGTCTGCGAAGCCAATGATTTAACCTCACCGGCAACCACCGCGAAGCCCTTGCCTGCTTCGCCTGCCCGCGCTGCCTCAATGGTGGCATTTAGTGCAAGCAAGTTGGTCTGTTCGGCAATGTCAGCTATGAGCGCCACAATGGCGTCGATCTTTTCGCTCGCAGCGTTGAGGTCTGCAACTTTGGAGGCGGTGTCAGCCGCCTGTGCCGCCGCCGCATTGGTCAGACGCGATGTCTCGGTGACCTTACTGGCGACCTCTTCAACGGCTGCATTTACCTGCTCGACGCTGTCGGTCACGCTCTCCATTTCACGACCGGCATCACCCGCAGATGTGCGAACCATGTCCGAGCGCTTGGCTGTGCGGCTGGCGATTTCACTGACCTCCGCAGATGTAGACGACAATTCTGATACCGCAGCGGTTACCGCCTGGACGACACTGCCAACTTCGCCTTCGAAGCTGTCGGCGAGTTCAAGTGCTTTTGCACGCTGTTCAGCTTCAGCCTTTTCCTTAAACTCCGCTTGCTCAGCGCGCAGTTGTTGCGCTGCTCTGTTCTCCTGCTTCAACCTGTAAAGCGAGGAAGAAAGCGCTGCGACCTCCTCAGGCTTCTTGATGTCGGGGACCCAGGTCTCTAGGTCACCTTCAGCAATGGATGACTGCGCCTCCGTCACCTGCGTGATCGGGACCGCAACCGATCGACCAATAACCACACCGAGCGTGATTCCGACAAACGTTCCAACGCCCCCCACGATCAGCATCAAAATGATGCCGGCGCGTTCTTCCGCCAACGCGTGTTGTGCGGAGAGGGCCGTAAAATGTTCCAGTTCGAAGAGCAGTTCTTCCAATTCGTGGTCGAGCTTGTCCTGCTCTTTCTCGGTGCCTACCGCCAATTCAGCAGCCCGCGCACGGTCGCCTTGCGCGATCGCATCCATGACTTCGTCCGCATGGAGCGTATAGGCTCTGTGTTCGTGTTCAATCTGACGGAGCATCGCCAGGACCCGGGTGAATTCTTCCCTGCTGGCGTCAGAGTTGGCATGAGCGATGGCGTGGGCGGCGATTTCCTCACCCATCAGAATTTCTTTGTCTGCCTGCTGTCCGAGTGCGTCAAACTTAGCCCGCACCTCTGAAAGAACAACACCTTCATCTACCTGTCCTGCACGTAGTGCTTTCTCGAACAGGATGGCCTGTTCCAATTGGTGCAGCGTGATCGCCGTCACCATTTCGGTCAGCGGGATATCTTCTTCGGTGATTTCCGCAAGTTCATTGCCGACCTGCGACATTTTCCAGACGCCAACGCCGGCCACCGCACCAGCCGTTAAAGCGATGAGCGCCACTACCATGTAGATGCGCGTCGTGATTGAATTGATCCAAGCCATCGGTTACCCACCCTATGCAACAGACTTAATGACCCGGCGATAATTGGGGCTAAACCTAAACCCTTCGTTTAGGAAAACGGTTTTTTTAAAATGAGGGGTGTACTTTTGCTAGGCGCGAGCTACCACCGGCAAAATGGTACAGCTGGGAGGAATTGAACCACCGACCTCCTGATCCACAATCAGGTGATAGGTCTTTTCTGCTTTTGGATGAAGTTAGACTAGGCCCCTAAACCACTAAAAATAAGCGATTTTTCGTTCTTGTTCTTGGACACACTGCTCCCCACTTTGATTTATGGTGGTACCTATCTGGTCCCTATGGAGACAAGCGATGAAGCAGAAGCTGACCAAAACCTCGGTTGAGAAGATCCAGCCTGGCAATCAAGACAAGATTGTCTGGGACACTGACGTCAAAGGTTTTGGCGTCAAGGTCACCCCGCGAGGGCGTCGAAGCTATTTCGTCAGGTATCGCGTTGGCGGCGGGCGAAACGGGAGGCAGCGTAAGCCGACGATCGGGACTCACGGCATAGTCACCTGTGATCAAGCCCGCGACATCGCGCGACGGACGCTTGCTGCTGCCCGGGATGGACGAGACCCCTATCAAGAAAAGAAAGCGCAGATCAACGCAGAGACAGTCGGTGATTTCTGGGAGATTTACCGCCAGCGTCATTTGAAGGTTCGGACCAAGCCAAAGACCCAGGGGGATGTGACCGGAATATTTGAGCGTCACATATTGCCCGTGCTTGGCAGGCAAAACCTGCGAGCGATCATCAGAGCAGACATCTCCAGGCTGCATTCAAGGCTCAGCGCGACGCCCTATCTGGCGAACCGGGTGGTTTCTGCCCTGTCGGGTCTTTTTGCCCGCGCAGAAGAGTGGGGCCACCGGGATGAGGGGTCGAACCCTTGCCGCAATATCAAGCGTTATCCTGAGTCTTCCCGAGAAAGCTTTCTCACGCGAGAGGACCGAGAACGGCTCGCTGAGGTCCTAGCCCAGCATGAGGCCGAAAGTCCCGTTGCGGTCGCATTCTTTCGCCTGGCGCTACTTACTGGGTGCCGCAAAAACGAACTTCTTCGGCTTTCGTGGAGTGATGTCAATCTTGCTGGCCAGAGCTTGCATTTGCCTGACAGCAAGACTGGCAAGCGGACAGTCCTTCTGAGCACCGAAGCGCTGAAGGTCCTCGAAAACATCCCGCGGATCAAAGGCAACCCTTTTGTTTTTCCCGGTGCCAAGGCGGGCGCGCATCTTGTCAACGTCAATAAACGCTGGCTCAGAATCCGGGAGGAAGCCGGACTGCCCGACGTGCGGATTCATGATCTCCGACATACGTTCGCATCAATCGCGGTTGAGGCCGGTTTGGGCCTTCCCGTGATTGGCGGGCTGCTTGGCCACAGCAATGCTTCCACGACGCAACGCTACGCGCATCTCGCTGAAGACCACGCGCGCGAGGCGGTTGAGGCAATTGGGAAAAAAATTTCAAGCAGCTAGAGCTGGACGAATTTGGACGGGATTGGACTGGCTTTCATTTCGCGCGGTGCGGCCCGCGTTCGCAAAAAAGACCCCGAATTTCGCCTCTAAATATGGGCCCGGCAGGCAGCAATTCCGCTCCCACCGGCCGGTATTATGGAGAAAAGTCATGAATAATACATTCAATGCTTCATCAGCGCTCGCCGATGAAATCACCGACGACACTAAGCTCGTCAATTTTGCGCGAACCCATACGTTTGGGTCTCTTTTGAGAGCGTTCAGGGATCCAGAATACGCCCATGTCGGAATGGACGTGTTCGCCGACCAACTAGGGCTCCACTTAAGGCAAGCAGGCAACACTAGTCCTGCCTTGCCGCTATCTTGCGGTGACTTGACGGTCATCGACAAGGATACGGGCTATTTGATGCTCGCAGTGAGCTTCATTTGGGCACATACGGAGAAAGCGCTGAACTCGCTTGGCTACAGTGGGACGACCGAGGACTTCATCCCCTATCTCCGCGACGATGAGAGCGATCCAATATTGGGGATCACTGGGCTTCGTGTGGATGAAGATCAATTCAGCGAGTGGGCGTTTGGTTCTGACAGAAGCCCAGACATGTTTGATTTCGTCTTGCGCTCCGAGCCGTCGGTCATTGAACCAGCGTGGCTAGCCAGGCACCCGGACGGTGAGGGTCAGGACGACGAAGTCGTACCAACTGCCTGACTTTGAGAGATGCGATGCCCCGGCCTGCGCTGGGGCATCGCGCATCTTTGCGTGGGAGCGCGGGTCGGAGCTAATGGCGCGGCGGCAGGCGCTCTAGCTTGTCCTGAAACGTTTGATCTGAGGCCGCCGCAGCAAAAGAGGTGCCCGCCGCTGGCGCATTTTCAACCTCCGACGGTCCAACGCTCGGCGTTGCCTCAACATGGCCCGCCCGATGGCCACCACCACCGGCTTTTTGTGAACAAGCACGCCTCGCGGACTTAGATTCTTTAGAGCTCCAAACTTTTTGCGAGCAAGCAACGGTACAAGGCCAATTTGTAAAATGAGTAAAATTGAAGACGCAGAAGACCAAGCCGCAGATGACGCGGTTGAGATCACTACAGAAGAAACAGGCAAGGAGGAGCCGATCAGCGAAGAGTATCTAACGACCGCCGAGGTCGCCAATCTAACAAAAATGTCAGCAAGTTTTTTCGAAAAGAAGCGTTGCACAGGCGGTGGGCCACGGTTCGGCAGATACGGAAGGAACGTACGCTACAGGCGGTCGGATATTGAAAAATTCATGGAGGACGGACTACGTAAATCTACATCCGACCCTGGCAACGCGCCTGATGACGGGCATGGGACGTGATGATGGATCTTTCTTCATGCAGTCCGGAAAGCAGGCTAGCAATAGAGCTTGAGCGCATGCTGCAAGACCATGATTGGTCCTTCTTCGTGACCCTGAGCTCGAACGACCGGTCCCGTGCATCCAAGTCACTCGCCCCGTCATTCAGCAATTCGGCCAGTGCTGAGGCGTTTATGCGCGACAGACTTCGAAGTTGGGATGCGCGGGTGAACCGCGCGCTGCTTGGAAAGCACTGGCTTGTGAGGCCCCATGAACGCATAGAGGCCTTTGGCGTGCTTGAGAAGCCTGCGAGCAACCCTCATTGGCATCTGCTGGTGAACATTCGTTGCAGGCATCCGAAGCGCGATTTCGGCGAGGCCGTTGAAGAAGCATGGCTAGCGCTGGTTGCCGCTGGCTGCGTCGACGTTCAGCCCGTGGATGGCATGGTCGGGCTGTCTCGGTACATGACGAAGACCATGCCATACGGATCCAAAATCGATCTGACCGCCATTCTGCCCGAGATTTCAGCTAGGCAGCGTAAATAGGTCGGATGAGCCATCGTGACTGCGACGCGGTTAGAAAGGGCGATCCGTCAGATTTGCAGACCCAAGCATCTCCGTCATCGCTGAGGCGGGGCAATCCTGAAGCTATGCCAGATCGCCAATTCGCCGGGATCTCTGGTTCTCATATAGAAAGTCCCCGGAACCGGATCAGCGACCCAGTATCCGCAAAGAGGAATGAGAGCAAGCCGAAGCGACGACAGGCTCATCATGAAGCATTGAAGCCTCTCACCTTCTTCCGCTGACGAAAGCTGCACAATCCTCGCGCCAAAAACCAGATTGAAGCTGCCTGTCTACGCGGTTGTCCCACGCACAGCCCTTACGCCATGTAGCGATGATGTAGGAATAAAGCCTCCTGTCTTGTCGCCTAACCGAGCTGGCCATGTCATGGACGGTGGAGATGGGGACGCCGCCTCGACACATTTGCAGACCCTGGCTCACCAACCCCATATAGCTCTCGCACATCTGATGGGATATCGACGTCCCACGGGGGGCCGACGGGCCAACTCCAGGTTCATCCCTTCGAAGAAGGTCAACGACGTCAATGTCGTTGCTGCGCTCGGTCAGGAACTCGACACAGGAGCGACTGTATCGTTCGTCCGGTACACCGATCGACCCAGGCCAAGATTGTTCCTCATAGCAGGCCTGTATCAGGTTGTGGCGTGCGAAGTCATAAAGCCGATCGCTGACTTTCCGGGTTTCCCAGACCTCCCGTTCCAACTCGCCAGTGCTTGCACCATTCCTACAAGCATTCATGCCGAACGCATGCATCAGACTTGCGGTGCTACAGGCCTTGTATTCATCGGAGTCTCTGGAAATCGCCACTCCATCGGTTGCCTCCTCATTCCTGACGGCTGACAGGCTGATCTGCCTCGAAGCCTCACGCGCCGCCTCTCTTCTTGCCTGTGCCTCCGGCGTGTCAAAATAGGCTACTATCCCTACAACGACGATCATCCCCCCAAAGGCCAGAGAATAGGTGAGCTTGGCACGGGGGCGGATCATTCTGGTCCCAAAGGCAACGTCCCAGAGGTGCAGAAGAGCGACGATGCAGAGTGCGATGGTGAGAAAACCCATCATCCCGAAGGCTGTGGTCAAGATTCCGTCTCGCTGCTCGTCGGACATATCACCCTGATTGCCGCTGCCCAGGCTGGAACTCGCGCCAGTCTCGGCATGAGCTTGTTCAAAGGTGATCGTGATCTGATCCTCTAGGCCGACGGATAAGCTCTGAAGGCTAAAGATCAGGATTGTGAATGTAATCACCTTCAAGCTCATCGGCGGCGTCCCCTAAAAGCACGATTCGTTCTTTATTGTACCGCCGTTTAGGACATGGTGAAACCCCGGCTCATACGTCCAAAATCGGGCATGAGCCGACTCGCCAAAAATCTTAAGAAACGTGCCAAAGAATTGGATCTGACCGACGCCGAGGTAGCGCGGCGTACGGGCCTACCAGCGCGCCGGTATGGTCACTATGCGACCGGATACAGGGAACCGAACCTGGACACTCTGTTGGTGATCTGTGAGGCACTCGACAGCACCCCCAATGAGCTTTTGGGATGGCCAGAGACTGGGAAAGGTAAGAAGGGCTCAAAATCGACTACTCAGTCCAAGTTGAACTCACTTGTCGCGTCAATGAGTGAGGATCAGATCAGATTGTTCCTCGATATCGGAACTGTACTTGCGCGAGAGTATTAATCGTCGCGAGATGCAAACGTCCGTTGGTGCACTCTTGCAATCAGCACAGACAAAAGTAGCTTCCGCGATACTTAGGGACTTGAGTTTTTATTGATCGCTGCGCATACCGCATTTTCTGTGATCGCGAGACCTACGAAGAGTAATCTATGGCACTTGCCTGTGAACGTGTTCGGACTCCAAGAGAGAATGATGATCTTCCGATGTCGGAGCGAACCATTTATGTAAAGCAGGCAGTACTAGCAATGTCAGAATCGTCGATGACAGTAATCCCCCCATTACCACCGTCGCTAAAGGGCGCTGGACTTCTGCGCCCACGCCAGTTGCGAACAGCAGAGGTGCAAGACCGAGCGCCGTCGTTATCGCCGTCATAAGCACCGGCCGCGCTCTCAGACCCGCGGCTTCGACCGCCAGTTCGTCACGGTTACGGCCCTGACGCGCGAAATCGTCCATAAAGCTCACCAGGACCATTCCATTGCCAAGGGCGATCCCAAACAAAGCAATGAACCCGACTGTAGCGGGCACCGATACTGGTAGGCCGGTCATCCAAAGCGCCAGCGCGCCCCCCGTCAATGCCAGCGGGATGTTGAGCAGGATCAAAATTGCTGATTTCAGCCGACCAAACGTTAGCAAGAGAATGAGCAACACTATGCTGAGCGTGATCGGAATGACGATAGCGAAGCGCTCGTTTGCCTGCTGTTGTAGTTCGAACTGCCCGCCCCACTCGACTCTGTACCCAGGGGGGAGATCCAGCGAGGCCTCTGTCGCTATCTGGGCGTCGGCCACGAACGAGCCAATATCTCTCCCACGCACGTTCAACTGAACGGTAGTGAAACGTTCTCCGTTCTCGCGTGTGATCTGCCTTGGACCAACTACTTTGCGAAGGCTGGCGACGCTGGATAGGGGAACCTTAGCGCCGGCCTCGCTCTCCAGGATCAGACGGCCTATTGTTTCGGCACTGTCACGGCGGCTTTCTTCGAACCTAACCATGACTGGAAATTGCCGTACTCCTTCGAACAAGACCCCCGCTTCCGCGCCACCTACTGCAGCGCGTAGCGTATCGAGGGCATCCTCGACGGTGAGGTTGTAACGTCCAAGCGCCGTGCGATCGAGCGAGACCACAAGTTGCGGCGCACCAGTAATCTGATCAGCTTGGACATCGCTCGCTCCTGTGACCGCCTGCAGAATGGATTGCAAACGTTGCGAACCCTCGAGAAGCACATCAGCGTCGGGGCCGAAAATCTTAACTGCAAGCTCAGCTTTTGTACCGGTCAAGAGTTCATCTACCGACATAGCGATCGGCTGGCCGATATTGACGCGGACACCTGGAAAATTCTCCAGATCGTCGGAAATAGCCGCCCGTAGATCATCGGGGGTGAGGCCTGAGCGCCATTCAGCGCTCGGTTTCAACGCTACAAAAGCCTCGATACTGTTGATGGGATCTGCATGGGCCCCAACCTCTCCGCGACCGATGCGGCTGACTATTGATCGGATTTCAGGAAAGCGTTCTAAAAGTCGACGCTCAAGACGTGTCGATGTCTCCCGCCCTTCGGCGAGTGAAATCGACGGCGCCATCGAAACACGTAGAAGTATATCGCCCTCTTCCAGCGTGGGCGTAAACTCAGAGCCAAGCCGCGAACCAGCAAGCCCGCCGATCAGCAGCAGGCAGAGAGCGAGCGCCATAGCGGCAAACCGAACGCGGATGAAGAATGCAGCTGCAGGTTTGACAAGCTCTGCGATCATTCCGTCGCCGGTCACCGCTTTCACTGGTGGTCGAACCAGCCCATAGATCATCGCAGGCGCAATCAGAGCGGCATAGATGAGCGATCCTGTCATGGCAAGCGCCGCAGATGCCGCAAGAGGTATAAACGTCTTGCCTTCTACGCCCTGTAGCGAAAAGAGCGGCAGGAACACGATGATCACTACCGCAACTGCGGCGATCAACGGCGCAATCACTTCGGCTGTTGCACGCGCCACGACATCCCTATCACTTTCGACAGCTCGTCGTTCGCGAAAGCCCCGATCCACGTTCTCGGCAATGACGATGGCACCATCCACCATCATACCAATAGCGATAGCTACGCCACCGAGAGACATCAGGTTTGCGCTGATCCCGAGCACACCCATAGCGATGAAGGCAAAGCCTACCGAAAACGGGATCGACATAACGACGACAAGGCTGGGCCGCCAGCCTCCGAGAAAGAGAAACACAACCACCGCGACGAGCAAAGCGCCTTGCCAGAGCGCGGTGGTTACAGTAGAAGCGGCCCGCTCAACGAGTGTACCCTGATCATAATAAGGCACAGCGCGCACCCCATCCGGCAGAGACATGTTGATCTCATCGAACCGAGCATGGACGCGCTCAATTACCTCAGACGTGTTTGTGCCATAAAGCTTAAGGACAAGCCCCGCAACGGTCTCACCTTCACCGTTAGCAGTCGCTAGCCCCTGCCGAGCGCCACCGCCAATCCCGACCATGCCGAGATCGCTCACGCGGACGGTCCGTCCGTCAACGGCCTTGACCGGCGTTTCCGACAAGTCCGAAATCGACCTTGCAAGCCCCACGCCGCGTACGGTGTATTGCTCGGCGCCAACTTCGATGAATTGTGCACCGGTTGTACGGTTAGCGCTTTCCAAAGCACTTACAACATCAGAGACCTGAAGCTCATAGGCGATGAGAAGATCAGGATTGAGGCGAACCTGATACTGCTTTTCATAGCCGCCAAGTGCCAGCACTTCGGTGACGCCATCTACGGACTGGAGCTGATACTTGATCATCCAGTCGGCGATCTCGCGGAGCTGAGTCAGATCATACTCGTCCTTTTCGTCGACCAAACGAAAGTACATGATAATCCCGAGACCAGTCGAAATAGGCCCCATTTTTGGTGCGCCAAATCCCTCCGGAATGCCTTCGGTGGCTTCAGGGAGCCGTTCGCCGACCACCTGGCGTGCGAAATAGACATCAGTGCCGTCCTCAAAATAGATGTTTACGATTGATAGGCCGAAATTTGAGACCGACCGGATCTCTTTAACATCCGGAAGGCCGGACATTGCTGTCTCAACCGGAAAGGTGACATAGCGTTCGACCTCTTCGGGGGAGAGGCCTTCGGTCTCGGTGAACACCTGTACCAGCGAAGGAGAAGGGTCTGGAAAAGCGTCTACGGGAAGCGCGCGGAATGCGAAAAAGCCACCAATCGCAAAGGCCAACGCCGCAATCGCAGCGAGAAGTCGGCCGCCAGCAAGGCGGTGCATGAGGTTTTGCATCTGTGTCGCCTACTAATGGTTGTGATCGTCGCCAAAGGCGTCTTTTTCGAGCTGGGCTTTCAGCGTGAACGCGCCTTCCGATACGTATTGCTCACCTTCGCTTAGCCCGGATAGGACAATCGCCTGACCGGACAGTCGTGAGCCCGAAACAATCTCACGAGGCTCAAACCCGCCGCTAGTCGGTACAAATATGCAGGTGCGTCCTTCCACCTCGACAATCGCTTTCGATGGAACTTGAAGAGCAAGCTCGCCGTTGCCCGTTGTGATATCTGCCGTCACAAACTGTCCAGGCCGCATCTGGCGCTCGCTATTATCGACAATCATTCTGGCGGTGGCCGTTCGCGACATCTCATCAATCGTGGGAAGCATGACGGCGATTTCGCCGTCAGCGAGCCGTGCCCCTGTCTCTGACCGGAGCACAACGGGACTACCAGCACGAACACGTCCTATATCCTGTTTGTAGACCGTGATATCCGCCCAGAGGACACTGTCATCCACAATGGTAAATAAGGCGGGCGCGCCGGGATCGTCTGCCGATACGCTTGCGCCAAGCATCGCCGTGCGCTGGGCGATCACGCCACCAATCGGCGCACGTAATTCCGTCGTCGCCAGTGAACCGTCAAGCTCTTCGGTAAGCTCTACTAATTGCGCATCGCTAACTCCAACGGCTTGCAACTTGTTCTCCAATCCTTGGCGCTGTACCCGCGCTGAGGCAAGCGCCGCTCGCGCAGTTTCCAAATCCGCCTCAGACGTAATCCGGTCAGCGAACAGTGTCTCTTCGCGTGCCAACACCTGTCGTGCAAGCGTCTCGTCCGTCGCCGCCGATAGATATTCGGCCTTCAGGTCCGCTAGTTCGCGGCTGGCGAAAACCGCCAACATATCACCGCGCGAGACCACATCTCCCTCGCCAGCAGACAAACTCTGGATCAACCCACTGATCAGGGGCGAGATTACCGCAACCCGGTCGGCATCGAAGCGTAACTCTGCCGGCAGAACAAGAGACTGACCGGCTAATCTAGTCTTGGCCGTTGAAACAACAATGCCAGCTTCCCGCGCTGCCTCGGGCGTGAGTGCTACGTGATCAGAATGCTCGCCCTCACTGTGAGCATCATGGTCATCATGACTTTCATGATCGTCGTCGCTACGTCCTTCATGACCACCATGTTCATGATCGCTGTGAGTATCATGGCCTTCATGACTGTCGTGCTCGTCATGACCGTCGTTGCCGTGTGCTTCATGATCGCCATGTTCGTGGTCGCTGTGAGATTCATGACCATCATGACTTTCGTGTTCGTCGTGATCACGACTGGACACTGACCCCTGAGGGTTGGAGTCGTCGCAGGCCGTGACGGAAAGACTCACTGTCACGAGACAAACTAGAATAAAGAGCAATCTCATCGGAGATCTCCTTCAACAAAAGTTGCACCAGTTAGGGCGCGGAGGCGCAGTTCTTCAGCAAAGAGCGCGTGTTCGGCTTCGATAATGGCGACTTGCGCCTCAAGCAGAACGGTGCGGGCATCGAGCGTGGTGGTGAGATCAAACCGCCCGACCTGATAGCCGCGCTCAGCCGCTGCATACGCTTCTTTAGCCGCTGGCAAAGCTTCCCGATTCAGAATATCGAGGCGCGCCTGGGCAGCGCGGCGTGACGTTGTTGCGCTACGTTGTTCCGAAAGCAGACGCTGCTCAACGACACGGCGCTCAAGCGACGCTGCATCTGCGCGGATGGCGCTGGCGCGGGCTGCGTCCCTGCCGCGATCGAAAAGCGGCAACGGCAGACTCAGCCCAGCGATAAAAGCCTCATCGCCAGTTTCCTCGAAGCGTCGAAAGCCGGCTAAGACTGTTACATCCGGCAACACCGCACTCCGGGCGAGTGCCGTTTCCGCCTCGCGGGCACGGAGCGCCGCATCGGCTGCGTCGAGTCGCGGATTATTGGCGACACCTTCATTGACCTCATCGGAGAAAAGCCCGACCTCTCCCACTGCAGTTCCGAAGACTGGGTCAGCCTCGCCCCAAAGCGATGCGAGTGCATATCGTCTTGCTGCAATCTCCGCCTCAGCGCTAACAGCGGCTGCCTGAAGAGCCGCAGAGTCAGCACGCGCACGCGCCAGTTCTGGCGGCGCAGCCGCACCCGCAGCCACCCGGCGTTCGACAGTGGCAATAAGCCGGTCTGAGAGTGCGGCGCTCTCAAGGGCGAGACCCCGCAAGCTTTCAGCAGCCAGAAGGTCGGCAAAGAGGAGCGAAGCCTGAAGCTCAGCTTCTCTCAAGATCACCGCGCATTCGGCGCTTGCCAACGCCTGACGCGCCCGGGCCGCACGCTCATCAAGGCCTCGCTTGCCACCGAGGCGAAACGTCTGTTCGACTGCGAAGGTGGTTTCGGATCGGTCAAAGCCCGAAAGCTGGCCGCTTCCGGAGAAGTTCTCCAACTCCAGCACGATACTGGGATTCAGCGGACGCGCAGCCTGATCAGCCTCTGCACCGAGCGCGTTTGCTTCAAGGCCTGCCGCACGCACTTCAGGGCTGGCACGGCTAATTTCGCGAAGAACCGCGCCAAGTGTCAGAGGCGCTCCACTCTCAAGAGAACTGGCGTCTGCCGAACGCCCGTCACACAGCGCGGCTTCTGCACCAGTCGACACGGCGACCAGCGCAAGGGCAGCGACAGCACCCCGAAATATGAATGACATATGAATTCATCTCCTCGACCCAAACAAGATCAAGCGCCGTCACAGAGGATCAGGCGCATTTCAAACGGCTGGTTAGCGTCGAGGAGGGCGAAAGAGACCGCTAGGCGGCGCACTAGTAGCTACAGCGCTGCGCGGCGGGTGGAGTTTTGTCTGCAATACCAGGGGTGTGAGCTCAACTGCGAGGTCCCGTCGAATGATGTGAATGTGGCAGTGTCCGCAATCATGAACGTGATAAGGGTCGCCCGTTGGCGGTTCACCGTCATGCTCAAGCGAGTAAGAGACTACAGAATCTTCGCCGACGTGTGCCACAGACGCGATGGGCGCAAGCGCAAGACCCAGCACGATCAGCGCAGTCACACAAAGCCTCAGGGCAGGAATGGTCGACGTTTCACTCATATAAATAGGGTAATACAGTTGGTTTGTAGTTTCGTTAATAGGTTTCTGTCGTTGCTGGCTGATCTTTTACCTTCTACAGCGGCTGTAGCCGCAAGAGTTTTTTTACATCGCTAGAACCCGCTCGTGTTCGTCGCTTAAGCATTCGCCGTGATCATTGAGCGCTGCCATCACTTGGCAACTGCCGACTTTGCCGCCCTCACAGGAGGCGATCATGCGTTTCAATTCAGCTTCAAGCGCCTCAAGCTGATTGAGACGTTTACGAACATCAGCGAGTTGATGCCGCGCGATTTTGTCGACGGCCGCGCAGTCATGATCAGGTTCGGTCTGAAGCTCGATGAGGTCCATGACTGCTTCCATCGGAAAACCGAGATCACGCGCATGGCGGATGAAGCAAAGACGCTGGACTGCCTCATCACCGTACTGCCTTTGACCGCTTTCGCTCCGGTCGGGCCTTCCCATTAAGCCAATGGATTCGTAGTAGCGGATCGTCGTGACCTTTACGCCCGCAGCCTTCGATAAACGGCCGATTGTCATCATTTTCATGCGACGGCTCCTTTAATACTTGCCTCTACAGTCACTGTAGACTGTAGAGTCTGAGAAATCGAGTCGCGTAGGGAGGCCTCGCCTATGGCCGGATGTTGTGAGAACAAAACTTTTGATGGCGCTTCAGTAGCCTACAAGCGCGCCTTGTTGGCAGTTATTGCAATCAACGCAGTCATGTTCGCTGTCGAAATGACTGCGGGGATGATGTCGGGCTCCCAAGCTTTGAAAGCTGATGCGTTAGACTTCGCAGGCGATACAGCAACCTACGCCCTTAGCTTGTTCGTTATCGGGGCCAGCATCAGAACAAGGGCCATTGCGTCATTGATCAAGGGCGGCTCTCTCGCCGCTATAGCGATCGCCGTACTGAGCATGACCCTCGCGCGGCTTCTCGACAGTACGCCGCCCGAGGCCGGGACCATGGGACTTGTTGGCCTTCTGGCGCTTGTTGCCAATCTCGCCAGTGTACTGATCCTGCTGCGCTGGCGAGATGGCGACAGCAATGTGCGCTCCGTCTGGCTTTGCTCACGCAACGACGCCATCGGCAATACTGGCGTGATCCTTGCCGGGGGACTCGTCGCACTAACTGAAACCGCCTGGCCGGATCTGGTGGTCGCCGTCTTATTGGCCAGTCTTTTTCTGAAGTCGGCGGGCGCGATCACGCTGCAGGCTTTGCATGAACTCAGAACCGGCGCCCATGCGCACACTAGTGCAGCAGGGACAGGATCATGACCCCCCGAATTCCACCCGTGATCCTGGTTTTGATCTGCGGCGCGATCGGTTGGGTGCTGTCGCATCTCACGCCATCGTTGAACCTCTCCGACGACTGGCGTTTTGCGCCGGCAGTCTTCTTTCTCGGAATTGGCGTTACCATCCTTGTTCTGGCGCTGGCTGCCTTTGCTCGCGTCCGGACAACCGTCAATCCACTCACACCGGCCGAGACAGAAGCGCTTGTCACAACTGGACTCTACCGCCTGAGCCGTAATCCGATGTACCTTGCCATGGCGGCGATCCTTACGGGCGGTGCATTCCTGACCGGTAACTTCGCCGCGTTTGCAGCGCCGGTCCTCTTTATCTGGGTTATGACTGAGTTTCAGATCAAGCCAGAAGAACTTGCGCTTGAGGCGAAGTTCGGTGAAGTGTTCGCAGCTTATCGTCGGCACACGCGACGCTGGATTTAGGGGACGGACAAACGAAAGCGGAGAAATCTACATCGATGGCGCTGCCAATCGCGCGCTTTGCAAAGTATTTCCCCTTGTCGTCGCGCTTGTGCGACCGAGAACATCTGCAAGGTTCTTCAGTTCGCTATATCAAATGCTCTAGTAGTACCTATGTGGTACCTATTTCTGCCTGCTGAGCGGAGACAACCTAGAAAACATCTCTAACTTATTGATTTTGTTGGTACAGCTGGGAGGAATTGAACCACCGACCTCCTGATCCACAATCAGGCGCTCTAACCGACTGAGCTACAGCTGCACATCCGTCGCGCGGGCTTACTGCCGGACACGCCGAGAGCCGGAACTTAATTCCGTTCACGCCCCCATGCAAGGCCTCTTGAAGCCTTATTTTCTGCCTGTTTTGGGCAGTTTTTGGCGTGTCTCAACCCCTCAGTCGCCGCCGTTCGGCATCATGGACGCCACAAAATCTGGCCAGACGGCGCCGGCAAAGACCAGCAGCACCGCGATCGGGCAGACCACCCGAACGGAAAAGAGCCAGGCCCGGAACCAAAGCGCATTGGGGTCCTTGGCATTGAGCGCGTCCAACACAGTCTCCTGGCTGAGCACCCACCCCGCAAAGACCGCCATCATGATGCCCACACCGGGCTGGACCCAGCTGGTCACGATGAAGTCGAACACATCAAAAACAGTACCGGTGACCAAAACACCCAGTGGCGCCAGCGGGAAGAAATCTGACCAATCGCTGAAGGACAGCACGCTGGCGATGCCGAGGGTCCAGGCCGCTCCGCCAACCAACAAGGCGGTGGCCTTTCTCGACCAGGTGAGCGCTTCTTCCATGTAGGCCACCGCGGGCTCTAGAAGCGAGATCGCCGACGTTACTGCCGCAACGGACAAGAGCACAAAGAAGGCGGTCCCCACCAAAAGCCCAGCATCCATTTGTCCAAAGGCAATTGGCACCGTCACGAATATGAGGCCCGGCCCCGCTGAGGGCTCTAAGGCGAAGGAGAAGACCAGCGGAAATACCGCGAGGCCTGCAAGGATGGCAACGCCTGTGTCGGCGATGACGATGATGATCGCCGAGTTCTGGATGGACACATCTTCATCCAGATAAGCGCCATAGGTCATCATGGCACCCAATGCCACCGAGACAGAGAAGAAGCCCTGACCGATCGCCATTAGGAAAGTGTTGGAAGTGACCTTCGAAAAATCGAAGGTGAAGAGAAAGTCCACTGCACGTTCAAAGCCCGGCGTTGCGGCTGCGTAGAACACCATGCCCACGAGCAGCACGAATAAGAGCGGCATCAGGAGGACGACCGCGCGCTCAATCCCTTTGTGAAGCCCCCAAATGACGATCCCTACATTGATGCCCATGAAAAGCGTATGCCACCCGACCAGCGCGATCGGATCTCCAATGAAGCTGCCAAAAACATCCCCCGAGCTTTCACCATTCAGATCCCCAAAAGTGCCTGATGCCGCGAGCGTGACATATTTCAGCGCCCAACCGCCGATAACGCTGTAGTAAGACAGCACGACAAAGGCGCCCAACGTGCCGCCCCAGGCCATCAGAACCCAGAAGATGGACTTTTTGTGCTTTCGCGTGATCTTCATCAAGGAGCCGATAGGGCTCTGGCCGCCCATGCGTCCCAGCATCACTTCGGCAATGACAATCGGCAGCGCAATGCAGGTGGTGGTCAGCAGATAGATCAGAATGAAGGCGCCACCCCCATTCTCGCCGGTGACAAAGGGGAACCGCCAGATATTGCCGAGGCCAACAGCAGAGCCGATCGCCGCCATCAGAAATGCAAATCGCGACGACCAATGCTCGCGCGCTACGCTAACCGCCATGTTTTCCCCTCTTTGGCCTGCGGCTCGACAATTCGGCCCCCGCCGACCGCCCAGCCTCTGTTGATGCCAGACTAACGCGGTTTTTCGCCCCTGTCAGGCGGCACGATCATCGCCTATAGTCCCGGCCGCAGGAGGTGGATGATGGGCGACACAAACATTACGACCCGTATGATTGAGGCTAACGGTCTTTCTTTTGAGACAGACGTTTGCGGGTCTGGTGATAAGTTCGCGCTCCTGCTGCATGGCTTTCCGGAAAGCAAGCACTCCTGGCGCTTCCAGATGCCGCTCTTGGCAGAGCTTGGCTACACCGTCTGGGCGCCTAATCTACGCGGCTATGGAGGAAGCTCCAGACCGCCGAAAGTCGCTGACTACAACATCACTCATCTGCTGGGCGACGTGGCGGGCCTCATCGATGCGGCGCGTGACGAAGGTGTTACTGGGCCAACGACCCTCATGACTCATGATTGGGGCGGTATCATTGGGTGGAGTATCGTGCTCACCCAAACTCGGCCACTAGAGCGGTTCGTGGTGATGAACCTGCCTCACCCCGCAAAGTTCATGAGCGGTGTTTCCAGCTGGGCGCAGCTAAAAAAGTCCTGGTACATATTCTTCTTCCAGATTCCCTGGCTGCCGGAAAAAATGATGACCCTGCGGGGTGCGCAGGCGGTAGGCGATGCGTTCTGGAACATGGCCATAGATAAGACCAATTTTGGGCCAGAGGTGCTTCAGCATTATCGCGAGAATGCGCTCCTGCCCGGCGCGATGAAGGCCATGATCAATTATTATCGCGCGTCCTTCCGGAACAATCCTATGAAAGAGACCTGGCAGAACCCGCCACAGGTCCAGACTCCTACCTTGATGGTCTGGGGCGAAGAAGATGCTGCCCTGGGCAAGGAACTCACTTACGGGACCGACGCCCTGGTGGATGATTTCACACTCCGGTATCTCCCCAATGTGTCACACTGGGTTCAACAAGAGGCACCGGAGGTCGTGAACACCATGCTGGGCGCATGGTTAACAGGCAGGCCGGTGCCGGAAGCATCAGAGGTACGTAAACCATGAGCGGGTCGGGCATTAACAAAGAAACGGATGAGAGCGGCGAGATCCAAATCGGACCGACCTCAGCGGGTATGGTGCGGGTGTTCTTTCGGAGTTCGCAGTTTGAACTGCCCATGGATTTCATGCCGGATGAGGCGGACGAGATTGCGGCGGAACTTGCAGAGGCTGCGAATATTGCGCGCGAGTCCGGGTCGAAGAAAAAGAAGCGCAAATAGCACGCAGGTTGCGCCCCACCGTTGCTCTTTGGGCTCTGGACCTGATCCCAAATTAGACGTTAGGCTAGACCAAAAGGTGAGGTCGGATCGCGGCGGTTCGGCAGCGCCAGGAACAATGTATCACCCCGGCTCTGGCTGGGGATTGTACGGCGCGGTTTCACCTTAACCGTTGCCCGTCTGGGGGATGAGTTTGAGCGCCGCGTCTAGCTTGAGTATTGAAGACCTTGTCGGGTCCCCCGATCCAGCGTGGCTTTGGGATGCTGACCGGCGGCGCATCGCCTGGGGCAATCCAGCGGCGGTGGCGTTCTGGGGAGAAGAGAGCCTGCTCGATCTGATTGAGCTCGAGTTCGATCCGGATGATCACGCGACGCTGAAGCTCGACAGACTGGCCACAGGATTCGATACAGACGCCCCGCTGACCACAAAACTCGAACTGCGTCTGGCTGCTGAGAACCGGTGGACGATCTGCACCTGCTACCCCTCCATTCTGGATGATGGCAGACCGGGCCTTCTGGTGGTTGTTTCCCCGGACGGACCGGGCGCAGGTGCCGGCTTTTCCCGCTTTGGCGAAATGGTTCAGGAAGCTCCTTTGCCGATGGTGCTGTTCGGCACCGATGGTTTGCTGTTGCACCAGAACACGGAAGCGGAGCGCTTTTTCGGGACTCGCTTGAGAGAGGGTGGTTTGTCCGCTCTGCTTCCCGAGCAAGACGATGCTTTGCCGTTGATAGCGCGGGCGGTGCGCACCGGCACAGTCAGTAAGTCTCTGCAACTGGAAACACGCCACGGACCCCGCCTTCATCGTGTGACGCTCAGGCGAGTTCACGATCCAGACACGGACTCGCAGGCTCTTCTCGCCATCTTCAGAGACATTGGAGATCGACGCGCCCTGGAAAAAGCCGGCGAGGCGGAGCGCGACAGAATGCAGGCGCTGCTTGATCTGGTCAGCGACTTCCAATGGCGTCTCGACAAAGATCTGGTAATCACACGTGTGAGCGAGGGCGTCTATGGTGCAACAGGCACCAAGCCTGACGCGCTCATTGGGAAACAGTGGCATGATGTGATCGAGCAGCTGGGTCTCGGCCCAAGCGCGGAGTTGACAGCAGCACTGTCCGCCACCGGTCCCTGGCGGGACAAGGACCTAATGTGGCCTGGTGCGGACGGTGATGTGATCCATCTTTCCCTTAGTGCCCTTCCCTTGCGGGATCGAGAGGGCGCATTTGCCGGATGGAATGGGGTCGCTCGCATTGCGGAGGCACAAAGCGAATGGGAACCGTCGGCAACAAAAACCATCGCCTCTGCAGCTCACACATCAGACCCGGACACGCTGCTCAGTTCCGTCACCGATGGCGTTTTGATGCTGGATGCGGAGGGTCGGGTGATCCGCGCCAACCCAGAGGCGGACGAGGTTCTGGGCGTGACGATCGGTCGGCCGTTGGCTCTGGGCTTTCAGCTCTCCGATCAACCGCGGGTGGGCGATTATATCGCGAGCCTTAAGGAAACAGGATTTACCGCGACTTACGAGAACGGTTTGGAAGTCCAGACCGCCGGCGATGATGCACGGTGCCTGCTGCTGGTGATCCAGCCGCTTGGACGTGATTATGCCGGGGCTGCCTTTACGGCGGCGTTGCGAGACATCACACCGGCGAAGCAGGCCGAGGCCGAGCTTCGCTCAGCCCTCTCGCAAGCCACGTCCGCCAACACCCAGAAATCAGATTTCCTGGCCTCCGTCGCCCACGAGCTCAGAACGCCGCTCAATGCGATTATCGGTTTTTCCGAAATCATGCGTGACGAGCACTACGGCTCCTTGGGACATGAAAAATACATTGCCTATGCGGGGGACATACATGACAGCGGTGAACTGCTCCTGAGCCTGATCAATGACCTGCTGGATCTCTCCAAAGTCGAGGCAGGCAAATTCGAGCCGGAATTTGAACAGGTCGATATTGCAGCCATCGTCGACCAGTGCGTCAACATGGTGAAGCCAAGTGCGGCGGACGACCGGATTTCAATTCGCTCCCAATTGGACGAACATCTGCCAGGTCTTGTGGCGGACAAGCGGAGCCTCACGCAGATCTTGCTGAATCTCCTGTCAAACGCGGTCAAATTCACCCGACCTGGCGGACAGGTGAGCGTCATCTCGTCACTCTCCAAGGACGGGGATCTTGTGATCACTGTCCAGGACACCGGCATCGGCATGTCCGATGAGGATTTGTCCCGCGCCTTTGCCCCCTTTGGACAGGCACGGAGCGCCGTTATTCACGGCAAGAAAGGAACCGGCCTCGGTCTGCCGCTTGCCAAAGCGCTGACGGAAGCGAACAGAGGCACGCTCTCGATTGTGTCGTCGCCGGGCGATGGTACCATTGTCGAGCTTACGTTTCCGCCCACCCAGGTGCTGCAGGACTAGGCCTGCAGTTCCGGCAGGCCTCGGTAGAGATCAAGCGCCTCAGGGTTTGCGAGAGCCTCGCGGTTCTTCACCTCTCGGCCTTCAATGATGTCGCGGACGGCGAGCTCCGTGATTTTCCCTGACTTCGTTCTCGGGATATCGGCCACAGCAATCACCTTGGCCGGGACATGGCGCGGGCTCGCGCCGGCGCGAATGTTGGACCGGATGGTCGCGATGAGATCGTCAGACAGGTCGGTGTTCTCGGCAAGGACGACAAACAAGACAACCCGTACGTCGTCCTGCCAGGATTGCCCCACAGCGATGGCCTCGCGGATTTCAGGCAGTGTTTCTACGACCGCGTATATTTCAGCTGTGCCTATGCGGACGCCGCCCGGGTTCAGGGTCGCGTCCGAGCGGCCATGAATGATGATGCCGCCCTGTTCTGTCACCTCCGCGAAGTCGCCGTGATGCCAGACGCCTGGGAACCGATCAAAATAGGCAGAAGCATATTTTTCGCCCGTCGGATCATTCCAGAAGCCGATCGGCATGCTTGGAAAGGGCTTTGTGCAGACTAGCTCTCCTTTTCCGCGCGCGAGTGCGTCACCACCCTCATCCCAGATCTCGACGGCCATGCCCAACCCTTTGGACTGGATCTCGCCCCTCCAAACAGGGAGGACCGGATTGCCGAGCACAAAGCAGGAGACAATATCGGTGCCGCCTGAAATAGAGGACAGTTGAATGTCCTCTTTGATCGCGCGGTAAACATAGTCAAACCCTTCGTCCACCAAGGGGGAGCCGGTCGACAGGATCAGCCGCAGGTGCTCCAGTTTGTGCGTATCTGCCGGCCTGAGCCCCTCTTTGTTGAGGGCATCGATAAACTTGGCCGACGTGCCGAAGACGTTCACGCCGACCTCATCGGCATAATCGAAAAGAACATTGCCATTCGGATAGAATGGCGAGCCGTCATAGAGCGCGAGCGTCGCGCCTACGCCGAGACCCGCCACAAGCCAGTTCCACATCATCCAGCCACACGTGGTGAAGTAGAACAGCGTGTCTCCTTCCTTCAAATCGCAATGGAGCACATGTTCCTTTAACTGTTGAAGGAGCGTGCCACCGGCAGAGTGCACAATGCACTTTGGCGCACCTGTCGTGCCGCTCGAAAACATGATGTAGAGCGGGTGGTTGAACGGCAATTGCTCAAATTGGATGTCGCCGGGCGGAAAGGACGCACACGCCTCATGCCAATCGACGGTCTTTTCGACATCAGACACACCGGTGCCGAGGAACGGCACAATGACAATCTGCTCAAGTGTTGGGAGCTCGGCTGTAATCTCGCGCAGATTGGCTTCGAGCGGCAGCGATTTGCCATTGTATCGATAGCCGTCGCAGGCAATGAGCACTTTAGGTTCAATCTGTCCAAACCGATCGAGGACACCTTTGGGCCCAAAGTCCGGAGAACAGGACGACCAGACCGCGCCGATGCTTGCGGTGGCGAGCATCGCAATGATGGTCTCCGGCATATTGGGCATATAACCCGCCACCCGATCGCCAGGCTTGATGCCCCATGAGCGCAGGGCTTGCACGAAGCGCGACACCGACTGGCGTAGCTCGTCCCAGGAAACTGTGCGCTTGTGATCCCCTTCATTGTTGAAGTGGAGCGCCGGTGAGGCGCCCTCTTTTCGCAGGAGGTTCTCCGCGAAATTGAGGCGCGCGTCTGGGAAAAATTCCGCGCCTGGCATGGTTGCGGCCCCGAGAACACGCCCGCCTTTTTTAGAGGCTATCACGCCGCAAAACTCCCAGACGGCATCCCAGAAGTCCGCCGTCTCGGTGACGGACCATTCATGCAAAGCCGCATAGTCCAGGAGCTCTCTGCCCGCATGCTTCTCCGCTTCGAGGCGAAATCGGTTCATCGCCGTTGCAGACGTGCGCGCCTCGCTCGGCGTCCAAAGAGGGGATTTGGGGGATACAGTTTGTTCGCTGGTCATACCCAGCTTTTAAGCTGCACCCCCCAATCCTTCAAGCCCGGTATAGAGGACGTTACGCCTCGTCTTCCTCCAAGGCAGGGCTTAGGTCCTCCGACGACTGTACCGCATGGAAACGAGCGAGATAGCCCCCTTCCCGCGTGGCCAGTTCGTCATAGGTCCCGTCTTCCACGATGGTGCCATTCTCAAAGACCAGAACCCGATCAACCTGCCGGACTGTCGACAGACGGTGCGCGATGATGATGGTCGTCCTTCCCTTCATCAGGTCTTCCATCGCCTCCTGCACAGCAGCTTCCGTCACCACGTCCAGGCTGGACGTGGCTTCATCGAGCACCAGGATGGGCGCGTCTGCGAGGAACGCCCGAGCAATGGCCACCCGCTGGCGTTCACCACCGGAGAGCTTCACGCCCCGTTCCCCAACCATGGTGTTGAGACCATCCGGGAGCCCTAAGATGAATTCGTCGGCGCGCGCAAGACGGGCCGCCTTCATCACGTCGGCTTCAGACGCATCCGGATTGGCGTAGGCGATGTTTTCACCAAGGCTTCGATGAAACAGCAGCGGTTCCTGCGGCACAACGGAGACTGCGCGCCGCAGGCTCACGGGATCGACGGTCGCGATATCCTGCCCATCAATCAGCACCTGACCGCTGTCCAGATCGTAAAGACGTTGAAGCAGCTTCACGAATGTGCTCTTGCCAGACCCTGACTTGCCCACCAGCGCGATCTTCTCACCGGCTTTGATCTTCAAAGACAGGTTGGAATAGACCGCCTGATCCTTCCGGGGGTAATGAAACCCCACATGGTCGAAGTTGATCTCACCAGCGTGCAGTTTGAGCGCGGGCGCGCCCTCTTTTACCGCCGGTTCCATCGGCAGTTCATGGAACAGCACCAGATCTTCGATCTCCGAGACACCCTGCTGTAGGTTCTGCAGGTGGTAGCCCATGTCGCGAAGGTAGGCGTTGATTAGCAAATAGGTCGTGATCGCAAAGACGATGTCTCCCGTCGTCGCGCGCCCTGCGGCCCACTCGGCCACGATCAGGCCGACGATCCCTGCGACAAGCAACACAGCCGCCGCGTTCTGCACGATGAGAAGGTTTTCCATCATCGCCCAGGCGCCCACTGCCTTGCCCCGCCAGAAATCTGCGAGGGACAAGAGACGCGCGTCTTCCCGTGCTTCCGTGCCAAAGCTCTTCACGACCGAGTTACAGGTGATGGCATCTGCTACCTGCGCGCCCACTTCGCTATCGGCGTCCATGTGCGCCCGATGCCGTGAGGGCAAATGCCGGATGGCGAGCCAGGCCGTCACGCCTACATAGAAGGCGCTGGTGACACCGGCATAGAGACCAACCAGAGGCCAGCGCCAGGCAAGAACCACCAAGATGCCGACAAGCATCAAGGCCGCAGGCAGGAGCGCGGCGTAGACGGTATCCGCGATGGTGTCATAAGCCCACATGCCGCGGGTGAGTTTCCGCACCGTGGCCCCGGCATGGGAACTCTCATGCCAGTTCGCCGGGTAGCGTTGTACGCGCGCAAACCCTTCCGTGATGATGTCGCGCATCACCCGGGCGGCGAAGTGCATCCAGAGCCGGAACTTCAGGCGCTGGGCGGTAAAGAAAACAACGCTTTGCCCCACAAACAGGATGGCAGCCCAGACCGTCGTGTCGATCTGATCGGCAGTCGGTGGAACGTCGGCGGTCGAGATGGTGTCGACAAGGTAGCCGGAGACAACCGGGAACATGATGTCGATGGCAACATTGACCACCAAGCCCACCATCAAAAGCGCGAACCAAAAACCCTGGCGGCGCCAGTAAAACCAGATAAACGAAGTCACCTGTCGGGCAGAGACTGTGCGTTTCATGTCATTCTCGTTTCCCACACGGGAAACGCTCCTAACGTCATGAGCCTAGACGGCGCGGATTCGTCGCGGGATATCTGGCTCGAAAATTTTAATCTTGAGAAAGCCGCTAAGGGCTATTGCGCAGGCGTGATCAGAAATCAGCTATAGAGCTGATATGATCACTGGAGCTCTGCTCGGTCTCATTTGAGGTGAGCCCCGGAATCTCCCATGAGGAGGCCCCCGCGGCTCAGATCTAAATCAGAGGCCGACGCAGAGGATGTTCGGAATTTTCACGACCGGTTCCATGGTGGAGCCTTTTTCCTGTGTCCGATGCGGCACTGCACAATCACACCGCCGCTTTTTTTGCGCTGGGCAAGCCTGCCCGTTGGTGGATCGAACATACGCCCTTCTTTTCAGAAACCAAGGGCGCCGTACTTCACAAGTTTGATTTTGACACCAATGTGACCAAAAAGCCGCATTCCCGACAGTCTCCAATCAGCGTCGTAGGATCATCTTTCCGCCACACTTAATCGCGAGACTACCCACTTCACAGCCAGGACATTGAGGGGCTTCATGTCACGCTTTCTTTCTTTTCTCTTCGTCGTCGTTTTGCTTGTTGTGGGCGTGTTGTTTGCCGCTCCCTCTTTCATCCCTGTGGAAAGCTACAAGCCGCAGATCACTGCGCTGGTGAAAGAACAGACTGGCCGCGAACTGACCATTGATGGCGATATCAGCCTCTCTTTTCTCCCACGTTTAGCGGTGAGCGTGAACGATGTCTCATTTCAGAATGCTGATTGGGCAGACGCCCCGCACATGGCGAAGATGGATCAGCTCGAGATCGTGCTCAAGATCTTCCCGCTCATTCGGGGCGAGGTCGCCCTGGATCGGTTCATTATGGTGCGTCCGGAAATTGATCTTGCGGTCAACAGACAGGGTGTGGGCAATTGGGTCTTTGATGTGCCCACCCAAGCTGAGACTGCGCCCGCCGCCGAACCAACCCCGGGCGCTGACGAAGGTGGTTTCACACCGCAGGTCACAGACATTCAACTGGGCGAAATCTCCCTCATCGAAGGTCTGGTTCGCTACTCAAATCTCGCGACGGGCGAAGCTTATGAAGCGAGCGACATCAACCTCGATGTGTCACTGCCCAGCCTGGACGCGCCTTTGGGCGTCGATGGCTCACTCGTCTGGAATGCAGACACAGTTGAGCTCAGTCTTGATGTCGCGGAACCCCGCGCCCTTTCAGTTGGCGATGCCTCGGATATCGACCTCAACATTTCCGCACCGAAGGTGACTGCCAGTTTCACGGGTAATGGCAAAATCAGCCCCGTGCTCACTATCAACGGTACGACCGCTCTCAACATCCCCTCTGTCCGGGCTTTAGCCGCGTGGGCCGGGCAGCCCATGGCGGATGGCGATGGGTTTGGCGCTCTTGAGCTCGCTGGCACAGTTGCCGTCGTTGGCGACACCTATTCCTTTACAGGCGCGACCCTCGCCTTCGATGGTATGAACGGAACCGGCGACCTCACCGTGGATGCTGGCCGGTCCGTCCCCAAACTGACCGGCGCCCTGGCACTCGACCGGCTCGATGCCAATGTGTATCTGGCGGATGGGAGTTCCTCCGGTGGACAAGGCGCACCTTCCAGCGGCGGTGCGTCCGGCTCAACTGGATGGAGCGACGCCCCGATTGACCTTTCCGGCCTTAAAGCGATTGACACCGACCTCAAGCTCAGCGTCGACGAAATCCTGTTTCAGGAGCTCACCATCGGCAAGAGCGCGCTTGATGTCCTTATGAATGGTGGCAAGCTCACGGCAAAACTGACTGAACTTGCGCTCTATGAGGGCTCCGGTGTCGGGCAGCTGGTGCTGGATGGATCTGGCGCCACGCCGTCGGTTGGCGCCAACTTCAATCTGAGCGGATTGTCAGCCTACCCCTTCCTCAAAGATGCCGCCGCTTTTGAACGGATCGAGGGACTCGGTGCCTTCAATTTCGATGTCACCACACGCGGGAAAAGTCAGAAGGCGATGATGAGTGCGCTCAATGGTTCCGGCGCTGTCACATTCACGGATGGGGCCATCCGAGGGATCAATATCGCGCAGCTCTCACGGAACGTGTTCGCAGCGGCCACCAGTGGATGGGAATCCGGGGGCGCTCAGAGCACGGACTTCTCCGAGCTGGGCGGCACCTTCTCAATCACCAGAGGCATCCTTACGAATAATGACTTCAAAATGTTGGGCCCGTTGGTCCGGGTCACCGGCAAAGGTACGGTCAACATGCCTGACCAGACCCTCAACTACCGTGTAGAGCCCAAGCTCGCCGCGACGCTTGAGGGACAAGGCGGTTCCGGCGACGTGACCGGCATTGAAGTACCGATCGTGATTTCAGGACCGTGGAGCAATCCGAGCTTCACACCAGATCTCGCGGCGATCATCAGCAATCCGGACGGCATCAAAGACGTGATCGACAGTGTCAAAGAGGATGGCGGCAAGGGTTTGCTGCAAGGCATTCTCGGCGGCGGCGGTGGATCTGACGCGTCGGGCGATGCTGCTGAGGAAGAACAGCCCCGCGTGGAAGATGCCATTCGCGGGCTCTTCAACCGGTAAGGACATGCTGGAAAGGCGCCGCGCGTCTTTCCAGCAAAGCATCAGACCTTTTTGAAGGCTGACAAATCCGCATATTCCTTCACACCATCGACCCTATATTGCCGCCGCTGCAATTTGGGATAGGTGCAGACATCGATGGGTGGCCGCGTCCCGCCCATCAGATAGACGAGATCTTCTGGGCCTTCATTGCGCATGGCATGCGCCGGCCCACCTTTGGGAAACAGCAAGACGTCACCCGGACCGACTTCGAAGACCTCATCTCCGAGTGACGACGTGCCCTGCCCTGAAATGATGTAGACAAATTCCTCATCCTGGTCGTGATAGTGAAATTCTGTTGTCTCGCGACCGGGTTCAATTCGTACGATATGCAGGCCCATGTCGCTGAGCCCGGCCAGATCACCTAAGGTGCGGGTCAGGCGGACCGCATTTTCGTTGTATTGATGCACATGGCGGCGCTCGTCCATGGCGTCGATCCTGGATGCCGGGAAAAAACAGCGTTCTTTGTGGTCTTCTGCCATTACTCATACTCCTTTCGAGAGGGCACATCTGGCACCTAGATGGTGCCCGGCCCTCCGGATAGCTAGACTGTCCTTGCTCGAATCACTCAAAGGCACACCCTTGCTGTACAACGCACTTGCAGCCCTTGTGAAATTCACGATCGCTTCCGTCGCGATCGGGGCCGCCCTGTCCGCGCTCGACATCAAAGCAGCGGATGTTTTGAGCGATATGGGCCTGACGCCAGAGCAGATGCGGCTGGTCTTGTCGGATGCCGTGGACTGGGCCCTGCCGCACTTTATGCTCGGGGCCATGGTGATCGTGCCGATCTGGCTGGTGCTGTTCCTTTTGAAGCCGCCCAGTATCAACAAATAGCCGTCGCTCCCGGGGCGCCACTTGCGATGTGGGCCTCAAACTCTAAATTAGATGCTTAAAGAACCGGACCGGTGGTCGGCCGGTCCATGCAATTTGCGGGCGTTTTGGCCCTGAGACGCAAATGCATCTGATCTGGGAGGATCTTCCATGAAAAAACTCGTATTGACCGCAGCAGCGCTCGCCATGAGCACCAGCTTTGCCATGGCCGATATCGGCGCAGGTCTGGTCGGTAACACCGTGACCCTGACCGGGCCTGACGGGACGGTGACCAAGGTGCATTATCCTGATGCGTCCAATATCGTGCTCAAGCTGCCTGACGGCGCGGAAGTGCCCGGGACATGGCGCGTCGAGGGAAACAGCATCTGCACGATCGCAGGCGACCAGCCGGAAAACTGCACGCCTCCCATCGACGAAGCCCCTGCGGTCGGAAGCTCCGGCACCATCGACGGTGAGGGTGGATCCGTGGCCTGGGCAGTGACAGCTGGCAAGGACTTCTAAGTCTACCCATCAGGATTTACTCAAAACGGCCCCTATTGTTGAATATGGGGCCGTTTTTCATTGTATTTAAGCGAAACTGTTTTCCTGCGAAAATCGAATGCTTGCAGTAGACTGTCGGCCATATCGATTCTCCAGAGCCGGCCCATTTGAATTGGTGAACGACTGGCTTTCGGATTTTGTTTTGTCGCGTTTTCGCCCGTGACCCTTGGCGGAAAACCGTTTCCACGGTTCGGGAAAACGCTCACATGAGGGGCCATAAGATGTCGAGACTGGCAGGCAAAAGCGCAATCATCACCGGTGCAGGAAGCGGCATTGGCCGGGCAAGCGCGCTGATCTTCGCGCGGGAAGGTGCGAATGTTGTCGCTGTTGACCGGGTGGAAGGTGCCGTCGACGAAACGGCCGAGATGGTCCGGGCCAAAGGCGGCACAATCAAAACCGTCGCAGCAGATGTTGGCGATGAAAATGCGGTCAAAGGCTTTGTCGACTTTTGCATCTCAGAATTTGGCGGCCTGGACGCTGTCTATGCGAATGCCGGTGTCAGCGGCGGGTTAGTCCCCATTTCGGATCAGACGCCTGCCATGTGGGAAGAGATTCTCCGGGTCAATCTGATCGGCCCCTTTCTCGCGATCAAGCATGCATCGGCGCACATGATCAAGCAGGGCAAAGGCTCCATTGTTTGCACAGCCTCTGTTGCAGGGCTTCGGGCCAATGCGGGCAACACACCCTATTCCGCCTCCAAGGCCGGGGTGATCAGTCTCGTTCAAACGGCCGCTAATCAGTTCTATGGAACCGGTGTGCGCGTCAATGCAATCTGTCCCGGTCTCATTGAGACAGGCATGACAGCACCGCTCTTCGAGGGCGCACGAGCCCGCGGCAGCGAAGGCAAGATCGGACAGCTCAACCCGACAGCGCGCTATGGTCACCCCGAAGAAATTGCCAATATGGCGCTGTTCCTCGCCAGTGATGAAGCCTCCTATGTCAATGGGCAAGCAATCCCGGTCTGTGGCGGCCTTTCCAGCACGCACCCCTTTGCGCCGAGCCGCCGAGGCGCCTGATCAAACAGCATGAGCCGACTGCCATCTGCCGACATTACCTGGCGCGCCGATGGCAGTCCGCAATCAACGCGCTTTGACGACATCTATTTCTCCAGCGATGACGGTCTGGCGGAAACAGAGCATGTGTTTCTCAACGGAAACGCGCTCCCAGATGCCTGGGCCGACAGCGACCACTTCACCATCAGTGAGACGGGTTTCGGGACTGGTTTGAACTTCCTGGCCACCTGGGAGTTGTGGCGAAAAACGCGCAAACCCAATCAACATCTTCACTTTGTTTCCGTCGAAGGGTTTCCGCTGAGCACAGAAGAGCTGTCCCGGGCGCTTGATAAATGGCCGGACCTGGCACCCCTCGCGTCGCAACTTATTCCGCACTATCCCGCGCCCCATACCGGCACCCATCTGCTGCACCTGTCCGACAATGTCTCCCTCACGCTTTGCGAAGACGACGTACTCCCCGCTCTAAGCAATCTTGAAGCGCAGGTCGATGCCTGGTTCCTTGATGGATTTTCACCGTCGACCAATCCAGACATGTGGTCCGACAAGGTCTTCGCGGAAGTGGCGCGGCTTTCCAAGGTCGGTACGACCTTCGCGACGTTTACAGCCGCGGGTGTGGTTCGTCGCGGTTTGGCGGCACAGGGATTTGCGGTCGAGAAGGTCAAAGGCTTCGGGCGCAAAAGGGAAATGTTGGTCGGTCGCATGGCGGAACCGCCATCGCATAAGGCATCAAAACCCTGGTACCGAATAGGCCCTGCCAGCGCCCCTAAAGATGTTCTCATTGTCGGCGCGGGCATCGCCGGTGCTGCCACTGCCCACGCGTTCAAACGACGCGGCGTGCAGGCGAGAATGTTAGACGGTGAGGATCTGGGGGCGGGCGCGTCGGGCAACCCGACAGCTCTTTTCATGCCGCGCTTTTCCGTCGAACCCACGCCGGAAGATGATTTCCATATCGCCGCCTATCTCCATGCTGAGCGCGTCATGCAGCGCCTGCAACGAGAGGCAACGGAGGTACTGTTCGATCCGCGAGGCGTGTTGCAGTTTGCCCGCACAAAGTCAGAGGCGGATCGCTTCGAAAAAATTGCGGCCCGGTCCCCGCTCCCACCTGGCCATCTTGAGCTGATTGCGCCGGAAGACCTGTCGGATGTTGCAGGGTTCGAAACCGGGTTCCCAGCCTTTCTGTTTCCTCGTGCCGGCGTTGTGTTCCCGCGCGCTTTGTTGAAGTTGCTTACACGGGACATTGAGATCGAGCAAACTGCCGTTGGTTCCGTTGCACCCCATGACGGACAGTGGACTCTGAACGAAAGTGCATCGGACGGTGCGGACGCTCTTGTGCTTGCGAATGGTCCCGGCCTTACCGATTTCGCTGAGACAGCCTGGCTTCCACTTGAGCCTGTACTGGGCCAAATCACGGACCTGCCGCCGGGCATGCTGCCGCCGCAACCTCACGCCCTGGTCGCCGGGTCTTATCTGATTTCTCATGGCGATGGCTCTGCGCTGACCGGCGCTACCTACGAACTTGGGCGAGAGGCAGACCAGCCCGTCGAGCCGACGAGCGTCGGGCATAAACACAATCTCAGGGATCTGGGAGAAGTGTTTCCCGTCTTTGAAAGCGCACTGGCGGCGCTCAAGCCCGGCGATCTCTCTGGCCGCGTGTCCTTCAGAGCGCAGGTCCCTGACCGCGTGCCCTTTGCAGGACCTGCGCCAGATCACAAAGCCTATCTGTCGGCCTTTGACAGGTTGCGCCATGGCGACCGGTTTGCTGCCTACCCCCCTGCCCCGGTACATGGCGGTTTGTGGGTGATTGGTGGCCTGGGAGCGAGAGGCTTCACAACGGGCTTGCTGCTTGGCGAATTGCTTGCCGCGCAAATCACCGGAACGCCCCACCCGCTCCCCCGTGACCTTGCGGAAGCGGTGCATCCCGCCCGCTTCATCATTCGGGCCTTGAGAAAAAACCGGACTTAAGCGCTTTTCTTTGGCCTCGAAGCGCCTATCCTCTCCCCATCGACATTCAGACTATCTAGGAGAGGCTCACATGGACCTCAGTTTCAGCGCAGCAGATGAAAAGTTCCGGCTCGAAGTCCGGGAGTTTTTTGCCAACGAATACCCCGCCGACATCTTGGCCAAGGTGCAAAACGGCCAGCAGCTTAACAAAGCGGATTACCAGCGCTCTGAAGCGGCGCTGAATGACAAGGGCTGGGTCGCGGTCAATTGGCCGAAGGAGTATGGCGGTACGGGCTGGACGGCAACGCAGAAGTTCATCTTCGATGATGAGCTCGAAAGAGCGGGCGCGCCAAACGTCATTCCCATGGGGCTCCTTTACGTGGCACCAGTGATCTACACGTTCGGGTCGGAGGAGCAAAAGAAACGCTGGTTGCCCGACATCTTGGCCAGCCGCACCTTCTGGGGCCAGGGATATTCCGAACCGGAATCCGGGTCGGACCTCGCGTCGCTTCAATGCAAAGCGGAGCGCGACGGTGACGAGTACATCGTGAACGGGACCAAGATCTGGACCAGCCAAGGCCATTATGCCGATTGGTTCTTCTGCCTGGTTCGTACCGACAATAGCGGTAAGAAGCAGGAAGGCATTTCGTTCCTCTGTATGGATGCGAAGACGCCCGGTATCACTGTCTACCCGATCATCACCATTGACGGCAGCCACTATCTCAACCGGATCGAGTTCGACAATGTCCGCGTGCCCGCCGAAAACCTGATCGGCGAAGAAGGCATGGGTTGGACCTATTCCAAGTACCTGCTTTCTAACGAACGGACGTCTTACGCGCACATTGCCGGCAAGCGCGCCGACATTGCCCGCCTGAAAGAGATTGCCGGCACCATTCAATCCGGCAACCGGTCTCTGATGGATGATCCTGCTTTTGCGAACAAGCTCGCAGAAGTTGAGATTGATCTGACGGCGTTGGAGTTCACCGCGCTGCGCGCGCTTTCCTCCGTCGCTGCGGGGGATGCGCCTGGCGAAGAAAGTTCGGCGCTCAAGATCCTGGCGACCGAGAATGCGCAGGCCATTACGGAGCTGTTTCTGGAAGCCAGCGGCGCCAATGCCATTCCCTTTTTCCCGGACCGTAGCGACGCGGACTGGAATGACGGAAGCGGGATTCCGGCTTTCGCGGCGCCTTCAACGGCGTCCTATTTCTTCAATCGAGCCCAGACAATCTATGGCGGGGCCACGGAAGTGCAGAAAAATATCATTTCAAAACAAGTACTTGGCTTGAGTTAGCCTTCTGACTGCAGATTCTCCTTGAAATAGTTTAACGGTAAACTATATTTGTTTAACGTTGAACTAATAGAGGATCTGCGCCATGGCCAGCCGCCGCCGTTTTCTGAAAATCATGGGCTCCACCGCCATCATCGCTGCTGCCGGTGTCGGCGGGTTCGCCGTGTCTCGCACACCAACTGACGCTGTCGCGCCTTGGAAACGCGCCGGTGGTGCCGACTATGCAGAGCCCCGCATGCGGGCTTTGTCCTACGCGATCCTTGCCCCCAACCCGCACAATCGGCAGCCCTGGCAGGTCGACCTGTCGGAGCCGGACGTCGCGACACTTTATTGCGATCTCGATCGACTATTGCCGGAAACCGACCCATTTGACCGGCAGATCGTTATCGGGCTGGGGTGTTTCCTGGAGCTTGCGCGGATGGCCGCTGCCGAAGACGGACGCGCGCTCACGATTGAGCCCTTCCCTGAAGGCGCGCCGGATCAAAACCTCGATACGCGCCCTATCGCGCGGATGCGGTTTGGCGTGCCCGGCTCTGCCACGCCGGACCCCCTCTTCGCTCAAGTCTTAGTTCGGCGCTCTCTGAAGGAACCCTATGACACCACGCGGGACGTCACCAATGACAGCCTCGCGGCGATCGCGTCCGTCGTGCCGGAGAGCGTCAGCGTCGAGTTCACCCTCGATCCGGCCCGCCGTGAGACCTTGCGCGAGCTCAGCTGGGCGGCCCATCAGATCGAGGTGCTCACCCACCGCACCAATATGGAGAGTGTCGATCTGATGCGGATCGGCAAGGCTGAGATCAACGCGAATCCGGACGGGATTGATATTGGCGGCACAGCCTTTCTTGATGCGGCGGCGCTCGCCGGCATCATCTCCCGCGAGGAACTGGCGGATCCAAACTCCGACGGTTTTAAGTTCGGCCTCGACATGTATCGGGAGATGATGTTCACCGCCATGGCGCATCTCTGGCTTACGACTGATGGGAATACACGTTTCGACCAGTTGAACGCTGGCACCGCCTGGATACGGGCGAATATGAAAGCGACCGAGCTCGGGCTTGGCATTCACCCCCTCTCCCAATCCTTGCAGGAATATGTGGAGATGGAATCGCTCTACAAAGACATACACAATGAACTGGCGGCGCCGGGGCACCGGATACAAATGTTCGCCCGTTTGGGGTACGGTCCCACTATTCCCGGCGGCCCACGATGGCCACTTGAGACAAGGATTTTGAACGCGTGACGGACAAAGTAGAGAGTGAGAGTCGTGAAAAACAAAGCTCCACTCTCTATGCCTTCTTCAATGAAATCGGCATCATCAATCAGCTTTTCTCCACCGCATTTCGCCGCTCGCTGCCGGAAGGCATGACCAGTGCCCAATTCTCCGTGCTCAATCATTTCGCGCGGCTTGGCGGTGCGCGCACCCCGGCGCAACTCGCCGCGTCGTTTCAGGTGACCAAAGGCGCCATGACCAACACGCTGCAAAAGCTGGAAGAAAAAGGCTATGTGGCGATTAAGACGGACCCCACTGATCGGCGCAGCAAGATCGTGACGGTGACCGACAAAGGCCTATCGAAGCGCGAGGAAACCTTGACGGCGACAGCGCCTGCGCTCGCTCAGATGATTGAAGACCTTGATGTTTCCGACGTCAAAGCGGCGCTGCCCTTCCTGCGCGAGGTCCGGATCTATCTGGATAAGGCACGCGATGAGATCGACTTCGCTGACTTGTAGGCGGTCCCGATGACGGTCTCACATGAGTCAGCGCCGCTGTCATATATGCGTCACCCTTTTTGACGAATCACTCTTCAACCATCAGAATCGGACCACTTGAGAGAACACACCCGCATTCCTTTGGAGGAGAGGCCTATGCGCGAGATGTTGTTTGCACTCTCAACGACGGCGGCGTTTTGGGTGGTCGTGGGAGTCGTCCTGTACCAAGTTGTTATTGTGTAGAATTTGTTCGCAGCAAATGGCGGTCAGACGTGCTGGCCGCCATTGATGTGTATCTCAGCCCCATTCACGTAAGACGACTGATCCGTACACAGGAAGTAGATGGTGCGCGCCACTTCTTCCGGCGTGCCCAATCGCTGCATCGGAATCTCAGCAACGATTTTGTCCGTCCCCGGTGACAGGATAGCGGTATCAATCTCACCAGGGGCTATCGCGTTCACGCGAATTCCTCTCCGACCGAAATCGGATGCCATTTCGCGGGTGAGTCCCGCCAGAGCCGATTTGGAGGTGCCATAGGCTGATCCGGCAAAGGGATGAACACGGGTTCCCGCAATCGAGGTCACATTCACCACTGAGCCCTTAGCGGCAGCAAGTTCGTTCACCAGACCACGCGCAAGGCTCACGGGTGCAAAGAAATTGACTTCAAAAACCCTGCGCCAGGCTTCCATATCTGTTTCAAAGACACCCAGTCGACCGCCATCTTCGGCCTTTGGCGAGATCGCGGCATTATTCACCAGCGCATTCAGATGGCTGCCCTGATCCTGGAGGCGAAGACGCATCTCCGCGACGGCTTCAGTCACATTCGCCGGGTCCGCCAGATCGACCTGAATATGATCCTCCGGCCCTGCCTCCCACGGACAATCTTCCGGGAATGGGTGGCGGGAGCAGGTGATCACCCGCCAGCCAGCGCTGGAAAAACGCTTCACCGTCGCATGACCGATGCCGCGACTGGCGCCGGTCAGAATGAGGGTTTTCTTGTGGTTCGATGGATCACTCATGAAGGCAATCTAGTGGAACCACGCTTTCATGACCAGCAAGAGCTTTGTCACACTATCGTTAGGTTTAACACGCCTTGCACAGCTATCAGGACAGAGCCGGACGTTCCCGTTGCTTCGACGACCGGCCAATCAAGATCGCCCAATTCATAAGAGAGTTGCTGCCTGACGACATCCACATTGGCATCTGACGCATCGGTTCCGATCTCTGAGCGCTGCTTCACGCGGGTTTCAAGCACGTTTTCCGGCGCGGCGAGCCAGATGCCCGAAAACGGCTTTGCCTTGCTTGTCGCCACCGCTTCTATGGCGTCTCTCTCTTCGGGCTTTGCGAACACAGCATCGCAGATCACCGTCTGTCCGGCGTCCAGGGCAATGCCTGCCAGTCGGCCCATCTCCGCATAAACTCGGTCACTCGCACTCTGGGTATAGGCCTCGGAAGGAAGCCGCTCGGCATCTGCGACGCCAGCCAGCCTTTTTCGGATGATGTCTGTTCTTAAATGGACCGCGCCCGCCCCGGCGCCCAGATGCGGGGCGAGAAGTTTGGCGATTGTCGTCTTGCCCGTTCCAGACAGCCCCCCTACGGCGTAGAGCCTGTTGTCTCCATGGGTCAGCAGCGCTCGTGCGAACTCAGCATAGGCCAATGCAAGGTCGACAAGCTGTGTTCGCGAACTGCTGCCAACGGACATGCGCGCCGTGACATGAGATCGCACGCTGGCCCGAATGCTCATAAAAAATGGTAGCGCCCGAAGCCCCGTAAGGGTCGCAGATAGGTCGTCCAGAGTCAGCGCCTGCAGATAGGCATTCATCGCCGCGTTTGCATAGTCGGCGAGCGCACGGTCGGTGGTCGCTCTGAATGCAAGGTCCATGAGTAAGAAAGCCAGATCGTACAAGGTATCGATGCGGGCAAACTGATCGTTGAACTCAATACAGTCGAACGGCACCGGTTCATTCTCAACGCACACCACGTTGTTGAGATGAAGGTCACCATGACAATGACGCACCCAACCAGATGTGCGACGGTTTTCAATCAGCGCCGACAGGTCAGCAAGATTCTCGGCATATAGCGAGCCCAATTGGTCGATGAGAGCTTGCGGGTAGATGGTTCCGATAAAGGGGTCAAAGTTTTTCTGGTTGCTTTCGAGGATTTCCGCAAATCGCGTCCGCCCTCCGTCTGACGGGGATATCTCTGCTTCGCAATGGAACTGGGCCACTTGTCTTGCCAGTGCTTCAACCATTGGCACGCTCAAGGCACCCCGGTCAGCCATTCTGGACAGCAAGCTGGATTGATCGAAGCGCGCCATCTTCACGACCCAATCAACGACGGGGTCAGCTTCCGACACTTCCGCCTGCTCGACGAGACGGAACCCGTCGGTGGTCTCGACGATCGCGACCAGGTCGAGGTAGAGCGCGGGCGCGGTTCTCTGATTGAGCTTCAGCTCGTTTTCACAAGCCTTGCGTCTCTTTTCCAGTGTCGTGAAATCCAGGTACGCGAGGTCAATACGTTTTTTCAGCTTATAGGCGAAGTTCCCCGCCAAAAAGACAGTGGAAATGTGTGTCTCAATCCGCTCAACCTGCGTGTCATCGGGGAGGCTGTAGGCACTCGGAGACGCCAAGAACCTTTCAACGGCGTCTGCATCCGTCGCGGTCATTACGTTCGCTCAAAGTCCGTGATGATCTCAACACCAGCCGGGTCCTGATGGGACAGCACTTCACTTCCTGGAAATGCATGCCGCACTGCCGCTTCGACCCGGTCCGCAACTTCATGGGCGCGGGTTAAACTCATGGCGCCATCGAGCTCCAGGTGAAACTGAATGAAGAGTTTGGTACCGGCCATGCGCGTCCTCAGGTCGTGCATATCCTGCACGTCCTCATCGGCGAGCACGACGGAGCGGATCTTTTCCCGTTCCTCTTCGGGCAATTCCTGATCCATGAGTTGTTGGACTGATTGATCAGCTATTTGCCAGGCACTGTAAGAAATGAAACAGGCAATCATGATCCCGAACACGGGGTCTGCCCAAACGAACCCAGGGAAGGCGGAGAGAGCCAGCGCGGCGATCACCGCCAGGTTCATCAACAGATCGCCTTTATAGTGGATTGAGTCCGCTGCGATGGCGAGTGAGTTGGTTTGCCGCACAACGCGGGTCTGGTAGGCCACAAGCGCGAGGGTCAATGCGATCGCTGTCACCGTCACAACGATCCCAATTCCTGAGCTTGAAACCGGCACCGGATCCAGCAGCCGCGACCCTGCCTCCCAGAGAATGTAGATCGCTGAGAGAACGATGATTGTCGCTTGCCCCAAGCCCGCCATGGCCTCTGCCTTGCCATGCCCGAAGCGGTGATCATGATCCGCCGGCGTCAGGGCCGCCCGCACCGCAAACAGATTGAGCACTGAGGCCGCCATATCGAGCACTGAGTCGAACAAGGTCGCCAGCATGGCTACCGACCCGGTTATGGCAAAAGCCGCCGCCTTCATGGTGATCAATGAAAGCGCGACGCCGACAGCGGCATAAGTCGCGCGGCGCATTAGCCTGTCATTGGTCACGGTGCTCACCATCTACTCATTAGCCCTCAGCTTACGGGAATAGTTTCGACGTCTGCCAAGGCGCGTCCGTTGCTTCTCGCCGAAAGACCAGGCGGTCGTGTAGACGAAATGGCCGGTCGCGCCAGAATTCAATCTGGCTTGGTGTCAGGCGGAAGCCAGACCAGTAAGGCGGACGGTCAACCTTCTTGATTGCATACTTCGCCCCGTACCGTGCGACTTCCTTTTCGAGTTCGAAACGCCCTTCCATGGGCCGTGATTGCTTTGAGGCCCAGGCACCGATCTGGCTGTCCTTGGCCCTCGTTGCAAAATAGGCGTCCGCTTCTTCCTCTGTGACGGGCGAGATCGTGCCGCGCACGCGGATTTGGCGTCGCAGGCTCTTCCAATGAAAGCAGAGCGCGGCTTGAGGGTTTTCGGCAAGCTCATTGCCCTTGGCACTTTCGAGGTTGGTGTAAAACACGAAACCATCCCGGCTCATGTCTTTAAGCAAAACCATGCGCACATCCGGCAGGCCCGATGCGTCTGCCGTTGCCAGCGCCATGGCGTTCGGATCATTGGGCTCAGTTTCTCGGGCTTCCGCCATCCATTCTTCAAAAAGAGAGAAAGGGTCTGTGCCAACGATGTTTTCTACGTCTGTGTCCGTCATTGCGGTCCTCAACTTTCGCCGCCGATCCCGTCAGGGATCGAGCCATATTTTGGCCCCAAGGCGCCTCTTTATATAGTCGTCAAGCAACCCTGTCCTGTCCCAGATTCGATAGCACATTCAGCGAGACCAGAACGCAGATGACTTTCAGTCGCACATGCCAATATGCACTCCTGGTGAGCGCCGTTTTGAGCCTGATGCAGAATCATGGGCAAGCCGCCGACGACCGCCAAGCGACCATGCCAGCATCGTCTGCCGAATTGGCAGGGAACCAATTGGCTTTTGATGAAGGTGTCGCGGCATACGACGCCGGAGATTTTGCGACCGCCTATTCTATCTGGTTGCCCTTGGCGAAGTCAGGTGACATTGCCGCCCAACGCAATGTGGCCCACATGCTTCGCCGCGGTCAGGGCGTGCCCCAAGACAGTCAGCGTGCTTTGTGGTTTTACGAACGGGCCGCATCTGCGGGACTTGCGAGTGCTGCGCTCAATGCCGGGATGATGCGCATCGAGCCGGATGCGCCTTATAGAGACCTTGAGAAGGGTGCCACTTGGCTCCGCCTTGCGGCCGCGAGCGGGAGCCCCGATGCTATGTGGGAGTTGGCCCTCCTTATTGAAAACAGAGCCCAGAGCACACAGGCCGATCTCGATGCCGCACAGGCCTTCATTCGTCGGGCGGCCGAGTTGGGTCACGAAGAGGCCAAACTCCGCTCGGAGAACACCTCCCGACAGCACGACCTGACCCCGCCACCGGCTGTCACCCGGGAAGGCGCACGCCCCTCCTCTCCCTCCGCCGGTCTGGTAACGCCAGATCAGGGGGCTCAATTCATGGCCGGGGTCTATGCGTTCGATGAGGGAGATTTCGTAGGCGCCGCTGAGCAATGGCAGCCGCTCGCGGAGGATGGCGTCAGTGAAGCGCAATACCGTCTGGGTCGGCTTTATCGGTTTGGCCTGGGTTTTGACCCCGATGTGGATCTCGCTCGTAAATGGCTGTCCGCCGCTGCAGCGCAGGGCCATAAGAAAGCTGCAGAAACCCTCGAAATTCTGCCCCGACCTTAACGTTTTGGTATGCGCGGCCGCTTAAGCTTACACACGCTTTTTTAACCATGATCGCAGAGTTTCGGTGGGACGCGACCTTCCCATCAAACCCTGCTTGGCGGAGCTATATGCGCAATCCTTACCACGTGCTTGGTGTTTCACCTCAAGCCGGTCCCGATGAAATCAAATCGGCCTATCGCCGTTTGGCGAAAACCTATCATCCGGACTCTGGCTCCAGCGACCCGCGCCAAAAAGAGCGGTTCCATGAGGTCACTGCGGCCTATGATCTCTTAAGCCGAAAAGCGAAAGCCTCAGCGCGTCAGGGCCCGAGCAAGAGACGTCATGCGGCACGCGCAGCTACTGAAGAGGCGACATCAAAGGCTACGCGCTCTTCAACCCGTCCGAAATCAGGATCCCGTCCCAAAACTGGCGAAGATCTCGACGCGACACCAAAAGACGCGGACGCGGAAGCTTCGAAATCGCAGAGTTCGGTCGCTTCTCAACCAGACAAATTTACAGCCCTTGCCGATTTCCTTGCCATACTCAAGACCGTCGGGCGTCGCACGTTCCGACCAAGCGGCGGCGATCACACCTATGAAATCAACATCCCGTTTCTGGACGCAGCAGAAGGGACCAAGAGACGCCTGACGCTGGACAATGGAAAATCGCTGGATGTGCACATCCCAGCGGGTGTCGAAGACGGACAGCAAATCCGTCTGCGCGGTCAGGGCCATGCCAGCCTCACAAGCCGGGAGGTCGGCGACGCCTTTGTTACAGTGACTGTCGCTCCCCACCCTACTTTTCGACGTGAGGGCGCGGACGTTCATGTCGATGTGGCCGTCAGCCTCGCTGAAGCTGTTCAGGGTGCAAAGATCACGGTCCCAACCGTTGACGGCGAAGTCACCGTCACGGTGCCGGAAGGGTCAAACAGCGGCAGCGTCCTTCGCCTGAAGGGCAAGGGTCTGGCCCACCCGCCGGGCAGGCGGAAATTCGGTAAAGGCGACCAATTTGTCCACCTGACCCTCGTTCTGCCCCCAAAACCCGATCAAGCCCTGAAAGACTTTGTGGCGGGCTGGACCGCCGGCCTTGAGCATAGCCCGCGTACGACCTGACCCGATTTGGATCACACCTCTGTAATGGTCTGTAATACAAGCGGTTTTTCGGCCGTTTTCGCTAGACCGGTGAGTCCATTTGTGTAGGATGCCGCGCTAATGGGGGCAGGGAATTCAACAAGATAGGGGGTCCCATGACGGCACCTGAGGCGGCATCTGGCGGCCTGATGAGCGGCAAAAAAGGCCTCATCATGGGCGTAGCGAACAACCGGTCAATTGCCTGGGGCATTGCCAAGGTGTGCGCAGAACATGGTGCGGACGTGGCCTTTACCTATCAAGGCGACGCTCTTGCGAAACGCGTCAAGCCGCTGGCCGAATCTGTTGGATCAGACCTTGTTCTTCCATGTGATGTGACCGATGACGCCTCTATGGATGCGGTCTTCAAGACACTCGAAGACAAATGGGGCAAGCTCGATTTCCTCGTCCACGCCATTGCCTATGCGGACAAGAGTTCGCTGGACGGTCGCTATCTCGACACGACGGCTGACCAGTTCGCGCAGGCTATGACCATTTCCTGCCATTCGCTGGCGGCGGTCGCACAGCGTGCTGAGCCGCTTATGAAGGATGGCGGATCGATCGCGACGCTTACCTACTATGGCGCCGAGAAGGTTATCCCCCATTACAATGTCATGGGTGTGGCGAAAGCTGCTCTGGAAGCCAGTGTGCGTTATCTGGCGGTCGATCTCGGCCGCAACAATATCCGGATCAACGCGATTTCAGCCGGCCCCATCAAGACGCTGGCTGCCTCGGGCATTGGCGACTTCCGCTATATTTTGAAGTGGAACGAGCTGAATACGCCGATGAAACGGACCGTGACCATCGACGAGGTTGGCAAAACCGGCCTCTATTTGCTCTCGGATCTGGGATCCGGGGTTACGGGCGAAGTTCATCACGTGGACGCCGGATACCATGTGGTAGGCATGAAGGCGGAGGACGCGCCGGACATGAGTATTGTCTGACTTCTGCGCCCGGTTTCCGTTTTTCCCAAATTTCAGCTAGAACCTCTGCCAGTAACCGCTTGAGGCAGATTTCATGTCACACAATACGTTTGGCCATCTTTTCCGCGTGACCACATGGGGTGAGTCCCATGGACCCGCGCTCGGCTGCGTGATTGATGGCATGCCGGCATTGGTGCCGATCACTGCCGATGAAATTCAAACCTTCCTGGATAAACGCCGACCGGGCCAGTCGCGGTTCACCACCCAGCGGAAAGAACCGGATCAGGTGAAGATCCTTTCCGGCACATTTCAGAACGAAGACGGCGTGGAGGTAACCACCGGCACGCCGATTTCTCTGATGATTGAAAATGTCGATCAGAGGTCGAAAGACTATGGGGACATTAAAGACACATTTCGGCCCGGCCATGCAGACTTCACCTATGAAGCCAAATACGGCATACGCGATTATCGCGGCGGTGGCCGCCAATCGGCGCGCGAAACAGCTGCGCGGGTGGCAGCCGGTGCGCTTGCCCGCAAAGTGGTCCCAGGCGTTGAAGTGCGTGGCGCCCTAGTGCAGATGGGTCCCCACAAAATCGACCGTACACGGTGGGATTGGGATGAGATTGATCAGAACCCGTTCTGGTGCCCTGATCCCGTGGCTGCCAAGGAGTGGGAGTCCTATCTGGACGGTGTTCGGAAGGCTGGCTCCAGCTGCGGTGCCGTCATCGAAGTGATTGCAAGCGGGGTCCCTGCGGGGCTCGGCGCGCCGATTTATGGCAAGCTTGATGCTGATCTCGCAGGCGCGCTCATGAGCATCAATGCCGTGAAAGGCGTTGAGATCGGAGATGGATTTGCAGCCGCCGCGCTCACGGGTGAAGAAAATGCCGATGAAATGGGCATAGATGGCAACAAAGTGAGCTTCGATGCCAATCATGCAGGCGGAATTCTCGGAGGAATCTCCAGCGGCCAGGATGTTGTCGCCCGATTTGCGGTAAAGCCCACCTCATCAATCCTTACACCCCGTAAGTCGATAACCCGGTCCGGTGAGGAAACCGAGGTGATGACAAAGGGGCGGCACGATCCTTGCGTGGGTATCCGAGCGGTACCGGTCGGAGAGGCCATGATGGCCTGCGTCCTGGCTGACCATTTCCTCAGGCACCGCGGACAAAACGGCCCACAGGAGAGCTAGCCCCATGACCGCCCCTTCCACCGTCTCCCCACAGCCCTTGATGGCACGCTTCGATCAACGCAGCGGGGAAATGATGGTCTATGGCGGAGGCTTCGCGGGTCTCTTCATTCTCAGTGTCGCACTCGCCCGGGGCGATATCGCACTTTTCATTATCAGCGTGGCCCTGTTCGCCGTGGCCTATCACTTCTGGCCGTTCGTGCGGCGGAACACACCCGCTGTTGTGGCCAGCTCTGCGGGCCTGATGATTACGGGGCTTGGGACGGTTGCCTGGGATGCGATCGTCAATGCGACAACCGTGGACAAGGCGGTTCGCACCATTCGTAATACCGAGCTTCATCTCACGCTTGGACGGTCTCTCGACAAGTCGCTCGCGCAAGAAGACATGGGCGGCCTACAGCGGCGTCTGATGGTTCAGATCTGGCGATACCACAAAGACACGCTTGTGATCCGGCTCGAACCGCTTGATATCGCGCCCGAGCCCATCCTCGAAGCCATTCAGGCCTTTCTGAACCATAGATCCGCTTAGATCTTTTCAAACACGGCCATTTTTGTCAGGTAGCCGGTTTGCTGCTCAATGCGCCGTAGCCCTACACGCGCGAACAGAGCTGCAAAGTCTTCTTCCAGATAGCTGGAAAAATAGGGTTCGTGGAAAGCCACAGGGAAAAATTCCAGCAGGCTGTTAAACGCCTGGTGGTCGTTTGTCTGCAAGGCATCTACCAGAACAAAACGGCCACCCGGCTTGAGGACGCGGGCAATTTCATCGGCGACCTGGGCTCGTACCTTCGGCGGCAATTCGTGGAACAGATAGGTCGCTGTCACAATGTCCTGCGATGCTTTCTCCAGTGGCATGCGCTCAGCGGGTGCATTGATGAACCGCGCCCGTCCCCATTTTGACAGAGCACGGCGCGTCTTGGCGAGATAGTCCGGAGATAGATCAAGGCCGGTAACGCCCAAGCGCGGCCAATTGCGTTTGACCTCTCTTAGGAAACGGCCGGTTCCGCAGGCAATATCCAGAACATGGAGATCTCTTTGATCCTTGCCCTCAATACATTCCGCAATGGGCACCAGCGCCTGACGGCGCATCGCGTCGGCGGTGCCGGCGAAGAGTGTTTCGACTTGCGTGTCATATAAATCTGCAGACTCCTCAGACAGCCACCCGTCCGTCTGAAAGTGAAAGTTTTGCAGATAGTACCGCGGAAACTGTTTCGTTCGGGGGCCGCTGTTCACTTCCGAATGGCGTTTCTCCATGCGGCGTTCGTCGACCTTCTTTGCGTCCAGAAAAAAGCGGATTGCCTTGTCAATGGGCCGCCGCGGATCGGTTTCAAGCTCCGGCGCTTTATAAATGCCCGCTTCAATGTTCCGATAGTCGCGCTCAAAGAGCTCGCGGATGGACTGAACAATGTCGGGGAGTTTCGGGATCGGAGAGCTGGGCTTGAAGGGGACTTCGCCCGGTCGGGTCACCGGCCCGCGCAGCCGATTGACTGCTGCATAATGTCCTGCATACCAAGCAACCCTGGCGCCCTGCTCGGCGGCGTATCGCAATCGCGCTATGGGGCGTCTTAGGGGACGCAGCATCGCGGTCACTCCCTCCTGAAAATGCCGACTAACTCAATATGGGGCGACCAGAGGAATTGGTCCAGTGGCGCGGCGCTTTCCAGGTGGTATCCGCCCTCTATCAGCGTTTTGGCGTCTCTGGCAAATGTCGCCGGATTACAAGATACCGAAGCAATAAGAGAGATGGTCGATGCAGCAAGTGCTTCTGATTGGGCGGCCGCACCGGCTCTCGGTGGGTCAATCACGGCGGCATCATAGCCGTTCAATTCATCGCTCCGCATGGGCCTGCGCGCCAAGTCGCGGCGTTCGACTGTGAGCGGCTTAAGCCCCGCCGCTGGGCCCTGACGGCGCGCAGCCGTCTCCAGGGCAGCGCACTGCGCCTTCGCCCCCTCGACAGCATGAACCTTGTGCGCGTGGGCGAGCGCCAGAGAAAAAGTTCCGCACCCGGCGAAAAGATCTACAACAGAGCCACTCTCCTTCAACGCGTTGGTCACGATGGACACCATGGCTTCTTCGCCCGCTTTGGTTGCCTGCAGGAATGCGCCCGGTGGGAGTGCCACTTCGATGCCTGAGAGGTCCAAGATGGGTGGGCGGCGCTCTGCGAGAATATCTCCATCCCACGTGAGCCGCGCGACATCTGCCTTCGCCGCCCCATCCGCCAAAGCCTGGCGCAAAGCGACATCCGGATCAGTTTTGCCGCCGGTGACCGAGACATCCAGACCAGACGCTGTAGCCGTTACACTCACACTTGCCTTGCCCTTTCGGGTCAATCCCGGCGCCACAAGTTCCCGCAATGCTGGAATTGCCGCTTCGAGTTCCGGCACGAGGATCGGGCAGGACCCAATGTCGACGATTGTGTGGGTCGCGCGTTCAAAAAAGCCAAACCGGACCGTCTTCCGTGTTCTCATTACCGCAAAGGTCGCCCTGCGGCGTGTGCCGGGTGCACAGGGTATGATCTCCACAACCGGTGCATCGATTCCTTTGCTCTTGAGCGCACGCGCAACCTGGTCCCGTTTCCAGGCCCGATAACTTTCGTCGCTCTGATGTTGTAGTGCGCAGCCGCCGCAGGTCCCGAAATGAGTGCAGACCGGCTCAATGCGGTCTGGCGCAGGTTTCAGCACATCGCGCAGGTCACCACGACCGTCTAGTATGTCCGCCTGAACCTGTTCACCCGGGAGTGTGCGCGGGATGTAGATCGGCCCTTCATCGGTACGAACCACGCCGTCGCCCTGTGCTCCAACATAATCGATGGTCAGAACATCACTGGTCATGGCTTGACCGCATGAATCAGAAACTCCTTGTTGCCATCGGCGCCTTCGATGGGACTTTCAACGAGCCCTCTGACCGTCCACCCCATCTCGTCCTGTAACCAGGTCTGAACGCGATCACAAACCTCGGCGTGAAGTGCTGCGTCCTTCACAATACCGCCCTTGCCCACTTTGCCTGGCCCCACTTCGAATTGCGGTTTGATGAGGGCAATCAGCTGTGCGCCCGGCCGAGCGAGGCCCAGAGCCGCGGGCAATGCCTTCTCCAGACCAATGAAACTGACATCACTGACAATGAGATCGACTGGATCAGGAACTTGGGCAGTGGTCAGGTCCTTCGCGTTGGTCTTCTCCAGGGAGATCACACGAGCATCATTGGCGACGTCTGTTGCAAGTTGTCCGTGGCCTACATCGACCGCATAGACTTTTGCTGCTCCGTTCGCGAGAAGGACCTGTGTGAAACCCCCTGTCGAAGCCCCGATGTCCAGTGCGGTGTTCCCTTCAGGGTTGAGTGCGAAAGCGTCCAGCGCGCCCACCAGCTTCAACGCGGCTCGCGATACCCATTGATTGCCCAGACCTTCAACATCAAGCCTTGCGTCTTCGGACACGGATTGCGATGCCTTTGAGGCGACGACCCCGTTGACCAGCACCTGGCGCGCTTTGATGGCGGCCTGCGCACGGGCCCGCGTTGGCAGGACGCCGCGGTCAACCAAGGCGCGGTCGAGCCGCACGCTCATGAGGTCAGGACTTTCCCGGAACTGCGTTGGCGCGTTCCGCTGCCAGAGAGACCAATGCGCTCTCATGGCCAAGCGCCGTCAGGGCTGTTGCCGCGATGTCCGGCGCTGTAAGTCCAGCGGCCACATACATGGCGTCAGGCTTATCGTGATCCTGGAAGATGTCCGGCAGCGTGAGCGTGCGCACTTTAAGACCTCGGTCCATCAAGCCATTGGTGCTCAGGAACTCAAGAACATGGGCGCCAAAGCCACCCACAGAGCCTTCTTCCACTGTGACCAGCACTTCATGCTCGCGGGCGACGCGGGCAAGCAGGTCGTGATCGAGCGGCTTCGCAAACCGCGCATCGACAACAGTCGTGGAAATACCTTGTGCGGCCAGTTCGTCCGCGGCTTTGAGGGTCTCCTGCAACCGGCACCCAAGAGACACTAGCGCCACCGTTGTACCCTCCCGCATCACACGGCCCTTGCCAATCTCAAGCGCCGTCCCGATCTCGGGGAGTTCGATGCCAACACCCTCGCCGCGCGGATAGCGGAAGGCGCTCGGGCGATCGTCGATCTCGACCGACGTCGCCACCATATGCATGAGCTCAGCTTCATCGGCAGCCGCCATCACCACAAAGTCCGGCAAACAGCTCAGATAGGTGATGTCAAACGAGCCAGCATGGGTCGGGCCATCGGCCCCCACCAGTCCGGCGCGATCGATTGCAAATCGGACCGGCAGTTTTTGAATGGCCACGTCGTGCACGACCTGATCATAAGCGCGCTGCAGGAAGGTCGAATAGATCGCTGCGTAGGGTTTCAGGCCCTCTGTCGCCATCCCTGCTGCAAAGGTAACGGCGTGTTGCTCCGCAATGCCGACATCAAAGGTTCTGTCGGGGAACGTCTTGGCAAACTTGCTGAGGCCAGTGCCGTCAGGCATGGCAGCGGTCACGGCGACGATCTTGTCGTCCTTCTCCGCATGCTTCATGAGCGACTGCGCGAAGACGTTCGTGTAGCTCGGTGCGTTTGCCGGCGGCTTGGATTGCGCGCCGGTGATCACGTCGAACTTGCTGACACCGTGATACTTGTCAGCGGACTCTTCGGCCGGAGCGTATCCCTTGCCCTTCTGTGTCACCACGTGGACCAGGATCGGCCCTTCGTCGGCATCGCGCACATTGCGCAGAACCGGAAGAAGATGATCCAGATTGTGCCCGTCGATCGGGCCCACATAATAAAAGCCCAGCTCTTCGAAGAGCGTGCCGCCGGTTGCCATACCGCGCGCATATTCTTCGGCGCGACGGGCTGTTTCTTCCAAGGACTTCGGAAGCTTTTCAGCGATCTGTTTCGCAAAGTGACGGAACCCGCGATATGTGCCTCCGGAGATCAACCGTGCCAGATAGGCGCTCATCGCCCCCACCGGCGGCGCAATCGACATGTCATTGTCGTTCAGGATCACGATCAGGCGGCTGTCCATGGAGCCCGCATTGTTCATCGCTTCGTAAGCCATGCCAGCGCTCATGGCGCCATCGCCGATCACGGAAATCACATTGTTCTTCTTTGCCTGCAGGTCACGACCAACGGCCATGCCAAGGCCCGCAGAAATCGATGTCGAGGAGTGCGCTGTTCCAAACGGGTCATATTCGCTCTCCGCGCGTTTTGTGAACCCGGACAATCCACCACCTTGGCGCAGGGTGCGAATGCGGTCCCGCCGGCCGGTGAGGATCTTGTGCGGGTAGGCCTGATGGCCCACGTCCCAGATGATCCGATCCTCTGGTGTATTGAAAACATAATGCAGTGCGACTGTCAGCTCGACCACGCCAAGCCCCGCACCCAGGTGACCGCCGGTGATCGACACCGCTTCAATCAGTTCCTGACGCAGTTCGTCCGTAATTTGAGGCAGATCGTCATCATCGTGTGCGCGCAGGTCAGCCGGGACTTTGATCCGGTCCAGCAAAGGCGTCTTACTCGTGGTGGTCACTCTGGTTCTTCTCTGACTCTGGCTTGTCGGCGGCCGACTTTTGATCTGCGATCCGGACCATCCGGCTTCAATTTAAGCGTCTCATCTTCTCCACAGCGTACGGCGATTTAGAGGCCGAGGTAAGGCCACATTGCGCCGCACCTGTTCACGCGCTGCGGTTTATAACGAAGCTTGTTGCGCTGCGCAAAGAATCTGCTTTTTCATCAAACAAATCAAGGTGTTGTACGGCCTGATCTGCCAGCATTCCTGCCTGTTCACGGGCCCTTTCGGGGCCTAGAATGGTCGCAAAGGTGGCTTTTCCCTTCGCCCTGTCCTTGCCAGCGGTCTTGCCGAGCGTGGCGCTGTCGCCCTCCTCGTCCAGCAGATCATCGATGATCTGATAGGCGAGGCCCAGATCATGGGCATAGGCATGCAGCGCATGATGGGCGTCCTTTGATGCTTTGCCCAAAATCGCGCCGGACTCACAGGCGAAAGCGATGAGCGCGCCAGTTTTGAGCTGTTGCAGCCGGGTGAGTGCGCCGATGTCTAAAATGGTGCCTTCACTTGCCATGTCGATCATCTGGCCGCCAACCATGCCGTGGGTTCCGACCGCCTTCGCCAGCCCGACAACCAGGTCGCAGCGCACGCGATAGTCGTCATGGGTGTCGGCATCCCCAAGTATCTCGAAGGCGAAGGTCAGGAGCGCATCGCCCGCCAGAACGGCGGTCGCTTCATCGAAGGCCTTGTGGGTCGACGGACGGCCACGGCGCAGATCGTCATCATCCATACATGGCAGATCATCATGAACCAGCGAATACGTGTGCACACATTCGATCGCAGCCGCTGTACGCAATGCTCGATCCTCGCTCACGGTAAAAAGTTTCGCCGCCTCACAGGCAAGGTAAGGCCGGAAGCGCTTGCCGCCACCCAGTGTTGCGTAACGCATGGCCTCTGCGACGCGTCCCTCTGGTCCCTCTGCCGCTGGCAGTAACCGATCCAGCAAGAGCTCAACGTCGGCCGCGGTGTCTTCCATTGCTTGTGCGAGGTTGAGGTCGGACATGGGTCACTCGATGTTCGCGGGCTCGGCACCCACGTCACCGTTCGCCGACAGGGTTATTTTCTCAACCTTGGCCTGCGCCGACTGTAGGCGCGCTTCACAATGTGCTTTGAGCAGGTTGCCGCGCTCGTAGAGCTCAATGGACTTTTCAAGTTCGGCTTCTCCAGACTCCAATTGGCGCACGATTTCTTCGAGTTCCGCGAGGGCCGCCTCGAAACTCATTTTCGCGATATCGGCTGGTGCCGCTGATTTACTGGCCGCCATGGCGTCCTCCGATTTGTCCGGGTCTTGAAGCCTATACCTCTTGCCCCATCAATGTCGCTACGTGAGCACTGACGCTGCGGGCAAGCGCCTCCAAGTCATAGCCTCCCTCAAGGGTCGAAACAATGCGACCTTCACACGCATTTTGGGCGACTTCCATCAACTCCTTGGTTACCCAGACATAATCAGCCTCAGTGAGGTTTAGTCCGGCCAATGGATCGTCGGCGTGCGCGTCAAACCCCGCGGATATGAAGAGTATATCGGGGTCAAAAGCGCGGAGCGCTGGGAGAATCACTCTTTCATAAGCCTCGCGAAATGGGGCGCCGTCCGCGCCCGGGCCCAAAGGCACATTGACAATGTTTCCAACGCCGGTTTCGCTTGGCGCACCGGTCCCTGGATAGAGCGGCGACTGATGCGTGGACGCATAGAAAAGATTTTCGTCCACCTCGAACATGGCTTGGGTGCCATTGCCGTGGTGAACGTCAAAGTCGATCACCGCGGCTTTGCTAAGTCCGTATTTTTCGCGCGCATAAAGCGCCCCGACAGCCACATTGTTGAAAAGACAAAAGCCCATGGGTGTCGCGGGCTCCGCATGGTGCCCCGGCGGGCGCACCGCGCAAAAAGCATTCCGAGCTGCGCCTGTTGCGACTGCTTCCACGGCGCGGCACACAGCGCCGGCTGCCCTCAGGGCCGCTTCACCTGAGCCCGGCGACATGATGGTGTCCGCGTCGATGGCTGCAAAGCCGTCTGTCGGCATGCTTTCGAGAAGATGTTCAACATGCGCCCGCGGATGCACCCGCGCAATGTCTTCAATGGCCGCTTTTGGCGCATCTGCTCTTTGAAGTGCGGCGAAAGCCGGATCGCCTAAAGCGTCCATGACGGCTCTTAGTCGCGCCGGGCTTTCAGGATGGCCGTCCGGTGTTTGATGATCAAGGCATGCAGTGTGGCTGAGCAGAAGTGTGGTCATGGCTCAGTCTCGCGTGGCCCGGTGCTGGTTTCAAGCGCCGCTCAAGACGGCGCGCGCACGTACCAATCAACGCCGTTTTCATCACGGCTCACCGTTGCGTCGCCACGTGCGACGAGACAGGAGAGGTGTGCCAAGCTTTCGCCGGTCGCCATGAAGAACACGTCGGGGCCGATCTTGCGTTTGAACAGAGCGGGAAACACATCAATGGCCCGCTTTGGTTCCGCGAGCATGTCCAGGAGTTTCGCCAAGCCTTCTTCGTGTCCGTCAACCAGCGCATCAAGGCGCGTGTGGAGACCGTAGAAGGGTTCATTGTGGGCCGGCAGGACCAGGGCGTCCTCCGGCAATGCGGCTTTCAGTTTCTTGCAGCTGTCGATCCATTCCTGCAGCGGGTCGGCATGGGCTTCGGTCGGGTGCAGGCTGACATTGGACGAAATGCGCGGGAGCACCTGGTCGCCGGAGATCAGCACATTCAGCTCTTCGCAGAACAGGCAGACATGTTCCGGCGCGTGGCCGGAGCCGACAATCACCTGCCAGTCACGTCCTCCCATTTGAAGACGATCCCCGTCTTTCAGGCGTTTGAAAGCGTCGGGCAAGCGGGACACCCGTTCGCCGAAGCCGCCAAATCGTTTCGCGTAAGACTCCACGGCACGTTCTGAGAATCCGGCCGCGCGATAGAAATTGCGACCATCCTGCGGCGCTTCCTTGCCCGTATCCGCGACCAGCGTCCGACACATGAGATAGTCTGTCCGGGACATTTCGAGCGCGACATCAAACTCCCGGGTGATCCAGCCGGCGAGGCCCACATGGTCCGGGTGCAGGTGAGTCACAATCACCCGTTTGACGGGTCGGCCGCCGAGCTTCTCATCGAAAATCTTGCGCCAGGATGCTTTTGTTGCGTGATCATTCACGCCGGTGTCGACGATGACCCAGCCATCGTCGTCGTCAATGAGCCAGAGATTGATGTGGTCGAGGGCGAACGGCAGGGTCATCCGGACCCAGTAGATGCCCGGGGCGACTTCACGAATATCACCCGCTTCTGGCACGCCCTCAATTGGATAGCTCAGACCTTTTTCATCAACTTCGCCCAACGACACATCACTCATAGGAATTTGTTCCCAAAATTACTGTTGGGCGGAGTGTGCCGAGTGTGGGCTCGGAGGTCAAACCCGCGGAAAAGGCTTCAGGCGCCCAGCTGCTGCTCATCAAGGGCGAAAAGTGAGGTTGCCCCTGCCGTCGCAGGGGTCAGGAGGCCCGCGCAGCTTGGCAGCGTATTCTCTGCAAAGAAGCGTGCCGTCGCCTTCTTGGACGCTAGATACGAATCGTCGGGGCTCTCCACGGCGGCAAGTGCGCCCTTGGTGAGGTAATGGCCGCCCGCAACGTTGCCGAAGAGCCGTGCGTAGGGGGTCGCTCCGGCAAGACAGTCCTGGACGTTGCTCTTGCCTGTGTCGAGCATCCAGTCTGTCGCTTCTTCCAACGCGTCGAGGGCATCGGAGAGTGCGTGCCCCGCGATGTTGAGGTCCGCATCATTGTGGGCGGCGGCTGTTTCCGCTGTTTCCCGGATTTCGGCAAGATAGGCTTTCACCACGGCGCCGTCACCGAGTGGCAGTTTGCGAGACACGAGATCGATGGCCTGGATGCCGTTGGTGCCTTCATAGATCGGCGTGATCCGCGCATCGCGGTAATGCTGCGCCGCACCCGTCTCTTCGATGAACCCCATGCCGCCATGGATCTGCACGCCGATGGACGCCACTTCCACACCAATGTCCGTGCTCCAGGCTTTGGCGATGGGCGTCAATAGATCCGCCCGCGCCTGGCCAGCCGCCTTGGCTACGTCGTCTGACCCTTCGTCGGCCTGGTCAATGGCGACGGCGTTCGCGTAGCAGACAGCTCGGGCCGCCTCCGTGAGCGATTTCATGGTCATCAACATGCGGCGCACATCCGGGTGTCCAATGATCGGTCCCATTTCGCCCGCAGGAATTTCCATACCCGCCGGCCGTCCCTGCTTGCGGTCCATCGCATAGGCCAGCGCCTGCTGATAAGCGCGCTCGGCAATCGCAACGCCCTGTACGCCCACAAGAAGGCGGGCATTATTCATCATGGTGAACATACAGGCGAGGCCCTTATTCTCCTGACCGATCAGGTAGCCGACCGCGCCGCCCTCCTCGCCATAAGACATGACGCAGGTGGGGCTGCCGTGAATGCCAAGCTTTTCTTCAAGGCCGATGCACTTTGCATCATTGCGCTCGCCGATGGAGCCGTCGTCGTTCACGAAGTATTTCGGCACCAGGAAGAGTGAGATGCCACGCGTCCCCGCAGGGGCGTCGGGCAGACGCGCCAACACCAGATGAATGATGTTTTCTGTGAGATCATGGTCCCCATAAGTGATGTAGATCTTGGTGCCGGTGATCTTGTAGGTGCCGTCGTCCTGCGGCACGGCTTTGGCCTTTAGTGCATTCAGATCCGATCCTGCCTGCGGCTCCGTCAGGTTCATGGTGCCGGTCCACTCGCCGGAGACAAGCTTCGGCAGATATTTCGCGCGCTGCTCGTCGGTCCCGTGCGCCGTGAGCGCTTCAATCACCCCTTGTGACAGGATGGGGCAGAGGCCGAAGGAGAGACAGGCCGCGTTCCACATTTCCTGCAACGCAGCGGAGAGTGCGAGCGGCAGCCCCTGTCCGCCAAATTCCGGGTTTGCCGCGATAGACCCCCAACCACCTTCGACCCATTGCGTGTACGCGTCCGCATATCCCGGCGGTGTCGCAACGCCATCATCGCCCAGGGCCGCGTGAGTTTTCTCGCCGGCGGTGTTGATAGGTGCGATGACGTCGCCGGCAAGCTTTGATGCTTCCTCCAAAACGGCATCAATCAGGTCATCGCTTAGATCTGGATAGGCACCGGAGGCTTGCAGCTCGTCCAACCCGGCCAGGGATTTCAGGGTAAATGCCATGTCTTGGACGGGGGCGCGATACATCATGTCTTTCTCCGGTACGTGGGCGCGGGCGCTTCATCAGCGTGGCCACTTTTTACTGTATTCTTTTTCGAAGGCGAACCGCCTCACCGAAAAAATGGTGTAAAAGATCGTGCCGTCCAGCCCGAAACTCACTTACTGACAATTTCCTCAACTAATCATGGTCGAAAACAGCTCAAATGTGCGCCGAACTGCTCTGATAACAGGCGCGTCCGCCGGGATCGGACGGGACATCGCGCTGGTGTTTGCAGAGAACGGATTCGACCTTGTGCTTGTTGCCCGCCGTAAAGATCGGCTTGAGACACTAGCGGCAGAGGTAAAACAGGAGTCCCGTGCCTCATCGTACATCATCCCGCTGGATCTCACTGACGTAGACGCCGGACAGAAGATTGAGGACGCCCTCGCGCAAGCAGGCATCACAGTCGATGCCCTGGTAAATAATGCGGGGTACACGGTTTCCGGCCTGTATCAAGACAGTCAGTGGCCAGACCAATCGGATCTCATTCAAGTGATGGTGACATCGGTTGCAGAACTCTGTCACCGCTTCGCTCCGGGCATGGCGGAACGCGGCTATGGACGGATCATCAATGTGTCCTCCCTTGCAGGCCATCTGCCCGGCGCCGCAGGCGGAACGCTCTATGCGGCTTCGAAGAGCTTCCTCATCAAAATGTCCGAAAGCTTGTCGCTTGAATATGTGAACGACAATGTGCACGTCACGGCGCTTTGCCCCGGCTTCACCTATTCGGAGTTTCATGATGTGGCAGGCACACGGGAAGAAGTGTCCCGAATGCCGGATGTCTTGTGGATGGACTCCATGACGGTTGCGCGGCAGGCCTATGGCGCGGTGATGGCCGGGAAGCCGGTCTATATCAATGGCGGCATGAACAAGTTTGTTGCGATGCTTGCCCGTCTGCTGCCGCAGGTGCCACTTCGTAATCTCATGGCGCGCAGCCGCCGGACTGCAGGTTCCCGTGCCAACTGAACTGCTCACCGCCTCAGACCAAGATTTGGCACGCGCAGCCAAAGCTCTGTGCGAAGGAAAGCTCGTCGCCTTTCCGACGGAAACGGTCTATGGGCTCGGGGCGGACGCGACCAACGACGATGCGGTCGCTGCCATCTTTGCCACCAAGAAGCGTCCGACCTTCAATCCGCTCATTGTTCATATCAAAGACCTGGCAGAAGCTGAGGCGCACGCTGACATTGATGAAGTTGGTCAGCTGCTGGCGAACCACTTCTGGCCGGGCGGACTGACGCTGGTTGTGCCGCGGCGAAACGATTGCCGCCTGTCGCTGCTTGTGAGCGCCGGGCTCGACACTGTTGCGCTGAGGGTGCCCGCCCATGATGTGGCGCAACGCCTGCTCTCAGCCGCAGAGCGACCCCTAGCAGCGCCGTCAGCCAATCCGTCGGGCCGATTGAGTCCGACCGAGGCGGCCCACGTGATGGAGGGGCTCGGTGGCGAGGCGGCGCTTTCTTATGTTCTTGATGGGGGGCCCTGCAGTCTTGGTCTGGAGTCCACCGTCGTTGGACTCCCGAAGGACGGCCCGCCCACTCTGCTGCGTCCTGGCGCCATTCCACGGAACGAGATTGAAGCGGTTCTGGGCCAGGCGCTCGAAGAGCCTCAGGCGCCAGGGGGCGAAGAAGGGCGCTCGTCTCCGGGGATGCTGGCGAGCCACTACGCACCCAATGCCGCGCTGCGTCTGAACGCACACGAACCCGGCGCAAATGAATTGCTGCTCGGTTTCGGCGACGTAGTATGCGATCTCAATCTGAGTCCGTCCGGCGACCTTCGAGAGGCCGCAGCCAATCTCTTTTCGATGCTGCGAAGGCTCGACGCCGAAGCGGGCGACAAGAGCCTCGCCGTCAGCCCTATCCCCATGGATGGGCTTGGGGAAGCGATCAATGATCGCTTAGAGCGAGCTGCCGCGCCGAGAGACTAAATTGTTTGGTCGCATTTCCGAACCACAAAAGTCTGCAACTTTTGTTGGAAATGCCCTAAGCCTCCGGGTCCTGGCCGATGAGCAAAGTCGGGATGCCGTGGGTTTCCGGTTTGACGGTGGCGACTACCGTTCCCTTCTTCCGTCCGATACGGACTTCCGACACATTCACGCCTGCATTGGTCAAACGTTCTTGTGTCAGCGCCAGGTCAGGTGCGCGATAGGCAATGCCCCACAGGCTGCCTTTCTCCGGCACCTCATCCTTCGCTGTCGGTGTGACGACTTCCAGCGTCACATTGCCCACGCGGAAGAAGAGCTGCCGCACGCCCCACTTTTTGATTGTGTGATCAAGCGCCAGGCGGAGACCCAGCTGTCCCTCGAAGAAGGCAATAAGGTCATCCGGCTTCGGCGTGTTGACCACCACATGATCTACTGCATCAATTGCGGCGCGCCCATTCACGCCATCTGACGCGGGTGAATAGGGAATGGCCAGGCGGTCTTCCTGTTCAATCACAAACAAGAACAGGCCCCCGGTTTCCTCCGGCGCCAGCATGACATTGCGCCAGGAGCGTTCATTGCCGGCCGCATCTTTCGCACCGCCGGGAATGGGATCCGTGGGATTGAGCCCCGCCTCTTTCAAATGCCGCACGCAGGCATCCGCATTCACTGTCCCGAAGACGAGCCCCATCAGCCCTTCGCCTTCTTCGTCGAGCTTGGTGCGGATCATATCCGCGAATTGCCCCTCGCCTGTCGCCGCCACAAATTCCAGATAGGTGTTGCGCAGGCGATAAATCAGATTGGAGGAGCCCAGTCCCGGATGCTCGCCTTCCCAGGAAGGTTCGCGCCCCAGAATGCGTGAATAGGTGGATTTCGCTGCGGCAAGGTCGGACACAGCAATGATAATATGGTCAATCGTATCAATCATGGGGCCAGAGCCTACTTGGCCGCTCACATTCGGCCAAGCTTGCATTTCCGCCACAAAGCTTGCACGTCTGCTAAAGTGCGCCTGCCCAAAGGAGTATCCACGTAAGATGTCCGTCGCCGAGACCCAAAGTCCCAATATTGATCTGAGTGATCTCGCAGACCTCATTCAGACATTCGACGTGCCGGGCGCGTCCATCGCTGTGTGGCATGACGGCGCGCTTTCCGAGGCGGTGGCGGGTGTGGTCAACCTCAATACAGGCGTCGAGACAACCGCGGACACGCTTTTCCAGATCGGGTCCATCACCAAGCTCTACACAAGCGTTCTGATCCTACAGCTGGTCGAAGAAGGCTTGCTCAGCCTTGACGAGCCAGTGCGCACGTACCTGCCCGACTTCAAGGTGGGCGACGCAGAGGCGACAGCAAAAGTGACCCTCCGCCATCTCCTCACCCATACCAGCGGCATAGACGGCGATTATTTTGTCGATGCCGGTCGGGGCGAAGATAGGATCGAGAAGTTCGTCTCTCAATTGGGCGAGCTGCCAAACACGTCGCCCCTTGGGCACCTGTTTTCCTATTGCAATGTGGGCTTTGTGATTGCCGGCCGCGTGATTGAGAAAGTCACCGGCCTCACCTGGGACAAGGCGATGCGCACGCGGATCGTGAAGAACATCGGAACGCCGTCCTTCTCAACCCTACCCGAGCAAGCGATGCGGCATCGCACCGCGATCGGCCATTTGGGGACGCCGGGCAAAGGCCTGGTGGTCTCGCCCATCGCTTTTCTTGCGCCGTCTAATGCACCGGCGGGATCCGCGCCGATGGCAGCAGCGGCCGACATCATCACCTTCGGGCGCACAGTGCTTAACGGTGGGCTTGCGCCCAATGGGCACAGATTGATGTCAGAAGAGAGTACGGCCCTTCTTACCCGTCCGCACCGGGCCTGCCCACCTGGCGGCTCGCTGGACGCAATCGGTCTTGGTGCTTTTCTGTGGAACTGGGGCGGGAATGATTATGATGTGTTCGGCCACGATGGCTCGACCATCGGCCAGGCTGCGTTTCTCCGCATTCACCCTAAAAGCGGAACGATCGTTGTGTTGCTTACGAATGGCGGCGACGGCAAAGGGTTGGCACAGACATTGTTAACGCGGATATTTACCACAACGGCGGGGGTGGCGCCGCCGGTAAAACCCGCCCCGGTGGATACCGGTGAGCAGCTCGCGCCTTTTGTCGGCACCTACTCAAAGTCGAGTGAGACAGCTCACATCACGCTCAAGGAAGGTACCCTCTTTGCCACAATCCAGCCGAGCGCCAATTTCGGCGTGATTGGCAGTGGTTCGGAGGTCGAGCTCCACCCTGTCGGCGAAGGCCGTTTTGTCGGCACAAATCCCGGCATGTCGCAATCGGTCAATTTCAACTTTCTAGAGCCAGATGGCGAAGGCCGACCGCGATATCTCTATTCCGGCGTGCGGGCGTTCACTCGGGTGGACGACTGACATGACGTCCGATTTCCTCACACGCGTCCGCGCACTTGTGGGCGAGAATGGCGTGACCACCGATGCCACCGATATGGCGCCCTATCTGGAAGAGCGGCGAGGTCTCTATGTCGGCAAGGCGGCGGCCATCGTCCGCCCCGGCACGACCGACGAGGTCGCGGCCGTTATGAAGCTCGCGCACGAGACCGGCACCATTGTTGTGCCTCAGGGTGGCAATACGGGTCTCGTTGGCGGACAGACGCCTGATGACACCGGGCGCGCCATCGTTCTCAATCTCAGTCGCATGAATGCTGTGCGGTCCCTGGACATTGAGAACAATACGCTCAGTGTCGACGCTGGCGTAACGCTTGCCACCGCCCAGGAGATGGCGGCATCAGCAGAACGGCTCTTTCCGCTCAGCCTCGCCTCCGAAGGCACCTGTCAGATCGGCGGCAATCTCGCCACCAATGCCGGCGGCACCGCCGTCCTTCACTACGGCAATGCGCGAGACCTGGTGCTAGGGCTTGAGATTGTGCTGGCCGACGGGCGCATCTGGGATGGCATGCGGGGCTTGCGCAAGGACAATACGGGCTATGACCTGAAACAACTCTTCTTGGGATCTGAAGGCACGCTTGGCATCATCACGGGCGCCGTTCTGAAACTGTTTCCCGAGCCCAAATCGCGCGCGACGGCGATCGCCGCGGTTCCTTCACCTGCAGCTGCAACGTCGCTGCTGCGCCACGTCGAAGCGGATAGTGGCGGCGCGATCACCAGCTTTGAGCTGATGCCGCGCATCGGCATTGAAATGGTGTGTGCCCATGTGCCCGACGCGCGAGACCCGCTTGAGGTCCGCTCCCCCTGGTATGTGCTTGTGGAACTCTCCTCCGGGGCCAACGGGGATGAACTGATCGCGCTTTTAGAAAGATCTCTGCAGAGCGCGATTGAGCGTTCCTGGGTGTCCGATGCAGTCGTCGCCCAGTCCGAGACCCAAAGGGCTGCTTTCTGGCAAATCCGTGAAGCCATGTCTGACGCCCAGCGCCATGAAGGCGGCAGCATCAAGCATGATGTCTCCGTGCCGGTATCCAATGTCACCCTCTTCCTGGAACGTGCGCTACAGGCGGTCCAGGATGAGCTGCCGGGTATCAGGCCGGTGCCATTTGGCCATCTAGGGGATGGCAACATCCATTTCAATCTGAGCCAACCCCTTGGCATGGATACACAAGCGTTCCTGGACCAATGGACCCACTTCAATCAGATCGTCCATGGAATTGCCCTCGACCTCAACGGATCCATCAGCGCTGAACATGGCATTGGTCAGCTGAAGCGGGATGAAATGGCGGTACTCAAATCGGATGTCGAGTTGGAGCTTATGCGCAGCCTCAAGCGCACGCTTGACCCCAAAGGTATTCTCAACCCTGGCAAAGTTGTGAGAGTGTGACGGCGTCAGACCTTGGCGGGGTCCGCTTCTTTCAAGAGCAGAGAACTATCGGCCGTCGGGGAACCGTCGGCCCCTCCTGACAGGAAGTCGCCGATGGGCAGGTTTTGCGCCGGCACGATGAGGATTTTGTCGACCCGGGGGCCGTCCATATCAGCCACCTCAAAGCGATAGCCGTTCCAGGCGAAATAATCCCCTTCCGTCGGCAGACGTTCAAACCAATGCAACATAACGCCGGCGAGCGTGTTGACCTCGCCTGAATTGTCGCCAGGCAGGCTGGTGAGCATGAGGAGACGCTTCACCTCATCGACCGACACAACACCGTCGACGAGGTAGGATCCGTCGTCGCGGCGGACAATCGCGGTGTTGTTGTCGCCAGCATTTGCGGAAGTATCCCCCACCATGGCGAAGAAGATTTCCGCCATCGTAAGTGTGCCAACGATGTCACCGTACTCGTCGACGATAAAGGCCATGAATTTGTTCTCTGCCTGGAGGAGGCTCAGAGCTTTTAGGACCGTTGACGTTCGCGGAACATAGAGCGGTGTTGTCATCCGCGCGAACAAGGCTTCGTTGGTTGCCTTCTCGATATTCGAGAAAAGGTCTTCCATGCGGACCATACCGACGGTTGGTCCGTCCGGGCCTTTCCGCACTGGGTAGCGCTGACTTTCCGCCGTGCGAATGGTCAGCATGTTCTCTTCAAAACTGGCGTCCGTATCGAGCCAAACCAATTGCGTTCTAGGGCGCATGATTTCGCCGACGCGCGTGTCACCCAGACCCAAAACCCGGTTCACAATGTCCCGTTCGACACTCTCGACCGCGCCTGTCGCAACACCTTCTTCGACCAGATGTTTGATTTCTTCTTCCGTCACCTCAACGACGTCTTGGCCGGTCGCGCCATAGGCCTTCAGGACCGACTCAGTCGAATAAGACAGAAGTGACACCGCAGGAGATAGGGCTCTGGTCACGCCAACCATCGGCCGCGCAATCTTGATAGCAATCCGCTCGGGATTGGAGAGAGCGACCCGCTTGGGCACCAGTTCGCCGATGATGAGCGAGAAATAGGTGATAAGGACGACAACCAGGCCGAAAGCGATGGGCTCGGCATATTCGGCGATCATCTCCCATTGCCCGATGAGGGCGCCCAAAGGCGCCGCAAGCGTGGCGCCACCGAAGGCACCGGCAAAGACCCCAACCAGGGTAATGCCAATCTGGACGGCTGACAGAAACCGGCTCGGGTCTTCGTTCAAGGAAATTGCGAGTTCAATGCCGCCGGTGCCGCTCTTCCCGGCCTCCTGCTGACGCGTCAAAAGGCCAAGCAGGCGCTGCCGCCTGGACGACACGATTGCCATCTCAGACAAGGAGAAAAAGCCATTCAAAAGGATGAGAACGGCGAGAATAACAATGTCGGCTGCCATGACGTCTCCAGACTCGGATACATAGTATACAGCACTTGGTTTTCAAGCGGAATCGGTTGAGGGGACTTTTCTTCCCCTGCGTCAATTGGGGTGTGCGAGGCGGCATCAACCCCACCTTCGGACTGCCAATCAACAGTCACAAAAGATTGAGTTGATCATCTTCCGGGCGCCGGCACGTTGCGGCATCAGAGCCTGATTGATTTGCATCGGGATCGACAATTTGGGTGAGCCCAGCATCATCTTCAGAGATCTTATTGACCCGCGAACTCACGGGCACGGCTTCCATGAGATCGTCCGGTGCGGACCTCAAAAGTTCCATCGCCTCGTTGGCGGGGGTGCCGTCATTGTCCAGCCAGGCGTCCCAGTCTTTAGGGTCCAGGATAACAGGCATGCGATGATGGATGGGCGCGAGATGATCATTGGCCGCCGTTGTCACCACGGCGCAGGTTTCCAGCTCCGATCCATCTGCGCTCAACCAATCATCCCAGATCCCCGCCATGGCGAATGGTCCGCCATCCCGACATCGGATGAGGTGCGGTTGTTTGGGATGTCCTTGCCGCGCTTGCCATTCATAGAACCCGTCCGCCGGAATGAGACATCGCCGGTGACGGAAACCGCCTCTGAAGGAAGGTTTCTCATTTATGGTTTCTGCGCGCGCGTTGATCAAAACCGACTTGGGCATTTCCTTCATCCAGGACGGCACCAGACCCCAGCGGACCAACTGGAAATGCCTTTTCCCTGCGACTAGCCGAACAATTGGCACAGGTTGGGTCGGGGCAATATTGTAACGCGGCGGAAAATTAGGATGTTCCTCAAAATTGAAGAAGGCCCGCAATTCTTCCGGCGATCGTTCGATTTTGTAGCGACCACACATAGTCCAGCTATTTCCTCTCGACCGCTTCGCTCGGATGTCCTGCGTCAGCCCAGGCGGTAAACCCGCCGCGCATATGAGCCACGTTCTTGAGTCCGACATCCTGGGCGGCTTTGCCTGCAAGCGCGGAGCGCCATCCCTTGTTGCAGTAGAAGATGAAGCGCTGGTCCGCTGACTTGAAGATGTCTTTTGCGTAAGGGCTGGTTTGATCCACCCAGAACTCCGTCATGCCCCGTGGCATGTGATAGGCGCCGGGAATGCGTCCCTCTCGCCAGATCTCACGAATGTCCCGCGCGTCGATGAGTGTGACGCTGTCGTCCTGAAACACGGCTTTAACCTCATCCACGCTCAAACAGGTGATTTGCTGCTCGGCCTCTTCAACAAGCTCCAGGATGGTTGGCATGGTCGAATTCCTCTTTCGGCGCCACTTTATCGTTTTGCGCCATCCTATCATGGGCTCCCCTGTTTCGACGAGGTCCCTGCAGATGAGATCCTCGCTGGAACCGATCATCCCGATAAGTTAGGGTCCCCGCTTTCCAGATGAGTAGCCAACCTTATGAGCAAGCCCCGCCTGATTGAACTTCGCGATGTATCGGTCCGCCTTGGTGGCCGGGAAGTGCTGTCGCATGTCGACCTTCAGGTAAACCGTGGGGAGATCCTTACGCTCATTGGGCCCAATGGGGCTGGCAAGACAACTCTTGCGCGGACGCTGCTTGGGATCCTGAAACCCTCTTCCGGTTTCGTGCAGACTGTTGCGGGTGCCCGGATCGGGTATGTCCCTCAACGCATGCAGATTGATCCGGCGTTGCCGCTTACCGTTCGACGTTTGCTGTCGCTAACGCAATCGTTCAGCGCCGAAGAGATGACCCAGAGCCTCACAGAGGTCGGCGCTTTGCACCTCCTTGACCGGCAAGCTTCCGAGCTTTCAGGGGGGGAGTATCAGCGCGTGCTGCTTGCCCGTGCACTGCTTGGGGCTCCCGATCTACTGATCCTCGACGAACCAACCAGCGGTATCGATTTCGCCGGCCAGAGTGCGCTCTACAGCCTGCTCGCCACCATTCGCCAGGAGAGAGGGTGTGCCATCTTGCTGATCTCTCATGACCTGCATGTTGTGATGGCGGCCTCTGACAGGGTCATTTGCGTCAACGGGCATGTCTGTTGCGAAGGTGCGCCAGAAGCCGTGACAAGCGATCCTGCCTATGTCGCTCTGTTTGGTCCTGGCCATGCCGAGTCGCTTGCCGTGTTCAAACACCACCATGACCATGTGCACGACGTGTCAGGTCATGTGCATGGGGACGGCCACCATGTTTGAGGAGTTCTTTTTGCGGGCGCTGTTGGGCGGCATTGGCGTCGCAGTGATTGCGGGGCCGCTTGGGTGCTTCGTCGTGTGGCGGCGTATGGCCTATTTCGGTGATGCGCTGGCCCACTCCGCGTTGCTTGGCGTCGCCCTGGGATTCTTCTTAAGCATCGAGCCAGCGATCGGCGTGTTGGTCGCCGGGGCCGTTCTCGCAGTGGCCTTCACCTTTCTTCAGAAACAGCAACGCTTTGCCGCAGACACAGTGCTCGGGCTGCTTGCGCATTCGGCGCTGGCGCTTGGCCTTGTCGCCATCGGATTTCTAGATCATCTGCGTATTGACCTGATGGGCTATCTGTTTGGCGACGTTCTGGCTCTGTCCTGGAACGATGTTATTCTCATCTATGCAGGCGCGGCAGGTGTCCTTGGCGGACTGCTCGCGATCTGGCGGCGGCTCTTGGCCGTGACGGTAGAGCCGGAGCTTGCGCAAGCTGATGGGATTAACCCCCTGGCCGTCCGTCTCCTATTCAGCCTCTTGTTGGCGGTGGTCGTTGCCCTCTCCATGCAAGTTGTCGGGATCCTGCTCATCACGGCCCTCTTGATTATCCCGGCGGCAGCGGCCCGACGGTTTTCCGCAACACCTGAACAGATGGCACTCCTTGCAGTGCTTGCTGGCGCCGTCTCAGTCGCTCTTGGCCTATGGGGTTCTTTTGTCTTCGATGCCGCCTCCGGCCCGGCCATTGTGGTGGCCGCTTTGTTGGTCTTTCTTACCGCAAACAGTTTGGCGGCCCTTTTGAAGACCGCCCGAGATTGATCAATATCTCCGATGAATGCCTATTTTTGGCAGTTTTCTGACGTTTTTGAGACAACCAATTATCAAGACCTCCACCCTAAATTAGACCCTAGGGAGTGGCGGTTTTCGGCTGGTGCAGTGTCGGCCGGAGATATGCAGGTGCGGTAAATGAATACGGATGTGGAGACAATCAGGGACGACATTGAGCGTCCAGCGGGGGGCATCGGATTTCCGCGCACGCTGCGTCGCCTCGTCCAAGGCAAAAACATCCATCCGGACACCCTGCTCGCGACAGATTACCTCAACCATTTCAATGAAATCGTCATGCTGCTCGAGCTGATCGCCGACATGCCCGACTGTCTGGACGATGCTCTTGAGTGGCAGCCCAAAAGCTATGAGGACCATTTTGCCGAGTCCACCTTTCAGGATAAAGCCCTGGCCATTCTCGCTTATGACAATGCCCCGCGGCGGTATCGCGAACCATTCGATCAATTGGTCGGGCAGATGGACGCGACGGTTCTTGCCGCGCTGGCGCGATTAAGCGCGGCCGCAGAAGCGGGTGATACCGTGCAAATGCAGCACTTCGTCACCGGTGTGACGGGCAAGCTGCAGCGTTTCGTCGACGTCGCGAGCGCCATCATTCACGGCCGCGCCGAGACTTCCGCTCAGGACGAAATCGATGCGCTGCTCACGGAAAATGACGAAGAAGCAGATGCGCCGACGGCAGAGACGCCCGACATGGCGGCGCCCGCACCTTTGGCCGACGATGCTGACGTCGCGTCGCAAGCGGATATTGACGCCCTGTTCGACTAGACGCATCACGAGTGCACAGCTTGGCCAAACGGCGCTCGTTCTCTGCTCCCGCAGTGGTATAGTGCTCCCAACGAAAATCCAAAAAAGAGACCTTGGGGAGACACGCATGACTTACAAACCTTTTGACCTGACCGGCAAGGTCGCCCTCGTGACCGGCGGCAATGGCGGTATCGGCCTCGGTATGGCGGATGCCATGGCGGCAAGCGGTGCCGATGTCGCGATCTGGGGAACGAACGAAGAGAAAAACGCCAAAGCTGCCGAAGCGCTGAAAGCACACGGAACGAAAATCACCGTGCGACGCGTCGACGTTTCCAACGAACAAGAAGTGATCGATGGTACGGAGGCAACTGTCGCTGAGCTCGGGCGTATCGACACAGTTGTCGCCAATGCGGGCATCGGCTTCGGCTCGCCTTCCTTCGTCGACATGACCACTGAGGTCTACAAGAAAGTGCTGAGCGTCAATCTGGATGGCGTCTTCTGGACGCTGCGGGAGTCGGCTCGCCATATGGTTGAACGCTCCAAGGATGGCGACACTGGTGGATCTCTTGTGGGCATTGCAAGCCTTGCAGCGATTGAAGGGGCAGCCCGTAATCAGGCCTATGCAGCCACCAAGGGCGGCGTGATCTCGATGATCAAGGCCTGCGCGTCGGAATATGGCCGCTACAACATCCGGGCGAATGCGATCCTGCCCGGCTGGATTGCAACGGACATGACATCCCAGGCACAAGCCGCCCCAGCATTCGCCGAAAAGGTGATCCCACGGGTGCCTATCCGCCGTTGGGGCGAACCCGAGGATTTCGGCGGCATGGCTGTTTATCTTGCGAGCGATGCTTCTGCCTACACGACGGGGACCACGATGATCATTGATGGCGGCTACTCTATGTTCTAAACGCGCCGCCTTTTTGGTTTGCGAATTAGCGGCCTGCGCCCGGTGGCGTAGGCCTTTTTTCTATGGCACCTGGCTCGGCACGTTTTGTGCCTCACTCCTCCCATGATGTTGGATTATGTGCGAAATCGGCAGCAACGCCTGGTGGATCTGTCCCAGTTTGGGACAAAACACCTGCTGCGTTCCGCTATGGGTGCGGTCGCTTTGGTGATGGTATCGCTTGCCTTGGCGGGAACTGCCAACGGGGATACCAGAAGCGGCGCCAGCGAAGGCGAGATGGTGCGCCTGTCAGAGATTTTGGGCGCCATTCATCACCTCCGGGAGGTGTGCAACGCCAATGAAGGCCAGCTCTGGCGCTCAAAGATGCAGGATCTGCTGCGGCACGAGAAACCCTCTGACGACATGAAAGAACTGATGGTCGCTCGCTTCAATAGGGCCTACCACCAGCACCGGTTGGCCTATCCGCGCTGTACGGGACAGGCGCGTAGCGATGCCGCGCGGTTCCTCGACGAAGGCTCGGGCCTTGCCCAGCGCCTGGCGGCCCGCACAAGAGGCTGACAGCCACCTCCATAGGAATTTCCTGGATTTTTCAGGCTGACGTTAACCTTTGCCCTAACTTGTGACGGGACAAAGCGGCGATATGTGTTAAAAGGAAGCCACGCTTTGTTTCGTTTCGGGACAAAGCGCGACATGTTCCTAGAGGCAGCACAAAAGCTGCCCGTTTCAAGAAAGGCCGCCGCCGCACATGGCCGACTCTCGCGACACAGCCGCCGACGATCTGCTTCACGATGATGAAGATTTCGACTTTCCCCTTCCAGATGACGAGGAACAGCGCCGCATTGCGCTGAAGATCTTTCTGGATGCCTGGGATGATGCGCTCGCCGAGGGGGTCAATCCTGACGTGCTGGCCAGCACTGCCATTTTCGCGGCCTTTAGCGACATGGTGGAAACCTATGGTGAGGAAGCTGTGAGTGAAATGGCCGACGGCATGAAAGCGCGCGTCCAGCAGGGTGAGTTCACGCTCAATCAGACCCGCCACTAACAGCCTTCCGTTCAACAAAAAAGGCGCTGTTCCCTTGGGAAGAGCGCCTTTTTGCTGTTTTATCGCAGGTCTCTTACCTAAATCACTGCCTCAATCAGGTGCGGCCCCTTTTCGCGCATGCAGGCGGCAAACTGGTCGGCAAACTCTTCAGCCGTTTCCGCGCGCATGGAGTTGACCCCCATGCCCTGCCCCAATTGCACCCAATCCAGTTCCGGATTGTGCAGGTCGAGCATGGAGAGCGCTTTAGGTCCTGGGTTCTCCGCACCGACGCGCATGAGCTCGACGTTCAGGATGGCATAGGACCGGTTGGCAAAGATCACCGTCGTCACATCCAGTTTTTCGCGCGCCTGTGTCCAGAGGGATTGCAGCGTATACATGGCGCCGCCGTCCCCATGAAGACACACGACCTTGCGATCCGGGCAGGCAACCGCCGCCCCTGTGGCGAGGGGCAGGCCCTGTCCAATTGCGCCGCCTGTGAGAGACATATGATCGTGAGGCGCAGCAGTCGCTGTGTAGATCGCCGGCCCGATCCCGCTAGTCGCGGCTTCGTCCGACACAATGGCACCTTCCGGCAGATAGTGAGCAACGATCTGGCCTGCCGTGAAGCTGTCGAGTTTCCCCGTTGGCAGATCCGGAAGCTCAAGCTTCGCGACGTTGATGGGCTCTGCTGGTGCGCCGACGGCCTCCGCCAGTGCTTCCAGTGCGCCGGTGCCGTCTTCGTGTGGATGCGCGAGGACATTGATCTCACAGCCTTCCGGCGTCATCCAACTGGCTTTGCCGGGATAGGCAAAGAAGGAAACCGGTGGTTTGGCACCCACCAGGATCAATTGCTCGGTGCCGGCCAGGTCTTCTTCGATCTGCTCTGAGAAATAGGGCAGCCGGTCGACCATGACCCGCCCGGCGCCGCGCTGGATGCGGGCGGTGAAGGTGTCGCACATGATCCGGGCGCCGGTTTTGGCCGCGATGCGGCCAGCGGCCAGAAGCCCATCTTCCTTGAGCGCCGCACCACGGATCAGAATGGCGGTCTTCTTCCCGTTTTTCACCAGCGCTGCGATCCGGTCGACCGCGTCACCTGCAACAGCGGCAGGCCCCACAATATCGAGGGCGGGCGATGGCCCTTCTGCTTCCAACCAGGCTGTGTCGGCGGGCAACACCAGGGTTGCGATCTGTCCCGGTGCCGACATCGATGCCTGAACGGCGCGGGCACCATCAGCCGCCGCCGTCTTAGGCGATGGGGATGAGTGATACCATCCTGAAACCGGCGACGCGAAACCCTTCAAGTCAGATGCAAGGGGCGCGTCATATTGCGCGTGATAGGTCGCATGGTCGCCGACTATGTTGACAATGGGTGTGTCTGCACGGCGCGCATTGTGGAGATTTGCCAAACCGTTCGCGAGCCCGGGGCCCAGATGCAGAAGAGTGGCCGCAGGTTTCTCCGCCATGCGCCCGTACCCATCGGCGGCGCCGGTTACCACACCTTCGAAGAGGGCTAGAATAGCCCGCATGCCTTCGACCTTGTCCAAGGCCGCCACAAAGTGCATTTCCGATGTGCCTGGATTGGTGAAGCAGACGTCGACGCCGCTATCAACCAGCGTACGGACAAGACTTTCGGCACCATTCATGGATTTTCTCCCTGCGCGTTTTCATGCCGGTTTTCTTCGTGCGGACCCGGCGGTTTTGCGGCAATGATACACAAATCCCCCTGGTCGGCGCTAGAGAGACAGCCAAAGTCTCAGAAGATGTCGGCGCTCAGCCGGGTCTTCATAATCTTCGTAATCCGTTCGGGCATGAAGGTTCGTATGGTTCGACAGAAGCTGGATGTCGCCAGGCTGCAGATCCATATCGAGATAGATGCCTGGCTCAGCGGCAATCTGTTCGTAAGTGTCCAGCAAAGCCAACTCTTCTTCAGTGAAGGGCGCGACATCCGCATGGCGAACGGCGGAGCGAAAATAGTCTGCATGATAAAATGTGCGAAGTTTGCCCCCCGCGAAGCAGCAGGGCGTGATCGGAATGCTCCCGCCGCCGCCGTCCTTGGTTTCATTGCGCGAGTCCAGCTGGAACGGTTCGAACAAGCGGCTGACAAGTTCCGGACGACGCCTGACTAATTCATTGAAGACGGTGACGGAACTGACAATGCGGCTCTTGCCACCCGACTTTGCTTTCTTGAGACATAAAAGCCCGACCACATCGGCAGCGTCGCAGTGATAGTCGATATTGGCTGACGTTTGGTAGAGCCGGACCATGGGATCCGTCTTTGACGCGTTCGTATCGATCACGTGCCCCAACAGATCGCCTTGCGGGTTCTGCCCACCGGGGCGGCCGAGGTGAAGACCGAGACACCAGAAGAAAAGTTCTGCGTCTGCCTGCGACCAGCGCTCTACGGGCACACCTCTCACCACCTGAAACCCGACGCCCTCGCCGACAGCCTCCCGCCACGCTTTGACGCGGGGGGCCAGGGTCGGCAGCGGGAAATCTTCAGACAACAGATCCCGAGATTCTTTGCCGCTGTCCTTGGCCAGCGCCAGAGCGGTCTCTATCTCTGCAATCTCATCGTCGGAGAGCACATAGGCCATCTCCTCCAGCGGCGGCAGATCACGGCCCACCCAGGCCGCAGGACTTACCACCTCTGAGGTGGTGACTTCTTCATGGGCGCGGTCGAAATAATGAAGCGCCTGTTCTCCGAACGAACGGAACCCCTGCTGCGTTTCCGGCATTTTCATCTCCCAACTTTTCGATATAGGAAAACATTGTTTTCCTTTTTTCAATAACGTAACTTTGACAGATGATGGAAACAAGCGAAAAACAGCCCGAGGCCCGCGACCGGCGTCAACTGACTGAAAACAAACGAGAAAAAATCCGTCAGGTGATCATCGATCTTTTCGCCGACGCCCTCTTTCATGATGTCGGCATAAGAGATATCTGCTCCCTCGCGGAGGTGACGCCCAAAACCATCTACAAGCATTTCGGGAACAAAGAGACGCTTCTCATTTCCGCAATCGAGCCAGACATGGCGGCCCTCACCAAAGCGATGGAAGCAGCTGCAGATCGGCCGGGACCGGTTGTGGAGCGTCTTGAAGCAGTGAACCGCGCCTTCTTCAGCTTTTATTTCGCGAATGTGGCCGTTGCGCGGATCGTGTTTCTCAATATTCCGTCGGCCTATTTCGTGTCGCAACCGGCCTTCATCCAGCGTGGCCAATTGGCCGTGATGGCGCGGCTGATTGAAGAAGGACAGAAAGACCGTACAGTTCGCCCGGATGTCGCAAGCTCAGAATTGGTCGAAGCAATGGCAGGCATTGCGATGCGGACCATGTTCAGGCTGCTCACCGACGACGCGCCCCTGCCCAAGGCTGACACCGCCGCCGCAAAAATGGTGCAGCTCGTTCGTCCCTTGCTTCAAACCTCACCTTCTTAAGCGAGCATAAGGCGTCCAAGAATGCCAGCGCCAAACAGGACAATGATCACGGTCGACACCTTGTTCAGCACCACTAGACCGGTATCTGTCATGCGATCGCGGAACAGCGAGACAAATCCCGTGATCGCCGCCCACCAAAGAAAAGACCCGCCGATAACGGACGCGACGAGCAGGCTTGCCCGCATATAGTCTTCGCTGCCAATGGTGAAGTCCGCCACCCCCCCAAAAATCGCGATGAAACCCAGCATGGTCGCCGGGTTGGTGATGGTCAGGAAAAAGGTCACCGAAATCACCGGCAACAAATCCCCGAGACTTCCCTCGGGCAATTTGTCGTGGAGGTGTGGCTCATCGAACCAGGTCCGCACACCTAGGCCCAACAGGAAAAGCCCACCGACCAGTTGTAACCAGCCCGAATAGGCAGAGACAAAACTGATCACCGCCGTCACGCCAAAGGCCGCGACGATCGCGAACACACCATCTCCGATGGCAGCGCCTGAGCCGGACGCGAACCCGTTCAGCATCCCGTATTTCAATGTTCTGCGAATGCAGATCAGATTGACCGGGCCGATTGGCGCTGCCACGGCAACGCCAATCAACAGCCCGCTCAATATAAGGACCAGCAAATCCATCTGGGCTTACGCGTGCCTTTCGCGCTCAGAGCTTTTCGGTTTTGACAAAGTGAAAACCGAAAAGGCTCTTGGTTGTTTGTTTTGTCGCATTCCCGGACGCTGAAGTGCGTCAACTTCAGCTGGGAATGCTCTAGAGCACAACGACGTCGTTGCCCGGTGTTTCCACATAGAGCTTCTGCACCAGATCATCACGCCGGGCCAGAGCGGTCGACTGATTGATGTAGCCCTTGTCGGTGAGTTCCCCTTTATCGACGCTGGGTGGCTCCACCATCAAGAGCGCACGCTTGATGCGCGTGCTTGATCCCGGGTTTGACTGATTGTGATCGCGGAGCCCCTCGGCCAGCGTCTCCAGCACTTTGGGATGGCGCACCAACTCTTCGATCGGCAGATCACCTTCACCGGCACAAGCCTGACAGGCCGCAACATTGGGGAAGCCAAGAATGCCGATATAGGCTCTATCCAATCCGGCAACCAACGCGTCATGCAGAATGCCGTTGGAGCTTTCCACTGTCTGCACCCGCAAGCGCCCTGCACTCACCCAGGTGCCGGTTTCCAGTTTGAAATCCTCAACCACACGACCATCAAACACCAGACCCTCGGCCGGATTGTCGGGATCAACAAACTTGGCGGCATCGCCCAGCTTGTAGAACCCTTCTTCATCAAAGGCATCGGCCGTTTTTTCAGGGTTCTTGTAATAGCCCTTGGTGATGCACTCGCCTTTGACGCGGACCTCATGTTTTGAGCCCGTGGGCACCAGCTTGATGTCGACGCCTGGAAGCGGCAGGCCCAGAAGGCCCATGCGCTCGGTGGCCCAGTGCACGTTCATAATGGTCGGGGCTGTTTCGGTCGCGCCATAGCCCGACGACAGGATCATGCGTTCGCCTATGGTGCGGATGGAGACCTGTTGCAGGCGGTCATAGAGATCCTGCGCAAGCGCTGCCCCCCCATAGGACAGAAATTTCACGCGGGAGAAAAAGTTCTTCGCAAGCGCCTCATCCTCTTCCAGCGCCGTGATCAGAAGGCCGTAAGCCGCGGGCACGTTGGAATAGGTGGTCGGCGCAATTTCCCGCAGGTTCTGCAGTGTTTCCTCAAACCCGCCCGGCACCGGCCGCCCCCCATCAATGTAGAGGGTGCCACCGGAGGTCAGGAGATTGTTCAAAACCGCATTGCCGCCGAAGCAATGGTTCCAGGGCAACCAGTTCAGGAGGACCGGCGGCTCTTCATCCTCGTCCTTGATGATGAGGTTTTCCGCCATCACGGAATTCATGCACATCATGCGGTGGGTCGTGATGACCGCCTTCGGCATGCCCGTAGAGCCTGATGTGAAGAGGTATTTGGACACCATGTCCCAGTGAAGCCCGGCATAGCTCTTCTCGACCGCGTCGGTCGGTTCAGTGGCCACAAGGTCTGCATATGTGATGTCGCAGGGACCTTCGCAGGCGACAACGGGAATGCCGGAGAGATCAAGAGCAGCCAGCGCCCCTTCAAAGGGCCGTGAGTCCTGCACGAAAATCATCTTCGGCTGAATGAGATCGACCACGTATTTGAGCTTTTCATGGTCGGAGCTCATCAAGGAGTAAGACGGGGAGACAGGCACAGCAGGCGCGCCCGCCAGGATCGCACCATAGGTCATGAGCGCATGCTCAATCGAATTGCCCGACAGGATCATCAGTGGCGCGTCTTGGGACAGCCCCCGTGCCAGCATGCCTTCAGCCAAAGCGTTGACCCGCGCATTGGCCTCAGAATAAGTGACGGTTTCCCAATCGCCGAACTGCTGCCCGTCTTTTGGAGGCAGCCGTTTGCCAAGCCACACATGGTCAGGCCGCTCAATCGCCCATTTGCGCAAGGGCTCAATCAGGTTTGACGCTGGCTCTCCCACCGGATGGGGATTGCGGAGCACAATGCTGCCATCTGCGCGCTCGTCAATCTCAACGCGGCGTTCCGCATAATTTACCTGCCTGTATGGCGGCAACGCCTCTGCTGGCATATCCATAAGGCTTCCTCCTCAAAGCAATTCGAATACGGGTTTGTGTTTTATGCGTTGACGTCGACGACAATGCGGCCGCGCACCTGACCGGCAAGGATCTTCGGTGCGATGTCGGTGACATCGGCCAGTCCCACCGTTTCGGTCATGCCATCCAGCTTCGCCATATCGAGATCGGTTGCGAGGCGGTTCCATGCTTCCTGCCGCTTTTCAATAGGCGCCATCACGGAGTCGATCCCAATGAGCTGCACGCCGCGCAGAATAAATGGCATGACAGAGGATGGCAGGTCCGGACCTTGCGCCAGCCCACAGGCAGTTACCGCGCCGCCATATTTCGTCTGCGAGATGACATTGGCAAGGGTCTTGCTGCCAACGGCATCAACCGCGCCCGCCCAACGTTCTTTGCCGAGGGGACGGCCGTCGCCGGACAGCTCATTGCGGTCGATGATTTCTGCGGCCCCCAGACCTTTCAGATAGTCCGCTTCAGACGCGCGTCCTGTCGAAGCAATGACCCGGTAGCCAAGTTTGGCGAGGAGCGCGATTGCCACTGACCCCACGCCGCCAGCCGCGCCGGTCACCACAATGTCGCCGGCATCGGGTTTGATGTCCTGGCGCTCAAGGCCGAGAACACAGAGCATGGACGTATAGCCCGCGGTGCCGATGGCCATGGCGCGCTCGGGGGAAATACCGTCCGGCAGCGCCACCAGCCAATCGCCTTTGACACGGGCGCGTTGGGAGTAACCTCCAAAATGCGTTTCACCGACGCCCCAGCCGTTGAGCACAACTTTGTCGCCCTCTTTCCAGCTGCCATGGGCGGATTTGGTCACTGTGCCCACAAAGTCGATGCCCGGAATGATCGGCCAGGTGCGCACGACCGGCGCGGCGCCTGTGAGAGCCAGGCCATCTTTATAGTTGATCGTTGAATGGCTGACTTCGACCGTAACGTCGCCCTCCATCAGGTCATTTTCAGTCAACTCAACAATATTGGCCTCTTGGCCGTCATCGGTTTTGGAGAGCTGAAGGGCGCGAAACGTGTCACTCATGAGATTTCCCTATGTCAGAAGCTGCGCGGGTGTTGTCGTTTGCGACCCACCGGCACCGCCATTTGTTGATTTTGTTGGGCACAACCCACCCGAAAACGGGCGCTCGGTCAAGCAATCCTCCCGAAAGCCGCTCGAAATCCGTGATTTGTGGGATAAACTGCGCATATGCGCCCCGCATTCACCCATATCGCGCTCCATGTGGCCAACCTTGAGCGGTCTATCCGCTTCTATGAGGATTATTGCGGTCTCGAGACTGTTCACCTGCGCGATGAGCCTGAGGGCGCCAACGTGGCCTGGCTGGCCGAACCGGGCAAAGGCGACGAGTTTGTGGTGGTGCTTATCGACAAAGGAGCGCCAATGCCCCAGCCGGAGGGCGATTTCAGCCATCTGGGCTTTGCGCTTGAGAGCAAGCAGGCGGTCGATGATGTCGCGGCGCGCGGCGGGGACCTTCTTGCCTGGCCACCCCGGCAAGCGCCCTATCCAGTCGGATATTATTGTGCGCTGAAAGACCCGGACGGGCGCTTCATTGAGTTTTCTTACGGGCAGCCACTCGGGCCAGGTGCGGAACAAGCGGCCGAGAAAACCGCTTAACCGCGCGGAAGGACTTCCGTGAAGGTCACGGGTTCGCCTTGGGCTTTCCCCAGAATTTCATCGTCCCACATGACCTGGCGTCCGCGGATCACGGTGCCGATCGGCCAGCCGGTCAGTGTTTGCCCGCTAAAGGCACTCCATTTGGAAACCGAGGCGATCCAATCGTCTTCAATAGTGCGACTCTTTTTCATGTCCACAATGGTGAGGTCTGCATCATAGCCGACCGCAATGCGGCCTTTTCGCGCGATGTGGAAGACGCGGTTTGGCCCATGTGAGGTGAGGTCCACAAAACGTTCCAAAGACAAACGTCCCTCATTCACGTAGTTGAGCATCACAGGCACAAAGGTCTGAACGCCCGGCATACCAGACGGTGCCTTTGGATAGGCCTGCGCTTTTTCTTCCAGTGTATGTGGCGAATGGTCTGTCGCCACAATGTCCACAATGCCCGCGGCGAGGCCAGCCCAAAGGCCCGCGCGGTGCTCGGCGGTGCGAATAGGCGGGTTCATAAGCGCGCGTGTCCCGATTTCCTCATAGCAATCAGGCGCGGCAAACGTCAGGTGCTGAGGTGTCACCTCGACGGTGCATATGTCTTTGTTCGCGGCGAGGATCGGCATCTCGTCGGCGGTGGTGATATGGAGCACGTGGATCCGCGCTCCTTCCTCGCGTGCAAGCCGCAGCAGACGCTCGGTGCATTGCACAGCTGTTTGAACGTCGCGCCACACAGGATGAGTTTCCGGCTTGTCCAGCTCAGCAAGTTCCCTGCGCTCGCGTAATCTGTATTCATCTTCGGAGTGCACGGCGCAGCGGCGATTGATCGCTCTCAGAACTGAGCGGACATGATCATCATCGGGCACAAGGAGGTTGCCTGTTGATGAGCCCATAAAGATCTTCACGCCACAACAGCCGGGCTCCCGTTCCAGATCGGCCAGAATGTCGGCGTTCTCCGTCGTCGCGCCAGCGTAGAAGGCGTAGTCGCACTGCATGCGATGGTGAGCGCGGCTCACCTTGTCGGCCAGTGCCTCGGCATTCGTGGTCGGTGGTTTGGTATTCGGCATTTCGAAGACCGCGGTTACACCGCCCAACACCGCCGCATTGCCACCGGCTTCCAAGTCTTCTTTATGTTCGTTTCCGGGCTCGCGCATGTGAACCTGCGTGTCGATCACGCCGGGCAGCACATGCAAGCCCGTCACATCAATGCGCTCGCCCGCATCCGCCTTCGACAAATCACCAAGAGCGGCGATGCGCCCGTCCCGAATGCCGACATCGGTCAGACCGACACCGTCCTGATTGACGACGGTTCCACCGGAATAGATGACATCAAAGGTTTCGGTCACGGAGGCCTCCTTGCCTATTTTTTTGCGACCCTGTCTAGAAGGTCGTTTGCTGCTTTAACGACCTGCTCCACCGTTAGGTCGGTCATCGCGCTGTCGGGGCTGTCAAAATCATATGCCGGGTCTGAGACGATCTCATCATAAGTTCGGTCTCCCCGTATAGAGGTACATTTGTCGCCCCAGGGCGCATAAAGATCGTCGCGGGTCGGGCCAAACAGCCCAAGCGTGGGTGTCCCTGCCGCCGCTGCCAAATGCATGAGCCCTGAATCATTACCGACAAACAACGAGGCGCGTTCAAATTGTGCATAGGTATCAATGAGATCCGCACCAATCTGATCAATCAATCGGTCCTCTGGCAGGACATCGTATAGCGCCTTTACTTGATCTTGCTCCCCCGGTCCGCCGGTCAGGAGCAGGTGCGCCCCTTCCAGCATGCCACCAGACCCCACCATGGCTGCTACAAAGGCAGCGTAGCGTTCCTGTGGCCACATTTTCTTCGGCCAGTTGGCCGTTGGCCCTACCGCAAGAATGGTTTTCCCCTCAGGCAAGAGTGCCTTTGCCCGCGCACGGGTGACCTCACTTGGCCAAAGCCTTGGCGAGGGAGGCGGATTCAGCCCCATGACGCCCCCAATATGCTCCACGCGACGGCGTACATGATCGGGTTTCAGGACGAACCGCTTGCCTGTCCTCAGAATATAGGCAGTCGCTGACCCTCGAATGTCCACGACCACGTCCCAGCGTGTGGCCCATGTAGCGCGGAGCAAACGCAGCCAGTGAAGCGAATATTTCTCTTTCCGCATCACATGGACGCAGGAGACGCCTGGCGCCCCCGCAAACAAGGGGGCAGCAACCGGGCCGCAGGCGACGGTGATATCAGGGTCTTCGAGCGTCTCCATCAAATGCCCCAACAGACCGGTGGACATGATGGCGTCACCGATCCGGTTTGAGGTGATGAAGAGAAGACGCATTTGGCGGCGAGCCTTTTGGTGACCGTGGTTCTATTTGACGTGATCCCGGTTATAGGTGTGCCAACCGGCCCTGCCAAGGCGTGTTGCTCGTCTTTCGCTTGCGGGGCGGCGGTGGGCGACATACATCTAAGACCGCCCGCTTTTGATGGAACGATACAGGTGGCCCCGTGACTAAAGTAAGCCTCTTGCCCGACCGGGTGGTTTGCAGGATTGGTGGTGCAGAGCGCCAAGATTTTCTGCAGAACCTGCTGACCAACAATCTTGACCGCGTCAGTCCCGCCCAAGCGGGCTATACGCTTCTTCAAACACCGCAGGGCAAGTATCTTTTTGACTTCTTCATTGTTGAACAGAACGACCACTACCTTCTTGACTGCGATAGAGACGCGGCTCCGCACCTCCTTAAACGGCTGATGTTCTACAAACTTCGCGCCGATGTGAGCCTTGAAAGCCTCGGCGAGGAATGGGCCGTCGGTGCTGTTTGGGATAGCGCGTCTGCCGGAGAGCCAGGCGCGGCCGCGTCCTTTCAAGACGGCGTTTTATTTAGCGACCCACGCCTTGCGGCCCTAGGACAACGTTTCCTGGTTCCGACAGGATCCGCCGAGGCAGGCCTTGCTTTGGGGACATCCAGTACACCCCAGGAGTATGAGACCCACCGGATCGCGTCAGGCGTGCCGGGGAGCCCGGACCTAGTCGCCGACAAGACCTTTCCGATGGAAGCCAATCTGGACCTTCTTAATGCCATCGATTTTCAGAAAGGCTGTTTCGTCGGGCAAGAAGTGACCTCGCGAACCCATCGGAAGGGCCAGGTTCGCAAACGCGTTGTGACGGTAACCGGCAATGGCGACCTGCCTCCCCCGCACACATCCGTCATGGCGGGCGAGCGACAGGCCGGGGAACTTTTGTCTTCAAGCGGTACGCAAGGTCTCGCCCTTCTCAGGCTCGACCGTCTCGGAGAGACTCTAAAGGCCGACGGCGTTGACATCAGCCCCAGCTTTCCTGATTGGATGCCAGACGAAGTCAAAAGCGGATCGGCTGTATGAGCAAAACCCGGTGCTCCTGGCCAACCGCGGATGACCCCATCTACGTTGCTTATCATGACGAAGAATGGGGCGTGCCCGAATGGGATGATCGCGCCCTTTTCGAGAAGCTACAGCTCGACGGCTTCCAGGCCGGTCTCTCCTGGATCACAATCCTGAAAAAGCGCGACAATTTCAGGAAGGCCTTTGATGACTTTGAGCCGGAAAAGATTGCGCGCTACAGCCCTAAAAAGGTCGAGCGCCTTCTCAAAGATGCCGGGATCATCCGTCATCGCGGCAAGATCGAAGCGACCATCGGCAATGCGAAAGCCTATCTGGAGATCATGGAAAAAGACGGCAGCTTTGCCGACTTCCTCTGGGATTTCGTTGACGGCACCCCAGTCCAGAACAGCTTCAAGTCCATGAAAGCCGTACCTGCTGAAACTGCCATGAGCCGCAAGCTTTCAAAAGAACTGAAAGCCCGCGGCTTCAAATTTTGTGGACCGACGATTGTCTATGCCTTCGCGCAAGCCGTTGGCATGGTGAATGATCACACGACCAATTGTTTCCGCCACAAGGAATGCGCTGCGCTGGCGAAAAGGTAGCGACGGCTACCAGTTTTCACCGTAGGGGCGGATCACCACATCGGAGGACCAGGCTGAGCGTGCTTGGTGCGCGACGCGATAACACTCGTCGGCAATATCCACCGGCTTACAGAAAAATTCGTCCGGTTGATCTTTGAACGCTTCGCGTGCCCAGGGCACGTCTATCACTGCGTCAATTGCGACGTAAGCAGCATGAATGCCGAGCGGCCCCGCATGACGGGCGATGCTTTCCAGCAGGATGCGCTGAGCTGCCTTGGTCGGTGCGAACGCTGCAAAATTCCCTTTGCCACGATAAGCCGACGTGTTGCCTGTGCCGAGGATGACGCCCTTCCCCGCTTCGATCATTGCGGGTGCCGTCAGTTGCGCCAAATGCAACAAGGCCATTGTGTTGATTTTGAAATTGCGCTCCAGCAGCTTCGCGTCGATGTCGAGGAAACTCCCGAACGCGCCGCCCACGGCATTGTGAATCACAATCTCAGGTGCGCCCAGATCTGTCTGCACCTTGCCGACGGTTTCCTTCAGCGCTTTTTCATCGGACACGTCGCACGGATAGGCGTGTGTATTGTTGACACTGCTTGCCAGGCCTTTGAGGCGCTCTTCATTGCGCGCAACCATTGCGATCGTGTAGCCCGCATCGGCAAATCGTTTCACCAGTGCGGTGCCTGTCCCGGGTCCGACGCCGGTGATCAGGCACGTTTTTTTATTGTCTGTCATCGCGCTAAGGCCTCCTCCAAAAAGTCAAATCTGTCATTACCAAAGTAGAGCTCATCATTGACGACCATACTAGGCACGCCGAAGACACCCGCAGCTTCCGCCGCTTGCTGATAGACGGCCTGCGTTGCTGCTGCGTGCTGTATGCCTTCGAAAATCTCAGCAATCTCCGAGACGCCTGCGTTTCTCAAAAGAGCTTTAAGTTCATCGTCATCGGCGAAAGCAGCGCTTTTCACCCAGACACCTTCAAACACAGCCCGAACATATTCTTTTGCCTGTCCCACTTTCTCAGCTGCGACTGCCCCCAGCAGAAGGCGGTCGTCATCGATGGTCTGAAAGTGCGGGTTGGGCGCGAACGCGACACCGTATTTCTTAGCCCACCGTGCAAGGTCCGCCATGGCATAGCGCCCTTTCGCGGGACACTCGACGGTCGTTGGGCGATTGCTCACCCGCTTCATGAGCGCAAGGATGTTAATGGGCCTGTACTCAATGGTCGCGCCTGCACGCTCTGCCACATTCGGCAGCTGCGTCAGGGCGAGGTATGAATAGGGACTGACGAAGTCGAAATAGAACTGGATGGTCTTGGTCATGACGCTTGTCCCTCGGTCTCGCGGTAGGGCACCAGGGCGCGACCTGCGGCACCTTCGGGAAACTCGTTCTTATCGAACAGACGCTGTTTTGCGTCAAAATAGGACCGCGAAAAATCGAGATGGGGCGAATCGTCGGGCAAGCCTGCAATGCGCACAATGCCGAAGAGACTCGCCGTGTTCCCGCTCGTGCCCATATGGCCTTCCGGCCACTCGAAAATCTGAACCCAGATGGAGCGCGCAGCGCCTTTGATCCCCTGTTTGCCCGTGATTTTCAGGATGGCGTCCGCGATGGCCCGTTTCGCCAGCGACTTGCGCTCCTGGTTCATCGATCCTTCGGGCACATTCAATTCGATCAGGAATTTGCCGGCTTCGGCCACATAGGTGTCATCGGACTTGCCGCCGATGAACCACTCATCCTGCTCAATCTCCTTAAATCTCACCCAGGCAATGGAGCGACCGCCCGGCGTGTCCTGGCCTCCCTCGATTTCGAGCAATACATGGGTCAGCTCCTCCGCAAGCTGATCCTTCTGCTCACGCGTGAGGGCCCCTTTGACGCAATCAACTGTCACCATTGGCATGGTCGATCATCCTTTATTCAGCCATTTTGTGTCTTTAAGCTACCATTTATTTTGGTGCTGTAAAGCTACCTTTTCAACTTTTTTTGTTCCTATTGCACTTTTCCGTGTTTTCGGTAGGTTTTCTAAACGCACCTTTGGAAGTTGAACCGATGACTCGAACGTCACTTGAACATGTCGTTTGCAGCACAGCCCGCACCGTCGACATCATTGGCGACAAGTGGACTTTGCTGATCCTGCGAGAGGCCTTTTTCGGCACCACCACCTTCTCTAAGTTCAGGGAGAACCTGGGTGTGGCGAAAACTGTGCTGTCAGATCGGCTGCAGACCCTTGTGGATCATGGAATTTTGGAGCGTCAGCCGACGCGGCCGGGCGTGGATCGCCATACCTACCGTCTGACGGAGGCGGGTCTCGACTTCTTTCCACTCTTCATTGTGATGATGCAATGGGGAGACAAATGGGTCTTTGGACCAGGCAAAGAGCCTCTAAAGGTGATGGACAAAGAGACCATGAGCCCTGTTCAGCCGGTCGGTGTTCAGGCACGCGACGGTCATTTTCTGACACCGCGCGACACAACCTTTCGTCCTGGTCCAGGCGCGGACGAACAGGGGCTGCGCGCGTTCGAGGCGCTAGAGCAGGATAAAGGCCGCGCTTAGGGCGCGAGCCAGGTTCCAACCCAGGTTTCACCGTTGAAGGTGAATCGCGCCCGGCGATTGCCGCGCGGTGACAAAAACAGCCAATCGACTTGATCAAATACCAGTTGCACCGCCGCAAAATTGGACCGTCCGGCTCCGAGCCTCTCTTCTGTGGGGATGATCCCTTCCACGTCGCCTGGCAGGCCAGACGCCGGGCCTGACAAAGGAGTGCCAGGCACGATCTCTGCGAGATAAGCCCGCCGGCTCGACGGGGCCGCACCTGTCCACGCCGCGTCGGCATAGGCGTCGCTGAAGTGCACTGTTGCCTGGCCGCTAAGCTGGATCTGAATTTCCTCAGACGGATCATAAAATGCCAGCATGACGTTGGGGTTTTTGCGAATTTCCGACACTTTCTCAGAGCGCGCATCGGTATGCAGGCGCACGGAGCGGTCGTCCATTTGGACATCTCTCAATATGACGATCCGGGCTTTAGGCATCCCGGCCGACCCAATTGTTGTGAGCACAGGTTTTTTGAATGCGTGCGCTCGATCAGAGACCGCGCGCTGCAGCATTTCCTTCCAAATCCCCTCGACAGATTTCAGGTCCTCGTAATGGGCGGGCATATCTGATTGTTCTGGCATGGGCCGGTAACCACTCCCTGAATTCGATCGCCGAAATCTATAGCCAGCCGCTCCTCGCTGCACTATTTTTGGGGCAACAAAGCAATCTAAATATGCAGGCGGGATTGAGGCAGAAGCCAGTGTGTCTCTGGTCTCTCTCACCGCGGCGAAACTCTTCAGGTGGGAAGCGTGGCAAAAGTCGTCATCAGTGGCACGGGGGTATTTACTCCTCCGAACTCAATCAGCAACGAGGAGCTCGTCTCGTCGTTCAATGCTTATGTTGAGAAGTTCAACACGGAAAACAAAGAAGCGATTGAGAGCGGTGAAGTCGAGGCTCTCAATCCATCCAGTGCCGAATTCATCTACAAAGCGTCCGGCATTGAGAACCGCTTTGTCATGAACAAAGAAGGCATCCTGGATGTAGACACAATGTGTCCTCGCTTGCCGGAGCGTTCCAATGACGAACCTTCCATTCTCGCTGAAATGTCAGTCGCCGCGGCGAAGGACGCAATGGCGCAAGCAAACAAGAAGCCGGAAGATATTGATGCGGTGCTCGTCGCCTGCTCGAACCTGCAACGTGCCTACCCAGCGATTTCCATTGAAGTGCAAAACCTTCTCGGCATTGGTGGCTTCGGGTTCGACATGAACGTCGCTTGTTCATCTGCGACGTTTGGATTGAAGGCCGCCCATGACATGGTCATCAGCGGTGGCGCCGACTGCGTCATGGTGGTCGATCCGGAAATCTGCACCGGACATTTGAATTTCCGTGACCGCGACAGTCACTTCATTTTTGGTGATGTGTGCACAGCGATCATTATTGAGCGTGATGACACGTGTACCGTGGACGGCGCTTGGGAGGTGTTGGGCACGCGTCTTATCACGCAGTTCTCCAACAACATCCGGAACAATTTCGGGTTCCTGAACCGTACAGCACCGGAGACCGCTCAAGACGCCGACAAGCTCTTCGTCCAGGAAGGCCGCAAGGTCTTTAAGGAAGTAGTGCCGATGGTGTCCAAGCTCATTATTGACCATGCCACGGACGAAGGTCTGGATCCGACTGCGCTGAAACGCCTCTGGCTCCATCAGGCCAACAAGGGTATGAACGACTTTATCGGTAAGAAGGTGCTCGGACGCGAGCCGAGTGTTGAAGAGTCTCCCAACATTCTCAAAGACTATGCGAACACGAGTTCGGCTGGATCAATCGTCGCCTTTAGCAAGTACAGCGAGGACTTGAAAGAAGGCGACACGGGCGTGATCTGCAGCTTTGGCGCAGGCTACTCCGCCGGCAGCGTGATTGTGCGTAAACGAGCCTAAGCCAACAGGCTCCATCGGAGAATCTCTCAGCTGATATCCGGCGTGTGGACCTTCATGCGCTTGCTACTTCAGATAGGGCTGGACTGCCACAATGTGGAAGGTCCGCATCTCGCCGTCATGTTCGGTGACCGAGAGATATTCCCCGACCGAGATCAGATGCTTGTCCAATTTGAAAAAGGGCTCATTGTCGTCGGTTGAGGTCGGATCATAATCGATGGTCCACCCTTTTCCGATGTGCCGCAAAAGCCCTCGCTCATCCGGCTCGCCATCTGTGAACCGTCTGACGATGCAATCCTCCTTGTGTGCCTTCCAGGCTTCGGGATCGAGATGATGGTCCGCATCCAGCGGCGCAACAAAGTCGTAGCCGTGCTTGTCGCTGCCTTCAGGGTGCTCCTCGCTCCGGGCGGCGTTCATGTGAATACGGTACAGGGTCATGCCTGTTTTCCTTCCTTGGAAATTCTTGCAGAAATCGGGTGAATTGTGACCTTAGTGCGCCATCAACACCGGCACGCTGGCATGAGCTCGCACATGTTGCGTTGCGCCTCCGAACAGGAATTCGCGCAATCGGCTATGGCCATATCCACCCATTACGAGCAGATCGGCACCTGCGCTTGCAGCTTCCTCGAGGAGGATCTCGCCGACAGCTCTTCCATCCGCTTTGACGAACCGGGTCGTTGCTGTTGCACCATGGAGCGCAAGGTAGTTCTCCAAAACCGAATTGGGCACCCCGTCGTCATCCCCTTCGTCGATACAGAGGATCGTGACTTTGGACGCTGTCTCAATGAAGGGAATAGCGGCAGTTACGGCGGCTGATGCCTGCAGGCTGCCATCCCACCCGACCAGGACATTGTCTCCGATAGACGCCGCAGCGGATTTTGGTGCAATGAGAACCGGGCGGTCGGCACTCATCAGCGCGCCTTCAAGGGCGTCTCCTCCAGCAATCCCATCCTCAATCTCGGACCCTGAAAACATAACGAGGTCAGAGAGACGGCTTTCCTCTGCAACCACCAAGTCGCGCCGTCCTGTTGCTTCACCGAAACGCGCCGACGGGAGCGTGCCAGTATCCGTCACAACCGGGAGCCCAGCTGTCGCAGCCTCGGACTCCATGTTCGCCTTCGCCGCAGCCACTGCAGCGTCGGAGCCTTCTTTCGCGGCCTGCAACAGATCCTCAATGACCTGTCCAGACACACCGTCACCCAGATAAGGCAGAGCCTCACTTGGATCGGGGCGAACAAACAGAACCTTCGCCTGCGCGCCAAACTTTTTGGCCACCAACAGGGCTGCGTTCAAAACGGGTTTGTCTGAATCAGTTCCATGAACCGGAACGAGAACTTTGCGAATAGGCATTGCCGACCTCCTTTATGCCATTTGATGAACTCAGATTACGCCCAGATCCGTGATGTCCCTATGACCCAGATCAAACCGATAAATTAATCGGTTTGCGGCACATCCCGCTCTGAACCCAACAGCAAGACAGGGCAGCCAACCGCCATGGAAAAAGCAGTGGCATCTCCGTCATTGGCGAAAAATTTTGACTGCGCACTGGCGACGACCAGGCCAGGTCCCATTTGGCGTACGATTTCAGCAAGGTCGGCGAGACTGGTTTCAGCGCCGCGAACAGGCAAGCAGGCAAGCCCTGCCCGCGTGGCTAGGGCCTCTGCAGCGTGGGCACAAAATTCTCCCTGGCTCGTCATATCGTCCAGCACGACAATCGGTGCATCGCCATTGCCCATGCCGCGTCTGGCGCTCGTCAGTAAGACATCTGCGTGCACATCTGATGTCGCAGTATGCAAAGCGCGGCGGATATCGCTTAGAGGTGTGAGATGATTGCCGGTGTTCATCACCAAAACATCTTCACGGCGCGCGTTTTCCAGGATCGCGAACAGGGGCTGGCCGCGCTTTACATCGAAAGACCATTCCAGGCCGATCTCTGATGCGGCAGCCGCGAAGGCTGCCTTCGCCTGACCGGCCTGCGCTTGCCATTCCCGGATCAAGCGCTCTGTTTCCAGTGGCTTCACAATACCGCTGAACGACACTTCAGAAGCAAAGGGCAGTTCCGCCAGATCCATCAGTGCTTGGTTCTCGACAAAGCACCCAACCAATTTCGCACCAATAGGCTCGCCCATTCGCTTGGCAAAAGAGATGGCTTCGGCCTGAGGGACCGCCGAGTCGATCTCGACCAGGATCTTGTGATCAGAGATTTTGGCTTCTTTTTTTGGCTTTGCGTTCATGAAGCAGCTTCCCCGCTATCACTTTTGCCAAAACTCACCTGCGCTTCAGCATAATCCATCAGACGATGATCAACTCGTTCAAACAGACTACCAGGCTCAAAGAGTCCTTGTTCGTCCCGCAGACCCGCCTGCAAGGCTGTCATGATTGTCACCGCTTCTTCAATAGTCTCAGCGGCGTAGATCGAAAACACGCCCCGTTCAACGGCATCGACCACGTCTCTGCGCAACATCAGGTGCTTGACGTTAGCGCTCGGGATGATGACGCCCTGCTCTCCGGTCAGCCCCCTCCGCATGCAGACATCAAAGAAGCCTTCGACCTTTTCATTTACGCCGCCGATCGCCTGAATCTGCCCGAGCTGATTGAGCGACCCGGTAATGGCGAGGCCCTGATTGATGGGCACTTCCGACAGGGATGACAAGAGCGCGACCAACTCCGCCGCGGACGCGCTATCGCCGTCCACCCCGCCATAGCTCTGCTCGAACACCAGCGTCGCGGTGAGGGATAAAGGAATATTGATGGCGAAATGTGCGTTTAAAAAACCGGTCAGAATGAGCACACCCTTAGAGTGAAGCGCCCCGCCCAGATCAACCTCGCGTTCAATGTCGACAACGCTGCCTTTGCCCATGCGGGTCCGCGCCGTAATCCGGGTTGGACGGCCAAAGCTCGCCTGCCCCAGGCTCAATACCGACAGGCCATTGACCTGCCCGACCACAAGCCCTTCTGTATCGATCATCACCACTTCGCGCGTGATGGCTTCGAGACTTCTTTCGCGTAAACGGTCCGCCCGGTGGACACGTTCATCAATCGCCTGCTGAATGTGTGGTAAGTCAATCGCGTCAGACGCATCGTCGCGGGCGTAGAGATCCGCTTCCTGCAACAGGTCGGTGACGCTTTCCACCTCCAGCGATAGTTTTTCGGCATCTTCCGCAAGCCGTGAGCTCTGTTCGATTACCCGCCCAACCGCTTCTGCGGTCAGTGGTAGCAGATCGTTTTCCCGACACAAGGTTGCGACCATCTCCGCATAGACAATGTCCGTGTCCATATCCCTGTCGATTTGATCGTCAAAGTCTGCAGAGACTTTAAACAGATCGCGGAATTCCGGATCGTTCTCCGACAAGAGGTAGTAGAGCAGCCGGTCCCCGAACAGGATGACCTTCATGTCGAGCGGGATCGGGTCCGGTTCGAGAGCGACGGTGCTCACCAGGCTCAAATAGTCGCCCGGCGCTTCCAATACGATCCGCCCCGTTCGCAGTGCGCGCTTCAAGCCATCCCAGGCGAGCGGCTCACGCAGGAGGCGGAGCGCGTCGATGAGGAGATAGCCTCCATTGGCTCTGTGAAGAGAGCCCGCCTTGATGAGGCTGAAATCCGTTACGAGGGCGCCCATTTGGGAGATGTGTTCAACGCGGCCAATAAGGTTGGCAAAAGCTGGGTGCTCTTCGGTAATGATCGGCGCCCCACCGCCGATATAGCCGCCATTGCTGTTGCCTGCGGTGGGTTCAGGCGTCGCATCCGGGCTGTTATTGACAATGACGTTCACCGTGTAGCGGCGAAAGACATCGCCGCCGATAGGCCCGACGGCACCCACAAATTGTTCGCGCTCGTCGCTGGTGAAGAGACCAATATTTTCGACAAGGTCGGCTTCCAGCTCTCGAAGCCACGCGGCGACCTTTTCATTGCCCTCGAACATGGATGTGAGGTCATGGATCGAGCGGCCCACCGCATTGGTCGCCACTTCCCGGTTCAGCTCATGGACTTGGGTCCGGCGCTCTTTCTCCCACCCAGGCACATGTTGAAAGATGGCCGCAAGTTCCTGCTCAAGTTCGCCAATCGTTTCCTTGATCCGTTCGCGTTCCTCCTCCGGCAATTCGTTAAACGTGTCCGGTTTCATCACCTCGCCTTCGCGTTGCGGCGCAAAGGCAAAACCGGACGGTGTGGAAAGGAGTGTGACGTTCTTTGCCTCAGCTTTGATGCGCAGTGACTCAAAAGCCTGACCCTGATGCTGCGTATAATTTGCATCGATGGCCGCCAGCCGTTTTTTGTATTCCTCGCTTTCGAGGATCGCTGGAATGGATCCACGCAAGTCTTGAATGAGATCCGCCACGCCAGTCCGCAGCGCTTCCGCGCGACCGGCTGTTGTGCGCAGCGCGATCGGTTTGTTGGGGTCCGTGAAATTATTCACATAGACCCAATCGGACGGCACGGGCCGTTCGCCGACGATTGATTGCAGATGGCGGATAACTCCGTCGCGCATGCCCGCACCATGGGGCCCGAGCGCGAAGATGTTGTATCCGGCCTTCTCCATCCGCGTCCCAAAGCGGATGGCCTCTAGCGCGCGTTCCTGCCCGACCAGACCCTTGGCATCAGACAGCTCCGCTGTCGTCGCAAACTCGAATTGCGACGTGTCACATTCGCTATAAAGAAGGTCGGGACTTAAGGGTTCCAAGGGCACGGCGGTGAGCTTTGTTTTTGTTATTCAGAACGATTGATGCGTCGACTCTAGGCGCTCTGCGCGCCAACAACAATGCGGGAACGCATCGACAAGTCGTCACCGAGAGATTAGGTTCTGCCGCCCACCAAATCTTGGACATCTCATGGTCGCTTCGAAGAAATCCTCCTCTGCCAAACAGAAGACGCCACGTGCCTGGCAACGGATGCTTTCCGGCAGACGGCTGGATCTCCTGGACCCCTCGCCTTTCGATGTAGAGATCGAAGACATTGCCCATGGTCTGGCCAGAGTGGCGCGTTGGAACGGTCAGACCATTGGCGATGAACCCTTTTCCGTCGCTGAACATAGTGTCCTGGTGGAAGAGATTTGCCACCGCCTTCGGCCTGGCTGGCCCGCGAAGTGGCGCTTGGCCGCGCTCCTCCATGATGCGCCTGAATATGTCATTGGCGACATGATCAGCCCGTTTAAGGCTGCTCTGGGCTATGACTATAAGAGCTTTGAGCATCGGCTGGAGAGTGCCATCCATCTGCGGTTTGGATTGCCTGCGGACTTGCCGAAAACCGTTGAAGCCCATATCAAACGCGCCGATAGGGCCTCAGCGTTTCTGGAGGCGACGCAGCTGGCGGGCTTTTCAGATGACGAAGCGGCCGCCATTTTTGGCCGGCCCCGAGGTCTCACACCGATCAAGTTGAAACCACTCAGCCCGACAGCGGCACAGGCCCTGTTCTTGAAGCGGTTTAGGGCGCTGTTGAAATCGACCGAACGGTCCGGCACACCATCCAAAGAGGGTTAGAATCAATTAGACTAGCGCTGAACCCTGAACCTGGAGACCCCTAACGATGGCGCCAGCGCCGCCTAAGAACCCATCCAATCCTGTTGTGATCGACCTCAACGCGGCGATCGTTCAGGTAGCAGATGGGCTGCCGCAAATTGCAGTGGTACGGCCTCAGGACGGCGGCGAGACAGCGGACCACGATATATGGGACGCGCTTCCTTTCGGACCGTTTGATCCTTTCACCCACCGGACGATGGAAATTGGTCTCCGTGCCTGGGTGCAGGAACAAACGCAGATTGATCTGGGGTATGTTGAGCAGCTCTACACCTTCGGTGACCGGGGCCGCCATGCGCTTGAGGTGGAAGAAGGCACGGATCACATCGTCTCGGTTGGGTATCTCGCGCTTACACGCGGCGTCGAAGAACAGGCGGGGGTGAGCTGGCGGAGTTGGTATCAGTATTTCCCCTGGGAAGACTGGCGCGATGGACGGCCCACCATTTTGGACAAGGCCATCCTGCCGCTGCTTCAGGATTGGGCATCTGACACGCAGGGTGAGCAAAGCGATGAGCTTGCTCGCGGCAGGCGACGCGATCGGGCGCGGCTCACCTTCGGTCTCGATGGGGGCACGTGGGACGAAGAAAACGTGCTCGAGCGATACGAGCTCCTTTACGAAGCCGGTCTTGTGCGCGAAGCGCTTCGCGACGGTCGGCCAAATGCAGCCGCACTTGAGGCAACAGACGCCCCGCAATTGGGCGTGCCCATGCAGTTTGACCATCGCCGCATTCTCGCCACCGCGATCAGCCGCCTGCGGGCCAAGCTGAAGTACCGCCCTGTGGTATTTGAGCTGATGCCCGACACGTTCACGCTCTTTGAATTGCAGCGCACCAGCGAAGCGCTCCTCGGTCTACACGTGCACAAGCAGAACTTCCGCCGCCTGGTTGAGAAGGCCGGCCTGGTGGAACGCACGGGCCGCATGAGCACCCACACTGGCGGCCGCCCTGCGGAGCTGTTCCGGTTCCGCCGAGAGATCTTCAACGAACGTCCGGCGCCGGGTCTTCGCTTGGCCCCGTCTCGTACTCGAGCTAACACCTAAAGATCGATTTTTTCGCCCTTTAGATTTTCTGTCCCACAAAAATCTTTTATTTCTGCCGTTTTCCCGCTCCGTTTTGATTCATTAACACCCTTGACAGGGCTAATACTCAAACATAGTATAAGGGTCTGACCGGTTCTTCCGGTGTCTTTTTAGCCCCTACTTATACTCAAAATGAGTAAATGTAGATGACCAAGGGAGGCGCGCATGACCGCCGATCTTCAGTACCGAGAAGCTGCTCCCCAAAACGCAGCCATGGTTCCCCCTAAATTCAAACCGCTCGAGATGCCAGAGCTCGAATATACGCCCGGCCTCGCGAAAGAGATGGCGCCGATCTACGAGCGCGTCAAAAACGTCATCCCCTCCGTCGAGTGGCCTTTCTTCGCGCCCTATGTGAAGGCGATCAATGATCTGAAGAAAGAGCGCAACGCGGTGATCCTGGCGCACAACTATATGACGCCGGAAATCTTTCACTGCGTTGGCGACATTGTGGGTGACAGTCTGCAGCTTGCGCGCGAAGCCGCGAAAGCAGATGCAGACGTCATAGTTCAGTGCGGTGTGCACTTCATGGCGGAGACCGCAAAGCTTTTGAGCCCCGAGAAGACCGTTCTAATTCCTGACGAAAAAGCCGGCTGCTCGCTTGCTGAGTCCATTACCGGCGCGGACATTCGCCGGCTGCGGGAACAACATCCGGGCGTGCCCGTTGTGACTTACGTGAACACCTCAGCCGAGGTGAAAGCGGAGACGGACATTTGCTGCACATCGTCCAACGCGGTGCAGGTGGTGGAAAGTCTGGGCGTGCCGGAAGTGCTCTGCCTGCCAGACGAGTATCTGGCGCAGAACATTGCGCGGCAAACAAACGTGAAAATCATCACCTATGCGGGCCATTGTGAAGTACATGAGCGCTTCACGCCGGAAGAACTTCGCGAATATCGCGAAGCGCATCCAGGTCTCTCCATCATCGCGCATCCTGAATGCCCACCGGAAGTTGTCGACGAAGCTGATTTCTCTGGATCGACGTCTGGCATGATCAAATGGGTGAAAGAAAACCATCCGGATCAGGTCATGATGGTGACGGAATGCTCCATGAGCGACAATGTGGCGGCTGAAGTGCCGGGTACGGATTTCATTCGTCCCTGCAACCTCTGCCCGCACATGAAACGCATCACCCTGCCGAAGATCCTCGAGAGCCTCGTCTATATGAAAGATGAAGTGGTCGTGGATCCTGAGATCGCACCGCGTGCACGGGCCGCGGTTGAGCGGATGATCAACCTGCCGCTCTGATCTGATTAATTCCGATGCGTTTTCGAACCATAAAAGTCTGCAACTTTTATTGAAAACGCTTTGAGGCGTACCGAGGGAGCTGGGTCCATGAGCACGACAGCGCATAGCAGTGGACATATCATCAATGCGGGCGACGTTCTGATCGTTGGCGCTGGTCTTGCGGGCCTCTTCACGGCCCTCAAGCTGAGCCCGCGTCCGGTGACCGTGCTTGCGGCGGCGCCGATTGGTGGTGGCGCCTCATCTGCCTGGGCGCAGGGTGGCATCGCGGCGGCGATCTCCGAAGGCGATACGCCGGAAGAACATGCTGCTGATACGATCTCTGCGGGTGCTGGGATTGTTGATCCGGACGTTGCTCATCTCATTGCCTCGGAAGCGGCGGAACGTATTCAGGATCTGCTGTCGCTAGGCGTCCCTTTCGATCGAGATCTTGAAGGCAAGCTGAAGGTGGGCCTGGAAGCTGCGCACAGCCGCAAACGCATCGTGCATGTGCAGGGCGACCGGGCTGGCCATGCCATTATGGAAGCGCTGATCGCCGCGGTTCGCAAGACACCTTCCATTCGCATTCTTGAAGGCTTTTCCGCCTATGAGCTTGCCATGGAAGAAGGCAAAGTCGCCGGTGTCTTTGTGCAGCCGACGGGTGACCTTGATCCGTCTCCCTTGTTGCTGCGTGCGCGGTCTGTCGTTCTCGCAAGCGGTGGTGCGGGTGGCCTCTATAAAGTTACAACCAATCCCCTGACCTCCCGCGGCGACGGCTTTGCCATGGCAGCGCGCGCAGGTGCCGTCATTGCCGATCCGGAATTCGTTCAGTTCCACCCGACGGCCATTGCAGGTCCCCTGGACCCGGCGCCGCTCGCGACGGAAGCGCTCCGGGGTGCTGGTGCAACGCTTATCGACGAAACAGGCACCCGCTTCATGAAGGCGGTGCACAAAGATGCTGAGCTTGGGCCCCGTGACGTGGTTGCGCGGTCGATCGCCCGGGTTATTGCGGAGGGCGGCAAGGCCTACCTTGATGCGCGAGATGCCGTTGGAGCGGATTTCGAGCAAGCATTCCCAACTGTCTACAAAAACTGTCAGCGGATGGGCATCGATCCGGTCACAGAACCCATCCCGGTCGCGCCAGCCATGCATTACCACATGGGCGGGATTGCTGTGGATCAGGACGGCCGTTCGTCTCTTCCGGGTCTATGGGCCTGCGGCGAAGTGGCGTCAACCGGCGCGCATGGCGCAAACCGCCTTGCCAGTAACTCGCTTCTGGAGGCGGTCGTCTTCGGCGCACGAATTGCCGAAGACATTCTGACCACGGTCGACGCTGGACCTCAGGTAACAGCCGCTATTCCCGCGCTCAAACCCCGCCGCGCGCATGATGTGCCAATCATGCAAGAGCTGCGAGACCTCATGACGCGACATGTTGGTGTTGTGCGCCACGCCGAAGGGCTCCGCCAAACACTTCAAGAGATCGTGCGGATCCAACGTGCCGCAGGATCATCCCCTGCCCTCGTCAATATGGTGACGGCTGCAAAACTCATCACGGCTGCAGCGCTCAAGCGTAGGGAAAGTCGCGGCGGGCATTTCCGGATTGATTGTCCGCAGGCAGACGTTGAATGGCAGCATCGCACCTTCATCACCCTTGAGGAGGCGGACGCAATTGCAAATGCTGATGGCCAAGTCTCAAGTAGTGTTGTCAGTGCAACAGCCCGAACTATTAACTAAAACCCATGCTTGACCATATCAAACACCCGCCATACTTTGCGCGCGAAAGTAATTCGAGGGGATTAAATTATGCGCGTATTAGCGGTAGTTGCCGTTGCTATTTTCATGTGGGGCTGTTCATCCATCACTCAGGGTACAACTCAAGAGATTTTCGTTAACACAATTCCAGCTGGGGCCAATTGCACTTTGATGCGCAACGGAGTCCAGCTCAACGGCGTACCCAACACGCCTGGCGGCGTCACGGTCGACAAAACGAAGCACGATATCATCATTACCTGCAACAAGGCGGGCTACCAGGAGGCGACATACTACAATAATAGCGGATGGGAGTCGGGCTCCGGTGCGGCTGGGATCGCCCTGGACGTCGTCTTGACCCTTGGCGTAAGTAGCGCCATCGATTCAGCGACGGGTGCGGACAACCGATACGAGAGCCCGGTCAATATAACGCTGGTACCCGAGCAAACAAACTAACGCCTGGTTTCATTGGCGTTGAACTGCCTCGGATCCGGAACGGACCGGAAAAGGCCAAAACACCGAGCGCCTCTTTGAAGAGGCGCTCGATCTCACCCGCTATCCAGGTACGCTGCTGGGTCGTGCTCGGGACGACATAGTCTGCCAACGGGTACAAAAATGGCGTAAAAACACTCTGGTGGCTTGGCGTGCTTGGCACCCAATGCCCAACGTAGCGATTGTGAGAATGACTGACCTGCATCCACTCCCTTCCTTTTTGGTGGAAGAAAAAGTCCGTGCCGCGCTGACCGAAGATCTGGGCGACGCGGGCGACATTACGAGCCAGTCAACAGTGCCGCCAGACACGCGGTCGCAGGTCGTCCTGCGCGCCCGCGAGCACGGGTGCATTGCAGGACTCGATGCGGCACGCACGGCTTTTCGGCTTGTGGACCCGAGTCTCAGAATTGCTGTCCAGGCACCCGACGGCACTCAGGTCGTTCCTGGCGACGTGATCGCCGCCATCGAAGGCAATGCGCGGGCGATCGTCACAGGCGAGCGCGTCGCTCTCAATTTTCTGGGCCACCTTTCAGGCATCGCCACGGCGACACGGAAGTTTGTCGACGCGGTTGCAGGCACCGACACGCGCATCTGCTGCACCCGAAAAACCACACCCGGCCTTCGCGCGTTCGAGAAATACGCTGTGCGGGCGGGCGGTGGCGTGAACCATCGCTTCGGCCTCTACGATGCCATCCTGATCAAGGACAATCACATCGCCATGGCAGGTGGCATTGCCCAAGCAATCAACGGGGCTCGCGCCAAAGCGGGCCACATGGTGCGGATCGAGATTGAGGTCGACACGTTGGACCAGCTGAAAGAGGCGCTGGACATTGGTGTTGAGGCTGTGCTGCTCGACAATATGCCGCCGGACGTTCTCACCCAGGCCGTTGAGATCAATCTGGGCCGTGCCGTCCTTGAGGCATCTGGTGGAATCACGCTTGATACTGCTGCGAGCGTTGCTGCGACGGGTGTCGATTACATTTCCGTCGGGTGGATCACGCATTCTGCGCCCTGCCTTGATATCGGCCTCGACTATGAGGCGGCAGCCAGCTAACTCTCAATAAGCCTCCCTCGACTTCCAGCGCACCTCAGCCCTAAGATGCGCCATAACAAAATTCTTAGGGAGGGTCGCATGGGTCAGGCCGGAGACAGAAAATCCATCTTCATTACAGGGGCCGCCAGCGGCATGGGGCTCGAAACTGCGCGTCTCTTCTCGCAGGGCGGCTGGTTTATCGGCGGGTATGACGTCAACAAAGAGGGGCTCTCCGCCCTCGAACAAGAACTCGGCTCGGACAATTGCATCGTCCGCACGCTTGATGTGACGGACCGCGCAGATTACGAAAAAGCCCTTTCCGAGTTTGCTGACGCGACCAGCGGCAAACTTGATCTCCTCTTCAACAATGCCGGCATCGGCAAGGGCGGTTTTTTCGATGAGATGCCCTTTGAAGATGTGATGGATGTGGTGAATGTAAATTTTGTTGGCGTTCTGAACGGGATCCACCTGGCGGTTGATCTGCTGAAAGCGACACCCAACTCGCTCTGCTTCACGACGTCTTCCTCGTCCGCCACCTATGGCATGCCCGGGATCGCTGTCTATTCTGCAACCAAGCATGCGGTGAAGGGCCTGACGGAAGCGCTCTCTGTTGAATTCAGCCGCTTCGGCATCCGCGTCGCCGACACGCTTCCAGGTCTCATCGACACGCCGATCCTGCCGGACGAAGCTAAGGAAAGCGCGCCGGCGGAAGGCATGTTCCGACTGGTTCCCGCAACAGAGGTGGCGAAAGCCGTCTGGGCGTCCTATCACGATGACCCTGAACGTCTGCACTGGTTTGTGCCTGAGGAGATTGGCGATCTCGACAAAGCATCAGCTCTCGATCCGGAAGGCACGCGCGCAAGCATCGCCTCAGGCGGCCCCATCGCCGCTGCCATTGAAGAAGCCAAAGCAGCTGCCGCGGCCGCTGAATAAGGGCCCATTTGGAGCCAGACGCCATGACCCAGTCTCGAAGCATCTTTATCACCGGCGCAGCGGCAGGCATTGGGCGTGCCACCGCGCGCCATTTCGCCCGCCGGGACTGGTTTGTCGGCCTGTATGATATTGACGGAGCGGGTCTCGCTCAGCTGGCCGACGAGCTCCGCGCCGTACACGGGGCACCGATGATCACCACCGGTGAGCTTGATGTCACGGACCCGGATCAGTTCAATGAAGCTATTCAGGCCTTCCTTGCGGTTTCCAGTGGACGGCTGGACGTGTTGTTCAACAATGCGGGCATCCTCAAGATGGGCAATTTCGATCAGGTCGACCCGGCCATTCAGCGTAAGACCATCGATGTGAATGTGAATGGCATCATCAATGGCGTGGCAGCTGGATTGGATGCACTGAAGGCGACGGCGGCCACCCATGGTGACGCGCGGATCATCAATACTGCGTCTGCCTCTGCCGTCTATGGCATTCCGGAGCTCACGGTCTATTCCGCATCAAAGCATGCGGTGCGCGCCATGACCGAAGGTTTCTCTATCGAGTTTGAGCCCTATGGCATCCATGTAAGTGATGTCCTTCCGTCTTATGTCGATACCGGCATGGTGAAAAACCAGGAACATCAGACGGAGAACTTCAAAGCCACAGGGATTGCTCACACACCTGAGGACATTGCGGCGATCGTTTGGCGCGCTGCTCATGGCGAAGACATCCACTATTTTGGCAACAAGCAGCTCGGTGTGATGGACAAGATGGCGCGTTTGTTCCCGGGCTATGTCCGCAAGAATATCAAAAAGTCATCGGGCTTCGAATGACGCCTTGATACTTAAGAATCTTCTATTTGCTGAAATGGTGATGACGGTCAAAGGCTGGTCCTCGGGGTGGTCGGCCGATGAGCACCGTGCCTGATGCAATCTTCAAGCGCCTCCGCCGTCATCGTGATGAAGACTGGACCAGAGCGCGAGCCATCTCATTGATCTGCGTCAACAAGGCGCAGAAACGCTGGCGTCTTAAAGGGTGAGCGTGCTTAGGAGCTGGAACGCGTCCGGGTGTAGAAGATGTGGCGGCCGATTTTCGCAACTTTGTACATGCGCGATGCCCAGATCGGGTCCACATAATCTGCGTGGTAATGCAGCACATCCTCTGGGACCTGCCGCTGGCGATCATCCCGCATGGTGACCATGCTGGCGACGTGCTGTGCTTTCCGCCAAGGCTTCAGATCCCGCGGCCGGTCCGATTCGCCGTCACAGGTGAAGGAGAACTGGCAGCCTGTCTGGCGATAGGACCCTTGGAACACCACGCCGCAAATCGTGTTGGGATAGTCCTTCGACGCCACGCGGTTCATGATCACGTCAGCGACGGCAACCTGGCCGCTATGGCTTTCGCCGCGGGCTTCAAAGTAAATGCCGACCGCAAGACACCGGCGTTCCTGTTCCAGGCGGCGGGCTCTGTCACCCAGCGCTCTCACGGGCGTTGCGGCAATGCCTGCGCGGTGATCAAGTTCTGCAAGCTCGGTCAGGCGGGTGGGCCGGTCAAGCAGCTGCGGATCGGAGAAACTCGAGAGAATGAGGCGATTGCCGTCAACACCCGACACTGGGTCAACCGTTGCGGTAGCGAGACTTGACCAAAAAACCGAGGCCACAACGGCAGACACAGCCAGGCCCGCTGCGAGATGTGCAGGTTCCCGGAGGTAGTGTCCTATATCGAGCCATTGAGCGAGCTTGTTCATCGCTTTTGGTCCGTTCGCGTGGGTGGCCAGGGCCCCATGCCCGTGCCTTGATCAGTCTTCTTGTCTCACTTTGACCGCGTTAACTCTGTCGGTGCGGTCTTGCCATCTACGCAGCAACGCCTGTGCCACTCATACGCCCGGCTCTGCCGGATACCCCTTACTCAGCTGACAATCCGTCAGCGGGGTGGCGGGGAAGTATCATAAACTTTTGAGTCCGGCAATGCCTCGCCGGCCACACTGGCGAAATAGGCCTAAGCGTTTGTTTTTCAATAGGATTAGGGAATCACAGTCAGAGTAAACAGAAGCTTAACGAGGCCCATCATGGTTAACGGCGGGGCCTGTTGCACAGGTTTTATTTACCATAATTCAAGCGCGAAGTGACTGAATCCACAGGGCTTTTTCATTTGTCGGAGAGGCGGCCGCTTGGTGAAAAAAGCGCCCTTCACACGCCTGATCACAGATGCGTGCGACCGCTCGCCGCCCCCTCATTTTAGAAAACTGTGCCTAATTTCGCCGACTCAATGGGCGTCTATTTGGCGGCCTTCTGGGCGGCCGCCTGAGCCGCTGCCAGGCGCGCAATTGGGACCCTGTAGGGCGAGCAGGAGACGTAGTGAAGCCCCGCTCCTTCGCAGAAATGTACGGAAGCCGGGTCTCCGCCGTGCTCACCGCAAATGCCCAGTTTGATGTCGGGGCGTGTGGCGCGGCCCCGCTCGGCGGCAATCTGGACCAATTCGCCTACCCCTTCCTGGTCGAGGGACACAAAGGGGTCTGCGGGGACAATGCCCTTGCCCAGATAGTCTTTCAGGAAGTTCGCCGAATCATCGCGGCTGATGCCGTAGGTGGTCTGGGTGAGGTCGTTCGTGCCAAAGGAGAAGAACTCGGCGGCATCAGCGATCTCACCTGCCCTTAGCGCTGCGCGGGGCAATTCGATCATGGTGCCGACCTGATATTCCAGCGGCTTGTCTTTCTCTTGTGCGACAGCATCCCCGACAGCGATGATCCGCTCTTTCAGATATTCGAGCTCCGCTTTGGTCGCGACGAGTGGCACCATGACTTCCGGGATCACCGCGGCACCCGTTTCTTCCGCTGCCACAAGGGCCGCTTCAAAAATCGCGCGTGCCTGCATCTCATAGATTTCGGGATAGGTGATGCCGAGACGGCATCCGCGATGGCCGAGCATGGGGTTGGCTTCATTGAGCTCTGCCAGGCGGCGGCGCATCTTGTCCGCAGAGAGACCGGCGGCCTCTGCCACTTCAGCAATCTCTTCCTCGCTGTGGGGAAGGAACTCATGAAGCGGCGGATCAAGCAGACGGATTGTCACCGGCAGCCCGCTCATAATGGTGAAGAGCTGGCGGAAATCTTCGCGCTGCATTGGCAGGATCTTGTCGAGCGCCTTGCGGCGACCTGCCTGATCATCGGCAATGATCATCTCGCGCATGGCAAGAATGCGATCATCGGAGAAGAACATGTGTTCTGTGCGGCAAAGGCCGATGCCTTCGGCTCCAAACTCACGCGCAACGCGAGCATCGTCCGGCGTTTCCGCATTGGCGCGCACAGTCATCCGACGGGCCTCGTCGGCCCAACCCATGAGGGTGCTGAAATCGCCGGAAAGCTCTGGCTGCAGCATGGGCACGGCGCCCCGCATGACCTGCCCTGTCGAGCCATCGACGGTGATCACATCGCCTTTGGAGAATTTCTCGCCGAGGCTCACCATGGTCTCTGCCGCATAGTCGATCTTGACGGTGCCTGCCCCGGACACGCAGGGCTTGCCCATGCCGCGCGCCACGACCGCAGCGTGGCTTGTCATGCCGCCCCGCGTGGTGAGGATCGCGACGGCGGAATGCATGCCGTGAATGTCTTCGGGGCTCGTTTCCACGCGCACCAGCACCACATCCCGTCCCTGCGCCTTCAAGGAAGCTGCTTCTTCGGAAGAGAAAACAATCTCGCCGGACGCCGCGCCCGGGGAGGCGGGCAAACCTGTCGCCACCACATTGCGCTCAGCGTTCGGATCGATGGTCGGGTGGAGAAGCTGATCAAGAGATGCCGGGTCAACGCGGGTGACCGCCTCTTCGCGGCTGATCAGACCTTCCGATGCCATGTCGACGGCAATCTTGATCGCTGCCTTGGCGGTGCGCTTGCCGCTCCGTGTCTGCAGCATCCACAGCTTGCCTTCCTGGACGGTGAATTCCAGGTCCTGCATGTCGCGGTAATGGCCCTCAAGGTTTTTGTAGACCTCAACCAGCTCGCCATAGACGCCAGGCATGACCTCTTCCATGGAGGGCGCGGTCTCGCCACTCTCTTCGCGAGCGTGTTTCGTCAGGTGCTGTGGCGTGCGGATGCCGGCCACAACATCTTCGCCCTGCGCGTTCACCAGGAACTCGCCATAGAAAGCCTTGTCTCCGGTGGAGGGGTTTCGCGTGAAGGCCACGCCGGTCGCTGACGTGTCGCCCATATTGCCGAAGACCATGGCCTGAATGTTGACGGCCGTGCCCCATTCGTCAGGGATGTTGTGGAGACGGCGATAGGTGACCGCGCGGGCGTTCTGCCAGGAGCCGAAGACGGCATTGATGGCGCCCCAGAGCTGTTCATTTGGATCTTGCGGGAAAGGCTCGTCGAGCTCTTCTTCAACCAAGGCCTTGAAACGCGTGATGACTTCTTTCCAGTCGGCGGCGCCCAGGTCAGTGTCCAGATAGTGCTCGTTCTCTTCCTTATAGATGTCGAGGATTTCTTCGAAATTATGGTGGTCCACGCCCAGCACTACGTCGGAGTACATCTGAATGAACCGGCGGTAACTGTCATAGGCAAAGCGCTCATCCGCTTTCGCGGCGAGGCCTGCGACGGTAGCGTCATTGAGGCCGAGGTTCAGAACCGTGTCCATCATGCCGGGCATGGATGCGCGGCTGCCGGAACGCACTGACACGAGCAGCGGATTGTCCGGATTGCCGAATTCAGCGCCGACAACCTTCTCAACGCCGCCAAGCGCGCTGGCGACCTGGTCTTTCATACCGTCAGGATAGGTGCGATCATTGTCGTAAAAGGCGGTACAGACTTCGGTGCTGACGGTGAAGCCGGGTGGCACAGGAAGCCCCAGATTGGCCATTTCGGCGAGGTTCGCCCCCTTGCCGCCCAGGAGTTCGCGTAGGGTTGCGTCTCCCTCCGCACTGCCGCCGCCAAACCCATATACCCACTTCGTCGAACCGGTCATCTCAGAGCCTTTGCCGTTAACGGGCCACCCCCACCCCATCCCTCCCCCTCAGGGGGAGGGTGTGTTCTCGGTGTTCAGTATGTCAGATTCCCTCCCCTTTTGGGGGAGGGTCAGGGAGGGGGGACTCCCCACCGACAGCGATGTTCCTGTTACCCTTCTATCTTCGAGAAATCGGCCACGCCCTGCAGCGCTGTCCTTATTTCTGCGAGGAGCTTTAAGCGGTTTTCGCGGACCTTGTCATCCTCTGAGTTCACCGTGACCTTTTCGAAAAAGGCATCGACGGGTCCGCGCAATTTTGCAATCGCTGCCATAGCGGCCGCGAAATCTTCTTCTGCGACGGCTTTGGCCGCTGCATCGCGGGCGACATTGATCTCTGAGGCAAGCGCCTTTTCCTCGTCCGATTCGAATAGGCTGGCGTCCGGTACCCCGGCATAGGTCGTTTTGTCTTTTTTCTCTTCGATCCGCAGGATATTGGCGGCGCGTTTGGTGCCCGCGAGGAGGTTGGCTCCATCGTCCGTACCCAGAAACTCCGCCAGGGCATCAACCCGGCGCACGATCAGGAGAAGGTCGTCCTGACCCGGCAACGCAAAGACCGCATCCACCAAGTCATGCTTGACCCCCTTGTCGCGGAGATAGACTTTCAGACGGTCCGCGAAGAAGGAGAGAAGGTCTTCATTCTGCTCTTGCGCGTTAGGGAACACAGAGAGCAGAGGCAATCGCAGTTCAGCCTCCAAAACCATCCGAATGATGCCGAGCGCTGCACGGCGGAGAGCAAACGGGTCCTTGGAGCCGGTTGGTTTCTCGTCAATGGCCCAAAAGCCCACCAGTGTGTCGAGCTTGTCCGCGAGGGCCACGGCCTGCGCCACCGGTCCTTCCGGCACATCGTCGGATGGGCCCTGCGGCTGATAGTGCTGGGCGATGGCATCAGCCACGTCTGCGTCCAGCCCATCGGCCAACGCATAATATTGACCGATGGTGCCTTGCAGGTCGGGGAATTCGTAGACCATGCCGGAGACAAGGTCCGCCTTGGAGAGGCGCCCTGCGCGTTCGGCTTTCGCCTTGTCCGCGCCGGTCACGCTTGCCAGTTCGCCGGCCAGTTTGGAGATGCGCTCCGCTTTCTCCGCAACCGATCCAAGCTTTGCATGGAAAACAACCTGGTCGAGTTTCTTCGAAAAGTCTTCCAGTGAGTGTTGCTTGTCCTGCTCCCACAGGAAGCGGGCATCGGCGAAGCGGGCACGAAGCACGCGCTCATTGCCGTTGATCACCGCCGCACCGCCATCTTCCGGCTCAATGTTCGAGACCACGATGAAGCGCGGCGCGAAATTGCCTGTCTTCGGGTCTTTCAGCGCCAGATATTTCTGGTTCGCCCGCATAGTGGAGGTGAGCACTTCCTGCGGAATTTCCATGAACTCATCGTCAATGGTGCCCATGAGCGCCGTCGGCCATTCCACAAGGCCCGCTACTTCATGAAGCAGCGCGTCATCCTCGATCAGTTCCAGGTTCTGAGCGTGGGCCAGGTTCTTGGCGTCTTCCAGAATGTGGGCGGCGCGGGCTTCCGGGTCGAGCATGACCTTCTGGCGCGCGAGCTTCTCCACATAATCGTCGAACTCGCGAACCTTGATCGCGTCGGGTCCCATGAACCGGTGGCCGTAGGTCACGTCGCCGGATTGAATACCGTCAATTTCAAATGGGACGACTTCCCCATCCAGGGTGCAGACGATGGAATGAAGCGGACGCACCCAACGGAGCGATCCAGTGCCCCAGCGCATGCTCTTCGGCCAGGGGAAGTTCCGGATCACATCCGGCACAATCTCCGCGATCAGCTCGTCGGTGCCGCGGCCAGTCTTTTCGATGACGGCGACGTAATACTCACCCTTCTTGTCTTCGCGGGTCTCGCATTGATCAAGGGTCAAGCCCGTCGACTTCAAGAAGCCTTCCATCGCTTTTTCAGGCGCACCAACGCGGGGGCCTTTGCGCTCTTCCTTGCGGTCCTGCTGACGGACAGGCAGACCGGAGATGGCCAAGGTCAGACGGCGCGGCGTTGCAAAGGCGCGGGCCCCTTCCCCAAAGACCTCTTCTTTGGCGAGGGCATCGGTCACCATTTTTTGCAGGTCTTCCGATGCCCGCTTTTGCATGCGGGCCGGGATCTCTTCAGAGAACAGTTCGAGCAGAAGATCGGCCATGGGTTATGCCTCCCCTTCTGCGCTGCCACCGGCTTGGGGCGTCTCGAGATAGGCTTCGCAACAGGCTTTGGCGAGCGCGCGTACGCGGCCGATATAAGCCTGGCGTTCCGTGACGGAGATCACACCGCGGGCATCCAGAAGGTTGAAGGCGTGGCTTGCCTTGATGCACTGGTCATAGGCAGGCTGCGCCAGGGGCGGGTCATATTCCAGGAGTGCGGCGCATTCTTTCTCCGCATCTTCGAAGTGCCGGAACAGAATGTCCGTGTTCGCCGCATTGAAATTGTAGTGGGAGAACTGGACTTCGTTCTGGTGGAAGACATCGCCATAGGTGACTTTCTTGTCGCCTTCCTGACCGTTAAAGTTCAGCTCATAGCCATTGTCGACGCCCTGCACATACATAGCGAGGCGTTCCAGACCATAGGTAAGCTCGCCCGCGACCGGTGAACAGTCAAAGCCACCGACTTGCTGGAAATAAGTAAACTGGGAGACTTCCATACCGTCGCACCAGACTTCCCAGCCGAGACCCCAGGCACCGAGCGTCGGGCTTTCCCAGTCATCTTCCACAAAGCGGATGTCATGGTTCTTCGGATCGATGCCCAGCGCATAGAGACTTTCCAGGTAGAGCTCCTGAATGTTCTCCGGGCTCGGCTTCAGCATCACCTGAAACTGATAATAGTGCTGGAAGCGGTTCGGGTTGTCACCATAGCGACCGTCGGTCGGCCGCCGGGACGGCTGAACGTAAGCCGCGTTCCAAGGCTTTGGTCCGAGGGAGCGCAATGTCGTCGCTGGATGAAAGGTGCCCGCGCCCATCTCCACGTCATAGGGCTGCAGAATGACGCAGCCATAGTCTGCCCAGTATTGCTGAAGGGTCAGAATGAGCGACTGAAAAGACGTGTTCCGGGTCTTGTCGGCGGAACCGGCTGGGCTGGACATGACTTACTCTCAGAAAATGACGTCGGCGCGATAATTTTAGCTTGGCGCGTTCCTGGACGGTGAAGTCGGGCAACTTCGCCTCGGAACGCTCAAACCCCCAGAATCTAAAGGAAAACTCTGAAAGCGGGCGCAAAGTAACCGGGCGAGCCTCGCCCGGTCAAGGAGGGGCGAAATTAGGGGTGTCGATCACAATTTCGCGTGTCGCGGACATTGTTAGGCAGCTCTTAAGGGATGCTCCCGGAAGCTCGCCCCCATGAGTTCTGAAGCAACATATCAAGCCGCGCCTGTCCAAGACGTCAAATCGCCGGGCCTGCTCGAGAGCCTCAATGAGGATGGAAGCCTCGTCCGGCATTTTGTGGCATTCACCCTCTTTGCTGTCTACGGCACTGCTGTCTGTCCCTATATCGACAAGCTCTCTATCCCCAATCTCCTTTGGCCAATTGGGCTGACGCTCGTCACTCTGGTGGCTGTTCGGCCGCTCGTCATGTCGAAACTGCTCCCGGCGCTGCCTGAAACGCAGCGTCAGTACGGCCACTTCATGATTGATTTCAGTCTGTATCTCGGCGCCAGTGCGATGATCGGAGGATTGAACTACGCCGCCTACGGTTTTCCGTTTGAAAGCGCCCTGAAAGTGACCATCGGGTTTCTCACTTTCGGTTTTTTGGTCAGCGCAGATCTCACGCTCAACTATGAACTGCGGATCGCACGTCAGTTGCAGGCTGAGAACCGGTCTCTCGCTCTCCCCCGCGACTACGTACCCACCGCCGTGAAGCTCAGTTTCTTTGTGATCGCCTGCCTCGTGATGCTGGGCGCGGTGATCTATCAGGTGGTTCAGAAAGATCTGTTCTGGCTGCTTTACAGCAAGCCGGGATTTGCAGTTGCCAAGGACGCCATCCTGGCGGAAATTGCTTTCGTTGTTGGTGTCGGCGTTCTGGGAACGACAAAGATAGTCACCGCCTATGCGCGCAATCTTTCTTTCTATCTCAATGCGGAGAATGATGCGCTTCGTCAGGTGATGAATGGCAACCTCAAAGCCTCCGTCCCTGTTACGAGCAATGATGAATTCGGTCGCATGGCGGAACTGACCAATCAGATGATTGAGGAGCTGTCCGTCAAATCCGACGAAGTGCTGCTGACCCAGGATGCTTCCATTCTCGGTATGGCGACACTCGCCGAAGCGCGAGACAATGAGACAGGTGCCCACATTCTGCGCACGCAGAGATATGTCAAGCTGCTCGCGCAGCATTTGCAATCACACCCGGCCCATTCGGGCTATCTCTCAGATGACGTTATTGAACTTCTCTACAAGTCAGCCCCCCTGCATGACATTGGCAAGGTTGGCATTCCGGACGCTATCCTGCTGAAGCCTGACAGGCTCACAGACGATGAGTTTGTGATCATGAAGACCCACGCGACCATCGGCGCAGACGCTCTGGCAACTGCCCAGGAGCGGCTTGGGACGACCTCTTTCCTTCGCCTTGCCCAGGAGATCGCGGCAACCCACCACGAAAAATGGGACGGCAGCGGGTACCCCAATGGGCTGAGCGGAGGGCAGATTCCCCTATCAGGCCGTCTCATGGCGCTTGCCGATGTGTATGACGCGCTCATCTGCAAGCGGCACTACAAACCTGCTTTCACCCATGAAAAATCACGCGCCATAATTTTAGAGGGCCGCGGCACCCATTTCGATCCAGACGTCGTGGATGCTTTCCTGGCGTTGGAAGAAGAATTCCAACAGGTTGCGCGTGACTTTGCCGATCAGGATGAGGTCACTCACTGACGACTATCTGAGGGTCGTACCGCCGTCGACGGTGATGATCTCGCCTGTGATGAAGCCCCCTGCCCGGCTCGCGAGCAAGAGTGCAATGCCGCGAATGTCATCATCATTTCCCCATCGATGAAGAGGGATCGCTTTGATTTCCGCTTCATAGACTTCTTTATTATTCTCGAAGACTTCGGTCATTTTGGAGTGGAAACGGCCGGGGGCGATGGCATTCACCCTGATTTTGTCGTCCGCCAACGCAAAGGCCATATTGCGGGTGAGCTGATGGATGGCGGCTTTGGAGGCTGCGTAGCTGAACGTGTTTGACGAGTTGCCGATGATCCCAGCGATAGAGCCCGTGTTGATCACGCTCGCGTCTCCGCTGGCGGCGGCTGCCGACTTCAGCTGTGGAAGGAGCTTTTGGGTCAGGAAGAAGGGCGTTTTGGTGTTGAGGTCCACCACCTTGTCCCAGCCGTTTTCCGGGAATTGCTCCATCGGCGCTTCCCAGGCAGTGCCCGCATTGTTGACCAGGGTGTCGACGGACTTTTCCCGTTCCGCGAGTGCATCACCAAAGCGGGCAATTTCGTCCGCCGTGCTGAGATTGCTCGGGATGGCGACACATTCTCCTCCGTCGGTCATTGCGGAGAGTTCCTCCGCCGCCTGTTCACAGGCCTCTGCCTTCCGAGCGGTGATGTAGACGCGTGCCGCGCCTGCTTCGAGATAGGCCTCTGTCATGGCGCGACCAAGGCCGCGGGAGCCCCCTGTGACCACGCACACTTTGTCTTTCATCGAAAACAGATTGTCTAACATGCGGCTTCCTTACCAAATGTTGGGTACTTCGCCACATGTGCAGCTTAGTCGTGATTAATGTTTAGCGGTGTTGTTCGGGTGCGAAACTGCCATCCGGTGCGCGTTCCAGCGTCCCGAGGTTGCGCGGTTCTTGAGGGTGCACCTTTTCTTCAATTCGGGTGCGGGCTTTTTCGCGGTATTTCTTCACCAGCTTTGCGACGCCATAGACGCCAGCCATGATCAGCCCTGTGAATACAATATCGTTCATGTCGATCTCATCCGTCGGTCAGTGATGCCCCCCAGTTGACCGGAGCGCATTAAAGCCCGAAACGAGACCAAAGGGAACGGGCTTCCAGGGCGCCCAGCAGATCCGTCGCAAAACTGCTTGTGTTCGGCAGTTCACCCGCAATGCCAGGTCTGCGGCGCCACCAGGGGCGCGGGCCTCCAACAAGGCGAAGCCGCACCTTCTCGCCATACTTTTCGCGGGCGACACCACGAAGATCGCCAATGCCATCGACAAGGCCATATTTGATGCCCTGGGTCGCGACCCAGAACTCGCCGGAAAAGAGCTGCTTTTCATCGCCCTCCAGCTTGTCGCCGCGGGCTTTGCGTACCAGATCCTTGAATCCCTTGTGCACCTCTTCCTGAAGCGCTTCAAGACGAGCCACCTCTTCCGGGTCTTCTGGTTTGAAGGGGTCCAGCATGGCTTTGCTTTCGCCTGCGGTGTGGACGCGACGCTCAACACCCAGCTTTTCGATGAGCTTTGTGAAGCCAAAGCCCGAGCTCACGACGCCAATCGACCCCACCACGGAATGCTCATCGGCATAAATTTCATCAGCTGCACAGGCAATCATGTAGCCACCGGACGCAGCCACATCTTCCACGAATGCGAGAACTGGCAGTTCATGTTCTTCCGCGAGTGAGCGGATGCGTTTGAAGATCAGCGACGATTGAACGGGCGAGCCCCCAGGAGAATTGATCACCAGCGCGACAGCTTTCGCATCGCGCGCCTTAAAAGCAGCTTCGAGATCTCCTGCGACGCCAGCAAGATTGAGGCCTTCCCTCAGAGGACCTGAAGAAGCAATGACGCCGGTGAGGCGCACAACAGGAACGACGGAGACATCAGGGTCGATCCGGTCGAGCAGACGTTCACGAAGACCTTTGTGGGGGATAGCATTGATGAGTGTTTTCTTGACCATTGGCTCTACATAAGACTTTTTCGGGTTTTCTCAAGCGGAACTGAGGTCCAAGGCGGCGCCCTGCCGCAGGATGGCCTCAGCTTCAGGCGTAAACCCGCCGGAGGCCTCATGCAGCACCAGACCTCTCGCGAGCGTCAGAGGTGCGCGGGAGCCTTTCACGCCCTGGAGCAGAACACGATTGGCCGCTGCGCAATCTGTTGGCCAGAGTGGAAATGCAATAAGCCCGCCCAACTTTCCTTCAGCGCCTTTCAATAGGTCCGGCAACGCATCAGCGCGATGGATGATCGTCACAGTGCCTTTTGGTTTTGCCATGGCGCAGGTGACGCGCAACCACTCATTAAGTGCCACCTCTTCGAGCGCATGGGCGCGGGCTTTGCTTTCGTTCGGCGAGCCCCAGACCTTACCTCCGTCATAGAACGGCGGGTTGGTCATAACATGATCGAAACTGCCATAAGCCGCCCTTTTGTCCGCCAGGCTGGCTGCTTTCTCCGTAACTGATCCTTCAACAACCTTTACGCGTGCGCTCAAGTCATTGCGCTCAACGTTCTTAAGCGCGGCAGCGACCAGGCTTTGCTGCACTTCAAGGCCGGTGACTTTCGCATCGGAACATCTGGATGCGAGGCAAAGCGACGCCACACCAACGCCCGCGCCCATATCAAGCACATGGTCTCCGGGTTTCGCCGGAATTGAGGCCGCGAGCATCACAGCATCGATGCCTGCCCGGTAGCCCTTCTCCGGTTGCAAAACCTGCAGCCGGCCGCCTAGAAAGCCGTCGTCGGTGAAGTCCATAGTGCTCAACAGCTCCGAAGCAGCGGATCTGTTCCGCTTCGAGCGACCTCAACTAGAAAGGCCGTCATCCGCTTCTCCTTCGGCCTCGTCCAAGACTTCACTGACCAGCGCCTTAGCCCGATCAAAGTCCTCATCAATTACCATGAGGCGGCGGGGCAAAATGCCGATGGAGCCCTCTACGATGCTTGCATTCATGTCCAGAATAACCGGCATAATCCCCTCTCCGTTGAGGCGGGCCTCCAAGAATGACAGAAGAACTACATCATTTGTTCGTAGAAGCTCTTTCACACGAGTACTCCTGAGGCCGCCGGTCCTTACGCTTTGGTCAGCGGCATTGGGGGAGCGGCGGTGAGCCGCACTTGCCGCTTGGTCTCCGGGCTCTTATTGTGACACAAGTAAAGGCAATTGAGCTGTTTCTCGGACTGTTTTGGACCGTTTCTCAGCGAAACTTGAGAACTGGGGATCCCGTTGGGTGTTGTCGTCCCGCTCGAAGGTGAGCGCAAAAACAGTGAAGAAGCCGTCCGGACCCTTCAACGTCTTGTGGCTGAAGATATGGAAGCTGTCAACGAGCTGATCCGGGACCGGATGGGCTCAGACGTTGAGATGATTCCGGAGCTTGCCAACCACCTGATCGAATCCGGTGGCAAACGCCTGCGGCCCATGTTGACCCTCACCTGTGCCCGGATGTGCGGCTATACCGGCAGTGATCATGTTCGTTTGGCAGCGTCGGTCGAGTTCATGCATACCGCCACCCTTCTCCACGATGATGTAGTGGACGAAAGCGACATGCGCCGAGGCCAAACCACGGCGCGGCTCATCTGGGGCAATCAAGCAAGTGTGCTTGTCGGAGACTTCCTGCTTGGACGAGCATTTAAGCTCATGGTGGAGACTAAATCTCTCCGCGCGCTCGAAATCCTGAGTGAAGCTGCATCGGTGATTGCCGAGGGCGAAGTTATGCAGCTGGCGACCGCGAAAGATACCAGCACGACAGAAGATGCCTATCTCAAGGTGATCAGCGCCAAAACAGCGGCGCTTTTTGCCGCCGCAACAGAGATTGGTGCCGTGGTTGCCGGACAAAATGGCGGACAGGCAGCCGCACTCGAGTCCTATGGACGTAATCTGGGCATTGCCTTCCAACTGGTCGACGACGCGCTCGACTATAACGGGAAAGCCGCAACGCTCGGCAAGAATGTCGGTGACGATTTCCGTGAAGGCAAGATCACATTGCCCGTCGTGCTGGCCTATCGGCGAGGTGACGACGAGCAGCGCGCCTTCTGGCGGCGGACTCTGCAAGACGGTGATCAACAAGAGGGCGATCTTGAACGCGCCTTCGAGATCATGAGCGATCACAATGCGATTGAAGATACAGTCACGCGTGCCCGCCACTATGGCGAGATGGCCCGCGACGCGCTTGGGATCTTTCCCGCGTCGGAGCGGCGAGATGCCCTGAGCGGCCTCGTTGATTTCTGCATCAGCCGCGCCTACTGACGCTTAGACCACTACGAGCCCTGCAAACGCGTGGCTGTCACCCACCAGTACGGGTTTGACTTCGATAGCGCAGAAGCAGCTTCAGCGGCATCGAATGGATTGTCATAGAGCGCAAAACAGGTGGCGCCGCTGCCGCTCATGCGCGCCAACCGACACCCTGGCGTCCCCTGCAGCTCACCAAGCACCCTGCCGATCACCGGTGCGATGGCTTTGGCCGGCGCTTCCAGATCATTTCCGTTTTCTTCCAGCCATTTGATCAGACGTTCGAGGGTCTCAACGCCCGGGAGGAGCGGCAGACGGTCCGGTCCCTCGACCGGCCCGGCCTGAAGTCGTTTGAATACCTCTGCCGTCGACACTGAGACGCCCGGATTCGCAAGCACAGCATGAATTTCAGGAAGGCGCGGGACAGTCCGGATGTTTTCGCCGACCCCTGTCATAAAGCTTGGGCGTTTTTTCAGGCACACGGGCACATCAGCGCCGAGTTGCAACGCAATGCCGTCGATCGACCCAGGCGGATCGCCCCAAAGGCGCATCATGGCGCGAAGTGCCGCCGCTGCGTCTGCGGACCCCCCACCAATGCCCGACGCGATCGGCAGGTTTTTTTCCAGCTCAAACGACACCGTGGGGTCACGTCCGAGGGCTGCTGAAAAAACTCTAGCGGCGTCTAGAACGAGATTACTTTCTTCACCCGCCAACTGATCGGCAAAAGGGCCTGAAATGTCCAGGTCCGACACATCAGCATCGACACAGGTGATACGGTCTGCCGCGCTCGCAAATACAACCAGGCTTTCCAGCTGATGATAACCGTTTGCCTGTCTGCCCCTGACTTTGAGTGACAGGTTGATCTTCGCATTAGCGAGTTCAAGAATGCCTGCCGACATCAGGAGCCTGCGTTAGCGCTCATTTCGACGTCGGCGTCAGCGAGCCCGTTTTCGAGCTTATCTCTAATGGCGATTTCTTGCTCTTCGTCGGGATCAAGTTCGAGCGCGTGCTGCCATTGGAAACGCGCTTCGATCTTCCGGCCAACCCGCCAGAATGCGTCGCCCAGGTGATCATTAATCGTCGGATCGTCCGGCTGCAGTTGCACAGCGCGTTCAAGATGGACGACTGCGTTTTCATAATCGCCAATGCTGAAATAGGCCCAACCCAGACTATCCACGATATAGCCATCATCCGGACGGAGTTCGACTGCGCGGCGGATCATCGCCATTGCTTCTTCGAGATGAATCTTCTGTTCAATCCAGGAATAGCCCAAATAGTTGAGGACCAAAGGGTGGTCGTCAGAAAGCTCAAGCGCCAGCTTGAGGTCTTTCTCGGCACTTGGCCAAAGCTTCAGCCGCTCATAGCACATGCCGCGCGCGTAATAGACCGTCCAGAAACGCTCGTTGGGCTCACCAATGAGGTCGATCGCTTTGGAATACTCAGTCACTGCCTTTGCGTATTCTTTGCGGCCGCGCAAGATGTCGCCCAGTGCCGTCAGTGGCTCGACGCCAGTTGGGTACTGACGCATCAAAGCGCGAAGACGTGCCACCGCCTCTGACGTTCTATCCAATCGATCCATATCAATGGCGATCTGAATCTGGGCGTTCTGATAGAGCGGTGAGGATCGAGGGATGCGCCCGTAGGTTGCGATCGCATCTTCCAGACGGTCACCACGCTCGTACAGGTCAGCCAGGAGCGTTCGCGCAACGTCAAAATCGGACCGCAGGTACAGGGCCAGCTGCGTATAGAGGATTGAAATATCAATGCCGCTTTCCTGTGCAAGCGCTGACGCCAGGCCGTAAAGAGCCTCTGCCAACCCCTCCGCCGGCGTTCTCACAAGTGGCGCGGGAGACACGCCTGATTGCAATCGCTTCAGCGCATTCTCAATAACCGGATGGTCGGGCGCCAGGCGGCCGTAATTGTTGTAGACCTCACGCGCGAGCTCTGTGTCACCTTCTGTTTCCAGGAACCGGCCATAGGCCTGAATGATCCTCAGGCTCGCCCCTCCGCTCGCCTGCTGTGCCGCGATGTACCCCGTCCTCGCCTTGGCAGCGTCGCCCAGATAGTCCGCGATCAAGGCTTCATGCAACACTCTGAAGAGATCGAAGGCGGGCCTGTCTTCAAAAGATGCCAATTCTTTATAGGCGCGCTCCGCGTCCTTCTGCCCAGCCGCCGCCCAGGCTTTGGCCAGCGTGCCGACAAGAGCTGTGAAAGGTCCGGGTGCCGCCGCATCAATCTCACTGATCGTCCGGTCATAGTCAGACGCCTTGAGCGCTGACAGGGCACGTACCAGCCGGGCCGTTCGATTGTCAGGATCGCGCTCGAGAATGTCTGACGTGAGGTTCAAGCCTTCGGAGACATTTCCCGCTGTGACGGACAGGAGGAAAGCCCGTTCGATGATCACCGGGTTGCCCGGATCTTCGGCAAGAGCTTGCGCGTAATATTTGGCCGCTGCATCCATGTCCCGGATCGTGCCGGCGTGGCGCGCTGCCAGATAATTTCCATAGAGCGAGTCCGGGTTTCTCTGGCTGGTGCCGAAGCCGGAGGCCGCGCAAGCGCCCAGCGACGCCGCGATCGCCAAAATCCCCAGACAACGTGTCAATAACCGCAAATCCACGTTAGGTCTCTACCTTCTCACTGATGGGGCCCACTCAGAAAAATAGGGCCGACCGTTTGACGGGTCGACCCTACCTGAAATTTTTAGCCTTTGCTTTCTAAAGACCGGTCACAACGCGATAAATCACGTCAAAACCGCCCGAGCGTGATCACATGTTCGGGTAATTGGGTCCGCCGCCGCCTTCCGGCACCGTCCAGTTGATGTTCTGGGTCGGATCCTTGATGTCGCAGGTCTTACAGTGCACGCAGTTTTGCGCATTGATGACAAAGCGCGGATCAGATCCATCGTCTTCCCGCATGACTTCGTAGACCCCTGCCGGGCAATAGCGCTGAGCCGGCTCATCAAACGTGGGCAGATTGTGCGCGATCGGCACGGTGGCATCTGTCAGACGAAGATGCACCGGCTGGTCTTCTTCGTGATTGGTTGCCGACAGGAAGACAGAGGACAGGCGGTCGAAGGAGATCACGCCATCCGGCTTCGGATAGTCGATGGGCTTATGTTTGTCCGCTGGCTCTGTTGCCGCATGATCCGGCTTGCCATGTTTCAGTGTAAAGGGAAGTCCAATGCCCAGCTGGTTCATCCACATGTCGATACCACCAAGGCCGACGCCGAAGATGGTTCCGAGTTTCGACCAGAGTGGCTTCACATTGCGGACCCGTTTCAGGTCTTTCTCAACGTGGCTGCCTTCATAGGCTTCATCATAAGCGCTGAGCACATCTGCCTGACGGCCGTCTTTGACGGCTTCAAACGCTGCATTCGCCGCCATCATGCCGGTTGCCATGGCGTTGTGGCTGCCCTTGATGCGCGGCACGTTCACGAAACCAGCAGAACAGCCGATGAGAGCGCCGCCTGGGAAGGTCAGCTTCGGCACGGACTGGAAACCGCCCTCGGTAATCGCGCGGGCGCCATAGGAGATCCGCTTTCCGCCTTCGAAGGTTTCCCGAATAGACGGGTGTGTCTTAAAGCGTTGGAACTCTTCGAAGGGTGACAGGTGCGGGTTCTTGTAATTCAGGTGCACCACGAAGCCGACGGACACGAGATTGTCGTCAAAGTGATACAGGAACGAACCGCCGCCTGTGTTGGCCTTCAGAGGCCAGCCGAAGGAGTGCTGAATCAGACCTTTTTTGTGTTTCTTGGGGTCGACTTCCCAAAGCTCTTTGATGCCGATGCCGAACTTTTGAGGCTCACGGCCTTCATCCAGATTGAACTTCCGGATCAGTTCTTTTGAGAGAGAGCCGCGGACACCTTCGCCAAAGAGTGTGTATTTACCGCGCAGTTCCATGCCGCGCATGTAGGTGTCTTTCTGGTCGCCTTCTTTGCCGACGCCCATGTCACCGGTTGCGACACCGCGGACAGATCCGTCTTCATTGTAGAGGACTTCTGCCCCTGCAAAGCCTGGGTAGATTTCCACGCCCATTTCTTCCGCGACGCCAGCGAGCCAGCGACAGACATTGCCGAGACTTGCAATGTAATTGCCGTGATTGCTCATCAGCGGTGGCATGATGAAGTTTGGAATACGAATGCCGCCGGAGGGGCCTAAGAACAGGAAGTGATCTTTCTCAACTTCTGTGTTGAGCGGTGCGCCGCGCTCCTTCCAATCGGGGAGCAGCTCGTTCAACGCAATAGGGTCGATCACAGCGCCGGAGAGAATGTGGGCGCCGATTTCTGAGCCCTTCTCGATGACGCAGACGGAGAGATCGAAGTCTTCTTCTGTTGCGAGTTGCCGAAGCCGGATAGCAGCAGAGAGGCCTGCTGGACCGCCGCCCACGATGACGACGTCATATTCCATGTATTCGCGCTCAGCCAGCGCTCCGGTTTCTTCGCTCATCTCTCTCTCCTCGTCCAGCGCGGGATGGTCTAGAGGATCCGCGACAGACTGGTTGGCCCCAGATGTTCAGAAATGTAGAGAGAACACCTGATCGGGCGCTTAAATTTGGCCCCTCTTATGGTGTTTTGACGTGATGAGGTCAACTGATGTGACTCTGGGATCACCGGAATCGCGTGACGCGGGTGCATAAGGGGGGCAAAATACGACCACTTCCTGAGTCTAAAGGGATCGACAGGGCATTCAATGCCTCAAAGGTCGCACCTTCCGCAGCGGAAGTGCCAAAAATCGCGGAAAACCTGAGACAAAGCGCCAATTGTGACCGCCCTTGAAGACATGACCCCGCACGAAGCGGCCGCCTTACTGCGCTTCTATGTGGAAGCGGGGGTTACGGACGGGCTCTCCGGCGAGGCGATCGACCGCTACACGCTGAATGCGCGCGCCGCTCAACCAGCAAGCGAGTCGCCCGCTCCGAAGGGCTCAAGAACTATTCCCGGTGAGCGCCCTACTTTTGGGTCGGCGGCACCGGCGACCACGTCGTCACCGGCAGCGATTCCCTTGGACACAGTTGAACAGGCGGGAGAGGCCAAAGCGATTGCGGCATCCTGCGGGACGCTTGAAGAACTGCGTGCCGCGTTGGAGAAGTTCGATGCCTGTCCGTTGAAGCACACGGCAAAGAACCTGGTCTTCGCCGATGGCAATCCGGACGCGGACATCATGCTGGTCGGCGAAGCCCCCGGCCGGGACGAAGACATTCAGGGGCTGCCCTTTGTTGGGCGCTCAGGACAGTTGCTGGATCGGATGCTGGCGGCTATCGGCCTCGACCGCGAAACTGTCTACATCACCAATGTCTTGCCCTGGCGCCCGCCAGGCAATCGTCAGCCCACACCAGTTGAGCAGGCCATGTGTGCGCCTTTTATCGAACGGCACATTGAGCTGGTGGCGCCAAAACATCTGATGCTTGTGGGCGGTGTATCGGCGAAGCAGATGCTCGGCACGACATCAGGCATCATGAAGCTCAGGGGTAAATGGAGCACGGTGACCGCAGGCGGTCTCACCATCCCGGCGCTCCCCGTCTTTCACCCAGCCTACCTGTTGCGCCAGCCCGCTCAGAAGCGTCTGGCCTGGCGGGATCTGTTGGACTTTAAAACCAGGGTTGAAGCCGACTAAACCCTGTTAACCAGCCCAAAAATTAAGTTCGCCAAATCCGGCACCTGCAACTTGTTGGCAGGCTTTAGGCGTGTAGAATATCCCCGCTGGTTGGGGGATGTTGCGTGCGTAAACAGTTGAAATCTTTAAAGAATTTCTGCATTGCCGGGATACTGGCAGGCTTGGGCTTCAGCCTTGCGCCGGCCTATGCCGCTGATCTGGTCGACTATCAGACCGCCACCAACACGATTTCCTATCTGAGCGACGCCGACCAGGACCGGTACCAACGGATTTTTTCGGTCCAGACCCGTGGCGACTGGCGGGCCGCTGACCGCCTGATCGGGCAGCTGGAAAACGACGTTTTGATGGGGCATGTGCTCTATCAGCGTTACATGCACCCGACGGCCTATCGCTCCCGCTACCACGAGCTCAGAGACTGGCTCGCAAAATATGCCGACCATCCGGAAGCCTCTAAGATTCACAAACTGGCGCTTCGCCGGAAGCCATCTGGCGCTGCTGCGCCCCGTCGACCGGTGCCACGGTCCTATCGCCAGGTCAGCCATCAACAATATGCGGTTGCTGAAGGGCCACGCCGGGACTTCTCCCGCAACTTCCGGAATGCGGCCCGCAAAGTGCGCTCGCTTCTGCGTCGTGAACGGCCCACCCAAGCGCTCAACCACATTTCTCAGTCGTCCGTCCGGCGTGGGCTGAACGCGGTTGAGTTTGACACGCTGCTCTCGCGCATTGCGGTTTCCTATTACATCGAACATCGCGACGACCGGGCGCTTGCAGAAGCGACCCGTGCTGCGAAGCGCAGCCGTGAGGGTGTGCCGCTCGCTGATTGGACCGCCGGTCTTTCTGCTTGGCGATTGGCCAAGTTCGCACTGGCAGCTGAACACTTCTCTCACCTCGCTGCTGCGCCCAATGCGAGCGACTGGACGCGGGCGGCTGGCGGTTTCTGGGCGGCGCGCGCCTACATCGCTGATCGCCGGCCCGATCAGGCGTCTGGCATGCTGGAACTGGCAGCAGACACGGGCGCTACCTTCTATGGCCTTCTTGCCGCAAAACAACTTGGGCGCGAGATTGATTTCCAATGGGTGCAACCGCCACTAGATCAAGCGGGTCTCAGCCTGCTCCTTGCCAACGAGACGGTGGCGCGCGCTGTGGCTCTTACCGAAATCGGACGGCGCGATCTTGCAGAAGGCGAGCTTACGCGCGCTCATGGCCGCATTGATGCGTCACTCGATCATGCGCTGATCGCCCTCGCGGAACGTCTCGATCTTCCGGCGACCCAAATGCAGGTGGCCAATGCGGCTTATGTGCCCTCAAGCTATGGGCCGGAACGCTATGTGATGAATGCGGGGCTCTTCCCCGTGCCGGATTATACGCCCCAAGATGGATTCCGTGTTGATCGTGCGTTGGTCTTTGCCTTCATGCGGCAGGAGAGCAAATTCAAACCATTGGCCCGCTCCAGCGCAGGGGCGCGCGGCCTGATGCAGATCATGCCCGCCACAGCGAGCCACATCACGCGAGACCGGTCGCTTCGACGTTCCGGCGCCAATGGCCGCGACCGTTTGTTTGATCCCGCGTTCAACATGAAGCTTGGGCAGCAATATATCGAAGAGCTGATGGGGAGCGGCGACCCTTATGGCAATCTCTACCAGCTGATGGTGGCCTATAATGGGGGGCCCGGAAATCTGAACCGGTGGCTCCGCAACACTGACTATCGCGACGATCCCCTTCTCTTCATTGAGAGCATCCCGGCGCCGGAAACCCGGGGCTATATCGAGCGGGTGCTTACCAATTTCTGGATCTACCGGGACCGCCTCGGCCAGGACACGCCATCGCTTGAAACAGCGGCAACCGGTGACTGGCCCGTCTATCAATCGCTCGAAGGTGGCCGTTCCCTCGCCCAGCGGTAATTCGCGCACGATCCTGACTGGACATTCGCGAAACAATCCCCAACTGTTTCCCCAAAAGCGTTTCCAGCAAAAGTGTAAAGCGGTTTTGCGTCCGGAAACGCGCAAAAAAAGAGGGAGCCCCCATGCCCGGTATCGATGAATCACGTGAGTTTGTGCCCGTCCGCATCGCGGTAATGACCGTGTCCGACACGCGGGGGCTCGACGAAGACACATCTGGTGCAACGCTTGTCAGCCGCCTTGAAGCGGCAGGCCACATACTCGCCGACCGGGTGGTCGTGAAAGACGATGTCACCACCATCACGGGCAAGCTTGCGGAGTGGATCGCAGACAAGGAGATCGATGTGGTGATCTCCACCGGCGGTACCGGGCTTACAGGCCGGGATGTGACGCCGGAAGCCTTCCACTCGGTCTACGAAAAAGAGATTGAAGGCTTCGCCGCCCTCTTCCATCAGGTGAGCTTCGCCAAAATCGGCACGTCCACGATCCAGTCGCGGGCCACGGCGGGTGTGGCGGGCGGCACCTATCTCTTTGCCCTACCCGGCTCCACTGGTGCTGTGAAGGACGGGTGGGATGAAATCCTGAAGTACCAGCTCGACATCCGCTACCGGCCCTGCAATTTCGTCGAGATCATGCCGCGTCTGGAAGAGCATAAGCGGAAGTAGGCGGGCTCTGCTCCGCTGAGATTTCCTCTGGCCTCATAGGAATCCCCCATGCCCTATTTCTCCTTCCTCGACGACGATGCCAATGTGATGAGCGTGCTCGCGCACAACAAAGAGCGCTTTCTGCCCTTTGAACAATCTCTCAACCACTTGATGCGCGGACCGTCGGACCTGAGCGTCGAGGAGCGCGAATTGGTTGCCGCCTATATCTCGGGTCTTAATGCTTGCGGATTCTGCTATGGCGCTCATGCCGCGGTGGCAGAGAGCTTTGGCTTCGATGCGGGTCTCATCGAATCCATGGTCGCAGACCTCGACACGAGTGACGTGGCGCCCAAGCTCAAAGCACTTCTCAGCTATTGCCGTCAGCTCACTGTCGAGCCATCGAAAGTGACCGAAGCGCACGTCACCGCTGCTGTCGATGCGGGCTGGTCAGAAGATGCGGTGCATGACGCAGCCGCGGTCTCGGCTTTCTTCGCCTTCATGAACAGAATGGTCGACGGCCATGGTGTCCAGGCGCTTTCCAAAGAAGGAAACCAGGCGGTCGGGTCATTTCTCGGCGCTGCCGGATATGACGTCCTGAAAGGGATGTGACGTCACGCCGCCCTGCTCTTCCGCAGCACATAAAACACATAGCCATAGTCCGCCGCGTGGCGCTCATAGAGGCGGATTTCGGTTTCCTCTTCGTCAAGCATGGCTTGGACGCCCGCATCGCCCGCATACATCTCGCGGGCTTCCGCGATCAGCGGAATGAGCGGCTGATAATAGTCCGTCCACCAATCTTCTTCCGGCAGCACCCGCGTCTCAAGAAGTTCAAAGCCCGCGCGCTTTGCCCGCTCCGTGTTTTCTTCAAGCGTGCCCATTGCCGGGTAATGGGTCTCCCAGAAGTGTCGCGCCTCTTCGCTGGGCGACTCCGTCAGCCAGGTGCATTCCGACAGGACCGCAAGCCCGATGGGCTTCAGATATTTTGCCCACGCCTCAAGCCCCTCTTCAAAGCCCAGTGTGTAGACCGCGCCTTCGGACCAGAGCAGATCGAAAATGCCTTCCGGCAGGTCCAGCGCGTCAAAGTCGGAACAGACCGTGCGAAGCCGCTCGCCCGTTATGCCAGCCTCTTCCGCCTTCACTTCCAATTTGGCGAGGAAGGGCTTCAGCATATCGACGGCGGTCACCCGGCCCTTCGACCGGCGCAGCAGTTCCAGCACCTCATTCCCTTGGCCGCAGCCCATGCAGAGCATTTCGGGCTCGTCTGGCAGACCGCTCAGGCTTTCGAATAGGACGCGGGTCATCCCGTCGCTGCCCGGCGCATTGCGGGGCAGCTGGATCTGCATTTCCAGAAAGACGCGAAACGGATCAGTGTCCATGTGATCGCTTCCACCGCTCAAAGTCAGCGCCTGTATCAATATCCGGCAGGGTGTCGAGGAGTGCCACGCGCGCGTCCACCAAATTGGCGCGGGTGTCGGCAAGCGCATGTTCCGTCGACCAGCGCACGTCGCCGAAGATGGAGCGCACATGGGGAAAGCGCTTCAACCCCACCAGCCAATAGCCACCATCTTCCGCCGGACCAAAAACGGCATCGTGATTGCCCAGCGCGTCGAACGCTTCCGCAATTCGAGTAGCGGTGACGTTTGGAATGTCACACCCGATGAGCACGACGGGACCAGGCGGCATGGTTTTCATCACCCTGTCCATGCGCGTGCCCAGGTCTCCGCCTCCTTGCGGGACACGCGGCATTTCATCGGGCCAGAATCCGCTTTCAGGCGCAGCGACGTCGGGTGCTGCGGCAATGACGGTGGTCCAGCGCGGATCGTCTCCGACGCGTCTCAGCAAGTCTCGCGTATTGGTTTTGTAAAAACGCAGTGCCTCTGACGCGCCAATGTCTTTCGCAAGACGCGTCTTCACATTCCCCATCCGGGGCGCCTTCGACATGACCACAAGCCAGTTTGTGCGACCGCGCTCCGGCGTCATCCGTAGAGCCGGGCTAGAATGCGAGGTGGCACGCGCAGGAAGTAAAGCGACAGAAGCCCGAGGTTTGAGAGGGAGCGCTTGAGATAGCCGTCGCGGTGGTAGCGTGCGGGACTTGTCACGGCTTCGGAGCGCAGGAGCACCATGCGGCGCCAGCCAATGCGGCGGACGAAATTGACGTCCTCCATCAACGGTGCGTCCGTATAGCCGCCGAGTTTTTTGTAGAAGCTCTTGTGGATGAGTAGACCTTGGTCGCCATACGGCAGACGGAAAATCGCACAGCGCAAGCCCACCACCCATTCGAGCCACCTTGCGGCCGGGCCAAAATCATCGAGCGCAAAGCGGAACGCAGCTGCCACTTCCTTGCCGCGGAACCGGCCATGGTCCACTTGTTCCAAAAACTTCGACACCTCTGCCTCCCAACCGGGAGTCAGCACGGTGTCGGCATGGAGGAAGAGCACCCAATCACCTTTGGCTGCCTTGGCGCCTGCCTGCAGCTGTGCGCCGCGGCCCTGCTCTGCGGTGACGAGCGCCGCGCCGGCCGCGTCGCAGATTTCCACGGTTGCATCCGTTGACCCGCCGTCGGCAATGATCACCTCGCGCACGAGGCCCTGCACTGTCGCCTGGATCAACGAATTCAGGCAGCGGGGCAGACCTTCTTCGGCATTTAGGGTGGGGATAACGACGCTCAGCATGGGCGCAGTCTATACCGACTGAAAATTAATTTGGCGAGAACCCTAAAATGTTCTTGTTTTGTTCTGAATAAATTCCTATCTTCTCACCATGGACATTCACTTCGAAAACGCGCGCCCGGTCGAACAAAGTTCGGCTTCACGTTCCCAAACCGAGGGTACGCGTATTCAGAAGAGAATAGCGCGCCCCGGTCCCTCCGCTTCCCCCCGAGCGGCAGGCCGGTCGCCCATCCCCAAAGCGGCACCGCTTACCAGGACACTGGATGCCCCCTCGTCCCCCGTGTCCTCCGTGGTGCCTGCAACCGGCCGTCGTGGCCGGGGCGCGCGCTCCAATTCTTCCGGACGGTTTGAGCCTCTCTCCTATGCGGCCTTCGATGACGGCTGGGAGACGATTGAGGAACAATCTACTCTCAAGACAGAGGTGACCGATGAAGCACCGCGCAAAATCATCACACGCAACCAGTCCCCGGACATTCCTTTTGATCGCTCGATCAATCCTTATCGCGGTTGTGAGCATGGCTGCGTCTATTGTTTCGCGCGCCCGACGCATGCCTATATGGGCCTCTCTCCCGGACTTGATTTTGAAAGCCGTCTGTTCGCGAAGCCGAATGCGGCAGCGCTTCTGGAACGGGAGCTTTCCAAACCAAACTATGTTGTCCGGCCGATCGCCATCGGTACCAATACGGATCCCTATCAGCCCATAGAGCGGCGCTACCGGATCATGCGGCAGGTTCTTGAAGTGCTGGACCGCTACAATCATCCGGTGACCATCGTCACCAAGTCAGCGCTGATCACCCGGGATATCGACATTCTGTCCTCCATGGCGAAACGAAACCTGGTGCGCGTGGCGCTCTCTATCACAACGCTGGACAAGAAACTCGCCCGCGCCATGGAACCAAGAGCCAGCGTGCCCACACGGCGCATGGCAGCCCTTGAGCTTTTGTCCGCGGCAGGTATTCCGACGGGAGTCATGGTGGCGCCGGTTATTCCGGGCCTCAATGACCATGAGATTGAGCGCATCTTGAGAGGCGCACACTATGCGGGCGTAGAACAGGCGGGCTTTATCCTGTTGCGCTTGCCTCACGAGATCAAAGACCTGTTCAAGGAGTGGCTCGCCGACACATCACCCGACAAGGCGAAGAAAGTGATGAAGCTCATCCGCGATACCCGCGGCGGCAAAGAGTATGACGCCGAATGGGGCAAGCGGATGCGCGGCGACGGACCCTATGCCTGGACCATTAAACGCCGCTTCGATATCGCCGCGGAGAAACTCGGCATTCGCACGAGCAAGAGCTCCCATACCCATGCGCTGAATGGCGGCCTTGATTGCACCGCCTTCAAGGTGCCTGAAAAAGTGGGTGATCAGCTGGCTTTGTTTTAGGACGCTTTTCCGGCAATTTGTTTCCGTCGCTACGTCAGTGCAAACTGGACGCCATGAGCGACAAGGCCTCTCTTTTTGGTGGACCGGACTTCAGTCTGGAACGCGCTGCGGGCGCGCCAAAGCTTCGTATCGCCGGCATTGATGAAGCCGGGCGCGGCGCCTGGGCGGGACCAGTTGTGGCCGCCGCAGTGGTCCTTGATCCCGCTCATATTCCTGAAGGTCTTGACGACAGCAAAAAGCTCTCTGCCAAAAAACGCAATGCGCTTTTCGAAATTATCATGGGAAACGCTGATGTCGGCATCGGGTATGGCAGTGTCGAACAGGTGGAAGTACGCAATGTGCTGAACGCCACCATGGACGCCATGCGCGACGCAGTGGCCGATCTTTCAACACAACCCGATGTCGCGCTTGTTGATGGCAACAAGACTCCCCTCCTCCCCTGCAAAGCAGAAGCCGTGATTGGCGGCGACGGGCGGTCTGTGTCTATCGCCGCAGCGTCGATCATCGCCAAGGTCACACGTGATCGGTTGATGCAGGAGCTCGACAAAGAGTTCCCCGGGTATGGCTGGGACAGCAATGTGGGCTATGGCACGGCTGTGCATAAGTCTGGCATTGAGAAGCTCGGTGTGAACGAGCATCACAGGCGCTCCTACAAGCCCATACGCAACATGTTGGGCAAAGCCACGTGAGACAGACTCTATTTGGTGGCTTGCTCCCTTAAACCCTTGATTCCTATAATGATTCGCAGGGATTAACTGGGGGTTAACCATGAAGACTCATGATTCCCCCATAACTTTCATCGAATTCATAAGCCGCGTTCAAACAGTGGATGCGTGTGCACGGGGGCAGTAAAGCGTGGGGCGTAAAGGTCAAATGAGCCGGTTGCCGGCCAACGAAATTCTTCAGGGCGATTGCATAGAGTTGATGAATGCGATGCCTGAAAAATCAATCGATCTCATCTTCGCCGACCCACCGTACAATCTTCAGTTGCAAGGTGACCTCACCCGCCCCGACCAGAGCAAGGTCGACGGCGTTACCGACAAGTGGGATCAGTTCTCAAGTTTCAAAGCCTATGACGAATTCACCACCGCCTGGATGACAGCGGCACGCCGCATTCTGAAAGACAATGGCGCGATCTGGGTGATCGGCTCCTATCACAATATTTTCCGCGTCGGCGCGACGTTGCAGGACCTGGGCTTCTGGATCATGAACGATGTTGTCTGGCGGAAGACCAACCCGATGCCGAACTTTCGCGGCACCCGCTTTACCAATGCCCATGAGACGCTCATCTGGGCGTCTAAGTCTGAGAAAGCCAAATACACCTTCAACTATGACGCCATGAAGGCACTTAATGAAGATGTGCAGATGCGCTCCGACTGGGTGCTACCAATCTGCACGGGCGCTGAACGTCTGAAAGGTGAAGACGGCTCCAAAGCCCATCCGACTCAGAAGCCAGAATCCCTCCTGCATCGCGTGCTGCTTTCCACAACCAATCCCGGCGACATTGTGCTCGACCCCTTCTTTGGCACGGGCACCACGGGGGCTGTGGCTAAAAAGCTCGGTCGGAACTTTATCGGGCTTGAGCGCGAAACGTCTTACATCTCTGCTGCCAAGAAACGCCTGAAGGCTACAAAGTCCGGCACGGCAGAAGACATTGAAGTAACACAGTCCAAGAAGTCTGAGCCTCGCGTGCCCTTCGGCACGATTGTCGAGCGGGGTCTGCTGTCACCGGGCACGGTTCTTTATGACCCGGCGAACCGCCATGCGGCACGGGTTCGCGCCGACGGCACATTGGCGTGCAAAGACGCAACCGGCTCCATCCACAAAATCGGCGCCCATGTTCAAGGCGCCCAGGCCTGCAATGGCTGGACGTTCTGGCATTATAAAAAGCGCGGCAAGCTTCAGCCCATCGATCTGCTTCGCCAGAAGGTGCGCAAAGAGATTTACGCGAGCTGATCGCTTTCAGACATTGAGACTATTTTCGCCGGGTCGCCTTGAAGAGTGGCCCGGCGTTTTCATTTTTCATCCTGCAGCGCCAGCGCCACGACTTTCTTCATCACCGTCGGCAGAGCGTGGTCGCCGAGGTTTTCCGGCAGCACCCACTCGCCGTCGGCCTGTGCCTTTAGAGGCACCGCCGCTTCATAGAGGTCCAGTTCCAGATGGAAGTGGGTGAAGGTATGGCGCACCTGCCCCATCCGTTTTTTCCATGTGCGCTTAGCAAGCGGCGCTTCAGCGAGAAGCGCTTCTTCTTCACGGGCGGCCTCAACCCATTCGGTTGAGGGTATTTCCATCATGCCCCCCAACAATCCTTTGGGCGGACGTTTGCGGAGGAGCACCGCGCCGTCTTTGCGCACTGCCCAGAATGCCGCACCCTTTCGCGTCGGCTTCTTTTTCTTGGGCGCTTTCACCGGAAGGGTTTCAGGGTCCCCCGCTTTCAAAGCCTGACATGATTTGGACCACGGGCATCGATCACAAGAGGGACGGCGTGGCGTGCAGATGGTGGCGCCCAGATCCATCATCGCCTGGGCAAAATCGCCAGGGCGCTTCTTCGGTGTGAGCGTCGCCGTCATTTCCTTGATGGGCTTTTTGGCACCCGGCAATGGTTCGCGAATGTCGAAGACGCGGGCGATGACCCGCTCCACATTGCCGTCTACCACAACGGCTGGCCGGTCAAAGGCGATGGAGGCGACGGCGGCGGCGGTGTACGGGCCAATGCCCGGCAGGGACCCAAGGCCCTCCTCCGTGTCAGGGAAAACACCGCCATGTTCGTCCGCCACCTGTTTTGCGCAGGCATGCAGGTTGCGGGCGCGGCTGTAATAGCCAAGCCCCGCCCAGGCATGCATGACTTCATCGATGTCCGCGCCTGCCAGATCCGTGATACGGGGCCATTTCGTGAGGAATTTCTGGAAATAAGGTCCGACCGTCGCGACAGTGGTTTGCTGCAGCATGATCTCCGACAGCCAGACGGCGTATGGGTCCGCCTGCTTGCCCGGCAGGGCGCGCCAGGGAAGGCGGCGCGCATGCACGTCATACCAGACCAATAATTCTGCCGCTTTTGGCGCTTTTACGCTCATAGCGGACGCATTTCCGGACGGAAAACCGGACTCCACTTTTCCTGGAAATGCTCGGTACGCCTGATCATCGACATTAGTTCCTGTCAGCTGAAGCGATCAGGACAGATCGTCCCATCGCACTGCCCCACAAAATGGGGCACACTCTCCCCATGTCTACCTTTCGTCCACCCCCTCGCGCCAGGGTGCCGTTGCCGGTTGCCAAACAGATCGCGGCGACAGCACGGTCCGTCTACAAGGCGCGCGGATTTCAGCAGGACCATATTGTCCGCCACTGGCCGGAGATTGTGGGCGCCTCCCTGTCCGGCCTCTCCATGCCTGAAAAACTCGCCTTTCCGCGCAGCAAAGCCAATGAAAGCGCCAGACGATCAGAGGGGGCAACACTCACGGTCCGGGTCGACGGGCCGGGAGCGCTCGAGTTCGCACACCAGGAACCGCAAATTCTGGAACGGATCAATTCCTATTACGGCTACCGGGCGGTCACGCGGATCAAGCTGGTCCAAGCCCCGCTGCCTCTGCCGAAACCCAGTCGAAAAAGGCAAATTGCCACATTGTCGCCCGCCCAAGAGGAGACACTGCGCGCTGGAACGGCGGAAATCCAATCGGATGCGCTCCGCGCCTCCTTGGAAAGCCTTGGTCGCCGGGTGCTTGGCTCCCAGAAAAGACCGTCTCGACCGGGCCCGCGGCGGCGCTAAACGGCGATTCTCAGCCGTTTGCAAGCGAAAGGATCGGTTGAGAGACCGGACAAGAAGCCTATAATCACGCAACATCTAGTAGGGATATTTAAAATTGGAACAAAATAAGCGCAATCTGCTGATCGGGGGCGGTGCCCTGCTGGTTCTCATCCTGGCGGCTGTCTTCTTCATGAACTCCGACGGCAACGGGGCTGGTTCAGGCACCGCAGCGACCGGCGACCCGGAAGTCACAGACGCACTCGCTGTCGCAGGGCCCATGGGTGATTACGCTTTGGGTGCCGACGACGCGCCGATTACGGTTTATGAATATGCGTCGCTGACCTGTAATCACTGCGCAGCGTTTCACCTTCAGAGCTTTCCCGAAATCAAAGAGAAATACATTGAAAGCGGCAAGGTTCGTTGGGTAATCCGCGCCTTCCCGTTTGATCCGGCGGCCACTGCGGCTGTGATGCTCGCACGCTGCTCCGGCGAAGACCGCTATTACAAGTTCCTCGATGTGCTGTTTGAACAGCAACCGCAATGGGCGTTCCAGGGCAACCCGGGCGAGAACCTTGAGGCCATCGCCAAACAAGGTGGCTTTTCTTCACAGGCTTATGAGGCCTGCATCCAGAACGAAGAAATTTTCGCTCATGTGCGGGACGTGCAGGCACGCGGTCAGGAGGTTCATGGCGTGCGGTCGACACCAACATTCTTTGTGAATGGAGAAAAAGTCGAAGGCGCCTTGCCATTCTCCGAATTCGAAGAGGTTTTGCTTAAGTACCTGCCCGAATCGTGATCCATTGCTTTGAGGTTCTGACGCGCCAGGGGTCCTTCGGTTTTTGAAACCAAGGAAGGCGCGTCGAACCCCAAAGGGGCTTAAACAACTAAAATAACGGACACTCTCTTGAAGTTCTCACGTCTGCGTCTTTCTGGATTCAAATCTTTTGTCGATACAACAGACCTGTTGATCGAACCCGGCCTTACGGGCGTTGTTGGCCCGAACGGGTGCGGCAAGTCCAACCTGTTGGAAGCCATGCGCTGGGTGATGGGCGAGAACTCGTTCAAGAATATGCGCGGGTCCGGCATGGAAGACGTGATCTTTGCAGGCACCGCCGGGCGTCCGGCACGCAACAATGCAGAAGTCACGCTCACGATCGACAACTCAGATCGCAGAGCGCCTGCAGCGTACAACGAGTCGGACATTCTGGAAGTGTCGCGGCGCATCGAAAAAGATGCAGGCTCCCAGTACCGCATCAATGGCAAGGAAGTCCGCGCTCGTGATGTGCAATTGCTGTTCGCGGATGCTTCCACCGGGTCGCACTCCCCTGCCCTGGTTCGCCAAGGCCAGATCGGTCAGCTGATCTCCTCCAAACCGGTGAACCGACGCCGTATTCTGGAAGAAGCCGCTGGCATTACAGGGCTCCACACGCGCCGTCACGAAGCTGAGTTGCGCCTTAAGGCAGCGGAAACAAACCTGACACGCCTCGATGATGTGGTGGTGCAGATTGAAGCACAGCTGGCAGGGCTCAAGCGTCAGGCACGCCAGGCTACACGGTATCGGAACCTGTCGGGTCACATTCGCCGCGCGGAGGCCACCGTGCTTCATATGAAGTGGGCAAACGCGACCGAAACTCTGGGCGAAGAAGAACAACGACTGACGGAAACGGACGCACGGGTGGCCGAGCTCACCCAGTTGGCAGCAGCCGCCTCCACCGCGCAGGCTCAGGCTGCGGAAAAGCTTCCAGAGTTGCGGGACGCGGAGGCGCATGCGGCAGCCGGTCTTCATCGCCTGACCGTTGCGCGAGAAAACCTAGATGCGGAGGAAGCCCGCGCCAAAGAACAGGCAGCCCAACTCGTTGCCCGTCTTGAGCAGATCACGCAGGATATTGCTCGTGAACGCGAGCTGATGAGTGACACCCGCGAGGCGCTTGAAAAGCTTGGTGCGGAAGAAGCTGAGTTGAAGGCTCAGGACGCCTCACAGGCCGAAGCGCATGAAGCAGCGCGTGCGAAAGTCTCGGAAGTAAGCGAAGCACTTCAGACCCGCGAAAATGAACTTGATGCCCTGTCTCAGGAAGCCGCTGCTCTGGCGGCGGAACGCCAAAGCCTTGAACGTGCCATCGAGCAAGGCGAACAGCGCATTGAGAAGCTTGCGTCGCAGCTGAGCGATATCGCCAATGAACGCGCGACCCTTGCAGACGCGGAAGAGAAGAAAGCGGCTATCGCACAGCAGGGGGCCGAGCTTGAAGAAGCCATGGCGCGTGCGGAAGAAGCGGAACGTGTTGCGCTTGCCGCAGAAGAAGCGCTACGCGCAGCTCGGGCCGACGAAGCGGAGAAGCGGGAACCGCTTCAGGGCGCTGAGCGGGAACTGGAAGGCCTTTCAGCAGAAGCAAAAACGCTCGGCGATATGCTCGCCGTCGATGAAGGCGGGCTTTGGCCGCCGCTGATCGATGCTGTGACCGTTGAACCCGGCTACGAAAAAGCCCTTGGCGCCGCCCTGGGGGATGACCTTTCTGTCCCGACGGACAGCGCGGCGCCCGTTCACTGGGATCTGGTGGAAGCGCATGGCGATGCTGCGCTGCCTGAAGCTGCGCGCCCTCTTTCGACCGTTGTCCGTGGACCGGCTGCCTTTGCGCGCCGTCTGGGTCAGATCGGCCTGGTTTCGCCGGAACAAGGCAAAGCCTTGCAGGCGCAATTGAAGCCGGGGCAGCGTCTTGTCTCTGTTGCGGGTGATTTGTGGCGCTGGGATGGGTACACAGCCGCCGCTGATGCGCCGACGTCAGCGGCCAAGCGTCTGGAGCAACGCAACCGTCTTGCGGATCTGGAAGCAGAGATCGAAACCGCGCGGAACACAATGCGCGATCTTCGTGATGGATATGAAGCCTCCCGGGTCAAAGTGGAAGAGGCCGCGTCCCGTGAACGGGAAAGCCGGCAAGCCTTGCGCGATGCACAGTCTGCCGAGGCGAACCTGCGCAAAGCACTCAGCGACGCTGAGCGTCAGGCGTCCGCTCAACTCAACCGTTTGGCTGCGCTCACCGAAGCAGAGGAACGGCTCTCGGGCGATCTCACCGACGCGAAGCGCGGCCTTGAAGAATCCCGCGCCTCCCTCGCTGGCCTGCGTCCTGGTGACGAGCTGCAAGCTCGCGTCAATACGGCACGAGAGGATGTCGGCAAACTTCGCCTCGCCTTGTCAGAAGCCCGCGCGGCGCTGGAAGGTCTTAATCGGGATGCACAGGCCCGCGAACGCCGTCTGCAGTCCATTGGGGAAGAGCGCTCAGCCTGGGAGCTTCGGGCCACCAACGCGACGCGCCAGATTGAAACTCTGGAAACGCGCAAGACCGAAACAGCCGAACAGCTTGAAGAGCTGAAACAGGTTCCGGCGCAGATTGAAGAAAAGCGTAGCGCGCTGCTGACGCAAATCTCCGAAGCGGAAGCCAAACGTACCGAAGCCGCCGATGCGCTCGCGGCCGCTGAGAATAATCTGGCCGAGTGCGACAAGATTGCGCGCGAAACGCAGTCCGCTCTCTCAGGCGCCCGCGAGGAACGCGCGCGCATTGACGGTCTTGTTGACGGCGCACGCGAGCGCAAAGCCGATGCAGAAGCGCGTATCCGCGAAGTGCTAGAGGTTGAACCTGCCGACGCACTGGCATTGGTTGAGCTCAAAGAAGGCGAAGATCTGCCTGAACTTGAGCAGATTGAGTCCAAGCTTGAGAAGCTGAAACGCGAGCGGGAAAATCTTGGTGGCGTGAACCTTCGTGCTGATGAGGAAGCACAAGAGCTCCAGGAACAGCTGGACACGATGATGCGGGAGCGCGAAGACCTGGAAGCCGCCATCGCGCGTCTGCGCCAGGGCATTGCGAGCCTCAACAAAGAAGGCCGTCAGCGCATGCTGGAAGCTTTCGACACAGTAAATGAGAACTTCACCCGCCTCTTTACACACCTGTTTGGCGGCGGAACCGCGCACCTGAAGCTCACGGAATCAGATGATCCGCTGGAAGCAGGCCTTGAGATCATGGCGCGGCCACCTGGCAAACGCCTGCAGGTCATGTCCCTTCTCTCCGGCGGGGAGCAGGCATTGACCGCCATGTCGCTTATTTTTGCGGTCTTCCTGACCAATCCATCGCCGATCTGCGTCCTCGATGAGGTTGACGCACCGCTGGATGACGCGAATGTCGAGCGCTTCTGCGACTTGATGGAAGAAATGGTCAGGACAACGGATACCCGCTTCCTGATTATCACTCACCACGCTCTCTCTATGGCGCGGATGAGTCGCCTCTTCGGCGTGACCATGCAGGAACGCGGTGTATCGACCCTGGTCTCCGTTGATCTGGAGGCAGCTGAGCGTATTCGCGAGGCCGTTTAGGACCAATCCTTAACCTCTTTTGGCGCCTTGGTTCCCCTTCACACCCGAGGGGGAATCAGGCCCGCTCGGAGGCCAATTGACGCACCTGCGAAAAGCTCAGATTTGGTGTTGTTTTTCAAGCACTTGGACCCCTCTTAGACTTCCTTGACAGGGTTAGGGCGCGCAAGTAGGGTGCGCGCGGCTTGAGGCGAAATTCTGCAGTTTTGCAGGGGTTTCGTGAGGAACGCGGAGGTTCGGTCGGCCTGTGAAGACCCCGACAGAACGTGACAGCGATACCGGCGACGCAAGACCAGAGGATAGATCTGATCTTGCGGCGCTTGACGCAAAAATTCGCGCCCACACGGAGGCCCATCGGCAGAAAAACCCCGAGCCGGCCGAGACTGGAAGAAGAAGCACCGCCATCGGCATGGCATTCAGACTTTCGACCGAAATGGTTGCGGGTCTCGTCGCCGGAGGCGTTATCGGATGGGTCATTGATGACTTGTTCGGGACAAAGCCCTGGGGCTTGTTGACCTTCTTTTTTCTGGGAATGGCCGCAGGAATTTTGAATGTGTTTCGCACAGCGCAGAAGCTGGCAGCTGATGCGGCGGAACAGGTGGGCAAATCGGACGATCCGTCCGGTGACAAGTAAGGGCAAGAAGCGTGGCAGCAGCAGACCCAGATAGCGGTGGCCTTGGCATCGATCCGATGCATCAGTTTGAAATTCAATCTCTGATTTCAATCAATCTAGGTGGCGTCGACGCGTCGTTCACAAACTCCGCAGCATGGATGGTGGCAGCAGCGGCTGGCATTATAGCGCTCACCGTCTTCGCGATGGGTGGCCGGGCGATGGTTCCAGGACGCTGGCAGTCAATTGCAGAGCTCTCTTACGAGTTTGTCGCCAACATGGTGCGCGACAATGTCGGGAAAGCCGGTCAGGCCTACTTCCCCTTCATCTTTACGCTTTTCATGTTTGTGCTGTTCTCAAACATGCTCGGCATGCTGCCCTACTCCTTCACCACCACCAGCCACATCATTGTGACCTTTGCGCTCGCCATGTTCATCTTTGTGGGTGTGACGCTGATCGGTGTTGTGAAGCACGGCTTCCACTTCCTTTCGCTCTTTGTGCCCAAGGGTCTGCCAGCGGTTCTGCTGCCTCTCATTGTGGTCATTGAGCTGATTTCCTATCTCTCCCGTCCGATCAGCCTTTCGGTTCGTCTCTTCGCCAACATGATGGCGGGACATACGATGCTGAAAGTGTTCGCGGGCTTTGTGATCGGCTTTCTTGGTGCCGGTGGCCTCTATACGGGCCTTGCGATTGCACCTATCGCCTTCATGGTGGCCTTTACCGGCCTCGAAATTCTGGTGGCATTCCTGCAGGCTTATGTGTTTGCCATCCTCACCTGCATTTATCTCAACGACGCGTTGCACCTGCACTAAGCCGGTCGGCGCGTTTTCACTTTGAAACGGGGCTTCGCCCCATAAGTTAACTGAAAGAGGGCCGGGACAATCCGGACCCGCATAACGGAGACACGGACATGGAACCTGAAGCAGCAAAGCTCATTGGCGCTGGTATCGCTTGTATCGCCCTTGCAGGCGCTGGCGTTGGCATCGGCCACATTTTTGGTAACTACCTGGCAGGCGCTCTGCGGAACCCAGCTGCTGCACCAGCACAGTTCCCTAACCTGCTGCTGGGCTTCGCCCTTGCTGAAGCGACAGGCCTCTTCGGTCTTGTTGTTGCACTGATCCTGCTCTTCGTTCTCTAAGAAGCCACGAAGACAGTCCTCTTTCGCACCTGCCGGCATTTCGGGGGTTCCCTCGGATTGCCGGTATCGGCGAAACGCCTCAGCGTTCTCCCTAATGGGTAAGCGCCTGAGTCTCAGGAGACAGGCATATGCCTCAGTTAGATTTTGCCACATTCGCGCCGCAGCTCATCTGGCTGACGCTCGTTTTTGGCGTTCTCTACCTCGTCATGGCGCGGGTCGCCCTGCCGCGGATCGCAACCGTTATTGAAGAACGGCGTGATCGCATCGCAGACGATCTGGACACAGCCGCTCAGCTCAAAAGCGACACAGACGACGCCATCGCGTCCTATGAAACCGCTCTTGCTGAAGCACGCGCCAAAGCTCACACGATCGCGCAAGAGACGCGGGATCGGCTGACAGCGGAAACGGATGCGCACCGGGCTGATCTCGAAGGTCAGCTCGCTGCTCGTATCGCGGATGCTGAAAAGCGCATTGCCGCGACGAAGGACCAGGCGCTCTCAAGCGTTCGGGACGTGGCCGTGGATGTTGCAGACGCCATCACGGAACAGCTGTTGGGCGCCAGCGACCGGGCGGCCGCAGAGCGTGCCGTCGACGGCGAACTCGCGTAAGGAAAGGTCTTACCCATGCTACTCGATGCAAATTTCTGGGTTCTGATCAGCTTCAGCCTTTTCGTGGGTCTGCTTTTCTATTTCGGCGTGCCGGGCATGGTGACAGCTGCTCTCGACAAAAGAGCGGACGACATCAAGAACGAGCTCGACGAAGCCCGTAAGCTGCGCGAAGAAGCTCAGCAGGTATTGGCGAGCTACCAGCGCAAGCAGCGCGACGCTGAAAAAGAAGCCGAAGCAATTGTCGAACAGGCACGGGCCGAAGCAGAGCGCCTTGCCATTGAGACCAAGGAAAACCTGGCTCAACAGGTCGAACGCCGCACGCAGCTGGCTGAAGACAAGATCGGCCAGGCGGAAGCCCAGGCTCTTCAGGAAGTCCGAGCCGTGGCAGCTGACATTGCTGTCTCTGCCGCTCGGAAGATCATTGAAGACAAACTGGATGGCGCCCAGGCAGCTCAGCTGATTGATAAGTCAATCGCCGAGGTCAAAGACAAGCTGCACTAAAGCCTGTCAGTTTAAGCATTCAAAACCCCGCGTGGTTCCATCGCCCCGCGGGGTTTTTTGTGTCGGTTACGCTGCTTCTATAGTGAGTTCAGGCCAGAACTCTCTCCAGCGGGCGCACTTTTCATCGTATCGATCTTTGCGAAAGTTCCCTGCTCTGTTGGGACGAATGTGCATTGCCGCCATGTCTACTAAGCCCGGCGTGTAGAAACGTCTATCGCCGTTCTGCAGGGCTTGGATGCCCACCATGTTTCCAACAGCCAGGAAGCGATCTATGCCCTCGCAGGACGTCTTGAGCGGTGGATAAGAGATTTGATGCTTCTCTTCGTACCAGAGATGGACCCGCGCTTGATTTCGGAACTCAATCTCTACATCGAGATCAGCATAGAGGGCGGCGGCCTGCTTGATCACGGCGTCTTCTGCGTCCCACGAGGTGTCGGGGTCGAAATAGAATATGTCATAGTCTTTGATGCCGTGGCCCAACGGACGGTCCGTCAGAGCATTCCAGACAGTCTGGAAGAGGCTGCCCGAGACCAGCCAGGCATCGTTCAGCCCAAGGTCGGGCAGACGTTCGAGAATGGCCCTATTGGCCTCGTTGCGGCACGCGATTTCCAAGAACTCCGCTTCCGTCATCCCAAACCTCAAAGAAAAAGGCACCTCTCGGGAATGAGAGGCGCCCTATTGAGATTATGCGATTCGGAGACTTAGTTCAGCGAGGCATTGATCGCCCGGAACAATTCAAAGGTCTCCATTTCCCGATAGGCGCTTTCATCCAATGAGGTCGCGTAGTTGCTGTTTGCTGACAGCTTGACGATGACGGTCCCCTTGGTCGGATTGACGAAGATGAACTGGTTGTAGACGCCGATGGCGGAATATTCCCCCTCGGTACTTGCCGGGAGCCACCACTGGTAGCCATAGCCCACGGGGAAAAAATCACCCTGTGCCACTTTCGTTTCCGGCAGCAGATGGGGCGCATCCGGCGTGATGGAGGCGCTCACCCACTCCGCAGGAATAATCTGTTTGCCATTCCAGACGCCACCCAGACGATAAAGCTCGCCCAGTTTTGCGTAGTCACGCGCCGTGGCATTCAGGCCGCCGAAGGCCATCTCCATGCCTTCACTGTCCACAAGCCAATAAGCATCTGACTCCATGCCGAGGGGCTTCCAGAGTTTTTCCTCCATGTAGTCGGCGATGGTGCGGCCTGTCGCCCCCACCAGCAGCATGCCGAGAACCTGGGTGTCGGTGGAATTGTAGTGATTGTAGGTGCCAGGCTCTTTGTCCCGTTTAAGGGTCGCGGCGAAAGCGTTGAAGGATCCGCCCAGCGCCATAATCTGACCGAAGCGATTAATGTCCGACTCCGGGTCGCTGTAATCCTCGTTCCAGGCAGCCCCAGACGACATTTGCAGAATGTCTTTGATCCGGACACCGTCATAGGCAGAGCCTGCGAGCGACAGGGCATATTTCGTGATTGGCTCTTCAATGCTGGTGATGTGCCCCTCTTCCACCGCAATGCCGACGGCTGCGGAGATGAAGCTCTTGGCCACCGACATGGAGAGCCAATTCACGTCCCTTCCCCCGGTCAGCATGTAGCGTTCGGTGCGGACCTCCCCGTCCTTGATCACCAGGACAGCGCTGGTGTCTGTTTCCTGAAGGAAGGTTTCTGTGTCTATCTCCTTGCCCTTATAGGTGAAGGAGGCCGGCAGTGGGGCCGCCTCTCCGTCAGGGAAGTCGAAGGGCGTTTCTGAAGCGGTCATGGTCGAGACCGGATAAAGCTCCGCCAAGCGGTTGAAGTTTTCATATTGCTCCGCGCCGCTGAACAGGGTCGCGGCGAAGGCCGCGCGATCGATTTCGCGCTGGAAATAGAAACCGACGCCAGCCACAACGACGATGAGCGCGGCGAGGCCGCCTAGAATTACCTTTTTCATGATTTTTCTCCCATAGCTTTTTCGGCTGTCAGTTTTCTGATTACTTCGTAGGCGGCGTGTCGTGCCGTGCTCGCGCCGCCGGTCTCCAGATTCAAAAACGAGAAGCTGGCGTCGCCATAGGCGAGGCTCAGGAGGACATAGGCTGCCGACGTTCGTTCGTTCTTTGCCCTGCCCATGCCATTGGTGGTCATCTGCTCAACCAGACTCTCCACAAGCATTTGGTAGAGAGCTGACAGGCGCTTCTGCATCGCCTCGTCGCGCTGTGCCAAGTACCAAAGCTCGCCCACCACACTGTTCGAGACGTCGTCGCCCATTGCCTGGTCAAACAGAAAGTCGACGAGGTCTTCAGCTGAGAGCGTCGGGGACAGATCCCGATCTGCGGCAAAGGCTTCCGTGGTGCGCGCAATCATCCGCGCGATCAGGAGATCCACCATGGAGTCTCGATTGCCGACGAAGTAGCGCACCAGGCTTCTGGGCAGGCCCGCCTCATCGGCAACCTTCTGCAGCGTTGTCTTCGCCAAGCCGTCGCGGATCACGCAGGCTTCGAAAGCTGCGAGGATCTGTTCCTTACGCTCATCTTCAATTTTTGCGCGCGCCATGGCGGCACCCCATTCTTATCATCTTTGACAAGAATGGGGGATGAAGCGAAACTTGTCAACAGTGACAAGTTTGATGTCTGAAAAAGGCCCAGAAATCCAGGACTTTTCGATGGTGTTTTACTCTGCCGCCTGCGCTGGTGCTGCTGGGGACCAGGTGAGAACCGGCTTGCGCGCGGCCTGGGTCTCGTCCAGCCGCCGCATTGGCGCCAGATAAGGCGCACCTGAGAACCGATCTGTTTCACCCCGCTTGGCGCTTTCCGCCAGATCCGCAAGCGTCGCAATGAAGAGATCGAGACTGTCTTTGGACTCGCTCTCCGTCGGCTCAACCAGCATGGCGCCGTGTACCACCAGCGGGAAGTACATGGTCATGGGATGATAGCCTTCGTCGATCATCGCTTTCGCAAAGTCGAGGGTTTCGACGCCTGTGTCTTTCAGGAAGCGGTCATCAAAGAGCGCTTCGTGCATGCACGGACCTTCAAACGGCGCAGACATCGTGTCCTTGAGAGACGCCAGAACATAGTTGGCGGAGAGCACGGCATCTTCCGCCGCCTGACGCAGACCATCTGATCCGTGACTCAACATGTAGGACGCTGCCCGTACAAACATGCCCATCTGGCCATGGAATGCGGTCATGCGGCCAAAGGTGTTGCCGCCCACTTCCTCGACCTGCTCAGGCACGTCTGCAAATTTCAGGCGACCATTGCGCTCAATGACCCATGGGAGCGGCGCAAAGGGTGCCAGAGCTTCCGACAGGACCACAGGCCCTGCCCCTGGTCCCCCACCGCCATGAGGCGTGGAGAAGGTTTTGTGCAGGTTGATATGCATGGCATCAACGCCCAGGTCGCCCGGTCGCACACGTCCAACAATGGCGTTGAAATTCGCGCCATCGCAATAGAAGTACCCGCCAGCCTCGTGAAGGGCGTCGGCAATTTCCTTGATGTCTTTTTCAAAGAGACCGCAGGTGTTGGGGTTGGTGAGCATGATTGCTGCCACATCCGGCCCCAGCTTTGCCTTGAACGCGGCCACATCGACGCGACCATCTTCCGTCGCGGGGATTGAGTCCACGGTGTATCCTAGGAGCGCAGCAGTTGCCGGGTTGGTGCCATGGGCACTTTCCGGGACAAGCACGCGGGTGCGGGTTGCGCCGTCGCCACGGGCTTCAAGCGCTGCGTGGATCGCCATCATGCCACACAGCTCGCCGTGCGCGCCTGCTTTGGGCGACATGGCCACAGCCGGCATGCCGGTCAGTTCTTTCAACCAATGGGCGACGAGTTCGATGAGCTCCAAGGCACCCTGGGCTGTTTTGGTTGGCTGGAGCGGATGCACATCTGCGAAGCCCGGCAGCCGCGCGATTTTCTCGTTCAAACGCGGATTGTGCTTCATGGTGCAGGAGCCCAAAGGGTAAAGCCCCGCATCAATGGCGTAGTTCTTCTGCGACAGGCGAACATAATGGCGCATCACGTCGGGTTCCGAGAGACCCGGAAGGCCAATATCCCCGTTGCGGCGATTGCCCCCAAGACGGTCTTCAAACGCTTCGGGCTCATCCAGGTCGACGCCGCAGGCGCCGCTGTCGCGCTCAAAGATCAACAGCTCTTCCTGAGCCAGACCGCGGTTGCCGGTAAAGGTGCGCCGTCCTCTCTCGCCCAGCTCGCCAACACCTGTTGGTCGGCCCTGTTTGTTCATGCCGCTCATGACAGCACCTCCTTCAGCGCTGCCGCAAAGGCGGCGCGGTCTGCGTCTGTGTTTACTTCTGTCGAGGCCACAGCGACCAGGTCGTCTAAGGAGCTTTCGCCGGGCCAGAGCCGCGACACACGCACGCCAGCCAGGACGCCTTTATCCGCCATCTCATCAATGAGGTCGCGAGCGTTTTTCGGTGTCCGGATGGTGAACTCGTTGAAGAATGTCGGCGTCACGATTTCGACGCCGTCGACAGCGTCCAATTGATCCGCAAGCTTTATCGCATTGCTGTGATTGATCCGTGCGAGGCGTCCAAAACCTTCTTCGCCCAAGAGCGACAGGTGAATGGTGAAAGCCAGGCAACACAGGCCGGAATTCGTACAGATGTTGCTTGTGGCTTTTTCGCGACGGATATGTTGCTCGCGGGTGGAGAGCGTCAGCACAAAGCCTCTTTTGCCTTCCGCGTCCACGGTCTCGCCGCAGAGACGACCTGGCATCTGGCGCACATATTTCTGCTTGGCCGCGAACAGTCCCACATAAGGACCACCGAAGTTGAGGGCGTTGCCGATCGACTGGCCTTCGCCAACAACAATGTCGGCGCCCATCTCGCCAGGGGGCGTCACAAGGCCCAAAGACACAACTTCCGTGAAGGCAACAATCAGCAGCGCCTTCTTCGCGTGAGCCGCATCGGCGATGGCGCGGAGGTCCCGCACATTGCCAAAGAAGTCCGGGTTTTGGACGACCACACAGGATGTTTCGTCGTCGATGCGGGCAATAAGGTCCTCAGTCCCGTCAATCACGGGCGCGCCTGGGTCCACCTCATAGCCGGCAAAATCAGACAGGTTTTCGACCACAGCCCGATAATGCGGGTGCAGCGCGCCGGACAGAACAGCCTTCTTTTTGCGGGTAACCCGGTGCGCCATCAATACGGCTTCGCCACAGGCGGTGGATCCGTCATACATAGATGCGTTGGCGACATCCATGCCGGTCAGCATCGCCACCTGGGTCTGAAACTCGAAAAGATATTGCAGCGTTCCCTGCGAAATTTCCGGCTGGTAGGGCGTGTAGGCGGTGAGGAACTCAGACCTCTGGATGAGATGGTCCACTGTCGCCGGCACATGGTGTTTGTAGGCACCGCCGCCCACGAAGAACGGAACGGAGCCGGCAGGCGTGTTTTTCGCTGCCAAGGCGCCCAGCTGGCGCTCTACGTCCAGCTCACCCTGACGGGTCGGCAGGTCAACCAATCCGTCGCGCCGTGCCTCTTCCGGCACGTCCACAAACAGATCATCGATAGAGCCTGCCCCAATGCGGGCAAGCATGGCCTGACGATCAGGCTCTGTCAGAGGCAGATAACGCATGGGTTCAGTCCAATCCTGCAGTAAAGGTGTTGTAAGCCGCTTCGTCCATCAGCTCTTCAAGCTCGCCAATGTCGCTCAGCTTCATTTTGACGAACCAGCCGGCACCCTGGGCGTCTTCATTTACCTTCGCGGGCGTTTCATCCAGTGCGTCGTTGATCTCGACAATTTCGCCGGTGATCGGTGCATAGACTTCACTGGCGGCTTTCACGGATTCGACGACAGCAGCTTCATCGCCCTTAGCCATTTCCCTGCCGACCTCGGGCAGTTCGACGAACACGACATCGCCCAGTTGTTCCTGGGCATAGTTGGTGATGCCGATGGTGGCGACATCGCCCTCAACGAGAACCCATTCATGGTCTTCGGTAAACTTGACTGTGCTCATACTTCTCAATCCCCGTTATCAGCTTTCACGTGCCGGTCTCGGCACACTTATTTGCGATATCTTTTTTCAATAAACGGCATGGCAGCCACTTCTGCTGCCCTTGGCTTGCCACGAACCATCAGCGTGAGTGGCGTTCCTACCTTCGCGAACTCTTTCGCCACATATCCCATTGCCACCGGTGCGTTTGCCGTCGGGCCGAATCCCCCGCTGGTCACGGTGCCAATTACATTGCCATTTGTATCAACGACTTCCGTGCCCTCGCGGGCCGGACCTTTTCCTTCCGGGCGGATGCCAACACGCTTCCGCGGCGCGCCATCACCAATTTGCGCAAGAATTTTTTCAGCGCCAGGGAAGTTCGCTTCCTCGCGCCGTCGTTTGCCCACGGACCAGGTGAGAGCGGCCTCCACCGGGGTCGTTGTTTCATCAATATCGTGGCCATAGAGACAGAGGCCTGCTTCCAGGCGGAGCGAATCCCGCGCGCCGAGGCCGATAGGTTCCACCTCGTCATGGGTGAGCAGCTTGCGCGCTAAGCCTTCCGCTTTGTCTGCCGGGACCGAGATCTCATAACCATCCTCGCCGGTATAGCCCGACCGGCTCGCGTGACAGGGCACACCGTCAATCTGGACGGGCTTGCCGGTCATGAACGTGAGATCGCCCGCCTCGGGACATAGTCTGGTCAGCACGTCTACTGCAGAAGGTCCCTGTATGGCCAGGAGTGCCAGATCTTCGCGGACCTCCAGCGAGACGCCCTCCGGCAGATTGGCGTTCATATATTCATAGTCGCCCTGCTTGCAGGCTGCATTTACCACCAGCAGCAGTTTGCCCTCATCCTCTTCCTTGGCCGGGCGCGTCACCATTAAGTCGTCAATGATGCCGCCTTCTGCGTTCAGAAGCTGGGTGTAGCGCATGGCGCCGCGCTCGAGGCTCACCAGATCGGCTGCAACCAGTGTTTCTAGCGCTCGGGCTGTTGTTTCATGATCCGAACCCACAAGAACCGCTTGGCCCATATGGGACACATCAAACAGCCCGGCTTTATCGCGGGTGTGCAGGTGTTCGCCAAGCACCCCCAGCTTGTACTGGACGGGCATGTCATAGCCCGCAAACGGCACCATCTTCGCGCCGAGTTCCATATGAAGGCCGTGCAAAGGCGTCTTCAATAATTCTTCAGTCGTTTGGGTCCCCATGGACACTTTCACTCAACACGATTCGTCAGCGGCCAGCCGGCGCATAGTGCGCCGCTCGCGCCCCCTCTGTCGTGTGAACCTGAGAGATTTCACCGGGCCAATATTATTGGCTGGCTTATCCCCTTGGGTGAGACACACATCGCTGCGCGCCTGCTTTCCAGAGTGTCCTCTTCTCGCGGTCCGGGTGCCTGAGAGTTTCCGGGGCGGTTGCTCCTTCGGCGTCGAGACTACCTGTCGGTATCCCGTGCTCTCCCGCGAGGGTCGTAGGTGATAGGGATAATAGGTGGGGCTTGGTGAGAGTCAATCGCCGACCTTGCAGCAAAAAGCGTCTAAGATCAGCGGAAATTCCCCATAGATTCCAGATGGATAGGAGGGTGTCGCTTCAGCGATCCCGCTTATTGTAGGCGAGTTCCTCCGGCGTCAGCTGAAATCCGACAAGAATCTCATAGGCTGACCCGTCAATCCGAGCGACATAGGGCACCTTTGTCTCTTCAATTGTATGGATGAAGCTCGTGGTGCGCTGGTTTCCTTCGAAGGTGAGGGGAAGCATGAATGTGTCTTTTCTCAAGACCCGCGAATTGACTTCGGTCAGCGCGATGAACATTGGCACCGCCACCTCTCGACTTGTTGCCGCGGGGCCAATTTCTGCTGCCCCCCTCACGGCAAGATCGACGTAAATGATCCCGTCATCAATGTCGTACTCGCATTGGCTCACAACACGTTCCAGCTCGGCCGTTAGGGCAATGTCCGTAATGTCATTGCCGCTGCCGGTGAATGAGGTCAGGTTTTCCGCCCCGCCCAAGATGCCCACACCTGGGCACGGCAATGCCCGCTGCAGCTCAATCTCTGCTTCCGACGTACAAGCAGACAAAAGACCGACGACGCCCATGCCGACAATCATTACTCGTAGCGCATGGAAAAACTCTTGTGTGGCCCGCATCATTCTTAGACTGCTCCCGACGTGTTAGAGGGTCCCGGAGAGGGCCTCCTTCTTGACTTTATCAGGCGCGCATCCTCTATTACCGGCTAACCGATGGACACCTGCCCGACCCCGCAGAATCCCTTGAAATCAAAGGGTTGTGAGGCTTCGGGCACTTTAGAGCGGTTCTGTTTCACATGGAATCAGAAAACCGCTCTCAAGAAATCTTTTGTCGCATTTCCAGACGGATATTTGGTTTCGCCTGTCCTGGAGATGCTTTACGAACCGGCCAAGCGGCTCTAAGCGCCGCCGGCCATGAAAGCCGACTGATAGACGTGAGTGCACCTGCAGATACTCCCCTTCACCCGCTGACTGTGCTGGTCGCAGAGCCTCGCGGTTTCTGTGCGGGCGTTGATCGGGCCATCCAAATCGTTGAGCGCGCGTTGGATAAGTACGGCGCACCTGTCTATGTGCGGCATGAAATTGTTCATAATCGGTTTGTTGTTGAAAACCTTGAGTCGCAAGGCGCCATCTTCGTTGAAGAGCTGGATGAAGTTCCGGATGATGCGCATGTGATCTTCTCAGCCCATGGCGTCCCCAAGTCTGTACCCTCGAATGCAGAAGCCCGGGGACTGGCCTATTTGGATGCCACTTGTCCCTTGGTTTCCAAGGTCCACGTGGAAGCAGAACGTCACTATGAGGCTAATCGCGAAATTCTTCTCATCGGCCATGCCGGTCATCCGGAAGTGATCGGCACGATGGGGCAGCTGCCGGAGGGCGCTGTCACCCTCATCGAAACCGTCGAGGATGCAGAGGCGCTCGCGCCAAAAGACCCTGAAAATCTAGCGTTCATCACACAAACAACGCTTTCTGTCGATGACACTGCGTCGATCGTCACAGTGCTCAACCGCCGCTTTCCGAGCATCGCTGGGCCCCACAAGGAAGATATTTGCTACGCCACAACCAACCGCCAGGCAGCGGTCAAAGCGATTGCCCCCGACAGCGACGCTCTGATTGTTATTGGCGCGCCCAACTCCTCCAATTCCATGCGGCTTGTTGAAGTCGCCGAGCGGGCTGGATGTTCTAAAGCCTTTCTCGTACAGCGTGCCAAAGATATCGATTGGTCGGCTCTGTCGGGCGTCTCCAGCGTCGGCGTGACGGCTGGTGCGTCGGCACCAGAAGTGCTCGTCGACGAGGTGATTGACGCGTTCAAGGCACGCTATGAGGTGACGGTGAAACCTGTCACGGTCAGCCGCGAGCGCGTGCAGTTCAAACTTCCACGCGCGCTGAGGGAACAGGCGTAGTCCATGGCTGTTTATACAGAAGTCGATGATGAGGCGCTCAACGCCTTTCTCACTCTCTATGACATTGGCGGACTGCTGTCGTTTAAGGGGATTGCCGAGGGCGTTGAAAACTCGAACTACCTTTTGCATACAGATGCGGGCAGTTTCATTCTAACGCTCTACGAAAAACGGACGAACGTAGCCGATCTGCCATTTTTTCTGGGATTGATGAACCATTTGGCGGCTCAGGACTTCCCCTGCCCGACGCCCATTCCTCAGAAGTCAGGCGATCTTCTAGGCACACTGGCGGGGCGGCCGGCCGCCATTGTTTCTTTTCTTGAAGGCATCTGGCCGCGCAAACCGCAACCTAAGCACTGCAGCGAGTTGGGAGCTGGGCTTGCGCGCATGCATCTGGCCGGCGAAGGTTTCGATCTTACGCGGCCCAATGCGCTTTCCGTATCTGGCTGGCGGCCGCTCTACGAAACCTGTGAAGGACGGGCTGACGAAGCCGTTGCAGGTCTCAGCACTGAGATAGAGAGGGAACTCGATTTTTTTGATGCCAATTGGCCGACGGACTTGCCGTCCGGCATCATTCATGCAGATCTTTTTCCGGACAATGTGTTCTTCGTGCACAACCAACTATCGGGGTTCATCGACTTCTATTTCGCCTGCAATGACGCGCTGGTTTATGATCTGGCGATCTGTCTGAATGCCTGGTGTTTTGAGTATGACGGCGCCTTCAATATCTCCAAGGCCCGCGGGATGTTGCAGGCTTACACCCGCATACGTCCGCTGAATGCTGAAGAACTCGCGGCGCTCCCCATTATGGCACGTGGCAGTGCGCTGCGGTTTTTGCTGACCCGGACCTATGACTGGATCAACACACCAGAAGGTGCGCTGGTCCGACCCAAAGACCCGAAGGAATGTCTGACACAAATGCGTTTTCATCAGGATGTTACGTCGCCCGCCGCTTATGGGCTCGACGTTTAACCCCATGACCAATTCCGTAAGCGTCGACATTTATACGGACGGGGCGTGCTCCGGAAATCCAGGTCCTGGCGGTTGGGGCGCCCTACTCCTTTGGAATGGCGAAGAGAAGGAGCTCTCCGGTGGCGAAGTTGAGACAACGAATAATCGCATGGAGATGCTCGCGGCCATCAAGGCTTTTCAGGCGCTGAAGAAACCGACCCATGTCCGGCTTCACACAGACTCGACCTATCTGAAAGACGGCATCACCAAATGGATCACCAATTGGAAACGCAATGGTTGGCGCACCGCGGCCAAGAAACCGGTCAAAAATGCCGACCTGTGGCAGCTTCTTGAGGAAGTCATGGAACCGCATGATGTCGAATGGCACTGGGTTAAGGGTCATTCCGGGCACCCGGAAAATGAACGCGCCGACGAGCTCGCGCGCCAGGGCATGGCGCCCTATAAGCCCTGAGGAGTAGGCACAAAAAAGCCGCTGACATGCAGCGGCTTTTCTGTTTGTTACCTGTCGACTTACGTCAAACCAGTGTCAGCATGTGATCGGCGCCGGAGACCTTCGCCTCACCTGGATTTTCTTCCTGGTTGAGAGACTTCAAAACGCCGTCTTCGATCAGCATTGAGTAGCGGAGGCTGCGGGTTCCCATGCCAAAGCCGGAGCCGTCAAAGCCTAGGCCGACGGCTTCAGTGAAGTCGCCATTGCCGTCACCCAACATCAGAACCTTATCGTCGGCGCCCTGAGACTTCCCCCAGGCGTCCATAACAAACGCATCGTTAACGGACAAGCAGGCGATGAGATCAACACCTTTGCCCTCGAGATCACCTGCCTTCTGGATAAAGCCTGGCAGATGCTGATTGGAACAAGTGGGCGTGAAAGCGCCAGGCAGTGCAAAGAGGACAACCTTTTTGCCTGCAAAAAGCTCCGACGTCTTTACGGGTGTCGGACCTTTATCGGTCATGTGCATCAGGGTTGCATCAGGCAATTTATCGCCAACTTTGATTGTCATGGTACCTCCAGCTGTCAGAATCTTGGGTGGGCATTGTTCGCCCGAGTTGGCCGATATTAAAGCGCGATGGCACACAAAGCACCAGCACAAGGATCGCTCCTATTGGATGAAAAAGGATCCTTCGACGCCAGGCCTGCCGTCCTCATATAGGAACAGGACATCGACAGGCTTACCCCTTAGCTCTTCAGGGTCATTGGCTTCCAGTGGCACCATCAAGCTGTTTTGCGTATAGGGACGGGACGCACCGAGATAGACGCGCTTAAGCCCCGACGCCACCAGGATGGAGGGCATGAGATCTGGGTCAATCAGCGAAATCTCCAGCTCGGCCCGGTACCCTTTAACGTTTCTGAGGTGCACCGCGCCGTCCAGATTTGCGTCGCTGGCGGCGACCGGCAGTTGGTTGACAGCTCTCTCGATGAAATCTGCGTGTGCTGTTGGGTTCGCGACCCCCGTCGGCACGCGCATGCTGCTTCGGATGCTTGTGGGAATGCAAACATCTGAACAGACACCAAAATCCATCTTGAGAGTCAGATCGACCGGCTGCTCTGGGTCCTTGGCGGTGACCCGCAATGGCCAGACCACGTCGCCCTTGTATCCGTAGAATCGTTCGCCGAGTTCGTCGAAGGCTATTGGAGTCGGCCACAAGATCTCGACTGCTCGAACATTGTGAGACCCGGACCAGTCGAACATTGGTGCTAGCCCACTGTCGCCTGGCACCCGCCAGTAGGTCTTCCACCCAGGGTCGAGCGTCATATGCAGCGCCATTGTGAGACGTCCATTGCCGACCGCAGTTTGGGCGCTTTCAAGCCGGGTCGCTACAGACACACCGGTGTTCCAGTCGCCTGCCAGTTCGGGCTTCGGGCCACCGGGTTCGGTGTTGGTAAGCATGAACAGTGCCGTCGCCAGCCCCAGAAAGGCCAGCAAACCTGCCACAATCCATAGGGATCGCTGCCGCACGCGTTTGCTCCTAGTTAAATCGCACTTTGCTCAATCATAACGATGCCTCATGCATGAGATAGAGCCTTCCCCGCTCTCATCCCAGACACTTTAGCGTGACCGTAAATGCCCAATCGCGACTTTGTTGCACTTGAGGCATTAGGCCATGAACAAGTACCATAGCGAAATGACATCGGACATTGACTCGCCCAATCCGCACTCCAGCGGTTCTGGCGCCGACCAATATCTAGAAGGCAAAATGCTCATCGCCATGCCGACGATGGGGGATGATCGTTTCGCGCGGACCCTGATCTATATGTGCGCCCACAGTGATGAAGGCGCTATGGGGCTGATTGTGAACAAGGTAGCGCCGTCTATCGAGTTTCCCGATCTGTTGGAGCAGCTGGACATCCAAAGTACCGGGAGTGTCGGCGAGGGTGCCGCCGTACCCACAGTCCCTGTTCTGCAGGGCGGGCCCGTCGAAGCCGGTCGAGGTTTTGTGCTCCACAGTCACGATTATCATCAAGAGGATGCGACGCTGCCGATCTCAGATCATGTCTCCATGACGGCAACAGTGGATGTTCTGAAAGCCATCGCGCGCGGCGCCGGGCCTACCAAAGCGATGCTCGCACTAGGATATGCCGGATGGGCGCCAGGACAGCTCGAGCACGAGATCCAAGCTAACGGTTGGCTACATTGCGAGGCGGATGATGACCTGCTTTTCGGCGCCGACTTAGACGAGAAATATGATCAAGCGCTCGCGAAACTTGGCGTGGACATCTCGTTCCTTTCAGGTGATGCCGGGCACGCCTGAGGGCTCTTCAGTCCTGCCAATGGTGGGCAATGAATTCCAACGTATCTTCTGCAGTCATCGGCTGGCCAAAAACATAGCCCTGTCCGTAATCGCAGCCCATCCCCTTTAATTCCTCAACCTGTTCGGCGGTCTCTGCGCCTTCGGCAACCACCATTTTGCCGAGGTCCTGGGACATGGTGACAATAGACCGCACAATCACCGGCGGCTCCTCCCCCTTGCCCATGTCATCGACAAAGCTCTTATCGATCTTGATGGTGTCGACGGGAAACTGGCGAAGATAGGAGAGGCTTGAATGTCCTGTTCCAAAATCATCCAGAGATATGCCCGCCCCCAGCTCACGGATCCGCGCCAAGATGCGCGACGCCAGTTCGGGGTTCGCCATGATGAGGGACTCGGTCACTTCCAAGCGCAAGGACCCTTCTGCGACATCGGTTTCCCTTAAAACCCTTTCCACATCGTCGATCAGGTCGTGTCTCAAGAGCTGCCGGCTTGACACGTTGACGCTCGCGAATAGGGCTTTTCGCAATGGAAACAGGTTTTGCCAAACGGCCAAGTTTTCAGCCGCCGTGGTCAGGGCAAATCTGCCCAGCATCACAATAAGCTCCGACTCTTCGGCCAGCGGGATGAACTCATCGGGTGTGAGAAACCCTTTTTCTGGATGTTCCCAACGCAACAGGGCTTCAAACCCGGCGACCCGTCCATCCTGGAGCGACATGATAGGTTGATAGAATAGTTTCAGCTCGTCCCGCTCAATCGCCCGGCGCAGATCCGACTCAATGGGCAGGCGGTTGTCTGCTTCCTGACGCATGGCTGGCTCAAATATCTCAACCCGCGCTTTGCCCAGCCTCTTCGCGCGGTACATGGCGATTTCCGCTTCCTTCAGAAGATCAGACGGCCGATCGTGACTGTCTTCACATATGGCCACGCCGATACTGGCGGAAGGGAAAACTTCCTGGCCGTTAATGTCGACGGGTTGTGAGAGAATGTCGTTGATGGATGCGGCCATCGCGGCCACGTCATCACGCTCTGTCTTTTCGGTCAGGAGAACAGAAAACTCGTCACTGCCCAGACGAGCAACCGTTTCTGCGCGCGGCACCACTGCTTCCAGGCGGCGAGCGATCGCCGTCAGAAGGCCATCTCCCGCTGCATGACCGAGGCTGTCATTCACGGCCTTGAACCGATCCATGTCGATGATCATGAGGGCCGCTCTTGGACGGCCCTGAGGGGCCGGACGCGCAATAGCGCGCCCCAAACGGTCAAGCAGCAAGGGTCTGTTGGGCAATCCGGTTAAGCTGTCATGGACCGTATCGTGGAGCAGGCGTTCTTCCGCTCTCTTGCGGTCGGTAATGTCGCGCACCACACCAACACATCGCACGGCAAAACCTTCTGCGCCTGCAAGACAACTTGCCCGCAGATTGAACCAGCGATAGGTCGCATCATTGTGTTGCAGGCGGAACTCAAGAGCGAAGGAGATCGTGCCGCGCCCAATATAGGCATTAAGAGCCGTGCGATAGGTTTCCCGGTCTTCAGGATGCATGCGCTCACGCCAGGACACTTCCGGCCCGCAAATGTCACCAGCAGACAAGCCAAGAGAGGCTTCGAGTAATGGCGACACATAGAGGCGGTCTTGCAGGATATCCCAGTCCCAAATTGCCTGTTGGGCGCCCGCCAGCGCAAACGCGTGGCGTTGCTCGCGCCGGAGTGCGTCCACATCCGTGCTTGCCGCGGCAAGCTGCACCTGTCGTGTCACAACAACCGTAATCAGGATCAAGCCGATGAGAAAGAGAGTTGTGATCAGGACCGGCGCGGTCAGAGCGCTCGCTCCGCTCCCGATGGAGGCGAGGAACGCCGCGAACAATGTCGCGCCCAGAAGCAATACTGGCGCCAGGTGCCGAAGTGCCAGTCGGCCACCCTTCAATGCAACCGCAATTGTGATCCCGATGCCGCCGACAAATATGATGGTTGCCAGCAGGTTCAGCAGGAGGCCAGCGAGCGAATGACTGAAAACAGACAGGAAGCCAAAGCCCACCGCCAAATAGCTCAGGATCACAGTACCATCGCCGGCCTGTGGCGAAAGGGTTTCCGGCTCGATGGCACGTCGCCAATAATGCAGGCCCGCGCTCAGTGTGGCGCCGAGAAGGATAAGAGCAAGCGCTCCGCTCCAATGCGAACTCAAACCGATATTTCCGCTGAGAAGCCCCAGGATTGAAAGCACCAGGCCGAAAGAAGCACCTGCGAACATCAATGCCCGCTTGCTCAGGTCAGTGCGGCCCAGCATGAACAGGCCAGCGAGGTAAATACACAAGAGGGCCGCCGTGCCGACGAGAATGCCGGTAATAAGCGCGAGCCGTTCGGTGTAGATCGCATGTGCTTCCCGCTCCCACAAGATCACCCTGTGTGGCCCGCCGGATGGCAGACGGATCGCGAGCGTCACCTCCTGCTGCGGCGGGAGCGTCAGCGCAAAGATATTTCGACCATCGGCCGCGAGCCGCAAGGGGGCTGGACCACCTGCCGCGAGGATTCGATCCACCGGCTCAGGCGTGGCGGATGGCCATAGAAATCCGCGTCCTTCCAACCCGGAAGTCAGTGTCAAAATCCGTGGCAAGGGAATGTTCGCGTCACTCTTTAGGACCAAGACGTTCCAGACAGCATCAGTATCTTCCGCGCCGTCGTAGAGTACCATCTCCTGGACCTCACCGTCGGTGACCTCGTCGATCTCCAACGCCAAACGCCCGGCTTTCTCCGGTAACGGCAACATGAGGTCGGTCACATCCAGCCTATCGGCGTTGAGGTCGACACGCGCAACCTCCAGAGCGGAGACTGAGGAGATGAAGGCCGCACTCAAGCAGACCGCCAGAAACCAGGTCGCAACACTTCTTCCCCACGCAGAGTTCATGGGCGGGGATCACCTGTCAGGAGGCCAAACACAATATGGTCTCGCCAGGCACCATTGATGCGCAGGTAGCCGCGGGCGATCCCTTCCTGCGTGAAGCCGCATTTTTTCAGGACAGCCTGCGACCTTTCATTTTCGGGCAAGCAGGCCGCTTGGATTCGGTGCAATTGAAGCTCATCGAATATGAAGCTCGACAGCGCGCGAACGGCGGCCGTTGTGTAGCCTTTGCCCGCGTAGGTCTCCCCTGCCCAGTATCCAAGCGTACAGGATTGCTGCACCCCTCTGTGAATGTTGGAGATCGTCATGCCGCCGACCAGCGCATCGTCTTCCTCACGAAAGACGAAAAACGGATAGGCAAGGTCTTCCCTGACGTCGCGCATATACCGCCGCAGACGACGACGGAAGGCGGCTCTGGTTAGATCGTCCGCCGGCCAGGTCGGCTCCCATGGGGTGAGATAGGCGCGGCTCCTGGTGCGCAATTCCGCCCACTCGGCATAGTCGCCCATCGTTGGTCCGCGAAGATACACTCCCGTCCCTATGACAAGCGGCGCCACCTCTGGGCGTGTTATGGATCGCAGAAACGCCATAGACCCCTGTTCGTCCCCTTCAGGATCTCTCGTTTACAGACCCCAAATCACTCACGCGAATCTTGCCGCGATCCGGTCATGAGTTTCAAGGCCACTCAGGGGTCCAACGGCGGCAATTGAGGGGTTCGACGCGGTAATTCGCCCCGCAAATCGCCGCAGGGCCGCGGCATCCACCGCGTCCACCCTCTCCGTAATCTCTTCAACGCTCAATGGACGTCCAAAGATCATCTGCTGGCGTGCCAATTGCTCGACCCTGGCAGCAGATGATTCGAGTCCCATCAGCATGCCCGCTTTCAACTGTGTTCTGGCCCTCGCCGCTTCCTCCTCCGACGCATCGGATGCGAGGCGGTTAAGTTCGTCTGCGACCACGGGGACGAGTTCCGCCACGTCTTCTTCCGCGGTGCCAGCGTAGATGCCGAACAGCCCCGTATCGTCAAATGACCAGTTGAAAGAATAGACGGAGTAACAAAGACCCCGCTTCTCCCGAACCTCCTGGAAAAGCCGGGACGACATGCCGCCGCCTAAGACCGAGGAGAAAACCTGGGCGGTGTAGTAGTCCGGATCTGCATAGTCGACCCCCTCGAAAGCCAATGTCAGGTGAACCTGCTCAAGTTCCTTGTCTTCCCGGCAGTCTGTCGCGCTGAACTGTGCGGGCTCCGCCTTTTCTGGTTGCGCGGTCGGGAGTGCATTGAAGAGCGACTCGCCCATATCCGTCAAAGCACTGTGCTCGACTGCGCCAGCCCCCGCCAAAACCAACTGAGGTCCTGCATATTTGGCGCCCATGTAGGACTTAAGACGCGGACCATCGAAAGATTTGACGGATTCCGGCGTTCCCAGGATCGGCCGACCAAGCGGCTGGTCTGGGAAGGATGCTTCAAGGAGCAGATCAAAGACCAGATCGTCGGGCGTGTCCGCCGCTTGTCCGATCTCCTGGATAATGACGCCCTGCTCGCGCGCCACTTCTTCCGGCTCAAAGGTCGAGAACTGGAGGATGTCAGCGAGGATGTCCGCGCCTAACGGCACATCGTCCTTCAGGAGACGCACATAATAGGCGGTGGCCTCGTGGGTCGTGTGGGCGTTCAGGTGCCCGCCGACCGCCTCGATCTCTTCCACGACTGCGCGGGCGGATCGGCGCTCGGTGCCCTTGAACGCCATGTGTTCCAACATGTGCGAAATACCATGATCCGCCAGCGTCTCATGACGAGAGCCTGCATTGACCCAGACACCGACGGACGCGCTTTGCAGGTGCGGCATTGTATCGGTCACCACGGTCATGCCGTTTGACAGTTTCGAAACAGCAGCTGTCATAGGTCAGGCCGTCACAACGCGACTGCGGGCCCGGATAAAATCTTCGATCGTTTTCAGATCGTTGGCACAATCATCCAGACGCTCTTCACGATCAAACAAGTCGTCCAAGCGCGACGGAAGATTGGGTGTCAAACCGGTGGCCGCCTCTACTGCCGCGGGGAACTTGGCTGGATGTGCAGTCGCCAATGTCACCATAGGGATCGAGGGATCTCCGCGATGCCGCTCCGCGACGGCAAGGCCCACAGCAGTGTGCGGATCGACCAGCTCACCTGTCGTCTCGAGCGTGCCGCGCATGACCAGATTTGTTTCCGCCTCGTCGGCTCGATCAGCAGCGAAACAAGTCCTGGCTTTAGCTAGAGCCCCTTCAGGAATGCCAAAGCCGCCGGACTGCTGCAATTGCTGCATCATCCGTTCCACGCTGGCACCATCGCGGTCACACACATCAAACAGCAGCCGCTCAAAATTGCTGGACACCTGTATGTCCATGCTGGGGCTGATGGTGGGCGTAACGGTGCCGACATCGTAGCGGCCTGTGTTGAGGGCGCGTGCCAGAATGTCGTTCACATTGGTCGCGACAATGAGCTTTTCGATGGGCAATCCCATCTCGCGAGCCACATAGCCCGCAAAAATGTCGCCGAAGTTGCCTGTCGGCACTGAGTAGCTGACAGGACGCTGAGGCGCGCCCAGTGCCACTGCTGACGTGAAGTAGTAGACAATCTGAGCCATCACACGGCCCCAATTGATTGAGTTCACGCCCGCCAGGCCGACCTCGTCGCGAAACGCCATGTCATTGAACATGGCTTTCACCAGCGCCTGACAATCGTCAAAGCTTCCCTCCAGCGCAATGTTGTGAACATTGTCATCTAGGACGGTCGTCATTTGGCGGCGCTGAACCTCAGAGACACGGCCTTTGGGATGCAGAATGAAAATGTCGATGGCGTCGCGCCCGCGGAATGCCTCGATTGCAGCAGAGCCCGTGTCGCCCGATGTTGCGCCGACAATGGTCAGGCGCCGACCTTTGCCTTTCAGCGCATGGTCGAAGAGCCGAGCCAGGATTTGCATCGCGACGTCTTTGAAGGCGAGCGTCGGTCCATGGAAGAGTTCGAGCAGCCAATCATTATCGCTCATCTGCCGCAACGGCGTGACAGCTTGGTGGCCGAAAGAGGCATAGGCTTCTTCCAGCATTTGTTTCAACTCGTCGGAACCGATCGCGCCGTCGACGAAAGGCGTCATGACGGTGTGCGCCACCTCGACATAAGACTTGCCGGCAAAGCCCGCGATGGTCTCTTTCGACAGGCGCGGCCAGGATGCAGGCACATAGAGACCACCGTCGCGGGCGAGCCCGGTCAGCAACGCTTCTTCAAATTCAAGCTCGGGGGCCTGGCCCCTGGTACTCACATATTTCACGCCAGTCTCCTGAAAGTCGGCCACACCCTAGAGCCTTTTGGGTTTTGATTGAATCAAAACCCGGCTCTAGGTCTCTATTTTTCCCGCATTTTCGCCTAGAAGTATTGGCGCTGAACCGCTGCACACTTCACCTGGAAATGCTCAATTCTCGGGGCCCCTTCCCACAAGTCACTCTGGTGGGCGGCCGATGCGGCCCTGGGATCGGTGAAAAACGAGGTAAATCACCACCAAAACCACTGCAAGGCCATACCAAGTCAGCGCGTAGTCGAGGTGGTTGTTGACCAGGGTCACCTTCGCCGCTCCTGGCTTGGGCCACGCGTCTTCGGATGCCTCACCCACCTTTTCCAGGTAAACGGGGAGATAGTCTCCTCCTCCCGCAAGTTCCGCCATGGCGGCTGTATCTCTGGTGAACCAGATATTGGCGGAAACATCATTCGTGGCATCAAGCGCGCCTGGCTGCTCAGGAACACGGGCGATGGCATCGAACGTGGCGGACCTGCCCAGCCTGTCGGCTATCGCCTCTTTAAGAGGTCCGGGTACAAAGCCCCGGTTCACCATCACGCTGCGCCCATCTTCAAGCGTCAACGGGCTGAAGATCAGGTACCCAATCCCGTAGGTCTCGGAGGTCGTGAGCCAGTGGAACTCCACGCCCTCCTGAAAGGTACCTGAAACACGGTAGCGTCGAAATTCATCCTCGACTCCCGGTCGTGCGCCAGCGATATCAATGGCCGGGGCGTCGAGACGCGCCTCCATTTGCTCGATCAGCCCAAGCTTCCATTCCAGCCGCTGCACTTGCCAGGTGCCGAGCCACAGAAGGATGGGCAGTGAGATGATCAAAAACAGCGTGGGCCAAAGGCCTGGCCGGAAATAGGGATTGCTGATGAAGAACGTCACCTGATCATCCCTCCAACCGGCCTTCGCGGGCATTGTGCCGAAACTGTTGCGCCACCAGCCATGCTTTAAGCACAGGCAGCAGCGCCAAGGGCAAAAGCACGCCTAAGGGCAACCACAGTACCGCATGAACCCAATAGTCCGGCCGATATGCGACTTCGACATAAAGAGCCAGACCGACAATCACGAAACCAGCGATCATGATGATGAAGACGGCCGGACCGTCTCCTGAATCCAACTCTGAGAAGTCCAGATCGCAGCGATCACACTTGTCCGCAATGGTGAGGAAGCTTTTATAGAGCCTGCCTTCTCCGCATCTGGGACAGCGGCGCTTCAAGGCCACTTCCAGCGAGGATTTCTGTGGAAATTCTCGATCGTCCATGAGGAGCATTCTCTCAAAATCGAAGAGGGCGGCTAACCGCCTGTGCGGTGCCGCCCCCCTGAAACTCAGTTTTTCTGATCAGTCAGTTACTCAAGCGCCCCAGACGTAAATCGAGACGAAGAGGAACAGCCACACCACGTCAACAAAGTGCCAGTACCAGGCAGCGGCTTCGAAGCCGAAATGGTGCTTCTCTGTGAAGTGGCCTTTGTAGGCACGCCCCAGACATACCGCCAGGAAGATGGTTCCGATGATCACGTGGAAGCCGTGGAAGCCGGTCGCCATGAAGAAGGTGGCGCCATAAATGCTGCCGGAGAAACCAAAGGCGGCATGGGAATATTCGTATGCCTGCAGCAGGGTGAAGAAGAACCCGAGGATCACGGTCAACCAGAGGCCCTGTTTCAAGCCTTTGCGGTCGCCATGCTGCAGCGCGTGGTGCGCCCAGGTAACCGTCGTGCCGGAGGTGAGCAAGATCACCGTGTTGATGAAGGGCAGGTGCCAGGGATCAAACGTTTCGATGCCAACTGGGGGCCAAACGCCACCGGTGGCTTCCGTCCGCTGGAACATGATGTCATTGCCTGGGAAGAGGCTCGCATCGAAATAGGCCCAGAACCAGGCCACAAAAAACATCACCTCAGAGGCGATGAACATGATCATGCCGTAGCGCAGATGAAGCTGAACCACAGGTGTATGGTCGCCGCCTTCCGCCTCTTTGATCACATCACGCCACCAGCCGACCATTGTGTAGGCGATCAGCACAAAGCCGATGAGCATGATCCAAGGGGCCGAGCCATGCATGTAGTAAATGCCGCCAACCGCTGCAATGAAGGCAGCGATAGAGCCGATCACCGGCCACGGGCTTGGGTCCACCAGATGGTAGTCATGTTTTGGTGCGTGGGCGTCTGCCATGTCCCCTCATCCTCATTGTTTGAAAGACACGCGTCTTTCGATCAGTTAGTTCGCCGCTCAGTTAGTCTGTTAGCTGGGCGACTTCCCGCTTGGGATAAAATGTATAGGACAATGTGATGGTGGTCACATGATCCAGGTTCTTATCGTCTTGAATTTCAGGATCAACAAAATAAGTCACCGGCATATCGACAATTTCGCCGGGACGAAGGACCTGTTCCGTAAAGCAGAAACACTCAATTTTGTTGAAGTAATAGCCTGCTGACTGCGGCGTCACATTGAAAGTGGCGGTGCCAACCAGCGTTTCATCAGACAGGTTCCGCGCCTGGTAGAACGCAAGACCAGACTCGCCGACCTTGATCTCTTGCGAAAGCTCAACCGGCTTGAATTCCCAGGCGAGGCCGCGATTGATGTTGCTGTCGAAGCGAATGGTCATGGTCCGATCGATCGCGGCGGCTGGCGCTGCGTCGGCGGTGTTGGTCGTGCCGCCATAACCGGTCACGCGGCAAAACAGATCGTAGAGCGGCACAGCAGCGTAGGACAGGCCCACCATGCCAACGACCAGCCCCGAGAGCAGAAGGGCTACTTTCCTATGCTGTCGCTGCTGCGTGGTGGCTGAATCTGTGTTCGCGAGGCTCATCGTTTCATGTCCTCACAGTGGCCGCGCGAGGATGTTCGCGCCCAGCTTCACCAGTGTCACCGCAAACACGAGCACCATGAAACCCAACAGCACCCAAGCCATCGCTTTCGCGCGGGCCCGCCGCTGCTTCAGCATGTCTTCGGACCATACTGGTGTTTCAATCTCGTGGCGTGGTTTGTCGTCCATATGAGCAAGAGCCATTGGTTAGATCACCGGCAGATAGAGGCCTGGCACCCGTTCCACCAGGAACAGAGCGAAGATCAGGAACAGATAAAAAATCGAGAACAAGAATAGACGCTTCGCCCGCGCGTCGCTTTCCGGCTCATCGCCGCGCGCGCCCGCCTGTCTTACTTGCCAAGCCAGCGCCAAGAAGACGGCACCTGCGGCAGCAGCAACCGCCCCATAAACCGCACCAGCAAAACCAACGACGACCGGTGCCAATGTCAGCGGCACCAAAAGCGCTGAGTAGATCAGGATCTGTTTACGGGTCTCATCCTTGCCAGCAACTACCGGTAGCATCGGCACGCCAACGCCCGCATAGTCGCCTTTGCGATAAAGCGCCAGCGCCCAGAAGTGCGGCGGCGTCCACATGAAGATGATCAGAAAGAGAATAATCGACTCAAGCGACACCGTGCCGGTCACAGCCGCCCAACCGATCATCGGAGGAAACGCGCCAGCAGCCCCACCAATCACAATGTTCTGCGGAGTCCGCCGCTTCAGCCACATCGTGTAAACAAAGAGATAGAAGCCGATCGTGATTGCGAGCAAAGCGGCTGCGACGTAGTTGACGAAGAGCCCCATCGCCACGACGGAGAAAACAGACAGTGTCGCTCCAAAGCCGAGAGCCTCCCCAGCGGTGACGCGACCCTGGGGTATGGGTCGTTCGGCCGTGCGCATCATGCGTGCGTCAATATCGGCGTCGTACCACATATTCAGTGCGCCAGATGCCCCAGCACCAACGGCGATACAGAGCAGCGCCGCTATTGCGAGCACGGGGTGAAGCGTGCCCGGGGCCACTGCAATGCCGACAAATCCTGTAAAGACCACGAGCGACATGACCCGTGGTTTCAGAAGCGCAAAGAAATCTCCTGCCGTGCCAGCCTCGAGCTCTGCACCAGCTTTCTTCGCGGTTTCTATGGATACATCAGACATATTGACCGTTTACGCAAAAAAGGGAGCTGGCACTTGTGTGATCAAGCGCCAGCCCTTCCAGTGATTATTTGACCCGAGGCAGTTCGTTGAACTGGTGGAACGGCGGAGGAGATGGAAGCGTCCATTCCAGCGTCGTTGCGCCTTCGCCCCACGGATTGTCTGCTGCCTTCTCGCGACGGCTGAAGGCAACCGCCAAGCCGAGCAGGAAGATCAGAACAGAGAACGCGGTGAGGTAAGAGCCCCAGGATGAGACGGCGTTCCAACCTGCATAGGCATCAGGATAGTCCACATAACGGCGTGGCATGCCCTGACGGCCCAGGAAGTGCTGCGGGAAGAACACGAGGTTCACGCCGATAAACATCAGCCAGAAGTGCAGCTTGGCCAGGAACTCCGAGTACATGTATCCGGAGATTTTCGGGAACCAGTAGTACCAGGCACCGAAGATCGCGAACACTGCACCCAGTGACAGCACATAGTGGAAGTGCGCCACAACATAGTAAGTGTCGTGATAGGCCCGGTCGACGCCTGCATTCGCGAGCACAACGCCGGTCACGCCACCAACCGTGAAGAGGAAGATGAAGCCGATTGCCCAAAGCATAGGTGCTTTGAATTCAATCGACCCGCCCCACATGGTTGCGATCCAGGAGAAGATTTTCACACCGGTCGGCACCGCGATGACCATGGTGGCCGCCACGAAGTAAGCCTGCGTGTCCACATCCAGACCCACCGTGTACATGTGGTGCGCCCACACGACGAAGCCGACGGCGCCAATCGCCACCATGGCGTATGCCATGCCGAGATAGCCGAAGACCTGCTTCTTGGAGAAGGTCGATATGATGTGGCTGACAATGCCGAAGCCCGGCAGGATCAGAATGTACACTTCAGGGTGACCGAAGAACCAGAACAGGTGCTGGAAGAGGATCGGGTCCCCGCCACCTGCCGGATCAAAGAAGGTCGTGCCAAAGTTCCGGTCTGTCAGCAGCATGGTGATGCCGCCTGCAAGAACAGGAAGCGACAGAAGCAGAAGGAATGCCGTCACCAACACGGACCACACGAAGAGCGGCATCTTGTGCAGGGTCATGCCAGGCGCGCGCATGTTCAAAATGGTGGTGATGAAGTTGATCGCGCCGAGAATGGACGAGGCACCTGCGATGTGAAGCGACAGAATCGCGAAATCCATGGCAGGCCCGGGCTGCGCTGTCGTCGAGAGCGGCGCATAGATGGTCCACCCGCCGCCGACGCCGTTTGAGCCCGGAGGGCCTTCAACAAACATAGACATGATGAGAAGCGCGAGCGAAGCAGGCAGCAACCAGAAGGAAATATTGTTCATCCGAGGGAACGCCATGTCCGGCGCGCCGATCTGCAGCGGCACGAACCAGTTCCCGTAGCCGCCGATCATCGCCGGCATCACCATGAAGAAGATCATGATCAGGCCGTGGGCGGTAGTGAACACATTGTAGAGGTGTGGATCACCAAAGATCTGCATGCCCGGCTCATGGAGCTCAAGGCGCATCCCGATGGACAATGCACCACCTAGAATCCCCGCAAAAATCGCGAAGATGAGATACATCGTGCCGATGTCTTTGTGGTTCGTCGAATAGACGTACCGCTTCCACCCGGTTGGATGATGATCGTGATCGGCGTGAGCGCCTGCTGCTTCACCGGCCATATCTCTTCCCCTTATCTCTAACGTCGTTTCTCAAAATCAAACTTCGGTTGCCAACGCTCAGCGCTGAACATCCGCTACATCATAGGCAGCTGGTGCTGCCGCATATTCTTCTTTGGCCCAGAGGATCCATTCGTCGAATTCTTCCTGGGTCACAACCTTCACTGTGATCGGCATGTAGGCGTGCCGGATGCCACAGAGCTCGGAACACTGGCCGTAATAAGTGCCAACTTCCGTTGCGCGGAACCATGTCTCGTTCAAGCGACCTGGGACTGCATCCATTTTCACCCCGAAGGATGGAATCGCCCAGGCGTGGATGACATCTTCTGATGTGATCTGCAGCCGCACGGTGGCGTTCACCGGAACCACAACGTCCGTATCCGTCGCCAGCAGCCGTGGCTGGCCGTCAGCCAGTTCATCATCTTCCAGCATCAGGCTTTCGAAGAAGAGGCCATCATGATCTGGATATTCGTAGCCCCAGTACCACTGATAGCCAATCGCCTTGATGGTCAGGTCGGCTTCCGGGACTTCCATCTGCTTGTAGAGCAAACGGAAGGACGGCACAGCGACAACAACAAGGATCAGGATCGGAACAACGGTCCAAACAACTTCGATGAACGTGTTGTGCGTTGTCTTGGAGGGCTCTGGATTACTCTTCGCGTTGAAGCGCACCATGATGAAGATCAGAAGCGCGAGGACGAAGAGCGAAATCGCGGTGATCAGAACGAGCAGGAAATTGTCGAACCAGACCAGGTCGTCCATGACCGGGCTTACTGAGTCCTGAAATCCAAGGCCCCAGTCCGTTGGCTGACCTGCCTGGGCAAAAGCCATATCTGCCGATCCGGTTACAACTCCCGCAACCAGAGCCACGACCGTCGCAGCCAAAAGTGTCGTCACGCGCATTTCTGTGCCTCGCTCTTCACATCAAATTCTGCTGGCGCCAATTTCGTGCGTTCTGTCACAACCGGCAGCCCCCTCCACAAATCGGCGCCCGGCTTATGTCCAGTGCGCTATTTTGCGGTCAATCTCTCGCGTCAAAAACCACAATCGGCCACAGGTCGCAAGCGGTTGAGCAAGAAAAATGAGGACCTCCGCCACTTGGCAGTTACCGCCACAGCGTCTGGTTGTCCTCTCTTCTCATTCAACGAACGCAGATCCGTTGGGCCTCTCTCAGGCTCTTGAGTCGGACAGGAGTATAGACCGCACATGGAATAAGGCGACAGGGGCGACCCAATTACAAAGGGCAGGATCGCGCGACTTTTTGCCACGGCCAGTATGGGCTCTGCGATCCTGCTCCTGCCCGAAACGCATAATAAATGCGACTCATTCGCAGCCTGAACGCCGATAACCCTGTCAGAGGCGCCAAATCACCCTAATATGCTGATGAGCAACGGAGGTCGGTCATGCGCGATGAAGCGCTTATCCATTTTCATTACGGGCGGCATATTTCGTCGGGCATTCACCTGCACACGAATGGGGGTGCGGCGCCTGAGCTGATAAGCGAGTCGGCGCCCTATTTGGACCCAAAGGTCCCGGGACGCTGCGTCGTCGGCTTCTGCGTAGCGCATCCGTCGGCAGTCGATGACATTACGAACGCGCCGCCTGCAGGCTGGGAGACCTGGACCTTTCGAGAGTGGGACGACTGGTTCGGCCGCATTAATGGCGTGTTTCTGGTCGACCTGGCTCAACTTCAGGTGACTCAATACCCCCTTTACAGCTGCAGCCCCCATATTGTGCGGTGTGACCTCACCGCCCTGCCCGGGCGTCTGGTCCCCGTGGCAGACTGGCTGCCTGCCTAATTTTATAGATTCGCTAGCATTACCCTTTTTGGAGATCTTTACGTCTTATGAGTGCCTCACCCGACGATCTTTTCTTTGAACCTGCCGGTCTTGACCGTACGCGCGTGGAACGGCTTGTCGACGACACGCTGGCGGAGGCAGATGATGGGGAGCTTTATCTGGAATATCGCCTGTCGGAGGCGTTGGCTTTTGACGACGGGCGCCTAAAAACAGCCACCTATGACACGCAACAGGGGTTCGGCCTGCGCTGTGTCGCGGACGAAGCCACAGGATACGCGCATTCATCTGACATGTCTGAAGCCTCATTGATGCGTGCTTCCGATGCGGTGCAGGCAGTGAAATCCGGCCATTCAGGCACGCTGGCCGATGGGCCGGCCCGTACCAACACCCAGCTTTATGGCGATGAAAACCCGCTCGGGGATCAGACTTTTGAAGAGAAGGTCGCGCTGCTGCAGGAAATTGATGCCTATGCGCGCGCCAAAGACCCCCGCGTCCGCCAGGTGACAGCCTCGATGGTGGGTGAATGGCAGGCGGTGGAAATCATCCGCGCCGGCGGCCAGGTGGTGCGCGACATACGCCCGCTTGTCCGCGTCAATGTCTCGGTTGTCGTCGGCGACGGCGACCGACAGGAAAGCGGCTCCTACGGTGTAGGCGGCCGCGAAGGCTACAGCGCCTGGATCAGTCCCGATCAGTGGCAGGGCCAGGTGGACGAAGCGCTGCGCCAGGCGCTGGTCAATCTCGACTCAGTGCCCGCGCCTGCGGGCGAGATGGAAGTGGTGTTGGGGCCAGGGTGGCCTGGCATTCTGCTCCACGAAGCCATCGGCCATGGGCTTGAAGGAGACTTCAACCGTAAGAAGACAAGTGCGTTTGCCGGACTGCTCGGCGAGCGGGTGGCCTCTCCCGGCGTCACTGTTGTGGATGACGGCACGATTGCGAAGCGTCGTGGCTCCCTCTCCGTCGATGATGAAGGCACGCCAACGTCCAACACGGTGCTTATCGAGGACGGCATTCTCAAAGGTTATATGCAGGACCGCATGAATGCCCGGCTCATGGGCATGGACCCGACCGGCAATGGACGGCGCGAGAGTTTTGCGCATCAGCCCATGCCGCGCATGACCAACACCTACATGCTGGATGGCGACAAGGACCCGGAAGAAATCCTCAAGAGCGTCAAAGACGGGCTCTATGCGGTCTCGTTCGGCGGCGGACAGGTGGACATCACGTCGGGCAAGTTCGTCTTTACAGTGACGGAGGCCTACAAGGTAGAGAACGGCAAAGTCGGCGCGCCAGTGAAGGGCGCCACTCTTATCGGCAATGGACCGGACGTGCTCACCAAGGTTTCTATGATCGGCAATGACATGAAGCTCGACCCCGGCATCGGCACCTGCGGCAAAGCCGGCCAGGGCGTGCCCGTCGGCGTCGGTCAGCCGACCTTGAAACTCAGTGGACTGACGGTGGGCGGTACAGCGGCTTAACCGTATTTTTTGCGGATCCACTTCATGGACTCGCGGGCGAGTTTCTCCAGCACCTTCATGTCTATGTCTTCGAGCTTCTTGATGTAGAGGCAGGACTTGCCGGTTTTGTATTTGCCGAGCTTGGCCATAAGGTCATCATACGCCCCAAAGCCCTGCATGATGTAGACGGTGAGTGCCTGCTTGCGCGGGCTCACGCCGGTGACGAACCAGGTGCCGCTATTGCCCGTCGGGTAGGTGTAGTCGTAGCGATCAAAACCGATAATGCTGGTGCCCCACATTTTGGGCGGGCACCCCGTCACCCGTTCCAACATCTCCATCACGACGCGGGTGTCGGCTTTGCGCTTTTCGTCCGCCACGGTTTCGAGGAACGCCTCGACGCTCGCGTCATTTTCTTTGGTTTTCAGTTCGGCCAAGAGACACCTCCCTTTGTTCGGTTGCGAACGTTAGTGGTACTTTGCACGCATCCATTTGACGGACTCACGCGCGAGCCTTTCCAGAACCTTCATATCCACGTCTTCAAGTTTCTTCACATAGAGACATGATTTGCCCGTCTTAAATTTGCCGAGCTTACCCATCAGCTCATCGTAAATGCGGAAGCCCGGCATAATATAGAGTGTCAAAGCTGACTTCCTTGGGCTCAGACCTATGAGGCAGAGCCGCCCGCTTCGCCCAGACTCATAGGTGTAGTCGTAGCGGTCAAAGCCGATAATGCTGGTGCCCCACATTTTAGGCGGGCACCCTGTCACCCGTTCCAACATCTCCATCACGACGCGGGTGTCGGCTTTGCGTTTTTCGTCCGCAACAGTTTCAAGGAACGCCTCGACGCTCGCGTCATTTTCTTTGGTTTTCAGTTCGGCCATTCAACGCTCCAATTAAAGACAAGTTGGGGACAAAAAAGGGGCCGCATGACGGCCCCTTTAGCTTCTTAACTCACTGCGCCGACGATCAATCGTAATAGATTTCGTTGTCGTCGAGATAGACATTGCTCGCATCGCAAATGTCGATGGCGATCGGGTCATCCATCACTTCGCTATCATCGTCGCCGAGCCAGCCAACCTGGAAGGTCTGTGCACAATTGCCGGTGTCGGCATAAAACTCAGCCCGAGCGGATTCATCAGGTCCAAGCCACTCGCTGAGCCAGTTCTGGCTCCAGCCGCTGCCATCATTGGTGTAGAAACCCACAACGACATTGTTGCTCGTGTTGTTGTAGATCTGGAAATAGCCTTCCGATCCGGTTCCGGCGATTGCAGCGCCCACCATGCCGACCGTAGAGATAGCGGCGGCTGCAATCAGTTTGCTTAGTTTTTTCATGATACAAGTCCCAGTAGTCAGCACCCCTGCTGACGCAACAATCCGTCCCCAGACGGATCAACGTCACGTGGAGCCAGCATCGCAGACTAACGGCGAATCCCAAAGGACATTCGCGCTTTGTCGCGCAAATGCCATCAGGTGTGGCTTTTGTTCTATGTGCACCTGTCAGAGGTCGCGCAGAAACCTGCGTGTTTCCGCGTCGGTGGAGAGGACAAACTGGTCAGCATGAGGCCCGTGGGCGGCAATTGCGTCCCGGATAAGGGGCTGCGAACGGTTTGGGAAGCCCCAGACCCACTTGAAAAATTCGAAACTAAATCGCTCTGGGCAGCCCTCTGCAATGTCCGGCCGGACACGTCCGAAATACTTGATGCTTCTTTTTGCGACGCGCGCCAGACAACGCCACCGCGGGCGTTCCATCAATATGATCGTGTCTGCGCGCGGCATGCGAAGCGGAAAGGTGGATGAGTAGTTGCCGTCCATAATCCAGCTGTCGCCGGCGGCCAGTTCTTTGACCTTCGCGGCCCATTCGTCAGTCGGTGTTTCGACCCAGCCCGGTCGCCAATATTCGGTGTCGAGATGAATAAGTGGCAGGCCCGTTTTGTCGGCAATCCCTCTTGCAAGGGTTGACTTGCCAGCACCTCCGCTGCCGATAACCAGCACCCGTTTCATTCCGCATTTCCTCGTACCGCGGTTCAAAGGGCGCGCGTTTTAGGCCCGTCAGGTCAGACGGTCAAGGGACTAAAACGCGTACTCGTCATAGATGGGTTCGGTCGTGCCGCCCCAGCGCCCCTTGTATGCATCGAGCTGATCATCCGCCCGCGTCTTGCCCTTCTCGAGAATTTCTTCGAGCGTCGATAGGAAGATGGTTTCATCCGCTCCGACGCCGTCGCTCTGCGCACGGCCTTTGAGACCTGCCCGGCTCATGTCGACCATCTCGCGTGCAATGTCCATCACGTTGACGTCGCTGGTGCGTGTGCCAAGCGCCGTCTTCGGCACTTCATGGCGGAGTTCCTCGCGCGCATAGGGCGTCCACTTTTTCACCATATCCCAGGCGGCATCCAGGACGCCCCCGTCATAGAGAATACCGACCCAGAGCGCCGGCAGGGCACAGATTGAGTTCCAGGGGCCGCTGTCGGCGCCGCGCATCTCCATGAACTTTTTGATGCGCACTTCCGGGAAGATGGTTGTGAGATGGTTGGACCAGTCACCAATGGTTGGCATCTCACCCTCAAAGCCTTCCAGCTTGCCGTCCATGAAATCGCGAAAGCTCTTGCCCGTGACGTCGTGGTACTGACCGCCGCGATGCACGAAATACATGGGCACATCGAGGGCATAGTCCACATAACGCTCGTAGGAAAAACCGTCTTCAAAGACGAAGGGCAGCATGCCCGTGCGGTCCTTGTCCGTGTCGGTCCAGATCTGGCTGCGGAAAGACAGGAAGCCATTGGGCTTACCTTCGGTAAAGGGCGAGTTCGCGAAGAGCGCGGTCGCGATGGGCTGCAGGGCCAGCGCCACGCGGAATTTCTTCACCATGTCGCTTTCAGCGGACCAGTCCAGGTTCACCTGAACCGTGCAGGAGCGGTACATCATGTCGAGACCGAGGGAACCGACCTTTTTCATGTACTCGGTCATGATGCCGTAGCGGCCCTTCGGCATGACGGGAATGTCCTTACGGGTCCAGTCCGGCGCAAAGCCTGTGCCTAAAAAACAGATGTCGAGCTCGCCGCCCACTTCTTTCACTTGCGCCAGGTGGTCATGCACTTCCGAACAGGTCTGGTGCAGCATTTCGAGCGGTGCGCCAGAGAGCTCAAACTGCCCGCCGGGTTCCAGAGACACATTGGCGAGACTGTCTGGACAGGTAAGACCGATAATGTGGTCGCCTTCATAGACGGGCTGCCAGCCGAAGCGGGTCATGCCTTCCAGCATGGCGCGGATACCTTTGGGGCCGTCATAGGGAATGGGGGAACGATCTGATGTGCGGAAAGGGAACTTTTCGTGCTCGGTACCGATGCGCCAATCCGCCTTCGGCTTTTCGCCCACCTCTATATAAGAGACCAGGTCGTCATAGCCTGAAATGGGATCGGCTCCTGCCACCAGAATGCTCATACTCCCAGCCTTCCCGCCCTTGCCAGGCTTTCCTGCGCCGGCAATTGACGGCGCGGTCGGTTCCTCACGAGACCCTCTGGGCCTCACCTTTATATCTAGCGGGTTCTTGACGCCCGCGTCACTCTTTGGGTCTTGCCCATGTAAGGGACGACCCTACCGCGCACAAGGTCTTTTCCAAAGCTTTGCCGAAAAGGTGAACACAAATAGGTCACCTCCCATCGCATTTCCGGACGATGAACCGGCATCCACTTCATCTGGAAATGCTCTAGGCCCGCCAATCACCTAGAACCAGTTGAACCGCGGCGAGGGCTGCGACGGCTGCGGTGTCCGCCCGCATGATCCGCGGTCCCAGAGAGATGGCATGGGTGTCAATCCGCCGGAGCAAGCGTTCCCGCTCCGCAGGAGAAAATCCGCCCTCCGGACCAATCAACACCGCCAAGGGGCGGGTGCTATCCAGTTCCCTCAGCTGGTCGAGTGTCGTCGCGCCGGGCGCCGCTTCGTCGCAGAAGATGATCCGGCGGCCCTCTTCGCCATCCGACCAATCATTCAGCAGCCTTTCCAGGCTTTGTGGCTCGCTGATTTCAGGTACCGACAGAAGGCCACATTGTTCCGCTGCCTCGACTGCGTTCGCCCGCAGGCGGTCCAGCTTGATCCGAGCAACGTTGGTCCGTTCGGTGGTGACCGGCAATAGTCGGCCCGCCCCCATCTCAACGGCCTTTTGAACCATAAAATCGAGCCGCGCCCGCTTAACCGGCGCGAACAGCAACCAGAGGTCCGGCAAAGCGTCCTGCTCTCGGGTCTTCTGTTCCAGCGCGATCAAGCAGGAGCGCTTTTTGACCTCATCCAGCCGCCCCAGCCACTCCCCGTCGCGCCCGTTGAAGAGGCGCACGTGATCGCCGTTTTCCATCCGCATCACATTCAGAAGATAGTGAGTCTGATCGCGGGTTGGTACAACGCCGAGCCCCTCACCCAGATCCGCTTCCACGAAAAGGCGCACCTTGCCGGTCGCGCAATGGTCGGGACTTTCGGGATGGTCTGGTTCGTTGCTCATAACCCCTTATAGATTAAGTCAATTTCCAGGTGAAGCATGAGTGGATTGAGGCAGCGAGGCAGGCGATCCCTTAAGAAAGCACAAACGTCTTTCGCCTATTCTCACACCCATGATCGGTAGTGTCGGCGTCCCACAGACGTCCTTCAATCCATACCTTCAAAGTGCGAGTTTGAACTCCTCTCGCGCTGGCGGGGTTTTTGCGCCTGGTGCCCCGGGCGTCGACTCTGCACAGCAGGCACAAGGGGTGGGCGCCGGTCGCGGCCTCTTAGATCAGACCGGCTCTGCCCGTAAGGTCGAAGGCAGTTCCTCCTCCGCCAAGACAAATTCTCAGAACGACCTTACGCCTGAAGAAGAAGCAGAGGTTGAGCGTCTCAAAAAACGGGAAGAAGAAGTCAAAGCGCACGAAGCAGCCCACGCGGCGGCGGGCGGCGGTGTCACCGGGACCATCAGTTACACCTACACGACCGGCCCAGACGGAAAGGAATACATCACGGACGGCGAAATCCAGATCGATACGTCCGGCGGCGGGAGTGATCCGGAGTCGGTCATTGCCAAAATGGAAGCCGTGATAAGATCGGCCTACGCACCGGCTGAGCCGTCAGCAAAAGACCGTCAGGTTGCAGCGCAAGCACAGCAGATTCTCGCTGAAGCGAAACTCCAGGAACAAGAACAAAAGCGAGAGACTGACGACGCCCAGAATGCCGATGAAGCCGGTGACCGGAGCGATGCTGGCCTTCAAGAGTCCGGTCCAACCGCCCTCATTGCGCAGGCGATCAAAGCCTATAATGAGCCTGCCGTGGTTCGAAGTGAGACCGGTTTTTCCGTTTAAGACGTCAGCCGGAAAGCCCGCAGCGTTTCCCAAATGATGCTATGACAGTCTCGTTCGAGTTTTCGTAAGAGACGATTTGCATGACAGACCCCCACCAACAGCCAAACGATAGTCGCGTAGCTGACGCGTCGTTCGACAATTGGGTCGACTTTTATGCACCGGAGAAGACCAAGCCCTATTTGCGCCTGATGCGGGCCGACCGGCCTATTGGAACCTGGCTGTTGCTCTGGCCCTGTCTCTGGTCGATCGCGCTGGCTGCCCCACTTGGGGACGGATGGTCTGTGCTGTCGCTCCTCTATCTACCTGAACCCGGCACCATGGCTCTCTTTGCCCTTGGCGCGTTTGTCATGCGCGGTGCTGGATGCACCATCAACGACATTATCGATCATGAGTTTGACGCACAGGTGGCCCGCACACGGTCCCGACCCATTCCCTCAGGCGCTGTGAGCTTAAGGCAAGCATGGATTTTCCTGATCGCGCTGTGTCTTGTGGGCTTTCTGATCCTAATCCAGTTCAATCTGTTCACCATTCTGTTGGGGGCTTCCTCGCTCCTCCTCGTTGGGCTCTACCCGTTTGCGAAACGCTTCACCTATTGGCCGCAGGTGATGCTTGGCCTCACCTTTAACTGGGGCGCACTGTTGGGCTGGGCCGCTGTCGCCGGCAGTCTCAGCCTGCCACCAGTGCTTCTTTATATTGGCTGCATCTGCTGGACCGTAGGCTACGACACGATCTATGCCCACCAGGACAAAGAAGACGATGCCCTCTTGGGGCTCAAATCCACCGCACTTCGTTTTGGCGACAACACAAAATACTGGCTCTACGGGTTTTACGGCGCCGCCCTTCTTTTCTTTGCGTTGGCCGGTATGACGGCGGCGATCGGCTGGATCTTCTATCTGGGCCTGGCGATCGGCGGCTGGCATCTCATGCGGCAAGTCACGCGCACGAAAATTGACGATGCCGCTCGGTGTCTTGCTGTCTTCAAATCAAACAGAGACTTTGGCGCGATCCTGTTCGCATCAATCCTCGCGGGAACGCTTGGATCGGGCCTGCATTAATCCGGCTTGAGACCGAACACCATGCGTTCAGCAATTTTCTGAATGTCCTCAGCTGCATAAGCACCGTCGTTCATGGCGAGGGCCAATGAGCTCTCAATGGTTACGCCCAAGATCATGTTTGCCAATGCGTCTCGGTCAGCAGCGATGATCTTTCCTTCTTTGGCCAGGACATCAACAAAGCTGCCAATGAAACTCAAGGCGTATTCCTCTTCGACCTTGCGCCACTCTGCCCAGCCGAGCGCACTCGGACCTTCGATCAGGACAATGCGTCGATATTCATCGTCCTGACTTTTTTGGAGAAAGGCTGACAGTACCGAGGACACAGTGGCCCAATGATCGGCCGCGTCTGTCGGAATCGTCTGCCCAAGCTGTTCCATCATCTCTGCCTGCATGGCGCGGGAGACGGCCAGGAAAATGTCCTTCTTGTTTTTGAAGTGATGGTAAAGGGCGCCGCGCGTCACACCCGCGCGTTCCGCTATCTGCTGGAGCGACGAGGAGGCAAACCCCGTCTCTGCAAACACGGCGCGCGCGCTTTTGAGAATCTCCGCACGGGTCTGCTCGGCATATTCGTCCCGAATGGACTTAACGGATTCTTGCTGATTGGACTCGACCATCGACACTCTTACATACATTATGAATGTCAAATACACTATGTATGTGACATTCTCTGGTTAGGAGATTCTCTAAATGACCCTATCGACATTCATTCAATGCGCGCAAGCCTTTGAAATCGCTTTCCTTTCTGATGATTTTTCGGTTTTAGCCCCTTTCTATGCAGAGGACGCGGTGCACGAATTGGCGGATGGCGGGCCTTTTGGCGCCCAGCACAAAGCAGGGCGCGACAACGTCCTCGAAGGGCTGCGCCTCTCGGTCAACACAGTCGACCGGCGGTTCGACGTCCGCATCCCGGAAATTATCGAAGGCCCTGAGGTCAGGGATGACGGGGTCTGGATGCGCTTTCGGCTCCGTTTTCGCCGCGCGGGGCTTCCTGATTTGAGCGTTGAAGGAGAGCATCTGCAGGTCATTGAAGACGGCAAGTTTGTAAAACTCTCGGAACGATTGGCGCCAGGGCATGGACAGCGCGCTGCCGACTATCTCGAGAAATACGATGCTGAGCTGAAACCCTTCGCCAGCCCATATACGCCCGCTTCAGACGCTGACCAGCTTGTCCTGGACGAAGCGGTATGCCGCTCGCTTGTCCGCATCTATGGCGCGGCCAAGAGCCGGCAGGATATTGAAGCCGCCCTCCTGGTCTGCAGCGACACTTTCTCTCTAGAGGCGGTGTCCATTCCCGGGCGGGCAACCAGCAAGCAAGAAAGCCGAGAGATGCTGCAAGGCTTCTTCTCCGCCTTTCCTGACTATGCCGTGACGCTTGATCACATTACACCTGACGGCACAGCGTGTTGGGGCGATGTCACGATGACCCATCGCGGCGACTTTCTCGGAATCCCCGCCTCCAACAACGTGATCGCACTGCCCTTCTATTCAACGTTTGAGTTCGACGGTACTTTGATCTCTGGCGAACGCTTCTTCCTTGATGTCGGGCACCTGACCGTTCTTATGGAGGACCGCGATCAAGTGCTGCTGGCACTCGCCTCCAGCGTCCATGAACGGTCAGCTGCCTAAAGCTCATAAAAAGGAGGCGCTTTCCGCCATGATCGAGAATCCCCTTCTCCATCTGACCCTGTTTGCAGGGTGGACCATCTTCCTGCTGATCCTGGTGGAGCTCGTCCGCGCCTGGCTCATGTTCGCCCAGGGTTATGCCGTCACAGCTTTCCCCTCCGGCGAACGTCATGGTCCAGATGCCTATTGGCGCCTCTACCGGGCGCAGGCGAACTGTCTGGAGTTTCTGCCCATGTATGGCGTGGTGATCGGGGCCATGGCCTTAGGCGACACACCGGCGCCCCCAAGTTTCGCGCTCGCAAGTCTGGTGATTGTTGTGGCCCGGCCCCTGCAGTCTCTTGTGCACATGACGTCCACGGCCGCGCCCGCTATTCGGGCGCGCGCCAACCTGTTCCTGCTTCAACTTGGCGCGCTGGCGTTCATGTGCTGGCTCGCCGCTGAAGCTCTTCTTGGTGCGTAGAGACATCCGGCGCGCGCCGGAGCCAACATGTCGCAGCTCCTCGAGTTGATTATTGCTGCACCGCACCATATATATCGCACAGCGATATGGCTGCGCTCCACAACCTCGGAGTGAAGCCATCCCGAATCTAAAGGAGTGAACCTATGTTCAAGCAATGGTTCCAGGGTGCCGCGATCATCGCCTGCCGTTTGTCCGGCATGCCTATTAGGGTCGAAGACCCCCTCCGCTAGAGAGTGCACCTCTTAGCTCTCTTGCCACCCAACATATCGCCAGCTTTTATGCGATAAATCAATATTATGAATCTGACTTCACTTCTTCCTTTTGACGAGGATTGACGTCAAAGAGATGAACCCGATTTCAGTTTTTTTGAATCGGCCCACTTGATTCTATGAAATGAATCTGATTTCATAAGATCAAGCAGGCTTGTCCCAAAACTGAACCGGATTTCACATCTATGGCCTATCGGCAGACGGAAAACGTAGCGCAACGTCTTGAGGAAAATAGGCGACGCATTCTCAAAGCTGCCCGCGAACTGGTCGCCGAAGGTGGCTTTGCAAAAGCTCAGATCACTGCGGTGGCAAAACGGGCGGGCCTGGCGACGGGCACGCTCTATCGCTACTTCCCTTCCAAAGACGATCTTTGCCGCCAGGTGTTTCGGGAAGTGTCGTCCCGGGAGATGAACATCCTCGCGGGCATCGCCGCGTCGGACCATCCAGCCCTCGACCGATTTGCTCTCGTACTCAGAACCTTTTCCGGGCGCGCGCTAAAGAGCCGGCGATTAGCCTATGCCCTCCTTGCAGAGCCCGTTGATGTGGCGCTCGCAGAGGAGCGCACGCGCTTTCGCAAAACCCATGCGGCAATTTTCGCACGCATCATTGACGATGCCATTCACGAGGGGGCTATCGCGCCCTGCGACTCCAAACTTGTCGCCGCCTGCATTGCGGGCGCCATCCCCACAGCGCTGGTTGGTCCGCTTGCACCGGAGACCGACGCACAACGCAGCGATGAGGTTCTTAACAGCATCGTCCAATTTTGCTTTGGGGCACTGGGTGTCACCTCACAATCAACAACGAACACACAAGTGGAGACCCGGATATGAAAAAGGTCAAAGCGCAGGATATCCTCACCGATGAGCAGATCGCCATTGTACGCGAACGCTCCGACCTCCGAGCCATTTGGATTGCCGCGCACGCCTGGGGCATATGCTTTGCTGCCATGGCGCTGTTCGTCTACTTCCCCAATCCGATCACTTTCATCCTGGCGTTCCTCATTATTGGCAGTCGCCAATTGGGTCTCGCCATTCTCATGCATGATGCGTCGCATGGTGTGCTCGCCAAGTCGCCTAAGCTCAACGAGTTTATTGGTCAGTGGCTCGGCGCCTATCCGCTGATGGCAGAGACCTGGTCCTATCGGCGCTATCATTTGAAACACCACAACAACACGCAACAAGCGGAAGACCCGGATCTGATCCTCTCTGCGCCGTTTCCGATCACATGGAAAAGCTTCAAGCGCAAAATGTGGCGCGACATATCGGGCCAGACTGGATACCAGCAACGCAAAGCGCAGATCTTGAACGCGATCGGTCCTGCCGACATGCCGTTGGGTGATCGCGTCAAACGCTATTGGTCCAAACTCGGGGGTGCCACGATCACGCACCTCATATTGCTTGCCGGTCTCACGGCGGTCGGTCACTGGTACCTCTATTTCGTGCTCTGGCTGCTCCCCTTCCTGACCTGGCATCAGGTGATCACTCGCATTCGCAATATCGCAGAGCATGCCATGGTGCCGGACAGTGATGACGTCTTCCGCTCATCGCGCACGACGGTGCTGAGTTGGTGGGAGCGTGCCTTCTTTGGTCCTTACTGGGTCAACTATCACGTGGAACATCACCTGATGATGTGGATCCCCTGCTACAATCTTCCCAAGGCACAGGCGTTCCTGAGAGCCAATGGACACTGGGACCGGATGGAAACCAAGAACGGTTATTGGGAAGTGATCAAGCTCGCCACGTCCAAGCCCGACGACCAGGACAAGCCCGGCGAAGTGATCCACAATAGCCGCCGCCGCGTTGCAGGTATCACGTCGGAAGGGTTTGAAGCTGCAAATTGACGAATTGCCTTCGGCGCAAACGGAGCCATCTGCTTTCATCGTGGCGCATACGGCGCTGCATGAGCCTCCGCTCATCCCCGAGTTGCGTCTCCATCTGGCAACGGAAGACGATGCGATTTGGATGATGGGCGAAGAAGAGCTCTCGGCGACCGGGCTGCCGGCGCCCTTTTGGGCGTTTGCCTGGGCCGGCGGTCAGGCGCTCGCCCGCTTTATCATCGACACCCCAGATATCGTCTCTGGTAAGCGCGTGCTCGACTTTGGGTCGGGCTCCGGTCTGGTCGGCCTCGCGGCTATGCATGCCGGTGCCGCATCCGCGCTCGCGGCGGACATTGACATCTATGCTTGTGCTGCCGCCCAACTCAATGCCAGCTCCAACAGTCTCAAGCTGACTACGACCGCCAAAGATCTGGTGGGCGAAGACGGTCCCTGGGATGTCATTCTTGTGGGTGACATGTGCTATGAGCAACCGCTTGCCGGCGAAGTGGAGGCATGGCTGCAGGACCAGGCGACCAAGGGCATCGCCGTCTTGATCGGGGATCCAGGACGCACCTATCTGCCCAAAGACCGGCTTCAGAAACTCATTTCCTATGCGGTAAAAACCAGCCGCGAGCTTGAAGACACGGATGTGAGAAACACGTCAGTCTGGCAGTTTTCCTAGGCTTTTCGGCTCAGTGTTGATTCCTCTTGCCAACCCGCTTTTTAGTTCATATATGAACCAAATGTCTCAACCGCCCCGCATATTCCATCTCATGCAGCTTGCCCATCGCGCCCTCTTTCGGGCGGCAGACCAGCGGCTCCAAGACTCACTCGGCATCACGGCTGTTCAGCAAGGCGCTCTGTTCGTGATCGGGAAGCAGGAGCCGTGCAAGCCGTCTGCGATCGCCAAGGCGCTCGATATGAACAAGTCAGCCGTCACAACCCTGGTCGCCCGTTTGGAAGCCGCAGATTTCATTCATCGTGGCGCCGACGAAACAGACGGGCGGGCTCAGCGCATCACCCTGACCCCAAAAGGCAAAGATGCCATCCGGAAGTCTGTGCCTCTGACCAAACAAGCGAACGCCGATCTTCTGGATGGTTTCGAGCCGCACGAAGTGGAGACCATCGAGCGGTTTCTCAATCAGGTTATTTCAACTTCCGCCCGCGCCGCGTCGCAGACGCGCGCAGGCCCTCCCCCAGCATCTGTAGAAGGAGTCCTTTCATGATTTCGACATCTGAATACATTCTAGTCGACAAAGAAGCCGGTGTGCTCACGCTCACCATGAACCGCCCCAACAAGAAAAATGCGCTGACGCAGGAAATGTACGCAGCACTCGCGGACAATGTTGTCGCCGCTCAGTCGGATCCGGACGTGCGCGCCATTCTGATCACCGGCTCCGGCGACTCTTATTCTGCAGGCAATGACATGGGTGATTTTGCCGGGAGCGGCGATAGCCCGCGCGGCGAAAATGAGCTCCCGCCTGTCGGACAGTTCCTTCAAGCGATCCTTAATGCGGAAAAGCCGATCGTTGCAGCGGTCAATGGCATGGCGATCGGCGTTGGCGTCACCATGTTGCTTCATTGCGACCTGGTTTATGCCTCTCCCAATGCCACCTTCCAAACCCCGTTCGTCAATCTGGGTCTTGTGCCCGAGGCTGCCTCTAGCCTGCTGTTGCCCAAGCTTATTGGCACGCAAAAAGCCAATGACATGTTCCTGCTCGGGACGAAAGTCACAGCCGAAGAAGCTGAAAAAATGGGTCTGGTGTGCTCGATCTTTGACGAAGACAGCCTCCACGATGAAGCTCTTACCCGAGCGAGAGCCCTGGCGGCGAAAGCCCCCAACGCCGTCAAACTCACAAAGCAGCTGGTGCGCCAGGACCATGCAGACGTCGCGCAACAGATGGCAGACGAAAGCGTGCATTTCTCCGCTCAGCTCAAGACAGCCGAATTTGCAGAAGCAGCCATGGCGTTTGCAGAACGCCGGGCGCCTGACTTCTCAAAAATCTAGGAAGAATACGCTTGCGGCCGGGACGCTGAGACCCGGTCGCTCCATTGTCGCGGGCGGCCGGTATAGCCAAAGCTCAACGGCCTGCGCATGGTCAACGGGCTTGCCCCTCGGTGAGGCTGAGGGACATGCGTTTTAAGTGCCCCAAGTTGCTCAGACGCTTCGCGCAGATCACCACTGCGATCTTGCACCAGCAAAGGCAGGTTCAGAACATCTGCCCATGACCGCCAACGCGCGCCCGCGTCGGCGCCGTCAAATGAGGCATGCAGGGTCACTGTTTTCATCGGATCGGGGTGAAAAAGCTCCACGAGAATGGCGGGCATCTCCCGGTCGCGGCCTTTATAGGCGATCGCCATCACCACCCCAGTGAAGTCTTTCACCGGCGCTTCCCATTCCCAAACGCCTAGAGGAGGTGAACTGTCCTGCACGACAATGCGGTCCCGATAAATGGTCGCATATCGAACGAAGCCGAGGGCGCGCCGCCAAGCCGGTTGAAACGGGACCGTGACGCTTGCCGGAAGCCGAAAGGGATCGGCATCGAGCGCCGACGACGTCCAACGCCTCCGAAACCGGTCTGCATCCTCTTTGTCGGCAAAAAACCGCATCAAGTTTCCCCGTCGATTTGGGACGCTGCGCTGCATATCCCAGGTCTTCAGAGACTAGAATGCTTATGCTTTCCATCTGTTTAACGAGGCTTAACCTGAGCGGATCAGCCAGAAGGCGGATCACCTGCTGCGCTTCATGCTAAGTTGCAGGCGCAGGGTCGAATCGGTGGCCTAAACCAATAATGCTTGCCGCGAAGGAACACACTCATGATCGACAACCCGATTCAGATGGTCGGTCTCTATATCGCAATCAATCTGCTGCTGAACCTTGGGCTCGCCTACCGCGTCTCCGCCACGCGGCAGAAAACGAATGTCATGACCGGCACCGGGGATCATGAGCCGCTCTACAAGTCGGCCCGGGCGCATATTGTGAACAGTGAATATACGCCAATTGGGCTGATCGGCCTGATTGGCCTCTTTATTCTGTCTGCCTCCATCTGGATCATCCATGCGGCCGGTGTTGCCCTTACTCTTGGCCGTGTGCTGCACGCGGTCGGCCTCTATATATCTGCGGACAGCACCAGGCCCAGGCTTTGGGGCACCTTGCTGACCTGGCTTGGCCAGCTTATTGCGGGGGTCGGTTGCCTCTATTACGCCCTCACCTACACGGTCTGACGGCGAAGCTCCCAAAAGCGTGAAGCCGATGCAGAAATGAGACGCTGGCGCGCTATGCCATCTTATCTGCTATAAGACCCCCAACTCGGGCGCATTCACGCTCTTCTCTGCCACGGAACTTCTCTCACATGCAGCCATCCCAAGACCGTACTGACCTCCTGCAGGACCTGATCGCACGCGCAAAAAAGGGCGGTGCAGACGCCGCAGATGCTTTGATGGTTGAAAGCACCTCATTCGGCGCCAGCTATCGCCTCGGAAATCTGGAGGATATTGAGCGGTCAGAGACGCAGGATTTGGGTCTCAGAGTGATGGTAGGACAGCGCCAAGCCGTCGTTTCGACGACCGATGTCGCGCCTGCGGCTCTTGATGCTCTCGTCGACCGCGTCATCTCTATGGCAAAGGTGGCGCCTGAAGATCCTTATTGTGGCCTCGCCGACCCTGCCTTGCTCGCAAAAGAATTCGCTGATCTTGAACTCGACGATAGGAGTGATCCGAAAGCCGATGAGCTGGTCGCACGGGCGAAAGCTGCCGAAGACGCTGCGCTCGCCGTCGATGGGGTGACCAATTCCGGCGGGGCCGGCTCAAGCTTCGGCCGGGGTGCGGTTACCCTCGCCACCAGTGACGGATTTGCTGGCCATTATAGCGGCAGCACCCATTCCGTTTCCTGCTCTGTGCTGGCAGGCGAAGGCACGGAGATGGAACGCGACTATGACTATTCAACAGCACGGCATTTCGCGGACCTTGAAGACCCCGAAAAAATCGGTCGTGAGGCGGGCGAGAAGGCCGTTCGTCGACTGGGCGCGCGCAAGGTTGAAAGCTGCCAGGTTCCCATCGTCTATGATCCCCGTGTATCCGGCGGCCTTGTCGGGCATTTTGCAGGCGCCATTTCCGGTGCAGCGGTCGCCAGGGGCACCAGCTTCCTCAAAGACTGTTTGGACACCCAGGTATTTGCGGACGGCATTCTGATCACGGACGACCCTCTCAAGAGACGGGGGCGCGGATCAAAGCCGTTTGACGGTGAAGGCGTTCGCACTGAAGCCCTCACGCTGATCGACGGCGGACGGCTCACCACCTGGTTGCTGGACACTTCCAGCGCAAAGCAATTGGGGCTAGAGAGCAATGGCCGGGCTGCGCGTGGCACGGGCGGATCGCCCTCTCCCTCAACAACGAACCTAACGCTTGAGGCAGGCACCCTCACGCCGGAAGACCTGATGGCCGACATTGTTTCCGGATTTTACGTGACAGAGATGATCGGTATGGGCGTCAACGGTGTCACCGGCGATTACTCTCGTGGCGCCTCAGGTTTTTGGATTGAGAATGGTCGGCTCACCTATCCGGTGAGTGAGATCACCATCGCCGGCAATCTGAAGGAAATGTTCCTCAACCTCACGCCGGCGAGCGACCTGGAATTCAAGGCGGCGACCAATGCGCCCACGGTCCGGATCGAAGGAATGACCCTTGCCGGAACTTGATCCCTCGTCTCTACCCAAGCTTGAAGAAGATCATCAGCTGCTGCGCGACGCGGTCCAGGCGGCCGGGCGCCTGGCGCTGACCTATTACCAGCGAGACATTGAGCAGTGGGATAAGGATGACGACACGCCCGTGAGTGAAGCGGATCACGCCGTCAATGCGCTCCTCCATGAACGTTTACAGGGCCCGCGCCCTAACTATGGATGGTTGTCAGAGGAGACCGAGGACGACCCGGTCCGCCTAGAGCGTGACTATGTCTGGGTCGTCGATCCGATTGATGGCACGCGGGCGTTTTTGAAAGGCAGACCGCATTTCACGATTTGTGTGGCCCTTGTCTACCAGGGAAAACCTGTTTCCGCGGCCGTCTTCAATCCAGCGTCTGATGAGTTTTTTGAGGCTCAGCTGGGTGGCGGCGCGCTGTTGAACGGCTCGCCCATTTCTCCCAGCAAGCGCCGCGAGATTCCCGGCTGCCGTATGGCTGCCTTTGCTCCGATGTTCAAGCACCCCGCCTGGCCCGAGCCCTGGCCAGAGATGGAGATTGTCGATCGCAACTCAGTGGCCTACCGGCTTGTTCTTGTTGCCAATGGATTTGTCGATGCGTGTATGGCGCTCAATCGGAAGAGCGACTGGGACCTAGCCGCGGCAGATCTGATTGTGCGCGAAGCAGGCGGTCGCATGACCACCCATGATGGGCGACCGTTTGTGTATAATAAGAGCTTCACAAAACATCGCAGCCTCGTCGCCGCTGGCCCTGCGCTCTACGATGCGCTTTTCAAGCGCGTGGGAAACCTGACATTGCCATGATAAGCGGCCGCGCCCTTCTGGCACGGCCTCTTAAATCGCGGCATACTGGTATTTCTTGTCACCCTAAATCGGGAGAATCCCCTCATGTCCGACGAGCAGCTTCTTCACCTGGTGTTTGGTGGCGAACTTGAAGACCTTGACGGCATTCGTTTCAGCGATTTGGACAAGCTCGACATTGTCGGCATTTACCCTAGTTTCGCGGAAGCAGAGGTGGCCTGGCGCGAAGCAGCGCAGCGCACCGTGGACAGTGCTCAAATGCGGTACTTTATTGTGCATCTGCACCGCCTGATGGACCCCGACAATGATGACTGAGACAAAGACCAAGCAACTCGCCGATGCGCTTAAAAAGGCCTTGTTTTACTGTTAGTTAGGACTTATCGGGCGAGGTGACGCGCCACAGCGCTCATGATAGTATCCGGCACCTTTTCCTCTAACCTCCTGGCGGACGAAAGCCCCAAAGTTGAGCGTAAACCTGAGCGACACTGAGACCCCCAGCGACCCGGCGCCCCTGTCGGCGCCTTCGGTCGGCACCGTTGCCACCGATGTCTCACGTACACCCTTCACGACAATGGAAGTCGTAAAGAGGATCGTGAGCGGTTATCTGCGCCCTCACGTGTTACTGATCGTTGTCGCCATCCTGGCAAACCTGCTCGTCGCCAGCACAACAAGTGTGCTGCCCTTCCTCATTCAGCAAACCGGGGAATTGGTGTTCGATCAGAAGCGAGAAGACCTGGTGCTTTGGATCGCCCTTGCCGCGCTAGGCACGCAGATCGTCAGGGCTTTTGCCACATATGTGTCAAACGTCGTGATGAACTATGTGGGTCAGCGCATGGTGACGGCAATCCAAACGCAGCTGTTTGCCAAGCTTATGAAGGCCGACCTAGGTTGGATCCAAGGGACTCATTCCGGTCGTTTCATTTCAACGTTCATGACCGATGTTATTCGCCTTCGGGACGCAACAGCACAGTCGATCATCAATCTCACACGGCATCTCGTCGTTCTGATCCTTCTCATCGCCTACATGTACTATTTGGACTGGCTGATGGCGGTTATGGCGACCGCGGTGATTCCCGTTGCCGCTGTCTTTATGCGCCGTTTGGGTCGCAAAACCCGAAAGGCGACCAACAAAGGTCTTGAAGAAACCGGATCCCTATCAACGCTGATCTTGGAAGCCCTTGGCGGGATCCGTGTCGTGAAGGCCTATGGCCGTGAAGAGAGCGAAATCAAACGGGCGACAAAGACGATCAGCATTGTCCTTGATCATACAATGCGGTCAGTCCGAGCGAAGGCCGCGGCAGGACCGATAACGGAAGCGCTCACCGGCGTAGGGATCGCCGCCGTTATTTATTACGCGAGTATGCAGGCAACCAGCGGTGCCATGACGCTGGGTGCGTTTATCGGGTTTATGGCCGCCGTAATGCTGGCCTACCAACCCCTTAAGGCGGTCGCAAATCAGCAGACCATTCTGCAAGAGGGTGTCGCTGCGGGTTCGCGGCTCTTCCCCGTGCTCGACGTAGAACCTAAAATTATTGACGGTACGAACAGCAAAGAATTGATCGTCAGCGACGGGGCCATCCGTCTCGATCATGTCAGCTTCCGGTATGATGACGGCACAAAAGCGCTGGATGATGTGACAATCCAGGTCCCAGCCGGGCAAACCGTTGCCCTTGTGGGTCCAAGTGGCGCGGGCAAGAGCACCATCCTCAACCTTGTGCCACGTTTCTACGACGTCGCTGAAGGCACTGTCTCTATTGACGGACAGGATTTGAAGTCTGTGACGCTTGCGTCTTTGCGGAATGCCAGCGCCTTGGTCACGCAAGAGCCCTTCCTGTTTGACGATACGATCAGGGCGAATATTGCCTATGGCAGCCCCGACGCGTCCCAAAGCGAAATTGAAGAGGCAGCCAAAAATGCGGCAGCCCATGATTTCATCATGCAGCTCACCCATGGGTACGATACCCATGTTGGGGAAGCTGGGCTGAAGCTCTCCGGTGGACAAAGACAGCGGATCGCGATTGCACGTGCGATGCTCAAAAACGCCCCCATTCTTCTCCTGGATGAGGCGACATCAGCACTCGATACCGCCTCAGAGCTCCAGGTACAAAAGGCTCTTCAGACACTGATGCAAGGGCGTACGACGCTGGTCATTGCACACAGGCTGTCAACGATCATGCATGCTGACAATATTTACGTCATTGATCATGGGCGCGTTATCGAACAGGGGCGTCACGCTGAACTGGTTGCTCTGGGCGGCGTTTATGCGGAACTATCCCGAACCCAATTTGACCGGGATGAGGATCCTGCACCTGCGCTCGCCGGGGAATAGTGGAACGAAATTTCGAATGTCACGGTTTAAATCACTCACCAAAGACATCTTGAAAAGCAACGCCTTTCAGGGCGGACTGGCGTGGTCAATTGCCAGCTACGTCCGACTGGTGCACCTCACCTGCCGTTTTAATCAAAGGCGCGCCGACATACCCGAAAGGTTTTGGGCGGATGATGAGACCTTTATTTGCGCCACATGGCATGGTCAAAATCTCATTCTGCCGTTGTTTTGGCACAATTGGCGGACACTCAAAATTCTCGTCTCCAAACATGGCGATGGCGAGATCATCGCGAAACTCATGCATCGTCTTGGACTTGGGACCATTCGCGGGTCCGGCGCACCAAAGGGGAAAGCAGAAAAGTCAAAAGAAAAAGGAGGCGCTGCGGCGCTTCGTGCGATGGTGCGCGCCCTCAAGAACGGCGCCTCTATTGGGCTCACAGCAGACATGCCACCAGGACCACGCCGGATCGCTGGCCTGGGTATTGTAACGATGGCCAGGCTTTCCGGTCGGCCGATCCTACCCATCGTGGCAACCACCCGCGCGCGGCTCGTACTCGGCAACACATGGGATAAGTTTACAATTCCGCTGCCGTTTAATCGCGGAGCAGTGGTGTGGGGCGAGCCGATCTTTGTGCCGCGTGACGCGGATGACGCAAAGATTGAAGCCTGTCGACAACAAGTCGAAGATGCCCTCAATCAGCTGACGCAGGAAGCAGATGCCATGATGGGCCGCCGCCCAGAGGCGCGCACCCATAAGATGGATTCTCTCACTGACACGCGAGAAGTGAGATAGGTCTTTGGCACCGCGGATTCCGATGACGCTGGGTCTGAAGACTTATCGCACCCTTGCCGCAAGGGCAGAGCCTCTATTCTCGTTTCTCCTTAAACGACGGACCCTTCAAGGTAAGGAAGATCCTGATCGCGTGACGGAGAAGAAAGGTTTTGCCTCCATCGATCGACCGGAGGCGCCGTTGGTTTGGCTTCATGGGGCGAGTGTTGGTGAATCCCTCTCTATTCTGCCCCTGCTTGAACGTTTGGCCGACGCACGCTCCGATCTCCGATTTTTGGTCACGACGGGTACCCGCACTTCGGCCGATCTCATCGGTGAACGCCTGCCAGCCAGCGCTGTTCATCAGTACGCACCTTTGGATCACCCTGCTTATTGGGACCGCTTTTACACACACTGGCGGCCCGGCATGGCCATCGTCATTGAGTCGGAACTTTGGCCGAATATGATTATGACCGCGCGCGCGCGCCGCATCCCTCTGGTCCTTGCCAATGCCCGCCTGTCCGAGAAATCTGCTCGGGGCTGGCGCCGGGTTAGCCGAACAATAGGATATTTGCTGAGCGCGTTTGACCTGGTGCTCGCACAGGACCACCGGTCAGCAACGCGTCTTCGCCAATTGGGTGCCGATCCCGTTGAAACGCCGGGCAACCTAAAATTCGACGCAGAGCCGCTGACGGCGGATGCCGCAGCCCTGGAGATACTGTCGAACCAGATTGGGGGCCGCCCTTGTTGGGTGGCGGCCAGCACCCATGAAGGTGAAGAAGTGCTGGTTGGGCGTGTTCACGCTAAGCTTAAGCATGAGTTCCCGGACCTTCTGACGATCCTGGTTCCAAGACACCCAGCGCGGGGGGATGCGGTGCTGCATGAATTGCGGGAGAGTGGCCTTTCGGTAGCACAACGCTCCCGAGGCGAAGCGCCAACTCAAGAAACCGACGTCTACCTCGCCGACACGCTCGGCGAGATGGGTTTGCTGTTCCGTCTCTCCTCCATCGCGTTTATTGGCGGTTCGTTTGTGGAGGTTGGCGGACACAATCCTTTAGAAGCCGCGCGGCTTGATACTGCTGTTCTGTTTGGTCCCGAGATGTTCAATTTTGAAGAGGCTGCTACTCTCCTGTTGGATGCAGAAGCTGCACGACAAGCCGTGTCAGAAAGGGACCTAGGGGACATTTTAGCGAAGTGGCTCTCAGAACCCGGTGAAACGCAGGCAATTGCAATTCGAGGCAAAGACGCGGTGTCAGAGTCAACTCAAGTCGCGGAAAAGATCACGCAAAAAATACTCCCGCTTTTGGCAAGCAGCGCAGACGCGAAGGTACCGTGAACATGCGCAGCCCGGCTTTCTGGTATCCGGCGTCCTCGCCCACTTTTAGTGACAAAGCTCTGCGTCTGGCGCTCTCGCCTGCAGCCGCTCTCTACGCAGCTGGCGCGAAGATCCGTCAGCGAATGACGGTTCCCGAGCGCGTCAGCGTTCCTGTTTTCTGCGTCGGCAACTTTACCGCCGGTGGCGCCGGCAAGACGCCGACAGCCATCGCATTGGCCAATAGACTTATCGCAATGGGAGAAACACCTCATTTTGTGAGCCGCGGCTATGGCGGTCGGGAAGTTGGGCCAACTCCCATCGACGTTGATCGGCATTCTTCCGAAGATGTGGGTGACGAACCGCTTCTGCTGCGTGAACACGCACCAACTTGGGTGTCAAAGGACCGGGTCGCGGGCGCGTTGGCCGCAGAGCGTGCCGGGGCCAGCGTCATCTTGCTGGACGATGGATTTCAGAATCCCGCTCTTCACAAAGATCTCTCGCTTGTGGTTGTGGATACCGGCGTCGGGATTGGCAACGGCGCTGTTCTGCCTGCGGGCCCTCTGCGCGAGCGGCTATCGCTGGCGCTAGAGCGGACCGACGGGATTGTCGCGCTGGGGCCTTCACCGCTCTCGACAGAGCTGGTCAACCTCGCAGACCAGGCATCCATTCCAATCTTCAACTCGCATCTGGAACCGGCCAGCGCGCATCTTAGCGAGCTTGCCGACGAGAGATTGATCGCCTTTGCCGGTATTGGACGACCGGAAAAATTCTTTTCGACGCTGCGCGATCTGGGCGCAAAACTCGTCGACACACGCACATTCCCGGATCACCATCCATTTTCGGAAAAAGATGCCGAAACCCTCCTGGCGCTGGCGGCATCGGAGAACGTGCGGCTCATCACGACTGCAAAAGATGCGGTTCGCCTTCGAGCGTTGGCTGGGAATGCGGGAAAAAGACTTCTCGGCGAGACGAAAGTCTTGCCGGTCAGAGCGGTCTTCGACGACCTACCAGGTCTCGATAAACTGCTGACGCAGCATTTGACAGCGGCACGGGCCAGCCACACCTATGCCCCACCTGGCACACGAAGAAACTGACCTTCGACAAGGGACCTGCTATAAGCTCACACGTTCTTAAGCTCTGGACTGGTTCTTTTGTCAAACAAAGCCATCAGATATCGCCTCGAAGCCGCCGCGGCTCTCCTGCCAATCGGACTCTTTAAGATCCTGGGTTTAGAGCGGGCGTCGGCGTTTGGCGGTTGGCTGCTCAAGACCATCGGTCCGCGGGTCGGCGTCAGCAGGCGGGCGCGCAAAAACATCAAACGGGCCATGCCCGAGCTGACAGAAGCGGAAATTGATCAGATTGTTCGCGATATGTGGGAAAATTTGGGGCGGACGGTCGCTGAATACGCACACCTGGATCGTTTTAGAGAACCTGCCTACCACGACCGCATCTCCCTATCCGGAGCGGAATATGTCGAAGCTCTTAAGGATAAAGGCGGCATTCTGGTCTCGGGCCATTTTGCGAACTGGGAGCTGATGCCTCTTAACCTCCATTTGCGAGGATATGAAGGAGGCGAGGTGTACAGACACGCCAACAATCCCATGATTGATAAGTGGATTGTGAAACTGCGGTCCCGCGCGATACAACCGGTTCAGATTCCTAAAGGTCCGAAAGGCGCTCGCGACATCCTCCGCGTGATACGCAAAAAGGGTTTCGTGTGCATGCTCGTCGACCAGAAGATGAATGACGGAATTGAAGCGACGCTATTCGGGATGAAAGCAATGAGCCCTGCAACGCCCGGTGGGCTCTCGGCGAGGTACGGCGTCGGTGTCATCCCTGCAACCTTTCGGCGTACTCACGGTGTGCATTTTGAGCAGGTACTGCATGAACCGATCTTTGCGGACCCGAATGCAGACCCACTTTCGGAGACCGTACGCATCACTCAGGAACTGAACGATTTTCTAGAGGCTGAAATCCGCGCCCATCCTGCACAGTGGTTATGGTTGCACAACCGATGGCCTGCTGACGCCTGATCAGGGTGCCTCTTCCGGCCGCTCTAGCGGTTTAGGGGCGGGCATGTCACCAACCAGGACGGCTGGATCCACACGGGCCGTCCGCCAATACATGCGCCAATCCAGATGAGGCCCGGTCACTCTTCCTGTGGCGCCCACAGCCCCCACAATGTCTCCCTGGGCAACCTGCTGACCGACCTCCACATCGACACGGCTTAGATGCATGAGAACGCTGATCATCCCATGGCCATGGTCCAGGAAGATGGTGCCGCCCTCGAAGTAAAGGTCAGGGTGTGCCAGGCGGATAATGCCCTCCGCGGGAGCAGCGACCGGCGTGCCCGTAGAGGCCGCGACATCCACACCATAGTGTGGCCTGCGAGGCTCGCCATTGAAGAAACGCTGAGAACCGTAGGTTCCTGTAATGATCCCCTCAACCGGCCAGATAAATTCGTCCGCAAACCAATCTTCAGCCGTATCAAGAGGCCGGGCGGTTCTCTTCAAATCCCTGTCTCGGGCGATCCGAGCCAATTGTTCCGCCGAAGGGTTCACATATTTCGGTGCCACACCTTCGATGCGCTGAATCACATACTCGCGGCTAGCGACCTCAATCGACAGACTCTCGCGTTCAGCATCGGGATATTCAATATCGAGATGAACGGTCCCCTCGTGATCTCGGTCAAAGGCGAAGAGAAAGTGTCCCCTGTCAGACACCATCAGGGGTTCACCGTCCAGGATCACTTTAGTGCCGACTTCTGTTTTGCCGACAATAATGCCACCCTGAATAGCCTCACCAGTCAGGGCAACCCGGTTCTCCGCCCATGCGACTGTTCCGGCAAAAAGCGACGCAACAGCTATTAGCCAAAGGTTCCGCAGGAGCCTCAATTTCATTCCTGACCTTTCAGCTCTAGCTCGCGTTTCAGTGCAGCCGCGGCATCCACGTAAGCCTCTTGCCGATCCGCATGCCAATAGCGCAATTCGCTCAGGGGAATGTTGGCGCCGGTTACCGCGCAGACGACGAACGTGCCCTGGCGGACCACATGATACTCGCCATCGCCGTACACCAGTTCTGCCTTGCTTCCCCCGAAGCCATTTTCGTGTCGATTCATAGCCCCAACCTACCTCCGAGAGGACAAGTTGTCATTCTTGTCGTGCGAATATGGTTTCCGGTTCTGAGTCGGTTTCATCAGAACAATTGCCCCTGATCATCTGCTGACGCTCCCTTCTTTCTGGAAGCAGGTCTCTTGGCCTTTGGCGGAACCGCGGATTTGCCTTTGGCGCCCCCCGCAACGACAGGAAGCTTGTCCGCCCCCGCGAACTCCAGCTCCAGACGAGCGCCTTCGCTGATCCCGGCAGACCCTCTTACGGGCGCCCCCCCTTCATCGCGAACCAGGGCAAATCCACGATTGAGAACTGACTGATAGCTGAGTGTATCGAGCAAGCGTCCTGCCTGACCGAGACGCCCAGAGAGATCGGACAAGTGCCTCTGTTCTGCGCGAGCAGCACGGGCGGCAAGATCTTGAGTGCGTTGTTGTCCGTTCGCCAGTCGCGTCGCCAATACCTGGCCAGACAGGCGACCGCCAATACGCTCCAGCTGACCGCGCTTGGCGGATACGGCGGCACCCAAACCCAAGCCCAGTCGCTGGCTGGCATGGTCCAAACGTTGGCCCGGCAGTGCAAATAGATCGTCTGCTTTTGGCAGACCACGGCCCAAGCCTTCGAGACGCGCACCGAGTTCGGTTACCTTTCGGGTTTCTGCGCGAACAAGACGCCGCGCATTGTCCAAGACACGGGCGACCAGATCAGTTCGAACCGGCACCGCCATTTCCGCCGCCGCTGTCGGCGTCGGCGCACGCTGATCGGACGCAAAGTCGATCAGGGTTGTGTCTGTCTCGTGGCCGACAGCAGAAATCAGCGGGATCTCGCTTGCGGCTGCAGCACGGACGACCATTTCCTCGTTAAATGACCAAAGATCTTCGAGGGATCCCCCGCCACGGGCTACGATGAGCAGATCGGGTCTTGGAACCGGCCCGTCGGGTGTCAATTGGTTGAAGCCCTGAATGGCGGCGGTGACTTCTTCGGCCGATTGCTCGCCTTGGACCCGAACGGGCCAGACCAGAACGTGGCGTGGGAATCGATCACTTAAGCGGTGAAGAATATCCCGAATGACGGCCCCGGACGGGCTGGTCACCACGCCGATTGTGGCCGGCAGAAAGGGCAACGGTTTCTTTTTAGCGGGGTCGAAGAGGCCTTCTGCGGTCAGCGCCTTTTTTCGCTGCTCGAGCAGCGCCATAAGCGCCCCGACGCCCGCAAGCTCCATGCTCTCAATGACAATCTGGTAGCGCGACTGCCCGGGAAAGGTCGTGAGCTTGCCGGTGCAGACCACTTCAAGTCCCTGCTCCGGCTTGATCTTCAATCTGGAGGCCACGCCCTTCCAGATAACGCCGTTCAGAACCGACTTGTCATCTTTGAGGTCCAGATAGAGATGACCTGAAGCAGGTCGGCTCACCCGGCCCAATTCACCGCGCACCCGCACATAGCCATAGGTATCCTCCACTGTCCGCTTGATTGCCATGGACAGCTCGCTCACAGAGAATTCGTAGGCATTTCCAGGGATTGTATCGTCAGCCATTGGCGCGGCGTCTTTCTCTTTAAGCCGTTGATTTTACTTCAGAATTTGTAGAACCCTCGGGTCCAATCCCGGTTTGCCGGAATCGCTCACCATGATACAAGATTGGCAGGGGATTGCTCAGGGAATGCCCGTGGAACAAAGGGAACCAGCAAAGCGGTTCAACACAAGAATTCAGGGATCGGAGTCGAATGAACGTTCTGATTATTGGGTCAGGCGGGCGCGAACATGCCCTCGCATGGGCAATTTCCTCAAGCCCACTGCTCGACGCGCTCTATTGCGCGCCAGGCAATGCGGGGATTGCAGATGTCGCGACCTGCGTCGACATCGGCGTGAACGACTTCGATGGGATCGTCGCCTTCTGCGAGCAAAACGCCATCGACTTCGTGGTTGTTGGTCCCGAAGACCCGCTTGTTGGCGGCATTGTCGATCGACTGGATGACGCAGGCATTAAAAGTTTCGGCCCTAATGCCGCGGCAGCGCAACTGGAAGGGTCCAAAGGTTTCACCAAAGACCTCTGCGCGGACTATGACATTCCCACAGCCGCATATGGGCGTTTCGCGGACGCTACTGAAGCCAAAGCCTATCTCGACAAACACGCAGCCCCCATTGTGATCAAGGCGGATGGTCTTGCTGCGGGCAAAGGCGTCATCATGGCGGAGACAGATGACGAAGCTCTTGCTGCCGTCGATGAGATTTTTGGCGGCAAATTTGGCGGCGCCGGTGCAGAACTCGTGATCGAAGAATGGCTTGAAGGTGAGGAAGCGAGCTTCTTTGCCCTTTGTGATGGCACCACCGCTGTTCCGCTTGTTGGGGCGCAGGATCACAAACGTGTTGGGGACGGCGACGTCGGACTGAACACCGGCGGCATGGGGGCGTACTCTCCTGCTCCGGTTCTCTCCACCAGCATGCAGTTCGCGATCATGGACCGTATCGTCAATCCCACGCTGGCCGCCATGGCCGAAAAGGGAATGCCCTTTAAAGGCGTGCTCTTTGTGGGTCTCATGATCACGAAAGACGGTCCAAAGCTCATCGAATTCAATGTGCGCTTTGGCGACCCCGAATGCCAGGTGCTGATGATGCGCCTTATGTCCGATGTCCTTCCCGCACTCATTGCCTGTCACGACGGGTCGCTCGATCAGATTGAGCTTGAGTGGAACGACGAGGCGGCTCTCAGCGTGGTGATGGCGACCGAGGGCTATCCAGAAGCCTATGAAAAAGGCTCGGAGATCAAAAATCTTGAAGCCGCAGCGGGTGAGGATGGCATTGAAATCTTCCATGCTGGCACCAAGCAAGAAGGCAAGAAAGTCACCGCCCATGGCGGCCGGGTGCTGGCAGTTACGGCGCTCGGTAAATCCGTGGCGGCAGCACAAGCCCGCGCCTACAAGGCCGTTGACGCCGTTGACTGGCCTGAAGGCTTTTGCCGACGCGACATTGGCTACCGCGCGGTTGCCCGCGAAAAACAATCTGCATAGCTATTAAGAAAACACGAGGGAGATGGGCCCATGAGTGAGCCTGTAACTAGCGGCAAACAGGAGCAGTTTTCCGGCACCCAAGCGGTCATGGACCAGCATCGCTTCGATGAAAAAAAGCTCGAAGAGTACCTTGCGGCCAACGTTGAGGGATTTGCGGGACCGCTGGAAGTGCGCGAGTTCAAAGGGGGCCAATCCAACCCGACATACCAGTTAGTGACGCCCAACAAAAAATATGTTCTTCGGCGGAAACCGCCTGGCAAACTGCTTCCCTCCGCCCACGCCGTGGACCGAGAGTATAAGGTCATCACCGCGCTTGGGACGGTCGGCTACCCGGTTGCGAAGACCTATTGTCTTTGCATGGATGAGAGCATTATCGGCACCATCTTCTATGTCATGGACATGGTCGAGGGACGTATTCTCTGGGAGCCTCTCTTACCTGGATACGAACCCGCCCACCGCCGCGCCATTTTCGAAGCGAAGAACAAGACCCTCGCTCAACTTCACATGGTCGACTATGAGGCGATCGGCCTTGGTGATTTCGGCAGACCTGGCAATTATTTCGCTCGGCAGATCTCTCGCTGGTCCAAACAATATGTGGCGTCAGAATCCGAAAGCATCAGCGAGATGGACAAGCTGATGGACTGGCTGCCGAATAATATTCCGGACGATGATGCGACCAGCATCGTTCATGGCGACTACCGCCTCGACAATATGGTGTTGCATCCGACGGAGGACCGTGTGTTGGCTGTTCTCGACTGGGAGCTCTCTACGCTTGGGCACCCTCTCGGCGATTTTACCTATCACATGATGCAGTGGATCATGCCCAATCTCGGCGATACGCCGGGCACCCAGACTTTGGGGGACGCTGACCTGCCAGCGCTTGGGATCCCCACACTTGATGAATATGTCAAAATGTATTGCGACCAGACCGGTCGCACCGGAATTGACAATCTGGACTATTATTTCGCCTACAATCTGTTCCGGCTTGGCGGCATCTTGCAGGGTATTGTCGGGCGGGTGCGCGATGGCACCGCCGCCAGCGAACATGCAGCGCGCGACGCCACCCAAGTGCGCACACTGGCGGAACTGGGCTGGCACTATGCTCAAAGGGCCGGCGCTGTTTAAGAGCCAATGGCTAGTGCGAAAAACGCCAGGTATTCCCCAGGGAGCACCTGGCTTTTTTCTGCCCTTTGCAAGGAGCCACGTCCCTTGCTATCCCTACCTCAAAGACATTGAGGAGTAAGACATGGCTGATCCCGCCGCCCAAGACGCTGAAACGATTGATGTTCGAGACGCGCACCGATTTGACGTCGGGCGGTTGGAGGATTTCTGCCGTTCAGAGATCGACAATTTCTCAGGCAATCTCGAAGTCCGGCAATTTTCAGGTGGTCAGTCCAATCCGACTTTCATGCTGACCGCTGGCGGCAAGCGCTATGTGATGCGTAAAAAGCCCCCTGGCACCCTGCTCGCCAGCGCGCATCAGGTGGACCGGGAGTACCGCGTGATGAAGGCATTGGCGGATACTGATGTGCCCGTGCCGACCATGCGCGCGCTCTGCACCGATCCCGACATCATTGGCACGGAATTCTATGTGATGGATTTCCTCGAAGGTCGCGTGCTGCGCGATCCTCAGCTGCCTGGTTTCAGCGCCGAGGAACGGAGCGCCGTCTATGATCAAATGAATGACGTGATGGCCCGCCTCCACAAGGTCGACTACAAAGCCATCGGCCTGGAGGATTATGGACGTCCGGGAAACTATTACGAACGACAGATTGGCCGCTGGATCAAACAATATCGCGCTGCCGAGACGGAAACCGTTGAGCCGATGGAGGATCTGATTTCCTACCTGCCGGCACATATTCCCTCTGACGATGCCACAAGCATTGCCCATGGCGACTACCGGCTTGAGAACACCATGTTCCACGCCACGGAACCCAAGATGATTGCCGTGCTCGATTGGGAACTCTCAACGATTGGCCATCCGCTGGCGGACCTTGCCTATAATTGCATGCTGTATCACTTCAACAGCCCAAGCCAAGGCACAATCATGGGCCTGGACTATGAGGTGACAGGCATACCGAGCGAAGAAGCTTATGTAGCGGCCTATTGCAAACGCACCGGGCGCGACGGCATTGAGGATTGGGATTTTTACCTTTCTTTCTCCATTTTCCGCCTCGCGTCAATCACGCAAGGCGTTTACAAGCGCGGCCTGGACGGGAATGCCAGCTCATCAAAAGCCACCGAATATGGCGACATTTGCCGCCGCCTTGCAGAAACCGCCTGGAGCGTCGCGCAAAGGAATCGTTAACCTTCGCCGCCCGCCTTAACGCTTCTTTTCCTTGGTCTGCCTATTCTTATAGCAGGAAGAAGTCCGGTCTGAGCCGGATAGACCAGGCAAAGGGATATGTCCGGTGTCGGACCATGAGCAACCAGCGGAAGGCGGCGCGGGCAATGCGCGATCGCATATGCGCGGGGCAAAGTTCTTTGAGGCTTTGCTCGCGAACTCTGGTGATGTCCTGACATTGCTCGACGAAAAAGGGCACTACATCTACCACAGCCCCGCCATCAAAGAGATGATTGGCATTGAGCCTGATGATGCGCTTGGTTTTTTTGCCGCTGACCTTGTTCATCGGGACGACCGCGAGCGGGTTGCCGACAGAATCCACTACTGCCTCGCCAACATCGGCGTCCATCTCAGCGAGAATTTTCGGCTTCCCCACGTTGATGGGACCTGGCGCTGGATTGAAGCCGACGTGCGTAATCTGCTAGACGACCCAGACATTCGCGGTGTGCTGGTGGTCAGCCGTGATGTTACATCACGCCGCCGGATAGAAGACCACTTTTCCATCGCAGAGATGACGGCGGGCTTTGGCACGTACCGATGGGAAAGGGGTCACGGTGCGCCGCGCATTTCCCCAACGCTCTCGCGCATGTTGGATCTGCCGGTCGATACGGACGAGCTTCCAGACACGACACTCTTCGAATTACTTCATCCTGATGACGTGGAAAGAATTCGCACAACATTTGAGTCTCTTGCGGACGATCCGAAACCTTTCTCGCTCGCCATGCGGCTCCGCCAACAAGACGGCAGCTATCGAGACTTTGTTTCCCACGGGTTTCCGGAGCTCGATGACCGCAATGAGGTTAGAAGTGTCGTCGGCATCATGGATGACGTGACTGATGATCTGAATACTGAACTCGCACTCAAACGTACAGCGGAGCAATATCAGCTAATCGCGGAACACGCCTATGACATGTTTGCGCGTCACAATCCTGACGGCGTGCTTACCTTTGTCTCTCCTGCAGTCAGGAAGGTTATGGGCGCAGAGCCGGAGGATGTGGTCGGCCAAAACATCATCGAAATGATGCACAGAGACGACCAGGCAGAGGCGAGAGAAAAGCTCAGAGCATTGAATACTGGCGCCGACAGCGTCCGCATTTCATTCCGCTTGCCCAATCTCGGCGGCGAATTCCTGTGGCTGGAAAGCACGGTCCACCCCATCAGAGATGAGCGGACCGGGGACATGATCGAAGCGATCGCCATCACACGAGATATCTCCGAGCGCAAAGAGTATGAGCAACAATTGCTGGATGCGCGCGAGAAAGCAGAGACCGCAAACCGGACCAAATCCACTTTCCTTGCGAACATGAGTCACGAGCTGCGAACGCCTCTCAATGCCGTGATCGGGTTCTCTGAAATCCTCAAACGTCAGATGTACGGGCCGCTCGGCGACGAAGTCTACGACGAGTACGCCAATCTCATCCATGAGTCAGGCACACATCTGCTTGACCTCATCAACGACATTCTCGATATGTCCAAAGTGGAAGCCGGCAAGATGGAAATTTTACCTGAGCCGCTCGATGTGATTGACATCGTCGAGACCTGCATGCGGTTTGTCGAAGCGAGATCGGATGCAAAAAACCAGCAAGTTCAGCTGAATGTTTTGACTCCGCAGCAGCCCAACGTTGGTTACGGAGATATGCGTGCCACAAAACAGATATTGATCAATCTTCTCTCCAATGCCGTGAAGTTCACTGGTGAAGGTGGCTTGATCAATGTTGAAGTTCAAACACTCGCTGATGCTTTGGAAATAAGCGTAGCGGACAATGGTGTTGGAATTGACCCGGCGGACATTCCGCGCCTTCTGAAGCCTTTCGAGCAGATTGCTGACAAATCAAGCGAAGCTGAAGAGGGTTCAGGGCTTGGACTTGCACTCACAAAGTCTTTCGCAGAGCTGCAGGGCGGCACATTCCACCTGGAAAGTGAGAAAGGCACAGGCACCCGTGCCATCGTTACGCTGCCTGTTGCTGAATCGGACTCTCGCACCCTTTTGGCAAAAGCCTGACGCTCAGCGGATCTGGCTGCTGGTCTTCGGCGAGGTAACGACGTCGCTCTTACTCAGCCGGCTGTTTTTGTGGCTCGGTCTTAGGGCCCATCATTTTTGTGAACGCCTGCTCCAGCTCGTCCACCACGCGCCCAACCGCCGGGTCTTCTAGAGTTTTTGTGAAGTAATTATGGACGACGGGTGTTTCGCACAAAACACATTCGCGACCGAAAAGCGGCGTAATGTTAGAGGCGAAAAACAGCATGGGCACAAGCGTGCAATCAGCGAGGGTCAACTTGTCGCCGACGGCATATTTCGACCCGTCCACATAATTGGTCAGCCAGGCCATGGCTTTGTCCAGCTCACCGAACATGTACTGGACCAGCTTCGGATCTCGTGCCTGCGGATTGACCTGCCCGAACAACTTGCCGAGCGGCATCATCAGATAAAGATCACCAATGCGCGAGAGAAGCCGAACCTGGGCACGTTCCGCCGGATCGCTCGGCAGAAGCGGTACAGCTGGTTCCACTTCCTCCAGATATTCCGCGATAACCTGCGATTCGGGGAGGATCAGCCCGTCCACTTCAAGTACAGGCACCTTTTTGAGCGGCGTTAACTTTGCAAACTCCTCCGGACTGAGGGTCTCAAATGGACTGACGGCTTCGAATTCGAGGCCTTTTGCGTACATTTGCATGCGACACCGAGCCGAATAGGGCGACAGCTGTGCGTTGTAGAGTTTGTATGCCATTTTTTCCTCCCGTCCCCGTTTACCAATCTAGGGGGGTGCCAATGAAAAAGGCGGCCGTACCCCCATGTGGAGCCGACCGCCTGATTCTTCAAGGCCTTAAAGACATTTGTGAAGGGCCGATTACTCGGCCGCAGCCTTTAACTGTTCCTTATGCTTGCGAAATTCCAGTTTCGCGATGGTGCGGGCATGGACCTCATCCGGGCCATCCGCAAGGCGCAGCGTCCGCATCCCTGAGTACATTTTGGCCAGTCCAAAGTCCGAAGTGACCCCACCGCCGCCATGGGCCTGGATGGCATCATCAATGATTTGCAGTGCAATATTTGGTGCATGCACCTTGATCATGGCGATTTCAGCCCGGGCAACCTTGTTGCCGACGGTATCCATCATGTAAGCCGCTTTCAGGGTCAGCAGTCGGGCGCACTCAATATCGATCCGTGCACGTGCGATCCGCTCTTCCCATACGGAATGTTCCGCAACGGTCTTACCAAAGGCCGTGCGTGACAGAAGACGCTGACACATCTTTTCAAGGGCACGCTCTGCAACCCCGATGGTGCGCATACAGTGGTGAATACGGCCAGGGCCAAGCCGGCCTTGTGAAATCTCAAAGCCACGGCCTTCGCCCAGAACAATGTTCTCGGCGGGGACACGCACGTCTTTGAGGATCACTTCGGCATGGCCGTGAGGCGCATCGTCATACCCGAACACAGGAAGCATACGAACGACTTCCACGCCTGGCGCGTCCATGGGCACGATGATCTGCGACTGCTGACGATAAAGGTCCGCATCCGGATCGGTTTTACCCATAACGATGGCAACCACACAGCGGGGATCACCCACACCCGACGACCACCATTTGCGCCCATTGATCACATACTCATCGCCATCCCGCTCAATCCGGGTTTCGATGTTTGTGGCGTCCGATGAGGCGACAAGCGGCTCGGTCATCAGGAAGGCAGAGCGGAATTCGCCGTTGAGCAGTGGCTGAAGGTATTTTTCCTTCAGGCCTTCGCTGGCATAGCGCTCAAACACTTCCATGTTGCCTGTGTCTGGGGCGGAGCAGTTGAAAACTTCAGACGCCCAGCCAACACGGCCCATGATTTCGCAGAGCGGGGCGTATTCCAGGTTGGTCAACCCACCGCCAAGCTCTGATTCCGGCAGGAACAGGTTCCAGAGCCCTGCTTCCTTTGCCTTTGGCTTCAGATCTTCCAGGATCTGAGGCACCTGCCAGGGATTTCCTTCTGCCCGGAAGGCATCCATCTGTTCGTTATAGGTCTTCTCGTTTGGATAGATGTACTGATCCATGAACGCTTCCAAGCGATCGATCAGTTCACGGGTCTTGTCTGAATAGGCAAAATCCATCGGACTTCCTTTCATGTTCTTATGATGTTCTTTGGGAGACCATTGGCTGGTCCCCCCGTTCCAATACCAATGGGCGCATACTAGCTCTTTGCCCTCGCGGAATCACGCAAAAGAGTCGCCGCGGGGTCCCGCGGAGGTGAGCCATTTAGTCGCGACGTTCTGCGAAAAACTGCTTCAAAAGCGCCCTTGCCGAAGCCTCTGATATTCCGCCGTATACATCCGGTGCATGGTGGCAGGTTGGCTGTTGGAAGAACCGGGGGCCATGGTCCACGGCCCCTCCCTTTGGGTCTTCCGCGCCATAATAGAGGCGCCTGATCCGCGCAAACGAGATAGCGCCAGCGCACATGGCGCAGGGCTCCAAAGTCACGTAGAGATCACAATCGATCAGCCGCTCGCTGCCCAGATGTTCTGCAGCAGCCCGAATAGCCAGCACTTCCGCATGGGCCGTTGGGTCTTTCAACTCCAAGGTCCTGTTGCCGGCTTGGGCGAGTACGTCACCCGTGGCGCTGACGATCACCGCGCCAACGGGCACTTCGCCGCGCCTGGCAGCTTCCTCCGCCGCCAGGAGGGCCATGTCCATTGGTGTGTCTCGTGTCTCGTTTGTACTCATGGCCGGACCCTGCCGGTTTGGCAGGATGGCCGTCAAGCTTTCCTGTGCGCAGCCTGAGTGCTATGAGCGTCCCATGACGGACAAAGCTCCCCCATCTTCGAAGACACCCGCCGGCGACAGAATTGCCAAGGTTCTGGCGCGAGCTGGCGTTTGCTCACGGAGGGACGCCGAGCGCATGATTGAGGCGGGGCGTGTCACTGTAAATGGTGTGGTGCTGACGAGCCCGGCGCTCAACGTCACAACGAAAGACAAAGTCCTGGTAGACGGCACCCCCCTGCCCTCCAAAGAACCGACCCGCCTCTGGCGCTATCACAAGGAGCGCGGGACGGTGACGACCGCGCGCGATCCAGAAGGCCGGCCAACAGTGTTTGACGCCTTGCCGCAGGACCTTCCGCGGGTCATCAGCATTGGCCGGCTTGATGTGAACACAGAAGGCCTGCTTCTCCTCACCAATGACGGCGAGCTCGCCCGCAAGCTTGAGCTCCCCTCCACCGGATGGGCGCGGCGGTACCGGGTGCGCGCCCATGGCCGCACCGACCAGGCCAAACTCGACGCGCTCCAACAAGGCATTGAAGTAGATGGTGTGCGATACGGTCCCATCCAGGCGCGTCTGGAACGTGAGCAAGGCGCCAATGTCTGGATCAGCATGACTTTGCGCGAGGGCAAAAACCGCGAAATTAAGCGGGTGCTGGAAAAACTCGGTCTAAACGTGAACCGGCTCATCCGGACCTCCTATGGCCCGTTTCAGCTAGGGGACTTGAAGGATGGCGTCGTTCAGGAAGTGGCGGAGCGGATCCTGATGGATCAGCTGGGTGAAACCGACAGACAGAGAAACGCTGACAAAAAGGCGTCTGGCAAACGGCCTTCATCGAAGAAACGCGGCGACAGCAAAAGCACAGCGCGGAAAGGCGCAGCTCGAAAACCCAAGCCAAAAAAGGGCAAAAATGCGGATCGTCGGCGGTGAGCTTAAGGGGCGAAAGCTCCAAAACCCTACGGATGATCGCGTGCGCCCCACCAGCGACCGGATTCGTGAAGCGCTGTTCAATGTGCTGGCTCATGGGGATTTTGGCGCCTTCAGCCTCTATAACGCGCGCGTCTTGGACCTTTTCGCCGGCACCGGCGCGCTCGGACTGGAGGCTCTGTCCAGAGGCGCTTCTTTCGCCCTCTTCGTCGATGACCACAGCGCGTCTCGCGGCCTGATCCGCACCAACGCCGAACATCTGGGCCTCACCGGGCGCACCAAGCTTTACAAACGCGATGCCGCAAAGTTGGGGCCTCGCCCGACGAGTGCCGGGCCCGCTTTCAATCTCATTTTTGCAGATCCGCCCTACGGTAAAGGCTTAGGCGAAAAAGCGCTGGCCGCAGCTCTGGAAGGTGACTGGATTGCGCCGGGCGCGCTGATTGTGCTGGAGGAGGATCGCGATCAATCCGTCACCGTCCCACAGGGTTTTTCGGAAGTTGATCGCCGCACCTATGCCGCGACACAGATTGTCTTGATGCAACCCGCGGCCTAATCCATCGACAGCGTGCTTACGTATACCTCTCGCAAGCAAACGAGGGGTCGCCATGAGCCAGCAGAATGAACCAGTCCGGATGTATTTTGCGTTTCGAAGCCCCTATTCCTGGATGGCGACGGAGCGCATTGACGCTGAAGGCATTGCCGTCGACCCCATCGCGTTTGTGAAATCTCCCGCCGATACGCCGCCGCCCAACCCCATCACCAGTCCCGCCAAAGGCGCCTACGTTGCAAGAGACGTTGTGCGGCTCGCCAAACGCCTTGGGTTTGACTTCGCTCTGCCGAACCCATTCGATATCGACTTCGCGCGGCCAAGCAACGTGTTTCAGCTCGCAAAGGAAGAAGGTAGAGCTCTCCCTTTTATGCTCGCGGCCTATCGCGCCCGTTTCGTCGGCGGACGGAACATTGCGGAAGATGAGGTCTTGTGTGACGCCGCCGTCGAAGCCGGACTCGATCCAGATGCAGCCCTGGTCGCCGCAGACAGTGCGGATCTCCGCGCAAGGTCTATCCTCGAGTTGGAGAAAACCCTCGAAATAGACCGTCCCTTCGGCGTCCCCTTCTTTGTGTTTCGGGATGAACCGTTCTGGGGCCAGGACCGGGTCGATCTTCTGCTCGAAGCCGTCAGAGGTGCCGTTTCTCCCTAACGTCGCCCAAAGAGCCGTTCAATGTCAGCGAGCTTGAGTTCCACATAAGTCGGGCGCCCGTGATTGCACTGACCGGAATGCGGCGTCGCTTCCATCTCGCGCAAAAGCGCATTCATCTCTTCAGCCGTAAGACGCCGTCCTGCCCGAACAGACCCGTGACAGGCGATGGTGCTGCACACATCTTCGAGGCGCTCTTTCAGCGACAAGGCTTCATCCAACTCCGTAAGGTCGTCGGCAAGATCCCGTACCAGCCCGGCCACATTGAGTTTGCCTAAGAGCGCTGGGGTTTCCCGCACGACAACCGCCCCCTCGCCAAATTTCTCCAGGACAAACCCAAGGTCCGCCAAATCTTCTGCCCGCCGTGCCAGGCGATCGGCGGCATCGCCGTCCAGTTCCACAACTTCCGGAATGAGCAGCATTTGGCGCGTGAGGCCATTGGCGGCAATGGCTTCCTTCATGCGTTCATAGACAAGGCGTTCATGGGCTGCATGTTGATCGACGATGACGATCCCGTCGGTGGTCTGCGCCACGACATAGGTCTCGTGCAGCTGGCCCCGCGCCACGCCCAAGGGCCGGGCTTCCAACTCCTGCGATTGAGCACTCTCAGGCTCGACGCGGGCGCTGGGACCAAAGCCGTCCCCCCAATCTGCCTGAGGCGGTGCCTGATGCGGCGCCTGAGCGGCGGCATGGGCCTGCAGGGCAGAGGCAGGCGGTGCCCAGCCGCGGCCTGCGTCCTGCCAGCCCGCCTGCGCTGGTGCGGCGGGGCCTGCGCCGGCAAACTCCGACTGCAAGGCCCCCAACGCGGTTTCAGCGACAGTGGTCGAGGCTCTGTGCCCCGCTTCCGCCAGCGACTGGCGAAGCGCCCCAACGATCAATCCCCGAACAAGGCCTGCATCCCGAAAACGGACCTCTGTTTTCGCCGGGTGCACGTTCACGTCTACCAGTGCGGGATCAATCTCCAGAAACAGGGCCACGACCGGATGCCGGTTTCGAGCCAGAAAGTCCATATAGGCGCCCCGCACAGCGCCTGTGAGGAGCTTGTCGCGAACAGGGCGTCCGTTCACAAACAGATATTGGTATTGCGCGGTGCCGCGGTTGAAGGTCGGGAGGCCCGCGTACCCGGTGAGCTTCACGCCCTCGCGTTCGGCGTCGACGCGCAGTGCATTCGCCGCAAAGTCATTGCCCATGATGCCCGACAGACGAGAGAGACGCGCTTCAAAGAGATCGCCCTGAGCCGGTGGCAGGCGCAGAAGGTTTCGATCACCACTTGTGAGTGAGAACCCGACCCCCTCATGGGCCATGGCGAGGCGCTTCACGACATCCGACACGGCCTGGGTCTCCGCGCCTTCCGATTTCAGGAACTTCAATCGCGCGGGCGTGGCAAAAAACAGATCGCGAACTTCAATGCGGGTGCCTTCAGGTCCAGCCGCCGGTTCTACTGAACCAAGCTTTCCCCCTTCGACGGTCAGGCGCGAGGCGGTATCCGCTGTTTCATCACGCGTCGTGATGCTGAGCCGCGCGACCGCCCCAATGGAGGGCAGTGCTTCGCCGCGAAAGCCCAGCGTTTCAATGTCGTGCAGGTCTTCCCGGCCGGTCTCATCCTGCTTCAGCTTGGATGTCGCATGGCGCTCAACTGCGGTGAGCAGATCGTCAGCGGACATGCCGCACCCATCATCAGAGACCCGAATGAGATCTCGCCCCCCGCCCATCACAACAATGTCGATTTGGCCCGCGCCCGCATCAAGAGCGTTTTCAACAAGCTCCTTCACGGCACTTGCCGGGCGTTCGACGACCTCACCGGCGGCGATGCGGTTGATGGTTCCTTCACTGAGGCGACGGACCCGGTTCATGACGCGGCACTCCTATGCTCCGCCAAAAAGGTTCGTGCGAGAACCTTGCCCTCTTCGACGGCCGGCTGATCGAAGGGATCCACGCCCAGCATGTCGGCAACAAGGATTGTTTCCAGCATGAAATGCATCAACAAAGCGCCCATGCTCTCTTCGTTTAGGGTCGCCACATTCAGATGCCGCACCGGGCGGCTGTTCTTAGCGAGCGTCGCAAGGGTCGCCCTCTGCTCGGCATCCAACAAATCCCCCATCGTGGTCCCGTCATAAGCGCTCAGCGGACCGCTCGCCAGGTCAGAGACCGGGACAGGGCCCTCCCCCTTTACGTCTCGGGTTATGAACGTGTGGAGCTTGTCGTTCGGTCCCGCCAAATACAGCTGCAGCTGGCTGTGCTGATCGACGGGCCCAACGCCCGCGAGCGGTGTGAGTCCGGTCCCATCCTTCCCGAGACTTTCGCCCCACAATTGCCGAAACCAAAGGCCAAAGCGCTGCAACCGATCATCGTAGGACGTGAGCGCGCTCAAGCTCACACCTTTTTCCTCCAGGTGACCAATCGTGGTCGCAGCGCAGAGGACGACCGGCGCATTCGGATCAGAAACGGTTGCTTCCAACGTGTTCGCAGCACCGGCCCTAAGCCGTTCACCATCGAGGCCTAAGAGTTCCGCCGGCAAGAGCCCCGTGTTGCTCAGGACAGAGAAGCGCCCGCCAATGTCTGCATGATCCAGAATTGGCAGGCCATGCTTCTCTGCCACCTGTCGAAGCGGATTATTCTCGCCCGGGCTCGTCAGCACCGAAAAGTGCTGGCGGAGATCACTCATTCCTACGGCATCTGCAAACGCCGTCATTGCCGCCAACATCTGGGTCAAAGGTTCCGGCGTGCCGCCGGACTTGGATACAACCAAAAACTTGGTGGTTTCGAGATCGCATGCGTTGAGCAGGCGATCAAATGTCAGCGGATCAAGATTTTCCGGCAGATGAACCATCGGCCGACCCTCAGATGGCTTGTATCCCGGCAAGCCCCACCCGGTGAGTTGGGCCAGAGTCTGCGCGCCAAGACTGGAGCCGCCAATGCCCAGGATCACTATGTCTGTCGTTCCCTTGGTGAGCTCGCTGGCAAATGCTTTCACTACCTTGAGATCGTCCTGTTCCGAGAGCAGACGGGTCAACATCAGGTCGCCCGCGGCATGCGTCTCCTTCAGCCGTTCTGCTGCGGCCTGCGCCCGCCCAAATGCGCTGTCGAACGCCGTTGCGGAGAGACCGCCGGGTCCGATCTCTGCCTCCAGCGCGCGGCTGATATCACATGCGTAGGTGGACATTGTCATCAGAATCGGGGCTGCCGCCAATTTCGGGAAGCCAGAGCCTACCTAAATCACCGCATCCAAGCGAGTCGGGCGGAAGGTCAGTTCGGCTGGAGGCCTTCCGGCTGGCCAACCACTGTGACAATCAGGTTTTCGGAGCCCAAGAGCCTGTCCGCCACACGCTTGATATCGTCCTGGGTCACTGCCTCGATCAAGCCATTGCGCCGCTCAATATAGTCAATTCCCAGGTCTGCTTCCTGAATGGCGATCAGTTGGCCCGCAATCTTATCATTGGTGTCGAACCGCAGAGGATAAGAACCGGTCAGATAGGTTTTCGCATCTGCCAACTCTTTCTCCGTGACGCCCTCTCCCGCAATTCGTGCAATCTCCGCACGAATGACATCGAGGGACTCGGATACTCGCTCGTTTTCTGTGGCCACTTGTCCGATAAACAGAGCGGCATGGCGGAGCGGATAGAGATAAGTGGAGACGGAATAGGCAAGCCCCCTCTTTTCGCGCACTTCAGTCATCAACCGGGAGGAGAAACCGCCACCGCCCAGAATGTAGTTCATCACATAGGCGGGAATGAAGTCATCATCCTCCCGCGCAATGCCAGCATGACCGAACAGCACCACGCTTTGCGGCATGTTGCGCTCTATAATCTGCAGTTGAGGCAGCGGGTTGACCTCCGCAAGCTCCACCTCTTCAAGGGGGTTTGTGTCGGACAGGCCGCCAAAAACATCGTCTAGCAGCGTTTTGAGCGTCTCGGGGTCAATGTCGCCGACCACGGCGATGTGGATATTGTCTTTGGCAAACACCTGCTCGCGATGCGCTACGAGGTCTTCTCGCTCAATGGTCGCGATGCTCTCCAGTGTGCCTTTTGAGGGCCGTGTATAGGGATGATCAGCAAGGGCTGCGCTGTACCACGCCTCTGCTGCGATTTTGTCAGGGCTTTCCGCATCGCGCAGAATGGCCACCTTTAGCTGGTCACGGATTTGCTCAATAGGCCCCTGATCAAACCGTGGTTCGGTCAAAGACAGCCGCAGCAGCTCAACCGCCTCATCGCGGTTTTGCGTCAAGGATTTGAACGACAGTGACAGCCGGTCTCGGCTTGCCCTGAAAGAGAGGCTTGCCGCCAAACGTTCCAACTCGCCCTGAAAGGCCTGACTGTCGAGGTCAGCTGCCCCTTCGTTCATCAGGCCTGCCATCAGATAGGTGAGGCCCGCTTTATCCTCCGGGTCCTGAAGCGTGCCGCCTTCCCAAGCGGCTTCGATCACGATGAAGGGCAGCGAATGCTCTTCCACCAACCAGGCTGTGATCCCCCCTGGGCTTGTGACTTCCTGAATTTCTGTCGCCGCAATTGCCGACGCATGGGCGGTGAATCCAAGTGCACCTAGCGCGATTATTCCGGTGACCACCAGCTTTTTGGTCAGATCCATGATCATCAGATATCTCCCGCCGGCTTCAACAGCCCGGTCACGGAGCGGGACAGGTCAAGATACTTCTTGCCTGCATTGACCACGTCCTCGGGGGTTACTTTTCGAAGATTGTCCGGCCAGTCGAGAACATCCTGCACGGTGCCGCCGGTCGTCAGCGCCACGCCATAGATGCGCGCCATATCCTGCTGATCGTCGCGTGCATAAATCGCTTCAGCCAGGAGCAGATTGACAGCACGATCAACATCTTCCTGGCTCACGCCTTCTTCCAGAAACGCCGCGATCTCGGCGTCCAGGGCCGCCTCCACTTCTTCAATCGTCCGGCCCGGTGCAGGGATGGCATAAATGCCAAACGTCGTGTCATCCAACGCGGTACCTGAGTACCAGCTCCCGGCATTGGCCGCGACACGACTCCCAACAACCAGGTTGCGGTAAAAGCGACTGGTCGCACTGCCGCCAAGTAGTGTCGCAAGCACATCCATCGCCTCGCTGTCGATGCCGGGCGCATTGCGATAGCTCGGGACCCGGTACTGGCGTTGGATGGTCGCTTGGCGCACCCGCTGGTCCACATGCTCAACCCTCAGCGGCCCCTCAGGCCCATCAGACGTCTCGCGAACACGGGGTGGCGTGTCGGCCCGGCGCTCGATTGTGCCATAGTATTTTTCGGCCAAGGGACGTAGCTCAGCGGCGGTGATGTCACCTGCAACGATCAAAATGGCATTGTTGGGCGTGTAGAAACGGTCGTAGAAGGCGATGGCATTTTCGGTCGACAGCGCCGCAATTTCCCGTTCCCAGCCGATGACCGGCGTGCCATAGGGATGCACCGGATAGAGCGCCTGATTGATTTTTTCAGACAGAAGCGACCGCGGATTGTTGTCCACCCGCATGCTGCGTTCTTCCAGCACCACATCGCGCTCAGGCATCACTTCCGCATCGGTCAGAACGAGGTTCGACATTCGGTCGGCTTCCATCTCCATCACCAATGGGAGCCGGTCGATCGCAACCCGCTGAAAATAGGCTGTGAAGTCTGATGACGTGAAAGCATTGTCCTGCCCGCCATTGCGCGCCACGATCTTGGAGAGCTCGCCTGGGGGAATGGTGTCGGTGCCTTTGAACATCAGATGTTCGAGGAAATGGGCCACACCGGACATGCCTTCGGGTTCGTCCGCTGCCCCAACCCGGTACCAGACCATATGGGTCACAACGGGTGCCCGGCGATCGGGGATCACGACAACCTGCATCCCATTTGAGAGCTCAAACGTCTCCGGCGCGCCTGGCTCGTCTCCATGGATAACAGGATCGGTGCTCAGGGCAGTCGTTTGCTCTTCTGAGCAAGCCCCCAGGACAAGGGCTGCCGACAGGAGTGACCCAAGCGCTATCTTGGAGACTGAATGTGAACGGTTGAGCAAGCTCTGAGACCTCCGCTGACCTGACATTTCCGTACCAGGCGACCAGGTCGCCTCATATCGTCACTCAACAGGTCTTTTGTGCCCAAAATGGGGCCAGGACGCTCAAGGTCATAGATTTAGAGCGCACGATCAAGGGCAGATCAGGCGTCAGCACCCTTCCCGCGCAATTGTGATCATCTGAGAGGTGTGCTGACCTCAGCGCCCGATCCCGCGGATCAGTCGAAGAAATAGTCGAGCAGCCCGCCGCCTTCGGTCTCATCAAACTCGGGCGTGTCCCCCTCTGTCACAGGGCGGCCCAGGGCTTCGTTTTCCCGAAGACGCTGTGCCTCGCCGGTCGCATCAACGATCCGGTTCGGTTCTGAAGGCTTCTGCCAGAACAGCACCTCATCAAGGAAGCGCTCATCCTTTTGCTTGAGTGCGCGTGTTTCATCATCAATCAGATCGCGAACAGCCGGGTCGGCATTCAGCGCACCTGCATTGGTGAGGAGAGCAAGCTCACCTGCCGACGGTGCATCTGTTCCCGCGCTGCGTCCCTCTTGGCCCCAAAGGGCTCTTTCGGCAATCGCGCCTGGCGCCGTTTCACGGGGACTCGGTGCGCCCGGGCGAGGAGGACGGAGCGAATAGTCGGGTGGGATCACCAAGGGTGCTTTTGTGACAATCGCAAACTCATCCGGTGATTCTTTGCCGTAACCCAACGATTCTGAAAGAGTGTTGCCACAGGCTGACAGGGCCGCCGCCGACAGTCCCAAAAGAACCATGCGCGTCATACCGCGTGGAGTGAAACCTGTCCGAATACGCTTGGTCATCATTGCCTTTGGCACCTTGTTCAAATGGGTCGATCGACCGTCGGTCTATTTCTTCCCAGATTGACCAGCATCGGTCTCTTCTGCAACAGGGAAGAATGAATCATAAATCATCAAGATCACACCAAACGCGATCCAGACATCCGCGATATTGAAGATATACCAATAATACCCGTAGGCGTGGAGACTAAAAAAGTCCGCGACGGCACCAAAGGCAATCCTATCGTAAATATTCCCAATGGCGCCGCCAATGATCAGACCTATGGACAGCGCCATGAGCCGGTGGTTAATGCGCGCCAACCAAAGCGTGAGCGCGGCGGTCACGACAATCGCGAACCCCGCCAACAGAGCGACCCCGAGCGCCGTATCGGCCTGAAACAGACCGTAGGAAATGCCCCGGTTCCAAGCCATGACCAGGTCAAAAAACGGCAAAATCGTTACAATTCCGCGCTCAGCGATGCCAAAAATGTCGATCAGCCACCATTTAGACAGGCGATCAACCAGGAAGGCCGCCAGCGCGATGGACAGACCATAGACCGTCAGCGGCCCCTTAAGCGGCATATCCCTAAGCCAGCGAAGGAGCCGGTCCGTCATGATGCCCCGTCAAACTCGGCGACCGCTGCTGCATCACGCGGCGTGAGGTCCGGATACCCCTCCACGGAGCCGACCTCGGGCAAGATTTTCCAGGACCGGGCGCATTTGTTTCCTTCGGCAAGCCCTGGGACAACCGCCACACCGCTTACATCCTCCAACAAGAAGGCGTCTGCGGGTGCCGCGTTGGTCGATAAGGTTGCCTGCGAGGTGATGGCAATCTCAGCCAGGTCAACACCGGCCATGGCGTCGACATAGCTATCGTCGGACACATAGACAGTAGGTGCAGCTTCCAGGCTTGAGCCGATCCGTTTTTCCCGTCGCTCAATCTCAAGCGCCCCCGTCACAACGCGTCGGAGATCCCTAATCTTTGACCATTTGGCCGCCAGATCCTCATCCTGCCAGTCTGCCGGTACATCGGGAAAAGTGCGTAAGTGAACAGACCCTTCCTCAGATGGGAACCGAGAGAGCCAGACTTCTTCTGTCGTGAAGGTCAAGATCGGCGCCAGCCATGCGGTGAGGCACATGAAAATCTCATCCATGACCGTCTGACAGGCACGGCGGACCGGGCTTGATAGCGGATCGCAATAAAGGGCGTCTTTGCGGATGTCGAAATAGAAGGCCGAGAGGTCGACCGTCATGAAGTTCGACAAGCTGTGGAACACTTTCTTGAAGTCATAGTCCAGATAGGCCTGGCGTACCACGCCGTCGAGTTCGCAAAGCTTGTGCAGCATGTAGCGTTCAAGCTCCGGCATGTCAGAGGGCACCACGCGGTCACCCTCTTCAAACCCTGCCAGATTGCCCAGCAGGAACCGGAAGGTATTGCGAAGCTTCCTGTAGGCGTCGGTGTTGGATTTGATCACCTCCGGGCCGATCCGCATGTCTTCGGTAAAGTCGGAACTACCAACCCAGAGCCGGATGATCTCAGCGCCACTCTGGTCTGCAATCTTGTCGGGCGACACGGCATTCTTGCCGCTCTTCGCCATTTTCATGCCCTTCTCGTCCAGCAAAAAGCCGTGTGTCACGACCTGCTTGTAGGGCGCGCGCCCGCGGGTGCCGCAGCTTTCCAGCAGAGAGGACTGGAACCAGCCGCGATGTTGGTCAGACCCTTCCAGGTAGAGGTCTGCGGGTGAATGGTGATCGTCTCGCGCTTCGAGCACGAAGGCATGGGTGCAGCCTGAGTCAAACCAGACGTCGAGAATATCATCGACTTTCTCGTAATCGTCTGCGGCATAATCATTGCCGAGATAGGACTGCGGATCGTCTTCGAACCAGGCGTCGGCGCCGCGGTCTGCGACCGCATCAACGATGCGTTTGTTGACAGCCTCGTCCCGCAGGATATCTCCGGTTTCTTTGTGAACAAAGACCGTCAGCGGCACGCCCCAGGCGCGTTGTCGGGACAGCACCCAGTCCGGCCGCCCTTCGACCATGGAGCGAATACGGTTGCGGCCGGTCTCGGGGACGAACCGCGTTTTGTCGATTTCAGCGAGTGCCGTCTTCCGCAGATCGTTGATTTCCATCGACACAAACCATTGCGGTGTGTTGCGGAAGATGAGCGGCGCTTTCGACCGCCAGGAATGGGGATAGGAATGTTCCAGCTTGCCTCGTGTGAGCAGCTTGCCCGCCTCTTTCAACGCTTCGATGACGGCATTGTTTGCGTCGCCATCCTTGCCGTTTGGCTTCAGCACTCGTTTGCCGGCAAACAGGGGCACGTCGTCATAATAGATCCCCGCCTCGTCAACCGTGAACGGCACATCGACACCGTGCTGCATGCCTAGCAGATAGTCATCCTGGCCGTGGCCGGGTGCGATATGCACAAAGCCCGTCCCTGTCTCATCGGTGACAAAGTCACCAGGATAAAGATTGACGTCAAAGTCATACCCCTGGCCGCGGAAAGGATGGGCACACGAGGTGCCTGCAAGCGCTGGGGCGTCGCCCAGCCGCGTCCAGCTGACAATCCGCGCATCTTCGCGCACCTGGTCTGCAAGTCCGTCAGCAAGAACCAAAGTTTCGCCAACCTGTGCCCAGCTCTCTTCCTGGATCTCATCGATTTTATAAAGCCCATAGGCGATCTTTTCGGAGAAGCCGATGGCCCGGTTACCCGGGATCGTCCAGGGCGTCGTGGTCCAAATAACGACAGAGGCTCCCTCAAGCTCCGGTGCGCCGCTCACAACCGGAAAGCGCACCCAGATGGTTGGCGACACATGGTCGTGATATTCGACTTCGGCTTCGGCGAGCGCCGTCTTCTCGACGACCGACCACATGACCGGTTTGGAGCCGCGATAGAGACCGCCATTCATGATGAACTTTTGGAACTCGGCGACCGTCGCCGCTTCCGCATCATAGGACATGGTGAGGTAAGGATTGTCCCACTCAGCCTGAATGCCTAAACGCTTGAACCCGTCGCGCTGAACGTCAACCCATTCAGCCGCAAACTCGCGGCATTCCTTGCGGAACTCAAGGACGGGCACGCTGTCCTTGTCCACACCTTTGGAACGGTATTTCTCTTCAATTTTCCACTCGATCGGAAGCCCGTGGCAATCCCAGCCCGGCACGAAGAGCGCATCCTTGCCCATCATCTGCTGAGAGCGCACGACGATGTCTTTCAAGATGTGGTTGAGCGCATGTCCCATGTGGACCGCGCCGTTCGCATAAGGGGGTCCATTGTGAAAAATGAACTTCTCGCGACCCTCGCTCTCTTTGCGGAGACGATCATAGAGGTTCAGTTTGGCCCAGCGCTCCAGCATTTCCGGTTCACGCCTCGGCAAGCCAGCCTTCATAGGAAAGTCGGTTTTGGGCAGCCGCAAGGTATCCCGGTAGTCGCGGGTCTCAGAGTTTGTCGATTCAGAAGTCTTGGTGTCAGTGGGTTGGTCAGCAGACATTGGCGGGGTGGCTCTCGCTCAAGAAATTAGGTCATGTGTGGCGGTTGAAGACCCGGTCCTGTACGCACGCCTTCGTCCAGGCGTCAGCGACAGGCCGGGACGATAATTCGCGCCCCGGGGTGCCTAATTGAAGCTATTGCTCCGTCTGTCCACTCGATCATCATGATGCCGTCTTGTACCAGCGGTAACGAACCCCGTCCAGCAGATCACCTCATTCAATCGGTCACCAGGGTGTCTCGACGTTTTTGAGGCGCTCACGGGCCTGATCACCATCAAGCGCGATCTGGGCCTTCAGGCTGTCCAATCCGTCAAATTTGCGCTCAGGACGTAAATATTCCACGAACGATACGGCTGCATGGGCGCCGTAAAGGTCGCCTTCAAAATCGAACAGATGGGCCTCGAGGAGGACGTCCGACTTATTGAAGGTGGGCCGGCGCCCAATATTGGCAACGCCTTTGTAGAGACCTTTGTGGGGCCCATCCTCGATCTCAATCAGGACTGCATATACGCCCAAAGCGGGTTCGACATGCTCTTCGAGAGGGAGATTGATCGTTGGGAAGCCAATTGTGCGGCCACGCTGATCCCCGGTCACGATATGCGTTTCGACCGACCACCAATGTCCCAGAAGACGCGCTGCGCCCTGCGGATCGCCGGCGTGCAAGCATTCACGGATGCGGGTCGATGAATAGGTCTCGCCATCATCGGTAACCTCTTCAACGATGGTCACCCCAAACCCAAGGTCTTTGCCCATCTTTTCGAGGAGCGCACCGTCGCCTGCCCGACCCTTGCCGAAGCGAAAGTCGTAGCCGACTACGATATGGGAGGCGCCCAGGCCATCGACCAGGATGTCGCTTACGAAACTTTCTGCGGAGCGTTCGGCCATATTGGTGTCGAAAGGCAGAGCAGCCAGGACGTCGACGCCCAAACCATCCAATAATCTGGTTTTGGCGCGGAACGGTGTCAGGCGAAAAAACGGCTTGTCTGGGAAAAAATATTGCTGCGGGTGCGGTTCAAAGATCAACACGCCTGTGGGCACAGATTGATCCGTCGCGATCTGCGAGGCAGCGCCAATCACCTGCTGATGGCCCAGGTGCACACCGTCAAAATTGCCGAGCGCAAAGGCGCCGCCCCGCTCAGCTGTCGCTATATCTTCGGTATGACGGATGACATGCATCCCTGGACACCCTCTCTCGGTCACGCCTGACATTGCGTGAACCGTTTTTTGACCCAGTGGTGATAACCATCCATGCGCTAACGTCAAGCTTTTGCGCGGCCGTGGTGAAACGCCGAAAGCGGCAGTAACCCTTCACTAACCCACTCATTTAACTAAAAATTTAAAGCCGCTGCCGTAGGTTGTGGCAGGGGCCAAGAGCGAGCTGAGCCTGAAAAGCTGGGTTCGCTTTGGTGTAAGGCACACGAATCGGGACGCCCAGAAAGGCGTCCTTCACATGGAGAATAACCATGGCAGTAGATCTCTCAATGCCGGTTCTGGTCGTCGACGATTACAAGACGATGATCCGCATTATCCGCAACCTTCTTAAGCAGCTGGGCTTCACCAATGTAGACGACGCCGCTGACGGAACGGAAGCGCTGGCGAAAATGCGCGGTAAGCGCTATGGGCTGGTCATATCGGACTGGAACATGGAGCCAATGACGGGCTATGAGCTTCTGAAAGAAGTCCGTGGCGATGAAGCACTCAAGCCCACGCCTTTCATCATGATCACTGCTGAGTCCAAGACCGAAAACGTCATCGCAGCGAAAAAGGCTGGTGTGAACAATTACATCGTGAAGCCGTTCAACGCAGCGACGCTGAAGACGAAGATCACCGCCGTTATTGGCGACTTCTAATCCTTCTTTGAAAACGACGGTGGTCTTACGCCATGGGTGCGCCTGAAAAATCAGTTGAATTGCGTCTGGAGGACGTTGCGGGACAAATCCGCGACATGAAAACGGACAGTCTTACACTTCCCGATATCCTGAATCTCGCTGAGATCATGGTCGGGTCCATGCAGGGCTTTTTTGGCCATGTGGACACTGCCATCTACAAAGAGCTGACGGATATTTCCGCTTTCATTGACACAACGCGAAATGAAATCGGGCGCCTTCAGCCGGGCAACCTCAAAGACAAGCATATTCCCGAAGCAGGCCTTGAACTCGAGGCCATTGTTCAGTCGACAGAAAACGCCACGAATACCATCATGGAGCAGGCAGAGCTGATTATGTCGGCGGACCCTGATGATATGGCGTCCTACCACGACACCGTGCAGGGTGCCGTTATGGAGATCTTCGAAGCCTGCTCTTTCCAGGACATTACGGGCCAGCGGATCAGCAAGGTCGTGAACACGCTCGTCCATATTGAGAGCAAGATCAGCTCGCTTGCGGACGCATTGGGCTCAGCTCTTGGCGAGGCGATCGAAGAAGAAGAAACGCCGGAAGAGAAGCGCCGTCGCGAACTCATCCTGAATGGGCCGGCACTTGAAGGTGAAGGTATCGATCAATCAGATGTCGATAACATTCTGAACGAAGGCGCGAGCCAGGACGACATCGACGCTTTGTTTGATTGACCCGCGCGGCAATCGCTTAGCTCACCAGATCAGACGCGCCATAGCGCCTATGGCCTTGCCGCCGGTCTCTTCCAAAACCTTTGTCACCAAGTCGGACTGAGGATTGTCAATCGTCGGACCGCATCGCTCAAAGGCAATGCCGCCTGTCACGAAGAGCGCATCAATTCCCTGCTCATTCGCGCCCTTGATGTCGGTCAGCAGGCCATCGCCGACGGCCAATATCTGATCATCCGGGACGTCGCCCAAGCGGTCTCGCGCCAGGTCATAGATCGGCGCGTGGGGTTTGCCGAAATAGTGGGACCGACCGCCAATTTCCGAGTAGGCAGCCGCAATTGCGCCGCCGCAATAAACGCGCTTCTCGCCCCGGTCTACAACGATGTCGGGGTTTGCGCAGACAAGATCCAGATCTCGCTCTTTCAGCCGCGCCAAGGTGTCCGCATAGTCATCGGCCGTCTCTGTTTCATCGTCAAAAAGGCCGGTGCACAGAACGAACTCCGCATCATTTTCATCGGCCTGTGAGAGCGGCAATCCTTCAAATGTGGGACGATCCCGCTCTGGGCCTAAATGCCAAAAGGATGTGCCAAACCGGCCGGATGCGATGCTCGCCCGCGTCGCGTCGCCTGATGTGAGAACATCATCATAAGCGTCACGCGGAACCCCAAGCCCTTCTAGGTGGTCGGGGATCCTTATACCCGGTCGCGGCGCATTTGAGAGCAGAAGCACCCGCCCACCACCAGCGCGATAGCGGGTCAACGTATCGACAATGCCTTCATAGGCTGCGACGCCATTGTGCAACACTCCCCAAACGTCACAGAGGAGCGCCCGGTATTTCTGGGCAATGGGTTCAAAATGGGTGTGGATCGGCACCAGGCCAGATGTGTCGGTCATGGGCCCAACTAGGACGTTCAGGGCCAGAACGTCAAGCCCTTGACTAACGCGAAGACCCGCTATCAGGCCACGTCGGCGAGTACGTCTTCGCGGACGGGGCGTGGTGTGCCAAAGAGATATCCCTGTCCATAGTCGACATTGAAATCGAGCACATCGACCACAGCACGTTCCTTCTCGATCATGTCGACGATCAGGTTCATTCCGTACCGCGCCATCAGGTCTTTAATGTCTTCAGGCCTGATATCGGTCAATCCATCATCGGCTTGGCCCACCAGGATATGCGCCGCTATCTTCACATATCGGATGTTCATCTCGTGGAGGCGGCGATAGTCGAGATTGATGTCTGTCACCTTGTCCATGGAGAAGCGGAAACCGAGTTTCGCAAGGGCGGCGAGGCTTGCCATCTCAATGGGGCCGCAGGCATTGACGGTGGCTTGTGAGAACTCGAAGACAAGCTGATCCGACAATTGGGTGTTGTGCTGCATGTATTCGATGAATTGCGGGAAGAAGTCGCTGTCAAGCAGCGAGTTGATCGAGATGTTGCAGAATACACCGGTATCTGAGTCCCGCTCGTTCAGCTTGCGCACGACCTGGACACAACGGAACAGCAAAAGATTGTCGATGGTAGGCATCATGCCGGCTGGTTCTGCGACCCGCATATAATCGTCTGGCATGATAATCTCGCCAGACCCACCGCGCAGCCGCGTCAGGGCTTCATAATACTTCACCTTTCGCTGCGGCAAGGTCACGATCGGCTGGAGGTATAGATCGACCCGGTTGTCTTCCAGCGCATGACGGATCACCTCAAGCAGATCGCCATCATTCATCTGATCAATAGGGACAGCCGGCGCCTTGATACCCGGCAGCGACACAACCTGGCTGCCCTTTTGTTCGGGGGCTGTAATTTTCTTTGAGGGTTGGCGCTCCTCGGCCAGGCGTTTCACGAAACTCTCGATCACACGCATCTCTGCGACGAGCTCTTCGTTTCGCGTTTTAGTTTCGGTCTCCAACCGCTCCGTCAATTGCTCAATGTCAGCTTCTGCGCGCTCCAGATCCCGATTGAGGCCCGCCGCGAATGAATTGATGTCGGCAATGTTTTTGACAAACAGTTTGCGCTCGCTTGCGCGAGACAGTGTCGAATGAACTTGCGAGACCAGAAGAAACACAAGCCCGCCAACCAGCACGGCTTCCAATTCCTTTAGGTCCCCAAAAACAATCAAACCAAAGGACAGGGTCGCTGCCAATATGGCTGACGTCATCACGAGCATGATCTTGTTCAAGCGCGACATGGCACTCATCCTCATCTGTCTCAATCTGTTCAGCGGTCCGCCCTGATGAGATTAGACCACTTATTTCCCAGTTTGAGACAGTGGCAGCGAGTCTTTGAGAAAGTGTTAACCATGATGCCGCGGGTGCGCCTAAGATGGCCTAAACACTGGGAAAAATGTCAACGAGGCACGGGATGAGCGCACATCAGTTTGCTTTTCAACATATTTCGGGAGGAGAGCTAGCTCTCTCCGACTTTTCCGGCGGCGCGGTGTTGATCGTCAATACCGCAAGCCAGTGTGGGTTCACGCCGCAATATCGGGATCTCCAGGGTCTTTGGGAGCGGTACAGCGACAAGGGCCTCACCGTGATCGGCGTGCCGTCCAATGATTTCGGCGCACAGGAGCCGGGCACCGAAGCGGAGATCGCAAGCTTCTGCGAGGTGAATTATTCGGTCAGCTTTCCGATGGTTACAAAACAGGTCGTCCTCGGCGAGGAGGCCCACCCATTCTACAAATGGGTGGTGGCGGAAGCCGGCGAAGGGGCGGCACCGAAGTGGAATTTCCACAAGTACCTGATTGGGCCGGGCGGCGAGCTTGCCGGCACCTTCCCGAGCAAGGTCGGCCCGCTGGACGCTGCACTGTTGAGCGAAATCGACCAGCTGCTCGGATGAGTTACAAACCGACAGCGTGTGAAATGGCGCGATACAATAAATGGCAAAACGAAAATCTGCTGGCGACATGCGACTCGTTGCCGTCTGACACGCTTACAGAAGACCGAGGGCTCTTCTTTAAGTCCATTTTGGCGACACTTGATCACATATTGAATGTTGATCAGGTTTTGCTGCAGATGACCAAGACCGGACAGATCCCAGCTTTCGACCCAAACCTCCGATCAAACGCCACCTATGAAGAGTTCAAGAAGGCAAGGTCCAAGCTGGACGCAGAAATCACGGACCTTTGTGAGAATGCTGGGGAGCGCTGGTTTGAAGACGATTTGCCACGCGAAAGCCCCGAACTAGGTCGAACGCGTCACTTCCCGCGTTGGTTCTATGTTGCTCAGATGTTCAATCACCAAACACATCACCGCAGCCAGATCACGTCAGAGCTTCATCGGATGGGCATTGATTATGGCAACACAGATATGCCCTTCAATCCCCTCACGCCGTACTAGACAAAAAAAGGGCGCCGCAGAAATCTGAAGCGCCCCTCTCTAAATGATCTGATCCGGCTACGCCGTCAGCGGAGCAATCCTGATCTCGACACGACGGTTCTGCGCCTTACCAGCCGCCGTCGCGTTGGACGCTATCGGCTGGCTCTCGCCAAGACCGCGAATGAAGAAGCGATCCCGCAAAATACCGCGAGTCTGAAGATAGGCCGCAACCGACTGAGCGCGGCGTTCGGACAGCTGCTGATTAAATTGGGCAGACCCATCGCTGTCTGTATGGCCGTATACGTCCACCAGTGACTTGTCATATTCCTCAAGCACAATGCCGACCGAATTCAGAACTTCATAGAAGCTTGCATTGATGTCTGCCGAGCCAGACTCAAAGGTCACATTGCCTGGCATGTTGAGGATGATGTCATTGCCAACACGCGTCACAGACACGCCCGTATTCTGGAGCCGTTGGCGCAGCTTGGCTTCCTGTTGGTCCATGTAGTAACCAATGCCACCGCCAGCGAGGGCGCCAACGCCTGCACCAATAAGTGCCCGTTTCCGCCAGTCGCCGCCGCCGATGAGCGCACCAGCCACACCGCCGGCCAAGGCACCCAAGCCAGCACCGATGGTCGCGTTATTGGTCTTTTGTTCGCCTGTATAAGGGTCTGTCGAGGTACACGCCGAGAGCGCAAAGGCGCCGGCGACAAATAAGGTTGCGATTCGTTTCATAAATAACTCCTGACTTGTCCCATTTCCGAGATTAGCGCTGCTTCTTTGGGAAAGCCGCCCCTTTGTCGGTTTCAGTTCATTTGCGTACCCCACGCACGGACCAAATCACTGGCCCTATTCAAGCACTCTAGCACGAAGTTCCAGCGCTTGTGTCTGGCAGATGGTCCCAAAGGGTGTAAAAATATGATCACAAAAATTCGACAAACCGGCGCTGACAGCCGGTCTCTGACAGGAAGGATTGCTTTTCATGGAACTTTTTGACCTTAGTGGCAAAACCGCCATCATCACCGGCTCCACACGCGGTATTGGCGAAGCCATCGCGCACCGCATGGCCGAGCATGGCGCCAATGTTGTCATTTCGAGCCGCAAGGCAGATGCCTGTGAAAAGGTGACCGCCGATATCAACGCTAAGTATCCCGACAAAGCAATGGCTGTGCCCTGCAATATTTCGTCCAAGGAGGATCTGCAGCGCCTGGTCGACACCACGAATGACAAGTGGGGCAAGGTCGACTCTCTGGTCTGCAACGCAGCCGTCAATCCGTTCTACGGATCGGCCGCTGACATTCCCGACGACGCGTTTGACAAGATCATGAGCTCCAACGTGAAGAGCAATCACTGGCTCTGCAACATGGTGCTGCCTCAAATGATTGAGCGGAAAGAAGGCAACATCACAATCGTCTCGTCAATTGGTGGCTTGAAAGGTTCGCCTGTCCTGGGTGCCTACTGCATCTCGAAAGCGGCGGACTTCCAGCTCGCACGAAACCTTGCCGTCGAGTTTGGCCCACACAATATCCGGGTGAATGCCATTGCACCGGGCCTCATCAAAACCGATTTTGCGAAAGCGCTATGGGACAATCCTGAAACTCTGGAGCGCTCCACGTCCACCGCACCGCTCCGCCGTATCGGATTGCCGGACGAAATTGCCGGTGCCGCTGTGTTCCTGTCGTCCAAGGCTGGAGCGTTCATGACCGGTCAGGGGCTGGTGATTGATGGCGGCGTGACCATCAGCTAACGCGAGTGCGCTCATGCCCATTCAAATCAGAGACCTTCTGCCGGAGGACAAGCCCCAGTGGCTGCTCCTCTGGCAGGGCTACCTGACTTTTTACGAAACGGAGCTCGAGCCGGAAATCACGGAAGATACCTGGGGCCGGCTAATGCTGCCTACGGGCAACCTGTTCGGGTTTGGCGCCGTCAGTGAGGACGGCGACCTGATCGGCTTTACCCACTGCCTGCTCCATGGCGGCACGTGGGGGCCAGGGCCCATCTGCTATCTGGAAGATTTGTTCGTCTCTGAAGCGGCGCGCGGTACCGGCGCAGGGCGCGCGCTCATTGAGGCACTGGCAGAAAAAGGACGCGAAGCCGGGTGGCAGCGCATTTATTGGCAGACGGCGGAGAGCAATAAGACCGCGCAATACCTATATGACAAGCTCGCGGAACGCACCGACTGGGTGCGGTATGACCTGGAGCTTTGACCCAAACGATCCGTCGGGAGGATTGCAGATGAAATCAGTTGTTGTGACAGGTGTGTCTACCGGCATTGGCTGGGGGATCACGAAGGTTCTCACCAAAAAGGGTATTCATGTATTCGGCAGTGTGCGGAAGGCTGAAGACGGCGAACGGCTGAAGGCGGAATTTGGCGACCTGTTTACGCCCTTGATCTTCGATGTTACCGACGAAGCTGCTGTTGCCCAGGCCGCGAGCACAGTCCGCGAGGCCTTAAACGGCGCCACCCTATTTGGTCTCGTGAACAATGCAGGCATTGCAGCACCTGGTCCGGTGCTCAACCAGCCAATCGATGAGTTTCGCAATCAACTCGAAGTGAACATTACCGGCCAGGTCATCGTGACCCAGGCCTTCGCGCCGCTCCTCGGTGTCGACAAAGACCTGACGGGCGACCCTGGCCGTATCGTCATGATCAGTTCGGTCGCGGGCAAAAACGGTGCGCCGTTTCTCGGTGCCTACGCCGCGTCCAAACATGGACTGGAAGGTGTCGCCGAAAGCCTGCGGCGGGAACTCATGTTGTTTGGCATTGACGTTGTGATTATTGGACCCGGCGCTGTGGTCACAAAAATCTGGGACAAGGCGGAAGAGATTGACGTTACTCAGTACCAGAACACGGAGTTCGCGCCCGCACTCGATCGTGTCAAAGACTACATGATTGAGAATGGCAAAAAGGGTTTCCCGCCTGAGAAGCTCGGCCGCGCGGTTTGGAAGGCACTTTCAACGTCCAATCCGAAAACACGGTACGCCGTCGTTCCAGGTCGGCTCATGAACTGGACACTCCCTGGCCTCCTTCCGAAACGGACAGTGGATGGGATGATTGCCGGACGGCTTGGTCTCAAAAAGGGAGACTAGGACTTCGGTGCCCGACGGAACTTGAATCCTGTTCTAAAACGAGAAAGCCCCCGGCGAGGGGAGCGCCAGGGGCTGGGTGGGATCAGGCCTACAGCGGGAGGGGGGATGCTGTCTTGTCGGCCGATCACCGTCTCATGAGGGAGAGATAAGAGGGCGCAGCCGATTTACAAGAGCGCGTCGCCTAAATCTTCACCGAAAAATTGCTTTGCGACAAAATGACACCAAATGCCAACGATCAACGTTAGGAACAGGCGTCTAACACCCGTCCAAACTTCTCAAACATTTCCGTGATGTGGTCTTTCGTCGCCATAAGGGGCGGTGAAAACGCAATCGTGTCAGCCGTTACGCGGACCATCATGCCTTCGTCATGAAACGCCCGGCACATCACATCGTAACCGCGCTTGCCCGGCAGTCCTTCCATCGGCGCCAAGTCAAAAGCGGCGACTAGACCGATGGTTCTGATGTCCAGGGTTAATGGATGATCTTTGAGTGCATGCGCCGCATCGGCCATCACGCTTTCATTGGCTGCGGCCTTTTCGAACAATCCTTCATCGCGGTAGAGATCCAGGGTCGCCAGGGCGGCGGCCATCGCCAGCGGGTGGCCTGAATAGGTGTAGCCGTGGAAGAGATCAATCGCGTGGTCCGGCCCGCCTTCACTCTGGAAACTGTCATAAATCTCCTTCGCCACAAGCACGCCGCCCATGGGCACCGTGCCCCCGGTCACGCCTTTCGCAAAGGTCATGAGATCAGGCGTCACGCCAAACCGCTCTGCAGCGGTGGCAGCGCCCAAACGGCCAAAGGCCGTAATGACCTCATCAAAGATCAGGAGAATGCCGTGACGGGTGCAGATGTCCCGCAGGCGTTTGAGATAGCCTCTCGGGGGCGGAAGCACCCCGGTTGAGCCCGCCATGGGTTCCACGATCACCGCGGCTACCGTCGAGGCGTCATGCAGCTCCACAATCTTCTCAAGCTCGTCCGCCAGATGGGCTCCCCATTCCGGTTCACCCCGGCTGAAGGCTTGACGTTCGCGATTATAGGTGTGTGGCAGGTGATCCACGCCCGGCAACAAAGACCCGTAGAATTTTCGGTTCGGTGAGATACCGCCGACGGAAATGCCGCCAAAGCCTGTGCCGTGATAGCCCCGGGCGCGGCCGATGAACCGCGTTCTGGACGCCTCTCCGTTCAGCCGATGATAGGCCAGCGCCATTTTGAGTGCCGAGTCGGCGGCTTCCGATCCGGAGTTGCAGAAAAACGCGTAGTCGAGACCGTCCGGTGCCATCGCCGTCAACCGGCCGGCCACCTCGAAGGTCTTGGGATGTGAAAACTGAAAGGTGGGGGCGAAGTCCAGTTCCGCTGCCTGCGCCTGAATCGCTTCAACGATCGGCTCCCGGCAATGACCCGCGTTGGAGCACCAGAGACCCGCCGTGCCATCCAGCACCGGCGTGCCGTCGGACTTGAAATAGTGCATGTCTTTCGCGCGCGCGACAATGCGGGGGTCCCGCTTGAAATGGCGATTGGGCGTGAAAGGCAACCAAAAGGCTTCCAGGTCATTTGGCGCCCCGTTCGCTGATTGATTTTCTGTGGTTCCGGCTTCAGCCATCCCATGTCCCTCATCTCGACAGAATTCTGCCCCGCTGCAACGCTCCAATTGAACGCTTCGGACCCCCTCCACGCAACCAAGACAACGCGTGACAAATCACCCTCGTTTAGTAAATTAAACGAATGAAAAAGGATTTCCGTATTGCCCATGGGCAAACCCAGACTGAAACCGAAACGGATGCGCCAGATATTGGCAGGCGTCTGCGGGATCTTCGAAAAATGTATGGCTTCTCGCAGCGGGAGCTTGCCAAGCGTGCCGGCGTGACCAATGGAACGATTTCGCTGATCGAACAGGAGCGGATCAGCCCCTCTATTGGCTCCATGAAGAAAGTGTTGGACGGGTTCCCCATCAGCATGACGGACTTTCTGACCCTCGACATGCAGCCCAACCGCCAGATCTTTTATTCCGAGAAGGATCAGAAGGAGATCGCTGGCGGCGACCCGATTTCTTTCAAGCTCCTTGGCAAGGATACGCGCAACCGCGCCATCCAGATGATGCATGAGCGCTATCAGCCCGGCGCCGACACCGGAGAGGAAATGCTCGCGCATTCCGGCGAAGAATGCGGGATCGTGATTTCGGGCGAGATTGTCCTTACCGTTGGCGGGGAGACCCGCTTGCTGCAACCTGGTGAAGCCTATTATTTCGACAGTCGCCTGCCCCACCGGTTCCGCAATTTGGGCAAGGAAGAATGCGTGATCGTTTCTTCCTGTACCCCGCCTTCCTTTTGAGAATGTTGTATGTCTTCAGCGATTGACCAATTGAGTGCCTTGCTCGATGCACCCGAGATTGTTCTGGCGCCGGGCGCCTATGATGCCCTATCTGCCAAGCTTGCTGCGCAGGCGGGCGCAAAAGCGGTCTACATGACCGGCTTTGGTGTTGCCGGGTCAACCTTGGGCGTGCCGGACATTGGCCTCATGAGTGCAACGGAAATGGCAGACCGCGCGCGGGCGCTCGCCGGCGCCGCAGCACCGGTGCCTGTTTTTGCCGACGGTGACAATGGACATGGTGGGCCGCTCAACGCAGCACGCCTCACGCGGCTTTATGAACAGGCCGGTGTCGCCTGCATTCAGCTGGAAGATCAGGTCTTTCCGAAACGGTGCGGGCATATGGAAAACAAAGAGATTGTTCCCATCGCCGACGCAGCGGCCAAAATCCGCGCGGCCGTCGAGGCACGCGATAATCCCAACTTCAAAGTGATGGCGCGCACTGACGCGCGCGCGACGGACGGGTTTGACGAAGCCCTGCGCCGCGGTGAGGCGTTCCTCAAGGCGGGTGCCGACCTGTTGTTTATCGAAGCGCCGCGGTCCCTCGAGGAACTAGAAACCGTTGCCGCGACCTTCAAAGGAACGCCGCTGGTCGCCAATATGGTGGAAGACGGCAAGACGCCCTATCTCGACGGACCAACCCTTCAGGAACTTGGGTACAAGGTTGCGATCTTCCCTGTGTCCGCCCTGCTGTCCGTGACTGAGCGTTTGCAGTCGCTTTATTCCGACATGTTAAAGACCCACAAACTGCCCATCGACACGCCGAGGGTCACCTTTCAGAAATATAACGATGTGATCGGGTTGCCGGAGATGCTTGCCGAAGCAGCGTCTCTTGAAGGTCAGGACGAGTAATGCCCAGCTGGAAAAACATTCTGACGCGCATTCTGGATCAGGATGTGGAGAAAGCACCGCCTCACGTTCATGCGCTCAAGCTCTACGATGGGAAGCTCACGGAAATCGGTGACGGGCGCATTACCTATGAGTGGCCCGTGAATCCTGACTTCATGAACCCCCAGTCCGTGTTTGGGGGCTATCTCGCAACGCTTGCGGACCAGACCTGTTCGTTTGCCCTGATGACGATGCTCAAAGACGATCAGAACTTCACGACGGTCGATCTCAACATTCACTATTTCCGACCAGTCACCGGCGGCACACTCAAATGCGTCGGCGAAGTGGTGAATGTGTCCCGAACACAAGCCTATGTGGAAGCGACCTTCACCAATGACGACGGCAAGATCGCGCTTAAAGCCCGCGCGGTTGAGCGGCTCCTGAAAGCTTGAGCGTCAATACATGAACATAGGCTTGCCCAGGATCTGGTCCACGCGGGGGCGATAGGTTTCCGTGTCGTAGAAGGCGTCAATGTCGACCCGCTTTTCCCCCTGAATGCAGGTGTCGCCGGGCACCGTTGTGTAATTGCCGTCCTGCAGCGCCATCATGAGCCCATGCTGGCCCTGTGCCAGGAGCTGAACCGCCATGGTGCCATAGGAGCGGGAAACCATCTGATCCAGCGCGTCAGGCGCGCCAGCGCGCATGATGTAGCCCAGGTTCTGGGAAATGATGTTGATACCGGTGATCCGCTTGATCTCATCCCCCAGCAGCTGTCCAATGCCTCCAAGTTTGCGGTGACCATAGGCGTCTGCCTCTCCGCGCTCGATGATCTCGCCGCCTTCCATCTGGGCGCCTTCTGAGACACAGACCATGGCGTAGTTTGAGGGGTTCGCGGCGCGATCCGCAGCCAGAAGCTCCGCAACGCGTTGCACATCAAAGGGCACTTCAGCGATCAGAATGCGGTCTGCGTCCGCCAGCGCGCCAGACATGAGCGCGGTTTCGCCGGAATTGCGACCGAAGAGCTCCACCACCGCGATGCGTTCGTGCGAGCCCGTTGAGGTCCGAAGTCCCGTAATGCTGTCGATCGACCGGGTAACAGCGGTTGAAAAACCAATGCAATAATCCGTCCCGAAAACGTCATTATCCATGGTTTTCGGGATCGACATGGTTTTCATGCCTTCCTGATAGAGACGCGCCCCATAAGAGAGCGTGTCGTCACCGCCGATGGGGATGAGGGCATCAATGCCCACGCTTTCCATCACCCGCAGCACATGGGCCGTGCAGTCATAGGTGCCGTCCTCGTTCAAGGTGGCGCCTTTGACGAACGAAGGAACGTCTTCCTTTTTCACCTTGCTGGGCTTGGTCCGTGACGTGTGGAGCACCGTACCGCCGGTACGGTCTATCGTGCGGGTGCGCGCCCGATCCAGCGGCATGAGAAGATGCGCCGAGCCTTCTGGATCATCCGGATTGTAGTTGAGGGGGCCAGCCCATCCGCGGCGAAAGCCCACCATCTCCCAGCCCAGAGTCTCGGCGGCCCTTGTGGCTGCCTTGATGCAGGGGTTGAGCCCCGGCACGTCACCACCGCCTGTCAGAATTCCAATGCGCATCTTTCAGCTCCCCCAATCAATCAGCCTGACCAATCCGATTAGGCCTCAGGTTCCACTCTAAATCAAACCTCAAACGCTCAGAGCGCGTGCTCCAGCAATGCTTTTTCGAGAGTTTCGATGCCTGCCCAGACATAGGCGTGCCAGCCGCGTTCACGCGCACCCATGACATTGCGTTCCTGATCGTCGAAAAACAGGAGATTGGATCCATCGAAGCCGGTTCGGTCTTCAACGGAAGCGAAAAACTCGAGGTTCGGTTTCGCGTGACCGATCTCGGCTGAATAGTGGATCGCATCAAAATGATGCTCGAGCTCCAGGTCGCGCCAAAGAAAATTCGCCCGGCGATGCTCCTGATTTGTTGCGAGACTCAGACCCAGATTGTTTCTACGTCGCAGATCTTCCAGGGCCTCAATCAGATCCTTGTTCAGCCCCGCATCTTTCTGGAACCAATAGTCGAGCATGTCGTCGACGCTGATGTGAGGCGCTATCTCGGCCAGTGTCGCCGCCAGCGGTTCCTCAATGTCTAGCCTCCCGCAAACAATGTCACCCCATTGCTGCGTAAAGAAGCGGCGTTGAAAAAGGTCGGGATTGAGACCGAGATCCTTTTCCATATCCACATGCCACCACCCGCCCTTGTCTTTGTGGCCAGTGACCAGAACACCATCCACGTCGAAAACAAGGGCGCGGATGTCGCTCACGCCGATCGGCCCCTTGCTTCAATCGGCCAAATGTCGACGAGTTTGTCCCCGTCCACCACATGGTAGGCATCGTAGAGATTGACGGTTGGGTCGCAGTGCGGTGTCACTGCGGTAAGTCTTGTACCCAGTGCCAGTTTTTCGTTGGCACTTGCGAGCAGGATGCCGCCCTGCTCATCGCCGAAGAAGAAGTATGTCGCATCCTCAGGTGCTCCTGCGCTCAGGAGAGGTGGTTCCGCGTCGGTCGAGAAACTCTTGAAGCCCGCATCTGTGGTGGCGAGCTTGGGTGTGTTGTTCGACACAACACTCATGTCAACAAACAGCGATGTCTGAAACGCGTTCGCCAGCGATCCTCCGTCTGACCCGTTCACATCATTATATTGTTTGTCCATGAAGACGTATGAGCCGCCTTGCAGTTCCGTGAGCACATTTGCCTCGACATCTATGTCGAAGGTCCCCGTACCGCCCCCTGACAGGATTTCGCAGGTGATCCCATCCGCCTCCAGCCGGTCGCGCATGTCACTCAGCATTGTCATGACGCCCAAGGACTTTTCACGGCGCTCCACAAAATCCTCTATGTGCATGAGGTGCCCGGCATAGGCCTGTAGGCCTTTGAAATGGAGATGCGGACTTTCCTCTATCTGTCGTGCGAGGGCATGAGCCCCGTCGCCAGGCGCGATACCAGTTCGATGCAATCCCACATCCAGATCCATCAAAACCTGCAGAGGCTTTCCAGCCGCTTCCGCAGCCTCAGCCAGAGCGGTCGCATTGTCTAGATTGTCGACGGCCACCATCAGATCGCTGATGTTCGCGTTGAGCACCATTAAACGTTCGATGGCAAAAGGCAGGACGATGGGCGACGTGAGGAGTATGCCGTCAATGCCCTCGGCACCCAGCGCTTCCGCTTCGCCCAACTTCGCGCAGCAGACGCCTAATGCGCCGGCTGCGATCTGTCGGCGGGCGATCTCGGCGCATTTGTGGGTCTTAGCGTGAGGCCGCAACTTTAAGCCGTGGACATTGCAATGCTCAGCCATCGCGGCAAGGTTCGCCTCAAAAGCCGGCAGGTCAATCACCAGCGCAGGCGTTGCCATACGGTCCCGGCTTCCAGGTACTCCAACCAATGAACTATTGATGAAATCGGGCAAACTTATCCTCTCCCTCAGCGCGTGGTGTCACATTGCTTTGGTGCGATCCTATCTGCTTTCGATACCGCGGCAAGGCTGGTATTTTCGAAAGTGGGGTTTGGTTTCGCCAAGGAGGAGTGGATGCGCTTTGCGTTGATAGGTTTTGCGGCACTGGCTGCCTTTCTTGTAAACGCTTTGCCGGCGTCAGCAGAGTTTCGTGCCGGCTTCGGTACCCGTGTGATCACACCACAGGGGTTTGAAACCTGGACGGATGCGGATGGTGACGCGCAATACGACCCCGAAATTGATGCCTTCGTAGACACCAATCGCAACGGTGTGTTTGATGCAGCCTGGATGGCCGGCTTTCAGAACGGTCGCGCCGCCGCGGATGTTCATGACGATCTCGAGACCATTGCAGCTGTGTTCGATGACGGCGAAAGGCGCATCGGGATCGTGACAGCAGACGTTGTGGGTCTGATGGCGAATTTTGTTCGGTCAGTCCGTACCGCAATACCACCGGAACTTGAGCTTGATTATGTCCTGGTGCACGCAACCCACAATCATGAAGGACCCGATACGCAGGGCCTCTGGGGTGCAGCAGATTTTGAAAGCGGCGTGAGCGACGTCTATATGGCGCGGCTTAGAGCGGAGATGGTCGGCGCGCTTGGAGACGCCGTCTCCGCACTCGAACCGGCACGACTCAGCATGGCGACCATTGATGGGTATGACGAGACGCTCGGAACGATGGACACACGCAAACCACTCATCTTAGACCCCGGCATTCGGGTGCTAATGTTCAAGCGTCCAAACACGAGCGACGAGAATGATGGCGTGATCGGCACGTTGGTCAATTATGGCATGCATGTAGAGCTTGCCTGGGACAAAAACCTGTCCTTCACGGCCGACCTTGCGGGGTACCTCCGTCGTGGCCTCTCCTCTGGTCTAGACTATGACGGGGAGATTGTGCGGCCGGGTATCGGCGGAACCACAATGTGGCTCACCGGAAATATTGGCGGACTGATGACCGTGTTGCCCGGCGAACCAGTGACAGATCCCTGGACGCAAGAGAAGATAACAGACTCAGGACATGCCAAGGCTCGCGCTTTTGGATACGGGGTCGCATCTGCGATCCTGGATACGGTCCTCAAACCAGACGGGTTCTATGAGGACCCTGCGCCGTCTCTTCAGGTAACGGCCCAAAAGGTTGATTTACCACTGGCGAACTATCCGCTGGCAGCAGCATCTCTCCTTGGTCTGCTGGATCGGGATTTTGACCTCGGGCTATTTCCACCCCGCCTAACAACGGCGAGCGAAGTCGCGCTTCTCAAAATAGGCGAGGCACGGATCGCGGCCATTCCAGGAGAGCTTTATCCCGAGATCGCGGTCGGTGGGATCGAGACCCCGCCCGGTGCAGACTATGAGATCTCCCCTATAGAGGTGCCGCCGTTGCGGTCTGCAATGCAGGGTCGGGTCAATCTCATGGTCAATCTCGCCAACGATGCGGTCGGCTACATCATCCCAAAAAGCGAATGGGACAATGACGCGCCGTGGGTCTACGGTTCTGACGAAGAAACCTACGGGGAAATTGTTTCGGTCGGTCCGGACGGTGCGCCGGCCATTCACGGCACACTGCTCCCGATATTGGTGAGTGACGGCGCTCTGCCCTGACCAACGGAGAGGCAAGCAGGTGACTAAGCTGCTGCGGCTTCGTCCTTCTCATCCTGAGGCGCCTTGTCCGACGACCGGATTTGTTCGAGGAAGTGAGTCGACTCCCGCTCCAGACTGTTCCCCGTCTCGGAGAGGCCGCCGGCCGCACTGGCCACCTGGGCCACTGCAGATCCGGTTGAGGCTGCAAGTTCGGACATCTCTTCTGCTTCGGCGCGCACGTTCTGCATTCGCTGCGACGCGTTTTCGAGGGTGCTCGCCATTTCAGCCGTCGTTGCACTCTGCTCTTCCGCGGCCGCCGCAATGGACTGGATTGTCGCATTTACAGTCTCAATAAGATCTGTGATGTCTGTCACGGCGTTGGAGGTATCGGTAATCTCCGTCAACATGGACGTAATCTGGCCGGCGATTTCCTCAGTCGCTTTCTGCGTTTGATTGGCCAGGTTCTTCACCTCGCTTGCTACAACCGCAAAGCCCTTGCCCTGATCGCCGGCACGCGCCGCCTCAATCGTTGCATTGAGCGCCAGCAGGTTGGTCTGTTCGGCAATGTCTGAGATCAAGCTCACTACTTCCTTGATCCGGGATGAGGCCTCGTTGAGTTGAGCCACTTTGTCGGCGGCGTGTTTGGCCTTCTCGGACGTGTCGGTCGCCTGACGAGCTGCACCACTCACCTGGCCCGACACTTCGGTAATTGTACTGGTCAGTTCCTGCGCGGCGCCGACAACGCTTCCAAGATCAGCTTCCGTCTCAACGGCTTTGTCACGCATGGATCGTCCGCGATCCGCAGACTCTTCAGCGGTCTTGCTCACATGTGCGGCGTTCGACGCGAGTTCTCTTGCATTGGCTACAATGTCGTTGGAGACGCCACCCACTTCGGTCTCGAAGCGGTCCGCCACGTCCATCATGACCTTACGCTGTTTGGCAACGGTCTGCGCTTTGAACTCCTCCTGTTCTTTGCGATATCGCTCGTTCTGTCTGGCGTTCTGTTTGAAGTGATAGACAGCCTTTGCCATCGCTTCCATTTCGGTGCTGCCTTTATGTTCAGGCACGAAGACTTCCAAGTCACCATCCGACAGGCGCGACATTACATCGACCAGCGAGGCAATGGGTTTTTCCAGATACTGCCGCGACGCCCAAAATGCCATGCCGATCGCGATTAAGCTCAACAGGATTGCACCAAAGGCAAGAAAGGCTGACCACATGCTGTCGGCCTCCACCTTGTCTGCGTTTCTGAAAATGTCTTCGGAGATCGACTTGTTTGCCGCAATGATCTTCTGAATAGCGCCCGTCGCGAGCGCAAACCACTCCTTATCCGTGAAGGCATAGTCGCGCCCAGCCAGACCGTCTGAGATGATTTTGTCCCGCGCAATAGCCATCTCTGTTTTGTAATGTTCGATGGCGTCGGAGACCTGAACAGCTACCTCTTCGTTCAAGCGACGTTTTACTGCCTTCACGTCAGTCAGTCTGATGTCGATGCTGCCGGCAATGATACGCAAAGGCGTGGTTTCGTTTGGAAACATGGGCATCCCGGACGCCACATAGCCATTCAAACGCCCACGCTCCTGGCCAACCAGTTCCGCAAGGCTGGCGAAGGTGTGCTGTGCGTCGAAGAGGGCCGTCGTATCTTCGTTGACGGCAGAACTGGTTTGAATCACGTGACGCACATCGGAGATTGCGCGGATGTACTGGGTCGCGGCTCCAAACCATTCAGCGCGCAGACCCGGCGCGGAAATTTTCTGCTCACGCAGCATGTCGTCAACTTGGGCGCGCAGACGCATGACGTTGGCCCGCTTGTCTTCCATCTCATTGATGGTGAGTGCGATATGCATCCCGGTTGAGGCGATCCCGGTCGCCGTCAGCATTTCAGCGGCGGCCAAAACTTTTTCGCGGCGCTCAAGGATAGCCACCTGGCGGCCACTGTCTGCCTTGCCGCTGTTGCCAATCACACCCTGCGTCAGGCCACGCTCAACGGCCATATTGCCTGCCATCACCGAGAGTTCATCCGCAAGCGCCTGGTGCTCCCTCAATTCAGATGCCGCCTGAATACGGGCTATCGATGTTGTCGCAATCCATGCGCAGACAGCGATAAGGAAGACCGACAGAGTTCCGATGATGAGTGAAAAGCGAAGACGTAATGACATGACCGACCCCAAAATTACCCGCAAAAATCAATGCCTTCGATCTATCCACGCGATCAGTAAAGCCAGCGTTAATACATGAAACAAAACGTCGATTTTTCAATATTACTTCACAAAACCTGTTGTATTTGCTCAAAAAATAAGCAAATCGCCGCATTTTTCACCGAGTTGCTTGAGAATACCGCCGCCAAATCTGCAGACGTGACCCCGGATGGCACTACCGACCTATTGGGGTAGGCTACCGACTTGGATTAAGGTCAGGGCTTCCATCGGTTATCCAGGGTTAGGGGAAATAATGGGGTTCCAATTCGATGAGTATCTCGATGGACTTCAGCAATGTCCGACTGAAGAAACGCTGGTCGCTTGCTTTGAGGGTGCAGCAAAGAGTATCGGCTATGCCGGTTACAATATCTTCTATGGTTTTTTGGATGACAGAGGGCGCGTGACCCCTGAACTCGGCGGGTATGACAGTTCCACCCTACCTGCGAACCTCAATGAAACATATGATCAGGAAGAATGGCACTCGGTCGATCCACTTTTAGCTTTTGAATCACGATCGCTTGTTCCCTTCACGACGGCGAGCGCCTTTGCCGATACGGCTCCCGGTTCTGTCACGGAGACCATGTGGCATGCCATGCTGGACTTCAAAATCGAGCATGAGCTCAATATCCCCATCCGGCGCCCCACGGGTGCGGGCCAGATAAGTCTCCACATGGCAGGGCGGGGGAAGGACGCATTTGAGCATTTCCAAGCAACGCTTCCGCTCGCCTTTACAGCTATGTCCGCCTTCTATGGCGTGTTCGAAAATCGGTTCCTGCATCAAAGCCCTTTGTTTCTAACGCCGGAGAATCCCCTCACGCCGCGGGAGAAGGACTGCCTGAAATGGGTGGCCCAAGGCAAATCAAATGGCGACATTGCGGAAAGCCTGAATGTGTCGGTTAGAACCGCCAAGTTTCATGTTGAAAACGCGATGAAGAAGATCGACGCGAAGACGCGCGCTGAGGCTGTTGCCATTGCTCTTACGCGGGGCCTCATTCAACTCTGACCTGTCCGATTGGACAGCTTGGCCGCTCTGCTTCTCTCAGTAGGCTCTCAGCACTCGTTGTTTTTCGCGGTGCTTTCGATGTCTCTGTTTCCTTACCTAGCAAGCTCAGTGTTTATTCCATGAACCCGCTTACGCCCCGTGAGCGGGATTGCCTTAAGTGGGCCGCGCAAGGGAACTCAAATTCCAGTATCGCGGCGAACCTTGGCGTCACGCCGCGCACGGCCAAGTTTCATATTGAGAATGCCATGAAGAAAGTCGGGGCGAAAACGCGCGCCGAGGCGGTTGCGATCGCGCTCACCCGTGACCTCATTCAACTCTAACCTGTCCATTTGGACAGCTAGGAAGCAATCCAGTCGTGAATAGTGTGGGCATCCTGTTCTTTCTACGGGATTTGTCTCATGCGCTTTTCGATTTCCTCATCCGGTCCTCACTCTTTTGTCAATATTCGTGCGTTTCAACGCGCATGCCTTGCCTTACTGGCGGGCTTCTCGTTGGTCTCAGCGCCTTTGCACACTGTCCTCGCAGGTCCCTCCGACCCGACCGCGGCAAATCTCATTGCCAACGCACTTCCGGGTGAGACAACGTCGACATCATGTAACTCCAGCGGTTTTATCGTTGTCACATTTATGGGCGGTTCCGGCGGAAGCAGCATGGTTGAGTCCAGCACAACCTGTACGCCCAGCGGCGGTGGAGGTGGCGGCGGCTCGACGCCTTTGCCGGATCGCCTGCAGTCCCAGCTTGAACAGGACCTGGCAAACCATCAAATAAGTCAACTAGGCGGCGATCTTATGGATCACCTTGCGGGCCTTTCGGAGGACGAAATAGTTGACGAATTCGGACATATTGGAGACCAATCAGAGATCACTGATGAAGACAAAGCAGCGCTGCTCGCGAAATACCGCAGCGAACTTTCTAAGGCCCGCTCCTCCCTCGCCCAACACAGAAGAAATCTCTCAGACCTGCGCCAAGAATTGAGCGATGCCCAAGCAAATGCCGACGCCCGCCGTCCTGGGTTAGAAGCCGATCTTCGAGATGCAGAACAAAAACTCGCCAACGCCAAACGGGACGGAGCGAATCTTCCCACCATGATGGGGGTGGTGAATGCCGGAACAAAGCTGGACGAGCTCAAGCGTCAGGCCGAGGATTGGCGGATCAAATCCGAAAGTGCCGCCTATGGACGGCCGGAATATGCCCGCAATATGTACGGTTCGCTTCAGGCCCGTGTTGCGCTGGCCGAACAGGAACTGGAAGCCGCAATTGCCGACCATGACGCGGCAATCGCAACCCATGCGGCGGACGCGCAAAGTGCGGTAGATGAAGCAAAAAGAGCCTTAGATCAAAACGACTCGGCCGTTGAGTATCTGGAAGGGCAGATTGGTACCGCTGAATATGAAGTTGTGAACGCCGAGGCGGAAGTCTCCGACCTGCAAAGCCTCATTCGTAATCTTGAGTCTCAAAATCAGCTCACGGGTCCTTCTGGTGATGCGTTTGAGGCATTTCGCACTCGAGGCTTGGAGTTCTGGTCGCGGGGTGGTGCCGCGTTTGCCGATGACACACAATCCGGGCGCAATCAGGAAATTGAACAGCAGGAAATCACTGTTGGCTTGCAAGGACGCTACAGCGAGCGCCTTCTGCTCGGTCTCGCTGTCTCTTATGTAAAAGGGGAGAACGAGGACCAGACCGGGACGGGCATCTCCACCGATACGGACACATTCCTCTTCGCGCCCTATCTTGGCTATCAGCTGAGCGAAGATCTGGCGCTTGATGCAAGCGGGGTCTACGGCATTACGGACGTCTCGCTCACGCGAGCGGCAACATCCACCGCGAGCTATGACGCCACCACCATCGGCGGCCAGATTGGCTTGAGCCTCCGTCACCAGCTGTCTCAGGTGATCAGTCTGACCGGTCGTGTCGGTCAATCCTATGTCGTCACCGACAGTGATGGATATACGGATACGGGCGGTGTAACGGTTTCAAGCTCTGACAATGAACAGGCGGCGACGTCCTTCTCCGGTCGGGTCAACGTGTCCACTGACCCCGACTGGCGCTGGCACGGTGCGCTCAGGGTTCGCTATGACACGATTGATCCTGGCAATGGTGTTGATCGGCTCTATGGCGCGCTCTCGACCGGACTTGAATACAACCCTGGCCCCTATTCTGTGGCGGTTCAGGCGAGCAGGACCGTGTTCCGCAGCAATTATCAGGCGACCGGATTGTCGCTCCAGGTCCGTGTACCGTTCTGATTGCCAAACGACGGCGCTCCTCGCCGCTCTTGCGCTGGTGCTTCTCGGGGGGTGCGGTTTATCGACCGCTCCCTCCAACCTGTCAGCACCAAGTGTTCCCATTCACGTCTCTATCGACACCGCCTGGCCGGATGAGGCGGTGCAAAATCAACTCGACACTGCGCAGAGGCGGTTTGCCGAATGCGGGGTTGTCCTCAGGTTCACAGACGCGGCGAGTGCGTCTGTCGCGCGGGAGCTTCACTTTGTATCGTCGATTGAGCAGATGCACGGAACCGCCATCGAGGGACGGGCGTTCGCGCTTAGAAGCCCAAAACGGGCCGAGATAGCCTGGGCCGCCCCAAACGGCGCGCCCCTTGAACACAAACAGACTGCGGCGCATGAACTGGGGCATCTCTTCGGTCTTGGCCACGCACCGCTGCATTCGATCAATCTCATGGCGCCGCATGGCTGCGAGCTCTGCCGGTTTAGCGCCGCCCAATGCCGCACCATCGCTGGGAACGCCAAAACGCCTTCCTGAGTGCGGCGTCGCTCGCTTCTAACGCCAGCTCTGGTGTGACAGAGCCGTGAAAAGCTGAATCATTTCCGCGTCTTAGCCGCATCTCTGCCTTGACAGGAAAGCCCGGACTCCCTATTTCTGCTGCGCTTCGTTAGCACTCACCGAACTTGAGTGCTAACAAAACAAGAAATTTGAGAGAATTCCTGCACTTTTGCAGGCTTCAAGGGAGATATCTCATGAAATTCCGTCCTCTCCATGACCGGGTGCTGGTGCGCCGGGTCGAAGAAGACACGAAAACCGCTGGTGGCATCATCATTCCCGATTCAGCTCAGGAAAAGCCATCTGAAGGTGAAATCGTTGCTGCAGGTGCAGGCTCCAAGTCCGAAGACGGCAAAGTGACTCCACTGGACGTGAAAGCGGGCGACCGTGTTCTGTTCGGCAAATGGTCCGGCACCGAAGTAAAGGTCGACGGCGAAGAGCTCTTGATCATGAAAGAATCCGACATTCTCGGCATCATCGAAGGCGGCAAGAAGAAGAAATAAGCATCCGCGCGGGTTTCACCCAGCGCGGCTTTTTATTGCCTCAACTTCCCCAATGATTGCCGTAACAGAAGGAATAACCAGCTATGGCTAAACAAGTAACATTCGGCCGCGACGCCCGCGAAGAGATGCTGAACGGCGTCAACGTGCTCGCCAATGCCGTAAAAGTGACGCTCGGCCCGAAAGGCCGTAACGTTGTCATCGACAAGTCTTTCGGCGCACCGCGCATCACGAAAGACGGCGTGACGGTCGCCAAGGAAATCGAACTGGAAGAGAAGTTCGAAAACATGGGCGCCCAGATGATCCGCGAAGTTGCGTCCAAGACAAATGACGTTGCCGGTGACGGCACGACGACCGCAACGGTTCTCGCACAGGCCATCGTTCAGGAAGGCGCAAAAGCAGTTGCTGCCGGCATGAACCCAATGGACCTGAAGCGCGGCATCGACCTTGCTGTAGATGCAGCTCTTGCTGACCTCACCAAGCGCTCCAAGAAAGTGAAGTCGAACGAAGAGATTGCCCAGGTCGGCACGATCTCCGCAAACGGCGAAGCTGAAGTAGGCACCATGATCGCTGAAGCCATGTCCAAAGTCGGCAATGAAGGCGTGATCACGGTTGAAGAAGCCAAGTCACTGGAAAGCGAACTCGACGTCGTTGAAGGCATGCAGTTCGACCGTGGCTACCTCTCTCCATACTTCATCACAAATCCTGACAAGATGACGGTTGAGCAGGAAAGCCCGCTTATCCTTCTGCACGAAAGCAAGCTCACCAGCCTGCAGGCCATGTTGCCTATTCTGGAAGCTGTTGTTCAGGCATCTCGTCCGCTGCTCATCATTGCAGAAGACATTGAAGGCGAAGCGCTGGCGACCCTCGTGGTCAACAAGCTGCGTGGCGGCCTGAAAATCGCTGCTGTTAAGGCTCCTGGCTTCGGTGATCGCCGCAAAGCGATGCTCGAAGACATTGCCATCCTGACAGGCGGCACCGTGATCTCCGAAGATCTCGGCATCAAGCTTGAAAACGTGACCCTCGACATGCTGGGCACAGCCAAGTCTGTTGGCATCACCAAAGACGACACAACGATCGTCGATGGCGCTGGCAAGAAGAAAGATATCGAAGCCCGCGTTGCCCAGATCCGCGCGCAGATCGAAGAAACCTCTTCTGACTATGACCGTGAGAAGCTGCAGGAACGTCTGGCGAAACTCGCTGGCGGTGTTGCTGTTCTGAAGGTCGGCGGTGCAACGGAAGTTGAAGTGAAAGAACGCAAAGACCGCGTTGATGACGCTTTGAACGCGACACGTGCTGCCGTTGAAGAAGGCATCGTCCCTGGTGGCGGTTCTGCGCTCCTTCGCGCAACAAAGGCTGTTGGGGCTCTCTCCAGCGACAATGCGGACATCCAGGCTGGTATCAAGATCGTGCTCAAGTCTCTTGAAGCACCGATCCGCCAGATCTCTGAAAATGCCGGCGTTGAAGGTTCCATCGTTGTGGCAACCATTCTTGGCAAAGCGGGTTCTTACGGCTTCGACGCTCAGAACGAAACCTATGTGGACCTGGTTGCTGAAGGCATTATCGACCCAACGAAGGTTGTGCGTACTGCGCTGACCGACGCGGCGTCTGTTGCTGGCCTTCTGATCACCACAGAAGCGATGATCGCTGACAAGCCATCTGAAGGCGGCGCCGCTGGCGGCATGCCTGATATGGGTGGCATGGGCGGCATGGGTGGTATGGGCGGCATGATGTAATCATGGCGTCAGGCCTCCCGGCCCGACACACGAAATAATGACAACTCAGGACAACTGAGGCGTCAAACGGAACCCGGTCCTTGCGTATCTAGGACCGGGTTTTTTTGCTTCCATCGCTATTGAATCACGTCATACGTCCTCCTATTTTCATATCGAACGATATGAAATGGAGGCTTGCATGGGCCGGAAACAGGAATTTGACCCCGTAGACGCCACGTCCAAGGCGATGCACCTCTTTTGGGCGAAAGGCTATTACGACACGTCGATCCGAGATCTCGTGAGCGCGACGGGTGTCAATTATTACGGCCTCTACAATGTGTTTGACGATAAGCGCGGGCTCTTTCTCGCAGCTCTTGATCGATATCGGGCGACCATCACAACTCAGATCCTCGGTGAGCTCGAGAAAGCAGACTCACCAATTGACGGCATCCGGAACGCTTTCCTCCGCGCCTATGACATCGTGAAACCTCACAAAGACCATCGCGGATGTTTTATGTGCAACACGGCCATTGAACTGGCGCCCCATGACGATGAGGCTGCGCAAAAGGTGCAGGCTCATATGAAGCAGCTCAGCAAAGGGTTTCAAAAGGCCCTTGAGCGCGCTCAGGAGACTGGCGAAGTTTCACCAGATGCGGATCTGAAAAGTCTGGGCGAATTTCTCACCACCACCGTCTATTCGCTCGGTATGCTTTTCCGGGCCGGCATGCCACCGGCTTACGTCAAAAACCATGCGGTAAACGCTTTATCCATTCTGACCTAAAAAAATTTTTCCCTTTTTCATATCAATCGATATGAAATTATCAACGGAGTTTAATTCATGTCCCATCTCGAACATACGAAGAATTTCAAAGGCGTTGCCGATGTTTTCCTGCGTGACGCAGAGCTTTACGGTCCGATGCTCAAATTCATCGAAGCCGTCATGACACGGGCATCTGCCCTTACTGTCGCGGAGCGCGAGATCATCGCCTCTTACGTGTCCCACTTAAATGGCTGCGACTTTTGCGTCGGTGTGCATCACGCGACACTAAAGGCACTGAAGACCGGTGACGAAATCCTTGGCCAGTTGACCGAAGGACCAGGTTCGTCCGCGCTTGATGAACGACTAAAGACCATTCTGACCTTTGCTGAAAAGCTCACGAAGGACCCGCATGGGATTGCGCCTAGCGACTTCGACCCTCTGCGTACTGCTGGGTGGGATGATCAGGCCATCGAGGATGCGATCAATGTCGTCTCCCTCTTTGCCTATGTGAACCGGCTCGTCGATGCGACCGGGGTCAAAGGGTCGCCGGACTATTTTACCACTGTCGGCGACATGCTCGCGAGCCAGGGCTACGCCCCTCTCATCAGCATGGCCGACCACAAAGCCGGCTAACCCCACTCAAAAAGGAGATGTCTCATGACCGATACTCTTGGCTGGGCGGAGCCCGGCGTTCGATTTGAAGATGGCAGCAATCTCGCTGACTGGCACAGGATTGAGGAAAGCGGTGTCTGGCACTGGCAATACGACACCCATGAACTCACCTTCGACATTTACGAACATGATGGCCAGTACTGGAAGCTCTACCGCTTGCGCTATGTCGCACCAGAGACGGCAACCTATAGCTACCATTATGGCGGACAAGCCTGCCGAATGACGGAAGTGCGCTATAAACGTGCCGCCCGCTCTCCCCATTCTTCGATGCTGATGCAGAAGGGGCAGTTGGAATGGGTCCGCACTTACGAAGTGGACCTGACCCTCCACGACGTGATGTTGGCGGGCGAAGAAAACCCCAAATATGGCGCGCCTTACGGCAAGGCGTCGTCCGCTGCATAAGCGGAGGCGGACCCATGACCCGTCCCATCTGCCTGATAGTGGGTGTCGGCGATGCGACCGGTGCGTCGCTTGTGCGCCGGTTTGTCGACGGCGGCTATGAGGTCGCCATGATCGCCCGCAATGCGGAGCGCCTTGCCGCTCTCGAAAAAGAGACCCCGCATACACATGCGTTTGTTTGCGACGTCAGCGACCTGCCGCGCTTTGAGAAGGTCCTAGACCGGATCAATGACGCGTTGGGTCACCCCCAAATTGTCATCCATAACGCTGTGTCACACACATTCGACACCTTTCTCGACGCAGACCCGGGAGGCCTTGAACGGAACTTCCGCGTCAATGCGACGTCATTGCTGTATCTCGCGCGCCATGTTGCGCCTGCGATGATCGACGCCGGACACGGCGCCATTATCGTGACCGGCAACACAGCCTCTCATCGAGGCGTGCCAAAATATGCACTCTTCGCCCCCACCAAAGCGGCACAGCGGGTGCTGGCCGAAGCCATGGCACGGGATCTTGGTCCCAAAGGCATTCACGTAGGCTACGTCACCGTCGATGCAGCCATCGATGTGACCTGGTTCGACGCCACTGAAGAGCAGGCCACCTGGCTCATGCCGCCGGATGACTGGCCGCACGACCGCGATGCTTTTTTTGCTCATCCTAAAGCGATCGCCGACGAAGTTTTCCATGTCGCCCACCAGGATCGATCGACCTGGAGTTTTGACCTCGTGATCCGGCCGTTCGCGGAAACCTGGTAGCCGCCCCTCCTCCGTCCCCCTCAAGGAGAAAATCGATGACCCTTTCCCTGACACCCTTTCTGCTGCTGACCCAGCTGGGCTTTGTGTTTTTTCTTTCGAGGCGCATTGCATTGCAAAGCGGTGAGATTGAGCTGCACCGCGCTGTGACGCTCTTCCTGTTTTGGATTGCGGCCTACGGCATTCTGACAAGCGTCCTGGGCGTGCGAGACGTCTTTATCAGCGATGCGCTGATGCCCTACCTGCCCGGGCTTTGGTTGCAGATCATCACAGTTACCGTCTGCGTCCTCCCGATCGTGTTCTTTTCTGAACTGCGTGCCGGGCTCGGCCAAATTGTAGAAGGCACGCCGCTTCACTGGTTGGCTTATTTCCACGCATTGCGGATCTCGGCGCTGGGCACAGCCTACAAAACGTCAACCGGCGAGTTCCCGCTCTACTTTGAACTCTTCGTTGGCATTCCCGATCTTCTGTTTGGGATGTCTGCGCTCTGGGTCGGTTCGCGGCTTCAGACGGGTCAGATGTCGCGACGCGGCTTCATGGTATGGAACCTCATTGGCGCGCTGGTAATCGTTCCAGCGGCACCCATTTTGCTACAGCTGGGCTTGCCCGGTCCGCTTTATGTCTTCACGGATCTGCCGGACGCACGCGCTGTGTTTACTTACCCTATGTCCATTGCGCCGATGATTGTTGTGCCCCTGTTTGTCTTGATCAATCTTGGAGTCGCGCTTCAGCTCTGGATGACGGAGCGTCGCCATAGCCACTAGCAGATAGGTCTCCTGCCACAGACTGTCAGGAGACCTACCTATTGCCCTCGCTCAGCCAAGGCGCTCTCCCCATCTATGCTTGGCACATAGGGAGGAACGCATGATCAAAGGAAGTTGTCTCTGCGGCGCGGTCACACTTGAGATCTCGGGAACGCCGAGTTCGCTCAGCTATTGCCATTGTTCACGGTGCCGGAAGGCGGCAGGTATCTTCTCAGCCGTCCTGATTGGTCCTGCCGCCGATCTCCAGATCACAAGTGGTGAGTGTCATATTGCGCGCCTTGAACCGGATGGGTCCAATGTTCACCGCCGTGCCTTCTGCGAGCATTGCGGTTCTTCCCTGGGCGATCTCGCGACGGATGACGGCATCTATGTTGTCGCTGCCTCCATTTTGGATGACGATCCTGGGCTTACGCCATCCGTCCACATTCACACAGCTTCGAAGCCCGATTGGTATGAGATAGACGACGACCTTCCGAAATTTGAGGGCGACTATATCGCACCTGACTGAATCAGTTAGGTGATGGGTGTTTGATGGATTGTCGGATTAGACCCGTAGTCTGTCGCATTCCACTCTGGTGGTTCGTCGAGCCATCACCCAGCTTCCTCCCAGTCACGCACCAGGAGGACACAAACCCATGATCATTCAACTCCCGTCTTTTCCAGACAGCGATATCGCAAAGTCAGCCACCTTGTTTTTGGCAGAGGTATCCGCGCCGCAAATGGTCCACCATTGCCATCGCAGTTTTCTGTTTGCTGAGCTTTTGGGCGAAAAACTAGGGCGTCGTGCCGATAAAGAAGCGCTCTATGTTAGCGCCTTGTTCCATGACCTGGGCCTTGATTACGCAATCGACGGCGACGATGAATTTGAGGTTCGTGGCGGGAAGGCTGCTGAAGAGTTCCTACTAACCCGCGGCGCCGACACGCGACTTGCTGCATCTGTTAAGACAGCGATCTCGCTTCATACCGACCTTGCTTCAGCCGACCACAGTCAGCCAGAGGTGGCGCTGTTGCATATGGGGGCGATGGTGGACGTGGTCGGTATGCGCATTGATGAAATTCCGGCCAAAACGCTGGAACTTATTCTGGAGGAACACCCACGGACCGGCTGCAAAGCACACCTGCAAGATCTTTTGGGTGCTGAAGCCGCGCGAAAGCCCGGCTCTGGGATTGCGACAGCTCTACGCGAGCTCGATCTGAACGATTTGATTCAGAAGGCGCCATTCAGCGAGTAAAAGTTTGACAAAAAAGGGACGCACATTGTGCGTCCCTTTAGAAACTGCCTGCGAGGCTCTAATTGCGCGATGAATTAGAATCCGTAGCGTAGGCTCGCTAGCACTGAGTGCGTGTCTGTCTCGGTATTGGTGTTGACGGACAGATAGCGATACCCAAGGTCCAGGGCTACCGTGTCAGTGATCTCGTAAGACGCACCTGCGGCAAGACGATAAGCGAACTCGGTGCTGTCACCGGAAGCCGTGAAACCGCCGACGGACACGGAGAGATCAGTCTCTACGATACCTGCGCCGCCGCCAACGTATGGGCGAATAACGCTATCTGGCAGGAAGTCCAGATAGACGTTTGCCAGGATGCCTGTTTGCTCAAGACCACCGCCAACGTTCGTCGATACACCACCAGTCGTGAAAGTATCGTTGTCGGAGTCAGTGTAGAAAATTTCGACATCCGCACGAATCCGGCCAACATCTGGCTCATCAGCCGTCTGGTAGCCAATTGCTGCGTTTACACTGTACCCGGCGTCAAAATCCAATGATGATCCTGCTGCTTCCACTTCGTCGACCCACGTGAGACCGCCACCAAGCGATACGTAGAAGTTGCCATCCTCGGCCTGTGCGGCGCCGGTAAAGGTTGCCAGCGACAGAGCAGCACACGCGCCAAGTTTAATCAGATTGGTATTCATAAAATCCCCCCTACAGGTTACAAAATGACCGCATCGCTAAGGACGCAATCGGTACTTATTGACAGGACTTTAGTTTGCCCAATTCTTAATCAGTAGCCCCTTTAGTTGAATTGACTATTTTGTTTTTCAATTTGTGACTGAAATATCACATTCATCATTTAGGGGTAGTTCCTAAGCATTAAATGAATTCACGTCATCCTTGCGATCAGAGCCGGGACATGGTTCTCTCCTGGTGACCCGACCGGTCCATATATTCCGCGTGACTGGCGAAAGTCCGTTTCCCTTTCAGGGATCAGGATGTGGGAAACCGCTCTAACAATCGGAGCGCACAACCACAAGGGAGCGTGGAAGCCGAATTCAAAGCCGTTCGCCTGGGCAGCCTTTTTAAGAAGCTGGCCGGGCGTTTGACATTTTGGCTTTGAAACGGAGAAAACCATGGATCTCAATCGGCTTCGCGAGGACCTCGCACACAAAGACCCGGACATTTACGCCGCGCTGACATCTGAGGAAGACAGGCAACGCAAAGGCCTGGAGCTTATCCCTTCAGAAAACTATTGCTTCCCGGAAGTGCTTCCCCTTCTCGGCAGTGCCTTCACCAACAAGTATTCGGAAGGCTATCCGGGACGGCGCTATTATGGCGGCCAACCCAATACGGACACGGTCGAGAACCTTGCACGGGAACGGGCGTGCAACCTGTTTAGGGCGGAGCATGCGAATGTACAGCCGCTTTCGGGATCGCCCATGAACCAGGCCGTCTATCTGGGCTTGCTTGAGCCTGGTGACACGATCCTGGCAATGGATCTCAGCCACGGGGGCCATCTCACGCACGGCGCGCCTGTGAGCCACATGGGACGTCTGTTCAACTTCGTGCGCTACAAGACAGTTGGTGCGACAGGCGATATTGACTATGACGCCCTGAAGGAAACAGCCGTCAGGGAACGTCCGAAACTCATTGTCTGCGGACACTCCTCTTATCCTCGGGAAGTGGACTATGCCCGCTTTCAGGCGATTGCCGACAAGGTCGGTGCGCTCACCATGGCAGATGTCTCTCACGTTGGGGGTCTGATTGCCGGAGGTGCGCTTCAGAACCCGCTTGATCATGGTTTCGACGTGATGACCACGACGACCCACAAGTCTCTCAGGGGACCGCGGGGCGGGCTTATCCTCTGCAAAGAGAAACATGGAAAAGCCATTGATGCGTCGGTCTTTCCGGGCCTGCAGGGCGGCCCGCATATGAACCAGGTCGCCGCCACTGCACTCACGTTAAAGCTCGCCGCAGCGCCAGCATTCAAATCTTATGCGCAGGCCGTGCTCGTCAATGCCCAGGCACTGGCGCAATCGCTCCGCGATCATCAGGTCCGGCTTGTAACTGGCGGTACGGAAAACCACTTGCTTGTCATCGACACGGTCGCGAGTTTCGGCATAGACGGTCGCCAGGCCCAGGAGACTCTGGACCGAATTGAACTCACCACCAACAAGCAGGTCATTCCCGACGATCCCAAACCGCCGATGCGCCCCTCAGGTTTGCGGTTGGGCACGCCAGCACCCACGGCACGCGGCATGGGCGAAGCGGACATGGCGATTGTCGGGCGCCTTATTGCGTCCGCTTTGAGAGCGCCGGACGATGACGCCCATCTGGCAGGTCTTGCGCGAGAAGTCGACGCGTTGACCAACCGCTTTCCTGTGCCGGGGCTTTAGCCTTCGCCCGTCACGGCAATGAGTTCGCGTCGGATCATGTCCTGATAGACAGCCATGATCCGGTCGCCCTCTTTGCGGTCGACCGAAATCGCAAGGCGCACAGCCATGCCTGTGAGTTGCATGACCAGAAAGCAGGCCGTTTCCAAACGTTTCCAGTCTTTTCTGGGTGTAAACTTCTTGAGTGTGCGAAAAACAATCTCGCCATTCGCTCGGCTGTCTTCAATGTCGAGCGTGTTAAGCGTCTTGTCGGCCTGAATGCCAAACCAGATATCGCGGGCAACCGGCTCTGCCAGAAACAGCTGATAATAGGCCATCAAGGTCGACTTCAGCGCCGCCTCACCCTCTTCCCGACATGTCACTTCGCCCATAGCTTGGGCTAGACCATCATGCACCAGCTCCATGATGCGTTCGGCCAGCGTTATGATGATGGCCGCCTTGTCCGGGAAGTATTGGTAGACGGACCCGATCGGCACGCCTGCACGCGTCGCCACATCGCTCATCTTCAAATGTTCGCTGCCGCTCTCCTCAATGAGGCTCCGTGCGGCATCGAGGATCCGTTCAAACCGCTCCTTTGCGCGGGCCTGGGTGGGGATTTTGCGCACGGATGTTCTTTTTTGCGAGGCGGAGACGGCGGTCATTTCTGGGCTTCGGTCTCTGGCTAAAGATTTTGCTTGATTCTCATAATATGAGGGTTTATCACTTTTTACAAATATGAGGAACCCTCACAATTGGAGCCCATCATGACAGCCTCTTCCCAAACTGATCGTGCATGCATTGTTGGCGCCGGCCCAGGTGGCCTCGCACTCGCTAGAACCTTCAAGCTGCTCGGTATTGATTTCGATATCTTCGAGAGACATTCGGATGTGGGCGGCATTTGGGATGCAAGCAATCCAGGCTCGCCCATGTATGCCTCTGCGCATTTCATTTCTTCGAAGACGCAGTCCCACTATACGGACTTCCCGATGCCGGAGGATTATCCGGACTATCCTTCTAACAAACAGATCCATGCCTACATGCAGGCTTTTGCGCATGAGTATGGGCTCTACGATGACATCACTTTCAACACGGAAGTTACCCACACGAAGTTTGAGAAGGACAGCTGGCAGGTCACACTCTCAAATGGTGAGACTCGTCCCTACCGGTGGCTCATCTGTGTCAATGGCACCAACTGGCACCCAACCCTGCCTGACTGGGCGGATGGTCCGTTCGATGGCGAGATCCGCCATGCCAACACCTTCCACCATATGGACGAATTTCGGGGAAAACGTGTTCTGGTCGTCGGTGCGGGTAATTCAGGCTGCGACATTGCCTGCGATGCTGCGGCAGCGGGTGACGCCGCGTTCATCAGCTTAAGGCGCGGTTATCACTTCATTCCGAAACATCTCATGGGCAAGCCGGCTGACGTCTTCGCCCATGAAGGTCCTCATTTGCCCATGTGGCTCTCACAGAAAGTTTTCGGGCTTATGTTGAGGTTCATCAATGGGGATCTCACCCGTCTCGGTCTTCCCGCCCCCGACCACAAGGTGTTTGAGAGCCATCCCATCCTCAATACCCAGCTGCTCCACTATTTGGGTCACGGCGACATCAAGGCCAAGGGTGACGTTGAACGTCTGGAGGGCAAACATGTTGTGTTTAAAGACGGCAGCCGTGAAGAAATTGATCTGGTGCTCTGTGCGACAGGCTATGAGTGGAAAATCCCCTATGTCGATCCGTCGGAGTTCACCTGGAAATCCGGACGCCCTGATCTCTACATGAACCTGTTCGTGAAGGATCACCCCAACTTGTTCTCACTTGGTTTCATGGAAACCAATGGCGGTGCTTACAAGCTTTTCGACAATATGGCTGATCTGATTGCCCGCACGATCCTGGCCGAGCGGGATCGGCCGAAGCAGGCCAAACGCTTTCGCAAGCGTCTTGCCAATCACCAGCCCGATCTGTCCGGCGGGGTCAACTATGTCGGATCAGACCGTCATGCGACTTATGTGAACATCGACGCCTATAAAAGAGCAATGGCTGAGCTACGTAAGCATATGGGTTGGCCTGACATCCCGGACGGCCATTATGACGCTGTCCGTATTCCGACAAAGGCGCAGGCTGAAGCAGCATGAGCAGAACCGTCATGATTACTGGCGCGGCGGGCGGTCTCGGTCGCGCGCTCGCCACAGAATTCCAAGCTCGGGGCGATCAGTTGGTCCTCACCGACCGCAGCGCTGAATTGTCCCAGATGCCGTCCGATCCTGGCATGGAGATGCTGGGGGCCGACCTATGCGACCAGCGAGACCTGAATGAGCTATGTGCGCGTTTGGAGAGTGGCGAGCCTGCCATCGATCTTCTGATCAACAATGCAGGCATTGGTGTGCCCGGGTCCGTGTCTGCGATCGATGGCGCTCTGCTTACGAGGCACATTGATATCAATCTGACAGCGCCGATGCGTCTTTGCCAGGCGGCGGCGCGGGGCATGCTAGACCGAGGCAAAGGCCAAATCTTTAACATCGTATCCTTGGCCGGCCTCTTCCCGCTCAAAGACAGCGCACCCTACACCGCCTCGAAGTTTGGTCTCCGGGGCTTCACCGCAGCGCTTGCTCTGGAGTTGGGCCCCCACGGCATTACGGTCGGCGGCCTCTATCCCAGCGCCATCGACACACCGATGTTGCGCGAAGAGATGTCTCACCCCGAAGGCTCGCCGCTCAACTTCGCGGGCAATGCGGCTCCTCTCTCTGCCGAGGAGACCGCCAAACATGTCATGCAGGCGCTCTCCACCGGCGATTTGGAAACCTGGCTTCCAAAAAGTGAGGGGCGCATGGCCGGTCTTGTTATGGCCTTTCCAAAAACGCTTAAACGGGTATTTCGTCATCTGGAAGCGCAGGGAAACAAAAAGAAGCAAGCCTATCTGGCAAGTCTTCAGACCTGACGGCTTATCGCCCGAGCCGTTTCAGCAACTGATCATGGAGAATGTTTTCCGCAGCGAACAGATAATCTGCTTTGCTGGCTGAAACTGTCTCGGCTCCCTCCTGACGCAGGTGATCAGCCACTGCCTGAACCTGCGCGGTCGGGCAGATCACGCGAACCTCACCTCCGCCGTCAAAGGCGCTTATCACATCTGCGGCGCATTGATAGTGTCGGTCGAGGTCTTCCGCGATCTTGGCTGGATCAAATGGACCCCGCGCGGCAACGAGCATGTGATTTTCCGCGCGATCCCGAGCGTCCAGGCGATCGAGGATCACCCGCGCTGCGCCAAGCTGCGCGGCGCTCCAATCAGCGTTCAGTGACGCCACAAGATTGGCTTCGCTTCGGAGCATGACCCCATCGTCCAGAATCTTGAGATTGTTCGCGACCAGGGTCGCCCCGGTCGAGGTGATATCGACGATGGCTTCAGCGGAGCCCGCCGCTGGCGCACCTTCTGTCGCGCCGAGGCTTTCCACGATCCGATAATCGTTGATCCCGTGGTCGGCAAAAAACATGCGCGTCAGATTGAAGTATTTCGTCGCGACGCGCAGGCGCTTGCCCCGCTTCGCATGAAAGGCAAGCGCGACATCGTCCAGGTCAGCCATAGTGTCGACGTCAATCCAGCTCTGGGGCACAGCGACCACCACATCCGCATGGCCAAAGCCAAGCTTGAGTAGCAGCTCGACACTCTGATCTGGTGCGGCAAGCTTTTCCCGGATCAGGTCTTCCCCGGTAATGCCGAAGTGGATTGTGCCCTGTTCAAGGTTGCCCGCAATTTCAGACGCTGACAGAAACGCAATCTCAACATCAGAGACGCCCTTCAGTGTGCCGGTATAGCCTCGTCCACCGTGCTTAGAGACACTCAAGCCTGCCCGTTTGAAGAATTCCGAAGCGTTCTCCTGGAGACGGCCCTTTGACGGGAGACCGAGAATGAGTTTTTCGTCGCTCATTTCTTTCCTCCCTTGCTGGTCGCGAGAAAGAGCCTTTCCAGCGCGATCGCACATCCGACTGCCTGCACAGGCCGTGGTGCCCCGAGGCTCTGGAGAAGGCCGTCATAGCGGCCGCCGCCCATGATCACGGCGTCATTCCCCAACTCCGGCACCCGCAGTTCAAAGACGTGGCCGGTGTAATATTCCAGCTTCCGACCGAACCCCGTGGAGAAGGTTGCGCGGCCCAAGTCGACGCCTGCGTCCGAGATGGCCTTCAGCCGTGTCGATAGTTTTTCTACCGCGCCGTCGGCCGTAATGCCGTTCTTCTTGAGAAGGCTCTCCACTTGTTCAACAGCATCCGCAGCTGGAACCGAGATCTTCATATAATCACCAATGATCGCGGCAGCCTGTTTAGGCATCTGTTCTGTCGTCGCCTCGCCAGCTTTCTCAAGCAAGCGGCTGGCGATCTCGTCGACGCCGCGCCCACCCACCGGTGCAATGCCGCCAAGTTTCAGGACATCGTTCAGCAACGTTGCCGCTTGTGCCTCGTCGAGACCGGCGAGCACTGACAGGAGACCATTCTGATCTTCCCGAGTTGCCTGTCCCTCTCCGTTCGAAAGATCCGTCAACAGGTTTGCAAAGAATTCCGGCCGCCAGAATTGCCGGCGCAGCCGTCCTTTCCAACCTTTGGGGATGTCAATCGCATCTATGAGCGCCCCAAATAGAGAGAGATCGCCAAGCTCCAGCTGATAGTCGGTGAGGCCTGCGGCTTCGACCGCCGCGATACCTAAGCGCGTGACTTCCGCATCTGCACCGGCTTCGTCAACAGCACCCAAAATCTCAAGACCGCACTGATTGTATTCACTGAGCTTGTCGGAGCCTGCGGGTTGGTAGCGGTACACAGGTCCGCTCGCGCATAGGCGACGGGCTGTCGCGCCCTCCGGATCATCTTCGATATAGAGACGGCAGACCGGGATGGTCAGTTCCGGCCGCAGACAAAGCTCCTGGCCTCCTGCATCAGTGAAAAGGTAAGTACGCCGTCTAATGTCTTCCCCAGAACGATCCAAAAAGATGTCCGCTGGTTGGAGAACGGGCGCCGCAACTGGCTCGAATGACGCCGCTTCGAAAGATGCGCGCACAGCCTTGGCCTGCTGCTCACGCGCCTTGAGCTCGTCTCCACTGCTGGAAATGCTTGTCATGGTCTTTTCCCGCACCGTCCCCGTTTGGGGAACATGATTACGGGCTCCTGTCTAACATGGAAATGCAAAGAATTCTGAAAGAGTGTCGCCTGTCGGGCCCACATGACCTCGGCCGTCAGCCGTGGTGTCAGTGGGCCTTGCTATGTCGGCCCAGAATTTCCTGCACATGAGCGACGAATTCGGCACGTGGCACGGACACTTGCGCGTGGGCGCTTTCCCGCCATTCTGCATTGTCGGTGATTTCTTCTGATTTCTGCGCGCCGAGGATCAGGTCCTTCAGCGTCACTTCACCGTTTTCCCGCTCATCCTCGCCTTCGATGACCACGATGGGGGCACCCCGCCGGTCCGCATATTTCACCTGCGCCCGCATGCCCGACCCGCCGAGATAGAGTTCAGCCCGGATGCCTGCCGCGCGAAGTTCCGCAACCATTTTCTGGTAGCCGGGCATTGCGTCCTTATCCATCACCAGAACAATGACCGGAGCCGCTACAGTGTTTTCTTCGACCTTGTCCAGGGCTTCCAAAGCCGCGAAGAGGCGGCTGACCCCGATGGAGAAACCGGTCGCCGGTACCTTCACACCTTTGAACCGCTCGACAAGGTCATCATAGCGTCCACCGCCGCCGACAGAGCCGAAACGACGTTGTTGGCCTTCGTCGTCTGTTGCTTCAAACGTGAGTTCGGCCTCGTAAACCGGCCCTGTGTAATAGCCAAGGCCACGGACAACAGCTGGGTCAAATGCCACACGGTCTTCTCCATATCCAACCGCTGTCAGAAGCGCATCGATTTCGCGGAGCTCGGCGACACCTTCCAGACCGATCTCACTGTTTCCTACGAGGGCCTCCATCGCGCCACAGACTGCGTCGCGTGACCCGCCGCCTGCTTCCGTAAAAGCAATGATGCGCTCTATTTGGTCCTCGGACAGGCCGGCGCCTTCGGTGAAGTCGCCTGACTCGTCCTTACGTCCTTTGCCCAGAAGGAGCCGTACGCCTTCGCTGCCCAGACGGTCGAGCTTGTCGATGGCCCGCATTACGGTGAGGTGTTGTTTCTCAAACTCAGGGCCTTCGCCGACAATGCCGCATGTCTCAAACACGCCGTCCAGTACTTTGCGATTGTTGACGCGCATGACATAGGAACTGCGCGGGATGCCAAGCGCCTCCAGACAATCAGCGGCCATCATGCACATTTCCGCATCCGCAGCGGGCCCGGGCGCGCCTACAGTGTCCGCATCAAATTGAGTGAACTGGCGGAAACGGCCCGGCCCGGGCTTTTCATTTCGCCACACCGGCCCGGTCTGATACCGACGAAAAGGTTTCGGCAGCGCGTCATAATTCTCCGCGACAAACCGTGCCAATGGCGCCGTTAAGTCGTAGCGAAGCGACAGCCATTGCTCGTCATCATCTTGGAACGAGAACACACCTTCGTTGGGACGGTCTTCATCCGGGAGGAATTTGCCTAGCGCGTCGGCATACTCAAAGGCGGAGGTCTCCAGCGGCTCGAAGCCATAAAGCTCGTAAATCTCGCGAATGCGCGCAAGCATGGCGGCTTCCGCGCGGACCGTTGCCGCCGGAATATCCCTCAACCCCTTCGGCACCCGTGCCTTGGGGCGAAATGTCTTTTTCTTTTTCGCCATTATCTTGATCTTGCCGCTCTCGGCCCGCTGTCTGCTTCGCTTGGGCCGCGCATAGGTAACGCAAGCCCGCAGATGCCGCAAGCCTCGCCCCTCCGACAAGCCTTTGCAGCCTCAGACTCTTTTGGAATTCTCTTTCTACCGCTTGTTGGTTTGTTCTTCTTATGTTCCAATGGACTAAAACAGGGAGACCAAGGCGCATGGAACAGCGATACAGCATCATCACATTCGGTACGGCAGATATGGATCGGACCCGATCCTTTTATGAAGACCTGCTGGGTTGGCAGCCTTTTATGACCGAAGGCATGACCGCCTATGACGCGGGGGGCTTCGTGTTCGGTCTGTTCGGTCATGAGGATCTCGCAAAGGATGCAGATCTCGATCCAACGGTGCCTGCCTCCGGCTATCAGGGGTTTGCCGTCGCATACAATGCGCGAAGCGAAGCAGAAGTTGATGAACTCCTTGCTCTGATAAGCAATAAGGGCGCTGCCTATGGTGCGAAAGTTTTGAAGCCGGCACACAAAGCGTTCTGGGGCGGCTATTCAGGCTATTTCGCTGATCCGGATGGCCACGCCTGGGAGGTGGCCTTCAACCCTTACTGGACTTTCAAAGAAGATGGCCGGCTCAACTTGCCGAAGCCGGAGAGCGCCTAACACGCGCTTCTAACCGTTGCTCAAAGGTTAAGTGTTAAGGGTTCGGCAAGGATAGCGTGGGACTTGGGTGCAACGCTGTAAGCCGCTGAAAAAGCTTCAGAAAACGCCGCTCATCGGCAAAAAAAACCGCTTGTGGTTCAGTTGTGAAAAACCCCTAAATGGCACTTTTCTTTACGCTCTGTTTACCAAGGGGGCCGCATGGTTAGCGAAAGCTTAATGACGAGACCATCGAATGATTCGATCTGCCCCGCGACCTTCAGCCTTAGGGTCGCCTGCCCAGCAAGCCATGACCGCCAGTCTTTCGCAGACCTCTGGCCGCCCGTCGATCGCGCTCGTCAGCGACGCCGCGCTGCCGGACTCTGTTTTTGACACTCTGAACGCTGATATTACCCGGATAAGCCGGTCACGGGGCATTGCCCCCCTTCTTGCCCCCGGCCTTGATGCTGTCCTTTACGATATGGGCACCGCATCGGCTCAGGATTTCGACGCTCTCGGCCGCATTGTGGGCCTCGGTCCCAATGTACCGGTGATCGCACTGTTTGAAACCCATGTGTTCAACCAGTCAATGGCGACGAGAGCTATCGACCATGGGGCAGATGATGCCTGCATTTTTGACGCCTTTCATGCCGAAGACCTGCTGATACCCACGACCGTCGCCATCGCCAGAAGCGCGCGGCTGAAGATGCTGCCGTCACAATCAGCGGTGGAGGTTGTCGCAGATGAGACTCAGGAAGAACAGGCGCCGGTCACCGTGGTACAAGAAGCCGCCGATGCGATGGTGATCCTCGACAATGATGGCAAGGTTGCTTTCGCCAACGCTGCTGCGGCAGAGCTGCTCGGCCGCCCGTTGGAGTCGCTTGCAGGAGAGCGGTTGGATATGCCAACCGAGCCCGGTGAGCGCGACATTCGGATCAAGCACCCCAGCGGCGAAGAGAAATCGGCCGACCTACGAATTGTTGAAACCGAATGGGGGGGACAGCCTGCGCGCGTCGCTGCCTTCACCGATACAACCGTGCGAAAACACCTTGAACAAACAATTCGCGATGCGGAGAAACAAGGGCTCACGTCAGCGCGCCGCACAAACAGCTTCTTCTCAAACGTCAATCACGACCTCCGAACGCCCCTTACCCACATTATTGGCTTTTCTGAGATCATGAAGGACGCCCAATTTGGACCATTGGCGGATCGCTACAGAGAGTATGCCCGGGATATCCATCAATCAGGCACGATGCTGCTGGATATGATCGAGGATCTGCTGAGTATTGCTGAGTCAGAGCCCGAAGAGACGGCACTTGCAGCTGACATTTGCAACATTGATGGACTTCTGGAGACCGTCGTCACCGCGCAGACACGCAAGGCGACGGAGGTCGGCGTCACACTATCCTTGAAACCCTGCCCCGATGTCCCTGGATTTCGCGGGGATGCGAAGAAGCTGCGACAGGGCGTTTTCCGTCTTATCTCGGAACTTTTGCACACAACGGGCAATGGCTCGCATATCGAATTGGGCGTCAGTGAGAGCTTACAATCACTCACAATCCGTGCCGCTATTGACGCTCCCAGCGGCACAGAAATGGTGCTTCCTTACGACGAGTTTACGCAAGACGCCTGCGCTCTGGTCGAAGACCCCTTTGTCAGTGCTGAAGGTCGGAGCCGTCCGCGGGATATGGGTCTCGCACTGTCGCTCACACGCAAAGTGACAGAACTTCACGGCGGCACACTGTCGGTCAAGAATTGCTCGGATGGACACGCAGTCGTCGAGATGGTTTTGCCTGCAGCCCGTCTAGTGCGCTAACGCGCGGCGACTAGTCGAACAGAGCGTCAATATCCGCCTGACTTGCCCGATCATCGGCTTCCGGCATGGACGGACCACTTGCAAGCGCGCGTCCCTCCGGAACCTCTGCATCTGCAGACCCGTCCTCGGCGGCTTCAACGCCCTCAAAACCTGCCTCACCCCAGATGGTCTGCATGCTTTCAATGCGAGCTTCGATGTAGCGAAGCGCGTTCACAACCTTGGTGATCCGCTGACCAGTGATGTCCTGGAAGTTACAGGCTTCGAAGATTGCAATGACCTGTTCCTGGATTTCCAGCGCCTGGCTGGCCTCCACGCCTTCCAAGGTCGTGCTGAGCGCAGAAGCATTGCTATCGATCAGTTCGACAGCGCTCAGAATACCCTCTGTAGCTGCCTCTGTGCCGGCAACAACTTCGTCGAGCTCATCGGTCACCGATCTGATGCGCTCAGAAGAGGCACCATCATACCGCAGAGCGACAATCTCGCTTTTTGTTCTCTGAATGGCAGCCTGCATCAGGTCCAGCTCGGACTTGAGTTTAGCGGCTTCCTTGATCTCTTCTTTGTACTTGTCGAGCAGTGCGTCAGGAGCAGCGACCGGAAGATCGAGTTCCGCCGCAATGCCAGTCCCTACGGACTGGCCGAGCTGACCGATGGCATCCATGACTTCTTGATGCCGTTCCGCCGCAACACTGTCAGGCACATGGGCTTCAGAAGCGAGCCCAATGACTTCTTCTGAATCAACACGATCCCGCGTATGGATGTTCACGGTCTCAATTCTGAATTTTCTTTTTGGCTTGCCCATAAATATTCTCGCCCTGCGGTCGCCGCGGTTCCTTCAATGCACGAGGAACTCCCAGAGCAAAGTTAAGGGCAATTCGCTAACAAGCGGTTTAGTCCAAATGGTTTGGAGGATTTTAACTCTCTGTTCACTATGAGATGCGCGGTAAGACAAAGCAAAAGTGACTGGCAGATGCCTGGCCTTGGACTAGAGTAGGATGATGTTAGCGCGACTCATATCCAACGCCCATGGAATCTCTCCCTCCTATTTCGGCGTCGGCATGGGTCTTGGCGGCCTCGCGAGCGCTTGGACACAGACGGCATATATGTTTCCAGGGACAGCATGGATCGCCCATGCTCTCTTCCTGATTACGCTTGTGATCTTCGCGCTGGTTACCCTGCTCTACAGCTCTAAAGCGATCTTCTTCTTTCCGCGGGTCGTGGCGGATTTTTGTGACACCAATATCGCGAACTTCTTCCCCGGTTTCACGATCACATTATTGCTTCTCGCGTCATGGCTGGATCATCTAAACTTCGCTGTCGGCGTCTATTTGTGGACGATCGGCGCTCTCGCGCATGTCTGCCTCGCGGTGTTCATTTTGCGCAACTGGATCGTCCACAATGTGGAAATCACCCGCGCAAACCCATCCATGTTTGTGCCGATTGCAGGACTGTTTGTGGTCCCCGCAAGCATGCCGCCCACCGGGTCTGCAACAATTGCCCTTTTCTGCTTCGCGGTTGCACTGCTGTTTTGGCTGGCGCTGCTCCCTGTCGTTTTGAACAGGATTTTGTTTCATGGTCAGTTACCCCAGCAGTTCTTGCCGACACTCTTCGTGCTGATTGCACCGCCCGCGCTCGCTGCCTCGTCGACCGCTGTGTTCATGGGAGCCTTCACGCCGGTGGCGGATATGTTCTTTTTCGCGGGGTTGTTCGTGGCGCTACTCCTTGCAACGATGGCGCGTCAGTTTTTTGCCCTGTCGTTCCAAATGTCCTGGTGGGCCTTCACCTTCCCGTCGGCGGCACTCGCTGGAGCGGCACTTAAACGATATGCAATGATGCCAACGCCGGACCCTTCAGCCGGGCTCTTGGCGATCGCGCTTCTGATTGCAGCGACGTTGATCATTGCGTTCGTCAGCTGGCGTACGCTGCACGCCCCGTTCTTCGCCCGCGCCAAAGAAGATTTAGAGGCTGAGCGCTAGAAGCGTGAAAGCTCAAATCTGACCGGGATGGTGACGGCAAAGCTGGAGCGGCCAAGTTCTCGCGGTATCGCGGGGAGTGGTTGCGCCCTCTTCAGCATGTTCGCCACTTCCTTATCCAACATTTCGTATCCGCTCGACCCGACAATCTCATACTGTGTGACGGTGCCGCTCGTATTCACCGTGAATGACAAAGTCACCACGCCCTCAATATTGCGGCGTCTTGCGGCTCTGGGATAGCGCTTGTGGCGCGCGAGCCAGCTTGCCAGCATTGCTTGGTAATCCGCCTCTATATCGGCATTTGACACGCCCACCGAGGCCGACGCCTGTCCCTGGCCGACACTCTGAGATTCCGGCGCAATTTGTTGGGGCGCCTGTGAAGATGACGGCCTGGATTCCACCGCTGGCTTTGGTGCTGATTGTTCTGCGCGGCGGGGCGGTATCTCAACCGGTGGACGCTCTACAACTGGCTCTGGGGGGTCCGGCTGCTCTTGAGGTTCCGGCCGCACTTGGCGTTCTGGTTCTGAGACAACGGTCTCTTCCTCATCAACCGACTCTGTCTCTGACCGGTCCTCATTGGGACTGGTGCTGGGTGCGAGCGCCAGGGTCATTGATCCCGCGCCGGGCTCCGCCAGCTCGATCGCTGGCGTCCACCACCAATAGAAGCCCGCCGCCGCATGGAGCAGCAGCGCGAGGGTTAGAACAACAACCCATTCCTTTGATGATCCCGCAGACACTAGACTCTATTCCACACCTTCTGAGGGCACGCCAAAGGCGGACACACCACGAACATGTTCTTCGACGTGTAGCTTTCGCTTAAGCGGCGGAAAGGCACGTTGCGAACAATCGAGGCGTTCGCATAATCGGCAATTAACGCCAATGGGTGTTGCTGCTTCTTCATTGTCCAAGTCATGGCCTAAGGAGTAGGCGAAATCACGGGCATGTGAGATATCACACCCAAGTCCGACGACATATTGGTCCCCGGGCACGCCGATACCAGAGCCGGCACGACTGACCGTTCTCGCAATGGAGAAATAACGTGTGCCGTCATCCATGGCGACGACCTGGGTATAGACCTGGCCGGGCACGCGAAAGGCATCGTGCACATTCCAGCGCGGGCAAGTGCCGCCGAAGCGCGCGAAATGAAAGCCGGCGGCGGAAAAGCGTTTCGACACATTTCCGGCATTGTCGACCCGGATGAGGAAGAAGGGAATGCCGCGGGCGCCGGCGCGCTGTAGCGTTGTCAGCCTGTGACAGACCTGCTCGAAACTTGTGCCGAAACGCCGTCCCAACAGCCGAATGTCATATTTGGTTTCTTCCGCGGTCCTGAAAAAGGCGTCATAGGGCATGAGCAGCGCGGCGGCGAAATAGTTCGCAAGAGCGATACGCAGCAGGCGCCGCGCTTCATCGTCGCTCAGCCCGGATTGCTCGACCAATTGCTCCAAGGTCTTGGCCTGCTCAAGAAACCCCACCTGATAGGCAAGCTGAAATGAGCGCCCCGGCTGGTCCAGCAGTTCAGATAAGAACATGGTCTGGCGATGACGGTCATAGCGCCTGAGTTCGCCGGACATGAAATCCGCCGGCACAACGCGGGTGCTTACACCGTGCGTATCTCTTAGATAATCACGCAGTGCCACATAGGGCTCGTCGGCGGAGAGTTTGGCGTTGGCATAGAGATCTTCAGCCGCTTCATCCAACGCCGGAAAATGGTTGGTGTGGGCATTGATATATTCACGGACCTCTTCGATGGGCAGACCAATGGCCTGAGCAGAGGTGTCATCGTCACGGTCCGCCAATCGCTCGGCCAGCAGGGAGGAGGCCTCCACTGCTTCTTGGTAGGAGCGATAGAGGGTGGCGACAGCGTCTGCGATAGCGGGTGTTGCATCCGCCACGTCTTTCAGGTCTTGATCCGAGAGACCGGCATCGCGCATGAGCGGGTCAGAGAAGACCTCCTTCAAGGCTGACAAGGCGCGCGCCTCCTCATCGCCACCGAGCGAGCGCAGATCGACATCGAAAACGTCGGCCATTCTGAGCAGGATCTGGGCCGAGACCGGCCGCTGATTGCGCTCAATCAGGTTCAGATAGCTTGCGGAGATGGAAAGCTCGTCCGCCATACGCGCCTGGGTTAACCCCTTGTCCCGTCTCAACCGCCGAACCCTGGGTCCCGCGAACACCTTCTTGTCCTGCCGCTCATACGCCATTTTCTGCGCTTTCCCGTCGCCAATCTTTACAAGATTTACATTTACTACAGAATCTCACCGGAATCGTGTAAAGATTTTTACTTTAATATTTTCAATGACTTATGAATCGTTGGACAATCCTTTGTGCGAGTTGTATGACCCCGCCTAAAGTACCCTGACGCTACGATCAGGGACCACCCAGTGACAGCGGAGGTTTGAGACCATGAGCCAGGCTCAGGTGAAGTCCAGCGTTGAGGGCGTCGAAATCATCGGCGCAATGAAGCCAGGATATGAACGCGTTCTGACGGACGAGGCTCTGGCCTTTGTCGCGGATCTGGAACGGAACTTTGGCGGCCGCCGCCGCGAGCTTCTGGAAGCCCGTGCAGAGCGCCAAAAGCGGTTCGACGCGGGCGAGCTGCCCGATTTCCTGCCGGAAACGCAGTCCGTCCGCGATGGCGACTGGAAGATTTCCCCGATCCCCAAGGACCTGCTGGATCGCCGGATTGAAATCACCGGCCCCGTCGACAATCGGAAGATGGTCATCAATGCGCTGAATTCCGGCGCCAACTCCTACATGACCGACTTTGAAGATGCGTCGTCCCCTACCTGGGACAATATGATCGGCGGTCAGCTGAACATGATGGACTTGTGGGCGGGCACCATCGGCTTCACCGATGAGAGCAATGGGAAGTCCTACGACGCCCTGCCTCTCGGCGAGCGGGCGACATTGATTACCCGTCCTCGCGGCTGGCACCTGGAAGAAGCCCATATCAAGGTCGACGGTCAGAACATGTCCGGCGGCATGTTCGACTTCGGCATGTATCTCTTCCACAACCATGCCAATCTCAAAGCCAATGGCACGGGCCCCTACTATTACCTGCCGAAGATGGAAAGCCATCTGGAAGCGCGTCTCTGGAACGATGTCTTCACCCATGCCGAAAAAGCACTGGGTCTGCCGGTCGGTACAGCACGTTGCACGATCCTGATCGAAACACTGCCTGCCGCGTTTGAGATGGACGAAATCCTCTACGAAATGCGCGACCATATTGTGGGTCTGAACTGCGGTCGTTGGGACTACATCTTCAGCTACATCAAGCGCCTGGGCAAAAACCCGAACTACATTCTGCCGGACCGGGCACAGGTGGTGATGGGCGACGCGTTCCTGTCCGCTTATTCGCTTCTCCTTATCAAGACCTGCCATAAGCGTGGCGCGTTCGCGATGGGTGGCATGGCAGCGCAGATCCCTGTGAAGGGCGACGATGCCGCTAATGAAGCAGCGTTTGCAAAGATCCGCGCAGACAAAGAGCGCGAAGCAAACAATGGTCACGACGGCACGTGGATCGCCCACCCGGGCATGGTTGATGTGGTAAGCGAAATCTTCGGCAAACTGCCGGAGACCAACCAGCTTGCCCGTCAACGCCAGGACGTTAATGTCGGTCAGAAAGAAATGATCGAGCCTCACAAAGGCGAGCGCACCGAAGAAGGCTTGCGCGAATGCTGCCGTGTTGGCGTTCAGTACATCGAAGCCTGGCTTGGCGGTCGCGGCGCGGTTCCGCTTTACAACCTTATGGAAGATGCGGCGACGGCTGAAATCAGCCGGACCCAGATCTGGCAGTGGCTCTATCACGAAGTTGATCTTGCCGACGGCCAGAAGGTCACGAAGGAGCTCTTCCAGACGCTTCTCGACGATGAAATGAAGAAACTAGAAGAAACGCTCGGCGAAGAGCGTTGGACATCCGGCCATTTTGACGAGGCGATCGCCATGTTCGCTGAAATGGCAACATCCCGGGAGTGCGAGGAGTTCCTCACCCTGCCGGCCTACGAACTTCTCGTCAAAAGCGGGAACTAATCTGACTACCACTCAACCGATAGCTCGACTGAGTGTCACCTCTAACTAAAGGACAATGCTATGAGCAAAACGTTCTACGATATTATCCCTAGCGCCCCGGCTGGTCGCTTCGACGACGTCGAGCGCAACTATTCGGTTGAAGATGTTGAAAAGCTTCGCGGCTCTTTCCCCATCGAATACACACTCGCAACACGCGGTGCGAACAAGCTTTGGGAAGGCCTTCACACGGAAGACTACATCCACTCACTTGGTGCTCTTTCCGGCAACCAGGCGATGCAGATGGTTCGCGCTGGCCTGAAAGCCATTTACCTGTCCGGTTGGCAGGTTGCGGCTGACGCCAACACAGCTTCTGCTATGTACCCTGACCAGAGCCTCTACCCTGCCAATGCGGGTCCAGAGCTTGCCAAGCGCATCAACCGCACCCTGCAGCGCGCCGACCAGATCGAGCATTCTGAAGGTGGTGCACAGCGTGACTGGTTCGTGCCAATCGTTGCTGACGCGGAAGCTGGTTTCGGTGGTCCTCTGAACTGCTTCGAAATCATGAAGGCTTACATCGAAGCTGGCGCTGCCGGCGTGCACTACGAAGATCAGCTCGCTTCTGAGAAGAAGTGCGGTCACTTGGGTGGTAAGGTTCTTATCCCAACGAAAGCTCATGAGCGTAACCTCAACGCTGCACGTCTTGCGGCAGACGTTATGGGCACACCGACGCTGATCATGGCTCGGACGGACGCTGAATCTGCGAAGCTCATCACGTCTGACGTTGACGAACGGGACCACGAGTTCATCGACTTCGATGCTGGCCGGACCCCTGAAGGCTTCTACCGCCTGAAAGACGGTACGGGCGTCGATCACTGTATCGCGCGTGGCAAGCAGTTCGCGAAATATGCTGACCTGCTGTGGTGGGAAACTTCTGTACCGAACCTCGACGATGCGAAGCGTTTCGCTGAAGAAGTTCGCAAAGAGCACCCGAACCAGATGCTGGCTTACAACTGCTCGCCTTCCTTCAACTGGGAAGCAAACCTGGACAAGGACACCATTGCCAAGTTCCAGCGTGAAATCGCAGCGATGGGCTACAAGTACCAGTTCGTTACGCTTGCTGGCTTCCACCAGCTCAACTACGGCATGTTCCAGCTCGCTTCCGGTTACCGGGATCGCGGCATGGCTGCTTACTCCGAACTGCAGCAGGCTGAGTTCGGCGCAGAAGGCGACGGCTACACAGCTACCCGTCACCAGCGTGAAGTTGGCACAGGCTACTTCGACATGGTGTCTGTAGCTGCTGCTGGCGGCGAAAGCTCAACAACGGCTCTCGGTGAGTCCACGGAGAGCGCGCAGTTCAAAACGGACGCTGCTGAATAATCTCAGACTACATTGTCTGAAAAGAGACCCCGGCGGGCGACTGCCGGGGTTTTTCTTTGCGCATGCAAAGTTCACCCGGATAGGGTTAGGGGTCGTTTCTCATGTCTATAGGAATGAGCCCATGGACGAAGCAGCAACACCCAAACCCGCCATCGACATTACGAGCCGGGTGCCGCGGCCTGTGAAAGAAGTTTGGCCTATCGTCACGTCGGCGGAGGGCGTCAATGCGGAGCTCAAGCCGCTTGTGAGCATGACGTTTCCGACGGAGGGGTTTGATTTTTCTGCAGCACCTATCGATCAACCCCTCTTCAATTCCTGGATCTTGTTGTTCGGATTTCTCCCCATCGACCGACACACATTTGTGCTCCATGAAGTGGGACAAACGCATTTTATCGAGACATCCCACACGCTGCTTCAAAAGGGCTGGCGGCATGAGCGCTATCTGACGGCACAGGGCGACAGCACAGATGTGCGCGATGTGGTGACCGTGACCCCGCGTCTGGCCTTCATGGCGCCGCTCATCAACCGTATTGTGGCGGCCATCTTCCGCCATCGGCACAAGCAACTCGCAAAGCTCTATCCCCCAAAATAGCCGCCCCAGCCAGGCGCTCTCCGGCAAACATGCGAATTCACTTGGTCATAGACGGCAAGTCCCGATAGGCTTCTCCCAACAAAAAAACTAGGCGTTATCCGATCAAAAAGGATCATAAAACGCGCCAGATTCACGCGTTTTATGATGCCCATTCTGTTCGATAAGATCGGAAACGCCCGACAACAGGGAGGAATACATGTCTGAGACAGCCACGCTGGACATCAAGGGAGACGTTGCACCGGGTTTTGAAGCGGTGCGAGATGCTTTCGCCAATAATTTCAAGAGTGCCGGAGAGGTGGGTGCTTCTTTTGCCATCTGGAAAGATGGCAAATACCTGGTCGACATTTGGGGCGGCCATGCCAATGCCGCAAAATCCAAGGACTGGCAGCGCGATACACTCCCCAATGTCTGGTCAACCACCAAAGCGGTCGCTGCGCTGACGCTCGCTATTCTGGTCGAGCGCGGGCAGCTTTCTTATGACGACAAAATCACCAAATACTGGCCAGAATTCGGCGCCCACGGCAAAGATCAGCTAACAGTGGGTCAGGTGCTTTCGCACCAAGGCGGCGTGTCGACACTTAAAGACCCCATCACAACAGAAGACCTTTATGACCATGACACGATGGCGGCGCGCATGGCCGCGGCAGAGCCGCTCTGGGAGCCTGGCACGCGGTCAGGCTATCACGCCCTTACGTTCGCCTTCCCAACAGGCGAACTCGTCAAACGTATCACTGGCAAAACCATCGGACAGTTCTTCCGCGAGGAAGTCGCCGAACCCTGGGAGATCGATTTCCACATCGGCCTGCCGGAAAGCGAAGAACCCCGAATTGCAGAGATGATTGAAGCAGAGAATGCACAGGCACTAGATGAAGCTCAGCTCAATGACGTGCAGAAGCTGACCTTCGCAAACCCGCCGCCCCTCGCTGACGCGCCCAACACACGCGCCTGGCGGGCGGCTGAGATTTCGTCTGCCGGTGGACGGGGCTCCGCAAGCGCGCTCGCCAAGCTTTACGGTGCCGCGGCAACCGACGGCGCGCTCAACGGCAAAAAGCTGATCAGCAAGGAAACCTGGGAGAAGCTCTCCACCGAACAAATCTTCAATGAAGACCTGGTTCTGGGTCTGCCCGGCAGCTGGGGCGCTGGTGTGCTCCGCAATGTCGGCGGTCTTCTCTACGGGCCCAATGAGGCCACCATCGGCCATTCCGGCTGGGGCGGATCTTTTGTCATGGGCGACCCGACGGCTGGCGTCGGCATTGCCTATGTGATGAACCAGATGGGTCCTGATCTCGCTGGCGATCCGCGTGCCATGGGCCTTCTTGCGGCGGCCTATGAAGGTCTCAGCGCCTAGCCGGCATGGCTGTCTAGCTCAGGCCCATAAGCTCCGCATAGCGTTTCGCAATGGGCGCATAGTCTGTCGGCTGGCCGTCATAAAGGAGAGCGTCTTCGGGTGGTGTAAACCACTCGAGTGCGCTTGATTGCCAGGTATGTGCCGCCGGTGTCGCCCATTTCGGGTCATCCAGCGTTCCTCCACGCAGCGAAAAAACACCCAGCGACGGTTCGCTTCCATGGCGGACCCTGACGCCGCAGGCTTTGCAGAATTCGCCATATCGATGGGCGCCGCTCTCAACTGTCCAGTCGATGCGTTCAAGCTTCCCCTGCTCGATGTGCATCGTATCCTCAAGCACACCACATGACGTGGCGAATGCGCTCGCAGAGATGCTCTGGCATTCCGTGCAGTGGCAGGCGTAGGCGAGAAGCGGCGGTGCAGTTAGGACATATCGCACAGCGCCGCAATGACAGCCGCCGGTTAGTTTGAAGTCGGACATATTCGCCTCATCGTCTGTCTGTTGTGTCTGCGCTCCACACTTCGCCATTCATCCGAATGGATTCAAGTGCCAATGGGCAGTTTCGCGTTCGATCCAATCCGGTTTGACAGATCTGTCCTACGCACTGTTCAGGCGTCGTTCGTCCAACTCCCCACGAATGGTTGCGTGGGTTTCGTCATCCAACTGATAGAACCAGATGGCGATGATGCCGATGACCATGATCCCGACGGGCACCAGGGAGATCATCAGGAGGATGCCTTCAAGCGCCTCGGCATTCTGTGGCTGGTTCGCGACATACCCTGTGACACTTAGGATCATGGCGGCCAATGCGCCGCCCACAGCCATCGCCATTTTCTGGAAGAAGCTGGACACCGCATAGATCGCGCCGTCCGCGCGAATGCCCTTTTTCCACTCCGCATACTCAATGGTGTCCGGCAGCATCGACCATCCCATCACCGTTGGAAAGGCAAAGAAGAAGGACCCAAGGATGGATATCCCAAAAATGGCCGCAATGGCATCATAGGGCGTGAGGAAGAGGAAGACGCCGGTGACCATGCCCCCAAGCGCCCCCCAAATATAGGTGTTCTTCTTGCCGATACGCTTCGCCACCATTGGTGTCGCAACGATGCCTGCGAGCTGCCCCACCAGAATGGACAGCATGAAAATCGGGAACAGGTCTTTCTGCCCGAGGTTGTATTCGAAGTAATAGATGATTGCGGTCGACCGGATGATGAAGGCCAACATGCCCATGAAAAAGGCTGTGGTGATGAGCCATAGCGGCGGGTTATGCGCGAGCACGGTAAAACAATCGACTAGGCGTGGTGTTTGCGGCGCAATATCAGTCACCCGCTCGCGCGTGGTTGCGAAGGTCACCAGCAGAAACAGGATGGCGAGAACACCGTAGATGCCAAGGGTCATTTGGTACCCTTGCGCTCCCCCACCCAAGGCATCAACCAAAGGAAGCGTCGCCACGCCGACAATCAAGCCACCGCCCAACGCAAATGCCATTCTGTAGGCGGACAACATGGTGCGTTCCTGGGCATCGTCTGTGATGACGGCGGTAAGACCGGAATAAGGAATGCTCACTACGGTGTAAGCAATGCCGAAAACGATATAGGTGGCATAGGCAAACAGAATTTTGTTGGTGCCGTCTGCAAAAGGTGCGGAAAAAGTCGCAACCGCCATGAGTGAGAGCGGTACCGACCCGTAGATCAAGTAGGGACGGAACTTGCCCCAGCGTGTGCGCGTTTTGTCGGCAATCACACCCATGAGGGGATCGGTCACTGCGTCCACGACCCGCGCGACAAGGAAGATGGAGGCGGCGACTGCTGGTGAAATGCCTACCACGTCTGTGTAAAAAATCAGGAGATAGAGGATTGCAGACTGGAAGAAGAGATTGACCGCGAGATCCCCGACTCCGTAGCCGACATAGGTCCCCACGCCCAGCTTTTCGGCTCGGTTTGACACGGACGCCGCCTTGTTCATTTTCCCCCCAAAGACCCGGTACTATTCCGCCGGGCGACCACCTGTTTCTTTCGCCCACAACGTAGCGCATTACAACAAAGGATGTAGCTATTTCATCTGGACCGCCTTGGCGGGGCTCGGTGCTCGCGCTATAGGAACATCAAACGGAAAGAGGACACCTCAATGTCGACATCATTGGCCACGACAGATCTGAGCGACGCCCATGCGGATAAGGTCGCGCATGTCGATCCGATCTTTTTCGACTATGGGGGACAATTGACGTTTCACGGACCCATCACCACGCTCAAAGTGTTTGAAGATAATGCGCTTGTTCGGAGTGCTGTCGAACGTCCTGGCGACGGACGGGTGCTGGTGGTCGACGGCGGCGGCTCCATGCGCTGTGCGCTCTTTGGCGGCAATCTCGCGCAGCTGGCTGCCCGGAACGGTTGGGCAGGCGTTTTGATCTTTGGCTGTGTCAGAGACCGGGGCGAGCTGGAGGCTGAACCTGTCGGCATTAAAGCCCTCGGTCACCACCCCCGCAAAAGCATCAAAAAAGGTCTGGGCGATATCGACCTGCCGGTCACCTTCGGTGGGATTACTTTCACGCCAGGCGCCTGGCTTTACGCTGACCGTGACGGTGTAATTGTGTCACCGGAACCCCTCACCTGATCCAGAACTCCCTCGCCTGAATCTTTTTGCAATTTTCTTCTTGCGATTCATTATCACTTTCATTATCAAGATCGAGCAACACAATCTTAAGGAGCCGAATTGATGAAATTGCTGGAGTTCACTCCCCGACCCGACAATAGGCGTTATGCAACGGGACGCTACGTGGCCGGGTCTGACCTTTCGGCATTGAGTTTCGCGGAGCAGTTTGTGGTGTGGGCAACGCGCGCGGCACAAAGCGGATTGGACTGCGGCTGTGGCCGGATGCGCCTTGAAGCTGCTTTTGCAGCCATCGACGCACCTGAAGCACTCCCTCGCTTCCTTGATTTCCTCAAAGACCTCGAAACCCAGTTTGGGCGTCCGCTTGGGTCGCCCTGTTTCAAACGACAGTCGTTGCAGGCGGACGAGGCCCGTGTCCTCACGTTGGTGGATCAGTTTCAGTCCGCTGCCACCGGCGACGGGCCTATCCCCTCAAACCTCTCTGACGCAGCGCTCCAGTCCGGCCAGCATCTGGCATTGGCGCTATGTGCGGCGGGCGTCCACCTGCAGCCTGTGTTCAGCGCTCATCAACAGAACTGGCCGAACGGAATGCCGGTTCTTCACTAATCAGTTGCGGGGAGGTGGTCTCCCGCATGGCTCCTGTTCGTTCGCAGGCCTATAGGAGCCACCAAGCGCGTGTCCTGGCTCGACCCTCCTCCTCGGGTCAGCGACACGCGCTTTTATTTTAAACGAAACCATTGTTCCTCGCGATTGCACCAAGCCAATGAGCACTCGGTTTCACAGTGCGTGTCTGGGTGATCCGGTCAACCGAGACTAGACCGAAGGTCGGCCGGTATCCCAACATCCATTCAAAATTGTCGAGCATCGACCAATAGCAATAGCCGCGCACATCAATGCCATCAGCAAGACATCTGCCGACGCCTTCCAATGCTTTCCTGACATAGGCTTCGCGCCGCGTGTCGTCATCTGTCCCGATGCCGTTCTCGGTCACGAGAATCGGAAGGCCCGTATAGTCGGCGGTGTAGCGGATCGTTGCTTCCAGCGATTCAGGATAAAACTCGTAGCCCATCTGCGTGGTCTCAACATCGTCCGGTACTTTGAGTTTTCCTTCGAGCCCGTAGACGGACCGTGAATAGGTTTGCACGCCGACAAAGTCATCGCCCTTGGTGATATCGAGAAAGGCATCAATGCAGCGTGCCCGGGCCGCATCGCGCAATGCTTCGCCGCCTTCGATGGCTTGCTCATCCTGAATGGCGAGTGTCACCCCAACCGGTGTCTTCGGGGTGTGCCGGCGAATGGACGCAACTGCGAGACGATGCGCCTTTTTCATGCCTTCGGCGGCCCCCTCAATGTCCCCCATAAAGAAAGAGGAGAACTGATCGGAGCCACAGCGTTTTTTCGCTGCTTCCATGAAAGGAGCCAGACGCGCCTGATCCGCCAACATGCCGTCATGAAAGAAGCGGAGAGGAATGTTGATCTCGTTGATCGTACAGACCTGCCCCCAATCGTGCCCCAAGACATCAGCCATCACGCCGGCATAGTGAGCGAAGTGCGCTGGACCCTCTTCTGAGGCAAATCCACCTTCCGCGGCAAACCACAGGGGCGATGTGAAATGGTGGAGCGTCACAATTGGCAGCAACCCCTGTTCCTTTACGAAGGCTGTCATCCGCCGATAGTGCTCAAGGGCGGCGTTGGATATCTCCCCTTTTTCCGGCTCCACCCGCGCCCACTCAACGGAGAAGCGGTAGGCGTTGAAGCCCAGCTCTTTGAGCAGCATCACATCTTTTTCGTAGAGATGATATTGATCGCAGGCGTCGCCCGATGGTTCTTTGAACATGCTCGGGTCCGTATGTTCCATCAACCAGAAGTCGTTCGCCGTGTTGTTTCCTTCGACCTGGTGCGCGGCCGTCGCAGTGCCCCAGATAAAGCCTTCCGGAAAATTGGTCATACTCCCCTCCCCAAGCGAGTGCCGTCAGCCGAAATTCTTGTTATCGGCGCATGCGCCCATACGACCCGTTATCTCGAAAAACTCTGCAACGGTTTCATCGATGATCTGTTTGACTGGCTTGATCTCATCAATAAGCCCCACTGACTGGCCAGCGAGGCCCACACTCGCCTCCATGTCCCCGCCGAAATAGAGATCGAGAATGTTCGCAAACGTATCGGGTGGCATCAGGCCTTCTTCGTGGATTTTCGCCGTGCGCTCCGTCTTGAGTGCGCGGATACAGGGTGACGCCTTTTTGTTCAGGATCCCGGTGCCCGCCTCGTTGGCATCCAGGATCGCGTTCTTGTAGTTCGCGTGAACCGGACTTTCTGCGGAGCTCACAAACCGGGTCCCCATCTGGACCCCTTCCGCGCCAAGCGCAAAAGCAGCTGCCATGCCTTTCCCGTCAGAGATGCCGCCAGCCGCAATCAAGGGAATGTCGACCTTGGCACGGATCGCCTGCAGGAGCACGAGCGTGGACACTTCTTCCGGGTTTTTGAAGCCGCCGCCTTCGGCGCCCTCAACAACAAGCCCATCGACGCCGGCTTCCGCACATTTGACGGCTGCGTCGACTGTGGGGACGGCGTGATAGACTGTGATGCCTGCCTCCTTGAGCGGCCCGATAAACTTTTTTGGGCTGCCGGCGGATGTCGTCACAAATTTCACACCGCTCTCGCAGACAAAATCGAGAATGGCTTTTTCGCGCAGAAAGAGAATGGGCAGATTCACGCCAAATGGTTTGTCGGTGATCTCCTGCATCTTCCGGATTTCTGCCTGACACGCCTCGGTCTCTCCGGAAGAGGTTTCGATAATGCCCATGCCACCTGCTTCACACACGGCGGACGCCAATTGCGAGCGGGCAATCCAGCCCATGGGTGCCTGTACGATTGGGTATTTCGAGCCCAGATGTTCACAAACTCGGTTCATCGCTCTCTCCGTCATCTCTTGAAATTTCGATGGCGGGAGTAAAGCTGGAAGGCCCCTTCACGGCAAGGGGTATTGCACCGACTTCAAGAGAAATGCTTGTAAGCCTGCTTCACAGCTTTTGAAAGATCGCGATAGGCCGCCTCAATACCTTTGCGGACATCGTCATAAGCAAGTTCGCTTTTGCTTGCCAATGTGCCAACTTGTTTCTCTAAACGCGCACGTTCCGCGTGCAACTGCTTGACCGTTTTGTCATAACGGACCTGAGCTTCTTTCAGGACTTTCTTACCCTCGCGCTCAACACGATCAATTTCCTTAGAAATGGCCTTGATCTGCTGGTCCAGCTTGGTCTGGTGCGTGGCCCGCTTTTTTGATGCTGCGGGCTTTGCGGCCGCCTTTTTTCGGCTTGGTGCTTTCTTTGCTGCCTTTCTCTTCGCAGCCGGGCGTTTTGCGGCCTTCTTCGCAGTTTTTCGTTTAGGTGTTGCGGTTGCCATGATGTGCCTCCTCAGGCTGTATCGTTCATTTCTATTCAGAACGCTTCCCGGCTGCGTTCCAGGGCCGGTCATCCTTTGATCGTAAGTGTCCGCTACTTTTTGGGTCCGCGAATTGACACATGTCAGTCTTCCGGAAAGACTTGGACATGATGACCAGCACACCCGTGTTCAAATCACTTGCCTCACTTGCTCTTCCTGCAGCGATCCTCTTTGCGTCATCGCCGTTCGGGTCCGCGTTTGCCGTGGGCGCCGCCGTCGACACAGGCGCAGATTGCAGCGATTGTCTCAGGTTCGAGACCATCGAGCCGGCGACCTTCACGATGGGAGCCGATGACCAAAGTGATCAGATGGGCCCGGATGAATTGCCCGCTGTCGAGGTCACCATAGAGAAGCCGTTCATGATGGCCGTCACGCAGATCACCCGGGCTCAGTTCGCTCTATTCGCTGAAGCAACTGGGCATCAGCCAAAGCTCGGCTGCTGGACATACACACAATATGGCTGGGCTCAGGACGAGACAGCCAATTGGCGCTACCCCGGGTTCGAACAGACCGAAACGGATCCTGTTGTTTGCGTGTCCCGGGAGGATGCGCTGGCCTATAGCGCCTGGCTCTCAGACCGCGATGGGAGGACCTATCGGCTGCCGAGCGAAGCCGAATGGCATTTGGCAAGTGCCGCCAATCTGCCCGCCCCTTTTTGGGGTACACGATATGAGGTCTGCAATTTCGGCAACGTGCCGGACCTCACATCAAAGAACAAGACCGCCAAAGCCGGCGAACCCTGCGACGACGGCGCGCTCTATACAGCACCTGTTGCAAGCTACCGGCCAAACCCCAATGGTCTCTTTGATATGATCGGCAATGCATGGGAGTGGACGGCGGATTGCTGGACGGGAAGTTATGAGGATCTGCCCAATGACGGTTCGCCAGTTGAAACCGCTTCCTGCGCGGAATATGCCTTGAGGGGTCATTCTTGGACCGACGCGCCGGGGCCCGTGCGACCGCAAACGCGGTACTCGCTGTCACCGGTGGCGCGCCAGTCCATGGTCACCTTTCGGCTTGCCATGGATGCGCCGGAGATGGGTGCACCCGAAGAAGAATAGCCTATTCAGCCGCTAGCTTGTCCGGGGCCGCCTGATGTCCACGCACTAGCTTGCCCGGGAGAGCGCCAGTCGCCTTCCCATCTCGACGGATTATCTCGCCGCTCACGATGGTGGCCACATAGCCATCCGCTTCCTGCATCAAACGGCGGGTATTGGCGGGCAGATCGAAAATCATATGGGGTGGATGAAGTCTGAGCTTCTCAAAATCGATCACATTGAGGTCTGCCTTGTAACCAGGTGCAATGAGTCCGCGGTCAAGCAGCCCCATCGACAGTGCTGTGTCGCGGGTCTGCCTCTTCACCAGCCACGCCAAGTCAAACCGCTCCCCCCGGGTACGATCTCTCGCCCAATGGGTCAGCATGTAGGTCGGGAAGCTGCCGTCACAGATGGCGCCCACATGAGCACCCCCGTCAGAGAGGCCGGGAATGGTGTAATCACTCTTAAGCATCTCTCTCGTCGCGTCGAGTGAGAATTCCGCATAGTTCAGGAAAGGGAAGTAGAGAAACTCACGGCCATCGTTTTGCAGCAGAATGTCATAGGCCAACTCGTCTGGTCTTTTGCCCTCTCCTGCGGCCATGGCGGCAATGCTGGTCTCCGGCTCTGGCTCATAGTTGGGCGGATCGCCCAGCTGGAACATCTTGTCGTAGGAGCTCGCAATGTGATTGGCGAAGACATTGCCCTGTTGCGGACGTTCGGACAGAAGCTGTTTCCGAAACGCGGGCTCCCGCATTTTCGTGACGCGCTCTTCGAGCTGGAGGTCCGCGATCTCCCGATAGGAGGGATAGGTGATGAAAGGATGCACCGAGCCCTGCAGTCCCAGCAACAACCCAACAGGACGGTTTGCAACCTGGCCGCGCATTTCAAGGCCCGCGCGATTGGCTTCTTCGAGCTTACCGAGCAGCTCTTTATAGCGCCCCGGCATCACGTCGGCCTGCGCGAGCGAGAGGCTCAACGGACGTCTCGAGACCCGCGCCATTTCCGTCACTGTTTCAAATTCAACTTGAAGATCGGCGAAGTCACTTACCAGTTGCAGCACGCCTGCGCCGGACTTGCCCATTTCTTCCGCAATGCCGACCAGTTCTTCTCGGGCGGCGTCATATGTGGGGACTGCGTCGCCTTCGGCGGTCTTGTGTAAGATCGTGCGGGATGTGGTGAACCCCAGGGCTCCAGCCTCGACCGCTTCGCGGTTCAGGCGCGCCATCTCCGCAATGTCCTCATCGGTCGCTTTTTCAAGCGCGGCACCTCGCTCACCCATGACATAGACGCGCAATGCCCCGTGGGGGACCTGTGCCGCCACATCAACATCGTGCGGGCGCCCTTCAATGGCGTCGAGATATTCAGGGAACGACTCCCAATTCCATTCAAGTCCTTCATGCAGCGCCGCGCCCGGGATGTCTTCCACACCTTCCATCAGGCTGATCAAGGTCTGATGGTCGTGCTTGCGTACCGGCGCGAAACCGACACCGCAATTGCCCATCACCACGGTCGTCGCGCCATGAAGCGACGACGGCGTGACGAAATTGTCCCACGTCACCTGACCGTCATAGTGGGTGTGCACATCGACCCAACCGGGTGTTACCAGTTTGCCCGTCGCATCAATTTCTTCGGTGGCGCTCCCGGTGATGTCGCCGATCTCGACAATAAGGCCATCCCGCACGGCTACATCGGCCTTGAAACCTTGGGTGCCCGTCCCGTCGATCACGGTGCCGCCGCGAATTATCAGATCAAAGTCAATCATTTCATTCTCCGCCAGCACCACAAATGTGCACAGTAGCTTATCCGTTTCCTAGCCTGTCTCACCAGCGCGGGTGAGGGATGCTGCTTCCGCCTGTAACCGCGCTGTGCGTCGCTCGATCAACCCCCGCAGCCGGGCTTGCCGTTCGGCGGTCAGCGGATAGCTCCAAGTGAGCCAAAGGGCAGCGATAAAGAAGACGGCCGGCATGATCGCGTAATTGATCGCCAACCAATTCAGTTCTGTTGCGCCGTTCACGCCAGCGTCGCCTGACGGATTGAACCCAAAAAAGGCGACGACGTTCAAAGAAATGCCTGTGCCAAAGGCCGTCGCCAATTTTGCCGTCATGCCGGAGATCGCAAAGAAGGTGCCTGCCCGCTCGCCTTTTGACCGCGCGGTGTCGACATCGACAACGTCGGCGAGCATGGACAGCGGCAGGAACTGCAAACCGCCGAAGCAAAAGCCTTTGGCAATAAAGAGCGCGGTGAACGGCGTGAAATCGCCCGGCCCCAGAAAGTAGGTCGCAATGGAAATCGCCGCCACCGCCGCCATACAGACGGCAAATGCTTTGTGCTTACCCATCTTCCGACCAAGCCATAGCCAAAATGGAATGGCGGCGAGACCCGCGCCGAAATAGATGAAGTAAAGAGACCCGATGCTGTTGATACCGATCACGTCGCGCATAAAGAAGAGAGACAAGGCGTTCCGGAACGCTTCGCCGCCCGTCACGATCAAGACAATCGCCAACACGCGGACCATGGGGCCATTGCGCAGCACAAGCTTCAGCCCGTCGAGCAGCGGCACGTCTTTTCTCACTTCAGAGGACGGTTCAATCACCCGCCATACAACCAGCAAGACTAATGACGGCATAAGAATGACGATGGCCCAGGCCATCACTTCTAGAACCGCTCCTGGATCGCGCCCCGCTCCTTCGCCATTGACCAGTTCCACACCAAAAGGGATGGCTGCCGCAAAAGCCAGACCAACAAGAATGAAAATCTCCCGAACCGCCGTGATGCGGCTTCGCTCGTTATAGTCCGGCGAAAGCTCCGCACCCCAGGCGTAGTAGGGGATGTAGACCAGCGTGGAGCCTAAAAACATGAAGCTGATCCAAAAGACCAGGTGCACAGCGCCAACTGAGTCAAACCCCAACTGATTGGGCAAAAACAGCATCAGCACGCCGAGCGCCAGGATCGGCAGTCCTGCAACCATGAACGGCTTGCGCCTCCCCATGGGCAATTTTGAGCGGTCAGAGAAATATCCAATGACCGGATCGGTGACAACGTCGGTGAGACGCGCCAGCATAATCATGGTCCCCACCGCCGCCAGGGAGACACCGAGCTCACCGGCGTAGAACGCAGGCAACCAAATGGCGATCGGATAGCCGAACATTGCGGTCGGCAGGCCGACTGACCCGTGCAAAATGGTGGCGCTCCGACTGACGCCAGAGGAGTTGTTGCTCACAGACTAGGTCCTAGGGTTGGTTGGCTTGCGACAGATCGCAGTCCAGGAATTTGGATTCGATGATCGCCCCGACGATGAGGCGGTCCTTATAGATTGCACCGGTACTCGCAGCCGACAGGTCTTCGCCCAAGCTCAGGAAGAGAGTTTCGATCTCTCCTGTGCTTGGATCGACTTTCACGACCTGCGATGGGGCGGTGAGCGTCGGATCGTTGAAATGTGCCAGGAGCTCCAGCGCTTTTGGGTGGAGGGCAATCAGCAGCTTCCCATCAGCCAAAAGCTCAATATTGTCGGGCAACCCCGGCAGACCAACGGTCCTGTTGTGAGTCAGATCTCCGGAAGCGAGGTCGCGATCGTAGATGTGGAGTGCACTGCCGCGGGCACCACTCAGATAGAGCGTGGCGCCGTCAGGGCTTACATTGATCCCATTTGCGCCTGTGACGTTGGGCGCGACGCTTCGGAAATTTTCGCCGTCATAGAAAACCGCATCCGTCACCGGCAATCCCAGAAAATCTTCAAGGGGACGCATGAAATGATCTGCAAGGAAGCGATGATCGTTTGAGAAATAAAATGCGTCCGGTGACACGGCGACAAGATCGTTGGGAGACCGCAAGAGCTCTCCGGTCACGGTGGTTACCTTAGTAAGGCCGCCATCAACTACATCAAAAACATCTACCGCTTGCACGCCATTGCCATGGTTGATGACGAAGAGGCGTTTGGACCCATCCTCCCCGATGTAAAGAGAGATGCCGTGCGGTTGAAAGCCAGCGTCTGCGTCGGGCGTCACGTTGATGGGCGTAGCGTCAGGGTCATTCAGATCGTAGGTCCAAATCGCGCCAGGTTTGGGATTGCCGCCGATGGCACTCACCCGATCATAGCCCGAGAGATAGACGATGCCAGTTTCGGGATCGATGGTGTGATCCTCTGGGCCCACAACGCCCGGCACGATGGTGCATTGACCGGCCATCTTTGGCTCAAGGTCACGGAACATGCCTGCGGTCGCCACAAACTCGAAGACACGCCAGAGCACAACGGCCAGCAGCAACCCGAGAACGATCAAGAATGTACGCATGTTTTTCCCACCCCTACTTTTTTCTTTTAGGCAGGATGCTGACGCGACGAACGTGAAATGTCTAGGAAATGCGGATCATCCAGACGCAGTGTAGGGTTTTCTGAGGCCTGCGATATACACATCGATCATCGTTCGGACGGCGCGCATTGCCTCAGCTTCAGACGGTTCGCGGGCCAGAACCCCTTCAAAGAAATGCACCAGCACTGTGACGGCGGTCGCAGGTGTCAGGCCCCATGAGGTAAGCGCTAGATCTCCCGATGCACTGCCTTCCTCGATAATCTGTTCCATTGCGGCGCGTGATGTGGCGCTTGAATCGCCGCTGCCGTCTCCGTCATTCTTTCTTCTCTCTTCCAGAAGTTCGCGGCCATAGGGCGACACGAACAGCAGCGCATAGTCACGCCCGGCCCGCGCCGCAAACACCGCAAACAGGCGGTCCTCGACGGATCCGGCTTCGCCGAGAGCCCGTTCGACCGCGAGTTCTATGTCTTTGTGGATGCGCTCTGTGACAGCCTTGAAGACCGCATCCTTGTTCTTGAAATAGTGATAGATGGCCGGTCGAGAGAGCCCGACCTCCTCCGCAATGTCGCCAAAAGATGTCCGTCGGTACCCCTGGCGCGCGAACAGCGCGAAGGCCTTGTCCAGGATCGCAGACCGCTGTTGCGCGCCCAATTGATTGGGTTTTGACGTTGATGGCGCCGGCATTCAAACCTCCAATTGCCTTAGCCATTTGACAGAATTTCCTAAATGTGTCAATTAAGCCAAATAAATTGACACTTTCGACTATTTTCGTTGAATTCTATGAAGCAGGAGCACCCTCATGACTTCTTCAAAAGAAAACATCCTCGCCAATCTTGCTGACTTCTATGGAACTGATCCCAACATGCCGACGGCGGAGCAATGGGCTCACCTATTCGATCTGCCACAGGACGCACCGCTCGCCGCCGTGAACTATGTGAAACTCCGAGACCGGGCCCAATACGCATTCAAAGAGAACGAAGAGGCTTGCAGCGGATTGGACGCGATGATGCGCTACAGTGCTGGGAGCATTCCGCGAGCCGAAGCCGTGGGTGGGCATTTTCTCCTGTCGGGGCTGCACCAAGGCAGTGCGATCGGCCCAGAGACGGACTGGGACATGATCATCATCGGCAACTTTCCCTCGCCTGCGGCCTATCTCTCGCTTTTCGTCGATCCGGCCTATCAGGCGATCTTTCATCACCGGCGCGCGGCGGTCGACACATGGCAGGCGGTCCTATCAACCGGTGTCGCTGCGTAAATGACAGGTCGCTCGCCAGAGCTCCTAAGCTTGCTTAAACTCACGCTCGGTTTTGATAGGCAGCAGGAGACGCCCCTATGGATCTTACTCTCACGCCAGAAGATGAAGCCTTTCGGGCCGAGGCACGGGCCTTCTTGGAAGACGCTCTGCCACGGGATGTGAAGGAAGCTCCCTCGGTTGGGGTCGCCATCGAAAAACCGCTTCTCAAGAAGTGGCACAAGATCCTGGCCGACAAGGGATGGGCCGCGCCTCATTGGCCGGTCGAGTATGGCGGAACGGGCTGGACCATCACCCAGAAACATATTTGGGATGAAGAGGTGAGCCGCGCGGGTGCACCTCGTCTTATGGCCTTCGGCCTCTCCATGGTGGGTCCGGTGATCCAAGCCTTCGGCAATGAGGAGCAAAAGGAACAACACCTGCCCGGCATCCTCAATGGCGATGTCTGGTGGTGTCAGGGTTATTCCGAGCCAGGCTCCGGCTCCGACCTTTCCTCGCTTAAGACCAAAGCCGTGCGCGACGGCGACGATTACATCATCAATGGTCAGAAGATCTGGACCTCCTATGCCCACGAAGCGGACTGGATTTTCTGCCTTGTGCGTACAGATGATAGCGGCAAGCAACAGGAAGGGATCAGTTTTGTGCTGATCGATATGAAGACGCCGGGTGTTGAAGTGAAGCCCATCGTCTCCATCGATGGCCTACACCATCTGAACGAAGTGTTCTTCACGGATGTGCGTGTGCCGGTCAAAAACCTCATTGGCGAAGAAGGCAAGGGTTGGACCTACGCGAAATTCCTGCTGGTGAATGAGCGGACCGGCATTGCTGGCGTCGCTCAGTCCAAACTCGCTGTCGACCGGCTCAAGTCAATCGCGCATACAGAAACCAATGGTGACGGGGAGCCGCTTTGGGCTGAAGACGGGTTCCGCCGGAAACTCAGCGAGATCGAAGTGAAACTCCAGAGTCTTGAGTATACGGACCTCCGCATCCTGGCCGATGTGGCCGCGGGCAAGCAGGCGGGACCTGAAAGCTCGATCCTCAAAATCATTGGGTCTGAAGTGCAGCAGGAGCTTGCGAGCCTCACCGTCGAAGCCTTGCAGCATTATGCGCTGCCCTCGCATGTGGATGATCTGGAGGGCCGGAGCAATCAGAAACCAGTCGGTCCCGAATACTCCTTGCTTCCTGTCGTCAATATGGCGTTCGGTCGGGCGTCTTCCATTTATGGCGGCTCCAACGAAATCCAGCGGAACGTGATCGCAAAAGCGGTGCTGGGGTTTTAACACCCCAGCGCGGCTTCACTCGCCCATGCCCTGATCGGGTCGGCGGTCCTTCATCATCTTCTCGACGATAGGTCCGAGTGTTGCCGGATCGAAGCGCTTGTCCTGTTCGACCATAGGGCCGCGGTGCCAGCCTTCATAGACGCAGAGGCGGCCTCGCATGCTCTCAAACACCTGACCGGTCACATCTTTGGACTCCGAGCTACCAAGCCAGACGCAGATCGGCGCAATATTCCCGGGATCGCGCGGGCTCCAGGTGCCTTCCGGAACTTCCTCAGGCGGCGGGCCCAAGTCCTCGGTCATGCGCGTCAGGGCACCGGGGGAAATCGCATTCACCGTGATGCCATAGCGCATCAATTCCTTCGCGGAGATGACCGTCATGGAGGCGATACCGGATTTGGCGGCGCCATAGTTGGTCTGTCCCTGATTGCCGAACAGGCCTGAGACACTGGTCGTGTTGATAATGCGGGCATCATTTGTCTCACCCGCTTTGGCCCGGTCGCGCCAATGGGCAGCGGCGTGGCGCATGGGACAGAAGGTGCCACGCAGGTGCACGCGGATCACCGCATCCCATTCGTCGATGGACATGTTGACGAGCATGCGGTCGCGCAGGATACCTGCATTGTTCACCACCACATCCAGCCCGCCGAATGTGTCGATGGCTTGCTGGATCATGGCGCCGGATTGATCCCAATCGGCGACGTCCGCGCCATTGGCAATGGCTTCGCCGCCCATCGCCCGGATCTCTTCCGCGACCTCTTCTGCCGCACCAATATCTTTGCCGCCGCCGGCCCGGTCGCCGCCCAAATCATTGACCATGACCTTGGCGCCCTGGCGGGCAAACTCCAGACAATATTCCCGACCAATGCCGCGGGCACCGCCCGTGACGATGACACTCCGTCCTTCACAAATACCCATGACATTCTCCCGATTGTCTTTTCACCTTGTTTGGTTCAGATGGATTTTTCGTGGCCTTCCCAATAGGGCTCGCGAACCTGCCGACGCACGATCTTGCCGGTCGGCAGTCGCGGCAGATCGTCCGCAAAGTCAATGGAGCGCGGGCGTTTGTAGCCGGGCAGATGTTCCGCGGCGAAGGCCAGCAAATCATCCTTGGTTGCCTGAGATGCCTCGACGCCTTCTTCCAGCTGAATGACCGACTTCACTTCCTCGCCCCATTCCTCATTGGGCACGCCAACGGTCGCCACGTCAGCGACCGCGGGGTGACGCAGCAGTTCCTGGTCGACTTCCGCCGGATAAATATTCACCCCGCCTGAGATGATCACCTCAGCTGAGCGGCCTGTCAGAAACAGGAAGCCGTCTTCGTCGACATAGCCCATGTCGCCCATTGTGTAGTAGTCGCCGCGATAGGCCCCATCCGTTTTTTCCGGTGCTTTGAAGTATTCAAACCGGCCCGTCGCTGGTGCCTTAAAATAGATGGTGCCGATCTCACCGGCGGGAATTTCGACCCCCGCATCGTCCTGCACCTCCACGGTCACACCCTCAAGTGCGCGGCCCACAGTTCCGGGTTTAGTGAGCCACTCTTCCGACTCCACGAAGATGCCACCGCCCTCTGTCGCCGCGTAATATTCATAGACAACATTGCCCAGCCATTTGATGGTGTCCTCTTTCACATGTACCGGACAGGGAGCGGCGCCGTGCAAGACCCATCGCAGGCTTGAGACGTCATATTTGTTTCGGACATCTTCCGGCAGGGAGAGAATCCGATGGAGCATAGTCGGCACCACGTGTGTATGGGTGACCTTGTGCTTTGCGACCAGTTTCAACGTCTCTTCTGCGTCCCACTTATCCATCAGCACGACGCCCACGCCGGATACCAGAGGGAAGTTGAGGTTCAGTGCCAGAGGAGCAGCGTGATAGAGGGGTCCCGTTGAAAGGGCTATATCCTTTGAAGGGTCAAAGGCTGCCGTCTCGCGCAATTTGACAAGCAGCGGAGACACAGGTGGCGCCGCCTTTCGGTAAACCCCTTTCGGATGACCGGTCGTGCCCGACGTATAGAGCATCTGCGTTCCGGCAGTTGGGTCTTCGATATTGTGATCCGGTTCCGCACCCAGCGCCTCATCATAGGACGTGAAGCCGGCAATCTCTCCGGCGACCGCCAGCTTCTGGATCAGATGAGGTGACATGGTCGATGCCTCCGCCGCCTTCTCGGCGAAGCGGGCATCAGCGATGAAGGACTTCGCCTCGCAATTGTCGACAATGTAGCCAATTTCCTCCGCGGTCAGATGCCAGTTGATAGGCGTGAGGCGCATGCCGCATCGCGACAGCGCCACGCAGGTCTCCACAAATTCCGGCCTGTTGGCGCATAGAAGCGCAACCGCATCTCCTTCTCTCAAGCCTGCCGTTCGCAGTGCACGCACAAGCTGGTTCGCCCGCGCATTGAGTTCGGCGTAGGTCCGGTCGCCCAATGGCGACAGGATCGCAGGACGGTCGGGAGCAGCTTCTGCATGGAGCGCAATGACCATGCCGCAGGCCGCGGCTTCCTCCGGCGTCATGGATAGTTTTTCTGCGGTTGCTGCCATCTCATCCTCCCCGACCGTTTGACTGGTACGTTCAATTTTTTTGGTTGCTGGGGATATTGGACGGTTTAGTCTGGCCGCCGTCAAGCTCAAGCCCCCGGAGTGTCCATGTCAGTCGCGAGATTTTGCCGTCAACCAGTCCTAGTCGTCATGGGCTTATTGGCTCTTCTCGCCCACGCGCAGGCAGACGAAAAGGATACTCAAGCCACCACAACAGAATGGGCGTTCGGCACAGTGCAGGTCGAAAATGACCTGTTCGCAAACGCGGCCAACACCGACCGGCACTATACCAACGGACTGCAGGCATCGGTTCTCTCCCATCCCCTGGAGCTGACAGGTTGGCAGAAGGCCGTCGCTACCGCCCGGGTGCCATTAGGACTGGAGGATGCCCGTCCCAAATCGCACCGCGTGGGTCTGGCGCTGGGGCATTCTATTTTCACACCGGACGATACAGACACCACCGGCCTTGTCGCCGACGATCGTCCCTATGCGGCGTGGCTCCACCTCACCTTCACTCTGGAAACGCTTTGGTCAACCAATGGACGTGGAACTTTTCAGGATCAATGGAAGTTTGATGTCGGCGTGGTGGGGCCTGCTGCGGCCGGTGAATTCGTGCAAAACAATTGGCATCAATTGATCGGAGCTGACGAAGTTGCCGGGTGGGACAACCAATTACGCAACGAACCCGCATTGAATGTCACCTTTGAGCGGGCCTGGAACAGTCCAGATCTCGCACCGACACAGCTCGGCGGGTTTCAGATTGACGGCATTCCTTACGTCGTCGCGGCCCTCGGCAATGTACAAACCTATGCGGGCGGCGGTGGTATTGTTCGGTTCGGACCGGACCTGCCGAACGATTTTGGCCCCGCGCGCATCTATCCTGGCGTGGGTGGTTCCGAGGAATTCATTCCATCCGAGGGCGGCATCGACTGGTATCTCTTTGCGGGCGCGGAAGGTCGCGTCGTGGGACGCGATATGTTTCTGGATGGCAACCTTTTCCGGGACAGTCACAGCGTCGACAAAAGATACTTTGTAAGTGACCTGCGCCTGGGCGCGGTCGCCATCTGGGGACGCACCCGGCTGAGCTTCACCCACGTCTATCGGACGAAAGAATATTCCGAACAGCCCAAGCCTGATCAGTTCGGCGCGGTGACCCTCGGCTTCGCCTTTTGATTGCATCTCCGCCGCGCGGTACACTCTCGTTCAACAAAAAGAAAAACCGAGGAGCGTCAAAAATGACCGCATTGCCTATCGGCCAGGCCATCGCCTTTTGGGCGGAGAAGGACCCGAATGCGCCGGCCATCACCCATGACGGACGAACTGTCACCCGGGCAGAATTTGATGCCCGGACAAACAGATTGGCGCGAGCATATGAGGCGCTTGGCGTCGTTGAAGGCGATTTGGTGACCATCGGTCTACCCAATGGCATTGAGTTTTATGAAGCCGCTTTCGCTGTCTGGAAGCTTGGCGCGACACCGCAACCGGTCTCCGCGAAACTCCCCCATGTAGAACGTCAAGCCATTATCGAGGTTGCAAATTCCAAACTCGTTATCGGCGCAGAACCCGGCACCCATGGCGACGTCACCTGCCTTACTGCAGGCTTCGAGCCGGACGCCTCTTTGTCCGACGCACCCCTTCCCGAAAAGATTTCCAAACACTGGAAAGCGCCGACATCTGGCGGCAGTACCGGACGGCCAAAAATCATTGTGGCCGCGGAACCTGGACTTTTTGACCCGGAAGAAGCGCCGCTCGGCATGGATGTGGACAAAGCGCAGCTGGTCCCAGGACCGCTCTATCACAATGCGCCGTTCAGCTTTTCGTGCCGGGCGCTCATCTGCGGCAATCACATCATCATCATGACGCGCTTTGATGCTGAGGAGACACTGCGCCTGCTGGAAGAGCACCGCGTCGACTGGGTGATGATGGTGCCGACCATGATGCAACGCATCTGGCGACTGCCGGAAGAAGTCCGCACCAAATACGACCTGTCGGCACTTCGTATGGTCCTCCACCTCGCGGCGCCCTGCCCGGCCTGGTTGAAAGAGGAGTGGATCAACTGGCTGGGTGGTGAGCGCATTCATGAGCTTTATGCCGGTACAGAAGCGCAGAGCGTCACCTGGATCACCGGTACCGAGTGGATGGAACACAAAGGTTCCGTCGGGCGGCCCATGGCGGGTGGCGCCATGAAGATTCTCGACGAAAACCATACAGAGCTTCCACCCGGCGAAGTGGGTGAGGTTTTTATGCGCCCCGACAAGGGACAGGGCACGACCTATCATTATCTGGGTGCTGAACCCAAAGCCATTGAGGGCGGATGGGAAAGCCTTGGGGACATGGGCTATATGGACGAAGACGGCTTCCTCTATCTCGCGGATCGTCAGACCGATATGATCCTGTCTGGTGGGGCGAACCTCTATCCGGCCGAAATTGAAGCCGCCATTGACGCTTTTCCCGGCGTGCGCTCCAGCGCCGTCATCGGTTTGCCGGATGATGATATGGGGAACCTCGCCCACGGCATTATCGATGCCCCAGATGGGATTGAGATCGATGCTTTGCAGGCGCACCTGGCCGAGACCCTGTCACGCTACAAAATCCCACGAACATTTGAATTTGTAGATGCGCCTGTGCGTGATGATGCTGGTAAGGTCCGGCGGTCGCAGCTCCGCGCCGAGCGTCTGCCCCAAACTTAAGTACCCAATCCCAGGAAAGTCTCATGACCTCGTTGATCTCTGCCGACAATATCTATGCGCTCCTAACAGTATTCTTGGGGCTGGCCGCCTTTGGCTTCTGGTCGGAACGGACGAAGATCGGTCAGACACTTTCGGGGGTCATTCTGGTCATCCTCGCGGGCCTCGCCCTCGCGAACCTGCGGATCATTCCGTTTTCAGCCCCCTTTTATGATCTTGTCTGGGGGTATGCGGTCTCGCTTGCCATTCCGCTTCTGCTCTTCCGCGCGGACTTCAAAAAGATCCTGCCGGCCACGGGCCCGATGCTGATCAGTTTTGTGATTGCCGCCATTGGCACTGTGTTCGGCGTTTTCATCGGCGCGTCCCTCATCGATATGGGAAGCAATGGGGCAGACATCGCGGGCACGATCGGTGCGAGCTGGATTGGCGGCTCCATGAACTTCGCCGCGACCTCCCAGGCTTTGGGGATGAGCGATGGCAGTCTTTTGAGTGCTATGGCCGCGGCGGACAGCGTGGGCGGAACGCTCTTCCTCATGGTTCTGGTATTGCTTCCAGCCTCGCTTGCGATCCGTCGTCTGTTTCCCTCCAAAATCATGGAAGAAACAGCGAGCGTTGAAGGAGGCGCGGTCGACCATGGGTCGAAAGAGCTCAACATGGTGCACATTGCCTTGTTCCTGTCCGGCTCAGCGCTCTGCTGTTTTCTTGGCTACGGCACCGCCGCTCTCATTGGCGGCTTGGGCGCCGATCAGGGGATCGGGTGGCTGGCCGACTTCAGCCGCTATGGCGTGCTCTTTGTCACGATCTATGCGCTCCTCATTGCGAACTTCTTTTCCGCGAAAATTGAACCCATGAGTGGGGACTTTCCCCTCGGCATGCTGTTCATGTATGTGTTTTTTGGCGTCATGGGTGCAGGCGCTGACATTGTTGCGATGGTTGAGCGAGCACTCCCTATCTTCGGTTTTGTGGGGATCATGGCGGCCGTCCACCTTGTGGTTGTTCTGGCGGCGACGAAACTTCTACGGATTGACCTTGCTGAAGCGCTGATCGCCTCCAATGCGGTGGCCCTTGGACCGGCGCCGGCAGCCGCCCAAGCTGCCGCGCAAGGATGGAAACCCCTGGTGACGCCCGGCGTGATGCTCGGTGTTCTGGGCTATGCCATTGCCAATTTTATTGGCGTTGCCATGGCAGGCTGGCTGTCTTAGAGCGCTTCTCAATTCACCTGAATGGCGAGAGGCGCTCCAACCTGTCTTTTGTCGCGTTTTCGAACCATAAAAGTCTGCACCTTTTGTTGAAAACGCTCTAACCCAATTGTTCGATGGCGACCTCGGCACCTGGCAGGTCCATCGATCCCAAGATGAGATCGCCGGCGACACAATCGGCGATGGAGACGGTCTGCGGGTTGTAATTTACGAAGAAGCGATAGTTCCCTCTTGTGCGAGCGCGAACACCAAAAGGAAGATCCAGCGTCGTGAGGCCTGCAGCGGCCACGCGCACATCCAAGAAGTCCTTCAGCAAGGCCTCATCCGGCCAGCCAGCGACATAGTAGGCGTTGTTCTTCCGGGTGATTGCCGGGTGTCCATCTTTTGTATGGGCCACTGTCTCCGCATCTCCTTCGACATATTCGCGCCAGCGGTCAAAGGAATAGAGCTTCGATCTGTAGTCGACCTCTATGGCGGCGAAGTGCCGGAAGCTCTCGGCACGCACCACCTGCACGCCCAGCAGGTCGCTCAAAGGTCCCGGCGCTAGGTTGCTAGGTATCTCGTGGGAGACCGTCCGACTGCCCGAGCGCGGGAAGACGATGAGGTCGCCCTGATAGGCTGAAAGGCGCGCCCCCATCTTATCGCTCACATGGATCTGACTGGGCAGGACGACCATCTTGTATCCGTCCAACGCTGCGTCCGGAGAAATGAAGTCGATATTCAGACCCTTTTCGCGCAGCGCGCGATAGATGGACAGAGTCTGAGTGATATAGCTGAAGTTCTGCCCCTGCGGCTGATTGAGCAGAGCCCAGTGGCTGTCATAGGAATAAACGATGGCGATGTCTGCCTGGGTTGCAGCTTCAATGCCGTCGAGTTGCTTCAGCTCAGTCCCCAATTGCGTCACCTCATGCAGCGCACGGTCTGCCGCACCGTCCGGCCGGTTGAGTCCGGCATGGAATTGTTCCTGAGCAAAGGGCGCCTGACGCCAGCGAAAATAGGAGACAAGCTCTGCACCGTGGGCAAACGCTTCCCAGCCCCAGAGCCGTTGCATGCCCGGCAGCGGGTCAGGATTGTAGGGCGCCCAGTTCACCGGCCCCGGCTGCTGTTCCATAATCCAGAAGCGCCCGCGGCCGCAGGCGCGGTAGAGATCATGGTGATAGGCCTGAATGTCCGGGTCGCCGGTTCGTACAAAATGTTCCTTGTTTTCTCGAACGAATGGAAAGACATCGAGAGAGCCTATTGGGTAGCTGTCCCAGCTTGCCACGTCCAGATCCTCACTGACGGAGAAGTGGTCGTACTCGGTCACAAATGTCATGAAATTGTGCACAAGGTCGCGCCCCGGCGAGAGCTCACGGAGGATATCCGTCTGAACTTTGTTGAAGGCCTTCACTTCATCTGACGCAAAGCGGCGATAATCCCAGCGGTGAGCCGGGTTGGTCTCGGTCACAGCCTGGTTGGGCAGCTCAATTTCTTCAAAGCTCAGATATTCCATGCTCCAGAAAACATTCCCCCAGGCCTCATTCAGGGCGCCAATGGTTCCATACCGATCCTCCAGCCATGTCTGGAAGTTGGCCTTCGCCGCTGGCGTATAGGAATGGGTGGTGTTATGGCAGCCATATTCATTGTCTGTCTGCCAAGCGACAACCGCCGGATGGTCGCCAAAGCGTTCGGCCATGGCTCGGGTAATCCGGGCACATTCGCGCCGATACCCCATATGAGAAAAACAATAATGCCGCCGCGAGCCAAATCCGCGGGTACGCTCCTCACGGCTGATTGGCAGCATGTCGGGCATTTTATCAACCAGCCATTTAGGCGGCGTTGCGGTGGGCGTTCCCAGTATGACCTTGAGGCCCGCATCGCCCAGTGTATCAATCGCCGCGGCGAGCCAATCAAAATCGTAGGTGCCGGGTTCAGGCTCAAACCGGGACCAGGCGAATTCGCCGACCCGGACATGGGTGATCCCCGCCTTCACCATGTCGGCCGCGTCCTGCTCCCACATCACTTCCGGCCAGTGTTCCGGATAGTAACACACACCCAATGTCGGTTGCTTGGCCATCAGGTTCGCCTCCCCATTTATTCTCTGCGGTCAGCTTTTACCAAATTGACCCAGGCCGCAAGTTGCCCGAAAGTCAGCGCGATTTATTTCGGAGTATGAGATGACCAAAGTCTGTTTGATCGGCGCTGGCAGCACTGTCTTCATGAAAAACATCGTTGGGGACATTCTGCTGAACGAGATGTTCGCTGACTGCACGATCGCGCTCCACGATATCGACCCGGAGCGGCTGGCAACCTCCCACATGGTCGCTGACAAGATCGCGTCCTCTCTCAATGTCAGCCCGACCATCATTGCAACAGAAGATCGCGTCGAGGCGCTCCGCGACGCGGAATTCGTGATCCTCATGATCCAGGTCGGTGGCTATGAACCCTGCACCGTGACCGACTTTGAAATCCCGAAAAAATACGGCCTGCGGCAGACCATCGCCGACACGCTGGGGGTTGGGGGCATCATGCGGGGTCTGCGGACCGTGCCGGTACTCCTGGACATCGCTGAAGACATGCGGGCGCATTGTCCCAATGCCTTGATGCTGCAATATGTGAACCCGATGGCCATCAATTGCTGGGCGCTGGCGCGCCTAGCCCCAGACATTCGCCAAGTCGGTCTGTGTCATTCGGTGCAGGGAACAGCCTATGAACTGGCTCAGGACCTGGGTGAAGACTTCAAGTCAATCCAGTATCAATGCGCTGGCATCAACCATATGTCCTTCTACCTCACTTTTGAGAAGCGGCATGAGGACGGCCGGATTGAGGACCTTTATCCACGGCTGAAGGAACTTGCCGCCAAAGGTGAAGAACCCGCCGCCAACAAGGTGCGGTACGAAATGTTGAAGCGCACGGGCTACTTCGTTACGGAGTCCAGCGAACACTTTGCGGAATATGTGCCCTGGTTCATCAAACGCGATCGGCCCGATCTGATTGACGCGTTCAACGTGCCTCTGGATGAGTATATCCGTCGCTGTGAAGAACAAATCGCTGGATGGCGGGCTCAGGAACAGGCACTGGCGGACGCCAACAAGCTGGATATCAGCTATTCGGGCGAATATGCGGCGCGGATCATGCGGGCGGTGAAAACAGGACGGCCCACCGTGATCAATGGCAACGTGCCCAATCACGGGCTGATCGACAATTTGCCTCAGAACGCGTCGGTTGAGGTGCCCTGTCTGATTGACCATCGCGGTGTGACACCGACACGCGTCGGTACGCTGCCGCCCCATCTCGCGGCGATGATGCAGACCAATGTGAATGTGCAATCCTTGGCGGTTGAAGCGTTGGCGACGGGAAAGCGTGAACATGTCTACCATGCGGCCATGATGGACCCGCATACGGCGGCGGAACTCTCGCTTGATCAGATATGGGCACTCACCGATGACCTGATTGAGGCCCATGGCGATTGGCTGCCCGCCTTTCACTGACCCGCGGTCAAAGTTCCACAGCCCAGGCAGCCGGGCATGCGTTCGAGACGGCGTGCCACCATGACTCTCGGTCCCTCTCGGCAACCAGCGCAACGATGCACCCGCCAAAGCCAGCTCCTGTCAGCCGTGCGCCGATGGCTCCCGCATCCCTCGCTGCGGTCACCAATCGATCGAGCCCCCCGGTCGACACTTCAAAATCTGCTCGCAGGGATTCGTGGCTTTCATTCATGAGCTGTCCAAGCCGTGTCATGTCTCCGGCTCGAAGCGCCTCGGTCGCTGTCAGCGTCCGCGCTTGTTCTGACAAAACGTGGCGCACCCGGCGTGCGACCAGCGGATCGGTTAGCTTCTCTGCAATCTCAACAGGTTGTGCCTTCAACGGCTCTGGCCCTAGCGCATCAGCCGCCTGGTCCAGCGCGGCGCGCCGTTCATTGTAGGCACCGTCGGTCAATTGCCGCGCCTCCCCACAATGGATGACCGCGATTGTCCAGCCAGCGGGTAGTTTCACCTGGTCCCATTCTAGTGTTTCACAATTAAGGGCGAGCGCGTGGCCCTGGGTCCCGACGGACACCGCCATCTGATCCATGATCCCGCATTTGACGCCGCAAAATTCGTTCTCCGCCTGCTGTGCCAGCTTGGCGACATCCGTGTCCGACTGCACCTCGCCCGCGAAGGCAAAGAGAGCCTTCAGTGTCGCTACTTCCAGCGCCGCTGATGAGGAGACGCCCGCGCCTGCAGGAAGGTCAGACTCAACCATGAGATTCATCGGCGGAATGGTTGCCCCTGCCCTCTTGGCCATCACAAGCGGACCCGCGACATAGTCTGCCCAGTGGTCTTTTTTTCCTTCCTTCAGGTCGATGTCGATCTTGGTCTCTTCCGCCGTACTGAAGGCATGAATGCCAGATGCCGCTGGCCCAACGGTCACTGTTATGCCCTTGGTGAGCGGCATGGGCAGCACGTTCCCCCCAATAAGGTCGGTATATTCCCCAATCAGATTGACGCGACCGGGCGCAAAGCAGGTCGCGACCGCCTCCTGACCAAACACCTCTTCATGACTGGTCATTTGGCGATGTCCACATTTCGAAGGGCGTCGGCCGCCGTCGCAGGCGGCACATCCACCAGAAAGACACCGCTTACTTGTTCCACACTCGCCAAGAATTTCAGTTTGTCTTCAGCGCGACGGATCGGCCAAACCTGCAATGTAAAGTGGTAGCTGTCCTCGAAACCTGCGGGCGCGACTTGGGCGGACAAGACATAGGGCATGGGTTTGCCGAAGAGCCCGTCCAGCCGCAACAGAGCGGCTTTCAATTGAGCGGCCATGTCGCGGCGTTCGTCCGGGGTCAAGTCCCATGGACCCGGCGTACGGCGGTGCGGCGCTACCCAGCACTCATAAGGGTAACGCGCAATGTCGGGCACGAAGGTCATTGCATGGTCGGACTTGTCCAGGATCAGATCCGACGGTGTACGATCCAAAATCTCCGCTACGACCGGCGCTGCCTTCTGTGCTTCAGCGCTCTTCATTAGAAGGTCTGGGACAAAGCCAAAGCCGTAAATCTGCCCGTGGGGATGATGAAGCGTGACGCCGATTTCTTCGCCGCGGCTTTCGTATGGCAGCACGCAGGCAAGTCCGTGGTCGTCCATCATCTGCCGGGCTTGGCGGGCCCAAAGTTCAAACAAAAGCTCAATGCGCTCGACTGACTGACCCCCTAACGATCCCCCGTGATCGGCGGAAAAGACCACCACCTCACACCGCCCGACCGCGGGCTCATCCTCACCGACAAGCTCCGCGTCACCGGCATCCAATCGAAACGCCGGAAACCGGTTTTCAAACACTGCCATTTCGAAATCGTCCGCCGGGATCTCTGTGAGGCCGTCGCTCTTGGCTGGGCAGAGCGGACAGCTGGCGGCGTCCGGGAAAAAGGTGCGACCCTGACGCGCACCGGCGTAGCTGACCCATTCCTGCCGTAGCGGATGCCAGCGTTTGTAAGGAAGGGCCGACGCCTCAAGCGGCGGAAGGTCCGCGACAATCGGCCGGTCGTGTTCGCTCCACCCATAAAATGTCAGGTCGCGCCCGTCCGATTTCTGAACCGTCCGCGCATAGAGCTTTCGTGTCATGAACCACCGCCATCGACATTGAGCTTTTGCCCATTGCAATAGGGGTTTGCGTTGCTCACGAAGAACAGAACCGCCGCTGCAACATCTTCAGGCACAGAGACACGGCCGAACGGAGAGGTAGCGTCCAGATCATGGATGTCCGCACCCGAGCGGGCTTTGACGAGACGGGTTCCCATCTCCGTCACCGTCAGGCTCGGTGAGACGATGTTGGTCCGGATGCCGTGCTTGCGCTCTTCCTTGGCGAGCGTCAGCGCTAGCGCTTCCATGGCTGCTTTCCCCATATTGTAAGGCGCGCCGTTAGGTCCATTGGACAACGTGGCAACGCTGGAGATCATGACGATGTCTCCCCGCTCCTCCTCGCGCATGGTGGGCAGAACGAGTTGAGACAGTCTGTGGGGTGCAAGTGCATGAACCCGCACCACCCGTTCGAGTTCGGCAGGGTCTGTATCCGCCACCGTCTGCCCGCGGCTCGCGATCCCTGCATTGTTGATGAGAATGCCGATAGACCCGAATTCTTTCAGCACGGCTGCAACAAGAGCGGCGGCCTGTTCGCCATCGTCAACGGAGGCGGGATAGATTTCGGCGCGGCGGCCCAGACTTCTGATCTCGTCAGCAACCTCATTTGCGGCTTTATCGTCGCGCCGGTAGTTGACGGCAATATCAGCCCCGGCCTCCGCCAATGACAAAGCGATCGCCCGTCCTATACCGCGCGACCCGCCGGTGACGAGCGCCACCCTCCCCTTTAAGGACATTTCCATTCCGCGTTTCCCCACATGTGTTCTTATGGATGCGACTGCATCTCCTCCCAAAGATATCCACTATTGCCTAGAGAGAACACTGATGACAGATTTTATTGTCTCTGGTCATCGCCTGCGTGATCCGGAGGCAGCACTGGGCAGCCAAAGACATTTATGACCACAATCGACCGCATTCAGATCACCCATCATCGCCTCCCGCTTGAGCCTCCGTTCCTGGCCGCGTGGGACGGAAAAGCTCGGAGTTACTTCGACGCGACCATCGTTCGGGTGTTCGACACGGAGGGCCGAATGGGTGTGGGATCTGGTGATCTCATGCTTGGCTTTGACGGTCATCAGTCACTCTTTGTCGGGTCCGACCCGCTGGACCTTGAACGTCATAACAGGGTGCTCTCCAATATTGACTTTCACTATGGACGATGCTGGCCGCTCGATATCGCCTTGTGGGACCTGGCGGGTCAGATCAGGCAAGAACCTGTTTGGCGTTTGCTGGGTGGTACCAACCCTAAAGTCCCGGTCTACGCATCGTCGGGTGCCCTGCACGATGCCCTGGCACTCGCGGATCTCGCAGAGCGTTTTCTCGACGACCGATTTCCGGCCATGAAGATCCGTTTTCGTTCCCGCGAAAACGGTGGTTGGCGGGAGGATGTTAAAGGTCTCGAACAAGTTCGTGCCCGCATCGGTGACCGCTTGACATTAATGGTCGATTGCAATCAGGGCTGGCAAATGCCTTGGGACATAGAACCGTCCTGGACCTTTGACGAAGCCTTGTCTGTCGCTCGGGAACTTGAACGGCTCGATGTGTTCTGGATGGAGGAGCCCCTTCATCGTGCCGACCTGGAAGGTCATCGACGCCTAAGAGACGCGACCCATGTGAAGATTGCAGGCGGCGAGATGACGCGCGAGCTTTCGAGCCTTGAAGTTATGGTCATTGGCGGGGCGTTCGACATTGTGCAGCCGGACGCTGCACTTGTGGGCGGGATCACCGGCCTCAGGAACTTCAGCCAGTTGCCCACAATGGCAAACACCCTCTTTACGCCCCACACGTGGACGAACGGGCTTGGCATGCTGGCCAATCTTCATCTCATGGCAGGTATAGGCGGTGCTCCCTTTGTTGAGTACCCTTTTGATCCCGCAACCTGGGGAATGGAGCGACGCGACTATATGCTCACTCAGCCGGTCACTCAGAGTGGTGGCGCTGTCACCCTTTCGGATGCGCCGGGCTTGGGAGCGGCGCTTAATGAAGACCTGCTCGCTGCAACACGCATCTAGTGCGTGTCTTCGTCGAAGGCCCGCCCGTCCCCAATCACAAGAAGATGGCGGGGTAATGGCCGTCGGAGAGCCCCAGCCAACCCGATCAGACTTACAGCGGTGTAGACTGCAAGTCCTGCAATGATCGCCACCGGGCGGTCAGACTGGAGGAGACCCAGCGTCGAGACCAGGAACAGTCCCGTCGCGAATCCCCAGGCGGCGACAAGCAATTTCTCTGACGTCAGAGTTCTAAGCCACAAAAGGGAGGCACCAGCACCCAACAATAAGCCGCCTGCCAGAATGTTCTTCGCCCACATCGGCCAGAATTCCGGTCCACCGGTGACTGCAACAAATGCAATTTCGACGAGAACTAGGAATGTTCCGAAAACGATGCTGAATTTTGCCATCTGGTCGCCCCAGTCTGAATATTGATCTGTCAACGGACTGATGTGGCCATATAGGGTGCTCGTTTTTGACTGCAAGCTTTAAAACTTCTTTTTGGCGCTTTTTTTCTGCCGGGTTCTTAAGGTCAATCGTGACTGACTTCGAATGTGATCCAGTGCCGATTGAAGCAAGCCGGTCTGAGCTTAGGTCCAGAGGCGTGTGGCGAGCTTTCCGGCGCCTGCAGACCCTTGCGGGCTGTCGATCGATCTCAGACTTTGCGCCAAAGTATCCGCGCCGCTGCCGATGAGCGCTCGGGCCCGCTCCTGATCGTCGGAACTGAGCGTCTGATACGCTCTGCAAAGCTCGTTAAGACAATGAACACGGTAGGGTGCCGTCGGGAGAGACCATGCCACACCCTCTGCTTGGTACCGCACCATGCCGTCCCCGCGGTCGGCGGCTTCCGCATTCGCAACAAGGTAAGGCAGATATTCTTTTTCGAAGATGTCAAAGAAGAAGCCGAGGTCTTCCGGGACAGCATCAATTTCCGCCACATGCTCCAGATCATCGGGCCGCAGGGCCCAGAATCGCGTCACCCACTCACATACATGGGGTGCGCGCTCGCGCATAATCAGGCCCGGTGTAGGATCTGAAAAGAAATGTCGGAAGAAAGGACCAAACAGCCCGAAATCGGCTTCGCAGGGGCGTTCGCCCATGAGGAATGGACGCTTCGCAAAAATGGCATTGAGCTGATCCAGCGTGTCCAGATAGAGAGATTCAATGGCCGGCGCTGTTGCCTTGGTGACGCCATCCTCCGTTAGATAGACCTTGCGCTGACGGCGCAAAATAAACTGGCGTCTCAGGAAGAAAGGCAGTTTGAGATCGCGCATCATGGTTCGCGCGATCTGCGCGCTCATGAGCTTGGCGTCTTCATCAAATGCCCATCGGTAATAGAGCCCGGGCCGCCAGTACCACTCGTCAAACAAGTCTTCCAATAAAAGACTCACAAATTTCGCGGTCGCCGTCTTTGGTGTCAGGGCGGGCTCGGTGCCTTCGGCTTCGAATTTGGCGATGATCGCCGTCGTGTCCGTCAGCCATCCGCCGTCAGGTGTCTCTACCTGAGGCATTTGTGCGATGCCGGTCGCCTTCGCACATTTGCGAAAGTCGGCCATGTCCATTTCGACATAGTCGTGGGCAATGCCTTTGACCCGAAAATAGGCTTCCAACTTTCCCGTGAAGTAAGAGAGCTTGAGCCCGTGGAGAATGTATTTTTGATCGCTGTCTGACATTGCGGCTTTACCTCCAAGTATCGGCGGCGCTCTAATTTATTGACACCAACAATGCCAATTTATACGCGCGGACCTGATAGGGTAAATCCGTCATTGTCGACTTTTTGCGGAGCGCAACCGCGTGGCCCCAATTGTTCTCATCCACAGTCCGCTCGTCGGGCCGTCTTCTCTTCGGCCGACCGCAGAGGTTCTGACGAATCGCGGGTATACCGTTTGTGTTCCTACGCCATCGCCTCCTGCTGCAGAGACACCCTGGCACGCTTGGCCGCAGAGTCTGCTAGACGTCCTGCCTGACCTGAAGAACCCAATACTGGTCGGCCACAGCGCGGGCGGTTTAATCGCGGCACGCTTGGCAAGCGCCCTCAATGCATCTGCGTTCATTTGTCTTGATGCCATGATGCCACCGGAAGGTGGACCGGTGCCGCCGGTGGAACAGGAATTCCTAACTTTTGTTCAGTCGCTTCCCATCCAAGATGGCTTGTTGCCGGTCTGGACTGACTGGTGGGAGGGCGAAGTGCTTGGGGCGGCCACAATCGCTCCCGAGCTCAAGAGGACCTTCCTGGCCGAGCAGCCCCGGCTTTCGCCTGACTGGTTTGCGGACAGCTTTGACATGCCGGATTGGTCGGCCAGTCCCCGTGGCTATCTTCAGACATCCCCTGTGTTCGCAGACGAAGCTCAGCGTGCCAAGGCTCTTGGATGGCCGGTTGTTTCGCTCACCGGGACCCATTTGCACCCAATGCTTGCCCCAGGGGAAACGGCAACAGCGCTCATCGACATTTGTCGAGACTTGGGTGCGTTTTAGGCTGCGTTTCCAAGAAATTTTGGTCTTCGGCGCCAAAATGGCATACTGCGCTCGTTCAAGCGTGTTGAGGCATTTGTGGCGCGACCAAAAGATAACGAAAAAAGACAAGCCATTCGCGACGCTGTCATTTCCGTGGTGATCGAAGGCGGGCTGGCGAACGTGTCGGTCTCCAAGATCGCTAAGCGCGCTGGCGTGTCACCTGGGACCATTTACCTCTATTTTCCGAACAAAGAAGAGCTCATCCAGCAAACCTATCTGGACATCAAAACTGACTGGTTCAACACGATGTTCGAAGCTGCGGACAGCAGTGATGACTCGGCGACTCAGATTCGGAACATGTGGTTTGCCTTGTTCGACTTTGTCGTCGCCCACCCTAACGACTTCCTCTTTTCGGAAACGGTTGGAGCCGCCCATCTCATCGATGCGGCTAATGAGGCGCGTATTGCGAAAAAGATCAAAAAGCTTGAAGGCGTTATGACCAAGGCGATCAAAGACGGCACGCTTGCCAAAGCTCCCGTTGCCTCCATTCAGGCCGTGCTCATGGCACCTGCCGTCCAACTCGCCAAAGCAGCGGCGCGCGACAATAAGAAGGTCAAACCTGCGCTCCTTCGCAACACATTCGACATTGTGTGGAAGGGCTTAGCTGCCTAGGAATCGGGCCACGGAGACCGCAATGATGCCGACAATAGGTCGAGTCCTCGTCATCCTTTCTCTCGCTCTTTTGTTCTTTGCCTATAGCAACTTCCTGCCCACGTCCTTATCGAACGATCTTATCGCCGACTACGTGAAGAACCACTTCATCCGTGAAGTGATCTTCGGCGTGGTTCTAGCAGCATTGGCAATCGGGCTGAGCTTACTTGTACAAACGACAAGACAGTGGCTTGCCCTGGGTGGCCTCGGGTCTGTCGTCATTCTGCCCTTCTGGATTGGCGCCATGCTCGGATGGTCCACGGGTGGGCTTGCTGAGATATGGGGCGGTGCGATTGACGAGAACGGCGCTTATTACCTCCACATCCCACAGGTCGTGTTCTTCTATCTCGGTTGGATGCTGATGTTCCCAAGAGGGGCTTCAACCGACTGAGCTTCGACCGGAGCGCTGCATTGGATCCGATTTAAAGCGGTTCGATTTGGTCGTGAAGGGTTACACGGCCGGGTGAGACAATATCGGCGGTAATGCCGCCGTGACCGCGGACGGCCGCATACCCACCCTGCCCTAAGTTCTCTTCCATGCGGGAGCACGGTGCGCAAATACCGGTACCTTTGAGCACTGCTTCGCCGATCCGAAAGGTGCGGTTGCGCAGACCCAGAATATTGATCCCCTTTACAACAAAATTCCTGCGCAAGGCATCCGGTGTCACTTCTTGTTTGCCCGCCAAGCTCGCAATGACCGGCAGGTGTTCCCACTGAATGAGACTGACTGCCCGCTTACCAGCTTTTGCCCGATGATCCCCCTCAATACCCGTTTCATGAATCATGACAGTTGGCAGCGTGACGAGTGGCGCCCGACGCTCGGGCCGCACACCAATCCACATAACTTCTCCTGGCTGCGCATATCCGTTCACCAACTCACTTAGGGCCAAGAAACTCTCCTACTCGTCTTTTGATTTCATTTTCAGGGGCTTACGCAAGGTGTCGCGATCGCAGGTCAGCCATGAGTTTCCGCTGAAGCTTTGGGCCACCGTCTTCCATCACCTTGGCCATGGCATCATGGTGTTTTGAGACAGGCAAGTGATGCCGCCCCCAAATAATGATCTGAGCCAAGACCGGCACAAGCTCTATCCCCGCATCCGTCAGGCTGTAGATCACCTTTTGCTTGTGCGCGGGGTCCGCTTCTCTGGTGATCAGCCCGTGTTCTATGAGGAGTTTCAAGCGATCTGAGAGCATATTCGCGGCAATGCCCTCCTCTGACTTGGTGAGCAACTCCCGAAAGTGCCGACGATTGCCGATCGCAATATCCCGGATCACCATCAAGGTCCATTTGTCGCCTAGGATCTCCACCGTGAGATTGACAGGACATCCTGAACGCTGCTTTTTCATACGACATCCACCTTTCGATGCATTTACATCACTCTAGCTGTGCTACTAAGATCATACCAGTTAGTTTTTCTAACTAGTTTGTGAAGGAGACCCAGGGGGGGAGGCGCATGTTTGGAAAAGCGATTGTTGTCGGGGCGGGCATAGCCGGGCTGGCGACTGCGCGCGTGTTGGCTGACCATTTTGCCGACGTGCTCGTGCTCGACGCCGACGAAATGCCAGCGACGCCTGATATCCGGAGCGGTGTTCCTCAGGGGAGTCATATTCATGTATTGCTGCCCGGCGGCATGGAAATCCTGAGCAAACTCTTTCCCAATCTGGAGCAAGACCTGGATGCGCACGGCGGCTTATCGGCTGGACCGTCCGAGTGGTACGGCCTCACGTCCCATGGAAAAACCTATCGGCTCTCCAGGTTCCAACCAACGCCACTGGAACGCCCCAAAGGTGCGCCCAACAACAGAGTGCAGTCACGCGCATTGTTGGAGCATTGCATTCGCACGCAGGTTGAAGCACTACCCAATGTTGAGTGCCGATATCAGACCCGTGTGACGGCGCCACTCATTGACGCGAACAGAGTCATCGGCGTGCGGCTGGCGCCAGATGAACGTGACTTGCATGCAGATTTGATCATCGATGCAAGCGGCCGGGTGAGCCAAACACTCAATTGGCTGGATCAGCTCAATCTGCCACGTCCTAACGAAGAATCCGTCCATTGCGACTTCGCGTATTGCTCTGCTCTCTTTCGACCCGAAGACCCAGACGTGTTTACCGATGTCGGCTTCCTGATCTCGTCCGCAAGGAAAGGGCCTCACACCAAACGCGCAGGATCGCTCGCGCGCATGGAAACCGGTGACTGGCTTGTTACCCTGGCCGGGCGGCTGGGAGATCACCCGCCCAAAGAAATTGACGGCTTTCACGCCCACATCGACACGCTTCAGGACCCCAAGATTTCTGATTTGCTGCAATCCGCGGACCTGGTCAGTGGGCCACGCCAATACCTCTTTCCCAGAAGCCTACGACGCCGCTACGACCAACTGACCCAGTTTCCGGAAGGGCTGCTTCCGATTGGCGACGCGATTTGTCATATCAATCCGGGATATAGTCAGGGCATGTCGCTGTCACTTCGTCAGGTCGCCGCTCTCGGTGACGCATTGAAAGAACGCCGAAGTAAAAACCTGAGTCTGGATGGTCTCTGGACGGACTTTCTCCCACAAGCTCATGAACAGACACGCGCGCCCTGGATCTTCGCCGCGCTTCAGGACTTCTCGAAGGACGGCACGACCGGTGACTTCCCGGATGAAGAACCTGCGATCAACCAGATTAAACGCCTGAGTCGCCGCGCAGACAAAGGAGACGCCGAAGCAGCTGCGCTGGTTGACGGTCTTTTTGATATGCAGATCGCTCTGTCGGAACTGGAGCTGAGAGCACCGACGCTTGACGCCTAGGATTCACCCTTTTCGAGTGCTTCCTGATAGTCCTCGATGGTAATGAGCCCACCCGCGTCGTCAGCCCGGCCTGCGTCTTTGGCTGGCAGGGCCTCCTGTAAGAGATCAATTCGTTTCCAGGACGGGAAAGGTTGCTCTCCTTTCTCATCTGGCACGTATTTGGATGTTTCCAGGCGTTTGTGTTTGTGGATGTAACGTGCGCAATTCACAAACACGGACCCGATCTCCACATCGACGACCATGTTGGCGCCGGGAAACCGCGCCATTAGCTCAGGGTCTTTGCTCACCCGCGCGGTCCCTTGCACGCGGACCCGGTGCGGTGTTTCCATATCGATGAAGAGCATGCCTACTTTGCCCGCGTCAGCAATGTTTCCCATGGAAAAGAACATGCCGTTGCCATCATAGCTGGGAAAGGCGAGCCTCTTAGGTCCCAATACCTGCACAAGACCGACCGGGCCGCCCTTATAGGAGACTGTGGGTTCTCCCTCCGCACTTACGGTCGACAGAAAGAAATAGTCGCGACTTGCAATGAAGTCGCTGTGATCATCCTGCAGTTCGTCGAACACAATGGTCGCAGCCATTGTGTTTGCGAGGTTCTCGCTGTCCTGTTCGATCTGCAGTTTCCGCTGAGCGTCCGAATAGAACTCTGTGGGGTCCGCCATATTGCGCCGCCTTCCTCTTGTTCGACCGTCAAGCGGCCTTCAGACGCTCAACCGCTTCCGTCGCCCGTGCCAGCGACCGGAGCACCCGATCGTCCAGGAGGTCCAGATTGATCCCCTCCGTAGATTTTTGGCCAGCGCGATAGCGGGCCACCACACCTTGGACAATGCAGGCCGTCTTCCAGTGATTGAAGGCGATGTAATAGTCCAACAGTGAGAGATCGCGGCCTGACTTTTCTGCATAACGGGCTGCGAGCTCTGTCCGCGAGGGGAAACCTGGCAGCGATGTCACGGCCTCTGGCGGCGGGGGCTCGAGATCAGACGGGTCGGTGAACTGGTTGAGCGTGTACGCGAAATCGGCAATTGGGTCGCCCAGCGTGCAAATCTCCCAGTCGATCACCGCAGCAACCGTGTGGTCCGCCCCGAACAGAACATTGTGCATGCCATAGTCGCCATGCACGACACGCGGTGCGCCTTGATCTGGAATGTTCGCCGTTAGGAAGGCTTCGAGATCATGGGCGCGTTGGTCTTCAAGCTTGGAGTCGGCCGCCGACGCCACCCAAGACCGGTACCACGCCTTCAATTGACGGGCGACATAGCCGTCATGTTTGCCGAGACCGCCCAGACCAATTTCTTCCGGGTCGAGGGAATGAAGCGCCACCTGCACATCGATCAATGATTCCGCGGCCTTGGTTCGCGACGCCTCCGGCAAATACTCCTCTGCATGAGGAGCCGCGTGCAGCGAATGTCCATCCACCCAGGACATGAGATAGAAGAGAGAGCCCGTGATGCTTTTGTCTTCGCAAAAGCCCAGCGGGGAGGCGACGGGCACGGGCGTGGGATCAAGAGCAGAGATCACGGACCATTCACGTCCCATATCGTGGGCTTTGGGCAGCAGTTCCCCTTCTGGCGGGCGGCGGATCACCGCCTCGTTTCCACCCGCATCTTTCAGCCGATATGTGAGGTTCGAATGACCGCCTTCCAGCTGTACCCACTCAAATGGTGGGGTGAGCCCGGATACATTTTCCCGGACCCAAGCTTCCACCGCATCGACATTGTAACCGGGCAGATCCCGGCTTTTTGCTTGTGCACTCATAATTGCGGATTCCCTTAGAGTAGATCGCCACCGGCCGCAGACGCCGTCGTGCCAAATTGTTCGTATGCCCGAATGACGTTCTTGCCGACACGCCATTTATGCACTTCATCCGGCCCGTCCACCAAACGCTGGCTGCGGATGGCTGTGTACCATGCCGCGAGCGGCGTGTCGTGGCTGTAGCCCAGCGCGCCGTGAAGCTGCAACGCTGTGTCCACGACCTTGTGAACCATATGGGCCAAAAAGACCTTCGCAATGGAATTTTCCTGACGAAGATCCATGCCCTTTTCCGCTTTGTAAGCGATATGGAGCAGCATGAGGCGCGCCATATAGAGCTCGCTGGCGCAATCCGCCAGCATCCATTGCACGCCTTGGCGGTCCGCCAATCGGGAGCCGAACGTGTCGCGGCTGGTCACATGTTTAGCCGCAAGGTCGAGCGCACGTTGAGCCCGGGCGACATTGTGCATGCCGTGGCGTAGACGGCCATAAGCCAGCCGGTGCTGGCCCATTTCAAATCCGCCGCCAAGACCGCCCAGGACGTTTTCCTTCGGCACCACGAGATCCTTGATTTCGATCTCTGAGTGGGTGGCGCCGATCTTTTCCATGAGCGGTGTGTGGCCGTGCATGGTTGGGATGTTCCGGATGATGTTGTAGCCCGGGTTGGGCAGCTCAACGATAAAGGTGGTGAACTGGCGATGGCGGGGCGCCTCCGGATTGGTCTTCGCCATGACCACGGCAATGTCTGCCACATCGGCGGAGGAACTGAACCATTTTTCTCCGTTCAAAATAAAATTGTCGCCGTCGGCTACCGCACTGGTTTGCATGCCCGTGGCGTCTGCGCCCGCCGCTTTCTCCGTCATGGAGTAGCAGATGCGCTTCTCACCGTTCAGAAGGGGTTTTAGAAACTTCTCTTTCTGATAGTCGGTGCCATGGGTCAGAAGCGTGAGCATCGTGGCGTCATCCGGTCCCTGGGTGTTGAGGGACAGCGCTCCCAGCATGCTCTCGCCCAACTCCATCTGAACCAGCGCATTGGCGAGGGGTTTCAAGCCCATACCGCCATGCTCCTCGGGGATGAAGGGACACCAAAGACCAGCCTCCCGCGCTTTTACCCGGAGCGCCGCCAGCGTTTCATCAAAAGTCTCTGCGGTGAGGTTTTCCTCCGCCGGGATACAATGGTCGCGGACGAACTTGCGCACTGTCTCGCGGATGATTTTCGCGTCTTCTGGAATTTCAAAATCGATCATGGGATCCTCCACCGTTTTCATGTTCTTTGAATTTTGATGGAGCCATGTTGGCACATTTTGCGGGGCCGTACAGCGTCAGGTCACGACCCATGTGCAACCCTACGGCATCCGCCTCGTTGATCGAGTGCCTATTGTAAAAGACCTAGTCGATTGGGACGTAACGCGGATCGAGGCCAACGCCCCATTTCTCCATCCAATCGTCGAACCGGGCAGCTTCGCGCGGGTCGTAGACGTCGATCATTCTCTCAATCAATCCATCGCGGTACGTCGCGATTTCCCAAAGGCCCGTTTCGAAGGTCGGCACGTTGGGGCGGGAAAACCGGATGCCAGCGTGCACAAGAACCCTATTGCCCTCTTCTGCAACAAAAGCATTCAACCCCACTGTTCGCTTGCACAATTTGTCAAAGCGGTCTGTCGACCATTTGAGGCCAGCGATAAAAGCGTCGATCCCAGTCAAGTGGCAATGGAAGGACATGTTCATCACCTCGTAAGAGATGTCCGGTGAAAAATACGGCCTCAGTTCATCCCACCCTCCACTTTCATATGCCGTTTCAAACACATCTCGCTGTGCAACGAACTTCTCAATCAGGCTCATGAGTCCTCCTTACCGATTCCGGGCGGCGGGTTTGGGCACTCGCGCAATCGCTCCGCCGCTACTTAGATAACTCTCAGTAATTATCTCCGTTACTTTGACTTGTCAATGTAACGTCTGGTAAGAAGTGATCTGGGCTCAATGAGACGTGGTACCTGGCGTTCCTGCGCCCCTGTGTTTTGCGTCAAAGAGCGCCAAAACCGTGAGACGTAAGAAGGTTCCCAATGATCAATTCTTATCGAGGGAAATGCAGGTGCGGTACGGTCACGTTAGACGTCACCCTTTCAAACCCCATCAACACCTATACGCCGCGGGCGTGCGACTGTTCCTACTGCACGCCTCATGACGCGGCCTATCTTTCAGATCCTGCAGGGGCAGTCGAACTTCGCATTCCAAGTCAGAACAGCCTTCGCAGAGAGCACCAGGGTTCCGAGACTGCCACCATGCTGCTCTGTGACGCTTGCGGCAGTCTACTGGGCGCGGTTTGTGAGATTGAGGGGAGTCTCAAAGGAGCGATCAATTCCCGTGTCCTGGAATGCCAGATAGATATATCGCCGGCTCAATCAGTTCACCTCAGCGACCTCGATCGCACCACCAAAGTCAAACGCTGGTCCGACTTGTGGATGCCCTTTCGGATTGACCTGTCGGACCGCTGATCCACATCAGCCTTCATTGAACCGGATTCACGCGTGCGTCCCATAAACGGTTCCTATGTAAGAAATTTCTTTCGAACCAAGCGGTAACTCTGCTATAGCCGACGTCACTTTCCTTTTCGAAGTCACTCAACAGAACAAGAAAGCACTCTGCGTATATGGACGACCGCACGCGACATTTGCTGACGGCGGCCCCTGCCCCGCTGCTGATCCGAATGGCGACGCCCAATGCCCTCGCCTTTGTCATTCAATCCTCTGTCAGCCTGATTGAGGTTTGGTTTATTGGGCAGCTTGGTACCAGTGCACTCGCGAGCATTGCACTCGCCTTTCCACTGCTCATGCTCATGCAGGCCATGTCCGGCGGGGCGCTTGGCGGTGCCGTCTCCTCTTCTATTGCGCGGGCGCTTGGAGCGGGCGACCGAGAGCGCGCGCTGAAGCTCATCTGGCATGCTCTGGCCATCGCGGCCATGGGCAGTGCGCTCTTCCTCCTCATCTTTCTACTGTTCGGCCGTGCGCTTCTCTCCCTGTTGGGCGGCAGCGGAGAGGTGCTGGATCAGGCAGCCTCTTATTGTCTGGTCTTGTTTATCGGCGGCATCTTTGTATGGCTGATTGGTGTGGTCGGCGCGATTTTTCGTGGCATGGGCGACATGAAATTTCCAGCCCTACTCATGGTCATGAGCGCATTTATTCAGGTGCCGCTGTCTGGCATGTTGGTGCTTGGCTTGTATGGCGCGCCACAAATGGGGATCGTTGGCGCGGCGGTCTCCGCCGTCGGCAGCGGGTTTCTGATCAGCGCAGTCATGCTCTTTGTGCTGAGCCGCCCAGGCCGGGTCATTCAACTGGACACCCGATTTGTTTCATTCTCCAAACCGCTCTTTCAGGACATCTTCAAAGTTGCGCTGCCGGCCTCTCTATCGCCGCTGCTGACTATTTTCGGCATCCTTTTTCTCACCGCCATGGTGGCGACCTATGGGGAGGCAGCGCTGGCCGGCTATGGCATTGGATCGCGTATCGAGTTTCTACTCATTCCCCTCGTATTCGGTCTCGGGGCGGCTATGACGTCTTTGGTCGGCCTCAGCATTGGTGCAGGCAATGTCGACCGGGCGGAACATATTGGATGGACCGGCGGATTGTTCGCTGCGTGCCTGGCCGGCGCGGTAGGCGTGTTGCTGGCGCTTTTTCCGGGTGTTTGGATATCAGCCTTCACCGATGACCCGGCGACCTTTGAGGCGTCGCGCACCTATATTCTTATTGTGGGTCCTTTCTTTGCGTTCCAGGGGCTCGGCCTCTCGCTCTATTTCGCGAGCCAAGGTGCCGGCGCCATGCGGTGGCCGATTGCCGCAACGATTGTCCGCTTTGGGTTTGCAGTCGGGGGCGGGTGGCTCCTCGCCTTTTCCTTTGATATGGGGCTTGAGGGCATTTTCATTGGGGCAGCCGCCGCCATGCTTCTCTATGGCGTCATGATTGCCGCGTCGCTCAAATTGGGCGCCTGGAGAACGCTTGGCGAGGTCAGGTAGAGACAAACAGAACCGTCAGCAGCAGCAAGGCGCCCAATGTCCAAAGACCGAAAGTCCAGGCCCAAGCCAGCGGCGCATGACGCAGTTCCATGAAGTAATGCATGACCAGGTAAACCTTCACAAAAGCGATTACCAGCACGGCAATCCCCGGCACATTCTCATGGAGAGCGGCGGCGGCGCCTTGGGTATCGGTGACCACCAAGGAAGCAAGCGTCGAGGCGACCAATAAGGCCCAGACGATCAGCAAGGGTGTTTTCAACAGCGACATTGATATCACCTCACCAGGTAGAAAAGGGCGAACAGGATGATCCAGAGCAGATCGACCAGATGCCAGAAAGTAGCGCCACTTTCGAGCGCGGCTACCGGTGCAGCGGCGGCCGCGCTTTTGCGGATCTGAAAATAGAGAACCGATAAGACGACCATGCCGACAATCACATGCAGGAAGTGAATGCCGGTATACATAAAATAGAACATGTAAAAATCGTTCGTACCGACGCCATACCCGGCGCCAAACTTTTCTGTGTACTCCGCTATTTTCACTAGGGCGAAAATGAGCCCGCACGCAATGGCGCTGAGCAAGAGCTTTTGTGACGCATTTTTGCTACCTCCACGCAGGGCACCGACGCTTATGGCGATTAACCAGGAGCTTGTGAGCAAGACAATTGTGTTGGCCGTTCCAAATACAAGGTTCAGCTGTTGCTGGCTTTCATTGTAGAGCTCAGGCGCGTCGGCACGGTACACAAGGTAAGTCGCGAACAGGAGTGCAAAGGTGATCAGATCGCCGAAGACGAGCATCCACACACCCTCTTCGCCTGGGAGCCTTGCACCTGGCTGATCCTTGGAAAGGGCCGCAGCTGACTCAGGCATCGGCAGCCACTCCTGGTTCCCCTGGTTTGGCGTCCCTCATCGCTGCTTTTGAAGACAGCCATGCCATCGACACAAACCAGACCAGCAAAGCCATCAGCGGCAGCCAGAATGTGAGCAGACCATTCCAGGCAAACGGACCGGACTTAAAGAAGGTCGCGAGCGCGCCCGGCAAGGCTACCAGGCCCACCCAAAAGTTGAGATAGGCCGCCCATCTGGGGAACAACGGAGATTGACGTCGGTCTGACAGGATCGCTAATCCGATCGTGAGCGCTTGAAAAGCGGCTGGTGTCACGGGCATGACCAAAGCCAGCCACCCAAAATCATTCAGCAACATGATCAGCTCTGCATCCCGTTCGGGGCGAAAAGCTGCGACGGTCCAGGCCACCGAAACCAGCAGGAACACTGATTGCACCGCAAATCCAAACAGCAGCTGCGCGTAGACAAAAACCCGCGCATGGACCCCTCCAATTCGATGGAGCTGCACCGAAATGGCCGTCACCCAAAAAATGACGAGAAACGCAAACTGCATAAGAATGGTTGCGCCTAGGCGAATACCTGTACGGTTCGCCTCATAATGCCCAGCAATCTCCGCCGCATCTGCCGCCGGGTCCAGCGGTGGCAGGTATCCCATAATCACGAGGGCAGGCAAAAACAGGATAGCGAAGGCGGGCGCTGACCAGGCGCAGATGATCTGAAAGGTACGGGGCATTAGGCGTTCTCCCGGTTTCCATGAAACGTACCAATTGGTACACTTGCGCAGCATAGTGAACCTTTGTAGCAATCGCTACATGTATCGACTGGTACAAAATGACGCGGAAATCTGATCAGCGGGACAAAATCATCGCGGTTTTGGCCGAATACATCGTGCGGGAAGGCCTCGCCGCGACAAGCACTCGGCAGTTGGCCGCAGCAGCCGGCGTCAGCAACCGCATGTTGCTCTACTATTTTGACGACAAGTCTGAGGTCATGCGGCTTACGTTAATGCGGTATGCCGCCAACTTGGATGTAGAGCTTGGCAAAACGCTCAAAGAGGACGCGGCCCTGTCACCCAGCGAGATGTTTTCCAGAACGGCGAAGCTCATGCAAGGCAAGCGGCTGCAACCCCATATGGCCGTCTGGTTGGAGGTTATGGCGCTCGCCGGTCGAGGACAGGAGCCTTATCAACAGGTCGCCGCAGCCATCGCGGGGCACTTTCTTCACTGGATTGAGAAGCGTTTGGCCCCTGCGCCCCCCAAACAGCGTAAAGCGCAGGCTGCAGTCGTCTTTGCAATGGTCGACGGCGTGTTCCTTCTTTCGAATTGCACTCCACCAACTGTTAGCCGCACGGTAGCCAAGGAAATGCAGGCACTCCTGACCTGACAAGGCAGAGCTCGGCTCAGGCTTCTGCCAAAGCGGATACATGACCGATAAGCTCGAGGTCCTGCTTGATCAGGGTCTGGAAAGAAGGCCGTCCATGAACGCGATCGAGATAGGCCGCAAGCGCCGGCCACCGCTTGGCGTCAATCTCCTCCCCTGCATGCCGCATGTTCAACAAAACGCTGCCGGCGGTGAGATCCGCCAGGGTGATGTCACTCGACGAGAGATATTCCGTGCCATCTAGTTGCGCTTCCAGATAATCATAGGCCGATGGCAAGTAATCTAACGCTTCCGCGACCGCGGCTTCATCCGGTGCCACTTTCTCAAAGCCCGGCTTCACCACCCGTTGCACGAACACCGTTCCTTCAAACTTTGCGAATATCGCCGATGCCACAAATTCGCAGAGCCAGAGACACCAGGCTTTTTCCCAGTCAGACGTGGGCAGGAATTTTGGACCCGGAAAGGCGGCATCCAGATAGGTGCTTGCAGCGAGCGAGTCTGCGAGAATGCGGCCATCGTCCAGCTCCAGGACCGGGATGCGCCCCAGCGGATTGAGCTTCAGGAACTCAGCGCTCGGGTCTCCGGCCGGGACCGTGCGCACCAGCTCGTAGTCGATGTCTTTCTCGGCCATCAACACCATCAGACGCCTGACCCAGGGGGACAGGCCTATTCCATGAAGCTTCATACTATTCCTCGCTTCGCCGCCGCCAAAATTTTCAGTCTTGAATAAATATACTTTGTATACTATTTATTCGTCCGTCAATGAATAATTGCATCGGCGTTGATACGATGCGCAGGAGGAGCAGAGATGAACCAAACCGCACAAGCGATATTGATCTTGAACGCCGCTCTCATTGGGGCCATCGGCCTTGCCTATTTAGTCGACCCGAATCTGTTGCTTGCGAACTATGGTCTTGTCGCAGGCGAGCCCGGCATGGACAATCTATTGCGCGGCACCTATGGCGGCCTTTTCATCGCCATGGCATCGCTGTTCGCCTTAGGCGCGTTTCGTCAGGCACGTCGGCGCGACGCGCTTGGGCTCCTGGCCCTCTTTATGGGTGGATTGGCCGTAGGCCGGGTGGCGAGCCTCGCCCTCGCTGGCGCGCCGGACCCTTCCATGCATATGCTTCTTGGCTATGAAGCGACGGCCTTTGTCATCACGATCTTTCTCTACCGGCGGACGGCAGCTGATCTGACGGCCTGATCGCTCGGCGAGCTTACTTCTTCGCCGCCGCCTTTATCTGGGCAATGCGCTCTTCTATGTGCGCCCTCTGCTCAGGGCTGACCATGGAGGCAGCAGCCGGAAGCGAGGCGCATTCCTGCATGGGCACGGCTTCGTTGGTGTCGACGCGGACCATGGCGGGACGGATTTCCTTACCCGTCGGGATGTGGGTGTGTTCATAGCGGGGCCCGCGTTTGCCGGGCTGCCATCTTTCTCCCCAATCAGCGAAGGCCATCAGCGCCAGAGAGAGTTCCGCGCCTTTGAGCGTGGGCACATATTTCATGCGCGCCGCCCCTTCCTTGATGGGCACCCGATCGATCAGGCCCGCCGCCTCCATTTCCTTGAGGCGTCTGCTGAGGAGCCGCCGAGAAATACCGAGACTCTGCTCAAGACCCGTAAAGCTGGAGATGCCAGTCAAAGCATCGCGAATGATCAACAGAGTCCATTGGTCGCCCACAATGCTGAGGGACTCAGCGATGGGGCAATCAAGATGCAAATAGTTTGATGTCGTCATTCAATGGGTTCCAACAAACGAAAGCCGGGACAATTCAACATGGATCGCGAGCGGTAACCCACGGGCGGCTCTGCCTAGAGTTTACATAAGCTACTTAAATTCCCTGTCTCCCACCAGCAGAAGTCCACAAGAAACCCAAGAAACCGTCCAAACAACCGTTTAATGACGATGCTGGCGCCCTAACCTTGCACCGCCGCTTGCGCCTATCTATATATTATGTATACTTTTTATACTTTCAATCAACGAAGCGACGATCTGCCATGGAACTTCTTCTCATTCTCACGCTCTATCTGGTTCCATTTTCCTTGATGCTTTGGCTGGTCGCCGGCGCGGGAGGCAAAAAATGATTGGTGGTCATTACGCAACAGCGCTGGTGCCCTATACACGGCTGGAGCGCAAAGCCCCGCTCTGGCTCCTGCTAACTGCTGCGATGCTGGTCGACTTTCTGATGATCAGTCTGGTCGCGACCGGTGTAGAGACCATGGTGCCGGACGGCGACACGCCGCCGGACATGCGCTACAGCCATGATCTGATACCGGTCTTGGGTCTCGCCGCCGTCTCAGGTCTCGCGGTCTGGGCGCTGGCCAAAAACCGGATCCTTGCGGTGTGGGTTGTGGCCCTCGTCCTGTTTCACGAAGTGTCGGACGTCTTTTCCGGCTATCAGCACAATGTAAACGGGCCCGAGTCGCCCGCCTTCGGGCTCAATAATTATATGACCAACCCAGCGCAGGCTTTGGGTGTGGAGGCATTGCTCATTATTGCGTGCCTCATATTCTACCAATGGCACGAGCGACGCGCAGGACGGGCTTTCGAGACCTGGAAGGGGGTCGCCCTCTTCTTCATCCTCATGGCACCGACAACCATGGCGTTCGGCCCGCAGATCGCCGGTGTCCCCGCGGGTTAGGCGGAGCCTGTTCACCGGCCGCAGTGATGTCCTTATGCACTTTGCGCCGGTGCCGTCATTTCCAATGTATGCATGACCATTATCGTCAACGTATTGAGGAGCGCATTCAGATGCCGTCGGTCGGTCGCGCTGTGCTTTGCAGCCGACGAGGAGCGCTGAATAAAGTCGGACAATTGCTTTGCGCTCACGCCACTTTGTTTGAGGGTGCGTGCATATGGCTTAAGGAGCGCCTCAATCAGGAGGCGGGTCTGCTCGTCCTGCGCCGCAATTTCTTCCTTCGCCGCCTGATTACATCCTTCGATAAAGTCAGCTGCATTGGGCGACTCATGTAGTCGCTCATAAGGCGCCATCACTGTGTGTTGGAAAATTATACCGAGCTGACTGTCCAGACTTTGATCCGGCCCTAGATCTGCATCAATCCGCGCGAGACTGCGGTCCGAGAACAGTCTGATCATCGCGCAGAGAACCTCGTTTTTGCTCGCAAAGGCATTGTAAAGCGTTTGCCTGGCGACGTTCGCCTCCTTGGCGATGTCGCTCATGCTGGATCGCTTCACGCCATAGCGCAGAAAAACACTGAGTGCCGCGTCCAGTATCTGCTGGTCTCTTTCGTTCATTTCATCCCTGACGAATCCCTCAAAACGCATCATTGACAGATCGACTGAAAATGTCCATATTTGCTCAAATTGGACATTTGGTCATTTTTTGTCCATATGACTTCACAGGGAGGATGAGAGATGAAGCTCGGTGCGCGTGTTCTTGTCAACGCATGTTTGATTGCGCTTCTCCAAACCCCCGCACTCGCAGACGACAGCATTGGGAGACAAGAGATGGACATAGAAGAACAGGGTTATGCACTGGCCACGGCTTTTCTCGACCCTCTGCCGCAGCCGTTTGACAAAACGCCGGAAGATTACGGCATGCGGTATCGCGATGTTGAGTTTGAAACCCGAGACGGCCTGACGCTTCGCGGTTGGTTAGTGGAAGAAACCGCTGCAAAACTCGTGATCATGACCCATTTCGGGTATCGCGCTAATCGATTTGGGTACCAGTTGAGGCATCAGCTGGAAGGCTCGGTGCCCTATGACCAAGAGATTGAGTTTGCAAAGGTCGCGAAGCGCCTGGTTGACGCCGGCTATGGCGTGTTGATGTATGACCTTCGGAACCATGGTGAAAGCGACAAGACAGAACTCGGGGTCGGCACCGGTGGTCATGGAGAGCGTTTTGATGTGATCGCGGCGATTGAGTATCTCGCCTCCGAAGCGGCGACCCGCGGGAAAGACATCGGTCTCTTGAGCTATTGTTATGGGGCCAATACATCCTTCTTCGCCATGGAGGAAGACCAGGAGGTTTTCAGGAACAATGGTGTCAAGGCAATGGTTGCCTTGCAGCCTTTGAGCAATGGCGACTATCTGAAATCACTCGGTGTCACGGGCGACTTGTATCAGGCAGCCGAGCGGTCTTACCAAGAACGGTCCGGCGGGTATCCGCTTCGGGCGAATATTGAAGACGCGGCGAGATTCACGGCGGTTCCCACACGGCTGGTCCAGGCGCGGCACGACCCAAATACAAATCTGGCTTTCGTGGGCGAGCTGTTTGAGAACATGCCGGTTGAGAAGGAAATGTACTGGTTGGAGGAACCGACCCATCGTTTCGATGGGTATAACTGGTTTGCGAATAATCCGAGAGACATGCTCGATTGGTTCGACGCCTATATGAGCGAGTAGAAGAAGATCTACATCTGCCGACTAAAGGCAAGCGGCAATGAGATGCGCATCGCCTTCTGTATCTTAGATGCAGTCACGGGACCAGCGTCTGATTAAGCGCGGACCAAGGTCAGAGCGTCGCTAGTCACACCTTTTCGGTTTCTTTTTCTTTCGGAGCTGCGGTCTTGCGGGGCTTCTGTTCCATTTTCGGTTTGGGAAGAAGCCGGAAGCGGGACTGGCACCAGGCGAAGTCAACGCCGACATCGAGCAGTGCATCGGAGCGCCCGCAGGGGCAGGCAAACAGCAGGACGTCATAGACCCGGTAGGTCTCTCCGGCGACAAGCGGCACCGGCTCCCCCGTGACATGGTTCGGGGCCGCGTTCACACACAAAACCAGATCGCCTGGACCAACTGCGTAGCTCATAGGGTCAGGTTTTATCACAGAGGTTGAGGGCGGCTCAAACACTCGCACTTAAGTACAATCATTACCTGGGCTCAGGTATTCAGAAATCCTGGGCTGTCTGGGGCCGGTCACTTTGGAGAAAAAGTGGTGCCAGGGGCGGCACTTACCCATTCATATATTTCAATGACTTACGGGGGAGTGGGACACTTTTTCTTCCCGTATGGTCCCGTATCTTCCCGTCAAAGTGTCCCACTTCACCTAGATAGCGCCGCTCTTGCCTAAGAGAACACTGCAACAGCTTCTTCGGCTGGCGGATCGATAAACAATTGCCAGTTGGCAGAATACTGACCCTATTGCGGCATAAGAGATCATGAAAGCGGCCAATCACCAGATGGCGCTACGAAGCTTTAACACCGTGTCGACGCCAGCATTCACAGCTTCTCCCACCAAAATGCGAAGACACTGCAGCTTGGCAATGATCACAGCGCGTCTTTTTCCGTGTCTGGGTAGCCATCGATCTTGATATAGGGCCGACACCTCACACTCCACCGCTTCGACATACTCTGCTTCAACGAAATAGGTGAGCAAAAACAGACAATCATCGAGTTCGATAGTTGACGTAGAAGAAGGACTCGGGCGAGCCATGGCGAGCGCGATGCCTACCAACAACCTTGATGGTAAGAAAAACAAAACGAACAAAGGGAAAATCACAGCAAGAACCATCGGCGGTTTGGATCCAGATTCGTCTGTTTGCGCCTTTGCGTATTCGGCAAAAGAAGATGGATGCACCTCCTTACCAAACTGCTCCAATTTGTCGATCACAACTTCTTTGCTTAAGTCAGACCCACCACAACCAAACGCTGCTGCCGTGACTGTGATGGCTGAAACGGTAACAAGGAGAACATTCAATAAGACTTCACACATCTAGCCTCCGCCGGGATCATCTGTTCGCACCCTTTTCACCAAACAACTTTGCGAACCTTTTCCAATACGGACAATGCGCCATTGAGCCAATTCCCAATGACCGCTCGTAGACACTGACAAACAAGAACAATTACAGCGCCGCGCGGACCGAAGTCTCTAAGCCAGTTTTTGGTGTAGCGGTCACGAATTTCTTCCTGAAACATTTCTGCTTCGTCTATACCCATGGAACAGGAAGTCAGGAAGAACGCAAATCCTAGTGCGCGCTTTGATTGCACATTCACTGCTTGTGTCGGAGATATTGCGTCAGCGGATATACTTGCGCGCAGTTTCTTGTAGAGACTATCAATCTTAGCGTTAAACTCTGCAAAATTGGTCTCATCATCAGTCTTCCACTCGGCCTCATTCACTAGGAACGGAAGATCAAAGTGACGCTGCGAAGTCTTCTCAAACGCTCGCGATGCCTCATCGAGGTCTAATGGGCCCCGTTCTAAATGCTCATGCATAGACGGGAACTCGTTCAATGAGGCCCATTCGCTGTGGACAATAGGTCGATTGCGATAAACATAGACGCGTTCCCACTTTGGTTCGAACCTACCCAAGTCGCCTTGAAGGTCTAGCTGCGGCCAGTCAAAAGATGACAGGCGCTTTGCACTTCTGAAGTAATGCCAAGGCAAATAGGAAAAGTACGTCTTCATATCAATCTCCCGCCCATCTCATCCGAGTGCGGAACGCTGGCTTCAAACCTGAGCCTTTAAGCAGAGCTTTCGTTGCAGTCAAATTTTCTGTCAACGCTTGTTCACCTTCACCCGTTACGCTGAAGTGCTTCCGCTTTTTACCACTATCACCAGGCCGGGATTCCGCTTTGAGGTAGTTCTTCGCAACCATCCGGTTAAGCGTGGTCCAGACTGCGGCGAAGGACTTCTCCTTACCCACCTTGTCGCAAAGAATGTCGTGGATGTCTGCCGCGGTGGCACCTTCGCCCGCGCGTATGGCTGAAATCAGGATCAATTCTTCAAACTTGCCGAGCATTGCGATTCTCTTTGTATTGCTTTTTCTCACCTTGATATACAATGTATACTATACGTTGTAAACCTATGAAACAAACAAGGCGCATCGAAGCTGCTGGTGGCAGCCGACTGCTGACTCTGTGTTTCGCTCATAAGGCAAAAACGACAGATTCCAGTAAAATGTCCTACTTTTTTCGTTAAGTTATTGAATTATATGGATTGTGGTGCCCAGGGGCGGGATCGAACCACCGACACTGCGATTTTCAGTCGCATGCTCTACCAACTGAGCTACCTGGGCGCCGTATCAAGCCACGCTGTTGGATGTCAAAACCGGTGAGACGAGGTCTCATTGGATTTCGGAACATGGCTGGTTTCTGAGCAAATCTGCCGCAGAAGTCCGCGGTTTATAGGCGATGAACCCCGCCCTGTCCAGCGCTTAAGAGGGGCAATTTCCGTGTGGCCATCCTTCGAGACGGACCTGCCGTCGTCCTTGAGGCATGAGGCAGCTGGGCTTGTCTGCAAAGGGTGAGATGCAGGGGTTCACCCCCACCCTAACCCTCCCCCATCAAGGGGGAGGGGATAGTGGTGCTACTCGCCCGTCACTCCTCCGACCATTCTTCCGGCTCTTCCGCTGCCGGGATGGCGTATGAGCCGTTGAGCCAGCGGTTGAGGTCCACGTCGGCACAGTGTTTGGAGCAGAAGGGATGGAACTCCCGGGCCGCCTTTTTCTTGCAGATGGGGCACGGCCGAGGGCTGCGAAATGGGGTGACGTTCTCGCCGCCCGCTTTGCCTGCCTCTTCTTTCGCAGCGGGCGCCATTAGCGGGCCGGGCCCACGTCGATCTGTTCGCGGTCAAAGCCCGGCATGGGTTCCAGATAGACCGCGCCGGCGACGCGGCTCTCCAGCTCGCGAACGAGGCGGCCATGGCTTTCTTCCAGCCAGGCGATGACGCCAGGTGCCGCGCGGGCCGAAATCTCAGCACCGGGATAGCGGGCGGCCACGCGCTCAATGGCGCGCAGGAGCTCATTCGCCACGGTCGCGCGGGTTTTGATCCGCGCGCGGCCATCGCCGTAGATCGGTTCGGTGAGCAGTTTTTCCAGCGGTTCACGCACCCGCTTCCGGGTCATTTCCACCAGGCCAAATTCCGACATGGGCGAGACCTGCGTCGGCACGCGGTCCTTCTCAAACCCCTTGTTGAGGGTGTCGAGCACCTTCTCAATGTTGGCCGGGTCATTCATGTGAATGAAGTCGATCACAATAAGCCCGCCCGTGCCGCGGAGGCGCACCTGATCGACGATCGCTTCCGCCGCCTCGATATTGGTGCGCACGCTGGTTTCTTCGAGACCGGTGGACGCTGTGTAGCGTCCGGAGTTCACGTCAATCGCGGTGAGTGCTTCCGTCGTCTCAATGGTGATCCAACCGCCGGACGGCAGCTCATAGCGCGGGTCCAGCGCCTGCTCGATCACGCCGTCAATGTCGTGCTCATCAAAGACAGAGCCCGGGCCGTTCACCAGGCTCACCCGCTCGGCCATATGGGGCATGGCCCGTTTGCAATAGCGCACCGCCTCTTCATAGGCCTTGGCATTGTCGAGCTCGACGCGCGCCGTGTCCATGCTCACATAATCACGCATGGTTTTGGCGACGGGGTCGAGGTCATGGAACAGAACGTCGGGCGGGCTCGCATTCTTTTCCGCCGCGCGCACTTCCGCCCAATCGGCTGCGAGACGCCGTGCGTCTTCTTCGAGTGCCGCTTCATCCATGCCGATGGCGGCTGTCCGCACAATGAAGCCTGCAGGCTCCCCGGTCACACCCAGCGCATTTAATTTTTCGGCAATGCCTGAGACAACAATAGACAGGCGTTCGCGTTCTGCTTCGTCTTCAATCCGCCTGGACATGACCACGCCGGACTGGTTCGGCACCATCACAAGGAGGCGTCCCGGCAGGGTGACATTGGCCGACAAGCGTACTCCTTTTTCCCCAATCGGGTCCTTGGTGGCCTGCACCAGAATACTTTGGCCTTCTGTCACGCAGGAGGAGATCGGCGGCAATGTGCCTTCATCGAGGCCCGTCAATTCGCAGAGGCATTTGGCTTCCCGCGCACCCAAAAAGCCCGCGCGCTGAAGCCCCACATCCACAAAGGCTGCCTGCATGCCCGGCAGCACCCGTTGCACCCGGCCATAAAAAATATTGCCCAGGAGAGAATGCCCGGCGCGGCCGGTCTTTTCTTTCAGATCGTCTTCGGTGGTCCGCTCCAGAACGAAATCGACCGGCTTGCCCTCTTCCAAAACGGCAACCCGGATTTCGCCCAATCCCACATTGATCAAGACTTCTTCGGTCATCTACTCCGACCTGCCCCTTGGCAAGAATGCACGCATGGTCGCATCAGTTCAAGCGCGCTTGTGGTTCCCCCGAACCCCTTGATCCTAACTCAAGAATTGGGCGCTTGGTAGACCGGGAAACCGCTTCCTTTTAGGAGGTTAACCGTCTCGTGCAGCGGCAGTCCGACGACATTGGAATAGGAGCCGTTCAGACCCCTGATAAACGCTGCGGCACGCCCCTGGATGGCATAACCGCCCGCCTTGCCGTGCCACTCACCCGACGCGATGTAAGCGGCCAAGTCTGCGTCACTCAGCCGCGCCACCAGTACGCGGGTCATGACGGATTTGGTGATCTGCTTGTCCCGGGCGATCAGCGATATGCCCGTATAGACTCTATGGGCACGACCTGACAGCAGATGCAGGCAGTCACGCGCCTCTTCTTCCGTCTCCGCCTTGGGTAAAATTCTGCGTCCGCAGGCAACCGCTGTATCTGCCGCCAAGACGAACGCCCCCGGGTGCTGTTCGGCAACCACTGACGCTTTTTCTGCCGCCAGACGTTCGGTATAGACCCGCGGCTGTTCCGCCACCAGAGGCTCTTCGTCAATGTCAGCGGGCGCGATCACGTCCGGCACGATCCCGACCTGCTTCAGGAGGTCGAGACGACGCGGGCTCGCGCTCGCCAGCACCAATTGCGGACGATGGACGCTTGTGTCTGATGTTGTCATGAGCGGCGCTCTGCCCACCCACTACATTATTTGTAGCGGTAGGTGATGCGGCCTTTGGTGAGATCATAGGGTGTCATTTCGACAAGCACCTTGTCGCCCGCGAGCACGCGGATGCGATTCTTCCGCATCTTGCCGGCTGTGTGCGCGATGATCTCGTGATCGTTTTCGAGCTGTACCCGAAACGTCGCGTTGGGCAGCAGTTCCACCACTGTCCCTGGGAATTCGAGAAGTTCTTCCTTGGCCATAGTCGCCCTTTGTAAGAACCCGCAATTGACAGATCCAATAGCGGGTTCCAGGTGTTTTGCTTTGTCGCGTTCTCGGATGGAAAACCGCAAACACTTTTCCTGCGAACGCTCCAATTTGGCGGGAGAATGCGCAAGAGCGCCCGGGAAATCAAGACCTGAGCGGTGTCTGGGGCGCATATCAGTGGATTTTAGGGAGTTTTCGCGCTCTGAGATGCTTTCTCAGCTCGCTTCAGCGACATTCGAGCCAAATCGGTCCTTGATCCGTGTGATCAAATCATCGCGGAGCCGACGATAGGCATCAAGACGCTGCGCACGGGATCCGCCTGCAAGCGTCGGGTCCTCGACGGGCCAATATTCGACATCAACAGCCTCTCCCTTCACCACCTCCTCCGCCTTATCCCGGGCCTCCGGGGTCAGCGCGACGATCAGGTCGAACGAATGATCTTGGAGCTCATCCAATGTCTTGGAGTGATGTTCTTTGCGCTCGTAGCCGATCTCGCCGACCACCTCGAGGACAAAGGGATCAAGCCCGGTGCACTCCACTCCCGCACTATCCACGAAGACCGACGTGCCGAGCAGATGTTTGGTGAGGGCTTCCGCCATGGGGGAGCGCACAGAGTTCAGGGAACATGCAAAGAGCACCGCGCCGGGGCGCGTGGAATGTCCGCGCCCGCTCATCGTTCAGCCTTTAATGTGAAGAACGCAGATGAGGGTAAAGAGCCGGCGCGCTGTATCGAAATCTACGGCGATCTTGCCATCGAGGCGCGCTTTCAACAGCTCAGAGCCTTCATTGTGCAGTCCCCGGCGTCCCATATCGATCGCTTCAATCTGCGCGGGTGCAGCCGTTTTGATCGCGTCGTAGTAGCTTTCGCAGATCAGGAAGTAGTCCTTCACAATCTTGCGGAACGGGGCAAGCGACAGCATGACCTTGCCATGCTCTTCGTCCTCTTCAATGCGCACATCAAAAACGAGGCGGTTTTCCTGGACGGACAGATGAAGCTTGTAGGGCCCGCCATCCGACCCGTTTGGCCGGAAGGAGTTTTCTTCCAACAGATCGTAGATCGCGACCTTGCGCTCATGCTCAATATCGGGAGACCGGCGCACGACCGTCGTCTCATCGAGTGTGATGTCGATCAGACGGAAGGGATCGCCACCGGGCGTATCGTCCGAATGAGCCACCTGCGCCGCTCCTTGCCTGTCAGATCCATGTGCCATGGATATAGTCTAAGCCGAAACTGGGACCGGATGCGAGCCCTGCCTCATCAAGGTTAAGATCATCGATTAAGCCGAATTGACACGGACCGTCCGTGGGCGTCAAGCCCTTCTGCCTCCGAGAGTTTTACGGCCGCCGGACCAATGGCGGCGAGCGCGTCTGGCGAACATTTGACGATCGACGTGCGCTTCACGAAATCATGGACGGACAGGCCCGAGGAGAATCGGGCGGAGCGCGCCGTCGGCAGCACGTGATTGGTGCCCGCTACATAATCACCGATGGCCTCCGGGGTGTATCGGCCCAGGAACATGGCACCCGCATTGCGTATCTTGGCTGCTAGAGGCTCCGGGTCCGCGACCGCAATCTCCAGGTGTTCCGCCGCAATCCGGTCCACCAGCGGCACGGAGGCCTCCAGGCTTTCGGCAAGTATCACCGCCCCAAACTCTTCCCAGCTGGCACGGGCCATGGCGCCGCGATCAAGTATTGCGAGTTGCCCGTCGATCGCCTCCACGACCCGCTCCGCAAAATCCGCATCATCGGTCACAAGAATGCTTTGGGCGACAGCATCGTGCTCAGCTTGGCTCAGAAGATCAGCCGCAATCCAATCGGCATCATTTTCGCCGTCGGCGAGCACCAGGATTTCAGACGGGCCTGCGATCATGTCGATGCCAACGGTGCCAAACACCTGACGTTTGGCGGCCGCAACAAACGCATTGCCAGGACCCACGATCTTATCGACGGGCGCAATGGTCTCAGTCCCATAGGCGAGTGCTGCCACAGCTTGCGCCCCGCCAATTCTGTATACTTCGCTGACGCCCGCAATTTTTGCGGCTGCCAGAACCAGAGGATTAATGATCCCGTCGGGCGTCGGCACCGTGATCACAACGCGTTCAACGCCTGCCACCTTCGCGGGAATGGCGTTCATAAGAACAGAACTCGGATAGGCTGCCGTACCTCCCGGAACGTAAAGCCCCACAGCACCCACAGACGTCCATTTTTCACCCAATTCAACGCCCGCGTCATCTATGTAGCGGCGGTCTTCCGGCATCTGGCCTTTATGGAAAGCTTCAATCCTATCTGCAGCAAGCTTCAGCGCTTCTACGGTGTCTTCATCGCAGTCTGCCAAGGCCGCATCGATCTCGGCTTCTGTGAACCGCAGGGTATCAGGCGTCAGGTCCTGACGATCAAACTTGGACGTGAGATCGATCACAGCGGCATCGCCGCGCGCGCGTACGTCCTTGATGATTTCCGCAACCGTTGTGTTCACATCTTCCGAAACCTCCCGCTTCGACGTCAGGAACGCCTGGAAGGAGGCTTCGAAATCGGCATCGCGTGTGTTCAACCGATAGGTCATTTGTTAGCTTTCAACGTCGGTAGATTGATCGTGGGAGGGCAGATTACTTGTGTCCCAAGTGCCGCCCATGTCTGCCAGATGGGCGTCCAGCGCTTCTACGTCAATGCGGATTTCGCCATCCCCTGAGAAAGTCAGCACGAGGGTTCCTGACGGTGCCGTGGTCTCTTCAAAACTGACCGTCAGCAGGTTGAGGACGCCGTCCTGGCGGTCTTGTTCGATGTTGCGCGATCGAACTTTATCGACATTGTCGAAATGGACGCCGGTGCGAGCCCGCTTGTGCGCGCGGCCCGCCGGAGCGCTTCCCATCTCGTTCTCCCAACAGAACCGATTGGCCACCAGGGCGAGACGGCGGGTGCCAGGCAGATAAGCAATGTCCTTGACCAGCACCACGGCGTCCTGAAGGTAGGCCGCAATGACTTGCAGGTCTTCGGTGTCTTCCGCTTTCAGTCTCAGATTGCTCATGGGGGCCGGTCAGCTTCGATTAGGATGAGCCCGGTTCTTACACCGAAATGCCTTAGAATGGCACCCCAAAGCCTCGTGCCTGCCTAGGCTTTTTCGCGCCAGATCTCCGCACCGCAAGCGTTCAGCTTTTCCTCAATCCGCTCAAATCCGCGGTCCAGATGGTAGACACGGTTGACCACGGTCTCCCCTTCCGCCGCCAGCGCTGCGATGATGAGCGCGGCCGATGCGCGCAGGTCACTTGCCATAACCGGCGCCGCCGTCAGCCGCTCCACGCCATGGACCAGAGCCATGTCGCCATGGAGGGAGATATCGGCTCCAAAGCGGGCCAGTTCCTGCACATGCATGAAGCGGTTTTCAAAGATGCGCTCGACGATTTCCGATGGGCCGTCCGCTAGGGTCATGAGGCTCATGAATTGGGCCTGCAAATCTGTCGGAAACCCAGGATAGACCTCGGTGACGATATTGACAGGGCGGAGACGCTCACCCTCCCGCTTCACCATAACCCAGTCTTCGCCAACCTCTATTTCGGCGCCAGCGGCACGCAGGGCAGACAGCGCCGCCTCAATGGTTTCCGGCACCAGGCCAGTCAGTTTGATCGGGCCGCCCATCATGGCGGCGACAATCGCAAACGTCCCAGCTTCTATTCGGTCCGCCAATACCGGATGTGTCGTGCCATGGAGCTTGGGCACCCCTTGAACGCGGATGGTTTCGGTTCCGGCGCCTTCAATTTTGGCGCCCATGGCATTCAGACATCTAGCAAGATCGCCAACTTCTGGCTCTTTGGCGGCATTTTCCAGCACGGTCTCGCCTTCGGCGAGGGTGGCCGCCATCATCAAGGTGTGAGTCGCCCCAACCGAGACCAGGGACGACCTGAAATGGGCGCCTTTAAGCCCGCCTTTGGTGGTGGCATGCACATAGCCATCCACAATTTCGATGTCGGCGCCCATAGCCTCAAGGCCCTTTATATATATGTCGACTGGGCGGGCGCCGATGGCGCACCCGCCTGGCAGGGACACGCGGGCCTCTCCGAACCGTCCGAGGAGCGGACCCAAGACCCAGAAACTCGCCCGCATCTGGCTTACCAGTTCATAGGGTGCAGTGGTGGAGGTGATCGTCTCCGCTTTCAGGCGCAGACTCTTGCCAAAACTCTTTTCACTCCCATTGCCAAGTTCGGCCTCGCAGCCCAACTCTGTGAGCAAGCGGATGAGGGTGCGCACATCCGTCAGCCGCGGCACATTTTCAAGGTGCACCTCGCCGTCGGTCAGGAGCGCTGCCGTCATCAGGGGCAGAGCGGCGTTCTTGGCACCGGAAATAGGAATGGTCCCGCTGAGCGGTTTCCCACCTTTGATATGAAGTCTGTCCATTTAGATCTCGTTGTCCCCTAAACCCCGGTGCCCCGACATGCGCCCAATGGCGGGAGCCTCTCTCAGGAATGCGGCAAAGGGAAGGCTGAAGTGTGGGTTTAGTTAAGAGCCGCCGGAGGCGTCTTGATCCAGTTCCGACTTACGACCCCGGGCCTGGATTTTGCGGCGCTTGAGATTGGCCCGCAGGGCGGCACTCAATCTCTCTTCGCGCGATTCGGCCGATGAAGAAGTTTTTTGTCCAGTTTGCCCCTTCGGGCCTGCATCGGAAGATTTCTTATGGTCTGTTTCGTCGGTCATCTCGATGATCTTATCAGCCTGGCTCAACACCCTCATGCTCCAGAGGCCCATGCAGGCCATGTCCCCATTTACCGGGACTTAAGGACCAGATTGCCATTCCTGCGTGTCATGTGACACGGGCGCCGGGGAGCCGTCAACCGTCGTCCGACCGACCGAATTTAGGCGGTTTTCGAACCTTCGGCAGGCGTGTTTTGAGCGCTTGCGTGTGGCGGGGTGGTGTGGCACTTTCCCCGCGATTTCGCGGCTCGCGGAGAGTGCGCGTGACCCAATGCTGCCGTAGCTCAGGGGTAGAGCACTCCCTTGGTAAGGGAGAGGCCGGTGGTTCAATTCCACCCGGCAGCACCATCAAACTCCCAGGTTTCCTCGCTTTTATTGATCGAAGCTTTCAACGCGATGCGCCAAACAGCTCAGAACAGCGCAAGAACGCGCAATCCCTTTGACACAAACTAGACACACACGTTCGCATGACGTTCTCCCCTGCCGTCGATAGGGTGCGCGCATGCGTACCGCACCCGATCGAGTGCCCGCCAGATCCCGGCCCGTGAGCAGCCCTGCATCGCATCGAGCGCAAAGGCGGCATGATCCCACTTGCCGGGAACCCATCCCTCTTTGTTAAAGACCGGATACCAATAGCGCGCCGCGCCAATGCGCGACCCAAGCAGCGACGCCATTTGCAGGCGGGAATGTTCCGAGTGTTTCAACACCCGATATTGCCCATTGGCGTCCAGGTAATAAAAAAATCGCCGTTCAGGTCCAAAGGCGTCACCGGCATTTCGTCCGGCAGCTGATCATTCACCTTGTCGTCACGATGGCGATAGGGCCTGTCATCATCGTCGGCGAGGAAAGGATCTTGCCAGCCTTCCCCGTCTGGCACGTCATCGATCGGCGGCGTGTCATCCGCCGGCGGATCCGCCGGCTGCGTGTCGCCGGCTTTGACCGGTTCCGCATTGTCGATCATGTCGCCCACACCTTCGGCGCCACCTTTCACGACCTTCAGACCAGGATTGTTGGTTTCGTCGCTCAAACGGGCCACCGTTCGGCTTGCGAACTATCCGCGAAACGAGGCAATATCTTGTTATGAAGTATGCTGGCGATATCCTGAACACACTGCTTATGACTTCGCTCGGCGCTTGTATTTTGGTGCTCTTCCTTCCCGTAGTTACCGATGTCACTGCAGCTCTCTTCCCCCAGTTTTGGGAGAGAAATGGCTTGAGAGTTGTAGAGTTTGAGATGTCCAGCTTTGTTGGCCTGCTCGCGGTTGCCGTGGTCATACTTGTTCACAAAAGCAGCACTGATCAACACACACAGAAGCGTTTGAACAACTATATTTTTTTTTCGGTGTTCTATGGCGCCGAAGAAATGGCGCATACCCACGAAAAACTTTGCAAATTGATATGTGAAGGCGGTGATTGGGAAACACTGACAGTCGTCCAAAAGCGAGAAAGACTTGATTGTCTCACTGAAATTAGCGAAGCCTCTAGGTACACTCTCAAGACTATCGATAGAGTAAGAACAGAAATATTCTTCTTGCCAATCAATACAGCGCGCAGACTCCACGTGACGTTGTTGGGTGGCGACAGATTCAAAGATGCCAGTGATCCTGAAGTCATTGAGTCGCAGCTCATGTTCGATCGATACTTCGCTTTGATGGAAGAACACTTGCTGGATTATCTTGATGTCGCTGCATCGATGAAACTGAGTGACCTTTATCATGCATGGGATATGAAGAAGTATGTTTCTGCAGCAATCGAGAAATTCGCTAATGCTCGGCAGACGCTCCGGGATCAGCAGCAGGTGCGTGAATTCGCTGATAACGAATGGACAAAAAGGTTCGACCAGAGGAGCGAGTATCTGCAACGTGTGAGAGCTCGCTTTGAGCGAGCTAACTAACAGAACACTCGTAACCATTACGCCTGCCACCCCATTGCTGCGTTAAGCGCGCACTGCGCGGCCTCATATTCATGATCGCCCTTTATCGGACCCTCTAACCAGTCCGTCGCAACTACGGGGCCAGCATGGCAATGGAACAGGCGGCGGCGGTGAAGCCACACAAGAAACGCGACGCCATTTGCTTCGGTCACAGTGTTAGAATGCCTGGCCCAATTGCCGACCCAATCTTTGCTGCTGATCGTTGGCCAGGACTTCCCCGCGATCGCGAATCCCTTTTCCATTTCCCGGTACGTGTAGCCATGAAACGCATGGGCATAGAATTCGAGCTCGCCGACGGCAATCTCGGCGACTTTACCGATGAAAACGCCGCTCTCGGGGTCGTTGCACTGAAAGTCTATATCGACTGTCCGGTTCCGCATGATCGCCATCACGCCACCCGCCGCTCTTGCGCGAAAGCGCTGTTTTGGGTCACAGTCGCGAAATGAGAATCGATGAGAGACTTGCGCCGTGGGTCTTGGCTGCATGCTTTTTGGTTTGGACGCTGGTGCCGGCTGGACCTTGGTTTGATGGTACCGCCGAATTCCTCGACTACATCACAGCGTTCGGAGCGCTGATCGGCGGAATTACTGCGCCTTTTGCAATCTACTTCGCAGTTCGGATACATCGGGAGTCGACACACGAACCCCGAAATGCAGCGGTCAAAAAAGCAACCGATCAGCTTCATTCCGTTGTCAAAATGCTGCCCTTCTCGCTGGCGATGCGCCTTTTCTTCATTTACGTGCAATTTGGTCCGAAAATGAAGGAAGTTAAAGGCACTAGCAATGCAGAGAATCTCGCTGAAGCTGTCAGATGGGGCGACGAAGGGCTTGAGCTCGCGAGAGACGCCTTTTTCCAGATGGAGCGAATCGAGCGCTGGATAGCCGACCTGCCTGACGACACCCGCAGAGCTGCCTTTTCTTTGATGGTCACGCTGCGTGCAGTAGATCAACAAGACGATGGGCCAGCGGATTGGACCAAGCTGCTCCGCCGAGTACGCATTATGGAGAACTGCGCAATCGATGCTGCGACGTGCAGAAAAACGCTCGACTTTGAAGACGATCCAGAGCGTATCGAAGTCATGGAGACTCCAATGGAAGCTTATCTGCCCGTTGCCCGGTCGTTCTTCCATGAATTGGAAGAAGTCAAAACGGTTAGACTGTGGCGGCCACGCTGGGGCCACCCTTTTGGGCCGGATCCCGATGATCAAGACGACGCCCCCTCATAGTTCATTAGATCGTTTGCGTCCTTGCCAACGGGCGAGAAAGCCGTCCGAACATTCATCCCCATACGGACGAAGCGTTCGATCGCCAGATCCCGATCGCGGATCGCTTCCTTCGCCGTGTCATTGTCGAGCGCGATAATCAGATCCTGGATCGTTGGCGGGAATTTGAGATCGCGCTGATTGCCGACGCTGATCGACGCCAACACCCGGTATTGCGGCCGCGCGATCGCCAGCGACAGGCCCGTGCGAATAGCTTAGCCCAAGACTCACATGCTTTGCCTCCTAATACTTCAGCACCACCTCCATCCTTGGTAAGGGAGAGGCCGGTGGTTCAATTCCACCCGGCAGCACCATCCACCTCCGTATTCCCGATGCCTATCCGAGCGCAATACCATAGATTGATCCGCGGCTGGTTTCGTAAGCCTCTATCTGTGCGGGGCTCAAAGCGCCGGGAAAGATGACCAATTCTGCGAGGTTCATCCCGGCAAAGAATGAAGTCCCCGCCCGCGCGCCGATATAAAGTGGATCACTGTCGAAGAAGTTTGCTGAGCTCGTGCCGCCCTGAAGCGTAGTAGTAGCTGGCGCCGCACCATTCCGTCGGGGCAACACTTCTGTTGCGACGTTGGCGCCGGTGCTATCAAACGTCACGACATTGATACTTGGCCCCGCAACACCAGAAGACGTTTCAAGCGACGCGAAACTCGTTCCATGAAGATGATAGGAGTTCGAGGAGGTGACGTTGCTGCTCTGAAACAGAAGGAAGTTGTTGCCCAGACCGTAGTTTGTAGACTGTTCAACAATTACGCCTTGGTCAGCATCATTCTTATCCGACACCAGCATCACCGTGATCGCCTGGTAGGGCGTCAGATCAGCATCTTCCGTGGCCAGAAAATCCTCAACGCCATCAAATGTCAGGGTGGGCTTGCCGTTGATCTCACTGGTCGCACTGGGTTGTGACGTCAGTGTTGGCTGTGTCGCGTCAATACCGAGCGAGCCAAAGTCTGTAAGCCGGGCTCCGTCCCCACCTTTTGCCGGATTGAACCATAGAAGCGGCACCGGCAGTAGGGCAGGTAACGCATACGGGTCCGATTGGTTCCCGCTTTGAACTGATCGCAATCTCAATCCCAAATTCACGGTCATCAGTAGAGCCCCACAATGTCTGTCGCGGTTGTGCCCGTCGCGAATACACGGGAGACTCGTATCGCAACCACAGCGCCTGCACCCACGTTTTTGAACGTGACGGCGCCACCGTCCTTCATCTCAACCGACAGGTCGCCAGCGCCGCCGACATAAATCGCGCGCGTTATGTGAGGCATATCAATGGTATCGGACGGAACGACAGATTGGGCACTTGATGCAGGGCTCTCTAAACCCGGCGCATGGTTGTTAAACTTATCCATCTTCATTCTCCTACTTTCCTGGGGGTTGGAAGCTGTGCGAGCCGAGCAGATTTTCGATCAGGACATTTTTTGCCGATGACCCTGCTGACGACCCGAAGTAATAATTGCCAATGGCGACCACCAGCGATCCGAGCGCGCCCAACATGACGTTCAGAGGCGCTTCAGACCCTGGCGGCAAGTCGACGAAAATCATTGCGGTCAAGATTCCAAAAAAACCGCCAAGTGCTGCAAAGGCGATGAATGCCGGCATCTGGTCACCGGTCTTTACCTGGCGGGATCGGGCGCTTGCTCGATCAGCCGCGTGCAGCGCCTGCAGATCGATCTCAAGCTCTTTCATGTGCTGACGGAACTCCAGTTCCGCCTGCTTCAGTTTTCGAAGGTCTTCAGGTGAGGCCCGCAGGACCGCCTGTTCGACATCTGTCTGACCGGCGTCTTCCGTGCCGAGCAGGGCAGACGCTATGCCCCTGACAGCCACGCCGGCCATGGGGCCGCCAAGTGCGGTTGCCAGTCCCGGTGCAACCGTGCTGACGATTTCTTTCCAATTCATACGCACCTCCTGATCTGATCATGTCCTCTGGTTCGCGCCAGGGGCCGATCAGCGCACAGGATAGGTCCGCACCGTCAGGGGAAGGATAAATAGGAGAAATTTGACGAAGAGGACCTGGTCTTAGCCTGGTTCTCTGCAGAAAAGATCGTGCAGCACGTGGATAACCTGGACGACTTCGTCGCTGGCGAGTGCGTAGTAGATCTTCTGGCTTTCGCGGCGGGTCGCCACCAGCTTTGCGTCGCGCAGTCTTGCCAGCTGTTGCGACAGGTTCGACTGGCTGATGCCGATACGGTTTTGAAGGTCACCGACCGTCAACTCGTTCTCGTGAAGTTCGCAGAGAATGCGGAGCCGATGAGGGTTGCTCATTGAGGCCAGGAGAGAGGCCGCTTTTTCCGCCTGTGCGGGGTTTACATTTATATTCATGATTACTAATTTAACAAGTGCGAATATAAAAACAACCCCCAGGACGGCCCACCATGCTTACAGAGCTCAGCCCAGAAGAAACCCAAGCACTGCTTAAAGACCATAAGGTGCTGCTGATCGACGTCCGGGAACCGCGAGAATTTGCGGTGGAGCGGATTCATGGCGCGCTTAACATGCCGCTCTCGACATTCGATCCGGCCTTCCTGCCGCTCGATGATCCGTCAAAAGTGCTGTTTCAATGCGGCTCGGGCAAACGTTCGGCCATGGCGGCCGACAAAGCAGCCGCCGTTCTTGGCGGTGAGACGCAGCACCTTGCGGGCGGTATTGGCGCTTGGAAGCAGGCTGGCCTTCCTGTCATCACGCTGGATCCTGCGACGGGTGCGGTGATCGATCCAGGCGCCTAAAACAGGTTTGGATCGGCTTGTCGCGGCGGCCAAAGACTCTTGGCGCCCCTTACAGCGGCGAAGATCGCATCAAAGGTGGCGGCGCGTCTGCCTCGCCGTAGAAAGCGTTTATGTGGCCCCATGCTTCGTCTGCGCTTTCGACAAAGGTGAATATGTCCTGATCTTCTTCTGCGATCATTCCCTCTTCTGCCATCATTTCGAAATTGACGACACGCCGCCAATAACTCTCTCCAAACAGGAGAACCGGCATTGGATCAATTTTACCGGTCTGAATGAGTGTTAGCGTTTCGAACAATTCATCCAGCGTCCCGAACCCACCCGGAAAAATCACCAGCGCTTTTGCCCGCATCAGGAAATGCATCTTGCGAAGCGCAAAGTAGTGAAACTGAAAACAAAGTTCCGGCGAAATATAGGAATTGGGAAGCTGCTCATGGGGCAGTGCAATGTTAAACCCTACCGACATCGCCTCCGCATCCGCCGCACCACGATTTGCCGCTTCCATGATGCCGGGTCCCCCGCCTGTCGCGATGACATAATCAAGGAGGCTGTTGGACTGCGCTTCCTTTGACACTATCTCCGCAAATTTCCGCGCTTCCGTATAATAGCGACAATGCTCGCGCTTCCGCTCCGCGCGTCTTAAATCCCGCGCACATTTGGGATCGTCCGGGGCTGCCTCACATAGGCGACGCGCTTCCTCACATTCCCGTTCGACTGTTTCCGGATCGGGGACGCGTGCAGAGCCGAAGACGACAATCGTGGAACGTACCTGCAGCTCCTCTAGAATGAGATCGGGCTTCAGCAGTTCGAGCTGCAGCCGAACAGGCCTCAGCTCGTCACGCTTCAACAGCGCATCATCTTCAAATCCCAGCTTGAAGGAAGGAGCTTCGGTCTGTGGTGTGAGCGGAATAGATGACGGTTTGTCCTTTTCATTCATCTCTGTCCCTCCTCTTATTCCCCGCAGCTGGAGTCCGACATCTCAGCGTCATAAAGCTCGCGCAGGTGCGCGACCGGTTCCGGCAGAGACGGGTCCGGCGTAAAGCCCAAAGGAATCTGCCAGGTCATTTCAAGTCCGGAGAAATGCCGCGGCGCTTCAAGCATCAGCGTTGGTACGTCCGGGTCATCGTCCGGCTTCGCAACAAATAGAAATGCCGCATAGGATGAGGCGTCAATGGGACAACGATTGTCGCCGCCCGCATCTCTGCCAGCTTCCAACGCCCTCAGGAGCCTCTCCGCCAGAGGGCGTTTGCAGCTGCCCACCGTGTCCAACTGCCAGGCCGTCGCCACGGCGTCAACGACGCCAGTTCTCAGTGTGTTGCCGGAGATCGCATAATCATCCCCGTGCACGGAGCCCCAATCATCCGGCACGGATTGACCCGTTACGGTTCCCGCTTTCGGTGAGGGTTTCAAGGTCACAAGTCCATATTGCAGCCAATCCAATCCGATCCGGATCGGGCTCGAATAGAGATCTTCATCTGCGAGCTTATCTGCGATGATATCGGCACGATCTCCGTCTGCGATCATCTCCATCGCAACATCGCGGCCTAAGAAACTTGTTGCAGCTTGAGCGGCCACGGCTCCTTTTCCCGGCACCAGACCTGAGATCAGCCGGACGCCCGTAGAGCAACTGGCCGCCGCGATGCCCACCTCACCCGTCTCTGGGTCCACAGCGACGATCGACCAAGTGGCCCACGCCGGCGACGTGAGCAACAGGGTACAGACCAAGATCAGCCAGACTTTTAGAACCCTCATACCGAAAACTCGAGTGGCTGATGGTTGAGCTTGGGCAGAACATACCGGGCGAAAAGATCGCATTCAGCTGCATGGGGGTATCCGGAGAGAATGAAGGCATCCAGACCCATCGCCTGATAACGACTTATCTTTGCCAACACCTGATCGGGATCGCCCACAATGGCGGCGCCACACCCGGATCGCGCCCGACCGATGCCTGTCCAGAGCTGATCTTCCGCGAAACCATCCTTGTCGGCGCGATCCCGCATCTCTGCCTGTCGGCGCACCCCTTCAGATGCGGCATCAAGAGACTTCTTGCGTATGGCTTCGCCTTCCGCGTCGTCCAGCTTGCTCATGAGGGTGCGCGTGTAATCGAGTGCTTCTGCTTCCGTCTCCCGAACAATCACATGAACCCGATAACCGTACCGCAAGGTTCGCCCCACCTCCGACGCACGTTTCTTCATGTCATCCAGAATAGCTGTGACATTGGGCTCTTCGTCCGGCCACATGAGAAACACATCCGCCGCCTTCGCCGCGACATCTCTCGCCGCAGGCGACAGGCCCCCAAAATAAAAGGGTGGGCATTTGCCAGAGACGGTGCCCATTCGTGGAGGGTCCAACTCCAACTGATAATGCTCGCCCTGGTGATTGACCGCATTGCCGTCCAACAAGGTTTTGAGCAGCTGCATCACTTCCAGTGTGCGCCCATAGCGCTCTGGCGACGCCATGACCTGGCCGGGCATGTCGCTTGAAATGATGTTGATCGTGAGCCGCCCGCCGAGCATCTGATCGAGGGTTGCGATCTGCCGCGCTAATTGAGGCGGCCACATCTCCCCACAGCGGATCGCGAGCAAGAGTTTGATCTTCTCCGTCAGCGCCGCCATCGCACCGGCGAAGGCCACCGAGTCCATGCCAAGCTGGTAGCCGCTCGGCAGCAAGATATTGTCAAAGCCCCCCTTCTCTGCGGTCTGGGTGATCTCACCACAATGCGCAAGCGAACTTTTCAATCGATCCTCTGGTACACCCAGATATTCATAGTCATCGTCACAAAGTGCCGAGAACCAGGAGACTTCCATCGGACCCGTCATGGCAGCTGCTCCCCCATGGACGCCTGCGAAATGGCGTACCAGCCTGCACGATCAAAAGAGACCTTGAAGGCATCCGTTGCTTCAGCAATGCGCTTCAGGTTTTGTGTCCCAATGATCGGGATGATGCCCGCCGGATGCGCGAGCAACCAGGCCAACGCCACGGCTTCCCGGGTGACGCCTGCCTCCTTTGCCATTTTGTCGAGGAGGGTTTGCGTGGCAACGAGACAGTCGCCGTCCTCTTCTTTCAAGGCAGCTTCTTTTGGCAACGCGAGGCGCCCCCCCGCCAGTGGTGACCAGGCGAGCGGCGTGACGCCGTGCTGCATACACTGATCCAAGGTGCCGTCGAATATGGGGTCGAGCGCCCAACAGGAAATTTCAGGCTGGTTGGTTACAATCGGAAAATCGAGATGTGCCTGCAGTGCCTCAAACTGTGCCGGCGTGTAATTGGAAATGCCGACATGGGCGATCTTGCCTTGGTCCCGAAGCTGCGTGAGTGCGCCCGCCACTTCCTGCGGGTGCGCCAGAATGTCCGGGCGATGAATCTGATAGAGGTCGATCTGCTCAATACCCATGCGGCTGAGAGAGACCTCACAAGCTGAGACCAGATAGTCGGCGCTCGAATCATAAGGAAGGCCCAGAACGATGCCGCCCTTGCTCGCGACCGCCATTTTATCGCGCAATGAGGGCGTGTCTTTCAGCACGTCGCCGAACAGTCTCTCCGCATCGCCAAAGGCGCCATCTCCGTCGACACCATAAATGTCGGCGGTGTCGAACAATGTCATACCCGCGGCAAGGGCCGCATCAATCTTGGCATGGGCTTCTTTCGTGCTGGTGCCGGCAAAGCGCCACATGCCATAAGCAATCGGGAAAACGGACAGGCCGCTCTTGCCGAGCGGACGGAATTCTGGGGTAATGGATAGGTCAGTCATGGGCCTGAGTGTATCCACTCTGACCCTGCTGTCACGGGACGATTTGATTAGAAGAGGCCTTTCAACATGGCGGACCCCTTGCGTTATGGAATTATCGGGACGGGCATGATGGGCATTGAGCACATCATGAACATCGCCATCACGGACGGTGCCGTGGTCACGGCGATCTCAGACCCGCATGAGGGATCGCGGGACTGGGCAACCTCCACCCTCACGCATGACGTAGAGGTGCACACCGATCATCGGGACCTTTTGGCATCCGGCAACGTCGACGCGCTTGTGATCGCCAGCCCCAACTTCACCCATGTGAGTATTTTAGAGGACGTCTGGGCGACGGACCTTCATGTTCTCTGCGAGAAACCTCTTTGCACCACCCTTGAAGACACCCAAGAGGTCACCAAGCGGGCGGCTTCCCATAAAGGTGTGTTCTGGGTTGGGATGGAATATCGCTACATGCCGCCGGTGACGCGGTTCGTTCAAGAAGTACATGGCGGCACCTTGGGCACGCTCAAAATGTTTGCCATCAGAGAGCACCGCTTTCCGTTTCTGCCAAAGGTAGGTGATTGGAACCGCTTCAGCCGCAATACAGGTGGCACGCTGGTCGAAAAGAGCTGCCATTACTTCGATATGATGCGCCACGTGGTGCAGGCGGAACCGGTACGCGTTTATGCAAGCGGGGGCCAAGACGTCAACCACCTGGACGAATCTTATGATGGGGAAACGCCGGATATTCTCGACAATGCGTTTGTCATTGTAGACTTCGACAATGGCGTGCGCGCGATGCATGACCTCTGTATGTTTGCCGAAGGCTCCCGGCATCAAGAAGAGTTGAGCGCAGTCGGTCACATCGGAAAAGCCGAATGCCATATTCCCGACGGCAATGTGACGCTGGCGCCTAGAGACCCAAAAAACGTCCAGACCATTCATGTGCCTGTTGATCAGGCCGTGCTTGAGGCGGGCTACCATCACGGCGCCAGCTACTTCCAGCATCTGGACTTTCAGGCAGCGATCACAGATGGAACGCCGGCCAAAGTCAGTGCGGAAGACGGGCTTAAAGCGGTGGCAATGGGACTTGCTGCGCACAAATCGATCGATGAAGGACGGCCGGTCATGATGAGTGAGTTCGGCCTCTAACAGATTGCTTGGCCTCTAGGCTTCTGACGGCCAAGGTGGCACACTTGCCTCCAGATGCGAGGAGGCTCACATGCGCATTGCGATCCTGACGCTTGGTACGCGGGGCGACATGCAACCCTATGTAGCGTTGGCCCTTGGTCTCCGAGCCGCCGGTCATGATGTGGTGATCAGCGGCCCGGAGAATTTCGCCGACTGGGTACAGGGGTTTGGGTTTGAATATGTCTCCGGCGGCCTTGATCTTCAGGCGCTCTTACAGTCGCCAGAAGGCCGCGATCTTATTTCCGGCAGTCTCTTCGCGATCATTCGGAATTTCCGTTACATCAGCCAGAAGATCACTGCGGAAATCATTGAGGGCAGCACGCAGGCAACGCATCGGGCCGACCTCATTCTCTATCATCCGAAAGTGCCTGTCGCGACAGACCTTGGTGAAGCACTCAACATTCCCGTCATACAGACCGCCCTGCAGCCTATCGTGGTGCCAACCGGTGACTTCGCGATCGCGGGGTTGGGAAACGGCATTCTCGGGCGCAGGCTCAACCGATGGTCCTATTCGGCGATCCGGGGGCAACGCGCCATGTTCTCCAAGCAGTTGAACGGCTGGCGGACCGGAACGCTCGGTCTGCCGCCCCTGCCCCGTTTTGCACGGGGCGGCGAAATCAACGGGCGCACGCTCCCTGTGCTGCACGCCTTTTCCAAACATGTTGTCCCGCGCCCAACAGACTGGCCGACCACAGCCTATGTCACCGGCTATTGGTTCCTTGATGACACGTCCGGATGGGTACCGCCGCCGGACCTACAGACCTTCCTCGACGCTGGGCCCCCGCCGGTCTATGTCGGCTTTGGCAGCATGACGGACAAAGATCCGGAAGCCAAAGCGCGCCTGGTGATTGAAGCCCTCACCAAAGCTGAATGTCGCGGCGTGATTGCGACCGGATGGGGTGGCCTTACCGCTGACGATTTGCCGGAGACCGTTTTCGCCATTGACGGCGCGCCACACGACAAGCTGTTTCCGCTCATGAGTGCTGTCGTCCACCATGGCGGTGCAGGTACGACAGCCGCTGCGTTCCGTGCTGGCCGCCCGCAACTGGTTGCGCCCTATTTCGGGGATCAACCCTTCTGGGGACATCGCGTCGCGGATTTGGGCGCGGGCCTTCCGCCGCTGTCGCAAAAGAAGATCACAGCTGACAAGCTTGCCCACGCACTCCGCGGCATTGTGAAGGACAAGTCCTTTGCCTCCCACGCAGAGACCGTTGCGCATGAGCTCGCAAAGGAGGATGGCGTCGGTACTGCTGTTGATCTGGTTGAGAAATTGGCGTCGGGCGGCACATCCGTTTAAGCTCCCGCGCAAAAAGGCGGGGACATGACAGACCAATCAAACCTAGAAACCTGGCAAGAACGCATCGACGTGTCGCCCTTTCAACGATGGCTGGGGCTTCGCGTAACAGACGTTGGTGAGGGACGCATGTCTGTCACCCTGCCCTGGAAAGAAGACCTGGTGTCCAACCCCAACCCACCAACGGTCCATGGCGGCATTTTGGCGTCAGTTATCGACCTGTTGGGCCTCTATTCGGTTCTGACGACTGGCAGTGTATCTATCGCAACCGTGGACCTGCGTGTCGACTATCACCGGCCCGCCGGACCCGGCGACATGAGTGCGGAAGCTCAAGTCATCAAGCTGGGCTCCAAAGTCTCGACCGCGGAGACCAAGGTTTTTGACGGCGGTGGAAAGCTTTTGGCATCCGGGCGGGGCGTCTATCTGATGGCTGGTTGACTTGCGGCAAACCGCTCGTCATAGTCGCGCGCAAACGATTTGAAACTGTTGAGACCTCTCCATGTATGGTTTTCAAAATATGTACCTCGAAAGCACCGTCGGCGCATGCAAGCCGTCCGTGCGCCCGTGCGCGCCTCCGAAGTAGCAAACCACATTCTCTTTATTCAGTCAGAGCCCGGTTTTGCCGGGCTTTTTTCGTTTCAGGACACCCGACATGTCTCAGTTGGACACATCACCCCAAGTTTCCCCGACAACGCGCCTTGCGATTATTGTCACCATCGTCGCCGCTAACATGCTGGCGCTCGCGGCGACCGATCTCTATTTGCCGTCCGTCCCCTACCTGCCGGAGATTTTCGGCACGTCCATTGAGGCGGTCCAGTTTACGCTCGTGACCTTCAGCGCCGGTTTCGCGATCTCCCAGATTCTCTTCGGTGCGGCGGGTGACCTGTGGAACCGCCGCTGGGTGTTGGTGGGGTCGTTGTTCGTCTTCGTACCAGCGTCTCTTTGGTGCGCCGTTTCCGGAACGGCGGAGAGTCTGGCGCTCGCGCGGTTCGCTCAAGGCTTTTCCGCAAGCGCGTCTGCGGCGCTAACAGTACCGATGATCAAGCCGCTCTTCGATGAGGCGCGCGCCGTGCACGCCATCTCGGTAATCGGCGGCATTGACGCGATCATTCCAGCCTTTGCGCCTATATTGGGTGCCTGGATCTTCTCTCAGTTCGGCTGGGAGGCGAATTTCTGGGTGATTGTGATCGCGGGTGTTCCCCTGCTGATCGCGGCAGTCCTCGTTGTGCCGGATGACCGGCCTGAGAGCCATCACACCAGCATCTGGCCGGTGCTAATGGGCTTCTTCACGCTGCTGAAGCACAAGCGGTTCATGGGCTATGCGGTCAGCCACGGCTTCTCGCTGGGTGGGTTGCTCGCAGTCGTTTTCTCCGCGCCAACACTCATTGTCACCCACATGGGCGGCGGGCCTGCGGAATATGTCTACTCCCAGATCATTTGGGTCAGCGTCTTTCTGCTGGCGGCCAACACGACCGGACGGTTGATGGCTCATGTGACCGCCGACCAATTGATCTGGATTGGCAACGCAATCCAGATCGTGAGCGCACTGGGCTTGCTCGCCTATGCGCTTTTGTTTCCTGTGCACTGGTTTGGTTTTGCATTGGGCGGTGTGCCTTATTGCATCGGTCTTGGACTTCGTGGCGGCGCCGGGTTTTCACGCGCTATTGACGCCGTCCCCGCTTATGGCGCGCGTGCCTCATCGCTCATCATTTTCTTTTCGATGGGCCTGTCTGCCATCGGTACTGGCGCGGTTGCCCCCTTCCTTGACGACGGTGTCTGGAGCGCCGGGGCGGTCATGCTCATCATGAGCCTTGCGGCACTGGCTGTTCTGCCCCTTATCAAGGAGAAAGCGGGGAGCCCATGAGCCACACGGGATGGATTGTCGCGATTGTTCTGGCGACAGCGATGTTGGGCGGGTCAGCGTTTGACTTTCACCTGCCCGCCATTCCGCTCCTGCCGGAACAGCTTGGCGCGAGCGTGGTGGAAGCCCAGTGGACCCTTGCCGGATTTTCGTTCGGCTTCGCCACATCGATGCTGGCCTTTGGCGCATTGGCGGACCTTTATTCGCGGCGGACTGTTCTCCTAGGCGGTCTCGCGATTTTCGTGCCTGCGTCCCTCATTTGTGCCATGGCGACCACGCCAGAGATGCTGATCACTGGCCGGGTGTTGCAGGGTTGTGCCGCTGCGTCCGGCAACTCGGTGGCGCCGGCTCTCATTCGCTCGCTCTATGACGAAGCGCGCAGCGTGCGGGCCATGTCGGTTTTCTCCTCTCTCTTCAGCCTTATCCCGGTCATCGCACCGGCGCTCGGCGCCCTGATGATCGCAGCCTGGGGGTGGCAGTCGATCTTCTGGCTGACCGCGGGCATGGGTCTCTTGCTGACACCCGCGGTTGGCTTCACCATCCCCAATGACCGTCCCGAAAGCCATGAAACAGACCTCTGGCCGGTGGTGCGAGGTTATGGACGGTTGCTCTCCCACAGCAAGTATCTGGCCTATGTCGGGAGCCAGGCGCTGGGCTTCGCCGGATTGCTGACCTTCGTTTTGAGTTCGCCCTACCTCATCACGGCGCATCTGGGAGGTGACACGAATGCCTTTTTGCTCACACAGGTCATCATCATCTCAGCCTATGTTGTCGGTGCGAATGGGACCGGGCTGCTGGTGCATCACTTCAAGACTGACGACTTTATTTTGACCGGCTCTGTTGCGCAGACGGTCGGCGGCGGGGCGCTCCTCGTCTATGCCGTTTCGACCGATGCCCCAGGGTGGGTTGCGGTGGCGTTTCTGGTCGCGATTTTCGATGCGGGCATGGGCATTCGAAGTGGTGCGGGATTCACAAAAGCCATGGACATAGTGCCAACCCATGGCGCTCGAGCTTCGTCGCTCCTCAATTTCTTCTGCGTGGCACTGGCGGGCGTAGGTGCTGCCGCTGTGGCCCCGTTCCTTGCAGCTCATGGTCTGATGCCGGTCGCGATTGCGACCTTCTTGCTGGGCGCTGGCGGTTTGGCGCTCCTGACAGTCGCGCGCCGACTCTAAGCCGCAGGACCGTCAGCAGGGCATCGAGCGTTTTATGCTTAATACAATCTTAAACGCGTACAGTGATGATCAGGCAATCATCGCTCAGGGGAAACAAAGTGGCCCAATCCGCCTTATCGGACACGCCGACCATCTCGGCAGGCGCAGAAACGCTCAACGGATTGCGCCAGGCGCTTTCCATGCTTGGCGCGAACATGCCCGCGCGCGTAGACGTGCCGTTCGATGCAAACGCGCCCGGCAGTTCGATACCAAGCGATCTTGCCGCCTTCATCCAAGCGCATTTCGAGATGGAAAAAGTATCGACGCTTGTACGCACAAACCCAGACTTTCTGGAACCCTGCACGCAGATCGTCAATCAGGCGATCTCACAAGATCCTGCGTTCAATCTGTTTCTGGTTTCCTTCCTCTTCAAAATCGATCCCAAGCCCGACTTCTTGCGGCTGGTCATTCATCTGGCAAGCGACGGTCATCTCACCCTTGAAGAGTGCCATCAGGTCTATTGGCAGATACGGCAGACACTCTTCTCATCCGGTGAAACGCCCGACGCCGAAAGTTTTGAACTGGTCTATCGCTTCTATCTGTCCCTCTCCAACATCTGGCGGGAGCAGTTTGGAGCGCGCGCAGGCACCTGGGTGCCGCCGGAAGACCGGCGGCATGACAGGGTTGTTATCCTCACCAATCAGTTACTGTCCGAGCTTCATGCGCCGTCGGCGGACACCTATCAAAACGCTCAGGTTCTAAAAGCGCTCGACAAGGACGTTCTGCTGATCAACACCGCGGACCTGCCCAGCCAAATGACCGTTCCGCTTTTCAATCCCGCGCTCAGCAACTATTCGGAAACCGCGCTCGGTGTTCGACATATCCGATATGAGGCGGACACTTTTCCGTTCTATCAATGCCCGCCGACCATGCCGAATGCCGCCGAAATGATGAAGGTGGTTGACCTCGTTCGAACGCATAACCCACAATTCGTTCTCTCGCTTGGAGGCTCAAGCCCGACTGCTGACCTGTGTGCCCTCTTCACGACCGTTGCCACCATTCCGTTTGGCGGCATGATGCCGATCGCGGCGTCCCAGACGCTTGTTGTGCCGCGGGTCATCAAGGAAACAGATCGGACCCTACGGGACAATCTCGGGCTGCACGACGATGCACTGGTCACCGCACAATATGCATTTGCCCCTCAGGAGCCTGAAACACCTCATTCCCGGGCGTCCCTCGGCATCCCTGACGATGCGATCGCTTTTTGCCTGGTCGGCACGCGGTTTGATCGCGAGCTCACGCCCTCTTTTCTGTCTGTTCTTGAGGCCGCGATCAAACTGAACCCCAAGCTGTTCTTTGTGTTTGCCGGTCCGATCGAAGGCCCTGACGGGCTGATGACAGGACATGCAGCGCTTCGTGAGCGATCCTGTTTGCTTGGATTTAGGGAGGATGTCCCCAAAATTCTCGGCGCCTGCGACGCCTATCTCAATCCCCCGCGTGCCGGCGGGGCCACCTCCGCCGTTGCAGCCCTGGCCGCGGGAATTCCTGTCCTCACCCAACCCTGGGGGGATGTCGCGGAGCAAGCCTGTCGCGAAGGGTTTTACGAAGCCTGGGCGGACGCGGAGGACATTGCTGCCTTTGCACAAAAACTAGAAGATGACCCAGACCGTGATGGCGCCCGCGGCGCCAAGCTCAAACAACGGGCCCTTGCCTGCACCGATCGTCCGGCCATGCTCCGGGGTTTGATGGACCACCTGGAAGATCAAGTCTTGCATCGACAAGCTGTCTTCAACGACCCCGCGCCACAATAGACGCGCTGCATCAAGCTGCCTAAAGTCGTCTCCAACAAACACATGGGAGACAGACATGAGCGACGTTGAAACAGAGTTTCTTTTCGAGATAGATGCAGTCCTGCGCGACCCAAACCTGGTGATTGGGGCCGTGCCGGACGGCATGCGCATGATCGCCCATGTGGAAGGCGGCACGTTCGAAGGACCGAAGGTCAAAGGCACCATGCCGGCGTCCGGCGGCGACTGGGTGCTTGCCCGCGCCGACGGGTCGCTGAAGATCGATGTGCGGGCCGCGCTCACCACGGAAGACGGCCACAATATCTACGTCTATTACGGTGGCCGTATCGTCATGCCGCCGGAACAGATGGGGGCGATGGGTGACCGGGACGCCCGCGAGGCACTCGATCCCTCCACCTATTACTTCCGCACCAACCCGCTTTTTGAAGCGGCCATGGATGGGCCTTACGCCTGGCTCAATCATGTAGTGGCCGTGGGCATCGGAAGGCTTACGGCGAAGGGCGTCGCCTACAAGGTTTATGCGGTGAAATAGGCTTCGTTGATCGGCGCCGAATCTTTTATTTAGCAATCTTGCTAACCTTTCCGTTTTGTGATTTACTTAGCATCTTCGCTAAATAAGGAGGTGATGATGAGCAATATTGTGATCTGTCACTACCGGGTGGCCAGCGACAACCAGCAGAGATTCGAAGAGCTGATGCTCAATCACTGGCCGACGCTTCACCGTCTTGGTCTCGTAACCGACGAGCCGCCTCAGGTGTACAAAGGCACTGAGCAAGACAATGGCAAACCCATCTATTTCCAGATTTTCGAGTGGCTGGAGGGTGCGGATGAGCGGGCGCACGAACATCCCGAAGTGATGGCTGTCTGGGAGCGCATGGATCAGCTCTGCGAAAAACGCGGAGGTAAGCCCAACATGGAATTTCCTCATGTAGAAGCGCTTAATGGCTAAACTGGACAGCATCCGCGAGATCGAAATTGCAGACGAGGTTTTCGCAGCTCTAGCTCACCCGATGCGTCGCCAGATCCTGCTATCTATTCACTATCGAGGGGCAACCAAGGCAGGTGATATAGCCGCGCGTTTCGATTGCACCTGGCCAACAACAAGCCGACACCTGGCAACGCTTGTGGAAAGCGGATTGCTCCGTGTCGACAAACAAGGCCGCGAACGCGTTTACACGACAAACTCAGATCTTCTTTCAGGCGTGTTAAGTCGATGGGCGACACATTTCGCTTAAACGAACCACCGTCACATATACATAACCATTTAGTTGACTTTCTTGCTGCCAACATTTAATAAACCATTTGGTTGACTATATCACTGCCAGAGAAGGACCCGCTATGAGAGAACTCGCGATCCTAACGTTTCTCAGTCTTGATGGCGTGACGCAGGGCCCGTCGTCCGCCGAAGAAGACACATCCGGCGGCTTCACACGAGGCGGATGGGCGCAGCCCTGCTGGGACGGTGTGATGGAGCAGGTCGGGCGCGAGGCCATGGCGGAGCCCTATGACATGCTCTTCGGTCGCAAAACTTATGAGCTGTTTGCCGGGCATTGGCCTGACGCTGACCCTCAGGACCCGGCGGCGGCGCGCATGAACGCGGCCGCAAAGTATGTGGCGTCGTCGACCCTCACCGACCCTTCTTGGAGGAACACGACCGTGCTCTCCGGCGACGTGGCTGAGCAGATCGCCGCCCTCAAGCAAGAGGACGGCCCTCTTCTTCAAGTGCATGGCAGCGGCAATTTGATCCAGACGCTCCTAAAACACGACCTAGTCGATGAGTTTCGGCTCTGGACCTTCCCGGTGGTCGTCGGCTCAGGCAAACGCCTGTTCGCCGAAGGCACGGTTCCGTCATCCCTGACCCTTCGGAAGTCGGAACCCACCGGCAATGGCGCGGTGATGTCGATATATCGGCGGTAATCCCGATCCTCCTCGCTTAGGCGCCGATCTAGAATTCCACTCTGAGGAATAAGAATAATATGGCATGTTACCTGCCATATCCTTTCCTATACTCTCCTTAATGAAAGAGACTGGGAGAGTTCCGATGCGCCAAACACTTTTGACCACCGCCCTGCTCGCAGGCACCAGCCTGACGACTGCGGTTCACGCTGCCGACACACAGCTGCTCTGGGGCGACACGCATCTGCACTCCTCCTATTCCACAGACGCTTTCATTGCGGGCAACCGCACAGCCGACCCAGACACTGCCTATCGCCTCGCGAAAGGTGAGCCTGTCGTGCACCCGTTCAACCGGGTGCGTGTCCAACTGCAGCAACCACTCGATTTTCTGGTCGTTTCCGATCATGCGGAATCGCTGGGCGTGATCGGTGAAATCTTCCGTCAGAATCCGGACATGTCCGAGGCCTGGTTCTGGCAGCGCTGGTTCACGACCTTCGCGCTTGGCCAGCTGCGCGACACAATCGACCAACCCACGCACCTCACCAGTGTCGTCAGCACCGGCTTTGCCCCCAATCAGATTGAACCGGGTGATACGAAAGACCCGGTCGTTACCGGCGGCATGCAGAATATCGCTGTCAGCGATGTTGTCGGCATCCCACGCGATGTGGCCGACGCCATCAGCGCGGACATGTGGGCCAAATCGGCCGCTGCCGCCGAAGCGCATTATGAGCCTGGCGTCTTCACGCCGCTCATCGGCTGGGAATGGACGCAAACGAACAATGGGGTGAACCTGCACCGTGTTGTCATGTCGACCATGAATGGCGAGCAGGCCGCCAGCATTGATCCGATCGGCTCCGGCGAAGCGCCCTACCCGCATCAGCTCTGGGAAGGTCTTGGCCGCCTGCAGGAAGAGACGGGCGCGCGCTTCATGGCGATCCCGCACAATCCCAATCTCTCCAAGGGCTACATGTTCAGCACCACGCGGTTGAATGGCGAGCCCATCACGGCGGAGTTCGCCCGCACGCGCATGGAGTGGGAACCGATTGTCGAAGTGACCCAGGTGAAGGGCGACTCGGAGACCGACCCGACGCTCTCCCCAGACGATGAGTTTGCGGACTTTGAACCCTTCAATTTCTATCTCCAGCCAAAGCCCCAGGGACCGAGCTACCAGGCGGCTGTGGGCGACTTTATGCGCTCAGGGCTCCGCCGCGGTCTGGAGATCGAACAGGAAATTGGCGTGAACCCCTATCAGTTCGGGGTGATCGGCTCGACGGACGCGCATACGAGTATCGCGTCGGCGGAAGAACCCAATTTCTGGGGCAAGATGGGAAAGGACTCTGTCCCGGAAAACAAGCGCGCCTATGACGAGACAGATGCGGAAAACTCCTACACCCCGGGCGTCGACACGTTTGATGGCTGGAACTATTCCGCGCAAGGGCTGGCGGCTGTCTGGGCGGAAGAGAACACACGCGAAAGCATTTTTGAAGCCTTTGCCCGCCGGGAGACCTATGCCACCACAGGCCCGCGCATGTCGCTCCGCGTCTTTGGCGGCTGGGCGTATGACGCTGCCGCGGCAGACGCTGACGATCTTGCCAGCATCGGCTATGCGGGCGGTGTGCCCATGGGCGGCAATCTCAGCACCGCCCCATCGGACACGGGCGTTCAGCTCCTGATCCGTGCCACCAAAGACCCGATCGACGCCAATCTTGATCGGGTGCAGGTGATCAAGGGCTGGGTGGATGCGGACGGCACCTCCCACGAGAAGATTTTTGATGTTGCCTGGTCGGACGGCCGGGTGCCGGGCGCCGACGGCAAGCTGCCGCCGGTCGGCAATACGGTGGACCTGGAGACGGGGCAAGTTGAAAACTCCATCGGGGCGGCAGAATTCTCTACCCTCTGGACCGATCCGGAATTCGATGCCAGCCAGCGCGCGTTCTATTATGTGCGTGTGTTGCAGATCCCGACCATCCGGCATTCGCAGCTCGACGCCATCGCGCTCGGACAACCCACACCTTATGAGGGTCCGGCCACCATCCAGGAACGCGCTTACTCGTCGCCCATCTGGTACACGCCTTAAGACTGCATCAGAGCCTAGCGGCTTAGCGCCGCGGCCACGGTCTTTGCCGCCTTCGCGGGCGATTGACCAAGAAGTCGCAGCATGGCTTCGCATGTCTGCCTGTGAACCACCTTGTCGGGCTTCACGCGCAACTGGGACTTTATCGCGAGCAAAATGAGCGCTGCCAGTTGGTCGATCAGGAGGCTGGTGTTTTCAACGGTGAAGTGTTTCTGCTCAATGCCCTGGTTGACATCCTCGCGAAGATAGACCGCAAAGTCCTGGGCAAGGTCAGGCTGCTTTTCGAACGCAGTTACAATAAGCACGCCCCAATGGGGCTGATCGACCGCCGCCGCGATCGTCTGATACGTGGCGATCACTACTCGGTGGGACGCGTTCTGGACACCCGCTAGGTCGGCAATGATGCCCTCAATGACCTCCTCAATAATGCAGAGTGTCGCGCTCCGCACCGCGTCATCCATATCCTGAAAATGATTGTAGAACGTGCCCGGCGACATGCCGACCCGGCCTGTAACATCCCGCACCGTGGCGCCATCGCTCCCTTTCTCCGCAATCACATCGATGGTCGCGTCGACCAGTACGGAGCGGGTGCGTGCACGCTTCTTCTGATCGGAAGCCTTTTGCTCAAAATATCGCTGCATCGCGCACTTTAGCTCGAAGGGAAACGGGGCTGCTTCGCCCCATTTTTCAGCAGAAAAGGGCAAATACAAGTTTTTTGTTGCAATGCCTAAATTTGTTCATATGTTCATTTTTATACATTTGTTCATTTTCATACGTTCGTGCAAGGGAGACCGACATGCCCAAACTGAGATATCCGATTTCGAAAGACTGGTTGTTTTATCTGCTCGTGCTCAGCTACGGCTATCTGATCTTCAACATGACCTCTGCCCTCTGGTTTGGGGGTGGCGTCAATATCTATGAGAGCTACAGCGCCGCGACGGATCCGAGCGTGCAGATTGTCGACGCAAACTATGTCTACTGGTCGAAGACCTGTTTTCTGTTTCTTTCCATGCTGCTGTTTGCCCTGAACTTCGACTATCGAGCCGGGGTCGGCCTCGCCGCCACGTTCTGGGCCGTGTCTTTGATCCTGATGTTCGGTATCACCCCCAACCTCGCCGTCGCCGGCGTGCTGGGCACCAGCATCTTTGTGCAGCAGATCGTCCGCAAAGAGGTGTGGAGCGCATAGGCAAACGGATGTACGCCTTGGTCTGATTAGGGCGGGTTTCTTCTTGGCAGCCTTCCTCTGACACGGGAACGTCGCTTGCCTTGGACTGACGCGCCCGTCACACTTCTCTCATGAGTGTTTCAACAGGTACGATGGAGGACGCTGTTCCCCCGGCGCGCGTCATCCGCGCGCGCTGGTGGCACAAGGCGGTCTATTGGTTCGTAATCGGGATCTATCTGCTAGCCGGTCTTTTCGGTTTCGGCATGGAGATCTGGCAGGCCCTGCTGGGAGACATTCCCAAACCGCGGGATCTCGTGGTGGGCCTAAGTCTCGTGCTTATCGCCCTCTCGCTCTTTTCGATAATGGGATCTGTCATCCCCTACCGGCTCATTGCCTTCTTCCTGGTTGTCAGTGCCTTCTTCAGCGTTTTGCTAGCCTTGGCAAACCTGATCTCCTGGCGGTTTGACTGGGAGGAGATTATCGGTGCTGCGTTTGGCGCGCTGCTCGCCTATGGCTTTGTCCGCCCCGGCACCCGGGTCTATGCTCGAAAATACCCGAAGCTCTTCGGGTCGAAGCGGGGCGTTTAAACAATCTAATAAATGTCACCACTCGACTTGTTCGGGTGGTCCAGTGCCTTCGAATAAAGGACATGGTTTATCGCTCTGGATTGCCCGGATAAACCGGGCAATTACAAAGTGATTGCAGAGAGGCTGAGTTTCGGTAGAAGCGCCCAATGGATCCTCGGGTCAAGCCCAAGGCTGACAGTAGTTGGAAGGCTTACCCCTCAATCAAACGCTTCTTCCCAGGAGCCTTCGGTGGAGGCTTTGGAATATTCCGTCGCGCGGTTTTCGAAGAAGTTGGTGTGCTCAATGCCGTTCAGCATTTCGTCCATCCAGGGCAGCGGGTTTTTGTCGACCCGGTAGATCGGCAGAAGACCCAACTGTGTGAGGCGCCGGTTGGCGATCCAGCGAATATAGCTCTTCACCTCTTCCGCACTGAGGCCCTCGACGGCACCCATTTCGAACGCCAGATCGATAAAGGCATCTTCGTGGGTGATGATGGTTTCACACGCCTTGTAGATGTCTTTCTGGAGCGTGTCGTTCCAGAGCTCCGGGTTTTCATCCACAAACGTCCGGAAGAGTTTGATGGCGCTTTCCGTGTGGAGCGTCTCATCGCGGGCGGACCAGGTGACGATCTGGCCCATGCCCTTCATCTTGTTGAAGCGCGGGAAGTTCATGAGGATCGCGAAGCTCGCAAAGAGTTGCACGCCTTCGGTGAAAGCGCCGAAGACCGCGAGCGTCTTCGCCACGTCTTCCTTCGTCTCCACGCCCCATTCCTGCATGTAGTCGTACTTGTCCTTCATCTCCTCATATTTGAGGAAGGCTTCGTACTCCACTTCCGGCATGCCGATCGTGTCGAGCAGATGGGAATAGGCGGAGATATGCACCGTCTCAATGTTGGAGAAGGCCGCGAGCATCATCTGCACTTCGGTCGGTTTGAAGACGCGGGAATAGTGGCGCATGTAGCAATTGTTCACTTCCACGTCCGCCTGCACGAAGAAGCGGAAGATTTGCGTGAGCAGATTGCGCTCCGGCTCGGTCAGGACCTTTGCCCAGTCCTTCACATCGTCGGCGAGCGGCACTTCTTCCGGCAACCAGTGAATGCGCTGCTGCGTCAGCCACGCGTCATAGGCCCAGGGGTAGCGGAAGGGCTTGTAGGTTGCGCGTTCTTCTAGCAAAGACATAGTCCGCCTCCTGGCTTCTTTGGTCGCTTGATCCCCCCACCCCGGCCCTCCCCCTCAATGGGGAGGGAGAACCAGACTAGAAGGTTTCGTTTCATCATCCCTCCCCCTCAGGGGGAGGGTTTGGGAGGGGGTGCGGTGGTCGCCAAGCCTTACTGGCAGGCGAGACACTCGTCATAGTCGTTCATCTCAGCCGGGTTCACCTTCGCGGGCTGTGCGTCGGAGAGACGGGTTTCCACGGCGACCTCGCTCAAGGTCTTCAATGGAATTTCCGCGGCGCCGCTTGCCTTCTCTGCTTCTTTCGCCTGGTGGGAGCTGTCGCTTTCCGCACGCTGGATCGACAGAGAGCGGCAATAGTAGAGCGACTTCACGCCCTGCTTCCAGGCCTGGAAGTGGAGCTGGTGCAGCTCGCGCTTGTGCACATTGGCCGGCACGAAGAGGTTCACGGACTGCGCCTGGTCGATCATGGGTGCGCGGTCGCCCGCATGCTCAATGACCCAGCGCTGGTCGATTTCGAAGGCGGTCTTGAAGACGTCCTTTTCCAACTCATCCAGGAAATCCAGGTGAGACACCGAGCCGCCATTGGTGACGATGGACGACCATGTCTCCTCGTCATTCCGGCCCTTTTCTTCCAGGAGCTTGGTGAGGTGGCGGTTCCGCACATTGTGAGAGCCGGACAGCGTCTTGTGCGTGAAGCTGTTCGCCGCGATGGGCTCAATGCCCGCGCTTGTGCCACCACAGATGATGGAGATGGACGCAGTCGGGGCCACGGCAGACTTGTTCGAGAAGCGCTCTTTGATGCCGTAATCCTCGGCATCCGGGCAGGCGCCCCGCTCTTCCGCCAGCTTTTTCGAGGCGGCGGAGGCTTGCTCATCAATATGGTTGAAGATCTTCTTATTCCAGACCTTCGCCATCACGCCCTCAAACGGGATCATGTTGGCCTGCATGAAGGAGTGGAAGCCCATGACGCCGAGGCCCACGGAACGCTCGCGCATGGCGGAATATTTCGCCTGAGCCATTTCATCCGGCGCGCGGTCGATAAAGTCCTGAATGACATTGTCGAGGAAGCGCATCACATCTTCGATGAATTGCGGATGGCTTTCCCATTCCTGGAACTTCTCAACATTCAGAGATGAGAGGCAGCAGACCGCTGTCCGTGCATTGCCCAGATGATCGACTCCCGTCGGCAGGGTGATTTCCGCGCAGAGGTTTGAGGTCTTCACCTCAAGACCCGCAAGCTTCTGCTGCTCAGGGCGCGCATTGTTCACCGTGTCTTTGAAGATCATGTAAGGCTCGCCAGTCTCAATCCGGGCGGTGAGCATACGGATCCAGAGCGAGCGGGCGGAGACGGTCTTCTGAACCGACTTGTCTTTCGGAGACAGGAGCGCCCAGTCCTCGTCATTCTCCACCGCGCGCATGAAGGCGTCGGAAATCAGAATGCCGTGGTGCAGGTTCAGCGCCTTGCGGTTCGGGTCGCCGCCGGTCGGACGGCGGATCTCGATGAACTCTTCCACTTCCGGATGATCGACCGGCAGATAACAGGCAGCGGAGCCGCGACGGAGCGAGCCCTGGCTGATGGCGAGCGTGAGCGAGTCCATCACGCGGATGAAGGGCACGATGCCGCTGGTCTTGCCATTGCCGCCGACTTTTTCGCCGATGGAGCGGAGATTGCCCCAATAGGAGCCGATGCCGCCGCCTTTGGCTGCGAGCCAGACATTTTCGTTCCAGAGGCCGACAATGCCTTCCAGCGTGTCATTCGCCTCGTTCAGGAAGCAGGAAATGGGCAGGCCGCGCTCGGTGCCGCCGTTGGAGAGCACGGGCGTCGCCGGCATGAACCAGAGCTTGGAGATATAGTCGTAGAGGCGCTGGGCGTGGTCCGGGTCGTCCTTGTCGGCATAGTAGCTCGCGACGCGCGCAAACAGATCCTGGAAGCTTTCGCCCGGCATCAGATAGCGGTCTGTCAGCGTTGCCTTGCCGAATTCGGTCAGCAGCGCATCGCGCGACCGGTCGACTTTCACCGATGGGCGGCCTTCATACTGGACCGTCTGATCTGCTGCTTCGAATGGCATTTCCGGTTCCGCGGTGTCCGCACCCTTCATCCGGCGAACAGCCTGACGTTCGCCTGTAATAATCGCCGAAACGGTGGCCTCGATCTCAGATAGATCGACCGATTTGGACGTATCATTGAACATGTATTCTGCCCCCAATTTGATCTGTTCCCGCCGCCGAAAACAGAGTCAATGCCCCGTACTCGGGACAAAAAGTCCCGCGCTTGCGCACCCATGTGCACAATCCTTGCTGCTCTTTTTACATGAGCAGAACGCATTCAATCCTGTGATTACGCTGCGCTTTGAAGGTCACCCCAGCGGTGGGCAGCGCGTCCAGATATAGTATCCGCTCGAACTCGCGCGTCAACAGGTTGTGTTCGAGGTTTCGAATTTTTTTGGTTAATGAAAGGTTAACGCGCTGTTTTCACTGTGTGTTTTTTCGTGCACAAAGTTCCAAAGGCGCTACATCTTGATGCCCGCAACCCCAGTGAGGACACTCGTTCAAAATGGCTCAAATTGATCCCGTCACCGGTGCCGAACGGCGCGAACTTTATCCAGAGATCGAGCCCTACACGTCCGGCATGTTGGCCGTATCCCCCGTCCATACGCTGTTCTATGAAGAGTGCGGAAATCCAAAAGGGAAGCCTGTCGTCATCCTGCATGGCGGTCCTGGCGGTGGGTGTAACCCCACCATGCGGCGCACCCACAATCCGGATGCCTATCGAATCATTTTGTTCGACCAGCGCGGGTGCGGCCGTTCGAGCCCCCATGCGGAACTCGACGGCAACACGACCTGGGATCTGGTCGCGGACATTGAGCGTCTCCGGGAGCATCTGGGGATTGAGGCTTGGCAGGTATGCGGCGGGTCCTGGGGCTCCTGCCTTGCGCTTGCCTATGCGCAGACCCACCCTGCCCGCGTCACGGAACTGGTGATGCGGGGCATCTTTACGCTGCGCCCGCGGGAACTTCACTGGTTTTACCAGGAAGGCACGGATGCGATGTTCCCGGACGCCTGGGAGAGTTTCATCGCGCCCATTCCGCAAGCGGAGCGCGGCAATCTTATGGCGGCCTACTACACACGTCTCACCGGCGACGATGAAGAGGCAAAGCTCGCCTGTGCTCGTGCCTGGTCGGTCTGGGAAGGAACCACGCTGTCTCTGCTGGAGGACCCGGAGCGGGCGGCGCGCTTCGATGATCCGCACTTCGCCTTGGCCTTTGCCAGGATCGAATGCCACTACTTCATGAACAAGGGCTTTTTCGAACCGCAAGACCAGCTCATAAAGAATGCGCATCTCTTGAACGGAATCCCCGGCGTTATTGCCCAGGGACGCTACGACGTTGTGACGCCCATGTTCACTGCCTGGGAATTGGCCCAAGGCTGGGACACTGGCGAGCTCACCATTGTTCCAGATGCGGGCCATACCGCAACTGAACCCGGGATTGTCGATGTCATGATCCGCGGGACGGACCGGTTCGCTGGCGTCTAAGACACCGAGTGCCTCAAGCAATATAGGGGCTTTCCGAAATAGCCCTATTCGCTGTATAGAAATCGGCCAAAGACAACCGGTCGGCCAGGGGATACACGCGGTTCATGAGTGACCTCACAGACATTAGCAGCCTGTTTGAGCGCAACAGAAAGTGGGCAGAGGGCATTCGGGAGATCGACCCGGATTATTTCCAGAACCTGTCACTCGGGCAGACCCCAGAGTTTCTGTGGATTGGCTGTGCCGACAGCCGCGTGCCGGCCAATCAAATTGTCGACCTGCCGCCGGGCGAAGTCTTCGTGCACCGGAACATCGCCAACGTTGTGGTCCATTCAGACCTGAACTGCCTGTCCGTCATTCAATACGCGGTCGAGGTGTTGAAGGTGAAGCACATCATCGTCTGCGGCCACTACGGATGCGGGGGTGTCGCCGCCTCTCTGGATGATCAGCCGCATGGGCTCATCGACAATTGGCTGCAGCACATTCGGGACGTCTATCGTCTCAATGCTAAAGAGCTCGAGGGTATCGAGGACAAATCCGCGCTCGTTGATCGGCTTTGCGAACTCAATGTCATTGAGCAAACGCACAATGTCTGCAATTCGACAATCGTGAGAGACGCCTGGGCGCGTGGTGCGGAACTATGTGTTCACGGCATTATTTACAGCCTGAAAAACGGCACGTTGAAAGAACTCATCGCCGAGTGCCCGTCGGGCGAGTGACAGATTTCCGCAGGTGTCCTTACACTAACGCCCGAAGCTAGCGCGCATCTCGGCGCGGCGTTCGCTTACGATGGTGTCGTAGGTGTTCATCTGCTCCGCCGACAAAATGCCTGAGAGGTTTTCGCGTGTTCGCTCACTCAACGCACTCATGTCGGATCGCATGCCCATCATCGTAAACATGCTGGGCTTTTCACCCGCTTCGACATCCACGCCATTCTCACGCAAAAGAGCCAGGCGGCTTTCGCGATCGTCAGCCAGGATCGACTTAACCTCAGGTTCCTGTTCCCCGGTCAATTCCAGCCGGTCTGAGAGTTCTTGAAACCGTCGCTCGCGCTCGTCTTCCGACACTGGCGCCAGCCCCGCACTCACTGCAGGGGTTCCCGCGGCCTGCACAGCCACCAGAAAGGCGACGCTCATCAAAAGTGTGACCACGCGGCGCAGATTTCTCGCGAGAATGGAATGGGTGAGGGTTAGTTGGGGCATAGTGTTTTCCTTACTCAACGACCCCCATAGGCAAAAGTTAAGTCTTGCTGCCGCCATACTCAATATTGGAAATTCATCAAACGGCGCCTGTCTATTAAAGTCGCGGCCAGGGAGTTTTCAGTTATGCGCATTCTCTTTCTTATGAACGATGAAGGATCGCCGCCGGGCGTTCTGCTGGAAGAGACACACGCCCTAGGACACCATCCGAGTGTGCTAGTGCCGTACAAAGGCATAAGCCACGACCCGGACCTCCCAGGCGCTGTCCCATCAAAGCCAGACGGCTTCGATGGACTGGTGGTCCTCGGCGGCGCCATGAGTATTTTGGATGAAGCCGATCATCCCTTTATCGACCAGACACGACAGCTGATGCGCGCCTTTGATGTCGCGCAGAAGCCCGTACTGGGTGTTTGTTTCGGCGCCCAACTTCTCGCAGATGCTCATGGCGGACGGGTCAAACGCTTGGGGCATACGGAATGGGGCTTCCTTCCCCAAACCTGGCTACCCGCGGCTCAAGAAGATGCGCTGCTGGTTGACAGTCCGCCCGACCTTCCTCTCATGCAGTGGCATGGGGATACGTTTGATCTGCCGAAGGACGCTGTGCCGCTCTCCACCCGTCCAAAGTGCCCGGGGCAGGCATTCAGACTGGGGGACAGAAACTGGGGGCTTCAGTTCCATCTGGAACTGGACCAGCCCACCCTGCTCGCCTGGGCATCTCTCCATGCAGATGAGCTAAAAGAAAAGCCCGAACCGCATGTGGCGCAAATGCACCGCGATATTGAGACCTACCACGCGTCGCAAGCGGCATTTGCGCGGCGCGTTATGGGGCGCTGGCTCAGCGTCTGCGAGAAAGAAAAAATGGGACGGTAATACGCACCGCCCCATTCCTACGCAACAGACTTACTCTTCCTCATTCAACACGATCTCGAACAGGGAGGTCGTGCCGCTCACCTCATTGGCAACAGCGAGCAGATCTTTCCCATTTGGCGATTGCGCTGCCGGGATGAAGGCCATGCCTTCCGGGCCAAGGTCGCCTGCAGTCCCGGCTTCCGCCTTCCCTGAGAAGTCTCGATTGTTGTGATAGCCGAGAAACTCTGCAGCTGCGGGGTTGGTAACGTCATAGGCCATGATGCCACCGACACGCTCAAGGCCGATAAAGGCGATCGTCTTGCCGTCAATTTCACCGACGGTCAAAGCTTCTGGTTCCGGACCCTTATCGTCTGAGCGATCGTCGCCTGTGTCATTTTCATCATTGGTCGAGTTGAAATCCGAGCCCAGCCGTGCCGCTGTGATGCGCTCGAACTGATCGGCAGAGTCGAAGACCAGGTCGCCCGCGGTGGACCAGATCGAGAACGACCGCGCACCGTAGGAATAGATTACGTCATGATCGCCGTCCCCATCGGTGTCGCCCATGCTGGTCGTTGTCTTGAGACGCCCGAGGTTTTCCTTTTCTTGTAGGGAGGCCGCATTTGGAAACGCCGCCGCATCGAGTGTGAGTTTGGCCACCCGTGTTTCTTCCGACCAGCCATCATAGTCTTTGGCATCGCCTTCGTTGGCCGTGATCAGGTACGTTTCGCCACCCGCCTCGAACGATACGATTGAGTCCGGCTGATACATGCCTAAGACCGGCCAGGTTTTGATGTTGGCCCCGCCATCTTTGTTGGACGCATCAAAGGGCACCTGCGCGTGCTCCTTGTACCCAAGACCAATGAGACCGGTTACCTCAGCTTTTGCAATATCGATAACTGCAAGACCGTTATTTTCCTGGAGGGTGACATAGGCGGTTGATCCATCGCCTGACACGGCGATGTATTCCGGTTCCGCGTCTGCCGCAACTGAGCTTCCCGGTTTGACTATCCGCATGCCCTTAGGAACGACGTCGAAGGAGGTAAACGTAGCGGTTCGAACAGTCATGTCCGACACAGTTATGACGCTCACAGTGCCGTCTGGATCGTTTGTGTAATCTTTTGAAGGTTCACCTTCATTTGCGATGAGAGCATACGCGCCATCTGGTGTGAAGGTGACCATGTCGGGATTGGGGCCGACCGTCACGGCGCCCATTTCGGTTCCGTCGAGATCAAAGAACACGACCTTGCCATCATCCTGCTTCGTCGCCCCGACAACCGCAACGGCAACCAGATCACCATGAACGGCGACAGAGTTTGCACCCTTACCGTGAGTATCGGTGCTCAGCGTGTTGACCTTAGATGGCGCAGTAGGATCTGAGATATCAAGTACATCCACGTCGCCTGCGTCCGCATTCACAACATAGAGCCGTTGAACAGAGGGTGCGTATACAACGATTTCCGCTGCCCCTTCATCGAAGACGTCCGTTTCATAGGTAGCAACGGGTTTAAATGTCAGCTTGTCGCTGCTCCAGCCGGGACTGGTCAGGGTCATCGCCCCTGCCACCATGGCTACTACAGGCAGTGCACGCATGCCTCATGTTCCTTATCTTCTGGTCGAGGTTTACCGCTTAGCGGTGCCTGGGAAGGTTTATTAACCCTGCCTGCAAAACTTATGTGACGGTCAGATGCAAATTCCACCGGCGCCACCAAACGTTAAGCAGGCCTTAAGGGCCCACAAGGCACTCTAGATATTCCTATCTGGAGGGCTGCATGGCCAAGAAAGACAAAGCGGCGGAAGGCGAGACGGGCGCAATCAAAGCCAGTGCATCAGGTAGTCTGGATGACAAACTCGCTGCTGCGGCCGCGCTCGGAGAGCTCACTTCGGGTACCGACCTTGCAGATAATGACCGCCGACAGGCCCATGACATCCTGGCCACTCTCAGTCGGGACGCAGAGCAACAGGTGCGTGCCTCCGTGGCGCGCGCAATCGCAGACTACCCGTTCCTGCCTCCCGCAACAGCTGAACAATTGGCGAATGATGTCTCCGAAGTTTCGTCGCCCATTCTTCGAAAATCACCGGTCTTAACAGACGCCTTTTTGGTCGACCTTATTGGTAGCGGAGCAGCAGACGAACAGGCTCAGGTAAGCATTGCGACGCGCAAAAATCTCACCGAGAAAGTCTCTGGTCCCTTGCTCAAAACGGGCGAGCGCCGCGCGGTTGAAACGGTCTTGTCCAACGCAAGCGCCTACATCGACGATGCCGGCTACGATGCCCTGTTTGCGCGCGATGATCTTGACGGGCGTATGCTCACGCTCGTGTCTGCTAGGGAGGGACTGACGATCCCGGTGGTGGCTGAATGCCATAGAATTGTTCTCACCGATCGCTTTGACCGGGAAGTCGGCGCGTTGATCCGACAACAGCTGATAGAGTCTTATGCGTTGCCGCCAAAAATGGCCGATGCCATTGTTTGCGCGGCTTTGGAGGATTCCCTATCCCAGGCAGCGTCCAACATTGACGCCACAGCCAGCGAGCTGACAGGCCTTGCCGAGAGTCTTCACAGTCATCAAGACATCACCCCTTCACTTCTGCTCCGGATGACCTGTAACGGGTCACTTGAGTTTACGGTTGCTGCTTTTCACGTCCTGACCGGCAGGCCTCGGAAAGAGATCGCTGGCATATTCGGCATGGCGGGAACGGACCGCCTCGCAGACCTTTATCGCGAAAGCCAACTGCCGCCATTTTTCCGGTTTGCTCTTGTCACTGCCATTAAGCGAATGATGGAGGAACGTCTGAAAGCCGATCAAACGCCATCAGACAAGCCGATCCAGGACATCATTCGGGAAATTGTCGGCTTCTATAGAGGGATTGCGCCGACATCGCTTGAGCAGGTCATCACGCGGCTCTGCCACGAGGGTGAACGCTGGGGTCAGGACGGCAACAGCGCGCCCTCCCCGACCTGACTTCCCAAAACCTCGCCTAAAAGTTCACCCGGTTGGTATAGGCGCCATCGACGACCATATTGATGCCCGTGGTGAAGCTTGACCGCGGGCTTGCCAAAAACACGCTTGCATTTGCGATATCTTCAGGCGTCGCCATGCGCCCCATAGGATTACGGCCCATCGCATCCTTGTACACGTCGGGCATGTTCTCTTCGATCATGTGCCAGACGCCCCCTTTGAAATAGACGGTCCCCGGCGACACGACGTTGCAACGGACGTGAACGCCCGCGTATTGCTTGGCAAAGCCCTTCGCCATGTGGATGAGCGCCGCTTTCATAGCGCCATAGGCATTCGGGTTGCTGGTCTCAGCGCCCGACACGGAGGAGATGATGACAGCTGACGCGTCGCCGTTTTCCGCAGCCGCTTTTTCGAGGTGAGGCATGGCAGCCGTGATGGACCGTTGCGCGCCCATTACGTCCACATCAAAGCCTGCCTTCCAGTTCGCCTCTTCGTTGCCAGCACTTAGTGCACTTGCGTTGGACACCAGAACATCGACGCCGCCCAGCTGGGCCGCCGCTTCGCCGATCCAGGTCTGGAGGGCCGGGCCATCTGCTATGTCGACAGATTTGCCGAACGCCTCAATGCCTTTGCCCTTGAGGGATGCCACCGCTTCGTCGATTTGTTCCTGATTGCGGGCACAAATCGCCACATTGGCGCCCTCGTCGGCCAGCAGGTCCGTGATCGCCCGACCGATGCCACGTGTGCCGCCCAGAACGATGGCGCGTTTGCCTTTGAGTCCCAAATCCATGATGTCGCTTCCTCTTTTGATGTTTGATTTGCCCGGACTCTATCTGTTTGACGCAAGGGCAGAAAGGCGAAAGGCGCCCCTACCGGCGCCTTCTTTTGCGTCTGCGTTCAGGTGGGCTAGACTTCTACCCAAGAAGGCCAAAGAGCCGCGACGCAACCGGAGGAGACACGATCCATGGATCTGGAAATGAAACCCGAAGAAGCCGCCTTTCGCGATGAAGTGCGCGCTTTCCTTGATGAGAAGCTCACGGACCAGTTGAAAGCCCATGCGCGCCTCACCAGCGGCATCCTGACCGACCATCCCCTGCGCGTCGAATGGCTGAAGACGTTGAACGAACGTGGTTGGGCGGCACCCAGCTGGCCGGTTGAATTTGGCGGCACAGGCTGGAGTGTCATGCAGAAGTTCATCTTTGCATCCGAATGCGCTGCCGCGGGCGCACCGGGTTTGAGTTCCATGGGCCTTTCCATGGTGGGGCCCACGCTGATGGGTCACGGCACGGACGAACAACGGGCGAAATATCTTCCAAAAATCTTGGATGGAACGCATTGGTGGTGTCAGGGCTATTCGGAGCCTGGTTCTGGGTCCGACCTTGCCTCCTTGCAGACCAAGGCTGTCTCCGACGGCGACGACTATATTATCAACGGCACAAAGATTTGGACGACGGGTGCGCACTTCGCCAACCACATGTTCTGCCTGGTCCGTACCAGCACAGAAGGAAAGAAACAGGAAGGCATTTCCTTCATTGTCTTCCCGATGGATTTGCCCGGCATTTCAGTCGAACCGATCATCACCATTTCCGGCGACCATGAGGTGAACCAGGTTTTCTTTGATGATGTACGTGTGCCGAAAGCCAACCGGATTGGCGCTGAAAATAATGGCTGGACGGTCGCCAAATACCTGCTGGAGTTTGAACGCGGCGGCTCGGCCCATGGCGCCAATCTGCGGAACGCGCTGAACCGTCTTAAAAACATCGCCTCGAAAGAGCTGTCAGATGGGGACGGCGCCTTGATCGATGACCCTGCTTTCCGGCGGAAGGTCGATGAAGCGGAAGTAGAAGTGACCGCGGTCGAGTTCACCGAGCACCGTATCATGTCGTCCTTGTCGTCCGGCCAGAACCCCGGCGCGGCCGCGTCTATGATCAAGCTGCGCGGATCGACCATGACGCAGACGATCACAGAGCTCGGCGTCGAAGCGATATCGCACTACATCGCGCCTCATGTGATGGAAGCCCGGACCTGGGGTTCTAATGTGGCGCCGGTCGGCCCGGACCATACGCTGATGGTGGTGCCTAAATATATGAACGGGCGCGCCAATACGATCTTTGGCGGGTCCAACGAAGTTCAACGCAATATCATGGCCAAGGCTGTTCTTGGTCTTTGAGTCTTTGCATGACGCGTTTCCGGACGAAAACCGCGATGCACTTTTTCTAGAAACGCTTTCGGTCTAAAGGAGAGTTTTGATGGACCTTGCGCTTGCGCCTGAGGATGCCGCTTTTCGCGACGAGGTTCGCGCTTTTCTGGATGAGACACTAACAGACTCCATGCGTGAGGCCGGACGTCTCACGACCAGCGTCTTCACCGACTATCACGACAATATGCCGTGGCACAAAGCCCTGCATGCCAAAGGCTGGGTGGCGCCCAGCTGGCCGAAAGAATATGGCGGCACCGGCTGGACTGACATGCAGAAATACATCTTCGCGTCAGAGTGCGCGCGAGCCGAAACACCGCACATTGCGCCCATGGGACTGCGCATGTGCGGCCCGGTGCTGATGAAATATGGGACGCAGGAGCAGAAGGACTTTTATCTTCCGCGCATGTTGTCGGGGGACGACTATTGGTGTCAGGGCTATTCCGAGCCCGGATCCGGTTCTGATCTTGCCTCGTTGCAATGCAAAGCAGTGCGCGATGGCGATGACTATGTGATCAATGGCACAAAGATCTGGACGACCCATGCCCAGTTCGCCAACCGCATGTTCTGTCTGGTGCGTACCGACAATTCCGGCAAGCCGCAATATGGCATCACCTTCATTCTGATCGACATGGATACGCCTGGCATTAATGTCGAGCCCATCATCACCATGGCGGGCGACCATGAAGTCAACCAGGTGTTCTTCGATGATGTGCGTGTACCGGTTGCGAACCGCGTGGGTGAAGAAAATGACGGCTGGACCGTCGCCAAATACCTGCTGGAATTTGAGCGCGGCGGCTCGTCGGCGCCGGGGCTTGAAATCGGTGCGCAAAAGGTGCGCGCCTTAGCGAGCAAAGAAGCTGGCGGACAGGGTGGTGCACTTCTCGACGACCCAGCGTTCGCCGCCAAGCTCGCCGACGCTGAGATTTCGATCAAAGCGCTGGAAGTCACGGAACATCGCATTCTCTCCGCCATGTCGTCGGGACAGAACCCGGGCCCTGCTTCCTCCATGTTGAAAACCTGCGGCACGGAAATGCGCCAGCGGATTGATGAATTGGCGGTTGAAGCCATCCAGTATTATGCGACGCCTGACCAGAAAGATGCCCGCATGACCGGCTCCAATGTGGAGCCCATCGGACCGGCGGACTCAATGATTGCGGTGCCGTCCTATCTCAACAATCGCGCGGGCTCCATCTACGGGGGCTCAAACGAGGTGCAGCGAAACATCATGGCGAAGCTGGTTCTCGGCCTTTGATCATTGTGATCTGCCGGCGGCGCTCCCATCTGAGTACTAGATCCAGCAGGTCGGGAGGAAGAGATGCAGACAAGAACACTTGGAAAAGACAAAGCCACTTTTGAGGTGTCCGCTCAGGGGCTCGGCTGCATGGGCATGTCCCAATCTTATGGCGACGCCGATCAGGCGGAAGCAGAAGCCACACTGCTGCGCGCTGTTGATCTCGGCGTCACCCTTTTCGATACGGCAGATGCCTATGGGCGCGGACATAATGAGGAACTTGTGGGCCGCGTGTTGGCGCCCCATCGGGACAAGATCTCCCTCGCGACCAAATTTGCCTTTGTGCTGGGCGCGGACGGCAAACCCGGCATCTGTTGCACACCGGAACATGTGAAAGAAGCCTGCGACGCAAGTCTCACCAGATTAGGCACTGACCACATTGACCTCTATTACATGCACCGCCTTGATCCAAATGTGCCCATTGAGGACACAGTGGGTGCCATGGCGGAACTCGTGAGCGAAGGCAAAATCCGCTATCTGGGCCTCTCGGAAGTTTCTGCCAATACGATCAAAAGAGCGCAGGCCGTACATCCCATCACCGCCATTCAGTCTGAATATTCGCTCTGGACGCGGGAAGTGGAAGACAGCGTTCTGCCGACCTGTCGAGAGCTCGGGATCGGCTTTGTGCCGTTCTCTCCGCTCGGTCGAGGATTTCTCACCGGCAAACTCGCTCAGCCTGAATTCGATAAAGGCGACATGCGAAAGAACCTGCCGCGTTTCCAAGGCGAAAATTTTGACCTCAATCTTGCGCTGGTCCATGCGCTTGAAGAGATCGCGACCGAGAAGGGCGTGAAGACGGGTCAGGTGGCGCTGGCCTGGGTGATGGCCAAAGGCGCTGACATTGTTCCCATACCTGGGACGAAACGCCGAACTTATCTTGAAGAGAATGTTGAGGCGGGTAGCCTCACGCTCAGTGATGGCGAGCTCGCGCGCATTGAGGGACTTTTTGCGCGCGAGGCTATCGCGGGGGAACGCTATTCAGCCGCCATCATGTCGACCGTCGATAAGAGCTGAATGCGATTGAAGGCACGCCGTGAACGCTACACCTCACCCATGATCGGTTGAAGAGCGTTCAACATACCTTCCTGAATGGGTATGGCAGATTGATTGAGTGCACCAACGCCAAAATCGCCGCCCACGGTAGTTCGCAGGGGTCTTGGGGTTGATGTCTCGATCAGGCCCGCAATTGTTCGCGCGACGTTGCCTGCGTCGGTCGCAGGCGCCCCTTGCGCGAACAAATCTTTGAACATATTGATTGCGCCTGCGGGGCCGTTTGCCCGCTTCCCATAGGTTGGGGCAACGTCTGTGTCCGAGGGGTGAGGCGGTGACATAATCAGGTCCGTTGCATGCCCGCCCGGCTCTACCAGGATGGACTCAACGCCAAAACCCGACAGCTCGTGATGTAGTGCTTCCGCGTAGCCCTCAAGCGCCCATTTGCTGGCACAATAAGTGCCGAAAAATGGGATGGCGAGACGACCGGCATTTGAACTCACATGGATCAGGAGACCTGAACGACGCTTTCGCATTGTCGGCAAGACAGCCCGAGTCATACGAGCGGGCCCGAGAACGTTTACATTTAGACACGCTTCCAGGTCTTCCGGGGTGAACGCTTCCGTTAGCCCTACGGGCATAACACCCGCGTTGTTGACCAACACATCGATTGGGCCCGACCGCTCAACATGTTCAATCGCTGTCTGGACCGAGGTGTCATCCGTCACATCGAGCTCAACAATCTGGAGAGTCGCTCCCGTGGTGGTGGCCCATGACTTCAGGTCTTCAGCCGCCTGTTCATTGTGGTCTTTCAGCGCGCGCATGCCCGCAATCACCTGATGGCCGCGTCCGCCCAGTTCTTTGACAAGCAGCAAGCCAATACCTCGGCTTGCGCCGGTGACCAATACTCGTTTTGAGGCACTCATAATCAGTCGCTTCACTTTCTTGAGTTCAATTTCTGAAGATTGTCTTTTCAAAAAGCTTTAGCGGCGCAGCGCTGCGGACTGCCTTCATGCGCACGAGCGCGCCGCTCCAAGCGTTTAACATCCAGTCCGCGGCCTCCTTGTCAGACAGATTCTCAGCCCCGATCTCTTTTCGATCGATTTGTGAGATACAAGCAGCAATGACAGAGGAGAGTTTTCTCCAGTGACCGCTTAACAGTTTCTGGAAACTCGCATTTGTATCGCCGAGTTCCGTCGACAGGTTGCACATCAAACAACCGTCAGCATATTCGCGGTCTGCGAAGTCTTTCCGTGCGTTAGCAAAAAATAATTTCAGACGATCAAGAGGTTCTTTGCCCTCGTCTTCCAATATGGCCCGCGCACCCTCCAATTGTGCTTGATGGTAGTGCTCTGCGATCTGCAACCCAAAGTCTTCTTTGCTTTCAAAGTAATGATAGAAGGATCCTTTGGGGATCTCTCCAGCTTTCAAAACATCGTTGATGCCCACTGCGGAATAGCCTCGGGACCGAATGAGCTCAGTCCCCAGGTCCAGCAGGCGACGGCGGGCCGCCTCATAGGATTTTTGATCACGCGTTCTCGCCATAATTAATATTAGACCGGTCTGTTTTTAATTACCAGTGAATTCTAGACAGCTCACCGGGTTGTTATCTCAGGCCTTGCGAGCGATCAGCAATGTCGTCGTTTGAGTGAAGACGGTTTCGCCGTCCTGGTCTTCCAGGATATGGCGGTTCTTGACGACACCACGATCAGGCTTTGAGGAACTCGGCTTGGTGTCGATGCATTCGATGGTGAGAGAGAGCACGTCGCCTAGTTTTGCGGCTTTGTGGAAGCGCACCTCGTCATAGCCAAGGGCTCCGAGCACAGCTGTCTCATGAGGAAGGCCCTGGGCTAGCCGCAGCACAACGCTTTGGACATGCGAGCCACAGGCGGTGAGTGTTCCATAGAGCGACTTAGCGGCCGCCTCTTTATCGACATGGAAGGGCTGCGGGTCCCACTTCTCGGCGAAAGAGACAATCTCGTCCTCTGTCATTTCGTAGGTTGCCTGGATCGGCCAGCGCTCGCCCACTTCGAAATCGTCAAAATACCGCATCAGCATTCCTCACCCGTTCGCTTGATCGGTTTGCACTCTAAACAGTTTTCGCGGCTAGCTCCCGGTCAATTTTCTTGTCGCCGCGCGTGGTCGCATAAAGGAGCCCCTTCACCCCAAGCCACCGAAACGGTTCTGGCGGCAGCGGGAACACACGACGATCAAATAGCGCCAGTTCGTCCTGGGGTTCGCCGCACATGTCCAGGGCAACTGAGCGTCCCAGACGGTTGGCATGGGCGATTCCATGGCCGTTATATCCCAGGCTGTAGTGGATGTTTTTGTGGCGTCCCGTCACACCACAGAAGGGCAGGAAGTCGAGTGTCATGCAAATCCATCCGCCCCAAAACCGATCAATGGCAATTTCGGGCAACTCAGGGAAGCGGACCCGGAAGAGATCATCATATCTCTGGAACGTGTCCGGTTGGTACCCATCGGGCAGGCGGCTGCCATACCCGTATTGAACAAATTTGGAGCCGCCTGTAATTCGGTTGTCCGCGGTCAGGCGATAGTTCTCAAGGGACTCATGCGCCGTATAGATGCCCGCTCTGCTGCGCCAGCCAAGGCGCTCCAGCTGGCCATCGTTCAGCGGCTCCGAGCGAAACTGACTGACCCGAACAGGAAACAGCTTTTGCTTCATGCGCTTCAGGGAAGGAACCGTATAGGCATTGGTCGCCATCAGCACTTGATCGGCTGTTACAGATCCTTCATCCGTCCAAACAATCGCTGGTGCCTCTTCCTCGATCTGCCGGACCGGCGAATTCTCAAATATGCGGATGCCGGCTTCCAACGCGACCCGGCGCAACCCTTGCGCGAGCTTGCCCGGATTGAGCACGCCCCCGACATGCTCCCTGATACCAAAAGGGAATCTGCTGGGAAGGCCCGTCTGGCGCATTTCCTCTTCAGGCACAAAAGTCATCTCCACGCCCGCAGCATTCGCCACTTCCCCGGCGCGGACCAACTGGTCTCTTTGGGACGTATGCACGCCAGCGATAAAATTCCCGACCGGTTCGTAGTCACACTCAATGCCATATCGGTCGATCAGGTGTTCGACATGGCGAACGGCTTCGTCGGAAAACCTTGCGAGCGCGGCGCCTTTCTCGCGACCAAAGGCTTTCAGACAAAAGACAATGTCTCGCCCCACGGTTGGCGTGAGATGGCCTGCATTTCGCCCGCTGGCCCCAGCGCCGCAAAACTCTGCTTCCAACAGGACCACGTCGCGGCCCTGCTCCCAATGCGTGAGCGCTGCGGACAATCCGGTAAAGCCACCGCCGACGATGACGACATCTGCCCGGACATTCCCCGTGAGTGGCGCTTTCTGGTTCAGCGGTTTGTCTGCCCAGATGCTGAAGGGCTCAAATCTCGGGTCCATGGTCTCACCAATTTATGATCATTGATCATATTTTTATAAGCATTGATCACATTTTTCAAGTGAGTAGAATTCAGAAAAATTCCTCGCACCAGAGCCCTGTCATGAACCCAGCAAAACCGCGGAAAAAGCCGAAACAGGCCCGCAGCCAGGCCCGCTACAATCTCATTCTGGAAACGGCGCGTGAACTGATCGGGACACACGGAAACGATGCTGTGAGCGTCCGGGACATTGCAAGTGTCGCGGAGATTCCGATTGCGTCCATCTACCAATACTTCCCAGACAAAAACGCCATCTTATGGTCGCTGGTGGATGAACGCCTGAGCTCGCTGGAGCATGAAGTTGAGGCTCGGCTCAATGCCGCAGGCTCCCTCGCCGACCTGGACGAGGCGTCCAGAGATCTCTTTCAGACTTTCGCAAACCTGTTCACCGACGACCCGGCGCTTGCGCAAATCTGGCGGAGCATCCAGGCGAACGTCACACTGCGTGATCTCGACCGAGAATTCACTGAACGGCTCGCCGAGCACTATGTCGTCAATGCCCTGCGGCTGGGATCGCCAGTGCCGGAACGAGATTTAAGAGAATTCGCCGTGCTTGCCGGTCATCTGGGGACCGCCGCCGTGCAGGTTGTGCAAGACATGCCGGCTGCCAAGCGGAAACGAATGTTCGACATGTTTGTGCGTATGGTCACGCATTTTCCACAAGCGTGATGGAACAAAGCCGCTAAAGAGCCCAGCCAACAAAAAAGGCCGGGCGTGACGCCCGGCCTTTCAAATTTCAGCTTCTGGGAAGCGGCCCTCTTATCTCGTCGCGTTTCCGGACGGAAAACCGGGGACCACTTTTCCTGGAATCGCTTAGAAGATCTCGAAGAGACCTGCTGCGCCCATGCCGCCACCGATACACATGGTGACAACGCCCCATTTGACGTTCTGGCCTTCAGCCTTACGACGACGGCCTTCCAGCAGAATGTGACCCACAAGACGGGCACCGGTCATGCCGAATGGGTGACCGATGGCGATGGAACCACCATTGACGTTGTACTTCTCTGGGTCGATGCCCAGCGTGTCACGGGAGTAGAGGCACTGCGACGCAAATGCTTCGTTCAGCTCCCAAAGGTCGATGTCGTCAACCTTGAGGCCAGCGCGCTCCAGAAGGCGTGGCACAGCGAAGACAGGGCCGATGCCCATTTCATCTGGCTCACAGCCTGCTACCGCGAAGCCGCGGAAGGCACCGAGAGGCTCAGCGCCGCGCTTGGCTGCTTCGCCTGCTTCCATGACCACAACAGCTGCTGCACCGTCAGAAAGCTGTGATGCGTTACCGGCAGTGATGTAGTTGCCTTCACCACGGACCGGCTGCAGGCTCTGCAGACCTTCGAGCGTTGTGGATGGGCGGTTACACTCGTCTTTGGTGACTGTGTAGTCGACGATGCTTTCTTCCTTCGTTTCCTTGTCGACCACTTTCATTTTGGTCTTCATTGGAACGATCTCGTCGTCGAATTTGCCGGCTTCCTGAGCCGCCGCAATGCGCTGCTGCGAGCGAAGGGAATACTCATCCTGATAGTCGCGAGACACGTTGTAGCGCTCAGCCACGATGTCAGCAGTTTCAATCATTGGCATCCAGAGAGCTGGATACTGCTGCATCAGGTTTTCTTCCGTGATGTTGTTGGTGTTCATGCCGCCCATGGACACGAGCGAGATGCTTTCAACACCAGCACCAACAGCGATCGGCGTGTCATTGTTGACGACAGCGTTGGCCGCCATAGCAATGGTCTGAAGACCGGAAGAGCAGAAACGGTTCACGGTTGTGCCGGATGTGGTGACCGGGCAGCCAGCTGCCAGTGCGGACAGACGGCCCACATTCATGCCGGTTGCGCCTTCCGGGTTCCCACAGCCCATGATGACGTCTTCTACATCACCTGGCTCGATGCCAGCGCGCTCAATCGCGTGCTTGATGGCGTGGCCGCCCATGGCCGAACCATGAGTGATGTTGAAACCGCCACGGCCGGACTTAGCCAGTCCAGTACGAGCGGTGGATACGATAACTGCTTCTCTAGACATATAGGTCTCCCTGCTTTGCAAACCTGTTTCGTAACTTTGTTTTGCCCCGTTTAGCACGCAGCCAATTGGCATGTCTCGTGCCAAAAAGCCCGCAACCGCATTTGTTTCGCTACGGAACGCGCCGCCAAAGGACCAATTGGGCGGCACCATACCCGCCCTTGGGCCTGTTTGGGAATCAATTTCGAACGGCACCGTTTCACACCTGAACAGCGGAGATTAGGCGGAAAAGTGAACCTTCAGGTGGCAGAAATTCCCAGATTTCTGCCAGTTTCCGATCCGGTCGCAAAGAAACCGCAATTTGGCCGCGGCTTTGCCCCGCCTGCTCCCTGCGTCAGCCCCAATCGGAGATCACATTCATCCTGCGGCTGAAAACGAATCTGGAGAGTGACATGACACATCGGTACACACGGACCCTGGCTGGGATTGGGGCAGCGGCTTTGATTATCTCAGGCACTTTGGGACTTACAGCAGTCAGCGCCAGCGCCCAGGCCGAGAGCACTCTGGGTCCTGACGCGGTTACCGTCATGGTCGAGTATGCCCCCCTCTCTGACGTCTATTCCGATGGTGACGGCCGGTTCACGATGCCGGTCTATTTCGCCCATGAAGCCACCATCTTGACAGAAGAAGCAGATGTGGCACTGGGCGCGCTCGCCGACGAGGCAGCGACCTATTCCGCCGTCGCCGTGACGGTCAGAAGTCAGGGCAATGACGATCAGGCCGTGGCGGTTTATGACGCCCTCTATGAATATGGGGTGCCCGCCCGCGTCATGGCGCTGGAACTCGACGACGATGAAGTTGGCGATACCGAAACCGACGTGCTGGCGTCGGCTATCTAGCCAAAAATCTTAGAAATCCTCATGTCAGGCGCGGGATCTCCCTCGCGCTTGACATTGTTGTCTGGATTTAATTTAATACGTTTGTATTTTTTTGAAACAGATGAGATCCGCCATGCCGTTCCGCCGACTTTTGCCGCTCCTCCTCGCCGCTACGCTCGGACCCGGGCTCACGTCCGCCGCCGCTGTCGAACGGCCGGAACCGGGCGTCAGTGAGAAACTCCTGTCGCATCAGTCTGTGTTCCAGCCACCGCGACTGATTGAGGTGTCGGACCATGTGACCGTCGCTTACGGCTACACCATGTCGAACATTGTGATGGTCGAGGGCGATGATGGTATTTTCATCTTCGATACCGGGATGCGGGTCGAGAAAGCCGCGCTGGCGCTCAATGCCCTTAGAACCCGGACATCGAAACCCATTTTGGGTGTGGCCTATTCCCATGGGCACGGCGATCATACGGGTGGAGTTCGGGCTTTCATTCCGGAAGGCGCTGAAGACATCCCGCTCTATGCCCATCGCAATGCGCTTAGATATCTGGGCGATGTAACGTCACCAACCGCAGATGTGTTCCGCTTGCGCGCCGTGCAGCAGCTTGGCCTCATTCTCACAGAGGGTGTCGAGGGAACCGTCGGGTCTGGCGGAGGCCCCATCGTCAATCTTGGAGGGACCGTGAGCTACATCACCCCCACGCATCTGTTTGACGACGAAGTGACCATCGATCTGGGTGGCATCACCGTCAAACTCTTCCATGCGCCGGGTGATCTCGACGATGGCATCGCCGCCTGGGTTGAAGAGGATGGCGTGCTGGCAACGGGGGACACGGTTGTGGGGACGCGCACCCACCCAATTCTTTCAACACCCAGATATGAAAAAGGACGTGATGCCGAGGCCTATATCGCCAGCATCAATCACTTCCGTGATTTTGGCGCAACGCATCTTGTGGGTGGCCACGGCCTTCCGATCAATGGCGCTGAGAATGTGAGCACATTGATCGACAGCACTCTGCTGGTGGGCCGCTACATCATGGATGAAACCCTTCGACAGATCGATGCGGGCGCAACGCCCGAACAAACTGCTGCTGCGCTGCGAATTCCGGCAGGCATCACCAGCGGTGAAGAGTTCGATGACTATTATCATCGGCTCAACTGGATCGTGCGCGGCGTCTATAACAAAGAAATGGGCTGGTATGGTGGGGATACGCTTGAATTGGTAGCGCTGGCACCCCAAGAGCGGGCGTCAAAACTCATCGACGCGCTTGGTGGCGAGGATCAGGTGCTCGAACGCGCAGAAGCTGCTTATCAGGCGGGTGACTACCGCTGGGCGGCGGAGCTCGCGACGGAACTGTTGGTCCAGGATGAAGCCCACTCAGAGGCGCTTTCCATTAAAGCCAATTCCCTACGGGGCATCGCCTACCAAAGCGACAGCGCCAATGAACGCAATTATCTTCTCACCGAAGCGGACCTGATGCTGGGCGACATCGGCATGAACATTATCTTCGGTCAGGCCTTCGCCCGCGTAACGTCGTTTTTCTCCGAACCTCAGATTCCCGACCTGGCCCTTGCCGGACCCTCCTCTTCCTTTATCAGCAAATTGCGGGTGCGCTCCGACGTTGCGCGGCCTCTACGGGAAGACATATCCATCGCCCTGCAGGTGTCCGATAGGGAGGAAAGCTTTCAACTCACGCTCACCAAGGGCGTGATGATCCATGACCGGCCCTCGCTTCGCACACCGGACGCAACTGTCACCCTCGACCATCGCTCGCTGATCCTGCTTGCCGACGCAAGGATGTCATGGGAGAACATTCTGGATAGAGATACCGTATCCGCCAGTGGCGACACGGACAAATTGCAGACCTTTTTCGACCACCTCAATTGGGACTGACCTTGCCCCCTACACAAGCGACACAACCTCCTCCCAGCAAACCCGCATCGGGCAAGTCGGAGCGTACACGGCAGGCCCTCATGGCTGCTGGCGAGGAGCTGATGGGCTGGAAAGGCATTGAGGCCACGTCGGTTCGCGACATCAATCAAAAGGCAAAACAGAAGAACACATCGGCGATCCGCTACTACTTCACGAACAAGCAGGGTCTGCTCCAGGCAATCCTCGACAAGCGCATGGTGCCGCTGGATGAGGAACGAAGGCGCCGATGGGCCGCGCTCGCAGAGGCCAAAGGGTCGGACGGTCTGACATTGCAGGATCTGGTGGAGGTTCAGGTCTTGCCGCTTGCGGAAGCGGTGCTTGGTGACCCCGCCTGGCGAAACTATGTGCTTCTGCTGTCCCAACTCGTCTCCGCTCAGGGCGCCAGCTATCAGGGTCTCTGGCGAGACAAGTATGACAAGGCTAGCGGCGAGATTATTGCTGCCATGCGGGCCCATACCGATATAGACAGCGACGAAATGTGGCGTCAACGGGTGAGCGACATGATCACCTTCACCATCGGCAGTCTGTGTGAGAGGACCTACTTGGTGGGCCAGAAGGGTACCAAGCCTCCCCTATCCGGCGAGCGGTATCTGTCGAACCTGGTTCAAACCGCCACCGCCATTCTGTCTGTGCCCGATCAGCCCTGACTCAGCCTATGGGACTTCCGATCGCAATCTCATAGCCATCCGGGTCGCGCACGTAAAACTCTTCAATGCCGTAGGCTTGCGGTTCGACCTCCGTGACCTCAAACCCTCTTCCAGAGAGCCGCCCGTGCATCTCCTGCGCCGACGGGTAGGTCAGATAGAAGACCGTGTCGGCATAGTGGGGGCGTGCGGTCCGGTCAGCGGATGAGATGATGTCCTTGGCGTTCAACATGAGCGCACCGCCGCCTTCGTGGCGCAGGTTCGCCCAGATGATGGTCCCACCTTCTTCTACTTTACGGTCGACCTCAAAGCCGAGCTCTTCGTAGAAGTCGATGGATGCCCCGACATTCGCGACGTTAAGCAGTGGCACCAGGTCGGTCGGACGGGTCATGACATTTCCCCTGCAAAAATGTTGAAGGACAGCGGATCAATTAAGCGCTACTCGCCGACATAGTGCAATGAGAGAGTGCGTCTCTGCGCGTGCGACCGGTGCTCCAGCAGCCAGAGTCCCTGCCATATGCCCAAGTCCATCCGACCGTCGCTTACGGGCACGCTCAAATGGGTTTGGGTCAAAGCCGTGCGAATATGGGCGGGCATGTCGTCAGGGCCCTCTGTCCCGTGTCGATAGCGGCTCGGATCCTCCGGCGCGAGGCGCGCCAACTCATCCATCAGATCCGCCATGACGTCCGGGTCGGCGTTTTCCATGATCACCAGCGAAGCGGACGTATGCCGCACAAGCACGGTCAAGAGCCCTTCTTTTGCGCCCTCTTCCACCAGCCAGGCAGCGACTTTTCCCGTCACGTCATGAACCGAAAACCCACCTGTTGTGATCTCGATCTGACCGCGCGTCTGCCATAGCGCTGTTCGCATGGATGCTTCCTCTTTCATGGCATGTCTTTACAGGGTAGATAGAGCGCCATCTGGTCTGCCAGGTCAACGTCCTGTGGACTTGGCTGGCCGCCGCCTTGAATTAAGGAGTGTCTATTCGCATGAGTTCCCCGTCTGCATATGAAACACACGTCGGCCCCATTTCCTACACGCGGTCGGAGGATGGCGCCTCGCTCACGTTCACGATTGATGAGCAGCACCTCAACGGGGACGGGTACATTCATGGCGGCATGATGATGACCCTGGCATCAGGCGTTCTGGGCGAACTCGCCCGTGCCGTGGCAGAGGGTGCGCCGACAGCGCCACTTTCGGTCAATTGTGATTTTGTGGGACCCGGCCCTAAGGGTGCGTCTGTTGTGGGCGAAGCGACGATCACCCGCCGCACGCGGACCGTGCTGTTCACCTCGGCTGAACTCAAAGCGGATGACAAGCTGATGATGACTGCAACCGGTGTCTACCGGATTGGAGACGCGTCGTGAGCGTGGCCGTGCCGGAAGGGTTTTTCGCGCAGGAGCTCATTGATCCGTTTGAGAAATTTGTCGGACCTTTGTTCGAGCGTGACGAAGAGGGACAAAGGGTTGTCGCCTTCCGCGTGGACGAACGGCATCTGGGTCATGACGGGGTGCATGCCCATGAAGGTCAATTGATGACGTTTGCGGACGCGTCCATGGGCTGCACCGCCTATTGGGACAATGACTATGCCCCCTGCGCGACGCTCTCGCTCCAGATCAGTTTCCTGCGGTTTCCGAAGCTCGGCGAGCTTGTGGAATGCCGCGCCCGATTTACGCGCAAGACGCGGTCTATTCTCTTCGTCGAAGGTGAGTTCTCAGTTGGTGACGAACCGGTCATGTCCGCCACCAGTCTCTGGAAGGTCTTGGGCGCCAAATAGACTCAGAGGTCTTTGAAACTCTTGGGGATCGGCATGAGTTCCTGAAACTCCGCTTCACGCTTTTCCTGCTGCGCGGTGAAGCTCTCGCTCATGTCGCCGGGCTGGAACATGCCGGTCTGCCAAACAGCGATGTGCTTCAGCGCATCACTCACCGAGTGATCGCGGCCGTAGTTGAGCATTTCTTTGGAGCCCCAGACGGCGAGTGGTGACTTGGAGGCAATGTCCGCCGCATGACCCATGACCGCTTTCATCATGTCGTCATGGGTTTCAAACACTTCATTCACGAAGCCACAGGCCTTCGCTTCATCCGCATACATGCGGCGGCCGATAAATGCCATTTCCCGCACAAGGCCTTGTGGCATCACATAGCCCATGCGCGGGAAGGTGCCGACATCGGCGGTCATACCAATGTTGATTTCGGCAATGCAGAAGAACGCATCTTTGGTGCAGTAGCGCATGTCGGCTGCACTCGTGAAGTCCATGCCGCCGCCCACGCAGGCACCATTGATGGCCGCCAGAACAGGCATGCGCGCTTCTTCCAGACAGGAGAATGTCTTCTGAAGCATGAGCACGGTCTGCATCATATGTTCGCGGCGTCGGCCTGCCTCAATATGGCTCTGGTCCGGGCCACCGCCAAAGACAGACAGATCCATGCCCGCAGAGAAGTGCTTGCCCTGCGCTGAAATCACAATCACGCGGGCCCGCGCGTTTTCATCAATGTCGCGGATGATGGCCGGGAGTTCGTTCCAGAAGGGCTTGTTCATGGCGTTTGCCACTTCCGGCCGCGCCAGCTGCACATGGGCGATGTGATTTTCAATTCTGACGTCGAAGCACTCGTGCGCTTGACTGTTCTCGTTTACTGCTGCCTGGCTCATGTGGAGCTCCCGTCATTTCTTGAGTTTGACGGGAGCCTATCACATGAAACGCTTAGCGCTGCAGCGCTTTTCCTGCCGCATTATCGTCGGCCTGAAGCTTCCGGAAGGCGCTGAAAAGACCGAGACCCGGGTTCGGCTTGCCTTCGCGACCGATCAACAGCAGCTGATACATGAACCAGTTCGCGGCCCCCATGCCGTTGATCAGACGGACGATCTTGGAGGGGCTGTTCTGACCCAACAGCCAGCCGTTGCCGAGCTTCAGATTGTCTTCAAAGCGAGGCGCTTCAGCAATTTTGCCTTCCAGCAGTTGGGCTGGCAGGTCTGTCTCCACGCACATGGGCCGCCCAATGCCAATAGCGTCTGTGGCACCGGAGGCGAGCGCAGCGTTCATGCCTTCGACTGACCGGAAGCCGCCGGTGACCAGCAGCGGCAATTTCGTGGCGGCCCGAATGTCTTTCGCATAGTCCAGGAAGTAGGCTTCACGCGCGATGGTGCTGGGGCGCATGTTTTGGGTTTTGCTGGCATCAAGCGTCAGGCCGTCACCTGCGAGCATTTTCGGCGCTTCATAGGTTCCGCCGGAAACCTCGAGCAGGTCGAGACCTTCCTGTTCAAGCCACTGAGCAACCGTGATGGAATCGTCCGTCGAGAAGCCGCCCTTTTGAAAGTCTGTCGAATTGAGTTTGACGCTGATGGGGAAATCAGGACCTACCGCTTCGCGCACCGCGCGCACGGACATAAGCAGAAGTTTTGCGCGGTTCTCCAGCGAGCCGCCCCACTCATCGGTTCTGTTGTTTACGTCCGGGGAGAGGAACTGTGACAGCAGATAGCCATGAGCGCCGTGAAGCTGCACGCCTGTAAAGCCCGTCTCCTTGGCGACCTTTGCCGCCTTGGCGAAGCGGTCGATAATGTCGAGGATCTCGTCATTATTCATCGCCCGTGGCTTGCCAAAGTTCTTGCCCGGCAGCGCCACGGTGAGATCGGACGCGCTCACAGGATTCTTGTTGACGGATATGGGTGTCTGACGCCCTGCATGGGAAATCTGCATCCAGAGATGATTACCGCCGATGGTGCCGGCTTCCGCGAAGGCTGCGAGGCGCGACTTGGCCTCATTCGATTGCGGTCCATCGATGGCCACATTGCCGGGACGTTCCATATAGCGCCGGTCGATCTGCACATTGCCCGTCAGCAACATGCCAGCGCCGCCTTCCGACCATTTGCGATAGAGGGCCACATGGCCGTCGGTCGCCTGGTTTTTCGGATCAGCCAAGCCTTCAGTCATTGCGCCTTTCACCAATCGGTTTGAAAGACGGGCGCCGCAGGGCAAATCGAGGGGGGTCGCAATCGTCGGAGGGGTCGTTTCAGCCATCGGAAGCTCCTATCTATCGATTTCTGCCCCAACAGATAAACGCTACGTTGCGTATCGTCAATAGATACGATACGTTTTGTTTGATCTGTGATAGAGAGTGGAAATGTCAGAAGTGCTTCGATTCGAGGAAAAACCGCGCGAAACGCCTATCGCCACGCGGCGAAAGGTGCTGGGAGCAGCGGCTGCGCTGCTGGACGGGGACGGCTATCCGACAGTCACTATTGAGGCAATCGCCGCAAAAGCCGGTGTGGCCAAAACCACAATCTATCGCTGGTGGCCCTCAAAGGCGGCGATCCTGCTCGACCTTTTTGACGCCATTGGCGATGAGCGGATCAGCGATCCGAAAACAGGCGACCTCGCGACCGATCTTAAAGCGTACCTGAAATCGCTGCTTGAACTGATGAGCGGCACCGTCGCAGGAGAAGCTGCGGCAGGCATGTTTGCCGAGGTTCAAGGTGACCCGGTGTTGAAGGATGAAGTCTGCGCCCACTTCTCGGAGTTTCGGCAGATTGTCCTTCGCCAAATTGTCGATCGAGGCCTCTCCGACGGCGAACTCCGAGGCGACGCGGACAGACGGCTGCTGGACGATCTCATTATCGGGCCCTTCTGGTACCGCCTTCTTGTCGCCCATGAACCCATGACTGCCGATGAGTGCGAGCGCCACGTGGACATTGTTCTGTCGGGCATCGCCTCTTAATCACCTTGCACTGCCTCTCCGTTCGCGCTTTGCTACCTGCAACAAAGCAAAAAACTGGGAGACGCACATGGCGATCAATTACGACGAGCTCATGACCCTGAAAACAGAGGGTCAGGAATTTTCTTATGGCGACCGGGAGACCATGCTCTATGCGCTGGGTGTCGGGTTCGGGCGCGATCCGCTTGACGCCAAAGAGCTGCCCTTCGTCTATGAAAAAGACCTGGTCACGGTGCCGACCATGTCGACGGTGATCGCCTGGGGCGCAGGTGCCATGGCCAAGAGCGGCATCAATTACGCCATGGTGGTTCATGGCGAGCAGAAGCTCACCATGCACAAACCCCTTCCCATCGCCGCCGACATTCTGGTCGATACCAAAGTCGTCGGCGCCTGGGACAAGGGCGCCGACAAAGGCGCCGTGATCGCCAGCGAGACCAGCATTCGGGAGAAGGCAAGCGGCGACGCACTCTGCACCATGCTCTCCACGACATTTGCTCGCGGTGATGGCGGCTTTGGCGGACCGAAGGAAGGCGCACCCGTGCCGCACGCCATTCCGGACCGCGCGCCGGATCAGTCATTCGACGCCGTTACGGCGCCCGACCAGGCGCTTCTCTATCGTCTGTCGGGGGACAGAAACCCGCTTCATGCCGACCCTGAATTTGCCAAGGCCGTTGGGTTCCCTGCGCCCATTATTCACGGGCTCTGCACCTATGGGACCTGCTGCCGTGCGATCATCACCAATGTCTGTGATTATGATCCGAAACAGATTGTCGGGTTCGATGTGCGCTTTTCTTCACCGGTCTATCCGGGCGAAACCATCACCGTCGACACGTGGCGCGACGGGAATGTGCTGTCGTTCCAGGCGCGCGTGAAGGAGCGCGACGTGATGGTCATCAATAATGGCAAATGCACATTGGCCTAACCAGGAATCTGGATGTCGGCGCTTGACGCCGACCCCATAGGGCCTAGGCTCCGTACAAGGACTAAGTCTGTATTTCACAGCGTGGGAGGGGGAGCCATGCTTGATACCTTGGCCATCAAAGGCCGCGACGCCTATCTGCCTGCCTGGAAAGGGCTGACACAACCGCAGGCAGACTGTGCTTACGATAGTGTCGTGATCAGCGGCAACGGCATCGGTGCCGCCGTGCTGGCAGCGCGTCTCAACCGGTCGCCGGAATTTTCGGGCCGTGTGGTGATTGCCGCGCCCGCCGTTGCAGAAAGCAGGCGTCTCATCAATGGAGTCACGCTCCGGGCGCGCAGCATTGACTATTACGCGGCTGCCCTTGGCATCGACCGCGCCGACGTGCTGCGCGAAATGTACGGGCCTGACTGGACGAAAGCGACCACCTACCGGCAGCGGGTGTCGCTCTGCGATGTGAAAGATGGACAATATACACTCCGTCCGCCCACCACCTGGATGACAAGCGACGGCGTCAAAAAGGACCGGACCGGCCGCGAACCTCTTGCCTATGGTGTCCGCAATTCGCGGCTGGCAGGTGCTCTCATCTCCCTCGCAAAGCAGGCGGGTGTGACGCATGTCGAAGAAGCGGTAAACGATTGGCAGGCATTGCGGGCGCTTGCGCCGGGCGAACGTCCGCTCATCGTCAATGCCAAGCCGAAACCATTGGAGAATGCGGAAACAATTTGGGACGCGCCCGCGCCCAAAGAGTTCGTCCTCGCCTCCCAGATCACGTTTACCGATCACAGGCGGTCGTCCAAAGGTGTGCTCGACAAACATGATGCCTATTGCGCTTTCATCCATCGCGATCGCGGCCTTGATATGTCGGTGCTCTATCCCTTTCAGGACCCGCTCTCACCCGAGGCCAGCTATTACGGGATCTTTTATCGGGTCGCCAAAGCAGGCAGCTTTGATAAAGCTCATGAATATGACGTGCTCACGCATGAAATCATTGGGGTTGGCGAACAACTCGGCCTAGAAGCGCACGACATAGATGAGACGATGGGCCAAGCCGCCGTGCCGTGTCTGCGCTGGCGGGGCCTCAGGAACCGCCAAAAAGACACGCTCGATCTTTCGTACATCTACTCAGGCGGTGCGCCGATCATTACCGGAGACGGCATGGTACGCTCCGCTGTGGCCGCCACCGCCGCGGCCGAAGCCCTGCTTTGCGGGCGCGATCCTGTTCCGGAAATGAATAAAGCCCTCAATCGATATCGGTTCCTCAATTGGAGCCAATGCCGAATGATGACCAACTTCCCAGGGACCACCGCCAAGCTTATCGGGGCCCGGCCCAATTGGGCGCTAGCGGCACCGGGTCTCTCGAGGGACTGGGATATGTGGGCGGGCGCCTATTGATGATTGCCACCGCGCAGAAAAATGGCGGGCACCAAAAGGTGCCCGCCGGGCTGAAGTCAAATGACGACAGGTAATTTAGGTGAACTTGAAGCAGCAGATCTTGTTACCGTCGAGATCGCGGAAGTAGGCACCATAGAAGTTGTCCGTGCGAGGACCGGGTTCGCCTTCATCCGTCGCGCCAAGCTCAAGCGCTTTTTTGTACATGGCGTCGACCTCTTCCGTCGACTCAGCTGCCAATGCCAGCATGTTGCCATTGCCGGGCACCGCCGTCTTCTCGTCATAAGGAATGCACAAGGACAGCATGGCGCCGCCTTTTGCATCATTCCAGAAAATGATGCGGTCCATGCCGAACGCCCGCTGGCCACCGAAAGCGCCAAGGAAGTCATCATAAAACTTGGCACCCTTTTCCAGGTCATTCGAGCCAAGCGTTGCGTATCCAATCATTTGAGTATCTCCCAATTTGGCCAGGGTTCCTGCCCCGGCTTTCAGTTCTAAGGCGACACGTTAGCCATTCACCGGAGGAATACAATGCCAACTCGACATCACAGTTTGCTGATTGGTCATGGAGCCCTTGTCTTCATTTTGGGGCTCGTTGCGGGAGTCCCGTTTTTGTGGGCGATTGAAGCTGTTGCGACGGGCGGCGGCGCTGCGGAAGCCGAGGCGCTTCGTGCCTGGCGTATGGCTCACCTGGAAGGAACGCTCAACGGCATGCTTATGATTGCGGTTGCCGCTGCGGCAACGCAACTCACCTTGAGCGAGGGGCGCTCCTCCATCATCACCTGGGGTCTGATCGCCACAGGCTGGGGAAACATCCTGGCCTCCTTTGTGTCCGGCATGACCGGCGGACGCGGCCTTGCCTTTACCGGGCTTGATTGGAACACCCTCACCTTCACGCTCTTTTCCATCGCGATCGTTGGGGTTATCGCTGCCTTTGTCGTTCTGGCGCTCGCAGCGTTTTCCCAATCCAGTGACTAGGGACCCAAGACCCGACTTGGCGGAAACTGTCTGTTGAATGTCATTTCCGCCAAACACGATTTTTCCTAGTCTGCCTGCGTCAGGAACAATGGGAGTACCCCACATGCACATTGTGATTTTTCTCTATGACGGGTTCACCACGCTGGATGCGATCGGCCCGTTTGAGTCGTTGAGCCGACTGCCTAATGCGGAGGTCACCTTCGTCGCCAAAGAAGCCGGCATGGTCGCCAACGATAATAATCTGATCGACATCTATGCGCCGAAAAGCATCGATGACGTCGATAGCGCCGATATCCTGTTGGTGCCGGGCGGATTTGCTGATGAAGCCGTGCGCAATGATCCCCATCAGATGGACTGGGTGCGGAAAATTGCGAAGACCACCAAGATCAATGCGTCTGTGTGTACAGGCTCTCTCATTCTTGCCGCCGCTGGATTGCTGGAGGGCAAGAAAGCCACGACCCATTGGGCGCGGTATGATGTATTGGAAAGCTATGGCGCAACCGCGGTCGCGGAACGCTGGGTGGACCATGGCGATATTATTACCGCAGCTGGTGTTTCCGCCGGAATCGATATGGGTCTGCACCTGTCGGCGCAAATTGCCGGCGAAGACTATGCTAAGGCATTGCAGCTTGCGATCGAGTATGCGCCGGAACCGCCCTTCAACTCAGGCAGTGTCGCGACCGCAGGCGCCGAGACCGTTGAGTTGGTCGCGGCAATGATGGGATCAGATGACACACCGTCCACCGGCCCCCGTGCGCTCCCGAACCGGATTACGCGGGTCCCCGGGCACACTGACCGCGCGCGAGGTCAACGCTCCTTGGTCCGACCCTCAGATCGCAGATGACAAAAAGCCGTCTGGCGGGTTGCCCACCTGCCAGACTTTTTCCAGCAGTTCGCGGCACACGTTTCGGTGGCAACAATCCGAGGCCATGGAGCAGTTCTTAAGCGAAAAGAGGCGCTGAGCGCCCTCGCTGTCCAATCCATACTCTTTCATCAGACCGGCAGACGCGATCCGGTCGCGGCACATAGGTTCCATACCATTCCCCTTTCTAGAGAAGCGCAGGGTGGCGGCTTTGCGCCCCATCTGCGTTGACCAGGATCAACCCTCACCTTTTTTGCAATTTCCAGCATGTGGCCGGTGATTAGACGGCTGCGTGGGTCTTCTATATCTTGCGGGCCAAAGAATTTAGCAATTGGGGGAGCGCATGGCGGACGGGAATCCATATAATCCGGCTTTGTTTGAGGAAGACGCGGTATCGGCTGAAACAAAAGCAATCAATACAGCCTTGATCGATCTCCTGGAGAATTCCGAGGACAATTGGGACATTGGCGTGGCCGAAGCCCGCGCCCGCCGAGACAGAGGAGAGGGCCCCTTTCCTCTGGTTCCGAAATCCGATCGGGCGGTGACCCGAACCATTCCCGGCAAAGGCGGCGAGATTGAGCTTCGGATCATCGCGCCCGAAAACCCCAAGGGGGTCTACCTGCATTTGCATGGCGGCGGATGGGTCTTTGGCTCGGCCGACGGGCAGGATCCGATGCTGGAGAGGATCGCGGATAATTGCGGTCTGGCCTGCGTCAGCGTTGAGTATCGCCTGGCGCCGGAGCATCCCTATCCTGCCGGTCCGGACGATTGCGAAACGGCGGCTGCATGGCTCGTCGAAAACGCCAAGACCGAGTTCGGAACGGATGTGCTAACCGTCGGCGGGGAAAGCGCCGGCGCGCACCTGGCAGCCGTCACCCTGCTTCGGATGCGGGACCGCCATGGCTATGCCGGGTTCGCTGGTGCCAATCTGGTGTTTGGTGCCTTTGATCTGAGATGGACACCGAGCGCGCGGGCGTTCGGTGATGAGCCCTATCTCATCCTGCGCACCCATGACCTGCACAAGTTTGACGAGTGTTTTATTCCAAAGGATGCCGACGCCTCGGACCCTGATATCTCTCCGCTGTTTGCCGACCTGAAAGACATGCCCCCTGCTCTCTTCAGCGTCGGGACTGAAGATGCGCTGCTTGATGACAGCCTCTTTATGCACGCGCGATGGGCCGCCGCTGGCAATAAAGCGGAACTTGCGATCTATCCGGGCGGTGCCCATGGCTTTGTGGCTTTCCCGGGCGAACTCGCCGCATCAGCGGTGAAGCGCATGGACGCGTTTCTCAACAGCGTCACGAAATAACGTTGCGGTAACTTCGGCACAAACCGACACGATGATTTTTGCCGCCGACCTTAAGTGTTATTTTTCAGCGCGTTTGCGGACGGCGAACCGTTTCCACTTCGCCTGCAAACGCTCTAAAGTGCAGCGCTCCCGCCTACGTTAGAGTTTTCATGACCAAACCCCTTCAGACTGTTCAAAGCATCGTCAACACGTGGAACTGCGATGAAGTGGGCCATATGAACGTTCAGTTCTATGTGGCGGCGGCGTCAGACGCCAATCGGGCTTTTGGTGTTGCCAAGAATATCACCCGACCGGTTCAATCCAGGCGCGATCATATCCGCTTTCATCGGGAGTTGAGAGCCGGAGATATTTTTGCCGTAACGAGCCGGGCTTGCGGCACGCATGACGGCGGTGGCCTCGTTCTCTTTCACGAGCTTCACAACTCAGCGACAGGCGTTCTCGCGGCGACACTGACGAGCCAGACCGATCTACCGGCGGATGTAGATGGTGGGCCTTACGCTGAGCTCACCGCAGAGGCTCTCCCGCGCGGTGTACCAGGCGTCTCGTCCCTTCCGCGGCTTCGGCTGGATGACGATGCTACAGCCGGGCTCATCCCCATTTACCAAGGGCTGGTACACCCTGAGCATTGCGATGAAACCGGGCTCATGCGCCAGCAACATATCATGGGCCGTTTTTCAGACGGCGCTGCGCACCTCTGGCAGCAGGTGGGGTTTGATCGCGACACTATGCTGAAAGCGCGACGTGGCACGGTCGTGCTTGAAATGCGCGTCGATCGCTTGGCAGACGTTCGTGCGGGAACGGCTCTTGTGGGGAAGAGCGCCATGGTGGAAGTGATGGGCCGGGTCTTACGGTTTGCGCATTTCCTTTTCGATGCGTCAACTGGCGTGCTGGTCGCGACCGGAGAAGCCGCAGCGGTCATGCTCGATCTTGACGCGCGCAAGACCGTGCCCTTCAGCGACGAAGAGAGCGCAAAGCTCTCCGCCCACCTCATTAAGGTGGAATGACACATGGGCGAGATGATTGATACCTATCGCGGCTATGTGAACCCCTGGGAATGCGACGAGATGGGCCATATGAACATTCAGTTCTATATGGGCAAAACATCCGACGCGGCATTCCACCAGCAGGCTTTTCTGGGCCTCGGATACGAACACCAGCAACGCGAGCGGACAACCTATGTCGCGCTGGAACATCACATCCGCTTTCACAAGGAGCTGTTCGCGAGCGACCTTGTTGCGGTGCGATCCGGGGTACTGTCCATCGACACCAAGACCATGCGGATCTATCAGGAAGTCCGCAACGCGCTCACGGACGACCTCTCCGCGACGCTGGTTGTAGATGTCGGCCATTTCGATCTCAATGCGCGAAAGCTGGTGCCGTGGAGCGACTTCATGCGTGCTCAAGCCGACAAAATCATGGTCGAGCTTCCCGATGCAGCCCAGCCCCGCTCTCAGCCGGACGGGTCTCTGGATCGAGATGTTTCCCTTGAACGTGCAGAGACCAAGCGTATGCACGAAACGAACCGCTCCGCCGTCAATCGTTGGGAGTGCGATGCCAACGACCATATGAACTCCCGTTTCTATCTGGCGCGTTTTTCTGAATGTCAGGGACATATGTGGGCCGCAGCCGGGCTCGACCGGCATTCTCAAAAAGCCATGGGTCTGGCGACCGCCACCGTTGAAATGCGCCTTGCCTATTTCAAAGAACTGAATGCGGGGCAGACCCTCTTCGTCCGGACCGGAATCAAGCCCCAAGACGACAAGACGCTCCGCTACCGGCACTGGATGTTCGATGCGGAGACCGGTGACGCCGCCGCGGCGGCAGAAGGCACCGCGCTTCTCATCTCCCGCGAGACCCGCCGTGCCGTCGATTTGCCTAATGAAATTCGCGACCGGCTCGGCTGAGCCGCTCGTCCACCAATCATGCAACAAACAATGCTTCCGGGAGATTCACATGAGCTTCATTGAGCTTTACCGCAGTTCCGTCCAGACCTGGGAGACGGACGGAATGGGCCATATGAATGTGCAGTTCTATTCCGAGAAAGCGACCAGCGCTTTGGCCTCGCTCAGTGTGCACCTGGGCCATGGCCGCGATGCCATCGCCAAGACAGGCGCCCGCCTCGTCGCAGAAGACCATCACATTCGGTTCCTGCGGGAACAGAGACCTGGCGCGCCGATTTTCATTCGGGGCGGCGTGGTGGAGGCGGATGCCAACCGGCTCACCTGTTATTTCGAGATGGTGAACACAGTGTCCGGCGATGTCGCCGCGACCTTTTTCGCTCATGCCTGCTTGCGGTCCGACCATGATCGCGCTCAGATCCCCATCACCGACGCCATGATCGCCAAAGCTGCGACGGTCCAGGTCGAGGTCCCACCACATGGCGCGCCGCGTGGTCTTGAACTCACGCCACCGCGGGCTGCGCCGAGCCTTTCCGACGCTGAAGAGATGGGTCTTCTCACGACGTTCCAGGGAGAGGTCATGCGGGACTGGTGCGTCACAGGTGACTTCCTGGCCACGCGCCGCTTCATGGGCATTGTCTCTGACTCCATCCCAAACCTGCTCGCGCAGACCCGCGGGGACGATCGGTCCAAAGACAGCACCACCGGCGGTGCGGCGCTGGAATATCGTTTTGTCTATCGCGGCGCGCCAAAGACTGGCGACATTCTGACGCTCAGAAGCGGTCTCAAAGAAGTCACCGACAAAACCTATACGTGGGCGCACTGGCTGTTTGATGTGGAGTCGGGACGCTGTGTGGCCACTGCTGAAGCGGTCGCCATCGCCCTTGACCTCGTGGCCCGCAAAGCCATCCCGATACCGCCGGAGATGAAAGCGGGCCTTGAGAAGTTTGTTGTGCCAGGATTGGGCGTCTGATCAGGAGAGCCCCATGAACGCTGACGAATATCTTGAGACAGCCGCCCGCTTCCGCCGCGACGTGGTTGAGCCCAATGCCGCAAAGTGGGAAGCCGAAAAACGACAGCCCGTGGCGGCGCTAAAGCAGGCAGCGGACGCCGGTCTTATGCGTCTGGAAACACCCGTCGAGGCGGGTGGCTTCGGGCTGTCCTTCCTTACAAAGCTCAAGCTTTGCGAGGAGATGTCGCGCGCCGACATGCCCTTCATCTTTGCGCTCATTAACACGCAGAATGTGGCGGCGCGGCTGTCCGCCAGTTCAAACTCCCGCCATGTCACAGACTATGTGCCGCGCATAATGTCCGCCGATCTGTTTGCCGCCACCGCCCTGTCAGAGCCGGGGGCGGGAAGCGATTTCGCTGGGATCACCACGCAGGCGGTCAAAGTCGATGGCGGCTGGGAGCTCACCGGCGAAAAAGGCTGGATCACCAACGCGGGCATCGCCGACCTGTTCATCACCTATGCCCAATGCGACGCGCATGCCGGGTGGAAAGGGATTGGGTCGTTTCTGGTCGACGCAACGAAGCCCGGCTTTACCAGAGTGGAACCTTTCGCGCTGGCCGGTGGTCACGGGATCGGCGCCGGGGGTTTCAAACTCGACCGCTTTTTCGTGGCCGATGAAGACGTGCTTGGCGGACCGGGTGACGGCTTCAAATCCGCCATGGCGGGCGTGAATGGTGCGCGCGTCTATGTGGCTGCTATGTGTGCGGGGCTTGTCGCCGATGCCTTGGAAAAAGCTGTGACCTATGGCGCGTCCCGGGAAGCGTTCGGGAAGGTGCTGCTCCAGCATCAGGGGCTCAAATGGTCCTTGGCGGATGTTGCGACGGAGCTGGAAGCGATGCGTACGCTCACCCACACGGCGGGTGTCCTGATTGAACACGAGGGTGATGCGGTGACCCGGGCGGCACAGGCAAAGAAATTTGCGACGGAACGCGCGGTGACCCTAATTGAAGCCTGTATTCACGCGATGGGCGCCAATGGCCTTCGAGAGGAGCATGGGCTTGGGCGCCATCTTATCTCGGCAAAGATTGCGGGCTATACGGACGGGTCCATCGAGATGATGAACGAACGCGTCGGCGCAGCGCTCACACAGGAGTATGGGGCCTAGGTCTCAGGTCCAATCAAGAACGGACGGTGCGCGGTAGCACAGAGCGGATGATGATGCCGCGTTCATTGGCGATGCGCTGAATGGTCTTGGTGCCACGCACCAAGCGGTAGAGCTCTTCCATGTTCAGGGCGCGTCGTGCCGCTTTGGCGGCTGCGCGGGTGTCGTTGTAGAGCTTGCGCAGACTGCGATCATCCAGCTTTTTGATCTCAGCTTCCTTTTCCGCGCGTTTTGGATCTGGTTCGTCAAACTTTACAATCATGGTGTCATGCTCCCGATTAACTTGTCCTGGTAAAGTGTGGTCCTTACGTCCTGCTAGGGGTTGGCTTCTTCCCTCAGTGGGTTTTGCTGCAGCTCTTCATCCATCTGCTGCATTTCTTCGCCAAACATGCGCGCCGCGCGCGCAAAGCGTTTGACCATACCTTCGAAGAAGCCAAATGCTTCATCGAGTTCCTCCTCGGTCGGCACACCTGCACGCTCTGCGGGCGTCTTGGCTTCCAGCTTTTCTAGGCGTTCCGTTAATGCTGCGATCTCTGCGTCATACGCTGCCCGTTCATCGGCTGCGAGCTCACAGCTGAAGCCCCCTGCCTTTTCACGACAGTGAGACACTTCGCCTGTCTGCGTATCGAGACGCAGGAAGCCGTCTTCCGTTTCCGACATGGAGTAGCGTGCCTCATTTGCGAAGGCGGTTCCACTCACAAGAAGACACGTGCTTAACGCAAGAGCGAGCCCAGTCCGGTTCATTCAAACCTCGTATGGTTTTGCGTACCCATGATCAGAATGGTGCTGGATTAAGGCAGGAATGCGACCGAAAAACCTTAACTTTTTGAGCTTTTTTGGGCGTTTACCCTGTCGTCGAGGGCGCAAATTTCGCGGCGCGCAATGTCCGGAAACTCCATCGGCAGGAAGTGCGAGGCGGTGCCGAGACGCAAGATAGTGCCTTGCTTGTCCTGACGGCCAATGATCTGAGGTGCATCGCCACGACAGGTTGAGCCCGCCCCTGCGTAAACCAGCGTGATGGGGCATTCGACTTTGTGCAGCGCGACAAAGGTGTCGTGGTCATGCCCCCGGAAGTTGGCCGCTTCCCACGCCGGGGCGCAGGTAAGCTCGACTTCGCCACTCTCCAGATCGCGGGTGCCGCCATCGACATAATCCGCAATCATGTCGACCGGCCACGACGTAAAGGCGCCGCGCCCGGTATATTTCTCCACCATGGTCTTGCGGTCCGGAAACACGGAGCGCCGCCGCTCAGCCCCCGTCGCTAGATCATGGGGACCGAGACCAATGCCGAGCTTCCGCATCCATTGCAGAAGACGGCCCTGATTGCGCCGGATCATCACAGGGTCGAGCAGCACCAGGCCACGCACGAGATCGGGGCGCCTGGCCGCAGCCAGTATGCTCGTTGTGCCACCCATGGAGTGACCGGCCAACAGGACCGGCCCGCCCGTGTCGTCGGCGAACCGTTCGAGCAATGCCACCAGATCATCACTGTATCGATACCAGCTGCGCTGTGTCCGCGGGTTAGCCGTGAGGGTCGTTTGACCATGGCCGCGCGCGTCCCATGCGCGAATGTGAAAGCGTTCCGCCAGAGGCGACAAAAGCCGCCGATACGTCAATCCGTTAAAGCCGTTGGCATGGGCAAAATGGAGCGACGGTAGACATTCGCCCGTCTTCCATTCCAGATATGACTGCGCGCCTTCGGCGCGGTCGAAACTTTGACGAACGGGTTCAGCAGACAAGGGACTCGACATATTCACGTGCGCGCACTCTCAGGCTTCCAAAAGAGACTTTCTTTTCAGCCAGTCTGTTACGACGCCGACCGCCGCCGCCATCTTGTCCGGCTGGCCGATATAATAATGGGTCGCGCCCTCAATCACATGAAACTCTTTGTCGTCGTGCTGTACGCCCGCTAACAGGCGCTTCGCGTGGCTTGGCGTGCACCCATCATCCGCGCTGTTCTCGATTACGAGAATGGGTACCGTAACGTCACCGGCGCATTCCGGGCCTTTGGCGCGGGAATGTTCAATGGACCATTGGGAAAGCCAGGCACGCAGAGAGCAAAACCGCGCGAGCCCCGCCGGCATCATGTTCACCGTCTTCGGGTCGCCCATGAAGCACCAATTCGGGCCCTTGCGGTCATTCGGATCAACCGACAGGTCAAGCCAGCGGGGGTCGGCCATGGTACCGTGCACGACAAAGCCGAATTCCTCGTTCGGCAGCCCCGCCTTTTTCAGTTCGTCCAGTTTGTTCCAGACGAACTGATCAATGCGTTTGGATCGCGCAACCTGTGCAGCCCGATAGCGATCCACATAGGCTTGCGTGTAAGTCGGCTGGTTTGGGTTTTCGGGATCGTAGAGATTGAGTTCCACATCCCGCTTTGTGAGATCGGTCTCATCAATGATCGAGGCATCCAGCCACTCAGTGAGAATGATCGCGCGGCTCACATGCGCCGCAAGCTGGAGCACAGCATCTGCTGGGATGAGACCCGCCCCCACCACATCAACAGGATCGCCCGCCGGTGTGGCAGTGATGGTCGGCTTTTCGGCCTGTGATTGATAGAACATGGAGAGTGAACCGCCGCCAGACCAACCGGCAAGAATGACTTTCTTGAAGCCCAGTTTTTCCTTGGCGTATTTGATGTATTGGCCCAGGTCGAGAATGACCTTTTCCATGATGAGCGCGGTGTCATTATGCGGATAGCGGCTGCCGCAACAGAGGCAGTGCACGCCCGCTGCTGCCAGCGCGTTGGGCATCGGCAGCAGGTTCATGGTGCCCGTCGGATGCATGAAAATGAGGACTGTGTCGGACTCGACATCCTTGGGCTTTAAATATTGTCCCTCGACCACAATCGTGTCCAAGGCTCCGGCATAGGTTTCCTTGAAGGCAGACTTTTCCTGCCAATGCAAAAAGATGGGAAGCCGTTCGACCTCGTGCAGCGTCGCTTCTGTCATTCAATCCTCCACAAGGTTTCCATTGGCGTCGCGCGTTTCCGGTCCGTGGACGCGCACACGCCCGTCACCGAACTTTCCGTCGCGCTCTCTGAAAGCTTCCTTCAATCCCATTTCGGATGCGTTCTTCCGGAACGTGTCTGCCGCCTTCGCGCGATGGCCACGGGCATCGTTCTCACACGCCAACCGTTGAAGCGTTCTGGCACCCATCAGTTCCAGCCCCAAATTGACGACACGCTTCTGGGTGGTGAGCAGATCCGGATCAATCATGGCCAGGCGGTCAGCCAAGCCTTCGACTTCCGCTTCGAGCATGTCCGCCGGGACCGACTTCATGACCAGGCCGATCTCCTGCGCTTCTTTGCCGGAAATACTGTCGCCGGTGAGGAGCAGACGTTTCGCCCATTGGGGCCCGCAGTGGTAGAGCCACATCTGATTGGGTAGGGAGCCCAGATCACGCGCCGGCGGAAACGCAATCACGGCATCATCTGCGGCAATCACCATGTCGCTCAGGAAAGCGATGTCGGTCCCGCCTGCCAGACACCGTCCATGAAGTTGCGCAATCACCGGTTTGTGCATGTCGAAGATCGCCATGCGGAAGCGCTGCTGGCGCTCCAGCTGCCAGATATCATCATCAATGCTGGACGCGCCCCGAAGGTTGCGATCCGGGTCGCGCGGGGCGCCGCCACTCAGGTCATAGCCCGCACAGAAATCCTGGCCAGCGCCGCGCAGGATCACCGAATGCACATCGCGGTCATTGTCCGCGTCCCAAAGCGCTTCGCTCAACAGCCGTTGAACCTCATAGGAGAGTGCGTTTCTTTTTTCAGGACGGTTGAGGGTGAGGCGCATGCGGCCCCGTTCGACCTCTATCTCGACATCAGCCATGGCACTGGCCTTCCGATTGTGTGCAATAGATCGACGGCTTATCGAAAGACAGCGGGCCGTTTCTCGAGAAACGCGTTTACGGCTTCCTCATGCTCCGGCGTTTCCCAACACTCGTGGAGGAACTTTGTTTCGAGTTTCTGAGCCGCATCGAGATCCGTCGTTACCGCGTTTTCCGTCAGCAGTTTCTTGGTCATACGCAATTGCGTGTCGGGGTTGGTGGCGATCTGCTCCCCAATGGCGATGGCTTTGTCCATCAATTCGTTGGACGAGACGCAATGTTCGGCGAGGCCCAAGTCCGCGGCTTCCTGGCCTGAATAAAGACGTGCAGACAGCATCATCTCGCTGGCCTTGCCCCATCCCATGCGCGAGATCAGGAAATGACTTGAAGCCAGCTCCGGTACGATGCCCATCTTCACGAACACCAGACCGAATTTCGCCGCATCCGATGTGACGATCACATCAAAGGGCAGGATCATCGTGACGCCGATGCCGACGGCGGGTCCATTGACGGCGGCGATCAGCGGTTTTGATTCCCGCACAAGTCTGATCCAGTCGACGGTCGCAGGCACTCCGCCGGAACCGCCCGCGGTGTCATTGCCGGGATCATTCCCGTCGATGCGGGTCTTGAACGTGCCTTCAATGTCCGCGCCTGCGCAGAAGCCGCGGCCTGCGCCGGTCATGACAATAGAGCCGATGCTCCTGTCGTCATTCGCGGTTTCGATTGCATGGGCAAGCTCTTCCATCATTTGCGGCGTCCAGGCGTTCAGCCGATCTGGACGGTTCAATGTGATGAGCGCAATGGTGCCCTTGGTCTCATAGATGATCTGTTCGTACGTCATCTGCTCCTCCCCAGGATATGTTTGTTGGGAGAAGTGTAGCGGCAGGTTCCGCTCAAGGCGAGGCTGTCAAAAGCGATCTTTAAGTACGTCTTCCAGCATGTCGAGCCGGTCCTGCCCCCAGAAGAATTCATCTCCAATGCAATAAGAGGGCGCGCCGAAGAGACCTCTTTCGATGGCGTCCTGCGTATTCCGTTTGATGATTTCGGAGATATCCGAGTTCGACGCTGCGTCAACAAGCAGAGCGCCGTCTAAACCCAGCGCCGTCGCGATCGCAGATACCACGTCTGCGTCTGCGATGTTGCGCTCCTCTTCCCAGATCGCCCGCATCAACGCGTCTGCCAGGTCACCCGCTGCTGCTTCACCTGACTCACGGATTGCAACGATCACAGCGCCGTCCGCTAGTCTCGGATTGACGGGCCAGTAGGCCGGATCCAGGTTCATGGGAAGACCGCGTTTCTTGCTCCACCGTGCCATCTCAATCTTGCGCCATGCCTGCCTCTGCGGCGGCCGCTGTCCTGCCGGCAGGCCGCCCGTCTCTTCGAACAGAGTGAGGAGGTTTGTCGGCTTGTGATGCACCTTCACGCCATAGCGTTCCGTGAGCGCACGAAAGGCACACGCGCCGACATAGCTCCAGGTTGAGAGTGTCGAAAAGTAGTAATCGATAGTGGTCATGCAGCGCCCAACTTTCCCTTTGAATTCGGTCAGAAACCGTAGCACACGCCTCAAAATCGACGCGATTAATCCCTATATTTGCAGGGACTAATGATGAGACGACATCGTCCGGCACCGAAGATCGGACGGCAAGGAGAGGAGGCTTTTCTTGGCCTATATTGACAAAACCTTGGCCCCCGGGGAGCGCATTCTGGCGCGGGGGCGCTTTCACTGGACCTACAGCTTCAAGTCCTGGATGTGGCTGCTCATTGCGGGGTGGGTGCTGATCGGCATCTACGTGTTCTTTCTCCGGCAGATCCACAAATGGACCACCGAGCTTGTTGTCACCAACAAGCGATTTGTCTTCAAACGCGGCGTGCTGAACATCAAGACGGATGAATTCACCGCCAATCGCATCCAAGCCATCACGCTGTCACAGCCCTGGCTTGGGCGGGTGCTCGGGTATGGCCAGCTGAACATTCGCGGCGAGGAGATCGGACAGTTCGGCCTGCCGGTCATTGCCAATCCCCTGGATTTCCGGCGGGCGCTCATTTCATCGGCGGAGGAAGCGGCGAAAGACAGCGTGCCTGTCGCAGCATGAGACGCCGCTAGCGTTCCAGTGCGATCTGCTGCGCTGCCATGCGTCCGTTTTCAGCCTCAATGAGCTCGTAACTGACCTTCTGACCATCCTTGAGCGTGGTCAGTCCTGCCTGTTGCACGGCTGTGATATGGACGAAAGCGTCTTTGCCACCTTCTTCCGGTTCAATGAACCCAAAGCCTTTGGTCGAGTTGAACCATTTCACAGTCCCGGTCGGCATATTCTTGTCTCACTTTGCGCTATCAGCGACGTCGCTGGAGACAGAAGGATAAGGGGGGATCGTGACAGGTATTTGACGAAAATCCGCAGGGGATGGCGCAAAAGAAAAACCCTCGCCGGTCTCCCAGCGAGGGCTCTTGGCGCTGCTACAAAGCGCGCCTCACACGATGAGCCCTATTCCCCCGAGTAGGTTCCACCGTATGCCAACTAAACGTCAGGTAAATAGGAATAGTCATCACTACTCTATTCGTCGAGTGCCTAATTGCAACACTCTGCCTGAAATAGAGGCAGGCATTAAACTACTGAACGAAAAAGGCCTCCGAGGAGGAATATCCCCGAAGGCCTTAGGGCTACTTCTGTGAGAAGCGCGGACTCAGATCACAAGTCGTCCATCTCATCTTCGATCTCGTCCATCTCATCTTCGAAGTCTTCCTCGATCTCATCCATCTCATCTTCGAAGTCTTCTTCGATCTCGTCCAACTCATCTTCGAGATCTTCCTCTGCTTCAATCGCGTCGAGTTCAGCCTCCAGATCGTCGTATTCGTCAGCAAGCGCAGCACCTGGCAGGCTGACAAACGGCAACGTCATCAGCGCGAGAGCCGCGACGAACAATTTTACCCAGTCACTCATCCCCTTATACCTTTCCCAGTTATAGGTACCCCTGAAACAAAACTGTCACGTTTGGGTCGGCACCTGTCCAGAAAAGAAAAGCCTCGCCGAAAATTCGGCGAGGCTCTGCGCTTTTGGTCTGGTGTCTGAACGAATCTAAAGTGTCCGAGAAATGAGGACCTTCATGATTTCATTCGTACCGCCATAAATCTTCTGGACCCGCGCGTCCCGATACATGCGCGCGATGGGGTACTCGTTCATGTAGCCATAGCCACCGTGAAGCTGGAGGCATTCATCCACCACTTCGCACTGCATGTCGGATACCCAATACTTGGCCATAGATGCTGTTGCCGCATCCAGCTTGTCTTCCAAGAGCAGTCCTGTGCAGTGATCGGTAAAGACCCGAGCGACGGTCGTTTTGGTTTTCGCTTCCGCCAGTTTGAATTGGGTATTCTGGAAATCCATCACGGGTTGTCCGAAGGCTTTGCGCTCTTTTACGTAGTCGATGGTCTGCTCAAGAGCCGCCTCCATCATGGCCACACCCTGAAGACCGATCTGCAAACGCTCGGACGCCAATTGCTGCATCAGCTGAATGAAGCCCTGACCTTCTTCCGTCCCCAGAAGGTTTGACGTCGGCACACGGACATTATCGAAGAAGAGTTCAGACGTGTCCTGGCTTTTCTGACCGATCTTGTCGAGGTTGCGGCCACGGCGGAAACCTTCCACCTCATCCGTCTCAACCACGATCAGCGACGTGCCCTTGGCACCCGCCGTCGGATCTGTCTTGGAGACAACGATGATCAGGTTTGCCTGCTGACCATTGGTGATGAACGTCTTTGACCCGTTGATCACATATTCATTGCCGTCCAGCTTTGCCGTGGTCTTAATGTTCTGCAGATCAGAACCTGTGCCGGGTTCAGTCATGGCAATGGCGCCAACGAGTTCGCCGCTTGCCATCTTTGGCAACCAACGCTGCTTCTGTTCTTCTGACCCATAATGGACAATGTAGGGAGCGATGATGGCGTTGTGGAGCGACGCGCCAAAGCCTGTGATGCCTTTTTTGCCGAACTGGTCGATCAGCATGGCTTCATGGGCGAAGGTTCCCCCCGCCCCGCCATATTCTTCCGGAACGGACGCGCACAAGATGCCCGCCTCGCCGGCCTTGTACCAAATGTCGCGGTCGACAATTTCGTTCTTCTCCCAGCTGTCGACATGGGGGGCCAATTCTTTTTCACAGAACTTGCCCACCGCATCCGCGAAGATTTCAACATCTTCCGTCATCCAGGCAGGTTTTTCGACTTGCAGTACCGACATGTGATTTAGACTCCCCTGTCCTCACGGGACGCAATTTTGAAATGGTGAGGCGCGAGATAGTAAATGATCCGGCAGGGTACGATTTGCGCGTCCGCTGCCGAATGATCCGCGCGTAGATTCTAAGAAGATAAGTCCCTCGCAGGTCGGACCTGCGAGGGCACGTCCTTGTTACGCTTCGCCGTCAGCCTGTTTGGCAAGCTGCAGCATGCGATCACAGCCTTCCTGAAGCAGCTCGATCTGAACATCGATGTCCTTCTTCTGCTGCTCAAGGTTCGCAATCTGCTCCCGGAACTTTTCCAGCGCGATCAGATATTGGCGCTCGTCGCCATAGGTGTCGTAGAGGTCGATCAGCTCTTTGATTTCGCCGAGAGAAAAGCCAACCGCTTTACCGCGAACGATCAGCGCCAGGCGAGCGCGGTCGCGGGGCTTGTACACGCGGGTCTGACCCTGACGTGAGGGGTGCAGAAGGTCTTTGTCTTCATAGAAACGGATCGCGCGGGTGGTCACGTTGAACTCGTCCGCGAGCTGGGTGATGGAGAAAGTTGCATCGCCCTGAGCATCTTTGGCAGCGGCATTCTTATAAGTACCTGCGGCGGCAGATTCTGGTGTGCTCATCTGTTGCATGACTGAAAACTCCCTTTGGCGTTTAGGATCAATTTCGCAGTTTTCTGCGGTTTTCTTTAGTGGACCGCAGTCTAGTTTACGCTTACGTCAACGTCAAGACTTTCCGTTGACGTAAGCGGAATGCGACGAGATGCGGAACATTGCCCCACCTTGTAGGGGATGGTTAAGTGTCATCACAGCTGACAAAGGAGGGGTAGATGCGTCGAGCGATTTCCAGAACCGGCATTGTTCTGCTGTTTGGCGTTTTGGCGTCGTGCGCTGCAGGTCGTCCAGGCGAGCCTGCCCCGCTTCAGAGCGTCGGTCTTCCGCAAGCAGCTGCCAGCGCGGCGGTAAGCGACACGCCCCTTGGCCGTGCGGTCGTGCGCGCCATTAATGATTATCGTACGGCAGCGCCATTGACCGTGAACGCCACTTTGCAGCGGGCTGCAGCAGTTCACGCCAAAGACATGGTGCTTCGAAACTATACCGGCCATCACAATCCGGAAGGACAGGGCCCGCGCGATCGTGTCCTTGCCATCGACAACAGCTACGAACGGCGTGTCAGTGAAACAATATGGTTGGGCGGGTTTCAGTCTCAGAAAAGCGACGCTCAAATTGCGGCGATGGTCATTGATGGCTGGAGCAACAGTCCACGCCACAGGACGATTGTCGAAGCGGCACGCAATACACAGGTCGGTGTGGGTGTCGCGCAAAAAGATAACACCTACTATGTTGTCGCTGTTTTCAGTGACTGATTGAACGGACCCTTCATTGACCAAGCCTCAACTAAACCGCCGCGCGGTCCTAAGCGCTGGCGCGCTCGCCGGCGTAAGCCTTGGTAGCAGCAAAGTACAAAGCGCCGATGCACTCCAATGGAAGATGGTGACGTCCTGGCCCAAGGGTGCGCCCGGCGTTGGGACAGCAGCCGATCGGCTCGCGGCGAAAATCAATGAGATGAGCAGCGGACGTCTGACGGTGACCGTCTATGGCGCGGGCGAACTGGTGCCGCCTTTCGAAGTTTTTGATGCGGTGTCCTCGGGCAGTGCAGAGATGGGTCATGGCGCGTCGCACTTTTGGTCGGGCAAGGACCCGGCCTTCAATTATTTCACAGGCCTCCCCTTCGGCCTCATGGCCAACGAACGCATCGGATGGCTCACTTATGGCGGCGGGCAGGCGCTCTGGGATGAAACCTATGCCCCGTTCGGGGTGCGCCCTTTCTTTGCCGGGTCGAGCGGCGTCCAAGCAGGTGGCTGGTTCACAGAGCCCCTTGAGACACTCGACGATCTGCAAGGTCTGAAGATGCGCATTGCAGGTCTTGGCGGGGAAGTGCTGAGACGTCTCGGCGTGACTGTCACACTGATGCCCCCCGGTGAGATTTTTGGCGCAATGAAGTCCGGTGCCATCGATGCGGCGGAGTGGGTTGGGCCCTGGAACGATATTGCCTTTGGCCTCTCTGACGTCGCCAAACACTATTACCTCCCGGCCTTCCATGAGCCCGGTCCTGCGTTGGAGTGTCTTGTGAATACAGACGCCTATGCCGGTCTTCCAGAAGACTTACAGGCCATTGTCAGCGCCGCCGCCAGCGCAGCGGCTCTTGAAAGCCTCGGCGAGTTCGCTTTCTACAATGCTCAGGCCTTTGGGACCCTCGATGATCTGGGAGTTAGTGTGCACACCTGGCCGGAAGATGTAGTCGCTGCCATGCGCGGCGCATCAGACGAAGTGCTGACGGAATTGTCGGAGGCCAACGACCTCTGTTCGCGCATTCACACTTCCTACGAGTCCTACCGGGTGAAGGCAGTTGCATACTCGGATGCGTCGGACCGCGAAATGTTGAGGCTACGACTCAAAAATCAGCCCTGATCCATGCAGAAGTTAACCGGGCGTTTACCAAAAACCGTCTTGATAAGGCTTTAGCAAGATCGGTTACGCGTTCGTGACGACTCTCACCGCCTAACCCGCGGAAATGGCGCACAGAATCCAGATATTGTGGGTGGTCGCCGGGTTTACACAGAATCACGTGGTCGATACAGTCCAGAATCGTTAACGGGCATAGTGATTCGATGAGACCGGGGGTTCCTTGGAGCGTTAAGGGCATTGAGCCCGAAGCCAGAGAGGCGGCCAAACAGGCTGCTCGCAGAGCTGGCGTGACGCTCGGTGCCTGGCTCAACCAAGTGATCATGGACAGCGGCACCGACGATATCAACGCCGCCATTCAGAATTACGGCAATATGGATGCCGCCGGCACTCAGCCCCAGCCACCCGCTGGCGCACCCTACATGCAACCCAATATGCAGCCTGCTGCGTTTGCGGCAGCGCCCGCGCAGCCTCAGGTTGATCTCTCACCCGTCACGGAAGCTGTGCGCGATCTTGTTCGCCGTATCGACTCCAACGAACGGCTGCTTGAAACATCCCTGGAGTCGCTTGCCAAACGGATCGAGTCATCTGAGCAGATGATCGCGTCGGGCGGGATGGCGCCTGCGGACTCGGGTATGGAACGTAAAGTTCAACAGCTCACCGATCGCCTGGAAGCGGCGGAAAAAGTTCGGCTCCCATTCGCAAAAAACACTGGCGACAGGTTGGCGTTTCAAACGCTTGAGAAGACCATGAATGCCGTGGTCGACCATCTCGAAACCGTCGACCAGCAAAGTGAGCAGAAATACGCGGAGATGCGTCATCTACTTTCCGAGCTGGCAGAACGGGTCGACGATTCCGAGCAGGCGAAGAAGCTTGACCAGGAACGCGCCAGAACAGACGCGCTCGGCAACACGCTGCAAAATCTCTCCGAACGAATGGCAGAGACGGAACAGGCAATCCACGCCGCTAACGCAAGCGCTGAGCAGGGGCGGCGGCAGGCTGTGGAAGAAGCTGTCCAGATCGTCTCCAACAAAGTCGACGCCGACAATCAGCGCGCCCAGATGGCAGAACTTCAAACTGCCATCGAAAAAATGAACAATCGGATTGATCAGTCCGAAGCTCAAAGTGCCCACGCCATCAAAACCCTTGAGGGCAGTCTGACGGCATTTGTTGACCGCCTGGAGCAGAACCAAGTCCGCGCTGACGACATTGTTCCGCAGGTGATGAGTCAACTCGACGGACGTTTGGAAGAAGTTGTCTCACGCGTCACGGATAGTGAAACACGGGCTCTTGAGACCGCGAGCTCCGTTGAACAGGCCCTGTCGTCGCTCGCGCAGACAATGAACGCTGCTGAACAGCGAAACGCGGCGACCCGCGAAAGTATGCAGTCCATGGTCGCTCAGGTGAATGAGCGGATTGAGAACATCGAGTCAGGCGCTGGCCTGCCGCTGTCACCAACCATCGCCGTGGGCGCAGGCCTTGCCGGCATGCCTGCCCCACCTCTCTCAAGCGCGCCCATGCCCCCTCCGGGTTTTGCGGCCGAGCGCGCACCAGACCATCTATTGAAGTCGCCTGTGACAATCCCGTCCTCTGGACCGCCGCTGCCCTCTATGCCGCCGGTGGTGGAGGAACCGTCTGCGCCGACGCCACCCGCAGCGCCCATGGCTGAGGCGCCGCCCATGCCGGCCCCGTCGCTGGACGCACCAGCGCCTCCTCTGACGGACATGCCTGAACCACCGACAATCGGGCCTGCAACCCCACCTGCTGCGGCAGATGCCCCACCCGCACCTGGCGACCTGCCACCACCACCGCCACTGGACCCTCCGGTCGCCGCGCCAGCGGAACCGCCCGTCATGAACGAAAAGAAGGCGGCGCGCGACTTTATCGCTGCCGCAAGGCGGGCCGCACAAACGGCGCACCAGACCGGCGACACGGCCAGCCTGGGGTTTGGCGAACAATCGGATCGTTACGCGGCTTTTGAAGACCAGGAAGAAGGCCGAGGTAAACGCCTGGCAATTATTGTCGGTGGCGCTGTTGCCGCGCTGATCGTCGTGCTGACCCTCGTCAACTGGTTGGTCTCCCCCTCCACACCTGAGGCACCGGCCGAAGATATTGACGCCATTCTTGATGAGCCCGCCGTAAGCGACATAGAGGCAGATGCGAACAGCGGGCTCGCCAGTGTTCCTGAAGCGACGGTGCCGCATACGGTTGCGCCCGTGGAAACTCTTGCTGCTATTCCGGAGGCCATTCCGGAGGATGCTGGGACTGCAGATGCGGCTGTCGTTCCGGCGTCCACTCCCTCACCCGCCGCTGAAGCACGGCCGGCGCCGGCACCGCTCCCAGAGCCAAGCGCACCGGCCTCCTCGGCCCCTCGTGCGATTGTGCCTAACAGTGCCGATATGCCGCCTGTGGAAGCCGCTCCCACCACACCGGTAACCCAAGCGCCCACAAGCACACGGAACGCCCTGCGCAATGCCGCGGCCTCTGGCAATCCGGCTGCGCAATATGAAGTGGGCTTAAGGTACGCGCGTGGCGGCGGCGTCCCGCAGGATTATGGGCAGGCGGCCTATTGGTTCGAGCTCGCCGGCAATCAAAACCTGGCTATTGCCCAATACCGTCTCGCGACACTGTTTGAGAAAGGTCGCGGTGTGACCCAGGACCTGGCACAGGCGCGGGCCTGGTATGAACGCGCGGCGCAGGCCGGCAATGTCAAAGCTATGCACAATCTTGCGGTGATCTATGCAGAAGGCAAAGGCGTGCCGCAGGACTTCGCCAAAGCCGGGCAATGGTTCCTGGCAGCAGCGGATCACGGACTTGCGGACAGCCAATATAATGTCGCGGTTCTTTTTGAGCGTGGTCTGGGTGTCAGCGAAGATCTTCCGGAAGCTTTCAAATGGTTCTCGGTCGCCGCGGCCAATGGCGATGAAGGTGCTGCGGCCCGCCGCGACGCGATCGCCGAACAGATGGACGCCAACACGCTTGTGGATGCGAAGCTCGCAGCCCAGACCTGGTCACCCAAGCGCGGCGATCCAATCGCAAATGGCAATCTGTCATCTCTAGGCAATTGGAGTAACGCGTCGCTGGCAAGCACCAACAGCGCGTCCAGCGGACCGCAAGCAAGCGCCGAAATTGCCAAAGCCCAGCGCCTGCTGCGCGATCTCGGCTACCAGCCCGGGCCAGCGGACGGATTGATGGGGCCGCGCACGCGCGAGGCAATCAGTGACTTCCAACGCACTGCCGGGCTCACGGTGACAGGTGCTGTCGACGCCCAGCTTCTCAACACCCTGGAAGCCTACGTCCGGTGATCTCTCGGCGACGTGACACGGGACCGGCCGTCGCGCGCCATCTTCAAGTCACGGCATCTCAGCGGGCCGGTTGAATGTTCCAAATCTACCTCCCCATCGCCGAGCTTCCTGTAAACGTCTTCCTTATTTTGGGCATGGGCGGTCTTGTCGGCTTTTTGTCGGGCATGTTCGGTGTCGGCGGTGGGTTCTTGATGACACCGCTCCTCATCTTCACAGGCATCCCGCCAGCAGTTGCCGTGGCGACCCAGGCGAACCAGACCGTGGCGTCTTCGATTTCCGGCGTGGTCGCGCATTGGCGGCGGGGCGCCGTCGACTTCAAGATGGGCGGTGTGCTGTTGATCGGCGGTGTGATAGGCGCGGTTGTCGGCGTCTATCTGTTCGCCTATGTGCGTGCCCTTGGCCAGGTCGATCTGTTGATCTCGCTGTCCTACGTGCTCTTTTTGGGGGTCATTGGCAGCCTAATGCTCAATGAAAGTGTTCGTGCATTGATCGCTGTGCGGCAGGGACGGAGCCCTACGCCTGCCAATAGATCCCACCACAGCTGGATGCATGGGCTGCCGCTCAAAGTGCGGTTCCGCCGCTCGAAACTCTATATCAGCGCGATCCCGCCGGTCGCGATTGGCACCTTCGTCGGCATGCTGGTTGCTATCATGGGTGTAAGCGGTGGCTTCGTGATGGTGCCCGCGATGATTTACATGCTGCGCATGCCGACCAATGTGGTCGTAGGCACCTCGCTGTTTCAGATCATCTTTGTGACAGGCCTTGTCACTGTCCTCCACGCAGTAGAGAACCAGGCGGTTGATGTGCTGCTTGCCTTCCTGCTGCTGCTTGGCGGTGTGGTTGGCGCACAGTTTGGCGCACGCGCCGGACAGCGACTGCGCGGTGAGCAATTGCGGGCGCTGCTTGGACTCATCGTTCTTCTCGTTGGCCTCAGGCTCGGCTTCGATCTAGTGGTTGAACCCGATGAACTGTTTTCGCTGACATCCGGGGGGACCCCATGAAGAACCTCGTCCTGATCTTGAGCCTTCTTTGGGTGCCATTTGCAGTAGGGCCGGCTTCCGCAGATCAATTGGTCACCGACCTGTCAGAGCACCAGATATCCATCCGATCCAACTTCACCGGTACCGAGATTTTGATCTTCGGGGCCATCGAAGCTGAGGACCCAACAGATCTTACGACTGAACGTGACATCGTGGTCGTCGTCACTGGACCAGAGGGACCGGTTACGGTTCGCCGGAAGGACCGGGTGGCAGGGATCTGGATCAATTATGACGCTGTCCGCTTCGAGCGTGTGCCCTCCTTCTATGCGGTCTCCAGCACCCGTCCCCTTTCGAGAGTTGTTTCATTGGACACCCGCACCATTGAGGGTCTGGGCCTCAGACATATCGGCCTAGGGGCAGCGACCGGGCTCAGCCCCACAGGCGCTGAGACGCCGCTTTCCGCAGAAGAGCTCAAGGTATTTTCACAAGCCCTGCTGCGGAACAAACAAAATCAAGACCTTTACAGGGCAGAGCCCAGCGGCGTCGCTTTTCTCGGCCGTTCACTGTTCCGGGCCACTGTTGACATCCCATCCAACGTTCCCAATGGGCTTTATACGGCCAAGGTTTATCTGGTTTCGAACGGCCAGATTTCCGATGCGGCCTCGTCCCCGCTCTTCATCGTCAAAAGTGGCATGGAGCGGGCCATCTATTCATTTGCCCACGAACAGCCCTTACTTTACGGCATTTTCGCAGTGGTCTTTGCCACGTTTGCCGGGTGGGCTGCGACCCTCGTGTTCCGCGATTAACCTTCACTGGCAAGTGAACTTGTGTTCCTTGAGCATTGCCGCAAACTGTGCCACCCAAGGCTGGCGGTTAAGACCAGGATAAGGCACGGGAGTTGGCAGAAGAATGGATGGTGTAGACGCAGGCTTTGCGGCGGCACTTCTCGGCGGGATCATCAGCTTCCTGTCCCCTTGCGTGCTCCCGCTCGTACCCGCCTATCTTTCATTCGTCGCAGGCGCCTCCCTGGATGAACTAACCGAAGAGATCGACAAGCCCTCTAACGAAATTGCACGTCGGGTCCTTCTGGGTTCCATTGCCTTTGTGGCTGGATTCTCTACCGTCTTTATCATGTTGGGTGCGTCGGCAGGCGCCATTAGCCCCTTCCTGCTCGCCCATAAAGTTATCCTCGGACAGATCGCGGGCGTCATCATCATTATCCTGGGGCTTCATTATGTCGGGCTGTTTCGCTTCGCGCTTCTCAACCGGGACGTGCGGTTTTTACCGAGCTTTACGCCTGATGCCAGCAGCGGTTTCGTGCCCAGAATCGGCATGCCCTATCTTGTGGGCCTCGCCTTCGCGTTTGGATGGACGCCGTGCATCGGTCCTATCCTGGCGACAATCCTGACCATCGCCGCCTCACAGGAGAGCCTCGGCTATGGTGTTGCTTTGTTGACGGTCTATTCCGCAGGGCTCGGCATTCCGTTTATTGCTGCGGCCCTGGCGGTACAGGCCTTCTTGAGATTTTCAGCGGGGTTTCGGCGGCATCTGCCAAAAGTTGAAATCGCAGCGGGCGTTCTCCTGATCGGTACCGGTCTCTTGATCGCGTTCGGTACCTTGGAGACGATTGCCATTTACATGATAGAGGTCGCGCCTTGGCTCGCGGAACTGGGATGAGCAAAAAACCCGCACCAATCATGCCCCGAAGTGCCCAACTGCTCGGATATGGCGGCGTTATACCCTTTGTGGGCACCAGCGTGGTTGTTTGGACCATGTGGCCATCAGAGATGGGGCAGACCGCGCTGCAAGCCCAGTTGGTCTATGCCGCGATCATTCTTTCGTTTCTTGGGGGTATTCGTTGGGGCTCTGCGATGCAGCGTCTCGGGCATTTCAAGCGCCGCACACCCGAAGGCCTGGGGCTGGAGCTATCTTTGTCTGTTGTTCCAGCAGTCGTTGCCTGGATTGTTCTTTTTGGACCCGCTGAAGCTGCTCTTGTTGTCTTCATCCTGTTCTTTGTGGCGCAGGCTGTGTCCGACCTCCGCGCCGTCCGATCAGGCGAGGCGCCGGACTGGTATCAGCCTTTGCGGGTCCAGCTGACGTTTTTTGTCTGCGCAGCGCTGCTCGCCAGCCTCGTTCGGCTCTTGGTCAGCTAGAGGGCCCGATCGGGGACAAGGCGGCGAGCCGAGACAGGCACAATCTGATCCCGTCCCATCATCCATGCATGGAAATCATGCCCTGCGAACATAGGCCGATAGGCCTCGTCACACACGTTTAGACCCCCGGTATAGGCACCGAACGCCGGCAGGATCAGCCGTGTGCCATCGCTCGCGAAACATCGGCGCCGGAGACGGCGGCCGCGTACCTGTACGACGGCACAGGGGTGCAGATGACCCGCAACTTCGCCAGTTGCTGGCGCAGGTGCCGGTTCGTGACGAAAGGTGAGTGATGCCCGGCGCACTTCTTCTGCGATGGTGCCGCCAAACCCCTCGGGCAGGGGATCATGGTTGCCAGCAATCCAAGTCCACGCACAGGCATTGGTGAGATTGTTGATGCGGGCGGCATCTGAGGGCGCAATGCGTGCGCGGGCGCCCTGGTCGTGAAAACTATCCCCCAATGCGATCACCGAGTCCGGCTTCAGGCGTGCGACCAGCTCTTCGAGGCGGGTCAGCGTCGCCGATGTATCATAGGGGGGCAGATGGACACCGCGCGCCGCGTAGGCGGATCCCTTTTCAAAGTGCAAATCCGCGACGATGAGGCATTTTTGCGATGGCCAATAGAGCGCCCCCTCAATCAGCGGCTCCACTGTTTCACCACACAGGACAAACGAGGGTTGAGTGGGTTTGGGTTTTTCGACGGCATCAAACAAGACGCGTTGCTTCCTCAATCAGATCATCGGCTGCTTCCGCCAACAATGCTTCGTTGGCGTCGCCATAAACGGCTTCCTTGCTGATGTCGAGCAGGACCGGCACGGCAAGGGGCGATACCCGCTCCAGGCGTTTGAGCTCTATCTTACCTTTGATTCGGGCCAGCATGTCAGCAACACGCGCCACGTCCAGGAGACCGGCGGCCGCGTCATCATGGGTCGCCTGCAATAGAATATGATCCGGCTCATGCTCTCTAAGCACGTCATAGATGAGATCAGATGAAAAAGTCACCTGACGCCCAGACTTTTCCTTGCCGGGAAACCGCCGTTCGATCAATCCGGAGATGATCGCGCAGGTACGGAACGTCCTTTTCATCAGGTTGGACTCTGCGAGCCAGGCTTCCAGGTCATCGCCCAGCATGTCTTCTGCGAAAAGATCTTCCAGCGTCAGCGTGCCCCGTTCGACAAGCATGCCCATGTCGCGCAGGCCCCAGATCGCCAGCGCATATTCGCTGGCGATAAAGCCCAGAGGCCGGGCGCCCATGCGGTCTAGGCGCTTAGTGAGCAACATGCCCAGCGTCTGGTGTGCAAGGCGCCCTTCAAACGGGTAGCAGACCATGTAGAAGCGGTCGCCGCGGGGAAACGTCTCCGCCAAGAGTCCACCTTCTTTGGGCAACACGGAGCGCCATTGTTGGATCCGCAGCCATTCGGACACCTGGTCGGGCAATTTGTGCCAGTCTTCGGGCGTTGCCAGCATGTGGCGCACCTGCGACGCGAGATAGGTCGATAAAGGAAACTTGCCTCCATAGTAGGATGGGATGGCCGGGTTTTCGTCCTTGGTACTGGTGACCACAGCTTCCGTTTCAACAAGGCCTTCAAAGCGCAGTACCTTGCCCGCAAAGAGAAAGGTGTCGCCGGGCACCAATTGCTCAATGAAATATTCTTCTATTTGCCCCAGACGCCTCCCGCCGCGCCCTAGAGAGGCGCCGGCTGCCGGGCGGCGCCGGACCAAGCGAACATCGAGCATCGGCGCCTCGACGATGGTTCCCACATTCATGCGGTATTGTTGCGCCAGCCTTGGGTGCGCCAGCCGCATGCGATGATCATTGCCATTCGGGTCAACGGGACGCAGGCGGCGATACCTGTCATAGGTCTTGAGCGCATATCCGCCGGTGCTGACAAAGTCGACCACGCGATCAAAGGTCGATCGCTCCAGTCCGGCATAAGGTGCCGCGCTGCGGACCTCTTCGAAGACCAGGTCTGTGTCAAACGGTCCGCTACAGGCGGTTCCAAAGATGTGCTGAGCCAGCACATCAAGACTTCCCGTCTTCTCGGTCATGCCGTCATGCACGCCTTCGATCGCGGCGGCACGGGCCGCCTCGCATTCCAGCACCTCAAAGCGATTAGCGGGCACAAGCAGGGCCCGGCTTGGATCGTTCAGACGGTGGTTGGCGCGTCCGATACGTTGCAACAGGCGGCTCGCGCCCTTTGGGGCCCCCAGATTGATGACAAGGTCGACATCGCCCCAGTCAATGCCGAGATCAAGCGTGGATGTACACACAATGGCGCGCAGGCTGCCCGCAGCCATGGCCGTCTCGACCTTCCGCCGCTGTTCTGTTGAAAGGGATCCGTGATGCAACGCAATGGGCAGAGCATCGTCATTCGCCCGCCAGAGCTCCTGAAACACAAATTCGGCCTGGCTACGTGTGTTCACGAAGACCAGGACCGTTTTGTTCTCCTTGATGATACCATAGACAGCGTCAATGGCATGTTTGGCCGAATGCCCGGACCAGGGAACGCGCTCCTCAGGCACCAGGATAGAAACATCCGGGACGGCGCCGGCCTCGCCCAGCACCAAGTCGGCCAGGCGGGGGGTCTTGTTCGACTGCGGAATGAGAAACCGCCGCAGTTGGTCGGGATCGGCAACGGTGGCTGACAGCCCCACCCGCCGATGTCTGGGGGCCAAAGTCGACAGACGCGCCAAGTCGAGCGCCAGGAGATCCCCCCGCTTGGTGTTCACCATCGCATGGAGCTCATCCAGGATCACACATTTCAGACTGCCAAACATGCGTTCCGCATCTGCATAGGAGAGCAGGAGCGCCAGTTGCTCCGGCGTGGTCATGAGAATGTCCGGCGGGTCATGACGCTGACGCAGCCGCCGGTTTTGGGGGGTGTCTCCGGTCCGTGTTTCCAGCGTGATGGGGAGGTTCATCTCCGCAATCGGCATTTCGAGGTTACGCTTCACATCCACTGCGAGCGCTTTTAGCGGTGAAATGTAGAGCGTATGCAGTCCTCTGCCCGGCGCTCCCGGCTTCATGGGGCCGCGTTGTTCCAATTGGACCAAGGATGCCAAAAACCCACCAAGCGTCTTGCCGCCGCCGGTTGGTGCCACCAAGAGTGAGGAGCGGCCCTCAAGCCCAAGCTTCATGAGTTCCAGCTGATGCGGCCGCGGGTGCCACCCGCGACCGGCAAACCACGCGTCGAAGACAGCCGGCAGTGCCTGGGACCCTACGCTCAGTTTTGTGTTTAGCCGTTCGTCCGCGTCCATGGTCGGGACTATACCCTTCTACCTACGCTTTTGGCTGGCGGAATCTGTCAATCTTGGTCAAGATGCGCGCTCAATGCCGGGGGAACTAAAGTTCTATACTGACCTAATTGGGGATATGAATGCCTGAATCACTTACAGCGGCGCTGCCTGAGGGCATGCGCGAAAACGCCGACTCACTCTTGCCACTCATCGTTGAGCACGGTCTCAGCCTTGTCGGCGCCGTTCTTATTCTCATTCTGGGGTTTTGGATCGCCGGTCGCGCGCGCGCCTTCACCGTTCGGGCTCTCGACAAGCCCTTGAACTCCGACGAGATGCTGAAGGGGTTTTTCGGGTCCATCGTTCGCTATCTGGTCATCATTGCGACAGTCCTCGCGGTTCTCGGCCAGTTCGGGGTTGAGACCACCAGCCTTATTGCGGTTCTCGGTGCGGCCAGTTTGGCGATCGGCCTCGCCCTACAAGGCACGCTGTCTAACGTTGCAGCCGGCGTGATGCTGCTTGTGTTCCGGCCGTTCCGGGTCGGCCATTTTGTTGAGCTGAACGGGATGTCAGGCACAGTGAAGGATCTCACGCTCTTCACGACGGAGCTCGCGACAGGCGACAATGTCCAGATCATTTTGCCCAACTCCGCAGTCTGGGGTGCGCCTCTCAAAAACTATTCCGCGCACGCGACGCGCCGCGTCGACATGGTCTACGGCATTGCGTATGACGCTGACATCGACAAGGCCATGAGCATTATCAAAGCGGCAATTGCGGCAGATGATCGCTGTCACGCGTCACCGGAACCTGTGATCGTTGTTGGTAACCTCGGCGACTCGTCCGTGGACATCACAACCCGCGTCTGGTGCGCCTCCGCCGATTATTGGGGCGTGAAATTTGACCTCACCAAGAAGATCAAAGAGGCCTTTGATGCGGAAGGTGTGGACATTCCTTTCCCGACTCGCACGGTCTATCAGCACGGCGCATAAGCGCTGATTGGGGCGGCCTCGCGCCGCCCCAATGACTGGCCACTTTATTGCCCCATTTGGCGGGCGTCATAAGGGCGAAAGAACAGATATAGAGGTAGCGACATGGAGAAATATTTCGGCGGGCCGGTTGTTCCCACGATCCTTAAACTCGCTGTCGTGTCCTTCCTCGTCGGCATTGTTCTCGTCATTTTCGGCATCGAACCTTATGGGTTCTGGACGAGTTTTCTGGACACGGTCGTCGAGGTGTGGAACCTCGGCTTCGAGTTCTTGGGATCCGCCTGGGGCTACTTCGTGATTGGCGCAATCATTGTTGTGCCGATCTGGATCGTGATCCGCGTCTGGTCGGTGTTCTTTGAGAGCAAAGAGAAAGACGGGCCCTAGTATTTTTTTGCGGACGCATTCCCGGACGATGAACCGGGGCCACTTCTTCTGGAAATGCGTCAGAGGACTCCGGCTGACCAGGTGATCTCCTGAACCGTGAACGTTGCCAGCACGTCAGCTGGGGGCAGCTCACCGTCTGGGCCGGCATAATCTCCGCCGAAAATAAGACCCACATGGGGCACCTTCCCGTCCCGGCAGAGTGCAAGCCCTGAGCGTTCCTCTAGCCCTGCGACACAGTCCTGGGGGGCGACGGACAGGTCAGCATATTTCATGCCCAGGGAGACGCGCCCATCGAACGTCACGTCCTCCGTCTTCACCAGGATGGCGCCAACCATGTCTTCCATCTCGAAACGTGGCAGAACCTCCGCGATGACCTTGTCACCGTCGCGGACCACGATCATCGGATAGGGATCGCCTTCAGCGTAATAGTTCTCGGCTGTAACCGCGTAGCCGGGCAGCGCTTCTGAGACGGCTTCGACCGAATAGGCGGTTCCGCCGCCAAGATCGCCAAGCCCGTTCTCTGTGAGGCTCAGCGGTGAGGGCTCCTCTGCGCCACAGGCACTTGTCGTAAACAACAAGCCAACAACAGCCAATCCCAATTTTGCGCGCATCGTTATGTGTCCTCGTTCATGGTGAGCACCACTTTGCCGACTGCCTGCCGGTCCTGCAACATGCGCATGGCGTCAACGGCGCTCTCCAGGGGGAATGTCGCGCAGACATAAGGATCAATCTTGCCTTCGCTGGCCCAGGTGTCGATGGCCTTGATGTTCTCTTTCCCCGCTTCCGGGTCGCGGCGGCCATATTCCCCTGCCCTGACGCCAACAACGGAGAACCCCTTAATCAAAGGCATGTTGACCGGCACGCTCGGAATGCGGCCGCTGGTAAACCCGATAATCAGCAGTCGGCCGTTCCATGCGATGCACCGGACCGACTCGTCAAACACGTCCCCACCGACGGGGTCATAGATGACATCGGCGCCCTTACCGCCTGTCAGTTCCTTGACCTTCTCGCGGAAGCCATCGCCGACATTCAACACATGGTCCGCACCGCGCTTTTTTACGGTTTTCAGTTTTTCGTCTGAGCCGGAGGTTGCAATGACAGTGGCGCCCAGCAGCTTGCCGACATCGACTGCCGCCAATCCAACACCGCCGGTGCTGCCATGGACCAGGAGGGTTTCACCTGCCTTCAGATTGCCGCGCACAACAAGCGCCACATAGGCGGTCAGATAGGCTGCCGGATAGGCCGCAGCTTTGACAAAGTCCATGCCTTTCGGGATTGGTCGGCATGCGGAAGCTGAGGCATTCACTTCTTCCGCAAACCCGCCAATCCTCAAACCTGCCACGACTTCATCGCCCACAGCGACATTTTCGACGCCGGGTCCCACTTCCATGACAACGCCTGATCCTTCCATGCCGGGCGAAAAGGGCAAGTCAGGTTTAAATTGATATTTGCCCTGGATCATCAGGAGATCGGGGAAATTTATGGAGCAAGCCTTGAGTTTCAGCCGAACCTCGCCCTCCGCTGGTGGCGGTAAATCCACATCCACCAGCTGAATCGACCCAATATCCTCCGACAATTCCTGCACACGCATTGCCCGCATGGTTTTTCCTCCTATTTATCAATATCAATGCGCCGGAGATTACCGGGAATTCGGCAAGGCGCGAAGGGTCCGTGCCGGGCACGTGGAGGAGATTGTTCGTGGATACAGTGACGCAAGCTGTCTTTGGGGCCGTCATCGGCCAAGCCGGATTTCATTCCAAGCTTGGATGGCGGGCTGTTGCCGCAGGGGCCGCCTTAGCCACCGTTCCCGACCTCGACGTTTTCGGCAGCCTGTCCGATCCCTTCAGTGAATGGGTGCACCATCGCGGGATCACCCATTCCGTTTTCTTTGGCCCTATCGTTGGTCCCCTTGTCGGGGTCGCCATCTGGAAAATGTATCAGTGGCGAGAAGCACGGACGCCCGGGAAACTGCCGGCCGCCCTATCTGACGCGCAGGCTCTCACCGCGTGGATTTGGCTCTCGGTCCTCGCCTTTCTCACCCACCCATTCCTGGACGTTCTGACACCCTATGGGACACAGCTTCTGGCGCCGCTCTCTGACGAGCGCTTTGCTGTCAATGCGATGTCGATTATCGATCCAGTCTATACAGGTGTGCTTGCGCTGGCGCTCATTGGTGGATGGCTGGTCCGACGCAGGGTCTTTGGCAAACCTGGATGGGCGGAAAACATCGCCGGCGCCGCGATTGTGGCGAGCGTGGGATGGCAGGTCTATGCCTGGGGCATCAACGAAGAAACGAAAATTGCTGCCCATGAAAGCCTGGAAGCACAAGGCATCCTTACCGCCGAAGTCTCTTCCTACCCAACCCTCTTCCAGCCCTGGTTCCGGCGGATGACCGCGGAAACGGACGACGCCATTCGGGTTGGATTCTATTCGCCGCTGACAGACACGCCCATTGAATGGCAGACTTTTCCAAAGGCAGAAAGTGAGCTGATCACAGAACTCTCGCGGACTATGGAGTATCGCATCCTTGAACGCTTCGCTATGGGCGAGGTCGCCTGGCGGGTGCACGAACTCCCCAATGGACACACGCGTGTCGAGGCACATGATCTTCGCTATCTCGGCTTTGCGGAAACCGAGCTCTCAGCGCTCTGGGGCATTGTCGGAACCTTTAACGGCAATAATGAGCTTATTGCCCCGCCGGTGCGTTTCTCCAACCGTCCGGAACCCAGTGCCGACATCTTCTCGGTTATGTGGGTGGGTGCGTTTGGCGAATAAGCTCGCGTCCTGAGCCGGGTCAGATCGCCCTGCCGGCGTTCTCCCAATAGGGATCGCGGAGCTTACGCTTGAAAATCTTGCCTGTTTCTTCCCGTGGCAGGGTTTCGTGAAACGTCACCACGTGGGGCAGCTTATATTTCGCAATCCGGGGCGCGAGCCAAGCCGTCACGTCTTCCTGGCTGAGTTGTGAGCCTTCCATGGGTTGAATGGCTGCCGCAAGGCTTTCACCGAACTCCTCATTCGGAATGCCGAAGACCGCGCAATCCTGCACGCCAGGCATTTGGATGAGTTCATGTTCGATCTCGACCGGATAGATGTTCACGCCGCCAGAGATCACCATGTCGCGTTTGCGATCGCGTAGATACAGGAAACCGTCTTCGTCGAGACATCCCACGTCACCGCAGGTGATGAGGCCGTCTCGTTCACATTCACCGCGGGCGGCATCTTTATTGTGGTAGGTAAAATCGGGAAAAGACCAGAGGCGGAGATAAATCTCTCCCACATCGCCGGCTGGCAGCTCCCTGCCCTCCTCGTCCAGGACCTTCACCGTGGCACCGGGAATGGCTTTGCCGACCGTGCCTGGATGGGCGAGCCATTCTTCAGACGAACAATGCACGGCAGCGCCGGTCTCTGTGCCGCCGTAATATTCATGGATGACCGGACCCCACCAGTCGATCATCTGTTTCTTCACCGCTTCAGAGCAGGGCGCCGCTCCGTGCATCACCCGCACGAGGGACGACAGGTCATATTTCGCGCGGACCTCTTCCGGCAGCCTCAGAAGGCGCACAAACATGGTGGGAACAAGATGTCCGTGGGTGAGTTTTTCCTTGTCAATGAGCGCAAGCGTCTCTTCCGCATCGAAACGCGGCTGTAGAAAGAGCGTGCCGCCGATGCGCACTGAGAAGGTGGAATAGAGGTTAGGCGCCGAGTGATAAAGGGGGCCGGTCATCACAGCGCGCATGTCCGGCCGGAAATCAAACACATATTTCCGCGCTTCCAGGGTCGCCGCCGTCTGATCTTCCTGTGGCGGGAGACGTCGCACGCCTTTGGGACGGCCTGTCGTGCCCGACGTGTAGATCATGCTGGCAGGCGCGGCTTTGGGCGCGCCCTCAAACGGTGCCTGCGCCTCCAACCATGTGTCCCAGTCCCGCGCACCCTCCGGCACACGGCATACGTCGGCTTCAAGCCGGTACGCTTCCCGCACTTCCGGCGGTGTTTCAACGACGATCACCTGCACGCTTTCCGGTACAGCCTCTGCCAATGGGACCAGAAGGTCGGCGTGAACCACCACTGCCTTGGCGCCAGAGTCACTCAACACATAAGCCGTTTCGTCGGGCGAAAAATGCCAATTGATCGGCACAGGATAGAGTCCCAGCTCGCCGCACGCGAAGGTTGCTTCCAGAAAGGCGATGTCATTCCGCAAGAGGATGGCCACACGGTCGCCTTCCTCAAGGCCCAAGGACAGCAATCCGCTAGCGGCTTTTTTGACACGTTCCTCCAATGCTGCCCCGCCGATCCGGCGGTCACCGCTGATGACGGTTCCGAGCATACTCCCCCCAATGTCCTTGGATATTGCTAGTGCGTGATCACCCTAGCGCCCTCGCCATGTCGCGTGCGATCTCTTCGCAGGCCGATCTCGCCGCAGGCACCGTGCCTGAAAAGGCCGTGTAAGCGTGGCAAAGACTGTCATAGCAGCGATAGGTCACCGGTACGCCTGCCGCACGCAGCTGATTGGCATAGGCTTCGCCTTGATCCCGCAGCACATCAAACCCTGCCGTTGTGATGATGGCCGGTGCAAGGTCTGAAACGTCCTCCGATTTCGCAGGAGATGCGCGGAGATCGTTTTTCTCTTCCTCGTTGTTCATTACCTGGTCCATGAACCAGTCCATGATTTCCACCGTCAGAGGATAGACATCTTTACAACTCTCACGCGAGCCGCCTTCTGCCGTGACGTCTGTCGCTGGATATATGAGAAGTTGCGCCTTGGGCTGCGGCTGGCCTTCCTTCTTTCGGTGCTGGCAAACAACAGCGGAGAGCCATCCGCCAGCGCTGTCACCACCAATGCCAAGCCGGGTCTGGTCGATCCCCAACGCTGTGGCATTGTCCCAGACCCACTGATAGGACACGATGGCATCTTCCATGGGGGCCGGGAATTTGTTTTCCGGTGCCAGGCGGTAGTCGACCGACACAACGATCGCCCGGCAATCGTCCGCCAGGATGGAACAGAACGTGTCGCAGGTTTGCAGACCGCCAATGACACACCCGCCCATGTGATAATAAACAATCCCCGGCAGAGGACCGGTCGCGCCCGCCGGCGTGTAAACGCGGATGTGAAGGTCGCCGCCTGGCCCTGGAATGGTTCTGTTGAGCACGGCCACGGTGCGCCGGGGTTTGGCGTCCAGCATGGCCAGACCCTCGTCCGCGTTCTTGCGCGCCTCCTCAATCGGTAAGGTTGTCATGGAAGGCGCCTTGGCGCCTTGCGCTGCGAGAAGTTGCACCCGTGGGTCCATAGTCCGCCCATCAATGACAACAGGCTCGCCACCTGCGAGTTTCAAGATCCAGCTTTCCGGAAGTTTCATCAACGTCCGAACAATCAGCTTCTGAAGGCCCATTCCTATTGTCCTTGTAGATTATTCTTTGAGTGCGAGCCCTGGCACACCGCTCAAGATCAGATTGGCGGCGAATTCAGCTGCCTCCTGAGGATCAGGGTTTTCACGACGCATCATCTTTTCACCGATCTCCTGCGCAAGGCCGATCGCCGCCGCGGTGAGATATTCCCCGTCCACCTTTCGGAGCTTGCCCGCGGCAATATCTTCTTCGATATAGGCTCTGATCTCTTCAAAACCGGCAATGACTTCGGGTGTGTCCATGCGTACGCGCAACGCGCCGGTGTTGCGCCGCATCACCCGGTGGGCACTTTGGTCTGCCACCAGAAACTCAAAATAGGCACGCAACGCGTTGTGGATGTAGTCCTCAAAAGTCCGCGAGCGAATGCGCTCTGCCCTCAGTCGCGGCCGGATGCGCATCATGCTGTCATCCATCAGCGCTTCGAAGACTTCTTCTTTGCTTTTGAAGTAATTGTAAAACGTGCCGGACGCGAGACCAGTCTGACGGATGATGTCACGCACGGTGGTGGCCCCGTAGCCGAGCTCTGAAAAGACCTCGGTTGCGGCCGTCAATATTGCTTCGCGGTTATTCGCCTTTGTGCGTTCCCGCTTACCCAGTGGTTTCGGCGCTGGGTCCGGTTCGCGTTTGGCCGTTTTTTCGATCGTTTCCGACATAAATTCCTAGCGTGCCTTGTGTTCTTTGGCCTGCCCCGATCGACAGACGTGTCCCTAGTCTATCAGGATCGGATTTAGGGTGAAACGAAGGAAAAGTGGGTCTTACGCTGCTTCTTTACTTGCGGCCTTGGGTGGAATCGGTATCGGATTTCCCTTTGCTTTGGCTCGTTTCGCCCCTTTTCTCCACTCTTTCTTGAGATCATTCACGTAGCGGTTGAAATCAACTTGCATCTTATGACGCGGCGACTCGTAAAAATGGCCGAGATACATCTTCTCTTCGGCGACAATAGAAGCCTCCATGTCCGCCTCCGTCGGCAGCGCATAGTCGCCGACAAGGTAGGCTGACAGCCATTTCGCCTGCTGTTCGGCAAAGTTAATGAGGGTCGGCAAGGGTTGAGCGAGCCCCATGAAAAAGAGATTGGGCAGATCCGGTCGAATGGCGCGCTTGAAGAGCGGCAGGTGGTTGTCCTTCGCTGAGAGGAATTCCGGATCAAAGAAGGGGAACTCCACATTGTAGCCCGTGGCGTAGACGATGATGTCCACCTCTTCGGCGGTGCCATCGGTGAAGCGCACCTGACTTCCTTCAAAGCGCTCGATGTTCGGCTTCATCTTGATGTCGCCACAGCCGACCCTAGTCAGGAATTCACCTGATACCGACGGATGGCCTTCCAGCGGTGCGTGATCCGGTTTCGGCAGACCATAGTCTTCCATGTTGCCCACGGCGCGCTTGATCGCCATTGCGGCAAGTTTTCGTTGCGCCCAAAGGGGAATCCAGGTTGGCAGCGACGCTTTGTCGGCAACCTGCCCGCCGATATATTTCGGCATCACGTAGACACCTCGACGGGCTGCAACCCAAAGGTTCTTGGCGATGGGCTTTTGGCTCAGTTCCGATGCAATATCCATCGCACTGTTCCCCATGCCGACAACAACAATATTCTTGTCGCGAAAGTCGTGGGGCTCGAAAGGTGAGAGATAGGAGTGGGCATGCATTTGGATGCCCTCAAACTCTCCCTCGAAAGCGGGCGTCGGCCAGCGCGGCGACCAGTGGTGTCCATTACAGACGAAGAGCACATCGTAATAATCGACATCTTGAGAGGGCCCGCCGGCGCCTGACCGGTCTAGCGTCACTTTCCAGGTACCATCGTCCAGGCGATCCACGTGGGTGACGGCGGTGTTGAAGGTGATCTTTTCGCGCAGTCCGAAGTGATCGAGATAGGCGTTGAAATAGTCCAGCACCTGCGAGTGATGGGGAAAATCGGGGTAATCGTTCGGAATGGGAAAGTCTTCGAACTGCATCCGATATTTGGACGTGTCTATGTGGAGAGACGAATAACACGCCGACATGCCGTTCTTGTTCCCATAGGCCCAGTTGCCGCCGATCGTGTCCGACAGTTCGAAAATGTCGAAAGGAATGCCCTTATCCTGCAGCGCCTTCGCCGTCGAAAACCCACTGCACCCTGCGCCAATGATGCAGGCTCTGGGAAGATCACCCATGTCGTTGTCACCTTTTCGTATATCGATACTGGGAATTATAGGCATGACTAGACCGCGGTCTAGTTTTGCGAAAAGCACGCTTCCTTGACGCAGGGGCGCATAAGCGCCTAGCTATCGCCCGGGGAGATGCAGAAACGGATGGGCCGATGGACGAAACAGTCATAAAAGAAAATCTCGATCTGATGCGCGATGTGCTGATCTCCCACGTGCCGTTTGCGAAGGCAATCGGTATGGAAATTCTGGACGCGAAAGAGGCCGAAGCCTGGATGCGGGTTCCCTATGACGAAAAGCTCATTGGTAATCCCGACACAGGGGTGATCCATGGCGGTGTCATCACGTCAGCGCTCGACAATATTTCGGGCGTTGCTGTGCAGCTTGCGCTTACCGAACGCATGGCCATCGCCACGCTCGACCTGCGCATCGACTATATGAAGCCAGCCACGCCAAAGCTCGACCTCACGACGCACGCACATTGTTACAAGGTCACCCGCAATATCGCCTTTGTGCGTGGGACCGCTTATCACGACGATATCGGCGATCCCATCGCAACTTCAGTGGGCGCCTTCATGCTGGCCGCGAACAGATCCATGTCCCCCGGCGAAGCCGTCGAAAAGGGCCTCATCGAAAAGCCGGAGGGTTGATTCATGGACGTCTTGAAACAAGCTCGAGAAGCCGGGACCAAAGTTGATCTGAATGCGCTGATCGATGCCATTCCTTATGCGAAATTCATTGGTATGGAAGTCGATCAAAAAGGCACGGAGATCACCACTGTGCTTCGCTTCGACAAAAAGATCATCGGCAACCCCGTCCTCCCCGCTCTGCATGGCGGTGTCATTGGCTCCTTCCTGGAGACCACCGCTATCCTTCAACTATCCTATGAGACCGGTGGCGAGGTTCTTCCTAAACCGATTGACCTCACCATCGACTATCTGCGGAGCGGCAAACCACAGGACACGTTTGCGCGGGCGCGGATCACCAAGCATGGGCGTCGTGTGGCGAACGTGCATGTGGAAGCGTGGCAGGACGAACACACTAAGGCCATTGCCGCCGCCCATGGTCACTTCCTCCTGAAGCCGCCCGAAGAAGCTTAAGACGGTTCGTGAGCATCGACCCCAATACGCCGATCACGCACAGGCGGGTTGTGACACTGGTCACGCCCATCATCCTTATGGGGCTCTCAACGCCCTTGCTTGGGATCGTGGATACGGCGGTGATCGGCCAATTGGGCGATGCATCGCTGATCGGCGCCGTCGCCGTCGGCGCCCTCATCTTCACTTTTCTCTTCTGGGCGTTTGGGTTTCTGCGCATGGGTACGACCGGCCTCACCGCCCAGGCTTTCGGGGCGAATGATGCCGCTGAAATTCGCGCTACGCTTGGCCGCGCCCTCCTCATTGCCGGCGTTGCAGGCCTGAGCCTGCTGGCGCTGCAGCTGCCGCTCAACTGGATTGCCTTTCAGCTCGTACAGGGTAGCGAGGCGGTAGAACAAGAAGCGCAAACCTATTTCTCGATCCGCATGTGGAGTGCGCCCTTTACGCTCGCCAACTACGCGGTGTTGGGCTGGCTCGTGGGCATGCAACAAACACGTCTTGCGATGGTGCTGCAGATCTTCCTGAACGGCGTAAACGCCAGCCTTGATGCGCTCTTTGTGTTGAGTTTTGGCTGGGGGGTGGCCGGGATCGCAGCGGGCACATTGATTGCCGAGATCGCCACAGCTTTTGTCGGATTGGGGATCACCCTCTACCTGCTCCGGAACTATGCAGGCCGCTGGTCCTGGACTGCGATCAGCGCCTGGGGCAAAATTTCCGAGACCCTTTCGGTCAACCGCGACATCATGATCCGCACGCTTGTGCTCCTGCTGGCATTCTCCTTTTTCACCATGGAGGGCGCGCGCCAAGGCGACACCATCCTCGCGGTCAACGCGGTACTGATGCAGTTTGTGTCCTTCAGCGCCTTCTTTCTGGACGGCTTCGCCTTCGGTGCCGAAGCGCTTGTCGGCTCTGCGGTCGGTGCCAAGAACCGGACCCGGTTTGCTGAAGCGGTGAAGCTCACCAGCCTTTGGGCGGTCATTCTGTCCGTTTTGCTGAGTTCAGCTTTTCTGATGCTGGGTGGCTTCTGGATCGATTTCCTGACAACCAGTCCTGAAGTCAGGGAGGCAGCCCGTTTCTATCTGCCATGGGCCGCTCTCATGCCTTTCATATCCGTCGCCTGTTTTCAGTTGGACGGCATCTTTATCGGCGCCACACGCGCGCGGGAGATGCGGAACGCCTCTTTCCTGTCCACCGGCGCCTTCTTTCTTTTCTGGTATCTGCTGCTGCCGTTTGGCAATCACGGACTTTGGGCGGCGCTCGCCCTCTTCAACATCACCCGGGCCTTCGCGCTTGGGCGATACTATCCACGGCTCACCGCAGCGCTCGCGTAAGAAACCTAGAGGATATCCAGGACCTGTTCCGGCGGGCGCCCGAGCGCCGCTTTGTCGCCCGACAATACGATGGGACGTTCGATGAGGATCGGGTGCGCTACCATGGCGGCAATCAGTTCCTCGTCCGACTTTGACGTGTCAGAGAGGCCCAGCTCTTTATAAACATCTTCCCCTTTGCGAAGAATGTCCCGCGGGCTTTTTCCAAGCAGGTCCAGCACGCGGGTGAGCGTCGCCGCGTCCGGCCCTTCTTTCAGATATTCAATGATCTCCGGCTCAATTCCCTTCTCTTCGATGAGCGCGAGGGTCGCACGGGATTTGGAGCAACGGGGATTGTGATAGATTGTGACACTCATATTTTTTCTCTTCTCCGGTCTTTTCGTGGTCGCTTCTTCGAGCAGATGCTCTAAACCCCAACATCAACGCCGACAGCATCTTCCAGACGTTCATAGCCGTCGCGTTTCAGGTCGGCGGCGAGATCACGTTTGATTTTGGTGACAAGGTCGGCGCCCTGAAAGGTGAGCGCTGTGTAGAGTTGCACGAGCGACGCCCCGGCTCTGATTTTCTTGTAGGCGTCGGTGCCTGATGACACCCCGCCCACGCCGATCAAAGGCACTTTCCCCTTTGTCAGACGCCTCATGTCAGCCAACACATCCGTCGCCATGTCCATGAGAGGCGCGCCCGAAAGACCGCCGGCTTCCCCCGCGTGGCGGCCCGACACCAGACCGTCGCGGGCAATCGTGGTGTTGGAGACGATGAGACCATCCACGCCGCTTTCCAGCACCACGGCAGCAATATCCTCACGCTCCTCGTAAAGCAGATCAGGCGCAATTTTCAGCAGGATCGGTGTCTGACCCTCCCGGGCTTCCAGCACCCGCCCCAGCAAGTCTTCGAGTTCTGCCCTGCTTTGCAGGCCCCGCAGGCCGGGTGTGTTCGGCGAGGACACATTCACCGTGAAGTAACTCGCAAGGCTTTCAAAGCGTTTGATGCCGATGACGTAGTCGGCGGCTTTATCATCCGTGTCTTTGTTTGCACCGAGATTGACGCCAACAATGCCACTTTTACCTGCGCGTTTCTTCAGCCGCGCTTCCATGGCGGCATGACCTTCATTGTTAAAGCCAAGGCGGTTGATGACCGCACGGTCCTGCTGCAATCGGAAGATGCGGGGTTTCGGATTGCCGGACTGCGGCCGCGGTGTTGTGGTGCCGACTTCCGCAAAGCCAAAGCCCAGCTTCAGCATGGCGTCCGGCACTTCGCCGTTTTTGTCGAAACCGGCGGCGATGCCAAGAGGGTTCGAGAAGTGCATGCCCAAAAGGTCGATGCCAAGTGATGCCGGATCCGCTTTGCCACACGGGCCCAACCCGGATTTCAACGCCAGCAACGTTGCCTGGTGTGCCCGCTCAGGATCCATCAAGCGCAAGAATGGCAGCGCAAGGGACGAGAGGCTCATATGCCCTCTCCTGCCGTCATGACATGGGCCGGAAACTGGTGAGTGCCGTCCGGTCCCAACGGCAAATCATCCACGCGCGCGACATGGCTCATTTCCAGGGCGCCATAAAGATGCGGAAAGAGGGCACCACCGCGAGAGGGTTCCCACTTCAGGGCCTCTCCGAGTTGCAACGTGGATACGGTCACGAGCACCAGCCCGCTTTGCTTGGTGAAATGCAGAGCTGCGGTCTCTGGCGCCTGCTCGGCGGTCGAAAAATGGATGTAGCCATCTTCGAGATCGATTGAGGCGCCGTTGAACACACCCGCTGCTTCCGCCGCAGACCATGCGTCTCTATCGATGATTTTGTATATCTCGCTTGGGTGCGCCAAAAGGGCTGCTTTCCGGTAGTTTTTTCGCCGAACCTGGCGGTTTCTCTCGTTCGCGCGGCACTTTATTCCTCTGCCTCACCGCTCACAAGTCACAGTAAGCGGCACTGGAAATAGGCTTGTATTCCTATTATGGTGTAGCCATGAGCAACAGTCTTTCCCATGGTGCCGTATGGGCCGCCATCGACACTCTCGCAGACCGGTATGGGCACTCGCCGTCCGGGCTTGCGCGGCTTGCGGGCCTCGATCCGACCACCTTCAATAAATCCAAACGCCGCACGGCGTCCGGACGCTTGCGTTGGCCGAGCACAGAGAGCCTGTCGAAAATCCTCGAGGCAACGGGCGCGACCCTGGACGAATTCTCGACCCTCGCCGGGTCAGGCACCCAAGGCAACGCCGCCCTATCGCGCATTCCTGTCATCGGCATGGCGCAGGCTGGCGATGGCGGCTTCTTTGATGATGCGGGCTTTCCTGTCGGCGGTGGGTTTGACGAGATCAGCTTTTCCGATGTCGGCGACCCCAATGCATATGCCTTGGAGATCAGTGGTGACAGCATGGTGCCGCTCTACCGACATGGCGACCGGGTCATTGTGTCGCCCGCTGCATCCGTTCGCCGTGGTGACCGGGTTGTCGTGAAAACGTGTGACGGAGAGGTACTTGCCAAACTTCTCACGAAACAAACACCCACATCGATTGAGCTGACGTCCCTCAATCCGGATTATGACGACCGCACGCTTCAGGTGAGGGACGTTGTCTTCATGGCAAAGATTATCTGGGCGAGCCAATAGGCGGCCTGATCTGGTGGCGCCGGGATCTGCCGTCGACAATCAATTCACCTTTTTGCTTGCGGACGATGTGATCAATGACCGCATCATTGCCGGTCGCTAGCGCCTGCTTAAGACCCTGCATGCGTTCATATGTCAGTACCGCGAGTGCGTCCGGTTGTTCGGGCAGCTGTGCATCCTGCAGCAATGCCACCGCCTTGACTGTGTACTCTTCATCGCCCAGCGCTGCGAGCTGCAAAGCGCATTGGTAGATGATCACCAGGTCATCCGGCATCAAGGCAAGTGCCTGATCGTAGGCATCCAAGCCCGCATCCACTTCCGCACCATAGATGCTCCGACCAAGAAAACCGCCGGCATCGGAGATCTCCAGGTGCCACCCGCCGAGCAAGGCAAGCATCCACGGATTGTCCGGCTCGCGCGCAGCAACATATTCAAGATGCGCCCTTGCCTCATCGGCATAGCCTTCGGCGTGTGCGGTGAGGCTCCCTTCCAGTCGCGCTTTAAAGCCGAGTGCGACCGCGAGTTGCAAATGTCCTTCCGCAAGGTCCGGCGCCGCCGCGACGGCTGCGCGCGCGTCCTCTTCCGCTTGTTCGATAAATCCCAACCGGTCTGCCCGCTCCGCGACCAAATCAGCGTGGACAAGGCCCGCCCTTGCGGCAAATGCATACCCTTCGGCTGTTTGTGTCGACCGTGCCTCTGCTGCGGCTCTCGGGAAATCACCTTCGGCAAATATGGTCCGCGCCGTCTCAAGGTCAGGTGATGATGACGCACCGGAGACAGTCATGAACCAGACGGCAAGGATGAAAGCAACACGGTGCACGAAACTCATCGTTCAAACGCCTCGTCCAGCAAAAAGGGATCATCGGCATGCCGTGTCCCAACAAAGGCTGTTGCATGGGTGCCCCATTGGCGCATGGCGCCAGGGCTCGAGATGCCCATGGGCCAGAGGATGAACCGTTCCGTCCTCGCCGTCCCGGCTACAATGCCGTCCGGGCGAAACAGAGATTGGCGAGCCCTGTCTCCGATTTGGAGGGACCGAAGCCCGAAGTCTGGTCCTGCATGCTCATCAACCAAACGCAGTGCCTTTGCATCAGTCCAGGTATCCGTCGTGGAGATGTTGCGCAGGTAGTGGCTCCCCGAGGCAATATGCAGAACCAAACGTTCCCCCGCCTCCAAGGCAGGCATTTGTTTTGGAGTCAGCGGCTCTTCACGGAGGTCGCTATCTTCTTCCACACGAATACGACGCACCCCGTTTGTCGGGAAGAACAGGTGATAGCACCCACAGCTGTGAATGGAGTCATAGACCAAGGGCCGCCCCTGCCGATCCAAGGTCACGCGCCAGATAAGACCGTCTAAAGGTCCTCCCAGAATGTCGAAAGCGCCTTCCTTGGGCCGCTCAGGAAACCAGATCGTGTAGACAAGCTGAGGGAGCACTTCACCGTTCATCCTTGTATGCGCCAAACGGACGTAAAGGGTGGGATCATCCGCATCCGTAGTCGGTATGCCGGTGCTCTCTGCCGGGATAGGCCGTCCCACTTTGTCGGCATCGGATGTTTCTTCGACCGCAAAAACGGGAGCGTAAAGAGCCGCCATCTCGGCCAACACAGAACCAGAGAGATCAGAAATGTTGAGCGCGTTTTGGGCAGACAAATCAATAAGCGCCGCGACATCGCTCTCTGAGAGCTCGGACTGTTCGGAAAGTGTGTAACGCATTTCGGTGTCGCGCCAGACTTCCGGGTCTTCTGAGAACGCTGGAAGATTGTCCGATTTCCACCGGTCGAAACCCAGCGCCACACCAATATGGGTCAGAGGATAAAGGCCCGCAGCCCGAACCCAATCATTATAGTGACGTGGCGCATGTGCAGCCGACGATAGGCGGGTTTTGAAACCGGCATCTTTCAAGTCTTCTGCGAGAAGACTGTCGGCGCAGGCGTCGACCGTTGCAAGGATATTGGCGGCCCCAAGATTTTGGAGCTCTACCTGGCGGCCGGTGCGGTCCAACGCGCGAAGCCGCGCCACCCACTCGTCAAACGCCGAGTCTTCTGCCGCTTCATCCTTAAAACTTGCCAGAAAGCGATTGACGCGCAGATAGGGAAAGCCGTTGATCGTTTCCGCTTCAGCGTCTCCCACCTGTCTGTCAGCGACCCGTTGATCGACCTGGCCGATCAGGAAGCGGCATTGGGCCAACCGGTCGCTGTCTTCCGGCAGGCCGGCGCAGGCTGATAGTCCGGCCAGAAAGCCAACCGCCGCCACACCGATTTTTGCCCGCTTAAACATGCGCGTGATCATGGGGCTTTCGCCCCATCATCACAACGGTTAGAGCTTCAACAAAATGTCAGCCGAGATCAGGCCTCAGAAAGATCTTCTCCCGCAAGCGCCCGACGGATCAGCGTCGCTGTTTCCTTGACGCCATAGAGAGCGATGAAAGACCCAAAGCGCGGGCCCTGGCTTTCGCCGAGGAGCACTTCATACAGCGCCTTGAACCACTCGCGCAGGTTCTCAAACTCATGCGACTTGCCGACCTCATAGACGTCCGTCTGAAGCTCTTCGCCGGTCGCATGAATGTCTGCCGCGTCGAGTTTTGCGGCAAGCGCTTCAAAGGCAGGGCGCTCCGCTTCCGTCATGGCCCGGTAGGATTTATTCGGCTTCACAAAATCATGGAAATAATTGATGGCATATCCCACCAGATCGTTGAGCTTCGGATGGTTTTCCGGCGTCGCGTCTGGCGCGTAGTTCTGGATAAAGCCCCACAGAACTGCAGGGTCTTCTGAATGACTGGCACTTACCAGGTTCAACAACAGTGAATAGCTGATCGGCACGTCTGAGACGGGCGGGTTCGAACTGTGAATGTGCCAAACGGGATTGCCGATCTGCGCCTTTGGTTCCTGGCCCGGGAAGCCGGACAGGTGGGACAAATACTCATCCACGTTCTTTGGGATGACATCGAAATAGAGACGCTTGGCCTTCCGCGGCGCCTGGTACATGAATAGCGACAGGCTTTCCGGGCTCGCATAGCGCAGCCACTCGTCAATGGTCAGTCCATTGCCCCGCGACTTTGAGATTTTCTCGCCGTTCTCGTCCAAGAAAAGCTCGTAGTTGAATCCCTCCGGCGGCTGTTCGCCGAGGACGCGGGTAATCTTGTTCGACAGTTTGACGCTGTCGATCAGGTCCTTGCCCGCCATTTCATAATCGACATTGAGCGCCGCCCAGCGCATCGCCCAGTCGGCCTTCCATTGTAGCTTGCAGTGTCCGCCTGTGATCGGGATTTCGGTCTTTTCGCCATTGGCGGGATCTTCAAAGACAATTGTGCCTTTAGAGGCATTGCGCTCTAGGAGCGGCACATAAAGCACCTCACCTGTCACCGGCGATATGGGCAGGACTGGCGAATAGGTGCCGCGCCGTTCCTGCCTCAGGGTTGGCAGCATGATGTCGAGAATGTCGTCGAACTTCTCAAGCACTTTCAGAAGTGTCTCGTCAAAGCGGCCTGAAGCGTAGTAGTCCGTCGATGAGGCAAACTCGTACTCAAATCCGTAGCTGTCGAGAAATGCCTTCAGACGCGCATTATTGTGCGCCCCGAAACTGTCATGGGTGCCAAAAGGATCCGGAACCTTGGTGAGCGGCCTGTTGAGATGCTCTGCCAGCATCTCTTTGTTCGGCACATTGTCAGGGACCTTCCGCAAGCCATCCATGTCATCTGAGAAACACAGGAGCCTGGTCGGCACGTCCGGCATGAGGATCTGAAAGGCGTGGCGCACCATGGTTGTGCGCGCCACCTCACCAAATGTCCCAATATGGGGCAGTCCGCTCGGCCCATACCCCGTCTCGAACAGCACTTCGCCCTTATCCATGCCGCTTTTTTCCAAGCGTTTGACCAGCTTGCGCGCTTCCTCGAACGGCCAGGCTTTCGCTGTCTGACCGAGATCTTGGAGTGCAGCCAAATCGGCAGCTGGCTGGGCTGCTAACGGATCGCTGGGCATGGTGACCTCAATTTTAACTTAAAGGTTTTTAAAGCCCCGGAAACTAGGCTGTCGGCTGGTGTCAGTCAACGCAACCTCATTGTGGTTTATGAGGCCGTTTCCGGGCTTTCGGTAGATAAAGGAGTGGCGGTGTGAGTATGTCCGCCGAACCAACCAGAGCAACCCAGACAGCAGATGCCCCTTCATCTGCCGAGAGCGTCAGCACGCCAGCTGCTGCTGACGACCCGCGCATTGCTGCCGAGCAGGTCCATCGGCTGTTTGATCTCGGCAAGTCCGGCAGCATAATTGTTTTCATCGCCCTCGTTTCGGTTTGGCTGCCATTCATCGGCAGTTCGTCAGTGGTCGAGCTTTTGCTCCCGTTTGGCATGCTGATGACCTCGCAATCCGCGTTCAATTGGCTTCGTGGCAGATATCATGCGGATGATGCGCGCGCCGCGGCGTCCCGATATTGGGGGGACCGCTACACCCTTATCTGCCTCCTGTCCGGCGGCGCCTGGGGGGTCGCGGGCGTTCTCTGGCTCCCAGAGGCACCATTTACTTCGCAAGCCGTCTTCGGCGTGGTTGTGGCCGGCCTTTGCCTCAACACGGTCATATCGCGTCACGTTTACCCAAAAGCCATGGTTGCCTACACGGCGGCAGCGGCCCTGCCTGGCATGGTCGCTCTCCTGATCAGCGCCGGCTGGGAAGGACAATTGATGGCAGCGCTTAGCTCCTTGATGTGGATAGCTCTCTATTCAGCAACGCAACGTCTCCACAAGTTCAGTATCTCGGCTATCTCGCTTCAGCTGCAAAATGATGAACTGATCGCCGATTTGGCCGCCGCCACAGCCGAGGCAGAGAAGAAAGCCAAGGATGCGGAATCTGCTTACTCCATGGCCCGCAAAGCGGCGAGATCGCGACAGGACTTCCTCTCGATGGTCACTCATGAGATCCGATCGCCGCTCGCCAACCTTTCAGGCCTGGCGCATATGCTGGAAGCGACCGACCTTGATGAGAAACAAAGTGGCTATGCCCGCGGCGTTGAAGAATCCAGTCGGCTGTTGAACAGGCTGGTCGATGATCTGTCTGACCTGACTGAGATGGAAGCCCTTTCAATCAAGTTACGTCCAACCGACTTGTCGCCTATGGAGATTGCGCAGGCCGCCATTCACGTGACGCGGCACGATGCATCGTCCAGGAAGCTTTCCATTGAAGTGGACGAACTGCCAGGAACGCCGAAGACCATTCACAATGACCCGGACCGTGTGAAGCAAGCGCTGGTAAACCTGATCGTACACTCCCTGCGGACGACTGAAGTGGGTGGCGTGATGATCAGGCTTTCTCCTGTCGATGTGCATGATGAAGTTGGTGTCAGGTTCTCCGTCACGGACACTGGCGCGGGCATGCCCTCAGAGGAAGCCGCGCGACTGTTTTCCACACTCGACAATGAAGGGGAGCACGCGCCGCTGAAGCGCCGTGACGTCAACCTGACCATCTGCGACAGACTGGTCCGTCTGATGGGCGGTCGCGCTGGTGCCGACAGCATGATGGGTGGCGGATTCACTGCCTGGTTTGTGCTTGCACCAGACGTCAACCACCGCTCCGGCCGGAAACTGACGCCCGAGATAGCCGCAGGCACCACCGGTCGGGTTCTCGATTTTGATCGCATTTACGAACTGGAGCAAGATCTCGGGACCGCGCGGATCGCCGATCATCTCGGCGAAGCCATTCACGCCATCGCGGACCTGCAAAAAGCGCTTCGTGAGGCGGTAGCCCGAGGCGATCATCGTGCGTTGCGCCCAATGGCTGAAAGCCTGGCCGTCGAGGCTACAGCCATTGGCCTGACAGGACTTTCCGCCAGCGCGTCTCATCTTCTTGACGGCGTTCACGAAGGCAACCGCGACCAGGTCGTCGCGGACCGGGTCGCCCAACTTGACGCCAAATTCAAATCCGGCGCGAGTGCGCTGACTCGCGCCTATCCAGCTCTCGCCGGATAAAACCCACTCGATTTTTTTGGCTCCGCTATACTGCGGCCAATGTCTGACTTCACCACCCCCGATTCTGCGCGCAAAGAGGATGCCCCCGTATCACTCATCGCAACCGTCCCTCTTCCGGGCGGCGGCGCGATCGGGGTTTCCGACGACGGCGAAGTGGTTGAATGGGATGCTGAGGAAGCCATCAGTGTCCTTGCAGAGCAGCCGCTTATGGTCTGCCATCGCCGCTTCACTGCGCGGCGAGCAGCGGGAGCCGCTGGTCGCGCAGGCGCAGCCAACGGAAAGAGCCTTTTCCCCGGGCTGTTTGACGTCTTGGAGCTTTTTGCCTTTGTGCGGCCGGCACGGTTTTGCGTCCCCACGCCTGCCGGACTTGCCCAACAGGTCGGCCTGGCGCTCCCCTCAAATGCAGAAGAAGCGGCCCTCACGCTACATCTGATCGCCAGCACACTCTTAAGCGAGCTGCGAAACGACACCTATCCAGACAGGGACGAAACCATACGCATGGCCAAGGCCCTGAAAGATACCGGCTGGCCATGGGCGCCACTGGTCCTTGGTGCTTTGGGTGATCTGCCGTCCAACTCCGTCAGTGCGGCCCGCGCGCGCCTCGATGTTTGGTCCCGGCTCGATGAGTGGGAGGATCAACCACCGCCACCGCCACCCGGGGCGCAGCCGGTCAATCCTGAGGATGCCCGCGAGCGCTTGAGGCTGCTCGCCGGCGCCGACGCTGAAGAAAGAGACCAACAAGGCGCCTACACAGCCGCTGCCGCCAAAGCTTTTCTACCGCGTGAAACCGCTGGCGTGCCGCAATTGTTGCTCGCTGAAGCGGGCACGGGTACGGGCAAGACGCTTGGCTATATTTCCCCAGCGAGTCTTTGGGCAGAACAAAATGACGGTACGGTCTGGCTCTCAACCTACACCAAGAACTTACAGCGACAGCTTGATCAGGAGCTGACACGTCTTTTTCCTGACCCCCGAGAAAAAGAAGAGAAAAGCGTTATCCGAAAAGGACGGGAAAACTATCTCTGTCTCCTCAACCTTGAGGAGACAGCGGGAGGGCTGATGATGGGGCCGCAGGGTGCAGCGGCAGTCCTCATTGCGCGATGGGCACGCTACAGCCGGGACGGCGACATGGTAGGTGGCGACTTCCCGGCTTGGCTCCCAGGTGCGATGGGGGCCGAAGGGATCGCCGCAGGCCTCACAGACCGGCGCGGCGAGTGCTCCTACTCGGCCTGTGCGCACTACAAAAAGTGCTTCATCGAGAAAGCGGTGCGCAAAGCACGGCGTGCGCAGATCGTGGTTGCCAACCATGCGCTGATCATGATCCAGGCGGCTCTCGATCACACGCTGGCACGCCCCGACACCACGCCGCCGCCGCCGGAAACGGCCGGCGGTGCCGAAGATGATGAGCCCATGAACCTCTATGCCCGGCGGCACATTGTATTCGATGAGGGTCACCACCTGTTCGATGCTGCTGACAGCGCGTTTTCGTCCTTCCTGAGCGGCCGGGAGATGTCGGAGCTCAGGCGGTGGACAAGAGGACCCGAGGATGGACGACGCCGCCGCAGTCGTGGCTTGCAGGATCGCGTCAGCGATCTTCTGGCTGGCGACGAGGAAGGTGAAAGCCTATTGGACGCGGCAACACGTGCCGCAGCAAATCTTCCCGCGCCTGGATGGCTATCCCGCCTTGGCTCAGACAACGCCAAAGGACCAGCTGAAGCGTTCCTGACAGCAGTCCGCCACGACGTGCTCGCCCGGTCCGACTATCCGGACAGCACCTATTCGCTTGAATCCGATTTACGGCCGGTCAATGAGGATTTGGGCGAAACCGCCGCTGCTCTTGATGTTGCGCTCGCGACACTGGGACGCTCGTTCAGCGCCTTAAGCGACTGCCTGCGGCGCCTTATGGATGCGCATAATGAGACGCTCGACGCTTCAACGAAGACGCGCATGGATGCGGCCATTAGGGGACTGGACCGGCGAGGCCGCGCAACGCTGCCTGGCTGGCGGATGATGCTGTCGGATCTCATGAGCGACCCTAGGCAAGAGTTTGTGGACTGGCTTTCAATCGAGCGCATTGCGGGTACCGATTTCGATGTCGGCCTGCACCGACATTGGGTCGATCCAAGCGAGCCCTTCGCGGAGGCTGTCCTCCAGCCGCTCCATGGTGGTCTCATCACGTCGGCCACACTCAGAGATCGGACCGGGCCAGATGAAGAACCGGACGAAGGCTGGCAATCCGCTGAAGTCAGGACCGGCGTCGTGCATCTGCCTACCCCTGTCGAGCGGGCCCATTTCACCTCGCCTTTTGACTATGAAGCACAGTCGCGCGTTTTCGTTGTGCAAGATGTCGCGCGCGACAGCGTTGACCAGGTTGCCAGTGCATACCGAGACCTTTTTCTGAACGCCGGCGGCGGTGGCCTTGGCCTCTTTACGGCGGTGAACAGGTTGCGCAGCGTGTATGGCAAACTGGTCGAACCCCTCGAGACCGCCGGACTCCCGCTCTACGCTCAGCATGTCGATGCCATCGACACAGGCACGCTGGTCGACATTTTTCGCGCCGAGGAAGCCTCTTGTCTTCTTGGGACCGACGCGGTGCGGGATGGGGTCGATGTGCCAGGAGCCTCATTGCGGTTGATCGTGCTCGACCGCACTCCCTGGCCTCGCCCGGACATTCTCTACAAAGCGCGGCGGGCGGCATTTGGCGGCGGGCGCTACACCGACATGATCACGCGCCTTAGGCTGCAACAGGCCTTTGGCCGCCTGGTGCGAACCGCCACAGATAAAGGTGTTTTTGTGCTGCTCGATAACAGGCTGCCGACGCGCCTCACGAGTGCATTTCCTCCGGAAACGCCTATTGAGCGCCTCAGCCTCTCCGAAACCATCGCCGAAATGAGGACTTTCCTCTCAAACGCTTGATTTTCAGCTGTATCCTCAGGTCTTGCCCTTCCGCGCTCTGGTTCCTAAGTTGCGGGTCCTTGTTAGTCGCTGCCGCGACACACTCAATTGGATAGGCCTATATATGTCGCAGACGATTAACCCCCACACCGCCCTCATCTACGTCATGGTGACCATGTCAGCTGTAGATGCGGCGATTAGTGACAATGAAACTCGCAAAATCGGGAATATCGTCACCAATCTCCCGGTCTTTAAAGACTTCAATGCGGACCGGTTGCTGGGGATCGCTGAGGAATGCGCTGCCATTTTGGCAGAGGATGGCGGGCTCGACGCCGTCTTCGGCCTGGCGCGCGATGCTCTACCACCGCATATGCATGAAACGGCCTATGCGCTTGCCGTCGATGTTGCAGCGGCCGATCTGGCCGTTGGACAGGAGGAACTCCGGCTGCTTCAAATCCTGCGCGATACGCTTGGCATCGAAAAACTCTCAGCTGCGGCTATTGAGCGTGGTGCGCGGGCGCGACACGCCACTCTCTAAAACGAAAGAGATAGCACCTATCAACAATTCGGAGACTGACGATGGAAGAGGCTTTTCTGAGCGTTGAGCCAACGCTTCGATTAAGCGTTTTCCTCGGTGTCCTTCTGATTATGGGCGCGTGGGAATATCTGGCACCAAAACGCCCGCTCGCCTTCTCGAAGCTGCAGCGCTGGACGACCAATCTAGGCCTTAGTGTTGTGAACGGTTTGATGCTGCGTCTGATCGTTCCCGTGCTGGCCGTTACCGCCGCTGCCTGGGCGGCAGATCACTCCATTGGTCTGCTCAACCAGATTGAGTTACCTTTCCTCATCTCCTGTCTCATTGCCTTTGTCCTACTCGACTTGCTCATTTATGGACAGCATGTGCTGTTTCATCACGTGCCGGTATTTTGGCGCCTTCACCAGGTTCACCACGCTGACCCGGATATCGATACATCGACCGGCATTCGCTTTCATCCCATTGAGATTCTGCTGAGTATGGCGATTAAAGTAGCGGCCGTTGTTCTCCTGGGCGCGCCGGCTATCGCGGTCATTGTCTTTGAGATCGTGCTCAATGCGACGTCTCTCTTTAACCACGGCAATGTCCGGCTTGCTGGATGGGCGGACGGCCTCATTCGGCGGATCTTTGTGACCCCCGACATGCACCGGGTGCATCATTCCGTGATCCGCCAAGAAACAGACAGCAATTTTGGCTTTAATTTTTCGGTCTGGGACCGTCTTTTTGGGACCTATCGCGCGGCACCGGAACAAGGGCACCAAGACATGGAAATCGGGCTTCAGGAGTTCCGTGATGCGGGCCCAACCCGGATCACCTGGAGCCTGGGCTTGCCATTTCGTCCCCTGCATGGGAAAGACGGGTCATGAAACGTCTTTGTCTTATGCGCCACGCCAAGTCTGACTGGAACCAGCCAGAATTGGAAGATGCCCAACGCACTCTGAATGGTCGAGGCGTCAAATCAGCAGCGTTTCTTGCTGGGTTCATTGTCGACAAGGGCTGGACTCCCGATCACGCTCTCTGCTCAACGGCGGTACGCGCCCGCTCGACCATCAAGCCACTTGCTGAAAAGCTGCAGGGGCAGTGTGCGGTTGAGTATCGCGACGATCTTTATATGGCGATGCCGGGAACACTTTTGAGCGCGGTACACCAGCTTGATGACGACAACGACACTGTCCTTATCGTTGCGCATAATCCAGGCTTGGAAATGCTGGCGGTGGCGCTCGCCGACGACGACAGCGAAGACCTGTCGGCACGGATGGCCGATCACTTTCCGACAGGGGCACTGGCCGTCTTTCACTTTGACGTCGATAAGTGGGCTGACATTGCCGAAGGCGCTGGGCACGTCGCTTTTTACGGCAAGCCGCGCGAGCTGATGAAAGACAGTTGATCTCTAGTAGATCGACCCGCCGAAATATTGCTCTGATAGGTTGGCACTCGTTCCGTCTTCAAGCATCGATTGCAGATGCAGGTTGATGTTCCCCAGAAGCTCCTCATCTTCTTCGCGAACGACAAGGCCTATGCCCGTGCCAAAGTAGATCTCATCACTGATCGGATTTCCAAGTGCCGCGCAGCAGGTCTCGTCCCGCATCCATTGAAGGATGGCCGCATTGTCTCCGAAGGCCGCTTCCACCTGACCCTCCGCGACAAGCCGAAGCGCTTCCGTCAATGACCGGACCTCCACACGTTCGACAGCCGCGTATTGCGCCTTGAGATAGGCTTCATGAAGGCTGCCCTCCTGCACTGCAACTTGAGCGCCCGTAGCCTGTAACAAGCCGGGACCACTCAGGCCCGCATCGATTGATGTCACGAAGCGGCCGCGCGACCCATAGTAGGGATCTGAGAACAACACACCCTCAGGGCTGCTTGACGGAATACGCATGGACGCCGCGACGAGATCTATATCTCCTCGCGTCAGTGTCGGGACGAGGTCAGCCCAGGGCAACACCTCATAGCGGCACTCCCGATCAAGGCGGCGGCAGAGTTCCTTCGCAACATCGATATCGAACCCTGCGGGCGCGCCTGCAGCGTCGACAAAGTTGAACGGCGCAAAATCCCCTTCCGTCGCCACGATAAGCGGCGGCAATTGTGCGCGTTGGATGGGCTCAGCTACAACTTCTTCCTCAGGCTGCGCTGCAGCGATTGCGTCAGTTGGTGCTGGGTCCGTCTCGGGTTCGACGGCTTCGGAAACTCTTGGTGCTGGCAGAGGAATAGGCGCGTCGGGTGCAGCAACCCAGTCGGCGCTCTCCAAAGCCTTTACCTCCGGAACAGCCTCGGCTGTAACCGGTGGTTCGCTCTCTTGCGCGTCAGAGGGGGCCGCGGCAGCAACAATCTCCATGGTGAGCTCAGGCGCTGCGCCGTCATGCTTTGCGAGCGGCGCCGTTCCAACTGGCGTGCCCTCAATCACGATCGCAACCGCGCCACTCAAAAGGACCACGGCTAGGAGGTTTATGAGAAAGAGCCAGCGCATGGCCGGAGAATGCCGAACGCTCCCCGAAGGGTCCAGTGCCAGGTCATTTAAACCAGCCACAGCGTTAACGCGGCCAGCACAACCTATAGGGGAGACGCGCGCCCGCCCTATCTAAACCCTTGTATTGCAATGGTTAATTGTAATTTTACCATAAAACCTTTCGTTTATTATACAGGCGGACCGAATGAAGGGGGACAGCAACAATGCTGGCGCCGGTGCCGGGGCCAGCACCGGGCCGCCACGGCCAGGGAGCGGTTTCGGAGAAGCCCAGCCTGCTGTGAGCCTCCAACGTCCATTGATTGGCGGACTCCTGCTTGAAAGAGATGTGGTGAGCCCGTCCGGGCTCGCGCGTGCCAGGAATGGACAAGCACAATCGGGCGTCCGTCTTGGGGATGAACTGATTGGCCACGGAGCGGTCCGGGCATTTGATTTCTACAGGGCACTTGCCGCGCAGCAAGGTGTGCGATTTGTCAATCTGCTTTTGACACCGCCGGACGAAGCGCTGCTCCGCGCTGACGACATCGCTTTCTATTTGCGGAACCAATGCTTGCCTTGGAAGCGAAATGGCGCAGCAGTGGCCTATGTTGCGGTAGACAGAGACAGAGCATCCGCTGCACTAAATGAAAAAACGACGGAACCGTTTCTCCTGCATCAGACGGCTCCTCTCGACATTTTGCGCACGGTGCAATCCCACTTCGGCAACGAACTGACCCAACAAGCCCAATCCTCTCTCAGCACCTCCCAGCCTCACGCGTCGGCGCAGCACTTGCTGTCACGGCAGGAGAAAGCACGCTTCGCGTCAGCAGCTGTTGCGGCACTGGCCATGACTCTCTTGTTTCCTGCGATTGCCCTATTGGTCCTCAACGTCGCCACGATCATCGCGTTCATATCTCTGGCCTGCTTGAGGCTTCTTTCGGTGAAGGTCGGCTGGGGACCGCGCGCAGGTGTAAGTAAAGCCACGCAAAGGACAACCGACGAAGATCTGCCCATCTACACGATCATGGTCCCGTTGCTGAAGGAAGCCGCCGTTCTCCCCATATTAGTAGACGCACTCCAAAAGCTGGACTACCCACTTGCAAAACTCGATATCAAACTCATTCTCGAAGAGACCGATGAAGAAACCATCGCCGCCGCGCGGGCCTTAAAACTGCCCGGCAATGTCGACCTTATCCTCGTTCCGACGTCGCACCCGATGACGAAGCCTAAGGCCTGCAATTATGCGCTGGCGTTTGCGCGTGGCGAATTCCTTGTGGTGTATGACGCGGAAGATATCCCCGGACCCGGACAACTTCGGGAAGCCGTTCACGCGTTCTGGAAGGAAGGTCCCCGCCTTGCCTGCGTGCAGGCTCCGTTGGCCTATTACAACTGGGATGAGAATTGGCTGACGCGTCACTTCGCGATCGAGTATGCGTCGCTTTTCGATCTATTGCTGCCTGCCCTCGCCCGATTTGGACTGCCTTTTCCGCTTGGTGGGACGTCGACCCATTTCCGCACCTATGCTCTTCGAAAGGTGGGTGCCTGGGACCCGTATAATGTGACGGAAGATGCCGATCTGGGCTTTCGGCTTTCTGAGCAAGGCTATGCAACCGGCGTCATATCAACGCCAACGCTTGAAGAGGCGAATTGTCTCTTACCGAACTGGATCCGTCAGCGATCCCGTTGGCTAAAGGGTTGGATGCAAACCTATATCGTCAGGATGCGCTCTCCAGTGCGCAGCTATCGTGCCCTCGGTCCTGCGGGGTTTCTGGTCCTGCAGATTGTCACCGGTGGCTTTTTGTTGTCAGCCCTCGCCCACCCGCTGTTTTACCTACTCCTCCTATGGGTCATGGTGACAGGGTTCACGCCACTCGATGGCGTCGGTCCTGTTGTATTGGGCCTGCTCAATCTCTCTGTGCTCTTTGTTGGGTTCGGGGCGGCCATGATTGCGGGCCTTGTCGGCGCGCGGACACGCGGTCTGGTGGGTCTCAGCTGGCATGTCTTCACAATGCCGTTTTATTGGTTGCTGATTTCCGCCGGCGCCTTCAAGGCGCTCTATCAACTTTTTGTCCGACCCCATTATTGGGAGAAAACCGTGCACGGGGTGAGCGCGCTGATGCCCGCCTATGCAGCACGGGCACGGCGGGACCTCTCGGGGCGGCACTAACCCCGTCAACCTTCAGTTAAGGTTCCGGACCATATACTCGTAAAACGGGTGGCTTTCCGTCTCTGATCGTTTTACGTGCATCAAGAGACGTATTGCAGTAAGGCCGTCCGATGCGCGATTTCGACCTTTCGCCGCTCTCATTCCTCGTCGTTGATGACAATAGCCATATGATTTCCATCCTCCGCGAATTGCTGAGAGCTTTAGGCGCGGGCACGGTGCATGACGCTCGGGACGCGGCTGATGCCTTCGAAATCGTGCGCTCATCGCCGATAGACCTCGCCATCGTGGACTACCTTATGGAGCCCTTGGACGGCCTTGATTTCATTCGCCTCATCCGAACGGCGAAGGACAGCTACGATCCTGAGCTGCCCATCCTGCTGCTCACCGCCCACACGGAACGGGGACGGATCAAGGAAGCCCGAGATGCGGGCGCCAGCGATATTGTGCAAAAACCCATTTCCGCGCTGCGCCTTTACCAACGTATTCAGGTCCTGCTGCAAACAGATAGGCGATTTATCAAGACGTCAAATTATACCGGCCCCGACCGGCGCCGTCCGCGCTCGGTACCGCATTCTGGGCCTGATCGACGCGAGGAGGCTTAGATCACCGAACAAGCCGCCATAGTGAAATCCTAACAAACGGGTAATTTTTACGTCTTACGGTTTAGCTTCTGGTCTTAACGGGACGGGCGCACATGGGCAGCTCTTCAACGGAGGACGTAGACCTTTCGAGTCTGCGTTTTCTTATTGCGGAAGAAAACCGGTACATGCTGACCGTATTGCGGCAGCAGCTCAAAGCGTTTGAGATCAAGGACCTGCTTGAAGCGCGCGACGGCGATGATGCGGCCCAGGGTCTTGCGTCCACGGATGTCGATTTTGCAATTATTGACAGCGGTATGGCGCCGGTTGATGGCCTCACCTTCACGCGCCACGTGCGCACCGGGAAGGGTGTCCCCAATTCAGAACTGCCGATCATTGTGCTGATCGCGCATCCCAGCATTGACGCCATTGCTGCAGCGCGCGATGCAGGTGCAACAGAGGTCCTCTGTAAACCGGTGTCAGCGCAACTGCTATTTGATCGCATTCAACACGCCATCAACAACAGCCGCGATTTTGTGGTGTCCGACCAGTTTGTGGGTCCAGACCGGCGCCGTCGTCGGGCTGGCGAGCCGATCACGGGCGATGAACGCCGCGACCGGCCTATCAACGTCTAACCGAGCGCCAACAGATTTCGAACAGCGATTACCATCAGCGCGAGGGTTGAGAGCGCGAAGAGCGAGAACCGAACCAGCACGATGTTGACGGTGTTTTGCACCAGCGAATGCAAGATGCGAAGGCCGACATAGGCCCAAGCCAACCCAATGTTCAGCGGATCGACGACACCCGCCAGATGGGTATAGACAATCAGTGCATAAAAGATGGTCGGTTGCTCGTGAAGATGATTGTAGTTGTCAGCGACCCTTTGCGCTTCCGATGGCAAGAGACTTGCCAATGCGCCAGGATGCTGAGCCTGTTGTGGCTCGACATTCGCGGCGCTCATCGCCGGAAGGCGTCGCGCATACATCCACAGCCAAACGATCAGTGTCCAGCTTACCAGGACCAAGACCGGCGTCAGGATAGTGCCACCCATGAGTTTCCCCCCTCATTTTCAAGTTGGAGCGGGCGAGGAGAATCGAACTCCCGTCTTAAGCTTGGGAAGCTTCTGCTCTACCATTGAGCTACGCCCGCTCAGGTCCCCTTTTTACTAGCGCTCAGGCACCCCGAAGCGCAAGATATCAATTCGGACTAACAGAATAGGGCGGCTACCAGTGCCGCCCGGCTTTTGGGGGAGAAAGCTATGCGTTGGTGGGCAAAAGGACTTATCGGTCTCGGTGTGGTCGCGGTTGCAGGATATGGCGTTATCCGAATTGGAGGCCCTGACTTAATCTATCCAAGGGTAGACGGCGTGAATTATGGGCCGACTTCCATCTCATTCACGGATACAGACCCAGGCGAGACGATTGGAGGCACCGTTACGCTCGGCCGGGCGGTGGATGAGACCGGTGTCGACATGTATATGGTGCATTGGGGCCTCGAAGTGGGTGAACCAGGCACGCAAGATGATGCAGGCAACGGCGACCATGACGGTGACTGCAAGGGCTTCCGCGACACAGGCCATGTGGTGATGTCGATGGTCGACGCAGGGGGCACGCCCATCACGATGGAGATTCCCCAAGGCACGGAAGTGCCCGAGGACGCCGTCTATTTTGTCGCTCACACCATCTATAGCGGGATCCACAACCTGGCCAAATGCATCCAGATTCCGATCGAAAACGTGGTTGAAGCTGGGTCTTAGGGGACATCACATTCTTGTCAGGCAGGCGATCCCTGAATCACAAAAGATCGGTTCGGTGGTAGGGTCGCCCCATGAATGACCAAATCCAACCTTTAGCGGAGCATCCCCTTGCGCCTTTCACTGACCCGTCGGTCACGGCTAAGGGCGAAGCGCGCGCGCGTGTAAGCCTCACCAAGCTGGAGACGCTCTGGTTCAATACCGGCACGCTCTGCAACATTGAATGTGCCAGCTGCTATATCGAGTCGAGCCCCAAAAACGATCGCCTGGTCTACCTGACAGAGGCTGATGTCGCTTCCTATCTGGACGAGATCGAGAGAGACCAGTTCAATACGCGCGAGATTGGCTTCACCGGCGGCGAGCCCTTTATGAACCCTGCCATGATCGCAATCCTTACGGATACGCTTGAGCGCGGCTTCGATGCGCTGGTCCTCACCAATGCAATGCAGCCGCTCTTGCGCCCTGCCGTCAAAGAAGGTGTCGCGAAGCTGATCGAAAAATATGCCGAGCGTCTCACGTTTCGCGTGAGCCTTGATCATTATTCGGCGAAACTCCACGACGAAGAGCGAGGGCCCGGCGCCTTCGCCAAGGCCATGGAAGGACTTGCGTTCCTCAGTTCCATCGGCGCCAGAATCACGATTGCCGGGCGGACCTGTTGGGGTGAAGAAGATGACAGCTCACGGGCGGGATATGCCGAGCTGTTCACAGATCAAGCCCTCGCTATTGACGCGACCGACCCGCTCGCGCTGACCTTGTTCCCCGAAATGGACGAGAGTGTTGAGGTTCCGGAAATCACGACAGCCTGTTGGTCGATTCTAAACGTCGACCCAAAAGACATGATGTGCGCCACCAGTCGCATGGTCGTGAAGCACAAAGGTGCTAAGAGCCCCACGGTCGCCGCGTGTACATTGCTACCCTATGACCCTCAGTTTGATCTGGGCCAAACGCTCTCCGACGCGTCAAAGGATGTTGCGCTCAACCATCGGCACTGCGCCAAATTCTGTGTGCTGGGTGGCGGTTCCTGCAGCGCCTGACCCCGCTCACTGCAACGACACCAGCTCAAACAACCGACCCGGCCGGCTTTTTTCAATTGCTGCTGTAAGAGCGCGTAGCGCATCGATAGGCGCCTCTTGCTGAGCGATGCCCTGCCAATGGGCATAGGCTTCAGCGGTTTCCCAATAGCCAATCACGGTGAAGACAGAACCGTCTTGAGCCAGCTCCGCATTGACAAACCCCGGCACTTCCCTGGGCCGCGTCAACATGCCTGCTGCTTTGAAAGCATCGAGAAAGGCGCGCTCCGCGCCTGGTTTCACGGTGAACTCGATGATACTTCGGAACCGAGCGTTCATGGCTGACGCACAATTTTGCCGCCAGCAATGACGTGACTCAGTGCATTCGGCTCGGCGAGGGCGGAAATGTCGTCGAGCGGGTTTAGCTCTGTCAGCAGAATGTCTGCGTAGGCGCCCACAGCCAACGTGCCGATCTTACCCTCCAAGTGACAGAGCTTCGCGTTGGTATTGTACATGGCATGGAGAATGTCTCTCGCGGGTTCGACCTCTGCGCGGATCGCAAACTCACGTGCCTGACGGTTTTGCGTTTCACCGATGAGATCGGTGCCCCACCCCATCGTTACACCTGCTGACCGCGCGATCTCCAGTGAAGCGACGCCTGCCTCCAGAACGGTCTTGTTCTTATTGCGATTTGATTGCGGCAGACCAAGCCTCTCGCCAAAGACGTCCATCGCTTCATAAGTGGCCAGAGTTGGCACCATCACCGCATTATAGGCCTTAATCGCTGCCGCGGCTTCTTGGTTGATCAGATTGCCATGCTCGATTGTATGGACGCCGTTCTCCACGGCCATTTGTATCGACTCTGGCGAGTAGGCGTGGGCCGCAACATAGGTCTGCCGGTGCTGCGCTTCTGCTACCACCGCTGCGATCTCTTCAGGCGTATACTGAACAGACTCCAGAGGATCACTCGGCGATGCTACGCCTCCGGATACATGGATCTTTAAAAAATCGGATCCGTCCCGGAGATTGTGGCGCGCGGCTTTGCGCACCGCCTCCACCCCATCCGCCACAATGCCGAAGGCCGTATGCCGCATCTCGCACGCGCAAGTCGGCACCGCCCGCGGCCCAGACTCAGCATCGCCATGCCCTCCTGTCTGGGTGAGCATGCGCCCCGCCCTTACAATGCGCGGCCCGCTGGTCAAACCGGCACGAATGGCGCGCATTAAGCCTTCCACATCGCCCCCAAGGTCTCGCACCGTGGTAAATCCGCGGGCAACGGTCTCTTCGGCGAGGCGACCCATCGCCAGGCCAAATTCAACTTCCGACCAACGCGCCAGTTTGTTGAAGTCCAGGGTGGCAAGGCGAAAATGGACATGACCGTCTATGAAGCCCGGCAACATGAATGCGCCACGCGCATCAATTTCAACGTCCGCGGGGCCGGTCTCACCGTGTGATACAATCACACCATTCTCCGACATCAGTGACGTCTCTCCGACAAACGAAAGCGACGGTGTATCGAATAGATTCACGTTACGGATCAACAGACGCATACAACGTTTCCATTTCTAAGGTTCAATATGCCGACGTTACAGCGAGACCATGTCGTAGGTTTTATCGCACCGCTTTGTCGGGTTCAAATCAGCGTATCTCTCGCAATCACACTCACTCGCTCTTGATACGGATCAAGGCGGGGCTCTACCAGGAGATCGATAATGCCTCTTGAGACGGCTGGGAGGCTCTCAACACGAGGATAAACGCATGAAAAACTCTCTTATTGCTGCGCTGGCGGCCACGGTGGCATTTGCATCGGCGCCGGCTATGGCAGATGTCTATATGCCTGGTCATGAAGTTGCCGGCGTGGTGGTTGGAAACACCATTGAAGGCCAATACCGTGAGTGCGGTGCCGCTCGGAATGATTTTCGCGAACACTACACCGCCGACGGAAAAATCAACGGTGAAGAACGCCCCTGTAACCAAACAGGCGACTGGGCGACCTATGGTGGTGCATGGACCGTGGAAGACGGCAAGTTCTGTGTGAACCTGGGGTCTGAGCGCTCAAACGGGTGCTTCGACTATGAAGCCGGTGAAGACGGAACGCTCACACGCGTTGGTGAACCGGGCGTCGGCAACACCAACTTCAAGATCTATGACGGCAATCCAAACAATCTGTGACGACTGCCACGCTGACCCTGGAAGCAGCCAACACGCTGCTTCCTAGGGCGCCTTAACGGTAGCGCAAATTATTTCGATTCAGTTGATCGACGGAGGTGCAGCCCATCAGCTTCATATCGCGTTCAATTTCTTCACGAAGAAGCCCCAGCGCACGTTCCACGCCAGGCTGTCCCGCGGCCGACAAGGCATAGAGATAGAGCCTTCCACCGGAACAGGCTTTAGCGCCCACTGACAGTGCTTTCAGGACATGCGTGCCGCGCTGGATCCCGCCTTCACAGATCACATCAATTTTGTCGCCTACTGCATCGACGATCTCGGCCAATTGGTCAAAGGGGCTTCTGCCACCGTCCAATTGGCGCCCGCCATGGTTTGACACCATGATACCAGTGCAGCCAATGTCCACCGCACGCCGGGCGTCCTCCACGCTCATAATGCCTTTCAAGGCGAAGTGACCACCCCATTTTGCACAAAGCGCCTCTGCATCTTTCCAGCTCATGGATTGATCCAGCATGGTTGAAAAATAGTCTCCGACCGACGTCGCGATATCCGTTCCTTCGCTCACGTGATCCTGCAGGTGGGGCAGCTCAAACTTGGCGTGGGTGAAATAGTTGATCGCCCAACGCGGGTGGGTCGCAAAGCTGAGCAGGCTTTGAGGGGTGAGCCGCGGTGGAGACGTAAACCCTGTCCGGAAATCCCGTTCACGGTTGCCGCCGGTAATCGTATCAACCGTCAGCGCCATCACATCGAATTTGGCCGCTCTCGCCCGTTCCAAAATACTGTCATTGAGGCCACGGTCTTTGTGAAAATAGAACTGGAACATGGTCGGCGCATCGATCATGCCAGCAATCTCTTCCACGCTCACGGTACCCAGCGAGGACACACCAAACATGGTCTGATATTTTTCCGCGGCGCGGGCGACCGCGCGTTCGCCATCGTGATGGAACAGCCTCTGCAAAGCCGTGGGCGCACAATAGACGGGCATACCCAGTTTCTTGCCGAAAATCTCAACTGACAGGTCTACATTTTCAACGCCGGCTAGGACGTTGGGTACCAGATCACAGGCTTCATAGGCCTCCGTGTTCCGGCGATAGGTCACCTCGTCATCAGCCGCGCCATCTATGTAGTGGAATATGGGTCCCGGCAGGCGCTTCTTCGCAAGCTTCCGGAAATCCTGGAAGTTGTGGCAGTGAGACAGGTTCATGTGTGAATTCCTTCAGACCGATGCCCGTCGAGAAAATGAGGCGTCGGGAAAATAGAGTGTGTCAGGGTGCTTTGAAATGCTTGGAGAGCTTCAAGCCCTGTTTCTGATAGGACGAGCCGATACCCTGTCCATATAGCTCTGTCGGCATGTCCGTCAGACGCTCATAGAGAAGCCGCCCAATGGTCTGGCCGTGTTCAAGGATAAACGGCACATCATGGCTGCGAACTTCCAGAACACCGCGACTCCCGGACCCGCCGGCCGCCCGCGCGCCAAACCCTGGATCGAAGAACCCGGCATAATGAACACGAAACTCGCCAACAAGCGGATTGTAAGGGACCATCTCCGCAGCGTGAGTGGCAGGCACATGCACCGCCTCCCTGGAGGCCAGGATGTAAAACTCGTCCGGGTCCAGAACCAGCGCGCCATCGGTACGGGCATAGATGGGCTCCCAATAGTCAAGGGTCTCATACCCTTCACGCAGGTCCACATCGATCAGACCGGAGTGGCGTTTCGCGCGGTACCCGATGAGACCGGTTTCGCCGTCACCCTTCAGATCAACACTTAAGCCCAGGCCGCCGTCAATATCGGCCACAGCATCATCAACCAACCTTTCCTGTTCGTGCAGCGTGCGCAGCTCGATATCTGTATGGGTCGGTTGTCCACGACGGAACCTGATCTGAGACAGTCTTGAGCCCGCGCGAACAAGGATGGAAAACGTCCGTGGACTGATTTCCAGATATAGGTGGCCTTTGTAGCCTGCCTCAACCTGGTCAAACTCAGACCCATGGTCCGTGATAAGCCTGGTGAAGACATCAAGGCGGCCGGTTGAACTCTTTGGATTGGCGCTCGCGCTTGTGCGTTCCGACAAGGCCAGCGCCTCCATGAGCGGCACAAGGTAGACGCAGCCTGTTTCGAGTACGGCGCCTTCTGTCAGGTCGATCTTATGGAACGAAAAGGCTTCCACCTTCTCCATGACACTGGAGTTCCGGCCCGGCAGGAAGCTCGCGCGCAACCGATAAGCCGTAGGCCCTAACCGTAGGTCGAGGCTGGCCGGCTGAACCTGGTTATCCTCGATTTCTCGGGTGCCCCAGATTTGCTGATCTTTCACGAGGGCACGGATTGCGTGTGCCGGCAAAATGCCCGTCGCATGGGCCGCACCAGCGCGGGCCGCATTAGGCGTCGCACCATCATGATCAGGAAAAAGATCGCTGGCGGATTTGGTCATGGACTTCTGCTTACTTGCCGATTCTCGCAAAAACAATAACGAGCCTTATAGAGCCTACTTGGCCGTCAGACGAGTCGGAATAAGAAACAAACATTTCCCTTTACCAAAGTGCATTGGTACCCTGCGGCGTGAATTGTGCGTCAGGTGGGGAGAAAACAAATGATCGAACAAAAAACAGCTGCTGCTGCGAGAAGCTGGAGCAAAACAAGAACGCTCAACATATTGGCCTTCGCGGTGGCTCTAGCAGTCGGTCTATCTGCCTGTTCCCAACAACGCCCGATATCCAACTATTCTTCACTCGCCGAGCGTGAAGCCCAAAATCCAGCTTTGCGCGAAATCAATCGCGTCGCTGCTTTGCCGGCTGACCAATTCAGAAGCCATATTTCGGGCAAAACAGCTCTTTCCTACATGCCCGGGCATGGCAACCAAATTGAATACTTGGATGGAGAAGGAGGAGCTCATCTTTGGTATCCTGGAAACCGAATTGTGTTGCATGGCAACTGGGATGTCCGCAGCGAGAATGGCACGTCTCGCATCTGCTTCAAGTATGGCGCCAATACCTATAATCCCGAGACCGGCACCAGGGGTGGCGATTGGAAATGCGGTAACCCCCAACAGTATATTTTCTTTACGGTGGATAGAATGGACGGCGATCCGTTTTCATTGGCGACCGCGACACAGGTCCCTGTCGTTCTGGCAAAAGATGCCACGAAACCATACATTCCGAGCAGAATGCCTTTCCCACTCCCGCACAGGACGAACGGCAAAACACCATTAGAACATTTGCTCGAGGACACCGGGATCGGTGCTGGCACTTGACGCCGGGCTCCTGGCGTCCTTATATGCTTCCCAATCCCGTGGTGATTTGAGCCGATCGGCTTGCGGCCACGTAAAATAACTCGCTAAAAGGTCGGGAGGCAGAGCCCCGATCCGTCCGATCGGGGTTTTTTTGTTGGGAAGTTAAAAATGAGCCAGTCAGACGCCAAATCAGCCTTTCGCCCTCGTACCCAGGCGGTTCACGGGGGCACCATGCGCTCCCCGTTCGGTGAGACCAGCGAGGCCATGTTTCTGACCTCGGGCTATGTATACGAAAGTGCAGAGGCAGCCGAAGCCCGGTTCAAGGGCGAGGATGACGGCTTCATCTATAGTCGGTTCGCGAACCCGACGGTGCGGATGTTCGAAGAGCGGATGATTGCGCTGGAAGGAGCAGAAGACGCACGGGCCACGGCGACCGGCATGGCCGCTGTCACGGCCGCCATGCTCTGTCAGCTCTCCGCAGGCGATCATGTGGTGGCGGCCAAGGCTCTCTTTGGCTCTTGCCGCTATATTGTTGAAGAGTTGCTCCCGCGGTTTGGGGTCGAATCCACCTTGATCGAAGGCACAGACCTGTCGCAGTGGGAGGCCGCCGTGCGGCCCAACACAAAGGTCTTTTTCCTCGAAACACCCTCCAACCCAACGCTTGAGATTATTGACCTCAAAGCCGTTGCGGACATCGCCCATAAGGCGGGTGCACGGCTGGTTATCGACAATGTTTTTGCGACGCCGATCCTGCAGCGTCCGCTGGAATATGGCGCCGACGTGGTAGTCTATTCTGCGACCAAACACATTGACGGTCAGGGACGCTGCTTGGGTGGCATTGTCCTCGCCGACCAGGCGTTCATTGATGACTACTTGGCGAACTTTCTGCGCCAGACAGGACCCTCGCTCAGCCCCTTCAACGCCTGGGTGATGCTGAAGAGTCTTGAGACATTGGACTTGCGGGTGCGTGAACATTGCCGCAATGCGCGGAGCGTGGCGCAAGCGCTGGAAGGGAGCTCTAAGGTGCTTCGGACGATCTATCCCGGCCTGAAAAGCCATCCGCAATATAAGCTCGCAATGGAGCAAATGGAGCTTGGCGGAAACATCGTGGCTTTTGAGCTGGACGGCGGGAAAGAGGCTGCGTTCCGGTTCGCGAATGCCCTCGAGATTGTTTCGATCTCCAACAATCTCGGTGATTCGAAGAGCCTTATCACCCATCCAAGCACGACGACCCATCAGAGACTTGATGAGGCGGCGCGCGCAGAATTGGGCATAACTGATGGCCTTTTACGCCTTTCGGTGGGCCTTGAGGACCCAGCCGACCTAGTCAATGACCTTACCCGAGCGCTGGGTGTCTCATAGTTAATCAATCGGCTCTTGTTTGTTTCGAATTCGTTAGGCATATGAACGAAACGCAACGTCTCGGTAACACCTGGTTAGGTTGCCCCCGGATAGTCTGGAGGTCCCCTCAGGAGAGCATCAATGAGATCCGATTTTGTAAATAGCGCAGATGCACAGTCACCGGACACGGTGGGTCTCTATCAGCAGACGACGCGGTCCATCCGCATCGAAGTTGAACCCATCTACCTGGCTGATCAATCTGATCCGGACCAGGGATATTATGTCTGGGCGTATACCGTGCTGATTTACAATGAGGGCCGCGAAGCCGTTCAATTGCGGGCGCGGCACTGGCAGATCTCCGACAGTCATGGTCAGGTCCATGAGGTCAAAGGCACCGGTGTTGTGGGCGAGCAGCCCGTGATTCTTCCTGGCGAGGTCTATGAATATACGAGCGGCACGCCGCTTGCCTCACCGTCGGGGATTATGGTTGGGACCTACCGAATGGAGACCCGCCACGGGGACACGTTCGATGCCGCGGTCCCACCCTTCCCGCTCGACTGCCCGCATGCAGAGCGGATGATCCATTAGATCTCTCCCGGCAAATATTCAAAGCTTCGCTGCGACCTGGATTTGCTCTAATTTAAGTATTTAGGCATTTCTGAGGAGTGGGCCGTCTGAGCGCTGCGTTCCAACGATGTGCACCCACCCTGGCGACGGTTCCACCTTGTTCGACACACGACCGATATTTCTCGTCAATGGCATTCTGCTGGCGATGGTCGGCGCCGCGATGTTTTTGCCGGCTCTGGCAGACATTGCGGTCGACAATGACGATTGGATCGTCTTCGCCAGTTCCGCCATGCTGACCCTCTTCACGGGCGTATCTTTCGCGCTCATGACCTGGGGCCATGCTGGCAATCTCAGCATTCGAGAAGCCTTTGTGCTCGTGGTGGCCGCCTGGATCATCCTGCCGGCTTTTGCGGCTCTCCCCTTCGCTTTTTCTGGGCTGGAACTGTCCTACGCGGACGCCTTTTTCGAAGCCATGTCGGGGCTGACCACCACCGGCTCCACGGTGATGTCCGGGCTGGATACCGCGCCCCCCGGCATATTGCTCTGGCGAAGCCTGCTGCAATGGCTTGGGGGCCTCGGGATCATCGTCATGGCCATCGCGATCCTCCCCATCCTCCAAATTGGGGGTATGCAATTGTTTAAGGTGGAGGCCTTTGACACGGCGGAAAAGGTGCTCCCCAGTGCAGCACAGCTCGCCGTCTCTTTGGTGTCATTCTATGCTGCGGCCACCGGGCTCACGGCCCTCTTTCTTTGGCTCGCGGACATGCCCGCCTTCGATGCGGTGAACCATGCCATGACCTCCATCGCCACCGGCGGCTTCTCGACCAAAGATGGCTCCATCGGCCATTTCGCCAGTGCTCAGATCGACTGGATCCTCATTGGGGCCATGATCGTCGGCAGTCTGCCCTTTGCGCTCTATCTTCAGGCGCTCAGAGGTCGCCCCCAAACGCTTTGGCGGGACACGCAGGTCCAGGTGTTCTTCGGCGTGCTGATCGTCTTCGTGGCACTGATGACCTTCTATGACAAAGCGACCCTGGTCGAACCAGATGCCCTCACCGACCTGCGGTACGCCGCCTTCAATGTGATCTCAATCATGACGGGAACCGGCTACGCCACACAGGACTACTCCCTCTGGGGTCCTTTTGCGACGACACTGTTCTTCTTCATCATGTTTATCGGTGGCTGCGCCGGGTCGACATCCTGCGGTATCAAAATCTTCCGGTTCCAGGTTGTCTATGAAGCGGCAGCTGTTCAGGTCAGGCGTCTCATCCATCCAAATGGGGTATTTGTCCCCCACTATAATCGCAAGCCCATCGAGGACAGCGTCACCGCGTCAGTGATGAGCTTCATGTTTTTGTTCGCGCTGACGTTTGGTGTCGTCTCGATGATGCTCACCCTCATGGGGCTCGACCTCCTAACGGCTCTGTCTTCCGCTGGTACGGCGATTGCCAATGTAGGCCCAGGCCTTGGCCCTGTCGTCGGCCCGTCGGGCAACTTTTCCTCTCTGCCCGACCTCGCGAAATGGACTTTGTCGATCACGATGCTCATTGGACGCCTTGAAATCTTCACGGTACTGGTCATCTTAACGCCAACCTTCTGGCGCGGATAAGAGAGGCTCCCCAATATGGGTACGCGATACACCCCCAAAGACATGATCGCAAAGCTCGTAGGTTTCGATACTGTGAGCCGCCATTCCAATCTCAATCTGATCACCTTTCTCGAGGACTATCTGGACGGCTGGAACGTTCCGCATTCCCGTGTCGAAAATGAAGACGGCACAAAAGCCAATCTTCTGGCGACGCTCGGTCCCGCTGACGCGCCAGGCGGCATCGTATTATCTGGGCATACAGACGTGGTGCCAGTGGATGGTCAGGACTGGAGCTCGGACCCCTTCACCCTCCGCGAGACGCATGATCGTCTCTATGGCCGCGGTACCTGTGACATGAAGAGCTTCTTCGCCATTGCTTTGGCGCTGGTGCCAGACTTTCTTGAGCGCGGCCTTTCGGTCCCCATCCATTTTGCCCTGTCTTATGATGAAGAAATCGGCTGCCTGGGTGTGCGGCCGCTGATTGACAAAGCCATCCGACAGCTACCGCGTCCGCAGATTGTGATCGTGGGAGAGCCGACCGATATGCTGGTGGTCAATGCCCACAAGAGCATTGATGCTTTCACCACGACAGTCCGTGGCCTCGAAGCGCATTCCAGCGCCACCAATGAAGGCGTCAATTCGGTTATGATCGCGGCAGAGATGATCCATTTCATTTCGCAGATCGCCGAAGATATGAAGGTCAAAGGAGACGCCACGGGTCGTTTTGAACCGCCCTATACCAGCGTCCATGTTGGGACGATAAAAGGTGGGACGGCGCTCAACATCATTCCCAAAGAATGTCGTTTTGACTGGGAGTTCCGTGCACTGCCGGGGCAAGACCCACAAGAGATTATCGGCCGCGTGGCCGAGTTCGCCGATACGCAGCTCTTGCCGAAGATGCAGGCGGTCTATCCCGAAGCAAGCATTGAAACCTTGCCCGGCGCTCACGTGCCGCCTCTGGTTCCACAAGACGGGACGCCTGGGGAGACACTGGTTCTGAAGCTCGCAGAGCAGAACAGCACCCATGCGGTTTCCTACGGCACGGAAGCAGGTCTCTTCCAGCTCGCGGATATCCCGACGGTGATCTGTGGGCCCGGCAGCATCCTGCAAGCACACAAGCCAGACGAATTTGTTCTTCTGTCCCAGGTCGATGCCTGCGAGCGGTTCATGCGTCGACTCATCGACCATGTTGCCGCTTAGGTCTTACTGAACGATCAGTTCTGAGAGAGACTTTTCGATCTCTGCAGTGAGCACCCGGTCAAACTCGCCCGCCAACCTTTCGACGAGACGAAAATAGGCGAGATCGCGTTCGTTGAGCGTCGCACTTTCCAGCACTTCTGCGTTTGCTTCTGCGATCACATCCACAGAGTGGGAGGCACCGGGAGGCCCAACATCAATGTGATCGAACCGCGCGCGGATGACGCCCACCAAGCGCGTGTCCACCTCGTCGCGAAAGAGACCTTCAAACCCGTCTGACACAGCAACGGGTTCTTCAATTACGCCCGCCTCTTCCACAATGAGTGTAATCAGTCCGCGGGTTCCCACAGCGGTAAGCCGCTCCTCCGCCCAGGTACGGGTGACGGTGGAGGGTGTCACCGTATGGAGATGCTCTACGTGTGGGCTGCGCAGCGTGGGCTTATATCGATCGACGAGTTCAATCTTCGCCACATTCAGTGCGATGGGTGCGCGATGCTGAAAGGTGATTGAGATTTCTGTCGGGGGCGCGGGCGGGGCGCTCGTGCACCCGCTGATCGACGAGAAACCAACCAACATGGTTGCAAGTACGATCCAAATCCCGCGCATCGCGCCTCTATCCTCTCAAAGCAGCCGGATCAAAGGAGTATTCTTCGGCACAAAATTCACATTTGGCTTCGATACGCCCATTCTCCACCATGTGATCCAAATCGTCAGCCCCAAATGTCTTCAGGACTCCCTCGATCCGCTCGCGCGAACAGGGACAGCCGAACTGTACACTCGCTGGGCTGAAAACCCGCACGCCGTCTTCATGATACAAGCGATAGAGAAGTCGGTCTGCCGTTACCTCAGGGTCCAACAGCTCACCATCCGTGACGGAGTCGAGCAGGATCGCGGCATGTTCCCAGTTCTTTTCTTCTTCAGTGAGTAGCCGTTCGTCATCCGGCTCTCGAAAACCTGTGAGACCGCCATCCTTAGCCAGATGCTGAACCATCACCGCGCCCGCGCGCCAGGTGACCTTAGCGTCTTCACCGGTCTCTCCCCGTTCATAGAGCGGTCCCACCGCCATGCGAATGCGGGTCGCAATTTGTTCTGATTGCGCAAAATACTCATGGGCTGCTTCTGTCAGCCCCCGGGCATCCAATTGCACGATGCCCTGATACCGATCCATGTCCGCGCCCTGGTCAATCGTCAGCGCCAGATATCCGGTGCCCATCAGCTCAGTCGGCGACCCAATTCCTTTTTCCAAAGCGGCCTTGAGCCGATCGCTGTCTATATGGGCATAGCCGCGAATGTTGCCGGGCGTTTCAAAATCCGCGACCAGCATGGAGACGGGACCATCGGTTTTGGTCTGCAGCGTCAGCTTGCCATCGAATTTGAGGGCCGTGCCCAGAAGTGCCACCAGGGTCAATGCCTCGCCCAGTAGAATAGACACCGGCTCCGGATAGTCATGCCGCGACATCACCTCGGTGACCAACGGTGAGAGCCTTGCAGCACGCCCCCGCACGCCAACGCGCTCAATCTGAAAAGGCACCACGATGTCATCAAGGTGGAGATTATCCGTCGTGAGAGGTTGATCGCCTGTTGTCACGCGAGGCACCACGCAAGAATACTCTTTTGGGCATGCAACCGGTTTTCGGCGCCGTCGAACACAACAGATTGCGGGCCATCGATCACCGCTGCAGTCATCTCCTCGCCCCGGTGTGCCGGCAGGCAATGCATGAAGATTGCCTCCTTATGGGCGGCGGCCATCAGGCGCTCATCCACCTGATAAGGCGCCAAAGAGTTGTGTCGGCTCGCGACCAGATCTTCCGGATCCCCCATGGAAACCCAGGTATCAGCGACGACGCAATCGACACCGTCGACAGCCTCATAAGGGTCAGTTGTCACTTTAAGTCGCGCGCCCTGTTTTTCAGCCCAAGCAACCGTCTCGGCTGGGAGTGCCAGCTCCGGCGGGCAGGCAACGCGGAGGTCAAAGTCGAACTGAGCCGCCGCGTGAACCCAAGAGACCGCCACATTGTTGCCATCGCCTGACCAGGCGACGGAGCGATCCTTGATCGGACCTTTGTGTTCCTCAAAAGTCAGGACATCCGCCATCAGCTGGCAGGGGTGTGTTTTGTCGGTCAACCCATTGATGACCGGCACCGTGGCGTGTTCCGCCAGTTCGAGCAATTTGTCATGGCTGGTTGTGCGGATCATGATTGCATCGACATAGCGAGAGAGAACCCGCGCGGTGTCGGCAACGGTTTCGCCCCGTCCCAACTGCATCTCGGCACCGTTCAGCAGGAGCGTCTCGCCGCCTAACTGCCGCATGGCTACATCAAATGAGACGCGTGTGCGGGTAGATGGCTTTTCAAAGATCATCGCCAAGAGACGCCCTTCGAGAGGCTTATCCTTATCAACGATGCCGTGTGGCTGTCCGGAGCGTGCATCTTTCCGCAGGCGCGCATCGTCGATCATGCCCCGCAAGTCATCCTTGCTCACTTCATCCAGATCAAGAAAGTGTTTCGGCGCGCCGGTCATTTTGCGGCCTCCTTCTGAGCCGTCGCCGCGGTCAATGCGCCGCAGGCGTCGGCGATTGCGTCAATCGCCTGATCAATATGTGTGTCATCGATGATGAGCGGCGGCAGAAGACGCACCACATTGTCGCCGGCACCTACGGTCAAGAGCTTACGGTCGAGCAATGCGCCAACCAGCTCCGTGTTGGGGATCTTGCATTTCAGACCCAGCATCAGGCCCTCACCGCGCACCATTTCAATAATGTCACCATGTTCGTCCGCCAGGCGCGCAAGCTTTTGTTTGAGCTTGAGCCCCTTCTCGCGCACGGCGTCCAGGAAGCCCTCTTCGAGCACCACATCCAGCACAGAGTTGGCGACGGCCATGGCCAGCGGATTGCCTCCGAAGGTCGACCCATGGGTGCCTGCGGTCATGCCTTTTGCAGCCTCTTCTGTTGCGAGGCAGGCCCCAACCGGGAACCCACCGCCGAGACCTTTAGCCGATGCCATAATGTCCGGCGTGACACCTGCCAGCTCATGAGCGTAGAGATGGCCGGTCCGTCCAACGCCTGTCTGCACTTCATCGAGCACAAGCAAAATGCCCGCATCGTCGCAGATGGTCCGGATCGACTGGAGCGCTGTGAGTTCCCAAGGGCGAATGCCACCCTCGCCTTCAATTGGTTCAAGCAGGACGCCCGCCGTGTTGGGGCCGATCGCCTCTTTCAGCGCTTTGAGATCACCCATAGGGACTTGCACGAAGCCCGGCATGCGGCGGCCAAAACCTTCGAGATATTTCTCCTGGCCTCCGGCGGCGATGGTCGCCAAGGTTCTGCCGTGGAAGGCGCCTTCGAAGGTGATGAGCTCGTCGCGTTCCGGCGCGCCGTTTACCGCATGAAATTTGCGCGCCATCTTGATGGAGCACTCAAGCGCTTCTGCCCCAGAATTGGTGAAAAAGACTGTATCGGCAAATGTCGCTGCCACCAGCCGCTCAGCCAAGCGTTCCTGACCGGGAATGCGGTACAGGTTAGACGTGTGCCAGAGCTTCTTTGCCTGGTTCTCCAGAGCCTCTACCAAGCGCGGGTGCGCATGGCCCAGCGAGGCGACGGCGATGCCGGCCCCGAAGTCTAGGTAGGTGTCGCCCGAAGGCGTTGTTAAAAATGGTCCGTTGCCGCTCTCAAATTCGAGGTCGGCCCGACCGTAGGTCGGCAGTATGGGCGTAATCATCGGTTTGCTCCCGAACGCCAATGAAAAAAGCCGCCGGGCGCCGGCGGCTGTTCAAGAAGCGCCGGAGTATCCTCAAAGAGAGGGCTTTTGTCAATTGGCTGAAATGGCAAGTCACATGAAATAGTTGTGACTTCTCAATAGGTTAGGCCTTTAGACGATAGCCTCGTCGGAGCACCCGGTCAGAGATCACCCAAAGCACCACATTGCACCCAATTGTCACGAGGACACCGGTCATGATGTTCCCGTCAGAGACCCCGGTGAACGCATAGCGGAAGCCATCGATCAAATAGAAGAACGGGTTGTACTGGGTGAAGATGTAGGCGAATTCCGGGAGCTGCTTTACGGAGTAGAAGGTGCCAGACAGGAACGCCAAAGGCGTGATGATGAAGTTGGTGACGGCTTGCAGGTGGTCGAATTTCTCTGCCCAAATGCCGCCCAGCATGCCCAGCAGCGACAACATCAAGGAGGCTCCGACAGAGAAGAAGACCACCGCCCACAGGTGCTCAATCGACAGGCTCACAAAGGGCAGCATGCCGATGGCGGTCACGAGACCGACAAATACACCCCGCGTCACACCGGCCATTGCGAAGCCAATATTAAGCTCCCCGGCAGATAGAGGCGGCATCAAGACATCGACAATATTGCCTTGAACCTTGGAGATCAGGATCGAAGAAGACGTATTGGCAAAGGCGTTCTGCAACATGGTCATCATGATGAGACCGGGTGCGAGAAACTCTGCGAAGGGTACGCCGTTTACGTCAGGACGCAGACGTCCAAGCGCCAAGGAAAAGATCGCGAGAAACAAAAGAGTCGTGACCACAGGTGCGAGAACGGTTTGGGTGATGACCTTAATGAACCGCTGAACCTCTTTCAGGTACAGCGTCCAAAGGCCCAGCCAATTGAACGACCCGAAATGCCGCGCGCCTTCTGGTAGGTAATTGTCTTGGCTCATGTCATTGGCCCCAATTCGCCGCCGTCACCGCGGCGCTTGTTTCAAGCTTCTCACCTATCACGTTTGATCAGATAATCCGCCCCGGCTCCGGAGATAGGCGATCGCCAGCCGAACCGCAATGACCCGACAGTGCTTTTTCCCACAAAGCGCAGGGTTTTTCTCCATGGGCTGCAATTCCGGAGCACGCTCACGCATTTTCTGTGGATAAGCGGCTTCAGTCCTTAACCAAATCTTGCGCCAAACACACCTCATTTTGTATATTTGAGCTTCATGTACACGACATCTAGTGCGGTCCAGCGGCGGGCGTTAACCTTTTCAGGTCGACAGAGCTCAATCTTGGCGGATCAAACTGGGGTGATTTTCAAGGGGCCGGCGACCATTTTCGGCGCCATTTCAAGGGGATAGCGAGCCATGTGGACGGAAGAACGGGTTGAACTTCTCAAGAAGCTGTGGGCAGAAGGCTTAAGTGCAAGCCAGGTGGCCAAGCAGCTTGGCGGTGTCACGCGGAATGCAGTCATTGGGAAAATCCACCGTCTTGGCCTTTCAGGCCGGGCAACAACCAATCGTGCACCTCGCGCACGTCCATCCACACCGCGCGCAGCAGCACCGCGGCCGCAACAGCCCTCAGCGCCGCGACCCGTCGAGGCGAAAGAAGAGCCGGCCATGCCGGAGCCGGATCCGCAGCCATTGGTTCCTGTCGAAGTTACCCCCGGTCAGTTGGCAACGGTGCTCACGCTGACGGAACACACCTGCAAATGGCCGATCGGTGACCCAGGCACCGACGACTTCCATTTCTGCGGTCACAAGGCTGAGCCAGGAAACCCCTATTGCACCACCCACGCCAAGCTGGCTTATCAACCCGTTCAGCCTCGGCGGCGCGCTGATCGTCCGCGGGCAAAGACCGGTTTTGCCAGCTGATCGATACCCACATATTTCAAAGAAAAAGCCAGCGTCCGACGCTGGCTTTTTTGTTTCCGCCGTTTGAAAGCGGTGATCAGTTCATGAACTGCTCGTCGAGGGCATAACCTGCCGCGCGCACCGTGCGGATAGGGTCACGCTGCCCTTTGAGGTTGAGTGCTTTACGCAGGCGCCCAATGTGAACATCCACGGTCCGGGCTTCCACGTAAACGTCCGAGCCCCAAACCGCATCCAGGAGCTGTGCCCGGCTGAAAACGCGGCCCGGGTGCTGCATGAGATGCTCCAGCAGACGATATTCCGTCGGCCCCAGATGAATTTCGCGCTCGCCGCGACGCACCCTGTGAGATGAACGGTCCATCACCACATCGCCGAAGGTCACGATGTCTTCGGCAAGAGCGGGACGAATACGCCGCAGGACCGCGCGGATGCGGGCCATCAATTCAGTCGTGGAAAAGGGCTTGGTGATGTAGTCATCTGCCCCGGTATCAAGACCGCGAATGCGGTCTGCTTCTTCGCCGCGTGCTGTAATCATCACGATTGGCAGGTTGCGGGTCTCCGACCTGGAGCGTAAACGCCGGCAAAGCTCGATCCCCGACAGGCTCGGTAGCATCCAGTCCAGGAGAATGAGGTCCGGTTCTACCTCACGTACAAGCATGGCGGCTTCTTCACCGTCGGCCGTTGCTACAACGTTGTAGCCTTCTTTTTCAAGGTTGTATTGAAGGAGCATTGAGAGCGCTTCTTCGTCTTCCACAACCAGGACCGTAGGCTTCATTGTCGTGCGCCGTGTTGTTGAGCCGACTGCGGCTGACGGGTTTGCATCCATTTCCATTTCAAGGGCCATCTTACACCTCTGGCATCTTCCTGGCGATTGCTCGCCAACTCACGCCCCTTTGCATTGGGCCGCTGCTTAGGTTCCAGTCGCCACCGATGTGGTACTGGTTTTGTCGCCTTTCGGGCGTTCTCCAACGATCCGGTCGCCTGTCACCAGGTAGCTCACCGTCTCGGAAATATTCGTCGCGTGATCCCCAATCCGTTCGATGTTCTTTGCGACAAACAGGAGATGGGTACACATGCCGATCGTACGGGGATCTTCCATCATGTAGGTCAGAAGTTCTCTGAAGACGGAGTTGTACATCTCGTCAATCTCTTCGTCTGATAGCCACACTTTGTTGGCCATATCGACATCGCGGTTGGTATAGGCGTCCAGCACGAGTTTCAGCTGACCCAATGCCAGCTTGCCCATACGGCTCAAGCCCTGCACGAGGCGATTTGGTGTCTCGTAATCCTGGAAGATCACCAAAGAGCGTTTGGAGATGTTCTTGGCCAGATCACCGATACGCTCCAGATCAGCGGAGATCTTGATCGCCGCCATCGCTTCGCGTAGGTCAAGTGCCATGGGCTGACGCAGCGCGATCAACTCGACAGCGTTTTCTTCAATCAACAGCTCCAGGTCGTCCAGCTGCTGATCCTGCTCAACAGTGCGGTCCGCCAGCTTCATATCTCGCCGGGTGATCGCATCAATCGCGCTTTGCAGCTGAGCCTCCGCGAGCCCGCCCATTTTCGAGACATTGGTTGCGAGCTGCTCGAGCTCTTCCGAAAAGGATGTAACGATGTGATCAGTCAAGATCCTGTCTCCTCAAGCCTCGCCGGGCCTTAGCCAAACCGGCCGGTGATGTAATCGAGCGTCCGCTCGTCTTGGGGCTTTGTGAAAATGTCGCTCGTTGCGCCTTCTTCGACCAGCACGCCCATGTGGAAGAATGCAGTGCGCTGTGAAACGCGCGCGGCCTGCTGCATGGAGTGCGTCACGATGACGATCGTAAATTTCTCACGTAGCTCATCGATGAGTTCTTCGATGCGGGCTGTGGCGATTGGGTCAAGTGCTGAGCAGGGCTCATCCATCAAGATCACTTCCGGGTTCACGGCAATCGCGCGCGCAATGCAAAGACGTTGTTGCTGGCCGCCTGAAAGACCCGTGCCGGGATTGTCCAGGCGATCTTTTACTTCTTCCCAAAGACCGGCTTTGCGGAGGCTTATCTCAACAATCTCATCCAGCTCTGCAGAGTCGCTGGCCTGTCCGTGAATACGCGGACCATACGCAATATTGTCGTAGATCGATTTCGGGAACGGGTTCGGCTTCTGGAACACCATGCCGACGCGGGCGCGCAGCTCCACGACGTCCAACCCAGAGCGATAGATGTCTGTACCGTCGACTTTGATCTCACCTTCGATCCGACAGCCATCAATGACGTCATTCATCCGGTTGATGCACCGCAGGAAGGTGGATTTGCCGCACCCGGACGGGCCGATCAGAGACGTCACCTGCCGCTCACGAATATCAAGGTTCACATCGAAAAGAGCCTGCTTCTCGCCGTAAAAGACGCAGACATCCTTGCCCGTGATCTTGTGGTTGATCTCTTCCGGCTTTTCAGACGGTGTTTCAGACTTAATGGCTTCAGCGACCGACATGATCTGATCCTTTACCAGCGGCGTTCAAAACGCTTACGCAACATAACCGCGATGGCGTTCATGGTGATGAGGAAACCAAGGAGCACCATGATGGCGGCGCTCGTCTTAGCTACAAAGGCACGCTCCGGGCTGTCCGCCCAGATGTAGATTTGGACGGGCAGAACGGTCGACGGATCGGTGACCGACGACGGTACGTCCACGATAAAGGCCACCATGCCGATCATCAGCAGTGGTGCGGTTTCACCGAGGGCCTGCGCCATCCCGATGATTGTTCCGGTGAGAATTCCCGGCATCGCCAGGGGAAGAACGTGGTGAGTGACCACCTGCAGATCAGATGCCCCAACACCCAGTGCTGCTTCACGAATAGACGGGGGGACCGCTTTCAACGCCGCGCGGGTCGCAATAATGATGGTCGGCAGGGTCATGAGTGCCAGCACCAAACCCCCGACGAGAGGCGCTGAGCGCGGCATGCCGAAGAAACTCAAGAACACGGCAAGCCCCAAGAGCCCGAACACAATTGAAGGGACGGCCGCCAGATTGTTGATGTTCACCTCAATCAGGTCCGTCCAGCGGTTCTTCGGCGCAAACTCTTCAAGATAGACAGCAGCAGACACGCCAAGCGGGAAGCTCACCGCGAGCGTCACGATGAGCGTGAGGAACGAGCCCACCACGGCACCCCAAATGCCTGCGAGTTCTGGCTCCCGGCTGTCGCCTGTTGCAAAGAAAGCCGTGTTGAACTGGAGGTCGACCCGTCCATCAGCATCGAGGGCATCCACCCAGGCAATCTCATTGTCTTTGACACGACGGTCGGCCTCGACAGTCTCGCGGTCGATCTGTCCCTTATGGAAGGTATCAATGTCGTCCGACGTTACCAGCCATACGCTCTGCGTCGTCCCGATGATTGAGGGATCGTCCAGCACCATCTCGCTCAGCGGACGGTAGGCACCATTTGAGAGCAAGCGCCCGAGGGTCCTTTTCTCCCGGCGCTCTGTCACCTCCGGAAAAAGCTCGTAGAGACCGCGCTTAGCGAGTGCCTGGTAATTGGCGGTCCGCAGCGCCCGCTCATCGCGGGTCCCGGCAGGGTCAATGACCTGCTCATCGAAATAGACATCAACCTGGATATAGGTCTGGAAAAATGCCGGGGCGCCCTGGAAGGAGATCGTGCCGAGCAGAATGCCCAGGATCGACACTGCGATCGCGATCGCACCCAATCCATAGGCTCTGAACCGGCGTTCAGCAGCATACCTTTTTTGAAGGCGCTCAGAGAACTCGGTCTGCTGTTTATCGGCAGCGTTGGAGATGGCCATATCAGTCATACTTCTCGCGGTACCTCCGGACGACTCTGAGTGCGATCATGTTCAGCCCGAGAGTGATAATGAAGAGCACCAACCCAAGAGCAAAGGCCGCCAGAGTTTTGGCGCTGTCGAATTCCTGGTCACCGACAAGAAGGGTGACGATTTGTACGGTTACGGTGGTCACAGCTTCCAAAGGATTTGCTGTGAGATTGGCGGCAAGGCCGGCTGCCATAACCACGATCATGGTTTCGCCGATGGCCCGTGATATCGCGAGCAGCACCGCGCCTACGATGCCCGGCAGTGCCGCGGGCAAAATGACCTGTTTGATGGTTTCAGATTGGGTCGCGCCGAGCGCATAGGCACCATCGCGCAATGATTGCGGCACCGCATTCATGACATCATCTGAGAGAGACGACACAAACGGGATAATCATAACGCCCATGACCATGCCCGCTGCGAGCGCCGATTCCGACGACACGACCAAGCCTGCGGCTTCGCCTGTCTGGCGGAAGAACGGAGCGACTGTCAGCGCTGCGAAGAAGCCATAGACCACTGTTGGAATGCCGGCCAGCACTTCCAGGACCGGCTTCGCGACGGACCGAAGCCTCGGTCCGGCATACTCAGACATATAGATGGCGGAGAGGAGCCCGACCGGCACGGCGACCAGCATGGCCAGCGCTGTGATCATAAACGTGCCAGCGAAAATCGGTACCGCGCCGAAGGCACCCGATGACCCAACCTGTTCTGCCCGCAGCGCCGTCTGCGGGCTCCAGTTGAGCCCGAAGAGAAACTCGCTGACACTGACCTTGTCGAAGAAACGCAGGGTCTCAAAAATCAACGACAGGATGATGCCGACGGTCGTCAGGATCGCAATGGTTGACGCGACAACCATAATGATGCGGATGACTCTTTCGACGCGGTTGCGCGCCCGAAAATCAGCTGTCTGGCTTTTCCGGGCGAGATAGAGACCATAGATGGCAACGGAAAGCGCCAGGACGATCAGAGCCGCGTGGCTTGTGCTTTGCAGCGCGAGGTAGTGCTCTCCTGCTGCTGCAAGTGCCGGATCAATCTCACGACTGACAATATTGCCGGAGGTCAGGTTGCGAATGTCCGCGACCAACAAGCTCAGCTGCGCTGGTTCCAGCGCGCGCGCTCCAGGGATCGCTTCAATGACAATATATTCGATGATGGATGGTTCTAAAACCAGCCAGGCAGCGACGAGCAGCAAAGCCGGAAGTCCGCACCAGATGGCGACATAGGACCCATGGTAGCTCGGAAGAGAATGCAATACGGAGAGATGTTCTCCGCCAGCCAAGACGCGCGCCCGAGATCTCCCCATCCAGTACCCGAACAATGTCAGGATTAGGATCGTCACAACCAGTACTGAGGTGTCCATCTCGCCCGCCAGAATGACTTTTGTTTTTTACTTTGAGTAAACATTCAGGCGGGCCCGAAGGCCCGCCTGACGCGAATTACATGGCAAGTGGTGCCAAGGAAGTTGCAGAACCGCGGATTGCTTCACGGTCAGCTTCTGGAAGTGGGATCAGACCCTTGTCGATGAGGTAACCGTCAGGCCCCCAAGCGCCTTCGCTTGTGAACTCAGCAACGAACTCTTCGATGCCAGGAACCGTACCGACATGCTCCTGCTTCACGTAGAAGAACAGGGAGCGGGAGATTGGGTACTCGCCGCCAGCAATGTTTTCGAATGTTGGTGCATTGCCATCAACAATCGACCCTTTGAGGCGATCAGAGTTCTGGTCCAGGAAGGAGAAGCCAAAGATGCCGAGAGCGTTTGGATTAGCTGTCAGCTTCTGAACGATCAGGTTGTCGTTCTCGCCAGCTTCCACGAAGGCACCATCTTCACGAACAGCGTGGGCGATCGCTTTGAAAGCCTTCTTGTCTTCCTTACGGAGTGCTTTCAGCTCTGGGAAGGTCTTCGCACCAGATTCCATGGCAAGCTCAACGAATGCGTCACGCGTACCTGAGGTTGGGGGAGGACCAAGAACCTCGATACGGAGGTCCGGAAGCTGAGGGTTCACATCAGACCAGTTGGTGTGCGGGTTTTCGATGAAGCCGCCATTGCCGTCTGGGATTTCCTTAGCGAGCGCCAGGAAGATATCACGGGTGGTCAGGTAGAATTCTGCACCCTCTTTGGCGTTTGCCAGAACGATGCCGTCAAAACCGATTTTCACTTCGGTGATGGTGATGCCGGCGTCTGTGCACTTACCGAATTCAGAATCTTTGATCCGGCGAGATGCGTTGGTGATGTCTGGATGCTCAAGACCAACACCTGCGCAGAACAGCTTCATGCCGCCGCCGGAACCGGTTGATTCAACAACAGGTGTGCCGAACGACGTTGTCTGACCGAAACGCTCAGCCACAGCCGTTGAGAATGGGAAGACTGTTGAAGAGCCAACAATCTGGATTTGGTCACGGGCTTCTGCGACGCCCGCCATGGTGAAAGACGCAACGGCAACAGATGCTGCAACCGCCACGTTCTGGGCCAGGTTTTTAAAATTCACGGTTATTCTCCAATCCGTTGGATATCCCTGCCAATCAAGCCGGGCCGCGTGAGTGTTGAGCCACTTCGCCTGCCCCCTCGAAGCCAGAAAGATGCCGGGTTCTTCCGGTCGTTCTTCCTGATGCGTGGGGCACGCTATGGCCGCTCCACGAAGGGAATACGACAGAACTGTAACAGTTATATGACAGTCCAACCAATTGAATTTATTGAGTTTTTTCTCAAGCAGTGGGGAAACGCACCGAAAATGTCGATCCTTCGCCTACGATGCTGTCACACCTGAGTTCTGTGCCGTGGCGTTTCAGGATGTGTTTCACGATGGCGAGACCCAGGCCCGTTCCGCCCCGTTCCCGGCTGGTTGCCACGTCCGTGCGGTAGAATCTCTCAGTAAGCCTGGGGATTTGCTCCCGCGCGATGCCGGGGCCGAAGTCTCTGACCTTCAGCTCGACGCGATACCCCTCGGACGAATCGGGGCTCCCATCCAGCCGGTCGGCCGAAATCTCGATACGGCCGCCGCTCTGACCATATTTCACAGCATTGTCGACCAGGTTCTGGACGACCTGATGGAGTTCATCCCAATCGCCTTTGACCATCGGAAGGTCGTCAGGGACGTCTACATCGATGTCGACCTGGTCGCGCTCGGCGATGGGGCCAACAGCATCGACGACATCTTTCACCAGGCCAGCGATGCTCACAGTGCCGCGGGGCGGCAGGTGCTCGCGGAGCTCAATACGACTCAGCGAGAGGAGGTCCTCGATGAGGCGCTGCATGCGCGTCGTCTGTTCGCCCATGATTGTGAGAAAGCGTTCCTGGGCTTCCGCATCGTCTTTCGCCGGCCCCTGGAGGGTTTCGATGAAACCAGAGAGAGAGGCGAGAGGGGTTTTTAGTTCGTGGCTCGCATTGGCGACAAAGTCGACCCGCATCTGTTCAACGCGCTTCATATCCGTCACGTCGTGGAGCGCGAGCAGCGTTGGGGTTCCGCTCCCATCATTCCCTGCGGTTTCGGCCGGTGTGATCACCGCCTGATAATGATGTTCGACGGGAACCGGGCGAATATATTCAATCTCTTCGGCGCCGCCGCCCCGGCGCACCCTCTCGATTGCGTCCAGCAACACGGGTTCGCGCAGAACAGACGGCACGAGTTTTCCCGTTGCCGCCAAGCCGACGAAGCGTTCGGCTGATCGGTTGTGATAGATGATGCGCCCATCCCCATCCAAGAGCACGACCGCATCCAGCATTTGTTCCAGCACATTGCTGCCGATGCCTTCCCGAGATTGGGCGGCCTGACTATCGGCAATCGCGCGTGCCACATCCCGGCGGCGGCGGTCTTCCGAAAAATAGGCCTGGCCAATGCCGCCAAAGGCGATCGTGAAGAACCCGATGATGGATAGGTCGATGGACGTCCAGCCGGACAGGTAGAGAAAGCCGAAGATCAAAGCCGCGACAATGATGAGCAGACGCGCCTGTACTATTGCGACCGCCACGATGTCCGGCGCCGGCCTTTTTCGGCCATCCCGCTTCGCTCCTTCATGCTGTTCGGCTGTTGCCATGTCCCACTCCACCCGATTCCACGCAGCTTGCCTCACGTGACAGAATCGCTCCTTGTGCGGTGTTCATATGAAACTAATACGACAATCTCAATGATCCCCGCTATTCCGACTGATTTCTGCCGTTTTCGGACGATTTGGGCTGCAATAGGCGACAGGGGGGCGACAGACACGGTCTAACCGTCTATAAGAACCCAAAATGACAATTTGTCATGTCGAACTTGAGACATCAGGGAATAAACCAAATGACCGAGATCGCCGGAAAAGTCGCCATCGTCACCGGAGCCGCCAGCGGCATTGGCCGCGCCACCGCTGAGCTTCTTGCGCGCGAAGGCGCCAAACACGTGGCGATCACGGATGTGAACCGCGAAGGTCTGGACGAAACCGCGAAGATCATCCGGGACGCCGGAGGCAATGTCTCCACACACATTATTGATGTGGCCGACAAAGATGCGGTCTACGCATTCGCGGATGAAATTGCAGCGGCCCATGGCGGCGCTGACATTGTCATCAACAATGCGGGCGTTGCGCAGATGGCGCGGGTTGAGGATCTCACTTACGAAGATTTTGAGTGGGTCATGAATATCGACTTCTGGGGCATGGTCTATGGCTCCAAAGCCTTCCTGCCACAGCTGCAGGCAAAAGGCGCCGGACACATTGTAAATGTCTCCAGCATTTTTGGACTCATCTCCGTGCCCACGCAGGCCGCCTATAACAGTGCCAAATTTGCGATCCGCGGGTTTACCGAAGCGCTGCTGCAGGAGTTTGCGGACACAGACATCAAAGTCTCCAGCGTGCACCCAGGCGGCATCAAGACCAACATCGTGCGCAATGCGCGCTTCCTGCAAAGCACGACCGCGACAGAACGCGAAGAGGCCAAAGACGGGTTCGACAAGATTGCAAAGACGACGCCCGCAAAGGCCGCTGAGACCATCGTCAACGGCATCAAGAAAAACAAAAAGCGCATCCTGATCGGCTTCGATGCGCGGCTTGTCGATTGGGCGCAACGTCTCTTGCCAACCCGCTATGCCTTCATGTTCCGCCGCCAGGCCGAAGGCTCGGGCATGAATATCGACTAGGTAGGAGCGCCCCGCGACCGGTTACCCAAAGGTGCCGCCCTTTGAATTGAGGGGACGCGTCCTTATCTTGTCTCTGCAGACAGAAGGTCGGGCGCCCTGCTCGACGTGGGTCTGGCATCCAGGGAGAGAGCCATGCTGGTCGTGACAGGAATTATCGAGATTGATGAAGGCAGCGTCGCGGCTGCAAAGGAACTGGCCGGTCCCATGGGCACCGCCAGCCGCGCCGAAGCCGGGTGCCATGAATATGCCTTCTACCAGGATCTCGAAGACCCGACCCGCATTCGCATCTATGAAGAATGGGACGACCAGGCCGCCCTTGAGGCCCATTTCGCGACGCCGCATATGGCGACCTTTATCGAAGGCATGAGCAAGCTCACCATCAAATCCATGAACACGGTGAAGTTCGAGCGGGGCGAGACGTCACCGGTGCGGTGACGTTTCTATATCTCCGAGCGGGTCTGCTTTCCACCATCAATGGTGACCATGTGATCCGCGAACCAGCCTTCCGGGCCGCTCCCCAGTGTCTGTGTCCCCCTTCCGGGTCATCACACCCGAGACAAATGTGTAGCGGTAACCGTCTGCTTTCTGGAGTATGCGGCTGCCACCAGCCGGGAGGTCGGTAACAATTTCAAGTGGTCGTAAATTGAGGTTTTGCAGATCGATAACATTTATGTCTGCACGCTTTCCCAATTCAATACTCCCACGATCAGTCATCCCAAATAGTTCCGCATTGCGCTTGGTCTGTCTATGAACAACAAACTCGAGAGGCAACTTGTTGCCGCGGACTCGGTCGCGCACCCAGTGCATCAACTGAAATGTGGGCATCACCGCATCGAAGATCAGATTCACATGGGCACCTGCATCGCTCAACCCAAACACGGAATGCTCGTGTTTTAGTAACTTCTCAATGACATCAAAGTTGCCATCTATGTAGTTCGCACCCATTAACACAGCAAAATTTCCCCCCCCATTTTCGAGCAGAAAATCATACATGTAACTCTGTACGGAGACTCCGGTCTGTGCTGCCAAAGCACCAAAATTCTCTACGCTTTCCGGTTCATAACTGATGGGTGGCACCATCGGAAACATGCCAGCCGCTGTTGCTCCTAGTAGCGCATGCAAATTCTCTATAGCCCCTGGTTTTTCTGATGGAACATCGGTTTCGTTCAAAATCGCGTTCTTAACGTCCTCCCTCTTGAGTTGGACGATAAGTTCGTCGAAAGGAAGCTCCTCCGCCAAACGCAAAAATGTCTTTCGGCGCTGGAACATGTGGTATGTTCTGATGCTGGAAACAATACTCACTGGTCGTGATGCCACCTGTGGGTAGATTGACGTGGCTTCGTCCTCATTCAGCAACGACACCTTATCAAGCACAGATTTCCATAGTGTCGGGTGATCAAGATTCTGCTGTAGCGTAAAGGTCACCTTACGCCCGCTGACCTTCGCAAGTTCTGCAAAGAGTTCGACCTCTTCGAGAGTTGTAGACGCTTCGGGACCGGCAATATCTCCAATGACCCCGGCAGGAACGGCCTGTAGAACACCTTTGCCGACCTTCTTCATAGTCTCAGCGATACCTAAAAGCTCTCGCCGGTCCGCAAAGGTACCTGGTAGCGTAACGCCGTTTGATGATTTATGGGCGACAGTTCTTGATGTGGCGAACCCCAACGCCCCGGCTTTCATGCTTTCCTCAACATGTCTGCACATTTCCACAATATCGTTCTGCGTCGCCTGCTGATGGTCGATCGCTCTAGACCCCATTACGTAATTCCGAACCGCGCTATGCGGAATAAGAGCCCCAACATCCATTGCGTAGCGGCGGCTTTCCAAGTAGTTCAGATATTCAGGAAATGTTTCCCAACGTCCCCACTCAATACCTTCGTGCAGCGCAGTCCCTGGAATGTCCTCCACGCCTTCCATGAGCTCTATAAGGCAGTTTTCATCTCCCGGACGAACTGGTGCGAATCCTACCCCGCAATTGCCCATCACAATCGTCGTCACACCATGACTCGCCGAGGGGTCCAACTGATCATCCCAACTCACCTGTCCATCATAGTGAGTATGTATGTCTATCCAGCCAGGTGCCGCTATGCATCCTTCTGCATCAATAGACTTCTCTGCTGGAGTTTGGACGGTCCCGATTTCGACAATCAGTCCATCGACGATTCCAATATCTCCCAGGTAAGGGGAACCACATTGACCGTCCACGATGGTTGCGTTTTTTATGACAGTATCGAGCATTTGATGGGGCCTCCAAGCACGAGGTTGTTTTGGCTGAAATCATCGGATTTTCTATTTCATAATATTTGCGTTTGCAATCTTTTTGCAATCTTTTACACCAATGATCTCAACCAAGGAGGTAGGCTCCTTAGATTTCGCAATAGGCCAAGGCGTGAAGGTAGACGCTAAGCTAGTCGAGAGTGCATGAAAGGTCGCCGGGCAGACTCATCGTTACCCGCGAAAGAAGACTGTTGAGCTTTGAGATGTCGTCAGATATCCAATGCCCGTCAAATAGCCCGCGAGACATTTGTGTCAATGTAATCTTGGCTTCTTCGAGCTTGGATTGTCCAGCCTTCGTAAGGACGACGTATGCTAGTCGCGCATCACGCTTATCGGGTTCACGCGCAAGAATCCCCAGCTTCTCAAGTGGCCGCGCCATCCGAGTTATTGTTGACGGACTCACGTGCAATCGTTTCGAAAGCTCAATCCGGCTCAGGCGTTGCCCCGGCGCGGACTGAACATAAAGCATCAACAAAAGCTCGTTGAGCGCCAGTCCGTGAACTGCGGACAATGTGCCTGTAAATCGCTCTTCGATAAAAGCACTCGCGCGAAAGAGGTTGAGCACAGAGTCAGTTGATGAGTCAGTCATTTGGCAAAGATACACTCGATCCTGTGCCATGCAAGCCGACAACCAATAGGGCCACAGGCCGTGCGGCACCCGCTCATAACCGATATCGCTCTCACCCGTCGCTTGATCCGGCATTCAATTCTCGTGCGAGGACGCGGCGGGCGGCGCGCTCGAAGTCGGGCTCAAGATAGGGCGTGAGCACATCAACGATCTGGGTGACGCCTTCGATCAGGTCTTCCCGTGTCACCATCTGCGTGGGCGACATGGTCTGCTTATAACGGATCCAGTTGGTCCAGATGAGCCAGGTGTTGAGCCCCAGCGAGCGAAACCCGTTCCGTCCTTTGGGCTTTGCCATGTTGCCGTCTTTGTAGAACTGCCGGGCGAGACCTTCCAGACCATCAACTGTCTGGGCCTGAACCTTGCGGTAACGCTCGGCCAGCACCTCATCCTTTCGCAAGAGCTGCAGCAGGCCGCCAAAAAAGAAGCGGTTGCCCCAGACCAATTCAAGAGAGCGGAGATAGAAGCCCGCGAAACGCGTCGGACTGATGGGAATCTCGACATCCTCTGTCAGAAGATCGTGGAGCGCCTTTTCCATGTCGTCGAACAGGATGCGGACGATCTCTTCCTTGTTCTTGAAATGATAATAGAGGTTGCCGGGGCTGATTTTGAGCGCTTCCGCGATCTGCGTGGTGCCAATGGCATCAGCGCCGTGCTCATTCATTAAAGCCCGGGTTTCCTTGATTATTCGCTCTTTATTGCCCATGCCCCCTCATAGCAGATGGGAGCCCCCGGAAACAGGGTTGACAATCCAGAATTTAGAGGAAATACTCTAAATAGAGTTTTTCCTCTAATTCAGATGGTGAGGGCACCATGGCAGACCTATCGATCGACACTGGCAGACCCCCGCGTGCGCGTATGGAAGTGAGACGAGTTCCCTTTTCCTATGAAACCCGGACGCCCAAAGAGCGGGCCGGTCATTGGAACCAGGGGAGCCCTGAATTTTCCCACATCGTGAATGCGGCATCGCTCGCCATGCCCTATCTCGAGCCCTACCTCATCAAGACCATGCGTCAGGCGCGGGACAAGATCACCGATCCCAAATTACAGAAGGAACTCGACCTCTACTGCGCGCAGGAGGCAACCCATTTTCGTCAGCACAAGAAGTTCAACGATACGTTGAGCGAGGCTGGATATGCCGCCACGCGCGACCTCGAAGCCAATCTCGACAAAGACTACAAGGATCTGGGCGAGAAGAAGTCGCTTCACTTCAACCTCGCCTACGCAGAAGGCTTTGAGTCTATGGCACTCGCCATCGGCCATATGCTGATCGAAGACCGTGAGTTTCTTTTCGGCAATAGCGACACCGCCGTCGCCTCTCTGGTGCTGTGGCACTTTGTGGAGGAGATTGAGCACAAGAATGTGGCCTTCGACGTGTTCGACCATGTGGATGGCAGTTATTTCTGGCGTATTGTCGGGCTGATCTATGCGACGGTCCATATCATGTGGCGCACAGGCCAGGGCTATCGCGCCCTGCTCCGGGAAGACGGTCTCTGGTACAAACTCGCGACGCGCTGGCGCATGGCCAAGATGCTCGGACGCATCTTCCGGAAGCTCCTGCCGAAAATGGCGAAAATCTTTAAGCCCAACTATCACCCCTCTAAAGTCGCCGATCCGACCTGGGGCCTCGACTGGGCAGAACTTTTCGATAAGGCACCTGAAGGGGCTGCCAATCTAGACACGACGCGACTTCACGAGCCGCAGCCTGTCGCACTGACTTAAAGAAAAGGCTTGGTAGGGCATGTTCGACGGCTGAAGCCTGCACCTTCAGCGGGACATGTTCCTGAGGCTTAAGGGGGGACCTATGTCACAAGCAGATCACTCAACCATCACGCCACGCATGCAGACCTTGCTGCTGCTCAATGGCGTGGGCCTTTTTATCGTTGGCATCATCTTCGGCTGGGCCTGGTTTTTCCACCTGCTTGGAGAAATTGTGCTCTGGCCGCTGCCCATTCAGATTGAGATAGAAATCCCGGGAGACTCGCGGGGGTTCCGGATGGGCCACATGGAAGCGATCACCCATGGGCTGTTGCTGATGGCCTTTGCGTTTGCAGGCAAGTTCATGCTGCTCAGCCAACGGGAGTATGCGGTCTTCTTCTGGTCCGCTCTCATTAATGGTTGGCTCTTCACCCTGCCCGCTATGGCAAACGCTTTTGCCGGGACACGCGGACTCGCCTTCGGCGGCGGTCCCTTCAAGCCCGGTCTTGCAAACGACATTATCTATCTGTTCGGTTGGCCGCCGGTCATTGCAGTGCACGTTCTCTTTGCCGTGGTGGTGCTTGGTCTCGTCCGGCACCTTCGGACCCAACAAAAATAAAGCACAAAAAAAGAGCCGCTTAGAGCGGCTCTTTTCCTGTCTGCGGGTGAGGCGTTTGGGATCGATGCAGCTGTCTGCTGCGTCGCGTTTTCGGACCACAAAAGTCTGCAACTTTTGTTGAAAACGCTTTAGTGCCACCAACCGCGGCGACGGTGATTGGCAGCACCGTCTAACAGCTCTTTCTGCTCCGCATCGAGCGTGTTGTAGAACGCATCGAAGGCGGGCCGGATTGTCTGGATGGTTTTAAGTCCGACGGCTACGGCTTCTTCGGCCATGGCCAGGCGCTCCGTTGCGGGGGCGGCGTCAGCAGCGCGTGCCTCATCGACCTTGCCGCAGAATGTTGTGATCTCGCTGCCACCCTGGCGGACCGCCGCGATCAGATCATCCCACGCAGCCTGCTGTGTCGCGGTGAAGACCACGTCTTCTTCCGCATGTTCCATCATCTCTTCAACAAAGTGGTCGACGCCGCGCTCACAGCGGGCAGCGGCTGTTCTCTCGCCCCAACCGAACCAGGAGGCGTTCTGAACCTCGGCGTCTTCCGCATTGGCGGGGCCGACAATCGCCAGTACCGCCACGACGATGGCGAACACACCTGCCGCAAATGTATTGACGGTCATGCTCTGGGTAAGGGGGGAGGGTCTATGGGACATTGTTCTTTCTCCAGGATCGGGGCTTCTGTCTGCCTCCTCAATCTGGGGTGTCCCGCGCCTTTTATCCTCTCTGGGCCGTATCGAATTGTAACGGATTGTAACAGGCCGCTCCTTGTTAAGGCGCCTGTTACCCGGCGTTACAAAAATATGGCGATGGACCGCGGATAATGGACTAAATTTGGATCATGAGCAGTTTACCCCACCTTCTGGTCGTCGATGATGACCGGGAAATTCGCGATCTCGTCAAACGCTTCCTGACCAAACACGGCTTCCGCGTGACGCTGGCTGAGGACGCGATCTCCTGCATGGCCGCGATTGAGGCCGGCAAATTCGATCTGGTGGTGCTGGACGTCATGATGCCGGGCGAGGATGGCTTAAGCGTCTGTCGCCGCTTGCGTGCAACCTCCGATCTGCCGGTCATTATGCTGACCGCGATGGGAGAAGACACCGACCGTATTATCGGCCTGGAGATGGGCGCGGACGATTATCTCCCCAAGCCGTTTAATCCCCGAGAGCTGCTGGCGCGCATTCGCGCCATCCTGCGCCGCGCAGATCCGGGACATGACGAACCGGTCGCAGATGGCGTTTTCCGCTTTGATGGCTGGCAGCTTGATCCCCGTTCGCGGGCGCTCACCAATCCGGATGGCGGCGACGTTGAGCTCACCTCAGGCGAGTTTGATCTTCTCATTGCATTCGTCGAGCGACCCAATAGAGTTCTGTCGCGCGATCAATTGCTGGATATCACCAAGGGCCGCGAGGCGATGCCGTTTGACCGGAGCATTGACGTCCAGCTCTCTCGCCTCAGACGCAAGATCGAAGAAGATCACAAACTGCCCCGCACCATCAAAACCATTCGCGGTGGCGGCTATATGTTCACCGCCGAGGTCAGTCGCGCATGAGCAGACGCAGGCGATCGCGCCACCACCGACGACGCAGGCATCACCGCGACGGGCGGGAGCTGCGTCGCCAATTTCGCAGAAACGCTTATCGGTTTATGCCGGCGGGTCTTGCCGGGCGCATCATCCTTATGGTGGTGGGCATTCTCTTCATCGTGCAGCTGGTCGGCTGGATCTTCGGCGATGACGACCGGTGGGAGTTTGACGAACCGGAGGAAGTCGCGGCAGAGCAAGTTATCGCGGTGACGCAGCTTCTCGACGCGGCGACCCCACAAGAGCGCAATGCCCTCACAAAGGCGCTCACAGGGATTTTCCTGCGTGTCAATGTTCAGGAGAGCATTCCAGATACAGGCCGTCGTTTGCGACCGGGACCTGGCGAAAACTTCGAAGAGGAAGCGCGGGACCTTCTCGGTCCGCTGAGGGATCGCGATGTTCGGATAGGATATCGCGGCGATTGGGATTGGGATGGGATCATCACGCTCTCGGTGCAGTTGGTGGATGGCAATTGGGTGGTGTTCGAGTTTCCGATCCGCGCTTTCGGCATGTTTCAACAGACGTCATCGGGCATCGGCACCTGGATATTCTGGCTGCTTCTGGCGGGTGTCATTATCTGGTTCAGTAACCGCCTTGCACGTCCCTTGCGAACCTTCTCCGCCGCGGCAGAACGTCTAGGCCGCGATATCAATGTCGATCCGTTGCCCGTCACAGGGTCGCGGGAGCTCCGGCGCGCATCCAAAGCCTTCAATAAAATGCAGACCCGCGTGCAACGCATGATCGATGATCGGTCTTTGATGCTTGCGGCCATCGCCCACGACCTTCGAACCGTTTTGACGCGCCTCCGGCTTCGCGCAGAGTTTATTGAAGATGCTGAACAGCAAGCGAAGGCCGGAGCAGATATTGAAGAGATGCAGGCGATGCTTGATGCCGGACTTGCCTTTGCCCGCGGCGAAACCGAGGTTGAAGAGCGCCGCCTGATCGATATTGCTGATCTTGTCAAAGGCCTGTCTGATGATCTCACGCAAACAGACGGACCTGCGCACTATCATGGACCTACATCACTCTCCTACCGATGCGGCCCGAACGAAATGCGCCGGGCGATCAGCAATCTTATCCGCAATGCCATCGCCTATGGCTCGGAGGCGACCATCCGGCTGACATCAGGGCCCCAAGGCGTCGTACTGACTGTCGCTGATAACGGACCCGGTATCCCTGTTGAGCTCCATGAACAAGTGTTCCAGCCCTTTTTCCGAGTGGAGGGCTCGCGCAACCGAGAGACCGGCGGTACCGGCCTCGGTCTTGCCATTGCGCGTACGATTGCGCGCCGCCATGGCGGCGACGTCACTCTCAAAAACGGGCCTGAAGGCGGCCTCGTGGTGACGGTGACGCTGCCCGCCACATGATCAACCCGTCTTTGCGGCGTGATGGCGGATCAACTAGACTGTCCACGAACCAACGCAAGGACATACTCGCATGGCAGCTATCCACGCGCTCACCGGCCCCGGCCCCACTTCTCACACCTATTTCTCCCAAAGGCTTCGGCTGCATTATGTCGACTGGGGAAATGAAGAGGCGGAACCGCTGCTGTTGATACATGGTGGCCGCGACCATTGCCGTAACTGGGACTGGGTGGCGCAGGCTTTTCGCGAGACGCATCATATCATTGCGCCCGACTTGCGTGGACATGGAGACAGCCAATGGATGATTGGCGGTACTTACGACCTCACGGATTTTGTCTATGACATTGCGCAACTCATCCATCAGAAGAAGCTGAACCCCGTCACCATCGTCGCCCACTCTATGGGAGGCGCGGTTGCGCTCCGCTACGCAGGGCTCTACCCCGAGACAGTGAAAAAGCTCGTCGTGATTGAGGGCCTTGGTCCATCGCCCAAAATGATCGCTGAACGGGAGAAAACACCGATCCACGAACGCACCGCTCAATGGGTTGACCAAATGCGGAAGCTGTCCAGCAGACAGCCCCGGCGGTATGAGAGCATTCTGGATGCCTTTACGCGGATGCAGGAAGAAAACCCCCACCTCTCGCCGGAGCATGCGCGCCACCTGACCGTGCATGGGGTCAGCCAAAATGAAGACGGCACCTATAGCTGGAAGTTCGACAATTATGTTCGGGCTTTTTCACCTGCAGGCTTTACGCCTGCGGAATCACAGGAGCTTTGGGCGCGCATCACCTGCCCTACTCTGCTCATTCGCGGAACCGAGAGTTGGGCGAGCGATCCTTTGAAGGATGGTCGGGCAGAGCACTTTCAGAACGCTCAGGTGGTCAATATCGAAAATGCCGGTCATTGGGTGCACCATGACCAGCTCGCTGAGTTTCTGGATCTCGTGAAAGGGTTCTTGGACGCTTAAGCGTGGCCTGCTTCGACATGCGTGGATGACATGGCTTGCGACACCCTGTCCGCCGGCAGGCGCACCGTGATTGTCGTTCCCACGCCTTCCGTGCTGTCAATTTGAAGCGCGCCTTGATGCGCTTCGACGAGCGACTTGGTGATCGCAAGACCGAGCCCTGTGCCCTCGAACCTTCTGGCCAGCGAGTTGTCAGACTGAGTGAACGGTTGGGTCATTTTATCAACCTGGTCTGCCGGAATGCCGATGCCGGTATCTTTTACGAGGATAGAAATCCCGGACTCGTCGTTCACCTTTGCCGAGAGATCAATGCGGCCGTCCGACGGTGTAAATTTGATGGCATTCGACAGGAGATTGATAACAACCTGCCTCAGAGCACGCCGGTCTGCGCGCAGTTCCGGTAGCCCATCCAGGCTTTCGAGATGAACCGGCGCATGTTCTGCCGTCGTCCCTGAGGGTGCGGCTCTGTCCTTCGCCCATTCAAGAACCTCATCGAGCTCCAGCCATTCGTCTTCCAACTCTGTCTCACCAGACTCGATGCGCGAGATGTCCAGAATGTCGTTGATGACGGAGAGAAGATGGCGGCTGGAATCGTGAATGCTGCCGACATAATCCATATAGCGTTCATTATCGAGCGGCCCGAACATTTCCTGCTGCATCACTTCGGAAAACCCAATGACTGCATTCAGGGGCGTGCGAAGCTCGTGGCTCATGTTCGCCAGGAACAATGACTTGGTACGGTTCGCAGCTTCTGCGTCATGCAAGGCAGTTCGAAGTTCTGCTTCCGATGCCTTTTGCTCGCTGATATCGCGCACGACACTGACGTAATAGTGTTCCTCGCCGATACGCATCTCTGTGACCGATAGCTCAATGGGGAAAGTCTCCCCGTTCTTCCGCTGGCCGCGCATTTCCTGGCCACCCTGACCGACCAAACGTCCCAACCCCTCGGCAGTGCTCCCGCTTGGAGAGGCGTGCTGGAGCGCCAGCGTCAGATAGGATGGGAGCAGGATACCGACGCTCGAGCCAATCAGCTCCTCGCCCTCATACCCAAACAATCTTGATGCGGCGGGGTTCACCGACTGAATGACACCGCTGTCATCTGTCGACAGGATCCCGTCAGCCACGCTTTGCATCATGGTCCGCAATCGAATCTCGCCAGCACGGAGACGTTCCTGAGCCGTCAATTGCTGCGAGACATCGCGCAGGCTCAAGAAGAGCGATGGTTCGCCAGAGATCAAATGAATATGCCGCCAGGAACAAAGGGCGCGATGGTAAGTGCCATCCGGATGGCGCAAACGGAATTGTCCTTCCGGGCGGTGATCGGGGGTTTCGATTGCCTCCCCAGCCATCTCCAAAAACCGTTCTACGTCGTCTTTATGGACCAGATCGGAAATCTTATAGCCGATAAACTCTGAAGGCCTTTCATCAAACCATTCGCCGAAGCCCGGCCCTAAGAAGACTGCCTTCATGTCGAAATCGACAATCGCTATGGCTTCTTCAATTGCGTTGATAAGGGTTTGAAAGTGCTCTGTCGTTCGATGAAGTTCACGCCAATAACCAGTCATGCGGCGGGTTAGCGATACCCAATCCCTGGTGACGTCGCCAAATTCATCGAGCGACACCGGGACTGGCTCAATGATTGTGTCCAAATCATCAAACACTGTCAGCGTCTGGGTCCTTAAGTCCCATAGCGGATCGATGCCCTTCTTGAAATTCTTCAGGGCAAAATAGGCCACAGGCAATGTGGCGCAGATCAAGCCCAGCCACACGAGAAAAATACCCGCTCCTGCGCCGCCATGGGCTGCTTCCACATAGAGGATCAGAACGGAGCTGACGGTCATTGGCAGCACGACGCCCAGCGCAAAGACTTTGACCCTGAGCGAGAGGAAATGTGTCTTGAACCCTCTGGGTCCGAAGAATTGCCCAACAAGATCGGCAAAAACGTAGAGCGCGATCAACATCGTGATCGCTGCTGGCGCGGTGACCCCCATGATTGCAAAAAGGTGGTCGCCCAGAGAAACGTCCACACCCAACTGTTGGCTCAGGCTGAAGTTGACCACGAGGGGTGCGGCTGCGGCGTAAGGTAGATAGAGGCCAGCAAAAACGTATGGAAAGCGTGCAACCCGTCGCTCAGATTCTTCGCGTGACTGTTCGTCTGGTGAGACGGCGAGCGCGACTGTCTGGCGCATAAATCTGTCATGCGCTGCATAGCTCAGTGCAATCCCGATCACGGCGTAGACGCTAACCAAATGCTGGAGCGTCTGCATGAGCTGGCCGAGAGAATAGCCGCCGAGGAAACTGACAACCACGAACGTGATTGCGAGCGGCATGATCCAGGCAGCAACCAAGCCTGACCGAAATCGGTACAGGAATTCAGACTCAGTCATGTGGGCATCAGCCGCCATCAAATCTGCCGCGCTCATTAAAGGTATAGGTCAGGCCGCGATGACCTAAACTCGCCGTTATTCTGCGGGCTGATTGGTTAAATCATGGCTAAGAAAGTGTGAAAATCAGTTAGGTTTCGCTGCTCAGGCGAGAGGAGGGCTATAGTGCCGACCTCCGGAGGCGAAGCGCATTTAGGACAACGCTGACCGAACTCGCCGACATGGCCGCAGCCGCCAGCATCGGGCTCAACTGCATGCCCAATATCGGGTAGAGCACGCCTGCAGCTAGGGGAACACCCATCGCGTTGTAGCCGAAGGCAAACAGGATGTTCTGACGGATGTTGCGTGCCGTCTGTTTGGCCATTTTTCGCGCTCTGATCAATGCTGACAGGTCCCCGCCGACCAACGTGATGCCCGCCGTCTCCATGGCCAGATCTGTCCCGGTCCCCATGGCAATACCAACATGGGCCAGCGCCAAAGCCGGGCCATCATTAATGCCATCGCCAACCATGGCAACGCGGTGCGCCTTTGCCAGACGCTCAATCTCTGCCGCTTTTCCATCAGGCAAGACACCAGCAACGATATTGTCGATACCGACGGCAGCGGCAACCTTCTGAGCGGGCCCACTGCTATCTCCAGTAAGCATCACAAGCTCCAGCCCTTCTGCGCGCAACGCCGACAATGTCGCGGGTGCCATTTCCTTGATAGGATCTTCAATGAACACACAACCAGCGACCAGCCCATCGATTGCCCCAAAAATCTGAGTAGCTCCGCTCTCCGGCAATATGGGCAGATCAATACCCTGGTGATGCATCGAGGCCCGATTACCCACAACAACACGCCGGCCTTGAACCCGTCCGATGATTCCCATTCCGGGCATCACCTTCACATCCTCCGGCTCACTCAGAGGGATGTCTTTTTGCTCAGCCTCATGGACGATGGCGAGAGCCGAGGGATGTTCACTTGTTTGTTCGAGACTGGCGATCAGCGACAGAAAGTCCGCTTCTGATGTCCCTCCAAACAGCGTGATCTCCGTCGCCCGCGGCTTGCCTTCTGTCAGGGTACCGGTCTTATCGAGAACCAGCAGGTCAACCTTTGCGAGTTCCTCCAGCGCGGCCGCGTCGCGCACCAAAATGCCATGGGACGCAGCACGTCCTGTCGCAACCATGATCGACATGGGCGTCGCAAGACCCAAGGCACAGGGACAGGCAATGATGAGTACAGAAACAGCGGCGATGAGCGCGTGGGCGAACGCGGGCTCCGGACCCAACAACGCCCAGCAAAAAAATGCCAAAACCGCGACCGCAGCGACGATCGGCACAAACCAGGCGGCGACGCGATCAACAAGGGCCTGGACAGGCGCCCTGCTTCTCTGGGCTTCCGCCACCCGTTGAAAAATTCGCGCTAGCAATGTGTCTGCCCCGACCTTTTCGGCCTGCATGACAAGCGTGCCGGCACCGTTTACGGTTCCCGCAATAAGGTTGTCGCCCCCAGATTTTGCGATGAGATCTGCCTCACCCGTTATCATCGCCTCGTCAATGAAGCTGTCGCCGCTTTCCACACGGCCATCTACGGGAACTTTCGCGCCCGGCAGGACGCGTAAGCGGTCACCGACACCCACCTCGGCCAGGTCGACCTCTCTCACAACCTCAGTGGTGCCATCATGCTCAAGCTTTAGTGCTGTCGGCGGCGTCATATCCAACAGTGCCCGCAGTGCTTTGCCCGTCGCTTCCCGCGCCCTCAGTTCAAGGATCTGGCCGAGCAGCACCAGGACAATGATGGTCGCTGCGGCCTCGAAGTAGACGGCCACCTGGCCGCTCTCACGGAAGCCGTCCGGGAAGAGATTGGGCGCAGCGGTCGCCACAAGCGAATACACATAGGCGGCGCCGGTGCCGAGGGCGATCAATGTGAACATATTGAGATGGCCGGTCCTCACCGACTGCACGCCGCGCTCGAAGAACGGAAACCCGCACCAGAGCACGACCGGTGTGGCCAAGCCCAGTTGGACCCAAACCCAGATTTCGTGCGGCAACAGCATCTCAAAACCGAACAGGTGCGTGCCCATCTCCAGAACAAGCAGTGGCAGGGCAAACAGGAGGCCGACCCAAAACCGTCTGGCGAAGTCCACAAGTTCCGGATTGGGTCCGTCATCGGCCGAGATCGTCTGAGGCTCGAGTGCCATACCGCAAAGCGGACAACTGCTGGGCCCTTCGGTCACAATCTCCGGGTGCATCGGGCAGGTGAAAAGCGCCCCATTTTCGGCAGCCTTGAGCGCGGCCTTCTCCGCCGCCGCCTGCGCTTCGCCGCTCAGGTAGCCTTCGGCGTCATCGCTGAATTTTTCGCGGCAGGACGCACCACAGAAATAATAGGTTTCGCCTTTATACGAATGTAGATGCGTCGCGCCTTCAGTCGCGACCTCCATGCCACACACAGGGTCGATCTGCGTCTCTCTCTGAGCGGTATTGATGGCAATGTCAGACATGAACAGTGGGACCCGGTGATTTGATTTAAGCCATTCTTCACCTTCCCCTAAGGGCAAGCTCAAGCGCTTTCTTTCCGCCTTGACCTTCCCCTAAGGGGAAGCCCCATTGTCAGGCCAAATCCACTCATGAACTCATGCGGACCCTTATGATCACGCGCTTTTTTGCCCTCCTATTTCTATCGATCCTCGGGATCGCCCCTTCTTTCGCCGGTGAATATTCCCTCACAATTGGCGAGATTGACGTGAATTTCACAGGCAGCCCAGCGACGGCGCTGGCGGTTAACGGTCAGGTGCCCGGCCCGGAGCTGCGGTTCACTGACGGCGAGGACGTGGTGATCCACGTCACCAATACGCTCGATGTTATGTCGTCCATTCACTGGCACGGCCTCCTGCTGCCGCCGGAAATGGATGGCGTGCCGGGCATGAGCTTTGACGGGATTCCGCCGGGCGAGACGTTCACCTACCGGTTTACGATTCGTCAGACGGGCACCTATTGGTACCACTCCCATTCCGGCTATCAGGAACAACAGGGCGTCTATGGCCCGTTGATCATCGAGCCAAGGGTCAAGGACCCCGCCACTTTCGACCGGGAACATACGATTGTCCTGTCCGACTGGCTGGACACCGACCCGGCGGACGTGCATGCCAACCTCAAGTCCATGAGCGACTACTACAATTACGCGCAGCGGACGCTTGGCGATTTCTTTGGCCTCGCCGCAGATGAAGGGCTCGCAGCCGCTGCGTCGGAACGCTTGGCCTGGGGCAATATGCGCATGACGCCGACGGATCTGTCAGATGTCAGCGGATATACCTATCTGCTGAACGGCCAAACCAACAAGGAGCCCTGGTTTGGTGAGATGAAGCCCGGCGAGCGCGTGCGGCTCCGCTTCATCAATGCGGGCGCCATGAGCTATTTCGATGTTCGGATCCCCGGCCTCAAGATGACTGTTGTCGAGGCGGATGGGCAAGCGGTTGTGCCCGTACCTGTGGATGAATTCCGCATTGCGGTGGCGGAGACCTATGACGTGATTGTCGAGCCGCAGGACGATGCGCCCTATCAGATCCTTGCGGAAGCCCTCGACCGGTCCGGCTTTGCAGTTGGCCGTCTCGGCGGGACACCGGATGCTGGGCTGGAGCAGCCTTCGCCGCGAGCGCGCGGTCTTCTGACCATGGGTGATATGGGCGGCGATCACGGAAACATGGATCATGGAAGCATGGATCACGCTGCGATGGGGCATACCATGCCCAAGCAAATGACCTCAGCGGATGCCGGCGCTAAAACAGTCGATCATTCCACTATGGACCATTCTGCCATGGGACACGGGATGCCGATGGAGACGATGAACACCACCTTGGATCACGGCGCTATGAATCACGATGCCGTGGATCACGCCGCGATGGGCCACACCATGCCGATGGCAATGAAGGCGGAACCCGTCACCCGCAACAATGAGCACGTGCCGCCTGTCGATGCACCTCCGGGTGCCCGCGTGCTCACCTATGAGGACCTGATCGCCCTGGAACCCAATGAGGATACGCGCCCTCCAGACACGGAACTCACCATGACGCTTGGCGGGAATATGGAGCGCTATATCTGGACGCTCAATGGCGATAAGTTTGCCGACGCAACACCCATTTATCTCGAGTACGGCCAAAGGGTCCGCATCACCTATGTGAACGAGACCATGATGAACCACCCCATGCATTTGCATGGCATGTTTGTCGAGTTGGAAAATGGTCAACCGCCTGAAACGCGGCCCCGCAAGCACATTGTCAATGTCGGGCCCGGGCGCAGCTATTCCGTGACATTTACGGCCAATGAAGCCGGGGAGTGGGCGTTCCATTGTCATCTGCTCTACCACATGGCATCCGGCATGATGACGAAGGTTGTGGTCTCACAGGTCAATGCGGAGCTCACTCAATGATCCGCTGTTTAATTCTATCTGTTCTCTTGTGGATGCCCGTCACAGCCGCGCAGGCGGCAGATATGGACCGTCTCTTCAAGCATGTTGAGGCCAATATCGACTTCAGCAATTGGGGCCAGGCCGACCGCCTTGTTACATGGGACGCCAAGGGTTGGTATGGCGGCGATACCAACAAGGTCTGGTTCAAGAGCGAAGGTGAATGGGGGGACGGCACGCTGGAAAGCAGTGAGTTCCAGCTTCTTGTGTCTCACATGCTCAACGCGTTCTGGGATGCCCAGGCAGGGATCCGACACGACACACAACCAACGTCGCTTACCTATGCGGTGATCGGCATGCACGGGCTCGCCCCCCAATTCATCGAGACCGATATTTCCGTATTCCTCAGCGAAGATGGCGATGCCCATGTCCGCCTCGAGGGCGATTGGGACATTCACATCACTCAGAAGCTGCGCCTTACGCCGTTTGCCGAGACCGAGGTGTTTCTGCAAGACGTGGACGAACGTCATCGCGCCCAAGGCTTCGCGACATTGGAGACCGGGCTTCAGCTCGCCTACGAAATCCAACGGGAAATCGCTCCCTATATTGAACTCAATTACGAATCCGGCTTGGGGGCCACACGCAGCTTAATTCGGGCTGATGGAGAAGATGAAGACAGCCTGACACTTCGAGCGGGCCTCCATTTCTGGTTCAACTAAAGCCTGGTGACGTCTTCGCCATAAATCCAGTCAAAGGGCTTGTTGAGAAGATCGGGTTTGATCCGCGCAGCAAGCCACATGGGGCCGTAAGTCGCGAGCTGTCCCGCTGGTGCGCCTTTATGAAACCGCTTGGCATTGGCGCGGGCCGCCATCTGGACGCGCGCGGTCCGTTTCTTTCTTTGCGCTTCATAGGCGAGGAAAGCGCTCGCGGGATCGTCTGTCTTGTTCAATTCAGTCGCGACTACCCAGGCGTCTTCCATCGCCATGCAGGCCCCCTGCGCCATAGAAGGCAGCATGGGGTGGCACGCATCCCCAAGGAGTGTCACACGCCCTCTCGACCATGACGGCATGGGATCGCGATCAAACAGGGCCCATTTGAAGCAGGTGGTTTCATCGGCTGCGTCAATAAGCTGGTGAATGGTCGAACACCAAGGCGCAAAATCCCGCTTTAGCTCGCCGATGTCGCCGCTTTCCAGCCAGCCTTCCACCTGCCAGTCTTCGCGCTCAATCACGCCGACGAAATTTACAAGATCACCGGCGCGCGCATAGTAGGTCACAGCATGGCCCTGCGGCCCCGTCCACACGGTCGCGTGGGGAGGGATGAGACCAACGGGCAGCCTGTCCGCAAGCACAAGCAGGCGCCAGGCAACATTGCCGGTGAAGCGCGGGGCGTCTGGTCCAAAGAGAGCATCGCGAACCGCAGAGTGAATGCCGTCCGCTCCAATGAGGGCTGCACCACTTTTTGTCGACCCGTCCGACAAGGTCGCAGTGACAGTCTCTTCCCGTTCCTCAAAACCGGTCACGGCGCTCCCAAGCCGCAGACCAATGTTGGGGTCGGCTTTCACCTTTTCGGCCAAGATCCGGTGCAGGTCGGCCCGATGCACATGATAATACCAGGCACCGTATCGCTCATGGGCAGCGGAGCCTAAGGGATTTGAGAAAACGATCCGCCCCGACTGCCCCAGACGTAGGGTCGCGGCCTCCGGACGAAAACCGATATCCTCCAACGCTGGTCCCAGCCCCAACTGCTCGAGCACGTGGGTCCCGTTCGCAGCGACCTGAATACCGGCGCCGACCTCGCCCAACTCTGAGGCTCTCTCAAGAACGGAGACCTGAATGCCCTTTTGCGCGCAAGCAAGCGCGGCAGTGAGCCCGCCAATGCCGGCGCCAGCGATCAATATTTCTTTTGGGTCTGACATGGTTAGTGACCTGTCATCCTGATCGACGCCCTTCGGTTCACCGACTGATCAGTCCGCTCCAGACGAGGCGGCTGCCTCCGCACCAACAAATGGCTTGGTGACAAAGTATGCAGCAAATGCCGCCACCATGCCGGGCAAGCCTTCGAAGACCGCGCCCTGCAGGCCGTAAGATCGCCAGACGAGGACGGCAGCGCAGCCCGCAATGATCATGGTAATGGCCTGGACCTCTTTCACCGGCTGCCGGAGCGCCAGCAGGATCAAAAGCGGACCGAAGCTCGCGCCCAGAACCGACCAGGCCAGTATGACCAGAGAGAAGACGCTCTGGCTGCCGGAGAGAGCAATGGCAAGCGCGAAAGCCGTCATCGCAACCGTGGCGCCGCGCAAAAGCGCCGAGCGTTCTAGGTTTGAGGGAAGCAGATCATGGGTAAAGGTTGCCGCACAGCTCAAAAGCAATGAGTCCGCGGTGGACATGGTTGCCGCAAAGATGCCTGCCAGAATGAGGCCGACCAGAAAGGCGGGCAGCAATTCCACCGCCATGACAGGAAGGACCAGCTCCGGGTCCATGGACCCGATGTCTCCCAGATGCAGCCGTGTCATCAGCCCGACAATGATCGCGATCGTAAAGAAGCTCGCGTAGAAGCCATAGTACCAGGCACGCGCGGTGCCCATTCTGTCCTGGTCATCCAGCGCCATGAAACGGATCATGATGTGCGGCTGCCCGATGACACAGGCGCCGGCAAACATCCACCCAATGACAAAGAGCAGCGCCCCAAACGCCCCAGGAACCAACAGATCCCCCGCTGCAAACCAGTTGAGATAGCCCGGTATGTCCGCAAGCGCGGTGTAGGACGCACCAACCCCGCCGAACGCCACAAGGGCCACCACCATAAGCAGAACCATCGCCACATACATGACGGTGGACTGCGCCGCATCCGTCCAGATGGAGGCGCGGAAGCCGCCGACCATGCAATAGCTCGCCACCATGAGCGCCGCGATGACGGCACCCCATTCCACCGGCCAATCCAGCAATACTTCCAATGCTTTGCCGCCGGCGCTCAGCTGTGCTGCAGCATAGGCGCCTAAAAAGATCAGCGTCATTAGAGAAGCCGTCAGACGCAGCCAGCGCATCTCTTTGCCCTGCCATGTCGCCAGGGCGCCTGAGAAGGTCAGCGCTTGCCGAGATTGCGACACGTCGCGCAATCGACGATGCACAAAAAGCGATGTGAGATAGTCGCCCAGAATGAGGCCCACGCCCAGCCAGACGACGCTCAAGCCAGACACGTAGGTGAAGCCCATGATGCCAATGAACATGTAGCCGCTATTGTTTGTGGCGACAGCGGACAGACCGACAAGCATGGGAGATACGGAGCGACCGGCCAGGTAATAGTCGCCCGTCGACCCATCACTTCGCCGGCTGGAGAGAAATCCCACCAAGAGAAACAGGGCGAGAAAGACAAGAAAGCCAGCCAGCATCATTTTGTTTTGTTCCTATTGCGGCGTACGCCGAAAAAGTCGGTAGATAATATTGCCCACAAGCGGCGCGAAAATCATTACGCCAAAGATAGCATAAAGACGGTCCGTCCACTCCGGTGCGCCGGCCTCGGCGATGATTGTCGGCAGCAGTGCGTGGCCAACCACGCCGAAGGCGATGCCGCCCAATACGGCAAGATGCCCCACGCCCGCCTGCCGACGGATCGTGCCGAAATAGGCAATCGAGAGCGGCAGGAAGATCACAACGGCGGTTCCAAGGCCCGGATTGTATTCGCGCTGAACCATGGCGATCCCGATATGAAAGAGACCATTGGTCAGCATCAATCCCGCAGCAGCGAGGCCTACCCAAGGCAGCCTGCGGCCGGCCCAGATGGCGAGCAGAAACGGCACCCAGACGGCCAGTGTGTTGATACGGTAGATCGACAAATCGGTCAGACGCGGACCCTCTTCGCCGAAGCGCGCGGCGAGCTGCGCGTTGCCATACTCAATGAAATAGTAGCTGCGGCCATAAAGGTCGACGCCATGTTCCTCGATCTGGTGCAGCAGATACCCGATCACCAAGAGCCAGCCAGCGGTCCCCAGTGAATCGGTCACGGCACCGGCGGAAACGCGCACGCTTGAGAGATTCATAAGGAGCGCGAAGCCAGCGCCGCCCATAGCGAGCAATACCCAGCCTGTTTCGAACATGGCAACGCCGGTTGCCGTGAAATGCATTAGAGCCACAAAAAGGATGAGAAGGATGGGAATTCCCAAGCGATAAGGCTCGCGCAGATTGGCGTCAGACATAGTACCCCCGTTTGACCCCATTGAACTCAACCGCACCTTTCGCCCAAGTGTGCCGTCGTGCCCTCAATAGATCAAGCCGGAGCACTGATAGATTGATAGATGATGTCTGACGGCCTACTCGGCGGCGGCGCTGCCCGCCGCTTTGTGAATTTCCATCTTCACGGGCGGCTTGGAGAAGGACGGCTCAGTTGCGGTCAGCTGTGCCACCGCATGCTCCCTGTCCGCGACGGTAAATTCTCCGGTGGTTAGACAAAACTCGACGAAATTTCCATTGGGGTCTTTGGTGTAGATGGACCGGCACCATTCATGATCCAGCTCCAGCACGTCGTAGCCTGCCTCCAACCATTGCTGCATCCGTGCGTTGAATGCCTCTAAATCAGGCACATCAAAGGCGATATGGTTGATCTGATCGGGGACGCCCGCCGCTTTTGAGAGATTGGTTTCGAAGTCTTCTGTGCCCGGCACGTCATGCATCTCCCAGAAGGCGATGAACTTGCTGTCATCTTCCATGCGGTAGAAGAAATGCTTGGCCCATCCGCCCTCCGGCACGGGAGCCACTTCGACCTTCACCAGATCAAAGCCCATGACGCCTTCATAGAACTCATGGATTGCCTTCATGTCTTTCGCAGCAAGTGCCAGGTGGTGATATCCCATGTCTCTCCTCCAATTATTTGTCTGTGTCGACCATGCTCATGACGTCTGCAGAGCCGTCGCCGTCCGGCATGGGCACTTCGACAACACGTTCGTCGACATCGTCATATTCCAGTTTGAGCGCGCGGCTCATGATGGCGTGCATCTCGTACATGGCGGTGATATATGTCAGTTCGAGAATCTCCACATCGCTCAGGTGTTTCTTCAGTGCGGCGAAGGTGCCGTCCGACACCCTGCCATTGTCCATCACCATCTCGTCGGTGTAGGCGAGCACCGCCCTTTCAACCTCCGAGAAACAATCTGCCACATGCCAATGCGGCAGCGCGTCGATCTGCTCCTCTGAAAAGCCGACGTCGCGACAGGATTTGCAATGCTGTGAAAAGACAAACTGCGACCCGCGCACATATCCAGCGCGCGTTTGTCCAAGCTCGCGGAGTTTGGGGCTGAGTTTGCGATTGGGGTCGCGATAAAACTGAAACCCTTCTACCGCATGTTTGAAGCAGTCAGGCACCAGGGCGAAAACAGTCCACCAGTCGCCGGGCGTGCCGGTCGCCGTCCCCGGTTCTTTGACCGGGTCGCGGTCTTGAAACAGGAGTTGGTAGATCTGATCTACAAACGGATCCGCATCGGCTTTGGCCACCTGTGCCAGTCTGGGCATTGCTCGCTCCCTGAAAATTGCCTTTGCTATTTGTAAGATAAACTTACAATATATTCAAGTTGTGTACGTGGGGTAAGAAATGACGCAGCGGCCAAAACAGAATATTCCCGTCGGACGCGGTCTGATGACCAGCCTGCTTGAGGGTTTTATGTGGCTCGACCGTGGCTTGCAGCAAAACCTGCAAGCGCAAGGGCTTCCGAGTGTTCGACGGCTGGAGTCGATGGTGCTTGTCTATGTCGCTTCAGGTATCCAACGGCCAAGCGATCTTGCGCGCACGCTCGGCGTCACACGCCAGTCGATCAATTCAGCCGTCAGGGAGCTTGAGGAAAAGCGTCTGATTGAGCTCGCACCCGATCCTGCAGACAAGCGCTGCAAGCTCATCCGTTTTTCGCGCGAAGGCCGACCTGTGCATATGGCCGCGGCGACCATCATGTCGAACCTGGAGGCGGCACTCACAGACCGCCTGGGCGAACAGACCATCGACGCTTTGCTCAAGGGTCTCGGTGATGACTGGGGCGATGTGCCCACCGTCAGTGCCGATGCCAAACAAGAGGCTTCATAGACCGAGAGAAAACGGTCACTTGGGGCCCGATCACCAGGGGGAGTGATCGACCATGGAAACAGCACTCGCAACCGCTACTGATTTTTTGGGCGATCACTATGCGACGCTAAAGTTCGTGCATGTGGTGTTTGCAGCTGTGTGGGCCTGGAGCACGTCGGTTGCTTACGGAAATTACTTGGTGCCTCTCTTCAGGGATTGGCAGCGTGCGCCCCATGACCCGGAACGCATTGAGCTTCGCAACTGGGCGATGGAGCGTTTCGACGAGGGCGCGAAGCTCGAACATATTGCCTTTCCCATGCTGCTCATCACAGGTCCCCTGCTCATGTTGGCCGGTGGGTGGACGCCGGACAGTGGCTGGTTTGCCATGAAGCTCGTTTTGATTGTCCTGGTGTTCCTGCCGATTGAGATCGCAGACTTTTATCTCGCGCATTTTGGCGGCAACAAGGAACGGCTGCGCCGCGCCGGCGATGAGGTGGCTTATGAACGCGCCATCCACCTTCATTGGTGGTTTCTCATCACCACTACACCCATTGTGATCGTCTCGATCACCTTCGCCTTCTATCTCGCGATCGTAAAACCATTCTGAAGGAGGAAGCACCCTCATGACCAAGCGACCTCTGTCAGACATCGCGAGCATCCGCCCTTTCATCTTTAGTGAAGCCCAGGTCACCCGCATCGCGCTTGGTCTTTCCGGCTATGTGCTTTTCTGCCTCTATCCCGCCTATGGGCTGTTACGAGGTTGGTGGATGGATGACTTCTCTGCTTTCACAGTCGAAGGATGTGGGGTTGCCGTAGGGACCGCGGCGGCGTTTGGCGTTTTTGCGCGCTGGACCATGTTGAAATACCTGAAGGTTGAGACCTGACCACCATCGCCGGTGCAACTGATCAATTCTGAAAGTTTGCCGCGCATGGACGGCGCGGACAGTCGGTGACACACTGCACGCCCGCGAAACACCGCCCAAAACACTGATTGAGCCTTTTCATGAGCGACAATACCGATCAATTATCTGACGCGATCACTGAGCTGGTCCCGCCGCTTCTGCATTCGCTTGAAGGCCTCATGTTCATTGGGCGCCACCTTCATCCGCCGCGCCTGGAAGAAGTCGTCAAACATGTCGGTGCCCTAGACAAAGGTGTTTCGGACGCCCTTGTCGCTTTCCAGGCGGCGGACTGGCCTGAAGACTTTCACCCGTTTAGAGATCGTGTTGTTGCGTCGTCGACCTCCATTACGCGGGCTTATGAGGAGTTACGTGCGGCCCTCGACGACCCGGCAAATGGGATCATGGGTGCCTATCGCGCGCTCAGACATTCGTCCCGCGCGCTGGAAGCGCTTTATCCTGTTGCGTCGGTTCTCCCTCCGGTCAGTCGTTTCTTTCTCGAGGAAGAACAGAGAGATGACGCGGAACTGTTGCAGGCACTAGCAGCAGAACGCACAGACGGCGCAAGTGTTGGCGTGCATCATTTCGGCAATGAAAAGAAAGAGCGGGGTGGGTTCTCGCTTTATGTGCCTGAGAACTATGATCCTTCGAAGTCCTACCCACTTATGGTGGCCATGCATGGCGGGAGCGGACACGGGCGCGATTTTCTTTGGTCCTGGATCCGCACAGCACGCAGCCGAGGCGTAATCCTGCTCAGTCCCAGCTCAACAGATGCGACCTGGTCGCTGATGGGTGAAGATGTCGACAGCCCCAATCTGGAGCGCATGCTGGCGCATGTTACGGAGAACTGGTCAATCGACAGGAAGAGGATGCTGCTCACGGGGATGAGCGATGGGGGCACGTTCACCTATGTTCAAGGCTTGCAGTCGGACTCCAAGTTCACCCACCTCGCACCTATCTCTGCAAGCTTTCATCCTTTTCTACTCGAAGTGGTTGAGCGAGAGCGGCTGCAAGGTCTGCCGATTTACCTGACCCACGGTGCCAAGGACTGGATGTTCCCCATCGATATTCCCCGGACTGCCTATCGCACCCTCGCCGGTGGCGGTGCGGACATTGTCTATCGCGAAATAGGTGATCTCAGTCACACCTATCCGCGGGAAGAAAATGCCCGCATCCTTGACTGGTTTTTGGACGGCAAACGCCCCGAGGACACGTTCGCTGGTTAGGCCGACGCGCTTGGTCGGGCGGAGACGGCCGCGTGCCAGCGCTGGAGGTCCGTGTGATCGTCCGTCGGTGTCACCTTCACCCATTTTGCGAAATCGACTGTGACCTGCGCTGTAATGTCAGCATAGCTGTACGTGTCGATTGCAATGAACTCACGATCTTTTAGTCGCTCGTTAAGCGTGTCCATAAACACCGTGAGGCGCGCGCGCCCTCGTTCCGCGAGTTCAGGGATCTGCGCATAGTTTATCGGGCCAGTGGTCGCGCGGTCCTTCATGCCGGGTGAGGAGTTGCGCAGCGTTTCCGCCACCGCCAACAGGCCTTCAAACATCATGCGGGACTGCCAATTCGCGACCAGGCCTTTTTCTTCCGGCGTGACGCCAAGGAGCGGTGGCTCGGGGTAAGTTGCTTCAAGGTAGGCCGCAATGCCGTCATTTTCAGTCAGTGTGGTGCCGTCTTCCAGCTTCAGCACTGGAATTGTGCAGGTGGGATTGATGGCCTTGAACTCATCCGTCAGCTGTTCGGCCTTGGCCATGTCGATCTGGATGTTCTCAGCGGTCACACCTTTTTCCGCCATAAAGATGCGTGCCCGGCGCGGGCTTGGCGCGGGTGTATAATCATAGAATGTCAGGGCCATGGTTTGCCTCCACTTACGCTGTTCTTTGAACAGTCTGTTATCGATCAGGCGAGACTAGCGCCTCAATCAAAGCTCGCCCATCACATTAAATTGCAGATCAGACGAAACCGCTGACAGTTTCAATATTCAGCTGGCCCGCAAGACCCGCATCCCGATGCACTTCGATTGCCTGGTATTCCGGCGACATGGTCATTTCAAGCATGGCTTTCCGAGAGGGATATTGTACGCAGGCAATCACATCCCAGTCTTCGGCAACCTCGCCAATCAGGGTGAGGGTGACCGCCCCGCCATAAATCATCTTTCCACCCAGGCCGTCGATAAGCTTGGCTACCTCGGCGCCGTAACGTTGGTACGCCTCCGCGCCGCTGATGTCCGGATCACGACCGTCGGCATATTGCGCTTTCTCATAGAACTTCAGCAGGTTGACCATGACGATGGGTCCTTCAACCGAACCGCTGGTCCATTCTTTGATCTGCGCTTCATTCGGGCGCATGGCATTTACGACATCCATTTTCCGGCTCCTTCTGCTATCAACTGGCTGCTATCCACTGGACCGCACATCTTGATATTTTTGACACTATAAGTGCCATTAGTTAGACTCGTCCAGCCAGTTCGACAAAGGAGATCTTTAGGTGGCCGTCACAGACGACAAAACAAAGGGACAGGTTGATGGTCGGCTGAATCGGAGCACCAAGACCCGCGCCGCTATTGTCCAGGCAATGTACGAACTTGTCGGCGAGGGAAATGCGGCGCCGACGAGTGAAGACGTCGCTGAGAGAGCCAGCGTCGGCCTGCGCACCGTTTTCCGGCATTTCGAGGATATGGATACGCTCTATCAGGAAGTCGATCAGGTCATCAAAGCCCGGGTGATCCCGCAATTTGATCTGGAAACCCTGACTGGCCCTCTTGAAGACCGCACCAGGAAGCTGATTGAAAGACGCGCCCACATCTTCGAGACAGTGCATCCCTATATGGCGTGTACGATCGCACGGAAATGGAAATCACCGTTCCTGACCCGGTCTTATGAAGCTTTTGCCGAGATCCAGCGTGCCTTTCTATTCAATAACCTGCCCGAACTGAACGAACTGTCCGCTCCTTTGCAGCATGCTGCAGATCAGGTCGCCTCTTTTGAGGCATGGATGCGCATGAAGGACGTTTTGAAACTCAGCGCCGAAGAGATTATCGATGCCCAAGCCGCCGGTATCCTCGCCCTCATCCGAGGCGCCTGATTTTCATTCCGCAGAGTGGAATTCTGCAAATCAGACGCTGATCGCTTGAAGCCCATCGCTTAAAGGTTGACCCTACGGTTTGTGCGGTCCGCACAGAGACTATCGGGGGGGATTCACGATGACGGCGATACGGTTGAAGACGCACCTTTTGGGCACGGTAACGGCACTGTCCCTAGTCTTCTCTGGTTTCTCGGCCCAGGCGGCCGACACCCAACTCCTCTGGGGCGATACGCACCTTCATACTTCCTATTCGTTTGACGCCTATCTCAACAGGAACATGACGGCGGATCCCGATACGGCCTACCGCTACGCCAAGGGTCTGCCGGTTGTAAACCCAGGGCATGAAGGCCGGGTACAAATCCAGACTCCTCTGGACTTCCTGGTCATTTCCGATCATGCGGTGATGCTCGGTGGCGTGCGCCATATTGTCGACAAGGGCATCCCGACAGAAGACATGGGGTTCGTTGAGCAGGCCCGTGCCTGGTATGTGCAACGCTGGCTGCGCGGCGTTGTTGCAAATGATGAAGGCATGGCTGCTTTCGCTTCCTTCCTGCCTGAGCCTATGTCCGTTGAAGAGGCGGCGGGAACGCCGGCCGGTGCGGGCATCCCTGGGTGGCGGACCATGGCGCGGACAAGCTGGCAGGAAACCATCGCCATCACAGACAGCCATTACGAGCCCGGCAAATTTTCCTCCTTTATCGGTTGGGAGTGGAGTTCCATTCCAGCAGGCGCCAACATGCACCGCGTTGTGTTCACGCCGCAGGGTGCGGACATTGCCGGTCAGTTCCAGCCCTTCTCCACAGCCGACAGCAACTATCCGGAAGACCTTTGGAATTGGCTGGAGGAAACCTCCGAGCGCACCGGTGCGGAGTTCGTGGCCATTCCACATAATTCCAACATCTCCAAAGGCTATATGTTCTCTGAAACCAATCTGAGAAGTGAGCCGATCACAGCAGAGATGGCTGCAACCCGCATGGAGTGGGAGCCCGTCGCGGAGATCACCCAGTTCAAGGGGGATAGTGAAACTCATCCCTCTCTGTCGCCGGATGATGAATTTGCCGACTTCGAAACCTATCGTTTCTACATCCAGCAAAACGCCCCGGAATATGTCCCAGTCGAGGGCGACTATGTTCGCTCCGCGCTTCTGAATGGTCTGGAAATTGAAAACAAGATCGGCACCAATCCGTTTGCGTTTGGCGTTATCGGATCGACCGACAGCCACACGGGCCTCGCATCCGCAGAAGAACCTAACTTCTGGGGCAAGTTTCCCCGCGACACAACACCGTTTGGCAAAACAGGTGGGTGGCGCACCGGTGCAAATGGGTCCGGCCCCAATGGCTGGTCCATGTCCGCGGGCGGACTGGCCGCAGTTTGGGCGGAAGAGAATACCCGCGAGTCCATATTTGCTGCATTCAAACGGCGGGAAGTCTACGGCACGACCGGCCCGCGCATCGCCGTCCGCTTCTTCGGTGGCTGGAACTATGATGCATCCGCCGCTGAGGCTCCTGAGATCGCAGACGTCGGCTATGCCGGTGGCGTGCCGATGGGCGGAGACCTGACCGGCGCACCAGCAGGTGAAGCGCCGAAGTTCCTGGTCCGCGCGACCAAAGACCCACGTTCGGGCAATCTGGACCGCGTGCAAATCGTAAAAGGCTGGCTTGGTGCCGACGGGGAAGCGCAGGAGCAAGTCTATAACGTTGTCTGGTCAGACGGACGTGTTGCGAATGCGGATGGCAACATTCCGCCGGTTGGCAACACAGTGGACATCACAACTGGGCGTTACGAAAACACGATTGGCGCTGCAGAACTCTCCGCGGTCTGGGAAGACCCGGACTTCGATGCGTCGCAAAACGCGTTCTACTATGTCCGGGTTCTGGAAATCCCCACACCGCGTCACTCGCTGTTTGACGCCTTGGCACTAGGGATTGATGTGGAAGAAACAGGGCACCCCGCGACCATTCAAGAGCGGGCTTATTCGTCAGCGATCTGGTACAAGCCCTGAGCCAAGGACGGTCGTTTACATTCAAGGGCAGCTTCGGCTGCCCTTCTTTTCTGATGTCTTGGTCGCATTTTCGGACGAAAAACCGCGGAGCACTTTTCCTGAAAAAAGCTTCGATGTTGCAGGCGCATTTTCGGACGGAAAACCGCAGAGCACTTTTCCTGAAAAATGCTTCAGGCTACCACCGCTATGAAACGTTCGATGCTCCAGAGCGCTGCAAGGCTTCCGACCAAGTAGGCAGCAGGCATCGTTACTTCTTTCAATCCCCAGGTGCGGGCATCATCCCTGATAAACGCGACACCGCGCAGCCCCACAAAAGTGACCGCAACTAGGAAGAGGATGAAGGCAATCTGCCCGACTTCCACGCCGATATTGAAAAACAAGAGAGCCAGCGGCACTTCCGTCTGCGGCAACCCGATCTCTCCCAACACAGCAGCGAAGCCGAAGCCGTGCAGCAGCCCGAAGCCACTTGAGATCAGAATAGGATATCGCCAGGTGAGCGTGTCGCGCGCGGGACGCGCCAGTTCAGCCGCGACGAAGACAATTGAAAGTGCGATCACAGCCTCCAGCGGTGCCACCGGTACGCTCACAACATCAAGCGCGGACAGTGCGAGTGTCACGGAGTGCGCAAGCGTGAAACCCGTCACGATGAGCAGTACACGACGGGCGGTGCCCGCCAACATGAGCAGGCACGCCACGAATAGAAGATGATCGTAGCCGGTCAGAATGTGCTCGATGCCCAGCACCAAGTATTCACTCACAATGCTACCCGCATCTTCCGCGTCGGGAATCTCGACCAACACCGCATCCGGCCCATTCCGAACGATCTGGACTTCGCCCGATGGGCGAATAACGCGGACAAGGGAAGAGACTGCCGGACTGCCGCGCGGATAGGTGATCGACACAGACAATTGACCGCCCGGCGCCCGGCAATCAAACAGCCCCTGCCCGATGTTCTGCCCGGGGCTTGCGGCCGTCTCCGGCGACTGCACCCTTTCGCAGGTTTCCGGCAAGGCGATCTGCGGTGCATTTCCGCGGTCGATGGTGGAGGGCACGCGCCACTTCAAAAAGACGGCGCCGGTCTCCTTCTCTTCGATCTCAATGAAAAGGGGTCTGCCCTCGTGGGCATAAGCCGGCGCAGCTAAAAGCATTACCAAACCAGCCAGGGCACAATAGAACCTGCTCATTCCGAAGCGCCCGCGCTGAGATCGATCTCAATGTCATACTCAGACGCAATCCGAGCAATGGCTGCTTCCTTGTCGGCCTCCAGCCTTGCGCGCCGTGCATCTTCGGCAACCCGTGTCTTCACCGCTTCAAACTCCGCGTCCTGCCCTTGCGACAGAGACGTCACCATGACCAGGTGCGCCCCATAAGGAGAGGTGTAGACGCCCTGCCACACACCCTCTTCTGCCGACAGCGCGAAAAGATCTGCGGTCATCTCCGGCCCGAAATGACTGGCGATGAAGTCATAGGTGCGCTCCACATAATTCACATGGAACGGGAACCGGTCTCCCTGGCCCGGCGCACCGGAGAACGGGACCTGTTCAGCATTTAGTCGCGTCAGCGCCGCTTCGGCGAGCGCGAGTGCTCCGTCCCCATGTTTTGATCGATCGAAAAAGACGTGGGTGAAGGTGATGGACGGCGCCACGAAATAGTCCTGCTTGTTCTGTTCGAAATGCGCCTGCAGGTCTTCATCTGTGAGCTCAATGGCGGCGCCTGCAAAACCTTCGGCCAGAAACTCGACTTTCTGAATGAGACGCCGACGGATCACATAATCGTCTGCGTCAAGGCCCAATCCCAGACCTTCCCGGTAGAGCACTTCTTCACGCAAATATTCATCAACCAACCGCTGCCGCTCCTCCTCGCTCAGGGCATCCAGCCTTTGCTCCGCCAACGCCCGATCAAAACTCCGCGTGCGGTATTGGATAAAGGTCAGCATGGTGTCGCGGTTGACCAGTATCTCACTGCTATCGGCGTCCGTCTCTGCCTGCCCCAGTGCGGAAAACAGCAAGAAAAGGGCAAGGCCTACGGCGGCAAAATGAAAAAGAGGATCGCGGAGAAATCTGGTCATGAAAGCACCTTTGGCGGCGTCTGTTTTGGAAATATTTTATAGCATGCGGAATGCCAATTGCGCCCGCTGGGACAAAATTTTCTCCAACTTTTCATGCGGCGACAGGTCTTTTTGACAGCACTGGCGGAGACACCCAAACTGATCATCAGACGGGGTGGTCCTGTTTTGAGGGGTTTGGGGTGACTGAACAAACACGAGGCGGGCATGCCCGCCCTCAGCTTGCGCGGCGGCTCACGCTTCCGCTTCTTGTACTCTACGGCCTTGGGGTCACCGTCGGCGCCGGCATTTATGTTCTGATCGGCGAAATCGGCTACAAGGCAGGCGTCTTTTCGCCGTACGCCTTTTTGCTGGCCGCCCTCCTCATCGCACCCACCACCTATTCCTTTGCCAAGCTGGTGACGCGTTTCCCCGTTAGCGCGGGTGAGGCCCGCTATGTGGAAGAAGGTTACCGGCAGAAATGGCTCGCCATTGTCATCGGACTGCTGGTGGCCTCCGCCGGCATTGTGTCCTCCGCGACCATCTCTGTGGGCTCTATTGGCTACGTGCAGGAGTTCGTCTCCATCTCTGGTCCCGTCCTCGTGACCCTCATCATCCTGATCTTCACCGGTCTCGCGATCCTGGGCATTCATGCCTCCGCCATGACCGCCGCCGTGCTCACCCTCATTGAAGTGGGCGGCCTCGTGCTGATTATCGGTGGTGGGTTTCTTTCAGATGCACCCGCCATTTGGGAGGGCCTGCGCGCACCGTTTGAGACCTTTGAGCTGCAGGCCATCGGGCTCATCAGCGCTTCGGCTGTGCTCGCCTTCTATGCCTTTATAGGGTTTGAAGACATGGTGAATGTCGCGGAAGAGGTCATTGAGCCTGAAAAGATCTTCCCGCCCGCCATCGCCATCACCCTGCTCGTCACCATGGTGCTCTATTTTCTGGTGAGTACGATTTCCATCTCATTGGTTTCGCAGCAAGAGTTGGGGACCGCAGGTGCCCCCATTTCGCTTATCGCAGAACGCACGGGCCTCATTTCCCCCGATCTATTGTCGGGCATCGGCGTGCTTGCCGCACTTAATGGGATTCTTATTCAAATCATCATGGCGTCGCGGGTGCTCTACGGGCTTTCGCGCCAGGCCGAGATGCCGCAATTCCTGTCTTATGTGAATCCCAAGACGCACACACCCGTCACCGCGACAGTGATTGTGGCGGCCATCACACTGGTGCTGGCATTGCTCTTCCCTTTAGCGCGGCTTGCGGAAACCACGTCGCAGATCACCTTTGTGGTGTTTACGCTGGTGAACGGCGCGCTCATTGCGATCACATTGCGGGAAGCGGGGTGGCAGCTTCGCAATGTCCCCTCCTTCCAGATCATCGCCATCCCGGCGCTTGGCGCGCTTGGGTCCATCGGGTTGATGCTGGTGAGTTTGGTGTGACGTGACGGGCTGTCCAAGGGAGGTCGGTAAGCCGCTGGTGATCAGGAGCAAAAGTGCCTACCCTTAGAGGGACTCACTTCGACCTGCTTGCGTCGCCGAGCACAAGAAGTGGACATGGCTCAAACCCAAAGAACGCATTGGTGATTGCCTCACGTGGATCCAAAGCAAACACATTCCCCGCAAGCACCGGACGAGCCAGCCTATCTCTCTTTGGTGCGTCATTATGAGAGTTGCCTGGAGACGCACGGGCCAAACCACAAAGGTGTCGACTGGCCCAATGAAGAAGATCTGAAGGTACGCTTCGACGTGATGCTCGGCGTCATCCCAAAACGCTCCGAAGCGACCCCCGTCAGCTTGTTGGATCTTGGGTGTGGCCCCGGGCTGCTGGTGGACTACCTAATGGCCCGGAGTCCCGCCGATTTGCAGATCCAGTATCAAGGCATTGATGTGTCTGAGCCCATGATCGCGGCCGCGCAGGCGCGCCATCCTGACCAGAAATTTACCTTTCGTAACGTTCTTATTAACCCTATCGCGCCACAATCCGTCGACTATGTTGTGATGAACGGAGTGATGACCGAAAAGCGCGATTTGACCTTTGAGACCATGGAAACATTTGCCACGGATCTCATCGCCGCAGCGTTTCATTCAGCCAAAAAAGGGATCGCCTTCAATGTGATGAGCCCTTATGTCGACTGGCAACGAGACGATCTCTTCCATTGGCCGATGGAAAACATGATGGCGGCGGTTCAAGGTTTGACGCGACATGTGGTCGTCAGAGCGGATTATGGGCTACGCGAATATACGACCTACCTCTATCGAGACGCGCAGGCCCGCGGCGGTCGTTAACCCGACGGTCGAAAGCGATCTTGTCGTAATCGGAGGGACAGTTGGATGTCTCGTCGCGGCTCTGTCTGCTGCGGAGACCGGCGCCCATGTCACCCTCCTAGCCCCGCGCCGCGGCATCGGGTCCGGATTTGCCTCCCTGGAACAAGACGGTTTCCACCTGGATATCGGCTGTCGACGTTTCGATCTTACAAACGATCCTGTCATCAGCGCGCTGGAAGACTATCAGCCTGGCATGCGCACCCGACCATTTGCCAACCATTACCGCGGCTTCGTGGAAGATGATCTTGGCATTGAACTGGTCGCGACAAATCCACCCCAGGTCAGTTATGACGGGCGGCGCGCAGCAGACTTTGTCACATCCCTCGACCTCACATCGCTGCCGGATCTGTTGCCAGCAGACGATGTCGTCCGCATCGAACAAGAAACGAATGCCATCCTGTCGACGAAGACTACTTCCCCGCTGACATTGGGTCTGGGCACATGGCCTGATCTCTCAAAGGCAAGTCTAAAGGAAGCGTCCATCGCCAATCATGGTCCAACCTTCCATGCCCGGTTCATCGAACCGTTTGCCAACAAACTCTATCCAGAGGGTTGGGAGACCATGCCCGCGGATCTCGCATCGAAGATTTGGGCCCCGCTCTTCTTCCCGCGAACCATCAATCAAGGCTGCCGTCGGGAAATCAATCGAGACCGCCCTGCTGTCACTTATTTCTACCCAGCGAGTGGGTATTTTGGCGAATTTGTCACCAAGCTCATCGCCAAGATCAGGCACAAGAAGAATATTCAGATCGTTCCGTTCGCAGAGCTCACATCGATCAAGCGACAAGGCCTCTCGTATGTGGCCGAATTCTCAGACCGGCCCGCGTTCCAATGGCAGGCACCGTTCGCGCTGGGCACGTCGCTCGACAATTACTTCGCGCTGTCGGGGAAACCCTCCCAAGCAGAGAAGCTCTCTCTTGCCGTGATCTGGGTTGAGGTCGATGAAGAGGATCTGTTAAGCGACCCCGCCATGATCAACGTCTTTGACCGTAACACGACGGTGAGCCGCATCAGCTTCAGCGGCCGCAGTCAAACCGCAGGTCATCGTGTACTGGCCTTGGAGATGTCCGGTGGCTCTTCCGAATGCAGCACAGACGGCGCACGGCACGTGCTCACGGCCATGAATATTCTGCGCCCAGGTGCCCCTATCAGGCACATTCGCCGGGAGCTGGATGTCAAGATTCCTGCACCCAGTTCAGCAAATCGGCGCAACCTGAATGCTGCGCGCGAGAGTTTGGTAGATCACGGGATCGATCCGGTGCTTCTCGGCACGCTCAATAACATGAAGGCCGATACCCTCTGCGACCAGGTTCTTCAAGGACTTCAGATGGGCCAGAGCCTCAGCAGCCGGCTGGCTTACGCGTAATAGGCGGGGAAATATCCGCCCGGCGCATCCGCGACACCGGCCGCGTCACACAATGCCCCATATCGCGCGTCGTCAAAGATTTCCTGGATGACCGGAATGGCCTGCGCCTTTCCCCCTAGCCGACGTTTCATTTCCGACACACCATCGCCTTCACGAATGCCGCCTCCCAGGTTGCAGGTCGCAACGCCACGTTCGGCGAGTGCCTGAAGGCCAAGCCACAAAACGCCCAGACCATCAGCATCGCCTTCAGGTGTCGACGCCATGAAGAGATAGTCTCCGCAGGCGGGCGTTGTACTCATGAGTGCGACACAGGTGACCTCCCCCTGATCGTCTTGGACGCCAACCAGTAACGTGTTGGCAAGCTTGGCCAGGTCACCAGCCTGCTCAAAAGAAAACAGATAGGGCGTTCCCATGCCGCGTCGTTTTGCGAAGGGTGGGTAAAGCGTCGCGAACGCGGCCGCCAACACCTGCTGATCCATCACCGGCTTTGCGGTCTCCAGCCACTGGCGCAATTGCGGCCGTTTGCGCTTAGACACATCGCTCCATCTTTCTGCTGCAGGCTGGTTGAGATCGACTGTGTAGAGCGTGCGATCACCGCACAGTGCACCAGACCAAAGCGATGCAATTTCCGGAGGCATCAGAACAGGATTTTGCATCAGATAGGCAGCCACATATCCGCGTGCCTTTGCCAATTCCGTCCAGGCGCTGCGAAGGTCGTTGATATCTCCCTTGGCCACAAAGCCACCGAACCCATACGGCGTATAGACATCAATATGACCTTGAAAAGATCTTTCCGCGATGGGGCACGCGGCCTTGCCTTGAGCGCTTTCCGCTACAAAGAGGAAGGTCTGATCCTTTGCAGCGCTGCTCAGGCAAGAAACGAATTCGTGGGTGTGCGCGATGCCGTGGGGTAGGCCCTCTAGCGCTGCGTTCCAACCCACGGGATCGTTCAACCCGATCAGCCTTGTTTGCATGAGCCATGTGCCTCTGATCAGATCAAGCTTCCACGGCTTCCCGTTCCCATTCCCCTTCCATGGGGAAGCTTGCATATGCGGGGCGTACTCCCTGAGCGCCCACCGGCAACAGCTCGGGATCAAGCACGGCCTGGATGTTCTTGGAGGTCAAATCGAGATTATTGTCGAGCCAGGCCCAAAAGCGCGCCATGTCCCTACTGAACTCGGCATGCTGTTCGACCTCAGCCACCCAGAGCACAATGTGCCACATGAGTTTGCCTTCGAGGATGCTCGCCCAGACATTCTGCGGCACATACAGGGTCTGAGCCGTGTCACCCTCATCCTCCCAGTCGATGGTGAATCCTTCCTCCGGCGAGGCTGCCATGACAAAGGAAAACCCAGCTCGGTCCCCTTCAACGGTCATGCGCAAACGAAATTGGAAGTCGATATCACCTCGGGTGCAGCTTCTCTCTAACAGGTCGGTCCGCGCACGACTGCGCTCTTCCAATGCGTCATAGCTGACGTCATGCAAAAACCGGTCGATCGCCTCGACCTTTGGCTGAAACTCGTCCCGCAGGTCTGAGATCTCACTCAGCATGTTGTCCCAGTCCGGCGTGGGTCCATATCGTCGAACCCCGTCGGCCACGCTCCAGGTATCGCCTGGATAAAGCTGCACGAGTTCACACCCGGCATCGCCATAGTCCTCTGCCATCATGCGCTCGAACAGCTTTGGCGTGGTCCTGTTGGCCCAATTGTTGTGGAAGTACTTTTCATCCAACCAGCAAAAGTCACCTGCAAAGGGCGCCACACGTTTCGGCTTGAGGTAATCCAGTGTGCGGCGCTGATCTTTGAACGCGACTTTGCGCTCCGACGCATGTCGACGCATTTCCTCTTCTGACATTCGGAAGCAGCCAGGAAACTCGCTGACGCCGCCACTCTGGATGAACGCGATATCAATCGCAGGCCATCGCTGATTGATTTCCTTGCACAAAGCGACGTCGTTCACATTGTCATTCATGTTCAAGAGACAACAGTCCTCGCCTTCAATGACGAAGCCAGAATTCTCCCAATCATGATCGCGCTCAACCGCAGACGGTATGCGGGTCAGCGGAGTTACGCCTCCCAATTGAAAGGTCTCCCAACTCTTCAAACGACGAATGTTCTCAAATCCCAACGCCCGCATCACGCGCTCAGAGGTATCTGCGCGGGGACAAGGGTGTTCATCATATGCCGGGAGGAGCACAGCCACATTTCGGTCTATCAGATCAATCGAGGGGATATGGAAGTGATCTTCATGGGTGTGGGTAATAAAGAGATAATCGAGGCCCTGGACCACCTCACACGGCGGCACCCGCGCTGCCGGGTATTTCCACGTACTCAAATTGTAGACGGGTTCATTCAAGAACCACGGATCACAGAGGAGCGTGCCGAACGGTCCGATGATTTTTAGCGTGGCGTGGGTGATGAATTGAACGTCCAAACCGGTCCTAGCTCGATCATGTCGCCTGACATCGGCGCGTACGAAAGGAATCAATCGAAATAATGGAGGATAACCCCCGGGGTGCACAAACCCTTTGCTTCAAGTCCTGTCGGGTCAAGAAATCGCTAAATGATTGCCGCTTCGACTTCCGGCACCTGATCAGAGGCTTGTGACAGGTTCGCTTTTGAAGCGCCCTGCGTAGGCTCGCCCAAGACGTCCAGGAACAAATCTACCGGCGCATCACAGCCGAAACGGCTGATCGCTGCATCGCGGCCTCGCTCGCCGATCTGTGCAAGTTTTGTGGGATCGCCATGAACCTTTTCCAGCCAGCGCGGTAGGTCATTTGGGGCTGCCGGCAATGCCAGGATTTCTTCGCCGAATAAGAAGCTCTCCGAAAGCCATTTGGTTTGTGTCGTTGCGACGACAGTCGATTGCGCCATGCCATCAAGGATGCGTTCATGAAAATCAAAATGCGGTGCATGCAGGTTCAAGCAGAGCCTGGAGCGCGCATACAGTGATGGAAGGTCCCGATAAGGTGCCGACGGGAGCGTGAAAAATGCATCACTCGGCCTGCGCTCCAGTTTCTGCCAATCGTCGCCGACAAAGGTGACCGGCATGGAACGCAGGACCTCAACCATGCCCCACCTGAAGGCATGTCGGGTCATGAGGTCAACCAACCGGCCCACGCCAAGTGCAGCTTGTTGGTTCCCGGCGAGGGAAACAACTTGCTGATAGCCAGAGCGCATATAGTCAAAAACCGGGTCTGCAAAGGGATCGTGTTGGGCGCGCCCAGCAAATTCGCGCACTATATTCTCAAGAACGTCAGGGAGTTTATGTTCCGCGAGGAAAATGTCTGGTGACGTCACCTGGCCTATAACCAACGTATCGATGTCGCGCTCACCAGAACCCGAATGACAGCTCTCGCCCTGATCCGACATTGATGATGGTAGGAGCCGAATGTCGGCGCGCACCTGAAGTATGTCGCGCAGAAAAGCGATCTGATTGCGCGAACTGACGCAGAAGATTGTGTTTGAGGGGCATGCGAGAATGCGTGCCGCGTGATGTATCGGGTGGTCACCAAGTGTGACGATGAAAGGGCACCCCGCCCGCTCCACATAAAGGCTCTGGTCTGACATCTTGATGTCGTGGCCCCAGCCTTGATACCCGACAATCATGTCCAGGCTGTCGGGGTCAGGCAGGTCGAACGGCTGCGTCATGTCCACGATCATTGCGGTGTGGCCGCGGGCTCGCAGACGCTCGGCGTCCAGCCGCACCCGGTTGGTCATGACGTTGTTTAAACTGACGCCGCTGAAAAGCAGAACAACACCCATGGCAAACCTATCCTTGACCGCATTTTGGCCTGAATGCTACCGATTCTATGCTTAATAGATGATTAAAGGACCAAGGACGCGGACGGGCTGAGATGACACGCATTGCGATCATGCAACCCTATTTCGTGCCGTATGCCGGGTACTTTCGGCTGTTCGACGAAGCGGATCTTTTTGTGATCTACGACTGTGTCCAGTTTCCGCGGCGTGGGTATGTTCATCGCAATCGTCTGCCGGACGCCTTGGGCCGCGCGCAATGGCTCACACTGCCCCTTAAGCCCGCCCCCCAGAGCGTGAAAATTCAGGAGCTCGAATTTGCAGCGGATGCCGTCGAACGCCTCGCCCATGCCCGCGGCAAATTTCCCGTACTTAAAACGCTCCCCGCCGCCTGGGAAGACCTGTTCTCGTCCGCACGAGGTGCCCTGGTCCCCTGGCTCTCATCCTCTCTGGCGCTCAGCTGTGACGCGCTCGGCATCGCGTGCCCGACCATCTGTTCCAGCACGCTCGACGTGCCACCCGACGTCACCGGCCAAGATCGAATCATTGAAATATGCAAAGCTCTTGGTGCGGCCCACTATGTGAATGCACCTGGTGGCAGACATTTATATGAAGAAACCGCCTTTCATGCGGCGGGCATAGAGCTCTCTTTTCTTCCTGAGCCGGACGGATCCAATTGGAGTATCCTGTATGACCTGTTGTCAGCCACCTCTTCAGCTCATAGTCACTAGAGACCCAATGAATTCCGGCGGCAAATTAGAGGGCGGCGCATGAGTAACACAAAAGCAAAACCGGTACTCGATGCAGAAACACGCTCAACCAACAATAAGCGCGATGACGATCATTGGGACCGGCTCGAAGACCTGATCGGGCGCGCGGGCCTCTCTTTGAGAGAAGTGCTTGTTGACTATGCTGCTTTCATGCGCAGGCGGGACCTTCCCAAACTGCTTTGCCGGTATGAGCTCTTCAAGAAGATCGAACACCTGCCTGGCTCCATTGCGGAACTGGGCGTGTTTCGGGGCGCCGGTCTCTTCACTTGGGGCAATCTGTTGGAGACGTTTTGCCCCGGCGACAGAACGCGTCTGGTCTACGGGTTCGATCATTTCCAGGGCTACAAAGACCTCACCAAGGAAGATGGCGCCGCTGGGGGCTGGATAGACGAGACGATCGGGCGCATGGTGTCCGACGAAGACTTTCTTCGTGAACTGATTGATCTTCGCACCGCGGACAATTTACTGCCCGGTGTCGAGCGGTGCCGGATCATCGACGGGGAGATTACCGAGACGGTCGCCGACTTTGCTGCGAACAATATGGGCGTGCGCCTGTCGATGCTCTACTTCGACATCGGGCCTCATGATCCAACAGCTGCGGCGCTAGAACACCTTTATCCACTGGTCATGACGGGCGGCATTGTCGCCTTCAATTCCTACGGCATGCCGCCCTGGCAGGGCGAGGCCGACGCGATAGAGAACTATTTCACGACACGGGGGGGCGTACCCAAGATGCAGAAGTTCCCCTTCAGCCCGGTGCCGCATGCCTATTTTGTGAAAGAGTAGGCATGAGTGGACCTGCGCAGCGATCCGTCGGTTGCCGGAGCTAATTCCAGTCGCTTAACGTGGGAAAATGGCGCACCGGGGAAGATTCGAACTCCCGACCCCTTGATTCGTAGTCAAGTACTCTATCCAGCTGAGCTACCGGTGCGCATTCGGGTGCAGCGCCATGAGCTATCTTGGGCTGCCTTCCGAGACTGAAGGCGGTGCCGCCCTCAGAGAGCGACACTCATATAGTGATCCCCTTTTAAAGGCAAGCCGCAGAGACCCGCCCTTTTGAGGAAAATTCGATTTATCGTGGCGTGCCCCCTGCTGCCCAATTCCTGAGCCGCTGATCACCGCCCCTGCCACCCCAATAATCAAACTTCTTGCTTTCGCCATAAGGACTTGTGGCCTAAAATCCCTTTGGTTAAATTGCTTTCGCATCCGCGAAATACCGTCATGCATGCGGCATGGCAGTTGGTTTGTCGCGCGGCGGCGCTAAGAGGGGCATCGAGGCCAATTGAGGGCTGAGCGATAGAGGGGTGCGATCGGAGTGAACGTCCGGTCCTTTCCTGAAATCCGGTCCGATTATTGGGTGTTCCTCAAACAAGAGGTGCGGCTTCCAAGTCGCCGAAACGCTGTTTTCCTGAGGTTTTCTCTCAGAAACCGGCCATATAACGGGTGTGGATTTAAAAAATCATGTCGAGTCAGATTGGACCTAAAAGCCTTCGCCTTCTGGCCCTTAGTGCGGTGCTCGCACTCGGCGGCTGCGCCTTTGCCGACGAGGTCATCTGGCCGACCGTCGCTGGCGATGAAGCTCAAACCGGGGCCGATGCAGCGCCCGCCCTCGGCACCAGCACCGCAGCGGGACTCACTGTCACGCCAGGAGCGGCCACTGGAACGCCGGTCGGTGCGCGGGTCGCTCAGCTTCGTGGGGACCTTGGTCGCCTTCAAAGCGCCATGAACACCCGCTCCGGTGAACTTAGTGCCATCCGGTCTCAGACCAGTACCCATGCCAGCGCCTATCACGCCAGCAAAGCGGGTATTGAAGCGAAATTGCAGGTCGGCACCACGCCGGGCAACCCCAACCTTGTTGCCGCCTGGAACCAGACCCAGGCAGAACTCGACCAGATGGCCCGCGATATCAACAATATGACGGCGCTGTCCACGGCCATTGCCGGTGACGCCTCCACGGCCACCTATTTGCTCGACACGATCCAGGCGACGTTCGGTCTTTCCGGTGCTGTCGATGAGGACCATGTTCAGCTGGAAACGCTGCAGGACAATACCAAGCAGACGATCGTCGTGATCAACAGCCTGCTGAGTGAGCTCCGCGAAGACACGGCACGGCAGACAACCTATCTTGCCAATGAGCGCGCCGCCCTCAACACACTGTCCAATGCGATCAAGCGCGGTCAGATCTATGGCGGCGGATTGTCTGTTTCGCAGACACCCTCCGCGGCCCCAAGCCTTGCGGCCGCACCACGTGCAGCCGGTGAGCTTCCTGGAACGCCGCCGCTTGTCACAATTCGGTTTGATCGCCCCGGTGTTGAATATGAGCGCTCTCTCTACACCGCTCTTTCTCAGGCTCTCGAACTTCGCCCCGGTGCTGAGTTTACGGTCCTCGCCGTGTCACCTGCCGGCGGCACAGCCGCGAATGTGCAGCTTGCCCAGTCTCAGTCTCGTGAAAATGCAGAGCGGGTTTTTCGCTCCATGAGCGATATGGGTTTGCCCCCTGATCGGGTTCAGCTCTCAGCCACGACAAGCGCTGGCGTGTCCTCCAATGAGGTCCGCATCTACGTGCGCTGAGTGACCGAGCAAAGATTTCTCAAAGCCCTGCACCTTTGTGCGGGGCTTTTTACTTTGCAGCGTCCTTGTAGCCGATCATGTCTCCCAGGGTGTCCGCCTCATAGACTCCGCGCGCAATGGCACGGGCAACACAGTCCCCAGCATAGGTCCCGATCTCTGAGAGGTGACGCACGCGCATCTCCTCGTCCAGGGCATGGGCACCGGTCGCGATGACGAAGATCACGTCGCCATCCACCGGCGCATGGGCCGGACGGAGCGCACGCGCCAGGCCGTCGTGCGCCATCACCGCCACACGATTGCACTCGGCGGCTGTGAGGTCTGCATTGGTGGCAACGATGCCGATGGTGGTGTTCTGGCGGAGTCCAGGGTTGCCGGCCTTGGTGCCTTCGAGCCATTCGGCATCAGGCGCTAATGCCGTCGGCGCAACACTGCCAAACTCATCATCACGCTCGAAAGGTGCCGCCCAGAAGGCATTTGATCCGGGCACAATGGCGGAACCATAGGCATTGACCGCCATAAGCGCACCGATTTGCAACCCATCGGCGGACACAAGTGAGGCAGACCCGGTGCCGCCTTTTATGCTGCCGGCACGCGCACCAAACCCTGCCCCTGCATTTCCCAGGTCAAATCTGTCCGAGGCATCGGCGGCGGCCTCCGCACCGAGACGCCGATAAGGAGGTTCTTCTCCCCAGCCCTTGTCGCCCCCGTTGGAGAGGTCGAACAGGATCGCGCCCGGCACAATCGGTGCGCGGGTATCGCTCCCCGCGATTTCAAATCCGCGGCCCCGCGCGCCCAACCAGGCTGTGACACCGGAGGCGGCATCAAGGCCGTAGACTGAGCCGCCGGACAGGGTCACCGCATCGGTCACCCCGCCCAGCAATCTCGTCGGGTCAAGCGCGTCGGTCTCGCGGGTGCCGGGTGCCCCGCCCATGACGTTGACGGCGGCGGTGACAGGAGCATCGGGGAGAATTACCGTCACACCCGTCCGCGCTAGCGGATCTTCTGCCTGACCAACCTTGATACCGTCGACATCCGTGATCAAATTACGGGGGCCGGTTTGGGGGGATGACATGATTGTGGCTCTCCTCGCGAACTGAGCACGCCGGATGAGCGCACCTTTTGGGGCGGACGCTAGCGACCTGCTATCGCCCGGTCAATCACCTGGCATTAAGCTAGGGTATGGGCGCGTTGCGGCCGACAAGAATGAGGGCCCATCCCTCAATAGGAGAAGGTCATGAGTGTTTCCCGCGTACTGCTTGTGCTGATCGGCGTCGCCCTTATTTCTGCGCCGCTGGGGATTTGGTGGAGCCACTCCGATGGGTATCAGATCGGGGCGCCTGGGACGGGCGAGTATATGGTCTCGTCTGCGCATCCGGAGGCCAGCAAAGCAGGGCAAGAGATTCTCGCCGCGGGTGGCTCGGCGGTTGATGCGGCAATCGCGGTGCAACTGGTGCTCACGCTTGTCGAACCTCAATCGTCCGGCATTGGGGGCGGCGCCTATATGCTGCATTGGGATGAGCGTGACCGCCTGTTGGAAGCCTATGATGGCCGTGAAACCGCGCCGGCGGGTGCGACCCCGCAACTGTTTCTTGATGCGGCGGGTGATCCCCTGTCCTTTTTCGATGCGGTGGTGAGTGGCCAATCCAATGGCGTACCGGGCGCCATCGCGATGCTCCACATGGCCCATCAGGAACATGGTGTCCTCCCATGGGCTGATCTGTTCCAGCCTGCTATCCGTCTTGCCGAAGATGGATTTCTTGTCACGCCACGTCTCAACAAGCTGATTGGCTGGTCGCCGGCGCTACCGCAGTTGCCCTGGTCGCGGGCCTATTTCTTTACAGAAGATGAGACAGGCAAAGCGGTTCCTTTGGCAGTCGGTACGCGGCTCAAAAACCCCGAATATGCAAAGAGCCTGCGTCTGATCGCTGACCAGGGTCCGGATGTGTTCTATAAAGGCGAAATCGCGGAAGCCATTGTCGCCGCTTCGCAGAACGCGCCGATGCGCCCTGGCACCCTCAGCATGGCGGATATGGCTGCCTATGCGCCCGTGAAACGCGACCCAATCTGCCTCGCCTATCGCATCTACAATGTCTGTGGCATGCCACCCTCCACGTCAGGCGGTCTGACCAGTCTGCAAATACTTGGCATCCTTGAATCGTTTGATATGGGCGCGCTGAGGCCCGGGTCTCTTGAGGCGGTGCACCTCATCACAGAAGCAAGCCGTCTCGCTTACGCAGATCGTGACCTCTATATCGGGGACACTGATTTTGTCGACGTGCCCGTCGACGCGATGCTCAATGAAGATTACCTCGCGTCGCGTGCCCGGTTGATTGATCCGGCAAGCAGTATTGGCAAGGCGACGGCGGGCATTCCCAACGCTGCCGGTGACCTAGGCACTCTTTATGCGCCCAATGAGTCGCGGTCGCGGCCGTCCACCAGTCATTTCAGCATCGTGGATGGCCACGGCAATGTGGTTTCGATGACGACATCTATCGAAGCGCCCTTTGGCAGCCATCTCATGGCTGGCGGGTTCCTTATCAACAATCAGCTTACCGACTTCTCGTTTCGTCCGGAGATTGATGGCAAGCCCGTGGCGAACGCCGTGGCACCCGGCAAACGTCCACGGTCCTCCATGACGCCGAGCATGGTGTTTGATGCTGAGGGTGATTTTTATCTCGCGGTCGGATCCCCTGGGGGCAGCCGCATCATTACCTATGTCACGCAGACACTCGTTGCGCTCCTTGATCATCACCTGCCGATGCAGGACGCCATCAATCAACCGCGCCACGTCAACCGCAACGGTCCCCTGGAGATTGAAGAAGGTACAGCGATCGCGGAGTTGAAAGACGAGTTGGAACAGTTGGGCCACGAGGTTGTCGTGAAAGAGATTACGAGCGGGCTTCACGGCATTCGTCGATTGGAAGGCGGCCTTGAAGGCGGCGCCGACCCGCGTCGCGAAGGTGTCGTCCTTAGTGGTCGGCTCTAGGCATCCACCAACCCGGATGCAATCTTGACCAGTCCTTTGAGAGCCGGGTCGGGCGCCACGACCAGATAGGTCGGGATGGGTTTGACGTAAGCACTGATCTTGCCGCGGTCCTCAAACCGTGCGCGAAAACGCGCAGCTTCGAAGAGGCCGCCCCACCGGGGCACGATGCCTCCAGCGATATAGACACCGCCCGTCGCGCCCAGGGTGAGTGCCACATTGGCTGCCGCCGCGCCGAGCCAGCTTGTGAAACAGTGAACCGCCTCCGCGCTCACAGGCTCCCCGCCGGTAGCGGCACGTGCAGCAATCTCTGCGGCACTTATGGGCTCGCAGGTTAAGCCTTCCATGTCGCACAGCACATCGTGAAGGGCGACAAGGCCATCGCCAGACAGGATCGTTTCCGCATTCACATATCCGAACCGCCGCAACAGCCTTTCGTAGATGGCGATTTCTCGTGTATTGGCGGGGGCGATATCGGCGTGGCCGCCCTCTCCATCGATCAGTGCGTAACCACCTTGTCCATCCGGCACCAAACCGGCCACCCCTAAGCCGGTGCCCGCCCCCAGCACGGCTAGCGGACCGGCTTTGTTCGGAACGCCGGTTCCCAATTGCAGAAGCTCGTCTTCCTCAAACAAGGGGAGTGCGTGTGCGATGGCCGCGAAATCGTTCACCAACTGGACGTTGCGCGTGTCCAATCGGTCCGCCATTGCGCTTTCGGTCAGCTGCCACGGACAGTTGGTCATGTCGATAGAGGTCGCGCCGCCGTCAGACACGACAGGCCCCGCGCCGCAGATCGCCGCCGCATTTATTTCAGGACGCCCGGACTCGTCCAACGCTTCCTGCAAGACATCTTCAAAAGTCGAGAAGTCCTCGGTCTCCAATACAAAGGGCGGCGTCAGCGTCGCGGCCCCAATGGACGCGTCGGCATAAGAAAAACGTGCGTATGTCCCACCAATGTCGGCAACCAGAAGACGGGACCCATCTTTAAACTGTTCCATTGTGCACCTCCCAGTTTGGCGCGATACGCCAATCCACCTGCCCCATTTCTGGGGCATTGCACTCCTTCATACAGTAGCTCTTTTCGGTACTCACTCGGGCGAAAAACTCAGATACGCGTGCTCCGAATGCGCCTTATTGCGCCGCGCGGACAACTTCCTTGCGGTTGGGTATCCAAATCCGAAATTTTGTTCCCTCAGGCCCTGTTTCCACCAGGTCCAGTGTTCCGCCATGGGCGCGAACCAGGTCTGCGGAGATCGCAAGACCCAGGCCGGTTCCGCCCTGACGGGTGGTGCCCCCAAAGGGCTGAAAGAGGCGTTCGCGCGCAGCATCGGGAATGCCCGGGCCGGTATCTGCCAATTCGATGGTGACCGAGTCGGCATCTGTGGATGCGGACACGGCAATGGTGCCGCCTGCCTCCATCGCTTGTGCTGCATTCCTCCCAAGGTTCAACAGCACGCGAAACAAGTGGTCAGGATCGGCATCAATTTCCAAGCTGTCCGCGATGTCGATCTGCAGCGTGATCGGACTGTCTTCTTCCAGACCGATGGCCTCCATCGCTTCCGCCGTCAGCGTTTTCAGCTCGACCGCGCGGCGGCTGGGCGGTGCTTCTTCGCTGCTCCCAAATTTCAGGGTGTTTGTGCAGAGCTGAATGGCGCGGTCTATGGACGCGAAAAGGCGCGGCGCCAGACTTTGAACCGTCGGATCATCCACGCCGCCCAACCGGTCTGAAATGAGCTGCGTGCTTGCCAGAATATTGCGCAAATCGTGGTTGATCTTGCTGATGGCGGTGCCGAGAGATGCAAGGCGCGCCTGCTGGTTGAGGGTCGAGCGCACCTGCGTTTGCAAATCAGCCAATTCGCGTTCCGCGACGCCGATCTCATCCAGCCGCATTGAAGGCTCGATCACCCGCGAGGCGTCATCCGGCTTTTCGCTGAAAGCCACCATGTTTTCAGTGATCCGCCGCATGGGACGGACCAGGAAGAAATTGAGCGCCAGAAAAACAAGGGAGGCTGTGATGATCGAGATCAGGATCGACAGGTTCAGAATGTTCGTTGAAAAGTCGAGCATGGCCTGACGCAACGGTGTTTCGTCAAACACGATCTCGATGAAGTCACCGCCTTCAAAACGGGGCCTGCCGATAACGCGAATAATCCGTCCATCTTCGGCCATCAAGCAATCGACCATGTCCATAATGAGGTCGAGGAAAGTTGCATCGCGAAGGTCATAGGTCGCGTCAATGGCCGGCGGCATGTCGTCTCTGAGGATCAAGCGCCGCGCCGCATCCCTGTGCAGGACAACGGCGTAGGCTTCTGCATTCACGAGCAATTCGTCGCGCAGTGTGTTGGCGACCATATTGTCGGGTGTTGCCTCAAGCGCGAGCGTTGCAATTTGGGCCCGTGCCAAACGCTGCTTGATCCAGCTGTCGCGAAAGTTCGACAGCGAGGGCACATAGATCAGCACCTCCGCCAGCATCACAAACAGAATGGTCAACACCAACAGCTGACCGGACAAGCTTCTGCGAAGGGGTGCCACAAGGCCGGTCAGGGGGCCGGTCAGCGGCGCAGCGACTGTCCGAGACCGGGCGGCCCCGGCTTCCTCCGTCACGTCGGTGGTCTCGCGATCCATATTCCGCCTGTGTTCCAGTGCGCGCCACTTGCGCGCTGCTTCAAGAGTATAGCGGAAAGGGTTCCTATCCGAACAGACCGAGGAACTTCACAATTGCTCTGGTTTTCCAGCTGAACAGTGTCGGCGTGTAATACGCACCGGCGGCGCGCTTGCTGATCTCCGTTAGGGTCGGGTACGGCGCGACCGCCCCGGCCATCGCCCCGATCTTCAACCCTTGAGACTTGGCAAGGACCCATGGCTGCAGCAGATCGCCTGCATGTGGACCGACAATGCTTGCGCCCAGGATGCGACCATGGCTGTCGGTCACAACTTTCACCAGCCCCCGCGTACGACGCTCGGCCTGTGCCCGATCATTTTCGGCGAGCGGCCAGCGCAGCACCTCGATCTTGCCGTGTTTCTTGCGCGCCTCTTCTTCCGTCTCGCCGACATGCGCCAATTCCGGGTCGGTATAGGTCGCCCACGGAATGGAGGAATGATCCGCTTTTGCGGGTATCCGGAAGAGGATGTTCCGAATGACAATGCCGGCGTGATAACCCGCCACGTGGGTGAACTGAAGGCCGCCCGCGACATCACCAATAGCGAAGACCTTTTTGTTCGTGGTTCTGAGCCGCGCATCAACTGTGATGCCGGTGCGCTCATATTTGATGCCGGCATTTTCAAGGTCCAGTCCCTCAACGTTTGGGCGACGCCCAACAGCCAGGAGAAGGTGCGATCCGGACACGGTTTCAGCGCCATCCTCTGTTTCAATGGAAACGCTTACGCCGTCGCCTTCTTTAGCGACTGAGGTCACCTTCGCGCCTTCGCGAATATCGACGCCGTCTTCACGAACAGCGTCCAAAACCAGCGCTGTGAGTTCCGGGTCGTCTTTGCCGAGCGCTTTCAACCCTTCGAGGACGGTGACCTTGGCGCCGAGACGGCAATGGGCCTGCGCCAGTTCCATGCCGATGGGGCCGCCGCCCACAACGATCAAATGTTCCGGCCTCTCTTTGAGGTCAAACATGGTTTCGTTGGTGAGGAAGGGCACAGTGTCGAGCCCCGGGATTGGCGGCACCGCGGGGGAGGACCCTGTCGCCACCACAAACCGTCGGGCCCGGATGGTCTTGTCGCCTGCCTGGACCGTCTTCGGACCGATGAATTTCCCCTCGGCCTGAATAACGTTCACGCCGAGACCTTCGAAGCGCTCCACACTGTCGACAGGAGCAATGGTCGCGATCACTTCGTGAATGTGATCATGGACACGGCCGAAATCGACTTCGAGCGGCTGCGCTTTGACGCCGAAGGCTTCCCCGTCGCCCATGCTGTGCGCATGTTTGCCGGCGGCAATCAGTGCTTTGGAGGGGACGCAGCCATAGTTCAGACAGTCACCGCCCATTTTGCCTTTTTCAATCAGGACAACACTGGCGCCCATTTGCACGGCGCCTGCCGCAACAGACAGACCGCCTGATCCGGCACCAATGACACAAATGTCCGCTTCGATCACATCGCTCATATTGTTTCCTCACACTCCCAGATAGAGGAGCCTTTGACTTAACGCGCGCTCACAAAAGTCTTTGGCAGAAATCCGCCCCACACTTTTCCTGATTGCGCTTGATTATGCTTCTTCTTTTGCAAAGCGTTTGTAGATGACCGGCACCAGTGACAGAGCCGCGAGCGCCAGGATCGGCCCCAATACTTCTGGCTGAAAGATGATGCCCAAATTAGGTTCGCCGCCTTCGTCGAAGATCGCGCCCAAACCGTTGCCCACGCTTGCGAACACGAAGGTGCCTGGAATGATGCCTATGAAAGTCGCTGCAAAGAAAGTGCGCAGCTTCACGCCGAGGAACGCAGGTGCCAGGTTCACCAGGAAGAAGGGGAAGAGCGGCACCAGGCGCAGGACCAGCAGATAGGAGAAGGCATTTTTCTGAAAGCCCGCTTCCATTTTCTGAATGCCGGGACCTGCCTTCGCGCGCAGCGCGTCGCCGAGTGCCGTCTTGGCGATGAGGAAAACGATCGTGGCGCCAACCGTTGCCGCCATCACCGTTGCGAGGCCACCAAAAATCGTGCCGAACAAAAAGCCACCGGTCAGCGTGGCAATCAACGCGCCCGGCAATGAGAAGGCAACCATGGTCGCGTATACAACCATATAGACGGTGAAAGCGAGCGCGGTGTTTTCAGCCACGAAGGTCTGCAGGAACTCCCGGTTCTCCTTCAGTGTGTCGAGGGTGACATATTGGCCGAGGTCGAACGCAAAAAAGGCACCGAGCCCTGCCGCGAGGATCAAGAGAGGCACAAGCCTGCCGAAACTGAACCCGGACTGCTTTGCGTCTGAACTTTGGTCACTCATATCGTTTCCTTCCAATCGGCCGTTTATGAGCCGGATGTATCGTTCAGGGACCAATCATAGTCGTATCCCTGGACGCGTGTCGTGTTTTCAAGCTTCTCGGCAAGATCGCCCTCGGCATAAGACTTCAGATGAGCGAGGAGATTTGCTGTGCCTTTTCCAAAGTCCTCCGAGTACCAATCATAGATCTTTGAAACGCGGAGTGCGCTTCCCTGGAAAGTAGCGCCGCGCGGACTGTTGATGTAAGCGCGCGCTGCAGCCTCAAGGTCGGCCTCGAGGGTTTTCCCAGTGAATGGTTTTGTCGGCAGGTTGGGACATCCGATGGAAGCGCAGTTCACCGCATAGTGGACCCGAGGATCCTTCCAGATTGGACGCAGAATGCGATGTTCGATGTCATCCAATGTGAGCCGCTCGCCATCTACGGTCACAAGCTTCGCGCCCCATGGGCCCGTTGAAAAGAAGCCGGGGGAGATGTTGATCTTGCGAATGGATGTGACCGGATAGTGATCCAGGATCACGCGAACGGTTGTGGCATTGTAGAGGTTGGCCCAGAACGCGAACTGTTCGTTCTTGTTGAGGGCGTCCACTTCGACGGCTTCGAGGCTCGTGATGTAGAGCTCCAGCTTGTCGCGGTCTTCCTGGTTTGCTGCCAGGCTTGCATAATCAACTTTGTTGGCTTCGCCGTCCTGGCCGGGCACGAGATAGGCGTCCAGCAGGTCCTGCCAATCGGAATGATCAATGGTCACTGTCGAGCTCTCCTCAAAAGCGCTCCATCTGGTCCAGGCATCAGCCGCCGGGACCTGGGTCGCGCCAATCAAAAGCCAACCTAGGGCGATTAGCCCTAGAAAGAACAACCCAATGGGCCGTGAGCGGCCGCTGCGGCACTGTTTGCCTCCCAGACGCCGATAATGCCGTTCTGTCACTGTCAGGACCATATCGTCTCCTTCCCGCGCCTGCTGCGATTGCCACAGGCGCCTTCGCTCGTGTGTAGCGGAAGGTGGGGCGCTCATGCGAAAAAACCCACAAAAGTCACCGGCTTGTGAGAGTGCGTTAGCCGCAGTGAGAGTGAGGTGATCGGCGCTGAACCGCCTGAATCCGGGATTTTTGGGACGCCCGTGGCCGATTGGGGGCAAAATCGGCTGTTTTCTGCGACCTTTTCAGCTCACAGACACCCCCACAGTCGTTGACTTGGCCCCTGCCATTGCTTATACACGCGGCCAACATAGCCGTTGGGCATCCGCCCGCGGCTTCACTTGTTATGGGGGCCCGCCGACGGATGTCAGGTCAGGAGCCCTAGCCGGAGAAGACCCGTGAAACGGACATACCAACCAAGCGCGCTCGTTCGCAAACGCCGTCATGGTTTCCGCGCCCGCAAGGCGACCAAAGCTGGCCGTGCCATTCTTGCTGCGCGCCGCTCAAAAGGCCGCAAACGGCTGTCTGCTTAACCACTCTTTTCGAGGGCGTTGCGACCCGCTGTTTCGGGTTGGCAGGTGCGGAGAGCCCCATATCTTGTCGAGGACCCGATGGAGCGCCTCAAGGCCCGCCGCGATTTCCTGAAAGCCGCCAGAGGCCGCAAGTGGGCGGCACCGGGGCTCGTTTTGCAGGCCCAAAAACAATCCGACGCTGAGGCGCCAGCGCGGATCGGCTTTACCGTTACAAAAAAAGTGGGCAAAGCCCATATCAGAAACCGGGCGAAACGTCGCTTGCGTTCGGTCGCTGGCGATGTTTTGGCACTTGCCGCGCGGCCGGGTTACGACTACGTCCTCATTGGACGTGCAGGGACGATTTCCCGCTCCTATCCTGATCTCACGAGAGATCTTGAAACGGCTCTCGCCAATGTGCACGCGCAAAGGAAAGATGCGCAGTCGCAGCAGCGGCGACAGGCACCTCAGAAACAAGGGTGATCTCAGTAAATGTCTGACAATAAGAACTTACTTCTTGCCGCCGTGCTCTCCATGGCCGTGCTGGCGTTCTGGCAGTATTTCTTTATTGAGCCGCGGATGGAAGCTGAGCGCGCCGTCCAGGCGGAAATCGCCGCCGCCCAGGAAGAAGCCGCAGAGTCTGCGATCCCTCAAGTCCTTGAGACGCGTCCCAACAATCCGGCCGATCTGAGCGACGCGACCTTGCTCACCGGCCTGCCGCGCGATCTTGCCTTGGTCCAGAGCGAGCGGGTTCAGATCGACACGGACCTCGTCGCCGGGTCCATCTCACTCACAGGCGCGCGGATCGATGATCTGCAGTTGCACACCTATCGTGAAACGGTTGATCCCAATTCGCCGGAGATCGTGCTTCTCTCTCCTGCCAATTCGATCTCTCCTTATTTCGCAGAGTTCGGCTGGTCGGCGCCTGCCTCTGCCGGTCTGAAGCTTCCTACACGCGACAGTGTCTGGAGCGCACCCGCCGGTGCGTCCCTCGCCGCCAATGGGTCCGTCACACTTACGTATGACAATGGCGAAGGCCTTGTCTTCAACCGCACCATCTCTGTCGATGAGAACTACATGTTCACGGTCGACCAGAACGTGACGAACAATACAGGGGCCCCTGTTACTCTTTATCCCTACGGGCTCGTGTCGCGGACCGGCACGCCGGAGATTGAAGGCTTCTTCATTCTGCATGAAGGCATGATCGGCGTGTTGGGCGAAGAAGAAGGTCTTGTCGAAATCGACTATGACGAGATCCTGGAAGACCGCGAAATCAAATACACCGCCAATGAAGGCTGGCTCGGTATTACCGATAAATATTGGGCGACGGTTCTGATCCCTGAACAGGGCGCCAATTTCGATGCGCGCTTCTCCGAAGGACCGAACCCGCGCAAGGACGTATATCAGACCGATTATCTGGTTGTGGACGGCCTGACAGCGGCACCTGGCACCTCCGTCAACCATACCGCACGGCTTTACGCTGGAGCGAAAGTGGTCGACATGATCGACAGCTATGACGAGGAAGGCATTTTCCGCTTTGAGCTGCTGATCGACTGGGGATGGTTCTACTTCCTTACCAAGCCGCTCTTCCTGGGCCTTGATTATGTCTTCGACATTGTCGGCAATTTCGGCGTCGCCATTCTTATCGTCACCGTGATCATCAAACTGTTCTTCTTTCCGCTCGCCAACCGCTCCTATGAAGCGATGAGCAAGATGAAGAAGCTGCAACCGGACATGGAACGGCTGCGAGATCAATACGCCGACGACAAGATGGAGCAGCAAAAGCAGATCATGGAGCTCTACAAGAAAGAGCAAGTGAACCCGCTCGCGGGCTGCCTGCCTGTCCTGATCCAGATCCCGGTCTTTTTTGCGCTCTATAAGGTTCTGTTCGTCACCATCGAAATGCGCCACGCGCCATTCTATGGCTGGATCCAGGACCTCTCCGCGCCAGATCCCACGACCATGTTCAATCTGTTTGGTCTGATCCCGTGGGACCCGCCCTCACTCCTGATGGTCGGTGTGTGGCCGCTTCTTATGGGCTTCACCATGTTCGTGCAGCAGCGCATGAACCCGGCACCCGCTGATCCGACACAGCAGATGATTTTCACCTGGATGCCGGTGCTCTTTGTGTTCATTCTCGCGAGCTTCCCAGCCGGTCTGGTGATTTACTGGGCCTGGAACAACCTGCTCTCCGTTCTGCAGCAGGGTGTCATCATGCGTCGGCAGGGTGTGCCCATTGAGCTCTTCTCAAATCTCGGTCTCGAGAAACTCTTCAAGCGTTCCGCGACCAAAGACGAAACCTGACCGACCATGGACGGCAGCACCGCAGAGGAAAAGGCGCAGCTTGAGAGAGGGCGCTGGCTCTTTGCGCAGCCATGCACCTTCGTCAAAGGCGTGGTTAATCTGGACGGGTTGCCGAACGCGCCCCTGCCGGAGATTGCCTTTGCCGGACGATCCAATGTGGGCAAGTCCAGCCTGGTTAACGCTCTGACTGGCCGCAAGACGCTCGCGCGCACCTCCAACACGCCCGGCCGCACGCAGGAAGTGAACTATTTCACCCTCGGCCAAGAGGGACGAGAGGGCCTCTATCTCGTCGACCTGCCCGGCTACGGCTATGCCCGAGAGTCCAAAGACCGGATCGCCCAGTGGACCGACCTTGTGATGACCTATCTGCAAGGCCGCGCCACGCTGCGCCGCGTGCTGTTGCTGATCGATGCCCGCCACGGCATCAAGAAAAATGATGAAGAGGTTATGGCAATGCTGGATAAGGCCGCCGTCTCCTACCTCATCGTGCTCACAAAGGCGGACAAACTCAAAAAAGGCGAAATCGAAAAGCGCCTTGAGACGACCAAGACGCAGCTTCGGAAACATGTCGCGGCTTACCCTGAGATCGCGGTGACGTCATCCGAAAAGGGGACCGGCGTTCCGGAGCTCAGAGCTCATATAGCCGAACTGGCCGAGCTTGCTCCCATGGGATATAAGTCGGACCAGTAACGCCCGAAACGATACCGGGCTCACAATGCAGGGGGCAGGAGCGCGTTGCCGACACGTAGCGCGCTCTCAGAGACGATGATCGACCAAGAGAACGACCCAGAGACCGGCATCGACCGGGCCAAAATCCTGTCGGAGGCTCTGCCCTACATGCAGCGCTACGACAAGCGGACGATTGTCGTGAAATATGGTGGTCACGCGATGGGAGACGCCGAGCTGTCTGCCCAGTTCGCGCGGGACGTTGTTCTGCTCAAACAGTCCGGCATCAACCCGATTGTGGTGCATGGGGGCGGCCCCCAGATCGGCGCCATGCTGAAAAAGCTCAATATTGAAAGCACGTTTTCCGATGGGCTCCGCGTCACCGACAAGACCACTGTCGAAGTGGTGGAAATGGTGCTCGCCGGGTCCATCAATAAGCAGATTGTCGGCGCGCTCAATCAGGCGGGCGGCCGGGCGGTTGGCCTTTCCGGAAAAGACGGAAACCTTCTCATCGCCCAAAAGGTCGCTCAGAAGCACGACCCCGACTCCAATGTCGAGAAGGTGGTCGATCTGGGGTTTGTCGGCGAACCGAAGACGGTCAATCCGGAAATCCTGGAGACCATGATCGCGTCTGACATTATTCCGGTCATCGCGCCCTTGGGGGTTTCCGAGACAGGCGACACCTACAACATCAATGCCGACACTGCCGCGGGTGCCATTGCGGCTGCCACAAATGCAAAGCGTCTGTTGCTTCTGACCGATGTCAGCGGCGTTCTGGATAAATCCGGAACGCTTGTCACCGGCCTCACGATCGCGGAGGCAAAAGCGTTGATGGCCGACGGCACCATTTCAGGGGGTATGATCCCCAAACTCGAGACCTGCATAGACGCCGTGAATGACGGCGTTGAGGCTGTTGTCATCCTCGATGGTCGGGTGCCCCATGCGGTGCTGCTTGAACTCTTCACGGAGCATGGCGTCGGTACCCTCATCAAAGAGGGTTAGTAACCAAGACACCACAAAGTCACCCTGCGCGCCTGAGGTCACTTGGCAGGCTCCGCCAGGATGCTATTGTTCCCGAGAAGAGGCTTGGCCGGGGGGCAAGCATGTTGGGTCGACGCTTATGAATGAAGTTAATGGCGGTTTGCGGAAGCCACACATGTGGCTCGGCTTCGCGGCAGCCCTTCTCTGTCTCACTTGTTTCTCCCTGACATCGCCGGCGCAGGCTGAGTATCGCTTTTGCAATACCACGACCTATGTCCTGGACGCTGCAATCGGATATGAGACCGACGATGGGTGGCAAAGCCAGGGATGGTTTCGCATCCTCCCCGGCGCCTGCAATGCAGTGCTACCAGGGCGCATCGAGCGCGAGGAGTATTATGTCTTCGCACGCTCTATCAACGCCCATGAAGGTGGCACAAAATATTTCAGCGGCTCCGATCGCTTCTGCACAGCGCCTGGCGATTTTCTTGTTAACGAGCGAACAAATTGCGCGACACGCGGCTTTGACGGGTTCGACTTCACCCGTGTGGAAACACGCACGGGCGATACGTGGACCACAACTTTCTCAGAACCTTCCAATTACACCCTGAAACGCGCGGAGATAGCGGGTGCTCAGAGACTTTTGCGCGACACTGGAGCCTCCGTCTCCCAGATTGATGGTCTCAGCGGCCGACGCACAACGACGGCGATTACCGACTTCCAAAAATCGATCAATCTTCGGGCGGACGGGAAGATAACGCCCGCTCTCTTCAACGCGCTCATCGAAAGTGCGGACCAGCGACAGGCTGCAACTGGTTTATCGATCTGCAATACGACCGACTTTCTGGTCTGGGCGGCTGTAGGTTATCAGAGCGGTGAAGACTTCTCCTCCAGCGGCTGGATACGTATTGAACCGGACCGCTGCGAAAAAGCCATCAAAGGCGAGCTCAAGGAGCAATATTACTATTCCTATGCCGAGGCCGTTGATGGCGGCGGATTGGTCGCCCGACGTGCTGGGCAGGACCTCGTCTGGGCCGGCAACCACACGTTTTGCACAAAAGGGACGCGCTTTGAGATTGAAGGCCGTGAGGAATGCACCGAACGGGGCTTCGACGATACAGGGTTCAAACGGATCGACACGGGCGAAGCGCTTGTGTGGACCGAGACCCTGAAATAGCCAACTCTTCTCTATACGGGCCGCTTCGGTTCCAGTTCGAAGAACGCAAGTTGCAGGTTCATCTTTTGATCGTCCAGAGGGAACTCGAAGCCGTTTTTGGGCAATAGAAGATCTGTGTGTTTGATGTGCAAAGCCTTCTGAACAGCGAGCGCCGTGCGCATGCTGAGACCCGCTTTCCAGCAGATCGCGGTCACCGCCTCAGGTGATTTTGCGTCCATGATCTCTGTGACCTTCTTTACAGGCTCGTCCACCAACAAAGAGAGTGCCATGATCATGCATTCTCTGTTGCCCATGTCGGCGAGCGTCGTCACAGCCGCATTGTCAAGTTTGCCTGCTTCATAGGCTTTGCGAACCGACGCGAGTGTCGCGTCGAGCTTTTCGGTGCCGTCTTCATCTTCAACGCGTTCCATCACGCGATCGCGCACCTGCTTTTTCGTTTCCGCGTCCAGTTCTTCGCGGGCCAGCAAGTCTTCCAGCAAGGACCGCGCGACAAAACTTGCGATGCGTTTAATGGCACGAATTGACAGGTTGGGACGCATCACCAACGGTTCGTGAAGCGCTTCAATGTCGATCGCTTTGGTAATCAGAAGATCAAGTGTGTCTTCTCTGATTTGCACATTTGGATTGGCGAGCAATGCGGTTACTGCGGGTATGTCCAGCGAGCGGGCGACTTTCTCGACGATTTCTTCGCCAATGTTTTCACGCCGGGCAATGGCCTCGGCAGCGCCATCGACGGCGCTTCCGGCGATCAACTCCATAAGATCCGCGTCCGAAAGAAGGGGCGAATATTCCAGCACGGGTGCCGCCACCGAAATCTCGGCATCTTTCGCCAGCTTTTGAATGATGCGCGGCGGGACGTTCGTGGTTGCTTTGATCTCTTCCGCGACTATCGCTCGCACGCGGGGCAACTTGTCGGATGCGAGTTTTTCCACCAATGCAATCACGCGTTCCATTAGATCGTTTTGCATGGTTTCATCGGCGCCCGGTACCAGACGTGAGATCCGGCGCGCCAGTTCGACGCGAACCTGCTCTTCCGCATCATCCGCCAAGATTTCGCTCGCCTGAATGGGTGTCGACGGGTTCGCGGCCACAGCCACGCGGACATCCAGCATTTGGTCCTCAGAGAGGTAATAGAGCACTTCTCTTGGTGCGTCTTCCCTGGATGCCAGCTCGCGACGGGCCGCCAGATTGTGTTTCTCAAGAACGGTGCGCGCGTCCTCGTAGCTTAAATCGTTGGGCAGGCGCCGCCAGCTGAAGATTTTTTTCAATAGGTTCTTCATGACCTTCCTCGCGCCGGGTTTCTGTGAAGTTCCAAGTGGGCGTGCGCATCGACGCCATCGTCTGAGGCGCGTTTCCAGGTCCCTTTCCCAGACCTTTTCACCTCGTACAGCGTCTGGTCAGCGCGCGCCATCAGGGGTTGAAGTTGTTCACCTGGTTTGGCGCTTGCCACGCCGATAGACAGCCCCGGTCGGACCTCAGCGCCATATTCGGCGGCAATAAGGTCAAAACCACTCACTAGCCTTTCCGCGGTCAGGACTGCCAATGAGGCAGGTGCTTCGTGCTCTGCCCCAATCCACATTGCGAACTCATCGCCGCCGAGCCGGGCGGCAACATGATCGCCCGCAGGAAGATCGGACACGATCTCCGACATGAGTGATGCCAACGCGGTCAAAAGAGCGTCGCCTGCTGGGTGGCCGTAGGTGTCGTTGACCGCCTTAAAGTTGTCCATGTCAATGAACATCAGACTGCCAGCAGGACCATCGTCAGAATGCGCCTTCAGGCTGTCGCTCACTCGCGCGATGAACGCGCGCCGGTTCAAAAGCCCAGTCAGTTCGTCGGTCCGCGACAAGCGGTCCAGTTCGCGGAGTTGCCGGGCGTGCTCTATCGCATTTGAGAGATGATCTGCGGCATGGGTGAGCATCGCTTCTGCACGGCCGCCCGTATCGAGGAGTACAACAAAGCCGTTCATGACGTCCCAATGATGGGTCAGCAAGCAAAGGAACGGCCCCTCGCGCCATATCTGATAGGCCTGTGCCTGCTCATCGGATGGGATGGCGGTGTCCATCAAGCTCACAAAATCCGGGTCCTGCAACTCAGCCGCCAGCGCCGAGTCGATTTGGCGGGCATATGGCTGGAGCGGGGTGCCGTCCGCTTGCAGCGGTACAATCCAGGCGCCGGCGGCCTGGAAGGACGCCAACAGGACGCGTGCTGCAGCGCGAAGCATATCGTCGGGGTGCATCTCCTGTTGTATGGCGCGGGCAATTGCGGAGATCAGTGCGTCATCTTCCCGCTGCTCGTCCAGCTCTCGGGCCCGGCGGCGCTCTAGCGTTACGTCCCGGGCAACACCGCGCGCCCCACACCATTGGCCTTGGTCATCCGCCATCGGTCTGACTGAAGCGATCAAGCAGGCGGCTTCTCCATCTTCACCTCGGATCCAAACCTCTGTCTCGGTAATGGGTTCACGTGCGGCAAAGAGGGCAACGAGATGACCCGCTTCATGAGGGTCCATGGCAAGCCCAGCGGGTGAGGCCCCATTCAATGCCTGCGGCAGGTAGCCGACAATGCCTTGGGGGCTGACAAAAGAAAACTTTGAGGCGGCATCGACTTCCCAGACAAAGTCACCTGAGCAATCAGCGAGATCGCGATAGAGCGCGCGCGAACTGACAAGCGCCTCGACGAGGTTGCCCTCCAACGAGACATTGCGCGCCAGGAGCAACACACCCCTGTCAGCCTCCGTCGACAGGCTGACAGGAAGTGCCGTGATGTCATATGTCCGGTTGCCCTCACCCGACGTCGACGCGGAGACGACGATCCGTTTGGCGGCCGGCACGCCGGTGCGACCCGCTTCGAGGAATCCGTTCGCCGTGTCGTCGGGTGCGCGTTCCAGAATGCGCAGAAGATCATCGCCGGCTTTGTTTTGCGCAACAACCCCACCGTCATCGGCCAGCAAGAGTCCAGGCCCGCGAAAGCGTTGCAGCAAGGCGCGCGGCGCTATTGATGCAACATCATCAACAGGCTCCGGCAGGGACTCATTGTTCAACGCAGTGGATGTCAAACCGGGAACTTTCGAACTCACACAAACAGAGTGAATTCTAGCAATTGGCTCTTAATGGGCCTTTAAGGGGTGGTTTAACATGGTTGCCAATTGGTGAATGCAACGGCAGAGTGCGGCCTGCCAACACGAGTATCCATCCTATGCCCAGCGACCTGCCCAAAAGCCTCAAAAACCCTGATTTTCTTCATATTGAGACCTGGGTATTTGATCTGGACAACACGCTCTATCCGCCTGAATGCGACTTGTTCTCCCAGGTGGATGTACGGATGCGGGACTTTATTTCAGACTATTTGGAGGTTGATCCCGAAGAAGCCCGGCGCCTGCAGAAGCATTATTATGTGGAGCATGGCACGACACTAAATGGCCTCATGAAGGTGCATGATCTGGCACCCCAGGCTTTTCTGGACTATGTGCATCAGATCGACGTGAGCCATATCGCCCCCGCCGACGATCTCAGTCGGGCGATTGAGCGGCTACCGGGACGCAAAGTCATCTTCACCAATGGCACGGCCGCGCACGCTGAAAATGTCACTGGCCAGCTGGGGATCACGCATCACTTCGATGAGGTCTATGACATTGTCGCTGTCGACTACACACCCAAACCTGCCCCGCAAGCCTATGAGCGGTTTGTCAAAGGGACCGGCATTGATCCAACCCGGTCTGCTATGTTCGAGGACATTGCCCGCAACCTGCTGGCGCCTCACGATCTGGGCATGACCACCGTCTGGGTGCGTCCTGGGGAACCCGGCCCGGAGAAACATCAGCAGATGTCCCATGAGGGATCGGACGGTGACCATGTCCATCATGTGACCGACGATCTGACGGACTTTCTACAGAAGCTCTAGGCAGCCGCCGTCGGTTGACAACGATCCACCCCCCGCTATGGTGCCGCGGCGCTCAAAACCGCGCTAAAGCTGCCGATAGATCAAGGATTCCTGAAGATGACCCCAGCCGAGCTCCAAACCATCATCGACAACGCGTTCGACAATGTGGACTCCATCGACACCAAAACGACTGGCGAGGTACGCGACGCCGTCGAAGAGGCGCTGACGCTTTTGGACAATGGCGAAGCACGGGTCGCTGAAAAAGGTGATAAGGGCTGGGAAGTCAATCAATGGCTGAAAAAGGCGGTGCTCCTGTCTTTCCGCTTGAACGATATGGAAACCATCGCTGGCGGCCCCGGCAATGGCACGAACTGGTGGGACAAGGTACCCTCAAAGTTCGAAGGTTGGGGCCCGCAGGAGTTTTCCGCCGCGGGCTTCCGCGCTGTCCCAGGCGCCATCGTTCGGCGTTCTGCCTATATCGCACCCGGCGCCGTATTGATGCCCTCCTTTGTCAATCTGGGCGCCCGCGTCGATAGCGGCACCATGGTCGATACCTGGGCGACGGTCGGGTCCTGCGCGCAGATTGGTAAGAATGTGCATATTTCGGGCGGCGCCGGCATTGGCGGTGTCCTTGAGCCGCTGCAAGCCGGACCGGTCATCATTGAAGATAATTGCTTTATCGGCGCGCGATCTGAAGTTGCGGAAGGCGTGATCGTCGGCACTGGCGCTGTCCTGTCCATGGGCGTGTTCATTACGTCCACGACCAAAGTCGTGAACCGCGAAACCGGCGAAGTGCATGTCGGCTATGTGCCGCCCTATTCTGTTGTCGTCCCTGGTGCCCTTCCCGGCAAACCTCTGCCGGATGGCACGCCCGGCCCGAGCCTTGCCTGCGCCGTGATCGTGAAAACGGTAGATGAGCGCACGCGGTCCAAAACCTCTGTCAACGAGCTGCTCCGCGACTAAGTCCGGCTGAGGCGATCAACCCATAAATGATGGGTCAGATTGACCGAATTGGGCTCAACCGGGTACACCGGGGGCATGGAAACAGATGCACCCACGGCCGCCGGCCTCATTGACCCCGTTACGCTCGCCCAGGACCTGATCCGCTGTCAGAGCGTCACCCCTGTGGAAGGGGGCGCCCTCGATCTTCTTGAGGCCCGACTCAAAGCGCTGGGTTTCGTCTGCACGCGCCTGCCTTTCAGTGACGAAGACACGCCCGACGTCGACAATCTTTATGCCCGCCTTGGGACCGACGCGCCCAATTTCTGCTTTGCGGGCCACACGGACGTCGTGCCGGTAGGTGATGAAAAAGCCTGGAGCGTCGACCCGTTCGACGCCGTGATTAAAGACGGCCTGTTGTTGGGTCGGGGTGCCACCGACATGAAAGGGTCGATTGCGGCCTTCGCTGCGGCGGTCGCCAGGCTTGTTGCAGATGGCGGTGTTCCCGGGTCCATCAGTTTTCTCATCACCGGCGACGAAGAAGGCCCGGCGATCAACGGCACGCGCAAAGTGCTGGAATGGCTTGAGGCGCAAGGCGAAGTTATTGACGACTGCCTTGTTGGCGAGCCCACCAATCCGCAGGTACTCGGCGACATGATCAAAATCGGCCGCCGTGGCAGCACGAATGGGTGGATAACCGCGCTTGGCGCGCAGGGACATGTGGCCTATCCCCATCTGGCGGACAATCCAACCCCGCGCCTCATTGCCATGCTTCAGCGCCTTACAAGCGACATACTGGACGAGGGGACCGAACATTTTCAGCCCTCCAATCTCGAGATTACGCAGGTCTCTGTCGACAATGACGCGACCAATGTCATCCCTGCCGAAGCGAAGGCCCGGTTCAACATCCGGTTCAACGATCTACACACGCCGGCGGCACTGGAAGCCCGGGTGCGCGCGCATCTGGATGCGGTCACCGCCGAGATGGGCGGCGCATACGACCTCAAGATGATCGCTAGCGGCGAAGCCTTCCTCACCGCACCTGGGAAACTCAGTACGCTCATCTCGGAAGCGACGACAAAGGCAACCGGCCGCACACCGGAACTGTCCACCAGCGGTGGTACATCAGACGCGCGCTTTATCAAGAATTATGCGCGGGTGGTTGAGTTCGGTCTGGTCAGCCAATCCATGCACAAGGTGGATGAACATGCCAAGGTCGATGATATTGTCGCCCTCACCGATATCTACGAAACTGTCCTCAGAGGCTATTTCAGCTAGCGCCAATGCCAACAAGCACAGAAATCATCAATGCGTTTATCGGCGCCTGGAAGATCGCGCGGCGCGATCCAACAGCCCTCTCGCATTTTGAGTTCAGTGCCGACGCCTTTTGGCGGTCCTTTGCCGCGTTCATCTTCGCGCTGCCCTTCTATCTGGTCTTTATCAGTGCTGAATGGCGGATGATCAGCGAAGCGGAAGTCGTTGTGACCAACACGGTGTTCAGCTACACGATCGTCGACCTGCTGTCCTATGTGGCCTTCTGGATTGTCTATCCCGTCTCGATGGTGTTTCTCTGCCGCGCCCTCAATCTGACGCAGAATTTTGCGCCCTACATCATTGTGTATAACTGGTCGTCCGTTCTCGTTGCGGCACTCGTCGCGCCTCCTTACGTGCTTTACAGTTTCGGTATTGCCTCGCTCGAGACCACGGCCTTTCTCATCCTGCTCGTGTTTATGACGGCCCTGCTTTACCGCTGGCAGATTGCCGTAACCGTCTTCCGGACGACGCCCGCCCTCGCTGCCGGAATTGTCGCCTTTGAGGTGGCCTTGGGCTTTGTGATCAATCTGATCGCCAGTGCCTTTATCGGTGGTGGACCTGCCTGAATGAGAAACCCGGCATGAGTGACACGCGTGCGATAGGCGTCTTTGATTCCGGAATGGGCGGGCTCACAGTTCTGCGTGCGCTTCGCGACACCCTGCCTCATGAAGATCTGATCTATCTGGGTGACACGGCGCGGCTCCCTTACGGAACCAAAAGCGCCGATACGGTGACGGCTTACGCCCTGCAGGCGACAAAACAATTGCTCCGCCACGACGTGAAGATGGTGGTCATCGCCTGCAACACCGCAAGTGCCGTCGCCATCCAACCCTTGTCGGAGCAGCATGCGCCCTTACCTGTGATCGGCGTTGTTGAACCAGGCGCGCGGGCAGGTGCCTCAGCGACCAAGACACAGCGGATCGGCGTGCTTGCAACCGAGAGCACGGTCAGAGGAGGCGCCTACGCCCGGGCGATTAATGAAATCGCGCCAGAAGCAATCGTCCGTCAGCAGCCCTGTGCGCTTTTTGTGGCGCTCGCGGAAGAAGGTTGGGGTGACGACGCCATCGCCGAAGCCGCCGCGCAACGGTATCTCAAGCCACTGTTTGCAGATCCCACCGCCGCACCGGACACGCTCGTGTTGGGATGCACCCACTTTCCGGTACTCGCCCCCGCAATCGCCAGAGTTCTCGGAGACGGCGTGACGCTGGTCGACAGCGCCGCCACCACAGCCGACGCCGTTGCAAGTGCTCTGAAAGAGAGCGGGCTAGAGACCGATAGTCCTTCGAAAGGGTCTGAACGGTTTTTCGCAACTGACGCGCCGGACCGGTTTGCCCGTGTCGGGGGCCTTTTCTTTGGGTCTGAAATAGACGCGGCGGCTGTGGAGCTGATTGATCTTCAGCTGACCTAACAGACTTTTTTCGTCGCATTTTCGAACCACAAAAGTCGCACAACTTTTGCTTAAAATTCTCAGGTTTCATCGCATTTTCGAACCACAAAAGTCGCACAACTTTTGCTGAAAATGCTCGTCTTCAATCGTAATCGACGGCCGTCAGGTAAAGGCCGTCAGGCGGTGCCACCGGGCCGCATCGAGAGCGGTCAGCCGCCTTCAAGGCCGCCTCCATATCCTTTGGCTTCCATTTTCCTTCGCCCACATATTTCAGCGACCCGACAATGGATCGCACCTGATTGTGCAAGAAGGACCGCGCCCGGCAGATGATCTCAATCTCTTCGCCATAGCGGGACACGGTCACCTCATCCATGGTGCGCAGCGGCGATTTGGCCTGACAGTGGACAGAGCGGAAGGTCGTGAAGTCGTGCTTGCCGATGAGCGTCTGGGCGGCGCGATGCATGGCCTCCGCGTCGAGCGGCACCGGGACAGCCCAGGCTTGGCCCCGATCGAGGGTCAGCGGTGCCCGCCGGTTGATAATGCGATAGAGATAGTGGCGTTGCTTGGCGTCAAACCGGGCATGAAACTCGTCATCGACGATCGCGGCATCCACAATGGCGATGGGCGCAGGCTTTAGATGATAGTTGACCGCGTCTTTAACCTTGTCGGCTCGGTCGCCCCGCTCCAGATCCAGGTGCACGACCTGCCCGAGGGCATGGACGCCAGTATCTGTGCGGCCTGCCGCAAAGATCTCGGCCTCCTCACCACTATAGGCGCGGACCGCCTTGGTGACTTCATCCTGCACGGCAATGCCATTGGTCTGCGACTGCCAGCCATTGTAAGGCCCACCGTCATATTCAATGGTGAGTTTGTAGCGGGGCATTATCCCACACTCTCGCCTTTGGTGAGCGGAAAGCCCCGGAGGAACTCCGAAGCACTTGTCCGGCCTTTGCCAGCGCGCTGAACCTCCAGCAGGCGCAATGCGCCTTCCCCACAGGCGATGGTGAGCTCATCATCAAGCGCTGTGCCGGGTGCACCGCTACCCGCGACCGCTTCCGCGCGCAAGACTTTCACCCGCTCCGGTTTGCCCTTGCGCATGATTTCAAAATATGCGCCGGGAAACGGCGAGAGACCGCGAATGTGGCAGTCCAATGCCTCCGCAGGACGTGCCCAATCAATGCGGGCTTCGGCCTTATCGATCTTCTTGGCATAGGTGACGCCGTCGTCTGATTGCTCTGTTGGCGTGATCTCGCCGCCAGCCAGTTTTGCGAGCGTGTCGGCCATGAGTGGGGCGCCAACTTTCGCCAGTTCGTCATGCAACTCAGAAGCCGTCATGGCGCCGGTGATGGTCACGCGGGCAGTGCCAAGGACGGGGCCTGTATCCAATCCTTCGTCCATCTGCATAACCATGACCCCTGTCTCTTTGTCGCCAGCCATGATCGCGCGTTGGATGGGCGCTGCGCCCCGCCACCGCGGCAGGAGCGACGCATGGAGATTGAGACAGCCGAGCCGTGGCGCTTCGAGGATCGGCGTTGGCAGCAAGAGCCCATAGGCCACGACGATGGCGACGTCGAGATCGAGATCAACAAAGGCTTTTTGTTCCTCTTCGCCTTTCAGACTTTTCGGCGTGCGGACCTCAATGCCTTTGGAGTCAGCGAATGCGTGCACCGGCGACTTTTTGAGACCCATGCCGCGGCCGGCTTTGCGCGGCGGCTGGGAATAGACCGCCACCACATTATGGCCAGCGTCCACAAGTGCTGCGAGCACGCCCACCGAAAAGTCAGGCGTGCCCATAAAGGCAATACGGAGAGGATCTGAGTTTGTCATAACCAGAAGGGTGCGCGTTCGGAACCGGTCAGGCCAGTTCTTTTTCTTTCAGGCGGCGCTCTTTCAGGAGACGCTTCAACACCCGGTCGCGCTTCAGCTTGGACAGGTGATCGATGAAGAGCACACCTTCCAGATGGTCCATCTCATGCTGGAGACAGGTGGCGAGCATCTCGTCACAGTCGAGCTCGCGGATTTCGCCCTCATAGTCGAGAAAACGCACGCGGCATTTGGCCGGACGCTCAACCTCGTCATAATATTCCGGCACCGAGAGGCAGCCTTCTTCGTAGACGCGGGTCTCCGTATCATCCGTCCAGATGATCTCGGGATTGACGAAATAGCGCGGTTCCGGCTCTTCCCCCTCCCGCGCCAGGTCCATCACGATCACGCGCTTTGGAACGCCGACCTGGATGGCCGCGAGGCCAATGCCCGGCGCGTCATACATGGTCTCCAACATGTCGTCCATGAGGGCGCGCAGGTCGTCATCTACCTTTTCGACAGGGCTTGAGACCTGTTTCAGGCGTCTGTCCGGGGCTGTCACAATCGGTCGAATGGTCATGGGAACGAGATAGGCCCCCCGCGAACCGCCGTCAAGTTTTACCGCATTTCTGCGGATTTACTTCCGCAAACAGTGCCCTCATTAGTCGCAGTTGGCGACGCAGACCAATATTGGTCACAGTTTGCGACGCTAAGCTCTATTGATCGCAGTTTGCGACGCAAACTTGGCGCTCGCGCACCTGTCCGCCGCAGGAGCTGTAGCACATGTTGAACTGCCCGACGCATTGCGAACCGATATCCTCGCACTGGTAATAGGAGGCTGTGCGCTCGTAGGGCGCATCGGGCCGTTCCGGCAAGCCGGGTGCCCCCTCATAGGTGCCGTTTACGCGGTAAAACCGTTCGCGCGCTTTCTCCGCCCGGCGTTTTTCGTAGAGATACTGATCGAGCTCATATTCGTAGTTTTCCTGAGCACGCAGGTTTTCCTCGCGGACCCGCAGGTCTTCGCGGTAACGGCAATCCGATCTTTCGGCTTCGGCATTGCGAGTGCACTGATTTTGACCGGCCTGGCACTGAGACAGGCACTGCATGCCACCCTGCTGGGTCGGCGGGGTGTAGTCATAATGGGTTTCGATCACCGGTCCGCAGGCGGCCAGAAGCAGTGTCACCATCGAAAGACCTATAAACCGGCCAAAATCTCTGAGAATCGTCATCACATCCCCTCGTCCATAAGACTTACCCCGCTCTTTTATGCGGGCGGCTGCCTGAATAGGTCAAGGGCACTGCGGATCCCGAGATTTCAGGTATAGTTGGTGCTCTGTGCAATTTGTGAGATTCGATGGACGCTTCTTTCCTTCCCTACTTGGTTTCAGCTGTCGTCACCACGATCGTTGTTACGGCGCTGCTGGTGGTGCGACTGCAAAAAGGGAAAACTGAAGAAACACCCGATGGGCCAGACCCTGTCGCGCAACAGCTCGCGCAGCTTGCCGACATGCAAAACCAGCTGGCGGGTCGCCTCGCGACCCTTCAGGAGGGGCAGGTCAGTAACCAGCAAACACTCAACCAGGCGCTCAATGAGCGGTTGGACGCGGTGAGCCAGCGGCTTAACCAGAGCCTCACGGAGAGTACGCAGAAAACCAATCAGACGCTCAATGAGCGTCTAGAGAAGGTGAGTAAGAACCTGACCGAGACGTCGCAGCAGAACCGCGAGCAATTGGGGGAGCAGCTCGGCGTCTTGCACACCCGCCTTGCGCTCATCGACGAAGCGCAGAAGAAACTGGACGGCCTGACGACTGAGGTGGTGGGCCTACAGGAGGTTCTAGGCAATAAACAGGCGCGCGGGGCGTTTGGTGAAATTCAGCTGAATGATCTGGTGACCAGCGCGCTGCCGCCGTCGGCCTATTCGTTTCAGACGCCATTGTCCAACAAGAGCCGTCCTGATTGCCTGATCAAGCTGCCGAACCCGCCGGGGTCCATCGCTGTGGACAGCAAGTTCCCGCTCGACAGCTATCGACGGCTGGTCGAGGCGCCGGATGATGCGGCTAAGGTCGCCGCGACGCGCCAATTGCGCGCCGATGTGTTGAAGCACATCAAAGATATTTCGGAGAAATACATCATCCCCGGTGAAACCGCCGAGTCGGCACTGATGTTCCTGCCGTCCGAAGCCGTTTATGCAGAGCTGCACGCAAGGTTCGCCGACGTGGTGGACCAGGGCTACAAGGCCCGGGTCTGGATTGTGTCCCCTACTACGCTGATGGCGACCCTCAACACGGTGCGGGCGGTGCTCAAGGATGCGCAAATGCGCGAACAGGCCCATGTCATTCAGGCGGAAGTGGGCAGGCTTCTCGAAGATGTGGGGCGTCTCGATGCGCGTGTCGACAAGCTCAAAGGCCACTTCGCACAGGCCGAGAAGGATATCCGCGATATCGAGACATCGACGTCGAAAATTACGCGGAAAGGCGAGCGGATCAAGGAAGTCGAGCTGGAAGATCCCACCGACCTATCCCCGCCTTCTGGGACCAAGTTACAATCAGGCGGCAAAGGCGCGGGAAACCAGCCAGACCTGCTTGCCGGTGAATAGAGACGGTTGAGGCTTAAGATTTAGGGGAACGGCAGATGGAAATGATTGAAGCATTTGTGGGTCAGGTAAACAGCATTGTCTGGGGCGTGCCCATGCTGATCCTCATCGGCGCGACAGGCGTCTTCCTGATGGCGGGGCTGCTGTTTATGCCACTCCGCAAATTGGCCCATGGCTTCAAATTGCTGCTCTCTCCCGCGACGCCGGGCGCGGGCGACATTCCGCCTTTCAAAGCGTTGATGACAGCCCTCTCGGCAACGGTGGGCACGGGCAATATTGCCGGCGTCGCCACCGCTATTTTTCTCGGCGGGCCGGGTGCCCTTTTCTACATGTGGCTCATCGCCCTTATCGGCATGGCAACCAAATATGCCGAAGCCGTATGCGCGGTCACCTTCCGCGAGACGGATGCCAACGGCAATCATGTCGGCGGCCCGATGTACTACCTGAAAAACGGCGTCGGCGAGAAATATCCCACACTTGGCAAGGTGCTGGCGCCGCTGTTCGCCCTCTTTGCAGCTGTTGCTGCGTTCGGCATCGGCAATGGCGTGCAGGCGAACTCAGTGGCGGATGCCATGAGCTCAAGCTTCGGCGTGCCTCATATTGCGACCGGCCTCGTCATGATGGCTATTGTTGCGGCTGTTTTGCTCGGCGGTATCCGGCGCATCGCCGATGTCGCCGGCGCCCTGGTGCCGCTCATGATCGTGCTCTATGTCGGTGCCGCAATCGTCATCCTGGTGCTCAACGCGGCCGCCATTCCCGACGCTTTCGGACTGATCTTCCGCCATGCTTTTGAACCGGTTTCTGCTGCCGGTGGTTTTGCGGGTGCGACGGTCGCCGCTGCGATCCGCTTTGGTATTGCGCGCGGCGTGTTCTCGAACGAAGCCGGTCTCGGCTCAGCGGCCATCGCTCATGCGGCCGCGAAAACCAATGATCCGGTGCGCCAAGGTCATATCGCCATGCTCGGTACTTTCATCGACACGATCATTGTCTGCACCATGACGGGCCTTGTGATCATCACGTCGGGTCTTTGGATATCCGGGGACACGGGCGCCGCGCTCACCAGTGCAAGCTTTGCCATGTCGCTACCAGGCGGCGCGGAAATCGTCTCGGTGGCCCTCGCCGTCTTCGCCTTCACCACCATTCTTGGCTGGTCCTATTATGGCGAACGCTCCGTTCAATATCTCTTTGGCGACTTGGCGATCCTGCCCTATCGGGTGATCTGGATTGTCGCGATCCCGGTCGGGGCCACAGTCAATCTCGGCTTCATCTGGCTCCTGGCGGATACGCTCAATGCGATGATGGCGATCCCGAACCTGATCGGGCTCATCATCCTCGGTCCCATGGTCTTCAAAGCGACCAAGACCTATTGGGAGAAGCGCGCCGCGAACCCGCAAGCGGCCGACTAGGGGGGCGTTAGGGCACATGCTCCGCTGGTTCTACTTCGCGGGGATGGTGGCAGGCACGCTCCTGCCGCTGTCGCAGTTTCTGCCCTGGGTGTCAGAACATGGCCTCGACATCCCGCTCTTCTTCGCGGAACTCTTCGCCAATCGCATTGGCGGTTTTTTTGGCTGGGACGTGATCGTCTCGGCCATTGTGCTCATTCCCTTCATTCTGATTGAAGGAAAGCGCCTGGGCATGGAACGGCTGTGGCTGCCCGTTGTCGGCACTTTCCTTGTTGGCGTCTCGTGCGGACTGCCAATGTTTCTCTACTTAAGAGAAATGCGCCTGGAACAGATGAAAGGCACCGCTGTCGACAAAATGGTGTGAGTCAGGCTTCCTCCGTCTCACACCTTGCGCAATGCAATTTCATGCAACATAATAAGTTACATGAAAAAAGATGGGCGCCTGTCGGCTGTGCTCCACGTCATTTTGCACCTCGCTGAGAATGAGGAGCCTGTGACGTCTGAGCGACTTGCGAAGACCATGAATACCAACCCTGTGGTGGTGCGGCGGGTTATGGCCAGTTTGCGCGAACGCGGCTTCGTTTCATCGACGAAGGGGCATGGCGGAGGCTGGCGTCTCAGCTGCGACCTTCAAACAACATCCATGCGGGACATTTACGACGCGCTCGGTGCTCCCGACTGCATTGCCCTTGATCACCGGAATGAAGCCCCGACGTGTCTTGTGGAGCAAACCGTCAACGCCGCGCTGGGTGAGGCCTTTGCCGAAGCAGAAGCGCTTCTCCTCAAACAGTTCGAGCTAACGTCGCTCGCAGAGCTGAGTGCCGATTTCCACGACAGGTTTACGAAAGTCCAGCATGAGAAAGGACAAAGCAACCTTGACCGGCACACCTGACTCCATCAGAGCGATGTTTGACGATCCGGACCAGGCGGCCCGCTACAGTGACGGGCCCACCAAATTCGTGCCGGGTTTCGCCGATTTACACCGCATGGTGAGTGTTCTGATCAACGAGCGGGCGCCGGAAGCGGCAAATGTGTTGGTGCACGGTGCGGGCGGCGGTCTTGAGCTGGAAGCTTTTGCCCGCGACTACCCTCGTTGGACCTTCGTTGGTGTGGATCCCGCGAAAGCCATGCTTGCCGTCGCCGAGCAGCGCCTTGACTCGTTGATGGATCGCATTCAGCTCCATCATGGCTATATCCACGATGCTCCGGAGGGTCCCTTCGATGCCGCAACCAGCCTTCTCACGCTCCATTTTCTGGATGAGAGGGACTATACCGACACGGTCAAAGGAATCGTGCAAAGGTTGAAGCCGGGCGCACCCCTGATTGTTGTTCACTCGAGCTTTCCAGACAGCGAGGACGACCGGGAGCTTTGTCTGTCGCGCTACGCCGCGTTTGCGACCGCATCCGGGGTCGAGCCGGAAATGGCTGAAATGGCGCGGAACGCCGTGTCAGCGCAACTGCCGCGGATCACCCCAGAGCAGAATGTGACATTGCTGACAAGCGCGGGCTTGAGAGACGTGAAGAGCTTCTATACAGGCTTCGCGTGGCACGGATGGGTTGGCTACGCCTGACCGGGTCAATGCACCGTCTGATTTCGCTCAAGAGGCCCTATACTGGACGGCGGGATTTCATCGCTGCGGCGAGCGTGCCGTCATCCAAATAGTCTAGCTCACCGCCGACCGGCACCCCATGGGCGAGGCGCGTGACGGAGACACAGGCTGAGGCAAGACGGTCGGTGATGTAGTGGGCCGTTGTCTGGCCATCGACAGTCGCATTGGTCGCCAGGATCACTTCTGTAATCTCATCGCCCGAGGCCCGCTCCAACAAAGAGCCGATATTGAGATCTTCCGGGCCGACACCGTCCAGCGCCGAAAGGGTTCCGCCCAATACATGGTAGCGGCCTTTGTGAGCCCCCGCCCGCTCCAGCGCCCAGAGGTCACCGACATCTTCGACCACGCAGAGGCTTTTCGGTTCCCGCCGCGGATCAATACAGATTGTGCAGGGGTCCTGGGTATCGACATTGCCGCAGGTGGTGCAGATCACCGCCTTGTCAGCGGCATCGGCCATGGCAACCGCCAGTGGTTCCAGAAGGCTTTGCTTCTTCTTCACAAGATGCAAAACAGCACGGCGCGCTGATCGCGGCCCCAAACCGGGCAATTTACCGAGCAGTTGGATTAACCGCTCAATCTCAGGACCGCTTAGCGCACTCATGACTTTGTCATCTCTTTATCGTGTTTCCGGACGGAAAACCGGCTCCCACTTTTCCTGGAAACACGATTCAAAGCCCGAAATTCATGCCTGGGGGAAGCGGCAGCCCACCGGTCAGCTCTTTCATGCGTTCTGCGACGAGCGCTTCCGCCTTGGCTTTGCCGTCATTGAAGGCCGCCACAATCAGGTCTTCCAGAATTTCCGCTTCTTCCGGCTTCATAAGGCTGGGATCGACATGCAGCCGCTTCATGGTGCCTTTGCCCGACAGTGTCACGCGTACAAGACCGGCGCCGCTTGACCCTTCAACTTCCGCGTTTTCAAGTTCGGCCTGCGTGTCGGCGAGCTTTGACTGCAGCTCCCGCGCTTGCTTCATCATGTCGGTCAGGTTTTTCAATCCGCATCCTCGTCTTTTGTACTTTCGCCTTCAGCAGGCGACGGACCCAGAAGTTCGGGTTCCACAACATTTTTGATCTTCGCGCCAGGAAACGCGTCCAGCGCCGCCTTCACCAGCGGATCGTCCTGCACTTCCAAATGCAGTTCGTCGCGGCGTGTTTCCTTTTGCTGGCGCAATGTGGGCGCGCCCTCAGCCTGGGAGATGGACACCAACCAGCGTTCGCCAGTCCACTGACGGAGCTTCTCCGCAAGCTGACCTGCTACGGAATTGTCGCCATGGACGACATTGACCTCAATGCGGCCCTTCTCGAAATGCACAAGGCGGAGGCCTGACTCCAGCAGGTGCGCCAGCTTGATGTCCCGTTGAGACTGGGCGTAGGCAATCACGTCGGCGTAGGCGCGGAATTCCGGTGCGCGTGTCGGTGCTGTCTCTGCTTGCGTTTGAGGCTGACCGATAGCCTGCGCGCCCCCGCCATTCATCGCAGCTCTGGCTCCCCCAGAAGGAGCCCCACCATTCGGTCCTCCGCCCATGGTCGGAGCGCCGGCGCCGGAACCTGCAGGTTGGTCTTGCAGCTTCGCCACCAGTTCTTCCGGTGAGGGCTGGTCCGCCACGTATGCCAAACGCACGAGGATCATTTCGGCCGCTGCTATGGGCTTCGCCGCGCCCTGCACTTCCCCGATGCCTTTCAGAAGCATCTGCCAGGTGCGCGATAGCACACGGACCGGCAGCGCTTTCGCCATTTCCTGACCGCGCACCCGCTCCGTCTCGGTGACGGTCATGTCATCGGCGGCACTTTCGGCAAGCTTCAGGCGCGTCAGCCAATGAGTGAGCTCGGCAAGGTCCGACAGAACGACGGCCGGATCAGCGCCCGCATCATACTGATCGCGAAGCTCTGCGAGGGCGGGCGCGATCTCGCCTTTCATCACCAAGTCAAACAGATCGAACACCCGAGCGCGATCGGCGAGGCCGAGCATGTCGCGGACATCTTCTTCCTTGATCGTGCCAGCCCCATGAGCAATGCCCTGGTCCAACAAAGAGAGGCCATCACGGGCAGAGCCTTCCGCGGCCCGCGCGAGCAGTCCAAGTGCCGCGTCTTCTATTTCGACACTTTCCTTGTCGGCGACTTTCTTCAGGAGCCCCATCAGTTCTTCCGCGCTCAGGCGGCGCAGATCAAAGCGCTGACAGCGCGAGAGCACCGTGACCGGCACTTTGCGGATCTCGGTCGTCGCAAAGATGAACTTCACGTGCTCCGGTGGCTCTTCCAGGGTTTTCAGCAGGCCGTTAAAGGCCGCCTTAGAGAGCATGTGCACTTCGTCGATGATGTAGACCTTGTAGCGCGCACTCACCGGGTTGTAGCGCACGCTCTCAATGATCTCGCGGATATCATCAATGCCCGTCCGGGATGCCGCGTCCATTTCCAGCACGTCCTGATGACGTGATTCCATGATCGCTTCGCAGTGTTCGCCGAAATCATGGAGCTCGATGGTGGGCTTGTCGCCGTCCGCTTTGGTGTAGTTGAGCGCCCGCGCCAGAATACGTGCGGTCGTAGTTTTCCCCACCCCGCGCACACCGGTCAGCATGAAAGCATGGGCGATCCGGCCGCTTTCAAACGCGTTTGAAAGGGTGCGGACCATGGCTTCCTGGCCCACCAGGTCGTCAAAGGTTGTGGGGCGATATTTCCGTGCGAGAACGCGGTAGCCGGAATCAGGTGTGGGAGCCGCGCTGCCGCCGCCTAAATCGAATCCAGGTTCGGTCGCGGGATCGGGGGCCTGCGCCTGTTCAGGTGCACTATCGGCGACGTCATCCATCTGGCGGTTTGCCGCTCCCCGGTTGGCATACCAGCGCCCGAGGGGCTTTTCGCCTTCATCTCCGACGCATGGGTTGGAATTCAAAGTGGGAGGCTGGAACAGAGACCCGAGTAGGGCTCGTTACGGCTGCTTCCTTCCGGACCTGACCGGGTTGGCGAGAAACTCGTCCACCGCCAACCTCCCAAGGACACTATATCAGGGTTCAGCCGGGAATTGGCAAGAATTGGCTCGAAAATCACCCAGGATTCTTCAGGATTTTGCATTTATGTGGGGCCCATGCCACCTTGCCGCGCATCAGAACAAAGAATCCCCAAATTCGGAGGCAGGCCCATGGCACTGGAGGCCAATCCCAATATTTTTGCCAACAATCCCCTCGACCGGGCAGGACATTTGCGCACAAACCCGGACTGGATCGCCGAGAAGCTCGCCGACAGCGCCAGTCTTGCCGTGCCCTTCTGGAACCTGAAACCTCTGGTGCTGCCTGAGGAACAGCCGGGCGCCGGCAAGGATGTGGGGTGGCTGCCGGTCAATATGGTGCAGGCGGCAGACCCGAATGGAACGACTGTTTTCCTCGGCATTAACCGCCGCGGCAAGCCCCTATTTGCGCACGATGTTTCCAGCCTGAAAGACCCGGAAGGCGATGGCCCGTTCAAAGGCATGGGCGGGTTTGAAGACCTGCGCGCCGTGGGCATGATGGGCGAATTGGCGAACACAGAACTCGCGATCATGGCGCAGGCCAAGGCCATGATTGACTGGCATGCGCGCCACGGCCATTGCGCGGTTTGTGGGGCCGCCACCGATGTCGCGGAAGCAGGATACAAACGCGTTTGCCCGTCCTGCGGTGCGGAGCACTTCCCGCGCACGGACCCGGTCGTCATCATGCTGGCGACCCACGGCGACAAGGCGTTCCTCGGACGCCAGAAGATTTTTCCCAAAGGCATGTTCTCAGCGGCCGCCGGTTTTGTGGAACCGGGCGAGAGCATCGAAGAGGCGGTTGCGCGCGAGCTCGATGAGGAAGCGGGAATCGAGGTCAATTCTGTGCGGTATCACTCAACGCAGCCCTGGCCCTTCCCGTCCAGCCTTATGATTGGATGCATCGCCGAAGCCACCAGCGAAGAGTATGAGATCGACGGCGTCGAACTATCGGAAGGCCGCTGGTTTACGCGGGACGAATTGGCGGCGGCTCTTGACGGAAAAGCAGACGGCTTTTTCGTGCCGCCCGCCTTCGCTATTGCGCATCATCTTGTGAAGGCGTTTGTTGAGGGTTGGTAGTCACCCTCCCTAGCGGCAATTAGCCTAGGGACAAACCAGACCGGCCAGGCAGCAATGATAAGGTTGGGTATCCACCAACTCAGATCAAAGTCGCCAAGGATCATCCAATAGCAGAGCGCCATGAAACCCGCGCAGAAGGTTAGCGCCGCAGAGACCAGTGCATAACCGAACCAACGCCGATCTCCATTGGTGAAGAGGCGTGCTGCATAGATGCCCAGCACCGCGAAAATCACATCCAAAGGAAAGAAGGACCAGTTCCATGCGACCACACGCGGATCATAGTAGTCCTTGAACAGATATCCTTCCGGGATGGCGACCAGACCGAGTGCTACGAGCGCTGTGACGAACCAATAGGTCAGCAGCAACCAATCGGTACCCAGCATCCATGGCCTCATTTTCATGAAAACTTCGTCTGAATTCATCACAGCTCCAACATTGCATTTGTTACGTAACGATAGTAATGCTAAAAATATGGCGCACGCAACGGCAAACTTGGATGGGCCTCATGCCGAAGAAAGTCGACCACGATGAACGACGACGCGAGCTGGTTCAGGCCAGCTGGGACGTCCTATGTAAAGATGGCCTGGAAGCCGTATCGCTCCGAAAGGTCGCGGATGCCGCTAACTGCACAACAGGCCGAATTGCCCACTATTTTGATGGGCGTGACGAGTTGCTTGTTGCCTCGCTGCGCCTCGCAAACTCTCAGGCTGCTGAGCGAATGCGAGCCATTGCCGAAAGTGAAACAAATCCTCTCAAGCGACTGCGGGCTATCTTGCTGGAGAGCCTGCCCCTGGATACCCGGCGTTTGAAAGAGTGGCAGGTCTGGCTGAGTTTCTGGGCAGCCACCATCGGTCACAAAGAGCTCGCAAAAGAAAACCAACGGCGCTACCAGGAATGGCTGGCGGCGCTCACATCCGCCATTCGGCCGCTTGCCTCGAACAAAGATGCCCCGATCCTTGCGCACCGTCTTGTCACGCTGATTGACGGGCTTGGCATCGGTGCGACACTCGAGCCTACAAAAGAGAAACGCTTGCAGGCCGAAGCCGAGATTGATGCCTTTCTCAAAGCTCTGCGCTAGAGGCTAGTCCGCCGCGGGCATGTTTGCCCGGAAGGGGCTCGCCTTATAGACGCCGAGGATTTTGAGTTCGGAACAGAAGAACTCGAGCTCCTCCAGCGCCAGACGCACATTGCGTGACGACGGATGGCCTTCGACGTCCGCATAGAACTGCGTCGCATTGAAAGAGCCGCCCAGCTGATAGCTTTCCAGCTTGGTCATGTTGACGCCGTTGGTCGCAAACCCGCCCATCGCCTTGTAGAGCGCGGCGGGCACATTGCGCACCCGGAAGATGAAGCTGGTAATCACCGGATCTTCTTCGGGCTCAGCATCGTCCGGCTCAGCCGCCATGATGATGAAGCGGGTCGTGTTGTGCGCGGCGTCTTCTACGTCCCGCTTTAGAATCTCGAGACCATAGATTTCCGCCGCAAGCTTCGGCGCAAGGGCTGCACGGCTTGGATCACCGGCTTCTGCGATCTGCCGCGCAGACCCGGCCGTGTCGGCCCCCACAACGGCGCGCCACTTGTGCTCCGCGATCAGATTTCGGCACTGGCCAAGCGCCATGACGTGCGACTGGACGGACTTGATGCTGTCTAACGTCGCGCCCTTTACGCTCATCAGTTGGAACCGGATCGGCAGGAAGTACTCACCGATGATGTAGAGGCCCGATTCCGGCATGAGATGATGAATATCCGCCACACGGCCCGCGACCGAATTTTCAATCGGGATCATGGCGAGCCGCGCTTCACCGTTTTTGACAGCCGCCAGCGCCTCTTCGAACGTGTCGCAGGGCCGCTCAACCATATCCGGAAAGGCATCCCGACAGGCAATATGTGAATTTGCGCCGGGTTCGCCCTGAAACACGATGACGTTTTCCGGTGCGGCGGGTGAAGCGGCTTCAGCCATGGTCTCAGCGGTTTACACCGCCCTTTCATAATGGCCCTAGGCGGACAGTTCCGCGCGGGCTTTCTCCAAGTCGGCGGGAGTATCGACACCGAGCGGAACAGTGTCAACGAGGGCCGCGTCAATGCGCATGCCCGCTTCCAGCGCCCGTAATTGTTCCAGTTTTTCACGGATTTCGAGCGGTGACGGGGGCAGCGCCACGAACCGCGCCAGCGCCTCGCGCCGATATCCATAGAGCCCGATGTGGTGATAGAGCGGGCCTTCATTCGCCGGAGCCGTTGCCCGGGTGAAATAGAGCGCCCTGCCTGCCCGTGCACCCTCTTCCACAGACAGCACGGCTTTCACCACGTTCGGATTGGTCTTTTCCTGTTCGTCCGATATCTCGGCGACGAGGGTCGAGATGTCCGCCGGTGTTGTTTCAAGGACCTCCAGCGCCGCCTTGATGATGGTGGGGTCCAGCGTGGGCAGATCCCCCTGCACATTCAGAATCACATCATGGACGCCGTCCGGGTCCACTTTATTGAGGGCCTCATAGACACGGTCTGACCCGGACGGCAGATCGGGATCGGTGAGAACCGCCTCACCGCCCGCCTGCTCGACGGCATCCACGATCTCTTTTTCCGCCCCGGCTATCACCACCCGACCGATGCCAGCCTCCTCGGAGCGGCGCATGACCTGCACGATCATCGGCGCACCGGCGATATCCGCCAGAGGCTTGTCCGGCAAACGGGTGGAGGCCAAGCGGGCCGGGATGAGAATGATTGGCGAAGAAGTCATGAAATCCGGTCAGAAAGGGCAAAAATGAGTGATTCGGCGCGTTCGGAGCCCTCCAGCCAGTCCGGTGGCCCGCACCACACGCTGAAAGGGCGGCAGAGCGCCGCAGGTTTTGGGACTTTATACGGGTTGCAGGGGCCTCACGGAAGCGGGTAATCTCCGCGCCAACCAGCGGGTGGGGGCTTCGCGGGCCAATTTGTGATCGCTGAGACCCTCCCCAAGACCACCAAGGCCGGAGCCGCTTTTCCATGGATAGTTTTGAATTCAACAAAATCGCAGGTGCATTTCTCTTTTCCATCCTGCTTCTGATGGGCGTGCGGGAATTGTCCTCCGTGATGTTTTCCCCGCAAGCGGCGAACCCTGCGTCCTTCCCTGTTGAAGTGGCAGACACCGGCGCATCAACAGGTGGCGATGCAGCAGCCGTTGAAGAGGAAGGCCCAAGCCTTGCCGTTCTTCTGGCCAGCGCGGATATCGGCAAAGGTGAGAAGGTCGCCCGGAAGTGTGCTGCCTGTCACACGTTTGAAGAAGGCGGCGCCAACAAGGTTGGCCCGAACCTTTATGGGGTTATCGACCGTGCCAAGGCTCAGGTTGCCGGTTTCAACTATTCCGACACGCTGACAACCATGGGCGGCGTATGGGACTTTGCGACGATGGATGCGTTCCTCGAAAAGCCAAGCCGCTATGCTCCTGGCACGTCCATGTCCTTCGCAGGTCTGCGTAAGCCTGGCGACCGGGCGGATATGATTGCTTATTTGAACTCCCTGGGTTCCAACGTGCCCCTACCGGCAGTTGAGTAAGCCACATTAAAGTTTTTTAAGAGGCGCCGGTCCTGCCCCGTTTGGCAAGGATCGGCGCCTTTTTTCGTGCTAATCTCCCGCTCACTGAGATCGCAGTCTCGCCACATTCCTCTCATGGAATAAGGTGTGCGTCGTCGGAAGACATGAGGGAGAATGAGTTTTGGCATGGGTTGGACGTTTAGCTGGTGCGGGTTTGGCTTTGTTGGTCGGCACAGGCGGCGCCTTTGCCGAGGATGCCCAACTTCACGGTCTCTCCCTCTTTGGATCGGTGAAGTATCCGGCCGGCTTTGAGCATTATGATTATGTGAATCCGGATGCGCCTAAAGGCGGTACGCTCCGCTATGCCAGCATCGGCAGTTTCGACAGTCTCAACCCTTTTATTGTCAAAGGCCGGTCCGCGGCTGGGATCACGACATTCCTCTACGACACGTTGATGGTGTCATCCTTTGACGAGCCTGCCACCGAGTACGGGCTGCTCGCGGAGACGGTCTCCCATCCGGAAGACTATTCTTCTGTCACTTTCAAACTGCGCCCAAGTGCCATGTGGCATGACGGCAAACGGGTGACGCCTGAGGATGTGATCTGGTCTCTTGAGACGCTGAAATCAAACCTCCCCTTCTACAACGCCTATTACGCCGATGTTGAAAGCGTCGAAAAACTGTCCCCGCTTGAGGTTCGGTTCAATTTCGCCGTCTCCGGCAATCGCGAGCTTCCGCTGATCGTCGGCCAGATGCCGGTCCTGCCCAAACATTATTGGGAGACACGGGATTTTGGCGCCACCACCCTGGAGCCGCCGCTTGGCAGCGGGCCTTATCGTGTGTCGGACGTCGATGCACCGACCTCTATCACCTATGAGCGGGTGCCCGACTATTGGGCCGCCGATCTCAACGTGAATGTCGGGGCCTATAATTTCGACGAGATCCGGTTCACCTATTTCGGCGACAATACGATTGCGCTTGAAGCCTTCAAGGGAGGTCAGATCGACGTCCGTTTCGAGAACTCCGCGAAGGATTGGGCGACAGGCTATGACTTCCCAGCCGTGCGGGAAGGCTTGGTGCGCAAACAGGAGCTCTACACCTCCAACCCGGAGCCCATGCAGGGCTTTGCGATGAACACGCGTCGCGGCAAGTTTTCAGACGTACGCGTGCGGGAAGCAATCGGCCTCGCTTTCGATTTCGAGTGGGCCAACAAGACGCTGTTTTATGGGCAGTACATTCGCACCGACAGCTATTTTGAGAATTCAGAACTTGCGGCAAGCGGTCTGCCGGAAGGCGCAGAACTTGCGCTGCTGGAACCCTTCCGCGATCAGTTGTCTGACCGCCTGTTCACGGAGACGTTCGCGGTGCCCACAACCGACGCCAGCGGCGACAATCGACGCAATCTTCGCGCCGCGACACGGCTGCTGCAGGAAGCCGGCTGGTCCGTCAATGGAGACGGTGTGCTGGTCAACAATGAAACCGGTGCCCCCTTCGATATTGAATTCCTTTTGGTTTCCCCAACCTTTGAACGCGTGGTCCAGCCCTATCTGCAGTCGCTCGAGAAGCTCGGCATCCAGGGGAGCATCCGCATTGTCGATACATCGCAATATCAGAACCGGTTGGACAGTTTCGATTTCGACATGATCATTCACAGTGCCGGTCAATCTCTCTCCCCCGGCAATGAGCAGCGGGAGTTTTGGGGTTGTGAAGCGAAAGAGCGGAACGGCAGCCGCAATGTGATCGGCATTTGCGACCCGGTCGTTGAAGCCCTGATCGATGAGATCATCCTCGCCAAAGACCGGGAAGCCCTGGTCACGGCAACGCACGCGCTCGACCGGGTGCTCTTATGGCGCCACTATATCGTGCCGCAATGGCATATTCCGTTTACGCGCGCGGCGATTTGGTCTCACATCGACCATCCGGAACCCACGCCGGCCTTTAACCCCGGCTTCCCCACCATCTGGTGGCACACGGGTGACGAGGTGCCGAACTGATGCGGCGCCTGGGGTCGGCGGCCATCGCAGCAAGTCTTGGTATTGCCGCCGCGCTTGGCACTGCCTCAGCGGAACCGCGCCATGGCATGTCGATCTTTGGCGATCTTCTATACGACGAGGACTTTCCGCACTTCTCCTACGTCAATCCGGATGCGCCAAAAGGCGGTCACTTCAGCCAGATTGGCCCAGGATGGATTCTCAACCAGTCGCCTCTCACCTTTGACAGCCTGAACAGCTATATCCTCAAAGGAAATGGCGCCATGGGTGCGGAGCTTACCTTCGACACGCTGATGGCGCGCTCCGGCGACGAGCCCGACGCAGTTTATGGTCTGGTTGCCAAAACGGCGGATGTGGCTGAAGACGGCAACAGCGTTGTCTTCGAACTGCGTCCAGAGGCCCGCTTCCATGATGGCAGTCCGCTGACGGCAGAAGACGCCGCGTTCTCCCTGATGTTGTTGAAAGAAAAGGGGCACGCTCTTGTGTCTCTTACCATTAAGGAGATGGCAAACGCGGAGGCCGTCTCATCGCACACGCTGAAAGTGACATTCACGGGCAACCAAACACGCGACCTTGCGCTGCTCATCACGGGCCTGCCGATCTTCTCGCAGGCCTATTACGAGGCAAACGATTTCGCGGAAACAACGCTTGAGGCCCCACTTGGGAGCGGCCCCTACCGCGTCAAAGACTTCGAGCAAGGCCGCTACATTACCTATGAGCGCGTGGAAGACTACTGGGCACGCGATCTCAACGTGAATGTCGGGCGGTGGAATTTCGATACGGTGCGCTTTGAATTTTATCGCGACCGGACCGCACAGTTTGAAGCGTTCAAGGCCGGCGAGTATCTGCTGCGGGAAGAATTCACGTCCAAGGTCTGGGCGACCGAATATAACTTCCCGGCTGTCGAGGACGGCAGAGTGAAACTGCTCACCATGGAAGATAAGACACCCTCCGGCGCACAGGGCTGGTTCCTCAACACACGGCGATCCCAATTCTCAGACCCGCGAGTCCGCGAAGCGCTTGGACTGGCATTCGACTTTGAATGGACGAACAAAAATCATTTCTTCAATCTCTACCAGCGGAGCGGCAGCTATTTCGAGAACTCGGACATGCGCGCGAGCGGGTTGCCCTCAGCAGGAGAACTGGCGCTGCTTGAGCCGTATCGGGATCAACTTCCGGCGCGCGTCTTTGAAGAAGCGATCGAACCGCCGGTGTCTGACGGGTCCGGCAAAGATCGGCGCCTCCTGCTTCGCGCGAGCAAGCTGCTCGATGATGCAGGGTGGACCATTCAGGATGGCAAGCGGCGGAACGCCGATGGGGAGGTGCTCACCGTCGAGTTTCTGAACGATGCGCCCACGTTTGAGCGGGTCATTTCAGCCTTCCAGGCCAATCTCACGCAGCTCGGAATCGAAACCAGCATCAAACCGGTGAACTCCGCTGAATATCAGGAGCGGGTGAAGGTGTTCGACTTTGATGTCATGTCCCGCCGCTTCTCCATTCGGGCGACGCCCGGCGTGGAGATCCGAAACTATTGGAGCTCGGAGGCTGCCGAGACCTCCGGCAGTCTCAACCTGTCCGGTATTGCCAATCCGGTTATTGACGGCTTGATGGACAATATCATCGAGGCTGAGAACCGGGAGGCGCAGCAATTGGCGGCGCGCGCTATTGATCGCGTTTTACGCAGCGGTTTCTACTGGGTGCCGCATTGGTACAAAGCCTCCCACACGCTGGCTTTCTGGGATGTCTTCGCCCGCCCGGAGAAAGCGCCTCGCTATGCACGCGGCGGTATGTCGACGGATAAGCGGGGCGTGCTCGACACATGGTGGATCGATCCGGAGAAAGCCACCAATGCGCCGCAAACGGAGCAACCCTGATGACCAGATGGGCGTCGACAGATTCGTGACTTCGATTTGATGATGATTTGGGGGATGTTAGCGATTCAGATAGACTCTTGTCTCACATTTGAGGCAGTTCCGCCCGCATCTCAACCAATCCGGACCGAGTAACATGGCCGCCTATATTATTCGACGGCTTCTTTTGATGATCCCGACCATTCTGGGCATCATGCTGGTGAGTTTCACCATTGTGCAATTTGCGCCGGGTGGTCCGATCGAGCGCATAATCGCGCAGATCCAGGGCACAGAGGTTTCCGCCACCGCCCGGGTCGGCGGCACGGCGGGCAGCGACTTTTCCGGCGGCGGCGGGGCAGCCGCAAGCGATGTCACGGCAAAATATCGCGGCGCTCAGGGCCTTGATCCGGAGTTTATCGAAAGCCTCGAAAAACAGTTCGGGTTCGACAAACCTGTCTATGAACGTTTTGCCTTGATGGTGTGGAACTATGCCCGCTTTGAATTTGGCGAAAGCTATTTTCGGGACGTGCAAGTTATCGACCTCATCATCGAGAAAATGCCGGTGTCGATTTCGTTGGGCCTCTGGACGACGCTCATCACCTATATGATTTCCATTCCGCTGGGTGTCATGAAGGCGGTGAGGGACGGCTCCAGCCTGGATGTGTGGACCAGCGCAGTGATCATTGTCGGCTATGCAATCCCGGGCTTTCTATTCGCGGTCGTCCTTATCGTCCTCTTTGCGGGTGGCTCCTATTTCGATGTGTTCCCCCTTAGGGGTCTCACTTCTGACAATTGGGAAGAGCTGTCGTTTTTCGGCAAGATCACCGACTATATGTGGCACCTGGCTTTGCCGATCACCGCCATGGTCATCAGCGGCTTTGCCACCACCACGCTCCTCACCAAAAACTCCTTTCTGGATGAAATCAAAAAACAATATGTGGTGACCGCGCGGGCGAAAGGCCTCACCGAGCGCGAAGTTCTCTACGGACATGTGTTCCGCAACGCCATGCTGATTGTTATCGCGGGCTTCCCCGGCGCCTTTGTAGGCGTGTTTTTCACCGGGTCGCTTCTCATTGAAACCATCTTCTCGCTGGACGGCCTCGGGCTTCTATCGTTTGAAAGCATTATCAACCGCGACTATCCGGTTGTCTTCGGAACGCTTTACATCTTTGGCCTGCTGGGTCTGGTCATCACGCTCATCAGTGATCTCACCTATACGTGGATTGACCCTCGTATCGACTTTGAAACGCGGGAGGTCTGATGTTTCGGTCCCTGCTCGCCCGTTTCAACATCACTGTACCTCAGATGACACCGCTCAATGAGCGGCGCTGGCGGAACTTCAAAGCCAATCGACGGGGGTTTTGGTCCCTCCGCATCTTCCTGGTGCTCTTTGTTGTCACCCTGTTTGCGCCGCTTATCGCCAATGACAAACCGCTGATCCTGACCTTTGAGGGGTCGCTTTATTTCCCTGCCTTCAACACCTATGCGGAGACCACATTTGGCGGTGATTTCGCGACGGAAGCGGACTATCGCGATCCATTTGTTCAAGACCTCATCGCTGACGCCGGCGGCATCATGATCTGGCCGGTCATTCGCTACAGCTACGACACTATCAACCGAAATCTGCCGGTGCCCGCCCCCGCGCCACCAAGTGCCGAAAACTGGCTCGGGACGGATGACCAGGGCCGCGATGTCGTCGCGCGGCTCATCTATGGCTTTCGCATCTCAGTGCTCTTTGGCCTCACCCTCACCTTCTTCTCCTCCATCATCGGAGTCGCCGCCGGCGCGGTTCAAGGGTATTTCGGAGGATGGCTGGATCTCATCTTTCAAAGGTTCATCGAGATTTGGACCAGCGTGCCGCAGCTCTATCTCCTGATCATCATCGCGGCAATCATCGAGCCAAATTTCTGGATTTTGCTCTGCATCCTGCTACTCTTCAGCTGGGTGGCACTCGTGGGTGTCGTGCGCGCTGAGTTTCTTAGGGGCCGGAATTTTGAGTATGTGAACGCGGCGCGCGCTCTTGGCGTCTCCAACGGCACCATCATCTACAAACACCTGCTCCCCAACGCGATGGTCGCGACGCTCACCTTCATGCCGTTCATTCTGAATGCGTCGATCACGACGCTCACGTCGCTCGATTTTCTGGGCTTCGGCCTGCCGCCCGGCTCTCCGTCGCTCGGCGAATTGCTGGCCCAAGGTAAAGCCAATCTTCAAGCCCCTTGGCTCGGCTTCTCCGGCTTTTTCACCATCGCCATTATGTTGAGCCTGCTGATCTTTATCGGCGAGGCGGTGCGGGATGCGTTTGATCCCAGAAAGACGCTCGCATGACGGACCAACAAGAAACCAGAGAGGCTACGCCGCCGCTCATCGAGATCGACAATCTCCATGTCGATTTTCGTCAAGGCGAGGAAGTGACCCATGCGGTGAAGGGTGTGTCGCTCACCATCGATGCAGGCGAGACGGTGGCGCTGGTTGGCGAGTCGGGATCGGGCAAATCGGTCACCGCACTCTCGATCTTGAAGCTCCTTCCCTATCCGCAGGCGTCCCACCCGCAAGGCAGCATTCGCTATCGCGGTGAAAACCTCATGAGCACGGACGAGGATGTGCTTCGCTCCGTGCGCGGCAATCAGATCTCCATGGTGTTTCAGGAGCCCATGACCTCGCTCAATCCGCTCCACACAATTGAGCGTCAGGTGGGCGAGATATTGATCCGGCATCGGGGTCTCAGCAATGAAGCGGCACGGGCGGAGGTTCTCTCACTTCTTAAGAAAGTGGGGATCCGCGACGCGGAAAGCCGGCTCGGCGCCTATCCACATCAGCTTTCAGGCGGCCAACGCCAACGGGTCATGATCGCCATGGCGCTCGCCAACGAGCCCGACCTGCTCATTGCGGATGAACCCACCACGGCTCTCGACGTCACAGTCCAGGCGCAAATCCTCGCCCTGCTGAAAGAGCTGCAGCGTGAGATGGGCATGGCCATGCTTCTGATTACCCATGATCTTGGCATCGTGCGGAAGATGGCGGACCGAACATATGTGATGACCGGCGGCGAAGTCGTCGAGACCGGCCCGACGGCACAGATATTCTCTGAACCGCAGCACAACTATACCAAGCACCTTTTGGCGGCTGAGCCAAAAGGCCACCCGGAACCCCCTCGGGCGGATGCGCCGGTGGTGATGGAAACGGATGACCTCAAAGTCTGGTTCCCGATCAAGAAAGGCCTGCTGCGCAAGACCGTTGATCACGTGAAAGCCGTGGACGGGATCAGCGTCCGCGTCCACGAAGGTCAGACCGTTGGCATTGTGGGCGAGTCCGGCTCCGGCAAGACAACGCTCGGTCTTGCCCTGCTGCGGCTCATCTCCAGCGAGGGACCGATCCGATTTGAGGGCGATCAGATTGACGGTCTGACCGAAAAGGATGTGCGTCCGCTTCGCGAGCATATGCAGATCGTGTTTCAGGACCCGTTTGGCTCGCTGTCCCCGCGTCTCTCCATTTCACAGATCGTCGAAGAAGGTCTCATCGTTCAAAACCAAGGTCTGTCTGCGACAGAGCGCAGAACGCGTGTGTCTGCCGCGCTTCAGGAAGTGGGGATTGATCCGGCGATGCAGGACCGCTACCCCCATGAATTTTCCGGCGGTCAGCGGCAGCGCATCGCGATTGCCCGCGCCATGGCCCTGCAGCCCAAATTCGTCATGCTGGATGAACCGACCAGTGCGCTCGATATGTCGGTCCAGGCGCAGATTGTTGACCTGCTTCGTTCTTTGCAAAAGAAGTACAACCTTGCCTATCTCTTCATCAGCCATGATCTGAAGGTGGTGCGGGCGCTTGCCGACCAAGTGATCGTCATGCGTGCCGGCAAGGTGGTTGAGCAAGGTCCGGCGGACCAGATATTTGATGCGCCTCAGACAGACTATACGAAGACACTGATGGCAGCGGCGTTCGATCTCGAAACCGGTCCCGGCGTCGCTTCGTCCTGAGGCGTCAGCCTGATGCTTTAAGCCTTTTGACGCTGGTCACCGGTCCATCGCTTTTGTCGATGCGGCGGACCGCCTCCGCAATTGGCTCCTTCACTGTGCGCATGTGGGTGGCGTTGGCATGCAACAAGGTCTCCCGGTCCGCCATGATGCCCACATGACCGCGCCAGAAGATCAAATCGCCGCGCTGTAGTCCCGAGAGATCGGTCGGGTCATCGAGGGGATCACCGAGCGTGGCCTCCTGAAGGTCCGTGTCCCGCAGGCAGGCAATGCCGCATCTCTCCAAGCTCATCTGGACCAGCCCGGAGCAGTCCAAGCCACGTGCATCGCGACCGCCCCACAGATAGGGCACACCCAAGAACTCTTCTGCGACGGCAACATAGTCGGCGGCATAGGTGTCGATCTTGGCAATGTGGGACGTAACGACATACCCGCCCCCTTCCAGCTCCACAAATTTGCCGGCGGCAGCGGTCACAACCAGCTTTGCGTTCATGGACAAGGGCGTCGCGGGACGCGACTTAATGTCGGCCTCAGGATAGATGAAGGTTCTGAGCGCCACGACCCGGTGGGTCGCCATGCTCTTCTGGGTCTGCATAAGGTTTGCCGAGACGTAACCAACATAGTCGTCCTGCGCCGATTGCCCCCAGCACCAATCGCCTTCCGTCTCGTAAACGCGAAAGGTTTCACCAAATAGAAGCTCGGTGTCCATGGGTGCGTGATCTTCCGGTCGGCGCAGCAGCGGTGCGCGAGGAGCCGTCACCTGAAAGTCTTCGCTTTCGACGAACTGATCCGCCTCCACCTCACCCCGGAGATAGGCCGCGGCAAGATCCGGCCGATAAGGGTTCAGCCGCTTGTCGAGACCATTGCTGTTTGTCACGCCAGGTGATCCTTCGCCTTTGAAATGATCGTGTCCGAAAGTTCACTCAGATAGACCGACCCCGCCACGGTCCGCTGAACGAGCACATTGCGCTTATCCGTGTCATCGCGCTTTCGTTTGAGCAGATCTTTCTGGCCCATTGTGTCGAGCGCCCGTGTGATTGCCGGCTTAGAGACGTTGAGCTTGGCGGCCAGGCCTCGCACCGTGTGCGGTGGCGGCTCAAGATAGACCGTCAAGAGGATCGCAAGCTGCCGCGCCGACAGATCCGGCACGTCACGACGCACCGTATCGAGCACAACGTCGTGCCAAAGCTTCAGCGCATCAAGCGGCTTTAGATCCATCAGGGTTCCGGCTCAAATTCCGTTTCGGAGCCGGATCAGTCTACCCTGCTTCTATCCGTGTCGCCAAGCCGGTTAACGCACACCATAGGTGTTTTTGAGATAAGCGTAGAGCGCGCGAACGCCCTGAGCCTCGCCGCCCACGGGCCGGCCCGGTTTCGCCCGGGGCGTCCAGGCGAATACATCAAAATGGACGTAGGTCTTGGCCTTCTCCACAAAGCGCGCGAGGAAGAGCGCCGCCGTAATAGACCCTGCGAATGGACCATCGGAGATGTGATTGACGTCGGCAATCTTGCTGCTCAGCCAATTGTCATAGGCCGGCCATAGGGGCATGCGCCACAGGGGATCGGCGTTCTCCTCCGCCGCTTCACCCAGCGCCGCCGCGAACGCGTCATCATTTGTGTAGAAGGGAGGCAGGTCGGGACCCAAAGCCACGCGGGCCGCCCCTGTCAGAGTCGCCATGTCGATCAGGAGATCCGGTTCTTCACCGTCCGCTTCCGCCAGCGCATCCGCCAGAATGAGGCGGCCCTCGGCGTCGGTATTGCCGATTTCAACGCTCAAACCTTTGCGGCTGTCGAGCACATCGCCTGGACGGAAGGCGTTCCCTGAGACAGCGTTCTCAACAGCCGGGATCAAAACCCGCAGGCGCACATTCAAGTTTGCCCGCATGATGAGTTGCGCGAGGGCGAGCACATGGGCGGCGCCCCCCATATCCTTTTTCATCAAGGCCATGGAGTTCCCGGGCTTGAGATTAAGCCCACCGGTGTCAAAGCACACACCTTTGCCGACCAGGGTCACTTTGGGCGCCGCTTCATCTCCCCAGCTGAAATCCATGAGGCGTGGCGCAGCACTCTCTGCCGCTGCCCGGCCGACGGCATGCACCATCGGATAGTTCTCTTTCAGCAGGTCATCGCCCTTGATCACAGAGCAGGACAGGCCGAAACCGTCTGCCACTTGTCGGACCGCAGTTTCGAGCTCTGCGGGACCCAGGTCGCTGGTGGGCGTGTTGACGAGATCGCGTGTAAGGAACACGGCATCGACAATGTCCATCAGCTCGCCCAGATCGACACCCTCTGGCAGCACCAGCTTGGGCAGCTCTCTGTCCTGTGACTTGTATTTCGTGAAACTATAAGTGCCGAGCGCCCATCCCAACGCGGCATGGACCCTATCCAGGCCCTCCATTCCCACAAGGCGGTAGGTGCCCGCGGGCAGGCTCTCAGACAGCGCCGCAAAGATAAAAGGGTCATCCGCCTTCCCAAGCCCCAAGAGCGCACCGGAAAGGCTGCCCGCCTCGTCCGGTAGTGTCAAAACGCGTCCCGCTTCACCCGTAAACCCCGACGTTCCGACCCACGCGGCCCCGGTACCGGCATGCGCGTCGCACCAGGCCTGCACCTCACCTGACCTTACAGGCCAGACTGGTAAGGCGACGGCGTCTTTGTCGGTTACAAACACATCTTCCACGGGTGTGACCTCTTTTGAATTTGCTCAAATGCCCGCAAACAGTATAGAGGGACTGAAAGGCCTGCAATCCCGCTGCCTGTCGTCCCAATCCACTGACACAAGGAGTGCCCATGTCCGATCTCAAATACAGGCTGCTTACCGGCCCCGATGACCATGCGTTCTGTGAGCGTGTATCGAAGGCGCTTGATGACGGCTACCGACTCCATGGCTCTCCGGCGATCACGTTCAACGGTGAACGCGCCATCGTTGCGCAGGCTGTTGTTCGGGTTGAGGTGTCTGACGAGACGTGACTCTCTCAGCGCTCCAGAATGCCTTTTTCAAAATAGAAAAGCTCTGAGCCCGGGTGGAGAAGGATCGGCACGCCCCGCACCGCTGCCTCCGGATTGACGTGACGCCCATTGGCGTTTGCCGTCACAAGGGTCTCTCTGTTTCGGTCGTCGAATAAAGCGCGTGTGATCGCATGGACCAGGTCCGTGTCTGTTGTGTCCCGTGTGATCCACAGCGCACCAATGCCAATTGTCTTCACGTCGCCCACAAAGCGATAGGTGTTCTCCGGGATGATGAAGTCGCTGTAGAAGGTGCGATCGATGCGTAGGCGGTCCGCCGGCTCCCCCTCGATGGGAACGATGTCGATCGCGCCCCGGACGGCAAGGTCCTCGATCGATCTCGCGGGTGCGCCCGCCACAAGGAAATAAGCATCAAGGTTACCCGACAGGATCATTTCTGCGGAGCGGGATGCATCGGCACTGACCGGCTCAATATCGGTGAGCGACACGCCAAAGGCTTTTAGAATGGCAATAGCGTCTGCCCTCGTGCCTGAGCCTTCGGAGCCGATTGACACCCGTAATCCTCGAAGATCCTCGACCCCGGTGATTTCCAGTCCTCGTGCAGCCACCAGGTGGATCGCCTCCACATAGAGGTTAGCAATGACACGCAGGTTTTCGCGCGGGGGTTCTCCCTCAAACGCACCGCGGGCATGAAACGCGTCTTCCAAAACGTTCGCCTGAACCAGAGCAGAGTCCAACAAACCGTCCGATACCGCGCGGGCGTTCGCGACAGAGCCTGCGGATCCTTTTGAGATGGCAACGAGGCCTGGGACCCCGCATCGGCTCCCGGGAATGCAGGGGTCCGATCCGGGCGGCCGGCTGATCACCGCTGCCAGAGCTTCGCCCATCGGGAAATAGGTGCCGCCCGTGGAGCCGGTCCCGATCTGGAAAAATGTCACCCGCGCATCGTTTTCATCCCACCCCGTCAAGCCTTTGCCCATTCCGAGCACCAACAGGACCAGAACGGCGGCGCCGAGCACCAACAGCAGGACCCGATCAAAGCCCACGCGGTCAACCCCTTTACGGATCGTTAAGATGATGTTTTTGAAACGCTCTGAGGACATGCCTCAGTATACAAACAAGCCATTGGTTGCCGAAAGAGGTACGGGCAATTTGAGACCAAGTTTATGCTTAAGCCTTTCTTGAGACCTGTAAGCGAGGATGGAGCGTGGGCAAATGCATGTGCCCACCGATTTGCTATGAGATGTGGAAACCAATGGCTTCTCCAAAGTTCTTTCGTTCGCAGACCAAAGTGTCGAGATCTGTTCTGGCCACTGCGGTCGGCGCATTGATCCTTGCTGGCTGCGCAACTGAGTCAGAACCAGAACGGCCCGGCTTGGGCGCGGCAACCGATCTGCCTGTTCATCTTTCCGAACCGCGCGACTTCGTCGCTTCTGCCGCCTATTGGGGCGGCATTTATGAACAAGATCCGCGGAATGCAGAGGCGGCGGCCCGATATGCCCGCGGTCTAAGGCATCTGGGTTCTCACACGCAGGCACTGAGCGTGCTCAGCCAGGCCAATGCCTTCCACCCCAACGATCCCGCCATTCTTGCAGAATATGGCAAGACCCTGGCTGCCAGTGGCAAGCCAGACCAGGCATCTGCACTGCTCGCAAAAGCGGCTGTCTTGAGCCCGACAGATTGGACCATCTTGTCTGCCGCGGGCGTGGCCCTTGACGAGATGGGTCAACATGACCTGGCCAAAGAAAAGTACAATTCCGCGCTGCGCCTAGCACCTGATCATCCAACGATCCTGACAAATCTAGGCCTGTCGCATGCTCTCTCAGGCGACCTCACTTCAGCGGAAGAGACCCTTCGTCGCGCTGTCGCGAATCCCTCAGCTGGCGCGCACGCGCGTCAGAACCTGGCTTTGGTCCTTGGTCTTCAAGGTGACTTTGAAGAAGCAGAGCGGCTCGCCCGCGCGGACCTCCCGCCAAGTCTTGCATCAAACAATATCACGACCATCCGCTCTATGCTGGCCCAGCCTGCTCTCTGGCGCGAGATGGAAGCCCTGGATGCACCAATCGACATTCAGTAATCAATTAAATCGGTGGCCCGAAGCCGCCGGAAACATGACAAAAGCCGAAGCAGGATGGTCGCTTCGGCTTTTTTTGTGTCCAGTGCCTCTAAACCCGGCATAGAAGACTGTTACTGATAGAGCTTGATGACGGCCGGACCCAAGATGACGAAAAAGAGCACTGGCAGGAAGAACGCAATCATGGGCACCGTCAGTTTCGGCGGTAGACCTGCTGCTTTCTTTTCTGCGGCAGCCATCCGCATGTCCCGATTTTCCTGTGCCATGACACGAAGGGCCGTGCCCAAGGGGGTCCCGTACCTCTCAGCCTGAATGAGGCTCATTGTTACCGCTTTGACGCCTTCCAGACCCGTTCTGGTCGCGAGGTTCTCATACGCCATGCGGCGGTCCTGAATGTAGGAAAGCTCCGCGGTTGTCAGGCTCAGTTCTTCCGCAAGCTCTACCGACTGCGTGCCGACTTCGCCCGCCACCTTGTTAAAAGCAGCTTCTACCGACATGCCAGATTCAACACAGATCAAGAGCAGGTCGAGGGCATCCGGGAACGCCTTTTTGATCGATTCCTGACGGCGCGCAATCATGTTTTCAACAAACACGTTTGGCAGGTAGAAGCCGATAAAGGCGGCACCAAACGAGGCGGCAACGCGCGCCAAAGGTTCAAGACCGAAGGCGTTCGCGAAAAACAGATACAAGATCGTCACGACGAACAGAATGATCGGCATGAAAAAGCGGAAGAACATGAAGGAATAGACCGGCGCCTGCCCGCGAAAACCCGCTTTCTTCAACTTGCCGCGAATGGCATCGCTTTCCATCAACTCCATCAGGTTCAAACTGTCGACGAATTGCTTGATGAAGCCTTTGGCTTCCTGTCGGAGTTTTTTGCCGTCACGTTCACGCTCCAGCTGTTCGCGGTGCGCGCGGCGCAATGCTTCGCGCTCACTCGAAACCGACTTCATGCGGACCGAGAGTTTATCAGTCGACAGCATGGGTGCGGCTAGCGTCAGAACCGTCGCAAAGGCGGCCAACGCCATCAGAATCGTGACGATGTTTTCTATGCTGAAGAGGCTTTCAATGAGCGCAAACATTTATCGTCCCCGCTCTAGAAGTTGAAGTTGATCATTTTTCGCATGACCAACATCCCGATGCCCATCCAGAGCAGTCCGCCGACAATGATCATGTTGCCTGCAGTGGTGGTGAACAGCAGGCTGATATATTCAGGCGTTGTCAGGTAGATGAGCAACATCACACCTGGTGGCAGCGCACCAATAATGCCGGCCGACGCCTTTGCCTCTTGAGACATGGCTTGAATTTTTGCCCGCATCTTTTTGCGGTCGCGCAACACATTGGCAAGATTGCCCAGCGCTTCCGACAGGTTACCACCCGCCTGTTGCTGAATGGCTAGGACAATCATGAAGAAGTTCACCTCCGGCAACGGCATGCGTTCATAGACCTTCTGCAGGCCCTGCTCCACCGTCACGCCCATGGCTTGGCCGTCGACCAGCTCCCGAAATTCGCTGCCCACAGGTTCCGGGCTTTCGTTGGCGATGATCTTCAAACAATCATTGATGGGGAGGCCGGCCTTCACACCGCGCACGATGACATCCAATGAATTGGCGAATTCTTCCACAAAAGCTGCCTGACGTCTTTTTGTCTTGAAGTTGACAAACCACCGCGGAACACCGAAACCGCCAGCAAACCCGCCGAGCGCGGCTGCCCCAATCGGCAGACCAGAGAGGGAAATGATGACGGCGACAAACATACCTGTCACGGTGCTGGCGATGTAAAATGTTCTTGGCGTGATCTGGAGACCAGCGCGTTGGAGACGCAGCCGGATAGTCAACTTCTCTTTTTCCGCCTTTTGCTTCGCTTCGATTTCCTTCAGCGTTTCCTGAACCTGCTTGCGCCTTGGGCCAGAATTGTCGGCTTGCGCGTCTTCCTTGCCATCGCCGGACCTGCCACGACTTTTGCCGTTGGCAACCCGAGCCATGCGCTGGTTGGATTTAGTATCATTCGACCCCGCAAACGCGAACCCAACAGCCCCAATGCACACCGCTGCAAGAAGCGCCACACCTATGATTATGAGGGTTGTCTGATCCATCAGCCGCCTCAGTCCTGCGCCCGGTCGAGCGCCTGGGAAAGCTTGTGATGCTGATTGTAGTAGCGCGCCTTGTCCCAAAAAGCCGGACGCGCAATGCCGGTGGATTTGTGGCGGCCAATGATTTTGCCGTTATCGTCTTCACCTTCCATGTCGTAGATGAAGAGATCCTGGGTGGTGATCACATCACCCTCGGTGCCTAGTACTTCTGTGACATGGGTGATGCGCCGCGACCCGTCTCGCAGACGCGCCGCCTGAATGATCACATCGACGGATCCCACAATCATCTCGCGGATGGTCTTTGACGGCAATGAGAAGCCGCCCATGGTGATCATGCTCTCCAGACGAGACAGGGCCTCGCGCGGGGAGTTCGCGTGGAGCGTGCCCATGGAGCCGTCATGGCCGGTGTTCATGGCCTGTAAGAGGTCGAAGGCTTCCGGTCCACGCACCTCACCCACGATGATCCGCTCCGGGCGCATACGAAGGCAGTTTTTGACCAGATCCCGCATGGTCACTTCGCCCTGGCCTTCCAGGTTGGGGGGTCGGGTTTCAAGCCGGACAACATGAGGCTGCTGCAACTGGAGCTCCGCCGCGTCTTCGCAGGTGATGATGCGTTCGTCCGTATCGATGAAGCCGGTCATACAATTGAGCAAAGTGGTTTTACCCGAGCCTGTACCGCCAGAGATGAGAACGTTACAGCGCACATTCCCGACGACGGCGAGCACATCAGCCCCTTCCGGTGAGATTGACTTGAAGCTCACGAGGTCATCCATTGTGAGCTTGTCTTTGCGAAACTTACGAATGGTGAGTGTCGGGCCATCAAGCGCCAGAGGCGGTGCAATCACGTTGACGCGGCTGCCGTCGGCGAGGCGCGCGTCACAGATCGGGCTCGACTCATCCACCCGTCTGCCCACCTGGCTTACAATGCGTTGACAGATGTTCAGGAGCTGCGAGTTATCGCGAAATTTAACGTTGGTCGGTTCTACGCGCCCCTCTACCTCAATGAAGGTAATGCCCGCGCCGTTGACCATGATGTCGGCAATATCGTCGCGCGCGAGAAGCGGTTCCAAGGGGCCATAACCCAACACGTCGTTGCAAATGTCCTGAAGCAAGTCCTCCTGCTCGGAGATGGACATGACAACGTTCTTGATAGCGATGATTTCGCTGACGATGTCGCGAATTTCTTCCCGCGCACTCTCTGTATCGAGCTGCGCCAGTTGTGTGAGATCGATCGTGTCGATCAGTGCGTTGAAGATTGTGGTCTTGGTCTGGAAATATTCTGGCGACCGGACGTCAGCGCCGACATGCGCGGGTGCTGGCTGAGGCGCCGTCGGTGTTGGTGTCGAGATTTTCGGCTTGGCAGGCGCTGGCGGAGCCGCTTTCGGGGCGGCCGACTTCGCAGGCGGTGGAGGTGGCGCTTTTCCCTCTGCGGGCGCAGAAGGGGATCGCCCGTTTGCGGAGTCTCGCCGGCCGAACATTGGTTAGCCTTTCTTTCCGCCGAGCAACGAAGAAAGGAAGCCCTTTTTCTTTTCGACATGCGCATGGCGACCGGTTACCAGCGTCGAGAGATGACGAACTGCCGCCGTCGTTTTGTTTTTGGGGTCGATTTCCTGCAGCATCTGACCGTTATTAGATGCTGTGCCGAAGAGAACTGGATTGAACGGCAAGAGCAGGGTTGGCTCCTGCTCAATAGCTTCGGCGAAATCTTCGGCTGGAATTTCAGGCCGTTTGGGCATGCTTACCTGGTTCAACACGACATGCGGTGCCGCGTCGTTGGTCCGTTGTTTCTTAATGAGATCCAGGAAGTTCTTTGTGTTCCTGAGGCTTGCGAGATCTGGTGTCGCCGTGATGATGATCTCATCTGCATTGAGAAGCGTTTGCCGCGACCAGCGATTCCAGACATGAGGCATGTCGACAACCACACAGGGGCATGTCTCCCGCACTGTCTCAATCACAGACTCACAGGCTTCCGGCAGCAGATCTTCGTCGCGGTCCAAGGTGCCCGGGGCACCAAAGATGGACAGGCGATCCGTGCACTTCACCAATAGCCGATCAAGCAACACATCATCGAGACGTTCCGGCTGCATAAGTGCTTCAGCGACGCCTTGAACGGGGTCCTGATTGAAATCGAGCCCGGCAGTCCCAAATGGCAGGTCCATGTCGATCAGCGTTACGTCTTCGCGCATTTCTTCCGCGATACACCAGCTCACATTGTGCGCCAGCGTGCTGGAGCCAACGCCGCCGCGGGCCCCCAGAAAGACGATTGACCGCCCAATCGGAGGGGCATCCGGGTCTGCATATAGGCGTGCCACGGAGTCTACGATTTGGATGGGCGATAGTGGCGCCACCAAATATTCGTTGACCCCCTGGCGGATCATTTCCCGATAGAGCGTGATGTCATTGAGGTGACCGACAATCACAACCTTTGTGCCTGCATCGCAGACTTCCGCCAGCGCACCCAGCTGTTTGAAAAGCGTTTCGCCGCCCTCAACCGTTTCCACGATGATGAGGCTCGGCGTGCCCGTGTCTTTGTAATATTTGACCGCAGCCGGGATACCGCCCATGTGAACGGTCAAGTGGGCTTTGGCCAGACGGCGATCTTCCGCCGCGCGTTGAATAACGACACCGGTATCAGGCTGTTCACAAAAAACCTCAATAGAGATCCTTGGAACAGGCTTCACGACGGAGTGCGTAACGAACTCGTCGTCCTCGTCATCGAAATCATCTTCGAAAACGGGTTCTTCCGGTATGATTTGCTCTGCGTTAGTCATCAGATACTTCGCTCACTGATCCCGAGGCGTTGCCGGATTCCGCTGATTCCGTCACCTCACCTATACGAAAGTTCTCAATCACTTCATCCCGACGCGGCGCGTAAGCCGGGTCCCATTCGCGTGGGCCTAGCAGATCCGCGGGATCGGCCACGATCGCAGCCAGGTTGCTCTGGTTTGCGCAGCCAAAGTTCGGCGTCCGCTTATTGTTCGGTGCGAAGGCATAGTCAGCTGTCCAATTGCCACAGGGGCTGGCGCTCGCAACATATCGCCGGTAGGTCAGAATGACCGGCGCGGCGCTGTTGGCCGAGGAGGCGCGGTAGGCGGCATACCCAACAGCAGCGCCCGTAAGGCCAGCATCGGCAAGCACGGCACGTGTCTCTGCAACGATCGATACAGCCGCGGCTTCATTCGGTGACCCGCTTGGCGCGGCAATCGTCAGCGCGCCATGTCCCCGCGCCTTATAGGTTCGCGCAAAGGCGTCGATCGCTGCTTTGTCCGCCACGCTGAGCGCGACCTTGTCCTGGGGTACATTCATTTCCAGCGTCACAACCTGCGGGTCGACGCTGATCGGATGCTGATGCCTCGCGTCAAACATCGCGTCGTCGCGGCCATTGAAGGCACCACAGGCAGCCAGCCCACATGAAACGGCAAGGGTGAGGATCAATCTGGTCATACGTCTCTCCATTCCCTCAATCCACGACAAAACCGACAGGGCCTTGCAAGGCGCCGTTCGCACCTCCTTCACCCGCAACACCATAGGTGGCGTTCAGGCGGCCCATCAGGAAGGTGTCCAGATCCGACGCAGGTGCGTATCCATCCGTCGGCAGGACGATTTCATCGCGGCTTGTTGCATCGACAAGATACGGCGTCACGATGACAACCAGCTCGGTCTCATTGTCTTGAAAATCACGGCTGCGAAAGAGGGATCCGAGCACCGGCACATCTTTAATGCCGGGCACACCGTCAATGTTCTGCTTTGTGGTTTCAGAGAGCAGGCCTGCCATAACCATGGACCCGCCACTTGGCAGTTCAACGGTCGTTTCAGCGCGGCGCACACGCAGAGCTGGCACTGTCACACCATCTTGCCGAATGACATTGCCATTTATGTCTGTGACGGAGCTTCCTTCAAAAACGAAGGACCCTTCACTTGTTAGCTCGCTGACCTCAGTTGAGATTTGAAGGCTGATCCGGCCTCGCCCAAGCACGACGGGCTTAAAGCCCAGCCCCACGCCAAAAGGCTTAAACTCCAGGATCACATTACCGTTCCGGTCCTGCGATGTTGGCACCGGAAACTCGCCGCCGGCGAGAAAGCTCGCGGACTCCCCAGAGATTGCGGTGAGGTTCGGCTCTGCCAATGTGCGAAGTAGGCCTGCGCGCTCCAAGGCGGTCAACGCACCCGTAAGGTCTGATCCGCCTGTGGCCGGCAGGCCGTTCGGCGCTGTGGTCAATCCACCTAGAGGATTACCTTGAATGGAGAATGTGTTGGTTGTCGCCAGACTCAAAGCGAGACTGCCGAGGTCGACAGAGCTGGTGAGGTCCACGCCCAATTGCTTGATCAATGAGCGTTGCATCTCAGCAACCGTCACACGCAGGTTCACCTGCTCTTTGCCTTCGATGGCCAACATGTTGAGTATGTTGTCCGGGTTCCCGATAAAACGAGCGGCAAGATCACGGGCCTGCGCAGCCTGCGCCGCGTTGGGCACAAAGCCGGACAATACGATGTTGTCATTCACGGCTTCGACACTCACACGCGCTTTTGGCAAGAACCGGGCAATCATGTTGGACAGGCCAGCGAGATCGCGTTCCACGCGGATTTCCAGATTGAGTATCTGTTCGCCGTGTGCATTAAAGAAGAAAGCGTTCGTCTGTCCGATCTCCATACCAATGAGATATGTCCGGCGCGCCGTGCGAACCACCGCGTCGACAATTGCCGGGTTAGACACCAGCACATCTTTCGCATCCACCGGCAGTTCAATAATGGCGGCTTTGTTGAGGCCAAGAGTAAGACTGCGGGACGCGGTGCTTGTACCGCCCTCAGTAATTCGGACGAGTTGTGCCTCCCCGGCCGCCATAACAACGCCGTTGGTTGTCACACCAGAAACCGCAAAGAGCACTCCAAGAAACACAAACGCTGTAGCCTTCCGGATTTTTTCCGGCGACAGGAAGCGATAGCGATAATCAGCCATCCAGGTCATTTTCCTCCCCCAGCTACTGTTGTTACTGTGGTATCTGCGCCATACCGTAGGATGCGCATTGAGGCGCCCTGACGGTTGGAAGAACTGTTTGTCGACTCAGCAACGTCATTCGTTGGCACTTGATCTGTGCGGCTGCTGTCCGCCAATGGCCGCAATGCCAAGGCAATTTCGCCTTGTGCCACAGCCAATGCAAAACCCTCGGCCTGAGATGGCAGCATCTCCAATGTTGCTGTCTTACCAACAACAACCTGCTCGCCCTCTACCTCCTTGAAGGTTTGGTCGATGGCCAGAACGCGCACATTGCGAAGGATGGTTTCACTGCGATATCCGCTACCGCCTCCATCTTCTCCAAACGTTGAAGCGCGCAGCCGCATTGTCATGATCACATCGACGCGGTCATTGGGTAGGATGAATCCGCCTGCACCTGTCTCCGGAGAAATTTTGGTGGAAACGGCGCGCATGCCCGGTGACAGAAGGGCCGACATAAAGCCTGCATTCTCGAAGCTGACCAGTTTGCCGGATGTGATGGGCTCGCCCGCCAAGATAGGGCTGCGCGCGATCGCACCGCCAAACACGTCTAGGGCATTTGGCTGCACATCCTGCGTCACGTAGGCATCGGAGACCGCATCTTCCGGCCAAGGTTGCCAGACAAGATCGCCCTTGCTCACACGCTGACCGAGTGACAAATCGCCGGCAGCCACAAGCACTTCGGACATGGGCTGCTCAATGATTTGCGGCACGGCTACCTGCGGTGCCTCATTGGACACAAGGGAGCGCGCCAGGAACGCCGCGAGCCCAGCGGCGACCAAAGCCAATGCCAATATTCCAATTCTCATCGCGTTCACTGGATCACCACCTTCTTCCGGCTGTGAAAGGTCGCTTTGCCTCTATCAAACGACTTTTCGATCAACTTATAGTTAATTTTTCAGGACCTTTTTCGTGAGCCAGAGCCCGCATTCGCAGCCTGTTTCATGTCTGTGTTTCCTATCGAAGTGATCAGCCGGGCATCGCCAAGAGCGCAAACCAAGCCGTCTGCGGCAGCGCGATAAGCGCGCCCGCGGCCAGGGCGATCCCGTAAGGAATACCTGCTTCTTTGTCGTGCAAACGGGCGATCCATGGCGTCTCAGCCACCGCCGCCGCCAAGGGCGCCCGGCGGAACATCAGAATGGTCAGAGCCAGCAACCCACCGGCGATCGCCGCCCAAGCCAGATAGGCCGGCATGGCGGGCAAGCCCATCCATAGTCCCACTGCCGCCAACAGTTTGGCATCTCCACCGCCCAAGAGGTTCATGGCAAACATCGCCATGCCTGCGAGCAGCAGCACAAAACCGAGCGCGAGGTGACTGGCAATGATCATCCAGCCCAATCCGGCGAGCGGCGCAACCACCAGAAAGAGGCCGAGCAACGCCAACGATATCCAATTGGGAATCCGGAACGTCATCAGATCATTGACAGCAGCAATGATCAGGAGCGCCGGTAGGATGGTCAGGACGATGATCTGCACAGCGCAAACCCCTAAAAGTTGAATGAAAACAAGCACTTTCGGCTGGTTATCTTCGGGAGAGAATGGAGTGGCGGGTGTAAACACCGCGTAAAGAGGATGCGTTTTTCTGTCTGCACACGGATGTCCTATTGAGGTCCATTAGGCAGCGACGCTGAGACATGAAAAAACCGCCGGCGCGAAGTGCAGCCGGCGGCTCTTTGAACGTGTCTTCTCGCAGTGATCTTTGAGAAGTCAGTCGCGATAACGCTCTCTCGGCTTAGCCAGAGATGTTGTTCGCAACGGTCGTGAACGCAGCCAGAATGTTCGTTCCGAGCGTACCAACGATACCGACGATGGCAACTGAGATACCAGCAGCGATGAGACCATATTCAATGGCCGTCGCACCGGACTCGTTCTTCGCGAAATGCTTCACAAACTTTGTCATGACTAGATCCTCATTTTACTCTTAGTACAGCACTAGCCCAAATCCACCGCCTTTCGGCACATGTCTTTGAGCGCTCCCAACCTATCGGCCGCGCCTTACCCCCAAGTTAATCCGAAGACAAAAATCCCCTGCATCTCGATTTTTTATTTCAACAATTTTATTCAATACATTTTAAAATTTTATTGATCAGTACAAATACTTCTATTTACAAATATAAAATCATCCTTCCAGCTAGCGTGGCTTATAGATTGGTTAAAAAGAGATGACTTCCCAGGAACACCGCACGCAGCGTTTTGGTTCTCATTTAGGCGCAAGCTGAGCCGCCCGGCGCGCACCGGCCGATTTCAAGTCGATTTGCGACAAACTGTTTTGTTTGCAAAGCGTTTAGCCTTTCACCCCTACAGTCGCAGCAGACCCAACAAACATTCCTGTGACCATGAGGTCGCAGCAATAGGACCTATGCAGATGATGCACGCTCTTAAGCGACCCCTTCGAATTGCTGCTTGTACTGCCACGTTGACCGCAAGCCTTTTGGCCGGACCTGTCTTGGCCGCGGATCTCAAAGTGGAGGTCAACCATTCCAGCTTGCACACGCTGAGGCACGCAGCCTCCACCGTGATCATCGGGAACCCAGCGATAGCAGACGTATCTGTCAGCAACAATAATACGCTGGTTGTCTTCGGGCGTTCCTACGGCAAGACAAACTTGATCGCCCTTGATGACTCAGGCCGCCAAATTGCCAATCTTAATGTCAACGTGACGGCACCCCGTGACGCCATCATCACCGTCAACAAGGGTCCTGATCAGACGTCGTTTTCTTGTGAGCCCCGATGTGTGCGGGTCATCGACGCATCCGATGCAACCAAACCCACAGATGACTTGCTGGCAACGACCGTCGGCATTACAGGCTACGCGGACGAAGTTGCATCTTCTAGCAGTGGCCAGGACTAGCGCTCTATTCTCATTGGCGAGAAAAAAAGGGCGTCTCTTTCGAGACGCCCTTCTTCTTTGTCTGACTGAACTTTTCTTACCGGCTGAGCCGCAGGTTTGACAGATCTCGGGCGATGGCCTGGAAGACTGTTTGCAGCTGCTCATTGCTCGGTGAGTCGAAGTAGAGGGCGGGTGTCGTTGCGCACTCTTCCATCAATTCACGCGTATCGTCACTCGAGACCTTGAAGGTAATGGTGTAGAGCCGGATCCCTTCCGCTTTTATGTTCTCGCAAACGTCAGAGGTTTTCGGGTCAAGCGCCGCCTGGGCCGCAGATTTGCTGGTTGTGCCCAAACGGCCTTCAGAGACATACCCAAAGGCGGAGTAGTAGGACTTGTTGTGGTTGTTCCTGGTCCCGAGCCAATTGTCGCCGTCGGTGAGCAGGATGATCGCTTTGTTTACCTCAACGTCGTTGTAGTCCTTGCCCTCCGTAAAGGGGGCGTCTGGCGATATGACACGCCATCCCCATGCCAAGCCGACTGGGATCAGCGTGCCGCCGGTCGCGTTCATAGCATCGATATTATCCAGCAAGACCTGTTTGTCGTTGGTCAACGGCGTGATCGGCTCCATGCCACATCCGTTTTGCGGTCCTCGGCTTGACGAACTCACATATGCGTCGTCGTACTTGTCTGCGTTTCTCTGACGCGTGTCCTGATTGCCGGATGTGCCGTCTGACAGGTAGTTGTTGTAGTAGCCTGAATACCCGCTTGGCTCGTCCGGCGCGAACCAAGGCACCCATAGTGTGTCCGGGTTGCCAGCGCTGGGCGGTGTATCAAGTTCGTCCAGTCCGTTCGGGCGCGCTTCTACGCAGCCAGGCCAAGACCGATTCTGGATCTCGTCATAGAGGTCCCAGATGTTCGTCTCGCCGGGATCAAAGTTCTCGCCATGGATGCTCGACGCACCCGTCATGTCGAGCGCGCTTTGCGGGAAATCGGCCCCGACATTGACGCCGTGAGCGAACGGAACCAATCCGATGTGAAGCTTGTCTGGTGAGGGATCTTCACCGAAAAGAATGTTGACCATGCTTTCAGCGGCATCTTTCAGCGCGCCGATTTTTCCACTCGACGACATGGAGCCCGTATTATCGAGGACCATAACGACTTCCAGTCCTTTGGTCTCCAGAGTGACTTCGATTTCATTGCCGACATCCAATTCATCGATGCCGAAGATGCCCAGAAGCGCGGTCGGCAATGTGGCGGACGCGGACAGCGTTACGACATTGTCGCCCACGGTGAGCTGCAGCGCGCCGGGCACGCCGATCTCGGTATTGGGATAGTTGGCATTGAAGAAGTCTTGAGCCAGGGTCTCCAGATAGTCTTCCGACGCACTTGGCGAACCTGCGACAGCAAGTCCGGCAGCATCCAAAGCGTGGGTCAAATGCGCACGAACAAGATAGGCACGCGAGAGGTCGACACCGATACCCGCTGCGGCAACCACCGGCATCATTGCAAGCGCAAACATAACGGCGACATTGCCTTTTCTGTTGCGCTGGAATTCACCAAGCGTCGCGAGCAACCTTAGTGCCGCAACTGCCACTCTATTGCTAATCTGATCCATATTCATTTGCTCCGTTATCGGAACACTCCCGTGCCAGGGATTAAAACCGGATACAGACTACGCAGTGCCTCTTAAAGGCAGTTCAATCCAAAGATGCGGATTTAGATAAAATTGTTTCTATCTTGCGGGGAGGCCCGCCTCCCTAGTGTTCAGGAGACCGTCGAGACGCATAAAATTTGAGTCAAATTCGCCTTTCTTTTGCTTCAAATTGCGCCCCCAAAACTGACGGACGAGAAAACCTTTTTGGGTATTCCTCGCAGCATGAAACGCCTCCCTGCTATTGGGCGGTACAACTTTGATTGATGTGAGGCATCCCCGTGACACACAAGGGCACTGGATCGGGACTTTTGAGAAAGCGGCATCGGCCGCCGGTCTCTCGGTCTTTTCAGAACGATGAAGAAGGCAGCGTGGCCGTCGAGATGGGTCTCATCGCCTTACCGTTTTTCGCTTTCCTGTTTGCGCTCGTCGAAACCGCACTCATTTTCTTTGCGTCGGTCGCCATGGAAGGCGCGATGGAGGGTGCGGCGCGGATGGTCCGCACTGGCGTCGCCCATCAAGACGGGATGAATGCTGAGCAGTTTAGGACTGAGATTTGTTCGCGCAGCCCGCTGTTTTTTGATTGTGACCAGAGCCTGGTCGTTGATGTGCGCACATTCGATGAGTTCGGCGATGTAGAATTCACCGACCCAATCGACGGCGACGGCAATCTCTCGAACAATTTCCAGTTCAATATTGGCGGTGCCGGCGAGGTCGTACTCGTACGGGCCTTCTATGTCTGGGATGTGATGACTCCCATCGGGATCGGCCTTGAGAACATGTCAGGCGGCAACCGTCTGCTGGCCTCCAGTGCTGTTTTCCGCAATGAGCCTTTCGGCGAAATCCTTCCGTAGGAGCGTGACCATGTCCTCATTTTTGGCCGATATTCGCGCCTTTGGCAGCGCCCTCCTCAAACGGAATGAAGGCGCATCCTCCGTCGAGTTTGCCCTCCTCCTGCCCTTAATGGTTTCCATCTATTTTGGGGCGGTCGAGATCAGCAATGCGCTGATTGCCGATCGGAAGCTCAATAAGACCGGTAGTGCCGTCGCTGATCTGGTCGCGCAGGCGGTTTTGATCGATGACAATCTGATGGATGACATTTTCGACGCCAGCACAACCATCATGGAACCCTTCGGATCTGCGTCGCTCACTGTGGTTGTCGCCAGCGTCGTCGCTGACGAGAACAATGTGACCACTGTTGATTGGAGTGATGCGCTTAACGGCACGGCCTACGCGCCTGGGTCGCCCTATACCCTGCCTGCCGGTCTGACGAGTGCCGGCACCAGCGTCATCGTTGCGGAAGCGACATACACCTATACGTCACCAATCGGCGAGTATCTCACCGGCGGACTCACCTTCTCCAACCGGTACTTTTTGCGCCCTCGGCGCACATCTGCCGTTGGACGAACAAGCTGAGCCGGAGCTTCACTCCTGGTTAACCATGTTTCTCATTTAGGTGATGCAAACATGTCGCAGGTGCCTGCAGACGCACAGTCCAGCCAAAATAGCGATTGGTTCGCGGCCTGTATTGTTGCCGAAAAACCGGCGGCACTGACGCTGGTTCGTGCGCGCAGAAATGGGTCACTGCGCCTGACACAATTGTAAGTGATTGAATTTCAAGGAAAATGATGGCGGAGAGAGAGGGATTCGAACCCTCGAGACGGGATTACCGCCTACACGCTTTCCAAGCGTGCGCCTTCAGCCACTCGGCCACCTCTCCGCAGTCAGCGGCTTCTTAACCACCTGATTTGGCGCGCAATATACCCCACGGCCCTCCTGAATCAACACCTCTCGGCGTCTGTCGCAAAATCATCGTCCCGCGACATCTTGTCGTGCGTTCGCTTAGCAGTTACCGTTTCGTTAAGTCGTGACTTGTCGCGATGAGTAAATGGCTGGGGGGCCAAAGAATAATGATCGTTTTCAGGCTAATCGGATTAATCTTTATTGCAGCTGCTCTCATGGTGTTGGGCGCAGACGGAATACAGACGCTTGAAGCCGGAGAAGTAAAAATCCGCTCCTTGGGTGAGTTATGGACATTGCTTCATCCTGCGACACTGGAATCAACCAGCGCATGGGCAGCAGAATCACTGCCAGGCGTGGTTGCCGATCCAGGTTTCACATCACTTCTGACATTCCCGTCTTGGGCTGTCTTCGGTGTGATAGGCATAATTATCGCGTTCCTCTTCAGGCGTCGCGACTAATCAATCTTCTGATTTGGTGGCCCGGCGAACGCTTTGGGGGAAGTTTTCGCATTGTAGGACGCCCGTATAACGGAGCATGCTCTTGAGCATCGCTCCGTTATGCACTTCTACTCTATTGGAATTTGAACGTGCGGCTTCTATTGACGCTTCTATCAGGCGCCTTTGCCTTGGCAACGCTGGCTGTCGGTCTCTATGACCTTTTGGGCCCACCGGCACGCAGCGGCTTTTTTCACACAGGCGGTGAGATCTGGTTTGCTTTGTCGCCTGATTCTCTGAATCTCATGCAGGCGGTGACCCAGCGCTATGTCTCACCAAGCCTCTGGGATCCAACCATCGTCGCCGTTCTGAAGCTTCCGGCAATCGTCTCTCTCGGGGCGCTTACAGTTGTCTTCGGTGCCTACCCGGTGCTTCGTTCGCTCAGTTCTCGTCCATCTTAAGGGCTGCGATAAACGCCTCCTGAGGGATGTCGACTCGGCCGAACTGCCGCATCTTTTTCTTGCCCTCTTTCTGCTTGTCCAAGAGCTTGCGCTTACGACTGACATCGCCGCCATAACACTTGGCGGTCACATCCTTGCGCATGGCGGCAATGGTTTCACGGGCGACGATCCGACCGCCAAGTGCTGCCTGAATGGGCACCTTAAAGAGGTGGCGCGGGATCAGCTCTTTCAGCTTCTCGCACATGGCGCGGCCCCGTTGTTCCGCGCGTGAGCGATGCACGATCGTGGCGAGCGCATCCACCGGCTCTTCATTCACCAGGATCGACATCTTGACCAGATCGCCTTCTTCGTAAGTCTCAATCTGATAGTCGAAGCTCGCATAGCCACGGGTCACCGATTTCAAGCGATCATAGAAGTCGATCACAACTTCATTGAGCGGGAGCCTGTAGACGACCATGGCCCGCGTTCCGGCATAGGTAAGGTCAATTTGTGAGCCGCGACGGTCTTCGCAAAGCTTCAGCACGGCACCCAAATACTCATCCGGCACAAGGATCGTCGCTTTGATCCAAGGCTCTTCGATGTGATCGATCTTCATCACATCCGGCATATCAGCCGGGTTGTGCATCTCCTCCATGGAGCCATCGGTCATGTGGAGGTGGTAGATCACGCTGGGAGCGGTTGTGATGAGGTCGATATTGAATTCTCGCTCGATCCGCTCGCGTACGATCTCCAGGTGCAGAAGGCCCAAAAAGCCGCAGCGAAACCCAAACCCGAGGGCCGCGCTGGTTTCCATTTCATACTCAAAGCTCGCGTCATTGAGGCGGAGCTTAGCCATGGCGTCGCGCAGATCTTCGAACTGGGCTGCATCCACCGGGAAGAGACCGCAGAACACAACTGGCTGGGCTGGATGAAAACCGCCAAGCGCAGTGTCGCAGGGCCGACGCTCATCGGTGATGGTGTCCCCCACCGCCGTGTCCGCGACCTCTTTGATAGAGGCTGTGAAGAACCCGATCTCGCCTGCCTTCAGAGACGACAGGTTTTCTTTTTTCGGCCGAAAAATACCGACCTGATCCACTGGATATACGCCACCGGTCGCCATCATTTTGATGCGTTGGCCCTTTTTGAGCTCGCCATCAACAACCCGTACCAGCACCACAACGCCCAGATAGGCGTCATACCAGCTGTCGACCAACATGGCCTTTAACGGGGCCGAACGGTCGCCCGCAGGCGCCGGCAGTTTGGTGACGATCGCTTCCAGAACGTCATCAATGCCGATTCCCGACTTGGCCGAAATTTCAACCGCGTCGCTTGCATCCAGTCCGATCACGTCTTCTATCTGCTGTCGAACCCGGTCGGGCTCCGCGGCCGGCAGATCAATCTTGTTCAGCACCGGCACGATCTCGTGATCGACCTCAATGGCGGTATAGACGTTCGCCAGGGTCTGCGCCTCAACGCCCTGGCTCGCATCGACCACCAGCAGAGACCCCTCACAGGCGGCCAGGGACCGGTTCACCTCATAGGCAAAGTCCACATGGCCGGGCGTATCAATCAGGTTCAGCTCATAGGTGATGCCGTCTGTGGCCTTGTAATCAAGGCGGACGGTTTGGGCCTTAATGGTGATGCCCCGCTCGCGCTCGATCTCCATATTGTCGAGCACTTGTTCTTTCATCTCGCGCTCGCTCAGACCGCCACAGGTCTGAATCAACCGGTCGGCGAGGGTAGATTTGCCGTGGTCGATATGTGCGATGATGGAGAAGTTCCGGATATGGGCGAGCTCAGTCATGGGCGCGATATATCATCGCTCAGCCCAAACGGCCACTCCGAAATCCCAGGAAAAGGCCCTGATTTGACTCAGGCATCCCATCGTAGAAAACTTATATTTCACTTTGGAGGGGGCCGTTATGTCAGAAAAGCAAAATCCAATCACGCCACTCATTCCGATAGGAATTGCTTTTGTAGGCGTCGCCCTGTTCGTATTTTTGCCGAATGTGGACGCGTTGGCGCCCAAATACGGCAACCTCGGTGCAGGTGACCTTGCCGCCCTGATCCTCGGGCTTGTTGCTGTGGCGCTCTTCATAGAGCGGGCCGCGCAGGTCTATCTGGGTATATGGCGAGGTGCCGGGCGCGCAGAGCTTCGTCAAAAACTCACGGCTGCAAATCAGCAAGTTGCCGAAACCACAGCGGCGCTCGAGCGCATGGCCCAAAAAGAGACCCTTACTATCAATGAGAAGGAAGAGATTGGTGAGTACATGACCAGTCTTGAGAACCAAAAGCGGCACGCCGAAAATCAAGCCCAAGAGTTGGCAAACTATCGGGCAGAGACCGCTCGATGGGCGCTCACCATCAACTTAATTTTGGGCCTTCTTGTTGCTGCCGTTGCGGCGCGTTCCCTCGGACCAATGTTTGATTGGACCGGCTGTCCGGCGACGCCGTCTGACGGCTGCACCCCTGTCACGCCCTCGTCATGGTTCATCATGGTCGACATATTGATCACGGGCGCCCTTCTGGGCGGCGGCGCTGATGGCCTCAACAAGATCATTAGCGTGTTCACCGCTTACGCCGAGGAAGCGAAGTCCAAAGTGCAAAATCTCTAGAGCGCAGGTGCCCACACCGTCAGTCTGATGACCAATTCGCGGCTCGCTTCTCCATCCAGGCCTTGATGCCCTCTTTATAGTCAGGGTGCTGTGCCATGGCTTCCAGAAGACGTTCAGAGTCTTCAACCGCCGCGCCGACGCTCCTGTGCTGGTCCCCATAGACCTGCCATTTGGTCTCTCTGAGAGACCCTGGTGCGGATTGGGTCAACATTTCCGCATACGCGTAGACCTCGGGCATAAGCGCCTCAGGTTCCAGGCATTTGTTCAGAAAGCCGATGTCCATCGCCTCTTCCGCCAAAAAGACGCGGGAGGACAGCAGGAGATCATTGGCATGGGTGAGCCCAATGATCCGCGGCAACACCCAGGAGAGCCCAAACTCCGCTGGGAAGTTAAAACGTCCATGGGCGGTCGTAAATTTCGCGCCCTTCACTGCAAACCGGAGATCCGCATAGGCCGCCAGCACAAGACCGATGCCGGCAGCTGCGCCGTTGATGGCGGCGATCACTGGTTTGGACAGGCCGAAATGATAGGCGAAAGTGGCATCGAACTCTTCGCGAACACCAAAGCCAGGCCGAGCGATATCATCAGTGGTTCCACTGTCATAGCGCCCTTTTTCGGAGTGACCCTCGAGCGCTGCCGTATCCGCACCTGCGCAGAACGCTTTTCCCTCAGGATCACCGGTGACGATGATCACACGCGTGTTCGAGTCATTATCAAGCTCGGTGAGGACGTGACGGTATTCTGTGTGCATCCTCCCGGTCCAGGCGTTACGCCGATGGGGGCGGGATAAGAAAACTGTCGCGATATGGTCTTTGTGTTCGACCTTGATTGTTTTCAGCTCCATCTCAATCGTCCTACCTATGTCTGGTTCTTTTGTTGTTTTGCGCGTCGGTCCACATTCAAGCGCTCCATGAAGGCACCGGCAATGATGCCGGATGGTAACGCAATGATCCCGATGCCGATCAACGCAATGAGACCGGCCAGCATTTGTCCAATACCGGTCACAGGATAGGCGTCACCGTAACCCACCGTGGTGAGCGTCACCACTGCCCACCAGAGAGAGCGGCTGATCGAGCCGAAATGCTCCGGGTTGACGCTGCCCTCTGCGTAATAGATCGCCACAGCGGCGAAATAGACGGACGTGATCGACAGAAAAAAGCTGATTAACAATTGCCGCCACACGGACTCGATGACATCCATTAACATCTGCGCCGCTGGCACAAAGCGCGCCAGCTTGAGGAGGCGCATGAGACGGATCGCTTTCAGGCCTTCTACTGACAAGGGAATTTCGATGCCCGCCGCCATCAAGGCGACGATAAAAAGTTCTGGCGCGAAAGCGAGAAAATCCACCGTTAGCCAGAACCGCCCTGCATAGCGGCTCCGCTCGCGGACACCAGTGATCCCACGGGTTTCACCCGCTGACCAAATCCGCAGCAGGAACTCCACACCAAACACGCACAGAATAAGCAAGTTCGCTGAATTGAGGGCGTCAGCCCAGACACCCGCGAGTGCCGGCTCGGTCTCGAGTGTAAAGAGGACAACGCTCGCGAAAATCAGGGCGACGAGCACCCAGTTGGTCGGAGAAAGGCCGGATCTGTCCCAGGAGTCGATGGTCAGCTGACGGTCTACGAACCGTCTCAGACTGTTTCCGCCACTCGATGATGATATCGACATATCCCCTCCGTTCGCCTTGTTTTAAAGCGAGTGCGACGGAAAGGAAATGTTTGAGATTTTGTGCGGGCAGACCCGACGTCAGGCCGCTTCAATCCCATGACCTTCAAGGAAGTCGGTCATGGGCTCGACAACCTTCCTGACGGCTGGTCTTGCGCCCACACGCTGCCGCCAGGCAGTCAGTTTGCGACATTCGTCGGGGATTGGTTCGCCCAAAAACCCCGCGAAGTAGGACGCCATGTAGAACGCAATATCTGCATACGTGTACGTTTCCGCGAGGTAATCTGTTATCAGAGCGGCCTCTGCTTTTGCGTAGAACGCCTGTATGGCCAGTCTCGCCGCTGCGACCCCCTCAGGCCCCACGCGTTTGGCCCCAGCGGGCATCAGACATACTACTTCGGGGAAAAAGACCTCGTCGGATGTAAGTTCCGCAAGGCGCGCCCGCGCCCGTTGTTTTGCATCACGCGGCCATAAGGCAGGCTCTGGGTGTGTGTGCTCGAGATACTCAAATATCTGGGTGGAGTCGAAGATCTCCAGGTCGTCGTCGACCAGGACAGGCACCTGCTCCTTCGGATTGACCCGCGTGATGACTGGATGTTTCGGCGTGTACAGATCCTTCAGTGAAAAGGGGACGAACTCCAGATCAAAAACGATCCCCTTTTCGTGCGCGGCAATTTCCGCTTTTGCGCCGAACATGCTGAGCGGACCGGAGTAGAGCTTCATCATCACATCTCCTTTCGCGATGGGCGTATGATGTCAGCGACGCTCCGGCACGCTCAAATCCAATTTCCCAAGCTGTCAACGGTCCAATCGCTTGAACAGAGGGGCGCTCTCCCATTACTTTCCGACGCAAGAACAAGAAAAACGGAGATCACATGCGACACTTATTGTTCGGTCTTATCGGATTGATACATCTGACCTCTTCCGTCACCGCTCAGGACACAACTCAGAGAATCGATCTCACACAGCCTTCGGAAGGGTATGTGATCGAGGAGGAATATCAGTCTATCCGCCCCGGTGCGATGGACGAGAAATTCCGGCGCGATCAACGTCCGGGCGATACTCAATTCCATCTTTCCCATCAGACTGAGGAAACGGACACCGACGAGTACGGTGTCAATCGAGAGATCGTGGGTCCGGCGACCACGGACTATTCTCGACCTCCTGAGCTTCCATCAAACGACTGATGTCATAGCAGCACCGCCGAGTGCGCCCGCAATCGCCAGAAATATGTATCCCTGTCGCATGGCAAACCATGACTGGCACAAGACCCGCGCAACACCGATGCAGAGAACACCCAACAGAGCAGAATGGAGGGCACCAAACGCAATTGCCCCCGTCAGCCAGGCATGGCTGTAAAAAGCCGCAAACAGGGCCAATACGCAGTGAAGCGCGAGCCATAGACTGACAGCGTGCCAGGTGAGGCTCTCTAGAGCTTTCGGAAACCCTTCAAGAGCCGCCTGTATGTCGCCATGAAGCGTGCGCCCTGCCAAAAACACGTGGAGCAGAACACCCCCGCCCAACAAGACCGCTGCAACAAGTGCATACATGTTCATCTTCGCTGCCTCTCAGAGATAGGGCCAGGCGGCACCGGCCGCGATGCCCAGAAACACGATCCACGCCAGGTGACGTCCCTTGCTCGCAATAAGGGTGACAATGCCTGTCACCAGGAAAGTCACGGCGATGGTGAGGGCGGCAAAGGCCGGCTCCCCGCCCAGACCCATGAGCGGCGCCAACAGGATTATGGCGAGCCCGATCCAGGCCAGGGTCGTGATGTGCCAGGCAAAACGGACGGTCCTGTTCAGGAAGTCGGCATCCGGGGGAACGCCTTCCCAGTTCATCCGCCGCACCACAGGTTTGACGATACCCTTTTCCCCCAGGATTGAGTGGGCCAGTCCAATACCGACGGCTCCCAGCGCCGCAACAATCAGTGCGATTTCTTCGATGGTCATGTCGATCTCCATACGCTTCCGTATGGATACTGTCCTCGGATAGGGTGCACCCGTCAATACGGGACCGTATGGCAAATTGTCGCTGGAGCCTTGCGTGAGCGCAAAACCAAAAGAACTGGGCAAAACAGACTGGATTGCCGCCGCCTTCCGAGCCCTGGTCGCTGGCGGGCCTTCAGCTGTCAGTGTGGAGCCGCTTGCCAAAAGTCTCGGCGTGACAAAAGGCAGTTTCTATTGGCACTTCAAGGACAGGGCAGCGCTTCACGCGGCCATGCTGGACCACTGGGAACGCATCGCGACGGACCGCATCATTGACGATGTCGAAGCCCATGGGGGGACCGGCCGAGCGAAGCTGGAGAGGCTGATCCAACATGCGGTCGCCGCTGCCCCAGATGCCTATGGCGGTGCACAGGCGGAAGGTGTCTTGCGCGGCTGGGCGGCGAGTTATGACCCGGCGGGCGCTATCCTCGCACGGGTCGATAAACGACGCCGAGCCTATCTGGCGAAGCTCTTTCAGGAGGCGGGCTTGAACAAGGCCGACGCCCGACAGGCCGCCGATATTGTCTACCTTGCCAGCATCGGCGCGCAGAACACCCGTGCGACAGGCGGCAAGATGGACCGGCCCGCGACATGGGGCTACATGCTGGACAGTTTGCTCGGAAACGCCTAGCCGCGCAGTTTCCCGCCGGTGGCTTTTTCAACGGCGGCGACGATCTTGTCACTCACGGCTTCAAGCTCTTTGTCGGTCAGGGTCTTGTCCTGCGGCTGCAGCGTCACCTCGACGGCAAGAGACTTCTCATCCGCGCCCAGGCTTCCGCCTTCAAACGCATCAAAAAGCGTCACACCGGTGATGAGCTTCTTGTCCGCCCCCGCCGCTGCACGAACCAGCACGTCCGCCGCCTGATCTTTGGCGACAATGAAAGCGAAATCGCGCCGCACCGGCTGAAGATCCGGGATGGTGAGGCCTGGCTTGGTTTTGGTGGGCTTCACCTTTGGCTTCGGGATTGCGTCGATCATGACTTCGAAGGCGACAATCGGGCCCGCGACATCCAGCGCATCCAGAATTTTCGGGTGAATTTCACCAAATCGTGCCAGCACGTTTTTTGGACCCATGCGGAAGACACCGGAGCGGCCCGGGTGATACCAGGCAGGCGCGTCAGCTGCGATCTGTAGATTGTCGACCTTCGCACCGAGGCTCGCGAGCAATGCTGCAGCATCGGCCTTGGCGTCGAACACATCGACCACGCCGGATGCGCCCTTCCAATGACGTCCTGCACCGCCGATCTCCGCCGTGCCCTGGCGAATACCTGTGGCGACATTGATCTGATCGTCCGGCTGGTCGCCCTCATATTGCTGCGCGACCTCAAACAGCATCACGTCCTGTGCCCCGCGCGCCATGTTCCGACCAGCGGCTGCGATCAGACCCGGCAGAATGGCCGGACGCATATGGCTCATGTCGCTGGAAATGGGGTTCGCGAGCTCCAGCGGCGCGATCGCATTCTCACCGCCGCCAAAGAGTTCCGCATGGGCTTTCGGAATGAAGGACCAGTTCACTGCCTCCACAAAGCCGCGCGATGCCAACACGCGCTTGGCATTGCGCAGGCGCTTTTGTGACAGGTTCAGGACCGGGTCCGCCACTGCATGGCCTTTGGCGAGCGGTGTGGAGGTTACTTCGTCCAGCCCGTGGATACGGACCACCTCTTCGACGAGGTCAGCTTCTCCGAAGACATCGGGGCGCCAGCTTGGTGGCGTCACGTTGACACGGTCACCGTCGCTGGCACTCACATCAAATCCGAGGTCGCCGAGAATTTTTTCGATCTCTGCCGTCTCCAAAGAAACGCCGGTGAGCTTTGCCACCCGTGCGGGATTAAACGAGATCACGTGGGAATGGTCCGGTGTGTCCCCCGCAACGACCAAGCTAGAAGCTTCGCCGCCACAGAGCTCCATGACCATGGCGGCCGCACGATCAACGCCGGGTAGCGTTGAGGCGGGGTCGATTCCGCGCTCAAAACGATAGCGCGCATCAGACACGATGCCCGTTTTTCGGCCTGTGGAAGCCGTTCTGCGCGGATCGAAATAGGCGCTCTCGATCAGAACGTCTGTCGTCGTTTCCGTTGAGCCGCTTTCCTCGCCGCCCATCACGCCGCCGAACCCAAGAACACGGGCATCATCGGCGATGACGGTCATGGTCTCGTCGGCTTTATATTCCTTGCCATCGAGGGCGAGGAATGTCTCCCCTTTGCCGAGGCGGGCGCGCACGGTGCCGGAGAGTTTCGAGACGTCATAGACGTGCAAGGGCCGCGCCTGGTCGTAGGACAGGTAGTTGGTGATATCGACCAGCGCGTTGATGGGGCGGAGGCCAATGGCAATGAGCCGTTCCTGCATCCAGGCCGGACTTGGGCCGTTCTTCACACCGCGCACCATGCGGCCTACAAAGATAGGACAGGCGTCGCTTGTTTCGTCATCGAACGCGAGCTCGATCCCGACAGAGCTTTCGAAGGCGTCGGCGACGGCCGGCACCGGATTGTCTTTCAGCGTGCCAAGACCTGCAGCGGCCAGATCTCGGGCAATGCCATAGACGCCAAGGCAATCGGGACGGTTGGGCGTGATGCCGATCTCAATCATGGGATCGGTTTTGCCGAGCGCCTCTGACGCTGGTGTGCCGACCGCGAAGTCACCGTCGAGTTCAATGATGCCATCATGTTCGTCGGAGAGTTCCAGCTCCCGCTCGGAACACATCATGCCGTTCGATTCGACGCCACGGATTTTCGTGGGCTTCAGCACCATGCCATTGGCCGGAATGGTGGCGCCGGAGGGCGCGAAGATGCCAAGCAGGCCCGTCTTGGCATTGGGGGCGCCACAGACAACCTGGAGCATCTCGGTCTTGCCCTCGACGACGGCTTCCACTTTGCAGAGCTTCAGCTTGTCGGCATCCGGGTGCGGGCCCGCTTCCACAATGCGCGCGACAGCGAATGGGGCCAGTGCTGCTGCAGGGTCCACCACCTCTTCGACCTCCAGGCCGATCATGGTGAGCTTGTCGACGATCTGGTCGAGCGTGGCGTCTGTGTCGAGATGGTCTTTCAACCAGGAGAGGGTGAACTTCATGAGCTTAAGCCCCCCGCGAGTGTCGGCACATCCAAAGCGGCGAACCCGTAATGGCGGAGCCAGCGGAGATCCGTCTCAAAGAAAGCGCGCAGATCCGGGATGCCATATTTCAGCATGGCCAACCGGTCGATGCCGACGCCGAAGGCGAAGCCCTGAAATTCATCCGGGTCAATGTTTGCCGACTTCAGCACGTTGGGGTGCACCATGCCGCAACCCAGAATTTCAAGCCAATCGTCACCTTCCCCAATGCGGATTTCATTGCCGAGGCGGGCGCAGCGCACATCCACTTCCATGGAGGGCTCCGTGAAGGGGAAGAAACTCGGACGGAAGCGGATTTCCACACCTTCGGTTTCGAAATAGGCGCGGAGAAATTCTTCCAGCGTCCACTTCAGATGCCCCATATGGGTGTCGTGGTCGACCACGAGGCCCTCAACCTGATGGAATTGCGGCGTGTGGGTCTGGTCGCTGTCACAGCGGAAGGTCCGACCCGGCGCGATGAAGCGGAAGGGCGGCTCGCCCTTCTCCATGGTGCGCACCTGCACCGGGCTCGTGTGGGTGCGGAGCAGCGGACGGCTCCCATCTTCGCGCTCATGGAAATAGAACGTGTCGTGCATTTCCCGCGCCGGATGGCCTTCCGGGAAATTGAGCGCTTCAAAATTGTAATAGTCGGTCTCGATGTCGGGGCCTTCTTCGACAGCAAAGCCCAGGTCGCAGAAAATGGCGACAATCTCGTCCATGGTCTGGGTGAGCGGATGAATGCGGCCCTGCTCGATCGGGGTGGCGCGCACCGGTAGGGTCACGTCCACCTTCTCGGTTGCGAGGCGTTCTTCGAGGGCGGCTTCATGAAGCTCGGCTTTGCGGGCCGCAATGGCGTCCCCTACCCGTGTCTTCAGACCGTTCAGCGCAGGGCCCATTTCCTTGCGCTCTTCCGGGGTCATTTTGCCGAGCCCCTTCATGAGCTCGGAAATGCTGCCCTTCTTGCCAAGGGCGCCGACACGCACCGCTTCCAGGTCTTTTTCGGTGCCCGCGCCTGAGACGGCTGCCAGAACGTCCGCTTCAATCTTTTCTAGATCGCTCATTTTTCCTCAAGTCGGGCTTTCCCCGATCCTTCCGAATCTCACCACCCTTGATACAGGAAGGGTGTAAACGCAAAAACCCCGCACGAATTCTCCAGCTGCCTTTTATTGAGGCGGCCCAAGAGAAGCTGCGGGGTTCTCGAATGTTGGACGTTCAATTTGGGGCCGGCGTTGTCTGTTCAGAGTTCCGCCGGTGCGCCCATCTTATTGAAGTGCCGCTTCCGCCTGGTCGACCAAAGACTTGAAGGCCTCCGGCTCGTGGACGGCGAGGTCTGCCAGAACTTTCCGGTCAACCTCGATGCCAGCGCGCCCGAGACCGTTGATAAATCGGCCATAGGTGAGCCCGTGCTGGCGGCTCGCGGCGTTGATCCGCTGGATCCAGAGAGAGCGGAAGTTCCGCTTCTTGGCCTTGCGGTCGCGATATGCGTATTGACCGGCTTTTTCGACAGCCTGGTTGGCAACGCGGAAGGTATTTTTGCGGCGGCCGTAATAACCCTTCGCCTTCTTGATCACCTTGCGGTGACGGGCATGGGTGGTGACGCCTCTTTTTACACGTGACATTGATCTCGCTCCTTAGCCGTACGGCATCATCTTTTTGATAATCCGCGCATCCGGGTCGGACAGAATGGCCGTGCCCCGCTGATTACGGATCTGTTTGTTCGTACGTTTGATCATGCCGTGCTGCTTGCCAGACTGTGCGTGGCGCACTTTGCCGGAAGCGGTCAGCTTGAAGCGTTTTTTCACGCTCGACTTGGTCTTCATCTTGGGCATTTTGCTCTCCTTACATTCTGGCCGGGGCTTCGAAAACCAAGAGAAACCCTAGCGTTTTTCGCATTTTGACCCCCCTCGGCATGCCCTAGATAGGCCGGACGGGTCTGAAGATCGGGAGTTATACGGGGTTTTGGCCCAAAAGCAAGGGGAGATGGGGGTTTGTGTCCCTATAGAGGCTTGTCCCCCTCACCCTGGTTGCCGCATCTGCGGCTCCCTTCCCTCTCCCCCATTTTGGGGGAGAGAGCGTCCGAGTGCCAACGAGGACGGGTGAGGGGGGAGACAGTTACTCAACCGCAGTCGACTTGTTCACCTGCGGTGAAGAGACGGCGGCGCGGATGTAGGGAATGTCCTCGTCCTTGAGAGGTTCCATCCACTGTTTCCGGGCCAACGCCGCTTCAATGTAAGGGGCGAGCTCTTCCGCCTTCTTCGCTTCCCGCTCAGCCACATCCTTCTTGAATTCTGGCATCACGCGCTTGCTAAAGAGTTCCAGCGACTCGCAGATATGCTCGTGTTTGTTGCGGCCTGCCTGCTGCATGAAGATCACCTGATCCACGCCGCTTTCCTGGAAGGCTTTTAGATGTTCGATCATATCGTCGGGCGTGCCGATGCCCGCGGGCTGGGTCATGAGGGACTGCGAGTCCTTCACCATCTGCTCGGTCTTGTCGCCGCGCTGCTTGATGAACTCGCCCCACATGTCCGTGCGGCCGGGCTTCTGATCCTGGGTCACCATCGCGGCCAGAGCATACCCAAAGAACTCAAAGCCCTCCGCCCCTCGCCGGATCGCCTCGGCCCGGTCTTCATGCAGGGAGAAACTTGAGACCATGGCGATGTTCGCATTCACCGAATGGCCGATGGGCACGCATTCTTCAGACTTGATGATGCCGTAATAAATGTCCGCCCAGGCTTTCGCTTCTTCCGGATCGACAAAGGAGAAGGCAAGCGCGCCTACACCAAGCGAGGCCGCCACCTTGATGGTGTCGCGGTTCGTGCAGGCCATCCACATGGGCGGGTGCGGCTTCTGCATGGGCTTGGGCAGTACATTGCGGCAGGGCATGGAGAAGCTCTTGCCCTCAAAGCCCGGATAGGGATCGAGCACCAGCATGTTGGCGACCTGCTCCGCCGCCTCCAGCGCCATAGCCCGCTTTTCCTTCGGGTTGATGTCGAAGCCGCCGAGTTCCAGACGCGTCGCCCCTTCGCCAATGCCGAACTCAACCCGACCATTCGACATGATGTCGAGGGTCGCGATGCCCTCGGCCGTACGGGCCGGATGATTGTAATTGGGAATGACCTGCCGGATACCATGGCCGAGACGAATGTTCTCGGTCTTGCTGGCGGCGGCCGCAAGAAACACTTCCGGCGCACTAGAGTGGGAATATTCGTCCAGGAAGTGATGCTCGACCTCCCACGCATAATCGAAACCCAGCCTGTCGGCGAGCACGACCTGGTTCAGCGCCTCATGAAAGAGCTTGTGCTCATCGCCCTCGTTCCAGGGTTTCGGCAATTGCAGTTCGTAAAAGACACCGAATTTCATGAGTTCCTCCCGCGCAACCACGCCTCATTTGAATTTCAATGAGGAAAGGCTAGATCGGTTGCCTGCGCGGTACAATGACGAAACCAGCCGGTGCTGGTTGACGCAGGGTTTTGCTCATCACTTGCGGTTGCCCGGTCCCTTCGCGAAGATGTCACGCCTGTTACGGAGGATGACCCATCCTCACTTCTTTGGAGCCCTCTTCCATGTCTAATCCTTTAGGACGTCCCCTCAAAATTGCCCATCGCGGCGGCACAGGGCTTTGGCCGGAAAACACGCTGGGCGCGTTTGAGCGTGCGATTGCGGACGGCGCGGAAGGCCTTGAGCTTGATGTCCATCTGTCGAAAGACGGGGTGCCTGTGGTTCACCATGACGAGGCGCTGAAGCCCGCCATTGCGCGCGGACCAGATGGGAGCTGGGTCACCAAGCCTACGCCCCTCATCAAGGACCTGACCTTCGAAGAGTTGCAGGCCTATGACGTGGGACGCCTCAATCCAGACGAGCGCTATTCAGGTCGGTATCCGGAGCAGACAGCCCTTGATGGTGAACGGATCCCGTCCCTTGAGGCGGCGATTGATCTGGTGCGCGAAAAAGCCGGACCGGATTTTGTGGTCTACACGGAGCTCAAAACCGATCTCATGGACCTCACGCAATCGTCCGATCCGGTAACGCTCGCCGACACGGTGGTGGACCTGATCGAACAAAAGGGTTTTGGCGGACAGACGGTCTTTGTGTCTTTCGACTGGCGGGCGCTTGCGCAAGCCAAGAAACGCGCGCCCAACATTCCGAACGCCTTTACGACCCTGCCCTTTTATTCCTTCGATCCGGAAGACAAATCGATTGCCAATGACAGCGAGGGCGCCGCAGCGCTTCGCACCGCTTCTGCCAATGGTGCTGATTTCTTTGGTGGCTTCGATTGGCGGGACCAACAAGGCGCAACCTTCAACGAACGCGTGCTGCGCGCCATCGCGGCGGGGCCCTCCGACGGCTGGTTTTCCTGGCATGGCGATATTGACGAGGCGACGGCTGCGCTCGCCAAAGAGCTTGGGCTCACCATCTCTGCCTGGACGGTCGATATGCCCGACGACATGCAGCGCCTTACCGATCTTCAGATCGACGCCATTCTCACCGACAGACTGGATCGCTTAAACGCGCTTTGATTGTTTGCGCGCTTGCGCCAAACTGCTTGGCGAAAAACCGGCTTCCACTTTTCCTGGAAGCGCTTTCTTTGCCTGCGCGCTTCCGGACGGAAAACCGGCTTCCACTTTTCCTGGAAGCGCTTTGGAACAAAAAACGGGCTCTGAAAAGAGCCCGTTTCGAATTCTCACTGGTTGATCAAGCTTAGCGCGGCGCCAAGACCATGATCATCTGGCGGCCTTCCATCTTTGGATAGAGCTCGACCTTCGCGATCTCTTCCAGATCATCACGGACCCGGTTCAGCACTTTCATGCCGAGATCCTGGTGGGCCATCTCACGGCCACGGAAACGCAATGTCACCTTGACCTTGTCGCCCTCTCCGAAGAAGCGGAGCATGTTTTTCATCTTCACGTCATAGTCATGCGTGTCGATGTTCGGGCGCATTTTTATTTCTTTGACTTCGACGGTCTTCTGCTTCTTCCGGGCTTCCGCAGCTTTTTTCTGCGCCTGGTACTTGTACTTCCCAAGGTCCAGCAGTTTGCAAACGGGCGGATCAGCGTTCGGCGAGACCTCTACAAGATCGAGGCCGGACTCGTCGGCGGCGGCTAATGCATCTTCAATCGAGACGACACCGCGTTTTTCGCCCTCTCCGTCGATCAGCATGACGTTAGGCACGGTAATATCTCGGTTGGCGCGCGGACCTTCTTTCGTCGGCTGCGCAAATACGGCTCTACGGGCTATGAAACCCTCCTATCGTTATGGGTCGCGCCAAAAACCATTTCGGCACGGGATAAAAACAAGGTTTACGACGCTCACCGTGGGAGTCAAGAAGCTTTGTGTTTACAGGCGCTTAACACGGAGAGGCTGTGCCATCCTGAACACGTTTCAGGTGCGGCACGATCCAGCGTGGCCGGGGGCGGATGAACCACCGATAGGCTCTCGTTCGCCGTGAATCATCAAAATCATAGATGGTGGCGAATTGCCCCCAGGCAATGCGGCGAACCAGTGCCAGGAGCCTCAAAGCACCACGGGGCGCCCCGTCAGGCCAAGTCGTTACGCCAAGATTGGCGTAAAAGCTGGCCGTTTCAGGGGAGGCCAGAACCGTCACCGGCGTGCCGCCTCGGCTGATTTCCTCAACAAAACTATGGGCTTCGGCCGGATTGCCGCCGACGCTCAGATGTATCACCAGAACCGGTTGTCCGGTCATCCGGCCAGCAAATCCCGGTAGACCGCGAGGGTGCGGTCGGTCATGGCGGTCATTGAGAATTGCTCTTTGACGAAGGCGCGGCCCCGCGCACCCATGGCTGCCCGGTCGGTTTCATTGGCTGCCAATGCATTTGCCATCGCGGTTGCCAGGGCGTCAGCATCGCCGGGTGTTACCCGCCAGCCCGTTGCAGCGGCTGCACCCTTCGTATCTGAGGCGTCGAGCACGGTCTCCTTGGCACCGCCGTGATCTGCCACGATCACCGGACGCGCCATGGCCTGCGCCTCGACTGCGCTCCGCCCGAAAGGTTCCGGGTCCAGAGACGGGGCCAGCACAATATCAGCCGCACTGTAGGCCGCCGGCATGTCATCGCAGTGGCCCACAAGACGTACTCTCAAGGCCGGCTCATGGGCCTCAATTGCCGCTTTGATCTCATCTTCATAGTCGGTGCGCCCCTGAGCGTCGCCAACCAAAATCAGTTTGGCGCCAGCCGCGCCGGAGCCCATGCGCGCATTCATGCGCCCCAACGCTTCCGTCGCGAGCAATTGCCCCTTCCAGCGCGTCAGACGTCCCGCCAGCACAAAGAGCGTATCGCCCGAACCAGCCCCCCATTTTTCTCGTAATCCCTCGCCGCGCTTCGCTGCCGGGCCAGCCGGATCAAATTCCGCCATATCCGTGCCCCGCGGAATGGTGACAATTTCGGCGCCCGTTTTCCCGTGAAACTTTCGGATACGATCAGCCGTAAATTCTGAGTTTGCGATCACGACCGCGCCGCGCGTCATGACCGAGTTGTAGAAGACCTTGAGGCGCGGGCGCTCGTGCACCTTGCTGTGATAGGTCGTCACAAAGGGACGTTTGGTCCTTCGGGCCGCAGCGAGAGCACTCCAGGCTGGCGCTCTGCTTCTGGCATGCACAATATCCACATTTTCCTTTTCGATCAGGCGCGTGAGGCGTTCCACATTCAGGCCCATAACGACCGGGTTTTTTGAGTGGACCGGCAGCTCAATATGCTCCGCGCCCATCTGATCAAGCTCGCGGACCAGCCGTCCGCCCCGGCTCGCCACCAGCGCACGACAGCCCTCCGCCATCAGGGCACGCGCGATATCGATCGTGGTGCGCTCGGCGCCGCCGATGCCCAAAGAGGGGATCACTTGCAGGACTGTCGGTTTGGCGGGTTGCACCAGCTTAATGGTCACGTAGGGTTTCTCACCTGTTTGATCGACGTCTCAGATTGGGCCATATCATTGGGTAGGCAATGAAAGCCAAAGATACAAGCGCCCACTGCCTATCTGGATATTGCGACAGCTCTTTTACAGGATGCGCCTATGAACACCCAAACCCAAGTTTCCTTTCTCGCGCGCGACCAGGGCGAAAAGCTGGCCTATCTGCAGGATAAAGCTGCCGGTGGAACTGGATTTGTCTGGCTGGGTGGCTTCAAGTCGGACATGACTGGAACAAAAGCGACAGCATTGGCGGATTGGGCTGCGACACACCAAAGGTCCTATACCCGCTTTGACTATTTTGGACATGGGCAATCAAGCGGCACGTTTACCGACGGCACAATTACAAGATGGCGTGACGATGCGCTCGCCGTTCTTGATGAGCTCGCAGCGGGCCCGCAAGTTCTGGTCGGGTCCAGCATGGGGGCCTGGATTGCATTGTTGGCAGCGCTCGCGCGCCCGGAGCAAGTCAAGGCCCTGGTGCTGATCGCCCCAGCGCCCGATTTCACCGAAGCTCTTATGTGGGAGGGCTTCGATGAAACGATCCGCGGAACCCTCAGGACCGAGGGAATATACCGGCAGCCATCGGACTATGACGATGAGCCGTATGAAATCAGCTATCGCTTGATTGAGGATGGACGCCAACACCTCTTGCTCGGAGGCCCCATTCCGCTCACTCTTCCTGTTCGGATATTGCAAGGCATGGCCGATGAAGATGTGCCTTGGCGGCACGCCATGTTGCTCGCAGAAACACTTGCGAGTGAGGACGTCACCGTTTCACTCACGAAGAGCGGCGATCATAGATTGTCGGAGCCAGACGATATCGCGCGCCTCACAGAAACGCTCGACCTGCTTCTGCGCGATCTCGGCGGCTGACCTGAGGTTCAGTCCAGCTGCGGGAGCATGCGATCTGCTTGTTTAAAGTAAGCCTTGGCATAGTGAACCAATTGCCCGTCGGTCGGATGGTCAACCGTCTCCACCCCAACGATCTTCTCCGCAGTCTTGGGATCTTTCTTGTGGAGATATTTTACAAATTCCGTTTTGGCATTCGCCGGCCCAACCACCAGCACTTCGCTCACAGGGCGCAACCTCTCCGCGACTGATTTGTAGTAAGTCGCGTCCTCAGGTGCTCGCCAGCTGGACCTTGAACCGGTTTTGGTATGCAGATGTTTGATCGGATGGTGCGGTTTCACGTGCACCTCATCGACTTCGTCCTTGCCGATTTCAATGACGCGCGCTTCGTGGTGATCAATCCAGACAATTGCGTGATAGTGGTGGGACATGACCGACCTCCTTTTCTCGTCTGAGGAGAAATCTAGGTCCAACCCATTCCCACCGCCTTGATCTGGGGCAATCAGGCGCCCGCATCCGCCAGGGCGCGAAGGCCTTCGCGATAGGTCGGGAATTGCAGCTTCACGCCCAGTTCCCGCTTAATGCGTTCGTTGGAGACCCGTTTCGACTCCGCGTAGAAGCTTTTGGCCATGGGGGTGAGTTCGGCGTTTTCAAACGGGACTTCTGCCGGAGGCTCCACTCCAATCAGCTCTGCGGCAAAAGCCACAACATCCTGAGGCGGGGCCGCTTCATCGTCGCACACATTATACGCCGCGCCGTAATTGGGTTTGGCAATCGAAGCTTCCAAGACCGACGCAATGTCCTCAACATGGATTCGCGAAAAGACGTGGCCCGGTTTCACAATGCGCCGCGCCTTGCCGGAGCGCAAGGAGACGATTTGATTTCGGCCAGGGCCATAAATGCCTGCAAGACGGAAGGTCTGAACGGGCACGCCTATCTCGCGTCCCAGTGAAAACCACGCTTCTTCGGCGATCTGCCTTCGTTTTCCCCTGTCGCTGGTCGGCGCCATCTCCATGGTTTCATCGACAAGAGCGCCGGCCCGATCCCCATAGACGCCGGTTGTAGAAAGATAGCCGATCCATTCGATGGTTTCACAATGGCTCTCAATTTCATCTTTTATCGACCGCAGAACAGGATCTCCGTCTTCATCCGGAGGTATGGAGAGAAGGATGTGTGTCACTCCATTCAATATGCCAGGGTCAAGCTTTTGGTCTTGCGTGAAGATGTGCGGACGCACGCCTTGAGATCGCATGGCTTCTGCTTTTTCTGACGTTCGACAGGTCCCCGATATTTGCCACCCACTGTCCATCAAGCGGGACGCCAAAACAGCAGCCGTCGATCCAAAACCAAATGCAAAAAGATGTCTCTCTGTCACACCTGCTCCGTTATTGCCTCAACTTCCCTGTTGCCAAAACAAGGTGCATGTTGAACCTTACGCACCATGATGCGTATCACAGAGACCTTGTGCGGACCAATGATCCGCATCGGCACCCTGAGCCTGATAGCGGCCTTCGCCCCGCTCGACCAGGCACATGCACAGCCGATCACCTACAATTCTTGCGTTGATCTCACGCGGACCGATCCCGATGCAGGCTATGATATGGCACTCGCCTGGGCCGAAACCGACGTTACCGGCGGCGCCTCCCATTGCGCTGGGCTAGCCCTTATCGGGTTGGGCTTATTCGATGCGGCGGCGGAGCGGTTTACACGTGCAGCCATAGAAGGCCAGACGATAGGAGATGTAGAGCGTGCATTGCTTCATCAGCAAGCTGGCGACGCTTGGCTACTGGCCAATAGCGGGCCGCAAGCGGCAGAGGCTTTCACACAAGCGTTGATCTTTATTCCGGAAGACCCGGAGCTCCTTTTTGGCCGCGCCCGCGGTTATGAACTTGAGAAACAAACAGCTCTTGCCTTGCAGGACGTCAATCTTGCGATCGCCAACAACCCAACATTTGCCGCGGCTTACCTCCTGCGAGGCAGGTTGCATCGGCAGAACAAACAGCTAGACGCTGCAGCTGCAGATATTGATGCCGCGCTTGCAAATGGTATCGATCAAGTAGCTGCCCGCCTGGAACGCGGTCTCATTCGCTACGAGCAAGGCGACGAAGCAGGTGCATTGGAAGACTGGCGCTTTATCCTCGCCGAAGACCGGCGACCCGATGGTTCGCTTGGGCCGGCAGCAACCGCTGCCACCGCGTTCATTGGGGAGGTATCGCCAAGCGCGCCCACTCAGCCTTAACATCAGCATCTGTTTCACGGTCTGAATACGCGTCTGACAGATCCGCCGCTTCTCCTGACGACATCAATTCGCCTAGAGCCCACACGGCCATCGCCCGAACCAAGACCGACGCATCGCTCAAGTGTTCTATGATCTGAGGGACCAAAGTCCCTTCGCCAGAGTTACCTGCGGCGATCAGGACATTCCGGAGAAAGCGGTCCCGGCCGATGCGCTTGATTGGCGACCCAGCAAAGAGAGCCCGAAAACTTTCATCTGTAAGAGTCAATAGCTTACCGAGATCAGGAGCCATAAGGTCTTCACGAGGTTGAAGCGCGATTTCTGATGCCGTCCGGGCAAACTTGTTCCAGGGACAGACCGCGAGGCAATCATCACACCCATAGATGCGGTTTGCCATTGGTCGCCTGAACTCCAACGGGATGTGCCCTTTATGCTCAATGGTCAGGTAAGAGATGCAGCGGCGCGCGTCTAGCTCGTAAGGCCCTGGAAAAGCGTCGGTTGGACAGATGTCGAGACAGGCGTGGCAAGACCCGCATTGGTCCGCATGCGCGCCGTCCGACGGAAGTTCCAGATCGGTAAAGATAGAGCCAATGAAGAACCAGCTTCCCAGCTTGCTGGACACAAGATTGGTGTGCTTGCCCTGCCAACCGAGCAAAGACCCAGCCGCAACGGGTTTCTCCAGTATAGGCGCCGTATCAACAAAGACTTTGAGCTCACAACCGGTCTCAGCCACGAGCCATCGCGCGATCCGTTTCAGCCGCTTCTTTACGAGATCGTGGTAGTCGCGGTTCCGTGCATAAACAGAAATATTGGCCTTGTCTGCTTGGTTGAGGCTCTCGAGAGGGTCGTGATCCGGCCCGTAATTCATCGCCAAGACGATGACGCTTCTAACATCCGGCCAAAGCGCATCTGGTGACCGCCGACGGTCCTTAGTCTCTTCCATCCAGGCCATGTCGCCATGCGCGCCCTTCTGGAGCCAGTCCAGAAAATTCTGTTGGGTCTCAGCATCCAACTCGGCCGGTGCAAAACCGATATCGTCAAAGCCCGCAGCCGTTGCTTCCGCGGCAATCTTCCGCTTCAGCGCCGCGACGTCAATTTGATCCGACGTCGCCATCAGCGTCAGAAGTCCAGGTCTGCATAGGCGCGAGGCGGCGGCATTCCGGCAACATGGTCTGCCAACAGGGTGCGGAATGCTGGTCGCGACTTGATCCTCACGTACCATTCTTTAGCGGCTTCATACTGCCGCCAGGGCACGTCGCCCACGTAATCGAGACAGGAGAAATGCGCCGCAGCAACGAGATCTGCAATGCTAAGGGTATCTCCTGCAAGCCAGGTACGGCTTTCCATCAGGTAGCAGATATAGTCCAGGTGATACCGAATATTATGGAGCGCGGCGCGCACAACGGCCATCTCCGGCCCGCCGCCGCCTGCGGATACGCTCAAAAAGCGTTTTGTCACCTTCTCGTAGATAAGCGGCTCAGAAACCTCTGCGGCAAACTTTGTCGCGAACCAATCTGCAATCCGTCTCGCTTCAACCCGGTCCGCAACGTCGGAAGGCAGCAGGCTTGGGTCTGGGTATTTTTCTTCCAGGTACTCAACCAGTGGCCAGAAGCCCGGAACCACAAACCCATCTTCCTCGACAAATACCGGAATTTCGCCTGCCGGATTAAGCCGCAAAAAATCTTCCCGCCGCTCCCAGGCGCGCTCTTCACGCAGAGCTGGTTCTATCCCCTTCTCACCGAGCAACAGACGTGCGGTTCGGCAGGTTGGCGATACTGGAAGGTGATAGAGTTGTGGCATGCGGCTCAGTTTACACGGGTGGCTAGGGCAACATTAGGGCACAGATTTCGTGAGAATCAGGCGCCCCACCCTTAGCGCGCTTCGCCCACATTCGACAACTCTTCAATTATCGGGCAGTCAGGCCTGTCATCGCCATGACACTTGGTAGCAAGCTCCCCCAGCGTGTCGCGGATTGACTGCAACTCCTTGATCTTGCGATCTACCTCTTCAATGTGGGCCAGCGCGAGCGCCTTCACGTCTGCCGACGCTCGCGTTCGGTCGCTGTAGAGCGTCAGGAGCGCTTTGCATTCCTTCACGGAGAAGCCCAAGCCCCGCGCGCGGGCGACGAAACGCAAAATATCGATGTCTTCGTCCGCATAGGAGCGGTAACCGCCCTCTGTGCGTGGCGGCGGATCAATGAGACCGACTTTCTCGTAATAGCGTATGGTCTTCGTCGAAAGCCCTGCACGTTCCGCCAGAGTTCCAATCTTCATGACACCACTCCATCAATTCCAACGTCCTGCATTTAGGGCAATGGAAATATCTGACCAAATACTATAACACTTCTGCACCCTGTTTTAGCTGGCTTACATTCATGTCCCTGGAACAATTGATCCTTCTTGCGCTCATTCAGGGCATCACCGAGTTTCTGCCAATCAGCTCGTCTGGCCATCTGAGTCTGATCCACGAACTGACTGACTGGGCCGACCAGGGCGTGCTGCTTGATGTGGCGGTGCATGCAGGGACGTTGGGCGCAGTATTGCTCTATTTTCGGCGGGACGTTTGGGCGATGGTCCTGGGTGGGGTTGCTCTGCTGCAGGGTCGCCTCACAGATGATGGGCGCATGGCGCTCTACATTGTCGGCGCGACCATCCCTGTCATCATCGTTGGCTACTTTCTTCTCTCCACAGGCTTTGTCGATTTGCTCCGTGCAGCCGCCATTGTGGCTTGGGCCAACCTCATATTCGCAGGGGTGCTTTGGCTCACAGATCGCGCCGGCGCGACGACCCAGCGCCTCGAAAACATGAACTGGAATGCGGCGATCCTCATCGGATGCGCACAAGTCCTTGCTCTTGTTCCTGGCGCGAGCCGCGCTGGTGTCACCATTTCCGCCGCCCGCATGTTGGGTTTCGCGCGCGAAGATGCCGCTCGGTTCTCCATGCTGCTTTCCATCCCAACAATCCTTGGGGGTGCAGTAGCCAGTGCGATCACGGTCTATCAGGACGGCGATGCAAGTCTCGGCTATGACATGGTGATCGCAGCAGCCCTGTCATTCGGCGTTGCGCTTGCTGCCATTCATCTATTCCTGAAAATGATGGCGCACATGACGCTCACGCCCTTTGTGATCTATCGGCTTGTGCTTGGGGTCGGTCTTCTCGGCTGGCTCTATCTGTAAGAGCTTCTTGTCGCGATCAGGCGCCGTTCGTGACGCCGCCAGCGAATTGCCCGGTGCGTCGAAAGCGATATAGGTAGGCAGGCAAGATCGCCGACATTGCAGCAGGCTCAATTCCCAGGTCTGAAAGACCCAACGCGCCATCGCTCACCACATTGTCGTGCTTCAAAAGCTCGACCTGGTCGACGGTCAATACCGGCGACGGCAGGATTTGCAGCACCGTCGCCATCGTCTTGGCGACAAAATAGGGAAGCGGGACCAAAGGACGTGTGCGATCAATCTCCTTCAGCATGAGCTGCATCAGTTCGGCAAACGTCGCGACGTCCGGTCCGCCAAGCTCCAAAACCTTGCCATCCCACTCTGTGGTTTCCAACGCGGCGGTCATCGCAGCAGCAACGTCTTTCACATAGACTGGCTGATATTTTGTCTGGCCACCACCAATCAAAGGAAGTGCGGGGGCAAGGCGCGCCATGGCGGCGAAGCGATTAAAGAATTGGTCCTCGGGTCCAAAAACAATTGAGGGTCGAATGATGGTCGCGGTTGGAATTGCCTCCTGCACCGACGCTTCGCCAGCTGCTTTAGACCGCGCATAGGCTGAGCCACTGCCCGCGTCAGCGCCAATAGCGGACATCTGAACGAAATTGGTGATCCCTGCCTCTGCAGCCAGCTCGCTCACCAGTTGCGCGCCAGCAGCGTGGACCGCGTCAAATTTCTGCGCGCCACTCTCGTAAAGGACACCCACCAGATTGACGACGGCGCTTGCGCCCTCAATGGCAGCCGCGCAGGAGCGGCGGTCACGAATATTGGCCTGGACCGGCTGCACCTGTCCCACATCGCCCATGGGCTTTAGGAACAGCGCTTGATTGGGACGACGGACAGCAACGCGGACTCGATAGCCCTTTTCTGCCAATGCTCGTACCAGGTAGCGCCCGACAAAACCCGAGCCGCCAAATACGGTAACGAGATCCCCTGCTTTAAGCTCTGATCCAGATATGGACGCTGACATCGCGCTGTCCCTCTTGAAGTGTTTTGGCACTGAACCATCCAGCGCCAGCCGACGCACGCTTCTGACCAGGCCTTCCACAGTCCCCTTGAAAAGGCCTGAGTCGCCCGCGCCGGGCGGTAGGACTTGATAGCGCAGCTTAACGCATGCGTATAGAGGCCCCGTTGCCGCAGAGCCCTAGCGCGAAGGTAGGGCCAATGGCGCAAAAACCCGACTATCCTGCCACAAACCCCTGCTGTACGATTGACAAAGTGAGGTGCGAGAGATAATTCTCCGCACCTTGGGCCCAGGTGGCGGAATTGGTAGACGCGCTAGCTTCAGGTGCTAGTGCCCGCAAGGGCGTGGAAGTTCGAGTCTTCTCCTGGGCACCAACATTGGACCGGCTAAACAACTGTGTTGAGCTGCGACCGGTTCATCCCCAAAAACATAACTGAAGGGCATGACCTTTCAACGCGGCTGTTTCATACCGATTGCTTGGTGACACTTCCGCCGACAACGGCCGGTTTGAAAAACAACCATCGAGGTGTCTCTTGTGCATATCGCACATACTCCTCGCCAAATCGCTGTGTCAGGCTGTCCCGTTCAACGCTAACCTGCATGACGACCGCCCAAACACCCACCAGCAAGCAGACCAGAGAGAAAACGGTTGGCAATGCCAGGAAGAAACCGACCTGTGCCACTACAACAAGAAGCATCATCGGGTTCTGTGAAAACGCGTACGGCCCAGTCGTCACAAGATCGGATGTGTCTTCCTGCCTTGTGCCCGAGCGCCAATTGTCCTTCATGAACAGGTTGATTTTGACGATGCCGAAAGCGCTGACTGCCAGAAGGGCGGCGCCGAACAGAATGACCGCGTCATGGTTCAGGAAACCGATCGGGACCAAATAGCCATCGACCGCTGGAAACGGCACCCGGACGACACAAACACCAAGAATGGTGGCGCGAAATGCTGCAAAAAGTCGATGAGTTATGAAGTGAAGGTTTCCGGGTTGTCCGACGTAAACGGCGGGTCGCGAAAGCTGTTTCTCCAGCAGCGCGATCCGCACCACATAGAACACGGCAGTCGACGCAAAGAACAGCGCGAGAAAGACCCTCACGAGTTCGACTGCTGACATTCCGCACCCCCTCCATGGTGAGACATCAAAGCGGCTCTTGTCCCCGGAGCTCACGCAACTCGGTTCCAAATTGCCGGTGCAACAAACAAGCGTGCAGCATGTCTATTGCATCTCCAGGCACAATCCCACAAACACTTTAAGGGTTTATTTACCACAATCGCCGTTTCGTCCGATCGGTGCTGAGAGAGAGCCATTTGGCTTTATGTTTTCAGTTTGACCTGCCCTAAATGGTTGAATAAGTTGCGTTTTTTACGACACAGTCCAGCTCGCCGGTTGTTTTTGAACACTCATTAAACTCCTGCGGCGACTGCAGATTGGCGGAAAGCGCGCATGACCATCACCCTCCACAAAGGCGACCTACCGGCGGATCTTGATTTCGGTACCTCCGTCGCCGTCGACAGCGAAACATTGGGATTGCAGATCCAGCGGGACAAACTGTGTTTGGTGCAGCTCTCTGCCGGGGATGGAAACGCCCATATCGTTCAATTGGATCGCGCGCTATATGACGCGCCGAACCTCCGTGCGCTGATGGCAAACCCGGACGTCACCAAAATATTTCACTATGCCCGCTTCGACGTTGCCGTCATGCAGCAATATCTGGGTGTTGTGACAACGCCCATCTACTGCACCAAAATTGCGTCAAAACTGGTCCGCACTTACACCGACCGTCATGGTCTGAAAGACCTGTGCCGGGAGCTTGCCGGTGTGGAAATATCCAAACAACAGCAGAGTTCAGACTGGGGGGCGGAAACGCTCTCAGAGGCTCAATTGTCGTATGCCGCCTCAGATGTGCTTCATCTTCATAAGCTGAAGACGGTGCTAGACGACATGCTGGAGCGCGAAGGCCGCATGGAATATGCCAAGGCCTGCTTTGCCTTTCTGCCGGTCCGAGCTTCCTTAGACCTTGCCGGTTGGCCGGATGAGGACATCTTCTCTCACTGATCTGGCGCCAATCGGCCCGAACCCTTGCTGTTGACCCCCGTTCGCACGACGGCGCATACTGTCTGTGGCTAGGGGCCACATTCGCGTTACGAAGGATACTGATGAGCGTGCAATCGCCACCAGGCCAAACTACCCACGCTTTTGGATCGTCAGACAGCGGCCCAAATGGCGCCTCTGGCAGCCTTGAGCCAAGCGACGAACGCAGCCGCTATAGCGCTTTTGTTCTGGGTATGAAAATTCTTCTCCCGGCGCTCGCTTTAATTCTGGTGATCAGCCTCTTCGTGTCCTCGACCACCTTCAATTCAAGACCGGATATCCCCGTGACCTTTCGTGAGGTGACCCGGTTGAATGACGACCTTAGAATGGTGAGCCCCCGGATTACCGGTGTTGATAAACGAGGGCGGCCTTACGTCGTGACCGCCGATACGGCGACCCAGAAGGTCGACAACCCGGATCAGATATTTCTGGAGAACATCGAAGCCGATCTGATGTTGGACGAGGGCGGCAATTGGCTGTCGGTCTCCTCGCGCTTCGGCACGCTTCAAACCGAGGCGGAGACGCTAAAATTGCGCGAAGAAATCGAAGTCTATTCAGCGAACGGGTATGAGTTTCACGCCGAAAGCGCGGACATGGATTTCCGAGCAGGGTCATTGACGAGTGATCAGCCTGTTTACGGTCAGGGGCCTGTGGGGACACTGAACGCTAACGGCGTAGAAACATCCGACAATGGAAACAAGATCGTGTTCACCGGTGGCGTGCGTGTCGTTGTGTTCTATAAAGCCAGCTAGCCGATGCTGGATATGTTCAGGAGTGATGGTGTGGTTGGTCGCTTAAGAAGTCTAATGAGGGTTGCAGGACTGGCGCTGCTGGTGGCGCCTTTCGGTGCCCTGGCCGAAGAGGATGAAAGCCCGATCGGATTTCAAACAGACCCTGACGCTCCGATTGAGATCGAGGCTGATACGCTGGAGGTCGAACAAAACGCCCAGACGGCCACCTTCATTGGGAATGTCGTGGCCGTTCAAGGAGGCATTCGGCTCCGGTCAGACCGGTTGATCGTGACCTATGCGGAGAAATCCGACGGCGCCTCCTCTGATGAGGACGGCACCGGCGGTACGGAGATTACCCGCATAGACGCAAAATCGAACGTGCATGTCATGTCCGAGGATGACCAGTCAGCATCAGGTGACTGGGCGCTTTACATGGTGGCCAACGAGACCATCACCATGGGCGATACAGTCGTGCTGCGACAGGGTGAAAACGTCATTCGTGGCCAACGGCTCAATATCGACCTTAATAGTGGGCAAGCCCGGGTAGAAGGAGGCGTCACCGCGTCGGACACAGAAAACCCTGGTTCTGGGCGGGTCAAGGGCCTTTTTCGGGCACCTGAGCAGTAATTTTGCTTGGTTAATTTCTACTTTCATACAATTTTAATGCCAACAACGCTTTGATGGGGGCACATGACCGATCGTATCGACACATCCGTGGGCGACCTAAACGCCGCGCCGACCGCTTTTGAGGCGGAGGGCGGGCCACGCCTGGTGACCAGCAATGATGGTCTGGTGGTCGATAAGATCGGCAAGAGCTTTCGCCGGCGCCCGGTGGTTCGCGGTGTCAGCTTCGCGGTACAGCGCGGCGAGGCCGTTGGTCTTCTAGGCCCCAATGGCGCCGGGAAGACCACAACCTTCTATATGATCACGGGCCTCATCTCCCCCGACTATGGCAGCATCGGACTGGATCGCCGAAACGTCACCGACCTGCCGATGTACCGACGCGCACGTCTGGGCATCGGATATCTGCCGCAGGAAGCGTCGATCTTTCGTGGGTTGTCGGTTGAAGAGAATATTCGTGCGGTGCTTGAAGTCATTGAGCCGGACCGTGATCGCCGAGAAGCGCAGCTTGATGATCTGCTGGCTGAGTTCTCCATTACTCATTTGCGGCGCACACCCTCCATCGCCCTATCGGGCGGTGAGCGGCGGCGGGTGGAAATCGCCCGCGCGTTGGCGACGCAACCTTCATTCATGCTGCTGGACGAACCCTTTGCAGGGATCGACCCAATCGCCATCGGCGACATTCGCGATCTCGTCGCGCATCTCAAAGACCGCGGCATCGGCGTGCTGATCACAGACCACAATGTGCGCGAGACACTCGAGCTTATCGACCGCGCAGTTATCATTCATGACGGACAGGTTTTGATGGAGGGGCAACCATCTGAAATCGTGGGCAACGAGGATGTCCGTCGTCTTTACCTGGGGGATAGGTTTAGCCTCTGACGCTGATCAGACGGCAAACCAACATGCGACATGGCACTCAACCCACGGATAGAGCTCCGACAAGGCCAGTCGCTTGTGATGACGCCGCAATTGCAGCAGGCGATCAAACTGCTGCAATTGAACAATCTGGAACTCGCGGATTATGTTGAGCAGGAGCTGGAAAAAAACCCACTCCTAGATGAAGCACGCGATGATGATCAGCCTGGCCTGATTGAGCCGACAGAAGGCGAGACACCACACAAAGAAGAATTCGATATCGATTTCGCCGATGGACCCGGCGCTGGTGATGGCACCGACGGCGGGGATGTCGGCGATGCCTCGACGCTTGCGCTATCGGAAGAAAATGCGCCGCCTGCGCCCGATGGGGACATGGATACCGACTATGACAATGTCTATGCAGATCAAAGCGTGGCCGATACGCCAGTTGCCGATGCAGAAACGCCGGGCATGTCGAGCTCGGATTGGCAATCCACTGGCAGCCAGGGCGGCGGGAGTTTCGAAGGTGACGGCGAGCTTGAAGGATCTCTGACGCGCGCCGAAACCCTGGTCGAGCACCTCAACAACCAGATGGTCGTGGCGTTGAAGAATGCCACCGATCGGTTGATCGGTGCCTACCTCATCGACCTTGTGGATGAGTCGGGCTATCTGACGGACAGTCTGGAGTCCGTCGCTGACAGACTCGGCGTCGAAATAGAAGATGTGGACGCCGTGTTGGGCGTGCTGCAAACGTTTGACCCTATTGGTGTGTGCGCCCGCGACCTGCGCGAATGCCTACGCCTGCAGCTTGCCGAGAAAGATCGACTTGATCCCGTCATGGAACGCTTCCTCGACAATATTGATCTGTTCGCGAAGCGTGACTTGCCGAAGCTCATGAAAGCCTGCCAGATCGAACAGGAGGATCTTTCCTGCCTGATCGATGACATCCGCGACTGCAATCCAAAGCCCGGCAATGTGTTTGGCGAGGAGCCGGTCCAGCCTGTCGTCCCGGACATTTTCATTCGCCCGAAATCAGATGGCGGCTGGGCGATTGAGCTCAACACGTCGACGCTGCCTCGGGTCCTGGTGAATAAGCAGTATTACACCGAAGTCGTCGCCGCTTCCGGCTCAGACGCTGAAGCAAAAACCTATCTCTCTGATTGCCTCGCAGATGCAAACTGGCTGGTCAAAAGCCTTGATCAGCGCGCGCGTACGATCCTGAAGGTTGCGACAGAGATTGTTCGGCAACAGGATGCATTTCTTGTCTATGGCGTCTCGCATCTGCGTCCGCTGAACCTCAAGATGGTCGCGGATGCAATCTCAATGCATGAATCGACCGTCAGCCGGGTCACCTCGAACAAATATATGGCGACGCCGCGCGGCATTTTCGAACTGAAATATTTCTTCACGTCGTCCATCGCATCCGCCACCGGTGGCGATGCTCACTCCGCAGAAGCGGTTCGGCATCGCATTAAAACGCTGATTGATGCAGAGACGGTGGACGCGGTCTTGTCGGATGACGCGATTGTTGAGCTGCTGCGTGCCAATGGGATCGAGATTGCCCGGCGCACCGTTGCCAAGTATCGCGAGGCGATGCAGATCCCGTCTTCGGTCCAACGCCGCCGTGAAAAACGCGCCATGGTGTGAAGCCTTTTTCTCACTTCCGTCAAGTGTTTTCACTCGAATTTTAAGCCAAAAATTTCCGCCAAATTTCGCCCTAAGACGCTGTTTTTCAAGTATAATTTAGATGATTAACTGAGTGAGTTGACAGTCTGGGGGCGGGCTACTAGTTTCCGTCCCGCTCGAGCCCCCGGGGGAGTATTCCTCCCAGGCCCAGCGACACAAATAGGGCCGGTGACGCACCAGCGAACTCCGTTTTTCCATACCTTGAGCCTCATGCTCAAATCAGACAGCGGCATTTGATTACTAGAGAGTGGCACATAGACCCCGGCGTTCGTTCGATCAGCTGGGACTCTTAGATTTTAACGGCGCTTGGAAAGGTCCTTGATGCAGGTTCAAATTACCGGAATTCATCTTGATGTTGGCGATGCGCTGCGTAGCCATGTGCAGGATCAATTGAGCGCAAGTGTGGGCAAGTATTTTGACCGTCCCGTCGATGGTCAGGTGACCTTCGCAAAGGATGGCCATCAATTCCGCTCTGACTGCTCTGTGCATTTGAGTTCCGGCATGACTCTGCAAGCCCAAGGTCAGGCCGGCGACGTCTATGCGAGCTTCGACGATGCGGTTGAGAAGCTCGAGAAGCGGTTGCGTCGATATAAGCGCCGCTTGAAGAACCATCACAACAGCCCGAAATCTGACCTGCCCGTCCTTGACGTGCCTTCATTCGTGATCGCACCCAATGAGGGCGAAGAAGAAGTCTCCGAAGGAGACGATACGCCCATGATCATTGCGGAAGGCACGACGACTGTGCCGGCATTGTCCGTGAGCGACGCTGTTATGCAGCTCGATATTTCGGACGCGCCGCTGGTGATGTTCAGGAACGGCGAAGGCGGCCTCAATATCGTTTATCGCCGCCCCGACGGTAATGTTGGTTGGATCGATGCCGCTAGCGATTCGAAAAAAGCTTAAAGGGCTACGACCCCGGGCAGACCGCTCAGGGGACGTAACGCCGTTTCGGCGTGGCGCCTACCAGAAAGCTCCGACCAGGGTTTCGACTAGCCCGGTGGGAACATTGAACAGGAAACGGATCATGGATCTGGATGAACTTCTGACCCCGGAGGGTGTGACGGCACACCTTAAGGTCACGAGTAAAAAACAGGCCCTTCAGGAGCTTTCTGCTAAAGCGGCGGCGATCTGCGGCCTGCCAGAACGCGCCATCTTCGAAACGCTGCTGGAACGCGAACGCCTCGGGTCGACCGGTGTCGGGCAAGGTATTGCAATTCCTCACGGTAAGCTGAACGAACTGACCCGCCTCCACGGTCTGTTCGCACGCCTGGAGACTCCTATTCAGTTTGAGTCCGTCGACGACCAACCCGTTGACCTGATTTTCCTGCTGCTGGCACCTGAGTCCGCCGGTGCGGACCACCTCAAAGCGCTCGCCCGCGTGTCGCGCCTTTTGCGCAACCAATCCATGGTTGAGAAATTGCGTGCAACGGATGACGCGGCGGCGCTTTATGCGCTGCTCATTGAGCCGGCCTCGTCAAACGCCGCCTGACTTCCTCTTAATGTAAATCAGTGAACGCTGAGCGCCTGGTAGCCGTACGCCGCCGCGCCCTGAAACGCTGCTTCTCGGCTATCGACAATAGCGACCCGCACACCGTTGGCGGCATGCACTGAATAGAGCCAGGTTTCCGGCGGTACATCCAGCTGTCCCTGCAGATCCTCGAGGATGTCTTTCGCCTGGATCGGGCGTGCATAGACGTGTGTCTGCATGCCGATTTCGGCAAGTACATCGGGGGTGATCTCCCCTGCGGGGATCAGTTGCGTTGGTGTTGAATTATCTTCTGTCTGATCGAACATTTTTTCGCTCCTTAAGCGGCGCGGCTTAAAACAGACATAAGCCGCCCTGGCGAGTTGGCAATCCTGCTCTCCTTTCGGATCAGGACCCCTTTGAACCTCAGGACCCGTGGGTCTTGATTTCAATCTGTTGAACGATTTCTTCCGGTACCTGCTGCTCCAGCGAAATGGTTAGAAGCCCGTTCTCCAAATCGGCACCGAGAATTTCAATACCCTCTGCAAGAACAAAGGATCGCTGAAACTGTCTTGCGGCAATGCCGCGGTGCAGGAAATTGCGGTCGTCGTCATCCTTCTGTCCGCCGCGGATGACCAACTGATTGGATTCCAACGTGACGGACAGATCGTCTGCTGCAAAACCTGCGACAGCGAGCGTGATCTTCAGCTGCCCACCTTTGTCGGTTTGCACTTCTTCCACATTGTACGGGGGATAGCCGTCGGCACCATTGCGGGCCACTCTATCAAGCAGGCGTTCTACCTGATCAAATCCCAACAAAAAGGGACTGTCGAAACGCGCCAGTCGCGTCATAGCCAAAGTCCTTTCACAAGCAACTTGTCACAGCCAATGCCCCGATCCGGGCACATTGACGGACGTTAAATCTGCGGTCCCAGTGGGCCCCGCTGCCCACCAAATGTGGGAAACAAATTGTCTCGTTTCAAGGCCTCTCACTTGGGTTTTTCACCGCGGTCCGCAGTTTTTCCCGATTAAAAACAAGGGCTTATCTAGCGCGTTCAGAGTTCTATGACACGTTCGGGGCGACCAGACCAATGCCAGGCCCGAGAGGGGCGAGAGAGGCCGAGCATCATGCCGCCCAATGCCGGCGGGTGCAGCCACATCTGATCCGCCATCTTCGTCTCGGGTCGGCCTTCCGGCCGGTCGATGGTCAGGCCGGCGCCTGCCTCTTTGGCGCGTTCTTCAATCTCCAGAATGTGTGGCGTCTCCGCGAAGGACATGTAGAAGGCGCGGCCCTGACGACCGTAAAACCGCCCCATGGTGGTCTCAGACGAGGTGGGCGAAATGATTTCAAACCGATCCAGTTCGTCCGGATGAAACAGAGTAAGATAGCCGTCATACTTGAAGTGCTCTGACGTGATGCGACTGTAGTGATCTGCGTTCAATCCGAACAGATTGGTGATTTGGTCAATCAGCGGCTGATAGGGTTCTTCAAGAATGGTGGCTTCGTAGAGCCGATCAATAAGACCTACCGGATCTCGCTCAACACGCTGGCTCACCACAAAGCTCAGATCATTCTGCCCCGCTTCACTAAAGGTGACGTAGCCCTGATTGCCCTCTTTGGTGAGGCTGGCGCCGGTGGTTCCTTCAATGTGTGCAATCAGAGCATCCAGGTCCGGCGTGGCGACGCCTGCCGCAAACAGGTGTGGTCTCCCTCGTGCCGTGAGGCTTTCTGCCACCGCGCCGGTTCCGTTCGCTTCCAGAAACTCCACTTCTGAGCGCCCCACCTGATAGACCGACCTCTTCGCCGCAAGGCACGCGACATTGTCGTCTCGCACATGTTCAGCGCCCAAAAGGGTGATCCATCCCTCTGCAGCTTCTTTGCGGTTTTCGACAACGAGTTGAACCCGATCGATATTGGTGAGCATCCGCCCTGTCTCCTTTTTGTTTTATGCAGCAGTGAGCCAGCCTGGTCGTGGGAAAGCAAGACTTCCTATTTATCATACATCCGTTTGACAAATTAAATTCCCTGCCCTAAGAATGGGGATATTCTGATCAAGGGCGAGCAATTATGCGCAAACTCCCACCTCTCCTAGTCACCTCCATCCTCTCAGTGAGTGTGCTGCTGCCTGGCCTCATAGGCGCATCTTCAAGCGGCGTGCTGGCGGCTGACCTGCCAGAAGAACCTATGGGCGAGATTGTCGCTTTCTCACGCGACAACCATGACCGGTTGGTTTGGGTGACGGGGATGAACGCGCCCTATCAGGCGCAGAGCCGCGGCTACCTGGTCGACCCCGACACAGGTGAGTTCATCTCGATGCTGGATCTGGGCTACTGGACCACCGGCATGTCATTGCCAGAGGACAAAGAGCGCATCGTGGCGGTCGAGACACACTTCAGCCGGACCACGCGGGGAGAACGGACCGACGTGTTGGTCACCTACGATGCCACGACCTTTCAACCGCTGTCTGAGGTCACCCTCCCCCCGAAACGCGCAACCGTGGTGAAGATGCAGGGCACATCGTCAATCAGCGATGACCAAAACCTGTTTGTGCAAATGAACTTCACGCCGGCCGTCTCTCTCACACTTGTCAATCTGGAGAGCGGCGAGCTTATCAGCGAGATTCCAACGCCCGGATGCCCCAATGTCTATGGCGGCGGTGAGCGCAGCTTTCATCTGCTCTGCGGCGATGGGTCGTTTGTGACCTATACATTCGATGAGACAGGTGCCGTCGCGAATAAGTCCCGGTCGAACGCGTTGTTTGATCCGTTTGAGGATCCGATCAGCATCTCCGGCGTGCGCCGTGGCGATCACTGGTACTTCGTATCGCTTGCAGGTGATTTGTACGACTTTGAAATGGGCGCTGACGGCGTGTCGTTGGCCGCGAGCTGGCCGCTCATCGATGAAGACGAGCGGGAGGACGAATGGTCTATCAGCGGGTTCCAACATCTGGCGGTTCATGACGCCACTGGGCGGCTTTACCTCCTAACCCATCAGGGCCCGCCGGAAACATTTGAAGACCCGGGGACCGATGTTTGGGTGTTCGATCTTGCGAGCCGGGAAAGGGTCGCCACCTACAGCCTGCAGGAACGCACGATCTCTATCGCTGTGTCACAAGACGCGGAGCCCCGTCTCTACGGTCTTGGCGCTCACATCCCCATGCCATTGCTCGCGCAGATCTGGGTCTATTTGACGGAAGGTGAAGGGCCGTTGATCGATACAGTGCAGTTCGGCCTTGATGTCTATGACGCTGAAGATGGGACCTACAGACGTACAGTGACGCAGCTCGGCACCTTCCCCATCAACATCCAACCATGGTGACAGGCATGCTGGATCCCGTTTTTGACATCGCATTGCGCGGCACACTGGCTGCCATTCTCCTGGCCGCTGCCTGGCATAAGCTCCGCGACCCGATTGGGTTCTGGCAAGCCGTTGCGGGTTACCGGATCGTACCTGACGCGCTCACACAATCTGTCGCCCGCATCATCCCCATGGTTGAGATTGCTATTGCGATTAGCCTACTTGCATTCATACCGACGGCGATGCCTGCGATCGCCGCAGCCTTCCTCTGGCTGGCCTATGCTGGTGCGATTGCGCTGAACCTTCTTCGAGATCGCACAGAGCTTGACTGCGGTTGCGGTGGCATCAGTGCCGACCAAAAGATCCATTGGGGTCTGGTCGTGCGCAACGGTGTGCTGCTGACGGGTACACTTTCGCTTCTGCTCCCCACAAGCGCGCGCGTCTTTACCTGGTTTGACTATGCAGCCGCCGGGTTTGCCACTCTCATTCTGCTGTTGATCTACGCCACTGCTGAACATTTGCTGCGGAATGCAGCGCTCCTCGATCACGAAGGAACACACCCATGATCGACGCTTTGATTATTTCCAACATTGTGAGCTGGGTCGCTATTGCGGCGCTGGGCCTGATTGTGTTTGCGCTTACGCGTCAGATTGGGTTGTTGCATGAGCGCATGGGCCCCGTGGGCGCGCTCACGGTCGCAAAAGGCATGAAAGCCGGCGAGCCTGTTCCTCCCTTCTCTATGCCGTCATTGACAGGTGGACAGGTCGAGGTCGGCGCGGGAACCAGCGCCAGCCGGGCGACGCTCTTGTTTTTCCTGTCGCCTGAATGCCCCGTGTGCAAATCGTTGCTGCCAGTCATTGCGTCGGTCCGGGCGCGCGAAACGGCCTGGCTCGATGTGGTGCTGGCGAGCGACGGTGAACCATCGGAACACCTCGCCTATCTGCAGAAACAGGGATTGGAAAACTATCCTTACGTTTTGTCGTCCGACCTGGGGCTCACCATCGGCGTCTGCAAACTTCCCTATGCAGCGTTGATCGACGAGAGGGGCACCATGGTTGCCCACGGCCTCACGAACACGCGCGAACATATCGAAAGCCTATTTGAAGCGAAAACGCAGGGCGTCGCTTCCATTCAGGATTACATGGAACGGGAGCAGCAGCGCGCGTGATAGCGCCTTCTGAAAAGACATGACCTGGCTTGATACTTTCTTTGAAAATACTGCCCGCACTGCAGCGCGGCTGTCTTCCCGCCGAAGTGTTGTGGCCGGCATAGGGACGGTGCTGGCTGGTGCAGCAGCCTTCCCGCTCCTGCCCGTCTCCCGCGTGCGAGGCGAGGAAGTTGCCAACGACCCCGGCGATCCGCAGAGTTGCGACTATTGGCGTTACTGCGCCATTGACGGCTATCTCTGCAGCTGTTGCGGTGGTACGCATAATTCCTGCCCACCAGGTACAATCATGTCGCCTATCACCTGGGTCGGGACCTGCCTCAACCCGGGAGACAACAAGCACTACATCATTTCCTACAATGATTGTTGCGGCAAAAGCGGCTGTGGACGGTGCACCTGTGTGCGCAATGAAGGCGACAAGCCCATGTACCTGCCGCAAGCGTCTAACAATATCAATTGGTGCGCGGGAAGCAGTGCCGACATTATCTACAATTGTTCCACTGCGATTATTGTCGGTGTCGATGAGGACGCATAAGACACTTCTCGTCTGTTTATGCGGGCTTATCGGCGTGATCGCGATGACCAGTGCGAGCCTTGCCGACGACGCCCGCGCCCGCGCGGACTACATGATCCACTGTCAGGGCTGTCATGTGCCTGATGGGCGGGGGTTCCCCGACCGGGTCCCCGATATGCGAGAGACACTACCTTTGCTGCTCTCCGTTGAGGGGGGACGTGCGTTTCTGGTTCAGGTACCCGGGTCAGCCATGTCGACCCTGCCTAATGACCGTCTTGCCGGCACCCTGAACTGGATGGTGAAAAACATGGCGGACGAGGCGACAATCGAAGCCTTTGCAGACTATACAGAGACCGAAGTCGAGCAGATACGGGCCGTTCGACTGGACGATGTCCTTACAACCCGTCACGCCCTGATCGGGCACCTGGAAAACGCGCATGGTGGGTCGACCGAGTAAAGCGCCTGAGCGGCGTGATCAAATTCTGGATGCGATGGAGATCTGTGTTCGCGAACATGGGATCGGCCAGGCGTCCATGCGGCGCATTGCAGACCAATCCGGTCTCTCCCTCCAGATGGTCAGCCATTATTTCGGCAATCGCGAGCAGCTTGTTCTGGCGTTTGTCGCCCGCATCAGTGAGCGGCTGGAGCGTGAGGCGGACAAAGCTGTGCAAGGCGCTACAGCCTCCGCCCAATTGGAGAACCTTGTTCGTTTTCTGTGCAGCGACCGCTACAAGCGCATTCCCGGAAATGACGTTATTGGCCGCGAGATCTGGGGTTTGGCAGAGCGGGACCCGGCGGTGCGCAAGATTGTCTGGCGCTGGTACGACAAATCGCTTTGCCTGATCAGCGATATCGCGTCTGCCGCTTATCCAAAGGCGTCGCCGACAAGATGCCGTGAGACGGCCTACGCCCTTCTCTGTCTGACGGAAGCGAACGAATTCTTCTCAGGCATTGGCGATCAGACGCTGCCGCCAAAAGCGGCGGAAGCAGCTGCGTTTGGCCTTCTCCATCTCCTGGAGACGGTCGACGACACTGCGCCTGCAGCGTAGCTGGTTCAGGTCGGCGCGCCCAGCACAATTACCTTTTCGGAAGACAGACCTTGCGCTTCACACAAGGCCTGATAGGCGGCGAGGATGCTCTGCGCGTCTACGATGCCGATGACATTCCCGTCGTCATCCACATTGATGTTGGCGCCGTAAATAGCGAACCAAACATCCGTCTCGCCTTCATTATCTTCTGACACGGTCAGTGTGTGCACCGAATGGGCCGGCTCGTAGAGGTAGGAGCCCTTGGTATTCACATACTCGGGATATTCCTTGTAGTACCAGCTGCCCTCCAGAGTCACTGCAAAGACCGATCCGGTGTGGTAGTGCTTATCCACTTTGTAGCCGGGCGCAAATTTCGTGCGAACCACCCAAAGGCCCTGGTTGAGGTCGACCTGAAGCAGCTGTAATTTGCTGCCATCACCGAGATCGACGAAAGGCAGGTCGCTCTCTCCGATGTGGATTGCCGCGGTCAGACCATGCGCCGGGACCAGCCCGCCCTGACCCGCAATCTGTTCGCTCATATTGGGTGCTTCACTCATCTCTTCCTCCAATTCTACAATCACCTGATGCCCTGACTTGGGTAGTCAAACGCGGGCGCTGCTCTATATCGTTGGCGTCACCCTACTCCTCAATGCAGTGAACCGCACCCTAGAATGACGTCAACGCTTGTTCTCTTTCATTCCAATCTCCGGATTGGCGACAATGCCGCTCTCACCGCGGCGGCGGAAGCCGGACCGGTTGTGCCTGTGTTCGTGCTCGATGAAAGCTTTGGCCGCGCCCTTGGCGGCGCCTCCAGGTGGTGGTTGCATCAATCGCTGAGGTCGCTTGCGCGTGATCTCCAAGCGTTGGGAGCGCCGCTCATCCTGCGACGCGGGGATCTCATTGACGAGGTCCAAGATCTGGTTGACACAACAGGCGCAACCCGCGTCTTCCTGCAACATGGCTATGATCCTTCTGTTCAGACAGGGGAGGCGGCGCTTTATGAATGGGGTGTCAAAGCAGATGTGGAGGTGAAACGCTTTGCCGGACAGGTGCTGTTTCCGCCGGAGAAGATCCGCACCCAGCAGGACAAGCCTTATACTGTCTTCTCCCCGTTTTGGCGCACATGCCTTAAGCAGGCGACATTCGGTCCTTTGGTACGTTGTGACGCACTCACACCCGCAACAGAGCAGCCGAGTTCGCTCAGCCTGGAAGCGCTCAATCTCCTCCCCGACGGCTTCGATTGGACGCCAAGCCTCGCAGCAGCGTTTACGCCCGGCGAAGCCCGCGCCCTGGAAACGTTGGATTCCTACCTCGCCGACGGTCTCGCCACCTACAAAGACATGCGCGACCATCCAGGGCATAGGCCCGGCACGTCGCGGCTGTCCGCCCATCTCCGCTTTGGGGAAATCAGCCCGCGTACGATCTGGCATCGCACCCAGGAAGCCATTGCGCGCGAGCCGAACCTTGCCCGCGACGGCGAGTGGTTTTTGCGAGAGCTCGGTTGGCGCGATTTCTCCTACCACCTGCTGCATCATTTCCCTTCGCTGCCAACAGACCCGCTGCGGCCCGCGTTTCACGATTTTCCATGGGCCCATGGTCCCAGTGCAGAATTCACCGCCTGGAAGAAAGGGCTGACCGGTTTCCCCATTGTCGATGCCGGGATGAGACAGCTCTGGCAGACCGGTTGGATGCACAATCGGGTGCGTATGATCGTGGCGTCTTTTTTGGTGAAAGAGCTGCTCATTCATTGGCGGGAAGGTGAAGCCTGGTTCTGGGACACGCTGGTCGATGCGGACCCGGCCAGCAACACGGCGAGCTGGCAATGGGCCGCCGGATGCGGTGCCGACGCCGCGCCCTATTTCCGTATTTTCAATCCGGTTTTACAGGGTGAAAAGTTTGATGCGGATGGCAGCTACGTCACCCAATTCGTGCCGGAACTGGTAAGGCTGCCAAAGAAGTACCTGCATAAGCCCTGGGAGGCACCAGATTCTGTGCTCGGTGAAGCCGGGCTGGTGCTCGGACAGGATTACCCCCATCCGATCATCGATCGGAAGCAAGCGCGCGATCGGGCCCTTGCCGCATTCCAGTCGATAAAAGGCGAAAAACCTTAGGGTTTCCGGCTGATCCAGCGCCTTCCTGCGTGCGTATACCAATCAATAGCACCCTTCATGGAGACCCTGATGAGGCTTTCAGCCCCTACCCCGCGCCTGCCCCTTAAGCCGCTAGCCCTCGCGGCTTGTCTATCTGGCCTGTTCGTGTCCCCTCACGCAACAGCCTCCGCGCCGGATATGACCGAGCAGGCGCGGGCGCTTTACGGCGACAGCATCGCCTTCGACATCTATCGAAACGATGCCCGCATCGGGTCTCACAACGTGACCTTTCGCGATGAATCAAACGGGCTAAAAGTAACGACCAACTTTGAACTCGAAATCGGACTGCTTTTCGTCAAGCTCTTTGAACTGCAATATGAATCCGAGGCGCTGTGGGAAGACGGTAAGCTCGTTGCGCTGAATGCGAAGACCAATCGCAATGGTGAAGTCACCAAAGTCGAAGCCTCTGCCGAGAACGACACGCTGACGATCAACGGCCCCAACGGGACACAAACAGCGGCGATGGGCATTTATCCCACCAACCACTGGAACTCCGGCGTTATTGGTAGCACCCAGCTGATGAATACGATCACCGGCAAAGTGAACGACGTGGAACTCGTGCCGTTGGGCACTGAGCGTGTGTCGACCAATGCCGGCATGATTGAAGCAATGCGCTATAAATATGAAGGCGCAATCCAGAATGAAGTTTGGTATGACGCGGATGGTCGCTGGGTCGCCATGCAGTTTCCCGGCGATGATGGTTCGCTGATCGAACTTCGTTGCCGCCAATGTGTCGCCAGTGCATCCCTGGAGGCTTCCCAATGAATAGTGAAGTAAAGACAGTCTGGATCACCGGCGCCGGCAAAGGGATTGGCCGTGCACTCGCTCTCAAAATGGCACGCGACGGCTGGACCGTTGCTGCAAGCGCCCGCACGCCTGGGGACCTTGAGAGCCTTGCGGCTGAAGTGGCCAACAGCAACTCTATGGGCACCATCCACGCCTACCCGCTTGATATTGTCGATGAAGCTGGCAACGCACAGGTTCTGGCGCAGATCGAACGAGATTTGGGGCCCTTGTCCCTCGCCGTGCTGAACGCTGGCACGCATCAACCGATGTCGGCATCTGAGTTTTCTGTCGACACTGTTCGCCATCTTGTTGAAACAAACCTGATGGGCACGGTGAACGGGTTGGGCGCTTTGCTGCCGGTATTCAGAGGCCGTGGGAGTGGTCGGATTGCGGTGGTATCTTCCGTGGCGGGTTATCGAGGCCTGCCGACGTCGGCTGCCTATGGCGCAACAAAGGCCGCCCTTATCAACATGGTTGAAGCCATGAAACCGGAACTCGACCGCGAGGGTGTCTCCATTTCGCTCATTAATCCTGGTTTCGTCGAGACCCCTCTCACTGACAAAAATGAGTTTCCGATGCCGTTCCTTGTCACAGCAGAAGAAGCGGCAACGACCATTTATCGCGGATTGCAGGCTGGAAAATTCGAAATCGTCTTCCCCCGGCGGTTTGCTTTTCTCATGAAGCTTCTCCGCCATCTGCCTAACAGACTTCTATTTTCAGTAACTTCACGGATGATCACAGTATGACCACCCCTCTCGAAAAATACGCCCAATTCATGGGGTCGCTGAGCCGGGAGAGTCTTGAGACTCTGCCTGACTTTGTAATGCCGGATGTTCACTTCAAGGACCCGTTCAATGAAGTGGTCGGGGCCGATAAAATGGCGGAGATCTTCGTGCATATGTTCGACACCGTCGGCGAAGCGCGCTTCGATATCCTGCATAGCGCCATCTCTCCCTCACCTGAGGGCGACACGGGCATGCTCTATTGGCGCCTGCATTCAACACTGCGTCAGAAGCCATGGTCTTTTGAAGGGATGAGCCGAGTGCAGTTTAATGCCAACGGTCAAGTGGTGTCACATTTTGACCACTGGGATGCGGCGCGTGAGTTTTACGAGCATTTCCCAGTGATTGGCTGGGCGCTCTCTTCCATCCGCAACAAAATCTCCGTTGCCGCCTAATCTCACGTCGTGTGAACTACGGCGCCGCACTTAATCCGCTCCACTCGGGTTGATTTCGAGTTTGGTGTGCGTTGCGCTAATGCGCTCCGGAGCTGGCTTGTGACGGACAATGGGGACTTTCTTACGCCACAGCTTCAGCGCTTCCAAGTGAATCCCCACGGTCACTTTGAGCGTCATCAGTGGATATTGCAGGAAGGTTTTTAGCAGAGCTCTGTCGCTCCACATCTCGCGGTCGCCCTCAAATGAGGCAGACAGAAGCGGTCCCTCTTTGTCGCTCAAGCCGATAAAGACGCGGATATCCTTGCCAGGCGGAAGCAGATCAAACTGGTAATGCCCCTCCATCTCAGTGAAGGGAGAGACATACATGCGTTTATCCGCCTCCTGGCGCACATGTCCGCGGCGATCCACGGGGGCGGGAAGCACATAAGTGTGCTTCTCATCAAACGTGTTGTGCACTTCGTGGAGAATGACCATCAAGACGCCGTTGGCATCGTAGCAATAGTAGACCGTCAATGGATTGAAGACGTAGCCGAGGATACGGGGATAGCAAAGGACGCGGACGCGCATGCCTTTCGCAGAGAAGCCGGCTTCGGTCACATGGGCGGCCACCCAATCCTTCAATCCGGTGGCTTCGCCGTTGCCATGGTCTTTTTCCCAGAATGACAAGAGTGCGCCACGGTTTACACCAAAGACGCGGCTGGTTCGGTTGATCTCGTCCAGCTCATCCAAGTCGAGCAACAGGGAAAACACGTTGTAGCGCAAGGTGTGGCGCGCCGGACGGCGTCTGGCGTGGTCCACAACTCCTTTATATAGGCATGAAAACATGGTTTTCGGTCCGCTGCCTCAGTCCGCCGCTAGGGGCAGGACCACCTCGGTGTTAACACGTGAGCTGTTCGCGGTGACATTCCAAGGGCGGAGGGTTCCCGACAGCTGCTCAGCGACGGCAAGCCCTGCTTCCAAGGCATCCTCGTGGAAACCATAGCCGAAATAAGAGCCACAGAACCACAAGCGATCTCTCCCCTGGAGCTGCCACAAGCCTTTTTGCGCATTTATTGCCGCAGCGTTGAACAGCGGGTGCTGATAGGAGAATTTCCGGATAATCATCTCATCGCGCGGTGCCACATGTGGGTTCAAGGTAACAAAAAGCGGATTGCTCTTGTCGATACTCTGGAGCCGGTTCATCCAGTAAGACAGCGTCAATTGCTTACCAGCATCGGCCGCGCCGTCGTCAATGTAATTCCAGCTTGACCAGACGCGTCGGCGCTTTGGCATCAGACGTTCGTCTGTATGCAGGTAGGTGTCATTGTCTGTGTATTGGAATGCTCCCAGCAGCTGCTGCTCGCTCTGGCTGGGGTTTGACAATAGCGTCAACGCTTCATCAGCATGGGTCGCCAGGACCACGTCGTCAAACAGGTGTTGCCCTCCGGACGTCGTCATCACCTCGACACCGCCTATTGTCCGGGTGACGGCAACAACGCCCTCGCGCTTAACTCTGTCGCGATAGGATGCCGTCAGGCGTTTCACATATTCGCGGCTGCCACCATCGACCGTGCGCCATTTCGGACGATCTTTGAATTTGAGCAGACCATGGCTCTCAAAGAAACGGACAAATGTCGCGAGCGGGTAATCCAACATGTCATTAACGGTCGTCGACCAGATCGCCGCGCCCATGGGAAGGATGTGGTCGCGGATGAATGCGTCGGAATAATTGTTCTCGCGCAAATAGTCTCCAAGGGAGACATCTGCGGTGGCTGCGATCCCGTCCAGCGTCGGCGCCGTTTTATAGAAGCGCACAATGTCGGACATCATGGCCCAGAAACGCGGATTCACGAGATTGCTGCGCTGTGCGAGGAGGCCGTTCAGTCCGGTCCCGCTATATTCGAATTTGCCCTCGTCAATTGAGGCGGCGAAGGACATGTCCGACGGTTTCGTCGGCACGTTCAGATGATCAAACAGAGCGACCAGATTTGGGTAATTCTGCTCGTTGTAAACGATGAACCCGGTATCAACCGGGAGGGGCTTCCCGTCTTTTCCCGCATCCACCGTATTGGAATGTCCGCCAATATGGTCGTCTGCCTCAAACACCGTGATGTCATTGTCCCGGTTCAGCAACCAGGCGGCGGACATGCCGGCAATGCCGGACCCTATGATGGCGATTTTTTTTCGTGTTTGGGGGGGGCGTGCTTCGTAGGGCAAATGACCAGCCTTTTTCTGTGTGTTTACCTGAATACGGCGGAAATCCTGGGTTAGATCAGCAAAAAAGAAGCAAATCTTGGCTGATCCAATGGCCATCTTTGTGCGTAAGACCTATTATGAACCTGCGCGACAACATATCTGCATCCAGCCAAGGACGGCGAAACCTTCGTCTCGTGGTTGTGAATCCCGATGCACGCCCGCCCCTAGGAGGCTCCGACCAGACGATGGCCGATGCGCTGGTGGAAGAGTTTGATATCGACGATCATGCAGCCTGTTTGCGGGCTGTCGGCGCTCATCAGGACAAGCGGGCTTTCCAAGCATTGTTCTCCTATTTCGGTCCACGCGTTAAAGCGTATGTGATGCGGCTGGGATGCCAGGCCGGACAAGCCGAAGAGCTCACGCAGGAAACAATGATCAAAGTCTGGCGCAAAGCCAGCCAGTTTGACGCGACCAAATCTGCGCCGTCGACCTGGATCTTCCGAATTGCCCGGAATCAGCGCATCGACGCATTCCGACGAGAAAACCGACCAGAGCTGGATCCAAATGATCCCAGCCTGATCCCTGAGCCCGAAGAACCAGCGGATTCGGTTATCGAGCAGAAAGAGTCAGAACTCCAACTGCTCGAAGCCATGAAACATCTCTCTGAAGACCAAAAGGCAATTCTAAAATTGTCGTTCTTTGAAGACATGTCTCATGGACGGATCGCCGAGCACCTGGACATCCCGCTTGGGACCGTGAAATCGAGACTTAGACTTGCCTTGGGTAAACTCCGCTCCACTTTAGATGATAGTAGATTGCCCTCTACCGACGGACGACGCGTATGACTATTCGCCATCACATTGCAGACGAGATCCTTGTCTCTTATGCCGCAGGCAGCCTGCCTGAGGCCTGGAGCCTGTTGGTCGCAACCCATCTCGCACTCTGCCCTACCTGCCGTAAAGCGGCTGAGGAAGCTGAAGAGCTGGGCGGCGCGCTGCTCGACGATCTGGCGCCGGTTGACTTGAGTGACGATGCTTTTGACAAGCTGATGAGCAAATTGGACTCCGTCGAGCCAGAAGAAGCGATCGTTGCGCACAAGCAGACGGCGGAAATACCGTCGGTCCTCCCGGAACCCCTCAAATCCTATGTGGGCGGCGATCTTCATGCGTTGAACTGGAAGCGGTTGGGGAAAGGTGCCTATCACATTCCCATCAACCTTCGGAATGGAGAAGGTAAAGCCCGTCTTTTGAAAGTGCCTGCGGGACAGCCTGTCCCTGCGCATGGTCACAGAGGTGAAGAGCTCACCCTCGTCCTGACCGGTTCGTTCACGACCCACCAAGGCGAGTTTATGCGTGGTGACGTAGAAGCGGCAGACGATGATGTTGAGCACATGCCTGTTGCAGGCCCAGGCGAAGACTGCATCTGCCTTGCCATCACAGATGCGCCGCTCAAATTCAAGAGCATCGGGGCACGCATCGCACAACCGTTTATCGGGATTTAAGAACGCCGCGAGCGCACAGCTCGCGACACTGCACTAATACGGGACTATTAGCGCCAGGGTATTTCCGCAAATGCGGAAATACCCTTTTTTTTGCTATCGTTGTTTATGGATGAAAAAGCACTATCTTGCCGTTGACTTTGTGACAGATCACCTGTCGACCAAGGCATCGACGCAGGAAAGGGTTGTGCGTTCATGGCTGATTTACTCGCGGTAGCGACCAGCAATCTTGTATCACCCGCCATTTTGGCATTTCTGTTGGGGGGCCTTGCTGGCTTCCTGCGAAGTGATCTGGAGATTCCCGAGGCGATCGCAAAAGGCCTCTCGATCTATCTGATGCTGGCCATTGGTCTTAAAGGAGGTGCCAGCCTTGCGGCATCCGATGCCGGCATGTCTATCCTGCCGGGGCTCATCGCCGCAGTTCTGCTGAGCTTCCTTATCCCCTACATTGCTTTCTTCCTGTTGCGGATGACAACCCGGTTTACGAGGATCGATGCAGCGGCTGTCTCAGCGCACTATGGCTCAGTGAGCATCGTGACGTTTGTGACCGCGACGCAGTTCCTCACCAGCCTCGACATCACCTATGAAGCCTACATCATCGCGATGGTCGCTCTGATGGAGACACCAGCGATTGTCTCCGGCCTGATGCTTGCGCGAAAGAAAAACGGTGAAGCCGGGAGCAAAACACCCCTGTTTCAGCCAGAGATGCTTCGCGAAATCCTGTTCAATGGCTCCATCGTGCTTCTGCTGGGCGGGTTCGTCATCGGCTGGGCAACAGGTGAGCAAGGTTTGGAGACGGTGGCGCCCTTCTTCGTCGATCCCTTCCAGGGCGTGTTGTGCCTCTTCCTGCTCGACATGGGATTGGTCGCCGCGCACCGCCTGCGGACGGCTTCTTCCCTCAGCCCATCGGCTATCGCATTCGGTCTCTATATGCCCCTCATCGGCGCGGTGCTCGGAGGTGCAACTGGCTATGCGGTCGGCTTATCAGCGGGTGGCGCAACGCTGCTCGCCGTGCTGGCAGCGAGTGCCTCTTACATTGCGGTACCGGCCGCCATCAGGCTGGCTCTGCCGAAAGCAGACCCTGGCATATTTATCCCACTTTCTCTTGGGGTTACCTTTCCCTTCAACGTCCTGGTCGGCATCCCGCTCTATGCGGCGGTGATCGCGACCCTTTACAGCTAACGGGAGGCGACGATGCAGACGTTCAAAAAGAAGAAGATTGAAGTGGTGGTTGAGGCAATTTATGCGCCGCGTGTCGCAGAGGCGGCCAAGAACGCCGGCGCCAAAGGATACACAGCCCTTCCCAACCTGCAGGGAAGCGGTACCCACGGTGACCGCCGCGGCAGCGGCTTAAGCGGTGCGTTTGAGAACGTCATGGTGATCTGTATCGTGGATGCGTCCATTGCAGGTGATGTCATGCAAGCCATCAAGGACGCGATCGGGGATGCTATCGGGGTTCTTTACGCATCAGACGTTGAGGTGTTGCGAGACGAGCACTTTTAGGAGCGCTCGTCTTCGTCTCAAACGCGAAACTCCGAATTACCGGGCGGTGGCCGGTTCTGCTGCGGGCTCCCCCGAAAGAAAGCGCAGGCAAACAAAGCCGATGACGCCAGAGATGAGTGATCCGGTCAGCACGCCCAGGCGCACCGTCGCCGCATAGGCCGGATCTTCGAAGGCGAGCGTGCCGATAAAGAGGCTCATGGTGAAGCCGACACCACAAAGGCAGGCGACACCATAGACCTGCATCCAGTTGGCGCCCGCCGGCATCTTCGCGACGCCAGCTTTGACAGCGAGCCAAGCCAGACCAAAGACACCCACCATCTTGCCCACTACCAGACCAGCGATAATGCCGGCGGTGACGGGATGGGTGAAACTGTCGAGGCCCATACCCGCAAAGGAAACACCTGCATTGGCAAACCCGAATAGCGGCATAATGCCAAAAGCAACCCAAGGCAGGAGCGAATGTTCCAGCCGGAGCAAAGGAGGTTCCCCGTGCTCATCGCCCGTCGTATCGCCTCGGAGGGGCAGCGCCATGGCGATGGCAACGCCCGCCAGAGTCGCGTGAACGCCAGACTTCAGAACACAAACCCATAGGAAGACACCGACGAGAATGTAGGGTGCCAGCCGTCTCACATTCGCAAAGTTAAGCGCGGCAAGGCCGAACAGTCCGATGGCAGCCAGGCCTAAGGACATTAGAGAAAGGTTCTCGGTATAGAACAGCGCGATGATGATGATTGCGCCGAGATCATCGATGATCGCAATGGCGGTCAACAACACTTTGAGGGACAGCGGGGCCCGCGCACCGATAAGCGAGAGGATACCGAGCGCAAAAGCAATGTCGGTGGCGGCCGGGATTGCCCAGCCGCGGGTATGCACAGTGTCGCCCCAGGTGAAAAACACATAGACCAGCGCAGGCAGCGCCATACCGCCGACTGCTGCAAAAAATGGAAGGGCTGCCTGGTCGCGGGATGATAGTTCGCCTTGCAGGAATTCCCGTTTGATCTCCAGCCCCACCAGCAGGAAGAAGATCGCCATCAGGCCATCATTCACCCACAGAAGCAAAGGCTTTGCGATCTTGAGCGCACCGAATTCGATCGCAACAGGAGTCGCCAGGAAGGCGTCGTAATATCCCGCAAAGACAGAGTTCGCGATGATCAGCGCCAACACAGCTGCGGCCATCAGAACAATGCCGCCTGCGGCTTCGAGTTTCAGAAATTCCTGGATCTTGGATAGTACAGCGTCGCCCACGGGAACCCTCTTGTTCTTGATTCCCTATTGAGATGGGTTGCACCAAACAAGAAACAAGCCGAGGAAAAGTAGGGGTTTTACTGTTTTTCAGCAGTCGCGAACGTCAGCCTTAAGCACCGCCACGGTCAGCGCTTCGAGTCTTTAAATGATCGTCAGCCCTTACTTTTTTTGGGCTTGTTTCCCTCATCTTCGACAGACGCTGTCGGCTTGTTGCCAGACTGGGCAAGGCGGATCACATCCTTCGAGACGTCGACACTGTCCTGATCAAGTTCCTTCAGAAACTGTTTGCGGACCATATCGATATTCTGGTCCAGCTCTTCGATTGCCCAGTCTGCCGTCTCAATGGGCGGCAGCACCGTGACATGAACGGTCGCCGGGCGCGCAATGAACGCACTTTTCGGCATTGCATCGGTCGTGTTGTGCAGGACGATCGGCACGATGGGCACACCGGCCTGCATGGCCAGGTGGAAGCCACCCTTCTTGAACTTGGACAGTTTGTTCGTCGGGCTGCGTGTGCCTTCCGGGAAAATGATGATCGATGTGCCGCTCTTAAGCGCGGTCACCGCCGGCTGCAGCGCCTCGCGGGCGGCTTTATTGTCCGAGCGATCCACAAAGATGGTTCCCATCGCTTCCGACATCTGGCCGATGATGGGCTGCGACTGCACTTCTTTCTTCGCAATCGCCGTAAAGTCGCTCTGCACCAGCTTCAGAACGGCAATAGCGTCTACAGCACTTTGATGGTTTGCCATGAACACCGCCGGACGATGGGACCATAGATGCTCCCGCCCCTTCACATCCAGTTCGAGGCCGATGGATGCAGAGGATAGTTCGCCCCAAAGGCCCTGGAAAATGTTCCGCGCCTGACGCGCAGACCCATTGATGGAATAGGCCGACAATGCTGCAGCGGCCGCGGGGGCGGCACTTAAGTAAGCAAGACCTGTCCGTGCCACATCCTTAGCGGTTGTCCGACCCCGTCCTTCAAAACGCGTGATGTGCCAGTCTCGTGACTTCGCAACGGAGGTCAGTTTCTTATTCGGGTTGAGCGGACGGGGATTCCCAACGATTTCCAGAAGTGGAAGATCTTCGTCGCCGTCGCTGTAGAAGTAGCTTTCGCCAAGATCGATGTTCCGGTCGGCAATGAAGTTGCGGACTGCGATGGATTTTCCCTCTCCATAACAGGCGGGCTCCACCACCTTGCCGGTGCAGATGCCGTTTTTCACTTCCAGGTGCGTGCACAAGAAGCTGTGTACGCCCAGATCATTCGCGACCGGCTCCACCTGGTAGGGCGTCGCGGCGGACACGATAACGACCACGTGGCCTTTCTTGAGGTGGGCATCGATTAACAGCCTGGATTCAGGATAGATACGAGAGGCAACGCGCTTCTCGAAGACGCGGCGTCCAAATTCATAGTTCCGGCTATCGACCTGACCGCGCAGATGCTTCGCGGTGCTGTTCACCATTTCGGCAAAATCAATTTTGCCCCGCGCAAACTGGATCCCATGAGAGGCTTGATTGACCACCTCTCCAATGGAGAGCTCGCCGCTGGTCACTTGTTCGATCATCAGGTCCTGCGCGGAAAAGCCATAGATCAGCGTCCGGTCCATATCGAAAAAAGCGGCAATGTGAGAGCCGGAGGGTCCCTTTTCCACTTCATCGATCAGAAAACGATAGCTTGGCATTCGCTCGGTCCTTTGGTCGGTTTCAACCCGGCTGGGTTGTTTGGCGTCTAGTCTGTCTGGCGGCTGATGGACAGTCCCAACAGAATTTCAAGTCGGCGGCTCACCGAACGTACCTGGTCGGCAAAAATTTTCCGGTCGTTCGTCAGGGTCTCACTGCCTGCGTCAATGAGGCCTCTATGATCCGCCAGTTTATAGGCAGTTTCGTAAAGGGTCTTTGAAAGCGACTCCTCGGAGAAAACCCGCTGCAGCAAATGGGCCTGCGCTCCATAGGTCATGCAAAGCTGCAGAAATTCCCTTTTGTTTTCAATTGGTTGACCGCCACGTTGCACCAATGCATCCGCCAGCACCTGATAGGCATCTATAAAGGACCGCAGAACACCCTGTGACACCACGGGCTCGCGTGCTTCCAGGAGGGAGCGGGCTGACGCTTCGCCTTCCTGGAGACGGGTCTGCCAATCGGGATCTCTCTCGGCCATTTTCTCGCGCACTTCCTTCAGGAAGTCTTCGCGTGTCGCAAAATAGAACTCGAACTTAAGCAGGTCGCGAAGCGCCAGGGCCTCGCGCCAGAAGGCCATCTCCGTATCTTTCTGCTCCGCGGCATGAAGCAGGGCCAGTTCAATTATGGCGTCGGTCACAAAGAAATGGATCGCCGTATTTCTGTAGTAAGCCGCCTTGTGATATTGCCCGGCCGCAATATGGAACACAGCGCCCAGACCAGAATCATGACGGGTCACAACCCCGTTTTCCTCCAAGGACGTCAACGTCGCTTCTATCTGGCTTGGCGTCCGCAGCTTGTCATTACCGCCGACAACCGGGATGTCTCGGCTGTCCACCAAATCCATCCAGGAACAGACGGTCCGGGTGAGCCCTTCAAGGGTTCGTGCGCGCGGGCCGTTTGCCAACAGGATCAACGTCAGCAGTGACGTCAGGTTGATGGGTGACGCATCGTTCAACCGAACGGCCGAGCGAATTGCGATCTGTTCAACCAGCTTTTTCTTGTCAGTATCAGGCAGGTCTTCCTTCAGCGCTTCTCCAGGCAAAACATCCAGCGCAGTGACGGGCTCGCCAAAACGGACGTAAATCTTGTGATCCGAGCCTTTCCCGGTGATGAACTTGAGGAACCAGCTTGCGCCTTCCGGCTTTTTGTCCTGGCCCTTTTGTTCGATCACATAGTCATCGACTTCGGTAATCTGATCATAGGTCACTGAGACAGGTACAAACCGCAGGCCATGCGTTTTGGTTCTCAGAATGCTTTCAACCACATAATTCATGAGACCATAGCGCGGTGGCAGAAGCTTACCGGTACGCGAGCGCGTTCCCTCCAGCGCCCACATCAGTGAGAAGCGTTTTTCGACCAAGTAATCCACATACCGACGGAAGGTCGCCTTGTAGATGTCATTGTCTTGAAACGCGCGCCGCAAAAAGATGATGCCGGCATTGGCGGCCAACCGACCTATGCCAATCGTGTTGAGGTTGATGCCGCCAAAGGTAAGCGGCACTGGAATGTTATGGTCAAACAAGACTGTGGCGACCGCCATTGTGTCCAACATGGACTTATGAGTGACCAGCAGAACGACGGGCCCCTCTTCCATCCATTGACGCAACTGCTCGAGCTCTTCCGCATCATAGTCTATGTCAGGATGGTGATGGCTGCGGCAGGCCCGGCGATAAAGCCCCATGGCAATATCGAGGGACACAGGCGTCTGACGCGCGCTCATCTCGTCAAGATAGGCTTTGGTTTCCGCCTCCACCTCCGACAGGGACCGGCCCAGCGTCCCGGCCAGTGTCCCGAGATCGCGTTGGAAAGACGGGCTGGCAACCACGTCACCCATCAACAGGCGGGCCACCTTATAGCGGGCACCGCGAATGTTGCGTTCGGCGCGATCCAGGGCGATCACCGCCTGACGCACAACAAATTCAGGCAAGCGGGTCGTGCGCACCCCTTCCGCGCCCCAGGTTTCATCAAAGCGTTCGCGGACCGAACTTAAAAAAGCGCCCTGGCCTTCCGCCACCCGCAGTCGGTCGGGTGCGGAGCCGCCCATCAGCTTTTGCCGGATACGTCCCGGCTTTTCGAAGACAGTTGCGAGCCAGGTGTTCAAGAATGAATTGCCGTGACGCACATCTTCGCTGGGCTTCCAGATCACCCGCAGCGGCTGTAGCCAAGGATCGCCGGCGATATCGCCGCCGTCCATGAGACCCTTCAATTCCTTATGGCCGCCATTGCGCGCATCGCCGATGACGACAAGCTTTGCATCATCTTCAGAGTGGCGCGGATGTTCCTCGATCCACTTGCGAATGCAATTGAGCTCAAATGAGCTGCCGGCCTCCACAAGAAAAACGGTGTCCGTTTCTCTCTCCGGCATCTGCACTACAACATTTTCCGACACGCTTATTCCTCCAGGTTCCCGTTTGGGAAACCTCTCTCCCTATTCAAGATAGACGACTGTCTGATCTTCCCCATCGTCGTCTTCAACCAACGCCTTATACTCATCAAATGATGCCTGAACGCACCTGGCATAAAAGTCCGGATCTGGCAGCATTTCTCTGTCGGCCGTGACACAGACCGACAATTGATCCTGGTAGCCGGTGATGGCGTGGAAAATCCCCATGCCGTCGCCAAGCGGCGCCAGGCCATACGACCGGACGAGCTTGGCGCCAGAGAAATACATGTCATAGGGAATGCCCGGCACGTTTGACACAAACGTGTTGCAAACCGGCTTGATCCGCGAAATCCACTTCATTCCCTCAGCAGACCGGAAGAACCAGGAGGCCGTCGCGGGGCTCACCAGACCCATGACGCTTTCCAGCATGTCAGAGCCACGGGTCTGGGCGAGCTGCTTGGCGTCATCTGTGCGCATCTTCACAGCCTGAAGGCGCTGCAGGGGGTCTGCAATATCCGTCCCCATGGCGACCGTCATATCTGTGATCTGGTTGCCTGCTTCCATGCCGGCTGGGCCTGTACGTACCGAGATTGGGCACATGGCCACAAGGGACTCGTCAGGGAGTTCATTTGTTTCAGCCAGATAGCGGCGCATAGCACCACCGCAGACCGCGATCGCCGCATCATTGACGGACGCACCTTCAACAAGTTTCTTGATGCTACGGAAATCGTCGAGCTTGAAGTCCACTGCTTCAAAGACACGGTAGGGCGTCACTTCTTTGTTGAAACGGGTCATGGGCGCGGAGGGCGCACTCGCCACATTGTTCTCTGACTTCAAACGACGGGCTTTCAGTTCCCCTCTGACCAGAGAAATTGCGGACTGAGCCGTGGTCAGCGGCTGACGGGCGAGCGAAGGCAGCGATTTGGTGATCATCGCCATGTCGCTCGGTAGCGGTTTGGCGGTTTTGGATTCTTGCAAGGGCGCGCGCGGGGGTGCCGCCACCTTGGTCTCTGAGTGGAGCGCCTGCAACAGCGATACGGTCCCCATTCCATCAACCACCATGTGATGAAGTTTTACCAGTACCGCAAAGCTGCCTTTGGGCAGTCCTTCTACTTTGTCGAGGCCCTCGATGACATTCACCTCCCAGAGCGGGCGGTTCATGTCCAGCGGGCGCGAGTAGAGACGGGATGCAAGAATACAAAGCTGGCGCCAGTCGCCCGGCTTGGGCAAGGACAGGTGGCGGACGTGAAACTCCACATCAAAATTCGGGTCTTCTGCCAGATAGGGAAGATCAAGATCGAACGGCACGCGCACCAGGCGCTGTGTGAAGGGCGCCCACAAATGAAGACGATCCTCAATCCAAGAAAGGATCTCCTTAAATCGGACTTTGCCGCGCCCAGCCGTTGACTGATCATAGATCATCAACCCGCCCACCACGCTGGGCGTGCGTTGAGTGTCAGCGTAAAAGAATGAAGCGTCGGTGTTTGATATGCGCCGCATGGAGCCCTTCCTCTAGGCGTGTTCTTGTCGTCCCCAGCAAGATCAGCTCCCCCAACTGACAAATCGTCAATCGCTCACCTTTCCTGCCTTTGATCGTACACAGAGAGACTTACCTTATGCCAGTCCAACTTCCCGTATTCACACCTTTTTTCCGCAACCGACCGCCTTCCCTCGGTTGGCAGAGCCTGTGACTTACGCTTAACATCCTTAAAAACAAGTTGGTAAGGGGAGACGCCATCCATATGAACGACCAGATCCGCAATCGCCAAGAGCGCAACAACCCGATGCATCTCAAAGTCAGCGTGCTAGGGGGCGGGTCCTGGGGAACCACTGTTGCTGCGCTTGTCGCCCGTAACGCCGAGACCAAGCTCTGGCTTCGGAACCCCGATGCCGCCACCGAAGTGAATGTCCTCAATACCAATCGAAAATATCTGCCCGATGCGACATTGCCGGAAACGCTGACCGCGACTACATCGCTGGAAGAAGCCGTCTCAGACGCAGATGTCATCGTGATGGGAATCCCCTCTCAGCAGTTCAGAGCGGTGTTGGAGGATGCCAAGCCATTCATCCGTCCGTGGGTTCCTGTGATCAGTCTGTCGAAGGGCCTGGAACAGGGCACATCGCTCCGAATGACCCAAATCATTTCTGACGTCCTGCCCGGTCATCCGCCGGGGGTTCTTACCGGCCCCAACCTTGCTCGTGAGATCATGGCGGGATCAGCCGCTGCCAGCGTGCTTGCCATGGAAGACGAAACGGTGTGCAACTCGCTGCGGTCTGTCTTTCAGTCCGGTCTCTTTCGCGTCTACACCAATAGCGATCTGATCGGTTGCGAACTGGGTGGCGCGCTTAAAAACATCATCGCCATCGCCGTGGGCATGGGGGACGGTCTCGGCGCCGGTGACAATACGCGGGCGGCTGTGATCACCCGGGGGCTTGCCGAACTCACGCGCCTTGGCGAAGCACTTGGCGGTCGACCTGAGACCTTCGCAGGGCTTGCGGGGATGGGCGACTTGGTTGCGACCTGCACCAGTCCGCAAAGCCGGAACCGTCACGTCGGCGAGAAGCTTGGCAAAGGTCAATCGCTTGAGCAAATCATCGATGAAATGCACATGGTCGCTGAAGGCGTGAAGAGCGCGCCAGTCGTGATGAAGATTGCCGAAGCCGCGGGTGTCACTATGCCCATCGCCGAAGAGGTCTTCAACGTCGTGCAGAATGGCTCAACACCGCAGCGCGCGTTCCGCGGTCTGTTGCGTATCACCGCCGGGTCGGAAGCGGATCCAGGCTAGACTTAAGCCGCTTTGTTGCCGACAGGGGTCGCTGTTGGGCGATAGAGGCCAACCACGTCACCCTCAATCTCCTCCAGCAAGTTGTCCAGCGTATGGCTGATCATGCTGCAGTTGCGGATCATCTCGACCTGCGGCCAGGTGGCGGCTTCGCCTTCCGCGATCAGGTATTCCATCTCTTCGCGGTCGAGCGGTGCCAGCAGCTTGCGCGGGTCCCAGAACCGGCGGCGCGGGATAATGTTGATGTCGGCTGTGTATTCCTGCAGCGCAACCGAATGGAACATGTTAATCGCGGAGTTCACGCTAGGAATGCTGCGGGTTATCTGGTCCGTGAAATTGCGTGTCGCGCGGAACCACTCTTTGGTTGCGCGACTGCCCATATTCCACAGGTTCCCGAACAATCCGTTTTCTCCATTCGGATTCTGAATGGTCCACAGGATGATCGGATTGGTCTGGCTTGCGATGAAGTGGTTCACCCCATAGAGACGCGCCAGGCGTTTGGCCGGCATATCATCGGTGACGGACCCATCGATCCATCGCATGTCGGAAAGGTAAGGCTGTTTTTCGCCATCGGCGTCGCGCGCCATCAACATGACGGGTGGGAACACGCCGGGCACAGCGCAAGACGCCATAACAGCTTCCCGCACCAATACGTTCGGCGAGGTGATCGCGTTTAAGAGGCGCGAGGCCTGCATCTTCTTGGTTGGCGCCACAGAAACATTGATATGCCGTCCGGTCAGCTGGAAGGCTTCAGCGAAGGTGAGGTCGGGGATCCAGGCCTCAACCATCTCCCGGAGATCTTCGGTCTGGATGCGATCCCGCCACCCTAGAACTGAGGAGACGTGGGCTTCTTCGATTGTGGCTTCCAGCTCAATGTCGGCCTCAAAGAAGGGCACAAGTTCTTCGTCAGAATGGGTCCCGATCACCGCTGCGGTGAGAGCGCCTGCACTCGACCCGGAAATAACCCGCGGCAGCAGACCTTCCTGCGCCAGCGTTTTGATAACACCAATGTGGAACGGACCAAGAGCACCAGCTCCACTCAGCATAAGCGCCGACCGACCAAAGCAATGGCTGGCTCTGTGGAAGAAGTCGAGCTTCTCAGCCTTGGTAATAACGTTTGAGCGCACTTTGGAAATGTGAATGAGCGACCGAGTTACTTCTTCGACGTAATCAGTAATGAGGCGCTTGGTCCCAATTTTAGAACGCGTATAGAGCGAGGGCTTGCCCATGCCACCCAGATTGCCGTGAATGCCTTCGTTCAATGCAAAGAGAAGCGCGCGGTCGTCGCCCGTGTCCCTCGCTTTGCGGATTTCTCGAAGTCGCTCGCGGATGGTCGCATAGTCGTAACGCCGGGTGTGTTCCTGACGCTTCCAGTCTTCAGCGCCAGACAGCACGTCGTGCTCGTGGGCCGCTTCCTTCCACTCTGCATAAGTGGTGGCTTCGTCCATCCTCTTTTGAGCGTTCTTCATCTGGATAGGCCTCCGACTGTTTACAACGGCAACAATTGTGCAGTGCGAATAGAGCGCATGTTAGCCCCATTTGGCACGTCAAATGTACTTTGTGCGTAAAATTTGCTCATCAAACTGCTGTATTTGCAGTCTGTCGCGACGGAATTCGCACCATATACCCACCAAAAATGGGGAGATTTCTGCGATTTTCCACCCTTGAGGCCAGAAATTAGAAATCTCAGTCTAGGCCGACGGATTTTTTCGCCCAGGAGACGAAATCGGCGGTTACTTCTTCCCGATTCGTCTCATTAAAGAGCTCATGACGGGCATTCTCATAGAGCTTAAGATCTAGTTTTTGAACCCCTGCATCGCGATATCGCTTTGCAACAAGTCGGACCAGTTCTCCGTTCAAGCCCACTGGATCCAGGTCGCCGGAGAATATGTAGACGGGTAGATCGTTGCGCACCTTACCTATGGCTTCTGGCGTTGAATACACGACACCTGCTTCTCCCAGCGAAGCGGATGAGGCGTCAGAAACTGTGAACCCACAAAGCGGGTCGGCAACATATTTGTCGACCTCCGCTTCATCGCGACTGAGCCAATCCGATTCTGTTCGGGTCGGCGCAAAGGCCGCGTTCAAAGTCTCAAACACGTTCGCGTCCGGATCGGCGACCGCCACCGCCATCACATCCACTGCAGTGGTCCCACTCAATGCTGCGGCATCGACGCTGTCGCTCGCTTCCGTAAGGAGATGTTGCACCACCATGGACCCCATTGAATGACCCATCAGAACAAGCGGCAGTCCGGGAAAGTCTTCTTTGGCTCGCGCGATCACCGCTTTTTCATCGTCGACCAGACCGCGCCAACCTGCTTCGCCATACTCACCTAGTTGCGATGCATCTGCCACCGTCGCGCCGTGGCCGCGATGGTCATTGGCATAGACGACAAACCCGGCTGCATTCAAAGCGTCAGCCAACCGCGCATAGCGCAGCGCATGCTCGCCCATGCCATGAGCAATCACCATAATCGCGCGCGGGGCACCTTCCCCTTGCCACCGATGAACAACCGGACACTGATCACTTGGTGATGTCGGCAATGTGAAATGATCGTAGGTCAAGATAACGCGTTCCCGAATTAAGTGTGATTTGACGATCATACTGACATCCCCTCCAATGACCCCGCAAGACGCATGACAGCAAGGCCTGTCAGTGTGTGGGGACACCAAGTCAGCTGGGAGGCACTCATGACCGCTGCTAATTCTGAGACAAGCTGGATCAAAGTGGCTGAAGTGGGTGACCTCGCCGAAGGACGTGTCATGACGGTTACTGCGGGAACGCTGTCGCTCGCGCTCACGCATTTTTCCGGCCAATACGCCGCAATGGATAATCGTTGCCCTCATCAGGGCGGCCCGTTGGGCGAAGGGTCGATCGAAGACGGCATTGACGGCAAGTGCTGGTTGCGGTGTCCCTGGCACGGGTGGGACTTTGATCCTCTCACCGGCAAACCCCCGGGGGGCCACGAAGATACGGGCCAGCAAATGTATGCCGTCGACGTGAGAGACGATGGCATTTATGTCGAAGTCCCCGCGGAACCCGAAAGCCCACGCACGATCTCTCATGTGATGGCCGACACTATGGTCAATTGGGGCGTGAAGCGCGTCTTTGGCATGGTCGGCCACTCAAATCTGGGCGTGGCGGAGGCGTTGCGCACAAAAGAGCGGGAGGGAGAGCTCGGTTACATTGGTATTCGCCATGAGGGTGCCGCGGCGTTTGCCTGTTCCGGCTATGCAAAACTCACTGGCAAACCCGCTGCATGTCTTGCGATCGCCGGGCCGGGCGCAACCAACCTTCTCACCGGCTTGTGGGACGCAAAGGTCGACCGGGCGCCGGCGCTGGCGCTGACGGGCCAGGTCAATGTGCAGGTGCTTGGCCCCGGCTCCTTCCAGGAAATCGATCTGGCGTCGGCGTTTGAAAGCGTCGCACACTTCTCACAGACTGTGTTGCATTCGTCGAAACATGCGGAACTCATGACACTCGCTTGTCGCAGCGCCCTTGTTAATCGTGATGTCTCGCACCTCATCTTCCCGGACGATGTACAGACAATTCCTGCCGACGACAGCATGCAGGCCGGAAGCCCTGAAGGGCGCCTCGGCGACATGGCAGTCACCCCGTCCCAAGCGTCCATAGACCAGGCCATTGACCTCATCTCAAAGGCTAAGCGGCCTGTGATCATCGCGGGCTATGGCGCGCGCGACGCCTCTGATGCCGTGATGGCTTTCGCCGAACGGCTTAATGCGCCGGTTCTCACAACGTTTAAAGCAAAAGGATTGATCTCCGACAGGCATAAATGCGGCGCTGGCGTGCTCGGACGGTCGGGAACCCCTATCGCCAGTTGGTTCATGAATGAAGCAGACCTTCTCATCGCTCTGGGGTCTTCTTTCTCGGACCATACAGGGATCGAGCGGTCCAAACCCATCGTGCAGGTCGATTTTGATGCGATGCATTTGGGCAAAATCCACCCTGTCGACTGTCCGGTTTTGGGCGATATAGGGCAAACCCTCGCTGCATTTGAAGCCGGCCTGCCGACATCGCTCGCAGCTGAAGACCAAACAGGCGAAATTGCGGAGCGCTGGCAAATCTGGCGCGATGAAAAGAAAAGCCGGGCAGCCGACGACCGAGGCGATGGCCTCAACTCCGCGAGCATCTTTGCTGCCCTTACCGACCTGGTGCCGGAAAACGCGGTCATCGCTGTAGACGTCGGCAACAACACCTATTCCTTCGGGCGCTATTTCGAGTGCACCAATCAAGACGTTCTGATGTCGGGATATCTGGGTTCGATCGGCTTCTCTTTTCCGGCAGCCATGGGCGCCTGGGCCGCCGTTCAAGACTTTGACGACTATGCGGGCCGTCCGGTCGTGTCCGTCTCAGGCGACGGAGGGTTTGGGCAATATATGGCCGAGTTCACCACCGCCGTGAAGTACGGCATGAATATTACCCACATCCTGCTCAACAATTCGGAGCTCGGGAAGATCTCCAAAGAGCAGAAAGCCGGAGAATGGCCGGTTTGGCAGACCTCGCTTCACAATCCCAGCTTTGCCGCCTATGCACGGCTCTGCGGCGGGCATGGCACCAAGGTGACCGAAAAGTCTGAGCTTGCAGCTGCCATCCAAGAAGCGTTGGCATTTGATGGCCCTGCACTTGTTGAGGTTATTTCAGACAGTGATTTACTCTGAACCCGGAGCAAATATTGGCTCGCAATATAGATAAATAGTCCGCATTGCCTGGGTTTGTGGTTCATTTGATACGCCAAATGCAGTCCTGGTTTTAGATTTTTTAACCTTGTACTGACTAAATACACTCCTGATTTTTCGGGGGAGTGAGATGGTCGACGCTGTTGCGAAACAGAGCCAGGACACCAGTGGTGTCAGCGACGTTGAAGCTTTGTTTTCAGAAGCCATTGAGGCACTCGATGACGGGTTCGCTGTTTATGACAGCGAATTCCGCGTGCTCTACGCAAATGCTCAGGCCCGAACAGATTTCAAAGACTGGTACGAGGTCATAGAGGCAGGCGGAACGTTTAAAGATGCGATGCTCGCGTCGCTCATCAGCCTGACCAAATACTCCGAGAATGATGACCTGGAAGACCTCGCCGAAGCGGCGGTCAATATGCTCATATCTGGCGAACCGTTGAAAACGGCAATGCCTGATGGGCGCACCCTGCTTATCACCCACCGCCCGATGTCCGGTGATCGGTGGGTGGGCACATCCATCGACATGACAGATGAACTGGTGCGTCAGCAAGAACTCAAAGACATGAAGAAAGAGGCTGAGGCTGCGTCGCGGGCCAAATCTCAATTTCTCGCCAATATGAGCCACGAGATCCGTACACCGCTCAACGCCGTTCTGGGATTCGCCAGCCTGATCAAGGATACGGACCTTGATGAACAGCAATCGGACTATGTCGAGACCATCGCAGAGAGCGGTGAGTCGTTGCTCTCAATCCTGAACGATGTTCTCGATGTCTCGAAGATTGAAGCTGGCGCCCTCGACCTCGACGAGACCGAAGTCAATATCGAGCGGCTTGTGCGAAGCGTTATGGCATTGATGTCTGTACGCGCCCAGTCGAAGGACCTTGAGATTGCGTCCTATGTTGACCCTAACATTCCGGTCGCTCTGATCGGTGATCAGGGTCGTATTCGACAGATCCTCGTCAACCTACTAGGCAATGCAATCAAGTTCACAGAGGAAGGTGGTATTTCCCTAGAAGTTCGCCTGGAAGACCGTCTTCCCGGAGAGAAGGTAGCCATTCTCTTCAGCGTGAGCGATACGGGCCTGGGAATTTCGCCTGAGCAACAAGAGCAATTGTTTGAGCGCTTCACCCAGGCTGATGTGTCGACCACACGCGAGTTTGGGGGCACGGGATTGGGACTTTCTATCTGTCACGATCTTGTGGAACTCATGGAGGGAACACTCGACGTTCAAAGCGAAGTGGGTAAAGGCAGCACGTTTAGAGCACGGATTGTTCTTGATACCGATGACGGGGACGAGCGCTATCTTGACTCCACGGATGCCCAAATGCTGCGCAGCCGCCGGCTCCTAGTTGTCGACGATAATCAGGTCAACCTGCGGGTTATCGGCCTCATGCTTGCCGCCTATGGCTGTCGCGTTGAAACAGTCGACAACCCTTTCAATGCCAGAGACGCCATTCTCGCAGCGCAGGAAAAAGGCAAACCGTTTGAAACAGTTATCATCGACCATATGATGCCGGGTATGGACGGCGTCCAGTTGGCCGCCGAAATCCGTGACGACGCAGACATCAAACCCGTGAAGCTCATTCTTTCTTCGTCCGGTATTGCAACCGCAAGCCAGGCCGAAGAATGGGGCTTCGACGCGATCGCGCCCAAGCCTATCAGCCAGCGGCGCCTCATCAACACGCTCAATCGTTTCTTCGAAGACCTCCCAACGAAGGCCGCAAAACCAAAAAAGATCGTCAAAAAGGAAACCGCACCAAAGCGCCCTTCTGGTGAGGGATCAGGATGCCGCATCCTCCTTGCAGACGATAACCCTACCAACCTTAAGTTCATTCAAAGCGCCCTACAGAAGCATCCGGTGACGGTAGACGCTGTCGGCGACGGCCGGGAGGCCGTGAGCGCTGCCCGGTCCCTTCCCTATGATCTTGTTCTGATGGACGTGCAGATGGTCCATATGGATGGCATTGAGGCGACCAAACGCATTCGCAAGTTGGGCGGCGATATTGCTAACGTCCCGATCATCGCGATCACTGCGAGCGCTATGGCCGGCGACCGCGAACGCTGTCTTGAAGCAGGAATGAATGATTACCTAGCAAAACCAGTCGCCATTGACCTTTTGCTCGACAAGATCCGCTATTGGACCGAAGAGGCCGTCCGAGAGGCTTGAGGGTCTTAGGACCTTTTTAAACCTCGAAGACACGCCTGGCGACCCTTCCCTCCTCGAAGCTTTTTTGGTTAAGCGCTTTCCGCTAGATCAGCTGCTGGGCCCTGCGCAGGTGTGACTCATCTTTAACTGCATCAAATGTGGGCAAATGCTCGGGTCCACTGCTGAGTCCTTTCAATTTTTGCATCGTGACCCTCTCTTTTCATCTGATCTCGTTGTTTTTGCTCGCAATTCCGGGTATCGATGGGAAAACGAAAACCTGGGGAGGTTTCCAGACGATGTATAAAGAATTGGATGCTGCGTGGTCAGAATTGACGCAGCCAGGACAAATGTTCGAAGTCGACACTGTTGAGGCGCTCGGCCGGACCATCAAAACATTCAAACATGCGCCAGCCAGCCTGCGGGATATCTGGCTGCTTACCGCCGCCCATGGCGATAAGGATCACCTGGTCTATCAGGATGAACGCTGGACGTTCACGGAAGCCCATAATGAGGTGGCGTCAATCGCTGCCTGGCTGACGGCGCAAGGCATCGGCCAACATGATCGGGTCGCCATTGCTATGCGCAACTATCCTGAGTGGATGCTTGCCTATTGGGCGATCATTTCAATCGGCGCTGTTGCTGTCGGTATGAATGCCTGGTGGGTGGCTGATGAAATGAAATATGGCCTAGAGGATTCGGACGCCAAGGTTCTGCTCGCTGACGGCGAACGCCTAGAGCGGTTCCTGGAAGTGCGCGATGCGTTCCCAAATATGAAGATCGCCGGCGTCCGACTGCCTGAACAATTGCAGGGAACTGAAGGCGTGACACCTTGGTCGGACGTGAAAGCGACCGCACCCAACATGCCAGATGTCACGATCGCACCAGATGATGACGCCTGCATCTTTTATACGTCCGGTACGACCGGTCGTCCGAAGGGTGCACAGCTGACCCATCGCGGCTGCGTCAACAACATCATGAACATTGCTTTCTCCGCCCAGTGCCAAGCGCTCGCGCTGGCAAAAGTGGAAGGCGAGGAAGCGGTCAAGGAACTCCAGGCTACCGAGCCTGCCGCCATGACGGCGTTGGTGGCGACCCCACTCTTCCACGTGACGGCTAACAATTGCGTTGCGCACGCAGCAACTGTCAGTGGTGGGAAGCTGGTCCATATGTATCGATGGGATGCAGGCGAAGCGCTTCGTCTGATCGAAGCGGAAAAGATCACCCACCTGAGCGGTGTGCCTGTCATGTCTCGCGAAGTGATTGCGCATCCGGATTTCGCCACCACAGATACCTCCACGATGGTTTCCATCGGCGGCGGTGGGGCTCAGCTTCAGCCAGATCTGGTCGGCAAACTGGACAGCACCATGGAAAATGCGCGGCCCTCAACCGGCTATGGCATGACCGAAACCTGCGGCATCATCACGTCCGTCGGCGCTGACTATTTTGTGGACAAGCCCGCAAGTGCAGGCCGCGCGATGCCGGTGTTTGAAACCAAGTGCATTGATGCCAATGGGGACGAAGTGAAGCCTGGCGAAGCCGGCGAGCTCTGCGTCCGCGGCGCACCTGTCATTAAAGGCTATCTCAACCGGGAGGAAGCCACCGCCGAAGCCATTCAAGATGGCTGGCTGAGGACCGGCGACATCGTCAAAATCGACGAGGATGGGTTTATCTTCATTGTGGACCGGGCCAAAGACATGGTCCTGCGCGGCGGTGAGAATGTGTTCTGCTCCGAAGTCGAGAGCGCCATTTTCGAGCATGACGCAGTCGCTGAGTGTGTGGTGTTCGGCGTGCCAGATGACCGCCTTGGTGAAGAAGTCGGCGCCGTGATCGTTCCGGCAAAAGGCAAATCTGTGTCAGCGGAAGAGTTGCGTGCTTTCTGTAAGGAGAAACTCGCTGCTTACAAGATCCCGCGCTACATCTGGACGCAGGCCGAGAACCTGCCGCGCAATGCCAGCGGCAAATTCCTCAAGAAGGAATTGCGGAACACTATGGACGTGAAGCTCGCAAGCTAATCGTCTAGAAAATCGATGATGAGATCGGCCACTTTTTCCGGCGCTTCCAGCTGGGGGAAGTGGCCGATGTCTTTTAGGGCTTCGAATTTATAGCCGCTGGTGAACGCCGACTCTGCTAGCGCGTAGCGATCAATTGATACGGCCCCGTCCGCGTCTCCTGCGATCACCAAGGTGGGCACGGTTATCTCTGACTCTGCTGAGGACGCTCGTCCTTCATTCAGATCTGCGTCAAAGAGGGCCCAGTAATAACCGAGGATTCCATCTAGGGCGCCCGGCTCGCCCATGGTCTGTTTGATGTCTGCAAGCTCCGATTCCGGAACCTCATAGGTGGGCGCCCAGGCCTGGTAGATCCCCTCAATATGCGAAAAATCATTCATCGCGACCCATGTTCGAATGAAGGGCAGCTGATAGTAAAGGAAATGGGGCGCCTCGAGAAAAATTGACGGGTCATCGGCAACAGCTCGGGCATGCGGCACTGACAGCGCCACAAGCTTGGACACTTTGGACGGATCAGCGGTGGCTGCTTCATAGACCGTCGACGCCCCCCAATCATGACCGATGAGAATTGCCTGGTCTTCCCCAAGCGCATCGATGAGGGCCAACGCATCCTCGCCTAAAGCGCGCACGCTATAATCGCCAGTCTCGCTCGCGGTTGTCGGCGGGTAGCCGCGCGTAAAGGGTGCAACGACGCGATACCCTGCAGCAGCGATACGAGACTGTACGCTCGCCCAGCTCCGTGCAGTTTCCGGATATCCGTGGATCAAGAGGACCAGCGGCCCCTCACCTTCTTCCAGGTAGGCGAAGGTGATGCCGTTGGCATCGACATACTTTAGTTCTTCGGCGCGCACTTCTGCAGCACCAACAGACGCTGAAACGAATAGCGCGGCCAAAAGGATGTTGGTCGCTTTTGCTCCTATTTTCATCAGAAACTGTTTCATCCGGTGCCTCTCCCACTTTTTTTGCCATGGTAGGCAGACTGGAGGAGAGAGACAAACGGTCAGTGAGGCGTATGGGCTTCCACCGCTTTTTGCGCCTTTGCGCGGGTAAAACCGCATAGCCGCAAAATGTTCTCACAAGTCCTTCCTGTTTTTGCCGGATCTATCCCGCTTTCGATCTGAATGCGAATGCTGGTAGAGATGAGGCTCGCGATCTGGTCCAGAAAAAATTCGTCGAGCTCTATATCAAAGGCACCTTGATCCACGCCACGCTGCAGATCCGCTTTCAGGAACTGTAAGATGTCAGCGCGCACAGGGGGCAAATGCTGAAGGGCGCCGATCAAGACCGCTCCCCAGGTTGGCTCACCCACCGCGAACCGGATGGCGCGGGTGGTCGCGATAACCATCCGGGGCACGGCGTTCTCGACCGTCTGCATATCTGTGTCGATCTGTCGGGCCATTTCTACAGCGACGCGCTGCGCGGCTTCTTTGATGACCTCATCCTTGTCTGAAAAGTGGTTGTAGAAGGTCCCGTTTGCGAGCCCGGCATGTTCAGTGATGTCGCTGATCTTTGCGAGATCCATCCCCTTCTCTGCAATCACATCAAGTGTGCTGTCGATAAGGGCCAACCGCGTGCGGTCTCGCTTGGGCAGCTTTTTTCGCTGATCTCGAATGGCTGTCTGTGGCGACACTCAATGTCTCCTTTTCACTTCGCAGGGTCTCATTTAACCGCAGAAATGTGCCCGATTTGACTCATTTCCATTTTTGACATATCTCTCATTTTTGAGAGTTATCTCATTTATGGAGATCTTATGTTGGAAACGCAAGTTCTTATTGTTGGCGCCGGCCCTGTGGGGCAGATGGCGGCTCTGCTGTTGGCGCGGCAGGGAGTGCAGTCGATCCTCGTTGAAAAACGCACCTCTCGCCTCACCGCTCCTAAGGCGCACGCCGTAAATTCTCGCACGCTTGAAATTTGCGAAGCGGCGGGTGTCTCAGCGGAAAAAATTCGGGGAACGGGTGCGCCGCCTGATGAAGCCGGGTGGGTCCGGTTCGTCTCCACGCTCACAGGCACCGAATTTGGTCACCTGCCCTATGAACGGCAGCAGGATGACGTGAAGGCGCTGACCCCCTATCCGCTGTCCAATATTGCCCAACCGGATTTCGAAGAAATACTCGAAGCGGCATTACTCGAACGGTCAGAAGTCCAACTGCTGCGGGGCACGGAGTGCAAAAGCCTAACCCAATCCGCGGATGGTGTCGTTGCTGAGCTCTCAACAAAAGACGGCGAGTCGGAAAGCGTGTCTTGTCGCTACGTGATTGCTGCCGATGGTGCAAATTCACCGACCCGCGCGGCGCTCGATGTCGCGCTCGAAGGCCCAGAGGGTCTTCAACATAATATGATGATCCATTTCGAGGCAGACCTTCGTCCCTTTGCTTCCGACAAGCCCGGCATTCTCTATTTCCTGTTTGAGCCGGAAGCGCAGGGAGCGCTCATCGCCTATGACCTCGCCGACAGCTGGGTGTTGATGCACGGGTTTGATCCGGCAACAACATCGCCGGAGTCATTCGACGACGCCACCTGTATCTCGCTCGTTGAGCAAGCCGTCGGGGCGCAAGTACCGGATATCACGATCAAAAATGTCGGACCTTGGACCATGTGTGCGCAGGTCGCCGAAAGGTATCGCAGCGGGCGCATCTTCCTCGCCGGTGATGCAGCCCATCGGTTCCCGCCCACTGGCGGCCTTGGTCTCAATACCGGTATCGGGGATGCGCAAAACATCGCCTGGAAAATCGCCGCGGTTGAGAACGGTTGGGCGGGTGAAGATCTGCTGGATACCTATGAGGCAGAGCGTCGTCCCGTCGCACAAATCAACACGGAACAAAGCCTCGAAAATGCCGGCAAGATGTTCGACCTCTTCGCGGCACTTTATGGAGCAGAACCAGAAAAAACACGCGAGCGGTTCGACGCTATGTGTCAGGACCCTGCCGCTTTTCCGGAACTGGCGCCTGCCATCGAGCTTCAACGTCCGCATTTCGATAGCCTCAATCTTCAGCTTGGCTATCGCTACGTTTCAGATGCAGTGGTCAACGCCGCGCCCCAGGATGAAGCTGCAGCGATCGACATCAGTCGGTACGAGCCATCAACCCAGCCGGGCGCAATACTGCCACACGAATGGGTCGAGGCCGACAAACAGGAGACGTCCCTTTTATCGCTGATCCCCATGGAGCGCTTCACGCTCTTGCTGGGACCCCAAAGTGGCGCCTCAGCCGACGCAATAAAAGCATCGGATGTCCCGCTCGCAGTGCTGACCTATGGCAAGGACTTTGCGGCGGCAACAGACTGGACGGCTTTTTCAGATCTTCCGGATGATGGTGCGCTTCTTGTTCGGCCAGATCGGCACATTGCCAAACGCTACATGTCCGTTTGTTCGGCCGATGCACTTACTCGCGACCTGGCGTCGCTTCTGTCACAAAAGGAAAAGGAGCTCGTCGATGGATCTCGGGCTTAAAGGAAAAACAGCTATCGTTTGCGCCTCGTCTCGGGGTCTCGGCAAAGCCTGCGCCCTGTCCCTCGCCCGCGAAGGCGCCAACGTGGTGATCAATGGGCGCGCTGCGCCTACGCTCGCCGAAGCACAAACAGAGATTGAAGCAGTAGGCCCCGGCACGGTGACCGCGATAGCTGGTGACCTCAATACGCAGGAGGGCCGCGCCAAGCTCATCGCTGCCGCGCCAGACGCAGACATTCTGGTGAACAATAATGAAGGCCCTCCCCCTGGTGCTTTTGAGCAATGGGAGCTGGAAGACTGGCAGGGTGCGCTCGATGCCAATTTCCTGGCACCGGTGTTCATGATCAAGGCGCTTATCGGCGGCATGAAAGAACGCCGCTACGGGCGCATCGTCAACATTACATCGGCGATGGTGAAGTCACCGCATAGCGCCATGGGCCTTTCCACTGCGGCGCGATCAGGCCTGACGGCACTTTGTAAGGGCCTGTCGAAAGACGTCGCCCAATTCAATGTCACGATCAACAACATGCTGCCAGAACGGTTCGACACGGATCGGCAGGAACAGATGGCGCAGCTCGCTATGCAGTTCAAGGGCATTACCCGCGACGAAGCGCGCGCCGAGATGGCGGAAACCATTGCTGCAAAACGGCTCGGCGACCCGGCTGAGTTCGGGGATGCCTGCGCGTTTCTTTGCAGTTCCCAGGCCGGTTTCATCTCTGGTCAGAACCTTCAACTCGACGGCGGTTCTTACGCCGGACTGATCTAAGAGTATCAACAATCCCGGACGGTGAACCGGACCCCCCTTCACCTGACAATGCTTGAGAGGAACACATTATGGACCCGATCTTTGTTGCCCGTATCATTTTCTCACTGATTGCCGTTGCCATCAGCGTCGGCCCGATGGTGGCCGATTTCAACAAGACCCATGCTACCAACCCTTTGTGGACACCACATGCCCGCTTCCATGTTGTTTGGCAGGTCCTCACTCAGGCAGGCGTGTCGCTAATCATCCTGACACTGCTTTGGCTGCCAGTAGCCGATCAGACGACCCACACTTGGTTTGCGGTTGGTCTCCTCTATGTCTGGTTCATCGCCTTCTATGCGACGCTGGCGTCGATGAGCCTCTTCGAAGGCTCGCTGAAAGACGTGAACGGTATCAAGCCCTGGCGCTGGAAGCTCTTCGGCAAGACATATCTGGTGGACACCAATCTTGGCGGCGGTACGATCCTGCTTATTATCCTCAGCTTCGGCGTGTACCTGCTCGTAGCGTGATTTCGGCTCTGCCAATTAGTGAAAGTTCCAGAATGATGAGAAAATTCTGTTCGCCTGCTTTTGCTGCCTTCGCAGCACTTCTGTTCGGTATCTCGCTTGCATCAGCAGAAGAGGTGGCCATTCCACCCGCGACGATTGCGATCGCCGACCCAAGCGAGGCGCTCACCTTCGCGCGCGTCTCCATTGATGGCGAACCTCAATTGCTGGCGGTTTCCTCATATGAGGATGGAACTGTTTCAGGTCTCGTCCTCACCGGTGCACCAGATGATCCTATCACCGCGTTTCAGGCATTGGGCTTTAACGGGCTGGACGTCCTGATTGCAGAAGCGGGCGCTCGGATTGAAACGCCTGCGTCTGGGCTTCTTATGCCTATTGCACTGACCGACCGGCACATTGCCGCTGGTACGAATTTCCCGGAACATGCCGAGGAAGCGACGGTGGAGGACGGTCCGTTCCTGTTCACCAAAGCGGTTCAGCCGACAGGGCGCGGCACGCTCCCTTATTCTGATGCCTGGTTGCTGGACTATGAAGTCGAACTCTGTTTTGTGGGCTTTGACGTCATCGATCTGAACAACCCGCCGGAGCACGTGGGTCTCTTTCTCTGTAACGATTTTACGGACAGGGCGGCGCTTCTCCGCCATCTTGATCCCTTCGATCCGGCTTCCGGCAAAGGTTTCACCACAGGCAAGAGTGCACCTGGCTTCATGCCCATTGGGGACCTCTTTGTGATCCCTCGGGACCGTAGGAGTTTCGTGCCCGAGATTGAGCTGACGCTTTTTGTCGACGGCGTTGAGCGTCAGAGGGCGTTTCAGAAACAAGCGGTGTGGGATTTTGACGAAATGCTCGTTCAGATCGATCAGCGGCGCGACGTGGTCTGGGATTATCGGGGAGAGCCGGTCATGCTGCCACTGGAAAAGGGATCGATCCCTCTCCGCACGGCGTTGTTGGGCGGCACACCCAGCGGCACGATTTTTCAAGGCGAGATAGGTTTCACTGTCTACGTTCGCGCCGCCTTCAGCTGGCTGCTTGGCGGATGGGATAAGTCGATCATCGACTGGGTCATCGAGACGATCATTGAGGATGCAAAGGCGAGCGGCGAGTTTCTTGAGCCTGGCAACCAAGTCGTCCTGCAGGCGGACAAGCTTGGCAGGGTGGTCACCAAGATCGTTGCACCATAGGCCTGTCAGACGGATGCCCTTTTTTTGGTGCTGGTTAGCTGGCGATGCCACCAGTAAAGAAGCGGCATGCCGACAAGTTCGGCCGCCCATGAACCGATAATGTCTGCGGTCAGGACAATTTCAGGATTGCCAGAGGCAACCCGCATCAGACCGCCCAGAAAGATCAACCCGAACGCCACTTTAAGAGCCTGTGAGAAACGCACAGGGTTCATGGCACCTGCCCAGAAGATGAGGCCCACACCCAACCAGAGACCGCCCAGGAACTTGGTATGGTTGTCCTGCACAGAAAATGCATAAGCGTCAGTGATCGCAACAAACTCACTCGACCCAAGCCAGCCGAGTGTCCGCATGCCACCGATGCCGGTATCTATGCCTGTAATGATGACAAATGCGCCGCCGAGAAACAGGATCGTTCTAAAAGCTGCGTTAGAGGTGACTCCCATGGCTTTTCCTTTGCTATTTATTTAACACGCGTTATATTTATTTAGCGTGTTCAGCATTTCAAGAGGTGTGCGTGCCTGAAAAAAGACGACGGGGTCGGCCCCCAAAGACGCAGGCGGAGATTGATCAGGAAAGAGCGCGCATTGCAGCTATTGCCGGTGACCTGTTTCAAAAGGAGGGAGTGGCGGCGATTTCCATGCGGCGCCTGGCGCAAGAAGCGGGTGTGACGCCAAGAACGCTCTATGCCTATTTTGCTGCTAAGCGGGACATTCTCCAACACATCTGGGAAGCGTTTTTCATCGACCTGTTCGATCAGATCGATGAAGTCGCTCAATCGAACCGCTCAGCCCGCGACCGACTGAGGGCGGCTTGTCTCCTCTATATCGACTATTGGGAGGCCCATGATGATCGCTACGACCTGGTGTTCATGGCCGACAGCGTGTCGCAATCAGACGTGGGCGTCTTCCTCGACAATAGCGCCATTGTCGAACGCTATGCTGTCTTTTCAGAGCTGCTGGATGCAGCCGCCGGCCGCGTAGGTGATGTCGACGCCCCAACACAGCTCAACGCGCTCATCTGCGCCCTTGACGGTATTGCGCACAACAAAGTCACGAAGAGCTACTATGATTGGGGATCGTCTTCCGATCTTTTGAACGCCGTCCTGATCGGATTGGTGCCGTCCGATGCTCGCTCCAGTTAACGCGCATTCAATCGTGCGGTGATGCGCAAAAGCGATTTAATGCGCTCGTTTTCCGGCAGATCAATAGCCTGGCCGATGCGCAACAGTAGGTCCGCCTCAAGGTCGTGCAGTTCGCCGTCTGCGAGCGCAATCTCCCAGAGGTAAGTCATGATCTGACTTCTTTCTTCGAGATCGAAATTCTCTTTGATGGTTTTTGTGAAAATCCAATTTGCATAGGACTCTTCGTGCCGGTCCTGTGCAACAGCCAGGAGTTCTTCGACCTGGTCCGCCTCGAGCTCAAACCGGGTGTGAATGATATCAACGATACGTTTGCGTTCAGCCTCATCAAAGTCGGTATCGAGACGCGCAAGCTCGACCATCAAGGTGGCCGCCGCAATCGTGGTGCGATCGAACTCTTGCTGTTCCTTGTGCTCGTGCTTTCTCGCACTTATCGCCTTCAGCGCCCGTTCTCTAAACCCTTTGAGCATGATCGTCCCCCTTCACCGCTGGCCTCTGCCTCTTAACCGGAATGGCCATCGAGAGGCCGATTGTTCACACATGACCGCATGAAGGCAATTGGCAATGATCAAATTAAATCTCCCAGCTTACGCCGCGCTACCTCTTGCTGGCCGCCCTGGTAACTGTCATCCTGCCCAAATTGATCCGCCCTGGCAGGCGGTGGGGATGACCGGCTGATTGGGGAAGCCGATGGTGGGGGTAGCTGATGGTAAAGGCGTTCGAAGAGTTTATCTTTCGGTTTCGGTTCGCGATCCTCGTCATCATGGCGCTCTTCACCCTCGCTACCGGATACTTCGCGACGGGCCTAAAACTTGAGGCGGGCTTCCTTAAGCAAGTTCCCACCGAACACCCCTACCTTCAGACCTATTTCGAATATCAACAAGAGATGCCCGGAGCGAATTTGGTCCTTGTCGCGCTGACGGCCAAAGAAGGTACGATCTGGAACAAGGAAATCCTGCGGCGCCTGCATACCATTACAGAGGAGATTTCGTTCTTACCTGGCGTTGACCGATCACGGCTCTATTCCCTGTGGTACCCCACCACCCGGGCGCTGACGATTGATGAATACGGCTTCCAGATGGAAGATCTCATCCCGGGCACGATCACGCCGGACAATCTCACAGAGCAAGACATCGCGGGCGTCCGCGAGCGCACCATCGCCGGCGACTGGATTGGCGCCATCGTCTCGGAAGATGAAACCTCTGTGTTGGTCGCCTTTGAGATCAAGGCGCCCGGCGGCGCGTCAGGAGATATTGAGAGCGCTCAATCAACGGCGCTGGATGTGGCAGGTCTGCTCGAGTCCAAGATCCGCGCGCCGTTTAGCGATGAGGTCAGCGATGTCGCGATTATCGGCTTCCCCAAATTCATCGGCGATATTGCCGAAGGCGCTGTGATCGCGACAAGTTTCTTCCTGCTGGCGTTTGTGATCACCGGCGTCGCCGTCTTCGCTTATGTCCGGTCATTTATTCTGACAACTCTGGCGATCGGTAGTTCACTCGTTTCCGTCGTATGGCAATTGGGTGTCCTCAATCTCATTGGCATGGGCCTTGATCCGCTGGCCATTCTCGTCCCCTTCCTGGTCTATGCGATTGGGGTGAGTCATGGCATGCAGCAAGTGAACCTGATCGCAACCCAGATCGCCAAAGGCTCTGACGGTCTGGAGGCTGCCAAGCAAACGTTCAGGCGTCTGCTCGTGCCGGGCTCTATGGCGCTTATTACCGACCTTGTGGGCTTCATCACCCTCTACCTAATCCCGGTCGGCGTTGTGCGCGACATCGCCATTATTGCGACCATCGGCGTCGGTCTCAAAATCATCTCTAATCTCATCATGTTACCTCTCTTGGCCTCCTATTTCCGTCGAGACGAGAAACAGGTCCGCCTTTTCATCAAGGCACGCGTCTTCCGCGAACGGGTGATGACATGGATCGCCGGCGTCGCAAAACCGGGGACGGCGCCCCTCATTGCCGGCGGCTTAATCGTCGTGCTTGTCGGGTCTGCCATTGGCGCGCAATACAGACATGTGGGGGATCTTACGCCGGCAGCCTCAGAACTGCGCCCGGACTCCAAGTACAATCAGGACACGGCCTTCATTACGTCGAACTTTGATGTCGGCACTGATGTTCTGGTGCTTGTGCTCGAGACGCCTCAGGATGCGTGCATCAATCCGGGCTACATGAAATACCTGGATGCGATGACGCGTGACCTTTCCTTTATAGAGGGTGTTCTGAAGGTAGAATCGCTTGCGTCGACCGCGCGCTATACATCCTCCATTTCAGCGCTCGGTAATTTGAAGTGGCGCAACCTCCCTGCGACGGAGCGGCAGCTCATCTCCGCGACAGCACAGGTTGATCCTGCGCTCGGCCTTCTCAATGACGCTTGTACGATCCTTCCCCTCTTTATCTATACGGTCGACCACAAGGCGGAGACCATTGACCGCCTTATTGAGGAGATTAATGCGTATGCGGCGGCAAACCCGCTGGAGGGCGTGAATGCCCGAATTGGGCTTGGCGGGGTCAGTGTTATCGCGGCAACCAACCAGGTCGTCGAAGAGTCAGAGGCGCCGCTGCTCATCTATGTCTTCCTCACCATCATCATCCTGGTTTTGATCGCCTATGTTGATTGGCGCGCCATCATCTGCTGCTGCGTGCCGCTGCTGCTTGCAACGTCGCTCGGGTATGTCTTCATGGTTGTGTTCGGGATCGGCCTCAAAGTCACAACGCTACCTGTGCTGGTGCTCGCAACAGGCATCGGGGTCGACTACGCGTTTTATCTCTACAGCCAAATCCGAGTCTTCCAGCGCGAAGGATTTCCCATCGCTGACGCTTACCACGGTGCCCTCTTAAGTACTGGCATGGCTGTGGTGTACGCCTCTTTGATGCTGGCTGGCGGTGTGGGCACCTGGATCTTCTCACCGCTACAGTTCCAGGCCGACATGGGGGCGCTCCTCGCCTTCATGTTCATCGCGAACATGATCTGCGCCATCGTCGGCCTTCCAGCGCTCGCTGCGCTGCTTGAGCGGATCGCCCCACCGAAACATCTCCAGGCAGCCTAAGCACCGGTTATTTTGTGCCCGCGACCTGTTTCGACTCGACTCCGTTGCACCCTCAAATTAAACTGAAATAGTTAGTTCTTTATGGTCGTTGGGGCGGCGATCATTGATGAGTGTCAGTTCACCCCTCCACTGAAGAGTTTGTAGATGATCCGTTTCCGGAGTCTGACTGCAATACTGGCTTGCCTATCGCTCAGCAACTGTGTCGCTGTTTCCTACACAGATGGAGACAATGTTCGCCACATTATCGGCTTCGTCGATGTCGCACTGCCACCAGAAGACACAGGCGAAAGTCCTCAAGCGACAGCCGTACGCATCCGTACGCTCGGTGTGAATGCATTCGCTAATCCGGAAGCCAACGGCGTCATCCTTGGCTATGGCGATGCCACGTTCATGACCGTTCCCAACAATAGCTGTGTGGACCTGGCTGTTATGGGCCCTTGCGCCACCGCACCACCAATCCCTCAGCCTGCTGTCGATACAAGGAGTTTGACCGAATGAAAATGAAATCTGTTTTGATTGCGAACTTAGCGGTGCTGTTGCTCGCAGGATGTGCAGGCAATGAGCGAGTGGTCTTTGTCACCAGCACCAATCTGGGCCTTAATGTCGATGCAACCACAAACTCAGCGAGCATCGCTTATGATCGCATCGAAGGGTATTTCGCTCCTACCTACGAAAACGGTGCACTTCCTCCAGTTGTTGGTTCAATAGAAATTGGCGGAGACATTTTTACGCCAGAGATCCGACAGGTCTATGCAACCGGACATGCCGCAGAACTGGCGACCGCGCAAACAACTGCTGACCCAAACCCCAAAACAGCCTTGCTAAGACGTCAGGAAAGTAAATCCGCGTTCTTTGGAACCTCAACAACATTGGGACTTAATGTGACATCGGCAGCGGGCGGAACGCCTATGAGCATGAATTTCGGTTTTAGGCGCAAAGAGGCTTCAATCCTACCGCTGGGGTACGACGAAAATACAGAAGAAGACAAATATCCATCTGTCCTCGCCTCAATAGACAACGTAACCCATGCAGGAAAGAGCGTCGGACTGGAGAATCAACAGTTCTTTGCGACGGGCTTCGCAGCTGAAAATCTCGCTCAAAAAGACGAAATCAGAGATGTATTCACAGCGACTTCACTGATTGCTCTGAGAGATGGATTAACTAGTGAACAAATAGAGGAGGCCATAAAGCTGGGTGTAGCTGACGCACATAATGATCAAGAAAAGCTTGACCAGATAATTGGTGTCCTGGGATCTCAACAAAACTTTGGCGCTGACCTGTCGGCATTATTGGCGGTTAGTGAGGGACTCAGCCAACAACAGACTAACATCATTGGTGGAAAAACAACTTCGGATGCGTTGAGGCAATACCTTCGCGGGCGGCCGAACCACATAGCAATACTCCACGATGCAATTCCCAAATGGAAACAGGGGAGCTAGAGATGACCAACCAAATGAGGATTTTTGTTTGTAAGGACGAAGCTACCGCACTAAGGGCGCAAACGTACTTAAAGGGTATTCGTTTCACCGACGAGCAGATCACGACCGAAGAGGTTGGTGATCTTGCCTATAACGCGAAAAAATTTCTCGCACCGGACGATCTTCATTGTCTTGATGACCGGGAAAATAAGTACATCGTCATTGGCCGTATGTAGTTCTGTTGGGGTTAGTTTATTGCCTGTGGTCCGTCAAATGATCATAGATCAAATGTCGGACCACAGGCCTTCCCTCACCTCCCAAATTTGTTAGGGTGTTTCCATAAACATTCTCGGGGGGAGAATCATGGCCGACGCCGCCGTTCAGGGACGGGCTCATGCCGGACGCCATTTGGCGCTTGGGCTACTTGTTGTTGTCTACACGTTCAACTTTATTGACCGGCAGATATTGTCGATCCTGATTGAGCCCATCAAGCTGGAGCTCGGTCTCAATGATACGCAAATGGGGCTGCTCACCGGATTTGCCTTTGCGCTCTTCTACGCCACGCTTGGCATCCCCATCGCGCGTTACGCAGACCGTGGGAACCGCCGAAACCTGATTGCTTTGGCGCTCGGCGTCTGGAGCTTCATGACCGCCATCTCCGGCCTCGCCCTAAATTTCTGGCATTTGCTCATTGCGCGCATCGGCGTGGGGATCGGCGAAGCCGGCTGCAGCCCACCCGCACACTCCATGATTGCCGACTATTTCCCAGCGGAGAATCGTGCAACCGCATTGGGCATCTATTCGCTCGGCATCCCTGTCGGGATCATGTTCGGGCTCTTTGCTGGTGGCTGGATTAATGAGTTTTTCGGGTGGCGGATGGCATTTTTCGTCGTCGGTGTGCCCGGTATTATATTGGCCTTCATCGTGCGCTTCGCGATCCAGGAACCGGAACGCGGCATGGCAGAAGGCCGTGTTGCCTCGGCTGAGCAGCCTTCCATCAAAGAAACACTGGAGATGCTCTGGAAGAAGCCGTCTTTCCGCCACTTGGCCTTCGCGGCGGCGCTCACCGCGTTTGTCGGTTATGGCGTGGTGACATGGGTGCCAACCTTCCTCATCCGTTCCTTCGGATTGGGGACCGGGGAAATCGGCACATGGTTTGGCCTTATTTTGGGCATCCCAGGCGGCCTGGGGATTGCTCTTGGCGGTTACTTTGCCGACAAGTTTGGCGCGAAAGATACACGATGGTACCTGTGGACCACCGCAGTCGCCCTCGTGATTTCCATTCCGTTCAGCGTCTATGCCTATCTGGCTGTGACCGCGACCATCGCCTTCATCGCGATGATCATTCCGATTTTCTTAGGCAACTTCTATCAGGCAACAACGTTCAGCCAGACCCAAGGATTGGTCGAGCTTAAAATGCGCGCTGTTGCGGCAGGGATTTTGCTCTTCATCATCAACATCATTGGTCTGGGCCTCGGTCCAACCCTTGTGGGTGTCGTCACTGACCTATTGGAGCCGACTTATGGCCAAGAGGCGCTGCGCTACAGCCTGGTGATTTTCACTTTCGTGAACCTGTGGGCTGCCTTCCACTACTATATCGCTGGCAAGCATTTGAAAGCAGACCTGGTCACCGACTAGCCGTCCGCTTTGCCCTTATCGCCTGAATGTTGAGCGTGCAATCGACACGCTCAACATGATGGTGGGGATGAGACCCAACGCCACGATAAGCAAAGCGGCAGTGGAGGCCTCTGCCAATCTCTCATCGGATGCCAGCCTGTAGGTGCGTGTCGCCAGAGTTTCGAAATTGAAGGGACGCAGCAGGAGCGTCGCTGGCAGTTCCTTCATTACATCGATAAAGACCAACAAAAAGCCGGCAAGCAGTGGACCCCTTAGCAACGGCAGATGGACCGCGCTCAACACTCGCCCCGGGCCAGCGCCCAACATGCGTGCGGCGTCATCCAGGGTCCCATGGATTTTTTCGAGACCTGCTTGCGTGCTGTTGAAGGCCGCCGTCAGAAAACGGGCGACATACGCAAATAGAAGACCGGCGATCGTTCCGGTCAGCAGTAATCTCGGTTCCATGCCTAGTACATCCCGCATGAAGATCGCCAGGCGGGTGTCAAGCGTGCTGGCCAGAGCCAGGATGCCAATGGCAATCATCGCTCCTGGCAGGGCGTAGCCGAGTGTCGCTAAGCGGATGAGCAGTTGGGTCCCCGTCGATGCGTCTCTTCGTTCCGCATAGGCAAGAAACAGAGCGATGCCAGTGGCAATTAAGGCCGCGCCGGCGGCAACCGTGAGCGAGTTACCGGCGAAGGTCAAGAATTGAGAGCCCAGAAGCGGATCGCCAACATTGATCGTGTACCGAACCAACACAAAAGCCGGCACCAGAAAGCCCAGCGTCACCGGCAGTGCACATGCCAGGACAGCAGCAACGCTCTTGAGAGGCGGAAGGTCGATGCGGGCGGCGGCAACGTCCCGGCCAAGCGGGTTCGCTACAGTTCCCTGACGATTCAAGCGCTCCAAGAGAACGAGGGCGCCGGCGAAGAGGAACAATACTGCTGCAATCTGCGCCGCAGCTACCGACTCACCCATGCCAAGCCAGGTGCGGAAGATCCCTGCAGTAAGCGTGGAAACACCAAAATAGTCCGCCACACCATAGTCCGCGATGGTTTCCATAAGCGCCAGCGCCACACCGCCTGCAATCGCAGGACGGGCACAGGGCAGCGCGACACGCAGGAAGGCCTGTGCTGGCGACACGCCCAGCACGCGGGTCGCTTCAACCAGTGCAACGGACTGACGCTGAAAGGCTGTTCGGGTTAGCAGGTAAACATAAGGGTAAAGCACAAGACTTAGCATCAGTGCTGCACCGCCAAGGGATCGGATCGGGGGAAAGAAATAGTCGCCAGCGCTCCAACCAGTAAGATCGCGCAACAGCGATTGGACAGGTCCCGCGAACTCCAACAGGTCCGTATAAACATAAGCGATGATATAGCCGGGCATGGCGAGCGGCAGGACAAGAGCCCAACTCAGGACGCGCTGACCGGGAAACTCAAACGTGACGACGAGCCAGGCACTCCCGACGCCGAGTAGGATGGTCATCACGCCAACAAGCACCATAAGCAGGAGCGTGTTGCCGATGTAACCCGGCAGGACGGTACTGCCGAGATGTGCCCAAGCATCGCCGCTTGCCTGTGTGAGGCTCCACAATACGGCCAGTATCGGAGCTGCAAGAAGGAGCGCGACCAGGGCCGTTGCAATGGGCCATCCAAAATCCGACGCAGAATTGGGCCGGTCGATGACGTCTATTCCTGACAGGTCGTGATCTTTTTGGGTGACTGACATTCTACACTTGATACAAATAGCGCTCGCTCGCGCAAAGTAATTTTGCGCCTCAATTGCAATATTAACCAACTCAAAGCCGATAAGTCGCGCATGCCCTTGGATTTCAGCAATATCGCCCATGCCTATGGCAGCGAAACGGTGCTGTCCGACATCAGCCTGTCAGCAGGCGACGGGGAGATACTCTGCCTGCTTGGCGCCTCGGGCAGCGGCAAGACCACCCTGCTCCGTCTCGCGGCAGGCCTTGAAACGCTCCAGGCCGGAGCCATCACTCTCAACGGCAGAACGCTCTCCGAGCCCGGTCGGGAGGTTCGCGCCGAGGATCGCAGGATCGGGATGGTTTTTCAGGACCATGCGCTCTTTCCGCATTTGACGATTACCGAGAATGTTGCGTTCGGCCTGCCCCGCACCAACCCGGAACGCGCCCAAATTGTTGAACGCACGCTGATCGATGTTGGTCTCGAAGGTCTCGGAGGCCGTTACCCGCACACACTGTCGGGTGGGCAGCAGCAGCGTGTCGCCCTTGCGCGTGCGTTAGCGCCCGCCCCCTCCGTCATTCTGCTTGATGAACCGTTTGCCAGTATCGACGTCACAAGGCGCCGGCAATTGCGCGAGCATGCACGCCTGGCGCTAAAGCAATCCGGGGCAATCACGGTCATGGTGACGCATGACCCAGAAGAAGCGCTCGACATGGCCGATAAGATTGCGGTGATGGATGAAGGACGTGTTCTGCAATGCGGCCCGCCGAACGAGTTATATGATGCGCCCGCGACAGCGCTCGTCGCGTCTCTCTTTGGCGATGCCCAAACCTTTCGGGCGAAGATTTCCGGCGATGAAGCACTTTTCGATTATGGCAGCTGCCCACTCTCACCATCGACAGATGGACTGGCACCGGGTGACGTTGTGGACCTTGTGGTGCGTCCGGGCAGCGTGACGCTGACGCCAGGGCCCGACAGCGACGGATTTCGGGTTCTGGATACACGGTTTCGTGGAAGCCATTGGCTTGTGCTTGTTGGCTCGAGCGACCCGGACAAAGCCCCGCTTCGGGTCCACATGGAAGACGCGTCCGGATTTGTGGAAGGCACACCTGTGCGCGTGACTTTTGATGGCGCAGGCGTCTTCCAGTTTGCAGCGGCGATTTGATCCATCGAGAGCAATATCCCTTGTTTTGAGCCGGCCGCAGCCCTACATTTCGGAGAGTTGATAGTCATTCTTAAAAAGGTCCGCACCCGTGTCCAAAACTTTCGGTAAGGCTCTGATCCCCATTGTTGGCGTGTTTCTGGTTATATTTGCCGTTTCCAGTGGCCGGGCCGATGAAGAGCTGAACATTTATTCCGCGCGACACTACGACACGGATCTGATGCTCTATGAGCGGTTTACCGAAGAGACCGGCATTAAGCTGAACCTGATTGAGGGGAAGAGCGAAGAGCTGCTCGCGCGGCTGCGCCAAGAGGGTGAGTTCAGCCCTGGCGACGTTCTCCTGACTGTTGATGCGGGGCGCCTCTGGCGCGCTGAAGAAGCCGGATTGTTTGCACCCGTCACATCCTCGGTTATCGAAGAGCGCATCCCCTCACATCTTCGCCACCCGGAAGGCTTGTGGTTTGGCATTTCAAAGCGTGCGCGGGTGGTCATCTACAATAAGGATGCAGGCGCGCCCGATGGTCTGGCTACCTATAGCGATCTCACGGATCCGTCTCTCGCCGGACAGGTCTGCGTTCGCTCCTCCAGCAATATCTACAACATCTCCCTTCTGGCCTCGATTGTTGCCCATGACGGGGCCGAGGCGGCTGAGAGCTGGGCCGAGGGTGTTGTGGCCAATTTCGCGCGCGCGCCTCAAGGAAATGACACGGCTCAGATCCGTGCGGTCGCGGCTGGTGAATGTCGCGTCGGCATCGCGAACACCTACTATGTTGCGCGCCTTATGCGGTCCGACGATGCTGCGGACCGCGCCGTGGCTGAGAAGATTGGCGTGATCTTCCCGGAACAGGAAACGCGGGGCACACATGTCAATATTTCAGGTGCCGCATTGCTCACCCATGCGCCCAATAAGGAAAACGCGGTTCGCTTTTTGGAGTTCCTCACCAGCGATTGGGCGCAAAAAGTACTGGCCGACGGTAACAATGAGTATCCCGCTGTCGCCAGCGTCGACGCTGAAGGTCCAGTGACCGCGCTCGGAACCTTCAAAGAGGACGAGATTAATGCCTCTGCCCTTGGGGAAAACCAATCCCTTGCTATCAGAATCTATGATCGGGCGGGCTGGCGCTAAGTTTCTGGCCAACCTCAAAACTCGGCTGATTTCTGCTACAAAGGCCGCGCCAAACGTCTTGAAAGCGGGTCATGAGTGAATTTCCAAATTGGGTAACCAGTGCGCCGCCGAACCCGGATCCGGTGGCCGAAGCCCGCGCCCGAACGCGCCAATCGCGCCTGACAAAACCTGCCGGTTCTCTGGGACAGTTGGAAGAAGTTGCCATCCGGCTCGCGAGCCTCGGCAATACAGAGCGGCCCAATGTTGGTGCGCCCCATATCCTGATTTTCGCAGGAGACCACGGCATTACGGCTGAGGGCGTCTCTGCCTACCCGTCGGAAGTCACGGCCCAGATGCTCGCGAATTTCGTGTCGGGTGGCGCCGCAATCGCCGTGCTTGCTCGAGAACAAGGCGCGCAGCTGCAGGTCGTTGACGTTGGCACGCTCGCCAAAGACGTTCCGGATGATGTCCACACCGACAAGATCGCCTATGGTACGGACAATTTCCGTCGCGGCGATGCCATGACCGAAGAAGAATTGTTTCATGCGCTTGGCGCAGGGCGGAACGCCGCCGCCCGTGCCGTCGGCGAGGGTGCAGATCTGCTTCTCCTCGGCGAAATGGGCATCGGCAATACCAGCGCCGCAAGTGCTGTGGCCGCCGCGCTGACCGATGGCAATGTCGCCGCGCTTGCGGGTGCAGGGACGGGCCTCAACGCAGAAGGCATCTCCCATAAAACACGGGTCATTGCTGAGAGCCTCGCCTTCCACCAGCTTGACGCGGGGAACGCCAATGTCGCCGCCGCGCTCCGCAAAGTGGGGGGACATGAGATTGCCGCTCTTGCGGGTGCCGCTATCACAGCAGCACAAGCACGGGTCCCCATCCTTGTCGATGGGTTCATCTGTTCCGCGGCCATGCTCGCTGCTGTCACCGCAAATCCTTCCATTCGTCCCTGGCTTCTTTTTTCTCATCGTTCTGCAGAAAGCGGTCACGCGCGGGTGCTCGATGCTCTCGACGCCAATCCTCTTTTTGATCTGGGGCTTCGACTGGGAGAAGGCAGCGGCGCCGCCCTCGCCCTACCTTTGCTGCGTTTGGCCTGTTCGCTTCACAATGAAATGGCAACCTTTGACAGTGCCGGAGTGTCCTCTATCTCATGAGTGATCCCGCTCACATAACCATCTTGCGCCATGGCGAGACGCCGCTCACCGGTCTCTTTTGCGGCAGTAGCGACCCCGATCTCACAGAGACCGGGTGGCAGGAACTGGTTGACCGCACGCAGGGCCAGACCTGGGATCGGGTTGTCACCTCGCCTCTGAAGCGCTGCCATGCTTTCGCCAAAAGTCTGGACCTTCCGCTGTCGATGGATGCGCGGTTCAGAGAAATGGATTTTGGTGCATGGGAGGGCAAATCGACGGAAGAAGTCTGGAAGCACGACCAGAATGCGCTTACCGCGTTTTGGGACGACCCAACTGCAAACCCGGCGCCCGACGGTGAGCCTTGGGCTGTCATGTGCGCGCGCACCTCTGAAGCTTTTGAAGATATTGCGCTGAGCGCGCAAGGAGAACGACTTCTTCTGATTACACATGCGGGGGTGATGCGCTCTTTGCTCGTTACACAGCTCGGGTTGCCATTTGCATCGGCCTGGAAGGTCGCACTCCCGACAGCAAGCGTGTTGGAGATGACGGCCTATCACGACCCAGATCAGGAAACTGTCGAGGTGCAACTGACCGCGCTTAAGGGGACCACATGACCGCACCTGTCACATCCTTCATTCTTGCGGTCCAGTTCCTAACGCGGCTTCCCACACCCCAGGTCACCGATTTCGACCCAGCAGCCCTTAGTCGTGCATCGGTGTTCTTTCCGGCTGTCGGTTTTTTGGTCGGTTTCTTTCTGATGCTCTTTCTTTGGGCCGGAACCATGATAGATCCGTGGGTGGGCGCTGTGCTGGCGCTTGCCGTGTGGGTGTTCATCACCGGCGCCCTTCACCTGGATGGTTTGTCAGATCTCGCGGATGCGCTGGGCGCCGCCCATGGGGACGAGAGCCGCTTTCACGAGGTCCTCAAAGACCCACACATTGGTACCTTTGGCGTCGTCACGCTGATTGTTCAACTCGCGGCGAAGCTCGTGTTTTTGATGCTGATTGCCGAACAGGAGCTCTTCTGGGTCTTGATCCCGCTTTGCGCCTGGGCACGCCTCGGCCCTCTTTTCTGGGCTCAATACCTTCCCGTATTGCACGCACCAGGCAGCGAGAAAGAAGGGCTGGGTGAAAGGTTCTCATGGGAGATCGCCCCAATTGCCCCCTGGGCGTGGGCGACCCTGCTCCTCTTGAGCGCCTGGGGCACTCCAGCCTTTCTGGCGGCGCCCTTTATCCTTTTGCTCTGGGCCGTCTACCTGCAGGTGCGGTTAAAAGGGCAAACCGGCGATGCGCTGGGCGCCGGGATTGAAATATCAGAGAGCCTGTTGCTCTTCGCTTGTGTCATGACGTTAGGCTGAGGAACGACCTGATGACAAATAATTTTCAGTTGCCGGAGAAGGGGCCCTTTGCCGCGCTGGTGCACGGCGGGGCGCGTTCGGGCAAAAGCAGATATGGCGAAGGCCTGGTCACAGGGACGACCGGCAACTTGGTCTATGTCGCAACGGCGGAAGCCCGCGACGATGAAATGTCGGAGCGTATTGCCCATCACCAAAACCGGCGGGGGCCGAAGTGGCGATTGATTGAAGAACCGCTCGATCTGCCGGGCGTTTTGCGCAACCAGGTACAATCCGATGATGTGGTGCTGATCGACTGTCTCACACTCTGGCTGGGCAACCTTATGGAAGCCGAGCGAGATATCGCGTCAGCTACGTCTGATCTCTTGGCCGCAGTTGAAGACTGCCCCGCGAGGCTGGTCTTCATTTCAAATGAGGTGGGGCAAGGCATTGTGCCTGACAACGCCATGGCACGACAGTTTCGGGATGAAGCAGGATGGCTTCATCAATCACTCGCGGCTGAAATCGATGCTGTCATTGCCGTTATGGCTGGCCTGCCGCTTATCCTGAAGGCGCCGCCGCAAGACTAAGAAGTCCGTCAATATCAAGCGCTTCTTCCATGGCGGCCGCCAAACGGCCCAAAGCCTGATCAATTTTCTCGCCGTGATCCCGACCATCGCTTTCTGCGCCCAGGCCGGCCAGAAAGTCCTGTCGAAAGTCGCCGCTCTCGAAAAGCCCATGCACATAGGCGCCCATGACACGGCCGTCTTTGCTGACCGCACCGTGCGGCTCTCCCTCTACATCAAGAAAGGGTCGCGATAGATCCGGTCCCTCCGTCTCACCAATATGGATTTCATAGCCGGAAAAAGGCGCACCTGAGGTCGCCGCCCTGCCCTTGACCGTGCGCACCTGCTTCTCAGGCCGCATCACCGTCTCTAGGTCCAAGAGACTCAGGCCCGGTGTATTTCCAACAGCGCCTTCGATCCCCTCAGTATCTGCTACGTCTTTCCCCAACATTTGGAAACCACCGCAGAGACCCAAGACCCATCCACCGCGCCGAACATGCGCTTGCAGATCGACGTCCCAACCTTGTGCTCTGAAGAACGAGAGATCCGCGATCGTGGACTTTGTACCGGGCAGTATCACCAGGTGCGCGTCGCCCGGCAACGCTGTGCCTGGCGGAATGAACTGGAGGTCTACACTTTCTTCCTGCGCCAGTGGGTCAGCATCATCAAAATTTGCGATGCGCGAGAGCATAGGCACTGCAATTTTTAGCGTGCCGTCTTTTCGCTCCTGGCCGCGCTCGAGCACGACAGCATCTTCGGCTGGCAAATCCGCGACGGCGGTGACCCAGGGCAGCACGCCGAAGCTATGCCATCCGGTTCGCTTCTCTATTTCTTTTATACCATCGTCAAAAAGAGAAACGTCGCCTCTGAACTTGTTGATCAAAAACCCTTTGATGAGGGCCCTATCTCGTTCGTCCAATACGGCATGCGTGCCCACCAGACTGGCAATCACCCCACCGCGATCTATGTCGCCAATGAGCACAACCGGCGTCCCGGTTTTGGCGGCAAACCCCATATTGGCGATATCACCGGACCTTAAGTTCGTTTCCGCGGGACTGCCTGCACCCTCTACCAAGATGAGATCCGCCTCAGCTTTCAAGACATCGAAGCTCTGAAGCACTGAGCTGAGCAGCTGTTCTTTGCGTCCCTGATAATCCCGTGCTTCCGCTGTTCCCCAAACTTTGCCCTGCACGACGACTTGTGCCCCAACATCGCTTTGCGGCTTGAGCAGGACCGGATTCATGTGAACGCTCGGCTCGACCCTGCAGGCCCGCGCCTGCAGCCATTGTGCGCGACCGATCTCGCCCCCTTCGACCGTCACAGCAGCATTGTTCGACATGTTTTGCGGTTTGAAAGGGCGGACCTTAAGTCCCCGGTTGACCGCTGCGCGTGCGAGACCGGCGACGAGAACAGATTTGCCGACATCCGAACCCGTGCCCTGAAGCATGAGCGCCTTTGTCATGGCATATCGCTCAAGCGTCGATCGACCACCACATCGCCGCGATCATCACGGCGCACGCCAATGCGATAGACGCGGGCGAGATTTTCATCGCTGAGGACCCAGTCTGGCGGCCCGTCTGCAACAACAGCGCCTTCATGCATGAGGTACAGCCGGTCGCAATAGCGCCCCGCCAAGTTGAGGTCGTGCAGCACCACGCCGACCGCTGTTCCACCCACCGCCGTTTCTTTCAGCGCTTCCATGGTAGTGAGTTGATGATAGGGGTCGAGAGACGCGGTGGGCTCATCGACCAGCAGGACTTTCGCCTGCACAGCCAGTGCGCGCGCCAAAAGCACTCGGCTGCGCTCTCCGCCGGAGAGCTCGGTAACCGGCCGATCCGCAAAGGGTTGCGCATCGGTCGCTTTGAGCGCTGCATCGATTGCCTGTTCGTCTTCGGATTTGAGGGTTTCCCAGGTGGAGCGGTGTGGCACACGGCCTAGCGCCACTAGACGACGGGCCGTCAAAGGCCAGGCGACACTCTGTCCCTGCGGGAGATAGGCAATCTCCTGGGCGTGTTTGTGAGGTGGGTCAGAGGTGATATCTCTTCCATCCAGCAGGATTGAGCCACCATCAACCGGCACCAGGCGTAACAATGCGCGCAGCAGGCTGGTCTTTCCCGCGCCATTCGGCCCCACGAAACCAACAATCTCGCCTGGCTTGACCTCAATAGACATATTGCGGACGGCAGCATGGTCGCCGAGCGACACCGATATGTTGCGGGCGGCAATCATCGCATGGACCGCCGCGTATAAATAATGAGCCAAAGGAAGAATGGTGCGCCCAGCAGCGCGGTTACGACACCCAGTTTGAGCTCTGTATCTCCCGGGATGGTGCGCACGCCGATGTCCGCCAACACAAGCAGCAATGCCCCAGCGAGAGCGCTCGGCAGCAGCAAACGTCCCGGGTCATGCCCAACGAATGGGCGCACAAGATGAGGTGCTACCAGACCGACAAAACCAATGGCGCCACTCACCGCGACGCCGCCCCCCACAGCGAATGCCGCACCAAAAACGGTTTGGAGCCGGACCCGCCTCAGATCAACACCCAGCGAGGCCGCAGCGTCCTCACCCAGACTAAGCGAGGGAAGAGCATACGCCGTCGACAGAAGCAGAATCCAGCCGCCGACCATGAACGGGCCAGCAATCCAAAGTTCCGTGAAGCTCCGATTTGCCAGCGATCCCAGCAGCCAAAGAACTATGTCGTTGAGCGAAAATGGGTTGGGCGAGAGGTTCATCGCAAGTGATGTGAGAGCCGCCGCCAGACTTGAGATTGCGACACCTGCGAGGATGAGCGTGAGGATGCTGGCATCTTTGCCGGCCAGCCAGACAAGCACCAGCATGGCAGCGATCGCAAAGGTGATTGCAAACACGGGAACGATGATCGCCGAGGAGGCGGCAAACCCATAATAGATGGCAACAACTGCCCCCAATCCCGCGCTGGAGGAGACGCCAATCACGCTCGGGTCAGCGAGCGGGTTTCTGAGCAGGCCTTGTATAGCTGCCCCCGCCAGACCCAACGAGCCCCCGACCATGGCCCCCAACACGATCCGGGGTGCCCTGATGTCCTGCACGATAAAGACGTATCTCTCGTCGCCGGCGCCCACCAGAGCCTGAAAGACTTCTGTCACACCCAGTGGGGCATAGCCCAGGAAGAGGCTCGCCGCCATTGCCACCGTCAGAAGACCCGCCAGCAATATCGAGGCTGCGTATGGTGAGCGGTGGCTCATTAATAGTCTATGCCCCGCTTGGCCTTAATGCCTGATTCAAAGGGGTGTCGAATGGGCGTCATCTCGGTGATGAGATCGGCTTTGTCGCGAAGCTCTTCTTTGGCGTCCCGACCTGTGACCATGACGCTGGTACGCGGATGACGGTTCATAAGGCCTGCCAAGACTTCGTCCACCGGAAGATAATCGTAGCGCAGGACGATGTTCAGCTCATCGAGCACAACCAGATCATAATCGCCGGATGCCAGCATCTTGGCCGACACTTCCCAGGCGGCTCGTGCTGCTTCAATGTCTTGTTCCCGATCCTGCGTGTCCCAGGTGAAGCCCTGCCCCATGGTGTGCCAGGTGACGAGGTCGGGGTATTTCTCAAAAAACTGGCGTTCGCCGGTTTTCCAGTTGCCCTTCACATATTGCACAACGCCGACGCTATGCCCCCAGCCAAGCGCGCGGATAATCGACCCAAAGGCTGAGCTCGACTTGCCCTTTCCATCGCCGGTCAAGATCAGAAACAATCCGCGGTCCGCTTCTTTCTTCTCGGACATTTTTTCACGATGCTCGGCCTGGACCTTTTTCATCTCTTCAGCGTGAGCCGCGTTCTCGTCTTCAGCGCTCATTATTGTGCTCCCATTCTGTCAAAGCTTTCTCGAGACGATCCCACGCCCATGGCGCGCCCGGCAGGCCCAAGCGCAGATAGTTTGGCATATCTGGGAAGGTCCGCACGAAAATTCCCTGAGCCGCCAAGTGGGCAGCTGTGGCTTTGTCACCTGCTCCATCAACCAGCACAAACAGAGGCGTATGTCCTACCTCCCTGCCGATCAACGGGACGATTATACTGCGCAGGCGGTCCATCTCACGGTCGAGGTTTTTCCGTGTCTCGGAAATCCAGCCTGTATCGCCGTAGGCTTTCGCCGCGACACGAAGTGCTGGCGTGCTTACGCTCCACGGTCCGAGACGCGGTTTCAGAGACGCGGCTATGGACTCCGGTCCAATCAAGAAACCAAGTCTCAGACCCGCCAGCCCGAAAAATTTGCCGAAAGAGCGCAGGACCAGAAGCCCGCCGTGCTCGGCCTCAGCAGTGACGCTTTGTTCGGGAATGCAATCGATAAAGGCTTCATCGACAATCAGCCAGCCACCACGCTCCAGTTGACGCGCTTGACATGCTTTTAGCTCAGCTCGGTCGAAGACATGCCCGTCAGGATTGTTTGGGTGGGTGGCGAGGATAATATCCGCGTCTGCAGCCAGTATCTCTTCCGCGCTACACTTCGCGACTGAATGACCGCCGGCCCGCCAAGCTGGTTCGTGCTCTCCATAGGTCGGCGATAGAACGGCAACCTGACACGGGTCGAAGAGATGGGGCAGACCGGAAATGATGGATTGGGTGCCGGGCATAACATGCACGAAACGCCCGTCGACACCTGCATAAGTTGCGAAGGCCAAGCGACAAACCTCCTCGTCCACCTGACCCGGCAGTCTGGTTGACCAGATCGGATCAAGCTCAGGCTCAAAGGCATGCGGATTGATGCCTGTGCTCAGATCAATGAGGGGTCGCGGAGCGTCAGGATGTGAACAGCCAAATGCTTCAAGATCGCCGCCGTGGGGTATTGCCGTCATATCGACCGTCCCCCGATCGCTCCGATGGTCGCTATCATCGTCGCTGCCAATGCAAGCATCGCTATGTAGAGCCTCAAGGCATGACGCACATCACGCGCGTCCAGAGTGTCAGAGCCATCGCCGAGCCACACACCGTCGGTCATGCGGCCCTGATAGGTCCGCGGTCCGCCCAAGCGACACTCCAGCGCACCTGCCATGGCCGCCTCCGGCCAGCCAGCATTGGGCGACAGATGCTTTGCGGCATCCCGCATCATCACGCGGAAAGCTGGCCCCGTCCGTTTAACGATTACAGCGCCCAAACAAAACAAAACACCGGTCAGGCGAGCCGGGATCAGATTGAGCAGATCGTCGAGGCGCGCGGCGCTCTTGCCAAACCATTCATACCGGTCGTTTCTATGACCCCACATGCTGTCGGCCGTGTTGACCAGCTTGTAGACCGCGATGCCAGGCAGCCCTGCAACCAGGCCCCAGAAAAGAGGGGCGATGACGCCGTCGGAGGCATTCTCCGCGAGGCTCTCCACGGCCGCCCGGGCGATCGCAGGTTCGCCCAGTTCATCCGTATTGCGTCCCACGATGAACGACACTTTCTGCCTCGCCACTTCAATGTCCATGCTCTCAAGCGCCGTCTGAACGTCGCGCACATGGGTATAGAGGGAGCGGCCTGCGATCAATGTTGCCATGATGACCATTTCGGCAATCCAGCCATATGCAATCTGACGCAGTGCGTCGCTGATGAGCCACATCGCGCTGACAACAATGGCGCCCCCGATGACTAGCCAGATCATGCCGCCCGCGAAATCTCGCCCGGCATTGCCGCCGCGGGAGTTGAGCCAGGTTTCGCCAAGATCAAGAAATCGTCCCATCCAGGAAACGGGGTGTCCTATGTGCCGCCATAAGACGCTCGGATATCCGATCAAGCCTTCAAGCGTTAGCGCACCCAAAAGAATCCAGGTGGTAGGAGCGCCCTCCAGCATTCACTGCCCCGCCTCGTCTGATGTCAGTGATGCCCGGGTCGCCGCAATCTCTTCAATCGCGTCAACAACGAACCAGGCGGCACAGGCGATTTCCCGGCTGGGAATGCGGGCAACTGGCCGGATGTCGCCCTGCCGTCTCAAAAACTCGTGACGAGACAATGACCAGTTGCTCAATTTTCCCGACTTCAAGTCAAAGAACCCCGCGACGATCATGTCGGGCGGGCTGAGCGCCAAAGCTTCCAGGTTCACCGGATGCCAGGGTGACGTGCCAAGCGCCGCCGACATGTTCTCAACGCCGGCGGTTTGCATCATTTCGTGAATGAAGGTGCCGCGACCTGATGTCGTGCCAGATGGCGTCACATAAAGCGCCACAGGACGTGCTCCGTCCGCTGCAGGAGGAAGGCTGGCAATTCTTGCATCCAGACCGGCTGCGATTGCCTCCGCCCTATCCAGATGTCCCAGTGCCTCCCCAACGCGGAGGAGGTTTTCTTTTGTTTCTTCAAGCGTCACCGCGAGCGACACCTGTATCACCGGAATGCCATAGCGTTCCAATGTGTCCGCGGCGCCATAACCGCCACCCCACAAACGCACAACGGCTTCAGGCTCCAGAACGAGCACTTCTTCCGCAGTAGGTCTGATTTTTGGGATGCCGTGCGCTTTTTCTGCGAGATAGGAGAACTCGGTCTCTGCATGGGGCGACACGCCCACAATCCGATCTGCATCCGCCAGCGCCAAGACATATTGGTCGGCGCAGAAATCCAATGAGGCAACCGACGGGGAGGCAACCGACGGGTCGGCCGCCTGGCCAGCGGACACACCGCTGACCAGAAGACCCAAACCCAATACGATTGCCTGTTTGATCATCCCCTCACCCGAATGCCGACAAACCCGGAAATGCCGGGCGTGCCGTAACCCAGAATGTCCTGATATTGCTCATCCAACAGGTTCTCTACGCGCCCGAAGAGCTCTACCTCATCATTCAACTGATAAGAGCTGCGAACATCAACCCGGAACCAATCCTGTACCAGGCCAGCACTGTCCGTCTCGTCGTCATTCCAAATCACCGCCCCGCCAACGGCCAATGCCTCTGTTGGGTAGGTTGTGACATTCAACGTCGCGATGTTCGCCGGTGTGCGTATGAGTTGACTGCCAGTGGATAGATCAATCGCAGATTGGTGGGTGAAATTAGCGCTCAAGTCAATCCAATCCGCCGGCTGGGCAGACGCAATGAACTCCCATCCTTCTGTGTCTACCTTATCTATGTTCACATAGCGGAATGGTCCAAACAGAAAACCGATCTGGTTCTCTACGTCCTGTTGGAAATAGTTGACCTGCACACTTGCCGCACCGTCCAGAAACTCCTGTTCGATTCCAACGTCCCATCCGCGCGATTCTTCCGGAGCCAGTGTCGGTGTGACACTCAGCTGGAATGGTGATGGCGATTTGAATCCCTCGCCCCAAGATCCACGGAAGAGTGTGCCGGTTTCGGCAAGCTCATAAGCACCAGTAAAGCGGAAGGTGGTTACACCGCCTGCTGTTTCATGGTCATCATGGCGCACACCGCCAATCAGCGACAGACCCTCAACCGGTAGCACCTGCACCTGCCCGAAGACGCTATCGGTGCGGATGGATGAAGAGCCCCGTATCTCCGTATCTTCAGTTTTAAGTCCAACGATGGCATTCCACACATCCGAGGTCGCGACTTCTCCAATGTACTCAAATGCGGTCCTCAATCCCGTGTTGCTGAACGAGCGAACGCCATTTGATTCATTGTCTCGATCGACCATGGCGTAGCTGCCGGTCAGGCTGTTTTCTAACGCGCCACCAAATGTGCTGAGATGGAGCGCAGCAACAGTCTGCAGTTCGCGCGTATGTCCGACACGATCTCCATCGCCTCCGACGCCCGCGCCCGCATCAAATTCGTTGCGGCTATCAGAGTAGCGGATGCTTCCTTCGGCACGAAGATTTTCGGTAATGTCATGACCAACATTGCCGCTGACCGTGTAGTTTTTGTACCCGTCTTCCTCGGTGTTGCCATCGTGCTCTTCAGCTTTGGAAATGCCGTTTGTGCGGATGCCGCTTAATGACAGGCTGTAGTCCGTCTCACCTTGTATGCCTGAGACTGTCCCACCAGACCGAAGGGTGTTAAACGATCCTGCTTCAAGAAATGCGGTGTAAGCAAAAGGTTCTCTGGCCCGCTTGGTGATGATGTTGACAACACCACCGATAGCTTGAGATCCGTAGAGTGTACTTTGCGGTCCGCGAAGCAATTCAATGCGCTCAATGTCATTCGGATCAAGATTTGCGAAATTGAAACCTGCGCCCGGACTTGAAGGATCATTGACGACCACCCCGTCAACCAAGACCAGTGTTTGGTCAGAGGATGCTCCTCGAATACGAACAGTTGCTGAACCGCCAAAAGGGCCGTTTTGATTGATTATGACACCCGGCAAAGAGCGGATCGCGTCCACGGTGAATGCATATTGGCGCTCTTCGATTTCGTCAGCGGTCAGAACCGATATAGAGCTTCCGACCTGCGACGTGGCGATCTCCGTACGTGTAGCGGTCACAACGATTTCAGGCGCCTGCTCAGCCGCTTGAACAGGTTGCGCAATGGACCAAATGGGCGCGGTTGTTAGAAGAAGTTTCTTTAGCAATGACATTTCAATGTCCCCTTTTAAAGAAGGACATTGACGCAGCGCTCCACGACAATGCGCGCAGCACGGCATCAACCGTCCTTCGTCCAAACATTGTCGTCACTGCGAGAACCGCTCCCATGGACATGACCCGATCCGGGGACGGACGACGCAATGGCAGGTTTCCTGACTTGTGGATCGATGCTGTCTGCCAGTCTTCCCAAAGCGCTATGCTTCAGTGACTTTTACAGGTGGCGGACAACTTCCCACTTACAGTTGCGGGTACAGTTCCGGTATTTCACCGGATTCCCTTTTACCCCCTGGTACGGGGCACCATTGCGGGAGGGTGTAGCGCATACACCCGTTGGCGGCAAGGTGGGCAGTGCCCCTCTAACGGCGGAAGAACACCTTCGATCGATCTATGCGTTCCTGCCATCCATGGCGAACGAGCTCAGGATCGTCATGATTTTCAATGGGATAGCCGATGCAAAGATAGCCAACAAACTGCCAATTCGCGGCCAAGTTTAATGAGCGCGTGATCACTTTTGGTTCCAGGATCGACACCCAGCCAACCCCAACGCCCCTCGTTCGCGCAGCCAGCCACAATGTGTGGATGGCACAGACCGTCGAATAGACCAATGTCTCCGGCATGGTTTGACGCCCAAGACCAGCGCCACGTTCGGTCTCATTGTCACAGAACACGGCCAAATGGACCGGCGCCTCTTTTAAGCCTGCAAGCTTCAACTCGGCATAGAGGCGTGCTTTCTCATCCTTGTAGAGCTTCGCCGCATCGGCGTTTTCTTTTTCGAAGTTCCGTACAACCACGTCGCGGGTGCCCTGGCTCTCGACGCAAATAAACCGCCAAGGCTGCGCGTTCCCGACACTTGGTGCTAAGCAGGCACGATCGATCAAATCCTCAAGAAGACCGGGTGCCAATGGCTCGGTCTTGAACCTGCGCACGTCGCGCCGCCAGGCCAACAGGCTGTCGAACTCAGCAGAGAAGTGATCGGTAGGGCGGAACGCATCGGTCATGCGCCGCACTCAATCAGATTTGCACGCAAATGTCAGGCGAAGAGATAGGGATTGCCGAACAAAAGTAATCCCGCGCACGCGCATTCAAAGAGAACACTCAGGCTGTTGAACTTGAAATGGGCGCCATCCGCCGCCATGGACACAATGCGTCCGACTGCCGCGCCGAGCCATGCCAGCCCAGCCACCAAAAACAATCCGGGCTCAGGCCATAAGAGAGGGGCGAGACCTAAAGCCACGAAGAGCCCGCCATAGGTCGCTCGAAACTCTGCGAATCCTTCTGGATTTGTTGACCCGAGCCGGACCAGCTTCGCCGCCAGGTTCGGCGCCAGCAAGCCCAGCCCACCCATTGCCATGGTGACCAGAGCACCGATCAGGTTGAGAGTTTCAACACCTGACATAGCTCATCCTCCGTGCCGCTCGCCAGGACGGTAGCTTTCGGCGATGGTCGGCTCAAACGCTTCCCAATCGAGCAAAACCGGCGTGGTCTTCTCGCCGGCAAAGAGCGGCGCCTGATCGGAGAAATGCTGCGAAGTTTCGTCAAGTGTCGCTGACCCAAACTGGTGGATGCTCTCCGAGGAGACATTCCCCTCTTCATCCCATTCCACAAACATGATGTAGGTGTCGCCACCTTCGGCACCCAGGCGCCCGTCGTCCTCCGATTTCCGTCCATAGACAGCGCGCAGGATATCCGGCCCGCCCTGGATCGGCATATCGACCTTACCTCGGACAATCCGATTGACTTCACCCCAAGGTGGATCGAGACGTCCGAAATGCTCGTTCAAATGTGCGATGGCATCTTGCAAACTGTCCATCGGGGTGGGCGGCTCCTTGCCGCTGAGCCGCGCACGAACCACGGGCTCGCCCATCAACACACCCAGCGCCGCGCCGCGGCTCTCATAGTCTGTCTTCAAGTCCCAATCTTTAAGGATCGCTTGTGCCGCTTTCAGATTCTCATTTGCGCCTGGATCAACGGCGAGCACTTCGGCGATCATCTCAGCCAGCTCGGACTGAGTTGAATATGCATGATCATATTTATATGCCCGAAACTCTTCCGCTGTGATGGACGGATCAGAGCCCAGCAGCTCGAGCGCCCGAAAGGCGCGGTTTGTCATTTGAGTCTCTATCCCAAGCGTGTCGGAAAAGTCCGCGGGTTTCAGATCATCCTCAGGTGCGGTCGCCTTAAAGGGTGTGCTGTTGGCCTCCGTTATGAAGCCAGCTGATGGATTGAGGAGCAATGGCACTTGGTCAAATGGCAGGTACTCCTGCCAGATCAGGTCAGACCGGTCTCCAGGCAGATATTCGCTCCAGTCAAACCCTTCCGCTCGTTTCGGCATCTGGCCGTTATAGAGCAGCGCGATATTTCCATCAGCATCGGCATAGACATAGTTGATCGAGGGCAAGGCCTGCATGGCCATGGCCGCCAGCCAATCATCAAGATTTTCGGCCTTATTCATAGCAAGGCGCTGATCGATGTTGCCGACCTCTCCCATGCCGGCGTACCGGACCGCGTACGTACCGTGATCCTGCCGGATGACGGGCCCATGCTCGGAATATTCTACATCGCGCGAGACGGTCCACCAGAACGGACCCCAGAGCCGCACTTTGAGGTCGACGCTGGTTTTTTCGAAGTCACGCCACTCTCCATCCAGCAAATATTGATCCGGATTTTCAGGGTTCAATGTGAGGACATAGGTATCAACGAGATCCGGCTTATTCACCGTCGAGGCCCAGCCCACCCGACGGTTGTGGCCGTGGAGCATCAGCGGTGAGCCTGGGAAAACGCCGCCGACTGCATCCCAGCCTTCTTCGCTCTTGAGCCGCGCTTCATACCAGGCGACGGGTCCCTTATAGGGCTGATGGGAATTGACCAGAAGCCGCGTCTTGCCGTCGGCAGAACGCGACGGCGCGACGGCAAATCCGTTTGACCCCGCATGGGAGAACGCTTGGTCGGTCAGCAAAAAGGCATTCTCCGGACCCAGCGAGATCTCCCGTTTTCTCTCCGGCTCAAAGAGTTCCAGAATGTGGTTCTGCATGCCGTAGAAAAACGGCGCCTTGAAGGTGAAGCCTGCGACAACATCTTTGCCTGTCATTGGCAACAGACCGGGCTCAACCATGTCAGGATTAAGTGCCGCGTAATAGTTCACACCGTCTGCATAGGCCTCCGCCAGCGCCCGGGCTTCTGCCGACACGTGGGTATCGTATTTCGCGTCGACAGCATCCCAGACTCTCAGCAAATGCACGAGATAGTCGGTCACGGCAGCATCTATGCCCGCAATTGCAGCCAACTGACCACGCGATGCAATGGCCACTTCCTGAATGGTCTCAAAATCATCCTCCGCATGGGCGAATGCCAATCCAAAGGCGACGTCCGGATCAGTCTTGCCGTAAATATGGGGGATACCAAAGTAATCCCGGTGGATCGTTACCTGGTACTGATCCGCCTTTGCGATCAAGGGTGCTGGGTCGACGGGAGCTGGCGCATCCGCCTCCGCCCTGAGCAGTACCGCCGCGACAGCGGCCAGAACTGTCACACCAAACAAGCTTCCTATTGTCGCCAGCGCTGTTCGCATTTCTAATTGATCTCCCAAACCTCAGGCGTTTGGCCTGTGTTCATTTTCAGCTTAGTCGTTGCGGGGAAGCGGTTCAGGCTTCACCGCCTTCACATGCAAGCGGTCTAAACCGGATCGGATATCCCCGTCCACCTGTTCCATCAAGCGTGCGCGATCTCGCTGTCGAATATCCGCGATCTCTTCGTCGGCTTCTTCTTTTGTGGTGCCAAGCGCCTGCAGAGCAAATGATCCCATCCGCAAGGCTGATTCAAAGGTCTCACGAACCACGAACTCAACGTCGTTTCGTCTGAGCTCAATGGAATGGGCTCTGTCCCACGATCGCACAAAGAGCTTCGCGCGCGGGAAGGAAGATTTGACGAGGTCGACGATATGGTTTGCGCCTGCCACACTGTCTATACAGACCAGGATGATATCTGCCTTGTCAGCTCCGGCGGCGCGCAGCACGTCACGGCGAGTCCCGTCTCCAAAATGCACAGCGAAACCAAACTTCTTCGCTTCGTTGACACGGTGCACATCTGCATCAAGGATCGTGACATTGCAGCCTCGACCAAAAAGCGGTTGAGCTACGATTTGTCCGAAGCGCCCAAATCCAATCATCAAAATATTCGCGGTCGCGGTGGAAAAGTCCTCCACCATATCTTCTTCTGGCGCCTCGGATTCAAACAGGAGACCCAGCTTTTCGAACAATGGTGACGCGGCCATCGATACAGTTACGATCGCGATGAGGATCGATGCCAGCTCATCTGAAAAAAGACCGGCCGTGGACGCGGCGGCGAACATCACAAAGCCAAACTCGCCATGCTGCGGCAGTACAAAGGCCGTCTTGATCGACGTTGCATGGTCACTACGTGTCGCTCGCGTAAGCAAGTAGATCACTGCGGCCTTGGCAGCCATTGTCAGGGGCACTGCGCCAATGATGATCAAGAGGTTCGCGGCAACAGCGTCTAGATCTAGCGAGAGCCCCACCGCCATGAAAAAGAGACCCAGGAAGAGACCTCGAAAGGGTTCAATATCCGCTTCGATTTCGTGGCGATACTCCGACTCCGCGAGCATCACGCCCGCAATGAATGCCCCCATGGCATAGGACATGCCTACCAGGTCCATCAGTAGCGCGGCCATAATGACAACGCCGAGCGCACCGGCGGTCGTGATCTCCGGCATGCCGGTTGCCGCAAGCAGTCGAAACATCGGGTTGAGCAGATATCGTCCGATCGCGATGAGACCGCCAATTGCGAGGAAAGCAAAAACGAGGCGCGTGAGCCCCTCCTGAAACCCAAGCTCGGTGCTCGCGGGTGCCAGGAAGGCCACCAACATCAACAGCGGCACGATCGCCAGGTCCTGGAACAACAGGATGGAAAAGCTCTTCCGTCCATAGGTGGTGGCCCGGTCGCCGCGTTCCTCCAGCAGCTGCATGACGAGGGCCGTCGATGAAAGAGCCAAGCCCAAACCAATTGCGATAGCCACGGGTACTGAGAACCCGAGCAGCAAGGCGGGCACTGCCAAGACCGCCCCGCACCCAAGCATCTGGAATAGTCCGAGACCGAAAATGTCTCTGCGCATATCCCATAAGGCCGCGGGCTTAAGCTCCAGGCCGATAACAAAAAGAAACAGGACAACGCCAAACTCAGCGAAGTGGAGCAGATCTTCCGGGTGTGCGGAAAAGCTCAGACTGAGCGTTACCTGGACGGCCAGTCCGGCCGCCAAGTATCCCAGGATGGTGCCCAGTTTTAGGGCCCGAAAGAGGGGTGCGAAGACACAGGCTGCTACGATCAGCGCCAGCGCTTCCCAAAAGAGAATTTCGATGGATGTCGGTTCAAAAACCGGCATTTGATACTCTCCGACCAATCAGACCCCAAGGACTTAAACCTCCCATGGTTCCGGGCCCGGTCGCAAGCATCCTCCACCAGTTATGGGCGTTGCTAAACAGCCGCCGCGAGATAGCTTGCCTGGTTGATCGCGCGCTTTGCGTCGAGCTCCATCGCTTCATAGGCCCCGCCCACAAGGCTCACCTTGGCACCGGTTGCTTCCAACTCGTCATAGAGCGTCCGTAGCGGCTCCTGCCCTGCACAAACGATCACCGTGTCCACATCCAAGGTCTGCGGCTCATTGTGAATAAGGACATGAAGGCCCTCATCATCGATGCGCAGATATTCAACGCCGTTCATCATCTTGACGCCCCGTCGCGCAAGCGTCAGGCGGTGGGTCCAACCTGTGGTTTTCCCAAGACCTTTCCCAACGGAGGACGTTTTCCGCTGAAGCAGCGTCACCTCGCGGTCTGCCTTAGTGATCACCGGTTCGACTCCTGTCACGCCGCCGCGGGGATGGTTTTCGAAATCGACCCCCCACTCTTTTGCAAACAGGTCTTTGTCGAGCGCGGACGACTTTCCTTCATGGGTGATGAGTTCCGCCACATCAAAACCGATGCCGCCGGCGCCCATAATCGCGACTTTCTTGCCAACCTTCGCCTTGCCGGTGATGACGTCGATATATCGCACCACCTTCGCGTGATCGATCCCTTCCACATCCGGTGTCCGCGGCTCAATGCCGGTCGCCACAACGATCTCGTCATAACCTTCGTTTTGTAGCATTCCGGCTGACACACGCGTGTTGAGACGCAAGTCGATATCGTGGACCTCGATCATTTTTCCGTAGTAACGAAGCGTCTCGTAAAACTCTTCCTTGCCGGGAATGCGCTTCGCCAGGTTGAACTGACCCCCAATCTCGGAGGCGGCATCGTAGAGCGTCACCTTGTGGCCGCGTTCTGCCGCGACGGTTGCATAGCCCAGACCCGCAGGACCTGCACCTACGATTGCAATACTCTTCTGTGTTTTCGTCGGCTCATATTTCAGAAGGGTTTCGTGGCAAGCCCGTGGGTTCACCAGGCAGGACACTTCCTGGTTCCCGCCAAAGGTGTGATCCAAACAAGCCTGGTTGCATCCAATACAGGTATTGATCTCGTCTTCCCGACCTTCGGCCGCCTTCTTGACCAGTTCCGCATCCGCCAGCATGGGCCGTGCCATAGAGACAATGTCGGCTTCGCCGTCGACCAGCACCTTCTCTGCCACCGCCGGCATGTTGATGCGGTTCGACGTGATACACGGGACACTTACCTCTTTCCGCAAGCGGCCTGTGACGCCGGTAAAAGCCGCGCGTGGCACCATGGTCGCGATCGTCGGTACCGCACTCTCGTGCCAGGTGAAGTGGGTAGAGATGATGCTGACGCCGGCTTTTTCCAGTTCCTTCGCCAGCAACACAATTTCGTCCCATGACATGCCGCCTTGCAACATGTCCATCGCGGCAATCCGGAAGATCAGAATGAAGTCGTCACCGACGGTCGCGCGGATGCGGCGCACCACTTCCAGCGGGAACCGCATCCGGTTTTCATAAGACCCGCCCCACTGATCTGTCCGCAGATTGGTCTTCTCGACCAGGAAGGTGGAGAGCAGATAGCCGGCCGAACCGATGACCTCAACACCGTCATAGCCCGCTTCTTTAGCCCGCGCCGCGCAGTTCGCATGATCTGCGATCTGCTTTTCAATGCCTGCTTCATCCAGCTCGTTGGGCACGAAGCGCGCGATGCGCGAGCGAACCGGTGAGGGCGCAACACACTTGTCATGAGGTGCCAGTGGTCCGGTATGCAATATCTGCATGCAGATTTTTGTATCCGGATCAGCCGCATGCACAGCGTCGGTGATTACTTTGTGGCGAGCCGCTTCTTCAGAAGTTGATAGTTTCGCGCCAAGGCCGCCTTCTTCATTGGGAGAGATACCGCCGGTGATGATCATGCCAACGCCGCCGCGGGCGCGCTCTGCGAAAAACTCCGCCATGCGCAGATGGCCGTCTTCGCGTTCTTCAAGACCGGTATGCATAGAGCCCATGAGGGCCCTGTTCTTGATCGAGGTGAAACCGAGATCAAGCGGTGCAAACAGATGTGGATAGCGGTCTGTGCCGGACATGATTTTCCTCCCATTTAGCACCCGCAGACGGTGCTTTATCCCATAGAAATGGACCAAGGAGCCTCATCCGGCAACCGTCCTGCGCGTGCAAATTCGTGCAGCACCCTGCCCGCGGCTGCACATGCCCGGCGACGCTGCGTCAAGCAGAGCCCACCGGCTTAAAGCAGGAGATCGGCGAGCTTCGCCCGCTGATATACAGCGTCTCCATGCTGGTTTTCACACCATAGCGAGCGCCGCCGATAGAGCTGGGCGTCGCAGTCATATGTAAAGCCAAAGCCGCCGTGAAACTGGATCGCCCGGTCTGCAGCAAAGGACAAGGCGTCGCCCGCCTGAGCCTTCGCTATCCGGGTTGCGACTTCGCCTTCGCCCTGCTGGGTGAAGTTAAACGCGGCACAATAGAGATGCGACCGCGCCTGCTCGTACCCCACATGGGCATCGACGATTGGGTGTTTCAGCGCCTGGTAAGACCCGATCTTCTTACCGAATTGTTTTCGAGTTTGAAGATAGTCGACTGTGTAGTCGATGCAGCTCGCTGCCGCACCGCACATCTCCGCTGACAGCAGAAGAGAAGCGCAAAGATCGATATGGGCGAGTGCTGCGCTGGTGAGAGATGGTTCCAACAGGTTGTCCGACGAGACCTCAATACCGTCGAGCGTGATCTGATAGGACCGCCGTGTTTCGTCAATGACCACTTCTCGGCGAAGCGCACCGTCGGGTAGGGCGTCGCGCTCAACCAGCACGAGCGCCGGCGTGCCTTCCAAGGAGACCGACACGAGAAGCAGGTCTGCGGCATCCGCGTTTTCGACAAATGTCTTGCGGCCCGACAGTCTGATCCGAGCACCTACCCGTTCCGCGCTGCATTCCACGTGGGCCAGGTCCCAATCGCCATGGGGCTCACTCAGTGCCATGGCGGCCTTGGTGCCGGAACAAAGGTCCGGCAAACGCTCTTGCTTTTGCGCATCGGTCCCGCCCACAAGCAAAGCCTGCGCGGCAAGTGTCGTGCTCACAAAGGGACCAGCCATCATTGTTCGGCCCATCTGCTCGACGACCGGCACGACTTCGGCAATGCCCAGACCAATGCCGCCAAACTCTTCTGGCACCGCTATCGCAAGCCATCCGAGCTCCGCCATCTCTGTCCAGATTGCTTCATCATAGCCGCGCTCATCTTCAAGCAGCGCGCGGACCTTATCGATCGGTGACTTATCGCGACAGAAAGTGGTTGCCACTTCAAGCAGCTGCGCCTGTTCTTCACTGAACCCTATGGTTGCCCGTTTTGACATTTTATTTTTCCTTCAGAGCGCCTTTCCGGACGGAAAACCGGGATCCACTTTTCCTGGAAAGGCTTATCCTTTAATCCGGTTCAGCTTTTCGGAAGTCCGAGCACATGCTCGCCGATGATGTTGCGCTGGATCTGAGATGTACCGCCGCCAATGGTCGCCGAAAACGAATTCAGATATCCCCGCTGCCACAAACCTTCGTCATAGGCATCCGGCTCGCCGACATAATAAGCGCCGCGTTGCCCCTGAAGGGTGATGGCAAATTCGTTCAGGCGCCGCATAAATTCCGTCGCCTGGAGCTTGCTGGATAGCGCCAGGGATGCGGGTTTGTCCTGAACCAGCGGCTGAATGTGCCCGCGCTTTGAATTCAACTGCAGAGACCGCGCCTCGATCATAAGCTGGATCAGTTGATCCTTGATGACCGGGTCTTCCAAGGCCGGTTTGCCGCCCCGGGTTGCTTTTCTTGCGAGCTCAACAATCTCAAACGGGTCGGATGCGCGCATGACATAGCCACCTGGCTGTCCGCCCTTGACGCCGCGCTCATATTCCAGCGTGCGCATGGCGACCAACCAGCCTTCCCCTTCCTTGCCCATAAGGCTGTCACCTGGAATGCGGGCGTCGGTAAAGAAGGTCTGTGTAAATCCATACTCGCCAGTGAGCTTGCGGATCGGCACGGTCTCAATGCCGTCGACCTGCATGGGCGAAAGAAAGAAGCTCAGTCCAGCATATTTGTTCGGTGCATCCGGATTGGTGCGCGCCAACAGGATCATGTATTTGGCGTAATTGCCCTGGGTCGTCCAGATTTTGGACCCGTTCAGCACCCAGTTATCGCCATCCCGCACAGCTTTGGTTTGGGCATTACCAAGATCGGAACCGTTCTCCGGTTCGGAGAAGCCCTGACACCAAATGTCTTCGGCGGACAGGATGCCTTTGATGTATTTTTTCCGCTCTTCCTCAGTGCCCATGTCCAATATCAGCGGGCCCGCCCAGTTAAGGCCGATCGCGTTCAACATGATCGGCCCATTGGCTTTCGCCATTTCTTCTGTCGCAATGGTTTGGAATTTCTGATCCAGGCCGCCGCCGCCATACTCCTTCGGCCAAGCGGCCCCGAGATAGCCCGCTTCATAGACTTTGTTCTGCCAATCACGCAGGAAGTCGAATTGCTGGTCGGTGCCGACTTCCATGAAGGTCAGGGGCAGCATGAAACCGGGATCGGCGACGGTGTTCTCTGCAAACCAGGCCGCCGCGTCACTCCGAAATTCGTTCAGTTCACTTTCACTGATCTCGCTCATGGCAAGTCCTTACTGTCTATAGCTCGATTGCGCGTTGGAAGGCAGGGCGTGCCGTGATGCGCGCGTAATATTGCTCCGTGTTGGGCTTGAAGCCCTCTCGGAAGCCCAATGTTTCGGCGAGGTAGAGCGCGTAGCCGACGCAGATATCTGCGATGGTGAAGCGGTCTGCACACAAATACTCCCGGTCCTGGGTTGCAAGTTCTACCGACCGCAGCCGAGAGAAGAACCATTGCGTATAATCTTCCGCTGCTTGTTTGATCCGCCGCTCTTCCGGCTCAAGTTGGGTGTAGCGGAGCACAAGAGTTTGCGGGAAGGTGAGCGTTGCATCACTTCTGTGAAGCCAATTGAGATAAAGCCCGTAGTCCTTGTCGCCAGGCTTGAGCCCAAGCTCTGAGGGACCATGCACATCGACGAGGTATTGCGAAATGCCGGCCGACTCGGTCATCTCGACATCCCCATCGACAAAATAGGGCACGGTGCCAATCGGGTTCATGTCCGTATAGCCGTCGCGCAGGAAGCGCGGCGGAAACGGCATGGACTCCAGCTCATAGTCGAGACCCATCTCTTCCAAAGTCCAGAGCGGACGAACGGAACGCGCGCCCTTGCAATGGTAGAGTTTCATGTCGCCCGCTCCTGTCATAATGCCGTCGTTCTGTCGCGACGCGGGCGGAGTTCATCACAAGCGATTGGACAATTCAAACGCCCGTCCAAAGAGCCAAGGTTCCGCTGCGGCATTGATTCTCCCATCGCTCCGATCCGCTTTGTGGCGGTCAAATCCGCCCTAAATTCACTCTCGAATCGGAGCTTTTGGGCCTCTGATCTATGGCGGATTGCGCAAGAATCCCTCTTTTCCGGGGTTTTTCCGCTCTTGCTACCGCCCCCCTGACTCATGCTATGGTCCGCCAAACTGATAATTTGTCATTTTACAGGAACGCACTCGGATGGAACATTTTGATGTTGTTGTAGTTGGTGCTGGGATTTCCGGAATTGGCGCGGGCTATCACCTGCAAAAGAACAGCCCGAACAAGGATTATGTCATCCTGGAAGGCCGCCACACGATGGGCGGTACATGGGATCTCTTTAAGTATCCCGGCATTCGGTCCGACTCGGACATGTACACCCTCGGCTATTCCTTCAAACCGTGGCGTGATGCCGAGGCCATTGCCGATGGCCCGTCCATTCTGAAGTACCTGCACGAGACGGCTGAAGAAAACGGCATCGACCAAAAGATCCGCTACAACCACATGGTGAAGAACGCCGCCTGGTCGACCGCTGATGGCCAATGGACTCTGGACGTCGAGCGCGACGGCGAGCTCATCCAGATCAGCTGCAACTTCCTTTTCATGTGCAGTGGCTATTACAGCTACAAGGAAGGCTATACGCCGGACTTCCCTGGTGTTGAAGATTACAAAGGCCGCTTCGTCCATCCGCAAAAATGGACCGACGACATTGTCTATAAAGACAAGAATGTTGTTGTGATCGGATCAGGTGCCACCGCTGTGACACTCATTCCAGAAATGGCTGGCGAAGCGAAGCATGTCACCATGCTGCAGCGTTCACCAACTTACATGGCGGCCCGCCCCTCACAGGATGCGATCGCAAACTTCTTCCGTCGCTACCTGCCGGCCAAGCTGGCTTACGGTCTGACACGCTGGAAGAACGTGCTGCTGGGCATGTATTTCTTCAATCTCTGCAAACGTGCTCCTGGCAAGGTCAAAGAGCTTCTGCTTAATCAGGTGCGTGAGGCACTTGGTCCCGACTATGATGTCGACAAGCACTTCACGCCTAAATACAACCCGTGGGATCAGCGGCTTTGCCTTGTCCCGAACGGTGACATGTTCGATGCCATCAACGCCGGAACCGCATCTGTCGTGACCGACACGATCGACACGTTCACAGAGACCGGCATCAAGCTCTCTTCCGGCGAGGAGTTGGAAGCGGATCTGGTTGTTTCCGCGACCGGCCTCAAGCTCGAGGTGCTTGGTGGTATGACCGTGAGCGTTGACGGCGAACCGGTGAACTTCGCTGACACGGTGAGTTACAAAGGCATCATGTATTCAAATGTGCCGAACCTCGCTTCTTCCTTCGGCTACACAAATGCCTCATGGACGCTGAAGTGTGATCTCACCTGCGGATATGTCACGCGCCTGATCAATCACATGGATAAGACTGGCACGCAAAAGTGCATGCCTGTGTTGGAGGATGACAGCATGGAAGAAGAACCATGGCTGAACCTCTCGTCAGGATACATCCAGCGGGCGCAGGATATTCTGCCGAAACAAGGCGCGAACGCTCCCTGGAAACAGCACCAGAACTACGCGCTTGATATTGTGACGCTGGGATATGGCCGTGTTGAAGACGGCACCATGACGTTCACCCGTGCGACAGGTGATGCGCCTGCCAAACAGGAAACCGAGAAAGAAGCTGCGTAAGCGGCTTCTTTTCGCCCACCACTGGGCGAGAGCGTTCGATTGGCCTTAAGAGATCGATCCGAAAGCGTCCCGCAGCGACTGAGACCAAGTTTCTGAAAGAGCGTGGAAGTTTTCGTCGTCCGCCTCAATGCGGCGGCGTTGCGACAGCTTGCAAGCGTCTGTCTCAAGAACCGACAAATCCAACGGCATGCCCACGGACAGGTTGCTGCGCAGGGTCGAATCCATAGAGAGGAGCGCTGCTTTTACAGCGTCTTCCAGAGACGTTTCTTTCGTGATCACCCTATCCAGGATCGGTTTTCCATATTTGTGCTCGCCGATTTGCAGATAGGGCGTGTCTTCGGTGGCCTCAATGAAATTGCCTGCGGAATAGATAAGGAAGAGGCGCGCGGCCCCACCCTTGCGCTGACCGCCTAGAATGAACGTCGCGCCTGCGGCTTCGTTCATCTGGGTCAGGGACTCCTTATATTTGTCCTGAATGGAGAGCACGGCGCTTCCAACAATCTCCGCAATGCGGAACATTGTGGGGGCTGTGAGAATGGACGGGATCTCGCACCCCTCTTCGTCATCAATCCCTTCATTGATGAGACTGACAACCGCCTGGGTCACTGCAAGGTTTCCTGCGGTCATCAGGACAATGGAGCGTTCTCCAGGCACCTCCCAGGTGAACATCTTTCGGTATTTCGAAATATTGTCGATGCCCGCGTTTGTGCGCGTGTCAGACAGGAACACCAGCCCCTGATCAAGCAACAGACCAACACAATATGTCATAAGCGCTTTCGTTCCCCTCACTGCTGCGCTTGTTGTATCACAACACTTACATCAAGGTCTTCTTCAGCCGCCCCTGCGTGCACGCCTCGGATGGGCGCCGCATCCCGCGCATCGATACCTGATCCTAGGCGAATGTAGTTCTCCGTGGGACATGTTCGATTTGACGCATCAAAACCAACCCATCCAATTCCATCAAGATAGAGTTCCGCCCATCCATGGCTCGCCTCTGCGGCGGTGCCATCACTGTCCGTGCAGAGATATCCGCTCACATATCTCGCAGGTATCCCTAGAAGCCGGGCCGCAGAGATCAGAACGTGCGCATGATCCTGACAAACGCCTTCTCCAGCGGCCAATGCCTCGGCCGCCGTTGTATGCGCGTGGGTTACGCCGGGCTTATAGTCGATTTCATCGGAGATACGCGTTGACAAAGCATGCGCCAAATTCAATCGGTCGTTGCGATCAGAAGGTCTTGCATGAGCCGCTGCAATATCTTTTGCGAGCATCGCAATTGCCCGATCCGGTTTCGTCATAGGTGATTGGCGGAGAAAAACCTCGGGCCTCACTCTTTCGCGGTGATGGCGCAGGACACCAGCGGTATCTTTGGTCTCAATCTCGCCTTCCACCTTGATTTCAAGGATTTCCACTTCTCCGGGAAAGGTCAGCGTGTGAACGGCATCGCCATACCCATCAATGAAAGGCTGGGATATGTGACATCCGTCGGCCGACACCAGCCAGCGGAGCGGAGATTGGCAGCCGGAGTGCGCTGGGGTCAGTTTAAGACTCTGCACAACAAAACGAACGGGCTCAGAAAAGGTGTAGCGGGTGGTGTGGTTGACAAAGAGGTGCATATTACCGCCAACCGAAATTGAAATCGTCGGCGAGCTGCAACGACAATTGATTGTTGGTGACGATGAATGACGACAGAAATTCGTGTAGCCCCTCCTGAAATATGTCGCTTATCTCCTGGTCAAACAATTGGGCAATGGTGCGATCCGCGAGCGACTGGCAGGTATTGCGCTGTCCGTAGCGGCGCGCCAGCCGGGTCAGGTGTTCGCCTATGCGGTCATAACAATAGAACAGCGACCGCGGAGATTGCTGATTGCGTATGAGGAAGTCGGCAATATGCCAGGGCTGGTAGTCCGACCGGTAAATGTGGTGGTAGGCGCGGAGTGAGGAGACCGCGCGGAGGACCGTAGTCCACTGATAATTATCGATGCCGCCGCCAGCGACCTCCATTTCCGGCAAGAGCACATAATACTTTACATCCAGCAATCGCGCCGTGTTGTCGGCACGCTCGATAAGGCCACCTATGCGAAGAAAGTCATAGCCGTCATTTCGCAAGATCGCCGAGTCCGTCACACCACGGAATTGAGCGCACCGTGCTTTGATCCAATCAAGAAACGATGGCAGTCCGTCCGCCTCGATTGACTCTGGTTTCAGGTCGCGCATCTCAATCCAGGTTTCGTTAAGCGCCATCCACATCTCTGTCGTCAGCGCGGAACGGACCGCACGCGCATTCTCCCGCGCCTGCCTGATGCAATTCACGATGCTTGCCGGGTTGTCCGGATCAAAGATGAGGTACCCGGTTACCGTTTCCTGGTTGAACTGGCTGTACCGCTTCTCAAATTCATCGATCTGGCCTGCTGCCGAGACAATCGACCGCCATTCAGTGCGATAGCCTGCCCCGCTTGCGGGAATCATGGTCATGCGATGCCCCATCTCCATCAAGCGCGCCATGTTCTCAGCGCGCTCCACCAGGCGGGCAATCCAGAATATGTTTTCTGCAGTTCGGCTGAGCATCGAGTTTTCCTGCTACTCCACCAACACCCAGGTGTCTTTGACGCCGCCGCCTTGCGACGAGTTCACCACCAGCGACCCTTCCGTCAATGCGACGCGGGTAAGCCCGCCGGCTGGCAATTGAATCTCTTCGCCCACAAGACAGAACGGGCGGAAATCAACATGTCGAGGCGCAATGCCTTTGTCGACAAACGTCTGACAGGTGGACAGAGCGAGTGTCGGTTGGGCGATAAAGTCCGCTGGGTTCTGGCGAATGCGCATCGCATAAGCCTCAATCTCTGCCTCGGTTGAGGCGGGCCCCACCAACATCCCATAGCCGCCGGAGCCATGAACCTCTTTGACGACCAATTCTGAAAGGTTTTCGAGGACGTAGGCACGCTCTTTAGGATCGGCGCATTTCCACGTGGGTACGTTTTTCAGGATAGGCTCTTCACCGAGATAGAAGCGGATCATGTCGGGCACGTAGGTGTAGACCGCTTTGTCGTCGGCGACGCCCGCGCCCGGCGCGCTGCAGATGGAGACACCGCCGGATCGATAAACATTCATGAGGCCGGGCACGCCCAGCAGGCTGTCCGGCAAAAAGCAGAGCGGATCGAGAAAAGCATCATCAATGCGCCGGTAGATGACATCGACCCGCTGGGGACCGCGCGTTGTGCGCATCCAGATACGGTCCCGATCAACATAAAGATCCTGTCCCTCGACCAGTTCAATGCCCATCTGATCGGCGAGAAAGGAATGCTCGTAATAGGCACTGTTGAGAGGACCGGGTGACAGAATAACGACGGTGGGCTCCCCATCACATTTGATGGGCGCGACACTCGCCAGTGTCTTTCGCAACATGCCCGGATAGGTGTCAACAGGTTCGATCCGTCGTTTCCCAAACAAGTCCGGAAACATCCGCATCATGATTTCCCGGTTCTCCAGCATGTAGGAAACACCGGAAGGTGTTCGACAATTGTCTTCGAGAACATAAAATTCGTCGGCGCCGACACGAACAATATCGGTCCCGACAATATGGCTGTAGATGTTGCGGCTCGGGTCTATCCCAACGACAGCTGGTTCAAATGCGGCATTCAAAAAAACGAGCTCGGCCGGAATAACGCCTGCCCTCACAATGTCCGCTCTGTGATAGACATCGTAGATAAACCGATTGAGGGCACGCGCGCGTTGCTTGACGCCTTGGCTCAACAGACGCCATTCGGAGCCCGTGAAGACCCGTGGCACAATGTCAAACGGGATGAGTCGCTCGGGACTTCCCCCTTCGCCATAGACCGCGAACGTGATCCCAACTTTGCGAAAAAGCGCTTCTGCCTCGGCATGCTTTTTTGCAAGTGCGTCCATGCCCAAGCGATCAATCCATTGCATGATCTCTTGGTAAGGAGCGCGAACAACATCACCTTTCCCGGTCTCATCAAATATGTCGGGCTGTGATGCCATCAAATTCATCCAACAATATTCTGCACCGCAACAAGGAGAGTCAAGAACACCCATCGGTGCCTGAAAATGCATCACGCCTGCCCAAGGACAAGGCAGATTAACCAGTGGAAATCCACAAACGCGAACAGGGAGAGAGGTGTACTGAACATTGACGAGAGCAAATGTGATCAGTTCCTGACACGGACGTGATGTCACTGACCCCGTCATCCGTGTAGCCTACCTCCATCGGTTGATGGTCGTTGCACAAGATCACGGACTTTCTGGGGGGAACATGGCATCGGTGTTGTTGATCGCCGCCATCTTTACGATGGGCTATACGATGATCGCCAAGCGGCTGACGGCCACCGTTATCACCGCCCCCATGATATTTCTGACGTTCGGCTTCCTGCTTTCTCAATCAGGCATGATGTTGCATGGCGACGCAGAAGAAACCCTTCATCTGGTTGCGGAAATCGCGCTCGTCATTCTCCTGTTTCTGGACGCCTCTCAGATCGACCTTGACGCTTTGAAAGAGCGGCATGTCTGGCCGCAGCGTATGCTGTTGATCGGTCTGCCGCTCACTATCGTTCTTGGGGCAGTTGCCGCGGCACCCTTCCTACCCGGATGGCCGCTGGTCGCGCTTGTCCTAGTCGCCGCCATTCTTGCGCCGACCGACGCAGCGCTGGGCCAGGCCGTTGTCACAAACCCTGATGTGCCTGAGCGTCCGCGACGCGCCCTGACTGTCGAAAGCGGTCTCAATGACGGGATCGCACTACCTGTCATCCTCTTGTTTGCGAGCCTCACAGCGGAGGCAATGGATCAAGACGGGATTGATTGGGCCCTGTTTGGCGCAAAGCAGCTCATCCTTGGGCCGCTGGTCGGGATCATGATGGGCTATATCGGCGGGCGTGTATTGATCTGGGCGAAGTCCCGGGACTTTACGTCAGACACTTATGAAGGCGTTGGCGCGATCGCACTAGCAGGTGCTGCCTATCTCGCCGCCACACAGGTTGACGGAAACGGCTTCATCTCAGCTTTTGTCGCCGGACTCTGCTTCGGCAATGTGGTGAAAGGGCGTTGTAAATTCATCTACGAGTTTACGGAAAGTGAGGGTCAACTTCTGACCTGGGCCGCGTTCTTTCTGCTCGGTGCCGCGCTTGTGCCCGAAGCAATTTACCACCTTACCTGGTCGACCCTCGCTCTGATCCTGATCAGCCTTTTTATCGTGCGGCCCCTTGCCATTTGGCTCTCCCTGGTCGGCACTGATGCGTCCCCCACAACGCGCCTATTCTTTGGCTGGTTCGGGCCGCGCGGGCTGGCCACGGCCCTCTTCGCTCTGCTGATTGTGCAGGAGATCGACATGGAGATTGCCGACCCCATCCTCAACATTGCAATCAACGCGGTATGGATCAGTGCTTTTCTTCACGGCCTCACCGCCCTTCCTGCGGCGCGCTGGTATGGCGCCCATGTTGGATCGAAAGGCCCCTGCCCGGAAACCGATCCCATCACGCACTCAGCGAAACCGCTGATCACCAAAGACACATAACCCACTGACAGGACCCGAGATGAAAAAAGTTGTGATCGCCAAATTCAATGACCTGAAAGACCGGGAACCACAATATGCACTGGTCGGTTCTGTGGACCTGGTCGTGGTGCGCTACGACAAAGACGTTTCAGTGTTCTATGGTCGATGTCTGCATCGTGGTGCGCTTATGTCTGACGGGTTTGTCGATGAGAATGACAATCTTATCTGCGGCGTTCACAACTGGGACTATCGGCTGGATACTGGCGTGTCCGAGTACAACAATTCCGAAGCGTTGGAAAAGTTCACATCCTGGGTGAAGAGCGGCAAGGTCTATGTCGACGAAGACGAAATCACCGCCTGGGCGGACAAAAACCCGCAGCCATTTGACCGAGATGCCTATCTCGGCCTCTATGCCGATACCAGTCATGGCACCGAGGAAGAGCCCTATAACGGTCTCATTCAGCAATATGCCCGTGATGGCCTTTCCAAAACCGGTCATCATGGCGTTGTTGATGCGATGGGTGTGCCGCGGGTGGAGCTTCCCGACTGGGACGATATTCAACTGCTCACTGCGCAGCTTCATAAGCCGCCCTTGCTCGACGATGACGAGGTCGGAACGGAAGTTGTGATTGGACCAAACGCCCAAAAACCGCTCACCCTCGACATCCCGCTGATGGTCTCTGACATGAGCTTCGGCGCCCTGTCGGAGCCCGCAAAGGTCGCGCTCGCCAGGGGCGCAGACCTTGCTGGCACGGGCATTTGTTCCGGTGAAGGCGGCATGCTCCCGGAAGAGCAGCAGGCAAATTCGCGTTACTTTTATGAACTCGCCTCCGCCCGGTTCGGCTTTGACTGGGAGAAGGTGAGTAAGGTTCAAGCGTTCCATTTCAAGGGCGGTCAGGGTGCCAAAACCGGAACGGGCGGACACCTGCCCGGCAACAAGGTGAAGGGCAAGATCGCTGAAGTCCGCGGCCTCAATGAGGGTGAGTCCGCCATATCTCCTCCGCGGTTTCCTGATTGGACCGAGGTCGGTCAAATCAAAGAATTTGCCGATGAAGTGCGGTCCCGGACCGGCGGTATTCCCATCGGATACAAACTGTCAGCCCAGCACATCGAAAAAGACATTGATGCGGCGCTCGATGTTGGCGTGGATTATGTCATCCTGGATGGTCGGGGAGGCGGAACGGGTGCTGCTCCGATCATCTTCCGAGATAACATTTCCGTGCCGACAATTCCGGCTCTCGCCCGTGCACGCGCTCACCTTGACAAGTCGGGGAGGAAGGATGTGACCCTGGTGATCACAGGCGGCCTTCGGAAACCCGCAGACTTCGTCAAAGCTCTGGCGCTGGGCGCCGATGCCATTGCCGTCTCCAACTCAGCGATGCAGGCAATCGGGTGTATCGCTATGCGGGCCTGTCATACCAATAATTGCCCTGTCGGCATCGCCACACAAAAACCGCATCTGGTAAACCGGCTGGTGATTGAGAAATCGGCTCACCAGCTCAAGAACTTCTTTGAGGCCTCAACCGAGCTCATGAAAGTGATGGCACGTGCCTGCGGGCACTCCCGCCTGTCTCATTTCTCTGTCGATGACCTAACAACCTGGAAAAGAGAAATGGCTGACCTGTCAGGGATCCCCTATGGCGGGGTGAAATAGCGTCGTGTCGAAAGATCGGCTCAACACACCGCCGCCGACGGAGCTTTTGCCCGCCCGCGCGGTTGCTCATGCCGCGGCTCAGCTTCTTACAAAGGCGGCGCATGCCAATTTGAACGCCCAGCCGGATGACAGCCATTCGAACCTGGGGTGGGATCAGGAGGCGCAGAGATTTCTAACCCAGCCTCTCCCCGGTGCGAACGGCGATGTCTATGTCGGGCTTTCACTTGATCCCTTTGAGATCATCCTCATTGATCAGGCGACGGGCAGCTCCTCCCATTCGCTGGCCGGGCAGTCGTTGGCCGAAGCTGTGGCATGGTTAGATGATAGCCTTGCGAGCGTTGCACTAAAGCCCGCCGCAGCCATCCCCCTTCCCTATGACCTGCCGAAGGACGTCGCCGCGACCTCTCAGTTTCCGCAGGTTCTACCTGAGGGCATGTCTTCCCTCAGCGCCTGGTTCGGGATGGCGCACAACGCGCTCGAACAATTGGCCAGCGAGCAAACAGATCTGCAGCCAGGGCCAAGTCCTGTGCGATGCTGGCCGCATCACTTCGACATCGCAACTTATGTGAGTTTAGAGGCAGGCGACCCTGAAACAGCTCGGGGGATTGGTGTCGGCATGTCCCCTGGCGATGAGAGCTATGCGGAGCCCTATTTTTATGTAAATCCATGGCCCCATTTGGAAGCCAGCGCTCTCCCGCTGGCGCCAAGCCCAGGACATTGGCATACGCACGGGTTTGTCGGCGCCATCGCAACCGGAACGGAGATTTTGCGTGCCGAGGAGCCAGAAAAGGCGCTTAGCGATTTTCTCGCAAGCACCTTTGATATTGGTCACCGCATGCTGACAGGGTAACGCTCCAACTGGGCCCCATGTCAGAACTTGAGCGATCCTGCTTTCACTCGGTCATAGTCGGCGCGCACCATCATCTCTGTAAGCTCTTCTAGCTGGACCGTTGGCTCCCAGCCGAGTTTTTCTTTTGCCTTGGATGCATTGCCGAGTAGAAGGTCGACCTCTGCAGGTCGGAAGAATTGAGGGTCTACACGGACAATGACTTTACCGGTCTTTTTGTCGGTCGCAATTGTCTGCTCTCCCTCTCCGGACCATTCGAGATCGACATCGAGCGCTTTGGCCGACGCTGTGATGAAGTCACGCACCTTGGTGGTGCGTCCGGTTGCCAGAACAAAATCATCTGCTTCATCCTGCTGGAGCATCCGCCACATGCCTTCGACATAGTCGCCGGCAAAACCCCAGTCGCGTTCCGCTTCGACATTGCCCACACTTAGGACGTCTTGCTTGCCTTGGACAATGCGGGCAAGAGCAAGTGTCACTTTCCGAGTGACGAACTCTGACCCTCGGAGCGGCGACTCGTGATTAAACAGGATGCCCGACGACGCGAACATGCCGTAACTTTCACGATAGTTCACTACAATCCAATGGGCATAGAGCTTGGCAACCGCATAAGGGCTTCTTGGGTGGAAAGGCGTGTCCTCGTTCTGAGGGGTTTCCTTAACTTTGCCAAACATCTCGGAGGTCGAGGCCTGATAGAACCGCGCCGTACTTCCCATGGCGCGCAGGATCTCCAGCATCCGGAGGACGCCCATGCCGTCAACGTCGCCGGTATAGAGCGGCTGATCAAAGGACGTCCCGACAAAACTTTGCGCTGCCAGATTGTAGACTTCGTCGGGTGCCACCTGATTCAGGACGCTCGAGATATTTGCATATTCCAACAACTCAAAAGGAACGATTTCAATCTCGTCCACGACACCTAGCTCGTCGAGCCGTGCTGTATTGAGGCTGGCCCCACGCCGCTGCGCGCCAAAAACCTTGTAACCTTTGTCCACAAGGAGGCGTGCGAGATATGCGCCGTCCTGCCCCGAGATGCCGGTGATGAGTGCCGACTTGCCCATTCTTATTCCTTCGTGCGTCGCCGCAGTTGCGGCCAGTTGGCCTCTCATAGCAGGGAAATTATGGCCGCAACAGACCTATATGGGCAAAAGACGGGTCCACCTGCGCCCAAGGACACAGGGACCCGAGAGTCGCGCGTTAACCATCCACCAGCAGGCGTCGTTCAGTGCTTGTGCGCGACCCCAGCGCCGCGCGGCACCCGAATATCGTCGACGAGATCCTGGATATATTCCGGCGGGGCGTTTGTCACGCGGCTGACGGAGAACGCCACCGCGAAATTCAACAGCATCCCGATCGTCCCGATGCCCTCCGGCGAAATGCCGAACAACCAGTTCTCAGCGTGATTGAGGTCTGGTGAAACGAACTTGAAGAACACGATGTAGGCGAACGTGAACAGAAGGCCGGTCAGCATGCCGGCAATCACACCTTCCTTGTTCATGCTTTTCACGAAGATGCCAAGGAGGATCGCCGGAAACAGGGACGCCGCCGCGAGGCCGAAGGCAAAGGCAACCACCTGGGCCACAAAACCCGGCGGATTGATCCCAAGGTATCCTGCGACGCCGATCGCCACTGCGGCTGCAATGCGCGCATAGAGAAGCTCCTGTCGCTCAGTGATTTGTGGCATGAGTGTCTTCTTCAAGAGGTCGTGCGAAATCGATGTTGATACCACGAGCAGCAAGCCCGCCGCTGTCGATAGTGCGGCGGCAAGCCCACCAGCTGCCACGAGTGCAATCACCCATCCCGGCAGACTTGCGATCTCAGGATTGGCAAGAACAAAGATGTCCCTGTCAGCATAGACCTCGTTCGCGCTTTCGGTCGGCGTGTTCGTCAATCGCCGTTCACCGTTCGCACCGTTTTCTCCAGTGTAGCTTGGGCTGCCGTTAAAGGCGGCGCCGGCTGCATATTGGATGACCCCATCTTCATTTTTGTCCACCCAACCGATAAGCCCGATCTCTTCCCAGTTTTTGAACCAACCAGGCGCTTCTGCGTAGCTCGTATTGTTAATCGTCTCAACGAAGTTGAGGCGGGCAAACGCCGCCACTGCCGGCGCGGTCGTATAAAGGAGCGCGATAAAGATCAGCGCGTAGCCAGCAGAAATACGTGCATCGGAAACCTTCGGTACGGTGAAGAAACGAACAATGACATGGGGCAGACCTGCGGTGCCGACCATGAGGGCCATGGTAATGGCGAACACATCTATGGTCGCCTTTGACCCTTCCGTGTAAGGCCCGAAGCCCAAGTCCAGCAACGTGTTATCGAGTTTTGCTAGGACAGACAGGCCGGATCCATCGGCCACCGTTGCACCGAGCCCCAATTGCGGCACAGGATTGCCGGTGATCAAGATCGAGATGAAGATGGCGGGCACCATATAGGCGAAGATGAGGACGCAATATTGCGCGACCTGCGTATAGGTGATGCCTTTCATACCGCCGAGCACTGCATAGACAAACACAACAGCCATGCCAACGATCACGCCCAGCGTGATTTCGATTTCCAGAAAGCGTGAAAACACGATGCCCACGCCACGCATTTGCCCGGCAACATAAGTAAACGAAATAAAGATGAGACAAATCACAGCCACAACACGGGCGGCTTTGGAGTAGTAGCGTTCACCAATGAAGTCGGGCACGGTGAACTGCCCAAATTTGCGCAGGTAGGGGGCGAGCAACAGAGCAAGCAGCACGTAGCCGCCGGTCCACCCTAGGAGATACACAGACCCGTCATATCCCAAAAAGGCGATGATACCCGCCATGGAAATAAACGACGCGGCACTCATCCAGTCGGCTGCTGTCGCCATGCCATTGGCGACCGGGTGTACGCCGCCACCGGCGACGTAAAACTCTTTGGTCGAACCAGCCCGCGACCAAATCGCGATCCCGATGTAGAGCGCGAAGGACGCGCCAACGAAAAGGTAGGTCAGCATTGCCGTGCTCATAATCACCTCCTAGTCGTCATCGACGCCAAAGCGGCGCTCGAGGCGTTTCATCAAGATGACGTAAGCAAAGATCAGAGCCACAAAGACATAGATGGCGCCTTGTTGTGCCCACCAGAACCCAAGCTTGAAGCCGAAGAGCGGTATCTCGTTCAGAATGTCGACAAACAGAATGGAAAACCCAAACGAGACCACAAACCAGATGATCAGAAGTCCGCCCAGGAGCTTGAGGTTTGCCCGCCAGTAGGCCCGCACAACATCTTCCTTGAGGGTCTCGTCGTCGTGTTGTCCATGGGAGGGAAGGTTGCCTCCCTCGTGATGGTAAATGGAGTCATGAACTCCATTCTCAGAAGACCCGTCCTTTTGCCCGCTCACGAAATACCCTCCCCCGCGATTCGATCCACGGAGGAGGGTAAACCGGATAGACCCTAATCTCATATAGGTCTTTGTGAGACTGTTCTGGTTTCCTATTTGTAGACGAAGACAGCGTCGTCGAGATCAATCTCCGGGAGCTCATCCTTCTCCCGCCAATAGTCCTGCGTGTGCTGCCAATCAGGCTTGTTGCCTCGCTTGGGCAGCAGATGCATTGAGCGCATCAGGTAGCCTGGATTGAAATTCTCCGGATCCATCCAGGGCAGAAGCTCCATATCCTCATCTTCTTCCCGAAGCGTCGGCGTCACACTCTTGACCCCTTTTTCCTTCATATGGTTGAGGAGGCGGGCCACAAAATCGCCAAGAAGGTCCACACGTAAGGTCCAGCTGGCGCGGAAATAGCCAAAGACCCAAACAAGATTGGGGACCCCCGTAAACATCATGCCGCGATAGGTCACTGTGTCGGCGAAGTCCAGCGGCTTGTTATCAATGCTGAACTCAATGTCGCCCAAAACGGAGAGGTTGAAGCCGGTGGCGGTCACGATGATATCCGCCTCCAGTTCCTTGCCGGATTTCAGAAGGATTCCTTTCTCCGTGAACCTGTCGATTTCGTCCGTGACGATTGAGGCCTTCCCGGACTTTATCCCCTCAAAAATGTCGCCGTCCGGCACAAAAGCGATGCGCTGACGCCAGGGCAGATATTTCGGCGTGAAGTGGGTGTCCATGTCGAAGTCTGGGCCAAGATATTCGCGCACGCCTGCCAACAATTCTTCTTTCACGACATCCGGTTCTTCAAAAGCCCGCCGCGTGAAATCCGCCTGGTTATAGAGGATTGCTTTTCGCGTGATTTCGTGGATCCACTCTTCGTCAATGTCAAGCACACGCAGTTGATCCGCCAACTCGTTCTCATTGCGGCCGGGTATGAAATATGTCGGCGAGCGTTGTAGGAGAGTTACGTGGCTGCAATCGCCGGCAATCGCTGGGACAAGCGTTGCGGCGGTAGCGCCAGAGCCAATCACAAGAACATTCTTGTCTTTGTAGTCGAGGTCCTCCGGCCAGGTCTGCGGATGAACGATCTGCCCATCAAAATCATCCATACCTTCCCACTCTGGCGTATAGCCTTCTGAATGGCGGTAATAGCCTTGGCACATCCACAAAAAGTTGGCGGTGAAATGCACCGGTTCACCTGTGTCCGTGCGCACCCCTTCGAGACGATAGAGCTGATCTTGCGACGACCAGTTTGCTGATGTGATTTTGTGACCGTAACGGATGTGCTGGTCGAGCTGGTTTTCCTCAATCACCTCGCCCATGTAAGTCAGGATTTCTTCAGCGCTCGCAATGGGTGCACCGGTCCACGGTTTAAAACGATAACCAAACGTATAAAGATCGCTGTCGGAGCGAATGCCTGGATAGCGATGCATGTGCCAGGTGCCGCCAAAGCTCTCGAGACTCTCCAGCACCACGAAGCTCTTGTCAGGACATTGTTCCTTCAGGTGATAGGCAGCGCCGACGCCTGAAATGCCTGCGCCAACGATTAGAACGTCAAAATGCTCTGTCTTCTGATCCACCGGTTTCACCAGCGTGTCTGTATCGGCCATTCTCGAGCTTCCTCGGCTTATTGTTTATGTTGGCGCTGATCGTAAACTGACAAAACGTCAGTTGATATGAGCTATATCAAGAACCGACCTGTTCTCGGCGGAAAATGAGTGGATCCGGGGTCAAAAAGCGCCGCTCAGAGAGCAAAATACCAGCCGAGATAGGTATACTTTCCTACAGGGCATCGCCGACGATAAAACGCATTCGGTTGAACAAATAAATGTCATTTCAGGCGAGATTCTCGTGAACAGATGTGTCCGCTTCGAACGCTAGAAACGCGCTAATACTCCACCATCTATTTTTCAGCCCTGACGACCTCGGAGACTCTATGGCTTCGACAATTGAAAAACATGTTGGTTCCAGACTGGCACATGCGAGAAGCGCCAAAGGTTATTCGCGTATCGAGCTTGCGTCGCTGCTGTCTGTATCAGAACCCCTGATTGAGGAGATGGAGACCGGCGCGGCGGGTCTCAGTCTTCGGCTTATCGCGGAGGCTGCTGGTGTCCTCGACGTACCGCCGAGCTTTTTTCTCGAAGGGTTTCAATCTGACGTGATGGACAATACGGATACCGCACGGCACCGTTCTGAAATCTCCGCGATCGCGGCGAGGATAGGCGAGCGGCGCGTGCCCTTGCTCCTCAAATTGTCTCAAGCTTTAGAGGAATCTCCCGGGCTTTGACGGAAAGGAGCGCTGCCTTACTTCCTCCACAAAGCCCCGCGATACCGGGCCGGTTATGTCGAAGAGACTAAGAAATATCGCGGTGATGTTAAGCGTTGCAGCCGGAGTCGGTATCGGTGTGCCACTCGCTCAGACTGTTCTGGCCGACCCTGGGGCCGATGTAAATCTTCCGCTTACACGACCGATGGCACCCTTCTCCCACGAGAGCCTCGTTCAGCATGCACAATATTTGTCTGAGCGCGCCTACGCCTCTCAAGAGCCCGCAAATGACCAATGGGCAACACTGACGTTTGATCAACACAGAGCGATCCGGTTCAAGAGAGACATGTCATTGTCGCTTTCACCGAACGATACAGTGACCACCCAGCTATTGCCGCCGGGCCGAGCGCTCAATAATCCGGTGCGGATCAATCTGGTGGACAATGGAAAGGTTATTCCCGTTCCGTTTGATCCAACCCTCTTTTCGCTCGGAGACAGCGCGCCGGAAAATCTCTCTGAGGTGGGTGGCGATTATTCAGGGTTTCGGTTGCACAGCGCGATCAACTCTCCGAACGTTCAAGATGAGTTCCTGGTGTTTCAGGGTGCGTCCTATTTCCGAGCAATTGCCAAAGGACATGTCTACGGGTTGTCTGCGCGCGGCCTGGCGATCGATATCGGAGAGGAAACCGGTGAGGAGTTTCCGGTCTTTACCGACTTCTGGCTTCAGCGCGACGCCGACCCCGACCAACCCACAACACTTTATGCACTCATGGATTCACCGGGCATAACCGGCATCTATACATTCAAGACTGCCGCTGGCACCTCGACAGAGATGGAAGTGTCTGCAGTTCTGTTCCCGCGGCGCGACCTCAACAATTTCGGTCTTGCCCCTCTCACCAGCATGTTTCTGTTTGATGAAACCAACCGGCACCGCTTTGATGACTTTCGGTCCGGCGCGCATGATTCAGATGGCTTAGCGGTCAATAACGGCGCTGGGGAATGGCTCTGGCGGCCGCTCGCCAATCCGCTAGGTGTTCAGGAGAGTGCTTTTGTCGACCGAAACCCGCGAGGTTTCGGTTTGATCCAACGGTCCCGTAACTTCGAAGACTTTGGCGACCTGTCGCTTGATTACCATCTTCGCCCGTCTGCCTGGGTGACGCCACACGGCAATTGGGGCAAAGGCTCGGTCACACTCGTCGAACTGCCTACCGAGACGGAGACGTTCGACAACATTGTCGCATATTGGCGGCCGGCAGCGCCTTTTCTCAAAGGCGAGCGGTATGAATTCTCCTATACCCTCTCCTGGCAGGACCGGGCTCCAGTCACACGCAATCTCTGGAAAGTGATCAATACCCGCATTGGCGCGCGCGAACAGGGCGGTAAGATCGTCGTCATTGATTATGAGCACCAGGACGAACAGGCGCAGCCGGTTTCTACAGAAAAAGAAATTGTCCCAGAAGTGTTTAGCAGCAGAGGGATCGTTCAATACCCGGTGCTTGAGTCCAACCCGCATACTGGGGGCCTTCGGTTGACCTTCCAGTTTGACCCTCAAGAAGAAACAGTGTCGGAGTTTCGTGTTGTGCTCCGACAGAATGGCAAACAGGCGAGCGAAAAGTGGCTGTATCGATGGACGCGTCAATAGGCACCCCAGGTGCAGGCGATACGCCCTTCCCGGATCTTCCGCCGGAGGTGCCGCTGGCTATGCCGGAGCAGAATTTTGATGTTTCGTTTTCGGATCCATCAGCACCGAATGTTGATGGTTCTGAAGACCAGTCAAATTTGACCGTCAGGCGCATTGGCGTCTTCCTCGTCGCGTCCTTAACGACACTTTGGCTTCTGTATGAGACGCTCGCAGCATTTTCCGTCGGCGGGATTACACCGTCAGAGATCGGGATCGCGTGCCTGTTTGCTGCGAACTTTTTCTGGATCTCCCTTTCCGGCGTCAATGTCGTCCTCGGATTCATAAAGCGCGGCAGCCAGACACTTGCCACAGCCAGGTCGGACATCTCAATGAAGGTCGCGCTGGTGGTACCTGCCTATAATGAAGATCCCGGCAGGGTATTTGCCAACGCCAGCGCCATGCTGCAGAGCCTTGATCAAATCAAGAGTGCTCATAGCTTCTCCCTGTTCGTCCTGAGCGATACGCAAGACACCGCTGCCGCCGTCGCTGAGTTTGAGACTTTCAAGAGAGCACGAGAGCTGAACCCCGGCGCAGAGCTCTTCTATCGCCGCCGAACAGACAATGTTGGCCGCAAAGCTGGAAATATTGAAGAATGGGTCCGCCGCTGGGGTGGCGCGTATGAGGCCATGGTGGTGCTGGATGCGGACAGCGTCATGGAGGGGACAACCATTGTCCATCTCTCAGATGCCATGGCAGCCGATCCGTCAACAGGTCTGATCCAAACGGTCCCACGTCTCATCCAAACCGACACGCTTTTTGGTCGGCTGCAACAGTTTGCGACGGCAGCCTATGGTCAAACGCTGGCCCGCGGATTTGCATCCTGGTTTGCCGGCGAGAGCAATTATTGGGGCCACAACGCCATCATTCGAACCCGCGCCTTCGCGGCATCCGCCGGTCTACCCGATCTGAAAGGAGACGGCCCCTTTGGCGGGGTGGTCATGAGCCATGACTTTGTCGAAGCAGCCCTTTTGCGTCGCGCCGGTTGGAAGGTACGTCTTCTGCCAGAGCTCGGCGGAAGCTATGAACAAACGCCGCCGACGCTGATCGATCACGTGGTGCGCGACCAGAGGTGGTGTCAGGGCAATCTCCAGCACATTGGTGTTGTCGGTGCTGCTGGCCTGCACCCCTTAAGCCGCTTTCATCTGCTTCACGGCATCATGGCCTACATGGCAGCGCCGATGTGGCTGATGTTTATTCTTCTAGGCCTTTTCACAACCGTCGATCCTATGGCATCGGTTTTTGCAGTGGATGACTGGCAAAGCGTTAGTCGAAGCCTGACGATCAACTCAGATATGACACCGATGCAAATGATCTTTGCGGCGACCATTGGCGTCCTGTTTCTCCCCAAAATTCTTGGCTTTGCGAGCCAGGTCATTGGTGGTCGAGGGGTACGTGCGTGGGGCGGTCGCCTACGATTAGCCGCATCGTTTTTCGTTGAAGCGTTGTTGTCAGCTGCCATCGCACCTGTGCTCATGGTCCAGCAAACCCTCGCCGTCCTTCGTACGCTCGCTGGTCAGGAGCAGAGTTGGAACGCTCAGCGCCGCTCAGCGGAAAGCGATAGCTTGATCGACCTGCTGCGTACCCATGCTGTCGAAACGATCCTGGGCCTTGGTCTTCTTTACGGCATCACAGTGGGGGCGATCACCCTTTGGCTGGTCCCTGTTGTCATTGGGCTGGTCCTTGCGGCGCCGCTCTCTGGCCTTCTGGCGCAGCGGCCTGGACGTCTGATGGAAGCTGCTGGTCTTCTCATGGCTCCCGAGCAGCGCACCACGCCCGACATTGTCGCGATGGCGAACCGCTATCATCGCCAGCTGACGCCGTTGGAAGCGACTACGCTATCTGACGATGACGAGACATCACCCATACCGGTTTCAGCCGCGATCCCAGCTTCGGTCTGAGCGGATGCTCCGTCAGGACTTTGCTGCCTTGGGGGGCAGTCGCCAAGGCTGACCTTTAAACCATCCGACGGAATAGGCCACTGCTATCAGCAGCACAAAACCACCCAGGTTCACCAATGCCGCGGTGCCAAAGTTCCGGCCCATCTGGTCGAGAAGGAAACCGCCAAACCGCGCCGCGACCAGACTGACCAGGAAGACCGCAAGCGATTGTTGTCCCACCTTCTGCACGATGGTGACAAACCTCTCCCACAAAGCAGCGCCCTGAAGGCGTTTACCTCCCTCACCTGCCGCGACCCATGCCAGGTAGGCGAGAGACAGGAAGTGCACATACCGGAAGAATCCAAAACGGGTCTTGTTGATGAGGAAAGAAATCTCACCACGCCATTCCGCGAAAAAGGGAATTGCCCTGTAGATCCGATAGTAGGCGAATGGGATGGTGAGGACCACAAACAGGGCCGCCAAGATAATCAGGGTTTTGTTGACGGGCGGGGCGGGCAACCATTTAAGACCAAAAGCAAACCCGGTGAAGAAGACCAGCTGCCAAGCGAACGGATTGAAGAACCAGGTGCGGTCGGACCAGGGCTCCGCAGGCAGGTTCAGGAGGTGGAAATTCGCTGCGAGCCAAAGGCCCGCAATCAGGATGCCGGCGTAGGCGGGATGGCGCATACCAAGCGCCATGACAAGCGGCACCAAAGCCAAGATCCCCAAATACATGGGCAGGATGTCAAAGAGATTGGGGACATAGGTGAGCGTCATATAGCCCACGAGGTTTTCTGCGGGGCGCTCAAAGAAGTGCTGCAGGTTGAGCTTGCGAACATAGAGCCCGTCGAACCCGCCCAGATGGTCGATGGTGACCAGCATGGCGGCGATGGTCAGGAAGACGGCGACATGAGACCAATAGACCTGCCAGATTCGATAGAGAATTCGCGCCGTCCCCATAGACCAGGAGTGTTCATTGAACACACGGCCGAAGGCGATCGCGGATGCCATGCCTGAGCAAAAAACAAATATCTCGGTTGCATCGGAGAAGCCAAACCGGGCTGGTATCCACAAAGTCCACATGTTTCCTGGAACATGGGCGATGAAAATGATGAACATTCCAAGCCCGCGGAAAAAATCAAGACGCGGGTCTCTTGGCCGTTTCTGTATTGCTGTCACTTGGAAGGTCCCTATGGTAAACCACCTGCTGTGGTCCTAATACCCCGATATCGCGCCGCTTCAAACCCTCGCCTGTTGCTACAGGCCAGGGAATCCGTAGTCGGCGTCAAAGGAAATTGGCGTGATGAAACTCAGGCGGGGAGCGGTGTTGGCCCGCCAACAAGCAGAGGTTCTTCTCCCACTGGTCTTGCCGCAGTCGCCGTCAACCGCGCGGTCGAGAAGGCATCAGGTGCGCCCCTGTTCCTTTCACGGTCTTCCAGCAGGCGCTTTGCCTCACCTAGCAGCCCAGCTCGGGACGCTGCATCTACGGTCAACCGTTCAAACACATCGCGTTGTGCATGGCTGCCACCAACATTCTGGATTGTAGGCCGCGCAGCTACCAACTGCTGGTAGGCGTCGCGGTAATTGCCTTGATAATAGGAGAGAATTCCCTTTGCTGCGGGCACACCTGATGTCCCGGCGACCGTACCCATATCACACGCGGTCCTCGCAGCCATGTCGCGCATCGTTTCCAGAAGCTTATCTGCTGCTTCCGTGCGGCCCAGGCGTGCAAGCGGCATGATGTAATGTAGGTCCGCGAACACCACGCAGGCATCCTTTGTTCGTGTTTCGCAAATATTGGCGAGTTCTTCCCAACGATCACCGACAGGCACGCCTTCTATCTCCAGACGCACGAGCATCGAGGCAGCATTGGAGATATCGCGATAATCGTCTGTTTTCTCTGCGCGAAACTTTTGATCATAAAGATCAAGCACTTCGTCGGTTGCGCCTATTGCCAACAAAAAGAGGGCAAGGTGCCACCAGACATGGAACCCAAAATTATTGCAGTGGGCCCATTTTTCAGCCTGACCACCGAGCCATCCGGCGCCGGCCATTGGTTGACCCGTCATGTCGAATACATGGGCGACGGCATGAAGCCCCCATGCATCGTCGGACGCGATCTCCAGGCCCTTGCGCCCCTGTGCTTCCGCGAGCGCGTAGTCGCCGGTTTCTTCGGCCGCAAAAGCATGACATCCCAGAACATATCCTGTTCCGGGGTGGTCACTGCCATAAGCTCCCAGAACTGCCTCGATGGACCGGCGCATGCCGTGTGCATCACCCAGGATAAAGCGGATCGCGTGCCCGAGTTTGAGCGCCATCGCATCACCCGGCGTCGCCGCCAAGATCTCATCCATTATGACAGCGGCTTGGCTGGGATGACCCTCAAGCCAGAGTTCCAGCGCCTGGATATATTTGCTTTCTCTTTTGGTACTGCCCGCTGCGGCTGCGGCGTTTTTCGCATTTGCCAGCGCCGTTTCAGCGTTCTGAATGAGTTCCCTACGTCCAAGTGTCAGGTATGAAATGCCCTGGAAGGCGTGGGCAAGAGCGAAGTCGGATGTACCTTCCAGAAGTGCCGCCAGATGATGAGGGGTCGCCGCAGAGTGGGCTAGGAAGGCCCGAGACGTTTTGTTCCAATGTTCAAGCGCTGACGGCTTGTCCAGTGTTACCTCTGATCCGAATGCGTCTGTCTGTGTCATTGGTCACTCTCAGTTTGATACCGCGTACCCAACACTAGCGGTACCACCAATCTGAAGAAGATTGCTACACACTTCGACCCGTGTTCACCTGCATTTGAGAGTGCGCGATGACACGTGCACGTTTAACGATCTTTCGTACACGGATTTGTGATCACCACGTCTGGAAATGCCTGTCAAATGGGCGGCGCCTGCCTAAAAAGCGCCATCATAGGCGCGTCGTCCAATACGGCAGGCAAGTAGGGTGAAGGTGTCGCGGTTTAGCGCAGCCAATGTTTCTCGCTCTAGCGTCTCAACATCGTCGATCCAGACACCCGCACCGCCCATGGCTTCGGCCACGGCCGGAAAGTCTGTTCCTCCGAAGTCGACACCCGCATTGTCGCGGCCCATCGCGCGCTGTTTCATCTCGATCAGACCCAGACTCTCGTCCACCATCACAGTGATGATGATCGGCAGTTCCAAGTCACGAATGGTCGCCAGTTCTCCAAGGATCATCTCGAGACCGGCATCTCCCAAGACAGTCGCAACGGGGACATCAGGTGCACAGAGCTTGTAGCCCGCTGCAATGGGCACCGCGCATCCCATCGTGCAAAGAGCTGAGGATTGCAGCAAAGTTCGTGGTGCATAGGTTGTCCACTTCTGTGACAGCAAGATGCGATGAGCACCACTGTCTGTCGTCATGATGGTGTCCTTGGGGAGAACCTTCCGCAGGCTGTCGAAGACATGGCCCGGAGAAAAAGAGTCGCCGTCGCTGGCAAATGCGTTTGCAAGATCGGTCCGAGCCCTGGCGGCACCCCCATCCGTCCAGGTTTCGCGCGGTGTCGCCTTAGACAGAGACGTAAGTGTCGCCGAGACAGGCGCGAGCAGGCTGTCGCTCACATAATGCATGCCGTGGGTTCTGACGACGGGCGCGATCTCCACCACCGGCTTGTCGGAACCCCAAGGATTGCGCCAACCAACCCGCATCTCGATGGGGTCATACCCCAACAGAAAGATGAGATCTGATTGTTCAATGAAGGGCATCAGGATTTTGTCGGCTTTTGGAGAGAGTCCGGCCCCACCGATGACCAAGGGGTTGGTCTCATCAATCAACCCCTTACCCTTGTAACTCGTGATCAAGGGGACTCCATACCGCTCGCAAAAAGCCTGGATGGCAGGACCAGCATCTTCATTGACTGCGTCAACACCGGCAATCGCCAGCGGCCGTTCTGCGTTCTCAAGCTTGGCGATAATCGGCTCGAGCGCAGCTGTGTATGGCCCTCCCAGCCTAGGTGCAGCAGACAACTTTCTGTCGACTTCTGGCGTTGCGCCTTCAGCTACACCGATGGGTACGTCAATATGCACAGGCCCCGGTTGCCCTTCCGACGCAATGACGAGCGCCTTTTCAATCATAGCGCCCACGGCGCCAGGGGCAGCACAAAAACTCGCTTTGACGATGGGTCTGAGAAGCGCCTGATGATCGAACACCTGATGGGTATAGGTTTCAGCCTCCGCCGCATCGACGCGACCTGTCAGAAAAATCAGCGGGACTTTGTCCTGGTGTGCGTTCGCAACTACATTCACGGCATTAGCGACACCTGGACCCAGGGTCGCGACAAGAATGCCAGGCGCGCCGGTGGCATGCCATGCTCCTTCGGCCATGAAGCCGGCCGGGTTTTCATGCTTTGTCAGGACGAAGCGGATGCCCTGTTGTGTCAGAGCGTCCACCAGCGCCAATACTTCGCCACCGGGGATGCCGAAGGCCGTCCGGCAGCCAGCATCGTACAAATGGTGCGCAATAATCTCCGCGCCTGTCTTCATGTCTTTTTGTCCTCTATGACCCCAGCTTCTATCAGCGCGGACAGATCCTCATCTGAGAGCTGGAGCTTCGCCGCCAGAACGTCACGCGTGTCTGCCGCGCGCGTCGGCGGGGATCTACGGTAGCTCACGGGGGTCTCGCTCAGGTTAAGGGGATTGCCGATAAGGGAGACGGAGCCGTCCCCGGAGGTTGGGTGCGACATCTGCACCTTCATCTCTCGATGCTGCACCTGCGGATCAGCAAACACGTCAGGAATCGAATTGATGGGACCGCAGGGCACACCGACCGTCTCCAGGAGCTCAATCCATTCTGACGCCGTCTTCCTGCGCGTCAGATCCTGCAAGATTGGGATAAGCTCGTCGCGGTGGTGAACACGGTCAACGTTTCGAGCAAAACGCTCGTCGGTCGCGAGCTCTGCGGCACCAGCCGCTTCGCAGAACTTTGAAAACTGTCCGTCATTCCCAACGGCCAGGATGAAGGCCTTGTCTGAGGCCGGGAAAGTTTCGTACGGCACGATGGTTGGGTGCCCATTTCCCAAGGGCACCGGTGTTTCTCCGGAAATCAGATAGGACGCGCCCTGGTTGACCAGCCAGGCGATCTGACTGTCCAGCAGAGAAACGTCAATATATTGACCGGCGCCGTTTTTATGGCGTGCTTCCAGGGCCGCCAGGATCCCAACAGTCGCGTACATGCCGCACATCACATCTGCAATCCCGACGCCGACCTTCATCGGCCCGCTGCTTTGCGGGTCGTCATGGCGGTCACCGGTGATACTCATGATGCCGCCCATGCCCTGGATCAGAAAGTCATAGCCTGCGCGCGGCGCATAGGGGCCGGTCTGCCCAAAACCGGAGATAGAGCAATAAATCAGACGCGGGTTTCGTGCCGACAGCGTTTCATAGTCGAGGCCATATCGCGCCAGGTCGCCCACTTTGAAATTCTCGACCAGTATGTCCGCCGTATCCGCCAGGCGTCGGATGAGATCACGCCCTTCCTCGCTCGCCAGATTAATCGCAACCGACTGTTTGTTACGATTTGAGGACAAGTAGTAAGCGCTCTCCTCTGTGTCTTCGCCATCTGCATCTTTCAGAAACGGGGGCCCCCAGGCCCGGGTGTCGTCTCCCTTACCTGGCCGTTCGACCTTGATGACCTCAGCGCCAAGATCGCCCAGCAACTGCGTTGCGGTCGGACCGGCAAGAATACGTGACAGGTCCAGCACCGTGAGGCCGGACAGCGCCCCAGGCTGCAATTGGTTCTCGTGTTCAGTCGTCATGATGGGTTCTCTTTGGTAGGGACGCCACTCTACCAACCTTTAAGGTCGGAAAGAATTCCCCAGCTGCGCTCTATCCATCCAGCTCGATAAATATGTCCGCCGTCATGCAGGCACAGTTCCAGAATGTCGCTCCCGCAACCTGATCTGCGCTCACATTGAATCCCGCCTGACCGAGTCACCACTGGTTGTTCGGCCTCGCAGGCGCCTTGTGTCCGCCAGATGTCGAAGCTCCTATATATATTGCCCTGCCGATAGAGGCCACCAGCGATGGCTCGTCCCGTCAGGGGAAAGGTGCCGTCTGTTTGGCCGTGATAATGCATGAGGTTGGGGGTATCGCTCGGACAGGTTTCCGGCAGCGGATTCCACAGTGTCCCTGCCACCGGCACAAACCCGGCGAACTCTTCGCCCATATAGCAGGAAAGGCTCCAAACCATCGACGCGCCCAATGAGAAACCTGCGGCCAGAACTCGGTCCCTCGGAATATCGAACTGGCGCTCAGCGTCCTCGAGAACCTGCTCTACATATTTGAGCTCATTGCGCGCTCTTGCGGGCGCACCAGGAAATGACCAGTTCCCCTGAAGGCCGTTCGCCGCTATGAGAGCAACATTGAGGCGGTCGCTCATTGCCCGCAGACTCGCATTGCGAATGACCCCTTCTGACGACCCTTTCCATCCATGAAAGAAGAGCACGGCGCCAGCTGGTGCCGCGTCTGATTTGTTCTCAGGCAGGTAGATCCGGTAGTCACCTGATGGAACAGCGCAATCTGAGTTGACCGTGCCGCAAGCAAATGCTGGCCACACGCCACCGCTCGTAGCTGCACAAACAATAAGCAGAAAAACTGCGACGAACCGGGACATCAGACCCTCAAGTTAACCCAATCGGCTCTGGCATCAGTAAAGGATTTTCCGTTCACGAACACATGACGAATTTGAGAGCGAAACTGATCACAATTGGGGCCCGGTGTATTGCGTCCTCAAAGCAAAACTCAATAGTCTCAAGTTCTCTAAGCGCTACGCATTGACCTGAGCGCGCAGAACGGGTTTGGGGGACAACATGGAATTTGCAGAAATGGTACTGGCGGCCTTGCGCATTTATGCGCTCATAGGCGTGGGCGTCAGTGCCTTGTTTCTTCTGATCGGCATTGACCGCATCGATGAAGATGCCAGAGGCGCCTATCTGTTTCGGCCATTGCTCATTCCAGCCATTGTCAGTCTATGGCCCCTGGTCTTGTTGCGCTGGTTGCGCCTTGAATTCAAAAGCAGCTAGGGGGCCGTGATGAAACGACGGTACCGCACGACCCACTTTGCGATTTGGCGGGGGTTGGCAGTCCTTCTGCCGCTGCTTTTCCTGATCGCAGGGTTTATTCACTATCAACAAAGCGGAAGCGCTGCGCCGGTCCAACTGGCGCCGCCCGCAGACGTACAGGGGAACGCTCAATGAGTGTCAAATACACACCCGTTCAGTGGAACCCCAACAAGTACGTCTATGATCTCGTCGTACTGGCAGGGATCGTGCTTTACATCGTGTTGTTTTTGAAATTTGCTCCGATGGAAATTGAGCGGTCACAGCAGGTCAACTATCCCATCCTGCGCATGCGGGCGTTTGGCACCTGCGCCTTCATCCTGCTTTCCATCATCCTTTGCATCGGTCCACTTGCGCGGCTCGACAAACGGTTTCTGCCGCTCCTCTATAACCGCCGGCACCTTGGCGTTCTGACCTTTGCCGTTGCGCTCACACACGCGAGCTATGTTGTCGACTGGTACTTTGTCTTTTCGCCAACTGACAAATATGTCGCCCTACTTTCGAGCAATGTTGATTACGGTCAGTTTCTCGGGTTTCCCTTCGAAGCTTTCGGCATTTTCTCTTTGTTCGTCCTTCTGGTGCTCGCTGTCACCAGTCATGATTTCTGGTTGAAGTTTTTCACGCCGCCGTTCTGGAAGGCGCTCCACATGATGGTCTATGTGGGCTACGCATCGCTCGTTGCCCATGTGCTCTTTGGCTATATGCAGGGGGCCACCGATCCTATCTTCCCGATCCTCGTCCTCTTTTTTGCCACTGCTGTGTTGGTCCTTCATCTCCTTGCCGGCAAGCGCGAAACGGAGGCCGACCGCAACACGCCAGCGAAGGTTGAAGGCGATTGGGTTCAAGTCGCACAGCTGGATGACATTGAAGAAGAGCATGGCCATGTTGTGCCCCTTCCAGGTGGCGAGCGGATCGCGATATTCCGATATGGCGGAAAACTCTCCGCAACATCCAATGCCTGCGCCCACCAGAATGGACCCTTAGGCGAGGGTCGCATCATGGATGGGTGCATCACCTGCCCCTGGCACGGATTTCAATATCGACCGGAGGACGGGTGTGCGCCCGCGCCCTTTACTGAGAAAATTGCTACCTACCGCCTGCAGCTGAAAGACGGGATGATTCTCGTCGACCCAAACGCCAACCCACCGGGGACATTTGTTGAACCGGTGATCATTGGGGAGACTGACTAATGGCCCAATCCCACGACGATTTTTTTGTCGGCTATATCCGCGGTGTTCCGCGCGGCAGTCGGGTTCTAATCCTCTTCTCGATGGTTGCATTTGTCGGCTTGATGGCCGCAGCAGGATATTTCATATCGGCGACTCAGCCCGACCCCGGGCCCGGACGCTTCTTCTTTCAGCATAAGTCGTTCACGGGCATTCTTGAGACAGCGCCCTACCCGCTTGTGCGCGTCGCGCCGGATGAAACCTACCCAAATGGACATACACTTCTTCTCGCCGGTCAGGGAAAACGCGGCGTTCAGGACAAAGCTGCCCCGCTAGGCGGACAAGTTGTTGATGTGGGGGGCGTACTGATCAAGCGGGGAACGATTGATATGCTCCAGGTGGGGCGTCGTGTGCCCCTGCAGGCCTCTGCAGATGGTCTGAGCGATGAAGCGCGCACAGCCATTGATATGTCTGTTGTGGATCTGGGCACCTGGCGGTTGACCGGGGAGATCTGTGACGGCAAGTGCTATGTCGGCGCCATGCGGCCGGGCACAGGCATCGCCCATAAAGCCTGTGCCAACCTGTGTTTGAATGGCGGCGTCCCTGCCGTATTTGTGAGCACGGAGCCGGTTGAGGGGAGCGAGTTTTTCCTTTTGTCGGATCAAGACGGCAATCCAATAGACGAAGAACTCCTACAATTTGTGGCTGCTCGGGTCCAAATCGACGGGCAGCTTGAGCGCCGGGGTGATCTCATGGTCTTCAAAGTGGACCTCAACAGCGCGGAGATATTGTGATGACCTCCCGACTGATATGGCATGTGGTTGGGCTCGCTGCCGCCGGTGCCATTTGCTATGGCGTTTACCTTGCCTGGGGTCAGTTTCCCGCCTGGGCAAAGGGAACCGATTTCAATGATCTGCGGATCATCGCTGTTTTCGTGATTCTGGTAGTGGCCCTAAGCGTCGGCGAAGCGATATGGAGTCGTCTACCCAAACGTCCAACAGAAGGTCTGGGCAGTAATAAAACTCAAAACTCCGATCACTGATAATATGGATCCCACAACTTCCAATTAGGACTCACAAGCCTCTCACCTTGAAGTGACCGACAAGTTACTTCTAGTGCTGATGTACACCCTATAGTTGCTTTGTCTCTGACCAATCAGATGTCAGACAAATCGAGGGGACACATCATGACTCAGGCAAAAGGCCGCGCGCTTCTTAACGACAGAATCGGCACAAAGTCGACGGCGTTCTCCCATGAAGAACGCGAGAAACTCGGCTTGCGGGGTCTCCTTCCTTACAATGTCTCCGATCTGGAAACACAAAAAATGCGCGTCCTGGCAAACATGCGCCGCAAAGCTTATGACATTGAGCGATATATTTTCCTGACCACCCTGCAAGAGCGCAATCAAACTCTCTTCTACCGCACGCTGATCGATCACATCGAAGAAATCATGCCGTTGATCTACACGCCGACGGTTGGTCAGGCCTGCAAAGAGTTTGCTCATATCTTTCGGAAGCCACAGGGGTTTTACATCACGCCAGAGGACGCAGGTCATATCTCCGACATGCTGGACAACTGGCCGGAGCGGGACATCCGGGTAATTGTAATCACCGACGGGCAACGCATTCTGGGCCTCGGTGACCTCGGAGCGAATGGGATGGGCATTCCCATCGGCAAGCTCGCTCTCTACATAGCAGGCGCCGGCATTCAGCCTTATCAATGCCTGCCCGTCATGCTTGATGTGGGCACCGACAATGAATCGCTCCGTTCCGACCCGCTCTATCTGGGATATCCCCACGCCCGCGTGGCTGGTGCAAAATATGACGCACTGGTCAACGAGTTCGTAGAAGCGGTTCAGGCGAAGTTCCCTAAAGCGCTTATCCAGTTTGAAGACTTCCAGACACCCAATGCGTACCGGCTCTTGAACACTTACCGAGATCGGGTCCTCTGTTTCAATGACGACATCCAAGGGACCGCAGCAGTCGCGTTGGCGGGCGTCTATGCCTCCACTCGCATCTCGGACAAAGAGTTTAAGGACCTCAAGATCATGTTCTTAGGCGCTGGATCTGCCGCCACCGGCATCGCTGACCTTATCTGCGCAGCGTTTCAGAAGGAGGGATTCTCCTATGACGACGCGCGCGCAAAGCTCTGGTTTGTCGACGTCGAAGGATTGGTCGTCGAAAGTCGCGCGGATCTCATGCCGCATAACCTTCCTTATGCACATGATCACCCCGAACTAGGCTTCCTCTCGGCAATCCGAACCCTCAAGCCGGACGTTCTGATTGGCGCTACCGGGGCACCCGGAACCTTTACCGAGGACGTGGTACGGGCCATGGCGGAGATCCATGAACGGCCTACTATCTTCGCGCTGTCCAATCCCACAACAAGCGCTGAATGCACGGCAGAGCAAGCCTATGAATGGAGCGACGGCAGGGCCATCTTTGCAAGCGGCAGTCCATTTGATCCTGTGACACATAACGGGCGAACCCACCGCCCTGCCCAGGGGAACAATGCCTATATCTTCCCGGGGATCGGTCTTGGGGCTGTCATCTCTGAAGCCAAGCTCATTTCAGAAGACATGTTTCTTGCGGCAGCTGCGGCGCTCGCAGCCCAAGTTAGCGAAGACGACATCGCTGAGGGTGCAATCTATCCCCGTTTGACGGCCCTCCGCGAGGTATCCGCCAGGATCGCTGAGTGCGTCGCTGACGTCGCCAGCGACAAAGGTTTGGCCAGTGTCTCCCGACGAGAGGGATACGCCGAGCTCATCCGCGACTATATGTACGACCCTTCTTACGACAATCCGCCATCGTAAGAACCGCGAGCCATCGGGCTTTGCCTAGAAGCTATATCGCAACGATGCAATGCCCTTTGTTTCCTGTGTATTGTTCACAGTGATGCCATTCACCGTGATGGGTGCATACCCGTAATTCACGCCAAGATTGACGGATAAGCCCCGCGCGATGTCATAGGCAGCTCCGAAGGCAGCGGAGACCTCTTCCTGCCCTTCAATCTCACCGTAATGGCCTTCAAGGGACAGGCTGGTGACCCCCATCTTGGTTTGCGCACCTGTCGACACATACCAACGGTCAAGATCGATAGCCGTCGCTGCCAGATCCTCATAGCCGACGCCTAGGTCAAACCTTGAGCTGCCATAGATGAACTCGGCCACGGCTCCCACTGCCTGCGTGTCGAACACTGTGGAGCCATCAGCTGATGTATATGTTCCCTGCGAGTAGCGGCCCGTGAACCGATAGTCCTTGTTGCCAAGAGGACGCTGGAACATGAAGCCCGCATCCACATTTGCGTCTTCATCAATGGTCCCGCTCAGGACCACCGGACCGTAGCGTCCCACATAGGACCCGCCCAAGTCATCGAGCGCACCATAGGGTGCATCGAATGCCAATTCGGCGTTCCCGGCACCGCGCAACCGCCGGGTTTCCTCACGAACAATGCCCGACACATTGCCGCCAATGAGCGTTCCCCATACACCGCCCACATAAGCCGCAACATTATCGGTGTAATGGTCGTCGGTATCTTCAGTTGCGTATTGACCAAAGTAGGCCGCGCCCAACGTGAGTTGATTGGCCGTCTGGGTCTCCGCACTCACCTGAAAGTTTCCGGTGAAGTTGTAGTCTTCGCGATCATCACTCTCCAACTCGACCGATACTGGAAGATCTATTGTACCTCTCAGTTGAAGTGTGATGTCGCCCACTTCTGTTGCCAGAGGCTCTTCAAAGAAGGAGAGTCGTTCATAGTTGAGGGAAACATCGTCGGCGTAGGCGGCGGTGGCCAATCCCAAGAGAGCAGTTGCGGAAGCCGTCGAGAGTAGGAGCTTTTGTTTTTTTACACTCATTGCTCAAGCCCTCTTCATGAAGAGCGTCTGATAAGCCTGGCGCGCAATGGCACGACCAGCTTTCATCGCCTGAGTATGATCGAGCTCCCAGTGAACACCTCCATATAGTCGGGAGAGTCCATTCTCGTCAGCGGCCTGGCTGATGCTCGTCCAGCGTCGTGTAACGCCTGTGAGCTGAGGCCAGAGAACCTGGTCCGGTGATCTTCCTGAGAAGGTCACCTCATCGCGGCCAAGCACATGCGCAATCATTTCCGCGCCGGCGGCACCAAAGGTGGAATGACCTGATGTGTAGGCCGGGAACTCCGGCGTCGGAATGTAACTGCGCCAATCCGATTGGGCTGCAACACGCGGATCAGGGTTGTGGAACTTCGGTGCCCTCACCCGTATCGCGCTCTCCGGCCTGATGATGTCATGATGATACTTGCTGTCCCATGCACTGATTGATGCGTCACACTGTGTCATACCCATAAGCGCAAAGGCTCTTGCGAGCTCAATGAAACTCAGTCCCTGATCCTGCAACAACTGAATACCGATGTAGATGAAGTGCCCCGGCGGCGTTATGCCCCACGGTCCATCTTCCCAGAACAATGCGATTTCAGATTGATCTGCCGTTCGAATTTCACTGTCTCCACCGCCCAGCGCCTTGATGGTGGCAAATTCATTGGCGAACTCGGGGCTCTTCGGATCATAAAAGTCAATGGCTCGGAACTGCGATCCTGAGGTCATTGTCCAGGGTTTGATCTTTCCATGTCCGGGGAACAGGCCGCGGTCAAAAGACCCGAATGCGGGTCCGGGCGATGCAGCATAGAAAGGTCCGGTCGGACTCCAGCGGAGTTCGTCTGGGCGGCGCTGGTAGCGACCCAGATAGAAGTTTGCCTCACTGGGCTCAGAGCCGTCATCGGTCCGCATGTCCACGATGTGCTCGCCAACGCGTTCCCCCCATTCAACGCCCAACTGCTTTGCTTCACCATCTGGGAACCGCGCCAGAAACGCACGGCGTTCAAAAATGAAGGGTTGCTGGAAAGCCTCTGCGGCGCCAATCGCGAATGCAACACCATAGGCCACTTCGGGATCAGCACCTGCTGGGCCAGCCCCAACTCCGAATGGCTCATCATAGGTTTGCGTAATACCATTTGCTGCCAAAAAACCGGCAGCCATGGGGAGAGAGAAGTTGTAAGCGGCACGCGGCGGCGGTACACGCTGATCGCGCACTTGCTGCAAGATTACATCGGTCCAATGAAAGACCGTGTTCTGATTTTTCGGTTCGAGGATCTGTGTCAGGTATGACGAAGAAGATCCAAAAGACCCTACGCAACCGGCTGTGGCCAGCACAGACGTCGCTGCCGCGCCCATCAATACCTGGCGCCTTGATGCAAGCATATCGATATTCTCCCAGTTCGACGCTAGCGGCAGAAGCCTAGGCCATATGCCGGGCCAACATGTCCCGGCAACGCCTCTACTTCGGCAATGTTATGTCAACGTTGATACAAAAGCGTTGGCGCCCCCCAATTTAGGCGTCTCTTGTTAAAAACCCCTCACCAGTTTACAGCCAGGCGAGGGGTTTTCGTTAGATAATTCGAACTAAATTAGGTTGCTTTTGCGCTTATGCAGATGCTCACCACAGATCGTACTTCTGCAGCTCCGCCCGGCCTACGACCATATGGTGTACTTCATCGGGACCATCCGCGAATCGAAGGTGGCGCATATCCGTATAAAGGCCTGCCAATGGCGTCCACTGAGAGATCCCCGCAGCGCCATGCATCTGAATTGCCTGGTCAATGATAAGGCAGACTTTTTCTGGCACCATCGCTTTGACGGCGCTCACATAGACCCGTGCTTCCTTATTCCCAAGCACGTCCATCGCTTTGGCCGCCTGCAGAACCGCCAGGCGCATCGCGTTGATTTCAATCCGCGCGCGGGAAATGACTTCGACATTTTTACCCAGCTTGGCGATCGGCTTGCCGAAGGCTTCACGCGACCCAGCCCGCTTCACCATCAATTCAAGTGCCTTTTCGGCTTTGCCGATTGAACGCATGCAGTGATGGATGCGACCCGGACCGAGCCGCACTTGCGAGATTTCAAAGCCGCGCCCTTCGCCTAGCAGAATGTTTTCCTTTGGGACACGCACATTGGTGAATTTGATATGCATGTGACCGCGGGGCGCGTGGTCTTCGCCAAACACCTGCATGCCTTCCAGCACGTCAACTCCAGGCGTGTCCATAGGAACCAGAATCTGCGACTGCTGTTTGCTTGGTGCTGCGTCCGGACTCGTTTTCACCATGGTGATCATTACTTTACATCGCGGGTCACCGGCACCAGAGATGTAGAACTTCTCGCCATTGATGACCCACTCGTCGCCTTCGAGCACGGCACTGGTGCTGATATTCTTCGCATCAGACGAAGGAAGGCCCGGTTCCGTCATGGCATAGGCCGAGCGGATTTCGCCGTTAAGAAGGGGCTTCAGCCATTGCTCTTTCTGTTCCGGTGTGCCAACGCGCTCCAGAACTTCCATGTTGCCGGTGTCTGGCGCACTACAGTTGAGTGACTCAGATGCCAAAGGTGACTTGCCAAGTTCTGCAGCGATATAGGCATAATCCAGATTGCTGAGACCCGCGCCGGATTCATCGTCCGGCAGGAAGAAATTCCAGAGACCTGCTTCTTTTGCTTTGTCTTTTGCGCCTTCTAGGAGCTCAAGCTGGCGGGGATGCCAGCTCCAACGATCTTCTTTCTCATCATTGAGTTTGATGAACTCTTCGGTGATTGGATCAACATTTTCGACAATGTGTTTTTGAACCGCATCCATGAGAGGCCGTGCCTCTTCTGACATGGCGAGTTGAAAGAGATCTGCATCGACGTCTGACATGTGTTTCCCCCTGTTCAGGACAATTGAGTGTTTTCTGAGTTTGTTTATGCCAGACAAGGTACACTTTTGAGACCAGATGCGAACCACGAATCTCGCTCTCCCGGTCGGAAACCATTGCCTTTGACGCGTCAGGTCGCTGTTTCGACGAGATAGGTCATAGATGCTTCCAACGTTTCCCCAGGCAGCAATGTGTGCATCTGGCCGGAGACATCCGGGCGATTCAGCGCATCTGGCATGTGGGAGACAGGCTCCGCACAGAAGAAGTCTGCCCGGGGCGGCGCATAGATGTGTAGATGGTTCAGCGCCTCAGATGCCGTCACGCATATTTTGAGGTCGTTTTGCGCTATTGTGAGCTTGCCATCCCATCCCGTAAAGCAATGGTCGAGTGACACATCATCTGACAGGTGTTTTTCAGGCCAATAATCGTCCGGACTGCAGAGCTCATGGCCTGTCGGGAGCAGATCGTCCGAGACATTCCATTTTCCCTCGACATGAGCGGTGAAGTGATCGCCATCTGAACGGGGAAAATAGGGGTGAAACCCAAGGCCTCCAGGCATTGGCCGGCCTGACGTATTTTGAAGGCGGAGTGTGTGGACTAATCCGGTCCCGATAAGTTCATAGCGCTGGGTCGCCTGAAAGTTCCAAGGCCACCTGCCCGCCGCAGGTGAATGGTGAAGTGACAGAACGACAGAGGTGTCACTTTGTTCCTCAACTGACCAATCGGAGACCCAGCCCTCGCCGTGGAGCGCGTGGGGCTCGCCGGTTATTGCCGGGGTCAAATAAAAATCCCCTCCACCGAAACTCGCTCGCCCTTGAGCTATGCGATTGCAAAAAGGAAGCAACACAAACGCGGCAGGGTCGCTTGCCGCTGAAATCACATCAGGCGCGCGTTTCAACACGGGTTTTCCGTATGCCTCAAACGAGATGATCCCGCCTCCCTGCGAAGGCGAGATCACCAATTCCAAGTCAGTGGTTTGGAGGCGCAGATTAGACACGCCCAGCTCGGTCCCTACTCCGCCGCTTGTACTTCGCCTGCTTCTTTGCTGTCCGCAATCAATCGGAACTCTGAGAAATCGGGGTCGTGCATGTCATTCAGATATCGGTCCGGCGAGAACGGATAGAGGTTCGGAACGCCTGACTTATCGAAGTACCAGCTGTCGCATCCGCCGCTGGCCCAAACTGTGGTGGGCACGCGCGCCTGCATCTCTGCGTTGTAGGATTCAAAAGCAGCCTGTTTTGGTGCGATCGCTTCAAGGCCTTCATCCCGCATCTTATCGAGCATGGAGATCACATAGTCCACCTGATGCTCGGTGATGGTGATGAGCGAGAGGTTGCCGACGGGACCCGTTGGGCCTTCCAGCATCCAGAAGTTGGGGAAGCCCGGCATGCCCACCGCTCTGTGCGCACGCGGAGAGCCGTCCCAGGCTTCTCCGAGGTCTCGGCCATTTTCACCGGTTACCTTGGTTGGCAGAATGAACGACGTCGCGTCGAAACCCGTCGCCAGAACAAGCACATCCAGCTCGTGGGTCTTGCCGTCAACGGTCTTGATGCCTTCGGGGACAATACGCTCAATGCCTTCCGTGATCAGGTTGGCGTTGTCGCTGGTAATCGCTGGATAAAAGTCCGAGCAGAAGATCAGTCGCTTACACGCCGCCTGATAATCAGGTGTGAGCTTTGCCCGAAGGTCAGGATCTTTTACGGCGTCTTCAAGATGCTTGGAACAGGCGTCCTGAATCTTCGCAAGCTCTTTTTGATCACCAACAGTGGCCTGACCAAAATGCTTTACCATCGTTTTGAAATAGAAGTTGTAGGTGACCTTCTGCAGCGCCGGGAAAGTGCGCATGAGCCACTTGGTGATACCCCAATATTCTCTCTGCGGCAGGGGGATCATCCATTGAGGAGTGCGCTGGAATACGTTCATCGTGCCCACCTTGCTGGTGATCGCGCCGATAATCTGCGCGGCAGTCGAGCCCGTTCCGATAATGCCGACTTTCTTCCCTTCCAATGGAACGGAGTGGTCCCACCTGGCGGTGTGGAACATGTCGCCTGCAAAACTATCCAGACCGTCAATCTTTGGAAGCACAGGATTGTGCAATACGCCGGTCGCGGAAATGACGATGTCGTAATGCTCGACGTCGCCAGCACCAGTTGTCAGACGCCATTGCGGGCCCTCATAGGTGAGGTCGGTGACTGGTGTGTTGAACTTTACAATGTCGGTAACACCGAAATCCTTTGCCGTCTTTTCCATATAGGCCTGGATCTCGGGACCGTAGGAGAAGCGATGGGTCCAGTCCGGGTTCAGTGCGAATGAGAAAGAGTACCAGCGAGACGGCACGTCACAGGAAAGGCCGGGATACTGGTTTTCGCGCCAAGTGCCTCCAACCTTGTCTGTTTTTTCATAGACAATGAGGTCCGTGTAGCCAGCCTTGCGCAGTTTCACCACGGCGGCGATGCCGGACATCCCCGCGCCAATGATCGCAATTCTCGGCTGTGTTCCTGCTTTCGCCCAGTTGGTTCCCTGACCACCAGACATATCACTCGCATGCACATTCATTGAGGCATCCTCCGTCATCGCTTCTTTTTCAACGATATTACAGAAAGAATGATCCACTATTGACGGTCTGTCAATAGTGGATTTAGACTGTGTATATGGCCGTGAAACCCAAGGAAATGAGCCAGTAATGTCGAGTAAGCCTCAAAGACGCCGCCGCACACCGGAAATGGCCCGGGAAGAAATCATCGACGCAACCGTCGCCGCCTTGGCTGATACCGAGTTTGGCGGTCTCACGGTGGACGTGATTATGCGGCGGACCGACATGACGCGATCGTCCTTCTATCATTACTTCAAGAGTGTGGATGAGCTGGCGCTCGAGTTTCTCGACCGGTTTGAAGAAGCTATTCGTCAGCCGGTTGATGCATGGCTTGAGGGAAATGGGAGCGACGATTACCTGAACGATACACATCGACACCTTACCGATATGTTCATTGCGATGGATGCTCATCGAACCGCGATGCAGGCGATGGAACGTGCATCCAATAACAATGCACAGGTCTATAGCGAGTGGCGTGAACGTGTGATCGAGTATTTCATTGAAAAAACTGCCAGGTTTATTCGGCAACAAATCATGCTTGGTCGATCAACGGTGTCAGATCCTGATCGCACCGCGCGCGCACTCATCCTCATGAACAATGCCCTTGCAAACGACAATATGCTTCGTGCGCAACCAGATGATGCTAGCGCGATAGGCAAAACATCGGCCGACATCTGGAACGCAGCCATCTACGGTCAATAGAAAGCACCAAGTCCCCACCAGCCCCTTGTGCATCCGCTGCAGACGTATCACGATGTCCTAAGAGTGACATTGAAGGATACCCAATGCCCCGATTTGTGAGCGTTTACGTGCGCACGGTCGACGCCGTCAACTATCGCATCGGGCGCGTCATGATGTATGGCATCTTCGTCATGATGGGCATCCTGCTCTGGTCATCGATCTCTAAAACATTCTTCCTGCCCTCGCTTTGGACACTCGAAGTCGCGCAGTTCGCTATGGTCGCCTACTATATTATGGGCGGGCCCTATTCTATTCAGCTCGGCTCCAATGTGCGCATGGATCTCTTCTACGGCAATTGGTCGGTTCGGAAGAAAGCCTGGTTCGATAGTTTCACTGTCCTCCTGCTGATCTTCTATCTAGGAGTCCTGCTCTATGGCGCGGTCGATAGCACCAGCAATTCGCTGCAATATGGTGAGCGCAATCCGACCGCCTGGCGGCCCTATCTTTGGCCGATCAAGGTCATCATGACGATCGGCTTCTTTCTGATGTTGCTTCAGGCCATCTCGGAACTCTTCAAGGACATTGCCAAGATCAGAGAGGTCGAGCTCTGATGTCCTATGAGCTGATCGCGATATTGATGTTCTCGTCCATGATGCTCATGCTCATGACCGGGCAACGGGTGTTTGGGGCGATCGGGGCTGTTGCAGCGATCGCCGCATTGACGCTCTGGGGTACTGGCGGCTCTCTCATTCCCTTCTCTTCGGCGATGAAACTGATGAAGTGGTATCCACTTCTCACGCTGCCCATGTTTATTTTCATGGGCTACGTGCTGTCGGAGTCAAAGATCGCCGACGATTTGTACAGGATGTTCCATGTGTGGATGGGCCCCATCAATGGCGGGCTTGCGATCGGCACGATCAGCCTCATGGTTCTGATTTCCGCGATGAATGGGCTCTCCGTCGCAGGCATGGCCATTGGTGCCACCATCGCGCTCCCCGAGCTGCTGCGCAGAGGCTATGACAAAAGAATGGTGACGGGGGTTGTGCAAGCTGGCTCATCGCTTGGCATCCTGGTTCCCCCATCGGTTGTTCTTGTTCTCTATGCCATGATTGCGCGGCAACCTGTCGGCCAACTCTGGCTCGCCGGCGTTCTGCCTGGCCTGATGATGGCGGCCATGTTCATCGCCTATATCTATTTCCGCTGCCGTCTTAATCCGGCGCTTGGGCCCGCTCTGCCGCCGGAAGAGCGAACTGTCCCACTCCCTGAGAAACTGCGGCTGCTACGGGCGGGCCTGCTGCCTGTCGGCATCTTTGCCGCGATGATGGTTCCTTTCGTCAATGGCTGGACGTCTTTGGTTGAAAGCTCTGCCATTGGGGCCCTTACAGCCTTTGCCGCCGCGGTCATCAAAGGCCGGATGACCCGTACCGTCTTTGAAGTCTCCGTCCGGCAGACACTTGCCATTTCCTGCATGTTCATGTGGATCATCCTGGCGGCGCTGGGATTTGGTGCTGTGTTTGACGGGCTCGGGGCCGTCCGTGCCATTGACAATCTGTTTACAGACCAATTAGGGCTGAACCCCTGGATGATCCTTATCCTGATGCAGCTCAGCTTTTTGCTGATGGGGACGTTCCTCGACGATACAGCGATGCTTGTCATTGTCGCGCCGCTCTATGTTCCGCTGGTTGGTGCCCTTGGCTTCGATCTCATTTGGTACGGCATCCTCTACACCATCACCACGCAGATCGCCTATATGACGCCGCCATTTGGTTACAATTTGTTTCTCATGCGCGCCATGGCGCCACCCGAAATTGGCCTGAAGGACATTTATAGTTCCATCCTTCCATTCGTTATGGTGATGTTATTGGCACTGACCCTCATCATGGTCTTTCCGCAGATCGCCCTCTGGCTACCAGAGACCGTCTACGGCAAATAGGCAGAACTTCAAAAGGAGCTGCATTCACGTACCAAGAAGCGCGTACTCATCTGATCAACAAGGAGACGAGACATGACGACAAGACGTAAGTTTCTGACCACAGCCGGCGTCGCCGGCGCCGCCACCTTGGCCGCGCCCGCCGTGCATGCGGACACAACCATTCGATGGCGGATGCAGACCTATGCAGGACCCGCTCTCGCGGAACATGTCATCAAGCCAGCAATTGATAGCTTTAACAAAATTGCCGGCGATGAAATGCAGATCGAACTCTTCTTTGCTGATCAGTTGGTGCCGACTGGAGAGCTGTTCCGCGCCATGCAGAATGGCACCATTGACGCCGTGCAATCCGACGACGATTCAATGGCGTCACCGACGGAAGTGACCGTGTTTGGTGGATACTTCCCGTTCGCTTCCCGTTACAGCCTCGATGTGCCCGTGCTGTTTAACCAATACGGCCTCAATGAGATTTGGGATGAGGAATATTCCAAGGTCGGCGTGAAGCATCTTTCCGCTGGCGCCTGGGACCCGTGTCACTTTGCAACCAAAGATCCCATCCGCAGCCTGGAAGACCTGAAGGGCAAGCGGGTGTTCACCTTCCCGACAGCAGGCCGCTTCCTCAGTCAGTTCGGCGTGGTGCCGGTAACCCTTCCCTGGGAAGACATCGAAGTAGCTGTTCAAACTGGGGAGCTCGACGGTGTCGCCTGGTCAGGCATTACCGAGGATTACACTGTCGGTTGGGCGGATGTGACCGACTACTTCCTCACCAACAATATCTCTGGTGCCTGGGCGGGGTCGTTTTTTGCCAATATGGACAAGTACAACGAGCTGCCCGACCACCTGAAAGAACTGCTCAAGATCACCATGGACAGCTCCCACTATTATCGTCAGTGGTGGTACTGGGGCGGCGAAGCTTCGCTTCGCGTCAATGGCACCAAGATGCAGCTCACGTCGATTCCTGATGAAGAGTGGGCAACGGTCGAAGCGGCCGCGCTCGTCTTCTGGGATGAGATCGCCGCTGAGTCAGCAACCAAGGCAAAGGTTGTTGATATCTTCAAGAAGTATAATGCGGACATGCAAAAGGCGGGACGCCCCTACCGCTATAGCTAAAACACTCGGGGGCGCTTGATCGGCGCCCCTGACGCCTCCTGAGTTACTAGCCGTCAGCCAGCGCTTTCTTTTTGATCTTTTTGGCGAGTGACCATTTGTGCACTTCCGTGGGCCCATCATAAATGCGGAACGCCCGCACCTCACGGAACAATTGTTCCACAATTGTATCGCCGGTGACTCCCATTCCCCCCATGACTTGGACACATCTGTCTGCCACCCTGAAGAGCGCTTCCGACACAGACACTTTGGTCATGGAACTTTCGACATTTCCGTCTTCGCCTCGATCAAGTGTCGCCGCACACCAATCGATCATCAGCTCTGATTGCTTTAGGTCGATCTGATTTTCGGCCAGCATGAAACCGACGCCTTCATGGTCGATCAGTAGCTTGCCAAAAGCCTCCCGTCGGCAGGCATATTCGGTGGCGATCTCCTGTGCCCGCACCGCGACGCCGTACCAGCGCATGCAGTGGGAGAGCCGCGCAGGCGCCAAACGTACCTGTGCAAAGCGAAATCCCTGCCCTGGTTGGCCCAGCATCTGATCGGCGGGCACTCTTAGATTGTCGATGGTAATCTCCGCATGCCCGCCGGGCATGGAACTGTCGATCGTCTCCAGCACGCGGGTGATCTTAATCGCCGGGTCGGGCAGGTCTACCAGGAACATGCAGGCGCCCTGTTCGGAGTTGGCCATCACGATGCCGACCTTGGCGCCGTCAGCCCCGGTGATGTAGGTCTTCTTGCCATTGATGACCCAATGGTTGCCATCGAGTTTTGCTTCCGTCTGCATCATGGAGGGATCAGAACCGGCGCCGCCGTCTGCAGAGGGTTCGGTCATGAAAAAGGCCGACCTTGCCTCACCGCTTACCAGAGGTGCGAGGAAGCGCGCCTTCTGCTCTTCACTCCCGGCTTTGCCCAACAGGAACATATTTCCTTCGTCAGGCGCCATGGTGTTGCACGCGACCGGGCCCAATGGAGAGAGACCTGATTTTTTGAGGATGTAGGCTGTCTCCACCTGACTGTAGTGCCCGCCATCACTTCTGATGTGAGGGGTCATGACACCTGCTTCAATTGCCTTGTCCCGCATTTCCCGGACAAGCTCTTCCGTCGGCCCATGGGACCCGGCGCGGGGGTCACTCTCGTAGGGAGCGATCTGCGTTCGCACAAACGTCTCTACGCGGTCGCCGATGTCGCGCGCGGTGGCTGATATATTGTCTGTCATTCCGGTCAATACTCGTTTGTGAGGTTAGTGAGAAAAAGAGTGCGCCACTGCGCCCAAGGCCAGGGGTCGGCGGCTCATCAGAAAACGTGCGGCCTCCTCCGCCTTGCCTTGGCGCGTGAGCGCAAATGCCATTCCGAGCTCAATGAGGTCCCGCTGCGCGCGACTGCCGCCAATACGTGCATGATCCGCGAGCGCTTGCGCGAGATGTTCAATGGTCAATGCCCAATCCTTCTTGGCAAAAGCTGAAAAGGCCTGGCCAAGAATCCGTACGAGGTCCTCGGCGGGCCCATTCGCCTTTTCGAGGATGGTCGCCACCCCTTCGGCGTTGCCTGCCATGGCGTGGGCGAGGGCTGCGTGGACATCGGCGAAGGCGAGGCGCGGTTTCGGAAACCGGGCTGTTGCGTAGTCGCTAATCGCTTGCCAACGCTCAGGCGGCACGTCCACGCCGGCAAGTTCTGCGCGATATAGGAGCGCCGGCATGTCGGTGACGACATTGAGCGCAGGCCCCGTCCCCACATTTGGATCAATGGCGCTATCTGCCATTTTCCACATGGTCTCAATATCGCCTTCTGCCAAAGCCCAAAGCGCGATGTGCCAGGCAAGATGGCAGTACATGACGCCTTCGCGGTCATAGTCGGTGATCCAGTCTTTGAGATATTCAAAGCCCGCTACCGTCTCCCCCATTTCATAGTGAAGGTGTGCGCGATGATGGGACCCGTTTGCGTTTCGCGGATTGATCGCGAGCGAGCGCTCGATGGACCGCGCAGCTGGCTCCAGCTGCCCTGCCTCCATCTGGGAAAAGGCATGTGTGGAGAGGAACCACCAATCGTCGCCATAGTGGGGCGCAAGCAGAGAAGAGAGAGCCAGGTTTTCAGCCTCCCGTCCCGGCTGCCCGCCAAATCCGATCAGACTGAAGACACCGAGGCAGGCCTGTGCCACCAACACATCGCGCGGATATTCCTGCAAGTGTTTGTAGGCCAGGTCATAGACACCCTCACTCTTGCCTTCGAGGAGCGACCCGATGATTTGCAGATGCCCTTTCTCCTGGGGACTCAGACCATCGGCGCACGCCTTGGCTTTCGCATAAGGCTCTCGCCCGCTGACGCCGCGTCCTTCGACCTGACGATTGCGTGCAATGGCAAGGTGCGCCAACGCAAAGTTCTCATCTTCGCCGATCGCTTCCTGAAAGGCTTCTTCAGCACCGGGTGCTGCGGCGAGATTACATTCAAGCCCGCGCACATAGGCGTCACGCGCCTTGGCGGAGCTTGTCGTCAGCGGATTTCCATATTGGTCTTTTTGCATGCATCACTCCCCAGGCGCCGACACTGCGCCGCACCGCGGATACATAGCACAAAGCAGCAATTCAACCGACCGGCAGCGGCCTGTAGGGGGTGATGGCGTCTCTATAAATTCAGGACATAAGTTTACCGTCGGGGCTCCCTGTGGATCTGTGTTTGATAAGGGTAATTGCGCAGATCAAGCCGACCCCCAGCTCAAATGCCGTTACGGCGAGCAGAGTTGAAGAGGGCAGCCCGTCCAGGAGCATGCTCGTCACGCGGGACACTCCATAGGAGAGGTACAGAACCGTCGCAAGGATGAGCGCCGTGAAGGTCAATCGTGATACGAATGCACCAAGCACGACAACCAATCCAATGGCAAGAAGTGCACCACCCGCAGCGCGCAACTCACTCAACAGGCTCTCACTGGCCGGAACTACGATGCCGCTGGTTGCGTGGAAGGCGACGGGCTCGAACAGGATGGCGCCGCCGATCCCGACGCCGATCAGGCCCGTGAGGAACAAGAGGGTTTTTAGTCCGAATAGGGTTTTCATGTTCGGTGTCCTTTCAAAATCTTTGCAAGTGTCATGCTGCGGCGAGCTTTAAACATGCTGAGAGATAGACGACGGCCGTCAGTGCTGAGGCGCTGCCGCGCACCCAATTCCAAAAGGTCCATTTGGGGTAGTAGACATCGGACCAGTAGGCAGCACCTTCCGGACTGTCATAGGCCTGTGCCTCCAGTTTGGTGTTCATGGGCACATTGAACACGAGGGTTACCCCCATGACGCCGACGGAGTAGATGATCGCCGCCAGGACCAACTCAGCGACTCCACTGCCTGCATGGTAGAGATAGGCATAGGCGCCTAGTGCGGCTGAGACGCCCCACATGCCGATGAGCAGAACCATGAAGATCGTCTTGTAAACTTCACGGTTGATGAACTGCATCACCTCTACGCCGGCGCTCATGCGAGCGCCGTTCAGCGACCGCATGACAAAGTCGGAAAAGGTCAGAAAAACACCGGCGACGAGGGCTGTTGAGATGAGTGAAATTTCACTGATAAGAAGAAGCCAAGTTTGCGTCATGACGCGCTCCTTTGATTGGGTGAGTTAGTAGGAAAGACCAGGTGAGGCGTGGAGATGTGTGTCGTCGGTCATCTGCTTCAGCATCACGCTCGCGACATCCGCCCGCGAAATTTTGAGCGTCAGGTCTTTCTCAGACTGCGGGAAGGCAAACTTGTAGTCGCCGGTCACGGGGCCGTCAGTGAACGCGGCTGGCCGCACATTGACCCAATCAAGATTGCTCTGCCGGATAACAGCTTCCTGCTCTTCATGGTCGGCCATGGCCTGCTTGAGCAGCCATCCAAACATGACGTGCTTCCAAAAGAAGTTGAGATGTGGATGACTGTCACCCGCACCCAGCGTGGACTGACTGACGAGACGGCGCACGCCGTGACGCTCCATCGCGTCGACAATGTGCTTGGTGCCCGCCGCCCGAACGCCACCCTTGCGGCCTGCGCCCAGAGCGATAAGCGCCGCATCGTGACCCTTCACGGCTCGGTCCACTGCCACGGGGTCGAGGACGTCGCCCTCGACCAAATGCAAGTTTTCATGGTCGCGTTCCCACGCTGATGCGTCTCGCAGAAAGGCGGTGACTTGCTCACCCTGCTCCAGAGCCTGCTCCACCAGATGGCGGCCCAAAGATCCTGTCGCTCCAAAAATGATGATTTTCATGGCTAGCTCCTAACTTGACACCGTGTAAATTGACACGATGACAAGTAAGTGCTACTAGACACCATGTCAAGTAAGAAAAAATCGACTCGAGACAAAATTCTGACCGCCAGCCTGGAACTGCTGGAATCTGGCCAGGGGAACAGTGTTCGGATGTCGGATATTGCGGCGAAGGTCGGCATCAGCCGGCAGGCGCTCTACCTGCATTTTCGGACCCGCGGCGATCTTCTGATCGCCACAACCCACTATGTGGATGAGCTTCATGGAGGTGATGCCCGGCTTGTTCCCAGCCGAACCGCCAAGACCGGTATCGAGCGCTTGGCCGCCTTCATCGACGCCTGGGCCGGCTTTTTGCCGGAGATTTACGGCATCGGGAAAGCGCTGCTCGCCATGCGCGATACCGACCCTGAGGCCGCAGCTGCCTGGGACACGCGGATGCAGGACATGCGCGAAGGCTGCGAAGCCGCAATCCTGGCGCTCGATCGCGACAAAACACTCACGCCAGACTATTCGCCGGAGCAGGCAACGGACATTTTGTGGACGATGCTGTCCCTTCGAAACTGGGAACAGCTGACGGTGATTTGCGGCTGGTCGCGAGCAGACTATGCGCACCACATGAAATCCATGGCACGCCGACTCTTTGTCGCCGACCCAAATTAGTCACGCAGAACGATTTCAACCGGTTCGTTTAGATATCTGGGCCCTGACCGACCTCAGAAGCCCAACAGCCGTGCGTAGCGATCCCGATGATAGGATTGATTGCCGTAGAGTGTTTCCAGCACCCGTGCCCGCTTCAGGTAAAGACCGGCGTCAAATTCGTCGGTCATACCAATGCCGCCGTGAATCTGAATCAGCTGATTGGACATGGTGTGGAGAAAGTCCCCGACCTTTGCCTTGGATAGAGAGCAGGCTTTCGCAACAGAGTTGCTTTGCGCATCGATCTCCTGCAACGCCGCCTCGCCGCAGGACCGCGCGAGTTCCTTAGCGGCAAAGAGCTCCGCTGCACGATGCCCAAGCGCCTGAAATGAACCGATAACAGCCCCGAACTGTTTCCGAGTCTTGAGATATTCGAGTGTCATCTCAAATGCCTGCGACCCAACGCCCAACATCTCGGCGCCAACACCAGCCCGAGCGCGGTCAAGAATCTCTTCCAGCACTTCACCGGCCTGACCTTCCGGCCCCATGAGATCAGACGCAGAGACTTCGACACTGTCGAAGGTCAGTTCCGCATAGCCGCGACTGTCCATGGTCTTCATCGCGCTGCGCGAGAGACCGCTCGCATCCGCGGAAACAATAAAGAGAGAAAGGCCTTGGGCGTCCCCGATGCTTCCGCTCGAGCGCGCCACGACAATGAAGTCGGTCGCCGACATGCCTTCCAATACAAGAGTCTTTGACCCGGAGAGCACGTATTTGTCGCCTTGGGCTTTGGCCTCGAGTGCCGTCCGTGCCGGCGCATGACGCGGTCCTTCGTCGATTGCCAGCGTGACGATTTTGGTCCCGTCGACGATGCCGGGCAGGTGGCTCGACTTTTGGGCATCTGTGCCCGCGAGCAACAGCCCCGTTGCGCCGACATAGGCGGAGGCAAAGAGAGGCGACGCCGCCAACTGCTTGCCCAGTTCTTCCAGAACCACCCCGAAGGTCAGGTAGCCCAGATCAGACCCGCCATATTCTTCCGGTACCAGAATGCCGGTCCAGCCCATCTCCACCATGGCGGCCCAGGTGGGTTGTGCAAAACCCAGCTCATTGCCTTCATTCCGCATGGCGCGGAACTTCGACACCGGCGCCTCCGCGCTCACCCAAGAGGTTGCTTGGTCTTTGAGGAGTGTTTGTTCTTCTGTCAGTGCAGCCATGTTGTTTCGGAGCCCCTGTTAGCCTTGTTGGGTGGTTTCTGGGAGGCCCAGAATATTCTTAGAGATGATGTTGTTCTGGATCTCGGCAGACCCGCCATAGATGGACATAGCTTTGCCCATCAACCAATCGCGCACACTGCGCAATTCGTCGTCAGAGAACTGATCCCCTTCCCAGCCAATGCCATGATGGCCCATCATTTCCAAGGTCAGCTCTGCTTTGGTTTGTGCCACCTTGGTCATGGAGTTCTTGAGGATCGAGGCCGCGGCACTCACTTTCACCTGACCTTTTGCCTCAGCCGTGATCCGGGAGACGGTCAGCTTGTGAGCTTCCGCGTCCATGAGGTTCTCGACGACGCGGAGGCGCAGGTCCGGGTCCGCGAGGGTACCGTCTTCCTGAGTTCCTACATACCGTTTCGCCTGCTCGTATAAGGGCTCCTCATCGATCTTCGGAGCACCCGGCGCAGATGTCTGGCTTTGCCGCTCATGTTGCAGCAAACGCTTCACGACGCTCCACCCATCGTTCAGGTCGCCAAGCAAATCGCTCTTCTCTGCACGGGCGTCCGTAAAGAAGGTTTCGCAGAAGGGGGACGCGCCGGAGATCAGTTTGATCAACCGCGTTTCAACACCTTTTTGATCCATCGGCAGCATCACGAAGCTGATGCCATCACGCTTCTTCGCCTGCGGGTCGGTGCGAACAACGGCGCCGCACCATTGCGAGATGTGAGCGCCCGAGGTCCAGATTTTCTGACCATTCAGAATGAAGGCGTCCCCTTCGTCCACAGCTTTCGTGCTCAGCGACGCCAGATCAGAACCGGCATTGGGCTCAGACAGCCCGAGGCACCAACGGATTTCGCCGCTCGCAATGCCCGGCAAGTGTTTCGCCTTCTGCTCGTCGGTGCCGTATTCCAGGATCGTCGGCCCGACCATGGTGATGCCCATACCAGACATGGGCGATATCGGATTAAAGGCCCCTGCCTTGGCAATTTCCTGCCGAACAACCTTCGCTTCCGGGTCGCTCAGCCCTGCGCCGCCATACTCTTTGGGCCAGGTCGGTGCACCCCACCCTTTGTCTGCCAGCGCCTTTCGCCAGGCGTCAAACTCGGTGCTCACGCCTTTGGCGCTCGGGCTGTCCACGCCCAGATCGAAATCGCTAAGAGCCGACGGGAAATTGGTCTTAACCCAGTCAGATACTTCCGAACGGAAACCGTCGAGGTCACTTGTTGCGGTCATTGTTCGCCTCTTCATATGGCAATGGTGAGCAATTTGAGGGCGCCACCATATCAAAGTCTGCGGAATAGTTTAGCCCTGTGACCAAACGTCCGGTGCCGCTGCGTCAAATCAGTGGTGGTGCACAGAGCCCCACCAAGATTTTGGTTTTGAGCGAAATCCTGCGCGCTAGTCTGCCTCACAGACTCTGACCGCCTGACACTGGGTTGCGCGAACCTCCATGATAAGAGCCGTCAGATCCGGCGGGTAGTCATCCCATTCCCGTCGCGAACACACATAGGACTTGTGAGCTTCCAGATAGCTTTTGATCGTGTGCTGCCAATGCGCGCCAAGTGAGGACAATTGCTCAGCCGTGTAGAGGAAATGTTCCAGATAGGCTTCGTAGGTGAGCTCTTCTTTTTCTGTTTTCAGTTCGCAATAGTTCGCATAGGCGAGCGTTGGGTTCTGAATGGCAAGCGAGAGGTGCTCGCGGTACATGTCGCGGGCAGATTGCTCCTTCTGTAGTTGATCCGACGCATCAATCTGCAACTTAATAGCCCCCAGCGCGACGACGGCAAATACAACGGTTAGGATTGCGCCGAGCGCCTGCAACGCATCCGTGTTCTCTTTCAACCAATTCATGACCACCCCTCGACCTGTTTGCTCAGTCCATCCTAGTTTGCATTTGGGCTCCCCGCCATATTCTGTAGACTATCTGTCTGGTCGGTAGAACATCCAGCCTGCCGACGCCGGGAGGGTTTCATGAATAGTAGTGCGACATGTCTTATCGCCGTCCGCCGCATTGTCGGCGCGTCTCTTTTTCTCTTTGCCGCTTTGCTTCCAGCGCAGGCTGACACCGCACCTTCTGAAGCTGAGATTGTGGCAAAGGCGGAGGCAATTCACGCTGATGCGATCGTCATTGATGCGCATGCTGACATTGTGATCCCATCAACGTCGCTGAGCTATCTTGGCGAAGGGGGTGTGTCGAAAGTAAGTCCGGAGAAACTCGTCGCCGGTGGCGTTGATGCTGTTGTCATGTCGGTTGCGGTTGGGCCAGGCCCGCGGACCGCTGAGGGCGACGCGATGGCGCGCGCGATCGCGGATGAGAAGCTCGCCGCAGCTCTTGAGATTGTTGAAGCATCCTCTGGCGGCGTTGTGCTCGCCACATCGGCTGCTGAGATTGAGCAAGCCGGCGCCCACGGCAAACCGGCGCTTGTGTTGGGGTTTCAGAACGCGCGGTCGCTTGAGGGTAATGTCGATGCCCTTGACTATTTCTACCAGGCAGGCGTTCGCGTGTTTGGCCTCAATCATTTGGGACATAATGACTTCTCGGATTCCTCCCGCCCCATCTATGACGGGGCTACCAAGTCCTATGAGCCAACGGAGGAGCATGGCGGCCTTTCGCCACTAGGAGTTGCAGCAATTGACCGGATCAATGCCTTGGGCGGCGTGGTCGACATTTCACAGATGTCCAAGACAGCAGCGCTTCAGGCGATTTCACAATCGCGTACACCGGTGATCGCCAGTCATTCCAATGTGCAGGCCATCTCCAATGTGACCCGTAATCTGTCCGACGAAGAGATCGACTTCATCGGCGAGAAAGGTGGGGTGATCCATGTGGCGGCTTTCGGTGCCTACCTGGTGGCTCTTTCCGATCCTGTTGTGCTTGAAAAAGTCAAAGCGGTTCGCCTCAAAGCCGGTCTACCGGAAGAATATTCCTACCCTTATGAGCTCTATTGGGAACTGGAAGACCCGGAAGATCGACGGGCCTTTTTGGTCGAAATGCGCTCAACCATCGGCCGTGGCAGTGTCGCCGACATGATTGCCCATATTGACTATATTGTTGATCGCATCGGCATTGACCATGTGGGCATTGGCAATGACTTCAACCATGGCAGCAGTATTGAAGGGTATGCCGATGCCAGTGAGGCGTTGAACGTGACAATTGCACTGGTCCGCGCTGGATATTCTGCCGAAGACATCGAGAAAATCTGGGGAGGGAACTTTCTTCGAGTGCTGAGAGCCGCAGAAGCAGGTCGATCCACCACCAATTGAGGGATCCCAAACACAAGGGAGCCAGAATTCTCCCGTTACATACCAAATTACGCCTCTCCTGCTTGAGTTTGCCGCCCCATTCCCTGAAACTCTCTTTGAGTACCGAACGCTATCGATCCGCCTTTATGGCTGGTCACCAAGGAGAATAAGATGGACGGCTTGTGGGTGTTTTTGATCGTTTTTGGGGGCGTCGGCGTCGTTGCCTACTACCTATACGTCTCGGTCATCCAAAAGAAGAACCGGGCGCGCAGTGCTTTCTCGACCATTGATGTGCAGCTGAAAAAGCGTCACGACCTCATCCCTAACGTTCTCAAGATTGCCAAGGAAACGATGACGCAGGAAAAGTCGCTTATCGAAGAAGTGACACGCCTCAGAACAGCAACCGAAGTTCCGACCGACGCCGATGATCCGGACGCCATCAAGGGCCGTCTGGAGGCGGAGTCCGGCCTCGCACAAAGCATGCGCCAACTCTTTGCCGTCGCAGAAAACTATCCGGAGCCACGTTTCGTCGAAGCTATGAAAACCGCTCAAGAAACGTATGAAGAAGTGGAAGGGCATATCTCCGCCGCGCGGCGTTTCTATAACTCTGCTGTCGAAGATCTTCAAAACGCCGTGGAAATATGGCCGTCCTCGACGATTGCCGCCTTTGCCGGTGTCAAAGCCATGCCCTTCTTTGAGATCGATGAGGCAGAGCGGAAACCGGTTGACGCCGGCGATATTCTGTCCAGCTAAGCCCTGACTGACGCCCATGCTGCAACGTTCAAGGTCAAGCTCATGAGTCCCTATAGCTTCGATCCGCACCTGTTCGATGATCTGGAGCAGGAGCGGTTGGAGGCTTTGAGCTGGCGGAAGAAAGCTTGGACGATCGGCCTCCCCATCGTGGCAGTGGCAGCGATTATTGCGGTGTCTTTTTTCGGACCGCCTGGCCTTATTGCGGCAATAGCAGGCGCCGGTCTCACCTACATGATCGCAGAGTTCAAGCTCTTCGAACTTAAGGAACGCATGAAGACCGACATCCTTGGGCATATGGCAGATGCGCGAGGATGGCGCTTCAACGCAGACGGCCCCTCATCGGGGGCTACCAGGACGTACCGGAAATTAGGTCTCTTTCCCCACCATGATGAGCTGGATGTCGAAGACCATTTTGAAGGTGATTTTTCCGGTGTCGGGTTTGAACTCTTTGAAGCCCTTGCCAAAGTGCGACGGAAACGGGGAAAGTCCGAGACCGTTGAGACAGTGTTTTCCGGCCTGCTGGCGCGCTTCAATTTCCCGAAGAGCTTTCAGGGGTCAACGGTGGTTCTTACAGACGCGGGCTTCTTTAACTGGGCAAAGGATTTTTCCCAGAAAGGGGAACGGGTGGCGCTTGAAGACCCGGTTTTTGAGAAGAAGTTCCAGGTCTATAGCAGCGACCAGGTGGAAGCGCGCTACCTGCTGACGCCGACCTTCATGCAACGCCTGCTCGACATTCGTGAGGTGTTTCCACAATCGAAAATACAGGCCGCGTTTCACGAGACCTTTCTTTACCTGTCCATCGACACAAAGGGGTCCGGCACGTCGGAGCTGGGCTTTTTCGACGTCAAGGACTTGAGCCAGCCCATTTCGCAGCAAGGATCTGTTCATCTCTTCGAGAAAGAACTGCAGATCTTTGAAGACATAGTTGACGGGCTCAACCTGGATACATCCACCAAGGTTTGAACGCTGGCGGCGATTTAGGAATCGTCGCCAGACTCGTATTGCTCGGCGATCTGCGCGCCGATCTGCCCACCCATCTCGAAGAGTTTTTCCGGGTCAGAGTGGCGAAGCTTTGCCAGATCCAGCTCCACGCCGCTGGCAAAGATGAGCTCTGGAACATTGTTGTTGACCGCGTGGAGGATCGCCTTGGCGCAATCCATCGGATCATCGCCGCCTTCAATCGCCGAGTCGGACTTGCCGCGGGTCGAGCCATCGGCGGTAAACGCATTGCGGGAGACATTGGTCGCGACCGACCCAGGTAGGACGTTCGTCACATTGATATTGTGTCTGCCAGAGACCTCCGTGCGCAGCGCGTCCATGTAGCCAATCAGGCCATGTTTCGCGGCGGAGTAGGCTGTGCGGAGCGGGGCCCCGATACGACCCGCGACAGAACTGATGGCGATGATATGCGCGCCACCTGCCTCTACCATGCGCGGCAATTGCAATTGTGTGAGCCAGATGGGGGCGATGAGATCGATATTGAGTAGGTCGGTATAAACTTGCGGCGCGGTGTGAATAGCGAGGCTGCGTTGGCTGACACCGGCATTGTTCACCAGCACGTCCACACGCCCTTTCCAATCCCAGGCCTGGCCGACGACACCTTCAAGCGCGCCGTAATCCGTGACCTCGAATGGAAGCACAAGCGTATCCGTGGGAAGAGCGTCAGCGACCGCTTGCAAGGCTTCTACACGTCTCCCGGACAGGATGATGTCCGCGCCTTCGGCTGCGAACGTTTTGGCTAACGCTTCTCCGATCCCTGATGATGCCCCAGTGATCCAAACGATTTTGTCAGAATATGTCGTCACGGCTTATCCATTTCTGTCTTCAATATTGGCGGTGGTCCGGAATGCTGCGCACCGTACACCGATATGGGCACAGAGAAACGCGAAAAAAGGAAAATCACTGTTAGTCATTTTCGACCGGGAAAAACTGATCCTCATCGGCAATCAGCGCTCGTAGTCGAGCAACATCTCGAATGTCTATGCGCCCATAGCGCAGCGCAACCAACCCCTCATCTTGCAAAAGCTTTAGCGCTTTACCTGCGGCAACGCGTGAGACCCCCAACATGAACGCCAAGTCTTCCTGGCGACACTCAATGGTCGCTTGATTGTTGGCCTCCTCTGCCGTCGCCAGGAGCAGGCGCGCGACCCGTGCTTTCAGAGAAAATCGGCGCTGCGCATCGATGAAATCCATCATCTCATAATTGCGCTGAACCATCAGGGTCAGGAGGGCACGCGCAATGTTTGGCTCTTCGTCCAGAAGGGTAAAGAACGCTTTCGCACTGACGAACGTAATCTCTGCCGGTCCTTGCGCCCACAAAGTATGGGTGCGGCGCAGATCAGAGAACAGCGTTTGCTCACCAAAGGTTTCACCCGGTCTGAGGAGAGCGGATGTGAGAAACGAGCCATCGTGGCCGACATTGCCGGCAACCACCTCCCCGGCCGTGACAATGGTCAGGCCTGGACGTTTATCGCCCCGGTCCTGAATGATCTGGCCGTCCGCATATTTTTTTGTCGACCCACTGGAGATCAGCTTGTCGAATGTGTCCGGCGACAAGGTTTCGCTCAGCGTTTTGGTTTTCGGACGCAGGACTTTCATTATTTGCCCCAAATGTAACTTTTTAGCATTTTAAGGCCCTCGCCCCGGATAGTGTCAATCCATCTCCTGCATCAGGAGCCCATGTCTGGAGGGACGATCATGAAAGTCTGGGGAGTCAGCGTTTCTTATTATACCGGCAAGCTCGAAGCCTATCTGCGCTACAAGGACATCGGTTATGAGATGGAGCATCCGTTCGCCAAGCAGAAATACATCCGCGAGCGGGCGGGCGCGATCCAGGTGCCGATTGTCGAGCGACCTGATGGGCGCTGGATGTCTGACAGCACACCGATTATTCAGCAGCTTGAAACGGAATATCCGGACCGCCCCGTGATGCCGACTGACCCGGTCGTTCGGTTCATTGCCCTCCTTATCGAGGACTATGGAGACGAGTGGCTGTGGCGTTCCGCCATGCATTACCGGTGGAGCTATGATCATGATCGTGAACTGCTCTCGCGGGTTCTTGCAGATGAAATCACCCAACATTTGCCCCTGCCTCGGTTTGTTCGCAGATACATGGTCAAGCGACGGCAGCACACTCGTTTTGTTGCCCGCGACGGTGTGACCAAAGACACGTGGGATCATGTCGAAGCAGGCTTCTTCAATGCCATGAAGGGCATGCTCCCCATGCTGGAAAACCGCCCCTATCTCCTGGGCGACACGCCTTCAATTGCAGATATTGGCATGATGGGCCCGATGCTCCGCCATTTCGGTCAGGATCCGACCCCCGCCGCCATCATGCGCAATGACTGGCCCGCCATCGCCGAATGGGTTGCCAGGGTCTGGAATGCAGGCGCGACCGCCGGAGCAACATCCCTTCTCGATAGAGTCCCTGAAGACGCTGCCCCGCTGCTCAAAGAGATCGCTGAAACCCACATCGTGCAGCAACGGGAAAATGCTCTCGCCTATGGTCAGGGACAAAAACAGTTTGAGATGACAGTCCAAGGCTGTGCTTACAAGAACATGCCGGTCTCACGCTACCGGGTCTATTGCCTCGAACGGTTGCGCGAAGAATTCGCAAGCCTCAGCAATGAAGACCAACAGAAAGTGCGCGACCTTCTCCCGCAGGAAGAATATGCATTGTTGTGGGATACGTCCGTCGTCGCCCAATCAGGCTATGACGTGGAACGGACCGCGCCCTTCAACAAGGGCATCAACGTGCTGGAAACAGGCTGAGCCGCAGACTTAGCAATGAGTTCTTCGAAGACATTGCCGATAGCAATGGTGACTGGTCCTTCCGCATCACAAGCGGCCAGCAGGTGATCCAGGTTTGCCAAGCGCCCGGCTACAGAGGCCTGTGTTTCACGGGAGACGTTTTTCACGACCACAACAGGGGTTGCTCCCGACCGTCCATACTCGATGAGGTTGCGCGCCAGTTCGCCGCCAGTGCGACCGCCCATATACACAATCAAGGTGGTGGTTTCGTGAGCGAGGCCCGGCCAGTCCAGATCCGCCGGTAGCGTGCCCTTTGCGCCGTGCGCCGTCACAAATCGCAGAGACTGCGCACAGGCCCGATGGGTGAGCGACACGTTCAGACTGGCAGCTAAGGCTGAAGCCGTCGTGATGCCCGGGACCACGGTCACGCCAATGCCGGCGGCGGTGAGCGCCGCGATCTCTTCTCCTGAACGCCCAAAGACGGACGGATCGCCCGCCTTGAGGCGCACCACCCGTCGCCCTTCCCGGGTCAGGCGGATCATGAGGTCGTTAATGTCGCCCTGTGCCCAGCTTGGCCGCCCCGCCCGTTTGCCCACACTGATGGCGGTGGGACCCGGTCCGATCGCCTCAAGAACCTGCTGGCTTACAAGACTATCAAAGAGGACGACATCGGCTTCCTGCAAAACGCGCAGGGCTTTGATGGTCAAAAGGTCCGGATCGCCAGGACCGGCACCTACGAGCGTAACTTGATTCATCTCACACTGCCTCGCGCATGTCTTCCGCCACCAGAAGGCGACCAATCTCTGATCGACAGGATCCACAATTGGTCCCGGCACTCACCGCGGCGCCAACGGCATCAATTGTGTCTGCCCCCTCACGCATCGCCTGGGTGATTTGGTTGGCTCCGACTTCGAAACAGGAACAGACGATGGCACCTTTATCCGGTTGATCGGCACCTGCGCGACCCGCCAAAAGCGCATACCGCGACAGCGGCACCTGCGGCTGACCCAGTTGGTCCGCCAGCCAGGCACGGGCAACCTCGACCGGTTTGCCAGACCAAAAGACCGCGTGATCAAGTTTGCTGGCATTGCAGAGCATATGGCTCCCACCGCCCAGACCATTGTCATAGGAAAAGGTCTCAGCCTCTTCCGACTCAAGCGGCGCCAGAAAGGAATTCAGATGTTCCGCGAATGATGCGATTGGAGTGTCTCCAGCGACCTCGGCGCGCCAGCCGCTCTTTGTACGGGCCAGAGCCCAATAGGGAAAGACTGACAGATCGGGTTTGCGGGTAGACACCAGGAACGCATGCCATTGCATGGGCGCGGGTTCGATTCGAACGGGCGTGAACTTAAGCTCCGGTTGTCCAGACACAGGGTCTGTGTTGGAGCCCACCAATGCGTCCACCTCAGCGCAGGATGAATAAGGAGCGGTCCAGTGGATCGGCACAAAGACCGCGCCTTTGGACTGGCGCGACGTCACCGATGCGCGTGCGAGAAGAGTGCCTTGCGCGCTCGAAACACGCACCACGTCGCCAACCTCTATTCCGCTTGCTGTTGCGTCGTCCGGATGCATTTCAACAAAGGGCTCCGCGATGTGGGACGACAGACGCGCCGACTGCCCTGTTCGCGTCATGGTGTGCCATTGATCCCGTATGCGCCCGGAGTTGAGGATCAAAGGATAGTCAGCGCCGGTTTCGCTTGCTGGCTGTTTGTGGTTCACGGAAACAAAGTTTGCTCTCTTTGTTTTTGTATAGAAGCCACCCTCACTAAAAAGGCGCTCTGTCCCCTGTTCGGAGTTCTCCCGAACCGGCCATTGGATGGGGTTCAGTAGGTCATACCCGTCGTCGCTCAAGTCCGTGAGACCAGACAGGTCAAAATCCCGAGTGCCTTCATTCTCAAAGGCGGACAGTTCCGCATGTTCGCGGAAAATTTCAGAAGGTTTCTCGTAGGCAAAACCCGGGAACCCCATGCGCTCTGCCACCTTCGACATGATCCACCAATCGGGTTTTGCCGATCCTGCACCCACCATGAAGGACCGCTGTCTTGATATCCGGCGTTCCGAATTGGTGACCGTCCCATCCTTTTCGCCCCACCCCATGGCAGGCAGCAAGACGTGTGCGAGCGACGCTGTTTTGGTTGTGTCGGTCACGTCAGACACAACGACAAAGGGACAAGCCTTGATCGCGGCGGACACGCGATCTGCATCGGGCATGCTGGCGGCCGGGTTGGTGGCCATCACCCAGACCGCCTTGATCTGACCGCTCTCAACCTGGTCGAACAGGTCGACGGCTTTCAGGCCCGGCTCACTCGCAACATTCGGCGCGTCCCAGAACCGCGCGACAATGTCTCGATGGTCCGGGTCCTCAAAACCCATATGGGCGGCGAGCTGGTTGGCCAGACCGCCAACTTCCCGCCCACCCATGGCATTTGGCTGACCGGTGATTGAAAAGGGGCCCATCCCTTCGCGACCGATCCGCCCGGTGGCGAGATGGCAATTGATGATCGCGTTGACCTTGTCCGTTCCCACGCTCGACTGATTGACGCCTTGGGAGTAGATGGTCACCACTTTCTCGGTTTCGCAAAATGACTGATAAAACTGAGACAGCCGGATCGGATCAAGACGTGTCGCTTCAGAAACCGCCGTGAGACTCATCTGCTTGGCGCTCTCTAGCGCGGCATCAAAACCTTCCGTATGAGCTGAGATATAGGACGGGTCCAGGGCATCTTTTTCAGCGAGGTGCCGCAATAGACCATTGAACAAGGCGATGTCAGAGCCCGGATGCAGTGGCAGGTGCAGGTCCGCAAGTTCAGTCGTCGCCGTCTGTCTCGGATCAATGACAATGACCCGCGTCCCGCGATGCTGCTTTGCAGCTACCAGTCTCTGAAACAGGACCGGATGACACCAGGCGAAGTTGGACCCGACAAGGACCACAAGATCGGCTTTGTCCAAATCCTCGTAGGCGCCGGGCACCGTATCGCTGCCAAAGGCGCGTTTGTGACCGGCTACCGACGACGCCATGCAGAGCCTGGAGTTGGTGTCGATGTTGGCTGAGCCGATGAACCCCTTCATCAGCTTGTTGGCGACATAATAGTCTTCGGTCAACAGCTGACCGGAAACATAGAAGGCGACCGCCTCGGGGCCATGGTCGCGCACGGCATCGGCAAATCCTTGCGCCACCTTGTCGAGCGCGCTGTCCCAGTCAGATACGTGCCCATGCACTTTTGGGGTGAGCAGCCGATCTTCCAGCGAAAAAGTATCCCCCAAGGCTGAGCCTTTGGAACAAAGCTTGCCGAAGTTCGCCGGGTGATCCGGATCACCGGATATCTCAACCTCGCCGTCTTCGTTCTGTCGAGCAATCACACCACATCCAACGCCGCAATAGGGACATGTGGTTTTCACGCTCGCGCCAGCTTTCATCCTCAGGCGACCTTCTTCTGCTTGAGCGTGCTGATGTCCAGCAATATGCGTCCATCCTGAACGTCGACCGGGTAAGTCTTCACACACCCGCCATCGGGCCCCTGCCCTTCACCGCTCGCAAGGTCGATGACCAGGTTGTGGAGGGGACAGGTCACGCGTTGGTCGTGCACAATGCCTTGTGACAGGGGGCCGCCGAGATGCGGGCAACTGTCGTCAATTGCAAAGATCTGATCCTCGCTTGTACGAAAGACTGCAACCGCACCGCCGGAGACCTGAATGAGGCGTGATCCGCGCACCGGCACGTCGGATACCGTTCCTATTTCAACCCATTTTGCTGTATTGCTCATTCGGCGGCCTCAAGCGTGAGGTCCGCCATGGGCCGGAAGGCATGCGCCTCCGCGCCCTCCGCCCGTTCAGCCCAGGGGTCGGTTTGCGAGAACTTCTGCGAGAACACAAAACGCTCAAACAGAGCGGCGCGTTGTTCGGCGTCTTCGACAACCGCCTTTTGGATTGTCTCAACGCCGACGCGCCGGGCCCATTTGTAGATTCTCTCCAGGTAGTAGCCCTGCTCTCTATAGAGCTGGACCACCGCGACAATCATTTCCAGGGCGTCATCTTCCGTCGAGGCGTGGCCAAGCACTTCCGTTCCTTTGATATCAAGGCCTGCGGCCCCCGCGAAGTGAATCTCGTAGCCCGAGTCCACACAGATCACGCCTACATCCTTACAGGTCGCTTCTGCGCAATTGCGGGGACAACCAGAGACCGCCATCTTCACTTTGGCGGGCGTCCAGGACCCCCACATGAAACGTTCGATCCGAATGCCCAAACCGGTTGAGTCCTGGGTCCCAAAACGGCACCAGTCGGTGCCGACGCAGGTTTTGACCGTACGCAACGCCTTGCCATAAGCATGACCCGAGACAAGGCCCGCCTTGTTCAGGTCCGACCAGACTTCAGGAAGGTCTTCCTTTTTTATGCCCAGCAGGTCGATCCGCTGTCCACCGGTGACCTTCACGGTTGGCACCGAAAACTTGTCGGCAACATCGGCGATGGCTCTGAGCTCGTCAGCACTTGTAATGCCTCCCCACATGCGGGGCACGACCGAATAAGTTCCGTCTTTCTGGATATTCGCGTGGACGCGTTCATTCACGAACCGTGACTGCGCATCGTCCACATATTCACCCGGCCAGGTCGACAGGAGATAATAGTTCAACGCCGGTCGGCATTTCGCACACCCGCAGGACGTCTTCCACTCAAGTTCCTGCATCACGTCTTCAAGTGTCTTGAGTTTTTTGGCGACGATAAGTCGACGGACCTCGCCATGCCCAAGGTCGGTACAGCCGCACATGGGCGGAATGGCCGCCGGATTAAACGCGTCGCCGAGCGACAAGGTCAGAAGCTGCTCCACCAGCCCTGTGCACGAGCCACAGGAGGCGGATGCTTTGGTATGTGTTCTGACGCCTTCAACGTCCGTGAGGTTCTGCGCGCCGATTTCCTCAAGAATTGTTCCTTTACATACGCCGTTACAGCCGCAGATTTCTGCATCATCCGGCAAGGCTGCAACGGCCACCATAGGGTCCAGGGGGGTACTCCCCGCAAAGGCCTGACCAAAGATCAGCGTGTCTCTCATCTCGCTGACGTCGGTTGCGTTTTTGATCAGATCGAAGAACCAGGCGCCGTCGGTGACGTCACCATAGAGCACAGCACCAATGAGCTTGTTGTCCTCCAAGATCAGACGCCGGTAGACGCCTGCCTGTGCATCGCGGAGCACCACCTCTTCCCTGTCATCCCCTTCGGCGAAATCACCTGCAGAGAAGAGGTTGATCCCTGTGACTTTGAGTTTTGTGGAGGTCAGAGACCCGGTATAGCTCGCTTCCTGGCCGGCCAGTCCGCTAGCCAGCGTCTTCGCCATTTCGTAGAGAGGCGCCACGAGGCCATAACAGACACCGCGATGTTGGGCGCATTCACCAAGGGCGAAAACATCCGGGTCACTGGTTGCCAGGCAGTCGTCAACAATGATACCGCGGTCCGATTCTATGTCGCACTCCGCGGCGAGGCTCGCATTGGGCCGGATGCCCACCGCCATCACAACGAGATCGGCAGGGAGTTCGGTTCCGTCATCCAGCAAGACCGCCCGGGCTTTTCCGTCGGCCCCAAGTATCTCTTTTGTGTTAGCTTCCGTAATAATGCGGATGCCGCGTTCCTCAAGAGACCGCCGGAGGAGATGTCCCGCTGCGGCATCCAACTGACGCTCCATCAAAGTGGGCATCAGATGCACGACTGTGACATCCATTCCCTGGAGCTGCAGGCCGGCGGCCGCTTCCAGACCCAACAGGCCTCCGCCGATGACAACGGCGTTCCTAGCCTTTTTCGATGTGTCCAGCATCTGGTTGACATCGTCGAGGTCGCGATATCCCAGAACGCCTTCGAGATCTTTGCCAGGCACTGGGATAATGAACGGCGCTGAACCGGTTGCCAGCACGAGCTTGTCATAGGGAGCGACCGTGCCGTCTTCGGCGGTTACCGTCTTTTCGGCTCGGTCAATAGACGTGACCTTGCGTCCTTTGTAGAGCGTGACGTGGTTTTCTTCGTACCAGGCATCATTGTGGATAATGATGTCGTCAAACGACCGCTCGCCGGACAAAACCGGCGAGAGCATGATCCGGTCATAGTTCACACGCGGTTCGGCGTTGAAGATCGTCACGTCATAGGCATTGGGTGCCTGCTTAAAGAGTTCTTCAAGCATGCGTCCCGGCGCCATGCCGTTTCCGACAACCACAAGCCGCTGTCGTTGAGGCAATTCTATTGCATCAGGTGACATTGTTCCTCCTCACGCAATCGCCGCTTCAGCGGCCGGGGTCTGCTCAGTCTTCTTTTTCGGCTTGGCGCCATGCTCATACTCTTCAAGGAAGGTCAGAACTTCTTCCCGGTACCGGTAGTAATCCGGATGCTCCAAGAGCGCGGCACGTGTGCGCGGTCGCGGCAGATCAATGTCGACGATCTTTCCGATTGTGGCGTGCGGCCCGTTGGTCATCATGACGATGCGGTCGCCCAGCAGGATCGCTTCATCAACATCATGGGTGACGCAGATCGCCGTGACTTGTGTCCGCTTCCAGACATCCATAAGCACTTCCTGAAGTTCCCAGCGCGTCAGGCTGTCGAGCATGCCGAAAGGTTCATCAAGCAGAAGCAGTTTTGGCGACAGAGCAAAGGCGCGGGCGATACCCACCCGCTGTTTCATGCCATTCGACAATTCCGCTGCCTGCTTGTGCATGGAGTCCGCGAGACCCACTCGTTCAAGATAGTACTCCACCACTTCGCGACGTTCGCCGGGCGACGCTTTGGGATAAACCCTGTCCACACCGAGGGCGACGTTTTCACGCGCCGTCAGCCAAGGCATGAGGGACGGGGCCTGAAAGACCACCGCCCGGTCAGGGCCGGCGCCGGAAATTTCATGATTGTCGAGTACGACGCCGCCGCCCGAAATCTCATTGAGACCGGCAACCATGGAGAGCACCGTGGACTTCCCACAGCCTGAGTGACCGATAAGGGACACGAACTGGCCCTTGTCCATCTTCAGATTGAAGTCTTCCAACACCGTCAGCGGGCCCTTTGGTGTGGGATAGATTTTCTTCAGCTCGAAGAGCTCAACAAACCGGTTTTCCGTTTTGGTGCGCGCCGCATCGAGATAAGCCCGAGGTGGTGTTTTTTCGATGCGCGCCGTCGGCATGAGATCGGGCGCTTCCCGCTCAGCAGATTTGCGCGCCTCCCGGTCTGACTTACTCGCGTCCAGCAGATAGCCTGTCACTTCGCCGCGCAGAGCTTTGAAAACAGGATTGCTGTTGACCGCGGTCCTATCTCTCGGACGGGGCAGATTGACCTCGAAAGACGGACCCAGTGTCGCCGACGGACCAGGCGTCAGCGGGATGATACGGTCCGCCAGAAGAATGGCTTCATCCACATCATTCGTGATCAAGATGACGGTCTTGCGATCCGCTTCCCAGATCGCTTCGATCTCATCTTGGAGATTTGCCCGTGTGAGGGCATCCAACGCTGATAGAGGTTCGTCGAGCAGAAGCACGTCTGGATCCATTGCCAAAGCGCGGGCCACCGCGACCCGCTGGCGCATGCCGCCGGATAGCTCAGCTGGCTTTCGATCGCTTGCATGGGCAAGACCCACCATCGAAATGTACTTGGTCGCACGGGCATCGCGCTCTTCTTCACTTTCGGATGAGAAGACTGCGTCGATGCCCAGCCGAATGTTTCCGTAAACACTCAACCAAGGCATCAAAGAGTAGGACTGGAAGACCACACCACGATCCGGTCCTGGCCCGCGAAGGGCCTCACCGCGGAGCTTGATCTCACCACCGTCCGGCTTGATCAATCCGGCAATGGAGGAAATGAGCGTTGTCTTGCCGCTCCCGGAGAAGCCGACAATGGCGACGAACTCGCCTTCCTTCACCGACAGGTTGATGTCGGTGAGGACGTCAGTCCGCTTGTCGCCTTCCCCGTAATGTTTCGAAACGTTTGTTAGCTCTAGGAAACTCATACCGCCCTCACCGTTGTGCGCTGAAGGTGAATGCGGCTTGCAGAGCGTACATCACCCGGTCGAGGAAGAAGCCGATCAGACCGATCACAAGCACCGCAACCATGATGCGGGCGAGAGAGTCGGACGATCCATTCTGGAACTCATCCCAGACGAATTTCCCAAGACCCGGGTTCTGCGCCAGCATTTCCGCGGCGATCAGCACCATCCAGCCGACACCGAGCGAGAGACGCAGGCCGGTGAAGATCAGCGGAAGCGCCGAAGGCAGGACCACTTTGCGGATGGTCGTCAGCTGCGTCAGCTGCAAGACTTTGCCCACATTGATGAGGTCCTTATCGATCGACGCGACGCCTAGTGTCGTGTTGATCAATGTTGGCCAAAGCGAACAGAGCGTCACAGTCAGCGCTGAGATCAACATCGATTTGGAGACGGCGCCATCCCCACCTGCATAGGCGGCCGACACAATCATGGTCACGATCGGCAACCAAGCGAGCGGCGACACCGGCTTGAATATCTGAATAAGGGGGTTCAAGGCGCCATTGGCGAGGGGAGAGAGACCACACACAATGCCCAGCGGCACAGCGAACACCGTCGCCACGATAAAGCCAAGTGCGACTGTCTTCAGGCTGGTCCAGATCTGATCGAAGATTGTTGGCTTACCTGTATAGGTGCGCCATTTGACACGATCTTCCTGACCGTTGGCGAAGAGCTCCGCGTTGCGCGCATCCTGCCGCTCATAAAATGCATCCGCTTTTGCCCGCTCAGCAAAATGGTCGTCCACCAGGACACCCGCCTGCTCTAAAACCTGAGGTGGCCCTGGGATTGCGCCCAGAGATGTTTGGACTTGAGGTGCAAGCCACCCCCACGCCAGCAGAAACAGGCTGATACCGATAAGCGGAACCACCAGGGCCCGCCAAAGGTTGCGGAGCTGCTCTTTGACGCTATCACCCGCGGCCATGAGCAGGATCGGAACAAGAAATCCGAGGCCAATCATCTCAACGTAAATCGAGATCTTATTGATCTTGGCGAGGCGCGCCTGGCGTTTTTCTTCTTTGCTCGCGCTTGTCGGAACTTCCGATGGTGTGGAGACCATTGTCATCGAGAAGAGACTTTCAAATTAGAGAACTGGAAAGGGTGGAGGTGCTGGCGGGCAGGAACAGACCCGCCAGCGACCACATTTACTCAAGCTCGGAGAGCTGAGCGACCAAGTCATCGCCCTTCAAACCGATGGGGAACTGCTTGAGGTAGTCGTTTGGTTTACGTCCGTCATAGGTGACGTCGTCAATGAATTCAGACACCGGGTCCCGGTAACCGTCTGTGTCCCAGGGGAAGTCCGCTTCATTCACGTGACCTTCGTCGACGAGAATTTTCGCCGCGGCGAGGTAGAGGTCCGGCCGGTAAACCTTGGCGGCCACTTCTGCATACCACTCGTCAGACTTCGGTTCCGCAATCTGACCCCAACGGCGCATCTGTGTCAGATACCAAACAGCGTCCGAGTAGTAAGGGTAGGTTGCGTTGTAGCGGAAGAAGACGTTGAAGTCGGGGATCTCCCGTTTGTCGCCACGCTCATATTCGAACGTGCCCGTCATTGAGTTGGCGATGACTTCCGCGTCTGCGCCCACATATTCGGAGCGAGCGAGAATTTCCACAGCTTCCGCCCGGTTCGCATTGTCATTCTCGTCCAGCCATTGGCCGGCGCGGATCAATGCCTTGGTCAGCGCGATGGTGGTGTTTGGATATTGTTCTGCAAACTCGGCTGTAATCCCGAACACCTTCTCAGGATTGTCTTTCCAGATTTCATAGTCTGTGATCACCGGCACACCGATGCCTTTGAACACGGCCTGCTGGTTCCATGGTTCACCAACGCAATACCCGCTGATGGTACCGGCTTCAAGCGTTGCGGGCATCTGCGGAGGTGGTGTTACGGAGAGGAGTGCGTCAGCTGCAATCTGACCGGAGATATCCGCTGGAGAGTAATATCCCGGGTGAATGCCGCCGGCTGCGAGCCAGTAGCGAAGCTCATAATTGTGAGTGGAGACCGGGAACACCATGCCCATGTTGAAGGGACGCCCCTCTTCCTGGAACTGCTCAATCACGGGCTTCAGATAGTCTGCCTTGATCGGGTGCTGCGGCCGACCGTCATCCATTTTTGGGATGAGCGGCTTCATCATCTCCCAGACTTCGTTTGAGACGGTGATGCCGTTGCCGTTCAGGTCCATCGAAAAAGGCGTGATGATGTGGGCTTCGGTTCCGTAACCAATGGTTGCTGCAAGCGGCTGGCCCGCCAACATGTGTGCGCCATCCAGCTCGCCGGTAATAACGCGGTCCAGCAGCACCTTCCAGTTCGCCTGGGGCTCCAGCGTCACGAAGAGACCTTCGTCTTCGAAGAAGCCTTTTTCATAGGCGATGGCCAATGGCGCCATGTCCGTTAGCTTAATAAACCCGAATTTGAGCTCGTCCTTTTCGGGGATCAGCTCCTCGGCCGCCAGCGGTGTGGCGGCGACGGCCAGGGCCGCCAGAGGAGCAGCCACAGACCGGAGGAAGTGTCGCCGCGAGAATTCGCGGAGGGTCGTTGCAAGTTTGATCTTCATTTTCTCACTCCTGCTGCCGGATCAATCTCCGGCGTGAAGGCAAAAAAAAGCGCTGCTCACCAAGAGGGAAAGAAACTCTCCTCCTGATTGGCAGCGCTGCCGTGAAACTCCGCCGTTGGAGTTTCGTATGGGTGCGCTCCTGGGAGCGCCGTTGTGTCCTTCTTTGCGAAGGTTGTGCCAGTTGGCCTTTTTGTGGGATTGCGGCGGATTTTGGCGGTTTACCTAGTTATACCCCTGCTCCGCCGCCCCCTTTTTCATCAAGTGGGGAGAGAGGCGCCCATTTGTTGTGCATCGCACAAGAGCGCCTACCACCCTGCTTAAAGGTTGAAATCGATCTGGAACCAGAACTTGTCCCGATCGGCCGGACCCGCCGAAGTTCCGTCAAGTGTCGCGAATTTCGCTGTCGCTGACAGTTGCGGGGTGATCACTGCTTTCAGCAGCAAATCGAGTTCATCTCCCAGATCAGCGCCGGTCCGTTCACTGCTAAAGTCGTGATATACGGCTTTCGTGATGATCTTCGGAAGCGGTCCTACATCCTTGAAGACGTAGCCCACCTCGGCGAACAAATCTTCAATGCCGTTTGCAGGGGTGGCGAGGAACCCATCTGCCCAGCCTTGAAAGGCATGCACGGTGGCCAGCGGTGTGCTGAAGCCGTTTGTCCCGTTACCTTCCAGTACTTCGTAGGCAACGCCCCCGGTAAAGCCGCCCAGCTTTGTACCTGCGAAGAGTTTGTAATAGCTCAGGTCAAAACTCGCCGTATTGTCGGCATAGTCAGACTGCGTCGCATATTCGGCGGACAGGTTCAAAGGAACACCCTCGGAAATCGGGAAGCTGCCCGAAACGCTACCGCCATAAGTGGCGGTCGACAGAGCCGGCGCTTCCTCCAGGTCCAACAGATAGGCGTAGGCCGTCAATTTCACCCAATCCAGACCGCTATACTTCGCATTGACGACATGACTGTCGCTCTCGAACGACCCGTTGCTGCTCTCGCTACCGAAAATACGCTGAACCGACTCCAGATATCCGTAGGTAAGCTTGAGGTCTTCAATGGCTGTCACTTCGGCCACCGCAGCATCAAAAGTTTGTTGGTTCTGGCGCCAACCAACGTCACCAATAAAGCGAGCATTGTCCAAGACAAGACGCTGGCGCCCGACCGTCAATGCTACACCATCGATCCCGGTGTATTTGATCTGCAGGCGATTGATTTCCTGCGAGTCAGGGTCTGCGACGACCGGAAAATTGGCGCGACTGTTGGTCGTCGAGTTGTACTCATTGTTGAGACCCTTCACGACCTCCATTTCACCAAGAACCGAAAACCCGAGATAGCTGCCGGTCTCCAAACCTGCTCGGAAGCGGGCTGTCACGGCATTGGCGTCGTCGGTAAATCCATTCTGATCAACAAATTCGTACCTGACGCGGGTGTTCAATATCGGCTTGGACTCGTCCAATGCCTCCAAAATGCTGTCAGCTGCGAGCGCCCCAGACATCATCGGCGCGGCGCTCAAAAGAGCCGCCAGGCTGACACCTGACACAAAGCGCGACCCCAATTTGATTTTCATCATCGCAAAAAACTCCAAAAAAAAAACGCTGCACGAAGACTCCCGTTGCAAGAGTCTTTCGGCAGCGTTGCCATCTGACGAACCTACGTTAGCTCGCCTTCGCCGTCATGCGGCTGTCATCTGCCTGCAGCAACTGTGCCAACATCGGAACTAAGGAAATCCTAAGCCTGCAGCAGGTAGCGCAAATCATGTGCTCATCGCGTAAGCGTCTGGCAATGGCAGGCTGTCCTAATTTTGTGCATCGCACACACGCGACAGAACGAACATTTTTTGCCTGATCAGGCCAGAGGCTCGAATTCGCGACCATCAAAAAACGTGGAAGATGTGCTCATTTCAGCCTGATCGGCATCGTTGAACTCAGCCAACGCCTCTCGGTAAACATCTGGGCGGTACATATCTCTAACGCATTGAATATGTTGGTCATTATGAGTGAGCTGATCATTTTCGATCATCTGGTGATAGAACCACAGTCCATGATGCGCAGAAGGATAGGTGGTGCCGGCGCGCGCAAAGCTCGCCCGCACATCCGTTTGTCCAAAGTGGAGATAGTCTTCATCCAGGCTTCGCCTCACCTGGTCGGCGGGCAAGTTGAGGTATTGCGGTTGGGCCAGAATACCGATCAGTTTGTCCTTGTTTTCTGACTGATCGCACCATTTGGCTGCCAGAAAAACACTCCGCACAATCTTGAGCACCATATCGGGATGCTCTTCGGCCCATTTTTTTCGCACGCCCAATATTTTGTCGGGATTGGCGGTCCAGATGTCATCGCACGCCACGACGGCTCGCCCGACACCTTCACTCTGAGCCACCGTGTTCCAGGGTTCGCCGACACAACAGGCATCAATGCGCCCACTTTTGAGGGCATCAACCATCAAAGTAGGCGGCAACACCTCGACCACAACGTCTTCATTTGGGCGAATTCCACATCCGCGCAGCCAATAGTTGAGAAAATAAGCGTGGGCGGAGAATGGATGGACGACCCCGATCGTCAGCTTGCTATCCGGGCCACGTTCCTCAGCAAGTGATTTAAGCGCTTGGCCCAGCTGACCCGCGTTTCCATCTAGTTCACCATGCTTTGCAAGATCTGCCGCCAAAGTGAGACTGACGGTGATCGCATTACGCCCGGTTCCGAGTGCCAAGGGCGCAATCACTGACACAGGAAGAGGCGGCAATCCGAGACTTCCGGAGATGGCTATAGGTGCCAGCAGGTGCGCCACTTCCAGGTGTCCGACTGCAATTCTGTCTCTCAATGTCGCCCAGGACGACTCTTTTATCAGCGCCAGCTCTATCCCGGCTTCTTCCGCGAACCCGACCTCCTGCGCAACAATGAGCGGCGCTGCGTCAATGAGAGGAATAAACCCGGCAGTAATTCGATCAGCGGTCATATGCTTAGTCTTCCCCCAGGAGATCAGCGACCGCGATCATGCTGCGCGCGATCTCTACAATTTTTGTGTTTTTCGACATGGCCGTTTTGCGGATCAGTGCGTAGGCCTGATCCTCGGTGAGCTTCCGCCGCTTCATCAACAATCGCTTGGCCTGGTCAACCAACTTCCGGTCTTCGAGCTCCGCCTTGGTTTCCTCCAACTCCCGACGAAGGCTGCTGAAGGCGTTAAAGCGAGAAATCGTAACGTCGAGGATCGACTTGATGCGTTCCTTTTTCAGCCCATCCACGATGTAGGCAGACACGCCCGCATCCATCGCGGCTTCGATGCGGTCCGCATCGCCATCGTCAACAAAGACCGCGATCGGGCGCGCCACTGCTCGAGAGACAGCCAACATGCTTTCAAACGTATCTCTGTTGGGGCTTTGCAGATCCATGAAGATGACGTCGGGATCGGCATTTGTAATCGCCGCCAGAAGACCGTGTGGCTCAGAGACGATGGTTACCTCCGTGCCACCTGCAGCGGTCAAACCTTCCTCAAGAACCGACGCACGAAGCGCATCTTCGTCGAAGATCAGAATACGTACGGTAGGTTCACTCAACCTGCTGGTCCAAGATCAAAAGGGAATGTGGCTGAGGGCCACGCCGAACCCTAACGGCAGCAAATATCGGGCCAGCAAAAACCGACGTGTGCTCGCCCAGACAACGCGTTCCTTTGTCCAAATTTTGATCGGCTGCCTATCAAAGAAGCATCAGGTGCGAGGAGCGACTACCACCTGACATGCCAAAGGTCTATTCTCGCTCATGGGAAGTCATGTGTCGCAAGCGTGAAGTGGTAGGCGCAATAGAGCCTCTCTGAGTCGCTCGCAGCGGACGATGCGGATCGGAGGAACCTATGAAACTCTGGCACAAGCTGGTGATTGGCTCGGTCGTGTTAACCACAGTCTTTGTCGCAGTCGGCTATTGGTACTTTACTACGCGCGACAGCCGGGAGCCGTCTTTTGTCGCCTGGAACACCCATTGCGCCAGCTGTCATGGCAGTGCTTTGCAGGGTACCGACCTTGGGACTGCGTTGGTGGACAGAGAGCTCACCCATGGCGACACAACAGAGGAGCTGATTGCCTCAATTGGGGCGGGCATCCCCGGCACTTCCATGGCCGGTTGGGATGGGGAATTGTCTCCTGAACTGATCAAAGGCCTCGCTCTCTATATCGGTGAACGCCGCCGGAACTATCCCGCGATAGTGGATTCCTACGCGAAAGCACCTGAAGACAGCAGAACCATTCAGTCGGACCACCATAACTTCCGACTTGAACGCGTCGCTTCATTGGAGAGCCGCCCTTATTCGCTCACTTATATGCCCAACGGTGACATCCTGGTCGCAGAAAAGACGCGGGGTCTCTCCCTGGTGAACGCGCAGGGAGGGCAAAGCCCGGTGATCGCCGATACGCCACCGGTCTGGGACACGCTGTTAAGCGTTGAAGGCGCGTGGCTCAACTATGGGATTGTGTTGGATGTGGAGCTGCATCCTGACTTTGACAATAGTGGCTGGATCTATCTATCGCATACAGACAGATGCCAGCTGTCCTGTGGATGGCCGGTTCCCGCCACCATGGTTCGTGTGGTTCGCGGGCGTATCCAAGAGGGCAAGTGGGTCGATCAGGAAATCATCTGGTCAGTGCACAAGGATCACTACACGCCTGTTCCTGATGGTGTCGCGGCCGGTCGTTTGGCCTTCGACGGGCGCGGACATCTCTTCATCTCTATCGGCGGCAAAAATACCTACGACAAGCTGCACCAGCTGGACACGCCCTTCGGCAAGATCCATCGTGTGCGGGACGATGGCAGCGTGCCCGAGGACAATCCGTTTTGGGTCGCAGAGGATAAGCGCCCCGAAAACTCAACAATTCATACCGTCTGGAGTTATGGCCACCGCACAGGACAGGGTCTGGACGCCCATCCCATCAGCGGCGCCATCTGGAACACAGAGATGGGCCCGCGGGGCGGTGACGAAATCAATCATATTCTGGCAGGCCAGAACTATGGGTGGCCGCTCTACACAAACGGACTTGATTACAATGGAGAAGAAGTCTCCATCGGCAAGGATTTAGGCCTCGACTATCCCATTGAAGAGACTGTGTTGCCGGTCGTGGACTTCACGCCTGCGCCGGCGGTTTCGAGTTTCACTTTCCACGCCGGATCCAAATTTCCGGAGTGGCAGAACGATCTCCTTGTTGGCAGCCTTAAAGCAAGTGCGCTCTATCGGGTGCGCATTGAAGACGGCGGATTGGTCGAACTCGAAACACTGATCGCCGATTTCGGGCGCATCCGGGACGTCGAGATGGGCGACGATGGCCTAGTCTACCTTGTACTAGAGCACAACGAGGCCGGGTCCCTTTGGCGCATGGTTCCAACGGAGGGTGCTGATCTCTTTGACGGGCCCTAGCGCAAGCTGAAGTGTTCCGTGGCAGGTAGACCGTCTAGGTCTGACGTCGCTGGTTGTAGAAATAGAAGAGACCCGCGCCCGCACCAGCTGCCAAAACAAGGACCAAAAGCCAGCCCCAGGACCACCCACCGCCGCTGCCGGATGCTTCATCCAAGGCGCTGGCGATGACTTCGGCTTCCGTCGTTTCAACCAGCGGTGCACCGGTTGCAAACGACACCGCCCTCATTTGCGTTGCCACTTCAGGATTGTTTTCCAACCCAATCCCGATCAGCCGATTGATCGCCGCGCCGAGCCCGGACGGGGGATAAAAGCGGAGGGTGACTTTGCCTGTTCGTTTGAAGCGCTCACCTTCGACCCTCGCGAAATAGGTCCCAGGTTGAATGATGGCGTAGCGTGTGCCCGCGCTTGAGGCCGAGACCGGGACTGGGGTGTCATCTTGCCCAATGATTGAGATCCCGGCATTGACGCCGGACACACTCAACACCCCTTCTTCCGCCACGGTAAACGTGAACCAGTCAATGTCATTCATACCTTCAAGAAACAGAGTCTCGCGGAAGGGTAAAGTAACGGGCACCGCCTGCTCTTGCAGATCATTGGGTTCCGTGCGATCCCGAACCTCTCTCAGGTCAATGCGCGCTGTCACCGTCACGTCACTGTCGACCTGATTGCGTTCAATCACAAAGTCATACTGGCCCGGCGCAACGTAGACCAGATCATCTGGCGTCAAATTGCTTGCGACGACCTTTTCCTGATGGAGAGAGAGGTCAAGGATTCCATGCTGAACCGAGTCATAGAAAAGGCGGGGCGCCAAGAGTCCCGCCTCCGGCACATCTATGCCGACGACCTGATAGACCGTGTCCCCTTTGAACGGAACTGCAAAAAATTCGCCAAAGTCAAAGTCGTTCGCAGGAAAAGGGCTTCGACCCACCGCCACAAAGGGGTCACTTACAATCCCGCCCGGATAGCGATCCTGGTCGCTGGCATAGGTGGGCTGGTCAATAGGCGGCAACTCGGGCATGACCGGTTCCACGACAAACGGCTCTGGAATAATCGGCTCCGGGATCGCAAAGTCCGGCAGGACCGGTTGAATGGTTGGCATGTCCAGCTCGGGTGCTTCGAACTCCGGCAATGCCGGCGTTAGGTCGACCATATAGCCCTCTCGCCCAAGGTCCACGAAGTGCTGCATCAGCGCTTCGGTCTGCTCCGGCGTCAGGCTGTTTGGGTCTTCTATGATGGTGTCTATATTATCGGTAATTGACTGCGGCAGCGCGTCCAGCTTGTCAGGGTCGTTCACCTGCAGTGAGCGCAGAAGCTGAGCGCCAAACTGCTTCAGGCCTAACAGTTCGGTCGCTGGCAAGGCACCATAGTCCGGCGGCGCGACAGCGGATGGGTCAGGGCCAGGAGTCCCTGACAATGCTTCAGTCGGCAAGTCGGGAAACGCCTCAGGCAGGGGTTCGCCAAAGTCCAAGTCTTCAAACGGATCCGGTTCAGCCTCCAAAGCGAGAGGGTTGATCGGCTCAGCCGGCTCTGCAGCCAATGGCTCTGGCGGTTTGTTCTTCGGGTCAGCGAATGACGGTCCCGCTACCGCCACAACCAAACCAAGAATCCCGAGCGTTCCGAACAGCCTATTCATTTGCCAGGTTCCTGTTCACAGCGTCGACAATATTGCGTTCTGCCCGATACATCTCATAACCGTCCTGCTCGAGGGCTGCTGCCCGTGACCGCAGCTTGTCGACCGCCGCCTGTCCGTCGGCGGACGAGGTCTGGTCAAGGTCGGTATCGCTCGGGCGCGAATTGATCCCCCAGCCACTGCCGCGACCGCTGCCATAATAGACGCCGTACATATCGACTTTCAGTTGGAGTTTGCAGCTGCCATCGGGCAGTTCTTCTTCAGAGAAGCGCCGCTCGAAGAGCCGGATGCGCTGAAGTGTGGTTGTCCCACTTTCGACGTCGACCAGATAGTTTTCCCAATCCTTCGGCTGACAGACGATACTCGGATCTTCGATCTCCGCAGCCTCTGCCTCCAGGTCTTCCAGTATTTCTTCGTTCACGCCACTCGCGACGGGTGCGTTTTGATTGTGCGCGAGGATCGCTGCATTCAACCGGTAGAGTTCACCTGCCACATCCCCTTCGCAGGTTTCCTCTCCGTCCGTGAATTCAGCCGCCCGCCACTCAGGTGACGCCGGATGCGCCGCCGCAATGAGGTAGGCCCGGGCCTGCGAGATCGTCGAGGCGAGAGCCGTATCACCGCCCGGCGAGACGCCCGCCACAAACTGCTTTATGGAATCTAGATTACGCGTAAATCCGACCGTTCGCGCACCACCACATCCATTGAACACAAGCACGGCAACTTCAACATCGTCGTCCAATCCGTCGAGCGCATTGTAGATGCCCTGTTTGGCGCTCTCCATACGCCCGTCTTCGTCATCCATGCTGCCGGAGGCGTCGAGGACAATGGCGAAAGATACAGATGGCGGTTCTCCAAGGATATGCCAGGTGTCCGTGCCGCCGGCGCGGGTGTCACGTCCGCCGCGCCGGTCTTCATACCTTTGCCAATTGCCTTCTTCGCCGTCATAGACCGGGACCGTGCGCGGGCTCCCGTCAAGCGCCAGAGCCGCCCGCGATGATCGTGTCACCTCGACGCGGAGTTCGGTCGCATCCGAAAAGGCGGCAAGATCGAACTCTGCTTGCCACTCGAGGTCAGCGCCAGAGACTGGACCGCTGATGCCCCCCACCAACACGACAGGCGGCTCAGAGAGCGCAGCCGAGAATGTGAGTGTGAGGGCGAGTCTGCCGGAGGTCGGGATCGCTTCTGCGGTTCCCAGGTCGAACTCTCGCCTTAGGTCATGCAGCCCCTCATCGCGCACATTGTCCACTTCTGCAAGGTCGGGCTCCGTCGACCAGGACGCTGCATAAATCTCATCGTCATCGGCTGTGGCCGACAGCGATACAAGATAGGGTGGTGGCGTACCGAGCAACAGGCGATAGCTCTCGTCCGGCTGATTGCCATCTGTGTCCGGGTCAGAATCGGTCCACCCGCCCGCAAGGGTTTCTGCCTTGATGGATAGGGCGCGCAGTTCCGAGCCGGTGACATCATGCGTCACCGTACCGGTCCAGGTGCGCTCGTCTGACCAGGACCCTTCTATTTTATCTTCGCCGAGCAGGAAGCTCGCCGGGTCGGTGTCATTGTCCGTCTTCATGTCGGAGCGGAACGTCATTTCGACGGAAAGCTCTCCTTCCGGGATGGGCCGGAAGATGTTTTCCTCCGTATCATAGAAGACCTCGTCGCCGTGCAGTGCCCTGACGCGCGCAATCTCCGGCGGTTCGGATGCGATACGGAGATAGAAAAGTCCGACACTGTCTTTCCCGTCGCGCCGCTTTATCTCCAGACGGAAGTCACCTGTGCGCCAATCCGACCCAAAGCTGTCCGGCAGATCAAAGTGGATCGCGGTATCGGTCCATTTGTGAAAGGAAATAATGTCGGCAAGCGCCAGTTCGTCCTCGTCGTAAATCGTCAGTGAGCCGTGAATCTCGTCTGTGGGTTGCTCGACCCATCTCGGACCCACCAGATTGGAGCCGCGCAGATAGACATCGGTCTGGCCCGGTTCGATTGTCACCACAACGTCTTCGTTGGCGGTCTCTTCATTTTCGTCCAGGTCGAGCACCGGCACTTTGTCACACCAGTTCTCCACCTCTGGCGTTGAATAGGCGTGTGCCTCTTCTTCCGACGCTTCGGATTTTTCGCGTGGGACGTAGCCCGGTTTCAGCGTCAAGGGCAGGCTGTCGCGTTCCTTCGGTTCTTCCATGCCCCGCACGGCGCAGATGGATCTAACCGGCTTTCCCTCAAACAACCGTTCTCGGGCCTGCCCGCCGCGATAGCTTTCGACGGTGCCCTGATAGGCAAAATCAGCCAAATATTGACAAACCTTTTGTTCGTGCTCCTTATCCGACCCGCGTAACGGTTCAAGCTTCTCTTCAATGTGGTCGCACCAATAGTCGCTATGGGCGCGATTGAAGGCGCCGTACAAAGTCCGCCGGTCGATCCCGACCGTTTCTTCTTCCGGAAGATCGGCGACACGTGCCGGCAAGGCATATTTGGGTAATCCATATTTATCGGCGGTCGGCATGTCCGCCAATTCGCCAATACCACCGCGTGCCAGGTCTGTGCCCTTCGGTTCCCGGAACTTGCGTATCCACATGTTCCCGGCCATCGCCACCAATCCCGTTCGGCCTACGGCGGGTCCCAGCGAGGAAGATGCCCCCAGCACGGCCAGGTATTTGATCGGCAGGTTTCCATCATCCATGAGGCCGGTATACATGGCCTCATTGGTTGCCCACATATCCCAGCAGCTGGCCTGACGATTGATGGCAAAACTTGGCGCGCTGCCCGAAAGGGGAGCTTTGTGAGCGCCATATCCGCCGTCAGGATGTTTTCCAAACGCGCGGACGACTTCCGCCCACCCCGCCTTGGAACAGGTCATCATTTCATTGAACTGACGCGCCGCGGAAAATTTCAGATCTTCTCTGCGCTGCCTGACGCCACCATAGCCGGATCCAAACCGGCCGGATCCGGTGAGCGATTCCAGATAGAGATCATTGAACCGCTCATCGCCCACACCTGGGTTGGCGTCGCCCGCCTCACCTTCTGTTGCATGCCGCCATTCCATGGGGACGACCACGCCATCACGAATGACAGGCGATGACATCGGGTCCGCGGCCTCAAGGAAACGCCGAATACCGGTCACCCGGTCGATCGTCTCGACGATGCCCCGTTGATCGTTGATGACCGCTTCCGATCCATGGAGGAGTCCCGCGGCTGCACCGATGCCGAGAAGGTAGGCCATGCGGGCGGTATCTTGCGCAACACCCATTTGCGCGGCATCGCCGGCCCCCCATCTTTCCCACATGTGCCCCATGGCCCAGCGGTCCTGCAGGAAGTGCTGCGCGAACCCTTCAAACGCTAGGGCTTCGAGTTCCATTTCCTTTACTGTTTCTTCGTGCGCGTCTCTTTCCGGTCCGCTATCAAGGCGCAGACGGAACTGTTGTGCACGGCTCGCCAAGTCAAGCGCCAGAGAGTGATAGCGCTTGTACATGGCCTCCGCCTGGCTACCGAAATGAGGCGAGTTGAAGCCACCCAGCCAGCCGACAAAATTGTGGCACCCACTCGCATAGGACTCACTCGCAAAGGGCGGGCAGAAGGAATTTTTGTTCAACCAATCGAGCACGGAGTAGCTGTAGTCCGGCACGCCAGTAAAGTTCGCGGGCGCCGGAATGCTGCGCTCTTCCAGGAGAGTCTTACCGTCCGGATCATCTCCAAACTTGAGTGAATCCTCAAAGTGATCGCGCCGGAGCCAGCTGGCATTCAGGTCGGTGACGCTCAGCCTTGCGCTGCCCTGTTTTCCGAACAGATCCCTAAGTCCCAATTGGGTGAGGGCCAAATCAGAAATGCGCGTGTGTTCTGCAATGGAGCCGGATGCACCGCCGCGGTAGATCGACAGCCATGCGTCGCAATTCTCATCATCTTCCTCACAGGTAATGACACGGGTGTCCCAGGCCTGTGCCGCAGGTGGAACCCAAAGGTGCGTCAACCCAATGAACATAAGAGCTAGAAGGAGCTGTCGCATCACTCGGCCCCCTCTTCCGGTCGACAAAAGGCGCCCTCGCCGAGGAAGGTTTGCGCAAAGGCGTCGAGACGGGCGTCCATATCGGGCGCAGCACTGGCAACGCGCGCGAACTCGCTTTTGCAGGCGGCCGGACAAGACCCTTGCTCAACGCAGGCCATAACATCGGGCGTCGCCTCCATGCACTCTGTGAAGGTTTGAACGCACCCAGCCCATTGGGCGATCGGATCATCAACGTTGGGATTGAGGCGCAGAGCTTGGGGTGTTCCGCGGTGTCCCGGCGTGACATACCCGACAATCTCGCAGTCTGTTTCGCACGCAGGGTCGTAAGGGACGGTTGTCTCCTCCCACTCGACGGTCGGGGGGCCGCTTAAGAGCCACCACAAAAAGACGAGCAAAACCAGAAGTATCACACCGCCGATCGCCAGATTGCGACGTTGATTGCCAGATGTATCTTCTGCGTTGCTCATGACACTTCCCCAAGAGTGAGCCGCTTCTTGCAAATCGGCCGAATACATAAGAAACAGAATAAGAGCCCTATGCACCCGCGTTCATCATCACTTATGATGATGGCCCGCGACAAGTGTCCAGTTAGGGTGACTTTATGCGACACAAACAGACATTCCTCTTCATTCTCACGCTTCCGTTCATTCTAGGTGCCACGCCGCCAGGTGGGGATATCTCCGTTGATGGCGGCGCATTCTGTGAGGCTGGACTGGTTGTGGATGCGGAACGCTCTGTTGATCGGCTTTTTGCCGAAGCCGACAAGATCGCCGGACGGTCGCAAGAATGTCCATCCGCCTGCGCGCCCGCCGTCAACCAAGCCGACTTTTGCGCTTATGGGGATCAGCTGGCTTTGAATGATGTGGCCTTTGGGAACCTCGCTGGCAGTGCCGTGGATGCGAGTCTGTTGTTCGATACCGCCGCAGCCTCCGGTCAGCATGTGCTGGTGACGTTTTCACAGCAATTGACGCTCTTCTCCAACGAGGCGATCGACGTGCTCGACAAAGCGACGGTCGCTGTCGACGCAGCCCGTGCGGGCAGCAGTGCAACGCTGCCCGACGAGACACGCTGGAACCTTGTTGCCCGCGATCTGGCCGATCTTCATGATGTGCTGACGCTGTTGGACTCTCTGGGCCTCACCACCGGCGACGTCGCCTCCTTGACAGGAAACCTCGCCGCTGCGGTTTCAACTTTTGAGCGGGAACGCGACGCGCTGCATAAAGCCATAGACGGCGCCGCTGTTTTGGAACCTGCGGAAGCCGAGCGGCTTGCCGACGTATTGTCCAATGCCAAACAAGCGCTGGGTCTGGTCAAAACACAGATTGCTCAAAGCGCCGAGCGCGCGGCGTCAGAGATGGACGCGGCGGTCAACACTGAAGCGACTGCCAACCCGCCAGCGACTGCGCTTAGCACCGACTATCAGGACGCAGCTGCATGCTTGACCAGCTTATCTCTCACCCTGATGACCGGTCGAGAGGCGCTTCTGGAAACCAAGCGGATATTGCAGGACTGCCGACCGTTGAACGATTGTCGCATCACACCCATGCCGACGCGTTTTTCTCTTGAGCGGATTTTGTCGCGGGAAGAGGAGGCTGCGAAACAATCGTTCGCGGTCACCTCATCCATGTGCCAATAGCCGATTGATATTCTAAGCCAATGATGCCAGATAGGCGCGCCAACCGCCAAAGTCCGTGATGTCCGTGGCACCCTCAAGCGCCCAGGGTTCACACACGAAGCCTTTGACCCAGCGCCCATCCGCGAGCTCGACATTGCCAATGGCGAGCGGTGCCGGCACCTCCGCGGTGAAACTCCCAAACGCCTGATCTGAGAGCGCCCATACTTCGACGTCGATGGATGCACCCTTGCTAAGCGTCCGCTCAAGCCCTGGTTTGGGAGGCACAGTGTCAGCCAGCGCGTAGAGTCGGTAGGCCGTCGCGGTGGTCGTTGTTTCCAAACATTTCGCGCCGCGGCTGACAAGCTGCCTATTCAGAGGCTGGCCGGACAGGTGCGCACCGACGACGGCTAGCTCAACACCTTGGTGTCCCATCGTCTCCGCGGCGGCTAACGCGTGGTCCGTCGCACCTACCTTCGTCTCTGGTCCCATTGCCCGATGAAGTTTGTCGCCGAGCATCAAAAGGCCGTCGTCTGTGAAAGCCGGGCCGATTAGCGTGACGCCCCGCGGCAAGCCATCGCCAAACCCGGCGGGTACTGCAACACCGGCGCAATCCACGAGGTTCACAAAGTTCGTATAGAGACCCAGATTGGCATTGAGTCCAATCGGGTCCTTGGCAATCTCATCAAACCGGTAGGTTGTGGGTGTCGTTGGCAGAAGCAACACGTCGATGCTCTCCCAAACACGCTCTATCTCGCGCCGATAATCTGCCAGCGTATACTGACCAACAAAGGTACTCTCCGCCGACGGCGATTTGCCGCCCAGGACGATCTTCGCGACCGTCGGATCGGTATCGCCCAACTCTTTTTCTATGTGACTGCCCACAGCAGCATAGCGTTCCGCGACCCACGGCCCTGTGTAGAGGAGTTCGGCTGCTTTGCGGAACGGAGTGTAGTCGATGTCGACCGGCGTTCCTCCAAGCGCGCGCAAATTCTCAATGCTCAAGTCGTAGGCTTGCTCGGTCGCACCGTCGCCCAGAAAGTTGCGGCTGTTGGCGTCCAGAACACCGAATTGAAACGACGCGCCCGTGAGCGGTTGGGTTTTCAATGCCCGAGAATAGGGATCTGCTGCGTCAAACCCTTCGATTACGGTCTTGACGAGAGAAGCGTCGCCGCAGGTCGCGGCAAAAACGCTCACACAATCGAGCGTTCGACAGGCCGGCACGACACCTTTGGTGCTGCCCAGCCCGCGGGTCGGTTTGTATCCCACGATATTGTTGAATGCGGCGGGGACACGACCGGAGCCTGCTGTGTCGGTGCCGAGCGCAAAAGAGACGAGACCGCGCGCAACCGCAACCGCGGATCCACTGCTGGAGCCGCCGGAGATATGATCTTCGCTAAAAGCTGAGTGCGGGGCGCCATAGGGCGACCTGGTGCCGACCAGTCCGGTTGCAAACTGGTCCAGATTGGTTTTGCCAATCAGGATCGCGCCGGCTGCCCGGATGCGCGCGACCGCCGTGGCATCTTCATGCGGATCATACGCAAAGGAGGGGCATCCCGCAGTCGTCGGCAATTCCACGCAATCAATATTGTCCTTGACGGCAAAGGGAATGCCGAAGAGCGGCAGGGCCTCGCGATCGACGTCAGAGTCTGTAAGCGTCCGGGCTGCGGCCAATGCGTCCTCTCTGGGCACTAACGAAATCCAGATTGCTTTGTCGGGACACGCATCAATGCGATCATACACCGAATTGATCACGGCCTCAGGCGTCGTCGTGCCCCGTTCATAGGCCTCCAGCAATGGTCCGATCTGGACATCCAGGTCAGTCATGGAGAACCGCCCCCTCGGCTGCAGCGAGAACCAAGACTGCCTGGCCTGGCTCGACAGTCTGCCCAGGCTTGCAGAGAACTTCGTGGACGACGCCGCTTTGTGGCGCGACGACCTCGAGCTCCATCTTCATGCTTTCAAGAATGACCACAGGGTCCTCCGCTTCAACATGTTCCCCCGGCGTCGCCAGAACCTTCCAGACACTCCCCGGCAGGGACGCTTCAACGATCGAGCCGCCGTCCGGAACGTCGATCTCTGGCTCATCAACGGCGAACGCTTCCTCGATCACCTCAGCGTTGATGCCCTGTTCCCGCCAGCGCGTGCGTTCGGCGTCGAAAGCCTCCTGCTGTGTTTGTTTGAACGCCCGAATGGACTCGCTCGCGCCGGCAAGCATTGCCTCATGCTCCGCCAGATTGAACGAGCCTTCTTCAACATCGATCTCATATGCCCCGTGAGTGAAGGCATCTCGCGCTTCGGCCAACTCTTCAGGGGAAACGGGGAAGAACTTGATCCGGTCGAAGAACCTCAGCAGCCAGGGGGTCCCTGCGTCGAAGCTTCCGCGCTGTTGCCACGTACTCCAGACCTGCAACGTGCGGCCAAACAGCTGATAGCCGCCCGGACCTTCCATGCCGTAGATACACATATAGGCGCCGCCAATCCCCACCGCGTTTTCCGGCGTCCAGGTGCGCGCGGGATTGTATTTGGTGGTGACCAACCGGTGCCGTGGATCAACGGGGGTCGCGACGGGCGCTCCGAGGTAAACATCGCCAAGCCCCATGACCAGATAGTCCGCCGCGAAGATAATGTCCTTCACCGCCTGCTCATCAGGCAGTCCATTGATGCGGCGGATGAACTCAACATTGGAGGGACACCAAGGGGCGTCAGCGCGCACAAGCTCCTGATATTTTTGCATGGCGAGCTCTGTCTGATCATCTCGCCAGCTAAGCGGCAAATGGACAACACGACTCGGCACGGTCAAGTCTTCCGCACGCGGCATCTCCCCTTCCGCTTGATGCAACATGTCCAGCAATGCCTGTGTGGACAGGCGGGCGGGATCGTAATGGATCTGCAGCGACCGGATGCCGGGCGTCAGATCGACAATGCCGTCCAGGCCTTGGCTTTCGAGCCAGGACATGAGGGCGGTCACCTGCAGACGCAACCTCAAGTCAAGAACCAGGGGACCCATTTCGACCAGGAGATAGGAGTCGCCCGCGCGCCGGTACACGATATCGATGCCATTCGTGCTTCCCTTGGCCAGGATGGCCGACGGCCGATCACTGGTCTGCTGAGGCGTGGGACTCAATGCACCAACGCCTGTTTCTGACCCAGCTGGCGCCCGCAGCACTTTGCCCTGCGCCGCTTTTAGTGCGGCAGCCTCCTCAGGAGACAGTGACACAAATCTCACTTTATCTCCGGGACGCAACTGCCCCATCTTCCACCGTTCCGCATCCACGATGGTGGCAGGGCAGACAAAGCCGCCGAGGCTCGGGCCGTCTGGACCCAGAATGATGGGCATGTCGCCGGTAAAATCGACGGTGCCGATGGCGTAAGCATTGTCGTGGATGTTGGACGGGTGGAGACCCGCTTCGCCGCCATCCTCTCGTGCCCATTCGGGCTTCGGCCCGATCAGCCGCACGCCGGTCCGGGCGCTGTTGAAATGCACTTCGTATGACGAGCTGAAGAGCGTTTCGATGTCACTATCGGTGAAGAAGTCAGGCGCCCCGTGTGGCCCGTAGAGCACGCCAATTTCCCACTCCCGTGTGAGGGACGGTCTGTTGCTCGGCGCAATCGCCTGCAGCGGAGCCGCTGTCGCGCCCTCGCGATTGATCCGCAATACATCACCGGTTTTGAGTTGGCCGGTGGCGTGGCCACCAAACCCGCCAAGGATGAACGTAGACCGGCTCCCCAGATGCACGGGCGCGTCAATGCCGTTTCGGATCGCAATATAGGTTCTGTTCCCGGCGCCGCTTACGGGACCAAGTTGTAAGGTTTCGCCAGCGGAAACCTCAATCGGTTCCCAATAGGGTACGGCACGCCCGTCGAGGGTTGCCGGCATCTCCGCGCCTGTCAGGGCAATTACCGCGTCGGTGTTGAAGCGGAGCGTAGGTCCTGTCACGGCGCATTCCAGACCGGCCGCATCTTCCGGGTTTCCGACCAGGCAGTTGCCCAGTCGAAACGAAAGGTCATCCATAGGGCCACTAGGCGGCACACCAACCGCCCAATAGCCGACGCGACCGGGAAAATCCTGCACGCTGGTCTGTGCGCCCGGGGAGATCACCTCCAGTCGCGGTGCTTGATAGTCAAAATCTGCCAAAAAGCGCGTGCTGACGCGTCCGTCTGAGAACATCTCGGTGTCGGCAATGGCCGCGAGATAATCCAGATTGGTTTCAATGCCATAGAGAGCGGTTTCGGATAGCGCCGCTTTCAGTTTGGCAAGCGCCGTAGCGCGGTCGGGGCCCTTAACGATGAGTTTCGCAATGAGCGAGTCGTAGTGAGAAGTGATCACCGTGCCTGTTTCGATCCACCCATCGACACGGGCCGTTGCGTCGAATTCGACATGGGTCAGGCGCCCAGCACTCGGTTGGAAGTTACGCGCGGGGTCCTCCGCATTGATCCTGACTTCAATGGAGGCGCCCGACTGCGCCAACTGAATCTCATCCAAGGGCCGCATTGACCCGGCGGCCTGCTTCACCATCCATTCGACAAGGTCGATGCCGAACACTTCTTCCGTGACGCCGTGTTCCACCTGTAGGCGGGTGTTCACTTCAAGGAAGTAGAATTGCTCCTCGCTAATGTCGTAGATGAATTCAACCGTGCCCGCTGACGCATAAGACACGACCTCGCCTAAGCTACTGGCAGCGGCTGCAAGGGCAATCCGTTGGTCATCCGTCAGACCTGGTGCCGGTGTTTCTTCAAAAACCTTCTGGTTGCGCCGCTGCAGAGAACAGTCGCGCTCTCCCAGTGTGAGCACCTTTCCAGCCCCATCGCCGAATATCTGCACCTCGATATGGCGGGCTTCGCTCACGAACTTCTCAAGGAAGACGCCGGCATTGCCAAAATTGTTCTCCCCCATCCGACGGACCGTATCGAATGCTTTCTCAAGTTCGGTGTCAGAGTTGCAAAGCTGCAATCCAATGCCGCCGCCGCCCGCTGTGCTTTTGAGCATTACCGGGTAGCCAATATCGGCGGCCGCGGACAAAGCCTCGCTCAAGCTGGAGAGCAGTTCCGTTCCCGGTAGAAGGGGTACGCCCGCTTTTTCCGCCAGGGCGCGGGCGGTGTGTTTGGTGCCAAAGTCCCGCAGGTGCTCAGGGCGCGGCCCGATAAACTTGATCCCGTTCTCTTCCAGGCGCTGGGAAAACTCAGCGCTTTCACTCAAGAAGCCATAGCCCGGGTGCACCGCCTCTGCGCCACTCTCTTTGCAGATGGCAAGGATGTTGTCGATATTGAGATAGCTCTCCGACACCGGCGCCGGTCCAACGCAATAGGCGTCGTCCGATTCCCGCACATGCCGCGCGTGACGGTCTGCTTCTGAATAGATGGCGACTGAGCGTATCCCCATCTCCTTCAGGGTCCGAATGATGCGGTACGCAATTTCGCCTCGGTTGGCGACAAGAACAGTTTTAAACATGAGCTTTGTTGCTTTTCTGACTCGTTGTTACGCTCAAGCGGTGTTGCCATCCCAGATCAACACATCGATCGGGGTTGGGTTATATGCGTTGCAGGGATTGTTTAATTGCGGACAGTTGGAGATGAGGACAAGCACGTCCATCTCAGCACGCATTTCCACATATTTTCCCGGCGCACTGATCCCGTCTTCAAAGGTCAGCCCGCCTTCCGGTGTTACGGGCACGTTCATGAAGAAATTGATGTTGTGCGTGATGTCGCGCTTTGACATGCCGTACTCTTCGTTCTCTGAGACGGCCAACAGCCAGCTATCCCGACAGGCATGCATGCACTTCGTGTCATGGGCATAGCGCACCGTATTGGACTCGGTGGCGCATGCCCCACCCAGCGTGTCATGCCGCCCACAGGTATCTGCGACGATCTCCAACATGACCGATCCTTCGGTCGACAGGAGCTTTGTTCCGGCCGTCAGGTAGACATTTCCCTGCTCGCGGATCGTATCCACGGCACTATAGCGTTCGGTTGGATCATCCGCGCTGTAGAACAACGTGTCCGCTGCCTGGTTTCCCTCTAGGTCGAGGATACGGAAGGTCTCACCGCGCTTCACGGTATGCATCCAATAGTCACCGGCTTCCACGGTTTCTCGGTAGGTCGCGTTTGACGGGTCGAGTGCACTTTCTTTGATCATATCTCTATCCTCCCCCTCAAGCTGACCCACCGGCGGTCCGCCGATAAGTTTCCGTATTCTCAAAGCCACGGCCATTCTCCGGGCGGGAGGTGCGACAGGCGTCATCGGTTGCCACCGGCTCGGCTTCGAAGATGTCGAACCTGACTGGTTTCGGCGCATAGGTGGGCGACGGATCTAAGGGATGGGGACAGGTATGGAAGAGGACCAAAGTGTCCATTTCAAATCGCAGGTCCACCCGCGCACCGGCCGTGGCCGCATCGGGAACAAAGCTCAGGTTTCCCTCAGCGTCGGGTGCCACTTTGCTGAACCAGTTGACGTTGGCGGCCATATCTTTCTTGCCAAGACCATATTTCGCCGCCTCCACGAGAAAACTGTCGAGCCCGTTCTGGGTGCGCTCGTTGCGCGCCGTCTGGTAGGTCGTGAGACCCCAGCGCTCTTCCACAATTTTGCGGGTGGTGGTGCCGCAGACGGTGTCATGCCATCCAAATGAGTCTTCGACGATGGAGCAAAAGATGCGCCCCATGTCAGAGTAAAGACAATTGCCTTTGGTCAGCTTGAATGTGTGCTGACACTTCAAACTGTCTGGCGCGTTGTACCGCTCCAAAGGACTCATCGGATTGTAGAAGAGCATGCCCACATTGGCGCCACCTTCCACATCGATGAGGCGCAGGGTAAGCCCCGCCTTCATGGTCAAAGACCAGTGCGCGCCACCGGGGATTACTTCACTGGACAACATCTCTGGTTCGGGTCCCATGGACATCTCCTTCAGGTCGAAGCTGGTGTCTGTTCCAGCTCTTTCCGCACCAGGTCGTCCTGGGCCATGTCTCAAGATCCGGCTTTGCACCAGCCACCGGGCCGTCCCGGCGAGAACAAAACATCAAGCTGCCTCTTCCTTCGCCGCAAGTTCTTGCACGAACGGCGCAGGGTCAGACGGTGTATCAAACGCGATAGAGGCGCCGTAGCGCTCCATCTCTTCCTCTCGCTTGCGCACGCGGTCAAACGCAATCACTCGGGTGCCAAGATAGAAAGCTTCGCGCAGGTCATGGGTTACCATGAATACGGTCATCTTGGTCTCCCACCACAGGCGCAGCATCAGGTCATGAACTTCGGAGCGGATCCCTGGGTCGAGCGCGCCGAAAGGTTCGTCCAAGAGGAGAATGCGCGGCTTCTTGATCAGTGCCTGTGCGATCGCAAGACGCTGCTGCATGCCCCCCGACAGAGCAGAGGGGAACTTGTTGGCGGAGTCGGCGAGACCCACCCCTTCCAGAAAGCCCATCGCCTCGTCGCGGGCCTTGCGTCTCTTACGGCCATGGAGCCGACCTGATATTCCGCCCCGTTCGAACTCAAGCCCCAACATCACATTCTGCAATGCCGTCAAATGAGGGAAGACAGAATATTTCTGAAACACAACGCCACGATCAGGTTCTGGGTTGGTCGGTATTTCTTCGCCATCGATCAGGATCTCGCCGCGTGTCGCCTGCTCCTGGCTCAAAAGCAGTCGCAGGAACGTGGATTTCCCACACCCCGAGGGGCCCACCAAAGAGACAAATGAATGCGGAGCCACGTCAAAATTGATGCGCTCCAGGACGATCTGGTCACCATATTCCATCCAAATGTTACGGACGCTTACAGCTGTCATGTCTGCGCCCTCTCAGCCGTAAACCAAGGGTACGCCCATGCCTGATAGCGCCTCAACATGATGTCGAAGATGACAGCGAGGAGCGTGATCCAGAAGACGTATGGAAGGATTACATCCATCGCCAGATAGCGACGCAGCAAGAAGATACGGTACCCCAGACCGCTTTGGGCGGCGATCGCCTCCGCGGCAATGAGAAACAGCCAAGCGGAACCCAGAGATAAGCGGAGTGCATCAATGATCCGCGGCATCATCTGCGGTAGCACAATGCGCCAGGCGATATGCCAGGTGGACGCACCGAGGGTCTGCGCCTTTACAATCTGTTCCTGTGGCAGTTCGGCGACCCGGAGCGCCAGGTCACGCATCATGAATGGCGCGATGCCAAACACAATCAGCGCGACCTTCGAGGTTTCGCCAAGGCCAAAGGTAATAAAGAGGATGGGGAGAACCGCCAAGGGCGGGATCATCGCGAAGACCGCAATAAAGGCGGACATCGTTGACCGGGCATAGGGAATAAGGCCGACCGTGATGCCGATCACAGTCCCAATTAGCGTGGCGAGCACAACCCCGCCGCCGAGGCGGGCGAGGCTCGCGCTGGTATCGACCCATAAGAGATAGTCGCCTGTGCGTCTGTCAGGTTCGAAAGCCATGCGCTCAACGGCGTCGATCAGCGATGTGAAACTAGGAAGCAATTTGTCATTCGGGTTTTCCGACAACCGAATGTCTGAACCGACGGCGTAGACGAGGAGCAATAGCGCAAACGGCACGATCGCAAGCAGCCGTCCCGCCGCCGGTCTAGGGTGTTTGTGTTGATGAGCCGTCCGCTACGCGACAGAGCCATTCTCTTATCTACCTATCGACATGGATGAAAGATGGTGCGGAAAGCTCATCAGGGTGACTTACAGGGAGCCGTCGGCGGCCATGCTCATATAGTCAGCATTGAAGCGGAACTTCACATTCCCCTCGTCGCCGAGAATGGACCCATCAGGGAACGCAATTCCCACAATGTCGGCACTCGGTGCGCCTTCGCCAAGCAAACCTCGGTCGAAGAGGAAGGTCCGCACGGACTCCATCGTAGTTGTCACATCGTCTGAGGTCGTGAAGGTGACCGCTTCAGCCGGTGTCGCAAACATTTGCGTTGATGCAAGCTGCATGTCGTAGCCAGCGAGATCCGTGCCGGAAGCTTCGCCCATGGCCGTGCGCGCTGCGGCGCCTTCTGGCGTGTCAGACAGCATGATAGACATGGTTTCATACCAGGCGCCCGCCAGGGCCTTACCGAAGGCCGGATTGTCCGCCAGGGTTTCGGTGTTCACGACCGTCAAGTCCATGATCTCGCCTGGAATGTCAGAGGAGTCAAAAACCTTATTCGCCCCCGGCGTTTCAAGAATTTCCGCAACCAGCGGGTTCCAGGTCACTACAGCGGTCACGTCGTCGGTCTGGTAAGCAGCAATCATGTCAGCGTCTGAGGTATTTACGACGGTGACATCTTTTTCGGCTTTCCCGATGGTCTCCAAGGCACGCGCCAGGAGATAGTGAGAGACAGACAGCTCAACCAGATTAACGTTCTGGCCGAGGACAGCCTCCAGCTCATCTTCGCCCTTCAGAATGAGGGCATCATTCCCATTGGAGAAGTCACCAACAATCAGCGCAGTCGTATCGACACCACCAACAGAGGGGATCGCCAATGTGTCCATATTGGTGGCGGTCACCCCGTCAAAGGCGCCTGCGGTATATTGGTTGATGGATTCAATATAATCATTGAACTGAACGACTTCGATTTCGATGTCATATTTGTCGGCCCATTTGTCGACAATGCCTTGATCAGCGGCCCATCCCCAGGGCATCCAACCGACATAAATTGACCAGGCCAGCTTGAATTCTGTCTTTTCTTCGGCGTTCGCTGCAGCGATGCTACCAAATGTCAGACTCGTTGCGGTCGTCATCGCGACCAATAGCTGAGTAAAACGTTTCATTACCACTACTCCATTGTCGGTCTCGGAGTCTGGTGGTCGCGGCGGGCCGGACGCTGTTTTACCAAACGCGCTAGACCTCCCGGGCTTTTGTCCCGCCGTGTACCCTGCCGCTGTTAACCGGAAGGGCCGCAGCTCTCGGACCAGTCACCGACTCACCTGTAGGCAAAGCATCGGCCGGAACCCTAGCTGCTAATGAACCCTGAAACTCAAGAAGCGTGCCAACTCATTTGCACCCCTTTTTTCCTAGCTTCTATGCCCTCGCGCTGCCGGGGTGCTCATTGATTGATCATCCTGATGATCAAGTGCATCACATATGGGCGAAAAGGCTCCCTGCGGCGGCGGAGCGCTCTTGGTTAGCTTGAATTCCTGGATTACCGCGGAAAATCCACGCCTTGCTCACGTAAGTCGCCGCTTTCGGACGTGGTCATCCCTAAGGGTTTGCCCCAATCGAGGCCGACATGTTCCCTTCCCTCACGCGAATTCAAAAGGCGAAGGAAGAGTGAGATGTCGGAGATCGAAACGGAATTTCTGTTTGAAGCACGGGTGAAATTAGATAAGCCGCTGCATGTCGGGCAAACGCCTGAGGGGTATCGGATGATCGTCAATGTGCTCGGCGGGCACTTCGAAGGTCCGGCACTGCGAGGGGAGGTTCTACCCCAATCCGGCGCGGACTGGTCACGGATCCGCGCGGATGGCTCCGGCGCTCTTGATGTGCGCTTCACACTCAAAACCGATGCCGGCGACATTCTCTATGTTCATTGGCATGGAATCATGGCGTTCGAAGCAAACGAACAGGACTATGCGTTAGACTTCGCCAAGCCAGACGATCCGGACGGCGCGAACCGTTATTACTTCCGGACCAGCCCGCGGTTTGAAACAGCGTCTGAAGAGCTTGCGTGGTTGAACAATGTCGTCGCCGTTTCCAAGTCCCGGACCGGCGATGGCGGCGTCATTCACCGCATCTTCGCCATCAAGTAGCGCTTACGTGCTGCACGCCTTTCAGATCGCATCGCGGCTCGGCTTACTTTCAAGCGTCCCGCTATCTTGCGCGATAGCGCTGAAAATATATGGGCAGCCAACTGCTTCCGACTTCCTTCCGCTCCGGAGAGCGACGCGATGCGGTGTTCGCGCGCGCGGACTCCATGAATTTTTCAAGCCAGGATTTTGCCTGCCAGTGTCTTGAGGTCACCCGACCTTCGTCGAGGACCGCGGGGCTGTCTGACGTGACATTCTGCATTTCAGGAGGACAGAAAATGCTGTCTCCCAGAATTTCACCAGCCTCTTCTCCGAGCAGGTCCCGGCACTCAGCCTGCTGGTCGTTGTTCAGCGCCTGATAGCGCTGCTGCAGCTGCGCCAAGCAATAGACACGGTAGGGCGCGGTCACGACGTCCCAGTCAAGACCTTGGACCGAGTATGTCGTCCGGGGAGAGCCCTTCTTAAACGCCTCTCTGTTCGCGGCCAGGTAGGGAAGGTACTCAGATGCAAGTTTCTGCATCAAAGGTTGGAGGTCAGCGGGCACCGACGTAATCTCGTCTGCCGCCGTGAGCTCCGCGGGCCGGGTTGACCAGAGACGGGCGACCCACCGAAACATATGGGGTGCTCGCACCTGCATGATTTCCTGCGGTGTCGGATCATTAGAGAAGTGAGGAAACATGGGCCCGTGGAGCCCGAAATCCGCCTCGCACGGCCGGTCGCCGAAGAGAAACGGACGCTTTTCAAGGATGGGCTGCAACATGTCGAGAAGATCGATGTACAAATCTTCGGCCTGGCGTGCGTGCGCATCGCTCACGATGCCATTTTCTTTCAAATGCACGATCTTCTGGCGCAGCGTAATGATCCGCCGCAAGACAAACCGGGGCAGTTTGAGACCGTTGGCGGCGATCGTGTAAGTGAACTCTTCGCTCCGCCGGATCTCATCCATCTTGAAGGCCCAGCGATAGTAGAGCGCCGGCGTCCACAGCCATTCGTCAAAACAGTCTTCCAGGAAATAGCTGCAAAAAGCTGCTACCGGATCTTTAGGCCGGACAGGTGTGTCAGGTAAATCAGATTCAAATTCTTGGATGATCGGTGTTGTGTCGCAAATCCAGGTACCATCCGGACACTGGACCAACGGTATCTGCATCACACCGACTTCTTTCGCTGTTTCGGTGAAGGCCGGACTGTCCATCTCCACGAACTTGTAGGGAATGCCCTTCACACAGAAGTAGGTCTCGAGCTTCTTCGTGAAGTAGGAGCAGAACATGCCATAGATGATGTACTCACCATCTTGAACCGGTGTATGCGTCATATCACTACCCTTTCACAAAGTGTGCGGAGATAGGTGTTTGGGACAAGCTTCGGACTACCGGAATATCAGTTCATCTCTGCGAGCATTTTGCGCGCGACGCGTTCGGCGATCATGACGCAGCCCAGATAGGTGTTGCCTGCCGGAATGGTTGGCATAACGGATGCGTCCGCCACGCGAAGTCCTTCAAGACCCAAAACGCGGCAATCCGCATCAAGGACCGACCCCATAGGACATGTGCTGGTCATATGGCCGTAGCTGATGGTCAATTGCTCAAGGGCGCGCGACACAGCATCCGGTGCCCTGAGATCAATAGGTTCAACCTGCTCACAGCCCAACGCACGGGCGGCAGCGGACGTCTCCCAGGCAGCGATCTGGTCTAGGGCATAACGAAGGCATTCGGCCGCATCATCCGGGAGCGGCGGCGCTGTTACCACCGGTCCGGCTTCCTCCGTCTCGCCCAATCGAACACTGCCCTTGCCAGAAGAGCGCAGCAAGAACGCCGCCATCATGAATTCCGTTGGCCCATCGGTGGTCATTGGCGCGATGGGAAAGGTATGCGTGTCGACATCGACTCCGTTTGAGGCACCGAACAGCAAGACTTGGGCGGGTCCGGCAGATCCACCGCGCGGTCCTTCGTGTCCATAACGAATGCCCGGTCCCAAATGGTCGCTCATCGTCTCGCCGACGGGCAAGTCCGCGTGCACGGTAATGTCATGATCGGCGAGATGGACCGCCGGCCCAATACCGGATCGCATCAGCAGATGTGGTGACCACAAAGCCCCTGCTGTCACAACCACCTCATCGGCTTCCATCGTTTCACCAGTGCCAAGCAAGACGCCGACGACGCGGCCAGCATCTATGACCAGTCTGCTTACTTCTGTGCCTGTCTTTATGCTGAGGTTGTCGCGCGCCCGAACCGCTGGCGTCAGGTAGGCAAGGCTGGTGGTGACGCGTTTGCCATCGGCATCAATGGTGACTGGGAACACACCGACACCGGGGAGTTGAGACGGGTCGTTAATGTCAGCGACAGCCGCCGTTCCCAACTCAAGCATTCCGTCATAATAGGCAAGCTGCGCGCGGCTGATCTCCTCTCGCCGCCAACGACGCACGGGGAGCGGACCTGAGTTGCCGTGAATTGGGGAGTCGCCAAAATCCAGGTCGCGTTCGGCGGCAATGAATGTGCTTTCCACATCTGCCCAACCCCAGCCTTCGAGCCCGGATGCAGCCCAGCCATCATAATCGGCCGGCATGCCCCGTAACGTCGCCATTCCATTGACCGCCGACGTGCCGCCCAGCATCCGCCCCTGGAGCATGAGGATATCTGACGGTTTGGAGGCCATCACGGTCATTTCGATGTTGGGCCCGCCTAACCAGGCGTTGGGCGCTTGCGTGGGTTCCAGAACCGCCGCGTCATAGCCGCTGTCGTCAGGTCCGGCCTCCAGCAAAGTCACATTTATGGTTGGGTTTTCGCTCAAGCGGGCCGCCAGCACTGATCCTGCCGTGCCGCCGCCCACGATGACCACATGCTTCGGTTTCTTGCTCATCGGTCCTCCCAGCCCTCTTCGGGTCTTCAGAATGGCAAAATTAGGTAGCGTTACCTAAAATTAGGTAGTAGAACCTAATTTGTCAAATCTTTTCAGATTGCGTGACCAGGGCGTGGATTTATGAAGACCAGCACAAAGACCCCAGATCGCATTCTGGCTGCGGGGCGACGAATTTTTAATGAGAAGGGATATGCAGCTGCCACGCTGACCGAAATCGCTGCAGACGTGGGTATTTCACAGGGAAACCTGACCTACCACTTCCCGACCAAACGCGAGCTCGCAAAACGCCTGGAGTCGGACGCCCGCAAGCGCGCACAAGAGCGCCGCGCCGCCTATACCTCAGGTGCTGTTGCCGATGACTATGTCGAGCACCTGTTGGCCGGCATGGAGCTGACCTGGGACAATCGGTTTCTGCTGCGTGATCGGGCACAAAACGCCAAGGACCTGGGCACGCTCGCCTCAGACTCAGAACTGTCAGCAAATTACCAAGACCTTCGCCGACTTCTTGAGAGGATTAAAGGAGAGGATCTGTTCCGACGCGACAGCGAGATCGATCTTGAGATGCTGACCCGATCGCTCTGGATCGTCAGCCGATATTGGATGGACTATTTGCGCGAGTTTGAAGGTTTGGATGAGATCGGCTGGCCAGACCAGGAGCGCGGTATTGATCAACACTTCGCTGTCCTGCTGCCTTGTCTTACGGCGGCAGCAAAGAGGGACTTTAATGCGGCGCTGGCGCGACGCTCTGACCAATAGGGTGCGGTGACGCCAGATACCGAGCAAGGTCGTTGAATCGACCTCCATTCAAACCGATATCGACGACATGCCTACTCACTGAAGACAACGCACTTTTTGTTGTGGACCATCACCCGGTCGTCCAGATGGAAGCGCACGGCCTTCGCCAGAACCCGCCGCTCGATGTCGCGGCCTTTTCGCACAAGATCCTCCGGCGTGTCGGCGTGGGAAATGCGCTCCACATCCTGCTCGATGATCGGTCCTTCATCCAGGTCAGCCGTCACATAATGTGCCGTCGCACCGATAATCTTGACGCCTCTTGAATGTGCCTGGTGATAGGGCTTAGCGCCTTTGAAGCTCGGCAGGAAACTGTGATGGATGTTGATGCAGCGACCGGACAGTTTGGCGCTCATGTCGTCCGACAGGATCTGCATATAGCGCGCGAGAACCACCAGGTCCGTCTCAGTCTCCTCAACCAGCGACCAGAGATCGGCTTCCCTTTGATGTTTGGTTTCCTTGGTGACCGGCAAATGGTGAAAAGGCAGGCTGTGGAGATCGAGAGCGGAATAGGTCTCGATCGGATGGTTGGAGACGATCCCCGTTATCTCCATCGGCTGTTCGCCGATACGCCACCGATAGAGAAGGTCTGCCAGGCAGTGATCAAACTTTGAGGCCAGTATCATCACGCGCTGGGGCTTTGATCGATCTCGCAACCGCCATGTCATGTCCAATTTGTCGGCTAACTCCGACAGGGCGCCCTCAAGCTCCGCAGCGTTGATGTTCGTAGACGCGCCCTTAAACAGTACCCGCATGAAAAAGCGGTTCTCGGCGACATCGTCATATTGCTGGGCGTCGAATATATCGCCCCCAACGCGGAAAATGAGTTCAGAGATCTTAACGACAATCCCCGGCCGGTTTGGACAAGAAAGTGTCAGGGCGAAACTGGTTTCAGTCATGCAACCTCTCCCGACTGCAGGTGATGCAAGCGATCTGCCAACCATTGATTGAAGCTTTCAGCATATGAGCGGAACACAGCGACGTTGATGTTTCTGCTGCTTGCGGGAGGGTACCAAACCAGTCCCGCGAAGTGTGCGATCTTGGTCGGCGCGGCGTATCCTGGTTTGAAAACAAGCGGGTCGAAATCCACGGCGCTGCCATAGGACATGAGATGCAGCCCCACATCCGACGGCATGGTGAAAATCGTGCGAGCATCCGATTTTGGGATCGTGTGAACAGCCGCGGGCGGTGACGTGTCAGCGAGCGGTCCGACAACCATCCATTGATTGTGGCCCATCCATACAATCTGTGAATCCTGCGCAGTGAAACATCGACAGGGGGACGGCAGCTCCACGCCAGATATCTGGGGGCGCGGGCCGTCAGCCATCTGGCCTGGGCTGAGTGACCAGTCAGCGACTGATGCGTCTAATAAAGGAAAGACCGGCTCTACAACTGGCGCACGCGCAACAAGACTAGGCAAGGAGCTTCTCCCGGTTGGGATCGACGAATACCGGCGAACAGGCTTCGAGAGGGACGCTCATATTCCTGACGGGATCAAACGCTGTCAGTTGACTGCCAAGTCTTTCATCTCCGCCTGACACCAATGCAAGACCGATGGCGCATCCAAGCGTCGGTGAATAGGCAGCTGAGGACACAAACCCCAGATCATGTTCAGGCGTCATCTCCGCGTCAGGCAGGAAGAGGTGCGCGCCCGCTGCAAAGGCGTCTGAGCTATCAAGGGCGCGCACGCCGATCAATCTTTGACGCTCAGGAGCTCGAAGCAGAGGACGTTCGCTCATACGTCGGCCGATATAGTCTTTCTTCTGCGATTGCATGCCCGCCATACCCAGATCAAAGGCGGTCGTCTGCCCATTGAGCTCAGGGCCAGCGGGGTGTCCTTTTTCGATGCGCATGACCCCGAGGGCTTCGGTTCCATATGGCGCGATGCCGAACTCTTCTCCGACTTCCATAAGGGTTTCGGCGAGCGCATATCCATATCGCGCGGGCACCGCGATTTCATAGGCCAGCTCGCCGGAGAAGGAGAGGCGGAACACTCGCCCGGCCACGCCCCCAATGTTCGCGCTGGTGGCACCCATGTAAGGCAAAGCATCATTGGATACATCAATATCGACAAGCCTTTGGAGAACGTCTCTTGATCGCGGGCCCGCCAGGGCATATTGCGCCCATTGGTCCGTCGTCGAGACAAATGAGACATCCAGCGAGGGCCAGAGGCACTCGTGGCAAAACTTCATGTGCTGGAAGACAGCACCAGCCTTGGCCGTCGTTGTCGTCATCACATAGTGATCTTCTGACAGGCGCGCCGTCGTGCCGTCGTCCATCGCGAAGCCATCTTCCCGCAGCATCAGTCCGTAACGAGCTTTGCCAACAGGCAGTTTCTGCCAGGCATTGATATAGAGACGCTCAAGAAAAGTTCTGGCGTCACTGCCGACAAGTTCGATTTTTCCGAGCGTTGACACATCGCAGAACCCGACGCGTGATCTAACGGTCTTCACTTCGCGATCCACGCTTTCGCGCCAGTGCGTTTCGCCCGCCTTCGGAAAATATTGGGCCCGCAACCAATCTCCTGTTTCAACGAACACCGCACCGGCTTCTTCGGCCCAGCGGTGGCTGGGCGTTTGACGTACAGGTCGAAAGTCCGGACCCGACGCTTCTCCCGCCAAGGCGCCCACGGACACAGGCATGTAGGGTGGCCGGAAGGTTGTGACACCCACCTCCGGTATGGACTGATTTTGCGCATCCGCCAACACGGCAAGGCCATTGGCGCTTGAGGTCCGGCCCTGATCGGTCGCCATGCCAAGGGTTGTATAGCGCTTTACATGTTCAACGGACCGGTAGCCTTCCGCATTCGCCTGTTCGATATCGCTTGCCACCACATCGTTTTGGAGATCGACAAATGCTTTGCCACTGCTTGTCGCAACCCGCCACACAGGCAAGAAGTCATGGGGCTCTGATGGCAGGGCCTCGAATGAAGACATGGCGGGTGGCGCCATGTCCAGGCGCTCCAAAGCGGTATGAGCCGCGACTTCACCGCTCAGCGCAGCGTCTCTGGTCGTCACCGCGCCCACCAAAGGTCCGGCATAAGAGATCGTATCCGTGGCTTCAGGGGGCACAAAAGCTTTCTGAGCTTCAGACCAGATCGGTTTTTGGCCGAGATGACAGGACAGCCCAATGTTGGGCGACCAACCGCCAGAGACCGCCAGCAGGTCGCAGGGCAGTTTCGACTTTATTCCGCCTCGATCCCGGACTGTCACATATTTGAGCTTCTGACCGCCGTGCGCCTGTTCCACGACACCGCCCAGAATGACCCAGGCAGCTATGCCTCTCCGCACATCATCTGTCACATGCTCGCGCGGATCGATGACTGCGGCCACGTCGACGCCGGCATCCATCAGGTTGTGAGCGCTTTGCCATCCCTCGTCTGTCGAGGTAAATACAACAGCCTTAGAACCCACCTGAACAGCATACCGATTGGCATAGGCCTGTGCCGCGGAAGCGAGCATCACGCCAGGCAGATCATTACCGCCAAAAACAATGCCTCGCTCATTGCTACCGGTTGCAAGGATGATCTGGCGTGGCAGGACCTTCCAGTAGACCTCATACGTGGGGTCTTGTGCGCCAGTTTCAATCGCGCCGACAACGGGCCCATCGTAAAGCCCAAACACTGTGGTTCTGTTCATGACTGTTACGTTGGGAAGGAGAGACAACTCCTCATACACGTCAAGAACCCAATCGAGACCCGACGCGGCACTTGTCTGTTTCGAGTTCAATATGCCCCCGCCCAGCCCCACATCATCATCAACAATCACAACGCGGGCACCGGCTCTCGCCGCGGTGAGCGCAGCCGCCAGACCGGCGGGACCACCGCCAACAACGAGCAGGTCACAATGAAGGTGCTTACGTTCATAAAGGCCCGGATCAGGCAGACCGCTCAATCGACCGAGGCCTGCGGCACGGCGGATCAGGGGCTCATAGACGCGCTCCCAAAAAGAGGATGGCCACATGAATGCCTTGTAGTAAAAACCGCCGCTGATGATTGGCCCCAACAGCGAGTTCACCGACAGGAGATCGACTTTTAGATTGGGCCACCTGTTCTGGCTCCGGACTTCCATGCCCTCGCGCAAAGGCACTGTGGTCGCTTTGAGGTTTGGTGTCTGGTGCGATCCGGCACCGACCTGCACCAGAGCGTTGGGTTCAGACGAGTCAGATGTGAAAACGCCTCTTGGCCGATGATATTTGAACGACCGGCCAATGAGAGAGATCCCATTTGCAAGCAATGCAGAAGCAACCGTGTCGCCCTCATAGCCTTCAAGGGGCTTGCCGTCGAACGTGAAGGTGAGGCGCTTTGTGCGGTCAATCAATCCGCCGCCTCTATTTCGGTGTGTCTGGCTCATGATCGCTCCATCACTGGCTCTGATGAGAGCAGTTCGTGGGAACGTGTGTCGCGGGTGACGATGAGCCAGTTCCCGCACCCCGCACTGTGGCGCCAAAGTTCGCGATGCGGACCGGCGGGATTGTCGCGCAGGTACACATAGTCAGACCATTGCTCGTCGCCGTCTTCATAATCAGGCCGGTCAAGAAGGGCCGCGTCGCCGAGATAGCTAAACTCGGTCGACAGGCGGTTTCCGCAATGTGGGCAGAGAATAATCATAAGGACATCTAGTGCAGGTTCGGCTGTGCGCCCTGTCCCTTTTCATCCAGAACAGCACCCCGCCCGAAGCGGTCCAGCGTGAACGCCGCCGCATCGGCATGTGGTTCGTCTTTGGCAATCAGGTGCGCGAAGCAAAGTCCGCTTGCGGGCGTCGCCTTGAAGCCGCCATAGCACCAACCTGCATTGAGATAGAGTCCTTCCGTCGGCGTTTTGTCGATGATGGGGCTCCCGTCCATCGACATGTCCATAATGCCACCCCAATGGCGTAAGACCTTTGCCTTGCCGATCATCGGCATGATGGACATGGCACCCTCGCAGACATCTTCCACCGTCCCGAGCCCGCCGCGCTGCGCGTAACTATTGTAGCCATCGAGATCCCCGCCAAAGACCAGCCCGCCTTTGTCCGACTGGCTGACATAGAAATGCCCGGCCCCATAGGTCACGACCGTGTTCAAGATCGGCTTCAAACCCTCAGTGACAAAAGCCTGCAGAACATGACTTTCGATGGGAAGCCGCATGCCCGCCATCTCGGCGACAATTCCGCTGGCGCCGGCGACAGCAACACCCACCTTGTTCGCGCCAATGAAGCCGCGCGTTGTCTCAACCCCCAGGATCTTGCTGTTGGAGATACGCATGCCGGTCACTTCACAATTCTGAATGAGATCGACGCCGCGCTGGTCCGCTGCCCGGCCATATCCCCAGGCCACGGCATCATGACGGACCGTGCCACCGCGTCTTTGCAAGAGACCACCCAGAACGGGAAAGCGCGCCTGATCAAAATTGAGTGTCGGCACCATCTTCCGCACGGCGACCGCATCCAGCAGCTCCGCGTCCACACCGTTCACCCGCATGGCATTGCCGCGGCGCGCAAAGGCCTGCCCCTGAACATCATTGTGAAAAAGGTTCAGCACACCGCGCTGGCTGACCATGGTGTTGAAATTGAGATCCCGTTCCTGGCGCTCCCAGAGCTTCATCGCGAGTTCATAGAAACGGATATTCTCCGGGATCAAATAGTTCGACCGGACGATTGTGGTGTTGCGCCCGACATTTCCGCCGCCGATCCAGCCCTTCTCCAGGACCGCAATATTGGTAATGCCAAACTCGTGGGCCAAAAAGTAGGCCGTCGCCAATCCGTGCCCACCGCCGCCGATGATAATGACGTCATAGGACGACGCTGGCTCTGGCTCCCGCCAGACCGGCTTCCAATTTTTGTGCCCGGTCAGGGCATTGCGCAACAGATTGAAGGCTGAGTATCGCATCGCTTGCCATGTTCAGGCCCGGCGACCGCACGACGGCTATGTCAGCAGTCGCGGGTGTAGGAGCGCTCCCATTCCGTCAGGTGGCGGCTATATTCGTTCCACTCCACCATTTTCAGCTTGGTATAGGACGCGACAAACTCTTCGCCGAGACCATTCCCAAGTTCCTCCGACTGTTCCAGGCAACGAAGCGCATCCAGCAGATTGAACGGCAGCTTCTTATCGGCGTAAGCCTCATCATCGCCATGCTCATACATGTCAATGTCGAGACGGGGACCGGGATCACGCTTGTTGGTGATGCCGTCCAGACCTGCGGCCAGCACACCGGCCGGCAAGAGGTAGGGGTTCGCCGCCCCGTCTGCCAACCTCACCTCAATCCGATCGCTATCCGGTATCCGGATCATGTGCGTGCGGTTGTTGCCGGTGTAACTCAGCGTGTTGGGGGACCAGGTCGCACCCGAGGCGGTGCGTGGCGCATTGATGCGTTTGTAGCTGTTGACCGTCGGGTTTGTGAGCGCAGCCAGTCCTCGGCCGGATTGCAGGAGACCCGCGATAAACTGATAGGCCATTGACGATAGGCCCAGCTCACCCGCCGGGTCATGAAATGCATTTGTCCCGGTTTTGAGGTTCCAGACAGACGCGTGCATGTGGCAGCCATTGCCGGTGAGGTCTGCAAAGGGCTTCGGCATGAAGGTGGCTATATACCCGTGTTTTTCAGCAATAGCCTTCGCCATGAACTTAAAGAAGGCGTGGCGATCAGCGGTCACCAAGGCGTTCGCGTAACCCCAATTCATCTCGAACTGGCCGTTGGCGTCTTCGTGATCGTTCTGATAGGGCTCCCAGCCCATTGCCAGCATGGCGTCGCATATTTCGGCAATCACGTCATACCGCCGCAAGAGAGCGCTTTGGTCGTAGCAGGGCTTGCTTTGGGTGTCTCTCGCGTCCGACACATCGTCCCCGTCCGGGCTTAGCAAGACAAACTCACATTCAACGCCCGTTTTGAGCTCATAGCCGAGCTCTGCAAGCTTTGCCATCTGGCGCTTCAGCACATTGCGCGGCGCGTGCTCAACGGGCTGCCCTTCCATCACGGGATCAGCCGGCATCCAAGCAATTTCCGGCTTCCAGGGTAGCTGGAAGATCGTCGATGTGTCGGGCACGCCGAACATATCCGGATCTGACGGTCCCATATCAAGCCAGGCAGCGAAGCCCGCAAAACCAGCCCCCTCTTCCGTCATGTCGTCGACGGCTGATGCAGGGACCAATTTGGACCGTTGCACGCCGAACAGATCGGTGAAGGAAATCAGAAAATATTTGATGCCCTGCTTACTGGCATACTCCGCTAGCGGTCGAGACATGGGTGTTCTCCCTTTCGCGTCATGGTGCGTATCATCTGTTTTGGCCGGGGATCCAGTTGGTTCCGGCGAGCGGGATCCGCGCCATCGCGGCCGCCTCCAAAGAAAGCGCTGCAAGATCTTCTGGCTCCAGATTGTGGACATTGCTCTTTCCGCATGCCCGAGCGATCGTCTGTGTTTCCAAGGTTAAGACCGACAGGTAATTGGCAAGCCGTCTGCCGGCGGCGACGGGATCCAGTCGCGCGGCAAGCTCCGGGTCCTGCGTTGTGATGCCTGCCGGATCGCGGCCTTCGTGCCAATCGTCGTAGGCACCAGGAACAGTTCCGAGCGCCGCGTATTCCTTCTCCCAGCGAGGATCGTTATCGCCGAGTGCCACCAACGCCGCCGTGCCGATCGAGACTGCGTCCGCCCCAAGTGCCAGCGCTTTGGCAACATCGGCACCATTCCGGATGCCGCCGGATACAATGAGCTGCACCTCGCGGTGCACGCCGAGATCCCTTAGCGCATCTACCGCCGGTGGGATGGCCGCCAGAATGGGGATGCCCACATGCTCAATGAAGACCTCTTGGGTGGCGGCGGTGCCCCCTTGCATGCCATCAAGCACCACGACGTCTGCGCCCGACTTCACAGCAAGGGCGACGTCGTAATAGGGCCGCGTTGCACCAACTTTCACATAGATGGGCTTTTCCCAATCTGTGATTTCGCGCAGTTCCTCGATCTTGATCTCAAGGTCATCGGGACCCGTCCAGTCGGGATGACGGCAGGCAGAGCGTTGATCAATCCCTTTGGGCAAGGTGCGCATCTCAGCAACCCGGTCGCTGATTTTCTGGCCGAGCAACATGCCACCACCGCCGGGCTTTGCGCCTTGGCCGACCACAACTTCGATGGCGTCTGCCTTGCGCAAATCATCCGGGTTCATGCCATAGCGCGAGGGCAAGTATTGGTAGACCAGTTGATCTGAGTGCCCGCGTTCCTCTGGGGTCATACCCCCATCGCCGGTGGTTGTTGATGTGCCGGCAATGTTGGCGCCCCGCCCCAGCGCTTCTTTGGCTTGGCCGGACAAGGAGCCGAAACTCATGCCTGCAATGGTGATTGGGATCTTGAGCTCAATCGGTTTTTTGGCAAAGCGGGTGCCGAGCGTGACAGAGGTGGAGCACGTCTCGCGATAGCCCTCAAGCGGGTACCTGGAGACGGAGGCACCGAGAAAAACGAGATCTTCAAAATGCGGGACGCGCCGTTTTGCCCCGCCACCACGAATGTCATAGATGCCTGTGGCCGCCGCGCGCCGGATTTCCGACAGCGTATGCGGATCGAATGTCTCAGAGAGGCGTGGTTCTGTTTGGGGCGTGATCGCGTCAGACATTAATAGGCCCCCGCATTGTCGACTTTGAAGTTATAGAGGGTCCGCGCTGAGCCATATCGAGTGAAGGCGTTGATATCGACCTCGTCCATCAGACCCGCGTCCTTCAAAACTTCAGCCAGGCTTTCTCGGGCGCCATCGTCCATGGGTTTCTCTTCGCAGTCGGCGCCCAGGCTCGCTACGTTGCCCAAGACGAAGAGCTCTGCTTCATAGATGGAGTCACCCAGAGCCTCGCCCGCATCGCCCAGCACAACCAGACGACCGGCCTGCGCCATAAAGGCTGACATGGGTCCTACCGACCCTTTGACGACAATGTCGGCACCCTTAAGCGATATGCCGCACCGCGCAGACGCGTTGCCATCAATGATAAGCAGGCCGCCATGGGCCGTCGCGCCTGCCGACTGACTGACGTCGCCCTGAATGTGCACCCGACCCGACATCATGTTTTCAGCGACGCCGACACCCGCAGAGCCTGTCACAGAAACGCGCGCGTGCTGGTTCATGCCGGCGCAATAGTAGCCGACGTGGCCGTGGATGTTCACATCCACATCCGCGTCCAACCCGGCAGCGATGGCATGACGACCTGCAGGATTGTGCACCTCAAACTTTGTTGCCGAGCCCGCCTCTATCTGGTGCAAAGCCGCGTTGCACTCGCGGACTGTCGTTTCAGAGAGATCAAACTCACTCACGCTGCATGCTCCCAAAAGTAGACTTTCCCGGGCTCGGGCTCCCATACCTTCGCGCTCTCGATGCCCGGTAGGCCGGCAAGGGCACGGTACTCCGATCCAAAGGCGATCAGGTCTTCCGTCTCAGCCATCACAGCGGGTTTGCAGGCGATCGGATCTCTCAAGACCCCGAAGCCGTCGGCGGTGCCAACAACAAAGGTGAAGAAACCATCGAGGTCTGAAAGCGATCCCTCCAGGGCGTCGGCCAGACCCAGGCCCTGGCCCAGACGCCAAGTCAGGTAGGCGGACGCCACCTCGGAATCATTGTCAGAGGTGACCTCTATCCCCTCTCGCAGCAATTTTCTCTTCATTGATGCATGGTTGGACAAGGAGCCATTGTGCACGAGGCACAGGTCCGGCCCTGTGGTGAATGGATGGGCCCCATCCGTCGTCACCGCGGACTCCGTCGCCATACGTGTGTGCCCAAGGGCATGTGTGCCGGTCATTTGCGACAGACCGTAAGTGCCGGTCACCTGTTCCGGCAGACCCACCCCTTTGAACAGGCTCATCCGCTTGCCCGTTGCGACCACCCGAATATCGAGCTCCGCCAGGCGTTTTAGGACGCGTTCGACACTTTCTTCTGGAACCTGGAGCACGGTGTGATCATCTGCTTCGCTTGATTGGACGCCTTCAACACCCAAGTCAGACAGGGCATCTTTATGTGCCCGGACGGTGATTTTTTCGAACCCATTTATACTGTCGCCAAAGACGGCGAACCCTGCACTGTCCGGCCCGCGGTCCGACATGCTGACAAGCATCGGCGCCAGCAACGCACCCATTGAGGCTTCATACCGCTCAGTCTTGGCAAAGAGCCCGACAATCCCACACATCTCTCTATCTCCTTGGCGAGACAGTACGAGAGCGGCTCAACCGATGTCAACTGATAAGAAATTATTTTTCTTGATAGGAAATTCTGGATATGCCACCTTTTCCTCTGCAAATCGTGACGCAATCGGGTATCGAATTGAGCGGTACCAACCAGGAGCGATTTCCTTGGCCAAACAAGAAAAATACCAAACGTCTTCCGGCGCGCCGCGCCCAAGAAGTGAGATGGCTGTTGAGCAATCGGTCGGCCTCACCGTGCGTCGGCTTCGCACAAGTCAGGACATGAGTGTCGGTGAACTGGCCGCGGCGGCCGATATTTCCATCGGCATGCTGAGCAAAGTCGAAAACGGTCAGATTAGCCCCTCACTCACGACGCTGGAAAAACTCTCCGGGGCGTTGAACACGCCCCTCAGTCGTTTCTTCGCAGACTTTGATGAAAGCCGAGATTGTTCCTACGTGCCCGCCGGAGAGGGCGTTGCGATCAGCCGCAAAGGGACCAAAGCGGGTCATGAATATCGCATGCTGGGCGCCACGCTGGCGGGGGACGTTTCCGTTGAACCCTACCTCATCACGCTGGCGAAGAACGCCAAGCCTTATTCACAATTCCAGCATGAGGGCACAGAGCTCATCTACATGCTCTCCGGTCATGTTGACTATCGGCATGGCGATAGTATCCACCAGTTGAAGCCGGGCGATACATTGATGTTTGACTCAGCCGCGCTCCATGGCCCCGAAAACCTGGTCGAGCTCCCTGCCACCTATCTCTCGGTGATCGTCTATCCGCGGCATTAGCTGACCGCGCTGCGCCTAATACTCCGTCGTCCCGTGCAATTGTCTGTTAGTCTCGCTGCCAACGACCACTCAGGGAGAGAGAGATATGGCCAGCGACAAACCAAGCTTTGGCTGGGGACACATCAACATCAATGTGCGGGATCTCGACCGCTCGATTGCCTTCTATGAAAAGCTGGGGTTTGAGGTCTTCATTCCGGCCATTCCCTACCTTGACCTCAACACTGCGGCGGATCATCAGACCGTTCCCAATGGCGCGGCCACGGCCCTGGGTGTATCCCAGGGCACGCGCGGACGGGCGTGCATTATGCAACTAGACGATGGCTTGCCGAAACTCGATCTCACGGAATTTACTGATCTGGAGCAGCGTGCGCCGCTAACCAACGCTGACACCGGTCTTGTGCGGATCTGTCTTGTCTCCCAGGACCTGCCGAGCGACGTCGCCCGCCTTAAGGCGGACGGCGTTGAGTTTCTCTCCGAACCTCAAGAAGGCCATGGAGGCCTAGGCGACATAGCCGTGTGCAAAGACCCGGACGGGACGCTCATCGAATTGCTTCAGGTTTACCTGGATCGGTGGCAGGCGATATTGAGCCCCGGCTGAACAAAAACTGCTTAGTCGTCGAAACCGACAAAGACGGTCGCTTCCTCGACACTCTTGCGCTCAGAAACCACGGCGTTCGCCGGAAAGCTGTCATCGGGCCAGCCGAGTGCGACTGCTTTCATAATGACCTGGTCGTCAGCGATGCCAGCATGCTCCCGCACAACGGGCGATTGCATGATACCCTGACTGTTGATGACCGCGCCAAGTCCGCGCGACCATGCCGCATTCACCAAAGCGGTGGTCACCGCACCGCAGTCGAACGGCGTGTCGTCGCTGTCGGCTAAGTCACGGTCATAGGTGATGATCACGCACACCGGTGCATCGAATTGCCGGAAACCGCGCAACACCCAATCCTGTCGCGCTTCTTTGTCTTCGCGCGCAATGCCCATGGCTGAGAATAATTGTTTGGCCACACCGATCTGGCGCTCGCGGTGCTTACCGTCGAAAGGCTGACCGATCCGAAACTCCCGCGAATGGGGTACCCCCGCCAGATTACGCTCCGTGTTACCCGCACGGATCCGGTCCAACGGCTCACCGGAGATCACATAAAAGCTCCATGGCTGCGTGTTCATAGATGAAGGTGCGCGCATCGCAAGCCTGAGAATTTCCTCGATCAGCTCCTTTGGCACGGGGTCAGGTTTGTAACCGCGGATACTCCGGCGGCCCATGATTACGTCATCAAACTGCATGGCTGGTCCTTGTGAATTGCTTGATGGCGAAGAAATATCCGGTATTGGCAGGCGGAACAAGCCAGCTGGCACTGGGCGACAGGAAACTGTCCGTCCGGCCCGATCGGTCATGTGAGGCTGGCGATCTGGGCGGATTATTTTGGGCCGGGCACCTGATGCCGCCACAAGATCGTGTTGTCCAGCTTGATGTCACCGGTCCAGATGAGCGAGGCGGACGGGTCCCAGTCGATGTCGTTGTAACCGAAGCGCGCGCCTATCTCTTCCTTTGTGTATTCGGTGGCAGAACCCCAACCGGTCGCGTCAAATCCCGCCTCGCGCCAGCCCTGCGGCTCTTCGGTGATATTGAAGATGCAATCGGTCTCGGGCTGGGCGGATTTTTCGCAGTCCGGGTTGAGCGGCGCCCTATGCACCACAAGTCCACGCCAGTGCTTGGAGGTTACGGCCACCACCTTGCCGGTGCCAGCGTCTGTGATCTGGGCGATGAAGCCGCCATCGCCGATCTGCTGAAAGAACGTGAAGCTATCGCTGACCGGGAACAGGCCGAAGAACGACCCGATATATTCAAGCCCGCTGTCGTTCTCGATGTAGTCCCGCGTCACCACGGCAATGGTGAGCGGGTAAGCCGCTTTGAAGGTGAAGGTGTCGGAATTGAAGGACCGGATCTCGGTCACCGGCACGGAGTCCTCGCCCACCAGCTCTCCGTTAACGTAGAAGGCAAACCAGTTGTCCGCCCAGACAGAGACAGTGAATTCGGCCTCCGCCGCCGCATCATCAGGTGCGGCAGGCTGCCCGCTCGCGGCGCCGACGCCCAATCCCGTGAGCAGGAGCATTGATGCAGCCGCGCGGCGAACGGTCGTCCATATTCTGGTGGTCATCGCCTGTCGTCCTTCGATGTCATGTGCTGTCTTATGCTAACCGCACCAGAGTGTGCTGCCGTTGGCTCCCTTAAACACTGCCGTGAATAGTCGGTATCAGCAATAGCGATTATCATTCGACGAGGCTCGCACGCTAAGCTCATCGCGGATTTGCGCTCGTCCCTGTTGGTGCTCGCCTTAACCCTCGGTAGTGGCACCGGCCGGACGGGCGCATGTCCATGCCAGGAGGAGCTAAAGAATGGGCACAAGCAGCGTCGAACAAACTGTCGAGACGAGAGACCTTAATGAAGCCATCGCCTTGCTGATGCGCTGGTGGGGCATTTTCGAAGCGCCGGCGCATGTCGATCGTGCGCCATTTCTCGAGCAACTGTTTACGGCAGATGTCGAGATCGATATTGCCGGAACCAAAGCGTCGGGGCGCGATCAGGTCACGGCAGGTATCCTGGCACTGCCCCAAGTCGGCCGACGGTCCCACGAACTGACTGGCGTCGACCTCTCACCGCTCAACCAAAGCACTGTCGCGATGACAGCCCGCTTTTTCTACCAGGTAGAAGACGAGGATGGGTCTCTAAGGAGTGCTGAAGGCAGATATGACATAGAGCTTCTTCGCGAGCCCGATGGTCGCCTGTTCATCAAAAAAATCAGCGGCAATGTTGGCACGCCGATCGAGCGTCCGAGTTTTGTCGAAAGCTATGTCGTGAACCGGGCCAAAGCGGCCATCTTTGAGTTTCAATCCTTCGTGGATTCTCTTGATCCCGAGCATCCGGTTTTACCCGACATCCTTCTCGACGGCGCCGAGTTTTACAATTTGGGCGATGTTGCCTCGAGCGCGGAAGACCCGGACGCGCCGCCCTCCGCGCCTGTTAAGGGTATCGAAGAACTCAAGCAGCGGTGCGCAGAGGCAGCCAAACTGCTGCGCCACAATGAGCATCGCGCGCTGGAAGACTTCTCCCTGGAACCGCTTGGTGACGATCGCTACCAGGTCGCCGCCCAATTCGACTGGCATGGCGAGACGATGACCGGCAACCTGCTGGAGACTCACCACCCGAGGCACTGGATATTGAAGGATACGGGCGAGCGTTTCATGAAGATTGAAACCCTGCTGCCTTAGTAGCAACCGCAAATCAGCCGGCCGCGATGATCTCATTGAAGAAGGTGATGATTTTTTGATTGCCCGCCCGCCCCATGGCTGTTGGCAGACCGTTATAGCCATGGGGTGCTTCTGGATACACCTCAAGCTGCGTTTGGTTGCCGGCCGCTTGCCAGCGCGCCGCCATAAAGAGTGTGTCATCCAATAGCGGGTCTTTGGTTCCCACCGAAAAGAGTGTGGGGGGCATGCCGGATATGTCGCGATAAAGAGGCGACAGTGCGGGGTCCCGTCTCTCTTCAAGCGACACACCCGGCAAACACATTCCGTAAAGCCAATTCAGATAAGGCGTGGAGAGCGCCAAAAATTCATCGCCCCAGCCCCTCTGAGATGGCGTCATGGATAGGTCGTAAATACCATAACAAAGTTTGAGCGCGCCCACCCTCTCAAGCAGTTTGGGGTCCCGGTCGCGGACGCGGAGCGTACCGCTTAGAGCCAGGTGAGCGCCCGCCGACTCCCCGCCGATGCAGATTAGACCTTCCTCAAACTGATCGAGCAGCGCCACGAGTGACGCCTCAACATGGGAAATGATGGTGGGTAGATGCGTATCGGGTGCGAGCGGATAGTCGACACTGACAACCTGCATGCCGGTCTTGCGCGCGAGCTGCCACAGCAACACGTCCTGCTCGTAAATAGAGCCGAGTGCCCACCCACCGCCATGAAAATGAAGGTAGGTGCCCTTTGGGTTTTCCTGAGGAAAGACGCGGATCGTCACCGAACCGGATGCCGTCTCAATGACGCGATCCTCTGCCTCCTCGACGACAGGGACGCGGCTGCTTCCGTCTTTTCGGAAGCGGCGCGCCTGTCTCACCTTCTTGACGTCGGTTTGCGACGGATCTCCCATCATTGCGCCCTCGGCGGCAAGGTGAGCATTGACCTCTTGTTGTTCCGCCACATGCGACGCCAGCGCTGGGTCAGCAGTCCAATTCATTCCCGTGTTGATTGAGTTCGCGGTCACGAAGCTTCTCCCTTGACCCTATCGATTGATTGCATTGAGTGCCCGCGGCATTACCGCCTACCACACCGACTCCAAGACCTTGCGCACGCTTGCCTCACCGTCGGGCAGGTCCTGGGTCAGGCCCAGTGTTTCTGCCGCTGCGTTGCTGGCGACGATTGCAGACTCCATCGCTTCCCGATTGCCCCCGGCGGCTGAAATCGATGTTGGCAGATCCAAACCTGCAATAAAGCTCTCCAGATGGTCCGCCGCATCACTGATGAATTGGGCGTCGTCCTTGCCCGCGCGGGCAACGCCCATCGCCGCGGCGATTTTGATCTGGGCTTGTCCGGTCTTCGGCGCGAGATACCGCATCACGCCCGGCAAGAGCACGCAAGAGGTAATGCCATGCGGCAGGTCCATGGCAGCGCCGATCTGATGACCCAGGAAGTGGCTAAGGCGCATGCCCGACGACCCCGCGCCGACAATCGACATCCAGGCGCCAATCTGACAGGCGGCCCGAGCATCCAGATCATCTTGTGATCGGGATCGTGGCAAGTTGCCCAAGAGTAAGCGAATGGCTTCCAGCGCCAGGGCGTCAGCATAGGGGTGTGGCGTCACCGACCACACCGCTTCGATCGCGTGATCCAGTGCTTTGAGGCCGGTGCCACACCAAAGTTCGTCCGGCGTATAGAGCGTGCAGGTGGGATCCAGAAAGACCGCGCGGGGGGCCGCGCGGCGGTCCATCACGAGTTGTTTTGAATGATCGGATGCGCGAGTATAGCCCGCTCCGGGTGTAAATTCGCCTGCCGACAAGGTGGTCGGGATCGCCAGTTGAGGCAGCATCCCATCAGCGCCTTCACTAGCTAAACGGCTGAGCGCCACCTTCACTGTATCAAAGACACTGCTGCCGCCGATCGACACAACGACATCGGCCTCTGACTTTTGCACTTCTTCCATCAAGTCGAAAATGTCTTGTTCCGGCGAGTGTTGTCTGCAGCCTGAAAACTCACCCACGACCTTTCGACTCAGCAAACCGCGCAGGTTGCCTGTCAGGGGGGTGCGATTGTGGACGCTGTTGGAGGTTGCGATTAGAACGCGGTCGCGGCCGAGACGGGCCAGATAGTTCGGTACTTCGGAGATACAGTCGGCGCCGCTATAGACGCGATCTGGCGCCACGCTGTGAAACACCCGCCCTGCGGTGTAGGACGTGTCCTGAACCATGCTGAGATCAAGCATCTGTATATTCTTCCTTGAGAAGACGCTTATAGAGTTTGCCATTGTCGTGGCGCGGCAGCGAAGTGCGGAAGTCAATGGACCGCGGGCACTTGATCGGCGACAGAATTTCTTTGCAATAATCCAAAAGCTCCTCAGCCAGATCATCTGAGCCTGTGACACCGTTGACTGGCTGAACGACCGCTTTGACTTCCTCACCGAAATCCGCGTTGGGAATGCCGAAAACGGCCGCGTCGAAAACTTTCGGATGGGTGATCAATCGGTTCTCGGATTCCTGCGGATAGATATTGACGCCGCCGGAAATGATCATGTTGGACTTCCGGTCCGTCAGGTAGATGTAGCCCTCTTCATCCACATGGCCGATATCCCCTAAAGTCATCCAACCCTGCGGAGAGCGAATGGACGCCGTCTTTTCCGGATCGTTGTGATACTCGAACTCTTCTTCATGCTCGAAATAGATGACACCCGTCTCACCTGTACCGACTTCTTTCCAGGTCTCCTCATCCAGGACATGCGCGGCACCCGCCACAGGCCGCCCGATGGAACCCGGGTGCTTCAACCATTCGTCGGCGAAAATCATTGTTCCGCCGACCCCTTCGGTTCCGCCGTAATATTCAAGGATGACCGGCCCGAACCAATCGATCATCGCATGCTTCACATCAGCGGGGCACGGGGCGGCCGTGTGCAGCACCAGATTTATCGACGACACATCGAAGGATTTGCGCTCGGCTTCCGGTAGTTTGAGCAAGCGGACGAAGTGCGTCGGTACGCAATTGAGCTGCTTGACGCCATATTTGTCGATGGTCTCCAGCACTTTCTTGGCATCAAATTTGTCCATGATGACGCTAGTGCCGCCGAACCGGTGGGCATTCATCGAGTTGTGCAGAGGCGATGCGTGATAGAGCGGGCCAGGGGATAAGGAGATCGCCGTGTCGTTATACCCCACCTGATGAAACATCATGGAAACGTTGTGGGCAAAGTCGATTGGCTCATCAGACAGCGGCCGCTTGACACCTTTGGGACGACCGGTAGTGCCCGATGTGTACATCATGTCGTCGCCGCAGCATTCATCTGGGATGGGGCCATTTGGCTGGGCGTCTCGGGCCTCTTCATAGGACGCGAATCCAGCGATGTCTCCGCCAAGGGAAAGCTTTGTGATGCTGTCCGGCAACTCAGCCGCGACAGCTTTTGCGGTTTCGCCAAACCTTAAAGACGCCACAAAGATCTTCGCTTTTGCATCATTGACGATGTAGAGGATTTCATCCGCGGTCAGGTGCCAGCTCACAGGTGTGAAGTAGAGGCCCGACCGCTGAGCCCCCCATGCCAGTTCGAAGAAACGCGGATTGTTTTCCGCATGGATGACCACCACGTCGCCGGGTTGCAAGCCATGCGATCGGAAGAGATGGGCAGCCTGATTGGATCGTTCGTCTAGCTCGCGAAACGTTACCTTCTCGCCAGTCTCCGCAACGATACAAGCGATACTGTCCGGCGATTTGCGTGCGTGAGTTGAGGGGTGATGCCCCAATTGACTGGAATTCACTTCATCCTCCCAAAACAACGTGACCAACCGAGGTGATTTGTCTCCGCAGATTTGGCGCCCGCGCTTGGCCGGCGCCGCACTCGTTATGGTGTCATCATCTCAGTCATAGTTGAATTCATCCGGATCCGCGCTCCGGATCATGGCGTAGAACTCGTCCAACATCCAAGGCATCTGGACACCCGAACGACCGAACTGATTGACGTAATAGCTTCCGCCACCGCCGCGCTCCTCTTCCCACAAAACAGTTTCCATCTTTTGGTCGAGACGATTGTTATAGTCCTCATAAACCTCTCGCTTGACCTCGACTGACTTCGCGTCACGTTCCAGCATGTTTATGACGACCTCACACATGTAACGGGACACATTCTCCATCCAGGAATGGAAACTGCCCGCCCGTGCACCGGCGTTGGGGCCGTAGAACATGAAGAAGTTGGGGTAGCCTGGCATGGTCATGGTGAGGTACGCCCGGGCCCCATCTTTCTCCCACAGATCCTCCAATTGGGCGCCATCGCGACCAACATATCTGACCGGCCACAAATAGCGTTCCACCTGAAAGCCGGCGGCCAGAATTACGAGGTCGAATTCCCGCTCAACGCCTTCATTGTCAATGATGCCTGTTGGCGTGAAGGTCTTGATGCCGTTGGTCACCAGCTCGACATTGTCGCGCAGGACACAATCGTACCAACCATTGTCGACGACCAAGCGGCGTGACATGGGCGCAAAGTCCGGGATCAGTTTTTCAGCAAGATCTGTCCGGTCCCCCATTTTCTTGCGGATCATGCGGATCAAACCCTCACGAACCATGTCGTTTTTCTCGTTGATCAGTCCGCCCTTGGCTTGCCAATCACGGTCCAGGACATGCATGGGCTGCATACGCACCTGCCCCGTATGGTGGCTGTAGCCGAACCAATTGGCATATCCAGGCATATTGTCGAGAAGCCAGCGTTTGCCGGGCGGTACTTTTCCGCGATAGTTCGGGATCGGTGTCACCCAGTTAGGCGTGCGTTGATAGATGGTGAAGGACCCGGCCGCCTCGGCAATCGCAGGCGCGAGCTGTGATCCCGTGGAGCCGGTGCCGATCAGCGCAACCCGCTTTCCCGAATAGTCGTAGCTGTGATCCCACTCTGTCGTGTGAAACATCTTGCCTTCATACTCGTCGATGCCCGGAATGTCGGGCAGCTTCGCCGTGCTGAAGAGACCGCTCGCACTGAAGACCACGTTGCTGGTGATGGTTTCGGTGTTTCCGTCGGCATCCTCGGTCTTCAATACCCACTTCTTGCTGGCTTCGTCCCACTGCGCTTGAGTGATCTTGGTATCAAACGTCGCGTGGGACCGGATATCATACTTATCGACGATGTAGTTTATGTATTCGATCAGTTCTTCGCGGGGGGCGAAGAAGTGTTTCCACGGGTAGTTTCGCTCGAACTTGAACTGATACAGGAACGTCGTGATGTCGACTCGGGCTTCTGGATAATCGTTAAGGCACCACGTACCGCCGAAGCCTGGCTGGCGTTCAATAATGCGGTACTTGATACCGAGATGCCTGAGCTGGATGGCCGCGATTATCGCGCTGAAACCAGCGCCCACGATCGTGACTTCGAAATCATCCAATTTTTCTTGAGAGGGTTTGTTCTTCCATTCGGCGTATCGCGGAAAACCATCAAAAGCCAAGTCCTCAAACCCATACTGGGCGCCAGCTTCGCTCTGGCTTTCTCCCTCGAACAATTCCATCAGCGCCTTGGCGTCTTCAAAGGTCGGTGGTCCAGCAACCTTGATCTCATCCTGCATCAGGTACTCGACCGCTTTTTCGATGACTGTGCCGTGCGCGTCCTTAGTGAGGACAGGGAGCGCAATAGGACTGCCGTCGCGCGTGTAGGTTTCCACCTTCATCGCGGCGAGCTCCGGGTCCCGGGTCTGCTGATAAAGTGCGATTCTCAAGACGTTTGCGTTCGCATGGCTCAGAGCCTCGCGGATAAACGCCTCATCAGGTTTCTGATCACCAGGATTCTGGGCTGTCTCTTGTAGGTTTGTTTGGCTCACAGTGATGCCCTCTCTGTTAGGGGTCAGTCCAGTCACGGAATTCAATCGGAACGCTAGGTGACAGGCCCGGGTGCGACCAACGCATTCTGGCGATATGCGCTATTGATGCAGTCGATTGCTGCGCTGCACGATATCGACGCTGTCTGTATTGCCTATCTACGAAACGCGATGGCATCACGTTCTCTAAGTTGTTTTGATGCGGTGTTCCACATCAGGTCCCGTTTAAGCTTGGAGATAAGAATGCCGCGTCAACCCATCGCCCCCCTGACAATTGATCAGCTGACCGCGGAACAAAAGACCCTGCTGAAACCCGTGACCGATGATCGGGGCCGGTTCTTCAATATTTTTGGCACGCTCATCAGGAACACCGAGCTTTTCAAATCGTGGGCGCCCTTTGGGCAATACACGATGAACGGATCTCGTGTTGACCCGATTAATCGGGAGATCCTCATTCTCCGCGTGGCCGCGAATGTTGGTAGTGACTATGAGTGGGCTCATCATCTGCGCATCGGAATGAAGGTTGGACTCACTGACGCTGACATCAAGAACATCAATGATCGCACGCTGCTGGATAGTGACGAAAAGAACCTGATGGTTACCTGCGCGGATGAACTCACTGAAAATTACATGCTCAGCGATGACACGTGGAACACCATGCTCGAGAAGTACGGGTTCGAATACACGACCGACGTGATCTATGTCGTCGGCGCCTACACCGCGACGAGCATGGCGCTCAAGAGCTGCGGTGTACAGGTAGAAGGCGGGCACTGAGCCAGAACTATGCAGAGACGTAACGGGGAGCCAGCACGGCATCAGCCATGAAAACTGACAATCCTGATTTTGAGAAGCTTGCAACGTCGGAATATCCGACGCTCACTGCCGCGAATTATGGGCTTGGCTTGTTGTTCTTGGCTTACCTTCTGTCCTTCCTGGATCGCCAAGTTCTGTCGCTTCTGGTTGGACCGGTCCGCGAACAATTTGGCATCTCCGACTTTCAATTCAGCATCCTGCATGGCGCCGCATTTGCCATCATGTACACGCTTGCCGGCCTGCCCCTTGGCCGATTAGCAGACAGATATTCACGTCGGATGATCATCATGGGAGCCATCTTCAGCTGGAGCCTGATGACCTGCGCGTGTGGCCTTGCAAAGAGCTTCAACCAACTCTTCCTTGCACGCATGGGGGTCGGTGTCGGCGAGGCGGGCTTGAGCCCGGCGGCCTATTCGATCATTACCGACAGCTATCGGCCGGAGCATATGGGCTATGCCATGTCGTTCTACAAAGTCGGCGTGACCGTCGGCGGCGGCTTGGCGCTCGTGGTTGGCGGCGCGCTCTATGACTTTTACCTCGCCCAGCCCGAGATCGTGTGGCCGATCGTCGGTATATTGGAGCCGTGGCAGGCCACAATGATTACTGTTGGTTTGCCCGGCTTTGCGTTGTGCCTGCTGCTCGGCACCATGCAAGAACCCGTTCGGAAAGGCCGTCTTTCTGAAGATTCTGACTCTCAAGGTCTGCCCCTTACTACCGTGCTGCGGTTCTTGTGGGATCGCAAGCGCATGTACGGCACCTTATTCATAGGGTCTTCGTGCCTCTCGATTGCCGCCTACGGCAGCGCGTCCTGGTACCCGGAATTCTTCGCGCGCAATTACGGCTTGTCCAAAACCGAGGCGGGCGCCGCCTTTGGTTCAGTCTATCTTGTTGCGGGCACGCTTGGTGTCATGGCCGGACCTTACTTCACGGCTAAGTTGGCCAAGGCGGGATATGCCGACGCCAATCTGCGGATAGTCTTGATTGTCGCGCTCCTCACACTCGTGCCCTCTTCGATCGCGCCCCTCATGGGCAGCGCGCTGGCGACCCAGCTGGTTCTATGGCCGGCCGTCTTTGTCGGCATGATGTATCTCGGCGTGCTCGCAGTGAGTTTCCAAGTCATCACACCCAATGAGATGCGCGGACAGACGGTCGCCGTCTATATCTTCGTCACCAACATTATGGGCATGGCGGTTGGCACCAGCATGCTGGCGGTTTTCACTGACTTCATCTTCCAGGATGACGACATGCTGCACTACTCCATCGCGTCCATCAACGCGCTGTTCTATCCGATTGCGGCGCTGATGTTCTGGTTCTGCCTGCCTGCCTATCGCAAAGCGCTTGATGAGACAGGGAATTGGCAGGTCTGAAAAGAGATCAGGTCACCAGCGACCAAACTTGCTGTGTCATTTGCCAGACCTAGAAGGCAAATCAGGGAGAGGAAACCAGATGAGATTGAAAGACAAAGTCGCGCTCGTGGTCGGCGGCGGACAGATTGCAGGACAGACCATCGGCAATGGTCGCGCGACATCCATCCTGTTCGCGCGCGAAGGGGCGAAAGTCGTCGTCGTAGATCGCAATCTTGACTCAGCCCAAGAGACTGTTGACATGATCCGCAAGGAAGGCGGCGAAGCCATCGCCACCGAAGCAGATATTGTTAAGGAAGACGAGTGCAAGGCCTATGCAGATCTCTGCATCAAGGAATACGGACAGATCGATATCCTGCAAAACAATGTCGGGATTGGGACAGGCGATAAAGGTCCGACAAGCCTAGAAGAAGAAACCTGGCACAAGATCATGGACACGAACCTGACGGGTATGTTCTTGAGCTGCAAACATGTCATTCCCCATATGCGTGAAAGAAAGACCGGATGCATCACGAACATCTCGTCTGGGGCCTCCGTCATGTCCGTTGGCATTGTGGGCTACAAAGTGTCGAAGGCGGGTGTGAATGCGCTGACTCACACGATTGCGATGGGCAATGCGCGGCACGGTGTGCGCGCCAATGTGGTGATGCCCGGTCTGCTCGACACGCCGATGGCGATTGAGAGCCATTCATCAGCAAGAGAGCTCGACCGAGATGCCTTGCGGGCGGAACGCAATAAGCAAGTTCCGCTCAGAGGTGAAATGGGAACCGCGTGGGACACGGCCAACGCTTCTCTCTTCTTAGCGTCCGATGAAGCGCGCTTCATTACAGGCATCGTGTTGCCAGTCGACGGCGGGCAGTCCGCCAGGATTGGTCTCTAGAACCACTTCCCAAACGAACATGGAGGGCAATCGGCCATGCATCCTTCGATACATGCGAAGTCCAACCCCGATTTGGCGGCCTACATCATGGTGGAGACGGGGGAAACCGTCACCTATCGGCAGTTAGACGAACGGTCCAATCAAGCCGCTCATCTTTTCCGTCAGCACGGGCTTCAGCGCGGCGATTCCGTCGTCTTCTTCCTGGAGAACCATGCAAGGTTTCTCGAACTCTGCTGGGCAGCACAGCGTGCGGGACTTTATTACACACCGCTCAGTTCACGGCTTCAACCTGGCGAGATCGATTATATTCTGGGTGACCTCCGTCCCAAAATATTCCTGACATCCTCTAAGCTTGCACCCACAGCGGCGCAAGTCCCCCATCTCAAGAATGGGGACATCCATTCTTACATTGTGGATGGCGAGGCAGACGGGTTTACGCCCTATCTTGCGGCGCGCGACGCTCAGCCAACCACGCCGATTGCTGATGAGTCCGCCGGAATCGACCTGCTCTATTCCTCCGGGACGACCGGGCGGCCAAAGGGGGTTAAGCTTCCCCTGCCTCAAGGGGGCGTTGCCGACCTGGAAGAGCGTTGGAAGGCGTACCATACGGTGATGGGCTTTGACCTGGGCTCCGTGCACTACATTCCTTCACCGCTTTATCATGCCCTACCGCTTCACCACGCCATGGTCGCACAGAATTATGGCGGCACCGTCCTTGTCATACAAAAGTTCGACCCTGAAGAGGCGCTCCGCATCATCGATGATTACAAAGTGACCCAATCAAGCTGGGTGGCGACCATGTTCATTCGTATGCTCAAGCTTCCAGCAGATGTACGCGCCAAATATGACATTGGAAGCATGGTGGCGATGGTGCACGGCGCCGGTCCCTGTCCGGTTCCCGTGAAGGAACAGATGATCGAATGGTTTGGGCCGATCGTGTTTGAGGCTTATTCCAGCACAGAAGGATTCGGCAGCACGTCCATCAGCTCGGAAGAATGGCTCGCTCACAAAGGGTCCGTTGGCAAACCCATGCTCGGCGCAGCTCACATTGTGGATGATGAAACAGGCGAGGAATTGCCGGTCGGCGAAATCGGCACGATCTATTTCGAGAATCCTCGCAAGGTCGAATATCTGAATGACACGTCTAAAACGGAGAGCGTCAAACTCGGCAATGGCTGGGCGACCGCGGGCGATATCGGCTATCTCGATAAGGATGGCTATTTGTATCTAACCGACCGCAAGGCCGACATGATCATCTCCGGCGGCGTCAACATTTACCCTCAGGAGATCGAAGCTCAGCTCATTCTGCATCCCAAGATCGCCGATATAGCCGTCTTCGGCATCCCGAACGAGGACTATGGTGAGGAAGTCAAGGCCGTCGTTGAACCAACAAACTATGTGCTGGCTGGGGACGCTTTGGAAGCTGAGATTATCCAGTTCTGCAAAGAAACCATCTCACCCATCAAGGCGCCCCGCTCTGTTGATTTTGTCGAGTCAATGCCGCGCCATGAAACAGGCAAACTCTATAAGAGGCTTTTGCGTGACCCCTATTGGGAAGGACATGACAAACGCGTCAACTAAAGAGAAATATCGGTGCTTGAGAGCGGCTGGCCGATTGCGCTTCTTGAGTATAAGACACAGTCGGTTTTCAGCTATAATTGCGCGCGCAGGCGCAAAAAATCTTGGGCGCTCTGGCAATGAAACCGCCCCATCTTTCAGGCCAGATGGATACTGATTGTGGGGTAGAAAGGGGGTGGTATGGCGCGACGGACAAATCTTCGAAACATAGATCTCAATCTGCTCCCCATTCTCGACATCCTTCTGGATGAAAAATCGGTCACGCTTGCGAGCAAACGCGTGTTTCTCTCTCAGTCCGCCACCAGCTCTGCGCTCCACCGGCTCAGGGAAACCTTTAATGATCCAGTGCTCATTCGCCAGGGTCAGAAGATGGTCGCCTCACCGAAAGCACAACTGATCCATGAGGAATTGAAGAACGCACTCTATGCGCTCGATGACATCGTGACCCAACTACAATCGGATGAAGATGCCGATCAAAACCGCCTGATTTCGATTGCCTCACCGGAGTATGTGGCGATGACGCTCTCCCACGTGCTGCGCGAGATCCTGGTGATCCAAAGTCCGTCTTACAGCGTCAATTTCACGCCATTCGTGCGCAAGTCTGTTATTGAGGCTTTAGAAAAGGGCCAGGCAGATCTGGCTTTGGGCGCCTTTGGTTCACTTGGGTCTGCCTTTAAGAGAGAGGTGCTGTACGAAGAGGACATTGTCGTCGTCATGCGGCATGGTCACCCTGCGCTGCAGGCCGGAGACAATGCTCGTATCACGACGGATGATTTCTCCGCCTACCCGCACGTGGTGGTCTCTGCCGACGGGATCCTGGAAGATGCCTGGATATCCAAAACTGCTTCGGCGAAGTCGATAGACATGGAAGCCAGTGTCGTGGTGCCCAGCATTGGCCTTGTCGCAGATGTCTTGAAATCGACCGACCTTCTATGCGTTGGAACAGAACGGACCTTGAAAAACTTGGCTTCTGATGCCGACGGCCTGACATATCTGAAGCCGCCGGAAAGCCTGGAGATCGATCAATATGATATCGAACTCATTTGGCATGAAAGGCATGATGCCGACGAACCATTGGCCTCCATCCGGGACTTGATCATCAGCGCCAGCCGCAAGCTGGACGAACCGGCGGCGATGATTGCCAACCAATAGTCAAAGGGTTGGCTCCGTGTCTCGCTGATTGTTGTCTGTGCGTCTCACAGTGTGTTTTTCAGCAGTGGCGCTGGTTGCGGCCCTGAGTGAATGCGCGTTAACTGTGCGGCGCGGGGGTCGCTAACAGATTGTACTCGGAGGACACCTGATGGGTGCTATTTCAAGACGTGTTCTAGGCGTTGTCGTGGCGGCGGCGCTGGCCATACCGGCCGCGCCAGCGTTTGCGGCAGAGCGTTGTGGCGAAGGCGGTGGCTGGCGCTCCGCGGGGGTTGACTCCCGTTCACAGACATTTCGACTTGAGGCGCGGGACCGCTCCAGCGCAGATGCACTGGGCAGGTACGGCATCCTGGAGGACGACTGGACCTTTCACGACCTGGGTCGCTCCTACGAGAGGATCACGAAGGTTGAGTACCGCCGCAGCGATCTCACCGATGGCACCCAGACCCACATAGACACATTCGCGTTTGTCACCACGGATGGGGACATTCTGGCGAGCTGTGCTTACGAGTACAAAGTCAGAAACAAAACGTCAACACAGGGAAACCGGTCGGAGACGGCGGCGCAGATCAAATATATCGACGGCAAATGCACGGCGGCAGAGGACTACAGAGTTTCTTGCGAACGCAACTACTCTCCGGACAATCACCGACTGAGGGTGAGCATCACCCTTCGGGACAAATAATCGATCAGAGCGCCAGGGAGGCTGCGTGACATGATGAAACCTTCCAGGATTTTCTCCGCGCTTGTCGTCGGTGTGTTCTTGTCCACGACAGCGACCCCGGCGCTTGCCGCCAGTTGCGCCAAGACGGGAAACTGGCGAAAGGGGGAGGAATCGAGCAGCGCGGGCGGCGCAAACGAACAGAATTTCCGATTAGAGGTCCGCAACCGCTCCAGCGAGTCCGGCATGTATGTGCGCCTGAACAATCGCGGTCAGACGTATGACCTTGAGCGCGGGTTCGAAACCATTAAGCGGGTCCGCTATACGCGCAAGGACCTCAGGCAAAATGGCGGGCGGGATATCACTGATCAGATCGACTTCTATACATCTGACGGGACTCAGGTCGCCAGTTGTGACTATCGCTACAAGGTGCGCCACGAGAATGAAGAGATGGAGAAAGGCTTCCATCATGCTCAGATCAAGTTTATCGAGCTTGGCTGCAGTGGGCAGTGGGACATTATTGCCCTGGGATGCGACCGCACCTACGCACCGCTAGAGCATCGGCTGAAGATCAGCCTGACGGTCAAGGATCTTTAGCGATAGGAGCAGAGCACATCTCCAAACTGGAGATGGTGTCCTGCGTCTTCACCAATTTGAGCCTAAGTCCTTCAAGTTGCGCACCTTAGGCGCATGCCCAGAATTATGCTTGATCGGGCCACACGACCTTCTGCATCATGCGTGTCCACGGAACAAAGGAAAGTGCCATGACGGACACATTGAACATCAATCGTCGTCACCTGATGGTGGGCGCAGGGATTGCCGCGACGGCGGCAGCCACATCAAAAGTACACGGTGAGACAAGCCAGCCTGACCTCAGCGGCACATCAATCTTGATCACCGGCACATCGTCCGGGTTTGGGCGTCTTGGCGCAGAGCACTATGCCCGGTTGGGAGCAAAAGTCTTCGCAACAATGCGCAACCTGCCGCGACCAGAAGCTGATGAACTCACAGTGCTGGCGGCGCAGGAAAATCTGGACATTACCGTGATCGAAATCGACGTCACGAAGGATGATCAGGTTGAGGCAGGCGTCGCGGAAGCGCTTGCAGCGGCGGATGGAAGGTTGGATGTCCTTATCAACAATGCAGGCATTGCCTTCTCCGGCCCCATCGAAGTTCAGGACCTGGAGGCAACACAACTCATATTTGACACCAATGTGTTTGGTCCTCAGCGAATGATCCGTGCTGTTCTTCCTTCGATGCGGAATGCGGGAAGCGGTCACATTATCAATATTACATCCCAGCTAGGGCGCGTGATTATTCCTGCGTTTGGGCAATACTCGCCCACCAAATTCGCTCTTGAAGCACTAAGCGAACAACTTGCCTATGAGACAGTTTCACAAGGTATTGAAGTGACCGTCATTCAACCGGGCGGTTATCCGACGGAGATATGGGAGAACCAGCGCCCATTGTCCGCGGCGCTGAAAGCACGTTCTTCTGAAGAGCTGCTGGCCGCCTACCCGCAAATGACAGCGAACATGGGTGCGACCGGCGGCAGTTCCAGCGACACTGATCCAATGGATATTCCCCATGCCATCGCAGAAATTATCGCGATGCCCGCGGGGACCAAACCATTAAGACGTGCTCTCCACCCTGTTGCCCGCCCTCAGGAACCAATTAATGCCGTCTCTGCCGAGCAACAGATTGCCATGTTGGGAGACTCGCCCTATGGACCACTGATCAAGGCGGTGTTGGACTGACACTTTGGGTTGAATTTCACGACTTTCCAGGCCATCCCTCACCACTGGATGGCCGCCCATAGGGGTACTCGCAATTGGGTATGACCCAGCCGCCACGTTTCTATCCAATGGCGGGCCAAAGTGTTAGAGCGGCACGTCACCCCGAGCCGGATAATCTGTCTCGACCGCAAAGTCGATCGCCAAGAGGATTTCGTCCAGCGGTGGTCGGCCAAAGGGGCTGTTCTGGGTCGCGGCATAAAACAGCTCACCGTCAGAGCGTACTAGAAAGAGCCCCGGCTCGCTGAACCTAGGCGGCGTCTTTTCATTTCCAGTTGAAACATAGAGACGCCACTCTCGGGCATCGTCAATGCTCAATCCGTAGCCAAGTGTGAGCGACCTTAAGTTCCACTCATCAGGCGTCCGCGCGGCACGCTCTTCATCATCCATTGACACCGCAACGACATTCACACCCCGTGCGGTGAACTCGTCCAGCTTTTGATCCAAGTCTCCCAGAAGCGCCTTGCAGACTGAACAATGCACGCCGCGATAGACCATGACCATCGTAAAGGTCTTTGGCTGTTGGTCGGCGAGCGACCATGTCGTTCCGCCCAACAATGGAAAGGTCAGGTTCGGCACTTGGCTGCGAGGTAAGATCATGTGTCATTTCCTTCGGTAAGGTGAATCTCGGTTGGCTGATTCATTTTTGTCTATCCCATCCTCGGACCGTCCATCTGTCGCCATGAGTTGTCCATAGGTCGCAAACGGGCGTGCGAATGCGCTGACGCTTAACAGTCCAAAGATGATGACCGCGCCGACCAATACCAAAGCCACCGGCACACTGGTGACGCTCGCAGCAACACCTGCCAAGAGGCCGAATACTGCCGGGAACAATTGGAAGACCACGCTAAAGGCGGCCATTGTTTGACCTCTATGATCGTCATCGGACAGATGCTGAAGCAGGACGCTGACCGAAGTACTCCCAAAGCCGAGCCCCAACCCACACAGCGCAAGCAGCACTCCACCCAATGTCACGCTTGGTGCAACCGCAATCAGAACGGTCGCCGCACCCAGACCCACTCCCACAAGGACGACACCACGCCCAAAATGGCTGGTCTTTGAAACCCAGACTTGCGCACAGAGAGCGCCCAGAAACAGTCCACCGCCGAGCCAGGAGATGATTGCGCCCCGCAGTACCTCGCTGGCGCCAAGACTGTCCACAAAGTATTGGGGCAACAGCACTTGCAGGGGGCCCATCGCAACAAAGAAAAGAGCGGCGATCACCAGTGCCTGAAAAATCACTGGGTTTTTGGACAGGTATTGCCTGAACGATCCACTGAATGTCGAACTGACTTGCCTGACCTTGCGAGAGCCCGTGCCCAACAGCATCAACATCCCTAGAACATGCAGAGCCACAATCGTCGCTCCCAGCCCCGCCCAGCCGATCTGCGCTTTGACAAGATCAACGGTGACGGGCGCGAGGCCAAACCCCAACACCGTTAGCATGGCGGTGAGTGCCGTCGCCTGAGCAAGAGCCCTATCGTCTGCAATATCCGCCAGGTATGTGAGCCGTGCTGGCACGACGAGCGCCAAACTCGACCCCATCACTATTGCGAGCACGATCATTATCGGCGCCCGCATCTCAGCGATCACCGGGATCGAGACCAGCAGAAAGAGCCCGGCCAACGCCACCAGCGAGACTCCCTGCCCAAGCACTACCAGACCCTTGCGGCTACGGTTATCCAATGCCTTGCCAGCAAACGGGGTCAGCACCCCGATTGGCAGAAAGATGCAGAAGAAAACAATCCCTGTGAAACTTGACGACCCCACATAAGTCCCGCTCAACAGGATCATGGAGTAGTGAAACATGTTGGCAGGGAGAAGCGTGAATACGGTGTTACCAAAATAAGCAAGCAATCCACCGCGCTGAGAATGATCCGTCATACGTCGTCCCAGCGAAGGACAATCTTGCCTTTTGTTCGTCCTGTTTCCAGGTGGGAATAGCCATCGAGGATGTCCTTCATCGACAGTTCCTTTTCGACGACTGCCCTAATCTTCCCTTGGGCAACCTGGCGGACGATGTGTTCAATCCCTTCTTCACTTGGCTGACAGACAGACCACGCAAATTTCCGTCCTTTCAAACGATTCCAGGCTTTCTTGCGGACAATCCTGCCGGCAGCCCGCAAGCCGCCAAGTACCAACCCGTGCCGATCGGCGTAGGGCATCATCTGATGGACGATCGATACGTATCCGCCGCCGCGCTTGACCAAGCGTAGTGTCGCGGACTCATGCTCCCCGCCCAGGGTGTCATAGGCGAAATCAACGTCGCTTTCGTTGTTCCGGTAGTCGTCCTCTGCGTAATTAATGACCTTGTCCGCACCAAGACCCTTGACCCAATCAACGTTGGAAGGACCGCAGGTGGTCGTCACATGCATGCCCAGCGCATGAGCCCACTGGATGGCGAAAGTCCCGACACCGCCCGAGCCCGCATGAACAAACAAGTGCTTGCCAGCGACATTATCTGGCTTAAACCCCAGATGACCCACTAAGGCGGTCCATGTCGTCAATCCGACGTAAGGAATTGAGGCGAGGTCAGATGTTGAAACGCCTGAAGGCGCGGCGGCCAGATTTGTTTCACTTATTGCAGAAAATTGCGCATGAGCCCCGACATCTCTGATACCGGTGATGCCAACAACCCTGTCGCCCAGCTTAAACTTCTTCGCCTTCGCGCCAACTTCTATAACTTCGCCGACAACATCTCGCCCCGCCACGAAAGGAAATTCTTTTGGTGCCGCCAATCGACGAAGTGCTGCGCCGTATCCTTGCGTCATACGCAAATCGATCGGATTGAGCGAAGATGCAAGAATCCGTACCAGAACCTGCCCCTTCATCGGTTGCGGCTTAGGCACATCACCAAAATGGAGAACATCCGCAGGTTTGCCATATTTGGTGGCGCACCACGCCTTCATATTTGTCATGGCATAAAATCCTTCGCATGAATGTCCACAATCGGACCTGACGCTAGTTTGGCGGGCACCAGACCAATCAGCGCGTCGCGAATGGCACTGGCAACAGGGCTGGTTAGGCCGAACATTTGACCAGCCTGAAAGGATTTCGCATGCACCACTTTCACGCGTGGCAAACGCGCCTTTTCGAACTCCCGAAAGGCGTTTCGATGATTTTTGCTTGTGCTTAGGCAGTGCGCGAGGACCAGCCCACTCTCGATCGCCATCGCAGCTCCAAGACCCGTATATTGAAAACAGGGATGGGCGGCATCACCAATGAGAACGATCCGGCCCTTCGACCACCCCTTAGAAAGCGGTCGATCTTTGGGGAAGTAAACCCGAATGTTTCCTGGCTCGATGACCTTCAAGATGTCATCAATGTTTTTGTCTATTGCGGGGAATTTTTCTCTTACATATCGCACCAGTGAGTCGCCATCCAATGCGTCCCTCACCTCATCTTCGCTGACGTTAAAGAAAACGTTGAAGTCCCGATCGGTGTTCCGGCCAAAACCGATACTGCCCAGCGGTGTGATGATCTCCGTGAAGACATTATCCTGGGCAAAGTCGAGGACACCGGCTGCGTCATCTGCAGGGATCAGCGCCTGAACGCTCACCTTGCCATCCTTGCGCATTTTGGTGTCGCCCATCACCTGCGTGCGCAGTTCGGAGTAAAACCCATTGGCGCCCACAACGATGTCGGCGTTTTCGGTGCTACCATTGTCAAGGCTGATCGTCAGCCCATCGGCGTCTTCACTTACAGAAGCTACCGCCGTTCCATAGCGCAACCACGTCTGCGGAACAGCTGAGCGCAACACGGAGAGCATCTGCCTGCGGGTGGTCGTGATGGGGGAGAACCCCGAGCGCGTCAACACCTCCTCGGCATCCATAAAACCCAGCTGTTTGCCGCGCTTGTTCTGCAAGCGCGCACCGGCCCATCGCCAGCTCTTCTCAAGCAGTTGATCCTTCAGTTCAAGATAGTCGAAGGCGCGCACCACGTTCGCGCCCAGGTTGATTGGGGCGGCATGCTCTAACTCTTCGGGCGCCGCGGCCTTGTCGATAACGCTTACATTGGAGAAACCGTGGCGGTGCAACGCCGCTGCGCAGGCCAGACCACCCGCTGCCGCGCCGACAATCACGATCCGACTATTGGTACTTATCTTTTTTTTCATTGGTGCCACCTTAGTTCGCCGCTATGTGATCAAGAACGAGGCGATGCACCTGCTCCGGGTCTTCCAACAGCGGCATATGCCCGACACCGTCCAAAACGATGAGATCGGGGGTCCCCCCTATCCACTCAACAAGCGTTGCTGAGTTCGTCACCGGGATCAGCGCATCTTCTTTCCCCCAAACGATCTGAATTGGCATCTCTGCTGTTGAGAGCCTGGAGAACTGGTCCCTCATGTTCTCCGCGCCGAAATTGCGAAGCGTTGAGAGAACAGCCTGTCGATAACCTTCATACTGTTCTGCAGCAGCGAACTGGGCATATAGCCCTTTGATGGCGGCAGCCTGCTTCTCAGGCTCGGCAAAATAGTTGGGGACATTGCCGGTTACAAAACCATTGCCGATCCACCACCACACATAGTCGCCCAGAAGTGGTGTTGCGATGAGACCCGCCCCAGGAGGGAGCTGGTCCAGATGTCCCGCGCTGGCATGAACGAAGAGCGATCGAACCCATGTTGGATTTGCCCCCGCCCAGGCAACTGAGATTCCACCTCCTAGGGACTGCCCGACAACATGGACAGCCCCGTCTATGCCGAGCTCGCTCAGGAGTTCATTGATCTGACTTACATAAGTCTGTTGCCCATATTCGAGGTCAGAAGGCCGCGCAGAGCCGCCGCGACCAAAAATGTCGAACTGCAGTGTCTGGTAGCCCGCCTCGTTCAGATTAGCAGCAAGCTCGTCGAAGAACTCCAGGCTGGTGGTTAAGCCACCTATCATCAGAACAGTTTCACCCCCTGCAGGTCCCTGCAGGCGATATCTGGTATGTCCGTGTGTGAGCTGTACGTATGAGCCTGGAAAACTCTCGACGGCTGGTTCATCCATCGATTTTGTTTCGGGATCAAGCCACCAAGGAAGACCTACCGCGAGGAAACCAACAATACCGAGAGCTATCAGCCAGCGCTGTGTCGTAGTCATTTTGACTCTCTCTCCTGAGTTTCGATGAACCGCAAGGCGGCGTGAGCGCTTCGTTCTGGTGCTTCCAAATTGGGTAAGTGCCCGAGATCTTCAAAGAGAACCTGTTCGACATTCGGCAGGTCGGTGCTGAACTTCTCTGGGCCGCACTTTGAGCTCCATTGCAGCTGCACAGGGGTCTCTATCTGCGGAATACTCTCGTGCAGGCTCTTATTGTCGGTTCGAAGGAATTTCAGAAAGGCGCGTCGATTGCCGGCGCGTCGCTGGCTGACCAGCAATCGCTCCAGGAACTCATCGGAAACAGGCGCTCCCCTGCCCCAAAGGTGCCCGAGGTTTTTCTCCATCATGGCCTTTGATCCCATATAGGGCAGAAGCCACCCCATCGGACCGCGAGCAAACTTGAAGACCGGTGGCAGGGCTTTCTCGGGGTAGCCAGTCGGATTGATCAGCACCAGGCTTTTGCAAAGGTCTGGCCTGTTCAGTGCGCAGCGCCACGCAAGCTGACCACCGAGCGACAGACCAACAACATGTGCAGGCCCGTCACAGGTCAAATCAATGAAGTCACCGAGGAAATCCGCGAGGGCGGCGTAAGAATAGTCTCCGCCCCGCGTCGGGCCGGTCAGGCCAAACCCCGGCAGATCGGGTACAATGACGCTGTAGTTTTCAGACAGAATAGTCGCCCAATGGTCCCACACTCCGCCCCACATGCCGGAATTGTGGACCAATATAATGGGAGGCCCATAGCCCAAGCGTTTGTAGTGAATGCGTCCCTGTGGCATTTCCAGCCAGAGGGAGGTGTCGTCCGACAGCGCTTTGTCTGCCTCAGACCGCGATATATCTAGTCGAAACATTACCTATTTCGTCCTCACCTTATCCAAGCTCAGAAACCTCACAGTGCTTGCGCCTCCCGGTTCGCAATTCTCAGCCGCAATGCGCGCTGGTCGCTTTCGCCCAGCGGAAAGCTCCACATGAGAAAGATCACCAGGCCGAATGCGACACTTGGGAAAAGAAACATCATCATCCGCAGGCCAAACAGAGCCGTGTCCGGGTTTGCCGCTTCGGGAGCTGGATCAAAGCCGACCAGACTAAGGATCGGATAGCTGATCCCAACTGCGAGTGCGGCTGCAATTTTGCTGGTGGATTGAAGAAGCGACATGTAGAGCGCGGTCTGCTGGATACCGGTTTCGGCAGTATCCATATCCGCCACATCGGCCATTATCGCTCTTGGGATGAAGTTGCTTACCGATCCGCTGGCACCCATCAGAAGAAATGCAAAGCTGGCGATGGCTATGTTCCCTGCCGGGATCACCAAAAATAGCAGGCTGGCAAAAACCTGATAGACCAGCGCATAGCAGAGGGTCTGATGTTTCCCTATCCGCTGACTTAGAGACACGAACAGTGGCAAGAAGAGCAGGCCGGAAAACATGAATGGGATGATTGCGAAGGAGGCCCAGCTTCCCAGACGCAGAACATCTTCAGCGTAGAAAAGGAACATCCCGCCGGCAGCCCCTGCTGACATCCCAAGCAAAAGATTTGCTGCTAACAAGCGCCGAAGCGGTCTGTTGCGCAGGATCAGCCGAAATGTGTTCGGTGCATGCTCGCGCTTTTTTCGTGCATGGGTTTTTGGCTCGGATGCAGCCCAAAGAGCGGCAACAACTGTTGTTGGCAGAAGGGTCAAAAGCGAGAATGCGATGAGCTGCATCCGCTCTGCCTCGACCATATCCACAACGTTTTCGGCAAAAGCGATAAGGCAGATGAGACCGAGCGTGCCTAAGAGAGAGGCCGCCTGCTTGTAAGCGGAGATCCTTGATCGTTCATGATAGTCGGTTGAGAGCTCAGCGGCCCACGCGATGTGAGAGACGGTTCCGATGGTCCATCCGATATAGAGGACGATCATCCATAGAGCGAAGTACGTTCCACTTACACCCGTACTCGGTACAAAAACCATATAAGTACACAGGCCCAACAGAGGCACAGACCCAATGAGCCAGGGCGATCGACGGCCCCATCTTGTATGCCAGCGGTCAGACAGGATGCCGAATATTGGATCGGTGAGCATGTCCCAGAGCTTGGTGAGCCCGAAGATGGCGCCAACGGCGCTCAGGCCCAACCCCATTTCACCTGCGTAAAATGGAGGCACGAAGACAACGACAACCATCAGGAATGCCGAAAAAGGCGCTTCCGGAGACACAAAGGCCGCCAGCCTCGTCGAACTCAACCTTGATCCTTGCATTGGCCCGGAGCCCTCTAATTGTCACCGTTCGTGGCGTTCGGCCGAGACGTTGTTGCAGGCACATACAACGTTTGTTTGGGGTCGATCTTCCCAACCTGCCTTCACATCTCGCGTCTTTTCGCCATCGGCCTCTTATGTAGGAATAAAAAAAGATGATGACAATCATTTTTTTATGTTGTTTATTTGCGTGGCTCATTCGAAGTAAGAGATAGGTGAGGAATTCCGCAGAATTCCTGAACTTTCTTCGTTGAGGCAGGAAAGCAATGCTGAAAAAAACAAAACAGGTCAGAGCTGAGAAGACCCGCGACGGGCTCATCCGCGCCGCAATCGATGTGGTCCGCAAAGTGGGCTACGAGAATGCTCGCATACAAGACATTAGCGATCGCGCAGGCGTAACACCGGGCGCCATCCTCTATCACTTCCGGAACCTGGAAACGCTGTTGATGGAGGCATTCCGGGCGGATTTTGACGAGTTGATGCATATCGTCGAACCCGAAGCTCCACTCGACTTGCCCAATGAGGCACTTGTCGACCTGATGGTTGGCATCTTCGAGGACAAAGCGTTTCGTGTTCGGATTGGTGTTCTAACCGAGTTCCTTATTGCAGCACGCAACGACAACAAGCGGCGCAAGCTAGTCGAAGATGTTATGCGCACCAACCGCGAACGCATGATTGCGACATCGGAAAAGTTTGTCGGTCGCGAAATCGATGGCGAACGTCTTTGGGAGATCATCGACATCGCGATATCCCTCCTCATCGCCGAACAACTCAACTACCCAAATACAACACAATCAAACAAAGCGTTTGAGAACACGATTCCCTTCGTGAAGAGGGAACTCAAACGCTTTCTGGACGAAAACACATAGCAGGCGGTGCCGGCGCGCCGAGCGACAGGAGCCCGCTTCGATCAACAGGGATTGGCTTTCATGACCCCTATTAGAATTGTACTCGGTCTTTTGGTCGCTTGCGCCGCAGTGACTTCCTATTTCCTTTGGAAACCCTCCACAGAGGGTGCACCTTCATTGGCCGATTCTGTATCTGAAATGGCTGCTGCGTCAGAGGCCGGCGCTGTTTCTCAAGAAACCAGCGTTTGGCCCCTGCCCAAGCCGGAGACGCCGCCCAACTTTGTTGTGATCGTGGCGGACGATTTGGGCTGGTCTGACCTTGGCTTTCTTGGAAGTTCCATCCGAACACCCAACCTTGATGCCCTTGCGCGCCGCAGCACTTTTCTCTCTCATTTCTATGTTGCGCCAACCTGTTCGCCCACCCGGTCCATGCTTATGACCGGGGTCAGCAATCAAGCAGCGGGTCTTGGCACGATGGCAGGCTTGCAGACTCCAAACCAGATGGGGCTGCGCGAGTACGGTGCCCAGCTGCATGATGGTGTAGTCACCATTGCTGAGGTACTGCAAGCGCATGGTTACCGAACAATGATGAGTGGCAAGTGGCATTTGGCGGTGGACGATGATCAGCTCCCTCATCGTCGTGGATTCGACCGCTCCTTCGGTCTGCTCGGCGGTGGCGCCAGCCACTTCGCTGATCAACGCCAGATTCACGTCACAGAGGAAGTACGCTACCTGGAAAACGGACAGCCTGTAGATCTGCCGCAGGATTTCTATTCATCCATCAGCTACACGGACAAGATCATCGAATATATCGACGAAGCAGAGAAAGAACCCTTTTTCGCTTATGTCGCCTATACCGCACCACACGACCCCCTGCAGGTCCCGGATTCCTGGCTGGACAAATATGCCGGGGTTTTTGACGAAGGACCGGCAGAGTTCCGCGAGCGCCGCCGCAGCCATTTGGTAGAGCTCGGCATCATTCCAGACAATACGCCTTTGTCATCACCTTTGAATTTCCCAGCCTTCTTGGACTCCCACAAGGCGGCATGGCATGAACGGCCTGAGGAAGAAAGGGCGATGGACGCACGGCGCATGGAAATCTATGCGGCCATGGTGGAGTTGCTTGATCAAGAGATCGGCCGCCTGTTCGATCATCTCGCGACCACGGGAAAGATGGAAAACACCTATGTCCTATTCTTTTCCGACAATGGCGCCTCTATTGGGACGCCCCTGCTTTACCCGAACAACACGCGCGAGTGGCTCCATGAAAACTACAACTTGGCGCTAGACCAGATGGGCAAACCCGGCAGCTTCACGACAATGGGCCGCGACTGGACGAATAACAGCAATACGCCGTTTCGCCTCTTCAAAGGAACGGTTGGTGATGGTGGTACCCGCTCACCCTTCTTGATGGCCGGCCCCGGAATTCCTGCGGGTCAAATTCAGGACGTGCCCAGCCACGTCACGGACATTGCCCCAACACTCCTTGAGCTGGCGTCTGTCGATCCAAATGTTGAACCATTGTATGAAGGCAAGCTGGCGCCGCGAGGCAATTCACTCCTCGCGACAATTACGGGCAAGGATACTTATCGCGACCGCCCAATCGTCACTGAACTATTCGGAAATTTCATGGTGCGAAAAGGACGCTGGAAGGCGATCAGCATCAGCCCACCGGTTGGCACCAACGAGTGGGAACTCTACGACATCGTGACTGACCCGGCTGCGACCAACAATATTGCCGGTGAGAACCCAGAACTCGTCGAAGAGCTAACAGCGATCTATGAGAGTTATGCGCGAGAGAACAAGGTTGTCCTCGCCGATCCACCTCGCACGGTGCGCCCAGAGATATTTTTTGAAGGCGAGTGCGATTGGTGGTGCGAGACGAAGTTCCAGGTTGCTGGTTGGCTGGCCAATTAGCGGGTCGTTGTCTGTGGCAGGGGAAATGCGTGCGCAGCCGCCTCACCCTTCTGTTTTGATCGACGATTATGTTCAGATGTCAGCAAACAAACTTTGGGGTGAGCCAGTCTGCGTTACGCAAAGTGCCTAACGCAGACTCCAACTGATGCGGCACTCGCGGGATCGAAGGGTGCGCCTGCCAACTTTCGCTCAATCAGGGTGGGACGCAGGATCTGCAGCTCCTTGTGATTGTGGTTCAGCGTCTGCTGGTTCTTCGTCAGAACCCGCCCTCCACTCCAAAAGGAAATACAGAACCAATCCGGCGACCAGCCCCCATGCGGCTCCGTATGTCGCGAGGACGACGCCCATCGTACCTGCGACACCCATTTGAGTGTTGTTTTTCATGTCATCGGCGGCAACGCTGATGCAAAGGTAACCGGTCACCAGCAGGGTAATCGACAAAGCGATTGGCAAGACTGGCTTGAATAAGGTCACAAGGGGCAAAGCGAACAGAGCCAATAGCAGGACAAAATAGAAAGTTCCCCCGCCGCTATAGATGGAGTCCATTGCCTGGCGTCCGTACCTATAACGCTCGGCCATCGTGACCATAACACCCGTGAACAACGGCCCTGCGAGCCCAGGGAAAGGCGCGAAGAAGCTATGGATCAAGTTGCGAATACCGGTCACCAAGTGAACGCGGTCAACATCTACATCAATGTCTTCATCAGGACGTAGATGGTCGACGCGCGCCAGAACACTCTTACCAACAATGATATCTCCAAACGCGATGATATAGGCGATCACGGCCGTCGGCACGGCGAGCAAGAACATATTGGCGTTTGGCATACCGATGCTGAATGGCAGATAGTTCCACATCTCAGCAAAGGCTGGTTGTGTGAAGCCATACTCGATCTCGGGCAATGGATACTCGCCGAGCGACCAACCGATCGCCATTGCTGCGATCGCGCCCGGCACCATGCCATAGCTGGACAAGGCTCTGGCCCATCGACGCGTTTCGGTCATGCGAAGGAAGGACTGTGAAAACAACATATAGGCCGTGATGACGAATCCGATCGTGAGCGAAACTGGCGTGGCGGCAAGTCGGCCGCCTTCGGCGATTTCGCCGGTGAACGCGGCGATGCCAGCGCCCATCAAAATACCGGCTTTCATCGACTGTGGGACGATATCCACCAGCTTCGATCCCAGGCGCGTAACGCCCAAGACAAAAAAGATGAGAGTCACGATCAGTTGCAAGGCAATCATTGCTCTTATCGCGTCAGAGCCCGGTTCAAAATTCCCTAGAAACAAAAGCACGACCGGGATAGCGGGCGTGATCCACCCTGGCACCATGGGAACGCCCAGAAGGCTCGGCAGCAAGAACCCAAGCGCGCTCACAAATACGTAAGCCAACGCAACATCGTAAGGCAGCCCGAGATAGCGTTCGAGAAGCGGGATCATTCCCAGAGCCACCACAAAAATGATCAAAGCCTGGATCGCTTCGATCGGTTCCAAACGATAATGGATAAGCGGTAGCCGCACCTTGAACGGACCCAAAGGCCAATAAGGCTGTTCTTCTCCGTGTTTTCTCTTCTTTATCACTCGCTCTACCCCCCCGCGAATATGATCCCCGCGATTGTTGTCTTGCATATACGACTAAAACGACCACCGGAGTGATCTCAGTTTAGAATTGATCGCATTGCTTTGTCAGCTACCGGTTGAGTTCAATGATTGATACCGATGCTTCTCGACAGCGCGGTCGCGCACACGACCTATGCTGGTGTTGCGGCTTTCGCATTCGGTCCGAGCAACATTGCGACCGTCAACGCCGCCGCATTTTTCCGGACCGGCGAGAACACCACTAAAAATGGATGCGGCCCGCCGTCAAGAGCATGCTCAGGATGCGTCCTGCCCCTATGTCGGTCATGCATAGGGTTAGGGGCTTTGTCAGTGACCACATGTAAGCCATTGATTTAAAACGACGACTAGCGATTACAGCGTGTTAGCTAGAGGGTGGTGGAGCCAGGCGGACGCTCCGCCCGAACCTTTTATTCAATGACTTATGACTACGGTGGAAAAAAGTTGTGTACCACGAATGTGACCCAAAAACGGAGCAACAAAACACGAGCTGATTGACAAATTGGGTGGGTGACCTGCGCATTAGGGGTCGAAGAGGTTTACAACTCGCCCCACTCACAGGTCAGCCGCAACACAACGAAATCAAATTGCAGCGCAGCTGCTTCATTTCACTTCAAAGGCTACCTTTCCGAATGAACCATATTCAGCCACGTAGTGGCCTTTGTCAGCTGCCACTGCTGCGCCGCATGCCCCGGTCAATAAGAGCGTGTTTCCATTGAGGCGAAATCCCCTTTTGATAGCCTCGCTGCACATCCAGGGCGCTGCTTCAACAGGACCACCTAAGGCGTCGAACATGTCCGCTTGATTGACAACATCTGACTCGCGGAACAAGGAGACCGAGATTTCTTCGCCTGCTCTCTCCCAGGGCAGAAACTCACCAACAATAAAACGCTCAGCACCCAGATTGGACAGCACAAGGTTTGCAGCAGTCAAATCCTCGGGTCGCGCAAAATTAACCCGAACGAATTCGATAGCCGGGGCAACCGACATCGGTTGCGCATTCTTGTCTACCAATACCGCAAGTTCGCATTCGATCAGGCGGCCGGGCACAAAGTCAATAGATCCATTCTGCTGAATTTGGCCCGCTCCATAGAGGCTGCCGAGGAGAGCGTGATCTAGACCAAAAAACTCCTGAGCCGCAGGTGCAGTCACGCCCGCCTTGATTCCCGCCACATTGGTTGCGGTTACCGCGCGGGTTACGTCATGCTGAAGAATATAAGCCTCGTTGAGCGAATACGCTTTGTTGATCGCCGGTAGAGGTGCTCCATTCACAATGGCCTCAGCGATTCCAGACGCTAAGCCGTTGGCGGCCTTTTCCACTCTTCTCTCCTTGCACACATATCGGTTTCTGACCTAGGCGGCTGGATATGACGGTCACACCACCTACTCTAGTACAGGGTGATGCGATGCAATTCACGTCGATAGCCTTCGTATCCACCGGTTGCCTTGTGAACAACGCTTCTGTTGTCCCACATGACAAGCATGTCGTTTTCCCACTTGTGTCGGTAGAGAAACTCTTCCTTGGATTGCCAATCATTCAGCTCGAACACCAGCTTTAGGGCTTCTTCGTCGTCAAACCCCTCAAAGCCGACAAAATAGGAGATGCCGCTATAAAGGCCGAGTTCGCCGGTTTCCGCATGAGGCATCACCAGAGGATGGTTATGGCGTTTATATGCTTCTTCCGACGGCACAATATCCATTGCACCGTTTTTGCTTTCGTCGCCATAGATTCCTTTGGGCGAATAGCCCATCTCAGCTGAGTGGATCGCTGTCAGGTTCTCAAATCTCTCTCGCATGTCGGCGGGCATTTGTTCCAGCGACAGATGTTGATTAGAAAACAAGGTATCACCACCCACCGGAGGAATATCGAGGCTATACAGCAGCGTTGCACTTGGTGGAGATGGCATAAAGCTCCAGTCTGCGTGCCAATGTTCAGCGAAAATTTGGTTGGTCGCGTCTGCCTCCCGCCTTACCGCCGCAATATGAGTCCGTCCTGGGATTGGGCGAAAGAAAGGGTCTTCACCGAGCGCTCCAAACCTCTTAGCGAATTCTTCGAACTGATCGCTATCCAGTTTCTGGTTTGGAAATGCCAACACGTGATGCTCGAGCCACGCTTGCCTAATTTCAGCGACAACTTCGTCGGACAACGGCTTGGACAAGTCGACTCCGGTTACCTCCGCACCACATGCTTGGCCACTTGGTTTCACTTCAATAGACATTGATCTCTCCCTTCGTGTCTCTGCGACTCTCTTTTACTATGACCCTTTTGACACAAGCTCATCTGCCAGCTCACTGGCAAGCTTGTACGTCAACGCGAATATCGTAAGTTGTGGATTGGCGCCCAGACTTGTGGGAAACAACGACCCATCGTGAATCGACAGATTCTCAAGGCCGCGGTATTTTCCGGAACTATCGGTTACGGAACGTTGAACGTCGTGACCCATCGCACATCCACCCATTAGATGGGCTGACGAAATTCCGACCTTACTCGCCGTCATGGCCAGGCCTTCCAGCTCGGCTAGCGCACCCTCAAATGACGTGTGCCATGAAGCACCGGTGTGGCAGGCTTTGGCCTCGGTCGCACCGGCAGCAAACTGAATACGCAGGTTTGTTTCAAGCGCTCGCCGAATCCCCTCGGCAACATAGTCGGAGACCGAATAGTCCAATACAGGGCGATTGAACTCATCAAGCTCTACTTGTCCCCCTTGACTGTCTTCATGGAACCCATCTCGGAGAATTGCCATGGTCGCCTGAGTGTAGGGTAGCTTGGTGATGCTATCTCGAAGGAGATTGCCATGGACGCCCAGCATCGTGGAGAACACGCCGGGCAGAAGCGGCATAGCCTCAAGTTTGAAACCTATGCGATCGTCGCCTTTGTTCGGCCAGGTAAATTGATCAGAATAGATTGACTGCGGAGCCCCGTAGTAAGGATCAATTCTCTCTTCGAAGCGCGCAAAAGATGTGATGACGGGATGAATAAAAGTTCGCTTCCCAACGATTTTGTATGGGTCCGGAACGTTTGAGCGAAGTAACAAGCCGGGCGTGTTTATCGCACCGCCGGCAACGACAGTGTAACGCGCCTTTACGAGAATCCGCGTGCCAGTAGCCGTGACGTTATCGGATCCGAGAGCCATAGCTTCGACACCATCTACTTGACGGCCTCTGATACTGATACGTTCGACCGCTGCTCGGTGGACCAGCGTGGCTCCATTATCCAGAGCATCCGGTATCATTGAAACCAGCGTCGATTGTTTGGCATTGACGGGACATCCGACGCCGCAATACCCAAGGTCAGCACATCCGCTCACATTGCGCGGTATAACACCCCAGCCATAATCGAGTGCTGCCGCTCCATCTTTCAGCTTCTGATTGTTTGGGTTCGGCGCCCCCATCCATTCCAAAATGTTGAGACGCTCCTCCATTTCTTCAAAAAAGGGAATGAGGTCTTCTGCGCCTAAACCTTCAACGCCAAATTTGTCCTTCCAGTAGGACAGAGTCTGCTCAGGTGTCCTGAATGATGAACACCAGTTGACTGTTGTACCGCCGCCTACATTTCGACCTTGGGCCAATAAGATCGCGCCGTCCTTAGACGTCCGTAGAGCGCCTTCTTGATAGAGATCACGGTATCCCGCTCTCTCATCCATATCGAACTTGTCCGAAGACTTTAGCGGCCCCTCTTCCAATATAACGGTTTTGAGACCAGCAGCACTCAGCACACTGGCAGTCGTCGATCCGCCCGAGCCAGTGCCGACGATAACCACATCAGCCTCAAGGATCAGGTCCTCATTGAGCTCAGCCGCATCCACGATGCGCCAACCCTTCTCATCTGCAGATGCATAAGGGTCGTCCACACTTAGAAATGTTTTTGGTGCGTTCATCCTGCTTTCCAAGTCAATGCCTCTAGACTGGTTCTTCGGATAATTTTATCGGCGGCCCGGGATAGCCGGACGGTGATTGGTTATCAGCAACCGAAAACCATGCCATGCACACAAGGCGTACCGTTACAAAGTAGGCGAGAGCGGGAAGCTCGAATGAACTCCGGCTCCACGACGCCAGTATCGTGTCCCTTTCATCCAAAGAGAGTTCATGCCAATCCTTGAACGTACCTGTCATCATTGGTCTGGTAACACTCAATGTCAGCAGATTTACCAGGTTTCGAATGCGTCCCAGCGATCCGTCTGATGTCTGAAAGAACATTTCGTCCAGAGACCGCAGTAAGAGACTCACACTCTCTTCTGTTCGCACATCAGGCAGAATTACCGGCGCAATCCTTTCAAAGAAATGGACGTCTTGCGGGCGCAGAGTTCGGTACCCTTCCGCGATCGCCGTGCCGTCGTCCAGACTTGCTATGTGTGCGAATGAACCAGCGATGCCCAATGCAGCAATACTTGCGACGGATACCTTCGCAGACGTCGCCATAAAACCCCGGCGCGACAGAGTCGTGTCAACGACCTCGCTCAGCCGTGTGGTTTGCACCAGTTCTTTCAGCGGGTTTGCCACGGTGCCTAACTCACTTTCCGAATTCGTCGCTTGCGGAACTTCACGGCCTGCATCGCCATGAGGCCGCGGAACATCGGGTTACCCCATGGCGGAGCGACAAATGATGTCGAGTTGATGCGCCCTTTGCGAACGATCCCCTTCGCTTTGGAGAAAGTAAGGAAGCCTTCTTCGCCGTGATAATGGCCCATTCCGGACGGTCCGACCCCGCCGAACGGGATGTCATCAGCCAAAACCTGACTCATGGTGTCGTTTATGCAAGCACCACCAGAATGTGTCCGTTCCAGGATTTCGTCGGCTCTTTTCTTATCCCAATCGAAGTAATAGAGAGCCAACGGTCGAGGCTTGTTGTTCACATAAGCGATTGCTTCGTCGATTGTTTCGTAGGGCAGAACAGGCAGGATTGGCCCGAAGATTTCATCCTTCATCACGTCCATGTCGTCGGTCGCACCAACCACCAACGTCATTGGCATTTTGCGGGATGAATTGAAATTTTCGGATTTTGGGTTTATCTCCCGCAGCTCGGCGCCCTTTGCTGTGGCATCCGCTAGATATCCTCGCAAACGATCTTTTTGTTTGGGTGAGATGATCCCGGTGTAGTCCTTGTTCTTTACCAGCCGAGGGTAGCTGCTTGATACTGCGTCTGAAAACGTCTGGCAGAACTCGTCTACCTTCTCTTTTGGACAGAGAATGTAATCTGGCGAAACACAGACTTGACCAGCGTTCAAACACTTGCCGAAAGCGATCCGGCTTGCTGCTTCGGCAATCGGGAAGTCTTTGTGAATGATCACTGGCGATTTGCCACCCAGCTCGAGAGTAACCGGTGTCAGGTTCTCTGCGGCGGCCTTCATAACAATGCGCCCCACACTCGTAGAGCCGGTAAACACCAGGTGGTCGAAAGGCAGTTTGGTGAATTCAGTCGCCACCTCAACGCCACCGGTAATCATGCACACCTCATCTTCCGAGAAGATGCCTGCCAGCATTTCTTGAACGACGAGGCCAGTCTCAGGCGCAAACTCAGATGCTTTGAGCAAAGATCTATTGCCGGCAGCCAAGGCGCCAATTAGGGGACTCAACGCTAGAAAAATCGGAAAGTTCCAAGGAACGACGATGCCGACGACGCCGAGAGGCTGGTAGACAACTTCAACCTTTGCAGGCGCCAAGATCATAGGAACATGACGCTTCTGTGGCTTCATGAGTTTGCGAAGTCGCTTGCGGTAGTAGGCGATACCCTCAAGAAGCGGCAGGATTTCGGCCATCTCAGTTTCGGCTTTTGAACGGCTCCCAAAGTCTTTACTGACTGCGTCAGCAAGGCGATGGCGAAAGTCGATCAGCGCATTATGCAGCCGATCAAGTCTGTTGAGGCGCGTCTCGAGGCTCGGCGCTGGGTCTGCCAAGTAGGCGTCTTTCTGAGCCCGAAACAAAAGATGCAAATCATCAGCGGCATCATCAACCTGAACGGATGCAAGGGTCATGGACTTTCCTTTACCTTCTTTTCCCCTATTTGCCGTAGCTCGGGGTGTCTACGTGAATCTCTTAAGCCTGTGGGGCCGCCGACACAGGTCGTGTCGAACAAAAAAGTGCTGTGTCAGGGAGCGTGGTTCCACCATGCCAGCTCAGAGTAAGGCCGCAGGTCCAGTTCGTGCGTCCAAGCTGACCGGTGTTGATGTGCGAGGTGGAAATAGGTCTCAGCCATCTCAACGGGCAAAAGCAGGCCATCATCTTTGCCTTTTGCTTCCCGCAGCTTCTGAAACAGCTCATCGCCAAGCATTTTGCCAATTGTATCCGGAGCATCGACAGGGCCATCAACAATCACATGAGCAATATGTATGCCTTTCGGCCCCAGCTCTGCGTTGAGTGTCTGGCAAAGCATTCGGCGACCACCCATTGCTGCAGCATGCGAGTGCTGTTGGGCATTGCCCCGCACAGATGCCGTCGCGGAGGTTACAAGAATGGTCCCGTGGCCTCTTTCTTCCATGCGTGGGGCAAGTACTGAAGCGAGTCTGAAGAGGCCAAAGGTGCCCATGCGCCAGCCAAGTTCAAAGACCTTCGGCGTCAGGTCCCCAAGCTTCCGGTTTCCGATTTGCGCACCAAGGTTGTAGAGAACAACCTCAATTGGGCCAATATCTTCCTCGATCGCTGCAACGCGTTCTTCGATCGTATTTTCTTTGACCGCATCTAGCATATAGCCCGACGCTTCGCCGCCCTCAGCCTTGATGTCGTCTACGAGTTTCTTCAACCCCTCTTCATCACTTCGACGACAGAGCACAACGTGGTATCCATCCTTCGCAAACCTCTTGCCGACGTTTCCGCCAATCCCTGCGCCAGCGCCAATTACAAGACATACCTTGGTCATCACTTCCTCCTTGATCGTGCTGAGACAGATCAGCTCGCAATGCCGACTTTTCCGTCGTTGATCAGCTTGTCTCGCTCTTCTTGGCTGTACCCAAGGGAGTCGAGGATTTCGATCGAATGCTCGCCCAACTTCGGACCCGGTCCCTGTATCTCAGCAGGCGTCTGGTCGAACTGCGCGGCCGGCCTCGCCTGTCTCACCTCTCCAAAACCCGGGTAATCAATTTTGGCAATAGATTCATTGGCCACAATCTGTTCGTGATCCATCAACTCCATGCGCGTTAGCAAAGGTGCACACGGCACGCCCTCTGCGTCGAACCGTGCAAGGATGTCGTCGCTGTTCCATTTCAGAATTTCGCCAGCTGTGATCTGCTTGCGTTCTTCGGAATTGACAAATCGGTCAGACGACGTTTTGAACCGCGGATCGTCGATTAGGTCTTCCCGCTTAATCGCGCGACACATTCCAGCCCACTCAACGTCGGAGACAGCGCCGGCTGTGATGAACTTATCTTTCGTCTCGTAGATCAGGTCCATCACGCCTTGATACTTGGTGACATCGATTTCATGCTCGGCATAGGTTAGGCCCGACATGCCCTCGGGCCAGAAAAACGCCAGCATTGTTTCCAGCATAGAGATGCGGATGTGCTGACCTTTGCCCGTGCGCTCCCGCGCAAACAGCGCGGATGAAATCGCTTGCGCCGTCGTTACGGAGGTAACCTTGTCAGCGATAATGATACGGAACATTTGCGGCCGACCTGAAGCTCGGTCTGCCTGAATGTCCGTGGCTCCTGAAAGGGCCTGGATAACAGGATCGTACACACGCTTGTGCGTGTAAGGACCCTTCTCCCCAAACCCGCTGATCGAAACAAAGATCAGGTTTGGGTTTATGGAGCGCAGCTTCTCCTCAGAGAAACCCATTCGTTCAATCGCGCCCGGACGGAAGTTTTGTATAAACACGTCAGACTCCTTGACGAGTTTGTATAGGACTTCCTTCGCCTCCTCTGACTTAAGGTCAAGAGAAAGCGACTTCTTTCCGCGGTTGCACGAAAAATATCCTGCAGGCACCCCATTGTGAGGAGGACCAATGTGACGCATTTGCTCACCATGCAGAGGTTCTACTTTGATAACCTCCGCTCCTTGATCAGCAAGCATCATTGCCGCCACAGGGCCTGACACCATGGTTGTCAAATCAAGAACTTTTACTCCGTCGAGTGGTCCCATTGTTTCCTCCTCATAGGAACTTGAAGTTTTTCGCCATTGCAGATTGATATGCTGGCCGCTCTGCGATCCGATCCCTGTATTCTTGAAGTTCTTTCGGGACCGGCAGCTCATAGAACAACGCCCAATCGATGCACGACACGAGCAAAATGTCGGGCAGACTGAATTTCTCCCCCATCAGGTAGGGGCCATCGATCAGCGATAGAAGAGAATTGAACTGACGCGCCAGATAGGCAGCGGCGGATTCAACCGCGACAGGCGCGTCGCCATAGATTTCCTTTAGGTCCTGATGGCGACGGATGACATAGAGACTGGTTTCGTCGATCTCCGACAGGATGAAGCTACACCACTCTTCATACTTGGCCTTCTCTTCTATCGTAGCCGGACGGAAGAATGTCTCGCACTCACCATACTTCTCAATCAGGTACTGACTGATCGCGACGCTTTCAGATAGCCCCAGCGAACCATCGTTCAGATAGGGAACCTTTTGCTTCGGGTTCATCGCGGTGTATTCGGGCGTTTGGGTTTCGCCTGTGCGCGGACCTATCTCGTGCAACTCATAGTCCAACCCAAGTTCTTCAGCGGTCCAAATTGGCCGGAAGGTCCGACTTGTCCCCACACCCCAAAAGTCGATCTTTGACGATTGTGTTTCTTGTGGTGCACCCATGCGCCTTGTCCATTCATCCGATTGCGCCGCTTCGAGTATTGAAAGCGGCCTTGTCAACATGCGGTGGAGGTTGCGACGACGTGCGCGACACTTCCTCCTTCGATGCTGATCAAGGTAGGAAGGTCAAACGCTCAATAGAAATGAACAGATCGCAGGGCAGCCCTAAAGATTTGGAATAGCGTTGAAGATTCAGCAGCTTAGTGCAGATCTTGACCGCCGTTTCGGAACATTTCGACCAGATATTTGATCGCTTCAGCGTCATGGTACTCAGGGCGAATGATGCAGGCGCACCGCCAGATAACGTTCCAATCTGTCTGGATTTCCACCAAAGTTCCGTCTTCAAGTTCACTGGCAAACAGGCCTCGAGGACCGGCTACGATGTAGTCAGAGCTTTTTGCGACGTGCTTGAGCGTCGCATAACTTTCGCAGCTAATCCTCTGATTGGATGTGATGCCCAACCCCTTGCCGTGTCCCACTATCTGGGCGGCTATGCTCATCGGTGTGTGCGGCGACACGGTTGCATACCGACCGAGGTGTTCATCGGCGATAGGACCTGTCTCTTGCGCCAAAGGGTGCTCTGGCCTAACAGCAAATATGATTGTGTCCTCTGCCACAGGAACCACACTCAATCCAAGGTCAACAGCACTTTCGTCAAATGGACCGATAGCTAAGTCCAGTTCGCCGGCGGAAACCAGAGCTAACAGCCGGTCTGACTCAGCCGCTCTGACATCCAGATCGATTCCACCATACCGACTCGCGAATTCCACAATCGCATCATTCAGAAATAGCTCGCCGGCAATTGGCCCTACCCCCAGATTAATCCGACCAACGGTGCCGTCACCGAGCAGCATCGCGTGGCGCTCGACCTTCTCCAGGCCAGCGAGAATATCCCTGCTTTGTTCGATCAGAAATTGGCCAACCTTAGTCGGAACCACCCCTTTAGCGCTCCGCTCAAACACGGGGGCTCCAACTCGATCCTCTAATCGCAGGATCAGCTTACTTAAGGTAGGCTGGGTCGTGTTTAGAAGATGTGCCGCCTTGGTCATACTGCCGTGGGCCGCTACGACTGCGATGGCCTGGATCTCTTCGGTTTTCAACATCGCAATGCTCTACTTGCCGGTCTCTATAGCAGCAGTATTACACAAACGCATACCGCGCCTGGTCAAGTAGGGGCACGCCTAAATGGACACTACCCTTGTATGTTGCCACTCCGACAACGCTTCCAACTGCAACCAGGGGTCAAGCATACCTCTGGCAGTAGCAGGTGCCGGACGGAAATGTGTTCAGCGGTTGGGCACCATTCGTCCTAAAGGCACACGCCGGACTGTCTGGTACCAAAGAAACTCTAGGGCAAACTTGGAGGGTGGTCGAGCCAGGCGGACGTTCCACCTAGGCCTTTTTTAAATAAATTCAATAACTTACGCGCACGATGGACAGTGGATGTGAACCACAAAGATGTCCCATCGGTAAGCCGAAAGTTCCCAGAGTGAGCAGCTAGGAAACATCAGCGCACATCACATATGTGATGCTGGTCTGTCATATGGTGAAATACCACATGACCGAAACCAAATGCCCACCCAAGGGTGACCACAATGACAACAATCAAATCGGCTGAGCGCGTGCTTTCGCTCTTTGAGTTTTTTGCCCGGCACCAAACAGCGGCGACCATTACTGAGATCGCACACGCACTGGAGATGCCGCAGTCAAGCACGTCAATGCTCGCCAAAAATCTGGTCGAGCTGGGGTACTTGGAACAGGACGCCGAACAACGAACCTACTTCCCCACTCTGCGTATTGCTCTTGTCGGCCAATGGATGCACCGCAAAGCAGATGTTGCAGGACCGCTTGCAACACTGCTCGACACCGTGCGAAGCGAGACAGACGAAACAGTGATCCTCGCGATCCGAAACGACATCTACGCTCAGTACATTCTGGTTCAAGACTCACCTGACCCTTTGCGCCTACAGGTTCAGTCGGGGATTCTTCGACCCATGACCTGCTGTGCGCCTGGCCGAATCTTCTTGTCTTTGTTGTCCGATGCCGAGGTTGGCCGCATCGCACGGCGCACCAATAATGAAGTCCGGAGCGAACGGCTTGTCACCCCAGAGGCGGTCGTTCTGAAGAAAGTGCGAGAGGCGAGAGAGAAAGGCTACGCAACGACGGATGGCGACATGACCCCTGGAGCAGGCTCGATCTCAATAGCTCTGCCCATTCCGATCGGTAAAAAACCATTGGCCATCAGCGTCGGGGGGCCATCCAATCGTATCGCGAAAAAACACGACCTCATTCTGGAAAGCCTAAGCAATCTCAAAACAAAATTCTCGGCCGAAGAACTCAACGACGACCTCGAGGATGCCACTAGCCGTTCACCGCTTGGCAACCTTGCCTAAAAGACTGTCGGAAATGATCCGCTGCTGAATCTCTGAACTGCCTTCGAATATTTTCGTCAGACGTGCATCCCTCCAATAGCGCTCGACCGCGTGAAGGGTGGTGTAGCCTGCACCACCCAAAATTTGCAGAGCCTCACTGGTTACACGTTCGGCCATCTCGGCAGCAAAGTATTTGACCATCGATGCTTCCTTGTCGCACCGACGCCCGGAATCAAGCTCGTTGCAGACGTAATACATAAGCTGCCGAGCCGCCTCGATTTCGGTGGCCATCGTCGCAAGCTTGAAACGAATGGCCTGGAAATTTGCGATAGGCTGACCGAATTGCTCGCGCTCCTTCGCATAAGCGGTGGCATCTTCGAGCGCGCCTTGGGCCAGTCCAATTGAACGCGCCGCGGTGTGTGCCCGCGCACCCTCCAGACCACTCGCTACTGAATAGAACGCACCGCCTTTATCAGACGTGCCGCCTTTTTTTTGAATCGGAGCACGCGCCTCATCGAATGCCAATTCGTAGGTGCGCCACCCGTGATAGCCGATTTTTGGAATGGCTGCGCCGGAGACCCCCTGCGGGAATTCTCCACGTGGCTTCTCAAATGTTATTGCGGTAAGCCCGGCGTGTCGCGGCGCGCCTTCCTCAACCTCGGTTCGGCAGATTACATTGATGAAGTCCGCACGGTCCGCAAAGGTGCACCAATATTTGTTCCCCGTGACAACCCACTCGTCGCCATCCTGAACCGCTCTGCAGGCAATGCTCATCATGTCCGAGCCGGCATTCGGCTCGGAAATCGACATGGCGCCAAGATACTGGCCCTGGGCCATTTTGAGCGTTTTCGCTTCGCGCTCTGCACCTGTTCCCGGAATGGATCGATAGAAAGCGTTGCCCCGGGCCATAATGCTCGCGACACTCATCCATCCGCGGGCGAGCTCTTCGGCAACGAGGCAATATTCAAAATAGCCAAGGCCCAGCCCACCAAGCTCTTCGGGTATGAGGATGCCAAAGAACCCGAGTTCCCCCATCTTTGCGATGAGTTCATCGGGAATGTCGCCCTTTTCCGGATCGAGCTTGTTGGCGACCGGCAGAACCTCCTTGTGGGTAAAGTCCCGCGCCATATCGCGCATCATGATGCGCTGTTCGTTTAGGTATCCGTCGCCCACTTCGGCTGCACGTGTTGTTTGGTCGCTCATCTCTTTTCCAGTTTCATTTGGGCGTCTAGGCTGCGCTTGCGCGGATCTGGTCCAGTACAGGAATCAGATAGGTCCGGAAGGTGTCCGGGTCCTCAGACATGGGAAAATGTCCGACCCCTTTCATGATTTCAAAATGGGTTGCGTTCACGGCCTCTGCGAGCTCGCGGGTCATTTCCGGAGTCGCTGACAGGTCGTACTCACCTGTCAGCAAGTAGAGCGGACACTGATTTGTGTCCAATCCGTCAATCAATCCATTTCGGAGGTCGCCGTCAGCAAAATAGTAAAACAGGTCTCCCGCAAAAACCCCCGGACCACCCTGCATGTAATACCAAAGCGTTTCCCATTTTTCGTTCGTCGGTGTGTGCGAGGACATTAGTTGCATCACCGACGCCGCCGATGCTTCACCTCCGTGCACGTCTGGACGGTGAAGCGGGTAGAGCTCGCCTAGGCCAAGTTCTTCACCAAGCTTGCTTTCCGCATGCATGGCGGACTGCAGGCCAATCGCTGCCCTGAAGCTCTCGCCGTGCCGCAGGGCCAGGTGAAGCACAGCGCGCCCTCCGATAGAGCAGCCCATGACAACCGGCTGATTCAGCTTTAGTGCGCGCACCACCTCCATAATCGTATCTACATAGACATCGGTCGTGAGCATGTAGGGCTCACTCTCAAAGCCCGGAGGTGGCGCCGACTTGCCATGCCTTGGCAAGTCAAATGCAATGACGCGAAAGTGCTTTGTGACTTCCGGGTCGTTCATCAGTGCTCGATACTGACGCCCGTCAGAGCCAGCCGTGTGCAGGCAAAGAAGAGGTATCCCCTCGCCTGCTTCTTCGAAATAGAGACGATGGGGACGTCCCTGCAGATTGAGTCGCAAATAGCGGCCGGTAACCGGCTCGATCTCTATTTGACTGTATGGCTCCACGTTGGTCGCAACGGTCGGGCGAAGGGACCCGAACAATTTCTCCAACATCAGGCTGTGCCGGAAATACTTGACGGCATCTCTCAGTTCGAGCTTGAGATGGCCACTTTCCGCCATGGAAGAGAGAGCCTGATAGCCTACGGGTGGTTTCGCGCTGACAAACTTGGTCCAATCATCCTGCGACGCCATCAGGGTTACATCCGCATCTCCCGACAGACCGGCTGCAACGTCAATACCGTTAGGCCCCGTACGAATTGTGCAGTCTTCGCCACCGTCCACAGACATATCCAGAACAAGTGGCTCAAACTGAATCGCCCAGGCGATCGTCGGGTCTCTTTCGGCAGCATTGGAGAGCGCATCAAACATTGCTTCACATCCCTATTAGGTCTGCGCGATCGACCGTGTTCTGAAATAGGCGGGCGGACGCGGCGTCCACCATTGTGCCTTTGTGACCGACTGAGCCGATGCCTTCTGCTTCCGCTTTCCGATAGACCTGAATGATTTCGCGGGCAAAATCGACATCCTTCTGCGCAGGTGAAAACACCTCCAGAGCCGGTTCAATCTGTGCAGGATGGATCGCCCATTTGCCGACCATTCCGAGGGTGAGGGCCCGCGTGCATTCCTGCTTGTAGGCCTCTTCATTTTTGAAATTGGCAAACGGCCCATCAACTGCGTCAATCCCTGCTGCACGGGCGGCAATTGTCATTTGATATCTAGGGTAGTGGAAAATATCGCCGGGATAGCCGTCGGTGGTCCCGATGTTTTTCACCATCAGCCCCTGGGACGCGGCATAATCGCCCATTCCAAAGATCATGCACTCGAGGCGTTCGCAGGAGTTGGCGATTTCCACCACATTTTGCATGGCTTCCACTTCTTCGATCAGGACTTCCAAGCCGATCCGTTTTTTCAGCTTCAGTTTTTTCTCCAATTGAGAGAGCAGCTTGTCGGCAAACTGAACATCCGACGCATTCATCGGCTTGGGCAGCATAATTGTGTCCAGATTCTCACCGGCCTTCTCAACAATCGTAATGATGTCTTCGAAACACCACTCTGTGCCGACATCATTGACGCGGACACACCGAACAGTCTTCCCCCAGTCCAGGCCATTGAGCGCATCAGCGATGGTATCGCGTGCACCGGGTTTGGCAGACGGCGCCACGGCATCCTCGAGATCACAGAAGACATGATCCGCGTTGGAAGCCGCTGCCTTGGTCAACATCTTTTCGCTGACACCGGGAACGGCGAGTTGGGATCGGCGCAGTCGCGCAGGGCGCTTTGACATGATGGAGGTCTCCTAAGCTTTCTGTTTTTGCGGATCGGCAGTGACAAGCAACGCATCAATGTCACTTTGAGAAAACCCGGCATCCTTCAACACCGAGATAGTGTCTTCGCCAAGGTAAGGTCCTCTCCGGACCACCTTGCCAGGCGATCGAGTCATCTTGATGGGCACGCCGGCGATCTGTGTGGTGCTTGAGCTACCAGGCTGCTCGACGTCGACAAGCATCTCACGAACCCGAAAATGCTCATCCGCCGACACGTCAGCCATATCAACCACGGGTCCATATGGCATATTGCCGCCAAGCTTTTCCGTAAGTTGTGCCTTTGTAAACTTCACCGTCAGAGACGATAGCAAGCCGATGAGCTCAGCCTTATTCTGCGTTCTTCTCCCAGCAGATCGAAAACGTTCATCTTCTGCCAAGTGTCCAGCACCTAGTTCGTCACAAAGAGCGACAAAGAAGGAGTCCTGTGGCGCGGCTAGGGTCACGTATCCGTCCATGGCTGGGTACATTCCAAACGGGCAAAGGAACGGATGATGATTGCCTTCCGGCCCGGGCACATTCTTCTGGATGGAATGCTGATAGATCATGCGCTCACAGGTCGCGAGCACACCATCAACCATTGATACGTCCACGAACTGGCCCTCGCCAGTGCGGCGCGCATGATGCACGGCCGACAGAACACCAAACGCCAGCATCATGCCGGGAATGATATCGCCGATACCCGGCCCAACCTTCGTCGGCGTCTCAGGATCAGGCCCGGTAATTCCCATGACACCGCCCATAGCCTGAGCAACCACATCGAAAGCCGGCCATTCAACATAGGGAGATGCCCCAGTACGGTGATCACCGAACCCTCTCAAGGAGCCGTAGACCAATCGCGGGTTCACCGCGCTCAATGTCTCATAGCTCAACCCCAAGCGATCCATCACGCCATGGCGGAAGTTTTCGACAAGTGCGTCCGCGGACTTCACAAGCTCGAGAAGCGCCGCCTTGCCAGCTTCCGTCTTGAGATCAAGGCAGATGCTTTTCTTGTTGCGATTGACACTTTGAAAATACCCACCATGGGTACGTTGCGTATCATCCTCATGGAAGGGCCCCCCGGGGCGGGTCATATCGCCCGACGGCGGTTCCACTTTGATCACCTCAGCCCCATGATCGGCGAGCATCATGGTTCCATAAGGCCCGGCTAACATCTGGGTCAGATCAAGCACCCGGATATCGGAAAGACTTCCAAAACCTGTTAGTGAGGAAGACACCTATTTGTCTCCCCAATGCGCGCGCCGTTTCACGAGAACTATCCGCTCAAGCTCTGCGACAACTTTATCATCTTGGTTCACGCCCCAATGTCGGAACCGAACAATCCCGGCATCTTCCTGATCAGAGTCGGACTTCTCCAGGACTTCCGAATAGGCATAGAGCGTGTCGCCATGAAACACAGGATTCTTCAACCGAATATTGTCGAGCCCCATTTCGCACAATGCGTTTTCGCAGGTGTCCTGGCTCGCGAGCCCCAGGACCACTGAAAAGTTCACCCCGCCATACGAGAGAACTCGTTTGTATGGTGTTGCCGACATCAAATGGTCGTTGAAGTGCCCCTGGGCTGTGTTCATCACCATGTTGGTGATCTGTACATTCTCCAACGGGGTGATCGTTTTCCCTCGGGCGTGTTTGAAGATCGTCCCAACTTCAAAGTCTTCGAAATAGTTGTCATTAGCAGTGAGTGCAGAGGTCCTCATGATATCTCCTCACACCTTTGGGTTGCGTTTGCGCACAAGGTTGGAACGTTTGAAATCAACTACCAACTCGTCTTTTTGGTCGAAACCTTTGGTGTGCCAGGTGACGATCCCGTTCGCAGGGTTTGACTCTGAAACACGACACTCTGTGGTCTCGCTGACAGCGCGCAACGTGTCGCCAGGATAAACTGGCTTATGATAAGTGAGTTCAAAAACACCCAAGAATGGGCCACCAATCTCACTGCAGTCTTCTACCGTAAGACCCAGAATGATGTTGAAAACCAGCTGGGGGTTCACGACCAGATCAGGATGACCATGCGCCTTTGCATACTCGCGGTTGAAGTAGAGCGGGTTGTAGGACAGCGTCAGCGTCGTGAAGTTCATTGTGTCGCTTTCCAGCACGGTGCGACCCCAATGGTGCTCAAACCTTTGCCCTACTTCGAAGTCTTCGAAGAGACTTCCCTTTGGCCACAGGTCGGCCTCTTCCATAAACGCTTCTGACATGCAGTTCTCCACTTTGCTGCCTTCTATCTAGGAACGTTTTGACCCCTGCTTCAATGGGAACGAGCGCCATCCTCCAACACATCACATATGCGATGCCCTCCCACGCTTGCGGCGCTTAAGATCAGCTCGGACCAAAATGGGAGGACGGCGTGCAAGACAAACCACTGGCGGGTAAGACGGCCATCGTAACGGGTTCAGGTCGGAACATTGGACGGGCAATTGCGCAGACCTTTGCTGCAGCTGGCGCCCAGGTGGTCGTCAACGGACACAGCAATCGATCAAATATAGACGAGACGGTGACTGAGATTACCAATCGCGGCGGTGAAGCAATTGGTGTCATGGCAGATGTCTCCGCCCCCGATGATGTCAAAAGGCTGGTGGAAGAGACCGGCGCTACCTTCGGCACTCCGGATATTGTGGTCAACAATGTCGGCAGACGGCTCCGCCAAGCATTTGAAGACATCACCATTGAGGACTGGTTGAGTACACTCAATGTCAATCTCAATTCTGTTTTTTACATGTGCCACCACGTCCTCCCGCTGATGCGGGCAAACAACTGGGGTCGCATCATCAACATATCCGGGTATGACGGGTTCACGGGGCATATGCCGGAACGCGCGCACAATGTGACCGCCAAAGCTGGCATGCATGGCCTCACCAAAGCCATTGCCCGCGAGTACGGTGTCCACAGTGTCACGGCTAACACAGTTGCCCCGGGTGCGATACAGACCGTTCGAGATGTGAAGCAGTATGCTCACATTGACATCGAGCATGTGATGAAACAACTCGCGATCAAGCATGCTGGTGATGTCAATGACATCGCGGAAGCCTGCCTCTTTCTCGCCGGTGACAGTGGTAAGTTCGTTACTGGACAAGTCATCCACGTTAATGGCGGTGAATATATGTTCTAGTTGGTCGTCCGAACGCTTGCACCGAACTCGATGACAGCCTGATTAAAAGCCTCCGGGGCTTCTATGTTTACGGAGTGACCTCCTTCAAGGTCAGCAATTTGGATGCCCTCAACATTGGCGGCTGCGAAGTCCCTGTCTGGCTGGAATGCCTTCTCCCATTTTCCATTCACCAACAGAAGAGGTTGACACAGATCAGTCACAACCTCTCTGCAACTGAGCTCTTTTCCCGTGATTTCTGTTGATAACCAAACACCCGTTTTCGACATGGCGTCTGTCGTGTGCTCCATTGCCTCCTTTAACTCAGGGGGAAACCGCTTTGCATGGCGGGGATGGAAAGGAAGCGATCGTAAATCAGTGGCCTCCCATTCATCCTGAGTACGTCCACCAGGCCCGTTGGCCAGGGCCTCAGACAATGCAGACCGAGAGTTGGTAATCACCGTCGCATTCACGCGATCGGGTTTCGCATGAGCATATCTAAGCATGATGCCTGCGCCGAAGGATTGACCGCAGACAGTCCATGCATCAATGCCAAGGTCCATGCGTATGCGCTCGAATTCATCAATGTAAGAGCTGACTTCATACCGGCCGGGATCGTTTGGTACAGGCGATTTGCCGTGGCCCCAAAGCTCGACTGCGACGAGCCTGAAGTGTTCTCGCAACACCGTCCAATTGGGCTCCCATTGAAGGTTACTCGAGAGGAAGCCATGCAAAAGTAGCAAGGCTGGGAGCCTCGCATCGCCATCTATCTTCACATTGAGCTTATCCATGGGCATGCTTACTTTACACAATAGGGGTCCGAAGCATTGTCCGGACCCCTTGACGTTTGAAACTCGGGGGACAGAGTTTCAAACTCAAGCCTCTGGCGTAAACTCTACATTCATTTTGAGAACGGCGTTAAACCAGATAGTTCGCATCATTTCGAGCTCGCCGACAATGTGGATGTCGGGAATCCGTGTGATGACCTGCTTCAAGAGCGCTTTTAGCTGCATGTGAGCAAGGCGCGCGCCCAAACAGACATGAGGCCCGGTTCCGAACGCCAAATGCGCGTTGGCATTCTCCCGCGTAATATCGAAGACATCTGGGTTCGCAAACACTTCCGGATCACGGTTGGCAGCTGGGTAAGACAGATAGATTTTGTCACCCTTGGCAACAGGGTATCCGCCAATGTCTGTATCTTCTGTGACCGTTCTACGGAATTTGATCACCGGCGGCGAAAAGCGCAAAACCTCATCAATCGCATTCGGTAAGTACTTGTCGACGTCGCTTCGCAGCAATTCGTATTGCTCTGGATACTCATTCATCAAGCGGATGAAGTGCCCCGCCGTCCCGCGCGTCGTCTCATGCCCCGCAATGGACATGGTGAGGAAGAACATATTGATGCTCATCTCATCAAGCTTCTGACCATCAACCTCGCCATGAACCAAACGGCTCAAGATGGATTTGTCCGGTTTCTGTCTTTTTTGCTCCGAGATTTCCTGTGCAATAGCAAAAAGTTCGAACATCGGGTCGAAATCCTGCTCTTGCCGGTTCTCAATATCCGCTGTTGCATTTCCCAGCTTAAAGACGGTGTCCCGTCGGTCATCTGGAATGCCCATCAACTTACAGAATGTATAGACAGGAAGTTTAGACGCCACATCGAAGATGAATTCGCAGCAGCCTTTGTCAGCAATCGAGTCAACTATCTCTCGTGCGACCTTTTCTATCTCTGGTTCAAAACTCGCCAGCTCGCGCGGCGCAAACGGGGGCAACACCAAGCGCTTCAATGCAGTATGATTTTGGTGTTCCATGCCCATGAGACCGGCCTGCTGGATTGCCAGCTGCTCTGGCTCCATATCCCAAATGACAGGTCCTCCCACATGCGACGAAAAGAGCTGCTGGTTGCGAGAGACGTCATGCACATCCTGATAGCGCGTCAGAACCCAGAACCCCTGATCGATTGTCGCACCTGACATATCCGTTCTGTAGTTCTTCGGCGGCGGGTTCCAGTGCACCGGTTCCTTTTCGCGCCATTTGGCAAATAGGGCATTGGGCGGCCCAAGCTGACTGGGGATAAGGTCTGCATCACCGAGATTGGTATCAAATGGAAGATCGACAGCAACCATCGCACTATTCCTTCGTTTCAGGTGCAACTTCGTCGAGTCGGGTGCGCCACCCGCTCACGTTCTTCGTTTTCTCAAGTGCCGCCTGTGCTTCTGAGGCGTATAGAAGAGCGTTCATTTGCGACACGACAGATAGGTCCGCGACAGAAAGTTCGTCCCCTAACAACCAGTCGGACTCACCAAGCAAACCATCAAGCGCCTCAAAGTGGCGCTCACAATCTGCCACCACCAGCGCTCTTGGTTTTCTACCTAGCCCTTGCGCATTCACGATATCGCCTGCCCCTTTTTCGATCAGTGGTCTGGCCTGTTCGACGGTAAGACCCGGCATGGTCTCTACGAACTCTTCGATAACGCGCGCGTTGTTGTGACTCCAGGCGATCCGCATGGTCATCTCATAGAAGTAAAGGCTCTCATCGGCCCAATCTTCGACAATGTGTGCGAGTGCTTGCGCCTTGGAACCCACGGGGATCAGAGGCTTTTCCGGGAACTGCTCATCGAGATAACGAATAATGTCCGTACTGTCGAGCACAGGTGTGCCGTCATGCTCGATCGCTGGGAACTTTCCAGATGGGCTGACATGCGCATAGTTCCCGACTTCTGCCCGAGGCACATTGTGAAGTTCAAAGGGAATCCCTTTGTAGTTGAGGGCTCGTCGGACCTTCTCGCTGAAAGGCGACGTGGCAAACTGATAGAGTGTAATCATCCTAGTCTCCTGCGCCGGACAGGACCGATCCAATAACACTTGTCACGTCGTACTGTTCAGCGTTTTCAATTGAGGGCGCTTTGTCGAAGGCGGCGTCGATGTCGATCCACCGTTTTTCGGCGAAGGACCGCGCGTGCGGGTGGGTCATGATCAGGAAGTCTCCGGCCTCGACCCCTTCAACGGAACGTTGACCGACAAATTCAGGAGTCATACCGCGCGCCATTACTTTTTCACCTACAGCCAACATCTCTGCAGGAGCCGAGCCCCCAGGTCCGTTGCGGCCCGCATTGTGCAATTCGGTCTGAACCAGGCCGGGGCACACAACGCTAACCTTCACGTTTTCGGGCAGTTCGTTCCGCAATACATCGGACATTCCCAGAACGGCGTGTTTACTTGCGGTGTAGATCCCCTGCCCAAGATGGGCCAAACCCAGGGAGTGTTCGGAAGCTGTATTGCAGATCGCTGCTTCAATACCCTGCTCCACGAAACGCTTCCCGAATACCGAGCACCCATTCCAGACGCCTTTGAAGTTTACTCCCAGTATCCAGTCCACAGTCTCCGGTGGTGTGTCGATGATGTTTGCTGTCGCGCCGACGCCTGCATTGTTGAAGATCAGGTGAACCTCACCAAAGACAGACCAGACCTTGTCAGCCAGCGCCGAAACCGATCCATAGTCCGCGACATCACAGCTCGCTGCCTCAACCTCACCACCCAGGTCTCTTAGTCGCGCAGCAGAGGCCTCTGCTTTGTCAGCTTCGATGTCCGCGACCATTACACGGCAGCCTTTTTCGACGAGCGCCTGAGCAATCCCAAAACCAATTCCTGTCGCACCGCCTGTTACGACGGCGGCTTTTCCCTTAACGTTCATTTTGTATCTCGAAGGTTAGAGCTTGATCGTCACGCATTTGAGCTGGGTGTAGTGATGCAGCGCCTCTATGCCTTTTTCACGCCCGTATCCACTTTTCTTGAAGCCACCCAATGGTGTTTCAACACCACCTGCCTGATATTCGTTGACGTAAATCTGTCCTGCCTGAAGCCCGGCTGAAACGCGGTGCGCTCGTGACAGGTTCTGTGTCCAAAGGCCTGCAGCCAGTCCATAATCAGTGTCATTTGCGATGCGGAGCGCTTCTTCCTCGTCCTCAAACGGAATGACTGCAAGGACAGGACCGAAAATCTCTTCCTGCGCTATACGCATGTCATTTGTTACATCTGCATAAATGGTTGGCGGTACGAACCATCCGTTTCCCCACCGCGGTTCGTCAGGAACTTCACCCCCCGCGATGACGCGCACGCCTTCTTCTTTTGCAATGGCAAAATAGTCCTGAACCTTTTTGTATTGTGCTTCGGTTGTGATGGGACCCACGATGGCATCGTCTTCCGGTCCGACCTTGAGAGCTTCAATACCCGCTTTGAGGCCTTCCAGGAATTGGTCGTATATGGACCGCTGTACCAAACACCGGGTGCCGGCGAGGCAAACCTGTCCGGCGTTCAGAGAAAATGCCCTGATGGCTCCTGGTATGGCCTGTGCGAGATCAGCGTCTTCGAAAATGATGTTCGGGGACTTGCCCCCCAACTCCAAAGTCAGCGGCATCACTTTTTCAGCGGCGATTTTTCCGATCTCCTGACCGGCGCGCACGCTGCCGGTGAAGGCCACTTTGCGCACTTCTTGGTGCGCGACGAGGGCTGCGCCCGCCTCAGCGCCCGCTCCCAATACTACGTTGAAGACACCGGCAGCGATACCGCACTCTTCCACGGCAATCCGCGCAAGCTCAACGAGCGAGCCAGACGTAAATTCGGAAGGCTTCGCAACGACCGTATTGCCGGCAGCCAGCGCTGGTGCAATACCACGCGCTGCCTGATTGAGCGGCGCGTTCCAGGGGAGAATCACGCCCACCACGCCAAATGGTTCGCGCGATGTGTAGGAGTGGTATCCCGCTCCCAGATCAATGGTCTCCCCATGGAACAGATTCACGAGGCCGCCATAAAACTCGAAATATTGCGCAGCAACCTCCATTTCCATTGGGGATTGCCAAGACGGCTTGCCTGTTTCCAATGACTCGATTTTCGAGAGGTCCGCGCTGTGCTCGCGAATCTTCGCTGCTATCGACAGGAGTACTCGTCCTCGCTCTATCGGCTTGCAGCTGCTCCACGCATTCCCTGCAGCTTTTGCTGATGCTACAGCCTTGTCGATGTCGGAGCCGTTCCCAGCCGCGACCGGGCTGATCTTTTCGGCGTTACAGGGATTCGCGTTGTCCAGATATTCACCGGACATTGGCGCGACATATTCTCCCCCAATGAAATGATCAAACTTCTCGCGCATATGCGTCTCCAACTCCCTGATGTGACGAGAACAAATAATGGGGACGCCACCATCAAATGAGAATGACAGAATTGGATGATGGCTCGCATATCACATACGTGATGCAGCGCTGCTCGGCTTGGCAGTTACGCCTGAACAAACTCGTTGCTCGCGGATCGCTTGATTAGATCCGCGCCTTTCTCCCCAATCATGATTGTCGGCGCATTCGTATTGCCCGACGTGATAACCGGCATTACGGAGCAATCGATCACCCGTAGTCCGTCAGTACCCCGGACCCTGAGGTGTGGATCCAGCACTGCATGCTCGTCTGCGCCCATACGGCAGGTCCCCGCAGGGTGATAGACCGTCGATGCTGTGTTGCGGAGATGTTTTTCAAGCGCCACGTCCGAGGTCGCATCCGGGCCCGGCTCCAGCTCTTCGGTCACGTGTTGGGCGATCACGGGTTCCTGCATGATCTCACGAATACGCCGCATCCCCGAGCTCAAAGCCTCGATATCGCGATGGTCGCTGAGATAGTTCATGTTCACTTCTGCACGGACACCTGGATCCGCCGACGTGATTTTGACCTCTCCTCGACTGAAGGGACGCGTCTGGATTGCAGACACGGTCATACCCGGCCACGGATCAATACCCGGGCCTGCGGCTGTTATACCAAACGAAAAGGGCCGCATTGCGATCTGAATGTCTGATCGCGACATGGACTCCTTTGATTTTAGGAAAGCACATATGTGAGACGTGGTTGAGGTCATTCCACCGGTTCCGAACAGAAGCCACTTAATGACTTCAATGCCCATGCGTGGTGTGCTGTTGAACTTGGCGTTCAGACTCAAAGAAGCGTCGTTCAGCTTGAATTTCAGGTGGCCGAACAGATGGTCCTGGAGATTCTGTCCCACCTCAGGAGAGTGAACGACTGTCTGGATACCTAGGTCCGATAGGTGGTTTTCGTCCCCGACGCCGGAATGCTGAAGAATCTGTGGCGTACCAATGGCGCCTGCAGCAAGAACGACCTCGCGGTTGCCGCGTAGCGTTTTGCTTTCGCCAGGTTCGGTTTCAACTTCTACACCTACTGCGCGCGTTCCTTCAAACACCACCCGCCGGACCTGCGCATCGGTCCGGATCGTCAGGTTCTCTCGGTCCTCCGCACCCCTTAGGAATGCGCGCGACGTTGACTGGCGACGCCCTTTGTAGATTGTGCCCAGCAGGTACCCGACACCGTCCTGATCACCATCGTTGATGTCACTGTTAAAAGGCAGGCCGGCATCCTGCGCCGCTTGCAAGAAGCTTCTGGATACAGGCGGCAGATTGTCGATCCAAGAAAGTTTGAGTTCACCGCTTCGCCCATGAGCACCGGGTGTGCCGCCGCGTTCCAAACATTCAGACTTCTTGAAATAGGGAAGAACGTCATTCCAGGACCAGCCCGTGCAGCCGTTCTTGTCGACCCAATCGTCGAAGTCTTCCTTTTGACCTCGCACATAAAGCATGCCGTTGAGAGAAGAGCTGCCACCCAACATTTTGCCCTGCGTCAATGGGATGGAACGACCACCAAAGCTCTCGGTCTTTTTTGTCATATCGAGCCAGGCAACCTTGGGATCCCCCACCAATCTGACCATCCCGAGCGGTACTGGTATCCACGGGTTTGTATCGCGCCCGCCGGCTTCAAGGAGCAGAACGCGAACGTGTGGATCTTCTGTCAATCGCGCAGCAAGAACACTGCCTGCAGAACCTGCACCTACGACGATGTAGTCGAACTCTTCCATTTGATGTCTACCGATTATGGTGGATGGGCTGTGTCTGCTCAGTGGGTGTCTACCGGACGACAAAGTTGGAGGATCTGGTCCAGCGAAATTGCATTCTGAAGATCAAGGATCTCGTCCTTGAGCTGTTCCGCTGCCGCGTTTCCCACCCGCGGTGTCGCTAATGCCATGAACTTTGTGACCAGTTTGGCCTCCTGCGCGTCCAGATCACGGGCAGGTACCGCAACATTTGCTTCAATCTCAATTCGTTCACCGGACTTGAGAACAAAATCAACCCGCGAAGCGCCCCCCGGCACCCAGTCAGGAACAACCGTTACCTTGTCGCGAAGAGCTCCGATGTGCGGATCTTGTGCAATATCGTCGCTAAACGTCTCAAGGCTCGACGTGTCCAACCCCTGAAGCCTCATCGCTACAGCCTGCCTAAGACTGAACTTGGTTTCCAAAGCGGTCTGAGGGTCATGAATGTTGCAGATTTTCAATGCACTCTCGTGCACGTGGACATCGACATGATCAAGTTCCCGAATCTGATGGGAATGGTCCTTCGTGAACGCATGTGTTGCTTCGAGTGTTGAGTGCGTGACATAGCAAGCTGCGTGATACTTGAAGAGCGTCTTACGCACGGCCGTTCCAAATTTCTCAACAGCTATCGGTGCACTACGGTCTTCATCGCTTTGGGTGTCGACCAGTCCTTGTTCGGCCTCAAGGACAGTATCGTTCGCGGTGAACCCTCGCGCTGCCAACCTCGCGGCCAAGAGACCATTCGCCGCCGCTTTGCCCGCATGAAACGGCTTGGTCATTGTGCCGAACATAGACTTTAAGCCGGATGCTTGTGCGCCAGCCAGGCCCAGCGCATGGGCCGTTTGGCCGGCATTGAGTCGCATCAAGGAGGCGGCGCCCGCTGAAGCCCCATAGGTCCCGATCGTACCGGTCGTATGATATCCGTTTGCGTAGTGCGACGGATCCGCGAGCGCGCCGACCTGACATTCAGCCTCATAAGCGACAATAAATGCCTTCAAAATGTCGGCGCCTGTTGCACCAGTTTCTGACGCAAGGGCGAGGATAGCCGGGAAGATCGGAACTGTGGGATGGCCAGGCATTTGGCCGTTCACGTCATCATAGTCCAAGGCGTGGGAGGCTGTGCCATTGATCAGAGCGGCATCTAAGAGGCTCGCGGTTTCCCGGCGGCCAACCAAAGGGACTCCCGGTGTATTGCTCCCCGCCAGTTCCGCCACCAGAATTTCGGTGCATTGTTCCGTTGACCCGGCAAGCGTGACGCCAAACCAGTCCAATATACATTGGCGCGCAACCCTTTTGGCCTCGTCATCAAATTCTTCCAGCCTGGCGGTCGAAACCAGCTCTGCGAGCTGTGCTGTATTTCCCTGTGCCTGTGTCATGACGTCTCCTATCTAGCCTCGCTGTCCGCTCGGGCGGTCTCGATATCGGTTTTGAGATAGACGGCGCTAATTAAATAGAGAATCAGGGCGACCAGATTGGCGGTTACGACAATCGTGAGTGCCGATTTCAAGCCGTCGCCTGCAGTGGTCGTCGACAACGCGTCACTTAATACTCCGACCACCTGGCCACCAACACCGAAGCCCACTATATTGAGGCAGATGGTTTTGACTGCTGCTGCCATGCCCCGCATTCGAACAGGAACCAAGCTTTGTACAAGCGCATTTGAAATCCCCAGAAATGCTGTTGCAAAAAAGAGCGGCACCGCGATCATCCCTAGCGAGATCTGAAAGGAGTCCGCTTGCAGCGCCAACACATAGAATGGGTACGAGATCGCCATTGATGCTGCCAACACCCACGCATACCAGCGAATATCGCGTCTCGCGAGGCGATCACCGAGATAGGCTGTCGCAAGAATTCCGACCAGACCGGTTACCCCTATAAGTGGGCCAAGGCTGACGGCTACATCTGAAGGGGTCAGATCAAAGGCCCGAATGTAGAACGAAGGAAGCCAGTGCAAGGTCGAATATCCGACGAGCGCTTGTGCTGTCGCGCCAGCAACAATGAATACATATGCCTTACTGTGCGCTAAACGCCTCAGGGTTTGCCACATGGATTTTTGATCGGCGACACGCTTTAGCCCATCCGCCTCACCGCGCTCAGGTTCCGCCACGGTGAGGTAGAAAAAGATCGCAAGCGCCAAGCCGGGTAGCCCAAAGAACAAGAACGTATACCGCCAGCCATAACTATCGGCGATCAATCCTCCGAGGGTGATCGATAACATAAGTCCCACCGGCACCCCTGCTCCGTACACAGCAATCGCGGTCGCCCTTTCCGTGAGCGAAAACCGGTCAGCGATCATTGAATGAGCGGTTGGATTGACGCCGGCCTCACCCACCGCGACCCCCATGCGCGCTGCCAGCAAAGCTACGAAGCTTTGCACCAGGGCTGTCGCCGAAGTTACCGCACTCCAAAGCGTGAGACAGGCGAGCAAAATTCCCTTGCGCGAGTGACTATCCGCCAAACGACCGACAGGTAGCGCGAACACCGCATAAAGAACACCAAAGCCAAGTGCCAGAAGGCCCAACTGGGAGTCAGTTAGGGCCAAGTCAGCGCGAATATCCTCCTGAAGGATCGACAAGACCTGCCGGTCAAGGAAATTGATGACCGAAATCAGAAACAGCAAGCCCAGAAGATAATATGGGTTTTGGCTCATAGGTTCTCCCCGCCCCTTCAACGCGATGAAGGATGCTTTGTACTTTGTATGGCAGCGGACCGTGCCTAATGACAAACCGATTCCGTGCGGCAGCGGAAACCATCACATATGCGATCCCTATCGACACCGGTTTGCAAAGAAGTGAAAAATTTCCGACGTTCCGTGGAATGACAAACAAGCGAGAGCAGTTGCATGGACAGCCAGAAATGGACGTTCGGCGATGTCGTGATTACCGGCATCGTGGAACAAGGACTGGACGGGCTAAACGACCTCATTGCTGACGCAACGCCTGAGGAAGTACAGAAGATTGATTGGCTTGCGCCGAACTATGCGAACAACGCTGGCGAAATGTCAGGCATTATCCAGTCATTTGTCATACAAACGCCCAACCGCCTCATCGTTGTGGACACTTGTGTCGGTGACCAAAAAGAACGGGTCGCTGTGGACGCCTGGCACCGCAGCCAGCACAGGTTTCTGGATAAGTTCAGAAGTGCGGGTTTTGATCCTGACAAGGTCGACATTGTTTTGTGCACCCACCTCCATGTGGACCACGTCGGCTGGAACACGAAGCTGGAACACGGCAAGTGGGTTCCAACCTTTCCGAATGCCCGGTATTTGTTTTCGGAAACCGAGTTCAGCTTTTGGGAAACCGAATATCAAGCGCCTTTGCTCGACCCGGCCGCTGCTCAGGATCAGCAGGAACTAGCCGCTGCTGTAATGCAGGGTCTTCAACACCAGACCCACGCGGACTCGGTGATGCCAATCTTTAAACATAATCTTGCTGACCTCGTGCAGTCAGATCACAAGGTGTGCGAAGGCGTGTCACTTGTGCCGACGCCGGGACACACGCCGGGCCATGTCAGCGTCCATATTCACTCGGGGGGGCAGGAGGCACTTATCACAGGTGATTGTTTCCATCACCCCTGTCAAATCGCCAAGCCCAAATGGGGCACACTTGTTGATTATGATACAGAGCAATCCACCGCCACCCGTCAATCGCTATGTGGTTCACTCCACCGATCGGGGGCGACAATTATCGGGTCGCATTTCTCCAAGCCGTCGGCTGGGAAACTGGAGCAAACACCTGATGGGTACAAACTGATCGGCTAGATTTGCCGATCCACACCACGCCAGTAGTCCGCGCGAATATCTTTCTTCAGGACTTTTCCGTTGGCGGATCGAGGAAATTCGGTCGCGAAGTCGACACTCTTGGGCGTTTTGACGCTGCCGAGCTTTTCTTTGCAGATGCTGATGATTTTCTCCGGCTCAACAGCGTTTTTGGATTCCGGTATCACGATGGCTTTGACCGCCTCGCCCCATTTGTCATCTGGCACCCCAATGACAACACAATCCTTGACGCCCGGCACAGAGGACACGATGCGCTCCACTTCAGCGGAGTACACGTTAAACCCCCCGGTGATGATCATGTCCTTCTTGCGATCCACAACGTACAGATATCCTTCTTCATCCAAGTACCCGATATCGCCCGTAAGGTGCCAACCGTTTACGCGGACTTCTGCCGTCGCCTTCGGATTCTCGAAATAGCCTTCGCTGACGAAGTCGCCCTTCACAGCGATTTCTCCACGTTCGTTTGGCGGAAGCTGATTGCCGTTTTCGTCCAGGATTGCGATGGTCGAAGAGGATGTGGCTTTGCCTACGCTGCGCAAACGTTCGTCCGGCGCTAATTCACCATCAACAAGATGATCCTCAGGTGCCAAGCGGCTTATCAACATCGGTGCTTCGGTTTGTCCGTAGCCGCCCCTCATGATCGGACCCAAAACGTGAATGGCCTGTTTGAGTTTCTCAATCGACATGGGCGCTGAGCCATATCCGAGTGACTTGAGGGATGACAGATCTCTTTTTTCCAAACCTGGGTGGTCGAGCAATGTGTAGATTGCCGTCGGCGGCAGGAAGAAGCTGGTCACTCGGTGATTTTCGATCGCGTCAAGAACCTGCTCAATGTCGACCGTCGGCAGGATGACGCAGGTGCCCCCGCAATAAAGGTTTGCGATCGCTGCACGGCCAGTAACATGCGTCATCGGGGCTGCCGCCAACATGATAGGGTGTGGATCATCCCTCTCTCGATTTGTCCCCTCCAGGATCGCCACGAAATTCCTGTTGGAAAGCGCCACCGCTTTTGGCAAGCCTGTCGATCCCCCCGTCATCGGGATGGCGACGATATCGGTCTCACAAGCACTTACTTCTGGCGCTGTGGGTGGAAAGTCATGCGCCCATCGCTGTATGGTTGTTCTGCCCTTCGGGTCATCGCTAAGCGCTGTGACAAAACAAATATCTGAATGTTGCTTCCCAATTTGATCCGCAGCTTCTTCAAACCCCTCGCCAAACACCAGACCATCGCACCCAAACTGCTTGAGGATCGCGAGATTGTCTTCCAGTGAACTTCGAGGATTGATGGGAACCCAAATGGCTCCCGCACGGATTATTGCCAGCGTTGCCACAAACGCCCACACATCGTTCAAACTAAAGATGGCAGCCTTCATGCCAGGCTTCAGCCCCGCGGCGGCCATAGCGTTGCCTACAGATAGCGACAGGTCTTTTATGTCTGCGAATGTCCATCGCTCCTTCCCCTGCACGACACAGGTCTGCTCTCCATACATCTCAAAAGCTTTGTCGAGCAGGTCGGTAAGTATCTTTCTGTCCGCCATAGCACACCATTTCGTCTGATCTGTTTCGCGGACAGTACAGAAGCTGATCAGCTGGGTGCAGACTCTATGTCTCTCAACCGTGATACATCACATGTGTGATTGGTTGGTCTCGCCAAGAACACAAGGTTGGTCATGCGTCTACTGATGATAAGGTCTTTCAGCAGGGAAGGGGCCAAGGGAAATGACGAATGCTCAAGTCGTGATTGTCGGTGCGGGCCCTGTAGGGCTTACAGGCGCGATCTTGCTGGATCAGCTTGGCATCTCAACCATACTGATCGATTCAAAAACCGATTTTGATCACCATCCGCGCGCGCGTCTATATGACTCCCTCACGCTGGAGCTCTTTCGCCAATTGGGCGTCGCGGACGAGGTTGAAGCAACAGGTATCGGTCCGGCCTGGACAAAATACATCTCCACGGCGGAGTCATTTTGCGGCAAGCAGATCGCAAAAGTCGACGCACCAGAGTTTCATTCCATCGATCGGCCCATCACCTCTCAAATGCCGGTAATGACGAGCCAGGACATATTAGAACCCATTTTGTACAAACGTGCGCTGAAGTGCCCCAACCTCAATATTCATCTAGGACATGAATGCACCGGACTATCGCAGGACGCGGACGGCGTGACCGTCAGCACACGAGATATCGACACAGGTGAGACAAACAAAATCGAGGCGCAATACGTTGTTGGTGCCGATGGCGTCCATAGTTTTGTGCGCCGCGCAATTGGTGCAACGCTTGAGGGTGAAGTGCGCGATACATTTTTCCGCGACGTTCTATTTCACGCGGACATGAGCCGGTGGGTAGATGATCTCGACCAGAAAGCGGGCCTCCTATTTGTTGCTCACGAGAAGGGAGGTGGCTGCTTCCAACCCCTGGACGGGAAGAAGCGTTGGCGCATACAGATCGGTGGTCTCGCCCCCGACAAGGAAATTGATGACAAGTGGGTGAAGGAATGGCTTTGGTCGGCCGCTGGCGCCGGAGAAAAATTTCCAATCGATATTGAAAGCAAACTGATCTGGCGTGTTGGCGCCCGTGTCTGTGACAAGTTTCGAGAGGGACGTGTCTTCCTCAATGGAGACGCCGCCCATGTGTTCGCTCCCACCGGTGGCATGGGAACCAATTGCGGCTTAGGCGGCATCTATAACCTCGTCTGGAAGCTGGCCTATGTGCTCAAGGGGGCTGCTCCTGACTCAATCCTCGATACCTATCAGGAAGAATGGAAGTTGCAAGCACAGCGACGCACAAAACAGGCCCTGGAAAACAACGATTTTCTCGTCGGCGTCTTTTTGGCAAATGCCGCGGGGGAGGGTCTTGAGAAGGCTCTCGAGGATGTCAAACAGTATACACATTATGCGGGATTGATTTTCGGCTATGAGCATTCTTCTTCTCTCGTTCGGCCCGAGGCAGCGCCGGCACCCGACGGCGAAAGCAACGAAACGTTCATTCCGATAGTTCGTTCCGGACGACGTGCACCTCACATTTGGCTTGATCAGGCAAAGAGCGTTTCTTTGGGCGATGTTCTTGGTGTCGAGTATGTCGTCTTACTCGGGCACGCAGCTGATGAGGCGGCATGGCGAGCGGCCGCTGACAAGATCAGGCACCGAGGATTCCCGATCCGTTCAGAGCTGTTGCCTGAAACCTCCGGAACTGTTTACGAGAGAGAGGCAGCTGTCATTGTGCGCCCAGACAATATTGTGGCGGGCCATGTGCCCGCAGGCAATGACGTCGAACCGCTTCAGTTTCTCACCAGCGCGCTGCCCTTAGCCGGCTAGTTCAGCATCAATTCCGAGAAAGACAAAGATCAATAATCGGCATCGTTGAACCGTGATCCCTCGCGACGTCTCTTGCCAATGACATATCCTTCTGCGCCATTGGATGCAGTGGTGGACGGTCTTTTGGCAACCTGATGTTTTCAGTCACATAGCTGCGGCCGGTGGATTGGTTAAGAAGTGTCATGAAATGCCCGACATCAACACCATAACCGCGGACCATTTGTTGAACTTCATAAAGAAGCTCAATGGTGCCGATGACCATAGCATTGTTCCCAAGCTTCACGACCTGCCCCGCGCCTATGTCGCCGCAGGGCATGACCCTTCCAAGGGGTGCCAATACGCCTCGACAGTTATCAATAGCCTTCTCATCACCGCCAATGAGCAGCGAGAGGGACCCATCTTCAGCGCCCTTCCGCATGCCACTGACAGGACAGTCAAGCAGCGCAACGTCTTTCTTTGCAGCCTCCACCGCAAGCATCTGACAATAGGTCGGCGCCAAAGTGCTCATCACCAATATAATTCCCCCAGGCTTTATATGCTCCAAAACCCCATTTGGTCCGCGCAGAACTTGGTCTGTTTGAGCCTCGTCAAAAACGATCGACATCACAATGTCCGATGCAGCACCCACTTCAGCCGGACCATCGACTTCGCGCAGACCCCGCTCGCTAAGCCTCTCAATTGCCTCACGCCTACGGTTCGCACAACTGACAATATCAAATCCTGCGTCTAGCAGGCGTCCTGCCATGGGTTCACCCATGTCACCCAATCCAATAAAGCCAATGGTTTGCGTCTTCTCAGTCATTGAATACTACCTCGGCAAAAGTCCGGTCTGACTGCCCGTTGCAAGCAGCGTCCCATCTTCAGAAAACTGGTGAATGGTTCCGTGTACTGCGCCACGATCAAAAGCCGCAAATTGTGTAACGTTAAGGACCCAACCAGCGGGTCTGGTCGCGATAAGTCGAAAGGTATTGTCGAGACTCGTGCCGCCACGTGTCGCGGTGTGAGCACCCAGAAAGAAATCCGCCATCAGACCGAGAAGGCCTGCATCTAGCGGGTAGCCCTCCTTGGCACGAATCCACATATATTCAAATCCATCCGCATCGGACTGGAGCGCAGTTCGCCGCTCAAACTGACCGATTAGGTTGTCGCTCGCACCAAATGCATCCGCCTCTTTATCCAGACAGTCGTCAGGATCAGGGACCCCTGGCATAGTGACAAACTGCTGTTGCAAGGGCACGTCCCGACCACCAAGGCTCGCCGCAGTGCGATGAAGCACACGCCCGCCTTCCGAGACTGTGGCGATCGCTTGAGTTACATTGCGTCCATAGACCGGGACCTCAACATCAATGTCTACCGTGGCCCCACAAAAGGTTTGGGTCAGAAACTGGATGTTGGCCCAGAGCAATTTCTTGTCGGTCGCCCTTTCCAATGCCTCAATCGCCGTTGCGAAACCTGCTCCTCCCATAAAAAACTGCCGGTCAGGTGGGCCCACGCAACACTCGGGGCCAACCTGCAATCGATATGTCATTTCCCGGTCAGCGACCTGGTCCGGGCTCCAAAACGCCATCAATAAAACCCTCTTTCCTATTTTGGTCGTGGAGAATGCGCGGTGCGTACTACTGTTCCGCCAGTTCGACTACGCGCATCTTTAAAGCGTCGCTCGCGCCCTGATATGCCGGGATGATCCAACTGGAGTCCCAAAACCAGAGATAAAGGCCACGATCCACTTCGTGCTGGACCACTTTGGTTCCACCCTCAGCAGGTTCCAACAACCATTGATGATCGAACGTAATGAAGCCTGGAACCCCTCCAGATTGACGCAGTTCTTCCGCCGGGGTGACTGTATCTACCGAAACAGACATCTTCGGAACTGACCCATCCGGAAAGCGCACATGAGCTGTGACGCTACCACCCTCCTCATAAGACCCGTCAACCTGGACATAAAGCGGATTCCATTCTGGATAGCTGTCAGTATCCGCTAAGACGGCCCAGACAGCCTCCGGCGGGGCTGGAATGAACACCTCTACCCTGAAGGTCTTTGTTGTTGTGTAGGACAGCAGACCCAGCCCAATAACAACCGCGAAACCAAACAATAAAAACTTCTTCATCTCGCAATTTCCTCCCACTCATCCCAGTTGACGGGCGATGCATTTCTATCAGTCCGGCGGCAAAAGCCTCGCCGACATCGCATCGATAAAATCCTGCCGCGAGGGACTGCTATCAATCAATGCTGCTAGACCATCCGCATCTGCTCCGACCGGGTTGTGGACCGGCATATCCTCGGTCGCACACCGATAAATCTTGTCTGCAACAATCTGCGGATCTTGTGCCTCTCCTTCATGAGCGATTGCGGCGAAGTGGTCTCGTAGCTTCTCAGAGTGAGACTGCAATTGTGAGTCACCCTCACCCACTCGGCTTTCCAGATTGTCCATGAATGCTGTTGTGCGAAAGGCACCCGGCGCGATGGTCATCACGCGAATGCCGAGGCTCCGGTACTCAAGCGCGAGCGACTCCGAAAGTCCTTCAACCGCGAATTTTGAAGAGGCGTAGACGCCATTGCCCGGCAGTCCAAGGAGGCCAGCCATCGAGGTCACATTAATGACACGTCCGGACCCTTGCTGTCTCATCAGCGGTAACACCACGCGCATTGTGTTCATCACGCCAAAGACGTTGGTCTCGTACATGGCCCGAATGCTCTTGTCCGGCGACTGCTCAAACAGAGCATTGCTTCCATAGCCCGCATTGTTGACAAGAACATCTATGCGTCCGAACGCATCAACACCTGCTTGAACGGCGGCCTCAACGCTCGCAGGGTCAGTTACATCCAGAGCAACAAGCTCGACATTGTCGAGCGACGCCAGATCAGCTCCCTTATCGGGCGAGCGCATGGTCGCAACCACATTCCAGCCCTTTTTTTGGAACGTTTCTGCGGCTAGCTTTCCAAAACCCGTCGAGCATCCGGTGATCAATACGGTATCAGCCATAACTTTCCTCCATCCAATCGGCGCGACACTAAAGGCCTACGCGACTTAGTTTTTCGTCGCCATGTGCTGATCAAACCAGCCCATCACGCTTTGTTGTTTCCAGCTGATTTGTTGCCGCTACGCCGCTCTCTTCAAATCACAGTGCGTAGCACCTGAGAGTCACCTCAAGCGATGAAGGACCCTCCGTTAACGTCCAGTACAGCTCCCGTGATATAACTCGCATCATCTGATGCCAAAAAAGCAATAGCAGCTGCCATCTCACTGGGGTCTGCACCGCGCCCCAGTGGTATTTCTGAGAGGCGTGTTTTTAAAAAATCCGCCGGCGCGTTCTTCAAACCATCCATGACAAAAGCAGTTTCTGCAAACCCCGGGGCCATAACGTTTGCGGTGATGCCGTATTTTCCGACCGCCATAGCCAATCTTTTCGTGAACCCAATCAGCCCAGCTTTTGCGGATGCGTAAGAGTAACCCGTCCAGGGGCTTGCCGTACGGCCTGATGTGGAAGAAACAGTGACAATCCGTCCATATCTCTTCTCCTTCATGTGAGGCAGCACTGCTCGGATGGTAAGGAAAGGATTAGTGACATTGAGCGCGTGGTATCGATCCCACTCTTCGAGAGAAACATCTTCCAGTCTTGTGTAACCTTGGCTGAGGCCAGCAACGCAAATCACCGCATCTATGACCCCAAATTCATTCATCACCGCTGCCACTGCACTTTCAACGAGCGCTTCTTCTGTCAGGTCGACTTCATGGTAGGTGATGCATTTGGCCTCTTTTCCCGCATCTTCAAACAACGCCCCGACAGCCTCGCTGTCAGCGCTGGCCTTGTCGAACACCGCTACCTGGCCTCCTTCGCCTAACACCCTCAATACCGTAGCCTTGCCAATGCCATTCGCACCGCCAGTTACAATTACATTTCTGCCGCTAAACCTCTGGACCATTTTTCTTTTCCTTTAGCGATTCTCAACTAGTGAGATGACGAGCCCGTTCGATGATTTGGGGTGAATAAAGGTGACATTTCCTTGGACGAAAGTTCGGACTTTCCTGCTTTGAAGTTGAGCGAGCGTTTGTTCAACATCATTCACCTTTAAGCTCACACCCCGAAACCCCTCTCCGGACTCGACAAGTGAGCTTGCCATTGGCGACGTCTCATTCAGCGGTGCAACCAGCTCCAGAAAGGTACCGTCCGGGAACCTCATATAGGCCTGTTTAATACCAATCCCGGCATGGTCCCTGCGATGATCAAGGGACAAACCGAAATTCTCACTCCAATTCTGGATGCTTGCTTCAAGATCGCTCACCAGAACGGCCACGTGATCTATGCCTCGTATGGTCACAACTTACCTCCCAATCTGCCTACCTCAGATACCCGGCACTGCCCCATGTCCCTCCATTTCCGACACAACAGAGTCGTAGTAGGAGCGCAGACGGTCCGCTGAATCGCTGTGAGTTGGAACATAAAACCTGTTGTCCCTGATCCCCTTGATCGCTTCCTTGGCAGCGTCCTCGGGCATAATCGCTGTTGGCTTCAGGAAATCTGGCATATCTGTCCTGGAAGGGGCTTTCTGCGTACCAAGGTGATCTGGCCGCACCTCTGCGGAATTGTGCGTCATGCCCGTAAATACCAGTCCAGGGCACAGCATAGACAAACCGATATTCTCTTCTTTGAACTGTTTCCGCAGCTCCAGTGTGTATCCCACACATGCAAACTTGGAAGGAATATAGGCCCCCAGACTAAGCCCTCCCTCACTGGACATGAGACCTCCCATCGAAGCAGAAATCATACAATGTGCGTCAGGGGCATTGCTTCTAAGGTCTTCTAGGAATGTGTCTACAGTACGGATGACACCCATTACATTCACGGACAGAGCAAACTCCCAATCAGACTCGGGCCGCCCCGCAGCAAAGCCCGTAGGCGGGGTAATCCCGGCATTCGCAATCAAAAGCTGGACCGGCCCAAACCGATCCCGCACGTTTTGAGCCATCTCGGACAGCGAGTCTCGGGACGTCACATCCGCGGCCAAAGCCACAACTTTGTCGGGGACGGCACCGGAACCCGCCAGACATTTCCCGACAGTCTCTTGTGCTCTGTCGAGATTGTGGTCTGTAATCACCAGTTTCGCGCCTTCCCTGGCCAGTTCCATACAAATGGCTTGGCCAATTCCACTTCCACCGCCAGTTACAATGGCAACCTTGTCTTTGAAACTCTTCATCGCCCTTCCGCTCACTTGGTACTCATGACCTGTCGAATCCTAGACCGGTGTTTGCGCCTGTGACGATCACCGTCTTGCCTGTCTGATCCTCTACATCCTTCTCAGTGAATCCCCGAGCCATGCTCTTGCATCCTCCTCGCTTTCGATTATTGCATAGAAACCGAATTCGAATTACTATTCGGATTTAAGGACCGGCGCGCTTCTTGTCAAGGCGCAGACTGACGGGCATAAGCGGAAATTGCAGAAAACCGTGAGGCTCAGTTGCCAAGACCGCAGTTAAGAAGCGGCATATGGAGATGAAGAGTGACCGCCAATCGTTGGATATCTGACCTCCATTGGGTCCGGGAGGGACAACAGTCCCGCAGTCAGAAGACGCAGGAAGCTCTGTTGGACGCCGCAGAGATCTTGTTCTTTGAACAAGGCGCGGAAGCCACTTCCGTCGCAGATGTTGCCGCCAAGGCGGGTTGCTCCGTGGGTTCGGTCTATCATCACTTCAGAGACAAGAAAGCTCTCACCTATGCGCTTTACGATCGCATGAGCCAGGAGTTTCAGGAGCTCACTAAGGCGTCAGTCGATCCGGCAAGATGGGAAGGCGCCTCTGTGATGGATATTCTCAGAGGCTTTCTTGAGTTCTCCCTGCAGATGGGAGTGGAACGTCCAGGGTTTAAGCTTGCTGCAATTGCCGCAACAAATTCCGACAGCGAACTTCGCGAACATTATCACGACATGCTTGAGAGCTTGTATGCCGGCTTGCGAAAGCTCCTCTATGCGCGTCGGCAGGAAATTGGACACCCAAAACCGAAGCTAGCAATCGCCTTCGCACTTGAACAAATGGGCTCATCGCTGCGCACGCGACTGGACACCTCTCAGCCACGTAGCCAGGTGCAGAACATTTCAGACGCAGAATTTGTCCGTGAATCATTGAGAGCGGCGAGCGCGTATCTGCAGATAAAGAGTACAGGGGTTTGACCATGACCATAAAGACAATCTGCGTCATTGGATGTAATGGGTTTGTCGGCTCGCATGTAACTGCGGAACTTCTAGCGCAGGGGTTCAGTGTCCATGGCGGACTTCGGGACACCGCCACAGACAAGACTGCGTGGATCAAGGAGCGGATCGTGCCCCTGGCGATCGACGGGGCAACACTGACCTTGTTCCCCTTTCAAGCGAAGAACAAAGAGTCAATCAAAGAAGCAGCAAAGAACTGCTCCGGCATCATCTGCTGCGCAGGGTCACCTCTACAAAAGCCGGAAACCATGGAACTGATGGAGGACCTAGCGACAAATGTTTCCGATGCGGCCCTCGAACTGGGCATTGAGGTTGCGGTCTTCACTTCCTCTACTGGCTCGACAAACCCGCCGGAAGGAGAACCACTTCTCAAAATGGAGATGGAACACTGGTCGGACACAATCACACAGATTGCAGCAAAGAAGTATGCCGCCGCCGCAAAAACCAAGTATGACCGCATCATAATGGACAAGATGGAAAGCTCAGATGGCCGTCTACGATCCGTCACGATCAACCCGTCGATGATCGCTGGCCCCTGTTTTCAACCAGAACCCGTCACCAGCCTTCGGTCTTTCGCAGCAATCATCAAAGGTGAGCGTATGGGCGACAAGGTGCCCAATAGCTCCATGTCCATGATTGATGTGCGCGACCTGGCGAAGATGCATGTGGCAGCCCTGCTAAACGAAAGTACGCGCGGCAGGTATTTTGGCGTGAAGAAGAGTTGGCACTGGCGGGAAATCTTGCAGGCTTTGAGTGACGCGGTGCCGGATTGTGATCCACCCAAATATGACCCTAACGAAAAACCGGTAAGGCCGACCCAATTCGACCTTACCCGTAGAGACAGCCTAGGCGTCAAACTCCGAGATCTACCGGACATTCTGAAAGATGTAGTCGTCGAACTCAAAGATCGAGAGTTGATCTGAAAGGACCTATGGTTCGATTAGACCGCAGGACCAAATCGACCCAGAGTCTTTCCATTGGCGGAGTTGGGCGAGAGCTCCAGCAAAGCGCAGCAATGTGTCCCACGATTGGGAACCAATTTGCGCGACAACATGTGCCGCACGGTCGAGCACAACAGAAACTCTAGGAAAATTTGGAGGTGGTGGAGCCAGGCGGAATCGAACCGCCGACCTCTTGCATGCCATGCAAGCGCTCTCCCAACTGAGCTATGGCCCCTTACCTGTTCAATTGACCTCAGGTCATAAACCCGCAGGTCATTATTGCGCTTTGGGTACGCAACCCCAGCAAGCTCTGCTTCAGTTGCCCGGGTGCCGGAAACTAGGTCGCTCAGCATTTGCGATCAAGCAAAATTTGGGGATCAAGCAAAACTTCCGGATCGCCCAAAAACTTCCCACCGCCCCGCTTGTGCAAAGCGAAGAAGCAACTTCCGGTTAGACGTCGTCGTCATCGTCGGACGAACCAAGGACGAATGAGGCGACATCATCGTCGTCGTCATCCTCGTCATCCGAGAGGAAGGCATCGTCTTCGTCTTCATCGTCGATCGCCAGCAGATCCTCTGCGCCATCATCTTCATCGCCGCCTTCGGCTGCTGTCTCTTCCGCGGCCAGTTCGTCGAGAGAGGTATCCTCACCGACAACCAGGTCGCCTTCTTCTTCGTCTTCCGGCTTCTCGGCGGGAGCTTCTTTCGGTGCCGCAGCAACAGGCTCAGGCGTTTTGCGTTTGGCGCGCGGTGCAACCACCGCTTCCTCATGGCCACATTTGGGGCAGACCATAGGATTTTTGTTGAGGTCGTAGAACTTAGCCCCGCATTCGCTGCAAACGCGTTTTGTTCCTAAATCCTGCTTCACCGAGGCTCTCCCCCAAGGTTTTGTAACTCAAAAATTCCCATTGCCACGATCCGGCGCGCCTGTCAAAACCTATTCGCACAGTCACCCAGTCTCACGGCCATTTTTCCGCGAGATGCTCTGAAAGGAAACGAAAACAAGCGGCGAGCATTCGGTCTAAATGACTCCTTATGTGCCGGTCTGTTTTCACGCGCTCAATGACCCTAACCGCCACCCCTTCCAGCTCCCTTACAGGGCATATTACTGTCCCAGGCGACAAGTCCATCTCCCACCGGGCGTTGATATTGGGGGCACTTGCGGTTGGAACGACCCACATCACCGGGCTGCTTGAAGGGGAAGATGTCCTGGCCACCGCCGACGCCATGCGTGCGCTCGGCGCCACTGTTACTCGGACGGGAGAGGGAACCTGGGAGGTGACGGGTGTCGGCGTCGGCGGACTGTCGGAGCCTGCGACAGCGCTTGACTTTGGCAATTCGGGCACCGGCGCCCGGCTGGTGATGGGACTGGTCGCCGGACACCCGATTACCGCGACATTTGTTGGCGACGCATCGCTCTCGAAACGGCCGATGGGGCGGGTGATCACGCCGCTGACCGATATGGGTGCCGAATTTCATGCCCGTGAGGGCGGGCGCATGCCCCTCACCGTCACTGGCGCCGCCGTCGCGCTGCCCATCACCTACCCCCTTCCGGTCGCTTCTGCGCAGGTGAAGTCCGCTGTTTTGCTCGCAGGTCTCAACGCGCCGGGCCAAACCACGGTGATTGAACCACATCCGACACGCGATCACACGGAGCGCATGCTCAGAGCTTTCGGCGCGGACGTGACTGTCGAGCCCGGGCCCCAGGAAGTGACCGTCATCCGCGTTACCGGTGAGAGCGAACTCACACCGTCCGACGTGATTGTGCCCGCGGACCCGTCTTCTGCTGCATTTCCTATTGTGGCGGCGCTTACGACATCGGGCTCGGACGTTACGGTGACGGGCGTCATGATGAACCCACACCGTGTCGGGCTTTACACCACACTCATGGAGATGGGCGCGAATATCGAGATTCTAAACGAGCGCGAAGAAAGCGGTGAGCCTGTGGCAGACTTGCGCGCACGCACAAGCTCGCTGAAAGGCATTAAAGTGCCGCTGGATCGCGCGCCTTCCATGATTGATGAATACCCTGTTTTGGCCGTGGCTGCCGCCCATGCGGAGGGCACCACCATGATGCGCGGCGCCGCTGAACTTAGGGTCAAAGAAAGTGACCGGGTCGCCGCCACGGTGGCCGGGCTTCAGGCCAACGGCGTTCAGGTTGAAGAATTTGAGGATGGCATGGCGATTACCGGAACACCTGGCGCTGTACGCGGTGGCGGTGAGGTGCTCACCTATATGGACCATCGCATTGCCATGTCTTTCCTGACGCTCGGATTTGGCGCGCAGGAGCCGATCACCATTGATGAGGGTGCGATGATCGCCACAAGCTTCCCGGACTATGTGGCGCTCATGCGGGGGTTAGGTGCGACCCTTTCTTCCGAGGCAAATTCATGATCATTGCGGTCGACGGGCCTGCGGCGGCCGGAAAAGGTACCCTCGCCCGGGCGCTGGCGGCGCATCTTGGCTTCGCTTACCTCGACACAGGCTCTTTATACAGGGGGGTCGCCCATGCGGTACTGCTCAGCGGCGCAAAACCCCAGGACGAGGCGGCCGGGGTCAAAGCGGCCGAAACACTAGATCCGGCCAAAATCGATCCGGTTGCAATCCGGACACCTGAAGTGAGCGAAGCGGCGTCCGTGGTGGCGGCCATGCCCCCCGTCAGAGCCGCCATTTTGGCCTTTCAGCGCCGTTTTGCTGAAAACCCGCCAAATGGCGAACCCGGGGCCATTCTGGACGGTCGGGACATTGGGACGGTGGTTTGTCCTGAGGCGGACGTGAAACTCTACGTCACGGCAAGCGCAGAAATCCGGGCCCATCGGCGGTGGCTCGAACTCAAGGACTCGGGGTCCGGGCTCTCCGAGGCACAAGTTCTAGAGGATGTCCGCGAAAGAGACGCCCGAGACACGGATCGGGCCACCTCGCCGATGCGTCCGGCGGACGACGCGCACTTGCTCGACACGTCCGATTTGTCTATAGAAGCGGCGTTCGGCGCTGCCGTCGCACTTATCGAGAAGTCAAAAGACTGAGAATTCTTTTTGGGGTTAGGCGTTTTTCGGAAATTTCCGGAAAGCTGCTGGCGGCCCTGTTTCGGCATTCTCAGTTTTGGCCCAGTTTTGGGTCCGATTTTGCGGCGAGAGTATCGACATGAACCCAATTTCCATGGGCAGCGGGCGCTTTAACTGACCCGCATGCCAAGACCCTCGGAGCCAACCGTCGGCAGGAATAGATAAGTCATTTTAGGAGAACCAATTTTGGTCGACACACTTAACCCTACGCGCGACGAATTCGCCGCGCTTCTTGAAGAGAGCTTTACGGCGAATGAAGGTGCCGAAGGCTCCGTCGTCAAAGGCAAAGTCGTTGCCATCGAAAACGATCTCGCCATTGTCGATGTTGGTCTGAAAACAGAAGGCCGTATTCCTCTCAAAGAATTTGCTGCACCTGGCAAACCCGCTGAAATGAACGTTGGCGACGAAGTCGAGGTTTTCCTCGACCGGATCGAAAACGCCATGGGCGAAGCGGTACTGAGCCGCGAAAAAGCGAAACGCGAAGAAAGCTGGGTTCGCCTCGAAACAGCCTTCGAAGCGAACGAGCGCGTTGAAGGTCACATCTTCGGCCGTGTCAAAGGCGGCTTCACTGTTGACCTTGATGGCGCTGTCGCCTTCCTGCCGGGCAGCCAGGTGGACATTCGCCCTGTGCGCGACGTGACACCGCTTCTCAACATTCCACAGCCATTCCAGATCCTGAAAATGGACAAGCGCCGCGGCAACATTGTTGTGTCCCGCAGGGCCGTTCTGGAAGAAACACGTGCCGAACAGCGCCTTGAGCTTATCGAAACGCTTAAAGAGAGCGATGTTCGCGATGGTGTGGTCAAGAATATCACCGATTACGGTGCGTTCGTTGATCTTGGCGGTGTCGACGGTCTGTTGCACGTCACCGACATTGCGTGGCGCCGCGTGAACCATCCGAGTGAAGTTCTCACAATTGGTGAGACCGTGAAGGTTCAGGTCATCAAGGTGAACCCTGAAACGCAGCGCATCTCGCTTGGCATGAAACAGCTTGAAGCTGATCCATGGGAAGGCGTCGAAGCCAAATACCCACTGGATTCCCGCTTCAAAGGCCGCGTTACCAACATCACCGATTACGGTGCATTCGTGGAGCTGGAGCCAGGCGTCGAAGGCCTTGTCCACGTTTCCGAAATGAGCTGGACCAAGAAGAACGTACATCCGGGCAAGATCGTCTCTACCTCTCAGGAAGTAGAAGTGCAGGTTCTGGAAGTCGATCCGGTCAAACGCCGCATCTCTCTCGGCCTCAAGCAGTGCATGGACAATCCATGGGCAGCGTTCGAAGACCGTTTCCCGCAGGGCACGAAGGTCGAAGGCGAGATCAAGAACATCACCGAATTCGGTCTGTTCGTGGGTCTCGACGAAGATGTCGACGGTATGGTTCACCTGTCCGATCTGGACTGGAACCGCTCCGGCGAAGAAGCACTGCAGGACTACCAGAAAGGTCAGGTGGTCAATGCGGTTGTCCTCGACGTGGATACGGAAAAAGAACGCATCTCCCTTGGCATCAAGCAGCTTGATGGCGATCCGTTCGAAAGCGTTGGCGGCCTCACCAAAGGTGCAACCGTTACGTGTACCGTTACGGCGATCCAGGATTCCGGCATCGAAGTCAGTGTGGGCGAGGAAGACTTCACAGCCTTCATCCGCCGGGCAGACCTCAGCCGTGATCGTTCCGAGCAGCGCCCAGAGCGCTACGCGGTTGGCGACAAGATCGATGCGCGTCTGACGAACATTGACCGTGCGGCACGCCGTCTGTCTCTGTCGATCAAATCGCTGGAAATCGCCGAAGAAAAAGAAGCCGTTGCACAATATGGCTCCTCTGACAGTGGCGCGTCCCTCGGGGATATCCTGGGTGCGGCCCTTAAGGGTGCTGACGAAAACGGCGAAGGCGACAAGTAAGTCTCTTCCAGATAGAATAGGGCCAACTTAGTCCTTGCCTGTCTGGAGAGATTTTCATGTCCCTCGACATCGAAACCATCATTGACAGGCGGCGTCTCAAGCGCCGCCTTTCTCTTTGGCGTATCGCCGCGCTCGTCGCGCTTGGCCTTGCCATCATTGCCTTTTTACCCAGTGCGGGGCTCAGCCCTGTCGGCGACCATGTTGCACGCGTCACCGTAAGCGGGATCATTGTCGATGATCGCGCCCAGCAACAGCTCATTCGCGACATTGGTGAAGATGACCGCGTTAAGGCACTGATGCTCTATATCGACAGCCCCGGCGGCACCACCACCGGCTCAGAAGCGCTGTTCGAGACGGTCCGCGAAGTAGCTGAAACGAAGCCCGTCGTTGCCGTTTTAGGCACTGTTGCAGCTTCTGGCGGCTATATCGCCGCGCTGAGCGCCGATCATATCGTCTCCCGCGGCAATACGATCACCGGCTCCATTGGCGTGTTCTTTCAGCTGACACAGCTGACGGGCCTTATGGAGACCATTGGCGTCGATGTGGACTATGTGCGATCCGGCGATCTGAAGGCCCAGCCCAACCCCTATCAGGACCCGCCTCGCGAGGCGATTGCGTCCACCCAAGACATGGTCGATGCCTCTTATGACTGGTTCCTTGACCTCGTGATGGACCGCCGCGGTCTTGAAGAGGAAGCAGCGCGCACTGTATCCGATGGCCGCATCTATACCGGCTTTCAGGCCCTGGAGAACGGGCTCATTGATGCGATTGGCGGCGAAGAGGTTGCGCGCGACTGGCTGTTTGACGAGCATGAGGTCGGCCAGGACCTCCCGACAGAAGAATGGGTGGTTTATGACGAGACCGGATTGGGGCTCATTTCGAGCGACGCCCTGGCCAGCTTCATCGTCTCCGTCTTTTCCTCTGTAAGCGAAAAAACTCTTGCAGCAAAGGGACTTACGCTTGACGGACTGGTCAGCGTTTGGCAACCTGACCGCCGTTAATGAGAAGCCAGCGTTGCCAAGCTGGCTCGAACTGGGGTGTAGCAGGCCGGTCTCCTTTGCTGGGAGAATGAGCGCAGATCTCTCAACAGAGTGCGCACGCGGCCAGAAGGGGCGATGGGCCATGATCAAATCCGAACTTGTCGCCAAGCTCGCCCAAGCTAATCCTCATCTCTATCAGAGAGACGTCGAACGGATTGTCTCCACCATTTTTGATGAGATTGGAGAAGCGCTTGCGCGCGGAGACCGGGTTGAACTGAGGGGGTTCGGTGCGTTCTCGGTGAAAAGCCGCCCTGCACGGGTTGGCCGAAATCCCAGAACCGGCCAGCCTGTTGAAGTGGCTGAGAAGTTTGTGCCCTTCTTCAAGACCGGCAAGGAATTGCGGGACCGCTTGAACAGCACCGAAACACCTGCTGCAGAAGCACCGGCACCCAGCGAGCCTGTCCCCAGCTCTGATTAGGCATCAAGTTTTGAAGAGCGACCGGTTCCGGTGGTTCACTGCTGCTTAAGCTTCACTATATTTGCGTGCGCCCCTCTACCTAGGGCATGCACGCGCAGGAGACACACATGACCACCACGAGAACCTGGACCGTTTATCTTTCCGGAGAAATTCACACGGATTGGCGCGAGCAGATTGCGCAAGGCGTGCAAAAGCTCGGTCTGCCTGTGAGCCTTGTGGCGCCGGTGACGGATCACGCGTCGAGCGACGATTGCGGTGTGGCGATTTTGGGCGACGAAGAGCAGGGCTTCTGGAAAGACAATAAGGGCGCCAAAGTGAACGCGATCCGCACCCGCGCCCTCATCGAGGATTCCGACATTGTGGTTGTCCGCTTCGGCGACAAATACAAACAGTGGAACGCGGCCTTTGATGCTGGCTATGCGTCAGCGCTCGGCAAATCCGTTATTACGCTGCATGACCCGAGCCTTACCCACCCTCTGAAAGAGGTCGATGGCGCCGCGATGGCCGTTGCAGAGCGACCCGAGCAGGTCGTCCAAATCCTGGATTACGTTATCAACGGTCGTCTGCCGTCGGCACAAAGCGCCCAGGCGGCTGAGTAACGAGGAAGGCTCTATGCGCATCCTTCGGTGGCTGGTCTTTATTCCGGTGGTTGGTGTCGCGCTTTATCTGTCGCTTGCCAACAGGCACTCGGTGCTGTTCAGCCTCGATCCATTTACGCCTGAAACGCCGGCGCTGGCGCTTCAACTGCCGCTGATCCTGGTGATCTTTCTGAGTGTGTTGGCGGGTCTTTTTCTGGGAAGCGCTGCAACTTGGACCCGCCAAAGCAAATGGCGCAAAGAGGCGCGGCAGGGGCGGCGCGACGTCAAACGCTTGTCGGATGAAATCGTTGAATCGGCAGAAAACCTGCCGGTTCCCATGTCTGACGCGCCGCCGCGCCCCTGATCTTCCCCAAGTTTGGCGCTTGAGCGCTTATGCTCTATAACCCGCCGAACGGAGCGGATCATGAGCATAACGTCCTTCAAGAACCCCATATTCTCAGGCCTTGATACAAATGATCGAGGGGAAGCAGAAGCGCTCGCGCGCCAGCTCGCGCCGGAGATTGGCGGCCTGAAGATCGGGCTTGAGTTCTTCTATGCCTTCGGTCAGGAAGGCTATCGGGCGATCGCAGAGACGGGCATTCCGATCTTTCTCGACCTCAAGCTGCACGACATTCCAAACACCGTCGCGGGCGGCATCCGGTCTGCCTGCCAGTTGAATCCAGCCATCATCAATGTGCATGCCAGCGGCGGCGTGGCCATGATGCGCGCCGCAGCAGACGCTGCAAAAGAGACTGAAGGGTCCAGACCCTGGGTTATCGGGGTGACGGTACTCACCAGTCTCGACGACGCGGATCTTCATGGCATGGGCATCGCTGGGTCTGCGCAAGATCAGGTGCTCCGCCTCGCCGCCAATGCCCAACAAGCAGGTCTCGACGGCGTGGTGTGCAGCCCGATGGAGATTGAGGCGCTCCGAGCTGAGTGTGGCCCTGACTTCAAGCTCATTGTGCCGGGCATTCGCCCCGCTGGAGCCGATATCGGTGACCAGAAGCGTATCATGACGCCTCAGGACGCGCTTGCGCGGGGCGCCGACATTCTGGTGATCAGCCGACCCATTATCAAAGCCGACAATCCCGCCGCCGCCGCCCGGGCGATCGCTGAGGATTTGGCCCACGCGGCCTAAGCAGATGCCCTCTTCCACAGGTGTCAAAATCTGCGGGCTTTCAACGCCTGAGATGGTGCGTGTGGCCGTGGACGCAGGCGCGACGCATATCGGCTTTATGTTCTATGAGCGCAGCCCCCGTAACGTGACCGTTCCCCTGGCTGCTGACTTACGGGCCCTAGTGCCGGATGAGGTTCAGGCCGTTGCCATCATGGTGAACCCCGACGACGCCCTGGTGAATGAGGTTGCGCAGTCGGTCAAACCGGACCTTTTGCAGCTTCATGGGCAAGAGACACCGGAGCGGGTTGCCGAGATCAAAGACCTTACTGGCCTCCCGGTTATGAAGGTCATATCGGTCGCCGACGCTGCTGACGTTGCGTCCGCCAGCAACTACGAAAAAGCCGCAGATTTGTTGCTGTTTGATGCCAAACCGCCTAAATCTATGGCGAATGCGCTGCCCGGCGGCAATGCGGTCTCCTTCGATTGGGACCTGATCGCCAACGCCAAGCCGCAGCTTCCTTGGATGCTGTCCGGCGGGCTCACACCTGACAATGTGGCCGACGCGATTGCCCAAACCGGGGCGCGCATGGTGGATGTATCGTCCGGCGTTGAAGAAGCGCCAGGTCAAAAGAATGAAGCGCTGATCCGCGCATTTGTGAAAGCAGCACAGGACGCCTGAAGCGTTCTGCAGCTGAGTGAGGTGAGACGTGTCAGAACTCCCGCAGGAGCTCAATTCCTACCGAACCGGGCCGGACGAGAACGGCCATTTCGGGATTTTCGGCGGACGCTTTGTCGCCGAAACATTGATGCCGCTCATCCTTGATCTGGAGCAGAACTATAAATCGGCGCAGCAGGACCCAGCCTTCTATGCAGAGCTGGACGATCTTGCAAAACACTATACGGGCCGCCCGAGTCCCCTCTACTTCGCCGAGCGGCTCACAGAGCATTGCGGCGGCGCCAAGATCTATTTCAAACGGGATGAGCTGAACCATACTGGCAGCCACAAGATCAATAACTGCCTTGGACAAATTCAGCTTGCGCGCCGCATGGGTAAAACGCGGATCATCGCCGAAACAGGCGCGGGTCAGCATGGTGTTGCAACCGCCACAGTTGCAGCGCGCTTCGGTCTTCCTTGCGTTGTTTACATGGGAGCCAAAGACATTGAACGGCAGGCGCCCAATGTGTTCCGCATGAAACTACTGGGTGCCGAAGTGGTGCCGGTTACCTCAGGCGCGGGCACGCTCAAAGACGCGATGAATGAAGCGCTTCGGGACTGGGTTACCAATGTGGATGAGACCTTCTATATCATCGGAACCGTCGCAGGCCCCCACCCCTACCCGCAACTGGTGCGCGACTTCCAGTCTGTGATCGGGCGCGAGACCAAAGAGCAAATGGAAGAACGCGAGGGACGTCTGCCGGACACGCTGGTGGCGTGCATTGGCGGTGGCTCCAATGCGATGGGGCTTTTCCATCCCTTCCTTGACGATAAGAGCGTCAACATTATCGGTGTGGAAGCGGGCGGTCACGGCCTGGAAACAGGTGAGCATTCCGCGTCGCTTGCAGGTGGTTCGGCCGGGGTGCTTCACGGGAACCGGACCTATCTGCTACAGGATGAGGATGGGCAGATTGAAGAGGGTCATTCGATCTCTGCGGGCCTCGACTATCCGGGCATTGGACCTGAACATGCGTGGCTGAAAGAGACCGGCCGCGTGCAATATGTGAACGCGACCGACAAACAAGCGCTTGAAGCGTTTCAACTCTGTACAAAACTTGAAGGCATCATCCCGGCGTTGGAACCGTCCCATGCGCTTGCGCATGTTCTGACGATTGCTCCCGATTTGCCGAGCGATCATCTGCTGGTGATGAATATGTGTGGCCGCGGCGACAAGGATGTTTTTGCTGTTGCCGAACATCTTGGGGTGAACCTCACATGAGTACCCGTATCGACAAGCGTTTTGCCGAGCTTAAACAAGAAGGACGCGCCGCCTTCGTCGCTTTTGTGACAGCAGGGGACCCGGACTTCGACACCTCCCTCGAAATTCTGAAAGGCCTCCCTGGTGTGGGCACCGATCTGATCGAGATCGGCATGCCCTTTACGGACCCGATGGCGGAAGGTCCACCGATCCAGGCTTCCTACCTTCGTGCGCTTGAAGGTGGGCAGACGATGAAAAAGACGCTTGACCTGGTGCGGCAGTTTCGTGCGGATGATGCAACAACCCCTATTGTTCTGATGGGCTATTACAACCCGGTCTATCATTATGGCGTCGAGAAGTTCCTGTCTGATGCCAAGACCGCAGGTGTCGATGGTTTCATCATCGTGGATCTGCCTGCAGAAGAAGACGAAGAAATGTGTCTGCCGGCCCTTGAAGCCGGCCTCAATTTCATCCGGCTCGCGACACCGACCACGGACGAGCACCGGCTGCCCGCCGTTCTCAAGAACACCAGCGGCTTCGTTTACTATGTCTCGGTCAAAGGTATTACCGGCGCGGCAGCAGCCAATACGACGGATGTGTCCGCAGCCGTGGCCCGGATCAAAGCGGAAACCGAGCTGCCGGTCGCTGTGGGCTTTGGCATTAAAACGCCCCAAAATGCTGCCGCAATTGCCGCTCATGCTGACGGTGCCGTCGTTGGCTCCGCCATTGTCGACTGCGTTAAGGACAATTTGGATGAGAACGGGCGCCCCACTGCGGAGCTTGTTCCTCATGTGTTAGAATTTGTGAAATCGCTGGCCGATGGCGTTCGCAGCGCCCGCAAAGCGCCAGCCGCTGACTGATAGACCAGGCCTGCCCGCCAAGCCGGGTCCATAGGAGACGCCCATGAACTGGATTAACAATGTCGTCCGACCAAAGATCCAGAACGTATTCAAGAAACGCGATACGCCAGACAATCTTTGGCGCAAGTGCGGGTCCTGCGGTGAGATGGTCTTTCATCGCGACCTCGTGGCGGCCTTCAATGTCTGCCCCAATTGCGATCACCACATTAAGCTGGAGACCGATGAGCGTCTGAGACTTCTGTTCGACCGCGGCGAATATGAAACCATTACAGCGCCGACCGTCCCCTCTGATCCATTGAAGTTTCGTGATCAGAAGAAATATACGGACCGCTTGAAAGACGCACGCAACAAAACCGGCAAGGAAGATGCGGTGACGGGTGCCTTCGGTCGTCTAGACGGTTCGGAAGTGGTTGTCGCGGTGCAAGACTTTGCCTTTCTGGGCGGCTCACTCGGCATGGGCGCGGGCGAGGCGATCATCAAAGCGATTGAAGTTGCGCTCGACAAAAAATGCGCCTTCATCATGGTTGCTGCTTCTGGGGGTGCGCGGATGCAGGAAGGCATTCTGTCCCTGATGCAAATGTCTCGCGTGACGGTCGGCGTGCAGCGCCTGCGCGACGCGGGCCTGCCTTTCCTTGTGGTGCTCACAGATCCAACAACCGGCGGTGTGATGGCGTCCTACGCCATGCTGGGCGACGTACATATCGCGGAACCCAAGGCGCTTCTGGGCTTCTCGGGCCCACGGGTGATTGAACAGACCATTCGCGAGAAGCTGCCCGAAGGGTTTCAGCGCGCGGAGTATCTGCTAGAGCACGGCATGGTGGACATGGTGGTTCATCGCCACAAGCTGAAAGAAACGCTCGGACGTTTGGTGCGCCTGATGATGCATCAGCCGAAGGCACCCCAGTCCGACTATCAGCTTCCTGCGGCGCCTACACCTCCGCAAGCTGCTGAGTAACGCCCCGTCCATGAGCACCAAGAGCTCCCCTCTCAAGAGCGATGCCCTTCTTGAGAGGCTGATGGGCCTTCATCCAAAGCTAATCGATCTGACGCTCGAGCGGACAACACGTCTACTCGCGGCGCTTGGGCATCCGGAAGAAAAACTGCCGCCCATCTTCCATATCGCAGGCACGAACGGCAAAGGCTCCACGTCCGCCTTTCTACAATCGATGATGGAAGCGGCTGGTCTCCGCGTTCATCGCTATTCGTCACCTCACCTGGTGAGCTTCCATGAACGGATCGTGCTTGGCGGAAAAAATATCTCGGAAGAGGCCCTCGCGGACATATTGGAAGAATGCGAGCGGGTGAATGGTGGCGCCAACATCACCTATTTCGAGATCACCACCGTCGCGGCACTCCTGGCATTTTCCCGCACTCCCGCCGACGCGCTCATTCTCGAAGTTGGCATGGGCGGGCGCTTTGACGCCACCAATGTGTTCGAGAACCCGGCAATCACACTCATCACCCACATTGGGTACGACCATCAGCACTTCCTTGGCGAAACTCTGCACGAAATCGCCGGCGAGAAAGCCGGCATTCTGAAGAAGGATGTGCCGGCCATCATCGCGCCGCAGGCCGACGAGGCGTTTGATCGCATAGAACGGGAAGCCGCACTCGTCGGCGCGCCGCTCTTTGTCGGCGGGCAGGATTGGACAGCCTATGAAGAACAGGGTCGGCTGGTCTACCAGGATACGGATGGACTCTTAGACCTCCCGCTTCCTGGGCTCACGGGGGCGCATCAGATCGAAAATGCCAGCATGGCGATCGCCGCTCTTCGACAGGCGCCCGGCTTCTCCATCGACGAAGAAGCTATCGCGCAAGGCTTAGCGTCGGTTTCCTGGCCGGCGCGCATGCAGCGGCTGAAGCAAGGCCCCTTAGTCACCGCCGCGGGCGAGGGCTCAGAAGTCTGGCTCGATGGCTGTCACAACCCCTCTGGCGGACGGGTCGCCGCGGCGACTATGGCCGATCTCGACGACAAGCTGCCCCGCTCGCTCTATCTCATCTGCGCCATGCAAAACACCAAAGATGCGAGTGCTTTCTTTGCCAATTTTGGCGGGTTGGCCCGACAGGTCTTCACTGTGACAGCGCCAGGCGCAGACGCGGCGATTCCCGCCGGTGAGCTCGCTGAAATGGCGCAAGCCGGTGGCCTGGAAGCCCAGCCCATGGAGAGCCTGGAGGCCGCCATCGGTCGAGCGGTTGGACATGCGGATGCGGAGACAGGGGAACCGCCCCGCATTCTTATCTGCGGCACGCTCTATCTTGCAGGCCATGTGCTCAAGGAACACAGTTAGCTGCGAGCCTCTCCAGAACAAAAAAACCGGCGCCGCTAGCGGCACCGGTTCCAAATTCCAGAGATCAAAAGCGGGCTTTATTCATTTTCGCGTTTCCGGACGGAAAACCGGAAGCCCACTTTTCCTGAAAACGCTTTTAGATTTCGCTTTCGATCCATTCCTTGATCTTGCCCTTAGGCAGCGCGCCGACCTTGGTGGCGGCGACCTGACCGTCCTTAAAGATCATCAGCGTTGGGATCCCGCGCACGCCATATTTGGTTGGCACGTTTGGGTTTTCGTCGATGTTGAGCTTTGCGATTGTGAGCTTGTCACCCAGGTCGCCAGCAATCTCTTCCAGAGCCGGGCTGATCTGCTTACACGGACCGCACCACTCCGCCCAGAAGTCGACCAGCACAGGTTGGCTGGCGTCGATCACATCTGTTTCAAAGCTGTCATCGGTTACTTTTGATGTGGCCATGAGTTACGCCTTTCATGTTCTCCGGCTTGAACGCCGGTTGGTGATGATGGGGGCTTGAGGACAGTCCTCGAGCCCGAAATGTCGTTCGGTCGAATCTAGGTAGCCCCTCATGCAGGGTCAAGGCATGGTCACGCGCGCGTGAAACTAAAGCGCTTTTGCCAGCATTTCTGAGGGTATTTCCATCAGATTCGGTCCATCGGTCCACAAAAGCGCGGCGCGAATCGGCCGATCCGGATGAAGCTTGGCAAGAAGGGCCGCATAACCCGCCATCTGCGCAATATAGGCAGGGCTCGTTTCTTCGATCCGTGACGGCGGCGGTCGGTTGGTCTTGTAATCCACGATCAGGACCTCAGTCTCGCTCACCAGCAGCCGGTCGATCTGACCACTTAAGAAAAGACGTTCTCCCCCCCGTTCGACTTCCCCTACAAGGGACACTTCCGCGCGACTTCCGGGACCGAAGAGCGGAGCAAATCCCGGCATCGACAATACGCGCTCGACCGCACCCGCAATTTCCGCCTGCTCATCACGGGACAGCGCCAACCCCTCATTCGCCAAGAACCGGTCGGCGGCGGCTGTTCTTGTTTCTTCTGCCAGGTTCGGCAAGGTCTCCAGAAGGCGGTGGATGAGACGGCCGCGTTTGAAACGATCGGCGCCGCCCTTGCTCAGCGGCGACGCAACCGACGGCTCGTCCGTCTCTTCTGCGAGCTTGGAGGGCGCCAAGGGTTTAGGTGGCACCGGTTCCGGAGCCGGCGCCTGCATGGCCCATGCAGGCAAACCTGCTCCGAATTGCTTTTGTGGCGCGACCGTTTGCGGCTTTATCACCCGTTTCTGTTCGCCTTCCATGCGCCGGACAGGGTCGCCATCCCAGGCCAGTACTTCTTCCATATCTGCGCCGAGACCGTTTTCGATGAGCTTGTACCAGCAGTCGGGGCTCGGCTCACGAACACCTTCATACCCGCAAACATAGAGACGGTCTTTTGCCCGGGTCATCGCTACATAAAGAAGGCGCCGATATTCGTTCATAGCCTCGGTGCGCAGATGGTCGCGCGCGGCACCCGCAACAGGATCGTCGTTTGCCTTGCGTCCGGGGAACAGCAATAGATCGTCACCCTCCGACGCCGCAGGGATGAGTTTCGGGTCATGCTGCCCCCCCGGCACAGAACAGGTGTCTGGCAAGAAGACAATGGGTGCCTCCAATCCTTTCGCGCCATGCACCGTCATGATGCGAACTTCGTCACGCCCCTCTGCCATCTCGCGCTTTACTTCCGCTTCGCCAGCCTCCACCCAATGGAGAAAGCTTTGAAGGGAGGGCGTGTGGGTACGCTCATACCCCAGCGCCAGCGACAAAAATTCGTCTACCGGATCATCGACATCCGCGCCAAGACGACCGCGAAGTTTCAAACGCCCACCATCTGCGATCAGCAATTGCGCGAAGAATTCATAGGGGCGCATCTGATCTGCCCTTGTCCGCCAGGACGACAGGAGAGCATGCGCTTCACGAAACTGCTCCTGCTCATGTTTGCGGGAGGCAAGTGCCTGCCATAGCGTACCGTCACGATCGTGAGCCAACTCAAAGAGGGCATCTTCATCAAAGCCAATGAGCGGGCTTTTCAATAAGGTTGCAAGAGTCAGGTCATCCTCCGGCAACAGCGCAAATGCGGCAGCGGCCATCAAGTCCATCACTGCGATCTGATCCGTGAGCACCATTCTATCGGTACCCGCGACCGGAACGTTCCGATGCTTGAGTGCACGGATCACTTCCTCCACGAATGTGTTGCGACGTCTTACCAGGATCAGCACATCACCGGCTGTGATCGGTCGCCCTTCTCCTTGAAGTACTTCTTTCGAGGCGAGCCAATGGGCGATGGTCGACGCGACCCGTTCGGCCAGTCGCGCTTCGGGGCTTTGCGCGTTTGGGTAGTCGAGCGGCGCGTCCCAGGGCAGCGCCTCCTCTTCTTCATCGGGGACGCAGGTGGGCCAGATCTCCACCAGTCCCGCATCCAGATCGCGAAACGGATAGTGTGTGGGTGGTTCCGCGTCCGCATTGAGCCCGGTGGCGGCCACTTCGGTTGCAAAGACCTGGTCGACGGCGCTCAGAATTTCGCGCGTGGACCGGAAGGACAAAAGGAGGTCGACCGGATTCCATGTCTTTCCAGCACCTTCCACCTTGGTGGCGAAGTGGGTCTTCATCTCTGCAAACTTTGCCGGATCGGCGCCTTGAAACGAAAAGATCGACTGCTTCTCGTCGCCGACGGCGAAGATGGTTCGCGTGAGGTCCCGCGCACCCTCGCCAGACAGAAACTCTTCAGCCAACGCTTGAATGACCTGCCATTGGTGGGGACTGGTGTCTTGCGCTTCATCGACCAGAATATGGTCAAGGCCGCCGTCCAGCTTGTAGAGTACCCAAGCGGCAGCTGAGGATCGATTCAACAAATCGCGGCTTTTGAGGATCAGGTCTTCATAGTCGAGCACTGCCCATTGGGACTTCAGCCCCTCAAAGCGTTCGAGGAGTGCTGCCGCCAGCACATAGAGCGCATGGGTGGACACCATGGTGCGGGCCGCACGCCGCTTTTCTTCCAGTTCAACAATGCGGGCCTGTTCTTGTTCTAACAGGTCCAGCAGGTACGGATGTGTTTCATGGACTTTCTTTGTGATGATGCTCGGTGTGAGCTTTTTCGGATCACCGTCCTGTTTGAGAAAGGCCGTCTTATAGACGTCCAGCACCTCAAGATCTGTTGGCGCGTCTAGAAACGCAGCGATCGCATTCGCCGTTTTTATGTCCGTTTTGTTTCCGCCCTGAAGCAGCGGCAAAGCTTCTTTCAGCTCAGCGATGGGTGCTGCGTCGCCGGCCGTTGCCACCAACGACTCATCCGTATCGTGGGGAGAAAGACCCAGCAAAGTGGCGGTCTGTTCCAGAATGCCGTCGACACCGCCGACGCGCGCAATCGTCTCGGTCAGCCGCGCGCGTTTACCAACGATCTCGCGGAACAGATCATCAAATCCAAACTCGCCGACCAAAGATGTGACTGTTTCGAAGGCACCCGACAGATCCGTTTCCGTGGCCGCCTGTTCTTCGTCTCCGATCTCGAGCAGAATTTCGTCGCGGGCTTCCGCCATCAGTTCGGCTGCCGTGCGCTCATCCAGAATCTCAAAGTGCGGTGGCACGCCGGCTTCCAACGGAAACCTTCCGAGCAGACGCTCGCAAAAGGCGTGAATGGTTTGGATCTTGAGACCACCGGGTGTCTCAATGGCTCTCGCAAACAACAACCGCGCGCTCAGAAGCTTCGCCGCGTCGGGCGCTTCGCCCTCCAACTCCTTTAGCTTTTCGGCGAGCGCCGTTTCCTCCATCACCGCCCACTCACCCAGCCGGTCATAGAGACGCCCAGCCATTTCAGAGGCCGCCGCTTTGGTGAAGGTCAGGCAAAGAATGCGCTCCGGATCCGTTCCTGAGAGCAGCAGACGGATCACCCGATTGATGAGCACATGGGTCTTGCCTGATCCTGCATTGGCAGAGACCCATACTGATGCGTCCGGGTCGGCGGCAGCCGCCTGACGCCGGGTCGTGTCATCGACGGTGAGCGCGCCTGGCGTAGACATCAAACAGTGCCTCCGCTCTGGGCGGCGGTCCATTCCCGCACCCGCGCAAGGTGATCGTAGTCACTCCAGAGCGCTTGAAATTGGACGCGCGGGCGAGACAAGAACGGTGTGTCATCGCTTTCATAGTGCTGCAGCAGGGAGACAAGTCCCGCCAATACATCTGCGGCACTGGCGCTCCCATCGCCGGACACCTTCTTTTCGGCGGCACCTGGGTCGCCACCGGATAAGTGCAGATAGGACAAGTCAGATACGGGGCGCCCAGCAAGGGGCCTTCCCTCGTCTGTCATAAAACCACCGGCAGCAGCGATGGCGGCTTCGAGTGGCAGTTGCGGACTGAGGCCTGCTTCCACCTGTTTCTTTGAAGGGGGTGTCCCCGTCTTATAGTCGTAAATGCCAAAAGACCCGTCGTGGCGCTCGTCGACACGATCTGCCCGCGCCGACAGGGTCATGGGGCGGTCGAATCCTTGCAGTGCGAGCTCGCCCTTTATTTCTGCGTGGGTGCGTTCAACTTCCTTGCGGAGTTCGCTCTCCCAATGCGCCATCCAACGCGCCACATCTTCATATCGCGGCCACCAGAAAGCGGTGACACCTGGGCGGTTTGGGGCATTTTCGAAGGCCAGCCTTCCCATCTCTAGAAACGCGGCTTCGACTTCCGACGGCAACGTGTCTGGGAATCTCCGAGCGAAGTTCTCGAGGGCCTGATGAAGGAGCGTACCCCGCTCAAGGGCGCCTGCATCTGCATCCAGTGGATCGAGCGGTTTCAGTCTCAAAACTTTCTTTGCGTAAATCGCATAAGGATCGCGGATCAGTGTCTCTACTTCTGTCGCGGAATATCTGTTGGGCCTTGCAGCCAGAGGCGGCTTTGGCTGGGGCGCAGGGGCCGGCACTATCTCCGCAGGCGCATCCAGTTTCTCCGCGATATCCAGATAGGCAGGGTCGGGCGTGAGACCTTCGTCGCGGCCTGCGCCTTTCAACAGACTGTCGATCCGCAGCAGCCAACGCGATGCAACTGTCGGGGCGCCCTCCACTTTCAAAGACCGGGTGATGATCACATCCCCACCGCAGGCTGCCTGGACAAAGTCATGGGCCGACAGGCCAATGCGCCGCTCCGGTGGCTCCAGGCCTAAGTCTTCGCGCATGGGACGGCTGAGCCATGCATCGATCGGTGCTGCAGTCGGCCAGCTCTCTTCATTCAATCCGCCGAGAATGATGCGATCTGCGCTCAACAGTCTGGCCTCAAGTGGGCCCAAAATCGACAGTCTCGGATGCTGGCCAAAGCGGGGCCGCACCATGCGCCCGGCGCTCAAGGTCTCAAGCAAACGCAGGTAAGCCAGCGGTTCCATGTCGACCAGGCTTTCCGCAGAGGCCAACAAGGTTTCCATGAAAAGCGCGGTCGCCTCCCCAGCGTCGCCCCGATAGAGCCGGTCTGCGCCCTTTGCGTCATCACTCGTTGCCAACGCCTCCGACGATCTCACATGGGCTTCGGCTAGTCGTTCGAGGGGCAATTGATGTTCGTCATAGAGGTCCAAGAATGGCGTGATTGCCGCATCCAAGCGATCGACAAGATCTGTCAGCCGCTCTCTTTGATCTGGTTCCAGCTCTGTCTGCACCAGCACGGCGCGAAGGCCCGCAATGTCTTGCCCGGGTCGGGGACCGCGCAACAGCAATCGCTCCAGCTCTCGTGTCCGCCGAGCACACTCTTGTGGGTCGAGGCCTAAGGCCGTCAGCGGGTGCTTCAACACGTCCAGAAGTGATACGGGCGCCAGACCTTCGGATGCGGTGACGGCCAGCAATCGCAGCAAGCCGAACGGGGCTGTCCCCCCAAGGGGCGTCCCAGCGCTGTCATCAATGGGGATGTTCCAGCGTCCCAATTCCTGGGCGACACGCCGTGCTAAGGAGCGGTCGGGTGTCACCAGCACACCGGTGCGCGACGGTGCCTCCAACACTTCTCGCAAGGCGCAGGCGATGGCTGCCGCCTCTTCCCTTGGTGTCGGCGCTTCTATGAGCGTGAGACCCGTTATTGCCGATGCCACATCAAACGATTGTGCGTCATCCACACTCCAGGCATCTGTTGTTTCTGCGGGACGCAGGGCTTCAGACAGGAAAGCTGCCCGCTCTGACGCAACTGTCTTGGGCGTCGCATGAGGCCAGGTCTGAACTTGGTCGCGGCCAACGCCAATGCTCGCCAGCAACTGTTTCATTCCGTATTGCGGGTGAGAGGGGCCCACGGCGTGCCAACCCCGCGCCTCTAGCGTCTGATCAAGGCCGGGTAGAATCAATGCACCCTTTGGCAGACAGGCAACGGTTTTCAGCAGCTCTGCCGTGGCAGGAATGGAGCCTGTCGACCCGGCCGCGATTACCGGATGGGCGGGCGGTTTCGTTGCCCAGGCTTGCACCTCAGCGCGGATGGCGAGGTTTCGCCTTTTTGCAGGATCGATCAGCCCACGCTCAGCCAGCTCGCGGGGCCAATAGTCGAGCGCAATCTCCAAAAATGAAAGCGTGTGCTGCCAATGTTCCGCGAAGCGGTCCGGCACCAAGTCCTTCACCTTTGAGAGGTCAATGCCTTCGGTCTCGGCACTGTCGATCAGATGGGCAAGTTCCGCGGCGAGGGCCGTTGCTTGTCCAGCATTCTTAGGTCCAAAGGGGCTGCCTCGTCCCCATGCAAGCACCAGCCGCGCGAGACGCAATTGCCTATCCATGCCATCAATCGCGGGCGGTAGATCAAGGCCGCCCGCCAACCCTTCCGCCGGATCGGCCGTCAGCAACAGCTCATCTTCGTCCACATCGCCCAATGGACGAATGTGGGGTAGCAAGATGGGCCGGCCGTCGCCGGCGCGCAGAAAGGCTTCAGTGAGCGATCGCACAGCCCGTCGGGTGGGCAACAGGATCGTGAGATCGGCCAGCTCTTCGGGTTCTCGTGAAAGGGCGCCCTCAAGTCTCGGATCAGCGACCAGCGCCTGCGCCAGTGCGTCCAGAAAAGGGACACCCGGCGGGATCGTGAACAGCGTTGGCGAAGAATCGTGGGCCATGGGCCCAGTCTACCTGCGCAGGCGTCAGAGGTCGCGCAGGAAGCGCTCTGCGTCGGCGAGATCTTCCGGTGTGCCCACATGCATCCAGGTCGCCTCCATCCGCAATCCAAAGAGACGGCCGCGCTCGATCGCTTTGTCCCAGATGAGATTGGTCGAAAAGGGCCCGTCTGGCCCCTCATCAAAAAGCGCCGGGTTGACGATCTGAACGCCCGCAAACATGAAGGGGGCGACAGTCTGTTCGTCCCGACGTATGAGGCGTCCATCCGGCTCCATCGTGAAGTCGCCCCGGCGCACCTCGCCGATGGTGTTGGTCGCGCTCGCAATCATCAAAAGCGCATCCATCTCGTCCGGGTTCCAGGCGTCCATCATGCGCGTGAGCGTCGGCCGCCGGCCTTCGATCCATACGCTGTCCGAATTGAACGTGATGATGGGCTCGTCGCCCAGCAACGGCCGCGCCTTTTTGACACCGCCACCGGTATCGAGGAGTTCCTGGCGTTCGTCGGACAGCAGGATCCGTGGTGCCGTGACTTTGGTCAGATGTGCTTCCAGCAGGTCGGCGTGGGCATGGAGGTTGACCACCACTTCTTCGATACCTGCCGCAGCCAATCGCGCCAGCGCATGATCTATCAAGGGCTTGCCCATGAAAGGCACCAGCGGCTTCGGCTTATCGTCAGTCAGAGGGGCCATGCGCGTGCCCTGCCCCGCACCCATAATCATCGCGCGTGTAATTTGGGTCATGGTTGTGTCCCGGCGATTTGACCTGGTGCAGGTGCGCCTTCCAGGAAGTGGCGTTCAACGAATGCTGCCAAGTCCGCCAAGAGTGGGTGTGCCAGATTGCGGCGCAGGTAGTCCTGCGTGCGTGCCATATGGGCCATGTAGTGAGGCTTGTTGTCGCGTTTGAGCAATCTGGGCCAGAGCCCCATGAGACGGAGTGCACGCTCAGCGCCGAGGACCGCATAGGCTGTTTCAAATGCGTCCGCATCGAACCCCGTATCAACATCTTTCATTGCAGCAACATAGTAAGCTCGCATCGCGTCTTCACGATCGATCGGCACGTCGCGCCGTGCGTCCTGCAGGAAGGAGACGGGGTCATAGGCACGCGAACCGATGAGCGCATCCTGATAATCAATCAGACCGACGCGGTGCAGACCTTCTCGGTCTGACTGCCACAGAATGTTCGGCGAATGAAAATCTCTCAGAAAGAGAGTGCGTGGACCCGCTTCGATAAGGGGCCACAGCGTCGTCAGAAGTGCGTCATACTCGGCGCGCAGATCGTTCTCCGCTTCTTTACCCATAACGACGGGCAGATACCAATCGAGAGCCAAGGCGGTCTCGTTGCGGTAGATGCCTTCATCAAAGGCGGGCACCTTGTGGGCGCTCCCGTCTCCAACCGGCAATGCCTCCGGCGCACCCGCTGCCTGCAACGCCACCAGAACATCGATGCAGGCCCTATACATGTCGTCGAGTGCTTCACCGCCTGGCCCCTGTCCCCTATCGATGATGCCACCAAAATCATCTGAACCGATGTCTTCGAGCAGCAGGAAGCCATGTGTGAGATCGCTGGCAATCATATCTGGTACGCGCAGCCCCAGGCCGCTCAGATAGGTGCCGACCGCCACAAAGGGGCCCACATCCTCCGCCAAATGGGCGAGCTTTGAATAGGCTGAAACGCCACTATCAACGGGAGCGTCGGGCCCAGCCGGCCAATCCATCAACACGCCCTTCACGCCATTCAGGTCCAGACGTTCATAGCGACGGATAGAGGCATCGCCTTGCAAGTAGGTGCGCGTGGCGGCGCCCCAGCCTGCTGTCTTCAGGAAGGCCTCTACCAGTTCTTCTCGTTCACCCACGCTCACCTTCGCACCGGCCTTCGTTCACGCATCCTAGAGGCCAATGATGGCCGACATGCGGTTAACGCGGTCTTCCCATGAGTGGCCACGCCCCGTCAAGCGCGCCACTCGCCCGTCGCCCACCTCTGTCAGTTCAATATCCAAGCGTTCGCGGGGCAGCTCTTCCGCCATTCGGTCAGGCCATTCTATGAGGAGAAGCCCCTGCTCTAATGCGTCTTCCAGGCCCAGCTCAATCAGTTCATCCGGATCGGAGAGACGATAGAGGTCTGCATGCCAGATCGGCAGACCGTCTGCCTCATAGGTCTGCACCAGGGTGAAGGTTGGACTGGGCACGTCCTCCTGTTTGCCAACCGCCGAAAGGAGCGTCTGGATCAGGGCCCGCGCCAGGCTGGTTTTGCCGGCGCCCAGATCGCCCCAGAGGGCGATCACGTCTTGAGGGCTGACGACGTTGCTCAGGGCCGCCCCCAGCTTCTCGGTCGCATCTGGGTCAGCCAGCGCGATTTCGCAGGAGGTATCGTTTTGATTTGCTTGGGGTGGGCTGGTCATACTCATACGCGCCCTTGTACGCGCTGAATGTGTTCTGCTTCAAGCCTTCCCTAGAAGGCGCACGCATCGCCTTTTTGCGCCCTTTTTCGGGGGAATCCTTGCGTCCCATTGCCTCATCGCGCACATTTCTCTTGAACTGAAACGGCTGTGGCGGCACATTCTGATCAACAAAAATGACGCATGCGTCATTTTCATAAGAAACGGGGAGGAGCATCGCCGATGTCAGATGGCGTGATTATTGTCGGGGCCGGGCATGCAGCAGGCCAGGCGGTCGCCAGCCTTCGATCTGAAGGCTATGAAGGCTCGATCACCGTCATTGGCGATGAACCCTACGTGCCCTATCAGCGCCCGCCCCTTTCAAAGAAATTTCTTGCCGGCGAGATCGATATTGACCGGGTCTATTTCAAGCCGCCGGATTTCTATGACAAGGCGGAGGCCGAAATGGTGCTCGGCCGCAAGGTCGTCGAAATTGAGCGCCCGAAAAAGCTTGTGCATCTGGACGATGGCTCTACGCGCGGTTACGACAAGCTCATCCTGGCGACCGGCAGTCGGGTGCGCGAACTCAACATTCCCGGCTTTGATCTGGACGGCGTGTTCTACCTTCGCACGATTGAAGATGTTGAGGCGATCCAGGCGAAGTTCAACGAAGGCGGCAAAATGGTCGTTGTCGGTGGTGGCTATATCGGTCTGGAAGTGGCTGCCGTTGCTGCGCAGCGGGGGATTGATGTCACCGTCTTAGAGATGGCCCCTCGCGTTTTGGCGCGTGTGGTCGATCCCATCCTCTCCAAGTTCTACACCAAAGCTCATACGGAAGCCGGCGTGAAGATCGAGACCGGCGTCACGGTTTCAGGCTTTGAAGGGTCGGACGGCAAGATCGAGAAGATTGATTGCGGAGACGGCAAAACCTTCGACGCAGACTTCGTGATCGTCGGTGTCGGGATCATTCCGAATGTCGAGCTCGCCGATGAAGCGGGCCTCAAGGTAGAAAACGGCATCGCGGTTGATGAATGCTGCCGGACAGAAGATTCGGACATTTACGCGATCGGCGACTGCACCAATCATCCCAACCCCATTCTGGGTCAAAGGCTGCGGCTTGAATCCGTCCATAACGCGCTTGAACAAGGAAAGGCGGCTGCCGCGTCGATCTGCGGAAAAGAAAAGCCTTATGCCCAGGTGCCCTGGTTTTGGTCGGACCAATATGACCTCAAGCTTCAAATCGTCGGTCTGTCAGCCGGCTATGACGAGGTCGTGGTCCGCGGCGACCCTGAGAACGAACGGTCCTTTGCTGTCTTCTATCTGAAGGACGGCGTAATGATCGCGTCCGACGCCGTGAACCGCGCACCGGAACACATGATGTCGCGCAGGCTGATCGCCGCCAAAGCAAAAATCCCGGCTGAGAAACTCGCTGATGAGAGCATCAACATGAAAGACATGGCAGGCTGACGCGCACTCCCTGGATGCGTCGTCCAACTTTGCCCTAAAGTGTCTTCACCACATCCCGGCAGATCAATTGAAGGCCTGTGAGGGAGGCTGAATTTCGGCCCGTCGCCGAGGCGAAATGGGCGACCACGCCCACAACCAAGCCACTGCCCCCTTTTGTGCTCGCAGAACATCCATTGAACGCAGTCCAGTTGTTCTGATTGCAATTGCGACGGTATCCCTGGTCACGGACTTCCGCGGCGGTCCAATAATCGTCCTCCGGCACCCAATCGGTTGTCAGGACCGTCTGCGTTGTGTCAGGAGCCCAGCGTAACTCCCGACCGATGATCTCAATGCCCTTCACCCGGGTTTTGTTGCGGTTCATGCAGAGACGGACCATCGTGATGAATTGATTGCGCTCCAGGGACACAGTGAGCCTGCCGCGCCAATTGCCCATGCTCCCGTCTCTGCACTCATCAATCTTCTGGTCCTTTACCGTACGATTGACCGGATCGATCGCCATAAAAATTCCGGCAAGCCCGCAAGGACGATCACTTTGCTCTGATAGCGAGAAGCCTGCGAGCCCCTCCTGGTGTGGCGCGGGACGCTGTCTAATCGTGCGTACAATGTCACCTTTGCTCCCGATCACTTTCAGGGTGCGCTCATTGCCGGTGAATTCGAAGCTGACATCGGCTGATGCGGCAAATGTGCTGAAGACGAACCCAACGAAGGCAATCGTGCTCATGCTCAGTAATCTGATCATTACCCACTCCCCATCTTGTTTGCCCAATAAGAGTAGCGGAACGACCATCGACAGCAACCTAGAAATCTCCGACCCCCCGGGTTGCACAAAAAAAGGGCGGCTCCATTGGAGCCGCCCCTGTTCATGCTATTTGCAGCTGCTTAGTCGGCAGCTGACGCCAGACGAGGCCCTGCCTTGAAGTCATGCTTCATGAGCGGCAAGGAGCGCACCCGTTGGCCGGTAAGGGTGAAAATCGCATTTGCGACTGCCGGCGCGATACAGGGAGTGCCCGGCTCACCCAGGCCGCCGAATGGTGCATCTGATTCCAGAAAGTGGATGTCCATTTCAGGGCTTTGCGCCAAACGTACGGCGTCATAGTCCGGGAAGTTTGATTGCACCACGGCGCCATCTTCAATGGTGATGTCACCGTAGAGCGCTGCTGTGAGACCATAGATGATACCGCTTTCGATCTGAGCGATGGCACCGTCCGGGTTCACCACGGGTCCGCAATCAACCGCGCAGGTCACCTTGTGGACCTTCGCTTCGCCTGAATCGTCGATGGAGACTTCAACGACCTGAGCAACGATGGTGTCGAAGCTTTGCTGCAGTGCGACGCCGCGAGCCCGACCCGCAGGGAGGGGTGATCCCCAGCCAGCAGCCTCACCTGCTTTTGCGAGCACCGCCTTATGACGCGGCTTGTCTTCAATCATGGACATCCGATACTCGAACGGATCTTTCCCAGCCGCGTTCGCCAACTCATCCACGAAGCTCTCATTGAAGAAGGAGTGCTGAGTATGCGCCACTGACCGCCATGGGCCATAGGGGACGTGGACCGGGCTATCGACATAACGAATGGACTGGTTCGCCACGGCGTACGGGATGTGGCTTGCCTCCGCTGGCTCATCCTTACGGATGTAGCGGTTCACCCAAGCGCTAGGCTGACCCTTGTCATCAAGCGTTGCCGACATGTGAGCGGCAACTGCTGGACGATAATAGTCATGCTGCACGTCTTCTTCGCGCGACCAAACAAGTTTGACAGCGCCGCCTACTTCCATCGCAATCTTTGTTGCCTGATCCAGATGGTTTGGCGAAGAGGCACTACGACGGCCAAAACCTCCGCCCAGCATGAGCGGATGGAGTGTCACATTTTCTGGCGACAGACCGGCAATCTCAGCAATGTGGTTCTTGGTACCGAGTGCATCCTGTGTGCCAGTCCAGACTTCCGCTGTATCTCCGGTGATCTCAACGGTGCAGTTCATCGGCTCCATGCAGGTGTGCGCAAGGAAAGGCACTTCATACCGCGCCTCGATCACATCGCCGCCTTCTGTGAGCGCTGCCACCGCATCACCAATCTCTACATCTTCTTCCGACTCGGCGTTTTCGAGATTGTCATGGAAGGTGGCGAAGATGGACTCACTCGACACGGATCCGTTGCCGCCATCGTCAAACTCGACTTCGACAAGATTGAGCGCTTGTTTGGCACGCCAATAATTGTCTGCGACCACGGCGACCCCATCACCGGTCGAGACCACTGCGGTTACCCCCCGCTGGTTTAGCGCCGCTGAGCCATCAAAAGACTTAACCGTGCCGCCGAAGACAGGCGCCTGACGGATCGCCGCGATTTTCAGATCTGGGCGCTGCACGTCCACGCCATATTGCGCCGTGCCATCCACTTTTGATGGGATGTCATAGCGCGGCTTGGAGGTGCCAATGATCGTAAAGTCTTTGCGAGCTTTAAGAGTTGGATTTCCTGGCGGATCAAATTGCGCTGCTGCCACGGCCAGTTCGCCGAAGGTCGCACTTCTGCCAGAAGCGTCGTGGTGAACATGGCTCAATCGCGCAGTCAATTCGCTTTCGGGCACATTCCACTTGTCAGCCGCTGCACGGATGAGCATTTCCTTCGCCGCGGCGCCCGCAACCCGCATGCCGTATTGTCCTGTGAACCGCACAGACGTGGAGCCACCGGTGATCTGACCCACCATCATCTCTGCAATCTTAAAGAACGTTGTATCCACTACCCCGACAAGCGCTGTGGGGATGGGCGTCTGGCCAAGGATGAAGCCTTTGCCAAGCGGCCCATTGGCCCAGATGTCTTCGGCGGGTGCCTGCACCATCTGAACCAGGTCCCAATCGGCCTCCATTTCTTCAGCTGCCATCATGGGCATGGATGTATGCACGCCCTGCCCCATTTCGGAGTGCGGCACATAAACGGTAACTTTGTTGTCGGGATCGATCTTCAACCATGTCGTGGTGAAGTGTTCGCCCTCACCCGCCGCAAATGCCTGTGCACGCTCTGGTCGCGAAGAGCCGAGTGTTGCATAGCCTAGCAGCATGCCGCCGCCGACCACAGTTCCACCAATGAGAAGTTGTCGTCTTGTCGGTTTCATCTCTGTCCCCTCCCTTATGCGGTAGCCAGCGAACGGATCGCGGCCCGAATGCGCGGATAGGTACCGCATCGACAAATGTTGGTAATCGCCGCATCAATCTCGTCATCCGACGGGTTCGGGTTGCTTGCGAGAAGTGATGAGACTGCCATCAACATGCCGGACTGGCAGTAGCCACATTGCGGCACCTGATGGTCGATCCAAGCCTGTTGAAGCGCGCTCAGGTCTGGTCCACCACCGTTCAAACCTTCGATGGTTGTGATCTCGGCATCAGCCACGGCGCCAACGGGAATGATACAGGTACGCATGGCGGCGCCGTTTACCTGCACGGTACACGCGCCGCAGGCGGCGACACCGCAGCCAAATTTCGTGCCCGTCATGCCCAGCTCATCCCGAAGGACCCATAGAAGCGGCATGTCTGGCTCGACATCGAGCTCGTGGCTCTTGCCGTTGATGGTGACAGAAATAGTCATGTCTCTCTCCCTCTGCGCGAACAGCCCCGGTGGTCCTGCGGAGTGCTCCATCGGATCAGCATCGGACTGGTGGTCGACAGCCCTCAATCATGGGCGGCGGGTTCGCGGTCCCGAAAAAATTGGTCGTGAAATCCTACGGAAAGAATATGGGCGAATGTAGTCGTTTAACAAGCCAATTCGCGAAGATTTGACATTTAAAATGAGCGATCATTCAGTGATCAAGGATCATTTCTGGCTGTTTTCCAACATTTTCGTTTTGTACATCGGTCAAAATGGGCAGGTGACAGGTCACCTGGGTCCCTACCGACGGCGTTGATTCCAGACTGACCCACCCACCGTGGAGTTCGACAAAACTCTTCACCAGAGAAAGGCCTAACCCGGCACCCCGGCGCCTGTCGGCGCCACCACGGGCTTCAAAGCGATCAAACACCGTCGCCTGGTGTTCCGGCTTGATGCCGTCGCCCGTGTCCGAGACAAAGAGTGTCAGCTCATTGGTGCCGCGTTCTGCGCCGATCGTGATTGAATCGCCGGGCTGGGTAAACGCTATGGCATTGGAGATCAGGTTGAACATGATCTGGCGAATGCGCTTGTTGTCTGCCCGGAAGGCACCAATGTCCGGGGGACAATCCGTCAGCAGCGAGACACGCGCCTTTTGTGCCCTTTGCTGAGCGAAGGTTTCGGCGCTGGAAATGACTTCCGCAATCGAGACATCGGAGAGGTCGAGGGTCATCGCACCCGCCTCGATCGTCGAGAGGTCGAGAATGTCATTCACGGTGGTCAAGAGCTCATGGGATGAGTCCAAAATGCCGGACGTATATTCGTGCTGCTTTGGCAGCAATTCACCAAACATCTCCGTTTCCAGAATCTCCCCAAACCCGATGATGTTGGTGAGCGGCGTGCGGAGTTGATAGGAAACATGGCTGATAAACTCAGACTTCAATCTGTCCGCCGTTTCCAGCGCTTCGTTGCGCTCGCGAAGGGCGCGTTCTATGCGTGAGGCATCGGTTACGTCGACAAAGGTCACGAGGGTTGCGCCGTCAGGAAGCGGGACCGTTGCGCAATCCACGATGGAGCCGTCAGCCCGTTCCATGCGGTGCGAGAGCTGACGTCGTCCCTCGACAGACGTGAGACTCGATTTCAGATCGTCCCAAATGGTTCCGTCATCGTAGAGGTCTCTGCAGGCATCTACGATGTCGCCGATGTGCGGCTCCTTCGCCAGCTGGTCGTCAGTAAAGCGCCAGATCTGAGCATAGACGGGGTTGTGGAGTTTCAACCGTCCATCCGAGCCAAACACCGCAACGCCTTCAGACAGATTGTCGAGGGTCTCGCCTTGTACTCTGAGCGCTGTGTTGTAATCGCTTTCCAGGTTCAGCTGTTCCGTCACATTGTCGTAGATATAGATGACACCGCCCAATGGGTGAGCCTGCGCCATCAACTGAATGGTCTGCCCATCCGGCAGGTACCAGAACTCTTCGACCGGCTCCGTCGCCTGGTAGATCTCCATCATCTGGGCCTTCCAGGCCTGGAAGTTCGCCTGCTCTGGCAGGCGGCGCGACCCGCGCAGCGCATCAAGGACTTCACTGTCCAAGGGTTCCGTCGCAAGCCAATCCGCGTCGAGACCCCAGAATTTGAGATAGGCCTTGTTGTAGAACTTGAGACGCTTGTCGGATCCAAAGATGGCGACCGGGGTTGCCAATCGATCCAAGGTACCGCTATGGGCCTCAATATGGCGTTGCAGTTCGCCCTCCGCATTGTCGAGGTCTGTGACATCGACCGCAACGCCCGCAGAGCCAGACGAAATGCACATGTCTGTCACGTGAAGCGCGCGCCGTTCCCCACTGACAATCGCATGCATGCGTTGCTGACATGTCTCCCCGGCTGCGATGGCATGGCGCGCTTTCTCCAAGACTTCATCGGTCAGAAGCTCGGCCCCTTTTTCGACCACTTCCTCCACGCTCCCAAGATCCATCGCGCGGACATAGGCTTGGTTGACCCATTCGAGCTTGCCTTCCTTGTCCCGCCGCCATGCGGGCATTGACAGAAGGTTGAGATGTTCCAAGAACCGATCACGGGTGGTTTCTGCACTCGTCGCCCGCTCTACGAACCGGCTGATCTCTGCGCGTTCGCCCGATACGTCCCTAATCCAGACCACAGCCTGTGCGCCGGCGGGACGTCCCTCCGCCTCAAAGGTCCGGCCATCGTTGGAATGAACGGTAAGGGAAAAGCGGGCGCCGCGGGAGCGCAACATGTCGACCGCATTGCGCAGATTGCCTGCGGTTTCAGGCGTCAAACGCCGCAGCACATCCTCATAGTCCACATTGCCTGTGGCAGGATCAGCGAGGGACACCGTGCTGCCGGCGATTTGCGGCCGCGACTGCAGGGTGCCGGGTTTGGCGGTCATCGTATCAGGCGACCAGATCAAAACGGCGCCAGGTTCAGAGGCGAGGATGGCTTCCACCGTGTCCACCCGCGCGCCCATGGCGACAACCTCCTGTTCATGAGCGAGCCGTTGGCGACGGGTTCTGGCGCTCGATTGCGCGGCCCAATAGGCGCAGCCGATCGCCAACGCCACCGCGCCAACTGCGATCAGAAAGTTCAAGATGAATGCCGGCTCTGTCGCAAGGTCGGGCGCGACGCCCAGCATTTCGAGGATGGGAGTAAAGACCAAAAGAGGGTCCGGCGTATCCACCGGCGCCGCGCGCGCGGGCAGTGCGGCGACGCACCCTAGGGCAGCGCTTCCAAAACCCAACTGAACGCGGGATCTCGTCCCGCTCTTGCCCGACGCCATGACCTGCATCTCGCACCGAACCCCGCAACCCGGTTCGATGCCCCCATTTGTTACCGCTACCCCGACGACGGCGAAAATCACCGCAGTTTGAGGATGTTACCTTCGTTTCTTCGTGTCTGCCCAGAAGTAGTTTGGACAACCGCTTACAGGATGAGGTGTCATTGGGACCTATCTGAGTCCGATAGGCAACAGTTCATTGCGCACCCGATACAAAATACTGTTGGGACGCACATGAAAAAGCCCGGCCCCACTGCTTCGGGGGCCGGGCCTCTCGAACTTCATGGTGCAAGATGAATCAGTAGCGGTAATGATCCGGCTTGTAAGGGCCTGCCTGAGGCACGCCGATATAGTCGGCCTGGTCTTCGGACAGTGTGGTGAGTTTCACACCCAGTTTTTCCAGATGCAGTGTCGCCACCTTCTCGTCCAGGTGTTTCGGCAGAACATACACTTCGTTCTTGTAGTTCTTGTGGTTTTCCCAGAGTTCGATCTGAGCCAACACCTGGTTGGTGAAGGAGGCGCTCATCACGAAGCTTGGGTGGCCGGTTGCACAGCCAAGGTTCAACAGGCGGCCTTCCGCCAGCAGAATGATCCGGTTGCCGTTCGGGAACTCGATCTCGTCAACCTGCGGTTTCACATTATGCCAGGTGTAGTTCTTGAGGCCGGCGACCTGAATTTCGCTGTCAAAGTGGCCGATATTGCCGACAATCGCCCGGTCCTTCATGGCCCGCATGTGGTCCACGGTGATGATGTCTTTATTGCCGGTACAGGTAATGAAGATGTCGCCCTCTGGCGCCATCTCTTCCATGGTGGAGACTTCATAGCCTTCCATGGCCGCCTGCAGTGCACAGATCGGATCAATCTCTGTCACAACAACCCGGGCGCCCTGGCTGCGCATGCTTTCAGCAGAGCCTTTGCCCACATCGCCATATCCGCAGATGACAGCCACTTTACCCGCAATCATCACGTCAGTTGCGCGTTTCACCCCATCCACAAGGCTTTCGCGGCAGCCATATAGATTGTCGAACTTGGACTTGGTGACGCTGTCATTCACGTTGATCGCAGGAACACGGAGCGTGCCGGCTTTTGCCATTTCATAGAGGCGCAGCACGCCGGTCGTGGTTTCTTCGGAAATGCCAACAACATCGTCCAGCATGTCATTGTATTTTTCGTGCATGATCTGAGTGAGGTCACCGCCATCATCCAGGATGATGTTGGGCGTCCAGCCATCAGGACCTTTAATGGTCTCCTCAATGCACCACCAGAATTCTTCTTCCGTCTCGCCTTTCCAAGCGAATGTGGGAATGCCGGCTGCTGCCATTGCCGCCGCAGCATGATCCTGCGTTGAGAAGATATTGCAGGAGGACCAGCGCACCGTGGCACCGAGCGCAGTGAGGGTTTCCATCAAGACTGCCGTCTGAATGGTCATGTGGAGGCAGCCCGCGACCCGCGCCCCTTTCAAGGGTTTGCTGTCCCCAAATTCTTCGCGCAGTGCCATCAGGCCCGGCATCTCAGTTTCAGCAATGGCAATTTCCTTGCGGCCCCAATCGGCGAGGGAAATATCCGCGACTTTGTAGTCGGTGCTCATGGCAAATGGCTCCTGGAAGATAATGCATACACATAGGCGCACGGGCGCGCCCATGCGGATCAGTTACGCGCTTCTATAACAAGGCTCACGTGGGACTTCAAGTCCGATATAAAGAATTCTTTATATCTTGATAAAGGCTTCGTTTACGACGCCCCAGGCGCAGTATTCAGCCATTTATTCCCCTTCGCCAAACTTGTCGGCAAGGAGAGCTTCTAGCGCCTCAAGCGCCCTGGCCGCCTCTGGGCCTTCCACTTCCACATCAATGGTGCAGCCTGTGGCAGCCGCCAACATCATCAGGCCCATAATAGAGGTGCCGCCGACGGTTTGCCCTTCTCGAGACACCCGGACCTCAGCGTCAAACCCTTCAACACATTGAACAAACTTGGCCGACGCGCGGGCATGCAGACCCCGGGCATTGGAAATCGTCAGTGTTTTTTTGATCACCTCGGACGGGGTGTTGGTGTCGCTCACAGGATTTTTCTCGGTGAATTATTCTTGATTGTCTTATCTCACGAGCCTTCGCCGGCGAGCACTTTGCTGGCCACGGAGATGTATTTGCGTCCACTGTCCTGCGCCTGTTCCACAGCGTCCGCGAGACTGACACTGTCGCGGACACTTGCAAGCTTGATCAGCATTGGCAGGTTGATGCCAGCGATCACCTCGACCTTTGCTTTGTCCATGATGGAGATCGCCAGGTTGGACGGTGTACCTCCAAACATGTCGGTGAGCAGGATAACACCGTCGCCTTGATCAACGGCGTCGACGGCCTCCAAGATATCGTTTCGCCGCTGTTCCATATCGTCGTCAGGCCCAATCGAAATTGAAATCACCTGAGCCTGTGGACCCACGACATGTTCCATCGCCTCGACAAACTGTTTGGCGAGTTGGCCATGGGTAACTAGGACCAATCCAATCATCTTTACGCGTACTGCTCCTCTCGGTGGGCACTATGTGGTCGGCCACCCGGATTGTGTGAGGTAAGGCGCCTATCGTGACAATATTTTCAGAGGAAAAACAAGACGAATCCTCAAGATCCGGCGCCATATACCCCTGCAAAGCCGTCGGATTCCCTCCCAACCCGGTCAAGGGCATCAGCCCAGGCGGCCATCACTCCCAGGAAACCCGGAACGGGGCAGATATTGCTTCGCGAGAACAATCTTCGCAGGCGTCGACGCGTCAAACGCGTGTAGCTTGAGGACAGGCAGGCGTTCGCCAGAGAGAGTCACGAAGAGCGGCTCCGGTAAACGCGGTACTTCGCTGCGCTCAACAAGATCGACCACAAGTGCGATAGGGACATCCTGTTCATGTGGGACTGTGACGATCCCCAGACCGCGAAGTTCCAGCTGACCTTCCCAGCCCTGCTTACAGGATGCATGCACGGCCTCCTGATCCTGCCGAAGAAGAACTTGGTCATCCGCGATCAGCTTTGCGCCCTGCTCTAAAATCAATCTGTGGGCGAGATCGGATTTACCGGAACCGGTCGCGCCCAAAAGCAACACACCAACGCCGTCCAAAGACACGCAGGTCCCGTGTACAGTTTGGCTGCTCACGTTTCTTTCCCTGGCTTGCTGGTATCCTTCGGAGCTGCCTTGGCAAGCGGTTTTCGCGCAGCGGGCAGTTCCACCACAAATCGTGCGCCACCTTCTTCTCTGTTCTCGGCATAAATGTTGCCGCGATGAGCAAGCACGATTTGCTTGGAAATGGACAGTCCCAAGCCGGAATGACTGCCAAAATCTCCTTCCCTATCGGTATGAAACCTCTCAAAGATTTTCTGCAGGCTGTCTTCGGGAACGCCGGGTCCTTCGTCCTCCACCGTCACCAACAGACTATCGCCAATGCGCGCGACCTGGAGCGTAACGACGCCCCCTTCTGGGCTGAACGACAAAGCATTGTCGACCAGGTTGCGCAGCACCTGGCCAATCCGGCTATCGGTCCCCGTTGTATCAAATGCCACTCGATCGGGAACGTCTTGCACCTCTAGCCGGACAGACTTGCCGTCCTTGGTTCCTGTTGTGTTGAACAGGTCGACAATCGTCTCAGCAAGGTTGGCGATGTTGAAGGGCACCAGCTCCTCTCGCGAAAGCTCGGCATCTAGCCGTGAGGCTTCCGAAATGTCACTGATCAAGCGATCGATGCGCCGAATATCGTGCTGAATAACATCCATCAGTTTTTCGCGGGCGGTTTCATCTTTAACAATGCTCAGCGTTTCGACGGCTGACCGTACCGAGGTCAGTGGGTTCTTCAACTCGTGGGAGACGTCCGCCGCGAACGCTTCAATGGCATCGATGCGCGCGTAGAGGGCGTCGGTCATACCTCTGAGGGCGCCGGACAGATCTCCGATCTCGTCTCTTCGGTCCGTGAAGTCTGGAATCTCGACGCGCTCAGTCACGCCTTGAGATACACGCTCAGCCGTTTCCGCCAATCGCCGCACAGGCTCGGCAATCGTACCCGCTAAGACCACAGACAGGAGGATTGCGACGCCCAACGCAATCAAGAACACCTCAACAATGGCAAGACGCTCAGCCTGAACAATCGCATCAATATCGCCACCTTCTGTAGAAAGCATCAGCACGCCCAGCACTGCCCGGAACCGTTGAACCGGCACAGCCACTGACACGATGAGCTCGCTGCGATCATTCATGCGTTCCATCGTGGCACTGAAACCGCCGAGCGCGAGGTTCACTTCGTCATAGATACGACCGTTCTGACTGCCCGCTTCGAGATAGCGCTCATAGTCGGGGCCGGGCGCCAATGATCGCAGCCAAGCCATCGCACGCGTGGTCCAGGATTGCTCTTCGGCACCACCGACCGGCGGCAATTCGAAAGCGATGATCTGGCCTGACGCGGTCAATTGGCGGCTGTCCAGAATGAGCCACCCGTCTTTATCGTATAGGCGCGCCCGTGTTTGAGTGGGAAGAATGAGGCGGCGCAAAATTGGCGCGGCCTCCGTGGCACTTATAGGGACGTCGCGATCGCGATATTCCAGGTCTGGGTCCACCCACTGGTCGCGCTTTTCGAGATCCGCCAGCGGATCAATGACTTCGGCTTCTAGCGTTCCCGCAGCGGTCTCGGCGACCGCGCCCGCGATGATTTCCGCCTGGACAAGCAGTGCTTGTTTGCGTGCGTCGATCAGGCCCTGCCGAAACTGATTGAGGTAGAGGACGCCGGCCACCAGGACGAGGAGGGCCACAACCTGAAAGACAACAATGCGCCGGGTGAGACTCGAAAAGCGATTGCCCGCGACGACGCCTCTGAAGGCCCAAAGAACAGAGTCGGTGAGCATGTTCGATGCGCGACGAACGTTGGCGCTAAACGCCGCGGCCCCGCCGCGCACGACAGACACCCAACCGCTGGGGGAGGTCGCATCTGTGGGCTGCTCTTCTCCGCGCATCATGCCGACTAACTTCCCAATACCGTCAGGCGCGTTTCAAGACCCACGAGCCCATCCGGTCATCACTCTTTATATCGGTATCCGACACCATACAGCGTCTCGATCGCGTCGAATTCGTTATCTGCCTGTTTGAACTTTTTGCGGAGCCGTTTGATGTGGCTGTCGATGGTCCGGTCATCCACGTAGACCTGATCATCATAGGCGGCGTCCATCAATTGATCGCGGCTTTTGACATAACCCGGGCGCTGGGCCAGCGCCTGTAGAATAAGAAACTCGGTGACGGTCAGGGTGACCGGTTCTCCGTTCCACCGGCAAACATGACGATCCGGATCCATCACAAGATTGCCGCGTTCCAAAAGATCGCCCTTGCCGCTCTGTGCTGGTTCTTCTGCGCGCGCTTTTGTCCGGCGCATCACCGCTTTGACACGCTCAACCAGTAGGCGCTGGGAAAAGGGCTTTTTGATATAGTCGTCGGCGCCCATTTTCAGCCCGAACATTTCATCAATCTCTTCGTCCTTGGACGTCAGGAAGATAACAGGCAGCTCCGAGTTCTGACGGAGCCTGCGCAGGAGCTCCAGTCCATCCATTCGCGGCATCTTAATGTCGAAGACAGCAACGTCTGGCGGATTGGCGCCAAGACCCGCGAGGGCGGCAGCACCATCAGTATAGGTCTGGACGTGAAACCCCTCGGCTTCGAATGCCATGGTCACGGAGGTCAAAATATTCTGATCATCATCGACCAGTGCAATCGTCGGCATAGGCCCCTTTATCCTTCTTTTTGTCCCTAGATCGTCGCCTGACCTAAAGCGTCATTTGGTCCGAATTATGACGTGCCTTCAAAGACTTGGCTATAGGCGCCGGCGGACAGCCTGCCACCTCCAGATTGACAGGCTGGGCCCAAGAATGCTCAATCGACATCACAGGCAGGGAAAACACTGTCGCACACGCACTCGCGCCTAAGGCGGTGCAATTGGGGGGATCATATGAAACGTATCGGACTCATTTTGCTAGGGCTGGTGGTCCTGGTCTTTGCTATCGCCCTTGTCCGCACGCTCACACTCTCCGGTCCAGACGCATCCTCGTCAGCATCCGTTGACCCTGTCACCGTCGATGCGGAAGCAGCGGCCAACCGTTTGGGCGAGGCTATTCAGTTCCAAACCTTGTCGACCCAGTTTGCTCGGGAAGAGAGCCGAGCGCCTTTTGTTGATTTCCGGAATTGGGCGGAAGCAACCTATCCGGCCTTTCATAGCGTCGCGTCGCGCGAAGTGATCAGCAAATATTCTCTTTTCTATACCTGGGCCGGAAGCGATCCCTCACTCGAACCGATATTGCTGATGTCCCACATTGATGTGGTGCCCATCGCGCCGGGTACACAGCGTGATTGGGAGGAGGACCCCTTCTCAGGCAAAGTCGCCGACGGGTTCATCTGGGGTCGCGGCGCGATCGACGACAAGGGATCACTCATTGCGATCCTGGAAGGCGCTGAACAACTCGCCGCAGGTGGCTATCAGCCGCGCCGGACCGTGCATTTTTTCTTCGGTCATGACGAGGAGGTCGGCGGCCCGAGCGGTGCTCAGAAGATGGCGCCGCTTCTGAAAGAGCGTGGCATCCGTCTTCATTGGGTGGCAGACGAAGGCGGCATTGTTGCCGACGGGCTGGTCCCGGGCGTCGACAGCCCAGTGGCACTGATCGGTGTTGCCGAGAAGGGATATGTGACGCTGGACCTAACCGCCTCTGCGCCTGGCGGACACTCTTCTATGCCACCTGGCGTGACGGCCATCGGTCGTCTTGCAACGGCGATCGACCGGCTAGAGAACACCCCGTTCTCCGGCGGTATTGAGGGGCCCGTCGCCGACATGATGGATGCGATTGCGCCGGCGACGCCTTTCGGGTTGCGTTTTGCTCTTGCGAACCGCTGGCTCACGGGATCGCTTGTGGAAAGCCAGTTGCGGAGTAATCCGACAATGGCCGCCGCAATGGCCACCACGATTGCACCCACATTGATCAATGCAGGCGTGAAGGAAAACGTGCTGCCCCATTCCGCCAGTGCCAAGGTGAATTTCCGCATCCATCCCCGCGACACGGTTGAGAGCATTGTGGCGCATGTGACCGCTGCCATTGATGATGAGAATGTCAAAGTAAGTGTGTTCAATCCGGGCCGCGAGGCGAGTGCTGTTTCCAGCACAAGCTCAGAAGGCTATGAGATCCTCTCTCAGACCATTCGAGATACGTTTGACGGTGCCATCGTCGCGCCAAACCTGGTTGTGGGCGGCACAGATGCCAGGCAGTTCGAACTGGTTTCCGATCATGTCTACCGCTTCATCCCTATTGTGTTGGGACGCAACGACACAAGCCGGTTTCATGGAACCAACGAACGCATCACTGTTGAGAATATGGGCAAGGCCGTACAGTTCTATGTACGGTTGATTGAGCGCGGCAGCCGTTAAGAGTCCCTCAGCAGCTTCCAACAAAAAACGCCCGGCCAATGAGCCGGGCGTTTGCATGTGAGCGAAGCGTATCGATTAGAGTTCGCTTGCAGGTGTGTGTTCGATTTGCTCCCAGAGTTCATCGGCCGTTGCGATTTTGCCTGGAACATCCTGCAGCCATAGGTCCTGGATTTTGGCATCAAGGTTCAGGTAGAGGCGGTCATCGACGATGCGCCAGACTTCAGGATCGCCGAAAAATTTCTTGCCGACCGAAACGCCGAATGCGCAATAGCCGCCATAAGCCGGCAGGTACTTCGCTGGATCCGCGTCGAAGGTTGCTTTGTTCTCCGCGCTCGCAAAGAGATAGGTGACGCCGTCGTGGACGGAGACGTTGTGGCCATTGCCACGGAGTGGCTTCGGGTTGGCGTGATAGGACACGAGGTCATACCCGGCGACGCCAACGACAGAGTGACCATCGGCAGCTTGTGCGACTTGGACACCCAGGAGGAGGAAGGCAGCTGCGGCTGCCGTAAAGAATGCTCTGATTGAGACCATGGGTCTTCTCCTTGACTTGGTTCAGCTCCCCGGCCCCAAGCCGGCGGAAACTCCATGAGAAGGAAACAGATCTGTTTCCTTGAGCTCAGAGATAGACAGTTCGGTATCCCCGTTCAAGGACCCTTCTCCAGCCACCCAAACCACCATAAACCTTTGTTTTATATGTATTTATCTGCCGATTGGCGGAATCTCTCACAGCCATGTGATCGACAGATGCGCCTGAATACCTATATTTTGGGAAACAATTCTGTTTCGGAGAAATCACATGGCCAGTGGTCGAAGAGAACATTTGATGCAGGTCGCCCGCGACCTCTTCATGGAGCACGGCTTCCACGCGACTGGCATCGACAGGATCCTGGGCGAGGCCGGTGTCTCAAAGAAGACGCTCTACACCCATTTCAGATCGAAAGATGAATTGATCCTCGCGGTGTTGAAAGAACATGATGGCGCGTTTCGCAACCATTTCATGCGCGAGGTTGAGCAGAGTGCCTCTGATCCCCGCGCACGGTTGATCGCGGTGTTTGACGTGGCCAAAGCGTGGTTTGAGACGCCCAGCTTTTTTGGATGCGTCTTTATCAATGCCGTCGGTGAGTATTCTGAAGCTGACACACCGATCCGCAATGCGTGCCGCGACTTCAAAACACAAATGACGCGTTTCATCGTGCGGCTGGCAGAAGAGGCCGGCGCCAAAGACCGTGAATCGCTTGGCAATCAACTGTCGCTGCTCCTGGAAGGCGCAATTGTCACCGCCCAGGTGACGGACAAAGACCTGGCGGTTACGTCTGCCAAGACCGCCGCCGCGGTCTTGATCGACAAGGCCCTTGACGACTAAGTTCTTTTGATCGGGCGCTTGGAGACGATTGAAAAGCGGATGGTCTGCGACGCCACAGACAGGAACACCGCCACGCCAATCCCGATCTGAAGACCGACAGCGCCGAGATCAAAATAGAAGGCCGATAACCAGGCGACAGGCACACCGACACACCAGAATGCAATGATGTGCATGAACATCGGCACCCAGACATCGCCCATGCCACGGAGCGAGCCCATGGCCACATTCATCATACCGTCGGCGACAATAAAGACGCCCGCCGCCAGAAGGGTCCAGCGGGCAATCTCAAGGACTGCCAGCTCATTTGCATAGAGAGACGCAATGCTGTGAGGGACGGCCAACATGGCGATTGCCGGAAGAGACAGCAGGATCGCCACCAACCCAAGACCAACCCAGCCGGCCATGCGGACGCCCGCCGGGTCCTGACGACCGACGGCGTTGCCAACACGGACTGCCGTCGCCGCCGCCATGCCGATGGACGCCATGACCATCAAAGCGACCGCGTTGTTCGTAATCTGGTGCGCCGCAAGCGCCGCCGGTCCAATGATCCCCGCCATAAAAACAAGGGACGAGAACGCTGCCGACTCGAGGCCGTAAGCCAATCCGGTGGCGGCACCAAGGTTGCGCATTTTTTTGCCCAGCGCCCCGCTCAGCCTCACAGCATCATGGGCGATGGTTTTCCAAGGCGCCCAGACACCAAACTGATCTTCGCCCTGGCGCAAGGGGAGAGACACGATGTAGCCCACCATCATGAGCGCTGCGATCCAACGCACTGCTGAGGTTGCGATGACGGCACCGTCTGCGCCCAGGGCAAGGCCCGTGCCGCCCCAGCCGAAGATCAGCATGCCGTTTAGCCCAAAGTTCAGAATGTTGACGATCAACATCACCATCATGCCAACACGCGGTCGCTGTATGCTCTCAAGGAAGTAGCTTGAGGCGACGTAGAGCAACATGGCCGGCATGCCCCAACCGAAATGAATGGATGTGCTGCCACCACCAGCGGCAAGTGATGGCGACTGCCCAAAGAGCAATAAAAGCCTCTCACCCGCCAAACAGATAAGGCCCAGAACAACGCCTAAGACGAGCGCGTGGTAGATGCCGGAGCGCCAGACCTCCCCACACCTCTTATGCTCTTCCGCCCCATAGGCCTGTGACGACAAGATCATCGTGCCCTGCAACAGCCCGATACAGACAAGCATGATGACGCCCTGGATCGCCATGCCGAGACCCAAGAACGCCAGCTCCTCTCCGCCCACCTGGCCCACCATCACCGTGTCCACGGTAAAGAGGACAAGAATACCGGCACGGGCGACAATCACCGGCCCCGCGAGGGTCAGCGTGCGCTTCACATGATCCATAAGCGACATTTCGTCACCACGGACCTGGGTGGGAGCCGTGTCAGTCATGAGGTCGGGCCTTCAACACAAAAAGCCATGGGAGGATCCCATGGCTGCAAACAGGGCCGGATTACGTTTCCATATGGGGTCGAGTATAAGAAGAGACCATGGCAAGCACAGAGAAAAAAGATTCCATTGAGGCCGCGCGGCGTCTCTTGGCCCATACCGGCTCAGCGGCACTCGGGACCATCAACCCGGATGGCAGTCCGCTTGTGACACTGGTTGCGATGTCCTCGATGGCAGATGGTGCGCCGCTCCTCCTGTTGTCTCGACTGGCCGCACACACTCAGAACATCCTCCGATCACCCATCGCTTCTTTGCTTGTGCAGGGTGCGGGCAAGGATCCGGACCCCATGAGAGCGCCGCGGCTTTCCCTAAACGGCAATGTCGTCGGTTTGGAGAAAGACGAGATCGCAACGGCAAAAGCGCGGTTCATCGACACACACCCGGGGTCTGAGCCGTACGACACCGAGCTTGATTTCGACTATTACCGTTTTGCGATTGAGAGCGTCCGCTTTAATCAGGGGTTCGGAAGGTTCCGGAAACTCAGACCCGATGACCTATTGGTCGCCCCTTAAAGGTAACACCATCATTATGGCGCTGGTCATAGATGACATTGAAACCGAACGTCTGCGACTTACAGCGCTGTCGTTTGACCATTCCGAGCCAATGTTTCGCCTCTGGTCCCATCCGGAGGTCTGCCGCTATTCCGGCACCGTCACCGACTATGATCGCAATGAAATCCCCATGCCGGCAGCAACACCCAAAGAGAGCGACAAGATCATCGACTTCTGGGAGCGGGCCGCCGCCGACGGGTGGGGATTTCGGTGGGCCATTCTTCGGCGCTCGAATGACCAGTTCATCGGGCATGTCGGCTTCAACTCACTGGGGGAGGTGAGCGAAATCGCGTACCACCTCCACCCGGATCACTGGGGAGAGGGGCTCATGTCTGAGGCCGCCAGGGCAGCGATTGGGTGGGCGCGGACATCAATGCCAAAGACCGTGCTGGAAGCCTTCATCGAGCCAGCTAATTTGAGCTCTGGACGCCTTGCCCTGGCTCTGGGCTTCTCAGCGACCGGCCGAGTCTCAGAGGGTGCCGAATGCTTTCGGCTCAGACCGGGCACCCCTCCTCAAAAAAAGGCCATTTAGCGCGCTGATTAACCCTATTCAAATGGCCCAAAAGTGGGTTTAGGCAAGCCGTTCTAAACGGCCCCCAAAAGGTCCTATAGCGGCCCCGAATCCTGTTGCAGAAGTGTGACCGTCTCACTATGGTGGCCGCCACTTGAGAAGCCTTCGCACAGGGTGAACCGCGCTGTTGAAGACGTGGTCGTCCGCCCCGGCTGAGCGCAGCTTTTGGGGCCCAAATCGGGTCAGATATGCTCAGCGTCGGATTAGCTTGAGGCTTTCTCAGTTGCAGGAACAGTTTGCGGAAACCAGGCGGGATCCCCCGTCGCAAAGCAGTTTCCGTAACCCACGGTCGGCAGATCCGACCGCACAGGGGAAACGCGAAGGAGAGCGGGCGTGAAACAGACGGGTCGGCACATCAGCAAAAATGGTGTGGAAAATCAGGGTCTCAAAAACCTGGCGCAAGTTAACTGGAATTTGAAGCCACCTGCTCTGTATGAAATTGCGCTTCAGCGCGGCGAATCCGAACTTGCCGCCGGCGGCGCCCTGGTCAGCAAGACCGGCGAACATACCGGTCGCTCCGCTCAGGACAAATTCGTCGTAAAAGACGACACCACCAAAGACACCGTGTGGTGGGACAATGCGAAAGCGATGACCCCGGAGCAATTTGATCTTCTTCACGCCGACATGCTGGCCCACGCAGAAGGCAAAGAGCTCTTCGTTCAGGACCTTTTCGGCGGCGCCGACCCAACCCACCGCTTGCCCACCCGGGTCTTTACAGAGCTTTGCTGGCACTCTCTCTTCATTCAGAACCTGCTGATCGAACCCACACCTGAAGAGCTGGAAGTATTCGATCCAAAATTCACCATCATCAATCTCCCCAGTTTCCGCGCCGACCCTGAAAAGTATGGCTGCCGGACAGAGACGGTGATCGCATGTAACTTCATGAAGCGGATCGTTCTTATCGGTGGCACCTCTTATGCTGGTGAAACCAAAAAGTCCGTCTTCTCGATGCTGAACTACGAACTGCCTGGCAAAGGCGTTATGCCGATGCACTGTTCGATCAATGTCGGCGAAGCCGGCGACTCAGCGATTTTCTTCGGCCTCTCAGGCACGGGCAAAACTACACTCTCAGCTGACGCGTCACGCACGCTGGTCGGTGACGACGAGCATGGCTGGTCCGAAAACGGTGTCTTCAATTTTGAAGGCGGCTGCTATGCGAAGATGATCAATCTCTCAGCTGAAGCTGAGCCTGAAATCTACGCAACGACGCAACGCTTCGGCACCGTGCTTGAAAATGTCGTTCTGGATCCTGACACGCGGGAAATCGATTTCGACGATAAGACGCTCACGGAAAACACCCGTGGAGCCTATCCCCTGTCTTTCATCCCGAATGCATCTGAAACAGGCCGCGCAGGCCACCCGAAGAACATCATCATGCTTACAGCTGATGCGTTCGGTGTTCTGCCCCCGATCTCCAAGCTCACGCCATCCCAGGCCATGTATCACTTCCTCTCCGGCTACACAGCGAAGGTTGCCGGCACAGAAAAGGGCGTTACAGAGCCGGAGGCAACATTCTCCACCTGCTTTGGCGGACCTTTCATGTCCCGGCACCCAAGCGAGTATGGCAACCTGCTGCGCGACCTCATCGCGGAGCATAAGGTCGACTGCTGGCTGGTGAACACAGGCTGGACCGGCGGCGCCTATGGCGTCGGCAGCCGGATGCCGATCAAAGAAACACGTGCACTCCTGGCCGCCGCTCTTGATGGCAGCCTGGCCAATGTTGAATTCCGCACGGATGTGAATTTCGGCTTTGAAGTGCCCGTCTCCGTTCCAGGTGTCGATAGTTCGATCCTGAACCCACGGGACACTTGGTCCGACAAGGAAGGCTACGACGCCCAGGCGAAGAAGCTGGTCTCCATGTTCATCGAGAACTTCAAAATCTATGAAGCCCATGTGGACCCGGATGTTCGCGACGCGGCGCCAGCTTCTGCACAGGCAGCCGAATAAGTTTCAAACACATCAGAGTTTTAGAGAGGCCGGGCTTAACGCCCGGCCTTTTTCTGTGTGCGGCTCTGTTTGTGAGCCAGACCGGTCATGCACCAATAGAAGCACAAAGAAGCGGCCCCGGATGAGGCCGGGACCGCCGATTTTCGCTGGCCGAATTCAAATCTGATAACCGGGTATTTGGGATGCCGACTGTCAGGGTCGCCGGCCAGCCAAAACGGAGACTGCGCCTCACTAGCCGGTGAGAGCCATCCCCTGCTCCTGTCCCGGCATCAAAGCCGGAACAGGAATTCCTCTCTCTTAGAACGAGTAACTCACGTTCAATGAGACAAAGTCTTTGTCGCCATCGCTCGAGTATTTCTCATGGCCGAAGAGGTTGGTGTAGGAGATACCGCCACGCCAGGTGTTCTGGTATGTGCCATTGACCGCCAGGCTGACAGATTTGCTGCCTTCCCGATAGGTGCTCAATGGCGCTGGCGAGTTGCCTTTCACGTCGTGGGACCAGGACAAGCTCGGGCTCACGGTGATCGGCGTTCCAAACGCATTGTTGTATTGCAGCTGTCCTACAAGCACATAGCCGTAAGAGAACTGGGTCGGACGACAACCAGCGCGAAATGACAGGCCCACGAAGGCGCCGAGCGGCAGGTCGGTTCCCGACGTGCACACATTACCCCACTGGGCGACGCTGAAGTCACCTTCGTCGGGTACATCGGGCACCCACATTGCACCGAACTCGGTCAACAGAATGCCGATATCAGCGCCGAGAAACCCAACCAGTGCATTGGAATTGGTGTAGGTAGCGGTTGTGCCGATATCAAAGGTCATGACCTCTTCGCGAACGGCACCCGAATAGTCAGCCACGTCGCCGCTTGCAACCGAGCCACAGGTCTGGTTCGACCCGTAGGTCTGCAGTGCGTCGACCGTGGCCGTCATCGTGTCGACCCCAAGAATGTCATCCAAGATACAAGATGCACCCAAAGCAGCTAGCGTGATTTGGTCGGTATCTAGCTGGAAGGGCTGGTCGTGGCGGACAGCCACCTCTCCCTGTACGCCCCAATCTCCGAGCGTCGTATTGAACGACATTCCGAATAGTTTGATGTCTTCCGGATACTCGAAATAGAGACCTGTTGATTCAAGGCCACCCACTGATGAGCCCACTACGAGAATCTCAGTGCCATCAACCTGCAGGCCCGTCGTCGCATCTGTTTGGGCCAGAGAGAGGTTACAGTTTGTAATCTGAAGCTCAAGCTGGCTGCCATCTGCTACTGTGAAACCGCCACCAATTGCGGCATTGAGCGCAAGGGCGTCCGCAGATGTTGCACCATCGCCCACCACAGCTTCAGCTGCGGCTACCAAACCATACTGATCATTGACCGTTTGGCTGTTCAGGTAGAGGATTTTGTCAATGCCGCCTGAGCCGAGTGCCGCCAGTCCGGCCGTACCGCCGCCCGTACAGCCAGCGTTCAACGAACCGCGTGTTGTTGCATCAGAACTGTCACCGCTCGCAACATAGGTACGAACGGCAGTGTTGCTTGCATCCTGGTTGTTGAAGAACTTCTCGCCGACGATTGGCAGACGCGAATGGTAGTTCATGAAGTAGAAGCCAAACTCTGTCGAGTTAAGCTCTTCTGCATACCACCTTATGGCCATTCCATATTGACCATGATCACGTGCCTCCTCATCTTCGAGACGTCGGATATCTGCGGTGCCGCCGTTCAGATCCAAGCGAAACTGCTCGCTCTGTCCGATCGGCAAGTCCTGCTGATAGTCGAGATAAACATTTGTCCCGGCGGTACAGCTGAATTGATCAAGACCGGCGGCGCTGTAAGCCGCATCAAAGGCGGCCGTCAAGGCGTGAGGCTGGCTACAATTTCTGTTCAGAAAACCGCCGCCGTCGGTGCCGCTCGTCACAAACGTGGCTGCGTCTTCGTTACCACCTGTACCCGACCCAACACGCGCAACGTCAGAAGTTGAGAAAGGTGTGCCTGGGCGGTCGAGCGCGATCGGTTCAAATTCCAGCTGATAGAAAAACTCTGCCGACAGGTCGTAGGGCAGACCAAGCGACGCATACGCACCCCAGACCGGTAGAAGACCCTCTTTGATCTCCGCGCCCGGACGGCGGAACGCGTTTACGTCCAGCGGGTTCCAGGAACTGATGCCATTCAGGATGAAGGTTGCTTCGCCCCAGTTCACCACTTGCTTACCCAGGCGAATGTTCAGCGGCAGGTCTCCAGCATTGAAGTCGCCTGAGACATAGAAATCGAGCAAATCAATGTCACGCGCTGCATCCGGATAGCCTTCCGTGCGCAGTGCCGACCTTTCGTAAGACCCCTCATCGCCAAGCACAGCATCATAGAAAGAACTCAGGCGGGTGAAGAACTTGTAGTTCTCAAAGTTTGCCTGAATGTCATTGGTCATTTTAATGGTTGCTGAGGTCAGGTCGCCCTGATCGAAATTGAGCCGGCTGTCGTCTGAATTGATTGACCCGCCATAGTTCGCCGTGTCGCCGCTCGCCAGGTTCAAATTGGCGCCGGGTCCACCATGCAGAACGGTAGCGACCGTCCCGTCGGCTCCCCCAGGGTTGGTGATCGTGGCTGTCGTGTTGACCGGACCGCCGTTCCCAGGTGCGACAAACATGTTATTGCGCTCTGCGGCGCGCACCGAGACACCTGCCGAAACGGTCGTGTCCAGGAACACCTGTACACCGCCAAAGTTATATTCAAGAGCAGTCGCTGACTGCGTAGACAACGCCGCTGCTAAGACAGCGGCGCTCGCGGAGAACACTGTTCTCCTTAGAGCATTTCCCATTGGGTCCCCCCCATAGTTTACCTGCGACCGACGTGCTTGCGGGAGGGACCCTCACCCAAAATACCCCCTATCGGCACACGCCGCCCTTCTGATCAAACTCAGGGAACGGTATTGGCATTGGGACCGTCAATTTTCAAAATTCGTTGATGAATTCGGTTTGTTTAGAAACTCGATTCCGTCGCAACACGTGTCATTAAGAGCACGCTTTTTGCGCTCTTTTTCACATTTATTTCCGCGGGTTGGTCGATTTGTTTAAATGAGTTTCGTGGTGATCACAGGTTCACCTGCTCACTCTTCATCCTGTCCTTGACCCAAACGAACATGCCACCAAACATCAATCGCCACCATCGAGTAAGAGAATGGGGCTGCCAGTCGATGCGCGCTGATCTACGGAGATGGAAACAAAAAAAGCGGCCCCGGATGAGGGCCGGGACCGCCGAATTTCACTTTACGATCTGAAACCTGATCATCGCATTTTGAGGGATGCTGACTGCCAGGCGGGTCGATAGTGAAAAATGGGAACCTCATATTTTGGGAGGAGGGAGGTTCCCGTCCCCGCCCCGAAAAACTGTCCGGAGCGGGAATTCTTGTGTCTTAAAACGAGTAGCTCAGATTGATTGAGACAAAGTCCGTGTCTCCCTCTTTCGTGAATTTCTCGTTGCCGAAGATATTTGTGTAGGAAACACCGCCACGCCATGCGTTCTGGTAGGTCCCGTTAACAGCCAGGCTCACTGACTTGGTGCCTTCGCGGTAGTTGGAGAGAGGCGCAGGGGAATTCCCCTTCACATCATGCTGCCAAGCTATCTGCGGCGTCAGTGTGATCGGTGTCCCGAAGGCATTGTTGTACTGCAGCTGACCAACCAGGACATAGCCATATGCAAACTGCGTTGGACGACAGCCAGCACGCGAACTCAGCGCAAGGAATCCCTTGAGCGGCAGATCCGTTCCGGATGTGCAGACATTGCCCAGCTGACCGACGCTAAAGTCGCCTTCATCTGGTACATCAGGAACAAACATGGCGCCGACTTCGGTCAGCAGAACACCCAGGTCGGCTCCCACGGCGCCAACCAGCGGGTTGGAGCTCGTGTAGGTCGCCGTGGTTCCGATATCAAAGGTCATCACCTCTTCACGAACAAAGCCATGATAGTCGCGGGATTGACCTACGGGCACAGTACCGCAGACACCGCCCGGAATCGTCTGCCCGGCGTCCACGGCCGCAGTCGTAACCGTTGGGCTCAGGATAGCGTCAAAGATACAGGTCGCACCAAGTGCCGCAATCGTGATCTGGTCCGTATCAAGCTGCAGGGGCTGATCGTGACGGTATGAGACTTCACCCTGTACGCCCCAGTCACCGATTGTCGTGTTGAAGGAAGCACCGAACAGTTTAATGTCTTCAGGGTATTCGAAGAACAGACCAAGCGACTCAGCACCCCCGACGGCATTACCAGGAACAATGATCTCGGTACCATCGGTCAGCAGGGACGAGCCTGTATCAGTCTGACTGAACACGAGAGCACAGTTCAGGATCGCAAGCTCCAGCAAGCTGTTATCATTCACAGCGCCACCGGCTGCCGCGATAATTCCGGCTGACGCCAGTGCTTTTGCATCGCCACCTACCAACGCCTCAGCTGCCGCGAACACACCATATGTGTCAGCTGCGGTTGTGTTGTTCAGATAGGTGTATTTGGCTGGATTGAGCGCGGCAGTAGCAGCACTTAGTGTACCCCCAGCTCCGCAGCCCAGCGCAGAGGTGCGTGTGGCTGTCCCGACATTATCGCCCACCGCACTATAGGTTCTGAAAACAGAGTCTCCTCTGTTGGCGTACCGTTGGGACGCGATCGGCAAACGAGAGTGGTAGTTCATGAAATAGAAGCCGAACTCTGTTGAGTTCAGTTCTTCAGAATACCACCGGAGCGCCAAGCCATATTGACCGGAGTCCTTTGCCAACCGGTCCTCGTCGCGTGCGATATCGCCCGTGCCGCCATTCAATGCGAGGCGGAAGGCTTCACTTTGACCTATTGGAAGATCGACAGAGTAGTCGAGGAAAGCATTTGTGCCGCCTGCGCCGCAAACGAACTGTGTCAGTCCGGCGGTGGTGTAAGCCGCATCAAACCCAGCGGTCAATGCATCAGGCGTAGAACAGTTGCGGTTCAAGAACCCTCCACCGTCAGTGCCCGATGTAACAAATGATTTCGCGCCAAAGCTGCCGCCAACCGCTGACCCTACTCGTGCGACGTCGGAGCTGGAAAAAGGCGTTCCAGGCCGGTCGAGCTTCAGCTCTTCAAACTCAAGCTGGTAGAAAGCTTCCAAGGAAAGGTTGTAGGGCAGGCCAACAGACGCATAAGCGCCCCAAACCGGCAGTAGGCCTTCCTTGATTTCCGCGCCGGGACGGCGGAATGCATTCACATCAAATGGGTTCCATGAGCTAATGCCATTCAGCATGAAGGTCGCTTCACCCCAGTTGACTACCTGCTTGCCCAAGCGGACGTTGACAGGGAGACCCCCGACTTCATAGTCGCCCGATACGTAAAAATCGAGCAGGTCGATATCGCGGGCTGCGTCAACGCGCGCACCATCTGTGATACCTGAGCGCGCGTAGGAGCTGCTGTCATCCAGCACAGCGTCGTAAAAGGAGCTGATACGGGCGAAGAATTTGTAATTCTCAAAGTTCGCCTGGATGTCGTTAGTCATCTTAATGACACCGGACGTCAGATCGCCGCTGTCAAAGTTCAGTCTACTGTCATCGGAGTTGATCGATCCGGCAAACGCTTCGCTCGTGAAGCCACCCAACGCGTTCACATTTGCAAAGTCGTAGGTAAGGGCCTGGCCGCCGCCTGGGCTAAAAGCCGTTACGCCTGTAGCTGCACCAGGAGTAAATGCCGGGTTCAGCGCCCCACCCAGAACAGTCGCATGCGACCGGACACCATCCGGTTTTGAACACTCGCAAGACTTTTTGTCGGTCCGCCGTTGCCGCCGGCCAGGAACATATTGTTCCGGTCGGCAACCCGCATCGAAACGCCTGCGGAAACGGTGGTGTCTAAGAACACTTGTACACCACCGAAATTGTATTCGAGAGCAGTTGCTGGCTGAGCCGCCAGCGCCGCGGTTACAATCGCGGCACTTGCAGAGAACGCAGTTCTCCGAAGAGCTTTACCCATTGGGTCCCCCCTTTATTGGCACATCTGCGTGTCGGGAACCGCTCACCTCACATAAGCAGCACCGGAAAGCACACGCAGTCCTTCTGGTAGCGCTCAGATAACCGTAATGTCATTTTAGATGTCAATTAGTAATTGTCGTTTATTATGACATTTTAACGTCTGTGTTCGACCTGCAACGGTTGAGTTAGTCCAAACTGTCTATTTTATGCAGTTTTTTCTTAAGTTTTTCGTCACTTTTTCTACCGTTCTGACTTTGGGGAAACGACATGCCTCCCTCAAATCCTCGATCAATCACCAATATATTGTCAGTTTATCTGACATGTCTCTTGAAACGCCATTATTTTGCGCCACCCGTCAGATGAATTTGCACTATCCGCCAAAATCATCTGGCCGCAGGCGCTCTAGTACTCGCTGTTGCGCATTTCATTCGCTATCGTAGGAGTTGAGATTCTGGCCTGGGGGGGCCGGAGGGGAGAATTTTGGAGGGGGGAATGGCCGCGCAGCAGCAAAGCGACGGGCGCTCCGATAGAGGCCTGCGCACGCACGAGAGAATTATTCTCGCGCTGTTTGAATTAATCAGAGAAGGGAATCTGCGACCTCGCGGTGAGGAAATCGCCGAGAAGGCAGGCGTCGCCGTGCGGACACTTTTTCGGCACTTTGACGACATGGAGGGCCTCTTCGGCACCGCCCAGGCATATATGTCCGAGCAGTTTGGTGTCGATATGGGTGCACCGAAGGTCGAAGGCTCGCTGGAGGAACGCGCGCTGGCTTACGCGAAAACGCAGGGCGCCATATACGAAGAGAATAGAAACTACCTGCTCTTCTATATCTCGCGCGCCAAGACGGAATCCGAAGCGAATGCCATCCGATCTGCAAACACACAGAGCTTGCGGTTGCGCCTCTGGTCAGCGTTGCCTGAAGTGGCCGCCGCTGATCCCATCTTGCGGCATAGCGTCGAGGCGCTCTATTCCTTTCAAATGTGGGATCAGATGCGTTTCCAACAGGAGCTGTCTATAGACATGTGCCACCAGGTCATTGCTGGGTCCACGGTCTCGCTGCTCAAGAAGGAGCCCGCCGCTGCAGGTGCGATGTGAGTGCTCTAAGCTGGCCCTTCTAGGTGAGGGATCCGAAATCGGTAACCCCTACCGTTTTTAGGTAGGCGGTCAGGTTCTTGTCAGGGTCAGCAGGCACACGCTCATTGAGCACTTCCAGCTCGCGCATCCTATCCGCTCGAAAGACACGGAAGTCTTTCCTCAATTCACACCAGCCCGGGACGGTCCAAACAGCGCCGTAGAAAGAAAGAGTGAGCGGCCAGATGGTGCGCATGGATGCCTTGCCGCCCTTGTCGGCGTATGCAAAGCGGATCTTTCGTCTATTGCGCACAGCGCGGCGGACACGCGCCAAATCGATGACAACCTCTTCCTGGTAATGTTCAGGGGGCGCCATCACACCCAAAGCGTCAAACTGCGCTTTTAAATCTCGCGGAAGGACGGCCCGGAGTTTCGCCAGGACCGCCTTTGATGCCTCCGCCAATTCGTCATCCCCCCAGGCGGCCACAATGCGCGCGCCAAGCGCGAGCGCTTCCGCTTCTTCTTCATTAAACATCAGCGGTGGCAGGTCATAGCCTTCGCGCAACAGATAGCCGAGGCCCGCTTCCCCATCAATCGGGACCCGGCTTGCCTGCAGGTCTGCGATGTCGCGATAGATGGTGCGGATGGAAACTTCCATCTTCTCCGCCAGCTCAGCGGCCGTCACCACGCGGCGGTGGCGGCGCAAATATTCGATTATGTCGAACAGTCGATCAGCACGTCTCATGGTCTAAAGCTCGCATAGGGCTCCTGACAGCAGGGTGTCAGGAGGGTGGCAGTAATGTCTTCCCGTATCAAGCGAGACCTTTATCGAGGAGACCGAAAATGATCCGCCTTCACACATTCAAAGATTGTCTGCCCGGAACGCCAGACCCGTCGGGTTTCGTTGTTAAGCTCATGACGGTCCTGCGTATCGCCGGTGTCGGTCACGAACGAATTGAAGTCGACAACCCTGCGAAAGGCCCCAAAGGGAAACTGCCCTTCATTGAGGATAACGGCTTGGTGCTTGGGGACACGGCACTCATTCTGGACCATCTCAAGAAAACGCGGGGTGTCGATCTCGACCGGCATCTCAGCCCATTGCAAAGGGCGCAGTCCCACGCCTTACAGCGTATGCTGGAGGAACGTCTTTACTGGGCGACGGTCTACAGCCGCTGGATGGAACCAGACAACGCGAAAGTAGAAGATGCGATCTTCTTCGCCGACATTCCCTGGCCTATTCGAGGCTTTATCACACGACAAGCGCACAAGACGGTTGAAGCCGCGCTGCATCACCATGGATTGGGGCGCCATAGCCGAGAGGAGATCTATGGGTTCGGCCTCGCCGATATCTCAGCGCTCTCACAAGTCTTGGGGGATCAGGAGTTCCTGTTCGGCGCCCAGCCAAGCGTGGCGGACGCCACTGCCTTTGGGATGCTGATCAATATTGTTGGCCCTGACATCCCGAGCCCACTTAAAGATGCGGTGGCGGCCAACCCCACTTTGATGTCCTACGTCACTCGCATGCAGGCGCTGTTTGACGGCGCTGCGCCCGGGGACACGTTGCAGGCCGCCTGACCTAGGTCGAAAGGCTCTGGTCACCACTGTGGTTCTTGCGCACACTTCCTCAAAAGGGAGGTGTGCACATGCATGACAACGAACAGATCATTCGAGACTTCATCGCAGCCTGGTCACGTCTCGACGCGCAAGAGATTGCCAGCTACTTCACTGATGACGGCATCTACCACAATATGCCGACCGACCCGGTTGTGGGGCGCGCCAACGTTCAGGCCTTCATTGCCGGGTTCGCGAAGGATTGGACGGAAACCAGTTGGGACATTCTGAATCTCATCGCGAAGGACGACATCGTGATGGCTGAGCGTCTCGACCGCACCAAGCTCGGAGAAAAGTCGGTCGACCTACCCTGTCTAGGCATCTTCGAGATGGAAGACGGCAAAATCAAAGTCTGGCGAGACTATTTCGACATCGGCACCTACATGAACGCGCTTGCTTGACGCCTCACGTCACGATAATGGCACCGCGTTTGGTGACAACGAGAGTGTGTTCATACTGAGCAGCGAAGATGCCGGGCGGTGTCGCAAGCGACCAGCCGTCATCCAATTCAACCGCTTCCGTCGCGCCTGTCGACAGAAAGGGTTCAACGGTGATCACGGCTCCATGCCACAGCCGTCGTTTGTCCGCCGGGTCGTAATAGCCCGGGATTGATCCCGGTTCTTCGTGTAACGACCGGCCCACTCCATGGCTCGCCAAATTTTCGATGATCGTGTAGCCGCCCTTGCGCGCGACTTGTTCGACGGTTTTGCCAATCATGTTGATCCGTGACCCGGCTTTGATCGACCTGATCGCCCGATCGCGCGCAATCCTTGTCGCCTTGCAAAGCGCTTCCTGGTCAGGGCGTGCAGGCGGGACGATGAAGCTGCCACCTGTGTCCGTCACAAAGCCGTCCTGTTCGGCGGACACATCAATGTTTACTAGGTCTCCGGCTTCGATGGTCTGATCGCCAGGAACGCCATGGGCGCATACCTCGTTGATGCTGATGCAGGTTGCGCCTGGAAATCCGTAGGTGAATTCAGGCGCTGGGCGCGCGCCTTCCTGCTCCAGAAGTTTTCGCCCGTAGGCATCCAGCTCCGCAGTCGTCATACCGGGCACCATATAGGCGCCCATGGCAGCCAGGGTCTCTGACACAACGCGCCCGCATTTCTTCAGGCCCTCAAGTTCTTCTTCAGATTCAACTGTCATCTGTTTGGCTTCCTGAGCTAGTGCGCCTCGTCCCAATTGTCCGCCGCGCGCGCATCAACCTCGAGAGGCACGGAGATATCGACCGCAGGGGCCGCGGCGCCGACCATGACCTTAGAGACAAGCGCGCAGGTCTTCTCCGCCTTTTTCTCGGCGACCTCAAAGATCAATTCATCATGAACCTGGAGCAGCATGCGGGCGTCTAGCTTGGCTTTCTTCAATGCGTCCGGCATGCGGATCATGGCGCGGCGGATGACGTCAGCTGCTGAGCCCTGTATCGGCGCGTTGATCGCCGCGCGCTCCAGGAACGCTCTTCGCGCCCCGTTTTTGGAATTGATTTCGGGCAGGTGAATACGGCGCCCGAAAATGGTCTCCACGTAGCCCTGTTCATGGGCCAGGGCCTTGGTCTCATCCATGTAAGTGCGGATGCCCGGGAAGCGCTCAAAATAGAGGTCGATATATTCGCCCGCTTCACCGCGACCAATGCCTAACTGGTTGGCGAGACCAAAAGCCGAGATCCCATAAATGATCCCGAAATTGATTGCCTTCGCGCGCCGCCGAATGGACGGTTCCATATCGGCTACCGGCACACTGAAGATTTCCGAGGCGGTCATGGTGTGAATGTCGATCCCGTCGGCAAATGCCTGCTTGAGTTGAGGGACATCTGCGATATGAGCCACGAGACGCAGCTCAATCTGGCTATAGTCCGCGCTGATGAGCTTGTTGCCTTTTTCGGCTACAAAGGCTGTGCGGATGCGCCGCCCATCTTCTGTTCGCACCGGAATGTTTTGAAGATTGGGATCGGTTGAGGCCAACCGTCCGGTGCTGGTGGACGCCATGGAATAGGACGTATGGACGCGTCCTGTATCGGGGTGGATGAATTCAGGCAAAGCATCGGTGTAGGTGCTTTTGAGTTTCGCCAGCCCACGCCATTCCAGAATTTTCACCGGCAAGTCATGACCGTTGGCGGCCAGATCATCCAGCGTACTCGCATCGGTGGACCAGGCACCGGTCTTGGTCTTCTTGCCGCCGGGCAGGCCCATCTTATCGAAGAGGATTTCGCCAAGCTGCTTCGGCGAGGCGATGTTGAAGGTTTCGCCAGCGAGCTCATAGATCTCCGCTGCGAACGCCCCCATTTTTTGGGCGAACTCGCCGGAAAGTCGTGACAGGACAGCCCGGTCGACCTTCACGCCGTGCGCTTCCATTTGGCTTAGCACCGGAACCAGTGGCCGCTCCAGCGTTTCATAGAGCGTCGTCTTTGCTTCGGGGACAAGCCGTGGCTTCAGCAGCTTGTAAAGCCGCCAGGTGATATCTGCGTCTTCAGCGGCGTAGGCCGTCGCCTTGTCGATGGGAACCTGATCAAACGTGATCTGCTTCTTACCGGTGCCGGCCACTTCTTTGAAAGGAATAGGTTTGTGGCCCAGATGGAGTTCGGAGAGCTCGTCCATGCCATGACCGTTGCGGCCTGCATCCAGCGCGTAGGACAGCAGCATGGTGTCCTCGATCGGCGCCAGATCAATGCCATGGTTCTTCAACACCAACAGATCATATTTGATGTTCTGGCCGATCTTCCGGACCGACGGTGATTCCAACATCGGCTTCAGCGCCGCCAAGGCGTCTTTCAACGGAATTTGGTCGGGTGCGCCGTCGCCGAAATCCAACCCCTCTCCGCTGCCGTGCTGCAACGGCACGTAGCAGGCCTGTCCAGCGGCTGTCGCCAGACAGACACCCACAAGACGGGCCTGCATCGCGTCCAAAGAATCCGTCTCTGTGTCGACGGCGATCTCGCCGAGATCAAACGCTTTGTCGATCCAGGGCTGGAGAGCCTCCAGCGTGGTGACTGTTTCGTAGGTGAGTTTGCCCAGGTCCTTGTCAAGGCCTGTTTCAACGATGCCTGGCGTGCCCCCCTTCTTGGTATCCTTTGGCGCAGAGCCTTCGGATTTCTTTGGTGCGGGCGTTTCCCCATTGTCATAGGCGCCGGTGGCTTCGATCGCATCTCCATCCACCTCGAAACGCTCAGCCACCCGACGCGTGAGCGTGTTGAATTCCATGTCCTTGAAGAAGCCGATGAGGGTCACCGGGTCGGGGTCGCGAAGGCCGAAGGTTTCCATTCCCTCTTCCACCGGCACATCCTGGGCGAGTGTCACCAGTTGCCTTGAGATGCGCGCCTGGTCCGCGAACTCAATCAGGTTCTGTCGGCGCTTGGGCTGTTTGATTTCCTCCGCGCGCGCCAAGAGCGTTTCCACATCGCCATATTCGTTGATCAATAGAGCTGCGGTCTTCACGCCGATACCTGGCACGCCTGGCACGTTATCCGCGCTGTCACCAGCAAGCGCCTGCACATCGATGACCTTGTCTGGACCAACGCCGAACTTCTCTTCTACTTCCGCCGGGCCAATGGTTCGGTACTTCATGGTGTCGAGCATGTCGACACGGTCGTCCACCATCTGCATCAGGTCCTTGTCGGACGATACGATGGTGACCCGCGCGCCCGCGTCCCGCGCCTGGGCGGCGTAGGTCGCGATCAGGTCGTCTGCCTCATAGCCGATCATCTCGATGGAGGGTACGGAGAAGGCGCGCACCGCGTCTTTGATCAGGCCAAATTGGGGGACCAAGTCTTCAGGCGCCGGCGGGCGGTGGGCCTTGTATTCCCCGTAAATCTCGTTGCGAAAGGTCTTGCCGGAGGCATCGAAAATGACGGCGAGGTGGGTGGGCTCAAACTCGTCCTTCGTGTCCTCAATGAGCTTGTAGAGCATGTTGCAGAAGCCATGTACGGCTCCCACGGGAAGTCCGTCGGACTTGCGGGTCAATGGCGGCAATGCGTGATAGGCCCGGAAAATATAGCCGGATCCATCGACCAGAAAGAGGTGGTCCCCCTTGCCGACAGGCTTTGCCGCCCCCATCTTTCCGGCTTCAACCGGTGCTTCTTTTTGCTTCTTCTTAGCCGCCATGCCACCTGCCCTGTTGGTCTCCACGGTTCTTTACCGCCAAGACCGGCAATATGGCATTATGGCCACTGCCACGGAAGGGTGTAGAACACTGAAGGCAACGATCAACGGCGCATGAGACAGCCGAACCGGGGAGAAACGCATGGGGCACGGAATTACAGATGACGCAGAGATCGCCGAAGTGCCCGCGCCGCGTGAGCCGGCCCCGCGGGGCCATCAGCCTGCCGCCATCGAAGCGGTCAATCTCCGCAAGGTCTACAAGGCAGCGGGCGGACAGCCTGCGAAAGAGGCGCTGAAAGGTATCAACCTGTCTATCCCGCGCGGGTCCTTTTTTGGCCTGCTTGGGCCCAATGGGGCAGGCAAATCGACCTTCATCAATATTCTGGCGGGCCTGGTCATGAAGACGTCGGGCTCCGCATCGGTTTGGGGCTTCGACACGGATGTCAATCCACGTCAGGCACGTGCGTCCATCGGGATCGTGCCGCAAGAGCTCAATATCGACCCCTTCTTCACTCCCCTTGAAGCGATGGAGTTGCAGGCCGGCCTCTACGGGGTGCCTAAGTCCCAGCGGCGGTCGATGGAGATCCTCAGAGCGATGGGGCTGGAGGATAAGGCCGATGCTTATGCCCGCACCCTGTCGGGCGGCATGCGGCGACGGCTTCTTGTCGCAAAAGCCATGGTTCACAATCCGCCCATCCTGGTGCTGGATGAACCCACTGCAGGCGTCGACATCGAGCTCCGCCGTCAATTATGGGAATATATTGAAGAGCTGCATGCCCGCGGCACGACGGTGGTGCTGACCACCCACTACCTGGAAGAAGCCCAAGCACTCTGTGACCAGATCGCGATCATCAATCACGGGGAAGTGGTGGCGTGCGAGTCAACGCCCGACCTCCTCGCCCGGATTGACGAAAAGCGAGTGGTCATCCGGCCTGCGTCGCCGCTCACGACTGTTCCCGCATCACTCTCCAACCGCGGCGCGGTCTTGCGCGACGATGGTGACCTGGCGCTTGTTTACAATCCAGACGTGGACTCTATGTCAGCTCTGCTTGCGGACATTGCTGCCGCTGGCATTGAAATCGCGGATCTTTCGACAGAAGAAGCGGCCCTTGAAGATGTCTTCCTGCAACTCACGTCAGACGCTTAAGCCCGGGTGGATTGCTTAAGACGCCACCTCGGCCAGAGCTTCGAGCTCAAGGTCGGGAAACGCGCCCATGTCTGACTGCCGGATCGACACGGTCTCAATGAGGATCATGTTGACCGGCCCCTCATCAACACCCAAGGGCAAGGCCAGGCCTTCAACGCACGCGGCAGGATTTCCGGGCAACCTCGCCCGGGCGAAAAACCGCATCGGACGTTTGTGCTCGACCAAGGCTGCCAATGCCGCTGACACCAGTTTTGCGGATGCTGGAGGCAGCAGATCATTCAGATCAGCGCCGCGATGATCATGGCCCAGCAAGTCGTCAATGCCGGTTCCGGACAGACGCACACTGAATTTGGGTCCTTCGTCCCCATCGATGCTGACATTCAGAAGGGCCAGGCGTGGCAGATGGGTCACCAGATCACCCGGCGAGATATCGACCCGTGCAGGCATTGTCCGGGCGCCGCACTTGTCCTGCCAGTACATCAAGATATCCGTCAAACGCCGGTCAACCAGATCGATCGCCGGGTCCACAAACAGGTTGAGTGGTTTTAACTGCAATGCTTTCGCCAAAACCAGTTGCCCTTCTCACTACTTCTCACTCTTGGCGGCCCTCTGAGAGCTCATTCCAAGAGAGAATACAAGCCTCGAATTTAGGCAATATCGCCCTGACTGTCATTAAGCAGCGCACCGTTTCTGGAGCAAAAGCACCCGGCACCTGTGGAAAACCGCGCGAAGGCGCCCGCCTGCGCCCATAAGGTCCATTGATATGTCTTAGGGAACCGGGTAGGTTCCGCCGCGTGGCTTGGCGCCTCCTGGCGCATTGCACAAGAGCACCCGTAGCTCAGCTGGATAGAGCGCTGCCCTCCGAAGGCAGAGGTCGCACGTTCGAATCGTGCCGGGTGCGCCATCAAATCAATGACTTAGCAGAAACCTGAGTTGGCCCAAGCAAGTGCCGGAAGCAGTCCGGAAGCAGGTGCGAGAAATCTCTTAGATAGTCTGAACAATCTGCAATTGGGTGGCGGTTCACTGATCTGACTGTCCCTGATCCCGAGAGGCCTTAGCGGAGACACAGTGGTATTGTGTTTGCTTCTAATGATAAAGCGATGCAGTCCGACGGACTATGAGGTAGCGTACTGATCTCCTGTTACTGACCACCTTTGAGCACACGGTGCTCAAAACGCGACTCCGCGTCAGGCGCATTCGAGAGCAAACTTGCACCGATGAAACTTGTGTCGAAACTCAGAGAACGGCTCAGCCGCGGCGGTCAACGCGCGGCCACTCCAGAAGGCACCATTGTTTATGCCATTGGAGACATTCACGGACGTGATGACTTGCTTGAAGACCTGCTTGGACAGATCACCGATCATGCTGCGCATCATCCAGCAGATAAACGGGTGATTGTCTTCCTAGGCGACTATGTCGATCGGGGATGGCAATCCAGGCAGGTGCTGAATCGGCTTTCTAAACTGGAGATGCCGGATTTCGACACCGTCTTTCTCAAAGGTAATCATGAAGAGGCGCTGCTGTCCTTTTTGGAGGATCCCTACATCCTTGACAGCTGGCGTCAGTACGGCGGCTTGGAAACGCTCCACGCCTACGGCCTGAAAGACCTCAACTTCCGGGCAGACGAAGACTACCTCAGAGAGGTCCACTGTTCTTTTGTCGAAGCTTTTCCTCAACAACACAGATCTTTTTTGGAAGGCTTACCCAGCAGCTATGAGCTAGGCGGATACTTGTTCGCCCATGCCGGCGTTAGGCCAGGGGTTCCGCTCGAACAGCAAGAAGAGCGGGATCTGCGCTGGATACGGGATGAATTCTTGGAATCACATATCGACTTTGGAAAGCGCGTCGTCCACGGGCACTGTCCTGAAGAAGAACCTCAAGTACGCCCTAATCGGATCGGCATCGACACAGGCGCCTACATTACCGGTGTGCTCACCGCAGCAGTGCTCGATGGCACCGGTGTGTCCTTTTTGAAGACCGCCGGCTAACCGGTCGAGTCGTTCCCTGTCCTCAGGACCACGACGGAATCTTACAGCAAAGTGCCGCAATCACATCTTTAAGATGACCGAGAGGCCGACAGTGTTCTTGTCGTAGTCCTGACCTGCTAGAGTAGAGTCTCGGCTTGTGTAATCATAACCAAGCGCCAATTCTGCATTGCGGTTCACCAGATATAGAACTCCCACGCCGGCAGAAATGGTTTCGTCGTCGCGCGTAATTCCTTCGAACTCTACATCAAGGTAAGACGCATCAGCCGTTAGGATAACGTTGCGTCGCAGTTCGTGCGCAACGCCGATTTCATAAAGCGTGTCCAGGTGACCCGATGATCCCGCTGAGGAGGATTCCTCGACTGTCCGGTTAATGCCTGCTGTCACTGTCGTGAGCTCACTCGCGTACCACTCGGCATTGAGACCGAAGTCAATGCCATCAACCTTCTGAAAGCCAACCTGGTCATATTCCTGTTCAAGGTAGCCCACAAACGCTTCGCCGCGTATGAGATTGGTGAAGTCGAAGGCAGCGCCGACGCCAATATCGTATCCATCAGAATCCCGCGTTACTGCAACGGCAGGTGGCTGCTGATCATACTCACGTGTGTTGTAGGAGCCAGCCACAAAGACACTTGTGTCAGCTGATACGTCGTAGCTCAATCTAGCTGGGATCACCAACTTGTCGTGGTCGCGGAAATCCTGATCAATTGTGCCGCCCCCGATCGCCGCATCATCGTCATAGTCGGTTTCGGTATAGTTGGCCCCTAAAGAAGCGGTCAACCGATTGAAGCGCTGGTAGAATGTGACGCCAGCATTGAAGACATCATACTCTGTTGGCTCAATCCCGCCAGCCACGCGATTTGTCGATGTTCGGTCTTCGGTCAGCTCGTCGTAACTGATATTGGCGACAACTTGTGTGAATTGGCTGACATCTAGCACACCATCGGCGCCAAGCCCCCAATCAAACCGGTCTTCAGACGTCTCGGAAGAATAGAATCGCGAGTCCGTGTAGCCGCTAATGTTCAAGGCATGCCGACCGAAGTCGCTCTCAATCGACACACTGGGACTCACGCCGTAATAGACATCGCCATCCGTATTATTCTGTGTCCCAAAAACATTATCGTCATAAGTGACACCGAGCTCTAACTCCGGATAGACCATGAACGATCCCGCACGAATGCCCGCCGCATCATATTCGGGACGATTGCGGTCCAACACATGAGTGCCGCGTTGGTCAGCAATCTCTGGAAATCCATCGTCGGCCAAAGCAAACGAAGGAAGGGCAATGTTCGCCGCCAAGGAACCAGCAATTAAGGTTAGTGCGGAAACCCGATTGAAACTTTTCATAACGCCCTCTGTACCTCCAGCGCTCTATTGGCGATTTCTGGAGTCCCCGTAATTGAACTTACTGATTTCGCGCCTCGACTGTTTGATCAGCTCGGGCTTGAACTATCATTCGTGCTGCCAGTATTCGTTCCGCCAGTACCTGTCACCGTGTTGCCGAGGTCGCCACCGCCCTCCTCACCGCCATCACCTCCTCCGGTGCCACCACCAGAGCCAGTGTCTCCGCCGCTTGTCGTACCAGTGGTAAAGCTAGCCTGGAGCGCCGGCGTCGCAGAACTCTCGACCGCCGCGGTAACAGATGACGCCACTGTTGGATTGGATGTTGTTAGTGCATTCGCCTGCACCGCCAACGCCGACCCAATCGCGGCCTGTACAGCAGGGCTGGCAGATGCCGCCGCCGCAATCGCTGCTTGTGCCGCAGCCAGCTCTTGCCCCTCAGCCGCACCCGTCAAAATCGCAGCCAACGCCGCCTCAAGCGCTGCACCGCCTTGCGGGTTCGCTGCGATTGCGGCTGCGATATCAGCGGCAACGTCAGCCTTTGCCGGCAGAGCTGCAAAAGAAACAAAGCTTAGGGCTGTCAAAGCTGCAATGAATGTGCGTCTCAACATCATACTATCCCCTGTCAGTCCGCTCCAGAAAGTGAAGCGTCTACAAACGTTTAAGCAAGATTGCGCGTTTAGTTTACTCGCAGTAATCCCGACTTCGAAAAAGATCATATCTTTGAATCACTTAGCTTGGAATCGGGATATTTGATGTCTCTGTGAATTTTCGGGCATGGTACTAATTCGCAACATATACAGGCTTGTATCAGCATTCCGGCAATAGAACCTAAGTATACTCAGAAATACCTCTCTGGTATTCTGATAACATCACCAGGATATATAGCTGTTCCTTGGGAGGCAGGCATTTCGATCTCCTGCGCGGTGCCTTTGCGGGTGATCATCACCTTCTGCGTATTTGCCCGATAGGTATATCCACCAGCAATTGCGACCGCTTTTACGGCGTGCATGCCACTAACATAAGGAAACTCACCACCGTCTTTGACCTCGCCCACAATATAGAAGGGTCTGTAATTCAGGACTTCCACGTTAACGCGAGGGTCAACGAGGTATCCTTCAGACAGCTTGGCGGCAATGGACTTCTCCAGCTCAACCACCGTTAATCTAAAGGCGTCCAATTGCCCAATCAACGGCATGGAGAAAGCCCCCGACCCATCAATTTCAAATTCACCCGACAGGTCTGGCTCGCCAAAAACAATCACGCGCAGCTCGTCACCTGCGCCCAGACGGTAGGCTTCCGCGAAGTCCTGGCCTGATGCCTGAGCATCGGTAGGCGCCATAGGCACTGGCCCCTGCCCCGCACAGGCTGCTAGCCCCACTGTCACCAAAACAGTGGCCAATACCGCGCCGCGCCTTGGTATTCGCAGAAAAAACCCTAGGAAACCTCCGGTTTTATCCAACATTGGGTAGACCTCACACTTACAGAATTCTTGTTTCGCGCAAGACTATCCCTCAGCAAACCTGCGACGACAAGCCATAAGGAACCGCTGGACCTTCTTTTTCACACTATGCCTAACGTCGGTTCCAACGGCCAAACTTGGCGGCCCGAGGGCCCCCAAATGGACAGTTTGAACTTCGCTAAAATCTTAGACAAATCCGTCTAAAATAAATATAAAAACCACTTTTATTTGTATTAAAAAACATTATCTAAGTCTTATATAATATAAATTTCCCTCTGTCTTAATAACCACCATTCGATCAACTCGACACTGGTGGAAGACATGGGCAAGAATACTTTGATGGCTCTTTGCATGGCGGTCAGCGCGATCGGAGCCTGCGCACAAAACGACCTCAAACCATCTGTTTCACTTGAGCCGCTGACCATGCCGGTAAGTTCGGAAATGGCGGTATCCGACGTGACCATGCCCCCATCAGGGTACTTGGATTATTGCGTGCGCAATCCGGCGGAATGCCCTTCGGTCGAACGACAGATCACGCACCCCGAAACACTGACCCCGGCGCGTTGGGCGGAGCTAGACCGGGTCAACACGCTTGTTAATGCCTCCGTGCGTTATGTGACCGACGCCCGCCTGTATAATCGGAGTGAGTATTGGACCTATCCGAATGGTCGGGGCGATTGTGAGGACTATGTCCTGGCAAAACGCAAAATGCTGTTGGATCGTGGGTGGCGTGCCGAAACTCTGTTGATCGGCGTCGCACTGGACCTAGACGGCATGCGACACGCGGTCCTCATTGCGTCGACCGATAGGGGCGACTTTGTACTCGACAACCAATTGGAACGGGTCGTCGCCTGGTCTGACACCGGGTACACTTGGGAAAAACGTCAGACCGCTGCTAACGCCAATATCTGGGTGGCGCTGACCGGCGATGCGGCGCGAGATGTCGGACCCACTGATCCGATTGTTCAGCCCATGTTGGTGGCAGCAACAACCGACAACATCGCCACAGCCGCCACGACACCAGATCCAAGCGCGGCTGAGGTTCGACCACCTTTACAAACTGAAAAGTCAACGAAACCCGATGCGGCTGCGATCATTCTCCCCCTTCAGCGCCCTGGCATCCGACCAAACCATCGCTTGACCACTGCCGAAGCATCTCGTGATATCGGCAACGCAAAAGGCAAGAACAATGACGTCTAAGGTGTGCGCGACGGTACTCACAACATAAATCTCCAGGTCAGTGCGGCTGGCTGCTGACTGACAGAAGTCAAAAAAGTTGCAAATAGAAAATTTCTGTGCCGTAGCTGAATTAACTAACGCTCACCAACAGGGCCATCGTCTGGCTTCACACCGCCGTTTCGTTTCCTGCAGCTCACCGCCAGACGCAAGATCATCACATAACTACCAACAAAGAGAAGCGAAAAGGCGATTACACATAAGAAGCCTGCCATAGGCTTGTCCCAAAGGATGACGCCACAAACAATTGGCGAGGCAACCAATGGCATCAGCAGAGTGGTAGCAAGTGGATTTGAATACCGGCGTCGGGATGGGCCAAGCCACATTATTTCCAACGCCCGCATCACAAGCTGATGGAAGTGTAACCGGTCTGGCTGATCAAATTTCTTTCCCCTAACACTTCGCCGGAAGATTGCAAAAAGCGTGTCCGCTACTGGCCAAAAGAACAACAACAAAACAGCCCAGGTCGTGACATCCGGTAGTCGGTTCATCAACAAGATGGCGAACCAGGAGAGCATATGTCCCAGTGAATAGGCACCCGCGTCGCCCAAGAACAACCGACCGAAAGGGAAATTGTACAAAAGGAACCCGGCGAGGGCTGCCACGAACAACATCGAAAACGACACAAAATTCGGATTTCCCGCACGAAATGCAATTGCCGCAATGCCGACCGCAATCAGGGCGCCGGTGCCCGATGACAGCCCATTGAGGCCGTCGATCAAATTGAAAGCGTGGCAAACACCCGTTGTCACAAAGACCGTCAGCAAAATGCCTACTGGCGCCACTTCTACCAGAGTGTCTAAGAAGGGCGCATCAACGGTCGGAATCCACATTTGCAGAAGCGCGATCGCTATAAAGCTCGATAGTGCAGCAGCACCCAGACGCCACTTGGGAAGGACATCAAACCCAAGATCATCCAACAAGCCGGCGACAAAGACTGGCAGCAAGGAAATCACGAAAGGAGCGTAGTGATCCAGTACAGACGACGGCGCCAGATAGAGTGAAGCAACCAGCGCCGCCCGAATAGCCACGCCCCCTATCCTAGGTGTCGGGTCAATATGAGCGCTTTGAATTGCAGCGCCTAAGTGCCCACGTGCAGTCCGCGTAAGATGCAATTTCTTTGTTTTCACCAACAGAAGGCATCCGAGGACTGAACAACAGAATACAATCAGCCATTCAAAACCCAGCCACATCTAACCGTACCTATGGAAGTTACCGACATGCAACTCGTCGATTCGTTTATGGCCACACATTCTAGGGGGACTTTCGTGTTCTTGAAGGTCGCAAAAAAATCCATCGATCACCCTCGACGCGAATACGTTATTCGAGAAGACGATGAATGTCACTGCATCTGGGACGCTCACGTCCGCATATAGCCTGTTAACCCCAATTGCCGCTCCCCACAAATGCGGAGCAACAAGCCGAAAACAAGTTAAGGCGTCAGCATCTACGCCACATGCCAGCATGCAAAGCAGAAACAAGCATTCCTACTTCTATAGGCGAAACGGTATTGAACTTTTGTGTCACAAGTAAAACAACAACCATCTCCGAGATGCTGCTAAGAAATCAGCGCGGATCCGCCGGTCAATACGGCGAGGATTTGTAGTTTAGGTAGCGACGGATCGCTTGGCTGAGGTAGTATTGCCGAACCATGCTGATGCAGGAGGTGACGTTTTGATCGCCAGACGACTGCATTGTTCCGAATATGACGCGGTGTTTGAAACGCCCAGGATCAATTGAGAAAGACGTAACTGTCTATGAGAGAGAAGCAAGATATTGATCTGATCGATTTGAGACAGGTTTACAATACACTTCGTCGTAACGTCGTTCTGATTGCAGCAATCTGCACCACGATTACAATTGCGACGCTAATTATAACACTCCAAATGACGCCACTGTTCACCGCGTCGACAAAGTTACTTATTGACGCACGCCAGTCGAATGTTGTCGATGTAGAGGCGGTGCTTTCCGGTATATCAACCGATAGCTCTACCGTCGACAGTCAGGTCGAGATCATTCGATCCCAGGCCCTAGCCTTTCGCGTGATCGACAAGCTCGACCTTATGGCCGACCCTGAATTCAATGAACGCCTGCGCGAGGAAAGCTGGCTTGCTTCATTAGATCCGCTGCGTCTTGTGAGCGGTCTGTTTCCGACAAGTAGGGACGAGGAAGAACAGCGAGTAGCTGAGCGGATCGCAGTCGTCGATGCCTTCCTTGACAGATTGTCTGTGGTCAGGGCTTCGCGGACCCAAGTTATCTTAGTCTCGTTCACATCTGAGTCCGGTCGAAAAGCAGCGGTCATTGCCAATGAGGTTGCTGACGCCTATCTGGTCGATCAACTTGAGGCCAAGTATGAGGCCGCTCGACGTGCAACATCCTGGTTAGATGCACGTCTGCAAGATCTGCGACAACAAGTTCAAGAATCCGAGGAGACAGCGGAACTGTTCCGCGCGGCACATGGACTCCTTGACGCAGACGGTTCAACAATCACTGAACAGCAACTCAAAGAGATCAATAGTCAGCTTTTGCTGGCGCGTGCTGAATTGGATGGCAGCAGGGCAAGACTTCAAAGGGTGAAACAACTTGTTGAACGCGGCAGCGGATTTGACTCAATCGCAGAAGTTTTATCTTCAGATGTCATTCGCGATCTGCGGCGCGAACAATCAGATCTGATACGGAAAGAAGCTCAACTCAGAGCCCGATATGGCGAACGCCACCCAAACATCGTCGAGGTTAAAGACGAACGACGCGACCTTGATCGTCAGATTCGGTCAGAAGTGAGCCGAATTATTGTCGGCCTTGAAAATGAAGTAGCCGTCGCGAATACACGCGTCACATCGCTCGAAAGGAGTCTCGCCTCAACAACAGAGACCGCCGGCGAACGAGAGCAAGACAGAGTCCGCCTGCGCGAACTGCAGCGCGAAGCGAATTCCAACCGCACTCTATATGAGAGTTTTCTCGGTCGATTTAAGGAAACCAGACAACAAGAGGATCTACAGGAAGCCGACGCGCGGATCATTTCCCAGGCAACGCTGCCCGTGAACAAGAGTTCGCCAAACACTGGGCTGTATACCATGCTGGCTCTGTTCTCATCATTGGCAATGGGGGTCGGGGCAGCTTTTCTCAGAGAGTATCTGGACGACCGGTTTCGGACACCCCGCGAAGTCGAAGAACATCTTCGGCTGCCGGTACTGGCAACTGTCCCCCTCCTTGACAAGAAAGAACTTAACGCAGCTGGTGCAGGGAGCATGCCGCACAGGTTCGTGCGCGCAAAGCCGCTATCAGCTTATTCTGAGAGTCTTAGGGAGCTTCAAGCCGCTCTGGCCCTCTCCGACGTCGACAACCCTCCGAAATCGATCATGTTTACTTCGTCTTTGCCTAACGAAGGAAAGACAACAACTGCCATCAGTTTTGCAACCTCTCTAAACCGCGCTGGACTGAACGTTGTTTTGGTCGACGCGGACCTCCGAAGACCTTCTGTACAAAGAGTACTTGGTGTCGAGAGTTCAGAGTTCGACATGATTGATTTCCTAACTCACGCATGCGCTTTGGAAGACGCAATACAATCGACACCAGATGATGAATTTCACTACCTTGCCACCACCCGACAGCCCGCAAATCCAGCTGACCTGCTTGCATCCGAAGCAATGAAAGATCTTCTGACACAGCTCAAAGATCGGTTCGATATGGTCATCGTTGACTCGCCTCCAGTGCTTCCGGTGTCAGACTCCAAGTCTTTGTCTCCCGAGCTGGACAAAGTTGTGTTTGTGGTGAAATGGCAGGATACGCCGCGCAACGCTGCTGAACAGTCCGTAGCAAAACTTCGAGACTTTGGTGCAGACGTGGCTGGAGCGGTGTTTGAAATGGTCGATATGGAAAAACAAACGCGATACGGGTACGGCGATTCTACCTATTATTATGGTCGCTACAGCGACTACTATCTGAGTTGATTGATGACCTTGCGACTCAAAATCTCTACGTTGCTGGCCGACCTAACGCGTCACAGGATTGCACTTTGCTCGGTTGCCATCGGCTTATCTCTGCTTGTTCTGTCGGTGCCCAGAGTCTTTTCTGCTGCCATCAGTTCATCGGCGCCTATTGTGATGTTTGACATTTCACAAGGTCAGCCTGTTGCCGCAGCCCGAATACTGGAAGCTGAACGGGATATCGAACACGCCCTCCCATTGGGTGTCGACAGAGCATCACTTTATGCTCAGCTCAGCTTTTTGAGATTTTTCCGAGTCAACAACTCCAGTTTGCCGGAGGCAGAAACGATTGATGCGTTACAGGCAATACTGCGATCTACCGAAGCCGCGCTCAGGCGACGACCAGCTGATGCATACCTTTGGACACGCTACGCTCATGTCCAGTATCTGCTGACCGGCCTCGGCCCTTACACGCTGGCCGCCTTAGAGCAGTCTTATGTCTACGGACCACGCGAGCCGGAACTCATTCGGTTCCGAATGGAGCTCAGCCTGGCGCACTGGGAAAGGTTGCCAAAGTCGTTGCAGACCCGCGCATTGAAGCAACTGGTGGTCGGATCAGACAACCCGAAAATCTGGGGAAGGTTCTGGGGCCACTTCCTCTCAACCCTCTCACCCTCTAGAGGTGAGGAGCTACTGAACCTCATGCGCGACGAGTCTATGGATGCAAACCGAGCAAATCTTGTTGCCAACAGGATCCGTGACGAGAGGAACAGCGCGGAACCTCTCAATGGCGGCGGGAACTGACCGACTGGGCTACGCCGACTCCCATTAAGAACATGAAGACTACGGTGACGGCAGGAACCTGCAGACTGAAGTCGCCCAGAGAGTGCAGCGCGGCAGTCGTACACACACCAAGGCCAATGGCCGTAAAATGATGGTCACGCGCTCTCGTCAGCAAACCTTTCCAGCATATTGCCGCCAACGCCAACAGCGTCAGATACAGACAGAGCGCAAAGGGAAGGCCCAACTCCAAAGCATTCTCTAAGTAGGAGTTATGCGCCTTGTCCCAGTATTTGTTCCAATGCTCATCACTACCTCGGTACAATGGGAAAATTTGGGGAAAGCTCCCCAGTCCGGAACCAACGAGCGCATGATCTTCGATCGCAACTAGTGTCTGCTCATAGACACTTTGTCGGCTTTCGTCCAAGCCAACACCAAACCTCTCGCCCAGCAGCGCTCCGCTGACCAACAGAATAAACACTGCGACCCCCGCTAGTGTGCCGGTTCTTACACTGACTCTTCTCCAGGTTTGTTTTCGTCCTCTCGCGAAACATAGAAGCAGCACAACTGCCCCCCCTAAGGCCGACAAAGCTCCAGCTCGTGACCCCGTCAGCACCAGTGCCGAGAGAATCAGAAAGAAGGCCAAATAGAGAAACAGGTTCTGCGCTAAAGAATAGGAAAACTGCGGAGTGAGGAAGCGGCGCATGTGGGTCTCATCTTGGCCGCGCCGCGAACCGCGAGAGATGATCTTACCAATGACCGCAACGAGCCCAAAGCCAGCGAATGTCGCGTATGAATTCCTGTTAACGAATGTGCTTGTTACCGCATCAATGCTTGCCCATTTCTCGAAGAATAGGATCGTATTCGTGCCAGAAAGTTGTGCAACAAGCCCATACAAAGCGTAAAGCGCGCTCGCGACTACGACCGAATTGACGGCCATTTGAGCACGAATTCGCTCCGCACACAATTGTACTGTCAGCCAGAAAACAGCAGCATAAGTGATCCACCGCATCAGGACAGTTAACGTGGCCTCCGGATCGATGGTGATGCGCCCTGCCGGTTCAACGCCCAAGAAAGTACCCATACTCTGCCACGAAGGGTGCGCCAAACCGAAGGGAATACCAGGCACTAGCTGGATCAATGCCCACGACAGACTCAGGCAGAACAGGACAAAGGGAACGGTCAGCTTTTTAGGAGGAAACCGTGGCTTCGCCTCGGTAGTCAGCAAGTTTATCGCCCAGACGACAAGCAGGACCCCGACCATTGCAGACATGAAAGACCACGCGAGGGGGCGATTGCTGCCTAACGGCAACGGTGCGACGGCGACAATTGCTACTAGAGCCCAGAACATTAGTTTTTCCACGCGGACAACCTCCTGAAGCAGACCGCGAGCAGCGATTTAAGGTTCCGGCTTATGGCTTGAAACTCTTGAAAAAGAACCACAGAAAAAGCGACTGAACAATCAGGTTGGCCACACCCATCACGAACATGCATTGGTATAAAGGCAATTCCCATTGGAACAGAGCATAAAACACGATGACCATAGACGTTAGCGCAGTGGCTTGACGAACAAGTGCGCTGCGCACGCGCAATGATACCGCAAACAGACCAGAAGATGTCTCAGCGACAAAAAGCGCAAGAACGTGGGGTATGCAGGCTACCACCATGTGTCCGACGCCTTCCCACCTTGCATCAAATACTAGGGGTACAACTAGATAAGACGCAGCGGCTATCAAAATAAGCATGAGGATCTCAAGAAAAACAAGAAGCTTAAAATGACCGCTAGTGTCTCGAGCGTTCTGCACGACACGTCCAATTAGTCTCTCTGATGCCATTTTTTGGGTCAGCACATCGCCCGCGGCGCGTGCCAAGATGATACTTGGCCTGTCCAGCAGCATAAATGCCAGGCCAAACAGACCTGCTTCGACCAAACCATAGAATTTCCCGATCAATAAGATGGGGGCTTGTGTCACTGCAACTGTTAATACAACTGCTGGCACATTGTATGTCGGGAATTCTCTGTACTTGTGCAGCAAGGCAATGGCTCTCGTCCATGAAAGCTTTTTGATCTTTAGACTTCGCGTTCCTCTCACCAAGATCAAAAACCCGACAATCCAGTCAATCGCAGCACTCACAAACAGCCCCACTCCTGACAATGATGTCGCGCCTAGCAACAGCCGCGTCGATATTCGCGATATATCTTTGACGGGTATGACGAATGACGCGAGTTTGAACTTCTCGGCGATGATCGTCCTGCTAAATGAGACCAGGTATGCGCCTCGCGCAAAAATTATCAGTCCAACGAATATAAAAACCGGGACGCCCACGACTGTAGTGGGCGCGTTTTCCAACAAGCTGGCAAAAACACTATAGAACGCGGCTGAAACAACGGACGTAAATGCAACAAGCTGATAACAAAGAATTGTCAGGTCGTCTCGCCGCCTCTCGTTCTTCGCGAGGTACAGTGTGCGCTCCATGGATAGCGCGGCTACCGTTCCCAAAGCGTTGCAATAGGCTAGCGCAATATAAAACTCACCAAACGCCTCAGGGTCATAAAGGCGGGTTACCAATGGCAAGGTCAAGAAGGTCAATATCTGACCAGCCAGTGCACCACTGAGCAAAGAAGCCATTCGACTAAACACGGGTGCCTATCGAGCCTCTATTTGAGAAGTACTGGAAATTGTGTCCGTCCGCTAACACTATGATTCTGCGATTATCGCAAGAATCGGTGCCTGAGTCCCGTAGAACGACGCTCATATGGGTGCCGCAGTTCGCCGGCAACTCCCCAGATAACGACAAACTAGCGCGACCGCAGCAGAAGTTGCAGTTCTCTTACCAGCAACGAAAACCGGAAATTGCCAAGCAGCTGAAAGGCAGGGACCCGGCAGTCTTGTTTTGATCCGACCCGTTTTTTTAGATCTGCAGTCATTACTTTTGTTTGGCCCTGCCTCAAACCAGCCCGTTTCATTCGGAGATGTGTTTTTCCCTTTTCAAAATAGACCGCGTCGAAGACGGCCTCAGTGCTCAGATACGTATCTAACACCGCGGGGCTATAAATAGATAATAGGCAACTCACACCGCCTTTGAGCTGGTTGTCAAACAACACAGTGCTCGGAGACCCGACGCATACTGTCTGAGCTGGTTCATAAACATGCTCAGAAAGCCTGCCGATAGGCTTTAGTCCTGGCAAGCCTTTGCAGATATCTGAAGCAAGACGGGCGTCGGGACAGCTCAAGGATATTCTTTCGATGCCCAGTTTCTTCAGCTTGTGAAAGCATGCGCGGAAGGCTTCAACTACCACGAGCCGATCAATGTCGAATATAGCATCATTACCAGCCACAAGGATCGCGGAAGGGCGCTCGACAATGACGGTCTCAATCCAGGACGACACTTCCGATATCGTCTGTACACGTATGAGATCTTCGGTGATGCCGTCGAGATCTTCCCTATTTTGGCGAATGATCAAAAGATCGGCAAAAACATTCTTGTAAAGATGCCCGTACCTCTGATTTGTAGACTTCTCACAGTTCTGTGGAAAAATAAGGCCATCCGCCAACTGTACTAGGAAAGGACGGCGCCGCCGAGAAATTACGAACAGGAATTCAAACAAAATGGACCATGCGCGCGGCGTTATGATTACGTCAGTGCTGCGGATCGTAAGGAGCGAAAACAGAGATAGCGGTAGAACCTCATCGCAATCGTCTATAAATGTTTCGACGATGGTCCGTTTTCCGAAATAATAGACGCGATGCAGCTTTGCCAAGTCTGTGTCCATTTCTCTCTCGTATAAATTGACTTCAGATTCAACGCAGCCTTGGATCTCAGGCCGTAGTAGTCAGGGTCTTCCTTGAGCTGGAGAATTAGCTTTGACAGTTCTTCCGGATCATCGTTGCCAAAGTAGACGGCGGAATCCATAAAGGCGGAACGATGTTCTGGAATATCCGACAAAAGCAACGGTATACCAGCTGAGGCGGCTTCCAACGCCGCCAGAGGAAACCCCTCAGAGAAAGTGGGCAACACAAATACAGACCTGTTGCTGTAGATCCTCGCGCGATCTTCGTACTCCGTCATTGTTACATTTTTCAGCTCCAATGCGGCTGCTAGTTTTCGATTGTCGCTCAGCTCGGCGCCGCCTCCAAATATGGTAATTGAGTGCTCGGGCATGTAGGTCGCCGCGTCGAGCAGAAGTCGGATGTTTTTTTGTTTGGTATGCCTCGCAACACAAATGATGTCGCCCTTAGAGGCCGCCGGAGATGCACCAACGTCATCAACAAAGCTCGGAATAATTACGCCATTTGACGATAATTTCGCACGATCACCCGTGTTTAGGAAAACGGACTGACTGGATAATTTGTCGCTAAGATACTCGACAATGAAGGGTTTCCACCCTTCATATTTCGATGCCAGCCCGTGATACACGCAGATAGTGGGCACACGTGCGAATAGTCTTATAAAGATTGAGATAAACAAGCCTGCGCTGGAGTTGGCCACAACCAGAGGCTTGCCCGTCCGCATTTGAGACCGCAGAAACTTCGTCAGACTGTAGAGAGCGCTGAGCGTGGGAATTCTTCTGATGCCATCGAAAGTGACTACGTCAACGTCGTCGGAAAACCGATCTGTCGGTCCAGTTAATATCGCCACGTCCTGTTCGACGATACTCATCAGATCACGGACATACGTTCCCACACCACCGTCTAAGCTGTCCGCGCTCGTGAGTATGAAGACTTTCTCTTTCATATGAGCATTCTTTGTTCCGCTGCGCATAATCCAATAGATAACAAGGGGCATGCGGATGAGCAGTCAGAGCCTGACATCTATCGCTTACTCCGTAACAAACACTTCTGCATCAGGATCCGGGCAAATGAATTCGGATTTTAAAGTCCGCTGCAATCCTTCCGCGAGAGTGAAGGGCGCGCTGAATCCATCGACTGTGTGCGCTGCGGATTGGAAAGACGTCGTCTCCGTGAACTTCTTCACTCTGATTGAGCTCACCGGAAGGTTTTTCCCTGACAAACGAGAGACCACATCCGCACATAGCCCAATCAGTCTGCCGGACCAGATGGGCAACCTTAAGCCCACTCCCTGTTTGCCTCTTACGCTTCCCCGAACAAGAGTAACGAGTTCGTTCATGTCTAAATCAGGTTTGTCGACATAATTGTAAATGCGTGCACCTGCTTCAAGCTCCAGCGTCCTGACCAGGAAAGAAGAAACATTCCCAACGTAGGCCATAGACTTTCGATTCCGTCCGCCTCCGATCATTATGAAGAGACCAGACTGAATTTGCCGCAACAGATTGTAAACATTTCCGCGGTTTCCTTCGCCGAACACAACGGTTGGTCGCACAATGGTCAACCCCCGATTTTCAGGGTCTTTCTCGCGCCAGCTATGCAGGATCTTTTCAGCCTCAAATTTGGTGCGGCCATACTCGTTGAAGGGATTGATCTGTCCGCTTTCATCGGTATCTGGATCAGCGAAGCCATAAACGGCGACTGAGCTGACGAAGACAATTCTGTTTATGCCCTTCTCTTCCGCCGCGACACAGACCTGTCGTGTTCCTTCGACATTGACGTCATGATAAAGAGATAGCGGACGCACGTCGTCCCGATGTACGGCCGCCAAGTGGACAATACTATCCCCCGAGATGGAGTCACGAAGGTCGGTGATCTCTCGGATGTCAGCCTGTTTGCTCACTCCGGCAAAACGTTTGCTTGCCTTTATGTCTAGTATCTCGAACGGAATGCTCTGATCCGCCAACAACTGGCAGAAGCGGGTGCCGATGAAGCCTGCTCCGCCAATTACTGAAATCATCTATTTTTCCTCACAGCTGCGAGGCCGACCCAACCTGATGGTGGGAATGTGTTACTGGCGCGATCCGACCGAAAGAACCGAGGCATCAAGCCGATAATACAATAATCACAAAAATTGGGTGGCTCTCTGACCTGCATTAATCTTCTTTGTGCTTAACAAATATGTCTATCTAGCGCGCGGGTCTTGCAAACAGTCGGTCATGAACGGATTTCATCTTTTTCACGGCTGCGGTTCCCAAAGTCCTCTCCACAAACACCTTGAGCCGCCTTGTGGCCTTTCGCCGGAGATCAACACGCCGAGCGTGACTCTTCGCTTTCCGAACCAGAGCTTCGGGTGCGGAGAGACTGGTCGGTTTTTCCTTAATGACGGCCCAAGACGGATATTTGGCGTAGCTGCTATTGGGATCAACATTTGTCGTCACCTTCAACTCGAAACCGGTGTCACGGACAAATGCTTCTACGGCTTCTTTAACCAATGGCCAATCGTCATGATAATCATCCCCTGCAATAACACCACCAACTTTTACTTTTCTGGACCACTGATAAATCGTTTCACCGCCTTCTTCGCCGCTGTGTGCATATCCGTCAACATAGATAAAATCCAGACTCTCACCGTCAAACAGGTCGTATGCTTCATCAAAGCTCATGCGCAGAAGCTTGTAGTTGGTTTCCAATCCAACGGTTCGTAACGCTGTCTTGTATTCCTCTACACCATAGACATCTGAATACCGGTCGACGCCGAAAAAAGAACTGAAGACGCCTGACGCCACCATCTTCGCTGAGAAACCGCCTTCGGCGACACCGAGCTCAACGCCGACATTGCCTGTCTGAGATTTCAACAGTTTTATGACATCGTAGCGAGTCGTATTGGATATTTCAGTGGGCATCTATATCGGTTTCCATCGATGAAGCCTTGAGGCGCAAGATGTATGCGATGGCATCATTAGTAAGCAGCATGAAGGAAACGCGTACTTCTTTCAACTCCCCCCGAAAGAGCGTTGCCCAACTCGATCTCTGAAAAGTAGGAACGGGGTCCCCCCACATGTGCAGCCGTTAACCAGATCGAACAGCACTCTTGACGCGAGATTGATGAATTCGGGCGTTCCCACTTACGTTTGCCAAGATTTGTTATAGAGTTCGCATCTGACATCGCAACTCTGTCTGCCTGCTTGGGTCCGAGACACAACATTGGCATATCATTCTGCCACAAGGCCGTATCTATGATTTTCCGCAATGACCGCGACGCCCTGCAGATGAATACTCTGGATTGGGTCGCGCTTCCAGCATTTGCATATCTTGGTACAGGTCTTTTGTATGGTCGATATACGCTCTCATACACCAGCTTTGAGGCCACCTTATCGCTTTTGGCAATTGGCTTGTTCTGGGTTCTGTTGAGGCACAGATCGTTTCTTGATCTCAACTTGGAAATTTCACTGCAGTTGGAGAAGAACCTGCTGGTCTCGGTTCTTGTATTACTGGGCTCAATTCTTCTTTTTTATATTGCAGTTGGTTTTTCCTATTTCAGCCTGGACAAAATCGAGCGCTCGCCGTTGATCACGGACTTCTTCTTTTTGAGGGTCGGCTTCTGGGCCGGCGCAGTCCTGTTACTGATATTGCTGTGCGAAAAAAGCGGCCGCTTTCGATCGACCAAATTGGCCGCAGTTATTTTCTCAATATTTGTCTTATTGGTGGAGGGCAATCGGGAGCTGCTGATCATTTCGGGCCTTCAAGTCGTCTTTTATCAATGGACCTTCAACAGAAGACTCATCGTACCACAGGGATTTCCGGGATTTCTAACGCTGGCGTTCGCCCTGTTCTTTGTGACTGTCCTGTTCAAACCCCTTTTTTACATCATAGCGGTCGGCCAAGCCTATGATGGGGGGTGGTTCAACTTTGGTGAGCTCGTCAACTGGATTCGCTGGAATCACTATGTAGATACTCGAGGGATCGATGCAGCCTACATTCAGCGTTTTGATTTGCAATATCTCGCTGAAGCTCTTGTCCTGCCATTCTCCTCATTTCAATCATCGTCGGCAGTCTGGTTTGTTGAAGTGCTTGGAAATGAGGGACGAGGCCGGACTTTTGGGTACTCCGGCGTCCTATGGCTGTCTGCATATTTCCCTGGCTGGACGATTGTTGTTCCGTGGCTTCTCATCTGCCTCTTGTTCATGAAACTTTCAGATGCAAAGAGCCTCGTTCTGATCTTGTTTGTCTTTTGCGCCTGCGCGATTAGCTTTCGCCTCTTTCGGTCGGAATGGGTATTGGTTGCCAAGACATTTCTTTGGCTCTTCTTTTACCCTGGAGTTTTGACCCTGCTCGCTAGCAAGGTGCGCTTGACCCGCACAGGGCCGTCTGATTTGGCGCAAGCAAAGAGGATCGAAGCGCCAGCGCCAAATGGTTAAACCTCGGCCATCTGAGGACTTAAAATCAGGCGACCTCTCCGGTGTTTTGAGCTTTGACATTCACCTTAGGATTTGAGGAAGTGATAGATGAAGATCGCGATGATTGGCACGGGGTATGTAGGTCTCGTCAGTGGCACTTGTTTTGCCGATCTTGGCCTCATCGTTGTCTGCATCGACAATGACCAAGAGAAGCTGACCGGCCTCCATCGCGGTGAGGTCCCGATTTACGAACCAGGGCTCGAAGAGCTGGTCAATAAGAATGTGGCTGCGTGGAAGTTGAGTTTCGCGTCATGGGCCGTTGGTGACATCGATACACAAGACGCAATCTTCATTGCTGTGGGCACCCCGCCCAGCGAAACGGACGGCAGCGCAGACTTATCCGCCGTCTATGCGGTGGCAGCTGAATTGGCGCCCAAACTGGCGGGCTATACAATCGTCGTCAATAAATCTACAGTGCCAGTGGGGACCGGCGACGAAGTCGAACGCATAATCAAGACCAACAACCCCGACACCAAATTTGATGTCGCTTCGAACCCGGAATTCTTGCGTGAGGGCAATGCAGTTGATGAGTTCATCTAGCCTGCCAGTTTCTAAACGAGAGCACTGCTTAACACAACGCGATCAGCCTGGACAGTATTAGAAGTTGTACTATTGGGGCCGTACCACGAATATCTGCCCTAGATCGTCCCGGGCTTCCAAATTGCCGTTCTCTAAGATGATGAAATGATCCCCGGTATCACTTTTCTCAATGAAGTCGTATCTAGTGCCGAGCAATACCTGACTTTCACGAACAGCATCACGCGTTTCATCTCCATCCGAGTACGTCCTAGCTAGGATCAACTTGTTTCGATCTTTCAGTATGGTGATGACGTACCCGTCCGCCTGAACCTTCCAGATACCTACTATTGTCTGTGTCGCAGTAGGTTGCACCCCTCTCGCTAGTCGGTTTGGCGAGAAGCCACTCAACACGACTTTGAGATCGGGATCAAAATGAGTGGTCGCCCACGCTCCTGAATCAGCTTGCATTCCTGGTAGTAGGTACTCAATGAATGTGCGCTCGAAGCTTGGTTCTTGCGCCTGCAGCACCCTGCCAATGACTTCGAGCTCAGCCATACTCACTTCCTGGTCGAGCTCAACCAGTATGGATCGTTTGACCCGCCCCAACCTGTCTTGTTCAATCACTTTGGCTACATGAGAGAGCGCTCGCCGCTCAAAATCTCGCTCCGCCTCTTCACGCCGTTCAGCCGCTGTTGGCTCTCTTCCTCTTTGCTCTGCGCCCACCTCCTGTCCAGGGTCTTTTTCGACTGGGGGGCTATCGACGAACGGAACGAATAGGAGTGGCGCAATAAAGAAAATTAAAAGGCCCGTGAAAATCGGATGGCGTGTCCAGAAAGACTTGCCTTTTTGGTTCTCCATATCTCTGCTCCTCCGTGTTTCGCTGCAATTTGATGCCTAGCAATTTAATATGATGACTTTAGTCCGTGGTTTTATTAACAACAAGATGATGATTTCACGGCATGCAAGCTCAGCGTGTCGTTGCTCACAATCTCAGGAAACTCAGGGTCAAACGGGGTATCTCCCAGGAGGCTTTGGCGGTTGATGCCGACATCGACAGGACTTATGTCAGCCGTCTCGAGCGAGGTCTCGAAAACCCTACAGTCGCCGTTCTCGAGCGACTTGCCGGCGCCCTGTCCGCTCACATCACAGATTTCTTTGTGCGCCCCCGGTCCGGCGAAAAATTCCCCGAACCCCTTAGAGGCGGTCGAAAGCCGAGCCGCTAAAGGGCGGTCATAACGCCTAAGAACTCCGATAGAACTATGGCCCGTTTGTCGGGCGATAACACTCGTATCCACACCCACGTTGATCTGACTGGTGACAAACCCCGCTCGAAGACTATGACTGGAATAGCCTTTTGGATTGAAGCCTGCCCGTTTGACACGCCGTTGGATCATTCTGCTGAGTGATCTGACCGATAGGGCTTCGTTCTCGCCGTCTATAACACTCTTGAGCGGTCGGAATAACGGACCGGCTTTGTACCCGCTCCTGACAATCCAATCTTTCAAGGCGTTGGTTGGGCACAGCGCGCCGCCAAGCGTTGGGATTGCTATCCATCGCCCCTTGGCAGTTTGGTCTGTCTTGGAACTGCCTATGTGAAGGAGAACGCCGTCTTCATCGAAGACACAATCTTCCAAACTTAAATTCAGAAGCTCAGCTCCACGAAGTGCTCCATAGAAGCCCATCAACAGGAGCGCCTTGTCCCTCAGGTCTATTTCCTGCCTGCTTAAGGCCGAGATAATCTGGTTTAGTAAGTCTGGTAACAGCGGATTTGCCTGTTTCTGCTTCACACCGTGGTGCCGTGCGATCCCCTTCAAGACCTGCTTCACCAGAGCTGACTTTGTCGGGTCGGTCTGACCTTGCTCTCTGTGGACAGACGCAATGGCAGCCACCCGACGCTTTAGGGTGCTAACCGCCAGTAATTTGGCGTTCTCTGCGAGGTAGGACGCGACTTGCTCAGCGGATGCGGGAACCGCGCCACCCCACGCCTCGAACCGCTCAAGATCAGAGAGATAGGCCTTCTTCGTATTCAACGCGTGAGCATTGGCGAGATAGAAATCCACCAAATGTGAACGCGTGGTCTCTTCATCACCTGAAGTCCGATCCATTTTGTCTTCGAGGTCGTTTGACACGACCTCACCTGATGAATTGCAAACGTCTGCACTTTGATTGCAGATATCTGCAAAATCAGAGTCGCAGGGCCCCGCCGAATTTGGGTCTGATAAGTGAGAATTATCGGACATTAGGACCCCAAGATTTCTTGTCGGAGCTGATTTAGATGCGGAATTGCTTCGAGCATCGCGTCAAGGGCCTCCGGGATCATTTCAGCAGGCAGCTCTGACCACCTTCCCCGCGAGACATGTTTGAGTTCGTCATAGAGCGGGTCTGAGACTTCCTCCGTGCAGACACCCCCCTCAACAACAAACAAGAGAGCAGCCAGCGCGTTCATCTTGGCGGATCGGGATTTGAGCGACTTCAACAGCCCTTGGAGCCGAGGCGTCGCCCAGAACAAAAGCTCCAGAGCTTGCTTCCCAACCAGGGTGTATCCGTCGAGCGCATAGAGCGGGACATCATAAGTGTTCCGATAGCTGTCCCGGGACACACACCGGGTATGATTGTGGGTAAGAAGAAACGAAGCCTGACGGGAGCTAACTCGCCTTGTGAGGGTATAGAGCACGGGAAGAAGACACTGAGTGGTCTTCCGGCCCTGGATACATAGAACAAGCTCCTCTTCGTCGATACACCCTAACTCATACATCTCAACCAGGAACGCATCGCACTCCCGAGCGAGAACAGTCTTGAAGCTTCTCCTGGGAACAGGTCGTTCACATCTCCGGATAAGCTCACCGGCTCCCTCCAAGAGCTCCCTCAACTCCGGAGAAAGCCTCCGTAGCTCTCTAGGGATGAGAGAGACCTTCTCTAGCACCCCGGCGAACATGTAGGCCTCGTCGACCCGGCGATCTCGCGGCTGCTCACAGAGCTGGTGAATAAGAGCTCGAGCGACCAGATAATCGCCGCCAAGATCAGAACGGACTTTCTTAGACGCACAGGCGGTGACCACCTGCCCTCTCACATCCACCGGGGTCGATCCAAAGTCTTCAAAGACCGTAACAGCCAATCCCTTCCAGAGCCTCTGAGGGTCCTCCAGGATGGATCGCGCTGCCTGTTCGGCCCGCCCCACATCTCCCCGCCGCAACGCTTTCTGGAGCGCCGAGCGAGCCACATGGGGATCACCAATGTCTGGATACGTCTTCGAGGGTCTTGGAAGCGCGTCTATCGCGTCTGTGAGAAGGTCTTTGTATCTCTCCAGGCTCACGCCCGGACCCACGATTGCTTGAGCATGCTTAGAGCGTAGACCTGGTACTTTCAAAGGAAAGAAAAATCGGCCTTCTGTCCCAATTATTCTCTGTGAACTGACTCTCTTGCCGACACTCAAACGATCTTCATGTGAGTCTGAGCGCCATTGAGGGGTGGTTACCACCCCCCGGTGCATACCTGTCCCGATAACTGTCCCGGTAAGCGCCAAACCAGACAACATGTTAGAACGGTACTTCATCATTCGGCTCACTCGAATCGGAGCCCTTAGCCGGTGTTGGCGTAATCTGCGCGCAAACCTGCTTCTTCAAACGCCTTGCCCTTCTACGCTTAGGCTTCAGTATACGCTCCATGTCGGTTGATTGGGAGAATGTTGCCGACCACTTACGAAACTCTCTCTCGAGTTTATCCAACGCCAGTAGTCTCTTGGAAGCAGGAACGTTTTTGTATTCTCTCATCAGAGACCGGAACTTATTTTCAATCTTCTGAAGATTGTTGTCCGCGGGACGGACTTCAACTTCTCCGTTTCTTAGCGTTAAATGGTACCCCAGAAAATCAAATCCCTGTCTTGCCTCTCCGATGAAAAGACCCTCTAGATGAAACGGCCCGCAAGGGTTGGCTTTGAATTTCGCCCGCAAGGCCTTTACCTTCGCCACCAAATCTTCCTGACTAGATGCCGTGATGCAGAAATTGTCTGCATAACAGGAGAACTCAGTCAGCTTTAAATCGATGAGGTCGGATGCGACTATCATCTCCAAGATTATCGGAGAACAGATCGCGCCTTGCGATAACCCAGAACGGACGCCACCTTTGAAACCTCTGACTGCCAAAAATGTATCAGCCATATCTTCGACTGATACTGACAAGCCGTTTCCAGTTGGTGGGGTCAATTTGTGTGTTTTAGTTTGTAATGTGGAATGATCACTGAGAAATATTTGTTCTCGTGTCACCACATTGGGAAGAGGGATCAATTCTTCCACCATTTTTCTATTCACATGCACGTAAGCACTTTGAATATCTAAATGTGCAATCCAGACTTTCTCCTTTCCTTCTATTAGGGTTTTCAGATGAGAAATTGCGGCATTAACCCCTCCTCGCATCGCGAATTGCTCGGGGTGAGTTCTCCCAATTTCCCTAAAAAGATCATCAACAACACGGTGAGCGACCTTCTGCCGAAATGTAAATCCCTGAACCAGCCGACAGTCGCCGCTCGTTCCCTTACGGATCAACTTCAGATCAACTGGCTCACCGATCGGTTCAAACAGATTGACCGACTCAACGGCAGCCTGAAGTTCTTCCACACTCGAATACCTTTCTCCCTCCTTGCACCGCCGGTGGACATAATCAGCTGCGACTACACGCGCAGAATACGACCTTAGGTATCTACAGGACTCCCTCCGATATTTTGACCAGTCAGAGTCCTTTAGTGTTTTCAGGATTTGCTTCCGCTGCTTAGCCGCACGTCGCTTGTGCTTCTCCAAGTCCGGGAATTTTGTCAGTGAGGTCATTTTGATGTCCCATACAGGTCCGTACATGCCGTTTGCAGATGACTGCAAAACGCTTTCTATTCCTGGAGATATTTCTAGGTATATTGAGATGTAGACTTGTAGGTCCGCGACCGGAGCCATGCGTCCAACGCCACCACGCTGTATAATACTTTGCGGCCAGCTTTCTGAAACTCGGGACCGTCACCAGACATTCTAAGTTTTGCAAGAGTAGAAGGATGCAAACCCAGATAGGCCGCAGCGTCTTTCGAGCACATGCGCTCTTTGCGTCCAGACATTGATCAGTTCTCCTAAGCACGTTTCGTTGGTGCTAAGGATGGATGAGGTTTGCCTGGTCTTCCAGGTAACTAACTGGACGACTTAATTACCCCAAACAATTTGACGTGGCCGAGCAAGGTGTTCCGAACACTCCGCATGATCGGCAGATAGAATCTTGTTCCCCCGTCAATGATATCTTTTCTTACGTCTTTATAACTTTTTCGGATTGCGTCAGCCTTGACCGACTTTTTCTCCCAGGGGTGGTCTCCTGTTCCATCCGCCACCGTTTCACAAGCCTTCTCTAGGCTGAGTCCTTCATCTCTCAGCTGCATAACAGATAGGTATCGCAGCGCATGCACCCGATCATTTGTTTGTTTAGCCAATGCTGAAGATGTCGGTCCCTCTCCTTTCGCTACCGTCAGCTCCAGGAGCATGTGATCCATCAGTTTTTCAAGGATGCCATCCAGGACCCAATCAGGAAGCACGATCTCTTCATCAATCCCACGTTTATGCATTATTTCAGCCGTGAGATAGTCACACAGCGCCCAGGTAGCTCCTCTATCTTCATAAATGTCCTTGGCCAATTTCCTAGCTTCGCCGGGGAGATGAAAGAAAGATGAGCCTTCGAGAAGAAGCTTTTTCTCCTTCTCGGTGTACGACTTCTTGCTACCGGACATCTGACGCTCCCTGATGGCGGCTAACTGAGTGCGCCAGCAATACGTTGGGCTGTGGCGTTTGTTGCCCTAGAAACAGCCTCATCGGACAAGTGAGCATACCGCGCGGTCGTCTCTTGGCACTTGTGGCCCAGAATTTTCCCTACCTCAAAGAGGCTGACCCCCTCCCTCATTGCTGCCGATGCGAAAGAGTGACGCAAATCATGAATGCGGACATCTTTGAGCTCAGCTTCATCGAGGACCGCAAGCCAGGTCTTGCGAAGGTCCTTCAGTGGCCCCCCTACCGCATTCGGGAACACCCAGTCATCAGACATTCTGTCCTCTCGGATCTCCCTCAGCATCTGCATACCTTTGTCCGACATTGGGATATTGCGATATCCAGTCTTGGTATCTGGCAGCTGGAGGTTGCTATTAGCCCAATCCACATTCTCCCACTGGAGCTCTGTGATCTCACTTGAGCGACACCCCGATAGCATGAGCATTTGTAAAGCTTTCAGGGCAAGTGTGTTCACCCCTTTATTGTCCAACTCGCGAATTGCCTTTCCTACGCGTGCGTATTCATCGTCACTCAGAAACCTCTCTCGTTTCCCTTCTTTGAATTTCTTAATCCCGTGTACCGGATTTGAGGTGCAATAGCCCTGCTGAATGGCAAATGTGAAAATGGCCCCGAGTAGCTGGCGCGTCCTATTCGCGGTACCGCCCCCTCCCTTGAAAACAGCCCGTCCACGCGGCTTCGTTTTGACGTTCTTTGGCTGGTAACCCAAAGCGACCTGGTTTACGAATTTCACAATGTCCGGTTGGGTTATTGTGTCAATCTTGCGCCTTCCAAGAAGGGGACGGATATGCCGTTCCAAGCGATATTTGTCGGAACTGATCGTTGACGCTTTCTTGTGTCCACAACCAAGCTCAAGATATTCATCGCACACCCGGGAGAGTGTAGGCCGCCTATTGTTCTGCTGGCGCTCCTTGGACGGATCACCACCCTTTGCGACCTCTCCCAGTTTAATCTGGGCTTCTTTCCGAGCCTGTTGGACAGTCAGGTGACCATGAAGACCAAGCTTGTATCGCCGCGTCTCTGACCCGACGCGATATTGGATAACATACACTTTACGTCCGGACGGATAGACACGTACACCGAAGTTCGGCATCTGTGCATCCCAGACGAAATACTCGGACCTCTTAGTTTGAAGACCGTCGATTGAGGTTTTGTTCAGTCGAGTTCCCATCAGCGTGTCTCCTCTCATCACAAATTCCGGAAGCAATCCGGAAGCAAACGGAAGCAATTTTCGGCTATTTTGATGACACAGGGGGAATCGCAGAGTCAAGCTAACCCATTGACTTTGCTATCAAAAAGAACGCTGAGGAATAACAGACAATCATGTCCATAAAGCGCTCCGAAGGCAGAGGTCGCACGTTCGAATCGTGCCGGGTGCGCCATTCTCTTCGACAATTCCCTAGCTGGCTTCGCGCAAGTGTTCCCAAAATGCATCTGCGACCGGTCCTCGCGGCCGGGACTCGAGCCTGATGGCATGGATATCAACATTACGCACGTTAGCGCCTTCAATTTGCAGAGGCCGGAGTGTCTGGTCATCAAGGTCGCACTCAATCAAATGGCGCGGCATAAAGCCCCATCCCAAGCCTTCGATGATCAACTGCTTTTTTTCTTCGTAGTTCGATACGATCAAACGCTTTTCGTCCGACAGTACCGCCCGATCGCGACCGGGTTTTGTGGTCGCGGTATCTGACATGACGATTTGGGTCTCTTTCGCGATGTCAGCCTTCGCCAACACCCGACCTTTTGTATAGGCGGCCAGTCCATCAATCGGACCGACCGGCACAAGCTGGGTTGTTGCGATGTGCAGGGTTTCATAACCGCTGCGGAGCCCTTGTGTCGGACCTATCGCAATGTCCACATCTTCATTGTCCAATCTCTCGAGCGCACCTTGCATGACATCCGAGCGCAAATTGAATCGCGTGTTTGGGAACGCATCTGCCAACGCTCTGAGGCAGCGCGCCACCGGCTTCACCGGCGCCAGGACCTCCATACTGATCCTGATCTCCGGTTCATTGCCGACAGAGAGGTATTTTGCAGCGGCCTTCAAGTGCGCCGCATTCTCCACAACCCTGGCCATGCGCGCTCGAAGAGCATGGCCGGCAGCGCTGAGTTGCAAGCGGTATCCATCGCGGTCGAACAAGGTCAGGTTCAACTCCGCCTCCAGCTTCGCTAGGGCACTGCTGATTGCGGGTTGGGTCTTATGGAGCACCTTGGATGCCGCAGTCACGCCACCCTCATCGGCAACCGCAAGGAAGATCTGAATTTGATCCAGCGTCATCAGCGAGCTCTCAATATTATTATCTAGATGAATGGTGATTATAAAAAACAATAAATATCAATGAAATAGTTTGCCCCCTACTCTTGACCACAGAAACAGCGGGTGACCGGCTGAGCAGGAAGCTTCCGTCACAAATCGGGTCATTGTGGAGAATGAGGTATGACAACCTTTAGGGTCGACGACACGGCTTTTTTGCTGGTTGATCACCAAGTCGGGACCAATAGATGGGCTGTTACAACGCCGCTTGAGACGCTTGAGCGCAATGCGATCACGCTTGCAAAATTCGCCAAAGGAACCGGCATTCCAGTGGTTCTGACCTCAAGCCAAGAGACGAACGAGCAAGGGCCCATCATGCCGGCGTTCGAAGACGCTATTCCCGAGGCCTATGCCGCGCGGATCCAGCGCGATGGAATCGTGAATGCCTGGGACGAACCCGCCTTCGTGGATGCCACACGGGCGACCGGACGACAAAACATCGTTCTCGCAGGCGTGACGACCGAGGTTTGTGCCGCCCCAGCGGCCATCAGCGCCAAAGAAGCAGGCTTTAATGTCAAAGTCGTCGTCGACGCATGCGGATCGCCCACGCAGTTGGCCGAGGAGATTGCGTGGCGCAGACTGGCAGAGGCTTGCGTGGGGCTCACCACCACAACCGCCATTCTGTCAGAGCTTGCAAGAGATTGGTCGAAGCCGTCAGGCGCCTTGGCCAGATCGCTCATGTCGGCGTAGGCGCCATACAGAACAAAAGGAACTGAAAAGCATATGAAAGAAATTGCAGGGATAAATCATGTCGGAATCCGGGTGAGGGATCTCGCAACGGCCCGGTCGTTTTACGAAAAACTGGGTTTTAAATTCCTTGCCGGTCCGATCGGTCCGGAACCCGTTGCCATCGTTGAACATCCGTCAGGCGTCAATATCAATTTGATTTTGAATACCGAAAGTCCATCAGAGGTGAACATTCTAATGGATGTGCCAGAGAAACACACGGGCTACACACACATGGCCCTTGAAGTCACGGACCTGGACGGTCTGCAAGAAAAACTTGCGGGACTTGGCATTCCCTTATCTGGCGGTCCCATCGAGCTGGGGGATGGCGCACGGTTTGTTTTTATCCGGGACCCTGACGGGAATGTCATCGAATTGCATTGTCCTGGCTGATTGCACAGAGATGTCCACGGCTCACTTTGCTCTAACGCAAGGTTTTCTCTGCGACTAGTGTAGCTAGGTGCAGCAGATCATTTTCCTGGGGGAGCTGCTTGCAGACTATTCTGCGAGAGACAAACATGGCAGTATTGGAGGAAATTTCGGACACGAAACAGCCGCCGTGGGACAAAGCTCGACCTTTCCGACAAGGTAGAACCAAGAGAAAAACGAATGAAGGTACTTGTGACCGGTGGCGCGGGGTTCATCGGGTCAGCTTTGATAAGACACCTCATCGGCTACACCGATCACCATGTTCTAAATTTGGATGCGCTGACTTACGCAGCCAATCCCAATTCTTTGAAACCGGTCAGTCACTCGGACCGCTATACATTCGTCCATGGCAATATACGCGATGCCCAACTCTTGAACGAAATATTCTCGAGTTTTGGACCCGATATTGTGATGAATCTTGCCGCAGAATCGAACGTGGATCGATCAATTGACGGTCCAACAGAGTTCCTTCTCACAAACATTTTGGGGACCGGCGTCTTGCTGGAAGCAGCTCGGACCTTCTGGTTCTCTCTGCCAAGCATCAAAAAAAGGACATTTCGATTTCATCATGTCTCTACTGACGAAGTTTTTGGCAGCCTGGGACCGACTGGCTCTTTTTCCGAAACAAGCCGATACGCACCCAACTCGCCTTACTCTGCCTCTAAAGCGTCGTCTGACCACCTCGCACGTGCATGGTTTCACACATATGGCCTGCCGATTGTGACGACCAACTGCTCCAATAATTACGGACCCTACCAAACTCCGGATAAGCTGATACCCCGGATGATCCTGAATATGCTTCTGGGGAAAGAGCTACCAGTGTATGGAGACGGCATGAACGTTCGAGACTGGCTCTATGTGGACGACCATGTCAAAGCGCTGCTCTGTGTCGCTTTGGAGGGCACTCCAGGCGAAACCTATAATATCGGCGGAAACGAGGAACACTCGAACATAGAGATCGTTAGAAGCCTTTGCGCTCTGATGGATGACCTCGCGCCATCGAAAGACGGACCGCATGAGCGGCTCATTGCTTATGTTACCGACCGGCCCGGCCACGATGTCCGTTATGCGGTAAACAGCTCGAAAATAAGGAACGAGCTAGGGTGGCGACCTGAAGAAAGCCTAGACAGTGGACTGAAAAAGTCTGTTGAGTGGTACCTCAAAAACGAGGAGTTGTGGCGCGCACCTCAAATCGGGCATCTGTCGGCATAACGGACTTGGTTTTCAGCTTCGCAGAACGCCGCAGACTACCAGCCAAACGGGCAGCGTTGGCGCAACAAATGTCGGCCGCAATCGACACCGTTTGTGTTTCTCTGGGAAAGTTACTGGCAACTGACAATACGAAAGACGCTAAATTATGAAAGGTATAATCCTCGCCGGTGGAAGCGGAACGCGCCTTTATCCAGTAACGTTCGCTGTTTCGAAGCAACTGTTACCGGTCTATGACAAGCCTATGATTTATTATCCCCTGACGACGCTTATGCTGGCGGGTATCAGGGACATTCTCATTATCACGACGCCAAACGAGCAGAAGCTTTTTCAGGCGTTGCTAGGCGACGGGTCGCAATGGGGAATTTCATTGTCCTATGAGGTCCAACCAGAACCCGAGGGACTCGCGCAGGCTTTCATCATTGGCCGTGACTTTATCGATGGATCACCTTGCGCACTGATCCTTGGCGACAATATCTTCTATGGCGCGGGACTCTCCGATCGATTGAGGAGTGCTGCGTCGCTCACGGACGGCGCGACCGTGTTCTCTTATTGGGTCAAGGATCCGGAACGGTATGGCGTTTTCGAGTTCGATCTTCTTGGCAACCCCATTGGGATTGAGGAGAAACCCGCAGTACCAAAATCAAACCAAGCAGTTACTGGTCTTTATTTCTATGATGGGGACGTTTGCAACAAAGCTGCAGATTTGAAGCCTAGCTCCCGCGGCGAGTTGGAGATTACATCCCTAAACGGGATGTACTTGAACGCGGGAAAGCTCAACGTCGAGATGCTTGGTCGAGGTTATGCTTGGCTCGACACAGGCACGCATGCCTCACTCCTGCAAGCGTCTCAATTCGTACAAACGATTGAAGAGCGTCAGAGCCTGAAAATCGCCTGCCCTGAGGAGATTGCGTATTATTCCTCTTGGATTTCTTTAGAGGACCTTCGATCCCTGGCTGCGGATTATGGTGAGAGTGCTTATGGAGAATATCTCCTGCGAATCGCAAATTAACCGCTTGATTCGTCGTTGCGAATGCATTTCTTCGCCTCAAGTAGAGGTGCCCAGCTAGTCGTTTGCCAAAATTTCCACTATTCATTCCCCTGCGGGGCACAGACGTTTTTCTGTCGCATACCTCGTATAAAGAGCGCCTTTGCCACGGCAGAGACGACAGGCGGGGCTTGGCGTTTCGGGCAAACGAGACAATGACGTTAGGGACGTGACAAATGAAGATCGCCATGATTGGCACCGGCTATGTAGGGCTTGTGAGCGGCACCTGTTTCGCCGACCTCGGACACACCGTGGTCTGTATCGACAATGACAGCCACAAGCTGGACCGGCTCCATCGCGGAGAAATCCCAATCTATGAGCCCGGCCTCGAAGAACTCGTGAAGAAAAACGTTGCCGCCGGACGCCTCGGTTTTAGTGGATGGGCGGATGCCGACATTGGCGATCAAGACGCAATATTCATCGCAGTGGGGACACCCCCAAGCGAGACGGATGGGAGTGCCGATCTGAGCGCGGTTTTTGCGGTCGCCGCTGAGCTCGGACCGCGACTGGCCGGGTACACAACTGTGGTCAATAAATCCACAGTGCCTGTAGGAACGGGCGATGAAGTGGAAAGAATCATCAAGACCGCGAACCCGGCAGCGGATTTCGATGTCGCGTCTAATCCTGAGTTTCTTCGTGAGGGCTCAGCAATAGACGACTTCATGAAACCGGATCGCGTGGTTGTCGGGACAGACTCCGAGCGCGCACGGGACCTTATGAGGTCCATCTACCGCCCTCTCATTCTCAACGAAACCCCTGTCCTGATAACTGGCCGGACCACCGCTGAGATCATCAAATATGCCAACAACGCTTTTCTCGCGACCAAGGTCACCTTTATCAATGAGATCTCCGACATTTGTGAAGCCGCTGGCGCTGACGTGCAGGACGTTTCGAAAGGTATCGGGCTGGACACAAGGATCGGACAGAAGTTCCTGCAAGCAGGAGCCGGGTTCGGTGGCTCCTGCTTTCCAAAAGATGCGCTGGCTTTGACAGATACTGCGCGAAAGTTCGGTCGCCCCACACAAATCGTGGAATCTGTTATTGAAGCAAACAGCGAACGCAAGCGGCGCATGGCAGACAAGATCATTGCCGCGTGCGGCGGAGATGTCAGCGGCAAAACACTTGCCGTGCTGGGTGTCACCTTCAAACCGAATACGGATGATATGCGCGATGCGCCCAGCCTGGACATCATTCCCCTGCTGCAAAAAGCAGGCGCCAATATCAGAGCCTTTGATCCTGAAGGAATGCAGCAAGCAAAAGATATGCTCCCCGGTGTTGAGTGGGGCGATGATAGCTATGCGGTCATGGAAGGCGCTGCGGCGTTGCTCATTTTGACGGAATGGAATGCCTTTAGAATGCTCGACATAAGCCGGGTCAAATCTCTGCTGACTGAACCCCTTATTATCGACCTGCGCAACATCTACACGCTCGCAGAAATGGAGCAGGCTGATGTCACGTATCACTCGGTCGGCCGTCCGCCTGTGGGCGTGACCTAACACGCCGCAGGGCATCGGCGCCAGGCGGCAGACTAATGGCCGCTGCCGAGTATTCCGGTTCTGACCGAATAATCGACGGCGAGCGCATAGTCCGGATCGTCATCTGAATCGATCATGAGTTGACCAGCGCGTTGCAAGAGCCGGTGGCAATCATGGGACAAGTGCCGCAGCTGCAACGTTTTGTTCCGCGCCTGATACTTCGCAGCAAGGGCCTCAATGGCCTGAAGCGCGGATTGGTCGACAACACGGCTGTCGAGAAAGTCCACAATCACCACATCTGGATCTTCTTCGGGATGAAAGAGCTCCAGGAAGCCATCTGTCGACCCAAAGAAGAGCGGTCCCTCGATCTGATACACGCGGGCGCCCTCTTCATTGGTGTCGACAAAGGCGCGGATCCGGGACGCATTGTTCCAGGCATAGGCGAGAGCGGACACAATCACCCCAACGACCACTGCAATCGCAAGGTCACTCATCACCGTTACCACGGTCACGAGAAGGATAACGATTGTGTCGGTAAGCGGGATGCGCCGCACGATGCGCAACGACTGCCATGCGAAGGTCCCGATCACGACCATGAACATCACGCCGACCAGCGCCGCCAAGGGGATCTGTTCGATCAGACTTGACGCGACCAGGATGAACGCAAGCAGGAAGAGGGCAGCCGACGTTCCCGATAGACGCGTCCGGCCACCAGATTTCACATTGATCATGGACTGACCGATCATTGCGCACCCACCCATGCCGCCGAAAAAGCCCGTCACAACATTTGCGGTTCCCTGTGCGATACATTCCTGTGACGCGCCACCGCGTTTGCCGGTCATTTCGCCGACCAGGTTAAGCGTGAGCAGACTTTCGATCAGCCCAATCGCCGCCAGGATCACCGCATAAGGAAAAATGATCTCAAACGTTTCCAGTGTCAGTGGTGCCAGCGGCACATGGAACTCGGGCAATCCTCCCTGGATTGAAGCAAGGTCTCCGACGCGCGGCACGTCCATCCCGGTGATAATCACCAGGGCAGCGACAATGCCGATGCCCGCCAGGGGCGCGGGGACGGCGGTTGTGAGTTTCGGCATGACCCAGATGATGGCCATGGTGAGCACTACGAGGCCCAACATCGTCACCAGAGGCATTCCGGCCATCCATGTCCTGACGCCTTCAGCGTCCGTCACTTGGAATTGGGTCAGTTGCGCCAGGAAGATGACAATCGCTAGTCCGTTCACAAAGCCCAGCATGACCGGATGGGGCACCAGGCGAATGAATTTGCCGAGACGAAAGACACCGGCGAGAATCTGTAGGACCCCCATGAGCACGACTGTTGCAAACAGGTACTCAACCCCGTGGGTTGCGACCAGAGACACCATGACCACCGCCAGCGCGCCGGTCGCGCCTGAGATCATGCCGGGACGGCCGCCTATCAGCGCGGTGATGAGGCCGACAATGAATGCAGCGTAGAGGCCTACCAGTGGATGAACGCCCGCCACAAATGCAAAGGCGACGGCTTCAGGCACCAGGGCCAACGCGACTGTTAGGCCTGACAGGATTTCGGTTTTCAGAACTGCCGGTGAGAAAGCGGGAAGATCGCGGCCCTTCCATTCGGCAATAGAAAGGTGGTCGGCAAAAGCCGCAAAAGTTGACTTGATCACGATTGAGGGAGGCCCGGTCTTGGGAAGAACGCTACTGGTGAGCGCACTTCATACGCAATCAATTGCTGCGCCGCAACAAAATCCCGCCGGATCATAGGGATTTAGGCTCAGCCCGAGATGACGGACCTGAAAGTCAGAGAAATCCGCCGTTTTCTGGGTGTTCGGACACTCTTCATGATGTCCGATTTGCGCGGAGGAATTCCATGACGCCATTCATATCGGGCCGCCCCGGTGAGCGTGAGCAGGCTGCGAGGCGGCAAGAGGACCTCTGATTTTTCCGCCGTCGCCGCATCTTCAAACCGCATCAAGACCGCGCCACCAAGCGACAGTGATGCGATTGTCGGTCCGAAACAGGGCACGCAATCGATGTGAGGGGCGATACCCTGTCCGGGCTGATATTCGTTCACGATGACCTGATCAGGCGGCTCTTCAACATGCCCTGCATCGCAAAGCGCGCCCACTTCTGGCGCCAACCAGCCGGGCAGTGGCCCTAGTCTGTCATCTGGCGTGACCCGCCGTGCCTTGTAGTCATAGCGCCATCCATAGTGCTGAACATGGCGGCGCAAATCCTGCTTCCAATCTTGATTGTCGATGATTGAGATGAGCTCAGCAGCCCGCTCAGCGCGGACAAACCCCTCAATCAAATCGGCACCAGGTGGAAGATCTCCCATGCGCACCTGCCGTAGGTCTCCAACAGAGCTGTGACTCAAGACCCTGGAACGCAATCGTTTCGGACCGCGTTAGCGACTCGAGCGTCGTCGCCGTTGTTGCTCACTCTGGACTGTTCAATTTCAGGTGCCCAGATCCACTTCCAGCTTTGAAATCGCGTTCACGAAATTGTTCGGTGCCTGCGCCCAATTGCCGGTGAACTTTATGTTCGGGAACCGCGAGAGGATTTTCTCGTAGGCCACTTCCAGCTGCATGTTGGCGACACGCTGACCCAGACACACGTGGGGGCCTGCGCCAAATGACAGGTGGTCGCCTGCGTTCGCTCGTTCGATGTCAAACTGGTCCGGGTTTTCGAAGACCGATGGGTCTCTGTTCGCGGCGCCGTAATACATGATGACCTTCTCGCCCTCAGACATTTGCTGTCCAGCGATCTCGGTGTCAGCCAATAGCGTCCGTCGCATAAAGATCACAGGCGATACCATGCGGATCGCTTCCGGCACCATCTGTTTGATCTTCGACGGGTCGTCCAGCAGCTTCTGTTTTTGATCCGGGAATTCCGTCAGCAAGCGCATGGTGCCTGACAGGGAGTTTCGGGTCGTGTCATTCCCAGCGAAGATGATCAGCAACCAGGCCCCATCCAGAAACTCTTGCGACAGGGGCTCCCCATCAATCTCCGCCTGGGCGATAGCGGTGAGCAGGTCATTGCGGGGATTGGCCCGGCGGTCTTGCAGCACACGTTCGCCAAAGCGGAACATCTGCCGCACATTCCAGAGGAACTTTGCAAGGAACACATAGCTGATTTTGCGTCCGGCCGCCTGCTCCGTGATCATGTGGGAGGCAAGCTCGAGATAGTGCATCCAGCGCACTATTTTGGGCCGATCCTTTTCGTCGACGCCGAGCATTTCGCACAGCGTAAAAAGCGGCAGTTGTTCGGAGAAATTTTTCACCATGTCAACGACAGGACCATTGCGTTCCATGTTGTCCAGCAGCTCGTCAACCTTGACCTCAACCTTCTTGCGCAGCTCGGCAATGTAGTCGGGTGTAAAGAACGAGCGATGCTGCATCCGAAGGGGGATGTGATAAGGACGATCCAGGCTGATCAGTGTATTGAGTGCCGCGCCGGCGAGCCTTTCATGGCCGCTGCCTCTCTCCGCGGTTGCCATATTGATGCCGCCGCGTTGCGACGAAAAAATGTCTGGATTGAGTTCGATCCGCTTCACATCATCATAGCGGGTGATCGCCCAATATCCGGCCGCCATCGGCACCGGTGTCCACGCTGCCGGCGCCTCATCTCTCAGTCTTTTGTAATAGTCAAACGGTTGGCCGGACGTAAAAGCGTTGTTGTCAGACAGATCAAACCCTTCGGGCGTCGTATAGACGGGAGCATGGCTCGGACCCGCATCAGGGATATCGACCAGGGCAGTTTCGCTTACCGGCTGAAGCATTTTTCAATCTCTCCGTTTGAATGCGAAGAGAAAAGTACATCGGTTGGCGTTAGCGTCAACATCAAGCTTACGCGCTTAAATTTTCCGCAGGGGAGGTCTGGACCTAGAATCTCTTGGACACAAATATCCCGAATCCATTCTCAAAGTTAGCCGTCACCGACAGGTCAGGATCATACTTGTCGGTCGTAAGGTAGACGAATGTTTCCGCAATAACGGCGCTCGCAAGCACGTCTTCCCAGTGGTGGCGATCTGCTGCCACGCGACCATAGGCGGTGACGCCTGCAGCCAGGTAGGGAATTGCAGACCCGCGCCAACACTGCCACTCAAGTTTGTAACACCCGTATCTCCTCTGTACATACGCAGCCGCAAACCAGGCTTTTGCCGCATGTCCAGATGGAAATGAGTTTTGTCCGTCGCCAGGTCTGTAATTGGGTCGTTTGGCGTCGATTTCATTCTTGAGCAGTTCGGTTGTGCCCAGCGTCAACGCGCCAGCAAGTGTCAGTTGTATCAGACCTTCCAGGTCTTCCTGGTAGGCCGTTTCTGCAAGAGCAAAACCTAGGGGCACATATTGCGCAACATCCGTCACCTCTGCCCAAGATTCACTGCCAGCACGCGCGGCGATTGAGCTTACGAGCGACATGGCAAGTGCCAGCGCAATCACCCGCGTGGTCGTCAAGATCGTCATGGATTCCCCTGCCCACAATATTCCCCAGACGGAAGACTAATCCAAATGCCTCTGACATTCGAGCATCCAGACACAAAAAAGGGAGCGACAAGGCGCTCCCTCAAAAAACTTGCTGCATTGGGGGTTTAAAGGATCTTCAGATCCACTGCAGAGCTTTTCCCATTCCGTCCGGTCTCAAGCTCGTATGAAATCTTCTGATTTTCATCAAGCCCAGCGAGTCCAGCACGCTCAACCGCGGAAATGTGTACGAATACATCCTGGCCGCCATCTTCCGGCTGGATGAAACCATACCCTTTTGTTGGGTTGAACCATTTGACTGTACCAGTCGCCATCTCATTCTCCTGTGCGGCGCTGTCGCGCCGGTCTTCAATCTCACACGAGCCCCGTGTGTAGGGTATCAAATCGTTTTTGGAAACGCCGCATAGCCCTTCTTGAGGCAAGGCCGGGAGCCGTCACAATGCTCCAAGAAAAATTCGATGAGAATAAAATGGGGGCTCCTGCCACCATTGGCAAGAAAAAGAGTCCGGTTCGAGGTGAAATTCAACGTGCCGGTCGACCGGTTTCGCAATTGCGAAATCTGTTTATCGACTTGCCCGCTTCTGCGCATCCGCCTTTTGGTCTTCATAAAGCGCTGAGATGACATCCATGAACACACCACGGCCAGCCGCGAAATAAGGCGCAACATGGCTGAGCACGTGGAAGACGCCGCCATGAATAATGTCCGGACCTGTTGCGTTTGGATGCCGAACTGCTTCAAAATTCAACCAATAGGTGAGCAGCATTGTTAGACGCGTACTGACCTGTTCCGCCTCACCCTCTCTTATGTCCAAGACATTTCTTTCGGCCAGACTGTTGAGCAGCGCTTCACAGGTTGCCTGCTTACGCTCCAAAAGATCGTCAAAACGCGCATTGAGTTGAGGGTAGCGCGTCAACAGGTCTGTGAGGTTCCGGTAGAAGAACCGAAAGTCAAAGATCTCTTCAAACACAATGTAAAAATAGAGCCAATTGTCTTCTGCTCTGAGTGGGCTTTCCACGGGCGCTGTCAGAACGATCCGCATCTCTTCTTCAAACGCATCATAAAGCGAGGTGATGAGCGCGTCCTTACCTTTGAAATGGTAATAGAGATTGCCGGGTGAGATATCGACCTGATTGGCGATATCAACCGTCGACACATTTGTCTCCCCTTCTTCATTGAAGAGCTCAAGACTTGCTTTGAGGATACGTTCCCGAGTCTTCATCGCGGGCACCAACCGTTATTTTCGCGCTGCCGGTTTCTTTTTCGCCGCGGTCCGTTTTCGGGCCGTCGCGGTTTTTTTCTTCGCCGCAGGTTTCTTTTTTGCGGTCGCTTTTTTGGCTGCCGGTTTAGAGACCGGATCGTTTAATTGCTCAAGGACCTGGTCCAGTTTGGCGTTGAGCGCCGCAACATCGGCTGTGAGCTTGTCGACCTTCTCTTCAAAGCCGCTTCCGGAGGGCGCCAGTCCCAGCATGTCCCGCATGCGAGACAAACGATCCTCCAACGAGAGAGACATGTCGGCGCCTCGGCGCAAGCCCTCTGCCCTCATATCCGCGCTGATCTTGCCCAACGCCCCCATGTTTTTTTCGAGATCCGTCCCACGGGACACCAATTCCTCGAAGAACTTGGATGTATCTTGGCTGACCTGCGCGACGCGCCGGGTGACTTCCTGCTGCGTTTCATCGACGGCCTGGCCATAGGCGCCTACGCCTGCGAGCCAAATCTGGCGCGCGAGGTCGCTTGCTTTGTCGACGGGTGATTTTGCTTTTGCCGATTTACGGCCGCTGGAAGACTTGTCTGACATATGTTCCCCCATTCCACCTCGCGATTGAGGCCTTCAATTAGTCTAGGACGATTAGACTGCGCTTGAGGGTTTGCCGCCAGCAGAAACTCACATCGTGAGCAGATTCAGGGTCACAAAATGCACGAACGGCGCCGTGGTAAACCACGACGCCGCTCGGCTACGCTCGCAAAGCTTGTTACGCAGCTTTACGGGCCGGGGTCTTGCGTGCTTTAGGCTTAGCAGCTGCTTTGCGGCTAAGAGCGTTGACTTTTTTCGTCAGCGCTTCGACTTCGGTTTCCAGCTCACGTACGCGCGTGGACTTGAACTGCGGGAACTGGAGAAGCTCAGGCATCTCTGGGAGTTCGGGCATTTCAGGGAACTTTGGAAGCTCAGGAAGGGCGTCACGGAGCTTCTGGATGCGCTCTTCAACAGTGCCGCTTGTGTCGATGCGGACGTCTTTCAGAGCTTTGCGGGTTTCTGTTTCAACAACAGTGCCGCGGTCAACCAGTTCGTCAAAAAGCTTGTTGGCTTCTGTACGAGCAGTTTCTGCACGTTCCATTGTCTCATCATAGATGCGGCCATAGAAGCCGAGGCCTGCCAGCCAAATGTCACGAGCAAGCGGGAGCTTTGCTTCAGGGGCTGCTTTCTTTGTCGTCTTACGTGTCTTCGTCGCCATGATCTTTCTCCTAGATTCCGGTCTTTTGGGTCTCTTGCTGCGGGCCCGGCTGGTTGGGGAAACTGACTGGCTGGGTCCCTCGTTGGGTGTGTGTTTAGGACCAGATGTCTAGAAAGCGCATACTAATTGGCGCCCAATCAAATAAATCGTTGATTTTCAAATACTTAAAAGCGATACCCCTAAGGGGGCCATGGTCGTGGCCGCGGGGAACAATCGTCCGTAGGATGCAACTTCCCGGATATGTTGAGGAGGAGCGTGCCCGTGACCAGTGCCTATGAAGAACAGATCACCCATGAGCAACCTGGCGGTCATCTAACGGTCACCGGCGAAAAGCCCACCGGCAAAGCGGGCATGTTCGGCTGGTTTATCTATGACTGGGCACTCAATCCCTATTTCATCCTGATCAACATCTTTGTGTTTGCGCCCTATTTCTCCAGTGAGGTTGTCGGCGACGACGTGCGTGGCCAGGCCATCTGGGGTTATGTCCAGGCAACGGCCGGCGTATCGATCGCCCTTTTGAGCCCTTTCTTTGGCTCCCTCGCGGATGCCGCCGGGCCGCGCAAACCCGGCATCTTCGTCTTTACGGTGTTCGCCTTTCTGGGCATGTCGGTTCTCTGGTTTGCCGCCCCCGGTGAGCCCAGTTCGATCCTGCTGGTGGTTGTGGGCGTCGTAATTGCTGCGACAAGCCTCGAATTCGCCATCGTCTATCACAATGCGATGCTTCCCGCGCTCGTATCCAAAAAGCGCATAGGGACTCTCTCCGCCGTCGGATATGCCGTCGGATCCGTTGGCGCCATTCTGTCATTTGCTGTCTGGCTGCTGATGTTCGGCCTTCCCGATGTGCCTTGGTTCGGCATCGACAAAACTGTCAGCGAGCACAATCGCGTTGTAGGGCCACTCTCCGCCCTGTGGCTGCTCGTCTTCGCGCTTCCGTTCTTTTTCATGACCCCTGATCAACCGCGCACGGGGCTGAACCGCACGGAGGCCGCAAAAAAGGGCGTGGCCATGGTGATCGGAACCATCAAGAAGCTGCCCCACTACAAGAACATCGCAACCTACCTGCTCGCGCGGATGGTTTATTACGATGGCCAGGCAGCGGTGTTCATCTTCACCGGCGTCTATGCCAAAGGCGTGTTCGACTGGCCGACGACGCAGATCGGTTTTTACGGCCTCATCATCATTGTCATGCAAGTGCCCTTTACGCTCCTCGGCGGCCTGGTGGATGACTATCTCGGATCCAAGAAGACAATCATCGGAGCAGTTTCCTGCTTCGCCATCGGACTCATGCTGCTTGTTGGAACAACAACCGACACCGCTGCCTTTATGCTGTCGGTCAGCATGGAGCCGATTGCTGCCACCACTTTCTTCGGCGAAGCTCTGAATGGCATGGGCTTTGATACAAGTGCCGAACGGTGGTTCCTGTTCCTTGCGACAGCGACCGGGGTCTTTGCGGGCCCGTCCCTATCCTCAAGCCGCACCATGCTGGCGCGCATTGCCCCGCCTGCCATGATGGCAGAGTTCTATGGTCTCTATGCGCTCTGCGGTAAAGCGACCAGCTTCCTCGCCCCGCTGACGGTCGCCATTGTAACCCAAGCCACCAACAGCCAACGGGTGGGGCTCGGCAGTGTGGTCGTCTTCCTGATCGTCGGACTGTTGCTCATGATCTTCGTGAAAGAAGAGCAATCAACCGCCCACGAACACTAAAAGCCGGATCAGGCCGGGAGAGCCTTGGCTCTCTCCAGACCATCGCCCAGGGTGCGCGCAGCCAGGAAAAAGTGCAACGCACCCCAAAGACCAAGCGGCGTCATGGCGAGAAGCGCATAGCGGAGTGACTCCACCCCGTAGGTGGGCTCCAGCAGGTCGCTGACAATCCCCACAGCCTGTGGCCCAAGCCCCAATCCGATAATGTTCAGGATGAACAGAAGAAGGGCCGAGGCGGCTGCGCGCATTTTCAGGCGCGCCAGGCCTTGCGTCATGGCAAGGCTGGGTCCGAGATAGAGCGACCCGGCGGCTGCTGGAATGATAAACAAGCCCAAAGCCCAGCGCAGATCCTCGGCAAGATAAACACTGAAGCCAAACGGGAAGGCGGCCACGCCGGCAATGGCAACCACCCACATGTACCAGCGGATATCCTTCTGTCCGAGCCGGTCAGCCAGGAAGCCGGCGCCATAGGTCCCAAGACCGCCAGCGATACCGATGATGAGGGAAAGCGCTAGACCGATGTCCCCCACTTCCATGCCGTGGGACCGGACCAGGAAGGGAGGCAGCCAAGCCACCGCCCCATAGCCCACAAAGGACACCAGAGTCGCGCCTGCCGCAATGTGGCGGAAGGCGGGTTGGGTGAGGAGGAACCGCAGGACTTCCATAAGTCCTGGCGCGTCTTCCTTGTCTTCGTGGCCGACGCGCCCTTCCGAGTGACCCCGGGGCGGTTCTCTCAACGTAAAATGAACCAGAACGGCCAAGGCCAATCCGGGTAGTCCGACGACCAGGAAAGCCATACGCCAGCCATACCATTGCGCAACAAACCCGCCGACCAAGAAACCAATGAAAATACCGATATTGACGCCCAAAGAGAAAATAGCGAGCGCCGTAGCGCGCGTCTCCGGCTCGTAGAGATCGGCAATCATGGAGTGTGAGGGAGGGCTGGAGCCAGCTTCGCCAACGCCAACCAGAATGCGCGCGACCATCAGTTGCCAAAAGGCGGTAACAGCACCACAGACGGCTGTCATGCCTGAGAAAATCGTCATTGAAGCGGTGATGACGTTTCGTCGATTGGTGCGGTCCGCCAGCATAGCGATGGGTAGACCCAGGGTGGCGTAAAAAATCCCGAACGTCGTGAATAGTAATCCCAGCTGGGTATCGCTCAAGGAGAGATCAATTTTGATGGGTTCCAACAGGATCGACAAAATCTGCCGGTCGACATAGTTGACCGAATAGACGACCGTCAGAATACCAAGTGCGTAGCGCCTGTAGGCGGGCGTGATGAAGTTGCCTCCCGACCCTTGCGCGCTCGTCGTGTCTGCCATGGTTTCCCCCACAAATAGAAGGGTTAAGCCCCTTCTGGTTCTTCGAACCTAACAGGGCTTGTGGCATTCCGGAAGCGAGCAAAGAAAAAGGCCGCTCAAGAGGAGCGGCCTTTGCAGATTCAAGAATGACATGGGATCAAAAATGATAGGGGATCACCATTCGATCCGTTCAATATTGTCGAAGGAGATTTCGGACCCATCGGCGAAGGTGATCGTCCCAGATGCATCTTCAGAAAGATCGTAAGAACTCATGTCACTGCCATCAATTGAGCCACTATCGAGCTCCAGCGTCCAATCCATATTCACAGCGCCACCGCCATTGCCTTGCAGCTGGATCGTATCTGTCCAACTGCTGCCGCTGCCGCCGTCAGCATAGTCGCTGTCGCCATTGCCGGATTGAAAGATGAAGAGATCAGAACCATCTTCGCCCTTCATCGTGTCATCTCCGGCGCCGCCAAAGAGCACGTCCTCGCCTTTGCCGCCTTTGAGCTCATCCTCGCCGGTGCCACCGACAAGAATATCATCACCATCCTTGCCTTCTAGCTTGTCGTCGCCAGAGCCACCATAGAGCGTATCATTACCATACTCGCCCTTCAGTGTGTCGTCGCCGCCGCGGCCATAGAGCGTGTCATTGTCGTCGCCGCCCTTAAGCTCGCCTTTAGTGTTGTCATCGACAAGGATGTCGTCACCATCATGCCCATCCAACTTATTGTCACTGTCGGACCCATTATAGACGATGGTATCATTGCCATTGGTCGCATCGTAATCATCATCCGTCGTGTATGTCGCACCAGACAGAGACGGTATTGCATCGCCAGGGTCCGAGATTTCATAGAGTGGAGTCTGAGAGCCGTTGGCTACCACGCTGATGTCATCGACCGAGAAGGTCTCCGAACCGGCCGTTGTTTTGGCTTCGAACTCAATAACGAGGCTCGAGCCGGTCCCGATATCCTGGAAGTTGTAGGCATCCTGAATGCCTGAGTCGCCATCTTGCGACATGATCTCCGTGCGCACGCCATCAATCACAGCGAAGGCCTTAAACGTATCGTGCCAACTGCCGCTTTCTTCCATTTTGCCCGTTTCCGAGAGGCGGAAGCTGAGGTCGATTTCAGACTGGCCGGAGATGTCGATCACTTCACTGCTCCAGACAACTTTCGATGTCGAGTCGTTTGAATTGTCTGTTACTTGACCAAACTCATAGGCACCACTTTCGACGCCGTGGTTTCCAGTAATGTCGGAACCAGCGTCGGTGGCACTCCAGGCTGAAGAGCCAGAGTCAGAAGTGGCACCGTTGGACAAGCCAGAGAAATCTTCGCTCCAGAGCTCCACGGGCGCATCAGCAATGTCTCCAACATTAATGTTGAAGGTTTCGGAATAGGATGCACCCGCCGCATCCGTCGTGGTTACCTCAACGGCCACGGATGTTTCTGTCTCATAGTCGAGTGAGACGCCATCTTTGAGTTTCAGTTGACCGCCAACCACTTCGAACCGGGCATCATCGACGGCATATGTATGGCTGTCACCGACATCTGCATCCGTCGTGGTCACATCGCCGATCACGGCACCGGCAGCGTTTTCATCAACGCTGTTGTTCGACAGAGACAAGTCTGAGGGGCCGTCATTTACGCTCGCGACGTTGACTTCAATCTGGACGGTGTCAGACGCGGTTGATCCGTTTGAGCCTTCCGTCGCCGTGGCGGTCACGGAGAGATTGAAGGTCCCATTGTAATTTGCAGCTGGTGTAACTTCCAGTGCGGACATATCCCAGCCGGACACATCAACACTTGTCGTGCCACCACTTGCGGTAAAGGTGTTTGAACCATCGGTCAGCGTCGCACCGTCAGGGATATTACCAACGGTCAGCGACAAAGCTTCTGAGCCATCTGTATCGTTCAGGCCTGCAGAAATGTCAGGCAGGCTAATGGTCCCATCTTCTGTGCCGGACACAACTGAGCCATCGGTTGTTTCCGTCAACTTGATGTTGTCGAGACGCATGCCACGACCATAGTCCTCATCGGCCCCAGCTTCGCGGAACTGTAGCTTCGACGGGTCACCATCGCCGGTCATCGTGTATTCGAAGCTCTGCCAGACATTGTCGCTATTGGCGGAGCCATCGAGCGAAATGGTGTCAACGACGGCGCCGTCCCACAAGACTTCGATGGTGTTCACTGATGCGTCATATCCAGGACGCGGCGACAGATCAAAAGTCAGCGTGTATGTCGCCCCATCAACAGTATCAACAGTCTGATGAATGTCGGTCGCATCATCATAATTGTCGATGGCGTCATCATTCAGTTCAACATATTTGTCACCGTCTGACGCTGAGTGCGTGTCTTCAGTTTCACTCCACACTTCGATCGCATCGCTATCAGTGCTCCAACCATCAGCCGTGGTTACAAAGTCAGCCGGACCAGTCTCAAAGCTTGAGTCAATGATCGTTGTCGTTGTCGACGCAAGCGACACAGTCGGCGTATCAGCAACCGCCGTAATATCGAGCGTGGCTGTTGCGCTATCGCTCGCCTCGCCGTCCGTGACAGTGAAGGAGAAGGGAACATTGTCAGCGCTCACATCATTAGCAGGCGTGAATGTCCAGGTTCCATCGCCATTGTCGCTGAGCGACCCGTATTGCGCGTCAACCGATAGCGAGCTTACGCTCATCGAGTCGCCATCATCCACATCGCTGGAGTTGGCAAGCAGTTGAGCGCTGGTAATGACGACGGAGGTGTCTTCATTGGTCGCGCCGAGATCAACACCGGCAGCGCTCGGGCCTTCGTTCACATCGCCCACAGCGATGGTGAAGGTCTCGGAATAGGTCGCTCCAGACGTATCAGTCGTGGTGACCTCAACAGCCACAGACGATTCCGTCTCATGATCGAGAGAGACGCCGTCCTTGAGCTTCAGGTCGCCGCCCACAACTTCGAAGCGGGCGTCATCGACGCTGTAGCTATGCGTGTCGCCATCATCGACATCTGTCGTGGACAGGCTGCCCACAACCGCCCCAGCGGCATTCTCATCAACAGAGAGATTATCCAGGCTAATGTCGCTTGGGCCCTCGTTCACATCACCGACGGCAATGGTGAAGGTCTCTGAGTAAGTCGCACCAGAGCTGTCCGTCGTGGTCACTTCGACTGCGACAGAGGACTCGGCTTCGTGGTTCAGGCTCACACCGTCCTTGAGCTTCAGATCACCGTCCATAACCTCGAAGCGGGCGTCATCGACGCTGTAGCTATGCGTGTCGCCGTCATCCACATCTGTGGTGCTGAGCGACCCAACCACGGCACCGGCACTGTTCTCATCGACAGATGCATTGCTGAGAGAGATGTCGCTCGGACCTTCGTTCACATCGCCCACAGCAATGGTGAAGGTCTCGGAATAGGTGGCCCCACTTGCATCGGTCGTGGTGACCTCAACCGCCACGGACGACTCCGTCTCATGGTCAAGAGAGACGCCGTCCTTGAGCTTCAGACTACCACCGACGACTTCAAAGCGGGCGTCATCGACGCTGTAGCTATGCGTGTCGCCATCATCGACATCCGTCGTCGACAGGCTGCCAACAACCGCACCAGCGGCATTCTCATTAACCGAGAGGTTATCCAGGCTGATATCCGACGGACCTTCGTTCACATCCCCGACGGCAATATTGAAGGTCTCGGAATAGGTCGCTCCAGACGCATCGGTCGTGGTGACCTCAACAGCCACGGACGATTCCGTCTCATGATCGAGAGAGACGCCGTCCTTGAGCTTCAGGTCGCCATCGACCACCTCAAAGCGGGCATCGTCCACTGAGTATGTATGCGTGTCGCCATCGTCGACATCTGTGGTGGACAGGCTGCCGACCACGGCACCAGCGGCATTCTCGTCGACCGACAGATTGTCCAGGCTGATGTCAGAAGGACCCTCATTCACATCGCCGACCGCGATATTGAAGGTCTCTGAGTAAGTCGCACCACTCGCGTCCGTCGTGGTCACTTCGACTGCGACAGAGGACTCGGACTCGTGGTTCAGGCTCACACCATCTTTGAGCTTCAGATCACCGTCCACGACCTCAAAGCGGGCGTCATCAACCGAGTAAGAGTGGGTGTCGCCGTCATCCACATCTGTGGTGCTGAGCGATCCAACCACGGCGCCGGCGGCGTTCTCGTCAACGGAGAGGTTATCGAGGCTAATGTCAGATGGGCCCTCGTTCACATCCCCGACGGCGATGGTGAAGGTCTCCGAATAGGTCGCGCCGGACGCATCTGTGGTCGTCACTTCCACAGCCACGGAGCTCTCAGATTCGTGGTTCAGGGAGACACCGTCCTTGAGCTTCAGATCGCCACCCACAACTTCGAAGCGAGCATCATCCACTGAGTATGTATGGGTGTCGCCATCGTCCACGTCCGTGGTGGAGAGAGATCCAACAACGGCACCGGCGGCATTCTCACTAACAGAGAGATTATCCAAGCTAATGTCGCTTGGGCCTTCGTTCACATCGCCGACGGCAATAGTGAAGGTCTCGGAGTAGGTGGCGCCACTTGCATCGGTGGTCGTCACTTCGACAGCGACAGAGGACTCGGACTCGTGGTCCAGAGACACGCCATCCTTGAGCTTGAGATCCCCACCGACCACTTCGAAGCGGCTATCATCCACTGAGTATGTGTGGCTGTCGCCATCGTCAACGTCCGTGGTGGAGAGAGAACCAACCACGGCACCGGCACTATTCTCATCCACAGACGCATTGCTGAGAGAGATATCGCTCGGCCCTTCGTTCACATCGCCAACCGCAATGGTGAAGGTCTCGGAATAGGTCGCGCCGGAGCTGTCCGTCGTCGTGACCTCAACAGCCACAGACGATTCCGTCTCATGATCGAGAGAGACGCCGTCTTTGAGCTTCAGGTCGCCGCCGACAACCTCAAAGCGGGCATCATCCACTGAGTAGGTGTGCGTGTCGCCATCATCGACGTCGGTCGTCGACAGGCTGCCCACAACCGCACCAGCGGCATTCTCATTAACCGAGAGGTTATCCAGGCTGATATCCGACGGACCTTCGTTCACATCGCCGACTGCAATGGTGAAGGTCTCTGAGTAAGTCGCACCAGAGCTGTCCGTCGTCGTGACCTCAACCGCGACAGAGGACTCAGACTCGTGGTTCAGGCTCACGCCATCCTTGAGCTTCAGATCACCGCCCACAACCTCAAAGCGCGCATCGTCGACCGCGTAAGTGTGGCTGTCGCCATCATCCACATCTGTGGTGCTGAGAGATCCAACAACCGCCCCAGCGGCATTCTCATTAACCGAGAGGTTATCCAGCGCAATATCGCTTGGGCCCTCGTTCACATCACCTACGGCAATATTGAAGGTCTCGGAGTAAGTCGCCCCACTCGCGTCCGTCGTGGTCACTTCGACTGCGACAGAGGACTCGGACTCGTGGTCCAGAGACACGCCATCTTTGAGCTTCAGATCACCGCCGACGACCTCAAAGCGCGCATCATCCACGCTGTAGGTATGGGTGTCGCCATCATCAACGTCCGTTGTCGATAGGCTGCCCACAACAGCACCCGCGGCATTCTCATCAACGCTTGTGTTCGACAGGCTGATGTCCGATGGGCCCTCGTTCACATCGCCGACCGCAATGGTGAAGGTCTCGGAATAGGTGGCCCCACTTGCATCGGTGGTCGTCACTTCGACAGCCACAGAGGACTCGGACTCGTGGTTCAGAGAGACACCGTCCTTGAGCTTCAGGTCGCCGCCCACAACTTCGAAGCGCGCATCATCCACGGCATAGGTATGCGTGTCACCATCGTCGACATCTGTCGTCGACAGGCTGCCAACAACCGCACCAGCGGCATTCTCATCGACAGAGAGGTTGTCGAGTGCAATATCGCTCGGTCCTTCGTTCACATCACCAACGCCAATGGTAAAGGTCTCGGAATAGGTCGCACCCGACGCATCAGTGGTCGTGACCTCAACAGCCACAGAGGACTCGGATTCGTGGTCTAGAGAGACACCGTCCTTGAGCTTCAGCTGGCCGCCCACAACTTCGAAGCGCGCATCGTCAACGCTGTACGTATGCGTGTCGCCATCGTCTACATCTGTGGTGGAGAGGGAACCAACCACCGCACCGGCACTGTTCTCATCGACAGATGCATTGCTGAGGGAGATATCGCTCGGACCCTCGTTCACATCACCGACCGCGATGGTGAAGGTCTCGGAATAGGTCGCTCCCGACGCATCGGTCGTGGTGACCTCAACGGCCACCGAGGACTCGGACTCGTGGTTCAGGCTCACACCATCCTTGAGCTTCAGATCACCGCCGACAACCTCGAAGCGGGCATCGTCAACTGTGTAAGAGTGGGTGTCGCCGTCATCCACATCTGTGGTGCTGAGCGACCCAACCACGGCACCGGCACTGTTCTCATCGACAGATGCATTGCTGAGAGAGATATCGCTCGGGCCTTCGTTCACATCGCCCACGGCAATGGTGAAGGTCTCTGAGTAAGTCGCACCAGAGCTGTCCGTCGTGGTCACTTCGACCGCCACAGACGATTCCGTCTCATGATCCAGCGAGACACCGTCTTTGAGCTTCAGGTCGCCGCCCACAACCTCGAACCGGGCGTCATCGACGCTGTAGCTATGCGTGTCGCCATCGTCGACATCCGTGGTGCTCAGCGATCCAACCACGGCGCCCGCACTGTTCTCGTCGACAGACGCATTGCTGAGAGAGATATCGCTCGGGCCTTCGTTCACATCGCCCACGGCAATGGTGAAGATCTCGGAATAGGTCGCACCGGAGCTGTCCGTCGTGGTGACTTCCACAGCCACAGACGATTCTGTCTCATGATCAAGTGAGACACCGTCTTTGAGCTTCAGACTACCACCGACCACTTCGAAGCGCGCATCATCCACGCTGTATGTGTGGCTGTCGCCATCATCGACGTCGGTCGTCGACAGTGAGCCAACAACAGCACCAGCGGCATTCTCGTCAACGGAGAGGTTATCCAGGCTAATGTCAGAAGGACCTTCATTTGCGTCACCTACGGCAATGGTGAAGGTCTCTGAGTAAGTCGCCCCGGACGCATCTGTGGTCGTGACTTCCACAGCCACGGACGATTCCGTCTCATGATCGAGAGAGACACCGTCCTTGAGCTTCAGGTCGCCGCCCACAACTTCGAAGCGGGCGTCATCGACTGAGTACGTGTGGCTATCGCCATCGTCGACATCCGTCGTCGACAGGCTGCCAACAACCGCTCCAGCAGCGTTCTCATCTACCGAGGCATTGCTGAGAGAGATATCGCTCGGACCTTCGTTCACATCGCCGACTGCGATATTGAAGGTCTCTGAGTAAGTCGCCCCACTCGCGTCCGTCGTGGTGACCTCAACCGCCACAGACGATTCCGTCTCATGGTTCAGGCTCACGCCATCCTTGAGCTTCAGATCACCGCCCACAACCTCAAAGCGCGCATCATCCACGCTATAGGTGTGGCTGTCGCCATCATCGACATCTGTTGTGCTGAGAGATCCGACAACCGCGCCGGCGGCGTTCTCGTCAACGGAGAGGTTATCGAGAGTAATGTCTGTTGGCGCATCATTGGTATCACCAACAGCTATTGAGAATGTTTCTTGGTAAGTCGCACCCGCGCTATCTGTAGTCGTCACCGTGACATCAACGGATGGGTCAGCGTTGTAGTCAAGGCTCACGCCGTCTTTAAGCTTCAGGTCGCCGTCCACAACCTCGAAGCGCGCATCATCCACTGAGTATGTATGGGTGTCACCATCGTCCACGTCCGTGGTGGAGAGAGATCCAACAACGGCACCGGCGGCATTCTCATTAACAGAGAGATTATCCAAGCTAATGTCGCTTGGGCCCTCGTTCACATCACCGACGGCAATGGTGAAGGTCTCTGAGTAAGTCGCACCAGAGCTGTCCGTCGTGGTCACTTCGACCGCCACAGACGACTCCGTCTCATGATCCAGCGAGACACCGTCTTTGAGCTTCAGGTCGCCGCCCACAACCTCAAAGCGGGCGTCGTCCACGCTATAGCTATGCGTGTCGCCATCGTCGACATCTGTCGTGGACAGGCTGCCCACAACCGCACCAGCGGCATTCTCGTCAACGCTTGTGTTCGACAGGCTGATGTCCGACGGACCCTCATTCACATCGCCCACAGCAATGGTGAAGGTCTCGGAGTAGGTGGCGCCACTTGCATCGGTGGTCGTCACTTCGACAGCGACAGAGGACTCGGACTCGTGGTCCAGAGACACGCCATCCTTGAGCTTGAGATCCCCACCGACCACTTCGAAGCGGCTATCATCCACTGAGTATGTGTGGCTGTCGCCATCGTCAACGTCCGTGGTGGAGAGAGAACCAACCACGGCACCGGCGCTGTTCTCATCGACAGACGCATTGCTGAGAGAGATATCGCTCGGCCCTTCGTTCACATCGCCAACCGCAATGGTGAAGGTCTCGGAATAGGTCGCGCCGGAGGTATCTGTGGTCGTCACTTCGACCGCGACAGACGATTCCGTCTCATGATCGAGGGAGACACCGTCCTTCAACTTCAGGTCGCCGCCGACAACCTCAAAGCGGGCATCGTCCACGCTGTAGCTATGCGTGTCGCCATCATCGACATCCGTGGTGGAGAGCGAGCCAACCACAGCGCCGGCACTGTTCTCATCCACAGACGCATTGCTGAGAGAGATATCGCTCGGGCCTTCGTTCACGTCGCCCACAGCGATGGTGAAGGTCTCGGAATAGGTGGCCCCAGAGCTGTCTGTCGTGGTGACCTCAACAGCCACAGAGCTCTCAGATTCGTGGTCCAGAGACACGCCATCTTTGAGCTTCAGATCACCGCCGACGACCTCAAAGCGCGCATCATCCACGCTGTAGGTATGGGTGTCGCCATCATCAACGTCCGTTGTCGATAGGCTGCCCACAACAGCACCCGCGGCATTCTCATCAACGCTTGTGTTCGACAGGCTGATGTCCGATGGGCCCTCGTTCACATCGCCGACCGCAATGGTGAAGGTCTCGGAATAGGTGGCCCCACTTGCATCGGTGGTCGTCACTTCGACAGCCACAGAGGACTCGGACTCGTGGTTCAGAGAGACACCGTCCTTGAGCTTCAGGTCGCCGCCCACAACTTCGAAGCGCGCATCATCCACGGCATAGGTATGCGTGTCACCATCGTCGACATCTGTCGTCGACAGGCTGCCAACAACCGCACCAGCGGCATTCTCATCGACAGAGAGGTTGTCGAGTGCAATATCGCTCGGTCCTTCGTTCACATCACCAACGCCAATGGTAAAGGTCTCGGAATAGGTCGCACCCGACGCATCAGTGGTCGTGACCTCAACAGCCACAGAGGACTCGGATTCGTGGTCTAGAGAGACACCGTCCTTGAGCTTCAGCTGGCCGCCCACAACTTCGAAGCGCGCATCGTCAACGCTGTACGTATGCGTGTCGCCATCGTCTACATCTGTGGTGGAGAGGGAACCAACCACCGCACCGGCACTGTTCTCATCGACAGATGCATTGCTGAGGGAGATATCGCTCGGACCCTCGTTCACATCACCGACCGCGATGGTGAAGGTCTCGGAATAGGTCGCTCCCGACGCATCGGTCGTGGTGACCTCAACGGCCACCGAGGACTCGGACTCGTGGTTCAGGCTCACACCATCCTTGAGCTTCAGATCACCGCCGACAACCTCGAAGCGGGCATCGTCAACTGTGTAAGAGTGGGTGTCGCCGTCATCCACATCTGTGGTGCTGAGCGACCCAACCACGGCACCGGCACTGTTCTCGTCGACAGACGCATTGCTGAGAGAGATATCGCTCGGGCCTTCGTTCACATCGCCCACGGCAATGGTGAAGGTCTCGGAATAGGTCGCGCCGGAGCTGTCCGTCGTGGTAACCTCAACAGCCACAGAGGACTCCGTCTCATGATCCAGAGAGATACCATCTTTGAGCTTCAGATCACCGCCCACAACCTCAAAGCGCGCATCATCCACGCTGTATGTGTGGCTGTCGCCATCATCGACATCTGTCGTTGAGAGGGAGCCAACAACAGCGCCGGCAGCGTTCTCTGCCACTGATGTGTTATCCAGGCTGATGTCCGACGGACCCTCGTTCACATCACCGACGGCAATAGTGAAGGTCTCGGAGTAAGTCGCCCCACTTGCATCGGTCGTGGTGACCTCAACGGCCACCGAGGACTCGGACTCGTGGTTCAGGCTCACGCCATCTTTGAGCTTCAGATCACCGTCCACAACCTCAAAGCGGGCATCATCCACTGAGTAGGTGTGCGTGTCGCCATCATCGACATCTGTCGTCGACAGGCTGCCCACAACAGCACCCGCGGCATTCTCATCAACGCTTGTGTTCGACAGGCTGATGTCCGACGGACCCTCATTCACATCGCCCACGGCAATCGTGAAGGTCTCGGAATAGGTCGCGCCGGAGCTGTCCGTCGTGGTAACCTCAACAGCCACAGAGGACTCCGTCTCATGATCCAGAGAGACACCGTCCTTGAGCTTCAGATCACCATCGACGACTTCGAAGCGTGCATCGTCCACTGAGTATGTATGCGTGTCGCCATCATCGACATCTGTCGTCGAGAGGCTGCCCACAACAGCACCCGCGGCATTCTCATAAACGCTTGTGTTCGACAGGCTGATGTCCGACGGACCCTCGTTCACATCAGTCGGCGTGACAGACACAGACCGCGTGGCGGTTTCCCCGCCGGAATCAGTGACTGTCACCGTAACCGGAACGCTGCCCTGCTCGGCATCAAGGCTTTCGCCGTCTTTCAAGCGCAATTCGGTGCGGCCATTCTGCTGGACAACCTCAAAGCGGTTGTCAGACACCGTATAGGTGAAGGTCTCGCCATCATCCGGGTCCGTGACATGCACGATGCCGACGGACGCCCCGTCTACATTCTCGTCGAATGGAAGCGGCGTCCAATCAACGGACTCCGGGCCTTCATTGACATCGCCAACCGACAGCGTGAAGTCTTGGGTGAAGGAGAGCCCTCCTTCATCTGTGACAGTGACGGAGAGGGCAACCGACGGCTCTGCTTCATGATCAAAGCTCACGCCTGGCTTCAGCTTGAGGACACCCTCAACCACTTCGAAGCGGGCGTCGCTTACCTCATAAGTGTGCTCGCCTGGATCGTTGGTGGAGAGAGTACCAACGACAGCGCCTGGTGCATTCTCATCGAAACTGGTGTTGCTGAGTTCAATTTCTTCTGGCGCCTGATTGAGCGCAGAAAGCGGGACTTCTGGCTCCACAAAAGAAGAGCCCGCTGCGCCCGCTGCTGAAGTACCCGTGCCGTCGGTGATGTCAGCACCGTCCATGTCGGGCATTTTCATGTCCATCGTGGCCCGATCCCTTTCGGGCTCATCGAGCAGACTCTCCGCGGCAGGTGACGGCCCCATCGACCCGTCAGTGTTCTCTTCCGTAAGGGAAGCAGGTGTCACGTCAGCGGCGACCAGCGGATCCCGGCCATTCGTGGCTTCGCGGCCGGCATTTCCGCCCTGGCCTTCCGTATTTGAGGACTGTGTGTCCGTGTCAGCATCTGTAACGCCGCCCAGTGTTGCACCTTCCGGTAGTTCCGGGTCGCTGCGTTCGATCCCCATGTGAATATTGGGGTTGGTGACATCGTCGGCAGCTCGCGCGCTGTCGAGGCCCGTGAGATCGGCTTCCGCTTCCTCGCGACGTTTTGTCGGATTGCCCGCCTCATCGAAAATGAAGAGATCATCGTTCTGCGATCCGTTACCGGCACCGCTCCTGACTTCGGTTTCGTCTTCACGATTCGTTTCGTCAGCCATGTCTACCTTCCACGCCAAATACACAGGCGGCTGAGTCGCTTGGACCCAACACAGAAACCCGTCGCCAAACTGCGATGGGTTTTTCACTTGTTAGACAATTTGGGCGGCAGAAATTAACTCGCGGTCAAGAAGTCTGGTTAACGCCTCCTCACCATAAAGGAGGCCATTCGCCAAAACCCCGGATTTGGCCAAAATCCGCAGAAACCCGGGAAAATTTTATTAAAATGGTCATCTATATCGACGCTAATCCGCGGAAAATTCGGCAAAAGGAAAAAATTAACCAAAAAACAAAAACTTCCGGGGATTCTGCATGAAAGATGGCGGGATTTTCCGCCTTATCTGTTCCTGGGGCATGCACGTCGGCATGAGTAAACAGCAGCCAACTGACGAACCGCGCAGCAAGATTCAGTCGGCGGTGGAGTCTCTTCGAGTCTTCATCTCTGGCGGGCGTGACGAACGGTTTGCCGGCTTCACCGCGAAGGGTGCCGGGCCCTTAAGCCCGCCCATCCTCATCGGATCCATATCGATCAACTTTTTTGCCCTTGCGACACCCCTGGCGCTTCTTCAGGTCTATGACCGCATTATCCCCAACCAGGCCGTTGAAACGCTGACGATCATGGTTATGGGCCTCATCGCCATCATGTGCATCGATGCAGTGTTTCGATATTCGCGATCCTGTCTGGTTATCTGGTATGCCGCCCAACTTGATCATGCGCTCAATGTCACGCTTGTCGACCGCTTCCTCGAAACACCACCCCAGGAGTTCGAGAAGGAGACACCGGGCGGCTATATGGACAAGCTCGGAGCGCTCGATACCATTCGCGACTTTGAAGGCGGCCAATCGCGGCTGCTTATGCTGGACCTGCCTTTTGTCGGCGCTTTCCTTGCCCTCATCTGGATCATAGGCGGCTCGCTGGTCCTGGTTCCCATCGCTTTGTTTGCGGTCTTGGTTGTTGTCACCGCAATCAGCGGCAGCGCCCTCAGGAAGGTCCTAAGCGATCGGTGGGCCTTCGATGATCGCCGCTACAGCTTCGTCGTGGAAACGCTGAATGGCATTCCCGCCATCAAGAGCATGGCAATGGAACCGCAGATTCAGCGCCGCTATGAACGGCTGCTCCGCACCGGCGCATCCGCCACCTATCGCACCATTGAGCTTGGCGGCATCGCGCAGTCGTTTGGCGCCGTGTTTGCCGGGGTCACTATGGTCTCCGTCGTCTCCGTCGGCGCCCTGCTGGTCATCGATGGAAGCTTGACCATGGGCTCACTCGCTGCCTGTACGCTTTTATCGGGGCGCACAATCCAACCCCTCCTAAAAGGGCTCAGTCTTTGGACACAGCTTCAGAGTGTTGATGTCGCGCGGGAAAAAGCAGCGAGCCTATTGGATCTGCCAGGTGCGCAGGCTGCCCCAAGCCCAAACACGGTACCTGCGCTTGCCGGCCAGATCGATCTGAAAAGAGCTTCATTCCGGTACGGTCCCGATCTTCCGGATGTGGTGAAGCAGGTGACAGCCAAGTTCAAAGCCGGTGAGATGATTTCCATTACCGGGATCGACAATTCTGGTAAGTCCACCCTGATCCGTCTCATCACCGGTGAAGCCAGCCCCACCGAAGGCCATGTGATGATTGACGGCATGGACGTCACCGGGCCGCATCAAAAGGCGCTGTCCAACTGGATTGCCTATATCCCCCCCAACCCGGTTCTGTTTCAAGGAACCATCTTGGAAAACCTCGCCATGTTCCGAACAGGCGAAGCCATTGACAATGCTCGGCTTGCGGCGCGCGCCATTGGTTTAGAGGAGGACATTCATCGCCTGCCGGATGGGTATGACACCCGCGTCAATCAGGGGATCGCTGAACAACTTCCCGGCGGCTTCCTGCAGCGCATGACGATTGCCCGCGCGCTTGCGATGAAGCCGCAAGTGCTCTTGTTTGATGAAGCTAATAATACGCTCGATCAGAAAGGCGACCAGAAAGTCCTGAAGGCCTTGGAAGTCCTGAAAGGCGGGCCGACGATCATCGCTGTCACTCACCGCCCGTCACTTATGCGCATCGCCGATCGTCACTTTGAGATGAATCACGGCGTCCTCACCGAGGCCAATCGTGAAGACAGTTCGCCCGTGGCAGCACCTGCTCCTTCCGCAACACAAGAAACGGCGGAGGCCGCATCATGAGCGTAACTTATGATGGTGCAGCAGAAGCTGTCGTCTCACAGAAACCGATTGAACCCAAAGGTCGGCCTCTTCTTTCATCTTTGTTGCACGGTGGAGATCTGGATCGCTTCGTAGGCGGCACGTCAGCTGGTGCCTGCCTCATGCCGCTTCTTACTAAACTAGGGTGGCGGGGCGAAGCGCGCCATCTCGCGGAAGCGCTGCCGCATTTTGTCGACGATCTCGACTTTGATGATGTGCGGACGATCCTGTCGAACCTGAACTTCACCACGACCGCGCGGCATATGCGCCTGTGCGACTTGGGTCCAAGTCAGTTGCCCTGCCTCTTCTCCACAGACGGCGAGCATATTGGCGTAATCTATTCCCGCGAGGGCGACACGCTCTCGATCTTTGACGGCAAGATGAAGGCCGAAGGGACAATTGATGCCAGCAAGACCAAAGGCATTGCCTATCTGATCAACCATTCCGATACGATGGAAGCGGCCCCTGTCCAACGCGCCGCTGGCAGTTGGGTCTGGAATGTGGTGGGTCGTTTCAAGAGACTTATCGCGCAGACATTTGCCATCAGCTTCATCACCAACATCACCGCCCTCATGGTCCCGATCTTCATTATGGGCGTCTATGACCGTGTGATTGGCACACGCTCTTCTGAGACACTCGCTTACTTTGTTGCCGGCATATTGCTCATCATCGGCGTCGAAGCCGCATTGCGGATCATCCGTGGTCGTGCGCTGGCCTATATGGGTGCGCGTATTGATGCGCAGGTCGGCGGGGCATCGTTTCAGCAACTGCTCTATATGCCCGTGTCCATGACTGAGAATGCGCCTGTCGCCACGCAGCTCAACCGGCTTCGACAGTTTGAAGGCGTACGGGAGATTTTCACCGGTCCGCTCGCAGCCGCCGCGTTTGATCTGCCCTTTGTCATCGTCTTTCTCGCAGCGATTTTCGTCATTGCCGGCACCATTGGTTGGGTGCCCGTTGCTCTGATTGCCGCCTTTATCATTTTTGGCTTGGTGATGGCGCCTATCATGAAGAAAGCCGTGGCCGAAGCAGCCGAGATACGCAACACCCGCCAAAACTTCCTCATTGAGCTGGTCAGTAAACAGCGCACCCTCAAACAGTGTTCCGCCGAAGACATCTGGCGCGACCGTTTTTACGGCATCTCGGAACGCGCGGCGCTTTCAAATGCGCACTCTGCTCGCATTAATATGTTCATCCAAACGGTTGCACAGACGTTGATGACCATTGCAGGCGTTGCAACACTTGCCATGGGTACCCTTTATGCAATGGAGGGCGACCTCACCGTCGGCGCTCTCATCGCCACCATGGCATTTGTGTGGCGTGTTCTTGGGCCTATCCAATCCATCTTTTTGAGCTTCAGCAGGATCGGACAGGTCAGTCAGAGCCTTCGCCAGATTGACGGGTTGATGAAACTGCCTCTTGAGCGGGACGCGGGCAAATTGCCGTCCTTCTTCCGCTCTTTCAAAGGGGGTATCACGCTCAACAATGTCTCGCTCCGCTTTTCAGCAGGTGCCGAGCCTGCGCTCATGGGTGCCGCGTTGAAGGTTGAGCCAGGCGAGTTTGTCGCCATCAATGGGTCGAATGGCGCAGGCAAATCCACGCTTTTGAAAGTGATCGCGGGGCTCTACAAACCCCAGGCTGGATCCGTCGCTCTTGATGGGCTCGACATTCGCCAGCTTGACTCCGGTGAGATGCGCAACTCCATCGCGTATCTTCCCCAACACGCCACCTTCTTCTATGGCACCATTGCGCAGAACCTGCGCCTTGCTGAGCCGACCGCCAGTGACAGAGATATCGAACGGGCAATTGCTGACGCCGGACTGAAAGACTATGTCCGGTCCCTTCCTGACGGTGTGGATACGCGGTTCTCGCAGGAAGATTTCGCCAATCTGGCCGGCGGTGTCCGGCAGCGGCTGAACCTGGCCCGCGCCTACGTCAAAAATGCGCCCATGCTGCTGCTCGACGAGCCCGCATTTGGCCTGGACGATGCTGCCGACGCCGCCCTCGTCGACAAACTGATGTCCCTTAAAGGCAAATCCACCATCCTGATGGTGACCCATCGGCCTAGCCACATGCGCCTAGCAGATCGATTGGTCTATTTGGACCAAGGACGGGTGGCGCTTGATGGTGCGCCAAGTGCCGTTTTGGATCGCCTGAACGGCTGAAATTAAGCCGCTTTTAAGGATATTCCGTCAGGATTTCCCTCAGTTCAGCTGATACATCCGCAGAATCGTTCCTCTGCGGAGCGACGTCCTAGGTCTGGCTTCTAGTGACGAGTAGAAGGGTTACGCCGTTGGCGCAAGAGAAGACAGAGAGCTCGACGAAAGAGAAGCAAAAAGCTCAGCTCTCAAAGAAGCTCGCGCTGCCTTTGACTCTCGAAG